>CAWCZF010000005.1:0-74107 GCA_963799975.1 uncultured Actinomycetota bacterium | reverse complement strand
CACGAAAGGCTGGTATCGCAAAAACAGCTAAGCTTCGTTCAGTAGAGGAAATGAGCGCGGCACGTCGGAAGGCGTGCCGCGTTTTCTTTTCAGGCCGGCTTCGTTGCCCAGGCCTGGATGAACTCGTTAGCCGCGCGCGTTTTGATTTCGCGGAAACCAGCACGCGTCAGATAGGCGGTCAGCTCCTGCTCGGTCGAATGTTTCGTGATGTGCGGTGGCCGGTGTTGCGGCGGAATCGGGCGGTGTAATTCAAAAACGCGCCCGCCGGCGTCCGAGCAGAGGTCAACGTTGTCGACAAAGATGCGCCCGCCCGGCCGGAGCACGCGATGCGCTTCCAGGATGTCATTCTATCGATCCCACTCGTGGGATGATCATCAGGACGATGGTGCAGTAAACGACATCGGCTGATTCGTTAGGCAACGGGCTGAGGTCGAAGCCGCTGATCTCGTGCAGTTCGAAATTAGTGAAACCGGCGAGGCGTTTCGCGGTCAGCGCGAGCATGTGCGGCGAGACATCGCAGCCGACCTTGCCGACAAGTGGCGCGAGCTGTTTACCGACACGTCCGACGCCGCAACCAATCTCGACCACGACATCGTCGGCCTTGATTCCAACACCCGTGAGCAACGCCGCTTTCGTTTCTTCGCCCGTTTTTTCGAACGTCTCTTCATCCTCAAAACCGCCGACGTGCATCTTGGCGGAACGCTCCTCGCGCGAGAATCGGTCCAGACACCCTTGTAGTTTTCACGCTTCGGCGTGAGCTGCGCTTCGAGCGATTCGACTTTGTCGGCTAACGCGCGCCGCTCGCGCTTGAGCCGTTCCATTTTCTGAATCCACTGCCGCGCGCCGGGGATGTGGCGGAGGATCGAATGACGCTTCATGACTTCACGGCCGCTGTTTCCTGCTTCGGAAAAACCTTCGCCCGCGCAACGCCGAACACCGCAGCGCGCGGCTCGAAACGCGCGACCAAATACCGAATCGCGCCGCAAAATGGGCGACCAATTCAGCTTGGAAAAGATTGGTGCTTTTCAGCATCGAGGTTTCGTGATCGCGATAAAGACAGAGCGGATTCGGCAAAAACGCGACTGGTAAATCATGCTGCGGAACCGCAGCCACATATCGTAGTCCTCCCAGCCGAACCAGCCGATTTGGCTCAGCGTCGTATCGTAACCGCCAAGCTCAAGCAGCGCGTCCCGCCGGAACATTGCCATCGCGTCGATGTAGGGATGCTGCACCAGCACTTCCGGGTCCCAGTCCGTAATAAGACAAGAGCGCGATGCGATTTTCCGGATTGCCGGCAAAGCGCACGATCATGCTGTAGGCCGCCGCGCAATCGCGTCGCCGGATGAGTTCGAGCAACTGCCGCAGCGCGTCGGCGCAAACAAGATTGTCGGCATCCATCATGAAGACGGAAGGCGAGCGCGCGAGCGTCACGCCGGTGTTGCGCGCATCGGCCAGGCCGGTGTTGAACTTCTTGTCGGCTACGCGCATCGGCAGCTTCGATTTTCGCAACCAACGAAGCGCGCGGTCTAACGAGTCATCGGTCGAGGCATCGTTCACGACCAGTATTTCGGCCTGGCCGACGAGACGTTCCGCGGCGGCCGTTGCGCTCGCGAGGCACTCTTCGATGTGCTGCGCGTAATTGTAGAGCGTGACCAGAATCGTCAGGTCCGTTGCCGCCGCGCGACGACTCGCGTCGTTCTCGTGCAATGCGAACACCGCGTTTCCGGCGGCGCGCGCTTCGTCCTGTTGCGCGAGTCGCGCCCATAACCAGCACGTTTCCGAACGATCTCGGCGCGCTCGCTTTCATCGCGAATCGTAACGACTTCCGGCGCCGCTTCACTTTGTGAGATCGCGTTGCAAAGTTCTGCCAGAAGACGCGTCGAGTCTCGCGCGTGAGCTGGCGTTCGATCGAGGCGGATGTGCGACTGGCGCGGGGTCGCCGGTTTCAGCGGTTGAATTCAGGAAAGCCGAACATTGTTGCGACTGCCGAAGTTCCGTCTCTATGAACTTCCGTCCGGCATCTGCGATCGCCGCGGCTTCGGCCGGATTCGCGAGGTAATACTCACACGTCGCGATGAGATGCTCCGGCTCAACCATGACGAAATGCCGGCCGGGACGAGCGGTCCGTAGCCGACACATGTCTCGCTGATGACGCAGCAGCCGTTCGCGAGGGCGACGAGAATGCGATGCCATTCGAAGTAACGCTGCTCGCCGTGATGCAGATGACAGGATGCGCGAATCGCTCAGCAGCTCGTTTCGTTGCGCCGCGTCGAGGTAACTTCGGCTGCTCGCGGTTTTCGCGAATCCGAGCGGCGCGAAACGAATGTGGCAGTTGTGCTCCGCAAAAAATCCGAATGCCGCGCTACGAACTCTTCGCGACGGTCGGTCATCGCTCCGAGAAATGTTATGTCGTATCGACGGTGCGCGTATTCAGGAATTCGCGGGCTCGCGAGACGGATGAAACCCGAGGCCGAGGTGGCGTGCTTCAACTCCACGCGCGCGCAACGCGTCGACACCAACAGGATTTAAATCGGCGACACCCGCCGCGTACTGCGCCGACTGCACGCCGCTTCGAACCAGCCCGTTCCCGGCTGTTCGGTGCAAAGAAGATGAACGCCGCGCGTGAACGCGATCGCTTGCCCGCGTGGAAACCTTTCGGTCAGGAAAAGCAGGTGATATTCATGCGGCGCGACGACGATCTGCAAAGTGTCATCCGGCGGGTTTTCCACCGGCACGCGGTCGAAATGCGCTTCCGCGGGATAGCCCATTTCGCGAAATCCCGCCGCGACGATTCCGCGATTTCGATCATGAACAAGTTCGAGCGCGAGGTGGTGAAGAGATCAACGCGTTTGACAGCAAGTGGCGGCGGCGCGGCAACGCTGAGCGCCGGTCGCGCGTGCGACTCGAAGCGACGTTGCATCGCGCGCAGGACAAACTCGCGCGTTTCGAAGAGTCCGAATTTTTCGAGCAGCGAAAGCGGAACCGACAGGACGCGCGCGGTCGCGAAGGTCTGCCATTGCCGCGCGTGATCGAAGATCTGGAACGTGATGTGGTTCGCCGAGTCGCAGCGGCAGCTCAAACAGGAATCCGCTGGTCGCGGCTTCAGCGGTGTCGGGATAAGCAACTTCCGCGTCGACGCGATTTCTCTTCGCCGGCGGCGCACATCTTCTTTGCCGGAAAGCGGACGGCGGATGATCGCGCGAATGCCGTTGATCGGCTTCCCATCGCGATGAAACACCCAGCCGGTCAGCGCGATTTTGTCAGCAAAGAGAACGCGCTCGAGTGGCGCATCGAAATGCACGACGTAGCTCCCGGCCGATGCGGGGATGCGAAGCGAGGAAGCCATCAGCGGCTTTTCCAAGGCTTCTCGACGCGCGGCGGAAACGCGAGCCTGAACTGCGCGTCGCGCTGCAGCGAGAGGTTGGGATTGGAAAATGGACCGGCCTGCAAGAGCGCACCCCAGCGCTCGTGCATGACGGCGGCTTCTCGCGCGAAGCGCGCCTGCTTCGCATCGCTATCTTCGTAGCCGCGGCTGGCCGATTCGTGATGATTCAATCCGCGTATTGCGACCAGACGGCACGCAGATTGCGCTCGCGCAAACGCAGACAGAGATCGACGTCGTTAAAGGCAATCGGCAGGTGCACTTCATCGAAGCCGCCGATTTCTTCGAACACAGATTTGCGCATCACGAGACACGCGGCGGTCACGGCCGAGAGGTTTTGCGTGAGTTGCGCGCGCGCGAAGTAACCGCCTTTCTCCGTCATGTGGCAGTGGATCGGCGCGGCGATGCTTCCAACGCCGAGGCGTAGGGCGAGGATCTCCACGTCTTTGTCCCGGTCACCCACCGGCAGCAACCGCAGCATCGTGAACATGTTCGAGACGGTCAGGTAGCCCAATCGCAACAGCACGAGCCGACATCATGCCGCCTGCTCGGCAAGCCCACCCAGCCCCACCGCTCCTCCGGCCACGATCAGCACCCCCGCCCACTCACCAGGCCGGACGGGTTTTCGGCAAGGACAACGCTGCGTGACCTGCACGGATGGAGTTTTCGGCAGGGACAGCATTTCTAACGCCCGCCCCTTGAATCCGCTACCCCCACCGATCACCGGCCCCGACCAGATCGCCCGCCTGGACGTAGGAAGACACCAACGCCTCGGCGGAATCATCAACGAGTACCAGCATGCCGCGTGACCTGCACGGATGAAGTTTTCGGCATGCACAGGGCTACTAATAGCAAAATGGCAGATCTCGACCGCTGCCCGGAGCGTCAGTAGTCAAGCGTAGGCGACATGCAGAGTCGGAACATTTGATTAGCCACGAGTACGGAAGGGCGCATACCAGTTCCGAGGCAGTCCTTCTATTGTCCATATCTCACCTATCTCGTCGTTTACGATTCTAAATGACGAGAATGTTAGCGGATAGTATTCTGCAGACATTGCCGGAGCGGTCGTCTTAATTTGAAGTGTCGCGCTTTCGGTGTCGACGATTTGCAGTTCGGCCTCGAATCCCACTTCCGGCTCGACCAGAATGACAGGGTTCCAGTCCCGTGCCCGGGATGCATCCATACCGAGCGCCCAGCTCGTTAGCCAAGCCCCGTCCCGGGTTTCCCTAATTTGCCCCCAGACGGTCTTCTTGATGTCGCCGGCCTGGTACTCGCCTCCAGCTACGGCGTCAGAATTGCTAGCCAATTCATATCTCGATTCAGGATATCAAAGGAGTCCGGATGAAAGATCGTCTCGTCCGGCATACCTTCTCCAGTGTTGCGCGTCGTAACGAGTCCTCGCTCAACAAGATCATCATAGGTTGACTTCGGCAAACGTCCAACTAGGACGCTAGATGGAGATTCAGGGTCGACTCGAAGGCCGTATTCGTAGGCCGACTGGACTCCATCATCTACCGAACTTGTCACCCTGTGAGTAAAGAATGATCCAGGCTTGTTAAGGCTACCACCGTTAGCATTTGCTCGCGCCGTACCAGAACTCAGGCCGTTGGCCCTGATGCTTTCCGCATGCTTCAACGATGTGCCGTGGGCAAAGTCCACCGATCCACCGCAGTTGTGGACGAGGATCGGCTGGGCACCTGCTTCTACGTAGAAGGTATGGTACCGGGCGATGGTGAGGTCGCGGACGATTGGGTGTCCGGGTGCGCGTCTTGCGGTGATGACACTTAGTGTGTGTCCGTTTGGTGTCCGGAGTTTGATGCCGGTGGTGAGGTGGTCGGCGCGTGTCCAGGTGTGGCGTGTCGGGTTCCAGAAGTTGTGGTGTTCGGTTGCGGTGATGGTGCCGGTGTGGTGGCCGTGTTTTCCGCCGGTGTCGATGGTGATTTTGATGAGCTTCTTGTAGTTGGTGCCGCCGAATGCGGCGATGACCGGTTCGGTGCGGGTCTTCCCGGTCTTGGGGTCGGTGGCTAGTACTTTGTCGCCGACCTTGATGTCTTTGATCGCTTTGTGTTTGCCGCCCGCGAGTAGTACTTGCGTGGCGGGGACGAAGCTGTTACATGGGACCGTGTCGCTTTCGGCGGGGCGTGCCGCGTCTTTGGGGGTTGCTTCTGCGGCGCCTTCTTCTGCCGCTGCTTTGGCGGCTTGTTTTTCTGCGGCTTTGGCGGTCTCGCGTGCGGCGGCTCTGGCAGCTGCTTTTTCGGCGAGGCGCATGGCGGCGCGCATGGCCAGTTCTCGTGCGGCTAGTGCTACGTCGCCGACCGAGGAGGCGATGTCGTAGGTGCGGCTACCCCACTTGTCAATGCCACTTAGTTAGGATACGGCGAGGATGTTTATCTCTGGTGGGTCCGCATGGCGGATTGTGGTGTCAGTGCGGCGTTTAGCTCTGTAGGCATGGACGTGTATGCGTTTCACAGCACGCGGACAGCTGCGGTGTCGCCGAGCGAGGTTGAGTCTTTCGAGAATTTCAGTTCGCGTCTCCTCCAGGGCCTGGTTCAGACGTTGAGGGGGAAAAGCCCGCCTGGTCGGTGACCTGGCGGCGGATGACACGTAGGGAGCGCATGAACGACAATCGATCGGGATTAATTCCGGCGTGATCGGCTGCTTCCCACATGAGATGTCGTATCGCGTAGTGAGTGAGCAGCAAGGCCCATATCTCCTGTTCGATCATCTCAGGTGATTTCGAGCGCAGCACGCCGCCCCTGCCGCGCTGGTGAGTTTTGATCTCATCGAGGCTTGATTCGAATTCCCAGCGCTGCTCGTAGGCGGCAGCCAATTCAGCGGCGCTCGCCTCTTCCGGATCCATGATCGTGGTGATCAGGCAAAATATTTCGCCTTTACCCTCACGGTTCGTCACCTCATACTCGATCACCCGCACCGGAATTCCGGACGGTTCCTCGATCTTCGCCGACCCGCGGTGTCTCTGGGTCGCGCGGCGACCTCGAACTCTCGGATCGAGGAGGAACGATTCATAGGACCCGTCCGTAAAAGCTTTGACGACAGGCAGATGCGGACCCGCCGGCATACGCCACAGTAGGTCCGCTCCCGAGCCAGCCGCCTTCTGCCACAACCGATAGCCATAAAAGCCCCGATCAGCGATGACCAGCATACCCGGCTCGAAGTCAGCAACAAGTTCCTCAGCGAATATGCGCTCGTTGACTCGCCATGGACCCAACCTGGCGGACACGATCGCATGCGTCCCGCATTCACCCAGTCCGACCAAACGCACCTGCGGGAACGGGGCTGGATTTTTCTCACCCCCCGATCTGCCGAACGCAGCATCGTTGTCGCTGGTGTCGGGAACGTCCAGCACAAAGCCGTCAATGGCCATCAGCCTCCGTGAACCCAGCCACGCGCCCTGGGTGCCCCGCCGTGCGCAGGGAACCGCCACTCGCTCGAACAGCACCCGCAGCGGCTCGGCGCCCAGTCGCTGACGTGCCTGCGTGATCGCGCCCGTGGTCGGAACCTTCCATTCCTTCCGCCACGCCCCAAGGAAACGCAGCCCATCCACGAGAAGGCGCATGACCTCCTCGTACGCCTCCCCGAAGAACAAACACAGACCCAGGACGTAGTAGACGACAACACGCGCCGGCAACAACCGCGACCGCTGCTCGACCCGGCCCGTCTCAGCAAGAACATCATCGACCAGATCACGATCGATAACGCGCGTCAAAACCCCAACACCGATTCGATCGGTCAGCCGTTCGCCCGAAACCGATACCCGGCCACCCTGCACCTCGCCCATGGCGAGAAGATAGCCACGAGGTGCGCGAAACGGAAGCCATATGGTGGAACCCACAAGTTATCCACAGAACACCGGAAGCGTCGTTGTGGATATGTGGAAAACCAAATATCGCGAGCCTTAACTAAGTGGCATTGGTGCGCAGTGGCCCGCGATCTCCCCAAAATCGCGCACGCCCGTACCGTGCCGACCGAGGCTTCCAGGGCGGGGAAATGCTCGTCGATGACCCGGTTCAGCTCTCGTCGGAGTCCGCGCTGCTTGAGATGTCCTGAAGCAGCGCGAATGCTTTTCCCGCGATATCGAGGGCGGTCTTGGTCTTTCCGAGTTCTCCTGTCAGCTTCTGGTTACGGGACTCCAGCCTGGCGGCCTCGGCCTTGAGCTTTTTAATCTCAGCCCGCAAAGCGGCCTGTTCCCCGGAATCGGCGTCCCTTTTCGGCCTGCCGGTCGTGGCGGCCAAGGTCCCGTTCTCGGCCTGCTTACGCCAGTGCTCGATGTGGGAGTGATACAGCCGTTCCTTCCGCAGTAGTGCACCACGCTCGGGGCTGCCTTCGGCAAGCGCGTCGAAGGCCGCGAGGATCCGCGCCTTGTAGGCCTTGGTGAACGTCCGCCGCTTGGGCCGGCCCGGCTGCTCATCGGTCACCCGACCATCCTGCCCCGTCATGGCGGCCTGGTCAGAGAGGGTCATCGTCACTGTCGCGATCGTCCTGTCTCGCCCTGCTACACGCCAGAAAGGCTTGTTCGTCCCATGTCTCACAGCAGTCTGACAGAGAGGGGTCCTACCAAGCCATGATCGACCTGGCCACCCTCCTCATCTGGCTTTGAGGACACGCCCTAGTAGGAGCAAGCGCCGGATCGCCTACAGACGCGGCGGCCACCGGTGGCCTCGCGGCGTTCGGGCAGGTGGATGAGGCGCCAGGCGATCAGGGCCCCGGTGATGTAGGCGGCTCCGACCAGGAGGAACGACAAGGCCGCTCCGGCGGTCCAGCCGGGGGTGACGGCTAGGACGGCGCCGATAAAGGCGATGCCGACCAGGGAGCCGAACTGCCTGTTGGCGTTGAGGACCGAACCGGCGGTGTTGGCGTGCCGAGTGCCCGCCGCGTTCACCGTGGCCGCCGTCATGGCGGGGGAGATGAAGCCGCCCGCGATGCTGGTCAGGCCGAGGGCGACGGCCAGCATCCAGTACGGAGTAGAGGGCGACAGCGCGACCAGGGCCAGCGAGGCCGCCCCGGCGACCAGGAAGGAGACGGCCAGCAGCGGACCGGCCGCAATGCGCCCAGAGACGCGGGCGAAGACGATGTTGCTGACCGGGATGAAGATCGTGAGAGGCAAGATCTCCAGCCCGGCCTGGAGCGGGCTCGCGCTGCGGGCGTGCTGGACGTACAGGCCGATCATGAAAAGCGAGCCGTAGAACGCGGCGTTGAACAGGAAACCCACGGCGTTGGCGCCGGCGAAGCGGGCGCCGCGGAACAGTGTCCAGGGCATCACCTGGTTGTCGGTGCGGCGCTCGCGACCGATGAGCAGGGCGGCGGCGAGCGCTGCGGCGGCGATGGCGCCGATCACCGGGGCCGCGACCCAGCCGAGCTGTGGCCCTTCGATCAGTGCGAAGCTGATGCCGGCAAGCAGGACGATGACGGCGGCGTGCCCGGGGGCCGCCAGCGGTCGGGCGTCGCCCCCCGTCCCGGTGATGTACCGGCGGGTCAGGAGCATGCCCGCGATGCCGATCGGCAGGTTGATCAGGAAGATGCTCGGCCAGCCGAACGTGCCGACCATGATGCCGCCGACGGTCGGGCCCAGCGCCATGGACGAGGAGACGATCGCCGACCAGACGCCCAGCACCTTGGTGCGTTCACGCGCGTCGGGGAAGGCCCGCACCAGTAGCGCGAGCGAGCTCGGCATGAACAGCGCCGCCCCGGCCCCCTGGAGGAGCCGCGCGGCGATCAGGACATCGATGTCCGGTGCCAGCGCGGAGGCCAGCGACGCGCCACCGAAGATCGCCATGCCCCACATGTAGACCCGTCTCGCGCCCACTCGGTTCGCCAGGCCGCCGGCCAGCATCAGCAGGGCGGCGAAGGCGAGGACGTAGCCGTCCACGGCCCAGGTGAGCTGGGACAGGGAGGCGTGCAGGCGTTCTTGGATCGTGGCTCCGGCGACCTGCATCACGGTGGTGTCCAGGCTCGCCATGACGAACCCGGCGGCCAGCGCCGTGATCTTCATCGAGCCTGGGGGGATCTTGGGCATGATCGACCTCGCGTTTTCCGAAGCTAAGTGGACGGGGTGCGTCCGAATCAAGACGCTAACGCAAGTGGACGCCTTGCGTCCACTTGAATCGGACTAGATCCGTCCACTTATTGCTAGGCTGGTCACATGACGGCAACAGCACCCGCGGTGGACCGGCTCTTGGACGACGGCTCGGGCCGACGTCCGCGCGCCGATGCCCGGCGCAACGTGGAACGCCTCGTCGTCGCCGCCCGTCAGGCCGCCGTCGAGGGTGGCGAGATCACCGCTCATGAGATCGCGCGCCGCGCCGGTGTGGGCATCGGCACGTTCTACCGCCGGGTCGGCTCCCTCGAGGCCCTCCTCGAGGCGGTCCTCGGCGAGGTGTTGGGAGAGATCGTCGCCAAGGGCGACAAAGGGGTGGCCGATCCGGACCCCTGGGCGGGCTTCACCAGGTTCGCCCTGTCCTACATTCACCTTCGTAACGAGCTGTGCGACGTCAACAAGCGCCTCGGTGACGTTCTGGACCACTCCCGAGCTGAGCTGCGCGACCGCATCCGGCTCCTGGTGGAGCGAGCCCAGCAGGCCGGAGTGATGCGTACGGACGTGACTTGGGAGGACGTGGCGTTCCTCATGGTCGCTGCGTCCTCTACCGGACCCCACACCCTGGGCCTCCAGGCGGGCGCCCGCCAGTGGGACCGTAACCTCCAGGTCGTCCTGGACGGCCTGCGCACCCCCGATCCCGGCACCCTCCCCGGCGAGTCGCCCGCCCTGGCCCCCTGACCGCACGCCTCCTGACCACAGCCGGGCCATCAGCACCGCTGGTCGCGGGCGGACGTCGGAACCGCAGTCGGCCGACGCTTGGCCGACTTCTCCCTCAGACGCTGGGGCGGGTCGGCCCAGGCGTCGTGCCTGACATCAGCTGGGGGGCGAAGGGGGCAGGCGCTGCGCTGGCGGGAGATCTGAGCGGTTAGGTCGGCCAGGTGAACATGTGGGGGAAGATGACGCCGCCAGGATCCAAAGGCGCCGACTCGGCCAGGGTGCCGATGTGGACGGGAACGAACCCGGTGGCTCGTACCAGATCGTGCACGATTTTGTTGGCCTCAGGGTCGTCGCCAGCGACCGCGATGGCCCAAAAGCCCGGCTGGCGGAGCCCCCGGTAGGCGAGGGACTCGTCCATCACATGGGAGAAGGCCGGGACGATCGTCGACTGCGGCAGGCGCTGGGCAGTGCGGGTTCCCGCGCGGACGGCACGCGGATCGCAGACGCCCGTATCGACGGCAGCGACCTGCTCCCCGACGCCATCGCCGGACAGGCGTTACGCAATGGTGGTGGGCGAGGCAGCAGCTCTCGGCCTCGTACCACTGTGCTATCTGGCCGAGCATCCAGTTCTTGAGCTGGGTGTTCGCTCGTTCACCGGTCCACGCAAACGGGCGTGGGAGCGATTGGCCGCTTTCTGGACTCGGGTTTGTTCCGGGTTTCTCGTTTAGCGTGCAGGCGCCGCCTGGGCTGAGGCGGAGCACGGTCGGCGACCCAGCGCCGTCTGCTTATAGTTCCAGCGCTGCTTCACCAGATCGGCGTGCCAGCGCAGGAGCGTGCCAGGTGTGACCAGCAGCCTGAGCCGGCGTGACTTCGGGAGTAGCCGGGCCAGTGCCGAGATCAGAGCTCGGTCAGCCCACAGCGGCTTGGGCCGAGCGACCTGTCGGCGCAACACGGTCAGCTGGTAGCGCAGGACCAGTATCTCGGCTTCCTTGGGGACATCCGAGCGCAGGAGCAGAGTTACGGTGTCGAGGAGCCGGATGAAGATCAGATAGAGCAGTCGTAAGCCACGAACACGGAGCCTGCCGCGCCCTCGCGCTGACCGTTGACGGTCTTCAGGAGACCACGGTGGACGCGTCGCAGAGGAATCAGCCGGTCGCGAGCACGTGCAGGAGGGCTACCAGGGTCGTTCCGCTGAGGATGTCCTTTTTGTCGACCGGGCCGCGTACCTCGTCGAGTGGCACCCACTCGATCCGTTCCGATTCCCAGTCTTCCTGCGGTGGCCCGAGATATGTTGCCGTGTCCGCGCGGAAGATCGTGTGCTGGCTGTTGCTGATTCCGGGTGTCGGATGCGTTACCACCAGAGGCCGGAGCGGTCCGGGTCTCCAACCGCGCCGCGACGGACCGGGCCGACCTGGGCACAGTACTTGCATGCCACCGGGATATCAGGTCACGATGCCAACCCAGGATCGTATCCAGGCGTACCAGCAGCCGCAGCCGACGTAACGCCTCCCCGCCGCAGGCGGAACACCAACACCCGCGAGGAACGCGCGATCGGCCGGGGCGAACCGCACTATTCCCTCACCCAGTTAGCGCTCCAGCACCCCCATCTGGTGACGCAGAGCCAAGACCTCGGTGTCCCTGTCCCGGCCGCTCATCGGAAGCAACCGCAGCACCGCAAAGGCGTTCGTCACAGTCAGGCAGGCCAGCCCTAACAGCACAGCCAACCATCATGGCGTAGTGACCGCCTCCCACGTGGCCTGTTCGGCCACGGCCGGGCCTATCAAAGTCCGTGTCGGCATCCAACGCTCTCACCTGCCCGGATGACATTTTCGGCAAGCGCAACGCCTGCAACCCAGACGCCCGAGTCGGAACCGACGACTGGTCTGCGGAGCAGTTCCAGACCCAGCACCTACCCGCTTTCATCGAACGCTGCGCCGCATGGCGCCGGCGCTACGAGACCAGGAACAAGCAGGCTGAACCGGCGGACAACGCAGGACAGCAGGACGAACCTGCCGGATGAGTACTTTCTCTTCGTCTTTAAAGGCGTCCCGCTCTGCGGGCCGGTCCCGGCGCGAGTCCGGTCGGCCGCCATAGCCGATATAACGCAGCCCGGCGACGACCTTCCGCATCACTTCCTCATAGCCATCACCATAAAACAAGGCCATGGCCATCACGAAGTAGACCATCACCCGCGCCGGAAGTCGCCTATCCCGCTGCTCCTTCCGGCCGAGATAAACAACCACCTCCCGAGGAACCAGCCGAGTCAACACCCCGACCCCGACAACGTCGGTCAGACAGGACCTATCGCTATCTTCTACCTCCGTCACAGCGGCAATATAACTTCAGCCGAAAATCTCCTCAACCGCACAAGCGATATCCACAGACTACCGCGTGTCCCGCTTGTGGATATGTGGATATCTAGGCACCCAAAACCTTAACTAAACGGCATTGTGCCGCCACAGAGGCGCTGAATAGTCTGTACAAGCGGGAGCTCGTCGACCTGCGCGGCCCATGGAAAGGGTTCGCTGATGTGACGAAAGCCACTATGGAATGGGCTGAATGGTACAACACTAAAAAACTAAACTCTTACTGTAACAACGTTCCCCCGTTCAAATACGAGGAAGCGTTCTACCGGAGGCACCAGACGGCCGCCTGAGCGGCCGGCAGCCACGCGAACCAGTCTCCAAGATCACCGGGGCGTACCACCTCGAATGACTTGGCGATATAGAGCTTGAGGTCCTCCAGGCGCTGCGCGGTTGCCGATGCCGGGCGGTCCCGCCATTCGTAAAATCCAGAGCGAGATACCTCAAGCCACTCGCACATCTTCACGATCGACGGCACCGTGTTGTTCGCAGTGGTGGAGTTGGGCGCGTACTCCGCGTCGATGAACTCGAACCTGTCGCTCACCGAGGCTCCGCGGCGAAGTACGCGGCAACTTTTTCCAGGAAAGCGACCTTTTGCTTTAGTTCGCGGAGTTCGCGCTCCGCCTCACGCAGGCGTGCCCGCTCGTTCACGGACAGCGGCGGCTCATCACCCGCGTGCTCGCGTCGATAGGCATTGACCCAGTTACCAAGTGTCGCCTCGTGGATCCCGAGTTCCTTGGCCACTTGGGCGACCGGACGCGACATCTCGATCGCCATCTTAACGGCCTCTTCCTTGAATTCAGGAGAGAAGCTCCTGCGATTCGGTGGCAACCAATGTTCCTTTCAGACGACCCAATCTTAGTGGGGTCGCTGTCCGGAAGGTTCGGGGCACCTCACTTCTCGTTGCGACGTTCGCGCACCTACGCCACCGTCTTGATCGACGCCGAGACTCGCCAGCGGGTAGATGTCTTGGCCGTTGCAGGTCCGACACTCTTGCCGCGTGGCTGCGTGAGCATCCGGGCGTCGAGATTGTCTGCCGGGACGGTGCCGCCGGCTATGCCGACGCCGTGCACCAAGCGTTGCCCACTGCCCTGCAGGTCGGGGACCGGTGGCACATCTGGCACGACTTCGCCGAGGCGGACAGAAAGGGAAGTCGCGGTTCACAGCGATTGTTGGGCCAGCGCCTCTCGGGTGCGCAAACTCGACGGCGGAACGACCACCACCCTGGCCCGGTGGCACCAGGTCCACGACCTCCTCGACGCCGGCGTCGGCCTGCTGGAATGCGCCCGGCGGCTGAACCTCGCGCTGAACACCGTGAAACGCTACGCGCGTATCCCCGAGCCCGCCCAGATGCGGTGGGCGCCACAGTACCGTCCGACCCTCGTCGATCCCCATCGCGAGTACCTGCATCAACGCCGGGCCGAAGATCCCGCGGTCTCCGTTCTTCAGCTTCTTCGCGAGATCCGCGAACGCGGCTATGGCGGCAGCCGGAATCTCCTTTATCGCTACATCACCCAGGGCCGTGTCGAAGACAACCGGCCCGCGATCTCACCTCGCCGCCTCGCCCGCCTGCTGCTCAGTCGCCCCGACACGCTCCGGCCCGACCAGCACGAACTCCTGGCTAAGACCACCAGCGCCTGCCCCGAGATGAGTCGGCTCGCCGCCTTGGTCCGCGGCTTCGCCCAGTTCCTCACCCCCGCCGAGGACAACGTAGACCGGCTACAGGAGTGGATCAACACCGCCGAGCAGGCGAGCCTGCCCCACGTCCACTCCTTCATCCGTGGCCTGCGCCTCGACCAAGACGCCGTCCACGCAGCCCTGACCAGCGAACACCACAACGGCGGCACCGAAGGCGTCAACACCAAGACCAAGCTGATCAAACCGCAGATGCACGGCCGGTTCAGACAGTCCCTCGGCGGTGGGCGTCTTGGGTTGGTTCAGCCCTGACGTCATGATCGCTTGGTGGGCTCCTCCCCCTCAGCTGCGAGCGCAGCGGGTTCGGGATGGTCAGGGTGCGGTGGCCATGCCAGTGCGGTAAGCGATGATCACGAGCTGGACGCGATCGCGGGCGCCGAGTTTGGTCAGCAGATGTCCGACGTGGGTCTTGGCGGTGCCGGGCCCGATGTTCAGGCGCTCTGCGACCTCGCGGTTGGACAGGCCCTCGGCGACCAGCATGAGCACCTCCCGTTCGCGCTCGGTGATGGTCTGCGGTAGCTGATCGCTCGCAGGGGTGGGTATCGCGGGCTGGGTAGCGAACTGCTTGATCAGCCGTTTAGTGATGCCGGGAGCGAGCAGGGCATCGCCGGCCGCGATGATCCGGACCGCGGAGAGGAGATCTTTGGGCGGGGTGTCTTTGAGTAGGAAACCGCTGGCTCCTCCGCGCAACGCCGCGTAGACGTACTCATCCAGGTCGAAGGTGGTCAAGATCAGCACCCTGACGTCGCTGGAGGCGGTGATCAGGCGGGTGGCCTCCAAGCCGTCCATGTCGGGCATCCGGATGTCCATGAGCACGACATCGGGCTGTTGCGTACGGACCAGTTCGACGGCCTCCCGGCCGGTGCCCGCGTCGCCGATGACGGTCAGGTCCGGTGCGGTGTCCACGATGCCGCGCAGCCCTGCCCGCAGGAGTGTCTGATCGTCGGCCACCAGGACCCGTACGGTCACGCCGCCCGCTCCGCGCCCTTGGGTACGTCAGCGGCCTGTTCTTCGGCGAGGAGAGGAAGGCGGGCGGTCACCTGGAAGCCGCGGTCCCGTCGAGGTGCGGCCTGGAACGAGCCGCCGTGCAGGTCCACACGCTCGCGCATGCCGGCCAGGCCGTGACCCGGGTGCGGCTCGACGGCCTCGGGGCAGCCGCGCCCGTCATCGGTGATCTCGATGGCCAACTCGTCCTCTCGGTAGTCCAACGCCGCGCGGGCGGTGTCGGTGCCAGCGTGCTTGACCACGTTGGTGAGGGCCTCCTGAACGATGCGGTACGCCGACAGCTCGATCCCCGCCGGCAGTGCGCGCGGTCGGCCGGTGGTCACCACCTCCACCCGTACCCCTGCCTTCACGGTCTGCTCCGCGAGCCGCCCGAGATCGGCCAAGCCAGGAGCTGGCGCGAACACGGGCCCGCCAGCCGTACGGCCGGGATCCTTCTCACGGAGCACGCCGAGCAGCCGCCGCATTTCGGTCAGGGTCTGGCGGCCGGTGGTCTCGATTGCGCTGAGAGCGGCGCGAGCCTCCTCCGGTCTGTCCTCGATGACCAGCGTGCCGAACCCCGCCTGCACGGTGATCACGCTCATGCTGTGGGCGACCACGTCATGCAGTTCGCGGGCGATCCGCATGCGTTCCTCGATCACACCTCGCCGGGCCTTCTCCAGCTCGGCCTCGGCCAGGTCGGCCTGATAACGCAGCAGGCTCTCGGCGTATCGGCGGTGCATGCCCACCGCGTACCCGACGGTCCACACGGTGATGAACACGAACGCGAACACGACGACGCCGCCCCGGTGCCGGAAGTCCGGTAGCGCCGTCGCCACGGCGGCGCCCAGCGACATCGCGAACACAGCGACCGCGATACGCGGCGGGCTGGTGGCGGCCACGGCGTACAGCACATACGCCATCGTGACCAGTCCCGCGACGGCCGCCCTGGGCTCGGCCAGACCGACCACGACCAGCCCCGCCACCACCAACCCGAACGAGACGATCACCCGATGCCGGCGCAGAGCGATCGGCAGGACGAACGTGATCCCCCCGACTGGGACGGCCACAGCCGCGGCCCAGCTGCTCGCCTCGTTGAGCAGCAACAGCAGGACCGGAAGCGCGTAAGCGCCGGCGGTCAGATAATCCAGCGCCAGCCAGTGGCCGGGGCGCAGCCGCCTGATCAGCATCGGGCGAGGTCCGGTGTGCATAACGCCAGCGTAGGCGGGTGTTCCCAGCTGCCGCATCATCCGCGCGGCCTATCCCCCCAGGCATAGGCGGCGCCGTTGCCGAGCCCCGTACGGTCCTGTGGGCAGAGGCGCGAAAGCGTGCTGCGGGGTGATGAATCCGGCCCCTCGCGGGCGGCACCCTTGAGCGCGTGACAAGACGACACCCCACGATCGGGGAAATTCGATGATCCACGCCCACGATCTCACCAAGCGCTACCGGTCCGTTGTGGCGGTCGATCACCTCTCCTTCGAGATTCATCCGGGCCGGGTCACCGGCTTCCTGGGCCCCAACGGCGCTGGCAAGTCAACGACGATGCGGATGATCCTCGGTCTGGACACCCCCTCCAGCGGCCGGTCCCTGGTCGCCGGACGGCCCTACCGATCGCACGAGCGGCCGTTGCAGGTCGCCGGATCACTGCTGGACGCCGGCGCTGTCCACGGCGGCCGCAGTGCCCGCAGCCACCTGGAATGGCTCGCGGTGACCAACCAACTGCCGCGCGGCCGGGTCAGGGAGGTCCTCCAACGGACCGGGCTGGCCGACGTCGCCCGCAAGCGAGTCCGAGGATTCTCGCTCGGTATGAGGCAGCGGCTGGCCATCGCCGCTGCGCTGCTGGGCGACCCGCAGATCCTGATCTTCGATGAGCCGGTCAACGGCCTGGACCCCGAGGGCATCGTATGGATCCGCACCCTCATGAAGACACTCGCCGCAGAAGGCCGTACGGTCTTCGTCTCCAGCCATCTGATCAGCGAGATGGCGCTGACCGCCGACCACTTGATCGTAATCGGCCGCGGCCGGCTCATCGCCGACACCGGCATGCGGGACTTCATCCAGGCCAGCGCGCTGAACGACGTGCTCGTCCGTACGCCAGACGACGGCGTACTCGCCGACCGGCTCCGCGCGAGCGGCGCCACGGTCACACCCGAGCCCGGCGGTGGGCTCGCGGTCACCGGCCTGTCCAGCGAGGCGATCAGCCACGTCGCCGCCACGAACGGCATCACCGTGTACGAACTGGCCGGCCGGCAGGCGTCCCTGGAGGAGGCCTACATGAAACTCACCGACAGCGCAGTCGAATACCGGGCGTCCCCGCCCGACACGGCCGCGAACCCGGCCAGCGGAAGGCGGACTCGATGAGCCTCGCCATCCTCCGCGCCGAATGGATCAAACTCCGCTCCGTCCGCTCGACGTACGTGATCATAGGCGTGGCGGTCGCCTTGGGCCTGGGCATTGGAATACTCGACGTCTCCTCCATCACGCACAACTGGACCACGATGGCCGCGGCCGACAAAGCGAACTTCGATCCTGTAGGGGACTCTTTCAGCGGCTTCCAGTTCGGTGAACTGGCCCTTGGCGCGCTCGGCGTACTGGTGATCAGCACCGAATACAGCACCGGTATGATCCGAGCGACCTTCACCGCCGTCCCAAGACGCGGCACGGTCTTCACCGCCAAAGCCCTGGTCCTCGGCGCCTTCGCCCTCCTTATCTGCGAGACCTGCACGTTCGTCTCCTTCTCCCTCGGCCAAGCCGTGCTCTCGAGCGAGCACCTCGACGTCGGCCTCCGCGACCACAACGTCCTCCGCGCCGTCATCTGCGCCGGCCTCTACATGACCGTCGTGACGATGGTCGGCTTCGGACTGGGCGCGATCATCCGGCACACCGCCGGCGCCATGGCGGCCATGTTCGGCCTGGTCTTCCTCGCCTGGCCCGCCGCCCGCGCGGTGGAGAGCTTCTCCTACCTCCCCGACCGCTGGCTGCTGGTCAACGCCGCAGACGCCCTGGCCACCACACATCCGCCCACCGGACCGCACGCGGCCCGCATACCGACGCCCGGCACAGCCGCCCTGGAGCTGGCCATATACCTCGTCGTATTCCTCAGCCTCGGCGCCTGGCGCGTGTGCCGCGATGCCTGACCCCCAGCGCCCGCCCTCCACCTCCGTCCGCAGGAAAGGACAGACCGATGAGGAGAATCCTGTGGATAGATCGTTGAGACGCCAAAAACTTCCTGGTCAGTGACATCCGCCAGGACAACAAGAATGAAAACCCTAACGTGATGCAGGGGTACGCGGTCCGGTGAACAATTCCCACTTTGGGATCACTGAGTGATCAAAATCCTCGTTTCCGTAAACAATTGCCGTCCGGGATCTGCGACGGTGCGCGGGTACCCGCTGCGATTGCTGCGGACTTGCCGCCTGCCTGATCGACCTTTCTTGGTGAGAAGCGGCAACCGAATGCGGTGTGGCGCGACGCCGTGTGTGAGCCTCACGGCCTCGGCGATGACTTCCCAGGAGCACCGTTCGCCTCACGCTCGCGCGACTCTCCCAGCGATATGTACGCCTTGTAGACGACACTGACCGCCGCCGGCTCCAGGACCGCCAGCGCACGTTGTCCCGCTCGAAGACTCGGTTTCGTGCGGTGACCTGGTGTTCCGCTGCGGAATCATGGCTTACGGCGCTGTGACGGTTGGTGAACCGCCGTCGCTGGACCGAGATCTTCCCGGTCACCCAGCGACGATCCTGTGCTGGCACCGTGACCTCCTCGCCCGCAAACAATTTCCTGGACCTGTCCACGTACAGACGGCGGCCCGTCATGGTGGTGATGAAGCCGGTACGGCGGGGCTTCCTTCATCAGCCTCTTGCTGTAGGCCGTGACGCCCTTGTAGGTGTCATCGAACGCGCCCGAGATTCGCTGGCCGATCTCCAGTGACGTGCCGCGCCTTTGCAGGGTTCGGAAACGTAGGCCAGAGTTTGTTCCAGCCAGTCGGCGCCGAGCCGGTCCAGCCGGGCATCGATCAGGTACGCCTCGGCTGCCTCTTCCAACAAGTCGTACGGTAGAGCGTTGCGGTGGCCCATACGGCGGGCGTCCATCGCCGCCGTGATGAGTGCTTTGGCCGCACGGACCGCGGTGGGCATCGGAGATGACCAGCTGCACTACGGACAGGCCCCGGGCGCCCTGCCGCCGTCCGTGCCCCGCGCGGGCGGTTCCGGCCCGGTGGGACGGCTGAGCAACCACAGGGCGAGCGTCACTATGCCGGTCATCCCGGCCAGGACGAGCGCGGCGCCCACGATCTGGGAGACGCTCACGGTCGAGGCGACGGCCGTCGAAGGGACAGGGGCTCCTTCTCATGGTCCTGTTCACGGCGTGGCTCAGGCGAGGCCGAGGTAGAGGGCACTGGCCAGGCCTGCGACGGTGCAGTAGACCGCGAAGGGGTGAGGGTGCGCGTCTCGAAGTACCGGACGAGAAACCGTACGACGAGGTAGGCGCCGATGCCTGAGATAAGGCTGCCGACCAAGACCTGTCCGTGAATGCCGGCGCCGAGCGGCCCGGTCAGGTCGGGGATCTTCAGCACTCCCGCGGCGAGGATGACCGGGGTGGCCAGCAGGAAGGAGAAGCGCGCGGCGTCTTCGTGGGAGAGTCCGCGGGTGAGGCCGACGACCATGGTGACGCCAGAGCGGCTGATGCCGGGCAGCAGGGCGAGGATCTCGGCGGCTCCGATCAGCACGGTCTCGCCCCAGCCGAGCTTGGCGAGCCGCCGGTCCGAAGCGACGTCCGTCGTAAGTGGCTCGTCCGCGGCGCCCATGACGGCCGTGTCGACGCGCTTGGCGGCGCGGCGCCGCAGCAGTTCACCGGCGTACAGGATGACGCCGTTGGTGGCCAGGAACAGCGCGGCCGGAACCGGCTTGCCGAGCACGGTACGGAAGGTGTGCTCCAGGGCAAGCCCGGTGACGCCCACCGGAACGGTGGCGATGATCAGCATCCAGGCCAGCTTCTCGTCCGGTGTATCGACGCGGCGGTGCCCGACCGAGGTGAGGAATCCGCCGATGATCCGCACCCAGTCCCGCCAGAAGAAGACCAGCAGGACGACGGCGGTGGCGACGTGCAGGCCGACGATGAACGCCAGGTACGGGGACTCCGGGGCGGACACGTTCAGATCACGGGCCCATCGGCCTCCGATCAGCGCCGGGATGATGACACTGACTCCAGACAGCAGTCCATCGCCGCCCTCCAGCGCTCCTCGGTATCCGCCAGCCGTACGGCATCGGTGCCCCGGCCGAGGAAGCATCGGACGTCGAACTGGTCGGGCAGGAACTGCTCGGGCAGGAAACGGAAGTAGGCCGACCACAAGTGCTCGTCATGGCTCAGCTTCGTGTGCGTGGCGTAAGCCGACAGCACCTCGGTGACAACGGAGAGGTCAAGGAGCCGAAGATCCTGCCAGCGGCGGAGCTGGCGGACCACAAGGTTCGGATCCCTCTCCGCGCCGAGGACGTCGGCGGCGTGGTCAAGAGCGATGCGCTGTAGGGCCCGGTGGCCGATACGCGTGGCGAGCTCGAAGATGACGAGAACGCTCCGCCGGTCGCGGCGAATCATGCTCCGCAGCCAATCACCGTCTTCTATCGCGAAGACGCGTGGGTATGCGCTGTCGGGAATTTGGGTGTCATAGGCGTCAAACCAGCCGGATGCCGTCTCCGAGTCAAGGCGCAGCGCCAGGCGCATCGCTCGGCGGTACACGCGTGGGGTGTGGGTGGAGATCCCCTCACTGCCATCGCTGAAGGCGCCGGCCAGCCTCTTCCCGGCTCGCCGCAGCCGTCTGTCGGCGCCGCCACACAACCGATCGGCGAGAGTTGGCGACGGACTGGGGGGCAGCGGAACCGCGACAATCGGCCCATTTCCGGTTCTTGCCACGGGGCGCGGGCCGAAGGAGTGTCGAAAGGAGCCGGGGAACGTCGGAGGAAACTTCGCCGCCGCTTCCTCTGATTGCCGAGGGGCGGAGAAGCCGTCGACGGCCTGGCCCGGTGAACCGGGGAAAGGCGGCCTGATTTCAGGCTTACCGCGTCCTATCACGGCCTTCTGAATCTCGTCGCGCAGCGCCTGCCTGGCCTCTTCGACCGTACGGTTGAACAGCGTGATGGCGACGACCTCGCCGAGCAGATCAGGACGGTCGCAGTCTTCCACGTGGATCGGAATTAGCTTGCGAGTGAAGCCCTGGGGATCCGCACGGTACGCGGCTTGCCACTCCGCCTGTCCGTACACGGATTGCAGGTAGGCGCGAGACAACACGGCGAGCGTGCGATCCGAACTGGAGATCCCCTCCCGCATCTGCGTGGTCCAGTGGGTGCCAGGGACGAAGTCCCATGCCTGGAGCAGCACGGCGTAGTCGGCGAGCTCGAGCTCCCAGGCAATCCACTCCGCCCACACACGATCGACCGCGGTGTAGGAGATGAAGAAGTCCCATCGCCGCGCCGGACTAACACCCGTCGATGAGCTACGCGCGTCCACAGGCTCAGGGTGCCAGACCAGTCCCGCCGAGTAGGCGAAACCCGTGGCCCAGAGTGGCCAGGCATCACCCCTCGTGTGGACTCGACCGCCCTGCGGCGTCGAAGCGTGGGGCGCCCTCAGGCGGTGGCTGCGAGAACGAAGCCGACGACGTACATCACGATGAAGTGATCCGCACCCATGGCTCAAGATGTGTCATCGGCCAATACCGCGACTTCTCGCGTCCTCACCGAGCGCGTTCTATTCGGCCCGCCAATAGACCGAGGCCGGTAACCGTTCCTTGAGGACGCCGATCACTACGTATTTCGCCGAGTTCGGTTGGCGGTAGGAGCGCACGAGTAAGGCCATCCACCGCATTGGACGACAAGCGCGGTGCGGACTCCGGTGAGCATGGGTGGGCCTTCCCCGACTGACGTTGGCGCGTCGGCCATGCGTGAGACCTAAACGATCGCCGGGAAGGTACACCCCTCCCCGGCCGATCCACAGGTCTCAAGCATTGCTCTCGACGGCACGCCTGCCGGCGGTGGCGGCTACCGCCCTGCTACACGTCAGAAAGACTTGTTCGTCCCATGTCTCATAACAGTCCGACAGAGAGGGTGCGCTGGAGGAGGAGCGCGGTGCTGTACGTGCGTGGACTTCGGCGCAGTGGCTGCCGGTCCTGAACAACCTCGAACGTGCTCAGGAACACGCCGAGGCCGGAACCGGGGACGGTGATCGAGGGGGTGGCCTCGGTGCTGGTCGTTGGGGACGACCGGAGTGAACGGAGACGTTGCCGTCGGGGTCGTTCGTGATGCCGAGCGGCTGTGAGGAGCGGCCGATCCGTGCACCGCCTGGGTCCCGTCGCGCGGGTTCAGTGGTTTTGGAGTGTCTGGGTGTTGTTGAGGCTGAGGGCTTCGGCGAGTTGGTCTTGGAGGATGATGATGCGGCAGGCGGCGTCCAGGGGGGTGCCTTGGTCGAGGAGTTCGCGGGCGCGGGCGGCGAGGCGGAGTTGGTAGCGGGAGTAGCGGCGGTGGCCGCCGGTCGAGCGCTGGGGGGTGATCAGTTTCGCCTCGTCCAGGCTGCGCAGGAAGCCTTGGGTGGTGCCGAGCATCTCCGCGGCACGGCCCATGGTGTAGGCGGGGTAGTCCTCGTCGTCGAGTTTGTCGGACATGTTCTGCTCGGCTGGGTCCATTGAGCCTCCACGTCATGAGGGCCCCGGTGCCGTAGCACCGGGGCCCAGGGTTTCAGGTGTCAACACCATCTACCGACGAGAACGTCGGCTTGTCGTATCCGCACCGGCCACCTGAAGCGGTGAAGGGTGCGGGGATCGCGGAAGCGTGACCGGAGACCACCTCTCGTTCTGATGGGACTGCGGTACCCGCGCGGCGAGACACAACCAGCAGCGGGCGATCCGACGGCGTATGACCCTCCCCTTCTCCTCTGATCTTCCTCATAACCCTTCCGTACCGGCCTCAGACCTTCAGGGACCTGCTACCTCGCCCCAGCGCGTCCGGCGGCCACTCGCCACCGCCCGGAGCCACTTACCGTTACTCGGCCCCGGCGCACCTGACGTCGTGCTCACCAATTCACGGGTAGTTCGTTGTCTCCCGTGCCTCTTTGATGTTCTCTCTCCTTGCGACATCGGGAACACTACCCAGCCCGGCAGCGAATGTCTACTCCGGCCACAGGAGATTTTCTTCGGTTCGCCGCCGCCGCGCTCCCCACCGGCGAGGCGTCCCCAGCCCGCGGTGTCCTCCTAGGATCTGGCCCCGCGCGGGATCAGCGGTCGATGGTCAGGTGGCGCAGGGTGCTCTGCTTGTCCGCCTCGGTGGGCTCGCCGCACACCTTCAGAGACCAGGCGGGCGTGGTCGGCGAGTTCGGCGGACGGTGAGGAGGTTCTCGCCGCCGCGAATGAGCCGAGTGACGAAGGTGTGCCGGCCGACGTGCGCGGTGGTCGCGTCCTCGAGCCCCGCTTGTTCGGTGATGGCGGTGAACACGTCGGAGGCGGCGCGGGTGGTCAGCCGGCCGCCGTCCCGACGGGATAGAAACAGTGCCAGCTCGCGGTCGGCGTCAGGCCAGCCGAGGCGTTCGGCCAGCCAGGTTCTGCAGGCCGACCAGCCGCTCGATCATTTCCAGCGCGGACGCGGCCGATCGCTCCAGCAGTGACTGCCGCGCCAGCAGAGCCCGGTTCAGCTCTCATAGCCCAAGACTCCTTTCGGATGCTCATCCGCGCATGATTTCTGGGCTGGGACGCCGGTGATCTCGCGCAATCGACCGGCTCCTCTTCGTGTGCGCCGTCCTCATTCGTCGCGCCGGAGGCAGGTGGGTGGTCACCGGGCCCAGTCGGGACGGCGGCCGAGGTAGCGCAGCAGCTCGGCGGTGGCGTCGTCGCCTGGCTGAGGGGGGAGGGCCGGCGCGTAGGCGAAGCCGCGAATTGGTTCCACGATCGCGGTCGCGACGGGCATCAACCGGGTGGCTAGGTCCGCGCTCAGCGGTGAGGGTCGGCCCGTGGCGACCGCGATGTCCCAGGCGTGCACCGCGGCGTCGAGCGCGGCAGCGCCGATGACGGTCTCGGCTGACAGCGGACCCAGCGGCAGGGGTGACGGGACGGCCTGCGCGCCGGGGTTCACCGTCGCGAAGGTCCGCGTCGAGCTGTCCAGGGCAGTGGCGAGCAGCGCCTGTGGGTCGGCGGGAGGGTCTCCGGCGGGCTCGAATGGGTTCTCGCTCGGACCGCCGCTCCCGGTGATCGCGGCGGTATAGGCGAGCTGGTCGCCACAGGCGTGTCGCAGTACCTGGGCGACATTCCAGTGCTCGCAGGGCGTAGGCAGCTTCCAGTCGGCGTCGGCGAGTCCGGCGACGATCGTCCGCAGAGCGCTGTGGGCCTGGTTTAGGACGTCCTGGGGGGTAGCAGTCATTGGTTCGCCCGTTCCTCTCTAATGGAACAATCTGTTCTGTTTGGGCAACGCTAACAGAACGGATCGTTCCGTTCAACTGCTAAACTCCATGGCATGGAGCACAGGACCGGCCGACCGAGGGGGCGTCAAGCCGAGGCGGCCCGCAACGACGGGATGATCTTGGAGGCCGCGCGGGAGGTGTTCATGCGGGAGCCCACTGCGCCGATCTCCGCGGTCGCCGAGAAGGCCGGCGTGGGCATGGCCGCGCTCTACCGCCGCTATGCGGGCAAGGAGGAGCTGCTGCGGACGCTGTGCTCGGACGGGCTACACCGGTTCATCGCCCTCGCCGAGGGCGCCCTAGCCGACGACGGCGATCCATGGGAGGCGTTCGCTGGCTTCGTCCGGGGAGTCACCGACTCCGACGTACATTCCCTGACGGTGCGGCTGGGCGGCACATTCACCCCCACGGCCGAGTTGCACGAGTTGGCTGCGCATGCGAGCGCGTTAGCCGACCGAGTCTTCCACCGCGCGAAGGCCGCCGGCGTGGTGCGCCCCGACCTGCACGTCAACGACGTACCGATGATCTTCGAGCAGATCACTGCGATCCGTCTCGGCGACCCGGAGCGCACTGCCACGCTCCGCCGCCGCTACGTGACGCTGATGCTGGACGCTCTACGCGTCCCTCCAGGCGCCACACGGCTTCCCGGCCCACCGCCAAGCTCGGAGGAGTTCAGTGGACGATGGAGACCCAAAAGATCTTGAAGAGTGGGGCGGCCTGAAGGGGTTGTGGCCCGGCTCTCGTAATCGCTCGGAGGCTGTTCGTCTTTTGATCCGGATCGTGCGGCACACCAGCCGATACCGACTCTCGCGGAATGGCGGCGATGCGCGACCTGCCGGGATCCTGTCCGGACTCGGCGAGTCCTGGCCCACGCGCACGCCCCGCGATTGCGTCATGACTTCGTTCGGGGAGCTGGCCGCGCTGTGCGACCGTGTGCTCCCCTTGGGTTCCCGACGATGACTTCATGACCGCATCGACCGCTCTCGCCTGTCGGTGCCGAAGATCGTGTCACAGGGCTTGATCTGGGGTTTCGCTGTGGTCGGTGGCTCGGCTCCGGCAGGATCGCAGGATGGCTATGCGGCTGCTGTACTTGATCGTCTTACGGGTATTCGGGTGGATCGGGCTGCTCGCCCGATCACAAACGTCCAAAGACGCAGAGATCTTGGTACTGCGCCATCAGCCACGGTGCTCCGCCGCCAGGTCGCCGCTCCCCGGCCATCGTGGGCGGATCGGGCGATCCTTTCCGCGCTCGCGCGGCTGCTCCCCCGGCACCGTCGGCACCACCTGTTCGTCACCCCGCGGACGCTCCTGCGGTGGCACGCTGACCTGGTGAAGCGACGCTGGACCTATCCCAAGCGCGGGCCGGGGCGACCAGCGATCCGGCCTACGATCCGGGACCTGATCCTGCGGTTAGCGACCGAGAACTCGACCTGGGGATATCGCCGCACAGCCGGGCGAGATCGCCGGTCTGGGCCGGAAGGCTTCCCCGGCCACCGTCTGGGCCATCTTGAAGAAGGCCGGGTTCGATCCAGCACCTCAGCGCGGTGACCTGACCTGGGCACAGTTTCTCGAGGCCCAGGCGTCCGGGATTCTGGCCTGCGACTTCTTCAGTGTGGAGACGATCACCCTCGCCCGGCTGTACTGCTTCGCGGTGGTCGAGCACGCCACGCGCCGTGTCCACATGCTTGGGGGTCACAGCGAACCCGACGGCCGACTGGGTCGCCTTGGGCGATGACGTCGCCGACGACGGGCGCGGGGGCACCCGCGGCGAGGGTCACGGTGCCCGGCTCGGTGTTGCCGCCGGTCACCGAGGTGATCGTTCCCGTCTTGGGCGTCTCAGTGGAGGCCGGTACGACGGTGCCGCCGACGAAGTATCCGGCGAAGGCCACGCTGACCTTGGTGGAGGAGACGCTGGAGGCGAGGGCGAGGCCACCGTCGGCGCCCGGCGCGGTCAACATCGAGCCGGCCGCGGTACGGCCCGCGGTGAAGGAGACATCGCCGGTGCCCGGCTTGGGGGTCAGCGAGGCGTACGAGGTGAGGGTGCCGTTCTTCGTACTGCCGGCTGCCACGGTGGCCAGGACGGACGTCGGCGGGGCCGCGCTCGTACGTGCGGGCAGGCCGGCCTTGCCTGACGCGGTGACCAGCAGGCTCTTCCCACTGGGGATCGTCTGGTGGTTCACGGCCTGAGGGGCGGGCAGGGGCACGAAGTAGGAGCCGCCGACGGTGGCGTCCGCGGCGGTGGACCATCCGGAGACGTCGACGGCCACCTTCGTGGTCTTCGCGGCGCTGTTGTACAGCGTGATCCGCCCGTTGCCACCGACGGGAACGATGACCCGGTTGGCGACGGTCTGCCCGGCCGCGTACGTCAGGGCCACCGCGGACGGTCGCGCGGCACCGGACGCGTACGCGGTCAGGGTGCCGGCCGCGCCGGGTTTGACCGAGGTGAGATTCAACGCGACGGCGAACACACCGCTCGCGGGCACCGACGCCCGCCCCGTCACTGGAACCTCCAGCGTCTGGTGGGACTTCAGCGCCGTCGTGCTCACCGCGATCCGCTGGGGCGTGACCGGGGTGAACAGGCCCTCCGCCGGGGAGGCCGCGGCCGCGGTGCTGAACCAGCCGATCACCGCGATGTTCAGATGCGTGGTCACCGACGGCACCACGCTGACGCGCCCACCCGTTCCGAGTGCGGGCACCGCCATCACCGTGGTGGTGCGGTGTGCGGCGAAGGCCACGCTCGCGAGGCCGGGGCGGTGACCGCCGGCGGGGTAGACGGTGAGCGTGCCGGAGCTGCCTGGTGCCGACGCGGTGACCTGCAAGACGACCGCCGCGGCACCGGTGGACGGTACGCCCGCGCGGCCGGCGACGGGGAAGGTCAGAACGTGGTTCTTCTTCACCGCCGCCTTCTGTGTCGCGAGACCGCGACGCGAGTCGACGACCACGGTGGGAGGGCCGACGTGCAGGCTGCCTCCTGGGGCTGCGACCCGTACCTGCGCGTCGGCCTGGACGGCTCGGCCCGCGCCGTCAGCGGTGATCGCGGCGACTCGAACGGCATAGTCGGTGTTAGGCCGGACGCCGGCGAGCACGGCGCTGCGCGCGCCGGCCGGTTCGATCACGGGCGACGTCTCAGGACTCGTTGTGACCTGGTAACCGGTGACTCCGGAGGCGTCTCCCGGTAAGTCCCACGCCACCTTGACGGTCAGCCCGTCGGCCGTCGCGTGAACACCGGAGGGCTCAGGGTCCGCGTACGCGGGACCGCCTGCCGACAGCGACGCGACCACCGCCAGGACGACGAGAAGAACACCCCGAGGCCATACGCTCTTCAGCACGCTGATTCCCCCATGAAAGGGCAGAACGACCTGACTGTCTTATCGGGCAACAAATGGTGTCCGGACGAGGTCCGCAGGTGAACCGACCCGCCCTTCGGGGGTTAGGGGTGATAGGCGGGTTCGAGGCCGCCGACCGCGGCGAGCAGGGTCTGTCCGCAGGTGGTGTGCGCGCCGATCAGGGCGACTCCGTTGTAGATCCCGGTGGGGTCGCCCTGGTGAAAGGCGAACTTGAACTGCAGGGTCTTGGATTGGTGGGCTTTGAGCGTGCCGAGGGTCTGGTCTTCGCTGTACCAGGAGTGCTGGGGGCTCGCGTTGTTGCGGGTCAGGGCGAGGTGGTGCCAGGAGCCACTGCCCCAGCGCCAGCTGATGGTGGGGGCCGGGCCCCAGTGGTTGTGGTTGGCGGGGACGGCAAAGCTGTAGTCGAAGAACACGCCGTCGAACGTGGTGCCGGTCTTGTCGTGCAGGGTGGTGTGGACGGTGACGGCCTGCCCCGGGCGAGGCGCTGTCGGGATCGAGTGGTTCAACGGTGCGCTGATCGCTCCCTCGCGGCAAGCCGTGGACGCTTCGGCCGCAGTGCCGCCCGCGACGACCGTCGCTGCGCAGGTCAGGACGGCGGTGGCGACGCCTAGGGTCAGCGTTTTCGACGGCATTCGTCTACTCCTTGGATCTGGCGCTGGTCGGAACAGAGTGAGCGGGAAGCCCGACTGCCAGTCGTGAGACGCCTTGACCGTTGAGCGGGTTTACCACGTCAGCTCGTGAGGCGTCGTTCGGATGAGGATGCGCCCGTTTCATTACCGGCTCGGCTTTTCCAGTCTTCGCCATATTCCAAAAGCGCCCTCAGATGGCGCGGCCCTGGCCTCCGGAGGTGTTGGAGGCCAGGGCACGGGGCTCTCGGCGGATTTGCCTCGCCTTTGGCCGGTCAGGCTTTGAGGACGTTGGCGGCGAAGTCGCCCTCCATGTTTCCGGGGGCCTCGAAGGCGAACACGATGTAGGTCTCGAAGTAGGAGGCGCCTTGACCCGAGACACGGCCGATGCCGACCTTGCCGCTGCCCTTCCAGACCAGTTGGGTGAAGTGGCCGGTACTGCCGCCGAACTCGGCCTTGTCGAAGTCGTAGTCGGCGATCTCGCCGTACCAGCTCTGGACCGCGGCCGCGCCGGCCGAGGGGGTGGTGCCGGAGCCGGCGCCCCAGAAGATGTTCTCGCCGGTGCCCTCGCGCAGGCCGTCGTGGCCGGCGTTGAGTTGCTCCTGCTCGGAGCGGGAGGCCGCGCGCTGCTTGGCGTAGGTGGTGAGGTCGGAGTCCAGGACCAGCGGCGGTGCGTGGTGCTTGGCCCGGTAGGAGTTGGCGGCGGCGAGCGCTTCGGTCTGGAAGTCCTGGGTTGTGCTGTCGGGCAGGGCGGTACGGGTTGCTGGCATGCAGATGTCCTTGACCGGCGCTCGAAAGCGCCTGCAGGAACCGCGGTCTTTGCTGGTCGCGGTGTGTCCCCTGATCCTTTGCCCACGGATATGCCCAGGTCAATTGCCGGGCGGCGAACGAAGGGGCGTAAACGGCTTCGGACCGTGTTCCTGAACCGGTCACCTGCCCGGACACCGGGCCGAAACCAGAAAACTCGTCTAGCGCCCACCGGGAGATGCCATGCGGGTGATCTGAATCCGTAATTCGGAGTCCGCCCCCGAAATCGAGGGCGGACTCCAGACCGTGGGTCGTTCTGGCTAACGGACGCACTGCGCCAAGGCGACCAGCGTGGTACCCCCGGGGGCGGTCTCCATGGCTTCGCCGTCGGTGTACCAGCGGTTGCCACTCGCGGGGACGGAGTAATCGATTATGCCGTTTTCGACTTCGTTACCGTCTAGCTTGGAGAGGTACTCGCCACCGGACAGGGCGGTGTATCCCGGCCGGCATGGCGCGTAGACGTTCGCGTTGATGAAGTACGGGGCCGGGGTGCGGCCCTGGGATATGTAGGAGTCTCTCAATGGCGCGCATTGGGTGGTGACGACGAGCGACTCCTTGGCGGTCGTGGTGGCTGCGAATGTCCAGCCGGTGCCGTCCGCGGAGACCGTGTTGGACACCATTTTGTAGGTGTCCGTCGAGAGGATGTTGGAGGGCTTCATGATGTAGCCGCCTCCGCCGAAGGCGCGCGTTCCTGATGGGCAGTACACCACCCCCCGGCGGAATCCGCTCGCGTACGGAAGTGCGATCGTTTTCGAGGTGACCTCGGATATGGCCGAGAAGGGTTCACAGCCGACCGTGACCTGCATATATCCCTGGAGCCTGGCGGTGGCCGTGGCCGCGTCGTGGAAGTTGATGTCCGGGGCGATCCCGACCACCTGTCCTCCGGGGGCGGACGCTCCGGAGGAGACCACTCTGCTCCCCGAGGGGCAGTGCGCGGTACCGGTCACGGGGACGCTGGCCGTACCGCTCCAAAAGGATTGGGTCACGTACTGAATCGGCCCGGCGGGTACGTCGGCCGACGCGGGCGCGGCGGAGGAGGCGAACCCGGCACCGACGACGGCCGTCGTCAGGGCGGCCGCGGCGCAGGCGAGACGTGAGATTCTCATGGTGGTCCTTCTGTGGTGGATGGTTTTGTGCGCGTCTGAACCACGCACGTGGTCGGTTGGGTCGCCACCGGCCCGACCGGAAAGGCGGTACGTTCACGCCCCCCGCCGGGGTCCAGAGCCGGGTAAGGGTCAGGCTGAGGGAGCGATGTTCTGGTTCAGCCGGAACAGGTTGGCCGGGTCGTAGCGGTTCTTCAGCTCGACCAGTCGCCGATAGGTCTCCGGCGGGTACGAGGCCCGGGTCAGTGACGGGTCCGACTCGCCGGTGAAGTTCACGTAGGCGCCCGCCTCCGGTCCGAGCGCGGCGGTCAGCTTTCGCGCCCAGTCGACGACCTCGTCGAAGCCGTCGGCGCCCGGCGTACGGGCGACGACGTTGACGATGAACTCCTGGTCGCGGAGCGCGTAGGCCGTCTCCGCCGCGGGCACCCTGCCCACGGCACCGCCGAGATGTTGCAGGTGGATCTCGGTCAGCGGGTTGGGCAGTGTCGCGAAGAAGTCCTGGAGGACGTGCAGCGCATCGTCATCGACCGTACGGAGGAACGCCGAGCGGAAGTAGTTGTGCACACCCCGCGGGTAGAGCGGGTCGAGGGCCTGCTGCCATCCCGCGTACGGGTTCGCCGCGAACACGTCGGCGATGACGGTGCCCAGGGAGCGGAAGGGCGCGGTGGCCGCCTCGCCGGCGTCGGGGTCGCCGGACCAGCAGCCGCCGACACCGATGATCGGTGTGCCGTGGACCGATTCGGGCAGGAAGGGCACCGGCGGTGCGGTGGTCAGGTTGACCAGCGTGGTCAGTTCGTCGGGGGCCGCCGCGCACGCCGCCCGATAGCCGGCCAGCACCTGGCGGGCCTCTTCGGCCGGGTAGAAGACCAGACCGGACAGGACCGTCGGGCCGACCTCGTGGAGTCGGTACTCGAAGGAGGTCACCACGCCGAAGTTGCCGCCGCCGCCGCGCAGGCCCCAGAACAGTTCCGTGTTCTCGCGAGCGCTCGCGTGCACGAACTGACCGTCAGCGGTGACGACGTCGGCGCCGATGAGATTGTCGCCGGCGAGTCCGTGCTTGCGCATGAGCCAGCCGATGCCGCCGCCGGTGGTGAACCCGGCGATGCCGGTCGAGGACACCAGGCCGCCGGTCACCGCGAGCCCGAACTGCTGGGTTTCGGCGTCCAGGTCCTTCCACGTGGAGCCGGCCTGCGCGGTCACCGTACGGGCGTCGGGATGGACCTGGATTCCCGTCATACGGGAAAGGTCCAGCACGATGCCGCCGTCAAGGGTGGAGAACCCGGGGATGGAGTGGCCCCCTCCGCGTACGGCGAGCGGCTGCCCCTCGCTGCGGGCGAGATCGACCGTACGGATCACATCGGCCACACCCGCGCACCGGACGATGATCGCCGGATGCCGGTCATGCGCACCGTTCCAGATGCTGCGGGCCTCGTCGTAGTCCGCCTCACCAGGCAGGACCGCGGTACCGCGCAGACCTGCGGTGAACTCGGCAACGGTGGCGTCCCCGATGGGGCTCGATCCGGTCTGGGTCGTGGTCATGGTTCCTCCCGAGAACTCTCATGTTCAGAACCCGAACGCTAAGTAGCGCGCCCCAACGAGAACTCAATGCGATCTCAACGCGCGGCCGCCCGCGCGTCGAGGTCCGCGTTCCCGTCACGAAGCGCGGCCAGCCGGCGGCCGGCGATGACGCACTCCGTACGGTCGAAGACACTTGCGGCCGCGGCCATCTCGCGTGCGGCTCGACGGTGATCGGCCAGCTCGGTGGAGAGTTCGGCCGCCATCAACCTCAGCCAGCCGGAGAACCGCGGCCAGGGAGCGATCCGTTCCGCGGCGCGTCGATACAACTCGCGTGCCGCTCGTGTCTCGCCGGACAGGAGTTCGATGGCGCCGAGGGCGGTCAACGTCGCGCTGATCCCCACCACGTCACCGGCGGCCTCGAACCCGGACAGCGACCGCCGTACGCCGCCCAGGCCGTCGTCGATGTCACCCGCCATGGCCCGCAGCAGGCCGAGGTTGATATCGGTCAGCAACTCCCCCCGGCGATCGCCGATCTCCCGGCGGACCTCCCGCGCGAGCGACAGCGCCACGCCGGCCTCCTGGTATTCACCGATGTCGCGGTGGACGCAGCCGAGCTGGTGGAGTGCCTGTGCCCTGGCCAGGTCATCGCCGAGGTCGGCGAACCGGTCGGCGGCCTCGGTGATGATGGAGATCGCCGACCGCTGGTTGCCGGTCAACCGGTGCGCGTAGCCGAGGGCCGACAACACGTACCCGGTCGCCTGTGCCACTCCGACACGCCGGCCCAGCAGCATGGTCTCCTCCACGCAGGGGACCAGCCGCCCGGCGATCGGGACGAGTTGCATGCAGGGTGTGATCACCGGCAGGAAGGAGGGCGTGCCGGTGTCGGAGTGTGCCAGCTCGGTGAGGCAGGAGTCGAGATGCCGGATTGCGAGGGGTCCGTCCTCACGGAACAACGCGCAATGGCCGAGCAGCCAGCTACCGGCGGCGGTGTGTTCCGGCCGGCCTCGCTCAACGCCCTCGGCCCGTACGCCGGTGGCCATCCGTTCGGCTTCGTCCAGGTCGTAGGTGCTCCACACCAGCGTGGCCTCCACGATCTGGGCCATCACCACCTCGTCGGGCTCGCCGATCCGCCGAACGATCGCCATCGCTTCGGCCCCCAGCGCCCGATGCCGGTCCGAACGCCCTTGGCGGCTGTACAGCCCGGAGAGTCCGATCAATGCGGCCGCACGAGGCCGGGTCGGGCCGGGTGCCACCGCCAGCGCGCGCTCGAGCCACCGCGCGCCCTCGACGGCGTGGCCGCGGACGAACCAGAACCGCCACAGACTGGCGGCCAGCCGCAGAGCGGTCTCGGGCTCGTGCTTGCAGGCCCAACTCAGCGCGGCACGCAGGTTGTCATGTTCGCCGTCCAGCAGCTTCGGCGCTTCGATCACCACGCCGGTGACACGTTCGGGGTTGTGCGCGACGGCGAAGGCGAGGAAGTACGCGACGTGGGCGGCCGCCAGCTGCTCCGCCTCCGCGGCCAGGTCGAGTTTCTCGTGCCCGAACTGACGGACCGTCTCCAGCAGCCGGTAGCGGGTCGTGGCGGCCGTTCGCACGGGTACCACCAGCGACTGGTCCACCAACCTGACCAGCAGCTCGACCAGCCCGGTTCGCTCCAGCGGAGGATCACCGCACACGGCCTCCGCCGCCGTGAGCGTGAAACTGCCCGAGAACACCGAAAGCCGGCGCAACAGCACCTGCTCGGGTTCGGCGAGCAGGTTGTGGCTCCATTCCAAGGTGCCGCGCAGCGTCTGATGCCGAGTGATCGAGGTGGGTCCCCCGCCGAGTAGCGACAGGGCATCACTCAACCGGTGGACGATCTCGGCCGGTTCGAGAGCGGCGGCCTTGGCCGCCGCCAGCTCCAACGCCAGGGGCATCCCGTCCAGCCGCCGGCACAGCTCGGCCACTCCTGGCGCGTTGTCGGCGTCGAGCGCGAACCCGGGCCGTACCTGTGCCGCACGTTCGACGAAGAGCGCGACACTCGGCAGGTGGGCGAGCTGATCGAGGTCGGCCTCGGGGTCCCAGTCGGGTGACGGCAGGGCCAGCGAGGGCACCCGGAGCGTGTACTCCCCGTGGGCATGGAGAGGCTCTCGGCTGGTGGCCAGCACGACGACGCCCGGACATCCCGCGAGTACCGCGCCGACGAGCCGGGCACAGGCGGCGAGCAGGTGCTCACAGTTGTCGAGCACGATCAACAGCCGCCGATGGCGCAACTGGTCCACCAGTGCCTGCCCCTGGTCCGGTGCGACATCGGAGTCCAGCCTGAGCGCCTCGGCCACCGCGTCGGCGACCATCACCGGTTCGCCGACGGCCGCCAGGTCGACGAACCACGCCCCGTCGGGGTACCTCGAACGCACGCGCCGCGCGGCCTGTACGGCGAGTCGCGTCTTGCCGCTGCCGCCGGCTCCGGTGAGGGTCAGCAACCGTGCCTGACCGGTCAGCCGCTCCACGTCGACGAGCTCACGCTCGCGCCCGACGAAACTGGTCAGGGGGGCGGGCAGGTAGCCGATGGCTTCGCTGGTGGTCGATACGGCTGCCCGAGGGCGCTCCGCCGCCGGTGCACCGGTGAGCAGCTCACGGAACAGGGCCACCGTCTGGGTGTCCGGGTCGGCCCCGAACGCGTCCAGGAGATCCTCGACCAGGCGCTCGTACCGGGCCAGCGCCTCGGATCGCCGGCCCATGCCCGCCAGCACCGTCATCTGCGCGCGGACGGCGCCTTCGTGCACGGGGTCGGCTTCGAGCGCCCGGGTCACGATGAGCAGGGCCTCCTCCGGGGCGCTGTGCTCCAGCGCGGTCGCCAGCTTCACCGAGATCTCTTGAGCGGCTTTCCGCAACCCGTCCCGGCGTGTCGTCAACCAGTCCGTGTCCGACAGTTCGGGCAGCAGATCCCCGGCGTAGAGATCGGCCGTGGCCCGCAGCTTTGCCACATCGTCCCTGGCCAGAGCCTCTTTCGCGGACTGCTCGAACTGGAGCACGTCGACCTCGACCGGTCCGGCGGCGTCCAGCACGACCTGTTCGTCCCGGATCGACAGCCGCCCGGGTTCAGGGGTCCCGCCGCCGGAGACCGCGCGGCGAGCCACGTAGAGGGTCTGGTGGAGATTCCGTGCCGCGGCCTCGGGCTCCAGATCGGGCCACAGGTGGTCCAGGACGTGCTCGCGATGACGCCGCTGGCCCGGTGCCAACGCCAGCATCGCCACCAGCAACTTCGCCTTTCGCAGCCGCCAACTCCCGGCCTCGACCGTGACCCCGTCCACGGTCACGGCGAACGATCCGAGCAACTGGATGCACCAGCTTGTGCGAGCCGGCTTCACGACCGCGACCCCGCCCATCCCAGCGCTGGACGCGCCCCCCGGGCCGAGAACACCTTGGCCGCCGCGTCGTACACGACCCCCACCTCCGAAGCTCCCCCGTAACCGACCACCCCTACATCCTTGCGCGAGCGGGATCTGATGACGCGCGTCAATTTTCGTACGCGCCACGGTCACGGGCCGAGTCAGCGAACGCCCGCCTACATCCAGGCGGCTGGGGGTCGTACGGCCCGGCGGGGTGATCTCCAGGGTCGGGCCCTGCCCAGCCGGTTCGATCTCACCGTGGGCGCCTACCGGGCGTTGAGGCCCTGCTCGCCGATTGCGAGCGCACTGGCCGCTAAAGGTTCACTTATCGACTACCTCGATATGAAACTCGCGCATGATAGCCATGATTGCCTCGACAAAGCCGCCTCCCAGCGAATTACGTGACATCTCGAGATCGCGCCAGATAATCTTGAGTGGAGGCGCCTCTCCGTACTCTGAAGAAAGGCAGTCTGCGAGAGCGTCGAGATTTGATCCGAAGTAGCCTCCAGGACCGTTTATCGCCTCACCCAGAACGCAGTAGAACGTAGACCTGGTGGCGATCTTCAGTCCGTCTAGATATACCACTTCACCCTTATCGTAGCGAGCGGCGCGACGGTGAGAAGTGAACCATGAGGTTTGGACGACGTGTAGCCAGGTTTCATGGTAGCTCGACGACCAGTTGGACCACTCATCCCGCTCAAGCTCGATCCCCGAAGCCCAGCGTAGCCAGACCTCTCCGGCCTTAGGATATTTACATCGGCCGCCGAAATGACGACATGAGACGCTTGGCAGTCCACCTGCCCCCAGGTCGACGACATCAGCCTCTCCACATAAAACCCGTCCGACGTAGTACTCACCAATTTTTTCTTGTCGGGAGTCTACGACCTCCAGGACCATATCCTCAGATCTCCGCCAGCCCTTGTCGATGTAGTGCACTCCAAAGAAGGTTACCTCCGACAAAGACTCTTCCGACTCGACAAAGAAGCCCTGGACGCCCTCCGCCGCGACGCGCACTTCTCGAGACTCATCGTCCACTATCCTAAATATCAGCACTCGCCACCCTTCTTCTAATTAGATCAACGGTCTGTGCTACTCGAGCATCGTCCGGCTCCTCATCGAAACACCTGGCAAGGCCCTTACGGATAACGTTTTCTAGATCCTTCACGGACAACGAGTCAAGGCGCCCATCTACCGAAGCGAGGAGTACGATCACCTCAAGCACGACATCGCCATACTCATCAGGATTGTCCAGATAAACGATATCGATCGGATCTGCACTCTCAAGACTTTCAGAGATAATCGTAAAAGAACTCAAAAATCTTCTCTTTATTACATTTCGCACTACCTGCCCCTCTGTGATCGTTTCAATATCCCAAAAACGTTCATTAGAAACCATTTCGACTCCATTACTGATCGGTGCCCCCAGCTCTCGGACAGCTGCTCCGGATCCATTCGCGGCGGCTGCGCGTTGCCCTGGGCGCTAGCGTCCTATTCGGCGCAGTCGGCGGTTGAGGTAGCGCTGCTCCGGCAGGCTCGTGGTCAGTTGGGCGGCTCGGCGGTAGTTTTCGGCTGCGGCTTCCACCTCGCCGTTCAGCTCCAGCAGGTGGGCGCGTACGGCGTACAGGCGGTGGTGGCGTTGCATCGCGGGGTCGGTCAGCAAGGGATCTAGCAGGGCCAGGCCGGTCGTCGGGCCGTGGGCCATCGCGGCGGCGACGGCGTGGTTGAGCGTTACGGTCGGGGCGGGGGCGGCTCGGCTCAGCATGTCGTACAGGACGCTGATCTGCATCCAGTCGGTGGAGGAGTAGGTCGATGCCTCCGCGTGGACCGCGGCGATCGCGGCCTGGATCTGGTAGCGGCCGACGTGACCTCGGGGCAAGGTCTCCTCCAGCAGCGCCACACCCTCGGCGATCAGGTCGTGCCGCCAGCGGGAGCGGTTCTGTTCGGCCAGCGGGACCAGGTCGCCGCTGGGGTCGGTCCGGGCCGGCAGCCGTGCGTGTGTCAGTAGCATCAGCGCCAGCGCGCCGGTTACCTCGTCATGGTCGGGTAGTGCGACGTGCAGCTGACGGGTGAGGCGGATCGCCTCCTCGGCGAGTTCGACGTCGACCAGGGTCTCGCCGGAGGTGCGCGTGTAGCCCTCGGTGAACACCAGGTGGCAGACGTCGAGTACGGCGGCGACGCGGGACGGTAGTTCCTCTTCCGACGGCATCGCGAACCGTGCGCCCGCACCGCGCAGCGTCGCGCGGGCGCGGCTGAGGCGCTGGGTCATCGTACGGGGCGGCACAAGGTAGGCGGCCGCGATCTGCGCCACGCTCAACCCGGCCACCGCCCGCAGGCTGAGCGCCACCTGCGACGGCCTGCTCAGCGCGGGATGACAGCACAGGAAGAACAGACGGGGCGTGTCGTCGGCCTCGGTTCGGTGATCCTCGTCGGCGCCAGGCGCCACACCGACGTCGTCCGGCCATCGTGCCACGTCCAGCGCCTCGCGGCGGGTGCGGGCCGAGTCGGATCGCGCCCGGTCGATCAGGCGCCGCGACGCGACCCGGATCAGCCACGCCCTCGGATCGTCGGGCACCCCATCGGCGGGCCACTGAGAGGCAGCGGCCTCCGCGGCTTCCTGGGCCGCGTCCTCGCAGTCGCCGAGGTCGCCGTACCTTCGCAGAAGCGCGCCGAGGACGTGTGGTGCCTCCCGACGCCACACATCCGCGAGTATCCGCCGCATCGTGGGTTCAGCCTGAGATCGCTATTGGTCGTCGCCGCCCGGCCACATCGCCGACCGCAACTCCACCGTCTCTCCGGGGCCGGCGAACTTCGCGGCGACCTCTTCCGCGCGCGCCTGGCCCTCGACGTCGATGAGGAAGAACCCGGCCAGATGCTCCTTGGCCTCCGAGTACGGGCCGTCACTCGCCAGCGGGGACCCGTCCTGCCACCGGTACAGCCGTGCCGCCGCCGGGTCGCCGAGCGCCTCGCCGCCGACCAGTTCGCCGTTGGCCCGCAGTTCGGACATCACCTGCTCGAAGTCGGCACTCAGCCGCTCGCGCACGTCGTCTGGCAGTCCCTGGTGGGCGGCGAGGTAGTCGCTGGTGGGATGCCCCCACGGCTGCGGATTGGAGTGGATCATGATCACGTATTTCATGGCTGTCAGCTCTCGTCTCATGCGACGGCCGCTCCGTCACTTGAGTGGGACGTCGGTGCGGACCTGCCGATGTCGACATTGTCCAGGAGTCCACCCACGTGCGGAGAGGCCGCCGCGAACATCGAGCCGCCGGCCGTACGGGGAAAGGCGCCCCGGGGCGTCCCGGGGCGCCTCTCTCATCGATCGTTGCTGAACATCTCGTCGGGTACGCCGGCGGCCTCGATCTGGCGCCAGATCGAGCGCCAGCGGGGCAGCTCGTGGTAACGCCGCAGCTCGGCGACCCCGGACAGCCAGCCGGCCCAACCCGGGTACGGCGGGTTGGTGGGGTCGAAGCCGCTCTGTACCGAGGTGAGCCGGGTCTTGCCGCCTGACCCCTCGAGCTCCCAGCTCGCGGTGAGGCCGTCCGCGAACTCCAGCGTCGCCTTGCGGCCCGGCTCGAACTCGACGAACTTGGCGCCCCCGGGGTCCAGCTCGAAGCCGCCGATCGCGAAGCGGCCGCCCAGGTAGGGCTCGATGTCGACCTTGGCGCCGATCCACTGGCCGAAGTGCTCCGACTGGGTCATCGAGTCGAACACCGCGTCCGGCGTCGCGTCGATCACGACCGAAGCCCGCAACTCGGCCGACGTGAAGTCGCACTTCGGGGTCGGCTCACGATCGGACAGGTAGTCCGCGAGGTTCGAGATCGCCAGGGTCCAGAACGTCTGGAGCGCTCCACGGGCACCGGCCTTGTCGGCCAGGATGTCCTCGAAGCTCGGCAGGTCGGTCTGGCTCAGCGTGACCAGCGTGCCGTCCTCGTCCTCGGCCAGCTCGAACTGCACCGTGGTCTCGACTCCGTCGACGGTCCAGGCGAGCCGGAGGGTGCGCTCGTCCACGTGCAGTACGCGCTGGTGCGGCGCGTCGCCGTCCGGCGTGTAGCGGCCCCAGAACTCATATTTGCCGGGCAACTCCACTTCGGCGTGCTCAGACAGCCAGACACGCAGCGCGGCCGGGTCGGTCAACGCCTCGTACGCGGTCTTGGGCGGGGCCGGAAGGACCGCGCGCAGGCGCAGGTCAGGCTCGATCATCGGGATCTCCCTTCGGATAACAGGCGACGGCCAGACGGAACCCGTCGCCTTCGGAACCGCCGTAGCGGGTGAACAGGTCCTGCAGCGTCCGCTGCAGGTCATCGAGGAATGCCGCGCGCTGCTCGGGGCGGACTCGGATGTCCCCGGACACGCCGATCGAGGGCAGGTCGGGCCGGGTGAGGTCGAGCGCGGCGACGTCCGCCTGCACGTCCTCCATCAGGTCCAGCAGGTAACCCAGGCTGCGCTGGTCGTTCGTCTTGCGCAGCCCGATCCGGCCGACCAGGCGCGGGGACAGCCAGTAGGACCGGCCGGCCGCCTGATAGATCCCCTCGTGGATCCCCCGCACCCGGCGCTCGGCGACCTGGCGCACCAGGTCGGCCTTGAGCAGGCGCTTCACGTGGTAGTAGACCCGCTGTGGGGCTTGGTCGAGCTCGACCGCCACCTCGGTGCACGACCGGGGCTCGGCGAGCTGCCGCAGCACTTCGATCCGCTGCGGCTTGAGCAGGGCCTCAGCCTGCTCGATCTGGTCGAGGTAGATGACGTCTCTCATTGCGAAAATTAGTCTTTACGTAAAATAAACTTTTGTCAATACAGTCCGGAAGACATCATCTGGTCAGCCCCAAATCGGTCTGGGGGCGATCGACAGCTGACCGCACCGTCAGAGAACGGCGGCCGCCGTAAGGCTCAGCGAGCCTGCGACGTCCCGCCGGTCCCCTGGTCGCTCGCCTGGTCGAAGAGTTCGGCGGCGTCGCGGCTCGCCTCGAACGCGCTGAGCAGGCTGGCGGTCAACAGGGCGCCGAGCAGGAGAACCGCGGCGGGCCGTCGTGGCGGCGCGCCGTCGAGGAGGGCGCGCACCCGGTCGGCGACTCGGTCGCGGTGGAAGCATTGGGCGACCCGGTCGAACGGCGACCGATGGTCCGTCGTGGCGGCGGCCAGGGCCGCGCGGGCGAGCGTACGTGCGGCGACGTCGCGGTCGGCGACCTCGGCGGCGGCCTCCTCGTCGGCCCACCGCTCGGTCAGGTGATGGACGGCGCCGGGCAGGGTGACCAGCAGCGGGTTGGCGGCGGCGATGAGGCCGGCGAGGGCGCGGTGGCGGTGGTGCCGGTGGCACAGGTGCGCCGCCTCGTGGGCGAGCAGCACGCGGCGTTCGGTCCCGTCGAGGAGGCGCAGCAACCCGGCGGACACGACGATCCGGCCGGGCGTCCCCCGGCCGGCGGGGACCGCGAACGCCTCCGGCTGTGGCCGGTCGAGCACCACGAGACGGCCGCCAAGGCCACGGCAGGCGTGCCGGGCACGGCGCAGACCGCGCACCCACCGCGCCGCGGTCCACGTCGCGGCGACGCCGAGGGCGATCAGCGCGGCCGCCGCGAGTCCGGCGACGACGGGAGAGACCGGGTCGTAGTTCCGCAGGACCGCGCCCGACCAGGCCCCGGCGACGGCGACCGCCCGGATCTGCCCGACCAGGGTCGCCGCCAGCAGTACGAGCGCGACGAGCGAGGCGCACGTGCTCACCAGCCCGGTCGCGAGCAGCAGCCGGGTGGCGAGCTTCGGCGGCATCCGGCGCGCGGACCAGGGGCCGGCCACGGCCAGCAGCGCGGATACCAGCAGCGGCAGGTAGACGATGACGCGCATGTCACATGTCGGGGTCGCCGCGCAGGAGGCGTTGCAGGAGTTCTTCCTCTTCCGGCTTCAGCGACGACACGAACCGGGCCAGCACGCCGGCGCGGTCGCGGCGGCGGCTCAGCAGATCGGCCATCGCCTGCGCGGTGTGGGACGCCTCGTCGACGGTGGGGCGGTAGACGTAGCCCTTGCCGGCCGACTCGCGGGACACCAGCCCCTTGCGGTACATCCGCGACAGGGTCGACATCACCGTGGTGTAGGCGAGCCGGTCCTCGAACGCGAGCTGCACCTGCGCGGGAGTCATCGGCCGGTCGCTCGTCCACAGGACGGCGAGCACCTCGTCCTCCAGCATGCCGGGCTGACGCCGGGCGGAGGCGCCGGGATCGGCAGGAGGCTCAGCGCTCATCGTACGAGTGTACTCACGCTGTAGTACTACAGCGGTAGTAGAAAAGCGTCTCCCGTACCGCCGGTGATCGTTCCCTCTCGCCGCGGTCTACGCACGGCCGGCCGCCTCCACGCCGATGGAGGAGTCCGCTCGCTCCTGGTCCACGAGGGCGAACTGCCGTTCCCAGCGGTCGAGGATGGCGTCGGGGGCGAAGCGGCGGACGGACACGCGTGCCGCCTCGCCCAGGGAGTCGCGGAGCCGCGCGTCGTCCATCAGCCGGTCGAGCGCGGCGGCGAACTCCACGGTGTTGCCCGGTGTCACGATCAGCCCGTCGTGCCCGTCGGTGAGCAGCTCGCGTACGCCCGGTGCGCAGTCGAAGGCGACGGTGGGCAGCCCGTAGGCCATCGCCTCGATGATCGACATGGGGAAGCCCTCCTCGCGCGAGGACAGCGCGAAGACCGACGCGCCGGTCAGCGCGCCCTCCAGGTCGGAGGTCGCGCCCGGGAACTCCACGCTGGCGTCCAGGCCGAGCTCCGTTGCACGGCGGCGCAGCGCGTCCTCCTCCGGGCCGGTGCCGTAGAGCCGCAGCCGCCAGGACGGGTGCCGCGCGGCCACCTCGGCCCACGCCTCCAGCAGCATGTCCTGGCCCTTCTCGAAGGACAGCCGCCCGAGCCGTACGACCACCGGCTCCGTACGAGGAGAGGGCGAGCCCGGCGTGACGTGGACGGGGTTCGGCATGGCCGCGGCGTTGGACATGTCGTCGAACGCCCACGCGTCGGCGTCGGCGCCGGTGAGCGCGAGCAGCAGATCGGCGCCGGCGAAGTGGCGCTTCACCCGCTCGTAGCGTGAGGAGCCGCGCGTCGCCGCGTACGACTCGTGGCTCATGCCGATCACCGGCATGCCCGCGGTGTCGGCGCGTGCCACCCACTCCATCGCCCAGACCTGCGCCGCGATGACGACGCCGCCGGGGCGTGCGGTACGGAACAGCGCGCTCAGCCGGGCTGCCCCGCGGCGCACCGCCGCCCGGTGGCGGAGCCGGGACAGGTGCCCGCGGCGGCCCGGGGGCCTGCGCTCGTGCAGGACCGTGATGGCGTACGGCGGGTCCTGGCCGTAGTCGTGCGCCTGGTCCTCGCGGGTGACGCCGACCAGGTGCACCCGGTGCCCGCGCTCGGCGAACAGCCGCGCGATGTGATGGGCCCAGCGCTGCAACCCGCCGAGCTCCTCGACGTTGTTGCAGACGATGAAGATGTCACGGGTCTCAGCCACGGTCGCCTCCGGCGAAGAACTGTTCGACGATCGCCTTGGCGGCGGTTCCGGTGTCGTACTCGCCGAAGCGCTCGACGAACAGGCGGCGGCGTTCGGCGTGGTCGCGGTGTACGCCATCGAGGTCGCCGAGCGCGGCGAACAGCCCGTCCTCATCGCCCACGACCGGGCCGGGGGCGTGCTCGGCGAGGTCGAAGTACGCGCCGCGCCGGTGGGCGACGTACTCCTCGGCGTCGGGCGTGTAGAAAATGATCGGCCGGTCGCGCAGCGCGTAGTCGAACATCACCGAGGAGTAGTCGGTGACCAGGGCATCGGCGAGCAGCATCAACGGCGTGACGTCGTGGACGTCGCCCACGTCGATGACCGTGCCGCGCAGGCCCGGCGGCACGACGGCCGTGCTCAGGTAGTGCGCACGTACGAGGAGCATGTGGGTGTCGCCGAGGTCGCGGGCGAAGCGTTCGAGGTCGAACGGGAGCTCGAACCGCGCTGCCGGCCGTCCGTCCTCGTCGGTGCGGAACGTCGGGGCGTACAGCACGACCGTACGGCCGTCGCCGTCCAGCGTCAGGCGCCGGCGCAGGTCGGCGAGCTCTTCGGGGTCCCCGCCGGTCACAAGCGGGTCGTTGCGCGGGTAGCCGGCCCGCAGGGGCTCGGCGGTCACGCCCAGGCCCTTGACCAGCGTGCGCACGTCGTGCTCGGAGCGGACGAGGAAGTGGTCGAACCGCCCGATCATCTGGCGCATGCGCCGCTGCTTCGCCTCGGTGCTCTGCTTCACCGAGGGCTCGTCGAAGCCCATCCGCTTGAACGCCGAGCCGTGCCAGGTCTGGAGGTAGGTGGTCTGCCGGCGTTTGGCCAGCCCGGCGGGAAAACCCTGGTTGTCGACCCAGAACTCGGCGCGCGCCAGCGCACGGTAGTACGCCCACGAGCCCCGCCTGACCAGGCGCGCGTCCTTGGGGAAGCCACGGGTGCTCTTCTCGTAGGACCAGATCGCCTGGTGGCCGGTGCCGCGTGCGCGCAGCTCGCGGTGGATGTACTTGGGGTTGTCGGAGTACTGGGTGCCGAGATGGCTCTCGAAGACGACGGTGCCCTTCTTGACCGGCAGCCGTATGAGGAGGCGGTTGGCCACGGCGATCTTCGTTTCGCGGCTGGTGAGGCGGGCGAGCACCGCCTTCTCGAGGCGCAGGAGCCGGCGCCACCACGTACGGCCCAGCCCGGTCCTCGCGGCGTCGCGGAGCAGCGGCAGGGTGAGCCGGGCGGGAAGGCGGCGCCCGACGGTACGCAGCGCGAGCTCGCCGGACTCGGCCACGTACGCCTCCAGCTCGTCGCCGACGAGCCTGGTCAGCCGCGGCCGTACGTGCACCGAGACACCTTCGTGGGCGGTCCCGGTGGAGGTCAGGCGTACGGTGACGGTGTCCTCGCCGGCCTTTACGCGCAGCCAGAGGCCCCAGGTCTGGTCGACGAGCCCGATCGGGCGGATCTTGCGGACCGGGACGAAGCTCGTCTCCCAGACGATCCGCCCGTCGTCGCGCCGCAGCGTGACCGGGACACGGAACGCGCGGCCCTTCCTGCGGCGGTCGCGGATCTCCAGCGTGCCGGTGAGTTCCAGGTCGGCGCCGATCCGGCCCAGCGGGTTGATGACGTCACCGGCGAGGAACAGCTCACGGCCCTCGTACAGCATCGCGGACAGCCGGCCGCCCAGGCGCAGCGTGCCCAGCGGGGCGGAGTGGATGCCGAGGTCGGTGACGTCGAGGACGCGGCGGCCCAGCTCGGTCTCCAGCGCGGCCGCGGACCAGTAGACCCGGCCGTCGTGTTCGAACGGCTCGATCGAGAGTACGGGCGCGCTCTTCTTCTTCGGCGCGTGGTCGGCCGCCGCCATGGCCGCCTGCACGTCGCCCTCCCGGATCATGAACCCGGCGATCCCCGTCATCGGGTTGCACTCCTCGAATGCCTCAGGATCGATCGCGCCTACGTACGAGCCGGCGAGGGCGAGGAACTCCCGGCGGTACTCCGGATCGCGGCTGCGGAGCTCGCGCAGGTACAGGAGCAGGTCGTGGTTGAGGAACTTGACGTTCTTCAACCGGGCGAGGTCGCCGGCGCCGTGCGCGCGAAACGTCGCGTCGATCCGCCGGTGGATCTCCAGGCGGTCGGCGAAGTTGCCGAGCTCGGCACGGCGATGGGTGATCGACAGGGTCTGCCCGCCGGGGACCACCATCCAGTTGTAGACCCGATGCGGGATGATCGCGATCCGCCGGGCGCTGACGTACGCCTGCGCGCTGAACAGCAGGTCCTCGTAGTGGAGCCGGTCGACGAACCGCAGGCTCTCGCGTTCGAGGAAGTCGCGCCGGTAGCACTTGTTGGTGGACAGGGTGTCATAGAGCAGGTCCGGCTCGTCCAGGATGTTCGCCAGGACGCGCGACTCCCGGTACAGGTACGGGTACCAGCTCTGCTCCTGTTCGGGCAGCACGCGTACGCAGCGGCCGGAGACCAGGTCGGCGCCGGTCTCCTCGCCGGCGGTGACGAGGTTGCGGCAGGCGTTCGGGTCGAGGGTGTCGTCGCTGTCGAGGAACATCACGTATCGGCTTCGCGCCTGTTCGATCCCGACGTTGCGCGGCCGTCCACAGCCGCCGGAGTTCTCGGGCAGCGTGATCACCCGTACCCGGTCCGGCCGCTTGGCGGCCAGCCTGGCGGCCACCTGGGGTGTCGCGTCCGTGCTGGCGTCGTCGACCACGATGACCTCGACGCGTGCCAGCGACTGCGCGAGTACGGACTGCACCGCGCGGGTCAGCCGTCCCGCGTCGTTATAGACGATCACGACGACGGTGACGTCGGGTTCGGACAGCAAAAGGCTCACGCTCATCGCCTTGGGTTCAGAGAGTCTTATCTACTATTGGAGTAGTACGGGCGCGATAGTAATTGCGCGGGAGTTATGAGCAGGCAAATCGCCCACACGGGCCCAATTCAGGAGATCAAGGCCGTGCAACACTTCATCGCCACCTACGGCTATCTGGCCGTATTCGTCCTGATGGCCGCCGAGTCCGCGTGCATACCGGTGCCGTCCGAGCTGATCATGTTGTTCGGCGGCGCTCTCGCCTCGGGGGCCATGCAGGGCGGCCATCCCAACCTCACCTTGATCATCGTCGCCGGCACGCTGGGCAACGTGGCGGGCAGCTACGTCGCCTGGTTCGCGGGCCGGTACGCCGGCCAGGCGACGCTGCGCCGGTGGGGCCGCTACGTCTGGCTGCGGGACGAGGACGTCGACCGGGCCACACGCTGGTTCGAGCGGTACGGAGCCGCGGCCGTGTTCTTCGGCCGCATGCTCCCGGTGGTCCGTACGTTCATCTCACTGCCGGCCGGGTTCGCGAACATGCCGCCGGTGCGCTTCGGCGTCTACACCCTCGCGGGCTGCATCCCGTGGACGGCGGCCCTCGGCATCGCCGGGTACGCGGTCGGCCGCAACTGGCAGAGCATCGCGGACGGCTTCCACGGCCCGACGTACGTGATCGCCGGGATCGTCGCGGTGGCCGCTCTCGTCGCTATCGCCGTCTTCCTCCGCCGCAGGCGCCGCGAACAGGCCGAGGCCGCGCACCCTCGTGAGACCTCAGGCCGGCCGTGACCCCGGTCCACCGACCCGGCGGGAGGGCGGGCGCACGGGAGGGTCAGGCGCCGGGCAGGAGCAGGGTGAACGTCGGGGGTGCGGGGCGGGCCAGGCGCAGGCGGCCGCCCTCCGCCTCGGCGAGGCCGCGCGCCATGGCCAGGCCGATGCCGTGGCCTCCCTCCGTCGCGCGGCGGCGGAACAGGTCGTCTCCCGGGCGGCCGATGCCCGGGCCCTGGTCCGTCACGTCGATGGCGAGTGCGTCGCCCGCGTCACGTACGTTCACCGTGACCGTGCCGCTGCCGTGGCGGCCGGCGTTGTCCAGTAGCACGTGAAGGATCTGCCGGGCGGCCGCCGTGGACGCGTGGGTCGTGGGCAGGTCCGTGGCGGTGTGGATCCGCAGCGGACGGCCCTGCCGGGCCAGGTCGGCGTGCCAGGTCTGCCGTACCTCCTCCAGCAGGCCGTCGAGGTCCAGCGGCTCCACGTGGCGCGGCGTGTCACGTGCCAGAGTCAGCAGGTCATCGATGGTACGCCGCAGCCGGTCCGCCTCGGCCATGGCCTGGGTGATCTCCTCATCGCGCGAGCCGCCGTCCAGCATGCTCTCCAGCCTCAGCCGCAGGCCGGTCAGCGGCGTGCGCAACTGGTGCGACGCGTCCGCGGAGAACGCGCGTTCCCGCGACAGGAGGGTGCCCAGCCGCTCGGCCGTGGTCGACAGGCTCGCGCCGGTCGAGTCGATCTCCGGAATACCGCTCGGCCGGGCGCGCACGCTGAAGTCGCCGTCCCCCAGCCGCCCGGCCATGGCCGACATCTCCTCCAGCGGCACCGCCAGGCGCCGCGCCTGCCGTCGTGCCAGCAGGGCAGTGATCATGACGGCGGCGCAGGCGACGAGCAGCATCAGGAGCCAGGTTCGCGCCACGCGCCGGTAGACGAATTCCTTGCCCGCGGCGGCGCGGATCGCGCCGGTGACGTGCTCGTTGTGCGCGACCGGCACCGTGACGACCAGGTCGCCGCGGTAGTGCCCGCTGACCGGGGCTCCGCGCAGCGCCCCGCGTACGGCGGCGTCGGCGCGTGCGGGGCCACGGCCGCCGATCCGCCGTCCGGCATGGTCATAGACGCCCAGCTGGACGCCGCGTTCGGTGGCCGGGAGCTCGGCGGGGTCATGGCCGGCCAGCTGTCCCGCGGAGACGGTCACGGTCGCCTCCGTGGCGAAGCGGCTCAGCTCGCTCCGCTCGTCGGCCATGTAGTAGTGCGCGACCCCCGCGGCCAGCGGGATGCCGAACAGGCTGATCGCCAGTACGGCCGACAGCACGGTCAGGATCACGATTCGCCTGCGCATCGACCTCCCTCCAACAGCATGCGACCAGCCAGTCTGCCGACCCGTACGCGGGGCGACGCCACCGACGCCGGAATTTGCCGTCCGCTGGCAGTCGACGAGGTCTCCGCTGGCCGCCGCGTTCCTAGCGTCGTCGGCACCGGACCTGTCTCGCAGATCGGAGCGCGGCCATGATCGTGCCTCGCCGTATCCCCCTTCACGTCGCCGGCCTCATCGCCGTGACGGCCGTTCTCGGGGCCTGCGGCGGCGGGTCCGGCGGCGGCTCTTCCGGCTCGCCCGCCGCGAAGGCGGCGACCACGAGCGCGGGAGCCTCGTCCACGCCGGAGACGAATCCGGCCGGCGACATCCCGGACAACCAGGTCTACGTACCCTTCACGCCACCCGGCGGCGGGTTCTCGGTCAAGGTACCCGAAGGCTGGGCACGGAGCCGGACCGGCACCGCCACCACCTTCACCGACAAGCTCAACAGCATCCGGATCGAGACGCGGCAGGCCGCGGCGGCCCCTACCGTCGCCTCGGCGACGCGGGAGCTGCCGACGATCAAGGCAACCGCCCACGGCTTCGTCCCTGGCAAGGTCACGGCGGTCGGGCGAAAGGCCGGCCAGGCCGTACGGATCACCTACCGCGCCGACTCCGCACCGGACCCGGTGACCGGCAAAACGGTCGCCGACGCCGTCGAACGCTATGAGTTCTGGCATTCCGGCCGTACGGTCGTCCTCACCCTGTCCGGCCCCACCGGAGCCGACAACGTCGACCCCTGGAAGCTGGTCAGCGACTCGTTGCGGTGGGTGTGATGACGCCGCTCCAGGCCGGCACTCTGTACCGGTTCTTCCGCGCCGGCGAGGAGGAGACGCTCGCGTTGCGGGGCGTGTCGATGTCGCTGGAGGCGGGCGAGCTGGTCGCGGTGACCGGCCCGTCCGGCTCAGGCAAGTCGACCCTGCTGGCCTGCCTGGCCGGCATCGACGAGCCGGACGGCGGCACCGTGCTCGTCGCCGGACGGCGGATCACCCACCAGCCCGAGCACGTACGCGCCCGGCTGCGGGCCCGCCACATCGGCCTGCTCTTCCAGTCCGGGAACCTCTTCGAACACCTGACCGTACGGCAGAACCTGCGGCTGGCCCAGCGCCTGGCAGGCCGCCGCGAGGCGAGGGACGTCGCGGCCCTGCTCGACTCGGTCGGCCTGGCCAGACGGGCCCACGCCCGCCCCAGCGAGTTGTCCGGCGGTGAGTCGGCACGCGCCGGCCTGGCGCTCGCTCTAGCCAACGACCCCGCTGTACTCCTCGCCGACGAACCGACCGGGGAGATCGACTCGGCGACCGAGACCCAGATCCTCGACCTGCTGCTCGGCCGCGCGCGCGACGGGATGGCGGTACTCGTGGCCAGCCACAGCCCGGCGGTGTCCGCTGCCGCGGACCGCGTCATCCGGCTGGGCGACGGAAAGGTGCTTTCATGACCCACGGCTCCGCCCCGGCCACACGGGACGTCTCCACCGATACCGGCGAACGGCCCCTGGCCCGGTGCGCCCGCGTCGCCCGTACGTTCGGGTCCGGCCTCGCGGCCGTCGTCGCGGTGCACGAGGCGTCCTGTACGGTGCCGCCGGGCGCGCGGATCGCGCTGACCGGCTCCTCGGGCTCGGGCAAGTCCACCCTGCTGCACCTGATCGCCGGGCTGGAGATTCCGACCAGCGGCACAGTCTCCTGGCCCGGGCTCGGCGGCGGCCCCCCGCAAGGACGCCCCGGCCTGATCGGGATGATCTTCCAGGGGCCGAGCCTGCTCCCCACCCTCGACGTCGCCGAGAACGTCGCGCTCCCCCTGCGGTTCGCGGGTCTGCCCGCCGGGACCGCGAACGAGCGTGCGGCCCGTGCGCTCGAACGGCTCGGCATCGAGGAGATGGGCGCCCGGCTGCCCGAGGAACTGTCCGGCGGCCAGGCCCAGCGCGTCGCGGTCGCACGCGCGGTGGCGAGCCGTCCCAAACTCATCCTGGCCGACGAGCCGACCGGCCGGCTCGACCACGAGGCCGCCGACCGCGTGATCTCCGTACTCCTCCAGGCCGCCGGCGACCTCGGCGCGGCCCTCGTCATCAGCACCCACGACGCACGGATCGCGGCGCGCCTGCCGGAGCGATGGACCATGTCCGACGGCGCGCTCAAGCAGCAGGACGGAGCCGGCCGATGACCGCGATCTGGCTGTACGGCCTGCTCCGCAGGCGCGCCTCCCGGCTGGTCGCGGTCGCCGCCGGCATCGCCGTCGCGGTGGCGCTGCTGGGCTCCCTGGGAGCGTTCCTCGCCGCGTCCAAGGCCACCATGACCCGGCGGGCAGCGGCGGGCGTCGCTGTGGACTGGCAGGTGCGACTGAGCACCGGCGCCGACCCGGACGCCGTGCTCGCCGCGGTACGAGCCGCCCCCGGCGTACGTACGGCGCTGCCGGTGGACTTCGGTCAGACCAGCGGGTTCTCCACCACCGGCGCCACCACGCAGACCACGGGCCCCGGTGTCGTCCTCGGCCTGCCAGACGGCTACGCGAACGACTTTCCCAAGGAGCTGCGCTCGCTCGCCGGATCCACGACGGGCGTCCTCATCGCCCAGCAGACCGCCGCCAACCTGCACGCCGGCCCCGGCGACACGGTGAGCGTGGGCCGTGCCGGGCTGAGCGCGACGCGCGTTCGCGTCGACGGTGTGGTCGACCTGCCGCAGGCCGACTCGCTCTTCCAGAAGGTCGGCGCGCCGCCCGGCTCGCAGCCGTCCGCGCCGCCGGACAACGTGCTGCTCGTGCCGCAGGCGGCGTGGCACCAGGCCTTCGACCCGCTGGCCAGGGCACGGCCCGACCTGGTAAGCGCCCAGATCCACGCCGTGCGCTCGCACCGGCTCCCCGCCGACCCGGCGGCCGCGTACACCTTCGTCACCGCCGCCGCGCACAACCTGGAGGCGCGCACCTCCGGGGGCGCCGTCGTCGGGAACAACCTGGGAGCCGCGCTGGACTCCGCACGACAGGACGCGGCGTACGCCCAGGTCCTGTTCCTGTTCCTCGGCCTGCCGGGCGCGGTCCTCGCCGCCCTGCTGACCGCCGCCGTCACCGGCGCCGGCGCCGGCCGGCGCCGCCAGGAGCAGGCGCTGCTGCGGACCCGCGGCGCGTCACGCGGCCAGTTGATGCGGCTGGCCGCGGTCGAGGCCGCCGTCGTCGGGATCGCCGGCAGCCTCGCCGGGCTCTGCGGCGCGGCGCTCGTGGGCGCACTGGCGTTCGGCTCGGCGCGGTTCGGCGCCACCACGGCGACCGCCGCCGGCTGGACGGCCGCCGCGGCGGCCGTCGGGCTGGCCATCGCCGCCCTCACCGTGCTGCTGCCCGCCCGCCGCGACGCGCGTGCCTCCACCGTCGCGACCGGCCGCCTGACCGTCGGCCGCGCGCGCGGGCCGTGGTGGCTCCGGTACGGCCTGGACGTGATCCTGCTGGCCGGCGCGTGGCTCGTCTTCGCGTTGACCGGGCAGAACGGTTACCAACTCGTGCTCGCACCCGAGGGCGTACCGGCGATCTCGGTGTCCTACTGGGCGTTCGCCGGGCCGGCCCTGCTGTGGACGGGCGCCGGACTGCTGACCTGGCGGGTCTTCGACCTGCTGCTGGGGCGCGGCAAACGTCTCGTCGGGGCGGGCCTGCGCCCGCTCGCGGGCGGCCTGTCCGGCACGCTGGCGAGCGGCATGTCCCGGCAGCGCCGGCTCCTGGGCCGCTCGATCGTGCTGGTCACGTTGGCGGTGGCGTTCGCCGCCTCGACCGCCGTCTTCAACGCCACGTATCGGCAGCAGGCCGAGGCCGACGCGCTGCTCACCAACGGCGCCGACATCACCGTCACCCAGTCGCCGGGCGCTACGGCCGGACCCGCCACGGCCGGCGACCTGGCCGCGATCCCGGGCGTACGGGGGGTCGAGCCGCTCCAGCACCGCTTCGCCTACGTCGGATCGGACCTTCAGGACCTGTACGGGGTGCGCCCCGGCACGATCACGAGGGCCACCGCACTGCAAGACGCCTACTTCACCGGGGGAACCGCGAGCGGGCTCATGCGGGCACTGGCGGCCAAGCCGGACTCCGTCCTCGTGTCGGCCGAAACCGTCAAGGACTTCCAGCTCAGCCTCGGCGACCTGCTGAATCTGCGGTTGCAGGACGGCCGGACCAAGCGGTTCACCACCGTGCCGTTCCACTACGCGGGCGTGGTCAAGGAGTTCCCCACCGCGCCCAAGGACAGCTTCTTCGTCGCCAACGCCTCCTACGTCGCGCGGCGTACCGGCAGCGACGCGGTCGGCGCGTTCCTCATCGACACCGGCGGCGGCCACGTCGCCGCCGTCGCCGACCGGGTACGCGCCAGGCTCGGCACGGCCGCGACCGTCACCGACCTGGCCACGACGCGTACGGTCGTGGGCTCCAGCCTCACCGCCGTCGACCTGGCCGGCCTGACCCGCGTCGAGCTCGCCTTCGCGCTGCTGCTGTCCGCCACGGCCGGCGGGCTGGTCCTGGCGCTGGGGCTGGCCGAACGCCGCCGTACGTTCGCGATCGCCACCGCGCTCGGGGCCACCGGCCGCCAGCTGGGCGCGTTCGTGTTCGGTGAGTCGGCCGTGCTCATCGTGGGCGGACTCGCGGCGGGCGCCGGGCTAGGGACGCTTCTGTCCCAGATGCTGGTCAAGGTGCTGACGGGGGTGTTCGACCCGCCGCCGTCGGCGCTCGCGGTGCCCTGGCCCTATCTCGTGGCGGTCGGCGGCATCACCGTCGCCGCCCTGGTGTTCGTGTCCGCGCTCACGGTCCGCATCGCGCGCCGACCGGCCATCAGCGTCCTGCGGGAACTGTGAGAGGCCGGTCAGCCGGGCGGCCGGTCCAGCCGGTAGCCGTGGCCGCGGAGCGTGACGATCTTCGGCATGGCGTTCGCGTCGTCGCCCGCCGCGCCGGTCAGCTTCGAGCGAAGGGCCGCGACGTGCACGTCCAGGGTCTTGGTCGATCCGAACCAGTTCTCATCCCACACGTCGGCCATCAGATCCTCGCGGCGCACCGCTCTGCCGGTGTCGGCGGCGAGGCGGCTCAGCAGGTCGAACTCTTTGGCGCGCAGCGCGATCTCCCGCCCGGCGACGAAGCATCGGCGTGCGCCGGTGTCCACGACCAGCTCGCCGATCCGGACCTGCGGCCGCGCGGAGGAGGGCACGCCGCGCCGCAGGTGCGCACGGATGCGGGCCAGCACCTCCGCGAGGCCGAACGGCTTGGTGAGGTAGTCATCGGCGCCCGCCTCGAGCCCGACGATGATGTCCATCTCCTCCTGACGGGCGGTGAGCATCACGAGCACGCACTCGGGCTGGGCGCGGCGTATCTGCCCGCACACCTCGATGCCGTCCAGATCGGGCAGACCCAGATCCAGCAGCACGAGATCGAACCCGGCCACGGTCGCGGCGCGTACGCCGCCCCGGCCGGTGCGCTCCCACACCACCTCGTGATCGTGCATGCGCAGACGGGACTCGAGCATCTCGCCGATGGTCTCGTCGTCCTCCACGATGAGCAGCCGCGCCATGCCCACATCGTAGGCGGGGGGCCGTACGGCCGGGCCATCGGGAAGGTGGCCGGGTGACGGCGCACCGGGTGCTGGTGGTGGAGGACGACCACGGTGTTCGCGACGTGCTGGCCCGTGGGCTGCGCGAGGAGGGTTTCCACGTCACCACGGCGGCCGATGGCGCCTCCGCCCTGCGTACGGTCGGCGGCGGCGCGGACGCGGTGGTGCTGGACGTGGGGCTGCCCGACTCCGACGGCCGCGACGTCTGCCAGGCGATGCGGGCCCGCGGCATCGACGTCCCGGTGCTGTTCCTGACCGCGTACGGCGGGGTGACGGACCGGCTCTCCGGCTTCTCGGCGGGCGGCGACGACTACCTCGTCAAGCCGTTCCACTTCGCCGAGTTGGTGGCCCGGCTGCGGGCCACGCTGCGCCGTACCGGGAGCGACGCGAGCGTGCTGGCCGCGGACCTGCGACTGGACCCGACGACCCACGACCTGACGCGGGCCGGCCGGTCCGTACCCCTGTCGCCCACCGAGTTCCGCATCATGGGCCGGCTGATGGCCGACCCCGGCGCGGTGATCCCCCGCCGGGCGCTCCTGCGCGCGGGCTGGCCCGAGGGCGCGATCGTCACACCGAACACCCTGGACCAGTACGTCGCCAAGCTCCGCCGCAAGCTGCGTGACCTGGACGGCGATCGCCGCATCGGCACGGTTCGCGGCGTCGGCTACCGGTTCGAGTGAGACGGCTCCCGCGGCCCGCGAGCCTGCGCGGCCGGCTCACGCTGCTGGCCCTCCTCACGACGGCCCTGTGGATGATGCTGCTGACCGCCGGTTTCAACCTCTTCCTCGGCGCGCGCCTGCGGGCCGAGGCGGACGGCCTCCTGCGTACGCGAGCCGCCGCGGTCGCGACCACGGTGCAGACGGGTCCCGGCGGGACGCTGGCCGTACGCGACGCGCGTGACGACACGGCGCTCGACACCGACACCTGGATCTACGCGGGTCGCCGCGCGGTCGAACGGCCGCGTGCGGCCGCCGGCGTGCAGGCACACGCCGACCGGCTCGCCGGCTCGGGCGAGCGGTTCAGCCGCATGTCCGCGCCCGTCGCGCTCCGTTTCTACGCGCGGCCGATCTCCGACGGGCGGCACCGCGTGGGCACGATCGTCGTCGCGGCGACACTCGACCCGTACGACCGGGTCGCCCGGCTCGCGTTGTTCGGCTCGGTCGGGCTCGCGCTCCTGATCCTCGCCGGCATCTACGTCGTGACGGGGACCGTGATCGGGCACGCGCTCGATCCGGTGGCCCAGATGAGCTCACAGGCCGCGGAGTGGGGCGAGCACGAGATCGGGCGGCGTTTCGGCACCGCCGAGCGCCCGGCCGAGCTCGCCGCCCTCGCCGCCAACCTCGACGGGCTGCTCGACCGGCTCGCGACCGTGCTGCGGCACGAACGGCAGCTTTCCGGCGAGCTGTCCCACGAACTGCGCACCCCCCTGGCACGGATCGGCGCCGAGACCGACCTCCTGCTCTCGCGGCCGCGCGACCCCGGAGAGCGGCGGGCGGCGCACACGGCGATCGCCGCCTGCGTGGAACAGATGCGCGAGATCCTGGACACGCTGCTGTCCACCGCACGCGCCGACGTGATGGAGGCGCACGGGCGGTGCGACGTCGCCGAGGTGGTCTTCCGCCTCGCCGGACGCCTCGATCCCGGGCCGCCGGCGATCCACGTGGACGTCACTCCCGCGCCATGCGTCGCGGGAGTGCCCGGCGAGATCGTCGAGCGCATCCTCACCCCGATCCTGGACAACGCACGCCGCTACGCGAGGACCGAGATCACCGTCGGCGTCGACGGCGCCCGGATCTCGATCACCGACGACGGACCTGGTGTCGCGCCCGCCGTACGGGAGGCGGTGTTCGAGCCCGGACGGCGAGGCGACCCCGGCGACGGGCACGACGGCGCCGGTCTCGGCCTGGCGCTCGCACGGCGGCTGGCGCGTACGGCGGGCGGTGACGTCGTCCTCGCCGGCACCGGTGCGAGCGCCGTCTTCGCCGTGCTGCTCCCCCCGGGGTGACGCACGGTGACGTGGTCAGTCGCGTTCAGATACGCCGTTCCAGCATCGCGCCATGATGACGAACACAGAGCGTTACATGGCATCCCGCAGACCGGGCGGCGACTCAACAAAGTGCCGGAAGTCACCATCTACTTCTGGATCATCAAGATCCTCTGTCACGACCGGGGGCGAGACCGCGGCCGACTTCCTCAACACCAACCTCGGGCTGGGCCTGACCAACGCGACACTCGTCATGAGCGTCCTGCTGATCGTCGCGATGGTGTTCCAGTTCCGTGCCAGGAAGTACGTGCCGGGGATCTACTGGCTCACCGGCGTCCTGATCAGCGTCGTCGGCACGCTCATCACCGACAACCTGACCGACAACCTCGGCGTCGCCCTGGCGACCACGACCGCGGTCTTCGCCGTCCTGCTCGCGGCGACCTTCGCGGCCTGGTACGCCAGCGAGAAAACCCTTTCCATCCACACCATCCGGCGCGAGGCCTTCTACTGGGCGACGATCCTGTTCACCTTCGCCCTGGGCACCGCCGCGGGCGACCTCGCCTCCGAGAAGCCAATCTCGGCTACCTCGTGGCCGAGTTCATCTTCGGTGGGATGATCGCGCTCGTGGCCCTCGGTCATTTCGGCCTCCGGATGAACGCGATCCTGGCCTTCTGGGTCGCCTACATCCTGACCCGCCCCCTCGGCGCCTCCATCGGCGACTACCTCTCCCAGGCGCCCGGCGACGGCGGCCTCGGCCTGGGCACCGTCGTGACCAGTGCGCTGTTCCTGGTCACGATCCTCGCCCTCGTGGTCTACCTGGCCATCACCCGCAGGGACGCGACCGCCCCGATCACCGTCCCCGGCGGCCGCCACACCCGGCCCTGAGCGGCCGTCGAGACGACGGGAGCGGCGACCCCGTCGTCGCGCGCCGCGCCGTACCGTCCGCGCTGGGCCGCGGCGCTCAACGCGGATCCTCGGGTGGCCTCGGCCGGCGGCGGTACGTGAGGCCGGTCCTCCACCGTGCCCGTGCCCGCCGCCGCATGGTCGGGCGGTCGAATCGGCCCCGTGCCGCCAGCTCGATGCTGATCACGATGGCGACCGCCTCCACGGCCAGCAAGGCGATCAGGACGAACAGCTGGACCGCGCCCGCCGCGACCGGCGAGGCGCCGCCCAGCAGCATCCCGACGAACGCACCCGGCAACGTGACCAGGCCGACCGTACGTGTCTGGTCCAAGGCCGGGATGAGCGCGGTGGCCGCGTGCGGCCGGCAGATCTCCAGGGCGGCATCGCGATCCGGCAGGCCGATGGACAGGGCGGCCTCGACCTCTCCGCGCCGATGCGTCAGCTCCTCGACCGCACGACGGCCGGCCAGGGACGTGGCGGTCAGCGCGCCCCCGATGAGAATGCCGGTGATGGGGATCACCGTGATACCGCGCAATGGGACCAGGCCGGTGGCCAGCAGCAGAGCGACGACCGGTGCGGTCGCGGCGCCGATCGGCACGGCCGCCCACCAGGCCGCGCGGCCGGCGGTGACGCGCCGCCCGGCGGTCCGTGCCGCCACGAGATACATGACCATGACGAAGGCCCCGGTCAGCGGGATGGACCGGGTGATCGTGGCGATCACCAGGGACACCGCGGTGAGCTGGAGGCAGGCGCGTACGCCGGAGCGCAGCACGGCCGGCCCGTACCCCAGCCGACCGGCCGCCGCCACGCCCGCGGCGGCGACCACCAGCACCGCGATCACCAGGCCGAGGGCCGGAGTGACCGGCAGCAGCGTCGAGGACTTCGCGACCGCGACGACCGGCCGGAGTGTGGTGTTCACCTTCATGGCACGATCCTGACGGGTGACTGCGTACGCGGCTCAGGCGGACCCGTAGACCCCCAGGTCGGCGGGTGTCTCCCGGTTAGGTATGCCTCTAGGTAACTGCCCGGATTCCCGCGGGCCGGGTCTCGCGCATGCTGGTGCATGTAAGAACTCCACCTCCGGGAGAAGGGAAGAGGCGAATTCCGATGATGAACAGCCGCGTGCGCCTCGGCTGCCTGGGCGAGATCTGCGATGAGATCGGGCAGATCGAGCGGGTGAGGCCGCATCTGCGCGACCTCGGCGACGTCGTGGCCCAGGACCGCCGGCTGGCCGTCCTGCGTACGCGTCGTGACGCACTGGCCGGTCAGGGAGCGTCGGGATGACCACGACCCCTCGGTGACCCCACGCCCCACGCCCCACGCCCCACACCCAGGACACGGTGTCCCCCGACCCGATCCTGACCCGGCACGCTCGATCACCCCCACACGTACCGAGCGTGGATAACGGAGGGCCTCGCCTCACCATCCCCTGTGCGGCGCACCCCCACTCCCCTGAGGCCCCTCCGTAGCCCCTCCCCCACCCGGCGTCCGGCCAGCCGGCACTGTGCCGGCCGGCCGGACGCCGGCATGAACGCGCGGAGCGGGGTAAGGGTCATCGAGGAGGCCCGAAGGGAGGCGGCCATGCCGCAGCAGCAGTGGAGTGCCAAGCGAGAACGCCAGTACGAGCATGTCAAGGACTCCGCGAAGGACCGGGGCGAGAGCGAGTCCCGCGCGAAAGAGATCGCCGCGCGTACGGTCAACAAGAACCGTGCCCAGGCCGGGGAGTCCGAACAGGCCAGCAGGACCTCGACGCAGGACATGTCGCCGCAGGAGCGGGGCGGGAAGCGCTCGGGACGTCCGGGGCCGCGCGGCCGGACCAAGGAACAGCTCTACGCCGAGGCCAAGCGCCGCGGCATCGAGGGCCGCTCGAAGATGACCAAGCAACAGTTGCTGACCGCGCTGGACAAGTAGCGCCGGACCGTACGGGCCAGGCTGCCCGCGGGGCCGCCGAGTGCGTCAACCGTGGTGGGCGGGAAGGGCCGTCACCCCGGGGCGACACCTGCGCCGGCCCCTGTTACCTGCCGTTTGTCACTCAGGAGTGTCGGGTAGCGGCATTGTGTGCCCGAACGATGAGTGGAGGTACGAATGAGTAGCGTGACCGAGAGCGTGGACGTCAACGTCCCGATCAGCACGGCATACAACCAGTGGACCCAGTTCGCCGACTTCCCCGAGTTCATGGAGGGTGTCGAGGAGGTCAACCAGGTCACCGACACGATGACGCACTGGCGTGTCTCTGTGGCAGGGGTGACCAAGGAGTTCGACGCGCAGATCACCGAGCAGATTCCCGATGAGCGCGTCGCCTGGCACTCGGTGGACGGACCGGACCATGCGGGGGTCGTCACGTTCCACCGGACGAGCCCGGACACCACGCGTGTCACCACGCAGATGGACGTCGACCCGGAAGGGTTCGTGGAGAACGTCGCCGACAAGCTCGGGATACTCAAGATGCGGACCAAGGCCGATCTGCGCCGGTTCAAGGAATTCATCGAGAAGCGCGGTCGCGAGACCGGCGCCTGGCGCGGCAACGTCGACCGCCCGGGGCCGTAGCAGGAGTAACGCCCGGTCGGGCCGTCGCTCTCAGGAGCGGCGGCCCGCCGGCCGTTCCGTAGCCGGTGATGCCGTCCCGGCGATGATGAGAGTGCGTCACGGCGCGGACGTCGGGAATGACCTCGTTCCTTACTGGAGGGCCCGTCGGTGAGGGGCCTCCCCCGTTCGGGGGAGGTTCGCCGGCGAACGGCCCTCTACGCTGGGATGATCGGTCGAACGCGCGGGAGTGGCATGGTGAGGCGATTCGGGCTGCGGGTCCGGATGTCGGCCTCGTACGTCCTGGTGACCACCGCGGCGGTGCTGGCGGTCGAGGGCATTCTGATCGGCCTGCTCGTCCCCCGGCTGGTGGCCAAGTCCGACCTCCTCCAGCATGCTCAGTATCAGGCGGCCGCGGACGCCAAGACGCTCAGCTTGATCGCCACGAAGGTCGCCTCGACGCCGGCGTACGCGGACGACGACCAGGTGCTGACCGAGTCCGCGTACGCGGGCAAGGACCAGACCCCGCTCGGCGTCGGGTTCGTTCCCGACATACGCGGCACCAAGATCCCCTACGACCCTTCTGAGACGCCGGCGACGGCCGAGATACTCCTCGGCATGAAAGGTGAGGTCGTGGCCAGTTCGGCGCCGCGCCAGTATCCGCCGGGCGCCCGGCCGCCGGTCCGCTGGGATTCGCCCACGGGTGGTTCGGGGGTCGCCAAGACCAGCTCCGGGCCGGTGACCTGGGCGGCCAGCCCGGTGGCGACCGCGCTGCTTCCCGATCGCGTCACCGGCGGGAGGTCGGCGAAGAAGCCGACCGGCGACGCGAACCCGAGGGATAAAAAGCTGGGCGAAAGGCCCGGTGAAAGACCCGGCGTAAAGCCTGATCCGTCCCTGCGGGCCGATCCAAAACTCCGCCCGATCGGCATGCTCTACGTCCAGGTCCCGGCCGAGCAGGGCCCGGCACTCGCGGCGATCAAGCCGCTGCTGAGCGCCGGGCTGGCCGTGCTCGGGCTGGTCGTCCCGGTCGGCGTGGTGTTCGGGCTGCTGAGCACCCGTCGGCTGATCCGCCGGCTGCGCCGCCTGGCCGACGTGACCGGCGCGGTCGCGGAGGGCGATTTTCGGCCTCGCGTGCCGGTGGGCGGTTCCGACGAGATCGGCCGGCTGGAGGACAGCCTCAACCGCATGGCCGAACGCCTCGACGCCGCTCTCCACACCGAACGCCAGCTCGCCGGAACCGAGGCGCGCCATGCCGAGCGGGCACGGATCGCACGAGAACTGCACGACTCGATCTCCCAGGACCTGTTCTCCATGAGCCTGCTCGCGGGCGGTCTGCGCAGGGCGTTGCCGTCCGGGTCGACGCTGCGTCCCGAGGCCGAGGCGATGGAACGGGCCGCGGCACGGATGATGCGCGAGATGCAGGCGCTGCTGCTCGAACTGCGCCCGGTCGCGCTCGAGGACGCCGGGCTGCGACCCGCCTTGGCCGAGCTCTGCCGGGCGTACGAGACCAGGCTCGGCATTCCCGTCCACGCCGACCTCAAGGAGGTCACGCTCAGTCCGTCGGCCGAACACGCCGTGTTGCGCGTGGTCCAGGAGGCGCTCGGCAACGCCGTACGGCACGCCGCCCCGGACACGATCCATGTGCGGATCTCCGCCGACGAGGGGACGATCGGCATCGAGGTACGCGACGACGGCTGCGGCTTCGACCTCGCCGAGGTCACCGACCGGCACGGCATGGGCCTCACGCTGATGCGCGAACGGATCGAGGAACTCGGCGGCCGGTTCTCCGTCACGACCGGGCCGGACGCGGGCACGGTCGTGCACGCACACCTGTCCGCGGCGGCCGGCGTCGCGGACACCACCCGCCGGACCGCCGGTGCGGGAGAGCGATCGTGAGCCGCCGGGGCGCCGTCACGTACGGCCGCGGACACCGTCCCCCGAACTAGGCAGCCGGGTTCACGCGGCCGAGGGAAGCGGCCGCGTACCGCCGTGCCGAATCTTGGGGCATCACATCCGGATCAGACGGAAGAGATGCCATGGACACGACTTTTTCCCTCACGCGGTGCGTCGCCGTGCTGGCGGTCGCCGGCGCGTGCACCCTCACCGCGTGCGGCGGCGGCGGCCACGCGACCGGACGCCCGACGCCGTCCGGCAGCGCGAGCGCGGACACCGCGGCGATCGCACGTGCGGCCGTGCGCTGTATCCGCCAGCACGGCATGCCCAACTTCCCCGACATGGTCTATGACCAGCGGACCGGCTCGTGGGTGATACCGGCGGGCACCAGGAAGGCGCCGCCGAGCGCGGTCGCCCCGTGCCGTTCGCTCCTGGACCGGATCACCACCAAGAACAGCCAGCGGCCACTGAGCGCGGCCGACATCGCCAAGCTCCGGCAACTCGCCCAGTGCATGCGCCAGCACGGCCTGCCGGACTGGCCGGACCCCAACGGCGAGGGCGCCTTCCCCCTGCCGGCGCGCCTGCGCCACACCGACAAGAAGGCCATGCGCCCCCAGCTCGACGCGTGTCAGCGGTACTTCCCGTCCGACGGCGGGATTCGGGTCACCGAGGACTCCAATGGCGGCTGAGTCCGGCCGCCACCGCTCGAAGCGCGCGATCGTCATCGCCGGCGGCGCCGCCGTCGTGGCCCTCGCCGTAGGCGCGTGGGTGGCGAAGGACGCCTTGTCCGGGCCTGCGAAGGCGGACGGGAACACCCTGGTGCACACGACGACCGCGGAGGTGACGCGCACCGACGTCGCACAACGCCAGCAGGTCGCCGGCACGCTGAGCTACCAGCACACCTATACCGTGGTGGCCGGTGGCGGCAGCGGCATACTCACCCGGATTCCGGCGACCGGCGCCACGGTCGGACGCGGCGAGATGGCCTATGAGGTCGGCGGCCGGCGGGTGCCGCTGTTCTACGGCGCCCGGCCCCTCTGGCGATCGCTGCGCTCCGGGGTCACCGCCGGTGCCGACGTACGCGAGCTGGAGACCAATCTGGCCGCGCTCGGATACGGCTACGGACTCACCGTCGACCGGCATTTCACGTCCGGGACGTACTGGGCCGTACGCCGCTGGCAGGCCGCCGCTGGGCTGCCGGTGACCGGCGAGGTGCCGCTCGGTCAGGTCGCCGTCCTGCCGGGCCCGTTGCGGGTCAGCGGCCAGGACGCCAAGACCGGGACGGCCGTACGGCCCGGCATGACGGTCCTGCACGGGACCGGCACCACGCCGGTGGTGGACGTCACCATCGACCCGACCGACGCGCCCCGCGTCCATCGGCACGACGAGGTGCTGGTCACGATGCCGGACGGGCGTGACGAGCCGGGACAGGTCACGTACGTGAGCCGGGTCGCGGTGACCGCGCCGGGCGGCGGTGACCAGGGGTCGGGGGCGCCTCAGCAGTCCGTCATCCCTGTCACCGTACGGCTGCGGCACCGCGTCACGAGCCTCGACCACGCCGAGGTACAGGTCGCCATCACCTCCGACGAGCACCGGAACGTGCTCGCCGTACCCATCGTCGCGCTGCTGGCGCGTCCCGGCGGCGGTCACCAGATCGTCGTCGGCGCCGGTCCGTCACGGCACACGGCCCCCGTGCAGGTCGGGCTCTTCGATGACAGCACGGGGCTGGTCGAGGTGAGCGGACCGGGACTGGCCGAGGGCGTACGGGTGGAGGTGCCGGTGCGATGACCAGCGTCTTGGACGTACGGGACGTGCGCAAGGTGTATCCGGGCCGGCCGCCGGTCGAGCCCGTCGCCGGGGTGAGCCTGACCGTCCACGAAGGCGAGATGGTGGCCGTCACCGGGCCGTCCGGGTCGGGCAAGTCGACGCTCCTGCACCTGATGGCGGCGCTGGAACGGCCGACGTCCGGCTCGATCCGGCTCGCGGGACACGCGGTGGAACGACTGTCCGACCGGCGGCTCGCCGGCCTGCGGGCCCACCGGGTCGGCGTGGTGTTCCAGCAGTTCTTCCTCCTCGCGGCGCTGAGCGCGGTGGACAACGTCGCGACCGGGCTGCTCTATCGCGGAGTCTCGGGCCGTGAACGCCGGGTACGCGCGGCCGAGGCCCTCGAACGCGTCGGTCTCGGCCATCGGCTGGGCCACCGGGCGGCCCTGCTGTCCGGAGGCGAGCGACAGCGGGTGGCCATCGCCCGTGCGCTCGTGGGCCGGCCGGCGATCGTGTTCGCCGACGAGCCGACCGGAAACCTCGACTCGGCGAACGGCGCGGAGATCCTGACGCTGATGCGTGACCTGAACTCCCAGGGGACGACACTCGTGATCATCACCCACGACGCCGAGGTCGCCGCCGCGTGCCCTCGGCTGATCGAGCTGCGCGACGGCCGGATCACCGAGGAGCCTCGATGACGCCGGTCCACGGGCCGCCACCGCTGTCCCGGCTGCGGGTGGCCGACATGCTCCTCGCGGGCACGATCGGTCTGCGAACCCGCCGCCTGCGCGCCGCGCTGTCCGCACTCGGGATCTCCATCGGCATCGCGGCCATCGTGGGTGTGCTGGGCATCGCCCAGTCCAGCCAGTCGCATCTGCTCGCGCAGATCGACCGGCTCGGGACCAACCTGCTCACGGTCGAGAACGGTCACGACCTGTCCGGCGCGGGCGCCGAACTGCCGACCGCCGCGGCCCCGATGATCAGCCGGGTCGGAGGAGTGCTGCACGTCGCGCCGACCGCACAGCTCACGACCAGGAACGTGTACCGGACCGAGCTGGTCCCGGCGGGACAGACCGGCGGACTGTCGGTACGCGCGTGCGACGCGACCCTGCTGTCGACCTTGGACGGAAGCATGCTCGACGGCCGCTTCCTGGACGACACGCTCGCCGGCTTCCCGGTCACCGTGCTCGGGTTCCAGGCCGCCTCGGTCCTCGGCATCCACCAGGTGGACCCCGGCACACGGGTCTGGCTCGGTGGCCGCTGGTTCACCGTGGCGGGAATCATGAAATCGCTTCCGCTGGCACCCGAGGTCGACCGTTCCGCCCTGGTCGGCTTCTCGGTGGCGAGGAGCCTGCTCGCCTACGACGACCACCCGAGCCGCCTGTACGTACGCGCGGACGAACGACGCGTCGTCCAGGTGTCCGATCTTCTCCCCGCGACCGCAAATCCGGAGAACCCGGGAGAGGTCAGCGTCGCCCGCCCCTCCGACGCCCTCACCGCACGCGCCGCGGTGGCCGACTCCGCGACGTCACTGCTCCTGGGCCTGGGCGCGATCGCGTTGCTGGTCGGCGGCATCGGGGTCGCCAACGTGATGGTCATCTCGGTACTGGAGCGACGCTCGGAGATCGGCCTGCGCCGCGCGCTGGGAGCCGCACGCCGTCATGTGGCCGCCCAGTTCCTGACCGAGTCGCTGGTGCTGGCGGCGTTGGGCGGTGTCGCCGGGATCGCGGCCGGCGCGGGGGTCACCGCCGCCATGGCGTACGAACGGCACTGGTCGGTGCTGATCCCCGGCACCGCGATCTGGGGCGGTCTGGGAGTCGCGATCGTCCTGGGCACGGTGGCCGGCATGTACCCGGCGCTGCGTGCCGCCCGGCTGTCTCCCACCGAATCGCTCCGGATGCCCTGACGGCCCGCACCCTGGGGCCTGGGGTCGCGCCGCGTCACCGGCCTCAGCCGGTGGCGTAGAGCGGGCGCCCAGCGGGCCGGTAGACCTGGATCAGCACGCCCTTCGAGTCGGCGCGTGTGTCGACCAGGTCGAGCGCCAGATCCGGGCCGTCGGCGGGGAACAGCCGCGCGCCCTGGCCGATGACCACCGGGACGACGATCAGGGTCATCTCGTCCACGAGGTCGTTGGCGAGCAGCCAGCGGACCAGGGCGCCGCTCCCGTGCACCTGGAGCTCGCCGCCCGGCTTGGACTTCAGCTCGCCGACGGCCGCCGCGACGTCACCGGACAGGATGGTCGTCTCCGCCCATCGCGCGTCGGTGAGCGTGGTCGAGGCGACGTACTTGGGCCGGGTGTTCAACGCACCGGCGACGGGGTGCTGCCGACCGTCCATCGCACCCCAGGACCCGGCGAACAGCTCGTAGGTCCGCCGGCCGAACAGGAACGCGCCGGCGGCCTGGTAGGTCTGGAAGATGAAGTCGCGTGTCGCGTCGTCGCCCGCGCCCATGGCCCATCCGCCGCGCGTGAATCCGCTCCTGCGGTCATCCCCCGACGTGCCGCCGTTCCCCCTGCATCACGCCGTCGACGGAGACCTGCGTGGTGGTCGTCAACGCCCCCGCCTCGATCCGACACCGCTCGCGGAACTCTCGCCAGGTACCGCGCGGTACGTGCCTCAGGGCTTCTCGAGGAAGGTGGCCGCGCGCGAGCCCCAGGTCTCGACGTCGGTCAGGGTGCGGGAGACGTGCGCCTCGGCGTTCGGCAGGAGTTCGGCGAGGCGTTCGGTGGTGGACACCGGGTGGGAGGGGTCGGTGTCCCAGGCGAGGATCAGCACCGGCTGGGTGAGCGCCCGCAGCGCCTCCGGATCGGGCAGGTCGGAGTCTGCCGCGCCGCGGAGGACGGAGGGAAGGAGTTCCTCGGTGACATCGGGGACGGGCGGGTAGGAGGGCGCGCCGGCGAACAGCGGGGGCCTGGGCGAGACGGTCAGCAGGCGAACGAACGCGTCCCGGCCCTCGGCCTCGACGAGGGCCGCGCCCGCCGCGTAGTTCGCGGCCAGGGCCGCGCGGGTCTCCCAGGCGGTCGGCGGGATGACCAGGACGAGACGGCCGAACCGCTCGGGCGCGCGTACCGCCGCCGTCAGCAGGACGCCGCAGCCCATGGACGCACCGACACAGTCGGCACGTGCGCCGGGCGCGACGCGGTCGAGCATCGCCAGCAGGTCGCCGGCCAGGTGGGACCAGGTGTAGTCGGCCGATCGCGGCCGTCCCGTGGAGCGGCCGTGACCGCGCGCGTCGTAGCGCACCAGCCGCCGTACGGCCGTCAGCGGCGACCAGTCCGTGAAGCCCAGCCTGGTCTCCTCGGCCCGGCTGAGCAGCATCCCGTGCGCGTAGAGAACGGGACCGCCCTCGCCGGTGTCGTCGTAGGCGAGCGTCGCCCCGTCCACTTCCAGGTGATGGTCGGCTCTCATCTGCACTCCCCTGTCGATCGCCGCGATCGGCTGCCGGGTCGCCTGCGTTCAGGAGCACGCTCGTGAACATGCCGGCTCGGCGACGATTTTGGGCGGTCAACACGGCGCCGGTCCCGGTGATTCCCGCGATGAGGACATGAAATGTCCAGCCACCGACTTGCGTGGATATTCAGAGCAATGGTAACGGGTGTCATCCGGTGGCGTCCTCGGCGTGGGCCTTGGCGAGGTCGAGTGTCGTGCGGCTGCTCCCGCTCAGGGCGTCGCGTACGAAGGTCCGGGAAGAAATCGTGCAGGATGCGGAGCCGGCCGGTGCCGCCGGTGAGCGGCTCGGCCACCCACGTGCCGCTCATGCCGCCGATCGGCGGCGCGGTCCTGTCCGGGCGGAAGCCGATGGTCAGTGCCTCGGGGTCGTGGTGCCGCCGCGACGTCCAGGTCCTGGCCCCGTCGTTCGTGGCCGACCAGACCCGGATCCGCTCGTACGCGCCGTTCCGCTCGACGACCTCGCCGTGCACGGTGAGGTCGAACATGAGCGGCCAGGTCCGCACGTCGGCGAGCAGCTCGTAGACCCGCCGGGCCGGCGCGTTGACGGTGATCTCGTGCTCCGCATGGTGTCGCTGATTCACGACGTGATCGCATCACGTGGCGAGGCCGCTCGTAATCCGTATATTCCCGCAAACTCTTAAATCGAGCTGTATAGCGGATGCAGACGACTGGAAAATGTGATGGGAGACTCGCGCGAACGTATTTTATAATGCGTTAAATAACATAGATATTGACTACTCGTCATAGCAATTGAAGAATCACCTCAAGGTCCCGCGATCCACAGTGGTGTAGCCGGGACACGGCATTTGGAGGTATCGCATGGAAACGGTACGCGCCTGGAAAGACCCCTACTACCGGCGTGGGATGGGCGGCTCCGCGCTGATGGAGCACCCCGCGGGCGCGGTCTCGATCGCCGAGCCCCTGCAGGCCGCGAGCGAGGGGATCGAGGCGCGATTCTCGACCACGATCTTGGACTGCACCTGCGGCCCCACGCTGATCTGGTACTGCCCCTGATCGGTTGTTGACGTCGGCGGGCCGGCGCGGGGGCACTCCCCGGGCCGGCCCGCCTCCTTTCCGGCGGGAATGGGCGGGCACATGGACGACTGGTTTCCGTGGCAACGGGCGACGACCCTGGCCGAGCGGCGTACGGACCGCGTGGTCGTCACCGACGAGGAGTTCGGCGGGCTACGGTACGGCTTCTGGGCCGAGCACCTCTGGGCAGGCGACGCGCCGGCGGCCGTCACCGAACGGCTGGGCGCCGCGGGCATCGATCCCGCTGACTTCCGTCGGCTGCTGGGCGAGCGCCCCGACTCCCTGAGCGGACGCCTCGGCGCGGCCCCGCCGTGGGCGGAACGCTTCACCGCCGATCTCGCGGCGAGCGACGGCGGCGGCACCGCCACCGACGACGAGGCCGGCGGTTTCGGCACCCTGGTACGGCCGCTGGTGGCCGCGGCACGGGCACGGCTGGCCGCACGTATCGATGCGATGACCGGCGTCCCGGCTCCGCTGCGTCCCCTGCGCGACGTACTCACCGCCGAGGAGCCGCGAAGAAGGCTGTCGGAGGCCACCGTACGCACGCTGGTCCTGGAGCTGAACGTCGCGCGCGAGGAGGGCCGGCTCGCCGGCGAGAGCCGCGAGGAGCGGTTCGCCGACTTCTGCCGTCGGCTGCGCGACCCCGGCGTCGCCCGCGAGATCTGGGGCGAGTATCCGGTGCTGGCGCGCCACGTCGCCACGATCCTCGACCGGTGGGTCCAGCGGAGCGCCGAACTGGCCGTACGGCTCGCGCGCGACCTCGAGGCGCTGTGCGCGGCCGGGCTGCTTCCCGCAGGCCACGGGACGCTGACCGGGATCACGGCCGGTGCGGGCGACGTCCACCGGGGCGGCCAGAGCGTGGCGATCGTCTCCTTCGAACGCGCACGGCTGGTGTACAAGCCGCGCTCGCTCCGCGCGGACGCCGCCTTCAACGGCCTGCTGGACTGGTTCAACCGGCACTCGCCGCGGCACCGGCAGCGGACCCTGCGGATCCTCGACCGCGCGACGTACGGCTGGGCGGAGTTCGCCGACGGGTCGAGCGGCCACGACCCCGCGGCGTTCTACTGGCGCACCGGCGGCCTGCTCGCCTTCCTCTACCTGCTCAGCGCCGTCGACCTGCACTTCGAGAACATCATCGCCAGCGGCGACCACCCGGTCCTGGTCGACCTGGAGGGGCTCTTCCAGGAGAACGTCTTCGAGGTCACCGCCGAGCCGCGCTGGGATGACCACGACCCGGCGGCGCGGCTCCTCCGGCGCTCGGTCCTCGCGACCGGGCTGCTGCCGCTCGCGACGCTCGTACGCGACGAGCGGAGCCGCCGCCACCGCGTCGACGTCAGCGGCATCGGCGCGGAACAGCACCAGATCTCCTGGGCGGAGGTGCTCACGCTCGACGAGCGCGGCACCGACGAGATGCGCATGGTCATGGACCGGCCGATGGTGACCCTGTCGCTGACGAACCAGCCGACCGTGGCCGGTACGCCGGTCGACCCGGCCGACCACGAGGACGCGGTCCTGTCCGGGTTCGCGGCGGCGTACCGGCTGATCGTGGGCCACCGGGAGGACCCGGAGTTCCTCCGGGTGCTGGAGGAGTTCCGGCACGCGCCGCTGCGGGCGATCCTGCGCCCGACGCAGGTGTATGCGCGGCTGCTGTCCGACGCCCTGCACCCCGACTTCGTGCGCGACGGCCTCGACCACCTCATCTGCCTGGACCGGCTGTGGAACGGCCTGCCCGGCGCCCGCGGCCGTGCCGGCCTGATCGAGAGCGAGATCGCGCAGCTCACCGGCGGGGACATCCCGCTGTTCGAGTTCACCCCGGACGGCCGCGACCTCGTCGGCGGGAACGGCGACCGCGTCGCCGGCGTGCTGACCACCGCGCCGTACGACGGCATGCGCGACCGGCTCGCGTCGCTGTCGGAGGAGGACCTGCGGCGGCAGTGCGCGATCGTCCGCGGCGCCTACACGACGCTCAGGATGGACGGCGCCGCCTGGCCGGCCGTCGACGTACGGCTCGGCTCGTCGCCCGCGCGGCCGTCGGAGCTGGTACGCGCCGCGGGCGCGATCGCCGGCACCGTACTGGGCCAGGCGACGCGGGACGGCGACGCGATCGGCTGGGTCTGCGCCGCGCCGCAGGACGACCGGTTCTGGACGCTCCAGAGCGCGGGCGTCGACCTGTACGGCGGGCGCCCGGGCATCGGCCTGTTCCTCGCCTACGCCGGCGTGCTGACCGGCGACGAGGAGGCGCGGTCCGCCGCGCTGCTGGTGGCCGACGGGGTGGCACGCGACCTGGAAGCGGTGCTCGACGAGACGGCGGCGTCGGCACGCCGTGCACCGCTGCGCGCCGGTGCGATCGGCAACCTGATCGGCGGCTTCGGGATCCTCGGCGGGGGCCTGTACTTCCTGTCCGCGCTCACCCGGCTGACCGGCGAGCGCCGCTGGACCGAGGCCATCGAGCGCGCGGCCGAGGCGATCGCCGAGTACGCCGAGCTCGACCGGCACCTCGACATCGTCGGTGGCGCGCCCGGCGGCATGCTGGCGCTGCTGGCGGCCGGCGACGTCATCGGCGAACGCCGCGCCACCGGGCTCGCGGCGCGTACGGCGGCGAGCGTCCTGGCGCGGGCGCGGCGATCCGGCGACGGCGCTGTCACCTGGCCCTCGCCGCTCGGCCGCGACGCGATGATGCTCACCGGCCTGTCGCACGGCGCCGCCGGCCTGACCTACGCCTTCGCCGAACTCTTCGCGCGGGTGCCCGACCCCCGGTACGCCGAGGTCGTCGGGCACGCGCTGCGGTACGAACGCAGCCGGTTCGACGCCGAAGCAGGCAACTGGGCGGACCTGCGCGAGGACGTCCCCGACCGCGCGTACGGGCTCTTCTGGTGCAACGGCGCGCCCGGCGTCGGCCTGGTCAGGTCGGCGCTGCTGCGGCTGCCCGAACGGCACGGCCGCACGTACGTGCTCGACCGGCTCGGCCTTCCCGGGGGTACGGCGGCGCTCGAGCGCGAGGCGGAGACCGCGATGGCCACCACGGTGGGTTCCTACTTCGGCGACGCGATGACCGGCCGGCGCACCCACAGCCTGTGCCACGGCGACGTGGGCAACCTCCTCATCGTCTCAGACCACGCGCGGCGCGTCGGCGACGACGACCTGCTCGACCGGTGCTCCCGCGTCGCCTGCACTCTGCTCGACGCGGCGGCGTCGAACGGCTGGAGCTGCGGCGTACCGCTCGGCGTACCCACGCCGGGGCTCATGTGCGGGCTGTCCGGCATCGGGCTGGGCCTCCTGCGTGCCGGCTTCCCGAACGAGGTCGCGGACGTCCTGCTCCTCCAGGCCTGACCGCCGATCAGTCCGTCGTCCAGGGCCGGAGCTTCTCGGGGTTGAGCACCGCCCAGATGCGCGAGATCCGGTCGCCCGCGAAGTCGAAGGCCAGTACCGCCACGGTGACGCCGTCCCGCTGGTTCACCAGGCCGGGCTGGCCGTTGACCGTGCGTTCGAGGAGCGTCAGGCCGGGTGGCCGCTCGGCGAGGTCGACGCAGGCGTGCGCGATGCGCTCGCCGCCCTCGACCGGCTGGGCGGCCGCGCCGGCCAGGCCGCCGGCGTCGGCGGTCGCGGTGGCGTCGGGGTCCAGGAGGCCGATGAGGCCCGCGATGTCCTTCGCCTCCCACGCCTGCTTGAAGTCCCTGACGAGGCCGGCCCGACGTGCCGCCGGGGTCGCGGGAGCCTGCTCGGCACGGATGCGGCGGCGCGCCGAGGAGGCCAGCTGGCGGCAGGCCTCCGGCGTACGGCCGACGATCTCGGCCACCTCGGCGAAGGGGTAGCGGAAGACGTCGTGCAGGACGAACGCCACGCGCTCGGCCGGGGTCATCGACTCGAGCACGACCAGGAAGGCCATGCTGACCGACTCGTCGAGGGTGACGCGGTCGGCCGGGTCCATGGCCGCGCCGCCCGGCTGCCCGGCCGCCCACACCGCGGGTCCGGGCAGCGGCTCGGGGATCCATTCGCCCACGTAGGTCTCCCGCCGGACCCGCGCCGAGCCGAGCACGTTGAGGCAGATCCGGCTGGCGACCTTGCTCAGCCACGCGCCGGGTGAGGCGATGGCCTCCTGCTCCTGCGGTGACATGGCGTACCAGCGGGCGTAGGTCTCCTGGACGGCGTCCTCGGCATCGGCCAGGGACCCGAGGAGCCGGTAGGCGAGATTGATCAGCTGCCGCCGCTCGCCCATGATCGCGCTCAGGGTCTCATCCGGCCGGCCGTGTCCTGACCCGGACTCGGTGGTCATGGTGTCGCGGCCCCCTCCGTCGTCTGCTCCCACCCCACTTCGACAAGACAGCGCAGCCGAACGTGAGGCCGGCACCTCACATTCCGGCCGGTCGCCTTGTCGTACTGACGACCACGGCAGCCACGAAGCACAGGAGACACCATGACCACCGCGGTTCCGGCACCATCGTTCACCGAACCGGCCTCCGCCGAACGCCTGGAGCGGGTCGCCGCCGCGCTGGCGGAGAAGAACTTCGCCGTCGAGATCCTCGATGACGCCGCCGCGGCGCGTACTCGCGTCAAGGAGCTGATACCCGAGGGCGCCACCGTGTTCACCTCGGCCAGCGAGACGCTGCGCCTGTCCGGCATCGAGGAGGACGTCAACCAGAGCGGCCGGTACGACGCCCTGCGGCCGCGCGGCCTGGCCATGGACCGCGCCACCCAGATGGATGAGATCCGGCGAATGCTGGCCGCCCCCGACGTCATCGTGGGCAGCGTCGCCGCGGTCACCGAGACCGGCTCCCTCGTGGTCGCCTCGGCCAGCGGAAGCCAGCTGCCCGGCTACGCCGGCGGCTCCGCTCGCATGATCTTGATCGTCGGAGCGCAGAAGGTGGTACCCGACCTCGACACCGCACTGCGCCGCGTCGACGAGCACTGCCTCCCGCTCGAGTACAAGCGCGCCATGGAGGTCTACGGGGGGCCCAGCGCCGTCAACCGCGTCCTCGTCCTCCACGCGGAACCCCATCCCGGGCGCGGCACCGTCCTGCTGCTCCGCGAGGCCGCCGGATTCTGAGGCCACCAGGAGTCATCCGGCGAGACCGGGTGACTCCTGGTGGCGGCAGGGTGATCTCTCATGCCTCCAGGAACGCCTTCAGCGCGTTCGCCAGCAGGAACGGGTCGTCCGCGCCGCAGAGTTCGCGGGCGGAGTGCATCGACAGCATCGGCACACCCACGTCCACCGTGGTGATGCCGTGCCGGGCGGCCGTGATCGGGCCGATCGTCGTGCCGCACGGCATCGCGTTGTTGGAGACGAAGTCCTGGAGCGGCACGCCCGCACGCTCGCACGCCGCGATGAACATCCCGCGCCCCGCGCCGTCGGTCGCGTACCGCTGGTTGACGTTGACCTTGAGGATCGGGCCGCCGCCCGGCATCGGCCGGTGCGTCGGGTCGTGCCGGTCCGCGTAGTTCGGGTGCACGGCGTGGCCGGTGTCGGCGGACACGCAGACGGTCCCGGCGAAGGCACGCGCCCGATCCTCGTACGAGCCGCCGCGTACGACGACCGACCGCTCCAGGACCCTGCCGAGCAGCGGCCCGCCGGCGCCGGTGTCGGACTCGCTGCCGTTCTCCTCGTGGTCGAACGCGGCCAGCACCGGCACGTAAGGCAGGTCGGCCGAACCCGCGACCGCGGCGAGGGCGGCGGTCGCGGCGTGCACCGAGAGCTGGTTGTCCAGCCGCGCCGCGGCGAGGAACTCCTCGTCGCGCCCGAGGTAGGCGGGCGGCTGGACGTCATGGGTCATCAGGTCCCAGCCGACGACGTCGGACGCCTCGACTCCGGCCTCCTCGGCGGCGAACCGGATCAGCCCGCCCTCATCCACCTCGCCCAGACCCCACACCGGCTGCATGTGCCGTTGCCGGTCGAGCGCGGGCCCCTGCTCCTTGACGCTTCGATCGAGATGGATGGCGAGCTGCGGCACTCTCAGCAGCGGCCGGTCGACGGCGAGCAGGCGCGTACCGCCGTCCCGCAGCACGAGGCGGCCGGACAGGCCGAGGTCGCGGTCGAGCCAGCTGTTGAGCAGCGGCCCGCCGTAGATCTCGACGGCGACCTGCCGCCAGCCGTACGCGCCCATGTCCGGCCGCGGCTTGACCCGCAGGTTCGGCGAGTCGGTATGCGCCCCGACGATGCGGAACGGCGTCTCCGGCGGCGCGCCCTCCGGAACGAACCAGGCGATGATCGCCCCGCCGCGCAGGACATAGCGGCCGCCGGACTCGCCGCCCCAGGCATCGGTCTCCGCGACCTCGGTGAACCCGGCCTTCTCCAGCCGCTCGGCGACGCTCGCCACCACGTGGTACGGCGACGGGCAGGCCGCGATGAAGGACGCCAGATCGTCGGTGTGCTCGCGAGAGAAATGAAGTTGCGCACTCATAGGCCAAGACTAGGGACGCCCCGGCCGTCCTCACAGTGCCGCTTCCGGCCGCGGGGTCGACATATCCCTCGAATACCGGATCCGCCTGGCGCGGCGGTGGAAATCGGATCAGGATGAGTGATCGAGTGAACACGCCGAGCGTCGGTGCCTCCGCAGGGGGACGGTACGGGGCCGGCTGCTGAACGGGAGGCGTCATGGCCCAAGTCGTACGGGCGGAGATCGGGGGGCCGTCCACGGGGTCGCCGTACGTGGACGCGCCGCCGGGGGGCGGGTCCGCGAGTGTGGGGGTCACCACCGGGGACACGGTCGTGGTGCGGGTGGAGGCGACCCCGGCGCGACGTTAGAGGCGCGGGTGACGAACGGGCAGGGCCACGTGACGATCGGCCCCTCCGCAGGCGAGGCGACGGCGAACACCGCCACGATCGCGTCCGGGTCGGGCCTGCTGTACGTGCACGGGACGGCGGCGACGCTGACGGACGAGGCCACCGACGCCCATACGGCGTGCGAGGTCGAGGTACGGCAGGCCGGACCTGGTCGCCAAGATCATCCCGCGGGTACGCGATCCGCTCGCGCTGAGCGTGCGGATCTGGAAGGTCAGCGTCCGGCCGGTCGACCCCGACACCTACGACGAGGACGCCGATCCCGGCCCGTACCGCGGCATCGCCGTGCACGGCACGGAGCTGGACACGACAGTGTGCTCGCCGACGTGGCCGCCTACTGGCGCCGGCCGGCATCGCGACGCGGCCCGCGGCGGCGACGCCGCTTCAGACCATGAACCTGCTGGTCAGAGCCGATCAGGACCTGCGGA
>CAWCZF010000004.1:0-542061 GCA_963799975.1 uncultured Actinomycetota bacterium | reverse complement strand
GCGCGGCGCCGGTGCCGGAGTCCTCGCCGCAGGGGCTGTTCGAGGCTCAGGCACGCCGGACGCCGGACGCGACCGCGGTCGTGTGCGGGGACGACTCGCTCACGTACGCGGAGCTGAACACCGCCGCGAACCGCCTCGCCCACGAGCTGATCGGCCGGGGCGCCGGCCCGGAGCGCACGGTCGCGCTGGCCCTGCCGCGCTCCGCCGCGCTGGTCACCGCCGTGCTCGCGGTCCTGAAGTCCGGCGCGGCCTACCTGCCCGTCGACCCGGACTACCCCGAGGCGCGGATCGCGTTGATGCTCGCCGACGCGGGCCCAGCGGTGCTGGTCACCACGTCCGGCACGCGTGTACCCGGCGGGGACGTCCCCCGCGTCGTGCTGGACGACCCGGCGGTGACCGGCGCGCTGGCCGGCCGGCCGGACACCGATCCGGGCGACCACGAGCGGACCGTTCCATCGCATCCGGAGCACCCGGCGTACGTGATCTACACCTCCGGCTCGACCGGCGTCCCCAAGGGCGTCGTGGTGCCGCGGGGCAACGTTGTGTCGCTGCTCGCGTGGGCGGCCGCCGACATCGGGCCCGAGCGGTTGCGGCACGTGGCCGCCTCCACGTCGCTGAGCTTCGACGTGTCGGTGTTCGAGATCCTCTCGCCGCTGGTCACCGGCGGATGCACCGAGATCGTCGCGGACCTGACGGCGCTGGGTGAGAACGGCTTCGGCGGCACACTGGTCAGTGGCGTGCCCTCGGCCTTCGCGCACCTCGTCGACCAGGGGGCCGTGGGCGCGGGCATCACGACGGAGCTGGTGGTACTGGCGGGCGAGGCGCTGCCCGCCAAGGTCGTCGCCGACGTGCGCACGGCGCTGCCGGACGCCCGGATCGCCAACATCTACGGCCCGACCGAGGCCACGGTCTACTCCCTCGCCTGGTACACCGACGACGACGTCCCCGACGTGCCCCCCGTCGGGCGGCCCATCGCGAACGTACGCGCGTACGTGCTGGACCGGTGGCTGCGCCCGGTGCCCACCGGGGTGGAGGGTGAGCTCTACGTCGCCGGCGCCGGGCTGGCGCGCGGCTACCACGACCGTGCGGGGCTCACCGCCGAGCGCTTCGTGGCCTGCCCGTACGCCCCCGGCGAGCGCATGTATCGCACCGGTGACCTGGTCCGCTGGACCGCGGACGGCGCGCTGGTGTTCGCGGGCCGGGTGGATGACCAGGTCAAGGTCCGGGGCTTCCGGATCGAGCCGGGCGAGGTCGAGGCCGCGCTCGCGGCACTGCCGGACGTGGGCCGCGCGGTGGTGACCGTACGGGAGCACGCGCCGGGAGAGCCGCGGCTGGTCGGTTACGTCGTCCCGGACGGGAACCGGCCCGACCCGATGGAGCTGCGACGAAAGCTCGCGTTGCGACTACCCGGCCACCTGGTGCCGTCGGCGGTCGTCGTCCTGGAGGATCTGCCGCTGACACCGAACGGCAAGCTCGACCGTGCCGCGCTGCCCGCTCCCGCGCTCGGCGCGACGGCGTCCTCGCGGGGGCCCGCCACGGCGGTCGAGGACGTGGTGTGCGGACTGTTCGCCGAGGTCCTCGGCGTGGAGCGCGTGGGCGCCGAGGACTCGTTCTTCGAGCGGGGCGGCGACTCGCTGCTGGCGATGCGGCTGATCGCCCGCGTACGCGGCGTGCTGGACGCCGAGGTGGCGATCCGTGACCTGTTCTCCGCTCCGACGCCCGCGGGCGTCGCGCGCCTGGCCGGGCGAGGTGCCGGGCGGACCCGACCGGCACCGGAGCGGGGCGAGCGGCCGGACCGGCTGCCGCTGTCGTTCGCGCAGCTGCGCATGTGGTTCCTGAGCCGCCTGGAGGGCGGTTCGGCCTACAACGTGCCGGTCGCCGTACGGCTGACCGGTGACCTCGACCGGGACGCGCTGGCGGCGGCGCTGGGCGACGTCGCGGACCGGCACGAGAGCCTGCGCACCGTCTTCCCCGACGCCGGCGGGGAACCGTGGCAGGAGATCCTCGCCGGCGAGGCCGCCCGGCCAGAGCTGCGCGCGCTCCCGGCCGATGCCGGCCTGGCGGCGGCGCTGGCCGCGGAGGTCGCGCGGGAGTTCGACGCGGGCGCCGGACCGCCGTGGCGGGCCCGGCTGTTCGCGACCGGTACGGCCGAGCATGTCCTGCTGCTCGTGATGCACCACATCGCCGGGGACGCCTGGTCGTTCGGGGTGCTCATCCGCGACCTGTCGGCGGCGTACGCGGCCCGGCTGGGCGGCGAGGCACCGCGCTGGGCGCGACTGCCGGTGCAGTACGCCGACTACACGCTCTGGCAGCGGCGCGTCCTGGCGGACCTGTTCGACGAGCAGCTCGCGTACTGGAAGCGGGCTCTCGCGGGGCTTCCCGCCGAGCTGACCCTGCCCGCCGACCGGCCGCGCCCGGCGACCGCCGGCCACGCGAGCGCGACGGTGCCGGTCAGCGTGCCGCCCGGGCTGCACGACCGGATCGTCCGCGTGGCACGGGCGAACGAGGCGACCCCGTTCATGGTCGTGCGCGCGGCGCTCTCGGTGCTGCTGTACCGGCTCGGCGCGGGTACCGACATCCCGGTCGGCGTGCCGGTGGCGGGCCGTGCCGACCAGACGCTGGAGGACCTGGTCGGCCTGTTCCTCAACACCCTGGTGCTGCGCGCCGACCTGTCTGGTGACCCGTCCTTCGCCGACCTGCTCGGGCGCGTACGGGCGACGGACCTGGCCGCGTACGCCCACCAGGACCTGCCGTTCGAGCGCCTCGTGGAGGAACTGGCGCCCGAGCGCTCCCTGGCCCGGCATCCGTTGTTCCAGGTCATGCTCGTCTTCCAGAACACCCCGCCGGCGAACTGGGCACTGCCCGGCCTGACCGCCGAACCCGTGGACGCCGGGACGCCTGGCACCACGTTCGACCTGTCATTCAGCCTTGCCGAACGCCGAGACGCCGATGGCGCCGCGGCCGGTGTCCACGGATGGCTGGAGTACAGCACCGACCTGTTCGACGCCGCGACCGCCGAGGCGATCGTGGCGCGGCTCGTCCGCGTGCTGGAGCAGGTGGCGGCCGATCCCGAGATTCCCGTCGGCCGGGTGGAGGTGCTGGGCGCGGAGGAGCGCCGCCGGGTGCTGGAGGAGTGGAACGCCACGGCGCGCACGGTGCCGGAGGCGACACTCGCGGGCCTGTTCGAGGACCGCGTACGCCGGTCGCCGGACGCCGCGGCGCTGGTGTGCGAGGACGTGACGCTGTCCTACGCCGAGCTGAACGCCGCGGCGAACCGGCTGGCGCGGGACCTGTCCGCGCGGGGAGCCGGGCCGGAGCGGATCGTGGCGGTACGCCTGCCGCGCTCGGCGGAGCTCGTCGTGGCGCTGCTGGCGGTGGCGAAGACCGGCGCGGCCTACCTGCCGGTCGACGGAGGCTATCCGGAGTCGCGGATCGCGTTCATGCTGGCGGACGCCGCCCCGTCCGTGGTGCTCACGGCCGCCGACACGCCGCGGCCTGGAGCCGAGGCGGCCGACCCGCCGGGCGAGGGGCGGCACGGCGCGCATCCGGCGTACGTCATCTACACCTCGGGCTCGACCGGCCGGCCCAAGGGCGTGGTCGTCTCACAGGCGAGCCTGGTGAACCTGCTCGCGGCGATGGACGGCCCGATCCCGCTGACACCCGGCGACCGGCTCTTCGCGGTGACGACGGTCGGGTTCGACATCGCGGGCCTGGAGCTGTTCCTGCCGCTGGTCAACGGGGCGGCCGTCGTGCTGGCCTCCGAGGAGCGGGTGCGCGACCCGGCGGCCTCGGCGGAGGCGATCCGCTCGGCCGGGGTGACCGTCGTGCAGGCCACGCCGAGCTGGTGGCAGGCGCTCCTGGAAACCGGCCCGGACCTCGGGGACGTGCGGATGGTCGTCGGTGGCGAGGCGCTGCCGGCGGCGCTGGCCGGCGCGATCTCGCGGGGCGTGAACGTCTACGGGCCGACCGAGACGACGATCTGGTCGACCGCGATGGAGCTGGAGGGCCGCGAGGGGGTGCCGCCGATCGGCCGGCCGATCGCGAACACGCGGACGTACGTGCTGGACCCGGCGCTGCGACCGGTGCCGCCTGGTGTTGCGGGCGAGCTGTACATCTCTGGAGCGGGGCTGGCACGCGGCTATCTCGGCCGCGCGGGGCTGACGGCCGAACGGTTCGTCGCGTGCCCGTATGCGCCGGGCGAGCGGATGTACCGTACCGGCGACCTGGCCCGCTGGGACGCCGCCGGGCGATTGGTCTTCCTGGGCCGGGCCGACGACCAGGTCAAGGTCCGGGGGTTCCGGATCGAGCTCGGCGAGATCGAGACCGTGCTGGCCGCGCATCCTGGCGTCGCGCGGGCGGCCGTGACCGTACGGGAGGACACGCCCGGCGAACGGCGTCTCGTCGGCTACGTCGTCCCGGCCGAGGGCGCCGGCGCCGACCCGGCGCAGCTGCGGAGGCTGGCGGGTGAGCGGCTGCCGGAGTACATGGTGCCCGCGGCGGTCCTCCCGGTCGGCGCGCTGCCGCTGACCCCGAACGGGAAGCTCGACCGGGCGGCGCTGCCGGCGCCCGACTTCGCCGGTCCGGCGTCCGGGCGCGAACCCGCGACGCCCGGCGAGGAGACGATGTGCGCCCTGTTCGCCGGCGTCCTCGGCCTGGACCGGGTCGGTGCCGAGGACTCCTTCTTCGACCTCGGCGGCGACAGCATCGCCTCGATGCGGCTGGTCACGCGCGCCCGCGAGGCCGGGCTGGCGGTGTCACCCCGCGACGTGTTCACCCACAAGACCCCCGCCGGCCTGGCGTCGGCCGCCACCGAGCCGGTGGCCGAGGCCGTTCCCGAGACCGGCGACGACGAGCCGGCGCCGACCCCGTTGCAGGAGGGGTTGCTGTTCCACGCCCTGTACGACCGGCAGGGCCCGGACGTCTACACCGTCCAGTTCGTCTGGGAGCTGCACGGGCGGCTCGACCGGGAGACGCTGGCCGCCTCCGCCGAGGCGCTCCTGGCGCGCCACGTGTCGCTGCGTTCGGCGTTCGCCCAGCTCCCCTCCGGGGACGTACGGCTGGCCGTGCCGGCGCGGACCGGCCTGCCGTGGCGAGAGGCCGACCTCTCCGGGTCGCCGGAGGACGAGGCGCTCGCCGGGACGCGGCGCATCGCGGACGAGGAACGCGAGCGCCGGTTCGACCTGGCGACGCCGCCGCTGCTGCGGTTCGTGCTCGTCCGGCTCGCGCCCGACCGGCACCGGCTCGTCCTGACCCACCACCACATCCTGCTGGACGGCTGGTCCGTCCCGGTCCTTCTGCGGGAGCTGCTCGGCACGTACGCGGCGGGCGGTGACACGAGCGGCCTGCCGCCTGTCACCCCCCAGCGGGAGTACCGGCGGTGGCTGGCGCGCCAGGATCGCGACGCGGCGCGGGCGGCATGGGCGCGGACGCTCGACGGGCTGGAGGAGGGCGTCCTCGTCGCGCCGAGAGACGCGGCCCGGATTCCTGTGGTCCCCGAAGAGGTGGTCCTCGACCTCGGCGAAGCCGCCGGCGCAGGCCTGCGGGAGTGCGCCCGGCGCCATGACCTCACGCTGAACACCGTCGTGCAGGGCGCGTGGGCGCTGCTGGTCGGACGGCTCACCGGCCGCGACGACGTCGTGTTCGGCGTCACCGTCGCGGGGCGGCCTCCGGAGATCTCCGGGTCCGCGACCATGCTCGGCCTGTTCATCAACACGGTCCCGGCGCGAGTCCGGCTCGACCCGCGCAACTCCGTGGCCGCCACCCTGGCCGCGCTGCAGGACCGGCAGGCCGGGCTGATCGCCCACCAGCACCTGAACCTCGCGGAGATCCAGCGGCAGGCCGGACTGGGCGAGCTGTTCGACACGCTGCTCGTCCACGAGAACTTCCCCGTCGACCCGGCCGAGGGCGACGCCTCCTCCGGCCTCACGGTCTCCCTGGTCGAGGCCAGGGACGCCGCGCACTACCCACTGACGCTGGTCATCATCCCTGGCGACCGGCTGCGGCTCCGGCTGGTCTACCGGCCGGACCTGTTCGACGCCGAGACGGCCGGGCGGATCCTCGCCCGGCTCGCGCGGATCCTCGACCAAGTCGCCGCCGACCCGCGCCGCCGCGTCGGCGACGTCGACGTCCTGGACCCGGCCGAGCGGCGGCAGGTGCTGGAGGACTGGAACGCGACCGCGCGGCCCGCCCCGGACCGTACGCTGCCCGCGCTGTTCGAGGACCGCGTGCGCCGTACGCCGCACGCCACCGCCATGGTCCACGGCGACACCGCCCTCACGTACGCGGAGCTGAACGCCGCCGCCAACCGGCTCGCCCGCGAGCTGGCCGGCCGCGGCGCCGGCCCCGAGGAGGTCGTCGCCCTCGCGGTACCGCGCTCTCCCGCGATGGTCATCGCCCTCCTCGCGGTGCTGAAGACCGGCGCGGCGTACCTGCCGGTCGACGTCGACTACCCGCCGAAACGGATCGCGTTCATGCTCGGCGACGCGGCCCCGGCGGTCCTCCTCACGACCGAGGACGCGGTGGGCCGGCTGCCGGGCGAGGTACCCGCCCTCGTCCTCGACGCCCCCGGCACCGCCGCGGCGATCGCCGCCCGGCCGGACACCGACCTCGGCGACGGCGACCGGACCGCCCCCCTCGACCCGGCCCACCCCGCCTACGTCCTGTACACCTCCGGCTCGACGGGGACACCGAAGGGCGTCACCGGGCTCCACTCGGGAATGGTCAACCGGCTGACCTGGTTCGCGGAGACCTACGCCGGCCCCCAGGCGGCGACCGGCTGCGCACAGGCGTCGCTGAGCTTCGTGGACGGATCGACCCAGCTGCTCGGACCGCTCCTGTTCGGCGCGGGCGTGGTCGTCGCCGACCCCGCCGACCCGGACGGGCTCGCCGCACTGGCCGTCCGCCACCGGGTCGGCCTGATCACCGGCGTGCCCGGATTCCTGACCGAGCTGGCATCCCGGCCGCTGCCGTCCCCGTGCCTGGTGAGCAGCGGCGAGGCGCTCTCCAGCGCCCAGGTCGACCGGCTGACCCGAGCCGCGTCCCGGCTGGTCAACCTGTACGGCACCACCGAGGTGACCGGCGACGCCCTGTACGCCGACTGCGAGCCCGGCACGGGCACACCGCCGATCGGGCGGCCGATCGCGGGCACCCGCGGGTACGTCCTCGACGGGCGGTTGCGGCCCGCCCCGGTGGGCGTCACCGGCGAGCTGTACGTCGCGGGCGCCGGCCTGGCCCGCGGTTACCAGGGCCGCGCGGGCCTGACGGCCGAGCGGTTCGTCGCCTGCCCGTTCGCCGCCGGCGAGAGGATGTACCGGACCGGGGACCTGGCACGGTGGACCCCGGACGGGACGCTCGCGTTCGCCGGGCGGGTGGACCACCAGGTCAAGATCCGTGGCTTCCGCGTCGAGCTGGGCGAGGTCGAGGCCGCGCTGACCGCCCTACCGGGCGTGTCGGAGGCCGTCGCGAAGATCCACGACGAGGGCGAGCCCCGCCTGGTCGCCCACGTGGTCGCGAACACGGCCGGCGTCGATCCGGCGGAGCTGCGGAGGCTGGCGGGCGAGCGGCTGCCGGGTCACATGGTTCCGGCCGCCATCTTGGTGCTGGATCGTCTGCCCCTGACGCCGAACGGCAAGCTCGACCGGGCAGCGTTGCCCGCGCCGGACTTTGCGGGCGCGGTGTCCGGCCGGGGGCCGGCGACGCCGGCCGAGGAGGTCCTCTGCGACCTGTTCGGGGAGGTTCTCGGCCTGGAGCGAGTAAGCGCGGAGGACTCCTTCTTCGAGCTGGGCGGCGACTCCCTGCTGGCGATGCGCCTGATCGCCCGCGTACGTGCGGTGCTGGGTGCGGAGGTCGAGATCCGTGAACTGTTCGCCGCGTCCTCGCCCGCCGGCCTGGCCCTTCTGGCCGAGGCCGGCGGGGCGGCGCGTCCGGCACTGGAGCGCCGGGACCTGCCCGAGGTGGTCCCGCTGTCGTTCGCCCAGACGCGGATGTGGTTTCTCAACCGGCTGGAGGGCGGTTCGGCCTATAACGTGCCGATGGCCGTACGCCTGACCGGCCACCTGGACACCGAGGCGTTGACCGCCGCGGTGGCCGACGTGGCCGAGCGCCATGCGACCCTGCGGACGGTGTTCCCCGAGACCGACGGGGTGCCGCGGCAGGAGATCCTCACCGGCGCGGCGGGCCGTCCCAGCGTCGAAGTGGTCTCGGCCGGGGCAGATCTCGCGGACGCCGTCGCGGCGGAGACCTCGCGCGCCTTCGACGTCGGCGCCGAGCTGCCCTGGCGGGTCCGGTTGTTCGCGGCCGGGCCGGAGGACCACGTGCTGCTGGTCGTCGTGCACCATATCGCCGGCGACGGCTGGTCGCTCGGCGTCCTGGCCCGTGACCTGTCGACGGCGTACCGGGCGCGGCTGGAGGGGCGCGCGCCGGAGTGGGCTCCATTGCCGGTCCGGTACGCCGACTACACGCTCTGGCAGCGCGACCTGCTCGACGACCTGCTGGGCGACCAGCTCGCCCACTGGCGCGAGGCCCTGGCCGGGCTGCCGGGCGAGTTGACCCTGCCCGCCGACCGGCCGCGCCCCGTACGGCCCGGTTACCGCGGCGGCCGGGTGCCGATCGACGTCGGCGCGAAGGCGCACCGCCGGCTCGTGGAGGTGGCGCGGCGGTCGGAGGCGACGCTGTTCATGGTCGTGCGGGCCGGGCTCGCGGTGCTGCTGTCGCGCCTCGGCGCCGGCACCGACATCCCGATCGGCGTCCCGGTCGCCGGGCGCGGTGACCAGGCGCTGGACGACCTCGTCGGCTTCTTCGTCAACACCCTCGTGCTCCGCGCCGACCTGTCCGGCGACCCGTCCTTCGCCGAGGTCGTCCGGCGGGTACGCACGGCCGACCTGGAGGCGTACGCCCACCAGGACCTGCCGTTCGAGCGGCTCGTGGAGGAGCTGGCGCCCGAGCGCTCCCTGGCCCGGCATCCTTTGTTCCAGGTCATGCTGGCCTTCCAGAACGCCCCGCCGCCGGACTGGAACCTGCCCGGCCTGAGAGTGGGGCCCGAGCCGACCGGCACGGGCATGACCAAGTTCGACCTGTCCTTCGGCTTGGCCGAACGCCGCGGCCCCGGTGGTGCCCCGGCCGGGCTGGCGGGCGAGCTGGAGTACTCCGCCGACCTGTTCGACGCCGCGACCGCCGAGCTGATCGTGACCCGGCTCGTCCGCGTGCTGGAGCAGGTGGCCGCCGACCCGGAGCTCCGCCTCGGCCGGGTGGACGTGCTCGACGCCGGCGAACGCCGGCAGGTGCTGACCGGCTGGAACCCCGCGACCCGGCCCGCGCCCGAACTCCCGCTGTCCGCCCGCTTCGAGGCGCAGGCGCGCCGGACCCCGGACGCCACCGCGGTGGTGTGCCGGGACGTCTCGCTCTCGTACGCGGAGCTGGACGCCGCCGCTAACCGCCTGGCCCACGAGCTGATCGCCCGCGGCGCCGCCCCGGAGCGGACCGTCGCGCTGGCGCTGCCGCGGTCGGCCGAGATGGTCGTCGCCCTGCTCGCCGTCGCCAAGACGGGAGCCGCGTACCTGCCGATCGACCCGGACTATCCGGCGGCGCGGGTGGCCTTCATGCTCGACGACGCTGGTCCGGGCGTCCTCGTCACCACCGCGACGACGGACGTGCCCGGTGGTGACGTGCCGAGGGTCCTGCTGGACGACGCGCACGGCCCCCGCTCCGGGCCCGCCGGGAAACCCGCCGTCGCCGGCCGCTCCCCGGAGCACCCGGCGTACGTCATCTACACCTCGGGCTCCACCGGCCGGCCCAAGGGCGTCGTGATCTCCCAGGGGAGCCTGACCGGATTCCTGGCGGCGATGGGCGCCCGGCTCCCGCTGTCGGCGGCCGACCGGCTGCTCGCGGTGACGACGATCGCCTTCGACATCTCGGCGCTGGAGCTGTTCCTTCCGCTGGTCACCGGCGCCCGGGTCGTCGTCGCCACGAGAGACCAGGTACGCGACCCGGCCGCCGCGGCGGAGCTGATCCGCTCATCCGGCGCGACCGTCGTGCAGGCGACGCCGAGCTGGTGGCGGGAACTACTGGACGCCGGCCGCGAGGCCGTACGGGGGGTCCGGACGCTGGCCGGCGGAGAGGCCCTGCCCGAGGGGCTCGCGGCGGACCTGCGGGAGGCCGGCGCCGGGGCGCTGAACATCTACGGCCCGACCGAGGCGACGATCTGGTCGACCGCGATGGACCTGGACGACCGGGACGGGCCGCCACCGATCGGCACGCCGCTGGCCAACGGCACGGTGTACGTGCTGGACCGCTGGCTGCGGCCGGTCCCGCCCGGGGTGGCCGGAGAGCTGTACATCGCGGGATCCGGGCTGGCCCGCGGCTACCACGGCCGACCGGCGCTGACCGCCGAGCGGTTCGTCGCCTGCCCGTACGCGCCCGGCGAGCGGATGTACCGCACCGGTGACCTCGCGCGCTGGAACGCCGACGGCCGGCTCGCCTGCCTCGGCCGCGTGGACGACCAGGTCAAGGTCCGGGGCTTCCGAATCGAGCTGGGCGAGATCGAGGCGGTGCTGGCGGCCCACCCGGGAGTGCGGCAGGCGGCCGCTGCGGTCCGCGAGGACGCTCCGGGCGAGCGGCGGCTGGCCGCCTACGTCGTGCTCGAGACCGGCGAGACCGGCGAGACCGGCGGCGCCGACCCGGCCGAACTGCGGCGGCTGACCGCCGACCGGCTGCCCGGCCACATGGTCCCGGCGGCGGTGGTCATCGTCAAGGCGCTGCCGCGGAACCCGAACGGCAAGCTCGACCGGGCCGCGCTCCCGGCCCCCGACTTCGCCGGGATGGTCTCCGGCCGCGAGCCCGCCACCGCGGCGGAGGAGACGATCTGTGGCCTGTTCGCCGAGGTGCTGGGGCTGGAGCGCGCCGGCGCCGAGGACTCCTTCTTCGACCTGGGCGGTGACAGCATCATGTCGATGCAGGTGGTCACGCGTGCTCGCCGCGCCGGGCTGCGGATCACACCGCACGACGTGTTCGTGCGCAAGACGCCCGCAGGCCTGGCGGAGGCGGCCGAGGCCGTGCCCGAGACGGTGCGCGCCGGCGCCGCCGTGGACGACACCGGCACCGGCGAGGTCCCCCTGACGCCCTTCATGCGCCGGCTGGAGGAACGGGGCGGACTGACCGGCCGGTCGTCCGAGGCGATGGTGCTCCGCGTGTCCGCGGGCCTGGGTCTGGAGTCCCTGGCGGCGGCGGTACGACGCCTGCTGGACCATCACGCCATGCTCCGCGCCCGGCTCGGCGACGCCGCGCTCATCGTCCCTCCGCCCGGTACACCCGACACGGAGGCCGTCGTACGCCGGGTCGAGGCGTCCGGCGACCCGGACCAGGCCGCGGCCGAGGCGCGCGAGGCGGCCGCCCGGCTGAACCCGCGGACCGGCGTCATGATCCAGGTCAGCTGGCTGGACGCGGGGACCGGCCGGTCCGGGCTGCTGGCGATCGTGATCCATCGCCTGGTCGTGGACGCCGTCTCCTGGCGCATCCTGTTGCCCGACCTGGAGGCGGCCTGGCGGGCCGCCTCGGGCGCCGGACCGGCGGAGCCGGCTCCGGTCGGCACGTCGTTCCGGCGCTGGGCGGGCCTGCTGGCCGCACGTGCCCGTGAGCCGGGGCAGGTCGCCGAGCTCTCCGCCTGGAAACGGCTTCTCGACGTCGCCGAGCCCACCCTCGGCGACCGCCCTTTCGACCCCGGGCGGGACCGCGCCTCGGCCGTACGGTCCGTCACCAGGAGACTGCCCGCCGACCGCACCGAGCCGCTGCTGACCGGCGTCCCGGCCGCCTTCCACGGCGGCGTCGACGACGTCCTGCTGGCCGGCCTCGCGATCGCGGTCGCCGAGTGGCGGCACCGGCGCGGCGCGGGCGACAACGGCGTCGTGCTGGTCGACCTCGAACACCACGGCCGGGAGCCGCTCGCCGGCGGCGTCGACGTGTCGCGGACCGTGGGCCGGTTCACCGGCGTCGTCCCCGTACGCCTGGACGCCGGCGTACGCGACTTCGCCCAGGCCCGCGCCGGGGGAGCCGCCGCGGGCCAGGCGATCAAGCGCGTCAAGGAACAGCTGCGCGCGCTGCCGGGGGACGGCCTCGGCCACGGCCTGCTGCGACACCTCAACCCCGGCGCGCGATCCGAGGCGGCCGCGCTGCCGGAACCGCAGATCGGCTTCGCCTACCTGGGTCGTTTCGCCGTCGGCGCCGGGGACTGGGAGGCGGTCTCCGGTGGCGGAGGTGAGGAAACTCCGGTCACCCACGCCGTGGAGATCCTCGCGCACGTCCGCGACCGCGACGGCGGCCCGGAGCTGGCCGTCATCCTGCTCTGGCCGGACGGGGTCCTGACCGAACGGGCCGCGGAGGAGCTCGCCGACGGCTGGCTCGCCGCGCTCGACGGGCTGGCCGCGCACGTCGCGGACCCCGGGGCCGGCGGCCGTACGCCCTCCGACCTCGACCTGGTCTCGCTGGACCAGGACCAGGTCGAGGAGCTGGAGAACCTCTGGGGACGGCAGACATGAGCGACCTGGAACTGGCGGACGTGTGGCCCCTGACACCGCTGCAGGAGGGCTTGCTGTTCCACGCCCGGTACGACCGGCAGGGCCCCGACGTCTACGCGGTGCAGTTCGTCTGGCGGCTGGACGGCGATCTCGACGGCGACCTCCTCGCGGCCTCCGCCGAGGCGCTGCTGGCCCGGCATTCCAACCTCCGCGCCGGCTTCCTGCAGCTGAAGTCGGGCGATTCGGTCCAGGGCATCCCGGTGCACGTCGACACGCCCTGGCGGACCGTCGACCTGTCCGGGCAAGGCGAGGACGAGGCCACAGCCGCGGCGGAGCTGGTCGCGACAGAGGAACGCGAACGCCGGTTCGACCTGGCCGTGCCGCCGCTGCTGCGCTTCGCGCTGGTCCGCCTCGCGCCCGAGCGGCACCATCTGGTGCTGACGCACCATCACATCCTCCTCGACGGCTGGTCCCGCCCTGTTCTGGCGCAGGAACTGCTGACGATCTACGCGGCGGGCGGTGACACGAGCGGTCTGCCGCCGGTGACGCCGTACCGCGAGTACCTGGCCTGGCTGAGCCGCCAGGACCGCCGCGCCGCCGAGGACGCCTGGACCGAATCGCTGGCCGGTCTGGGCGAACCCGTGCTCGTCGCGCCCGGCGGCGCCGGGCGGGCCGCGCTGATGCCCGAAGAGGCCGTCGCCGGTGTCGGCGAGACCGTCACCGCGACCCTGCGCGAGGCGGCGCGCCGCCGCGACCTCACGCTGAACACGATCGTCCAGGGCGCGTGGGCGCTGCTCGTCGGCCAGCTCACGGGCCGCGAGGACGTCGTGTTCGGCGTGACGGCGGCCGGACGGCCGCCCGAACTGCCTGGAGCCGAGACGATGCTCGGCCTGTTCATCAACACGGTCCCCGCGCGCGCCCGGCTCGATCCGCGCGCCCCCGTGGCGGACCTGCTGACCGGCCTGCAGGAGCGGCAGTCCGCACTGATCGAACACCGGCACCTGAGCCTCGCGGCCATCCAGCGCCTCGCCGGTCTCGGCGAGCTGTTCGACACGCTGCTCGTCTACGAGAACTACCCGCTCGACCCGGCCCGGCGTCCGGCGTCGGAGACGGGCGGCCTGCGGGTCGGCCTGGAGGCCGCGACCGACGCCGCTCACTACCCGCTCACGCTCGTCGTCTTCCCCGGCGAAGAGTTGCGGCTGCGGCTCGTCCACCGGCCCGACCTGTTCGACGCCGCCACCGCCGAGCTGATCATGGCGCGGTTCGTACGGATCCTGGAACGGATCGCCGAGGACCCGGATCGCCGCCTCGCCCGGCTGGAGCTGCTGGAGGCGGGCGAGCGACGGCGCGTGTTGCGGGAGTGGAACGACACCGCACGCGAGATCCCGGACACGACACTGGCCGGGCTGTTCGAGAGCCGGGTGCGCCGATCACCTGACGCCGTGGCGGTGGTGTGCGAGGACGAGTCTGTCTCCTACGGCGAGCTGAACGCCGCGGCGAATCGGCTCGCGTGGGACCTCATCGGCTCGGGCGTCGGCCCCGAGCACGTCGTGGCGGTACGGACACCGCGCTCGATCGCGCTGGTGACCGCCCTGCTGGCCGTGGCCAAGACCGGTGCGGCGTATCTGCCGGTCGACGGCGAGCACCCGGCTGCGCGCATCGAGTTCATGCTCGCCGACTCCGGCGCGACCACCGTTCTTTCCGGCGCGGACCCGGTGGAGGAGAACACCGGCGACCCGCCGGGCGCGGCCCGGCGGGGGCGCATCCGGCGTACGTGATCTACACGTCGGGTTCGACGGGGCGGCCGAAGGGCGTCGTGGTCCCGCAGACGGGGCTGGTGAACCTGCTGGCGGCGATGGATCAGGTGGTCCCGCTGACGCCGACCGACCGGGTGCTCGCGGTGACGACGGTGGCGTTCGACATCGCGGCGCTGGAACTGTTCCTCCCGCTGGTCAACGGTGCGGCCGTGGTGCTGGCCACCAAGGAGCGGGTGCGGGATCCTGCCGCGTCCGCCGACCTGATCCGTACGGCGGGGGTCACCGTCGTCCAGGCGACGCCGAGCTGGTGGCAGGCGTTGCTGGAGACCGAGCCCGGCCTCGGCGACGTGCGGATGGTCGTCGGAGGTGAGGCCCTGCCCGCCCGGCTGTCGCGGCTGATGCGGCGCGCGGTGAACGTCTACGGGCCGACCGAGACGACGATCTGGTCGACCGCGATGGACCTGGACGGATGCGAGGGCGTGCCCGCGATCGGCCGGCCGATCGCGAACACGCGGACGTACGTGCTGGACGCGGCGCTGCGGCCGGTGCCGCCGGGCGTGGCCGGGGAGCTGTACATCGCGGGCGCCGGGCTGGCCCGCGGCTACCAAGGCCGCGCCGGGCTGACGGCGGAGCGCTTCGTAGCGTGCCCGTTCGCCGACGGCGAGCGGATGTACCGTACCGGGGACCTGGCCCGCTGGGACACCGGCGGGCGGCTGGTCTTCCTCGGCCGCGTGGACGACCAGGTCAAGGTGCGAGGGTTCCGGATCGAGCCGGGTGAGATCGAGGCCGCCCTCGCCGCTCACCCGGACGTCGCGCGCGCGGCCGTCACCGTACGGGAGGACACGCCCGGCGAACGGCGCCTCGTCGGCTACGTCGTCCCCGCAGACGAGCCGGCCGGGGACGGCGCGGCGCAGGTCGAGGAGTGGCGCTCGCTGTGGGACACGCTCTACCGCCAGGAGCTGGGGTCGGCGCCGTTCGGGGAGAACTTCGCCGGCTGGAGCAGCAGCTACGACGGGTCGGCGATCCCTCGGGAGGAGATGCGGGAGTGGCGCGCCGCCGTCGTCGGCCGGATCCGGTCGCTCCGGCCCCGCAGAGTGCTGGAGATCGGCGTGGGCAGCGGCCTGATCCTGTCGCAGGTCGCACCGGGATGCGAGGCGTACTGGGGGACCGACGTCTCCCGCGAGGCGGTCGAGGCGCTCCGCGCCGAGGTGGCGAGGCACGACGACCTCGCCGGGCGGGTCGAGCTGCGCGAGCAGGCCGCGGACGCCACGGACGGCCTGCCGGAGGGCTTCTTCGACACCGTCGTCATCAACTCCGTCATCCAGTACTTCCCCGGCGCCGGCTACCTGGAGACCGTCCTGCGGCGGGCCATGGACCTGGTCGTGCCCGGCGGCGCCGTGTTCGTCGGCGACGTGCGCAACCGGCGGCTGCTGGGCTGCCACCAGGCCGGCGTGCACGCGTCCCGTACGGGCGACCCCGCCGAGCTGCGGAGGCTCGTCGACGCGGCCGTGTCCGCCGAGGAAGAGCTCCTGGTCGACCCGGAGTTCTTCACCACCCTGGCCCGTACGGCCGAGGGCATCGGCGCTGTGGACGTCCGACTCAAACGCGGTACGCACCACAACGAGCTCACCCGCTACCGCTACGACGTCGTCCTGCGCAAGGGGGACGCCGAGCCAGAGCCGGCGACCCGCTGCCTCCGCTGGGGCGAGGAGGTGCGTGACATTGGCGAACTGATTGAACGTCTCACGGCGGACCGGCCGGACCGGGTCCGCGTCGCCGGTGTCCCGAACGGCCGGCTGGCGGGTGACCTGGCCGCGCTGCGCGGCGCCGAGGTCACCGGGGGGATCGATCCCGAGGAGCTCGGCGCGGCCGGTGAGACGGTCGGTTACTCCGCGGCCCCCACCTGGTCGGCCGGCGACGACGGCGCGTTCGACATGATCTTCGCCCGTGACGGCGAGGCGACCGGCCACTACCTGCCCGGGGACGACGACGCCGGATCACCGGCCGCCCACGCGAACGACCCGGTGCGCTCGCGCGCTGCGGACGGCCTCGCGCGGACCCTGCGCCGGTACGCCGGCGAGCGGCTGCCGGATCACATGGTCCCGACCGCCGTCCTGGTGCTGGACCGCCTGCCGCTGACGCCGAACGGCAAGCTTGACCGCGCCGCGCTGCCCGCCCCGGACTTCTCCGGCGCCGCGTCGGGCCGCGGGCCGGCGACACCGGCTGAGGAGGTGCTGTGCGACCTGTTCGCCGACGTGCTGGGCGTGAGCCGGGTCGGCGCCGAGGACTCCTTCTTTGAACTGGGCGGCGACTCCCTGCTGGCGATGCGCCTGATCACGCGCGTGCGGGCGGTGCTGGGCGCGGAGATCGAGATCCGTGAGCTGTTCGGGGCGTCCTCGCCCGCCGGCGTGGCCCGGCTGGCCGAGGCCGGCCGGAAGGGCGCGCGGCCCGCGCTGGAGCGCCGCGACCTGCCTGACGTGGTCCCGCTGTCGTTCGCCCAGACGCGGATGTGGTTCCTCAACCGGCTGGAGGGCGGGTCCGCCTACAACGTTCCCCTGGCCGTACGCCTGAGCGGCGACCTGGACACCGAGGCGTTCGGCGCCGCTCTGGCCGACGTGGCCGAGCGCCACGAGACGCTGCGGACCGTCTTCCCCGACACCGACGGCGTGCCGCGGCAGGAGATCCTCACCGGCGCGGCGGGCCGTCCCGAACTCGTCGTCGTGTCGCCCGGCGCGGACCTCGCGGACGCCGTCGCGGCCGAGGCGGCCCACGCCTTCGACGTGCGCGTCGAGCAGCCCTGGCGGATCCACCTGTTCGCGGCCGGGGCCGGCGAGCACGTCCTCCTCATCGTCGTGCACCACATCGCCGGCGACGGCTGGTCGCTCGGCGTCCTGGCCCGTGACCTGTCGACGGCGTACCGGGCGCGGCTGGAGGGGCGCGCGCCGGGCTGGGCTCCGCTGCCGGTCCGGTACGCCGACTACACGCTCTGGCAGCGAAGCGCCCTCTCCACGAATGGCGACACCGACGGGCTCGACGCGCAGCTCGCCTTCTGGCGAACGACGCTCGCCGGCCTGCCCGGCGAGCTGCGCCTGCCCGCCGACCGCCCCCGGCCGCCGCAGGCCACCTACCGGGGCGGCGCCGTACGGTTCGCCGTGGACGCCGGAGCGCACGACCGGCTCACCCGCGTGGCCCGGCAGAACGAGGCGACGCTGTTCATGGTCGTCCAGGCCGGGCTCGCGGTGCTCCTGTCCCGCCTCGGCGCCGGCACCGACATCCCGATCGGCGTCCCGGTCGCCGGGCGCGGTGACCAGGCGCTGGACGACCTCGTCGGCTTCTTCGTCAACACCCTCGTGCTCCGCGTCGACCTGTCCGGCGACCCCACCTTCATCGAGACGATCGCCCGGGTCCGGTCCGCGGACCTGGCCGCGTACGCCCACCAGGACATGCCGTTCGAGCGCCTCGTGGAGGAGCTCGCGCCCGAGCGCTCCCTGGCCCGGCATCCGTTGTTCCAGGTCATGCTCGTCTTCCAGAACGCCCCGCCCACGGTGTGGGACCTGCCCGGCATCGCCACGCGGCCCGAGCGGGCGGGCACCGCGGGCGCCAAGTTCGACCTGTCGCTCAGCCTCGCCGAGCAGCGGAGCGCAGACGGAGCCGCCGCGGGGATCGTGGGCGAGCTGGAGTACAGCGCCGACCTGTTCGACGCCGCGACCGCCGAGGCGATCGTGGCGCGGCTCGTCCGCGTGCTGGAGCAGGTGGCCGAGGACCCGAAGCTGCCGCTGACGCGGGTAGAGGTCCTCGACGCCGCCGAACGCCGCCGGATCCTGCGTGACTGGAACGCCGCCGCTCCCGCCCCGGAGCGCACGCTGCCCGGCCTGGTCGAGGACCGGGCACGCACCTGCCCGGACGCGACCGCGGTGGCCTGCGGAGACGAGGAGATCTCGTACGGGGAGCTGAACGCCGCCGCGAACCGCCTCGCCCACGAGCTGATCGCCCGTGACATCGGCGCCGAGCGGGTCGTCGCTGTCGCAGTACCCCCGTCGATCGCGTCGGTCACGGCGCTGCTGGCCGTCGCCAAGGCCGGCGGAGTCCACCTGACCGCAGGCGGAGCACCGTCCGAAGTGTGGGCCACGATCACCGACTCGGAGGCCGGTGACGCCCGGATCGCCCTCGACGATCCCGCGATCGCCGCCCGCCGCGCCGAGGATCCCGGTGTCCCCCTGAATCCGGCCGGCGCCGTCCACGTCACAGCCGAGGGCACCGTCGTCACGCACGCGAACCTCACGGCCGCCGAGGCCGAACCCGCCGGGCGCGTCCTGTGGCTCGGCCACGACCTCGGCGACCTCGCCGGTGCCTTCGCCGCGGGCGACGCGGTCGTGATCCCGGCCGGTCCGCCGTCCTCGGCCGGGGAGCTGGCACGCGTCCTGCGGGACCTCGGCATCGGCCGGCTGCAGATCACTCCGTCCGCGCTGGCCGCCCTGCCCGCCGAGGATCTGCCGGCGCTCCGGAGCCTGGCCGTGACCGGCGCGTGCCCGCCGTGGCTGGCGCGCCGCTGGTCCGCCGGCCGGAGCCTGACAAGCACGTACGGCCGGGCGGCGCGCGGCGACCACGAGGGTCTGCGCCCGGCCGCCGGCACCCGCCTCTACGTCCTCGACGAGCGCCTGCGGCCCGTACCTGCGGGGGTCGTGGGCGACCTCTACGTCGCGGGCGCCACCGTGGCCCGCGGCCACCGCGACGACCCGTCCCGTACGGCGGAGCGGTTCGTCGCGTGCCCGTTCGAACCCGGCGCGCGCATGCACCGCACCGGCGACCGGGCGCGGTGGACCCACGACGGCCGGGTGCTGCGCGCGCCCTCGGCGGACCTGGCCCCGGTCCTGGTCGAGAGCGCGCTGGCGGCGCAGCCCGGCGTCGGCCCGTTGGCAACCCGCGAGGACCCGCGCGGTCACCTCGTCGCCTACGTCGGTCGCGGCTCCGTGGACGGCGCGCCGCCGGATCCCGCGGCGCTGCGCCGTGCCCTCACGGCCGAGCTGCCTGAGGCCATGGTCCCGGTGGCCGTCGTGGTAGTCGGCGACCTGCCACTCACGCCCGGCGGATGCCTGGACCGCACCGCGCTGCCCGCCCCGGACGCCGCCGACCCGGAACAGCAACCGGCCGAGGAGGTCGTCTGTGGCCTGTTCGCCGAAGTGCTCGGCAAGGACGTCGGCCCCGGCGACTCCTTCTTCGACCTCGGCGGCGACTCCCTGCAGGCGATGCGAGTCATCGCCCGCGTCCGCGCGGTGCTCGGCGTGGAGCTGGGCGTGCGCGGCCTGTTCAAGGCCTCCACCCCCGCGGCCGTGGCGCGCCTGGCCCAGCCGTCCGGTGAACCGGGCAGGGCAACGCTGCGGAAGGCCGACCGGCCGGACGTCGTGCCCCTGTCGTTCGCGCAGCTGCGGATGTGGTTCCTGAGCCGGCTGGAGGGCGGCGCGGCCTACAACGTTCCGATGGCCGTACGGCTGAGCGGGCGGCTCGACCGGGAGGCCCTGGAGGCCGCGCTCGGTGACGTCGCGGACCGGCACGAGACCCTCCGCACCGTCTATCCCGAGGTCGACGGCGTCCCGCGCCAGCAGGTCCTCACCGGCGACGCGGGCCGCCCGCGCCTCGACGCCGAGACGGCGGGCGACGACCTGGGCGGGCGCCTCACCGCCGAGTCCGGCCGCGGCTTCGACATGGCGCGGGAGCTGCCCTGGCGCGCACGCCTGTTCGCGACCGGCACGGACGAGCACGTGCTGCTGCTGGTCGTGCACCACATCGCCGGCGACGGCTGGTCATTCGGAGTGCTGGCACGCGACCTGTCGGCGGCCTACCGCGCGCGGCTGCGCGGCGAGGCCCCGGCCCGGGCGCCGCTGCCGGTGCAGTACGCCGACTACACGCTCTGGCAGCGGCGGACGCTCGAGGAGTCCGGCGGCGTGCTGCGCGAACAGCTCGCGTATTGGACGCGGGCCCTCGCCGGGCTGCCCGGCGAGCTGAGGCTGCCCGCTGACCGCCCCCGCCCGCACCGATCCGAACACCGCGCAGGCCTGGCCCCGGTCCACGTGGACGCCGCCCTGCACGACCGCCTCACCCGTTTGGCGCGCGAGCACGAGGCGACCCTGTTCATGGTGGTCCAGGCGGGCCTCGCCGCCCTGCTGTCCCGCCTCGGCGCCGGCACGGACGTCCCGATCGGGGTCCCGGTGGCCGGCCGCGGCGACCCGGCGCTGGAAGAGTTGGTCGGCTTCTTCGTCAACACGCTCGTCCTGCGCGCCGACCTGTCCGGCGATCCGTCCTTCGACGAGCTGCTCGGGCGGGTCCGCGAGGCGAACCTGGCCGCGTACGCCCACCAGGACCTGCCGTTCGAGCGTCTCGTGGAGGAGCTCGCGCCCGAACGCTCCCCGGCGCGGCACCCGCTGTTCCAGGTGATGCTGACCTTCCAGAGCGACCCGCCGCCGGAGTGGGACCTGCCCGGCCTGGCCGTACGGCCGGAGGGCGCCGGCACCGGGGTGACCACGTTCGATCTGTCGTTCAGCCTCTGGGAGCGCCGCTCCGCGGACGGTTCGGCGGAGGGGATCACCGGCCGGCTGGAGTACAGCACCGACCTGTTCGACGCCGCGACCGCCGAGGCGATCGTGGCGCGGCTCGTCCGCGTCCTGGAACAGGTGGCTGAGCGGCCCGGGCCGCGGCTCGGCTCCGTCGAGGTCGTCGAACCGGGCGAGTGGCGGCGGCTGGTCCACGAGTGGAACGACACCGGCCGCGAGATCCCCGGTGACACCGTGACCGGGCTGGTCGAGGACCAGGCGCGGCGGACCCCCGAGGCCATCGCCGTCGTTCACGAGGGCACCGCGCTGTCGTACGCGGAGCTGAACGCCGCGGCGAACCGGCTGGCATGGGAGCTGATCGGCCGGGGCGCCGGTCCGGAGGGCGTCGTCGCCCTCGCGGTGCCGCGGTCGGCGGAGATGGTCGTCGCGGTGCTGGCCGTCCTCAAGACCGGCGCGGCGTACCTGCCGATCGACCTGGACCTCCCGGCGGCGCGGATCGCGTTCATGCTCGCCGACGCCGCTCCCGCCGCGCTCGTCACGACCGAGGGCACCGGGCTTCCGCCGGGCGAGGTCCCCCGCGTCCTGATGGGAGAGGCGGCCCGCACCGCCGACCGCGATCCGGGCGACCGGGACCGTGTCGCGCCGCTGACCCCGGCGCATCCGGCGTACGTCATCTACACGTCCGGTTCGACGGGCACCCCCAAGGGCGTCGTCGTCGAGCACCGCGCCGTGGTGAACTACGTGACTCACGTCCGCGACGCCTACTCGGGGTTGACCGGCACGACGGTGCTGAACGCCCCGCTGTCCTTCGACTTCGCCGTGACACCGCTGTTCGGCGCGCTCACCTCCGGCGGACGCGTCCACGTCATGGCGGCGGAGGAGGCCGCGGGGCTGGACGGCACCGCGCCCGCCCGTACGTTCTACAAGGTCACGCCCGCGCTGCTGCCGGTCCTGCCGGACGCCGCCGCGCCATCGGAGGAGCTCGTCCTCGGCGGTGAGGCCGTCCAGAGCGGCCCCGTGCAGGACTGGCGTGACCGGCACGACGCCGTCGTCGTCAACGAGTACGGCCCGACCGAGGCCACCGTCGGCTGCGTGGAGCACCGGATCCGCCCCGGCGCCCCCCTGGCACCCGGGCCGGTGCCGATCGGGCGGCCGATAGCGAACGCTCGCGCGTACGTGCTCGGTGAACGGCTCGACCCGCTGCCCACAGGCGTCGTCGGTGAGCTGTACGTGGCGGGCGCCGGGCTGGCACGCGGCTACCGGGATCGCGCCGGGCTGACGGCGGAGCGGTTCGTGGCGTGCCCGTTCGCGCCGGGCGAGCGCATGTACCGAACCGGCGACCTGGCACGCTGGGACGCGGGCGGGCGGCTCGTCTACGAGGGACGGGTGGACGGTCAGGTCAAGGTCCGCGGCTTCCGCGTCGAGCTGGGCGAGGTCGAGTCCGCCATCGCCGCCCTGCCGGGCGTCGGCCGGACCGCGGCGGCCGTCCACGAGAACACGGGGGAGAGGCGGCTCGTCGGCTACGCGGTCCCCGACGGGGAGTCCTCCGGCGTCCTCGACCCGGCCGCCCTCCGCGGCGCCCTGGGCGAGACCCTGCCGGACTCCCTGGTGCCCGCGGCGGTGCTGGTGGTCGACGCGCTGCCGCTGACCCCGAACGGGAAGCTGGACCGCGCCGCTCTGCCCGCCCCCGACTTCGCCGGCCTGGTCTCCGAACGCGGGCCCTCGACCCCCGCCGAGGAGATGATGTGCGGCCTGTTCGCCGACGTGCTCGGCCTGGACCGTGTCGGCGCCGATGACTCGTTCTTCGACCTGGGCGGCGACAGCATCATGTCGATGCAACTCGTGACCCGCGCCCGCCGTGCCGGGTTCACGCTGACGCCCCGCGAGGTGTTCACCCGCAAGACCCCGGCGGGGCTCGCGGCCTCGGCGGGCGAGCCCGCGCCGGACCGCACGCAGGACGTGGGCACCGGCGAACTGCCGCTCACCCCGATCATGTGCTGGCTGGCCGAGCACGGCGACCCGGCCGGACGGTACGCCCAGTCGATGGTCCTGTCCGTGCCCGCCGATCTGGGCCTGGACGCCCTGACCGTCGCGGTCCAGGGCGTGCTGGACCACCACGACATGCTGCGGGCCCGCCTCGGCGAGTCCGGGCTCGTCGTCCCGCCGCCCGGCGAGACGAGGGCCGCCGTACGCCGCGTGGACGCGTCCGGCGACCTGGACCGCGCCGTCGCCGAGGAGACGCGCGCGGCGGTCGCTCGGCTCGACCCTCGCGCCGGGACCATGACGGACGTCGTCTGGCTGGACGCCGGTGCGGACCGTTCCGGCCGTCTGCTGGTCGTGATCCATCATCTGGTGGTGGACGGTGTGTCCTGGCGGGTGCTGGTGCCGGATCTGGAGGTGGCGTGGCGTGCGGCCTCGGAGGGGCGTGTGGTCGAGTTGGAGCCGGTGCCGACGTCGTTCCGCCGGTGGGCGCGTCTGCTGGCCGCACGCGCGCACGAGCCCGGTCAGGTCGCCGAGCTCGACGCCTGGAAACGCCTGCTCGACGGCGACGATCCGCCGCTGGGAGACCGCCCGCTCGACCCGGAGCGCGACGTCGCGGCGAACCTCCGCTCGGTCACCTCGCACCTGCCCGCCGAGCGGACAGCGCCGCTCCTGACGAGCGTCCCGGCGGCGTTCCACGGAGGCGTCGACGACGTCCTGCTGACCGGCCTGGTCGTCGCCGTCGCCGAACGGCGCCACCGGCGGGGCGAGGACCCCGGCGGCGTGCTGGTCGACGTGGAGGGGCACGGCCGCGAGCCGATCGCCGACGACCTCGACCTGTCCCGTACGGTCGGCTGGTTCACCAACGTCTTTCCCGTACGCCTGGACACGGGCGTCACCGACTTCTCCGGCGTACGTGCGGGCGGGCCGGCCGCGAGCGAGGCGGTCAAGCGGGTGAAGGAGCAGCTCCGGGCGGTCCCCGGCGACGGTCTCGGGTACGGCCTGCTGCGCCACCTCGACCCCGGCACCGCTTCGGAACTGGCCGCCCTGCCGCCCGCCCAGATCGGCTTCAACTACCTGGGCCGCTTCACCGCGAGCCCCGGCGAGGCGGACTGGACGCCCGCCGGAGAGACGGCCCTGGGCGCGGCCGGCGAGGACGTCCCGGTCACCCACGCCCTGGAGGTTCTGGCCCACGTCCGCGACCTGCCGGACGGGCCCGAGCTGACCGTCACGCTCTACTGGCCCGAAGGAGTCCTCACCGCCGAGGACGCCCGGCACCTGGCCGACGGCTGGCTGGCCGCGCTCGACGGGCTGACCGCCCGCACCGCCGAACCCGGCTCCGGCGGCCACACGCCGTCCGACCTCCTGGCCGCGATGAGCCAGGACGAGGTCGACGAGTTCGAGGAGATCGCCGCGGAGATGGAAGGGGGAACCTCGCGATGACCCGTTCGGCCCTGTCGGACGTCTGGCCGCTCACGCCCCTGCAGGAGGGCCTGCTGTTCCACTCCCTCTACGACGAGCGGGGCCCGGACGTCTACACCGTCCAGTTCACCTGGCGGCTCGACGGGCCGCTGGACGCGGACGTGCTGGCCGCTTCTGCGGCGGCGCTCCTGGACCGCCACGCCAACCTCCGCGCGGGATTTCGCCAGCGCAGGTCGGGCGGCGCGGTGCAGGTCATCCCCGTACGCGTCGAGACGCCGTGGCGCGTGGTCGACCTGGCCGCCGGAGACGACCCGGCGGCGGCCGCCGAACGGGTGGCGGAAGAGGAACGGGACCGCCGCTTCGACCCGGCCGTGCCGCCCCTGCTGAGGTTCGTCCTGATCCGCCTCGCGCCCGGCCGGCACCGGCTTCTGCTCACCCACCACCACATCCTCCTGGACGGCTGGTCGATGCCCGTCCTCGCGCGCGAGCTGTTCGCCCTCTACGCGGCGGGCGGTGACCCGGCCGGTCTCCCGCCCGTGACCCCGTACCGCGACTACCTGGAGTGGCTCGGCGACCAGGACCGAGAGGAGGCCGAGTCGATCTGGCGGCGGATCCTCCGCGGCCTGGACCGGGGCACCCTCGTGGCGCAGCGGGACGCCGGCCGTGCGTCCCTCGTGCCGAGGGAGATCGAGGTCGAGGTCGGTGACGGGCTGACCACCGGCCTGCGCGCCTGCGCGCGCCGCCACGACCTGACGCTGAACACCGTCATGCAGGGCGCGTGGGCCCTGCTCATCGGCGTGCTCAGCGGGCGCGACGACGTGGTGTTCGGCAACACCGTCGCCGGCCGGCCGCCCGAGCTCGCCGGCGCCGAGACCATGCTCGGCCTGTTCATCAATACGATCCCGGTCCGCGTCCGGCTCGACCCGGAGCGTTCGATCGCGCGGACCCTCGCCGCGCTCCAGGACGAGCAGGCCGAACTCATCGCGCACCAGCACCTGAGCCTGGCCGCCGTCCAGCGGCTCGCGGGCGCCGGTGAGCTGTTCGACACGCTGGTGAACTACGAGAACTACCCGGTCGAGGCCACCGGCGGAGCCGCCGAGGACGGCCCGCGGGTGACGCTCGCCGGCGTCCGCAACGCCAACCACTACGCCCTGACCCTCGTCGTCTTCCCCGGCGACCCGATCCGGATACGCCTCGTGTACCGGCCCGACCTGTACGACGCCACCGAGATGGAGCGCGTCGCGGACCGCCTAGTCCGGCTGCTGCGGCAGATCGCCGACGACCCCGGCCGGCCTCTCGGCCGGGTGGAGACACTGGATCCGGACGAGCGGCGGCGCCTGCTGCGGTACGGCGCCGCGCCGGCGCCGCCGGCGCCCGAGTCGACGCTCGCCGCGCTCTTCGAGGCCCAGGCGCGTGCGACCCCGGACGCCGTCGCGCTGTGCGACGAGGACACGGAGGTCTCCTACGCCGAGCTGAACACCGCCGCGGACCGGCTCGCGCGCGACCTGGCGGGACACGGCGCCGGTCCCGAGCGGGTCGTCGCCCTCGCCGTGCCGCGCTCCGCCGGCACCGTCACCGCGCTGCTGGCCATCGCCAAGACCGGCGCGGCGTACCTGCCGGTCGACCCGGACTACCCGCGGGCCCGCGTCGACCACATGATCGCCGACGCCGCCCCCATGGCGCTCGTCAGCACGGCCGACGTCCTGCCGGACGTCGACATGCTCCGGATCGTCCTCGGCGAGGAGGACTCCGCCCGGTCCGGCGTCACCGCCCCGGCGAGCGCACCGCGCCCGGAGCACCCCGCGTACGTCATCTACACCTCCGGCTCCACAGGCACGCCGAAGGGCGTCGTGGTGCCGAACGCCGGCCTCGCGAGCCTGGCCGCCGCGCAGCGCGAGCGCATCGGCCACGACATCGGGCCCGGCGCGCGGGTGGCACAGTTGTCCTCGCTGAGCTTCGACGCCGCCGTCGCCGAGATCCTCCTTGCCCTCACCTCCGGGGCGACGCTCGTCCTTCCACCGCCCGGCCCGCTGGCCGGCGACGAGCTCGGCGCCTTCCTCGCCGACCAGCGGATCACCCACCTGCAGATTCCCCCGACCGTCCTCGCCTCGGTGCCGCGGCGACCGCTACCCGCGCTGCGCGCCGTGGCCGTCATGGGGGAGCCGTGTCCCGAGAGCCTCGCGCGCGACTGGTCGGCGGGCCGCCGGATGGTCAACGCGTACGGGCCGACCGAGACGACGGTGTGCGCGACGGTCAGCGACCCGCTCGGCGACGGCACGCCACCCATCGGCCGACCGGTCGCGGGGACGCGCGTCCATGTGCTCGACCGATGGCTGCGCCCGGTGCCCGAGGGCGTAGTGGGGGAGCTGTACGTCGCGGGAGCCGGGCTGGCCCGTGGCTATGCCGGCCGGCCGGGCCGGACCGCCGAACGCTTCGTGGCCTGCCCGTTCGCGCCGGGCGAGCGCATGTACCGCACCGGCGACCTGGCCCGCTGGACCGGAGGCGGCCAACTGTCCTATGCCGGACGCGCCGACGACCAGGTCAAGATCCGCGGCTTCCGCGTGGAGCCCGGCGAGGTCGAGACCGCGCTCACCGCCCTGCCGGGCGTCGGCCAGGCCGCCGTCACGGTCCGCGAGGCCGCTCCGGGCGAGCGCCGCCTCGTCGGCTACGTGGTCATGGACGGCGCGAACGGCGGTGACGGCACGACCGCCCCGGCGGAGCTGCGGCGGTCGCTGGCCGAGACCCTGCCCGCCCACCTGGTCCCGGCCGCGGTCGTGCCGCTCGTCGAGCTACCGCGGACGCCGAACGGCAAGCTCGACCACGCCGCGCTCCCGGCGCCCGACTTCACCGGCGCGGCCTCCGGGCGCGAGCCCGCCGGCGCGGCCGAGACGACGCTGTGCGCACTGTTCGCCGAGGTCCTCGGCCTGGACCGTGTCGGCGCCGGTGACTCGTTCTTCGACCTGGGCGGCGACAGCATCATGTCGATGCAGCTCGTCACCCGGGCACGCCGGGCCGGCCTGAAGGTCACGCCGAGGGACGTGTTCGTCCGCCGCACCCCGGCTGCGCTCGCCGCCGTTGCCGCGCCCCAGGAAGAGCCGGACGCGCCGGAGGACGTCGCCGTGGGCGAGCTGCCGCTCACCCCGGTCATGCGCTGGCTCGGCGAACGCGGTGGCCTCGCCGACCGGCTCTGCCAGTCGATGGTCCTGTCCGTGCCCGCCGATCTGGGCCTGGACGCCCTGACCGTCGCGGTCCAGGGCGTGCTGGACCACCACGACATGCTGCGCGCCCGGCTGAGCGGTGACGGGCTGGTCGTGCCACCGCCTGGCACGGTACGGGCGGCCGACGTCGTACGCCGTGTGGCGTTCACGGGTGACGAGGCGCTCGCCGAGGAGGCGCGAACGGAGGCCGGGCGGCTGGATCCCCGGGGGGGCGCGATGGTGCGGGTCGTCTGGCTGGACGCCGGTGCGGACCGTTCCGGCCGTCTGCTGGTCGTGATCCATCATCTGGTGGTGGACGGTGTGTCCTGGCGGGTGCTGGTGCCGGATCTGGAGGTGGCGTGGCGTGCGGCCTCGGAGGGGCGTGTGGTCGAGTTGGAGCCGGTGCCGACGTCGTTCCGCCGGTGGGCGCGTCTGCTGGCCGCCCGCGCGCACGAGCCCGGTCAGGTCGCCGAGCTCGACGCCTGGAAACGCCTGCTCGACGGCGACGATCCGCCGCTGGGAGACCGCCCGCTCGACCCGGAGCGCGACACGGCGAGCCGGCTCCGTACGGTGACGGTGACCCTGCCTCCGGAACGCACCGGACCGCTGCTGAGCAGCGTGCCCGCCGCCTTCGGGACGGGCGTCGATGAGGTCCTGCTGACCGGCCTCACGCTCGCCCTCGCCGAACACCGCGGCCTGCGGAGCGTCCTGGTCGACCTCGAAGGACACGGCCGCGAGCAACTCGGCGACGCCGACGTCTCCCGTACGGTCGGCTGGTTCACCAACGTGCTTCCCGTTCGCCTGGACCCGGGCACCGCCGACGCCGCCGGGGTACGCGCCGGCGGTCCCGCCGCGGGCGACGCCGTCCGCCACGTCACGGAGCGGCTGCGCGCGGTTCCGGGCGACGGCCGCGGGCACGGGCTGCTCCGCCACCTCAACCCGGAAACGGCTCCCGGTCTGGCCGCGTTGCCCGCCCCGCAGGTCGGCTTCAACTACCTGGGACGGTTCACCGCGGGCGACGGCGGCGACTGGACGCCGTCCGGGCGGACGGTCCTCGGCGGAGGAGACGGCGAGGAGACCCCGGCCGGCCACGCCCTGGAGGTCCTCGCCCACGTCCGCGACCTGGCCGATGGCCCCGAGATGACCATTGCGCTGTCCTGGCCGGAGGGAATCCTCACCGAACGGGACGCGCGGGAGATCGCCGACACCTGGCTCGCCGTCCTGGACGGTCTGGCCGCACACGCCGCGGATGCCGCGGACGCCAGTCAGGGCGGCGCGTTCGCGAACCTCCTGCCGATCCGGTCCGAGGGCACCCGCCCTCCGCTGTTCTGCGTCCATCCGCTGGCGGGACTCGCCTGGTGCTACCGCGGGCTCGCCGATCTGCTTCCCGGCCGTCCCGTCTACGGGTTGCAGGCGCGCGGCCTCACCGCCGGCACGGCACCGCCGCGCACCGTCGAGGAGATGGCCTCCGACTACACCGCGCGGATCCGTGAGATCCAGCCCGCCGGGCCGTACCACCTGCTCGGATGGTCCTTCGGCGGCCTCGTCGCGAACGCGATCGCCGCCTGCCTCCGGTCCGACGGTGAGCGGGTCGCGCTACTCGCGCTGCTCGACGCCTATCCATCCGGCGGTCAGGACACTCGTGCGACCGACACCCGCGCGCGGATCCGCTCCATCCTGGAGGCACTCGGCTTCGATCCCGAGACGGCGGATGGCGTACGGGACCTGGACGGCGTCGTCGGCCTCTGCCGCCGGAGCGGCGGGCCGTTCGGCGACCTGGAGGAGGCGCGTCTCGCGGCCGTCCTCGCCGTCTGGGCGGCCGGCATCGACCTCGCCGCGGCCTACACCCCGGCCCCCCTCGACGGCCCCGTGCTCTTCTTCACCGCCGCCCGCGACCATCCCGAGGGGGCCGCCGGGGTCTGGGAGAAGCTCACCGGGGCCTCGGTGGAGGATCACCGGATCGACTGCCACCATGGCCAGCTCACCCAGCCCGGGCCTCTCGCGGAGATCGCCGAGGCCATCGAGAGAGAGGTCGGCTGAATGCCCGACAACACCAACCCCTTCGAGGACGAGGACGGCCGCTACCACGTGCTCGTCAACGACGAGGGCCAGCACTCCCTCTGGCCGACCTTCATCGACGTCCCCGAAGGCTGGCGTGTCGCCTTCGAGAACGACACGCGCGCGGCCTGCTTGGACTACGTCGAGAAGAACTGGACGGACATGCGCCCGAACTCCCTCATCGAGGCCATGCGGGAACACGAGGAGCGGTCCTGAGGGCCAGCGGAGCCATGCCGTACGCCGTCGACGCGCGCCGCGGAAACGCCCCGTGAACACCCCGACGCTCGTCGACCTGTTCGCCCCGGAATGGCTCACCGACCCGTACCCCTTCTACCGGCGGCTGCGCGAGGACCATCCCGTCTACCACGACGACGTGCTGCGCAGCTGGGTGGTGAGCCGGCACGGCGACATCGCCGCGCTCTCGACCGACGACCGGCTGACCGAGGACCGGGTCACGGCTTTCCAAGCGCGGCTGACACCGGAGACCCGTGAGCTGATGCGGCCGCTCGCCGGTCTACTGACGGACATGATGCTGTTCGCGACCGGCCCCCGCCATGCCGCCCTGCGGAACATGGCCAAGGCCGGTTTCTCCCGCCGGGCCGTCGCGGACCTGCGCGCCTCGATCGAGCGGCGGGCGGCCGCGTTGTGCGACGAGGTGCTGCCCCGTGGTGAGATCGACCTGGTCGGCGACCTGTCCGCGCCTCTCACCAAGGCGGTCATCGCCGAGATGCTCGGCCTCCCGCAGGAGCACCGGCACCTCCTCGACGACTGGCAGAGCCTCCTGCACGTCTACTTCACCCAGTCCGACGCCGAGTCCGAGCGACTCCGCCGCCTGCGTGAGGTGTTCGACACGCTTGCCGCCCAGGACGAACCGCCGGCGCTCCTCGGGCACATGCTGGCGGCCGGCTCACCGGAGAGCCAGGATCCCGACGTCGTCTTCGCGAACTTTCTGCTGATCATCGACGCGGGCCAGGTCACCACCACCCACCAGATCCCCAACGCCGTACGCGCCCTGCTGGCCGATCCCGGCCAGCTCGAGCTGCTCCAGCAGCGGCCTGAGCTGCGGGCCACCGCCGCCGAGGAGCTCCTCCGGTACGACAGCGCGGTGCAGTTCACCGCGCGGACCGCGCGGGAGGACATTGAGCTGCACGGCCGGACGATCCCGGCCGGCGACCAGGTGACACTGCTGGTCGGCTCGGGCAACCGGGACGAGGAGGCCTTCGGCGACCCCGACCGCCTCGACGTGACCCGCGACGCCAAGGCTCGCCTGTCCTTCGGCCACGGCCGGCACTACTGCCTCGGCGCCGCGCTCGCGCTCGCCGAGACCGAGTTGGTGCTCGACGCGCTGCTCTCCCGCACGCGCGACCTGCGGCTCACTTCCGCGCAGCTCGAATGGCACGAGACCATCAACTTCCGGTTTCTCAAGGAGCTGCCGGTCGCGTTCGAGCCCCGATGATCAGCCTCGGCCGAGGAGATGGCGCTCGACCTCCGCGAGCACCTCGGCGGCGCGCGTCCTGAGCAGGAAGTGCCCGCCGTCCAGCGGACGCGTCGTGCACGTGCCGGTGGTCACCTCAGCCCAGGCTCCGGCGTCCTCCTCGGAGACCTCCTCATCGCCTGAGCCCCGGAAGGCGAGGACGTCGCACGCGATCCTGGGCTCGGTTCCGGTCGCGTACGTCTCCACGGCCTCGTAGTCGGCGCGGATCGCGGGCTCGGTCATCTCCCAGAACTCCTCGTGCTCCAAGGTGATCGGCTCGGTGCCGCCCATCTCCCGCAGGGCCTCCTTGAGCCGCGGCGTGGGCAGGTCGCGCACCGTCGTGGCCGGCGCGTTGTGGTGCGGGGCGGTCTGGGAGCAGACCGCGAGCAGGGCCGGCGTCGCCGTCATCCGCCGTGCCGTCTCGAACGCCGCGAACGCGCCCGCGCAGTAGCCGAACAGCCCGACCGGCCCGTCGAGGCCGGCGACGACGCCGGCCACGGCCGCGCCGATCGCCGCCATGTCGCGCATCGGGGTCTGCTGGAACAGTGACTCCCGGCCCGGCAGGCGCACGGCGATCAGCTCGATGTCCTCATCGACCCGTTCGCTCCAGATCTTGAAGGCCGCTACGCCGCCCCCGGCGTGGGGCAGGCAGACCAGGTGGGCGGCGGGGGAGTCCCGGGGAGTCAGGCGTATCAGGTTCTCGTCGGTGAGCACGGTCCTCCTCGTCGTGTGCCGGTCCTCAGGCGGTGCCGGCGACCGCGACCGCGTAGATCTCCGCCAGGCTGGATGCGGTCAGCGCGTCCGGCAGCGAGATGCCGTGCCCGGTGTCGCGCTCCAGCAGGGTCACCAGCTCGACCAGGTGCGCCGAGTCCCACTCGGTGACGTGGTCCAGATGTTTGTCCAGGTCATCGTGGGTGACCGCCATGCCCAGCTCGTCCCGCAGGAGGGCGAGGAAGTCGTCGATGTCGTTCACGGGCTCCCGCCGAAGGTCAGCGTGATGTGGTCGGGCGGTGGCGCGATCTCGGCCAGGTCGTGCCGGAACGTCGCGACGTCGCCGTCCTCGGCGACGGCCGCGAAGCCGTGCCGGGGGTAGAAATCCGCGACGTTGGCGTTCTTCGGCGACCGCCGGTACGTCCCGGTCACGGCCGTGGCACCGCTCGTACGCGCATGCTCCAGCAGCGCCGACAGGGCGGCCTGCTCCACTCCGCGGCCGAAGACCCGGCAGCTGAGCAGGAAGTTGCGGATCGCAAGGACGTCACCCTCCCGGCGCGCCAGAAACGCGCCGGCGATGCCGCTGTCGCCGAACCGGTCGGCCACGTGCACCGCGAGCGTCAGCGCGTCCGGATCGCCCAGGAGCTGCTCCACGTCGGCGGGCCGCAGCCGCTCGGTGGTGAGGTTGAACTGGTTGGTGCGCAGCGTCAGCTGCGACAGCCGCCCGGCCTCGTCGGCGACGGCGGGCGCGACGCGTACGGTGATCTGCAGTTCCCGCAGGTAGTCCTGGACCGTGGTGAACGAGCCGAGGAAGTCCCGTCGGGACAGCTCGTCCCGGTAGCGCACCGGGCGCTCCCGGTCCTCTGCGGTTAGTTCCACGCCATCGAACCAGCCGTCCGCGAGGAGTCGGGACACGTGCCATGCCGGCTCGTCGTCCACCGCGACCACCGCGACCTCGGGCAGCTCGCGACGGACCATGCCGGTCTCATGCGGGCTGTCGTCGACGAACACGATGGCGTCCACGCCGAGCCCCAGGTCCTCGGCCAGCTCGGCGAGGTTCTCGTGCTTGGGCCGCCAGTTCGCGGCGACACGTACGACGTCGTCCTCGCGCAGCAGGATGTCCGGATGCTCGCGCAGCATCCGGCGTACGGGCTCCACGTCGTTCTTGCTCACCACGGCGACCAGCACGCCCTGCGCCGCCAGCTGGCGCACCGTCCGCTGGAACGCCTGGTAAGCCGCGCCCCGGTGACCCTCGGCGACCTCCAGCCCGTCGGGACCGTCATCGCCGAGGACACCGCCCCACACCGTGCCGTCCAGGTCGATGGCGAGGACCTTCTTCGCCCGCCCGGAGAGGTATCTGGCCAGATGGCCGACCTCGCGGGCGTACGCGGCGAGCAGTCCGGGTGTCAGATGGGCTCGGGTGTAGAGGCTCAGGCGCGGGTCGGTGACCGCGACGCCCTCCGCAGCGAAGGTGTCCAGGTCGAGCACAACGACCCGAGGATGCGTCTCGGTCAGTCGCAGCAGCCGGACGTTCGCCTCGCGCCACAGCGCGCTGAGCGCCGCGCGGGACCGGTGATCGACCAGCTGGGCGGCCATCAGGCGCGGGAGCGGGATCGTGTTGAGCACGAGCGTGCCGTGCCCGGCCTCCCCGAACCGCGCCGCCAGGCCGTCGAGCAGCGCGAGCTTGTCCGCGAGGACGCGCTGTACGTCGTCCGGCCGCCAGGGTGAGGGCACCTCGTCGAACACGACCGCCGGGTCGAGCAGGCACAGCGCGAGGTCCGGCTCGGCGGCGTACAGTCGGCTGCCGGGGTCACCGAGGTCGAAGACGTACGCGTCGAAGTCGCCGATGACGGACCGCAGCAGTAACCCGTGCCGGGCGGTCTCGGCGGTGAGCGGGGCGACCAGCGCGTCGAGCGTGCCGTGCCCGGTGATCGCGATGGTGGTGACCGGGACGTGCGGGTGGGCGCGGAGCACCTCGTCCACGTCGAGCCGCGACAGCAGCCGCCCGGCCCGGTGGAGCCGATCGTCGGGAAGCCCGTCGAGCAACCGCCGAACCTTGGGATATTCGGTCAGGAGACACCCGTCACGGTGCAGCCGGAGAAGTGGGTCGTCTTCGGGGCCGGCCGAGGACGAACCCGAAGAAGAGGTGCTGCTCATCGCGATGACGCTCACCCGCCGGCCGGTCGCTCGACGCCCGTTCTAGATCATGCAGTCTAGCCCGGCGGACGCGGTCCCGATAAGGCCGACAGGAGGCCGGCGTGTGTCCAGCGGTCAGCAGCCTGTAGGTGCCGAATATTGCGTCACCTCATGCGAGCTGGGTGAATTCGTGGAGGAGACCGCTGAGCCGTGTGCCGCTCGAAAACTCGGCTCGGCCTTTGACCGGGCGGTTCGCCTGCGGGTAAGCGTTGTGGTTGGGATCCCAGCGTCTTGCGCTTGTAGGTCCAACGCTGCTTGACCAGATCGGCATGCCGGCGCAGCAGCGTGCCGGGCGTGACCAGCAGCTCCACCCGGCGTGCTTTCGGGAGTACCGGGCCAGCGCTGAGATCAGGGCCCGGTCGGCCCAAGGCTCGGGATCGGCTTCTCAAAACCGGTCCGTCCGGCGTGGCTCTCCTGGTCATGGGCTCACGAGCTCCGGGATCAGGAGGGTTCGCGATGGCGTCCCGCCTTCCGCAGCCGGACCAGCGCGGTGTGTGAATCGGAGCCTGGGCAGGCGGTGTATGCGACCAGCCGTTGACCCGAGGCCATGGGAGCGGCCAGCACCACGTAATCCAGCGTTATCCGGCCAACCAGTGGATGGTGCAGTTCCTTACGTCCGTCGACCTTGTGGCGCAGCGTCCGCGTAGCCCACAGCCGGCGGAAATCGGAGCTGACCTTGCCGAGTTCGGTGACCAGTTCGGTGAGCTCGGCGTCGTCGGGGCGATGCCCCGTCGCCGCGCGGAGATGGGCCACCGAATCCGCTGCGATGTGCGGCCAGTCGACGAACAGCGCCCTGGCTTCCGGGTTGGTGAACACATAGCGCACATTGTTGGGACGGCAGGGACCATCGACCAGGTGCCCGAACAGCGCAGCCGCGGTGTCGTTCCACGCCAGCACGTCGCTGCGTCTGCTGATCACGTAGGCGGCGGTGGGCGGGGCGAGCAGTTCAAGCATCCGGCGGGTTCCCACCGCGAGCACCTCTGGGCCGGTTTCCGGGCGGGTCTCCTCAGCCAGCGCAAACAGGTGCTCGCGCTCCTCGTCGGACAGCCGCAGCGCCCTGGCCAGCGCGCCCAGCACGCTCGCTGACGGGTGCAGCGCGCTGCCCTGCTCCAACCGGACGTAGTAGCCCTCGCTGACGCCGGCCAGCCGGGCGATCTCCTGACGGCGCAGTCCGGGCGTGCGCCGCACGCCCTCGATCGACAGCCCCACCTTCTCCGGCGTGAGCAGTGTCCGCCGGGACCGCAGGAACGCACCCAGCTCGTGTGCCCTCAAGCTCTGCCTGGCCAACCCGACCGCTCCTTGTTCGCCGGTTCTCGCCGGTCAGGGTAACCCTGTCAGGTGCACCCTCGCTCGTTGCCGGCCGACCGCCGTACTCATCAATCTGATGCAATGAACGCCGAACTCACAACTGATCCCACCGCCGCCGCCACCCCATCAAGGGCGCGGTGGACTCTGTTCGCCGCCTCGTTCGGGTTCTTGATGGTCAGCCTGGACGCCACGATCGTGAACGTCGCGCTGCCCACTCTGGGCCGGGAGCTGGGAGCAGGGCTGAACCAGTTGCAGTGGGTGGTGGACGGCTACACGCTGATGTTGGCCGCGTTCCAGCTCATCGGCGGGTCGCTGAGTGACCGGCTGGGCGCGCGGCGCGCATTCACCATCGGCCTCAGCCTGTTCGTGCTCGCCTCGCTGGCCTGCGGCCTGGCCGTGTCCCCGGGGATGCTCATCGCGGCGCGGTTCGTCCAAGGCGTCGGCGCGGCGACGCAGTTGCCGGCGTCGCTGGCGATGATCCGGCACGCCTACACGGACGCCGCCGCGCGGACCAGAGCGGTCGGTGTGTGGGCGGCGGCCGGTGGCGCCGCGGTGGCGGCCGGGCCTGTGCTGGGCGGACTGCTCCTCATCTCGTCGGGGTGGCGGTCGCTGTTCCTGGTGAACCTGGTGATCGGTCTGATCGGCCTGCTGGCGACCGCCCGCGCGGACGCCACGCGGCCTGGCAGGGGGCGACGCCTCGACCTGCCCGGCCAGGTGGTCGTGATGCTGGCCTTGTGCGGACTGATCTTCGGCTTGATCGAGGGCGGCCCGCTGGGCTGGGCGTCGCCGCCGGTGTTGACGGCGCTGGTGGTGGCCCTGGTCGGCGGAGTGTTCTTCGTGTGGTGGGAACGGCGGGTGCCGGAGCCGATGCTGCCGATGCGGCTGTTCGCGCACCCGGTGATCACCTCGGCCAGTGCGGCCGGTGTCGTGCAGAACTTCGCCTACTACGGCATCGTGTTCCTGCTGAGCCTGTTCCTGCAGAACGAACGAGGCGACTCGGCGCTGGCCACCGGCCTGATCTTCCTGCCGATGAGCATCGCCGCAATGGTCTCCAACATGCTCGGCGGCCGGCTGACCGGGAGGCTCGGGCCCCGGCTGCCGCTGGTGGGCGGCCAGCTCATGTTCGCGCTCGGCCTGCTGGGGCTGCTGGTCGCCGGGCCCACCGCGCCGAACTGGGTGATCTGGCTGGCCACCGTGCCCGTCGGCATCGGCGGCGGTGCCGCGGTCCCGGCCATGACCAGCGCGGTGCTGGAGGCGGTCGAGCCCGAGTACGCCGGGGTGGCCTCCGCAGAGTTGAACACGGCGCGACAGGTCGGCGGCGCGGTCGGTGTCGCACTGTTCGGCACCCTGGTCGCCGGGGACTTCATCCCCGGCCTGCGGCTGTCGCTGGCGATCGCAGCGACCGCACTGATCTTCAGCTCGGCGGTGACGGCCCGCTGGGTCCCCGTCCGCCGCAGCTCCAGCCGGAGGATGGGCGAACGAGAAGAGGTCCCTGCTGACCTCCGACGCGCTTCCACCCGGCACAACCAGCAAGGCACCTCGTAAATGCCGATCACCGAGGCGTGGCGGTACGGCGTCTCGTCGCCGACTATGTTCCTTGAACCGACCACGCCGAGGCGTACCGCCAAGTGGCCGACCCGCTTACCGACGCCGCCAGGGCTCAGCTGGCGGGGGAGGGGGCTGCCGCCGGGCGGCCTGCGCCGACTTCGTCATCCCTGCCGGCCGAGATCGTCGAGGCGGGCGGCGAGTTCGTCGCGTTCGCGGCGGATTTCGGCGAGCTCGTACTGCAACTGGATGATGCGGCGGATCGCCGGCAGGGTCATGCCCTCGCCCGCCATGGTGACCACCTGCTGGATCTGGCCGATGTCGTGGCGGCTGTAACGGCGCTGCCCGCCCGCCGAACGCTGCGGTGAGACCACCTGCTGGTCATCGATCCGGCGCAGGAACGCCTGCTGCACCTCCAGAATTGAGGCGACCTGTCCCACGCTGAACATCGGCGCGCACTCATCCTCCAGCGCCGGAAGCCCCACCGGGAACGAGCCCGCCATCGCCTCGTGGTCTCCACCTGGTGTTTCGTTCATACCGTCTCCCGTTGTCCGCCGGCGGGCACAGCGGTTGAGACCGGCCTCTCGCCGAGGCGCGGTCAGGGCCTTCTGTCGGAGGGTGGGCTCCGGCCGGAGCGGTGGCGCGCGGACTCACGCGTCCGGCCGGAACCGCCCACCCCCGGGTGGCCGTCTTGGACCTGCCGGTGCCGCTACACGCTGATGGCCCGTTCGCCCTCTGCGCTGGTCTGGATGGAGATCTTGCGAGGCTTGGCCCGCTCCAGGACCGGGATGCGCACGGCCAGGACGCCGTTGCTGTAGCCCGCTTCGATCTGCTCGGCGTCGAGATGTTCGGACAAGTAGACGCGCCGGGTGAAGCTGCCCATCACGCGCTCGCGTACGAACACCCGGTCGTCCTGCCCGTACTCCTCTTCCCTCCGCGCGGAGACGGTCAGGACGCCCCGGTCCACCGTGACCTCGACCGAGTCCGGATCGATGCCCGGCAGGTCGAAGCGCAGCACCACGTCGTCGGCGCGGCGGATGCCGTCCATCGGCATGACCGTGCCCGTGCCCGACGCGGCGGCCTGGCGGGTCAACTGGTTGAACTGGCGCTCGAACTCCTGCACGAATGGGTCGATCGACGTCAGCAACATCGTCCATTACCTCCGAAGACCAAGAAGCCTGAGCTTCTGTGACTGCCCTCTCTGACAGAGGAAACCTGCAACTCAATTTATAGGTTTCCCTGTCGCCAGATGTCAAGCGCCGCGCTGGCGCGAACCTGGGCGGAGGCCGCGGGTTCCTGGCGTACCGGGCGCGGCCGCCGGGGAATGATCACCGGGAAGGCGGCAGCTCGACGCTCCGTCTCCCCCGGGACCCACGTCGCCGGTAGCAGCGGGACCAGATCGGTCTCGGCGATGTCGGCGGCCCGCCACTCTGTCTTGGGCGCGTCCCAGTCCGGTGTACGGCGGGCCAGGCAGAGGAGTGAGTCGACCGCGGAGTCGGCGGACAGGGCACGTACGGTGCTGTGCCGACGTTGCCGGTCGCGCCGGTGATGACCATGCGCATACCAAGCGGCCACCCCGAATCCGGTCTCATCCACCTCCGCGGAATCAGCCCCGGCCGATCGCCATGGCACGGCCGGCGGGCACCCGCTCTTCCTCAGGCCCGCCCCGCTCAAGACCGCCCTCCCCGACGATGGCGCGGTCGTGGTTGAAGCCGAAGCCGTCGTCACGACGATGCTTAATGAGTTCGCCGGTACGTGGACGGTGCCGGAGATGCTCCCGACTTACCCGGCGCACCAAATGTGTGGTCTCAGCGCCCTGCCGTTGACCTGGAGCTGAGACCACGTCGCTGATGGCGGGACGTGTTACACCATGCCGCCGTTGGCGCGCAGCGTCTGACCGCTGACCCAGCCGGCCGCGTCGCTGAGCAGGAAGCCGACGACCGGCGCCACGTCGGCGGCGTGCCCGAGCCGGCCCTGCGGGCTGAACGTGGCGGCGGCCGCGATCGAGTCGGTGGTCTCCGGGCCGCGGAAGAAGGCGTTGTCGATCGGGCCGGGCGCCACCGCGTTCACGGTGATGCCCCGCCCGCCCCACTCGGCGGCCGCGGCCCGGACCATGACCTCGACCCCGGCCTTGGCCGCGGCGTAGAGGCCATACGGACCCGGGACGACACCGGTGAGTGAGGTCGACACCATTACGCAGCGCCCGCCGTCGGCGAGGTACTTCCCGCTGGCACGCAAGACGTTGAAGGCGGTGCGCAGGTTCGATTCGACGGCCTGCGTGAAGTCGGCGTCGGAGATCTCGACCAACGACTTCTTGAGCACCATGCCGGGCAGGTGCACGACGACGTCGACGCGACCGTACCGGCTGGTCACCTCGTCGAACAGCGCGTTCACCTGAGTGGTGTCCGTGGCGTCGAGTTGTGCCGCTTCTGCCGGACCGGGCTGCTCCGCCAGCCGCGACACGACCTCTTCGGCCGCTGCGCGGTCGCGCAGGTACGTGATGACCGTCGTCGCACCACCCCGGGTCACCTGCTCGGCGATCGCCGAGCCGATGTCCCCGCTGCCTCCGATCACCACGACGACCTTGCCCTTGAGATCCCCGGTGCTCGACCCGCCCATGACGCACACTCCTTTGAGTTCACCGACTTGCCGCCATCATGCGCCTCGAACCGAGTAGTCGGAGCACGTAATTGTCAGGAGCGGTCGGTCCGCATCGCTCGGCGTCGGCGTCCTATTCGGTCTCGTCACCGAACTGCCCGGTGCCGCTCGGCGTGCCGCCGAAGACTGACGTCCAGTCACTGGGTGGCATGACCAGCGGATTCTCCCCGCCCTCCGGTGTCGCACCGTCATCGGTACCACCACCGCCCCCGTTCGCGCCGTCTCCTGTGCCGCCGGTCACCGCCGTACCGCTGGATGCGCCGCCCCAGATGAACGGGCCGGTGGGGGGCAGCGAGCCGTCGGGGTCGGCGCCGACGTTCAGGTGTCTCCTCAGGGCGGCGACGAGATCGTGTCCGAGATGGACGATATTGACCGGTTGGCCCAGGGGTGCGTCGATCATGATCCAGTCGCCCTTCCAGCCGATCGCCCTGGGGCGGAGGCCGTTGCCGGTGAACACTCCGGTGAGAACGGATCCGCTCGACGTCGTCAAGGCGACACCTTGGGTGCCGATCACGCGCACGCCCCGGTATGTGGTCGCGATGATCTCCGCGGCCGAGGGTCCGCCGTTGATCGGCAGGTTGACGCCGCAACCGATGAGCACGAGGTACTGGCCCGCGCTCGGGCGGTGGCGCGCCAGGACCGTCGCGGCGAACTGGGCGGGCGGCATCGACTGGCCGCCCACCACGAAGTTGCCGGCCACGCCCGGGTCGCCGTGCACGTGGACCACCAAGGCGTTCTGAACCGGGGGGAAGGTGAACGCGGCCTGCAGTTGCGCCATCGCGTCATCCTGTACTCCCGCGAAACCCTTCGCGGGGATCAGGACGCCAGACGGCGTGGGAACGCCGTGGGCGTGCAGGGCCGCCACATCGAAGGTCCGCAGTGCGTGCTCGGGGCTGAACGCCAGCTCCACGCCGTTGCGGATGTGGAACGCCATCTGCGTCGTGCCGCCGGGGAAGTCGAGTGGGCCCCGCTGGTTGCGCGCCTCCACCGTGATCTTCAACAGGACGTCGGACTTCACCCGCAGCCATGGTTCGCTGCGGTTTCGCGAAACGACCCTCGGCATGTCCTTGTGCACCACGAAGCTCGATTCGCTCGTGCTCTGCCTGACGCCGAAGCTCAGCAGGCCGCCCGGCTTCTGTGCCGCGTGGGAGCCCGGGGGCTGTGGGTCCGTACTACCCGAGATGCCGGTAAAGCCGGAGGAGTTCCCCAGCCCCCACGAGTCACCGTCGGACTTGTTCTTGTTCGACTCGATGAAATGGTACGAGTTGGACTCCAGGGATCCGTTGAAATGGTTCCGGATCCGAGGGTCGAACAGCTCGGCCCTAATGGTGACCTTGGCGTGGGTGTCCGTGAACGGGCCGCCTTCGCGTACCAACGGTGGGGACACGAGGCCATCAGGGCCGACCATGAACTCCAGCTCATTGGTCATCATCGGGAAGGACAGCATCGTGTAGATCGCATCGCGGGCGCGCGATCCGTGACCGGCCATTCGGGCCGTGGCGCGGTCGAAGGAATCGTCGGCGGTCGGGACGTTCCCGCCGAGCCGCTTGAAGACCTCGTCGCTGAGCACCTGGAGCTTGTCCGGGTCCAGGCCCAGGTTGAAAACCGACCGGTCCATCAGCTGCTGCTCGGTGATGGGCAGCGGGGTGCCCCCCAGCTGCGCAGGGGTGGAGCCGAACGCCACTTCGGCGACGGCGACGTCGTTGGGCTGTGGAACGTACTGCTCGATGTCGGGCTTGAGAAGCTGTTGCGGGATCAGTACCCGCTCGGTCAGCGTCACCGACGCGCGGCCATCGGCCTTGGACATGTCGAGCTTGTCATGCAGAACCATCGACACCTTGTCGGGCAGGGTGAAGAGCGTGGTGTTGAGCAGGCGTGACGGATTCGGTGTCGTGACGAGCACCATGTCGATCCGCAGATCGCCGGCGTACCGGTCGGCCTCGCCGCCGATGAACAGCGTGTTGCGGCTCGCGTCGACCTTGGCGAGCGCGCTGCCCTCCGAGGAGAAGTGCCCGGCGGACGCGTTCGGGCTGACGCTGCCCGAGCTGACGCGCCCGGCGTTCGCCGGGTTCTCGCTGGCCTTGGTCGCGCTCGACCATTCGAGTCCGCGAGGCCGGGACCGGCCTGTCTCACTCCGGTTCGTACGGAAGTGATAACGGGCGACGTTGGCCTGCTGGACGTTCTCCAGGAAGTAGTAGCCGGCGTTGTCCGGATCGCGATGGGCACGCAGGAGCACCCACACCCGTTCGTTGTACAGGGGACGCGCCTTCGTGGTGTGGAGGATCAGTCCTGGGCCGAGCATCGTGTCGATGAGCGCCTCGGCCGATCCGACGTTGAGCAGGTTCGACAGTTTGGTCGGCAGGGGCCGCTCCTGCACGCCCGTACCCACGATCTGCCAGTAGTCCTCCAGTACGTCGGGCGCGTGGTTCTGCAGGAGCCGCTGCACGCCGGAAAGTATCGGGTTGCCCTCTCCGGTGACGTCGTAGTGCGGGCCACCGCCAGGCCTGACCAGCAGCCGTTCGGAGGCGGCGGCGTGGGGGACCAGCCCGTCGGTGGGCAGCCGCCTGCCCGCCGGGCCGGCGAGGCGATCGTGCGGTGTCGCCGGGAAGTCCGGGATGATCTTGTCGTCGTTACGGCGTGTCCGTGGGCCGGGCAGGCCGCCACTCGGGGGCAGCGCCGTGCGGATCAGGGTGGGCTTTCCGTGGGGCGCCGGGTTGGTGGCACCGCTGACGTTCGGGTCGTGGGGGTCGACGTGGCCGGCGTTGGACCGCAGGTAGTGGACACCGTGAGTGATCTTGATGACGCTCCCCGCCACCTGCGGAATGTCGGAGGACACCATGTTCTTGGCCTGGTTGACGACCGTGATTCGGTAGGCCATGTCCGCACTGTGCTCGACGTAGTGCTCGCTGAACTGGGTCAGCCGGCCGGAGACGGGCCCGAGCGCGGTCGTACGCGAGGAGGCCGAGCGTGGGATCCCGGGGATGTCACCGGCGCGGTTGATGCCGGGGAGCCGCCTGCTGGGTGCCGCCGTTCTCGCCGGCCAGGGCGCCGAAGTTCGCGCCGAACTTGTACCCGCTGTCCTTGGACGAGCCGTGGCTGCCCGAGACGTTGCCGCCGCCTTCGGCGACGTCCATCCGCAACGTGTTCAGGCTCTGCGGGGTGGCGGTGCCGTTGAGGGGGAAGCCCTCGATTCGGATGACCGTGTTCTCGTCCTTGATGATCCCCTGCTTGACCATCGTCGCGGTGATTGAGGAGGGGCCGCGTACCTGGGCGCCGGTGAGCATCTCCGTGCCGGTCGTGACCCAGGTGACGTCGCCCGCCTTCTCCGGGTCGATGCCGACCCTGGACAGCAGGTCGCCCACCTCCTTCTCCAGGTGTTCGCTGCCGATGGTCTCCATGACGATGTCGTCGCCGTTGAGGGGAGTGTGGGTGTCCTTCACCGCTCTGGGCAGGTCCGGCAGGGTGATGGTGGGCTTGCCCCCGCTCTGACGGTTCCCGGGCCGCGGCGGGGGGACCGTGTAGTCATACCTCGTACGATGGCCCACGTTCGGGTGGAGCGCCCGGTTCAAGGGTGCCAGGTTCTCCGGTACGACGAAACGAACCTGGTGCGGGTCGTTCAGCCGGGCCGGCACGGTCGCGGTCATCGCCGCCTCGCCCCCCGTGAATGGGCCGGTTGCCGCCCATGCCGGGGTCCGGCGTGGCGCGATTCGCCCTCGCCCAGTTGTAAAGGATCTTCGCCCAGTCGCCGAGCTTGGCGGGGGCGGGGTGGTACCGCACCCCGACCGTCACCTCGTACCGGACGTTGAAGTCGAACGTACGCGCGGGGCCGTTGTAGAGCATCGCCTGGATCTGGAACCCGGAGGCGCCGACGTTGGTGGAGGCCGATTTGCCGGAGCCGGCGGACCCCTCGAGAGAGAAGCCGAACTGGCGTAGCCGGTCATGGGTCGCGTTCGCGATCCCGGCGGTGAATCCGAGGTTCCCGGCCCCGGACAGCGTCGATGACAGCGAGTCGCCGCCGCTCTCGCCGGCGAACCCGGCGGGCATGAGCTCGAGCTTCGTGCTCGCCACCCGCCCCGCGACCGGGAGGAGGTCGGTCTTCCTAGCCTTCACCGTGATGGTGATGACCTCGGTTCCCCCGTCGACGGGACGGTGGAGCCGCTCCTTCACTCCACCGGGCTGGAAGAGTGCGCTACCCCGGTTGATCAGCGCCTCCTTGCTGAACTTGGCGAGCAGCCGGTGGCGCAGGTACTTCATCTCCATCGGCGCCCAGTCCGGGATCCAGGCCCGGGAGAACTCCACCTTTCTGAGCGTCGACTCGATCTCGGGGATCACCTTCTCCGAGCCCGACAGCTTGCCGATCGCGGAGAAACCGATCCCCTGGCCGGCCTCGATCGACGTCGGCGGGTACCGCCGGATGCTCTCCGCGGCGATCATGGCCTGCAAAGCGGCCGGGTCGGCGGGACGCGGATCCTGGTTCCGTGGGACCTGGGCGTTGGCGTCCCGCCACGGCTGGGTGCCGGTCGGGCCGGCCGTCTCGCGGTCGATCAGCGCCTCGAAGCGCGGCGCCTCGTGGACGGGAACACGAACAAAGGTCGTCACATCGCGCTCGGCCAGGGGCCGGTCGTCATTTGCGTATCCGTCCGCGTCGCTGGTGACGCCGACCGTCATCCGGCTCGTCAGCCGGTAGAGCACGCTCGGGCCGTCGTAGACCAGGCCGCGCACCTCACCGGCGCCGGTGTTCTCGTTGCTGCTGCGCGTCGTCGACAGTTTCGCACCGATGCTGCCGCCCACGCCGAGCGAGTGGTTGAACCCGAAGGACGCCGTGGGGTCTCCGATGGTGTAACCGATGTTTCCCTTGATGGGAGTTATCCCGAAACCGCCGGACTCGCTGGTACTGCTGTTCGTGTTGACCCAGCGCTGGCTCTCCTCCTTCATCGGCACGGGATCGTCCCCCACCCGCTGGGCGCCCAGCATCTTCGCGGTCACCGTCAGGTAGGCCGACGCGTCGCCGTCGCCGGTCCGGTACGCCGGTGAGAGCGTGCCGATGGTGGTCATCTCCCCGTAGTTGCGCAGCAGGTTGGCCTCGCTGATCCAGTGCTGGATGCCGTCGTACAGGTCGGAGTCGGTTTCCACGGGATGGGGCAGGTTCGCGACGAGCTGGTCGCGCAGCGGGCCCAGCCCCGAGATCGACTCCGGGATGTGCAGCACGGTGCCGAGCACGTCATGGATCCGCTCGGCCGTGTCGGGCGGCGACGGCACCGGCGTGGAGCTGGGCCGGTGTGACGCCGTGGAACGGGTTGCCGGCGCCGCGGCGTGCCGCCGGGCCTGGCAGCACCGGGCCGCCGCCGGCCGGTTGAGGCGGTGTCAGCTCCTTGGGAAAGCCGAACCGCGCGGGGAGCGTGGCCGTGTGGGTGCGCGGGTCGGGGTCCGCGGTGCCGCGCCGCCGCAACTGCACCGTCAACCGGGCGCCGGGGAAGTCGAAGTGCGACTCCTTGCCCGCCATGTCGAGGAACCGCTTGGTCGCCGAGACCCCGTCATTGCCGTAGGACCAGCCCTTACCGCTTTCGGCGTCCAGACCGAATTCGGCGCCGCCGCTGAAGATCCGTGCGGGCTGCACCCCGAACGGCGAGGTGACGTTCACGTTCACGGCCAGCGAGCGGTTGGTGGAACCGCCCTTCCGGGTGCCCGCGATGCGCTCGTGGTCGGACTCGACGGCGCCTTGATGTTTCTGGCCGAGCGGCGTCTGCTGGGAGGCCGGCGCGTTCCCCTCGTCCCGCTGGGACTCGAACGCCGGAAGGTAGTGGGCGCGGGGAGGCTCACCGAGGTGGAGCATGACCCTCACGTCGTGGCGCTCACCGCCGGACGTCACCGAGAACCGCAGCCCGCCTTCGAGCATGCGCTGGGCGACCGCCCGGTTGCCGAGCCCGGTGAGGCGCTCGCGCACGGCGTCGTTGATCGCGTTCCGCAGCCCCACGTCCGTGCCGACCGGAGCGTGACCGCTCACCAGGTTCGCGATGGCGGTGTCGTCACCGAACCAGTCGGCACCGAGCCGCATCAGCCGCCCGCGGTACCCCATCGGGTACTGGCGCCGGCCGTCGGCGTCGCGCTCGCCGAAGCCCGCCGGGAGCTGCCGTGGCGGGTCGGCCGCCAGCTGCTCGTGGCGCGCCGCGTCGGAGCGGATCTCCCAGTCGGCCATCTCGCGGGCCGGGGCGCGGAACGTGTCGAGGAACGCGGCCGCCGCGTTGGCGCCCGTGCGCTCGGCATGGGTGATGTGGCTCGGCAGGCTGTTCGCCAGCAGCGCCCATCGCATGCGGTCGAACTCCCGCGGGGAGTAGAAGTATCCGGCATGCCGGCGCAGGACCCGTTCCCGCGCGTCTCGTTCGGCCTCGGTCGGCGGGTCCGCCGGCCAGCTTGGCCTGGCGTTCGCTCTCGTCGAGCCTCCTCTGGTGCACGGCCATCGCAGCGGCTCGCGCCTCGGCCGGGGTGGCCGGGTCGATCCGCGGTGGCGGTACCGCGTTCCGGGCGGCCGTGACGGCGTCCTGCCGGGCCCGCGTGCCCGCGGCGTCCATGTCATGGCGCGCGGCGGCGCCGACCGTGCCGAGGCGGTCGCGGATACCCGTCCCGGCGGGCAACGGGACCCTGAGCGCGTTCCGGATCGAGCCGCCCAGTTCGTGATACGCGTGGGCGCGGGCGGCCGTCCGGGCGTCACCGATGGAGATCGGGATTCCCTCGTCGGTCCCCGCCTGCTGGATGCGCTGGATGTGCGCGGTCTCGTCCATCGGCCCGCCGGTCGTCCTCATCTCGTGGCGGTGGGCGACCCGCTCCAGGGCGTCGAGCCTGTCGATCGCGGTCGGATCCCCGGTCAGTGCCCGTTCGATCAGGTCCTGGAGCTGGTCCCGCAGGTTGGTGGCCAGCGCGCCGTGGGGGTCGGTGATGGCGTCGCGCAGGTGGGCGGCGGTGGCCTGGGCGTGCGCGACGGTGGTCCCGGGCCCGACCCGGCGTTCGATGGCCGGGTGACGCATCGCGTCTTCGCCGGCCTGGTCGACGAGTGTCCGTTCCCCCGACGTCAGCGGCCGGGTCCAGGTCCCGCGACCGCTCGTGCCCGGCAGGCCGTGGACCTGTTCCGCGCGGGGCACGGCGGCCGCCGGCCCGCCCGTCCGTACGGTGGGGACGAAGTGGTTGTCGCCCACGCGGACGAGCAGGTAGGGGTTGCCGTCGGCGTGGCCGGCGCGGGTCCGTCCCATCACCTGGCCCACGATCTCCGGCCGGCCGGAGGCGCCGACCACTCCGAGCCTCAGGTTGAACAGGTCGGCCGCCAGGTGCGGCGCGATCTCGCCGAGCTGCGGCGTCCACTGGGCGGGGTCGTTCAGGGCGGCCAGCAGCTGGTTGACGTCCTGGCCGGGCGTCAGGAACCGCTCGTAGCGGGAGCCGGTGCCGTTCAGGTCGGCCTGCAGGGCCGCGTGCATGGCCTGGCGGATCCGGTCCGGGGTCGGCGGCCGGTTGCCGAGGTAGGGCCGCAGATGGTTCGCCGCCATGGACTGCAGCGAGGTGAAGAAGGAGTCCGCCCGCCCGGGGTCGGGCCAGTCGCGGCCCGCGCGTGGGTAGTCCGCCGCGGCGTACCCGTGGTGGGCCAGTCCCCAGCGCTGGGCGGCGCTGATCCCGTACACGAAGCCGACCGCCTCGTCGGGGGCGGGGCCACCGGGCTTCTCCTGAGCGCCCAGTTTCGCGTACGCCTCCCTCAGCGACGACGTGTGCAGGCTGTGCGCCGCGCCGTCGCGGAAGACCATCCAGTCCCCGCTCGGGATCACGACCTGGCGGCCGGCCTTGTCGATGCCGAACACGCCGGAGACCACCTCGCCACCGGCCGTGACGATCGCCTCGTGCGTGGGGCCGAGGGTCTCCTTGCCCGTTCGCAGGTGGGCGTCCATGGCGAGTGAGTGCCCGTCGGCACCGGGCTCGGCGGCGTAGCAGGTGGCGAAGGTGAGCTTGTCGCCGGTGCCGATGTGCGTCAGGGCCGTCTCCGCGTCCACCGGCACGCCGCCGATCTCCACCTTGCCGGGGGATCCATGACCGACCACCAGTCGCCACCCGTCCGCGCCGGGCACCGCGCGGGCCGCGATCTCATGCCTCGGGGTGCTGTGGGCGCGGGGGAACCACACGCCGGTGGGCAGGTCGACGCGGGGCGCTTCGCCGTTTCGCGGGGCCGGGACGGTCGGGTGGGGAACGGGCGAGGGCCCAGGGGTGTGTTCGTGCGGTACCGGGGCGGGGCCGTCGTCGCTCTGAGTCGGCCTGGGCATGGGGGCGTCGGACGATGGTTCGGCCGTACGGTCGGTCGCGGCCGGGTGGGTGACGGCCGGGCCGGTGGTGGCCGTCGCCGTGTCGTCCTCCGAGTGGGTCCGTACGGCCTCCGGCGGCCCGATGCTCTTTTCCGGCTCCACGCCCTCGTGCCCGCCGGCCGCATCGTGGCCGCCGAACGTCACGCGCGGGCTGAAGAGGTCCGAAGCCTCCGACGAGATGGAGGTGCGCGGGCTGTCGAGACCACTCTCGGTGCGCACCGACGTTCCCGAGCCGAGCAGTGGCTCCTTCTCGCTGTCGAACCCGTGCCGGTCCGGGACGCCCGAGGCCGTCGTGATCGTGGCTTCGACCGGGCCGCCACTCGCCTCGGCGGAGTGTGGCCCGAGACGCGGCACCGGGAAAGGTGCCGGATGACCGGCCAGGTTCGACGCGAGGGACAGCACCGTCAGCGGGTGCAGCGGCCCGAAGTAACGGCTGTCGCCCTCGTGTATCGGCGCGTGCTGCCAGTTCGCCACGTAGTCCGCGAAGCGCGCCGAGATCGGCGAGGCGAGGTGGTGGCCGATCCTCCCCAGCAGTCCCATCGCGACGCCGGACCCGAACGTCGCCCACGTGGTGGTGAACTGGTGGCTGTCGCTGAAGATGAGATTGTAGAAGCCCTCGCTGAGGTTGTTGAGCGCTCCCTCCTTGAGCTGCTCTCCGATCGCGTGGCCCACCGTGAACATGGTGTTGCCCTCGTTCATGTGCCGGGCCAGCTCCGGCAGGGTGTCCGCCAGCGCCCGCACCCCGGTGTCGCTCACCGGCGTCTCGTGCAGCAGGCGACGCAGAGAGGCCCCCACCTCGGCGTCCGCGTCATGCCACTCTTTGGCGAACGTACGGCCGAAGTCCCTGCCCAGCTTCTCCGCCGTCCCCTCGCCGAGCACCGGCCCGAGATGCCGCTCGAAGATCCGCGCGAACCGGTCCTCGAACGCCTTGGCGATCGTCCCTTCGCCGAACTTCGTGAAGCCCTGGCGGATCTGTGGCAGCGCGGCGCCCATCAGGTTGCCGACGTCACGGGCGAACGCCTTCGTGCCGGTGTCGTCGAGCCACTTCCCGGCCGCGGAGACCCCGCCATCGAGCACTCCCTTGCCGGCGTGCCCCAGCGTGTCCTTCATCGCGTCGCCGAGCTCGTGCCCGAGGACCGAGCCGGCGCTCTTGCCGACCGCGCCGCCGATCATCTTGCCGAGCCCCATGCCGGCCAGATCGAGCGGTCCGGACACCACCCCGGTGATCAACCCGAACTCGAACGCCTGCAACGTGGCCTTGCCGTCCCACTGATGCCGGTGTCCCTGCGCGAACTGGACGCCCTGGATGACGCCGTCCAGGAGCAGGCTCTGCGCCACCCCGGTGAACGTGTGCATCGCGATGGACTTGAGCAGCCACTTGAAGATGATCTGTATGGCCTCGCGTACCAGCGCCCATTCCCAGGTGATGTTGAGTAGTGACTCGCCGAAGGTGAACGGCGCCCAGAAGATGTCGAACAAGATCTCGGCGACCAGCATTATCAGCTGGCCGATCACCATCCACTTCGTGTACTCGACCTGGTTCGCCGTGTCGTGTGCGACGCTCGCGAGCTCCCCTGCCTGCTTGGCCGCCTCACTCAGGTAGTCGGTGCCGCCGGTCTGTCCGATGAGCTCGCGCATCGACGCGACGAAGGCGTCGGCCGCCTCTCCCTCGAACCGCTCCAGGCAGATGTTCACGATCTCGACGATGTATTCCTTCAGCTTCGGAATGTCGTCGGCGATCGTCTGGTAGTCGTCCCCTGCCGTACGCAGGTCGTCCTCATTCGCCTGCGGCCATTCCATACCGGATACCGCCGCGAAGATCGATGCCAGCTCCGGGGGGAGGGTGATCGCCATACCGCGAACCTCTTACTGAGTCGCTCTTTGAGTTCGGCCAGTACGGGGTCAGCCGTTGAACTCGTCCTGCTTCTTCACCGTCTCGTCCGGTTTCTCCTCGCTGGGCCGCAGTGAACGCAGCGGTGCGAGCAGCCCGTCGAGTTCGGTGCCCCCTGTCATGGAGAGCTTGAGCACCTCGCCGATCCCACTGACGGACCGCATCGCCTCGGTCACCTGCTCGCCGACCCGCGCCCGCGCCTCGTTCAGCACCTCCGTCAGGACATCGGCGAGCTGAGCGGGCGCCATCGTCCGGTACGCCGTGGTGTGGAAGGTCAACGACACGACCTGGCCCTGCGGACCGACCTTGGCCGTGACCATGCGGTCCTTGGACATCACCGAGGCCGTCGCCTGCCGCAGCTCGGCACGTACCTCCTCCATGCGGGCCCGGTGGTCCTTCAACCTGGCCATTGCCTGCTCGACCTGGTCCCCCAACGGAGATGACATGCCCGCACCTTCCTGCCCGACGAGAACCATGACGGCGTACAGGACGCCCTACTGACCTCTACGGCCGGGGGCCGGATCCGGGTTCGACTACACCGCCACGCCGGAAGCCGGGCCCCGCCGGTGGTGCCGCTCAGGCGGAGGTGCGCATTCCGGCCGCCTCCAGCATGGGGCGCACCGCGCGTACGGCGTAGTGGTGGCGTGACTTCACGGTGCCGGCGGGGACACCGAGTCTTCTGGCCGTCTCGGCCACCGACCGGCCGTTCAGGTGCAGCTCCACGAGCACCTCCCGGTGGTGCGCCGGCAGCCGGCCGAGCACGACCTCGATGTCGCGCGCCTCCGCGATGGAGTCGAACGGGTCATAGCTGGGGATGCGGTCTTCCGGCGTCTCGTCGCAGACCTCCTTGACGCGCGCCCCCGCCATGCGGAAGTGGTCGATGGCGATCCGGCGGGCGACGGTGAACAGCCACGGCCGGAATTCCGCCGGCCCGCGTGTGACCGCGCCGGGGTTGCGCCAGGCACGGATGAGCGTCTCCTGGAGGATGTCCTCGGCCTTTCCTCGGTCGCCGTTGGTGATGCGAACCAGGGCGCGCAACAGGTAACCGCCGTGCAGGCGGTACAGCTCGGCGAGGGTGGCCTCGTCGAGAGTGGTATTCGTGCCGGCGATCCCGCCGTCCTGGCCGGCACCGGGTTTCCTCGCGCCCTTCGTCACCATGGCAAGCCCTCTTCCCGCTCTCGGCCGTAGGTTCCGCGGCCAGTGGAAGGAGGATGGCGGGCACCGCCAACGCTGCCCCAACGAACTGCCAACGATGTTTCCTGTAAGTCGTTGGCGCGTCGTCAGCGGTGGGCGTTCAGCTCGCTGACCAGGTGCTGGATCCCATCCTCGCCGAAGCGATGGATGATGAGGGCGACCCAGTAGAGAACCTGACGGCGCTCGGCGTCGGTCCAGCTCGCGGCCGATGGGTGCTCGTCCACCACGAGAACCTCTGCGACGAGACGCAGCTCGGACGGCGGCTGGGCGTACGGGACGGACCGCCGCCCGCGGGTGGCGAGGCGGCGCGCGGCCGCGATGACCTCTCCGGCCGGCGCCTCGGGGACGGCCAGGCCGCCCCGCGGAGCATCGTCCGAACCGGGGTCCAGCGAGGTCCGGCTCAGCCAGTAGCCGACGATACGCCGGGTCGCCGCCTCGGAACCTGCGTGCCGTGCGCTGTCCATCCGTCGCTCACCCATGTCCTCGCCGTACCCGGCCCGGTTCTGTCGATCACGTCCGCCGCCAACGGTAGAACGTGGCCGTCCGTCCCGTGGGTTCACCGCTCGCCCGTTCACCCGTTCGTCGTGAGGGCGGCCGGGCATCGCCGTCACGCCGTCACGTCCGGTGGCCTCGCCGGGGACCGTACGCCCGGCCGCCATCCGCGCGCCCGGCCGCGGGGGAGGACCACGGCCGCGAACGCGACGAGCAGGACGAGGGCCACCGCGCCGCCGGCGACGCCGAACGCCTGTGTGCCGTCGCGTCGCGGCCGTACGGCGGGCATCATCGGCGCCGCGCGCGCCGCCGGCGAGCCTGCGGTGGCATCGCCCCCCTCGGGGAGCACCGCGCTGACCGCGGCCACGGGATCGACGGTGCCGTAGCCGAGCATCGCGTCCGGCGTCGTGGTGCCCGGATGGTAGGCCGTCGCCTCCAGGCGGTCGCGGAGCGCCGCAACCGTCAGTCCCGGCCGGTAACCGAGGGCCAGCGCGGCCGTGCCGGCCACGATCGCCGCCGCGTAACTGGGCCCCGTGGCGGTGAAGTCGCCAGTGCCGCCCGGGCCGACGCTCATCACGGCGTCGCCCGGTGCGGTGAGGTCGATCCGTCCGGTGCTCGCATGCTGCGGCGGGGCGCCCGCCGGGCCGAGGTCGGAGACGGAGAGCACCTCGGGATACGCGGCGGGGTAGGAGGGACCGATGGCTTCGGCCGGTCCGCCGTCCGGCGCCGCGGGAGCGACCACGAGGGCGCCCCGGCCGGTCGCGTGGCTCACGGCGGCGGCGAGCGTGCGGCTGCCTGCGGAGACGGGCACGGCGACATCGATAACCCGGGCGCCGGCGTCGGCAGCCGCCTCGATGCCCCGGCCGAGCAGGTCGGGGGTGGTGACGCCGGTGTCGTCGGTGACCGCCACGGCCAGGATCCCGGCGTCCGGGGCGATGCCCGCGAACCCGGCGCCGGGCCGGCGACCGGCGGCGATCAGCCCGGCGGTGAACGTTCCGTGGCCGACGCAGTCACGGCCCGCGCCGCCCGGACCGTGGAGCCGGGGTCCGAGTGCCAGCCGGTCGCCGAACGCGCCGGATGCTCCGTCGACGCCCGAGCCGACGACCGCGACCATCACCCCCGCGCCCCGGGTCAACGGCCAGGAGGTCTCGGGGCGCAGGAAGGTCTGAGGCCAGGGGACGCGCGTGCTGTGCGCGGGTGACGGCTTGAGGCAGCCGCCCGACCCGCCGGTGATCGTCTGCGCGACTCCCGGCAGCGAAACGGGGTCCGGCGAGGAGGTCGCGGCCGAGACCGGTCGCGGCGCAGCCAGCACCAACGCCGTCACCAGGGGAAGGACCACGCGGGCGCTCACGCGGGGCTCCGGAGGCTCTCCGCGCGCTCGGCCGGCAGAGCGAGCAGGTCCTGTGGCAGCAGCAGGCTCATCTCGGCCAGGTCGCCGACGTCGAGACGGCTGAGCCGCCCGGCCTGCCGGGTGATCATCGTCTCCAGCGTCTGCCGCGCGAACCGGCCGTTGCCGAAGTCGCGGTCGCGCGGCGCCGAGGCGAACAGTTCGCCGAGCGCCGCGACCGTACCGGACGCGAGGGTGTACCCGGCCGCCTCGGCCTGGTGCCGCACGATGGCGACCAACTCGTCGTCGGTGTAGTGCTCGAAGGCGATCTGCCGGGAGAACCGCGAGGCAAGCCCGGGGTTGGAGGCCAGGAACCCTTGCATCTCTTCCTCGTATCCGGCCACGATCACCGCGACCTCGTCTCGGTGGTCCTCCATCAGCTTCATCAGAGTGTCGACCGCCTCCTGGCCGAAGTCGTTGCCGCCACCGCCGCGCGGGGTGAGCGTGTACGCCTCGTCGATGAAGAGCACCCCGCCCCGGGCACGCTCGAACGCCTCGCGGGTGAGCTGGGCGGTGTGCCCCACGTACCGGCCGACCAGGTCGGCGCGCGCGGCCTCGACGAGCCGGCCGCCGGACAGCACGCCCAGCTCGGCGAGCAACGCGCCGTACATCCGCGCGACCGTGGTCTTGCCGGTGCCCGGTGGCCCGGCGAAGACGAGGTGGTGGCTGATCGTCATGCTGGGCAGTCCGGCCGCCTCCCGCCGGCGTACCTGCTCGATGAGGGTGACGATGTCCTCGACCTGCTGCTTGGCGGACGGCAGGCCGATCATCGCGCGCAGTTCGGCCAGCAGTCCGCCGCGTTCGCCGGCGGCCTCGGCGGACCCGGTGAGCGTTGCGGCGGCCTCCGCGCCGACGTCCTCGGGCACGAGCAGCGCCAGGTCCGCGTCACCGGCCTCGGGCCGCTCGGCCAGCCGTGACGCCTGACGGTCGACCATCTCCTCGAAGACTTTGCGCGCCGCGCGGCCGTTGCCGAACGCCGCGCCCTTCGGCATCCGCTGGAAATGCACGGTGAGCGCCTCCCGCGTGCCCTGCGCCAGGGCGTACCCGTGGCTCTCCACCGAGCGCTCCACGATCGTGACCAGCTCGTCGGCCGAATAGTTCGCGAACTCCACGGTCCGGCTGAACCGCGAGGCCAGCCCGGGATTGGAGGTCGAGGAACCGCTCCATCTCGGCCGAGTAGCCGGCCACGATCACCACGTTGTCGTCGCGGTGGTCCTCCATCAGCTTGACCAGCGTGTCGATCGCCTCGCGGCCGAAGTCAGGGCCGCTGCCGGACCCGGCCGACAGCGTGTACGCCTCGTCGACGAACAGGACCCCGCCGCGTGCCCGGTCGAACACCTCGGCCGTCTTGATCGCGGTACCGCCGACGACGGAGGCGACCAGGTCGGCACGCGACACCTCCACCAGGTGACCGTTGCGCAGCACGCCCAGCTCGGCCAGGATGCCGCCGTAGAGCCGCGCCACCGTGGTCTTTCCCGTGCCCGGGGGGCCGGCGAAGACGAGGTGGCGGCTCATCGGCAGGCTCGGCATGCCGGCACGCTCGCGCCGTTTCGCCAGTTTGTTGAGGTTGACGAGGGTGGTGACCTGTTCTTTCACGCCGTCGAGGCCGACCAGCGACCGGAGCACCGCGAGCGGGCCGTCGGGATCGGCTTCCGCGATCTCATCCGGCTCCACCGCCTGGTCCGTCGCGTCACCCTGCCGCCGCGTGGCGGCAGACGTGGCGTTCGCCGTTCCGTAGGCGTCGGCGGTGACGTTGTCCCGGTTGGTGAGGTTCTCCACCGCCAGCCGCGAACTGGGCCTGGTCTGGCGCAGGCCGGACCCGCCGTTCTCGGCCACGGTGCATCCGGTGACGCGTACGGGTTCGCCCGACTCGATGCGGACGCCGTCGCGGCCGTTGTCCACGATGTCGCACTCGGTGAGGCCGGCACGCGCGCCCGAACCGATGAGGACGCCGTGCCGCCGACTGCCCCGCAGGCGCGACCGTACCGCCACCAGCTCGCCGTCGTCCTCGACGAGAACGCCGTCCTGCGCGCTGCCCACGACCTCGCAGTCGCGCAGCGATGCGATGCCCGTGGCACCGATGGAGACACCGGCCGCGCCGGCGTCCCGTACGCTCGTGCCGCCCAGCTGGACGTCGCCGCCCTCGGCCACCCGTACGCCCGCCCCGCCGGTCGCGTGCAGATCGGACGCCTCGATCCGTCCTCGGCCGTCGCGCAGCACCTCGATGCCCGGGCCGCGCGTGCCGGAGACGGTCAGCCGCCGCAGCAGCCCGTCGGCGCCCTCGCGGATCCGTACGGCGGCGCCGGCAACGTCGCGTATCTCCAGCCGATCGAACTCCGCGGCGCTCTCACCGGTCAGCTCCACCCCCGTGCCTCCGCAGTCTCGTACGGCCGTGCGGGTCAGTACGGGACTCGATGACTCGCCGACCCAGATCCCCACGTCGTCGGCGCCGCTCACCTCACACTCCTCGAACGTGCCGCGCGACCGTCCGGCGACCTGCACGCCGTACCCCTTCGTACGGCCCGTACGGCAGCGCCTGAGCAGCGGGTCCGTTCCTCCGCTGAGCGCGATGGCGGGTCCGGTCGTGCCGGTGACCGTCAGGTCCTCCACCACCACCCGCGAGGTCGAGTTGACGAAGACGCCGACGGGGACGTCGCGGATGGCCGAGCGCAGCACACGGGTCGAGCTGGCCTCCTCCAGGGCGATGGCGGGCTTGTCGGTCGCGGAGATCTCACAACCCTCGATCGAGCCGCGCGCCTCGCCGTTGGCACAGACGCCGTTGCCGCGGGCGTCGCGCAGCACGCAGTCGCGCACCACGGGGTCGGCCTTCTCACCGATCACGACCGCCGAGGTGCCGAGGTGCTCGATGACGCAGCTCTCGATCACGCTGGCGCCCGAGGACGTCTCCACGACGCCCGCGCCCGCCGGGTTGACCACGCGGCAGTCGCGCATCGCCAGCGAGCCCTGCTGCCGGGTCAGCACCGCCGTCCAGGCGTTGCCGGCCACCTCGCAGTCCTGCAAGGCCGCCTGGCCGCGAGGCACGTCGACGACCGGCAACTCCTCGTCCCGGCCGTGCAGCACGAGACCGGTCAGCTGCACGGCCTCGGCCACCACCTGGATCACCACGCCGCGCCGGGGCGCGATCCGTACGCTGCCGCGGACATCGTCGGCGGCGATGGTCACCATCTTGGTGATCACGAGGTTCTCCTCGTAGCGGCCGGGCTGGACGCTGATCACCGCGCCGTTGCGCGCCACGTCGAGGGCCTCCCCGATCGTGCGGTAGGAGCCGTCCCGCTGCTCCGCGCACACGGTCAACATCGGACGCGTCATGCCGGATGTCCCTTTCGCTCGGCTCAGCTCGCGGTACAGGTCGCGCGGATGGGCGCGGCGGCGTGGTGGGCGTGCTTGGACCCCGTGCCCCGGCTGTGCAGCATGACGGCGAACCGGCCGCCGCCGACCCGGTAGGAGCCGGCGTTCACCCACTGACCGCGATGGGCGACCTGGGTGATCGAGAACGAGCCGACCGTGCCGCTGCCGCGGGAGAACTGGTTCTGCACCGTGTAGTAGGTGGGATCGCCGCCCACCGCGACGACGTCGGTGTCGCGGGGGATGAAGACCGACACCCGGCACGTGCCGTGGGTGACCGCCCCGGTGCTGAAGGTCCAGACGACGGCGTTGGCGTTGTCCTTCGAGGCGTTCCCCGACATGGGGACGGACTGGTAGACGGATTCGCACCCGTTCCCGGTCCAGCCCCCGGTGGTGTGGTCGTGCCAGCCGATGTCGCCGTCGCCGTACCAGTTGTAGTGGTGGAAGTCGGTTCCCGTGCCGTCGCAGCGGGGTCCGGAGACCGCGTCGTACGTGGCGTTCGCAACCCGGCTCTTCGGCCGCGCGGCGGCGTCGGCCCGCTCACCGCCCGACGCCTTGTGGCCGTGCGGCGCCTTGCCGTCGTGCGGTCCCGCGTGGCCCGTGTGATCTCGTGTGGCCGCCGTGCGGTCCCGTGTGGCCGCGTGAGCCGCCCTTTGGCTTTGGCTCGGCTCCCGGGCCCCGGGCCGGGGCGGACGGATGGGCCACGGGGGCGTTCGCGCCCTGGCGGGGATCCGCGCCGGGGACGAAACCCCTGCCGCCGGCGTCCGGCTGGGTGAACCCGGCCGCGACGCGTCCGTTCGGCCGATGGTGCTGGTCGGAGCCGCCGGCCAGGTGGGACAGCAGCAGCGGCAGACCGACGAGCACGAGGCCCGCCGTGGCCGCGGTGGCGATCATCGGTTTGGAGAGCCGCCCACCCGGCGCGTGGTCGTTCGGGTCGAACGCCGAGCCGGGGGCGGACGCGGGCGGTGCGCCGGCGGGCGGGGCACCCGCGGCGCCCTCGTCCTCGGCCGTACGGTCCGCCTCGGCCGGGAGCTCCACGGGCGCGGTCGCTCCGTACGACGCCGGCGCGGTCGCCGGCTCCCGCCAGACGCCGGTGCTCCCGGACCCGGTCGCCTGGGCGTCCCACTCGACCGCCGGAAGCTCATATCCGACGCCCACCGGCTCCGCAGTGCCGTACCGCTCGATCTCCACTGGTGCCCCTTGCGCTCGCCTGTCGCCGGCGTGCCCGGCGCGGGCCTCTCTTCACGGAGTGACGGCCCGGCCCGTCGCGGGGGTTCACCGCGGTGGGCCGGACCCGTCTCAGGTGCCGTGGACCTGCCAGACGTCCTCTGCGACCCGGCGTCACCGAGGTCTCCACCGGGGTCGAGCACGAACGCGGCCGCGGCCTCCAGCGTGCCGGCGTCGGCCTTCCAGGCGTACGGGCCGGCGGCGCGCAGGTGCGCGAGGAGGTCCGGTTCGGGGGCCAGCCGGTACTCCTCCAGATAGAAGGCGACGGCTGTCGGCCCAGATCCAAGTGCCGTCCGTACGCAAGTTCATCGGCACGACGCCGCCACGTTCCGGATCGAGGACGTCCGCCATCAGGCCGGTCGTCATCACCACGGGCTCGCCCTCGTGGAGGTAGGCGGCGAGCGCCCGGCGTTCGTCCCCGTCCTCGACGCGGGGGTGGTCAGGTGCGAAGCCCGGTCCGTCGACGGGATGGACGGTGTCGAAGACGCGGGCGAGGTGGAACTCACGCGAGTCGCTGCGGTCGGCGGACATGGGCGGCCTCCTGGGCTGTGTTCCCTCATCCGGATGAACGGCGCGCGGCACACGCGCCGTTCAACCGGCTCACATGCCGTTCGGTGAGTTCCTTGCCGTTCTCGTCGGCGTTGTTGAACTGGTCCGATGCGTCCTGGCCGGTGACCCCGACCTTGTCGACGGTCTGGCGGACGGTGGTGAGCAGCTCGGTGAGGTTCTTGGTCGGCTTGTCGACGGTCGCGTGGTACTGCTTGCCGATGTCGTCGTCGCCGGCCGAGCTCTTGTTGTACTTGTTGATCTCGTCGGCCTTGGTGCGCGTCTCGTCGATGAGGCGTGACATGACGTCGAAGTTCGCGAACGCCTTCTTGAGGTCCGACAACGCCGTGAGCCGGTCGCCCATTGGCTCTCCTTCCGCTGTTCGGTTCGGCCGAGGATCAGCGGCCGATGACGCCGCTCACCGCCTCGGAGTCGGTGCCCCACACCTCCTCGTCCTCCGCCAGCCAGGTCGTACGCTGGCGGTCCTGCCCGCCGCCGGCGCCCGCGCCGCCCATGCCGCCCATCGGCGGCATCATGGGCTCGCCTCCGCTGGTGGCCGTCTGGCGTCCCAGCAGCTGGGCCTGTTCCGCGGCGGCCGACTCGCCCGCGGTGGCCTCCTGCGCCGCCAGTTGCTCCGGCGTGAGCCGTCCGCCGTTCTCCGTCACGCGGGCGCCCATCCCGCTCCGCGCGACCCCCGGCACCAGGTCGCCGACGGGGCCGGCCCGCGAGGCGGAGAGGCCGGTGGGCCCGTCCACGGTGGTGTGCGGCCGCGGCAGGAGGTCCGGGTGGAGCATCGCGTGCTCCTCGTTGTCCAGCAGCTGGGTCTGCTCGGGGACCGGCTTGCCGTCCGGCCCGATGATCGTGCCGTCCTTGCCGATCGAGGAACCCTTGGTGACGTGCACCGGGTTGCCGTGCGCGTCGAGCACGGTCTTGCCGTCGGGCCCCGTGATGACGCCGTCCTTGCCGATCGTGGAACCCTCGGGCACCGTCGCGTTGACCACATGGCCGATGGGGTCCGCGGGCTTGCCCACTTTCGAGCCCTTGGGAGCGTAGATCGGCTTGCCATCCGGGCCGAGGAGAGGGCTGCCGTCCGGGCCGAAGAGCTCACCGTTCTTCCCGACGGTGGTACCCGGCGGGACCGTCATCGGCTGGCCGGTCTTCGGATCGGTGACCTGCCGGCCGTCCTTGACCAGCGGCAGGCCGGTCCCGCTCGACGACCCTCCCGGCATGACCATCGGCGCGGACGGCTTCGGCGCGCCGGTTCCGGAGCCGGGTTTGCCGGAGCCGTCGGAGGTCGAGCCGCCGCCGATCGACGGCATCCCGGCAGTGGCGGCGGACTTCGGCCCGGAGCCGTCGTCCAGGCCCGCCCCGCCGCCTGCCCCGCCGTCCGCCCCGTCACCCGTGTCGACCTTCGGGTGGTCACCGGCGTCCTCACCGTCGGGGTTCGTGGGGTCGTTCGTGGGGTCGGGCTGGGGTGGTGCCTGCAGCGTGGTCTGGCCGATGTCGGCGAGCGCCGCGGTGGCCGAGTGGTATGCGGTGTTCAGCGCGTCGATCGCGGGCCCGGCGGCGGCGTCGAGCGCGGTGCTCACCTCGAGCAGCCAGTACTGCTTGGCGTTGTGCTGGACCCGATCCCAGAAGTCCTGGCTCGCCGGGTCGCCCAGGTCGGTATTAATGGTGACCTTCGGCGTGGCCGACTCGTCGTACGCCATCCCGTTCGTGTCCGGGACGGGCGAGGCCGAGGCCATCGCGTCGATGAACGCGTCGTGGACGCAGTTGACCGGCATGGAACGGCGGTTGGCCCGCCAGGTCGAGTAGCCGTTCCAGAGCGCGACGTGTGTCGCGCCGAGCTGGGTACGCGCCGTGTTCAGCGGTTCCCAGTACGGCCCGGGGGTGTTGAGCTCGATGTGCAGCTTGCCGAGCTCCGTGGCGAAGCCGCGCAGCACGTACCGGAACGCGCCGGCCGCACTGCCCTGGAAGTCATCGTCGGGGGCGTTCACGGCGTCCGCCCAGCCGTTGATGACCGGTACCCAGCCCGTGAGCCAGACGTCGAGGTCGTGCAGCATGGTGGCGGCCGCGTCGAAGCTCCACAGGCTGGTCGTGTCGTTCTGGTTCGGCGACCAGACCAGCGGGGTGAGGATGTTCTCCGGCTGGACGACGAACTGGGCGAGCGGACTGCCGTCACCGAACTGTGACCAGTCGAGGTCGACGCCGACCACCGTCGTGTACTCCGTGGTGTCGCCGTTGATCGTCACCGAGAAGACGTAGGACCACCAGGAGTCCCAGGAGACGTTCTGGTTCGCCGTCGTGGTCGTGGCGACCGAGTGGCTGGAGAACCAGCTCGCCTGGCCGTCGGCGGCGACCTGCTCCCGGCGGGTGACGCTCGTCTGTGTGGTGGACGCGAACGCTCCCAGCGCGTCTTCCCATTGCATGCCAGAGCCTTCCGGTCGTGGGTGGGTGCTCCAGCGGACGCCGCGCCGGAACACCCGCCCGCGTTGTCGTGCCGGTTACTTGCCGTTCTTCGGCTTGGTCGTGGGTCCGCCGTTCAGGCCGCCGTAGACGTCGTCGAGCACCTGCATCATCTGGGCGGCGGAGAGCGCTTCGTCCGCGCCGTTCTGCAGCTGTATCTGTGCCGCCTGGAGATCGACCGAGATCTCGGTCATCGTCTTTTCCAAGGCGCTCAGCTCGGTCTGCAGGCTGACGCACAGTGCCTTGAACCGAGCCTGCAGCTCCACGGCGCTGGTGAGTTTCCCGGCGCCGGGCATCAGCTTGGTGTACTCCCCGCCGACCGAGCCCAGCCCGCTTCCGTCACCCGCGTCGGCGAACCCGCGCACCGCGGTGACGGCCTTGTTGGCCCGCAACGCGTCGACGAAGCTGTTGATCTGGTTGAGCGCGATCCCCTTGAGGTAGTCGTCGGTCACCTTGAGGGTGTCGCCGGAGTCGTGCTCGCTCATCGCGTCTCCCGAGGGCTAGAAGCCGCCGGCGGCCCGATGGTCCGCGTCGCGTAGGAGGCCGTGCATCTCCCGCAGGATGTTCGCGCCCTTGCTTGATGTCCTCCGTCATGCTCTCGTCGGCGTTGTATACCGTCGTGTAGAACGCGTCGGCCGCGGTCTGCAGTTCACCGCTGAGCTCCTGGCTCGCCGTCCGTACGGCCTGCAGGCAGTCCGTCATGCTCTGGTGCATGGTGCTGCTCGCCTGCGTGAGCGCGTCGGCGGCCTCGTCGATGTTCTGGTGGTGGAGCAGGATGTCGGCCATGAAGGATTCTCTTCCTCTCGGGGGGCGGGGTCAGCCGCTGAGACCGTTGTAGACGTCGCTGGACCAGCCACCGACGAGCGTGGTCGCGTGGTCGTGGGCGCCGTCGATCTCGTGGTGACCGCCGCGCAGCGTGTCGACCAGGTCCTCGTACGCCTTGGTGACGTTCCGGTACTGCTGCTGCCAGTCCTCGATCTTGTTCTGGTACGCCGTGGAGGCCGCCGCCTGGAAGTGCTGGCGCACCTCGTTGTTGACGTCCTCCACGCCCTGGGCGGCGCGGCCCATCGACTCGATCTGCGTCTGGAGGCTGCTGAGGACCTTCGAGACGCTCGCGTCGTTGGTCTGGAGGTTCGGCGTCGTTGCCACCTGGGCCCCTTCCTATGGTCCGGGGCGGATCCGGCGATCCGCCTCACTCGTGGAACGGTGCGATGGTCGCGGCGGGTTCACCGGCCCCCGCCGGGGGTCATCAGCCCGCGCATCCGGTGACCGGCGTCGCGGGGCCGAGGGTCCCGCCCCTGGACAGCGCCGCCGGGTCGAGGCTGGGTCCGGTGGGGAGAAGGCCGAGCAGTCCGCCCGGCACTGCGGCGGGCCTGGCCGAGCCGTATCCCAGCCGGCCCGCGACGTCGGTGGACGGGATCGGATACCTCACCCCTCCGTCGGTCACCAGGTACTCGGTGCTCCCGCCGCCGCCGCCCGACAGCGCGCGTACGAGCGCGCCCCCGCCCGGCCGCACGGCGATCAGGTCGGCGGCGGCGCACGTGGGCTGGACACCGGGCTCGACCGCAGGTGGGCGGCCGCCGAGCGCCGCGGCGTCGGCGACCGTGACGGTGGTGGTCGGGGCGCCGGTGGCCGGATGCAGATCGGCGCAGATCACCCTGACCCGGGCCGACCGGCACCAGCCGGGGCGGTGCGGCGGGCAGCGCCGCCGGCGAACCACGCCGTACCGGGAGCCTCGTGCGCCGCCAGGTCCTGCGGCCCGATCGCCGCCGGGGTGACCGCGCCGCCGCCGTACGCGTCGCGTTGGGTGCCGGGGGCGCCGCGCAGCAGCGCGTAGAGCGTGGCGCCCAGCGGGACGAGACCTGCCGTGGTGAGCGCGTAGGCGCCGCCCGGGCCGGTGAACAGCTGCCCGATCCTCGTCGGTCGCCCGGCGAGGGACGGACCCGGCCGGCCGCGCCCGTCGATCGGCGGAGGCGTCACGTCGGGCCCGGCGGGCAGCGCGTTCAGCAGGGCCGCGGCGACCGCGAACGGCCGCGCGTCGGCATAACCGAGTGCCTGCGCCGCCGCCTGCCTGGCGTCCATCTTCATGCGCAGCCCGTGCCAGAGCAGGTAAGTGGCGCCATCCGGCGTGCCGACGAGGACGCCCTCTCCGGCGGTCAGCGGGACCCCTTCCCGCCCGGGCCCGATCGAGAGGACGAGCTGTGGCGCGACGCCACCGGACCGGTCGGGCCGCTGCGTGCCGCACGCCAGCCAGGGCGCGCCGGCGACATCGGAGGCGGTGGGCAGCTCGTCGGGTGCGCCGACGATGCCCACCGGCGCGCCGCGTGGCGTACCGGACAGGGAGTTCCTGCTGACGTGCGCGACCGACATTCGGTCGCCTGCCAGCAGCTTGGCGCTGGTCTCGTTCAGTACCGGCCGCAGCGCGCCGCCCAGGAGCACGAAGCGCGCCCCCGTCTCCTTCACCACGACGAGAGTGCCCGGCTTGGACCAGCTCGTTTGCCCGCCCGGTTTGATCAACCCGTAGATCGCCACGACGACGGCCATCGCGACGGCGACGCCCACGCCGAGCCGGCTGCCGCGGTTCGTCCGGCCGGTGGGAGTGTCCGGTGCGTCGGGGTCGGCGCGGAACATGCCGGAGGCCAGCCGGCTCATCACGAACATGTGGGCCTGTACCTGGTCACGTCGGGACTGCATCCGTGTGCCTCCGTCAGCCGCTGATGGCACGCAGCGCGTGGAAGGCGCCGGTCACGAAGAGGGTCAGCGGGAACAGGCTGATCGCCGCGAGGGTGTGCAGCATGTCGGCCGCCCGCCCCCAGTACGGGAGCAGCCGGCGTCCTGGGATGGTCCAGGCCACCACCAGCAGCGCGCAGGCGACGCCGAGGAGACCGGCCAGGACCGTCATCCGGCCCGGGACGTTCTCGTCGAGAACGTCCCGGGCGAGCAGCAGCCCGCCCGCCGCCACCCCGGGGACCAGCATCGCGAAGCGCTGCCACATGCTGCCGATGGCGCGCGCGTGCAGCACGAGCAGGAGCCCGAGCACCGCCGCCATCGTCCGCGGCGCCCAGCCGCCGGCGAGTCCCAGCAGGGTGCCGGCGACGGCGCAGACGGAAGCGGCGGCGACCTGCAGGGAGGTCATGATAGGCGTTCGCGACGGTGGTCCGCGCGATGACCTCCTCGGCCGGGAACGGCTCGATATCCTCCTGGAGCTCCTCGGCGTTGCGCGGCAGCAGCGGAAGCCGGAGCCCGGAGAGGCGGAACGACAGGCCGGGGATGAACGCCCCGACGAACACCGTCACCACGACGATGACCGCGGCCGACGACTCCGGGGACACGCCGTACAGCGACAGCACGCCCGCCCCGACACCGAGTACCGCGACGAGCACGATGCCGAGGAACAGCGGCGCCGAACAGGCCACCGCGGCCAGCGCGAGGACCGCCGCGCCGGCCGCGGCCGAGCCGGCGGCGAGCAGCCGCGCGCCGGTCAGGTCGGGCCCGCCGGCGCCGGTGGGTAGCAGCAGTCCCGCGAGCGCCGCGTACGGGACGGCCGCCGCGCCCAGCAGCGTCCCGGCCCTGGCGTCGGCGACGGCACGCGAGGCGCTGGCCGCCCCGAGCAGCAGCAAGGCCCCGACGAGCGTGGCGGCGAGCGCGCGCAGGTGCGCGGGGCCGGGCAGGACGAGCACGGCCAGGCCGCCGGCCAGTGCGAGGGAGGCGATGGCGATCGCGGTGCGGTAGGTGGTCTCGGGGCGCCAGGAGTCACCGCGGCTCCGCGTCCCGGTGGCGACACCGTCCACGAGATCGTCGAAGTGCACGGGCGGCATCGCCGCGCGGCGCGGGCGGAAGTACAGCTCGTCCCCGTCGTGCAGGCCGAGCGACGCGGCGGTGCGTTCTTCGTCCAGCGGGTCCGCCCCGAGGCACTGCAGGACCCAGCCGCCGTGGTCCAGGCCCTTCTCCTCCAGGTCCGCGTCGGCGTGTCCCATGATCGCCGGGAGCAGGTCGGCCAGCGGCACGTCGGCGGGGACCGCCAGCTCGAACACCGTCTCTGGCGCGCGGAACCTCAGCCGGCACAGTCCGGCGGCGGCACTGTTCACGCGTTTCTCACTCTCCCTGCGGCCGGCCCGCGCCACGGCGCGGGCATGTCGTCGGGGCGCGGCCTGCGCCCACCCGGTCAACGGGGCGCGGACGCCAGGGAGTTCATCGAGGTTCGCGAATGAACCAGGCGGCGCCCGGGCGCCGTCTACCGGGCAGATATGCGCCGTGGGTGAGGAGGCCTTCGTTGAGCGTGGTCCTGATCAACCGAACGGCCCGTCGGCCCGGCCCGGAGATGCCGGACGGGGAGATCCAGCTCCAAGAGCCGCCCGGCCTGCCGGAACCGCAGAGCGGCGTCTCGAACATGATCACCATGGCGCCCATGGCGCTGAGCTCGCTGGCGATGGTCTTCATCTTCCTGCGGCCCGGCGGCGGCAGCGACGCGCTCACGTACGTGGCGATCGGCATGATGGCGCTCGCCGCAGTCGGCATGCTGGCCGCCCAGCTGTTGCGCACGGCCGGCGACCGCAAGCGCGAGCTGCGCGCCGAGCGGCGTGACTATCTGCGCTACCTGTCGCAGATGCGCCGTCAGGTGCGCAAGACGATCGACCAGCAGCGGCTGGCGCTGGCCTGGCGGCACCCCGCACCGGGAGAGCTGGGGTCACTGGTCAGGACGTCACGCCTGTGGGAACGCCGCCCGTCGCATCCGGACTTCAGCGACGTACGGATCGGTACGGGCCCGCAGCGGCTCGCGGTCAAGCTGGCGCCGCTCGCGACCAAGCCGGTCGAGGACCTGGAGCCGCTGTGCGCCCACGCGCTGCGCCGCTTCATCCACGCGTACGGCACGGTCGGCGAGCAGCCGGCGCTCATCTACCTGCGGGGTTTCGCCCGGCTTCTCGTGCGTTCCGACGACGCGGAGGCCGCGCGTGCCATGGTGCGGGCGACGCTGGCCCAGCTGTCGCTGTTCCACGCCCCGGACGAGTTGCGCGTGGCGATCGCCGCCGGGCCGGCACGTCGCGCCGACTGGGAGTGGGCCAAGTGGCTGCCGCACGCGCTGCACTCCACGCAGGTCGACGGCGCGGGTGCGCTGCGCCTGGTGGGCGGCTCGGTCGGCGAGGTGGAGGAACTGCTCGGCGAGGAGTTCACGGGCCGTCCGCCGCACGAGGCCGAGGCCGTACCGAGCCGGGACGAGCCGTTCACGGTTGTCGTGCTGGACGGCCCGACGGTGCCGGGCACGAGCCGCCTCGCGCTCGGTGGGTACCGCAACACGGTCGTCATCGACCTCGCCGACGCCCTGGAGTGGAAGGCCGACCGGGCCACGCTGCGGCTGCGCATCGAGAACGGCGGGCTCGCGATGGTCGGCGCCGACCGTAACCGCAAGGACAAGGTCACCCCGCTGGGCACGCCGGACGCCCTGCCGCTGGAGGCGGCGCGCCGGCTGGCCGTACGGCTCGCGCCGTACCGGCTGGGCGACTCGACCGAGACCAGCGAGCCGCTGGCCACCGACTTCGACCTCACCACCCTGCTGGGCATCGACGACCTGGCCACCCACGACGTACAGGCGCGCTGGGACATGCGTGACCTTTCGGACCGGCTGCGCGTGCCGCTCGGGATCACCGCCGACGGTTCGCCGGTGGACCTGGACATCAAGGAGTCGGCACAGGAGGGCATGGGGCCGCACGGCATGCTCATCGGTGCGACCGGCTCGGGCAAGTCCGAGCTGCTGCGTACGCTGGTGCTGGCTCTGGCGATGACGCACTCGTCCGAGACGCTGAACTTCGTGCTGGTCGACTTCAAGGGCGGCGCGACCTTCCTCGGCCTCGACCGGCTGCCGCACACCTCCGCGGTGATCACCAACCTGGTCGACGAGGCGTCTCTGGTGGACCGCATGCGCGACGCCCTGCACGGCGAGATGGTCCGGCGCCAGGAGCTGCTGCGGTCGGCGGGCAACCACAGCTCGCTCCTGGAGTACGAGAAGGCACGCGCGGCGGGGGCGGCACTGGTCCCGCTTCCGACGCTGTTCGTGGTGGTGGACGAGTTCTCCGAGCTGCTCGCCGCACACCGCGACTTCATGGACCTGTTCATCATGATCGGGCGGCTCGGCCGGTCGCTCGGCGTCCACCTGCTGCTCGCGTCGCAGCGGCTGGACGAGGGACGCATGCACGCGCTGGAGTCACATCTGTCCTACCGCATCGGCCTGCGGACGTTCTCGGCCATGGAGAGCCGTGGCGTGCTGGGCGTGCCCGACGCGTACCAGCTGCCCGCCCAGCCGGGCAACGGCTTCCTGCGCAGCGACATCTCCACACTGACGCGGTTCAAGGCGGCCTACGTCTCGGGTGCCTACCAGCCCAAGCGGCGCCCCTCGCGCGCGGGGGTGGTGGCCGGGCAGGTGGTGGCGTACGGGACTTCCTACGTGGCGCCTCGGCTGGTCGCCGACGACCTCACAGACGACGTGCCGGAGCCCGAAGACGGCCGATCGCTGCTCGAGGTCGCGGTGGACCGGCTGGCCGACGCGGGGCCGCTCGCTTACCAGGTCTGGCTGCCGCCCCTCGACGTCCCGCCGTCGCTGGACGAGCTGCTCCCGCCGCTCGCGCCGCACCCCGCGTACGGGCTGAGCCCCGAGACCGAGCGCGGCGCCTTGCGTGTGCCGGTGGGCGTGATCGACCGGCCCTTCCAGCAGCTGCGCGACCTGCTCGTCGCCGACCTGTCGGGCGCCGGCGGCCACGTCGGCATCGCCGGTGCCCCGCAGAGCGGCAAGAGCACGCTGCTGCGCACGCTGATCACTGCACTGGCGCTCACCCACACGCCGGAGGAGGTGCAGTTCTACTGCCTGGACTTCGGCGGCGGCACGCTGGCCTCGCTGCGCCGCCTGCCGCACGTCGGCGGAGTGACGGGTCGCCACGACGCCGAGCGGGTGCTGCGTACGGTCGCCGAGGTCAACGGCATCATCACCCGCCGGGAGAAGTACTTCGCCGAGCTGGGGATCGACTCGACCAGCGCGTTCCGGCGGCGCCGCGCCGCCGGTGAGCTACCGGACGAGGCGCATGGCGACGTGTTCCTGGTCATCGACGGCTGGAACACTCTGCGACAGGAGTTCGCCGACCTGGTGCAGCCGCTGACTCTCATCTCACAGCGTGGTCTCAACTACGGCGTCCACCTGGTGGTCGGCACCACGCGGTGGGGAGAGGTCGGCGGCGGGCTGCGCGACCAGTTGCAGACGCGGTTCGAGCTGCGGCTCGGCGACCCGGTCGACTCGATGATCAACATGCGCGCCGCCGCGAAGGTGCCCAACGCCCCCGGCCGCGGCCTCACCGCCGACCAACTGCACTTCCTCACCGCGCTGCCGCGCATGGACGGCTCGGGCGAGACGTCGGACCTGAGCGAGGGCGTCGCCGACCTGGTCGACGCGCTCGCCGACTCCTGGACGGGCCGCCGCGCGCCCGAGGTGCGGATGCTGCCCCTGCTGCTCGACGCCGCCGAGCTGCCCGCTCCACGCGGGCGGCTCCAGGTGCCCCTCGGCGTGGAGGAGACCGAGATCGCCCCGATCTGGCATGACTTCGAGGAGTCGCCACACCTGATCGTGGTCGGCGACAGCGAGTCCGGTAAGACGAACCTGCTGAAGCTGATCACGCGTTCGGTGCTGCGGGCGTACTCGCCGCCCGAAGCCAAGATCATGCTGGTGGACTTCCGGCGTGAGCTGCACGACGTCGTACCGGATGAGCAGCGCCTCGGATACGCGGTCGCGGTCGACGTACTGCGGCAGAGCGTGGAAGGCGCGGCACGTGCGATGAAGAACCGAGTGCCGTCGGCCGACATTCCGCTCGGGCGGCTGAAACTGCGGGACTGGTGGGAGGGGCCGGAGCTGTTCATCGTGGTGGACGACTACGACCTCGTCGCGACGTCCTCCACGGCCCATCCGTTCGGGGCGCTGCTCGACCACCTGGCCCAGGGCACCGAGATCGGGCTGCACCTGATCGTCGCCCGGAGCGCCAACGGCATCGGGAGAGCGCTGAGCGACCCGCTGCTGCGGCGGCTCCAGGAGGTCAACACACCGGCGGTCATGCTGTCCTGCCCGCCGTCGGAGGGTCTGTTGTTCGGCAACGTCAAGCCGAAGCGGCTCGCGGCCGGACGCGCCCTGCACATCACCCGGCGAAGGACGACCCAGATCCAGACCGCGCTGCTGTCCAAGGAGGAGCGGTGAGGGGCCGGCCACGGGTGGGCGGGTTCGCGGGTCGCCCGCTCCGGTGCGGAGGCATTCGATGACGCTCCTCCCGGTCGGCGCCGCCGAAGGGCACGTGCCGGCGTCACTGTGCGCGGTCGGTCCTCATTTCGTCATCGCGCCGGCGGGGGAGCCGGGCGCGAACCTGCACTCCGCGCTGACCGCCCTGCCCGCCGTACGTGAGGCGCTGGTACTCCTCGCCGCCGCCTCCGACGCCGCGTCGGTACTCCATGCCTGGCTGGACGACCTCGCCCGGATCGCCGTGGAACGTGGCGCGTCGACCCTCGTCCTGGCGGCGTCCGGCCTGGCCACCCTGGTGGCAGGGACGCGGCCTGCGGAACGGGTCGCCGCCGCCGCGGGCCTGCCGGTGATCGCCCCCGACGGCGTCGTCTCGGTCGACCCGGACGGCGTCCTGCGGGTGAGCGGCGGTGACACGGTGTCGTGGTGGCAGTGCGCACCCCATGACGTCCCCAGACGCCTGGGCCCCGTCTGGCCCCCAGCGGACGCCGGAGGGACCGGAAACAGCGAGGGCCTCACCCGGCCTCCTGGACCGGCCGTGACGACGATCGCCGCCGGATGCTGGGTCACGGCCGATGGCTGCACGCCGCCCGCTGCCGACATCGCGTCGGTCCCCGAGGGCACCTTCCTGCTCGGCGCCGGCAGCCCGGACCACCCGGACCTCACAACGGCCGAGTTGGCCGGCGCGCTGGCGAAGATCGGGCCCCTCGACACCCAAAGCCTCACGTTCGCGGCCCCGTGGTCACCGCCCGCCGAACTCGCCCGGATGGCCGCCGCCCTGTCCGACCTCCTCAGCGGAGACGTCCGCGCCGCCATCGGCCTCCCGATGCAGGATTCCTGCATGTTCGTGGACGTCGCCGGCCGCCCCACCTGGGAGCCGTGGCTCCTCGAACTCACCGCCTCATGGAGGCACCGCCGCGTACTCCCCTCAGCGTGGCGAACCGGCCACCCGTGCTCATCCTCCAGTGCGGATCGACCGCCCGAGGCGAGGATTCAGGCCGGTGCCCTGCCGGCCACGGACGCCGCCGTCGAACACCCGGCGTCCGACCTCGGACAGCACGCCCGCGTCCTCGGCGCCACCAAGGGAGCACGCCTCAGCGTCATCCGGACCCTGGCCGACTGGGAACTGGAAGCCATCCCGGCGGGCCTGTGGCTTCGCCCGGCCGAGGGCCCGCCGACCGGCGGCCCCCGCCTTCGCCCCCCAGATCAGCGCCACCCACTATTGATCGTCGGCGGTGAAGACCATCCGGTCCCGGAAGTGGTCTGGGAAGAGTTCATGAGGGTGCTCACCGACCTGCGGCACTCGCCGCAGGCACCCCTCGGCATGCTCGTGGCGTTCCCACCAGACCCGGCGGACGAGGCCGTGGCCCGTTTCATCGCCCGGATGCACCACCTGGAGTGGCTCGGCCGCGAAGCCCCGCCCGTCCCTGCCAGGCCCACGCTCACCTCCACCGTCCCCGCCCCGGCCGGGGTACCGGATCCTGCTCCGGCGCGGCTCGTCACCACGCAAGCCGACGGGCCGGTCACCGCGTCCGGTCCGGCCGGCGCGCTTCCGGAGAGAACCGTCTCCACCGGCCCGGCCGACACTGACGCGTACATTCCCGCCGGTCGTCCGGCCCCGGCCATCCGGAGCGTCCCGGTCCCGCACCGGCCGGCCACCACCGAGGATCGGGCGGCGCTCAGAGCGCTCGTCGGCGCGCGCTTCCAGCGATACGCCGGGCGGGTCGACCAGGTTGTGGCGCGCCTGCCGGGGTTGCGGGCCACCCTCGATGAGGATGTCAGGACGGATCTGGTCGCCGTCCTGCTCCATCACCTCGACGAAGGTATGCCACTGTCCCGCGCCGAGCTCGTCGCGTCCGCGCGGCGAGGTGACACAGGAAGCCCGGCCGCGTTCCTCCACTGCCTCGGATCGGGCCTCCGCCACCTGCCCAGCCACCGCGGACCCGTGCTCCTCGCCGCCCACGCCGAAGCGCACGACCTGACCGCGTACGTCCCCGGCCAGGTGCTCACCGAGCCCGCCGCGATCTCTGGGGTGCCCGCGCTCGACGCCGACCTCGCCGCACCTGTGGAGTTGGCCGTCTGGTCGAGCACCGGCCGGCGAACGGTCCTGTTCGGCGGGCCCGGTGACGAACAGGAGGTGACCTTCCCGCCCGGTACGTGCTTCTCCGTCATCGGAGTGATGGAAAGAACCCGCGCCAGAATCCTCCTACGCGAGACGACCGGCGAGGACGACCCGGCCGGCGTACGCGATCGCCAGGCCGGCGAGCGACTCCTGGCCTGGATGGAAAAGCGCGACGCCCTCCCACCGGACCGCATGCGGCCACTCGATCGCCCGGAGCGATTCCACGTCGGCCCAGGTAGCGAATGACCCTCCACCGGCTCACGGCACCCACGATCCGCTCCGCGGAGATGCGACCGGTCGGCTGGAGATCGGCGGGTCAAGCTCGCAGGACAAGCCGATTGAATTCCCAGGTGGGTTGTGTGGGAGGCGTTGGAGCGGGTCAGGGCCAACAAGGGTGGACGGCCAGTCGATCGAAGATTTCGAGTGGCACCGGGCCCAGAGCCGGGTCAGGCCTTTCAGACAAGGTCTCACTCGGGTACGAGCGGCCCTCGCTGGGAGCCTAGCCGTACGGCATGGGGACATCGACGGGGTGATCGAGCAGGGCGTACACCCGGGTCCGTCTGCTGCTTGTGCGCTTTGACCGGGTTGGGGGCCGGCTTGCGTCGGTCGAGGGCATTGGCCCACGGCCCGCAGCACGCCCCAAGTGAGGCAGCGGTAGGGATTCGCTCCCGGAGATCCGGCTCTCCTGCGCCCGCCTGCGCGGTCAGGCTGGTCATTGAGGCGCGCTCTCTGGTCCGCGCCGATCCGTGCACCGCCTGGGTCCCGTCGCGCGGGTTCAGTGGTTTTGGAGTGTCTGGGTGTTGTTGAGGCTGAGGGCTTCGGCGAGTTGGTCTTGGAGGATGATGATGCGGCAGGCGGCGTCCAGGGGGGTGCCTTGGTCGAGGAGTTCGCGGGCGCGGGCGGCGAGGCGGAGTTGGTAGCGGGAGTAGCGGCGGTGGCCGCCGGTCGAGCGCTGGGGGGTGATCAGTTTCGCCTCGTCCAGGCTGCGCAGGAAGCCCTGGGTGGTGCCGAGCATCTCCGCGGCACGGCCCATGGTGTAGGCGGGGTAGTCCTCGTCGTCGAGTTTGTCGGACATGTTCTGCTCGGCTGGGTCCATTGAGCCTCCACGTCATGAGGGCCCCGGTGCCGTAGCACCGGGGCCCAGGGTTTCAGGTGTCAACACCATCTACCGACGAGAACGTCGGCCTGTCGTATCCGCACCGGCCACCTGAGACGGCGGGCAGTGCGGGGATCGCGGAAGCGTGACCGGAGACCACCTCTCGTTCTGATGGGACTGCGGTACCCGCGCGGCGAGACACAACCAGCAGCGGGCGATCCGACGGCGTATGACCCTCCCCTTCTCCTCTGATCTTCCTCATAACCCTTCCGTACCGGCCTCAGACCTTCAGGGACCTGCTACCTCGCCCCAGCGCGTCCGACGGCCACTCGCCACCGCCCAGAGCCACCTACCGTTACCCGGCCCCGGCGCACCTGACGTCGTGCTCACCAATTCACGGGTAGTTCGTTGTCTCCCGTGCCTCTTTGATGTTCTCTCTCCTTGCGACATCGGGAACACTACCCAGCCCGGCAGCGAATGTCTACTCCGGCCACAGGAGATTTTCTTCGGTTCGCCGCCGCCGTGCACCCCACCGGCGAGCTACGCAAACAACGCGCGCACCATCGCAAGCTTGCCCAGTACAAGGCCACCCTGGACGCCGGCGCCGATCCCGCCCAGGTCTCCACGTGGATCAACGAGGCCCAGCAAGAACGCACCCGACTCGAAGCAGAGCTTCGCGCGATACCCCACAGCGAGCCCATCACCCAAGCGGAGATCGCCGAGACCCTCACGCGAGCACGTGACCTCACCCAGACGATCATCACAGCAGACCCACTGGACAAGGCCGACCTCTATCAGCAGCTCGGCCTGAAACTGACCTGCTATCCGCAGAAACAACTCGTGGAGGCCCGGGTCATCCCAGAGCCTCCACATGTGCGGTCGGGTCGTGTCCGAGGCTGGAGGCGAACCAAACGCACATGCCTTCGTCCTCAGCAAGTCGTTCCTGCTGGGGGGCAGGTGATCAATCTGCTGTACCGGCGCGGAGGTCGGTGATGAGATCCGGTAGGACTTGTTCCTCCTCGACGCGTACGCCGCGTTCGGTCATCGCCGTGGCCAGCGAGGGGTCCCATGGAGTGGGGGCGGGACGTCCTCCGAGAGGGGTGTCCGAGGACGCTTGGCGGTAGGCGGCGGCATCGTAGCGCCATGGATTCCAGCCGATGCGGTTGCGGACGGCGGTGGCGATCGCGACTCCGCCCCAGTCGAAGTCGCCGTGGTAGGCGAACTCCGCGGAGCCCTCGGCGAGGAGTTCCAGCAGGCGCCAGACAGCGGCGGACGGCCGCCCGTTGCAGCAGACGAGGGGTGGGCAGGCCGGGCCAAGTGCGTCGGCCGCCGCTGTGAGCACGATGGGGTTCTCGCAGATGCGGACCACGCCCGCGCGTATCGGTGCGGGGTGGCGGCGAAGTTGGCGCAGGGTGAGTGAAACTGGTTCGCCGCGCATGGCCGCGAGCATCCGGCCGGTCGCGGTGCCGGTGTCGCCGGGCAGCCCCAGGCAGAGCACGGTCGACGACAGTTCGTCCAGGTGCACGCCGACCCCGGCCCAGGTGCCCCGGCGGGATTCAGCGCCGCCGTCCGCGCGGAACGGCAGGCCCGCGATGGCACGGGCGCAGGAGACGGCCAGCGTGGCGAGGGGCTGACCGTCGTCCAAGGCGTGTGCGTTGCCGCAGGTGTCGGCCGCGAACCGGCCGAGGGGGACATCGGCGGCAGGCAGGCCCCGCACGACTCCGGCGAGGTGCCGGAGCATCTCGGCGGCCTCGCCGGGGCCGGTTGTCAGGCGGCGGACGAGGCCAGAGGAGTCCAGCCGGTCACGCCATTCAGCGAGTTCGGGGCGGGAGGCGAGCGCCTCGTCCAGCGGGGTGAAGGCCGAGGTCCAGGCGGCGGCCAGATCGGCCTGTTCCTGAGCCAGGTCGCGAACCGGACCGTCCAATGTCTCCACCGCGGAGGCCAGTCCATCGGGTGAGACGCCACTTGTGCGTAGGACGCGGTCGACCTCGGCGAGGGATACCGACAGCGACGCGCCGGTGCCGGCGCGGCGGCCCAGGAGCAGTTCGACCGCGCGCCGCTGGGACGGGGTGGCCCCGGCCAAGGTAACGGTTCCGGTGAGAGCACCACCGCGTTCCAGCCGGTTCCTGACCCGCTTGACCAGCCAGGTCGTTTCAGGGCCGCCCAGCAATCGCCGCAGGCGGTCGGCGTCCGTCATCCGAACAGATCCGCCTGTTCGGCTGCGGGCTCCGGCTCCGGCAGGTCGGCGCGGGTGCGCTCCCGGCCGTCCCAGCGCCACGGCGTCACCAGGACGGCGTCGATGCCGTCGCGCCGGGACAGTTGGCAGATCGACAGGCCGGGTACCTGTGGGTAGCAGCCCCATTCACGTTCACTGGTCATCACGACGTCCATGTCGAAGGTGGCGAGCAGCCCGAGGCACTTGGCGCGCGAGTCGTCGTCCACACCGGCGAACGCCTCGTCCAGCGCGACGAGCCGTGGCGCGTGCGGGTTGCCGGCCGACTTGTAGTGTGCGGACGCGGCGGCGAACAATGGGACGGACGCGGCGAGCACCCGTTCGCCGCCCGACGCCGGCCCGGTCGCGGGACGCCACTGCCCGTCCTGGAGCCGCTGAATCGTGAACGCGTGCCAGGACCGGTAGTCCAGCGCCCGGGTGAGCTGCTCGGTCCAGCCCGACGACGGGTTGTCGAGGTGCTCGCGGGCGATCTGCTCCTGCAGGAACCGGCCGACGGCGGCGCGGTCGTCCATCGACCAGGCGTCGATGGTCTGCCGCAGCTTCTCCCGGACGCGCTCCAGCCCGTCCGGGGCGTCCTTCGCGGGTTTCCAGACCAGCCGCAGCCGCATCCCGGTGGACGTCGGGCGGGACGTCAGCTCGGCGTTCATCGCCTGCACCTCGTCCTCGGCGGCGGCGATGAGTTCCTGGAGCGTGCCGGCGACCTCGTTCAGCAGATGGTTCTCCAGGATCTCCCGCTCGCGGGCGGACAGCAGCCGCGCCCGGTGTTCCGTCTCGGCCTCCAATGCGTTCGCCAGGCCAGGTACGTCGCGGTTGTGGCCCTGGAACAGGACGTCCACGACGATGATCCCGTCGCGCAGGGTCAGCCCGACCGAGTGGCCGTGCCGGGACATCGCGTCCGACAGCAGCTTGTGCTCCTCCGACACCTTCTTCTGCACGCGGTCCCAGGGGCCGTCGCCGTCGTCGACGGCGTCCAGTTCGGCGTTGACGGCGCGGGCCAGCAGCACGGCTGGGTTGGGCGCCCACTCCTGTGCCGGGTCGGGCACGTCCAGGCCGGGCAGGGCGACGCTCAGCAGCCCGGTCGCGGCGAACGCGCGGAACACGGCGACGGCCTTGTCGCGGGCGTCCGCCGCGTCGTCGATCTCGTCGCGGAGCCGGTCACGTGTGCCCTGCGCCTTGCCGCGTTCCTCCAGCGCAGACCGCTCCAGCCCGCGCGCCGCCGACTCGGCGTGCTGCCGTGTACCGAGGGTCAGCTTCACCTGTTCGAGCTGCCGGAACAGCACGTCGACGGCGGCGCCCGCCGTCTCGACCAGTGCCCGGTGCTGCTCGGCGGACGTGTCCGCCTGCCCTCGGGCGTCCGCGGCCCGTTCGGCCGCCTCCGCCAGGCGTTCCCGGACGTGTTCCAACTCGTCGGCGGCCTCACGTGCCGCCTCCTCGGCCGACAGCAGCGCTCGCGCGGCCGGCCACAGCTCGGCGAGCGCCAGCCGGTAGCCGGTGGCCGCCTCGCGCACCTCGGCGAGCTCGGTCTCGCTGGTCGGCAGCCCGACATCCGAGGCGAACTCGGCGGCGCGTTCGGCCGCCGCCCTCACCTCGTCGCGTCGCCGGGCCGCGACCTGATCCGCGTGGGTGTGCTCGGTGTCCAGCTCGCGCCGCCGACGATGCTCCCCGGCGAGCCGGACGTGTGCCTCGCGCAGGTCCGTGTCGCGCGGGAGCCCGCGGTGTTCGGCCGCCAGCGTTTCCCGCCGGGCCGACAGCTCGTCCAGTTCCGTACCGAGCGCCGTGACCCGGGACCGGGTCTCGGCGAGGTCGGCGCGGAGGTGGGCGACGCGGGTACGGCGGGCGGCCTCGCGGGCACCCTCGCCGATGAAGCCGGCGTCGTCCTTGTGCCAGGAGCCGCTGAGGACGCCGTTCGCCCACCGGCCATCCACCGCGACCCAGGTCCGTGCGCCCGGGCCGAGGCCCAGCCCGGCGAGTACGGCCCGCACGGCGCCGTCGCCGAGCGCGGCGGCCCTTGGGTCGGCGCGGTCGATGGCGGGACGCAACACCAGCGCGCACGACGGCCCCTGGACGGTCTCGCCGGCCAGCACGAACGTGTCGTCTTCCCCGATGAGGGTGCCGTCCGGCGTGACCCAGGCGTCCAGGACGCCGGCCGCCTCCAGCGCGGCTTCCAACCCGGCCCGGTGGTCGCCTGGCACGGTGTCGGCAAAGTCGACGACCTTCCACAACGGCGCGCCCGGCCGTCCCGCGCGCGAGCCGGTGCGCGTGTACGGGACGGGCGGTGCGTCGTGCCCACCGGACTCCAGGCGTTCGATCTCGTCAAGGAGCGCCTTCTCCGCCTCGCGTTCGGCCCGCAGCCGGGACTGCGCGCCGGCCTCCTGTCCGCCGAGCGACGCGGTCGCCTCACGGGCGGCGTCGTCCACGGCCGTCGCGGCCCGGTTCCGGCCGTCGGTGGTCTGGGCCCATTCCTCCAGTTCCGCCAGGACGGCGTCTGGGTCGTCCACCCGGATCTCGGTGAGCCCGGCAAGGTAGGAGACGTAGGCGTCCAGCAGTTCCGTCGCACTCGCCCGCGTGCGGGCCTCGGCCGCGTCGATCCGCTCGGACGCGGTCGTGCAATTCGCCGAGCAGCCGTTCCGCCTCGGCGGTGGCGGCCTCCAGCCGGGTACGTGCGGCGGCGACCGCCGACATCAGCCGGTCGAGTTCGGCGAGGGCACGGGACCGGTCTTCGGCCAGAGCGCCGGTGACGCGGCTTGCCGAGGTGAGATCTGCCTGCCAGCCTTCCATCGCCTCGGCGTGGGCCGGACCGCATCCGGCGACCCGGGCCAGCGCGGCCGAACGATCGCGGACGGCGCCGAAGGCCGCCTCGGCCCCTTCCGCTCGCGAGCGCGTCGTCTCGGCCCGTGACTGCTTGCGCGCGGCCTCGCCGGTCAGCTCGTCGCGGTCGCGCTCACGCGCCCCGGCGTACGCGTCGCGCCGCCGTGCTTCCTCTCCCATGTGCTCGATGCGCTCGGCGTCCCGCATCTCCGGGCTGGCCTCAAGCGCTTGCCGGCGCGCCTCCAATTGGGTCTTCTCCGCCGCCAGCTCCTCCAGCAGCCGCGCGGCCTCCGCCAATGCGGTTTCGGCCGCCGAGAACCGCGTCTCCGCTTCGGTGAGGTCACGGTTCAGATGCTCATAGCGGCTCTGCGTGAGACGCGGCCCGGAGGCCTTCCGCTTCGCCGCGATCCGCGCGTATCTGGTGTAGTGCCCGAGGAAGTCTGTGGCGGCCTTTTGCGCCTCTTCCAGGGCGCGCAGGGCGTCCCGCTCCTCGTCGAGGCCGCGGAACGCCTCCGCCACCGTGGTGATCAGCGCCGGGCTGAGTGGCGGCAGTGCCTCCGTCAGGGCCCGGGACAGCAGCCGCTCGTCCGGTTTCTTCGACAACTGCGGCTGGCGAAGCTGAATCAGCAGGTTGACCAATGCCTCGTAGCGGTGTTCACCCAGACCGAACAGCGCCTCATCCACCGCTCGCCGATAGTCGGACGCCCGGTCGTAGACGAGTCCGTGGCCGTCCACCGCCTCGCGTAGTTTCTCCCGCGTCAGCGACACGCCCCCCTCGGACACCAGCGACAGGTCTACACCGATGCGGCGAGTGGTGACGAAGAACCAGTGCCGTACGATGCCGCGGTCCTTCACCGCCTTCAGCCCGCAGCCGAGCGTCCGGTACTCCTCGGTGCCGTCCGGATGGCGGCGGCCGAACTCCAGCCACGTGTAGCCGAGCCGCTCGGGATGCGGGTGCTTGCCGCCGAGCAGCAGGTTCCACTCCATGCGCTTCTGCCGGTCACCATCGGGCTCGACCCGGTGCGGGGACAGCTCTCCGTCCAGCAGGAACGGCAGCGTCAGCGCCAGCACCTTCGACTTTCCGGTGCCGTTGTTACCGCGTAGGAGCAGCCGTCCGTCATGGAACCGGAACTCCTCGACGTCGTAGTAGAACATGTCGACGAGCCCGGCGCGCAAGGGCTTCCAGCGCTCGGACACCGGAACGGGCGCCCCGGTAGCTCCACGATCCGTCATTCCGCGGCCCCCCTCGGGTTTCGGATGGTCGGTGCCTCCACGGCGTAACGAGCGATCGCGGGACGCGCCCGGACCTGGTCTGGTAGCACCTCCACCAGCTGCAACGCCGTAAGCTTCCCGAGCGCGATGTCCAACAGCTCCTCCGCGGCGCCCGGCTCGGTCACGCCCTTGCGCCAATACGACTTGTGCCGTACGGCCGTCTCCCGGACGAACGCGACCAGCTCGTCCCACCCCGCTTCGTCTCGTCCGGACAGATACTCGGCGATCAGCAGCGTCACATGCCCGTCGGTGCGCTGTTCGGGCATCCGCACGTCGGTCAGCTCATCATCTGGGTCGACCATCGCGATGCCCTCGGCCCGTACCTCGGCGACGAGCCCTGTCGCCTCCTCGATCCGGCGGGTGACAGCGCCGCGCTGGGAGGCCAGATAGGCGCGTTCGGCGTCGTCCACGTCGTCGTAATACACCACGGGATCCTCCAGCAGCCTGCGGGTCAGCCTTCGGCGTAGCGCCCGGTTGCGCAGCTCGTCGGTGTCGGGAACGGGCTCGTCGGTCAGCTCGGTCAGCCGGCCGTCGAACCCCGCCGCGGCGACCGTGGACGGTCCTCGCACCCCGGTGAGCAGCGAGGCGAGGACGACCCGGCGCACGTCGTACAGGACGTCCCCCGTAGCCGACAGGTAAGACTCCTCATCCCCGGACACCCGCCGCAGCACGCCCCAGCCGAGCAGCAGCCGTACCACCGCGACCAGGTCCGACCGCTCTGCCCGGCTGTCCAGCGTGAACGGGAACGCCAGCTCGGGTTCGGCGGCGGCGTTGAGCACCTCCTCCGCGAGCCGGCCCAGCGTCGTCTGCGCGTCGGCCCGCTCCAGGACCGCCAAGGCCAGGCACAGCACCACGTACCGGCGCCGCCCGAACGGCTCGCCGGCCTTGCCGCGCGCCGGATGCGTACCGTCATCCAGGGTCGGCGCCGTCTTGAACAGCCGCGCCGTCTCGGCGTCCACCTGGAGCCGCCAGCCCGTCTCCCGGCTCAGCCAGTCGCGCAGCTCCACCTGGTACCGGCGGACCAGCACCACGTCTTCAGGGTCGGCCTCGGCGGTCAGCAGCGGGCGCCGTAGGAGCGCCCGGAGCGCGGCTCGCCGCCGCGAGGCGTCCTCGTCACTCATGCCAGATTCGTGATCTCGATGAGGTGCTCGGGGCCGCTGAGCACGCCGTCCTCGGTGTGGATGCGGACCTCGCCGCCGTCCGGGACGAGAGACAGCCGCACCTCCATCGAGCCGTCCCCGGTGACCGCCTTCACCTCGGTGTCGCCCGGCAGCCGCGCTGCCAGCGCGTCCCCCAGCAGGGAAAGGAACAGACGGAACGCCCGTGTGTCCAGCACATCCAACTCCGACAGGAGAACGGGGCCGTCGGTCCGCAGCCGTGCCCGTGCCTCAGCAGTCTCGGTGGCCTCACGGTCGGCGCGTTCGCGCAGCAGCCGGCGCAGCTGCGAGCGGTCCTGGACGCGGTTAGGCTTCCCCCGCCGCTCGTACGAACCGGTGCGGCGCAGCTGCGGCGAGATCCGCACCGGCGGCGCCGCCGCCCACGGCAGACCCTGCGGCGCGTCCTCCTCCCACGCCGCCACCGTCGCGGCGGTGACGGTGAGGTGTCGCGCGGACGTCAGCCCGAACGCGGCCCGCCACAACCGGTGCATCGCCGCCTCGTCCGGCGCCTCGGCGAACCAGCGGGCCAGCGTCCGGAAGTCCGCCGACCGGTCCGACCGGCCTGATCGGCGCTCGTTCAGCAGCCCTACCGTGTCGAGGAGCTGCTTGATCGCCGTCACCGCGGACTGACGCAGCAGCCGCGCCTGTGACGGGCGGTCCGCGCCGCTGGAGATGAACCAGTCCCGCAGGCCGCGCCACCGGTTACGCCACGACTCCAGCGCGCCGGCCTCGGCGCGTCCGAACGCCTCGGCGGCCTCAGCGCCGTCCGGAACCGCGTCAGACGCTTCTCGCCGTGCCGCCACACCAAGCAGTCGCTCGTGGTGACGCCCCTCCACCTCCTCCAGGAGCGCAGAGATCCTGGCCCCGGAGTTCGCCAGATCAGCGATGAACCGGTTGATGTAGTCGATGAGCCGCTCCTTGTAGGCGATGAACCCCTCGACGTCACCGTCGGAGAAGTCGATCGCCCGCCGCAGCGACGACATGAACGCCTGCGCGTTGTCGGCCAGCGAAGAGAACCGGTCCGCCAGCGTCAGCAGCAGCAGATGGACCTTGGCCGGGTCTGGAACGTCCTCGCCCGCCAGCGCCGACAGGGCCGCGAGCTGGTCGGCAATGTCGGCGAGCGCGACCGACTGCAGCACGCCGCGTTGCCCGATGGCCTCCTCGTAGAACGCGATGGCCTGCTCGGCGGCATGGCCGGCCGTCGTGAGCTGGAACAGGAACCGCTTGCGATGGAAGTCCTCGACGGTGGTCACTCGGCCGGTGTCGGCGTCCGCCCGCAGGTTTCCCCACTCGACGAGCTTTCCTAGCGCCTGCATGAGCTGCTCGTCGCTGTCGCGGTGCAGCTCCGCGGCCACGTCCTCGGGGCGCAGATGAACGATGAAGCGTTCTTTCGCACGAGCGAACGAGCGCAGCACGTCCCGGTACAGAGCCGCGTTCGGTGCGCTGAGATGAGCGAAGGGCTCCGGTTCCGCCTGCTCGGAGTTCAGGTCCGACATGGTCCCATTGTCCCTCTGGACACGAGCGAACCTGCCGACTCCACCGCATCGTGAGCAACTATTCGTCGCTCCGGACCGTCGAAGGCTCCAACCCGAGCGGGCTCGAGCCTTCGACGTTCCAGGGCGTCAGATCGGCTGCCACCGCGCCGACCGCCGCAGGACTCCGCGGAGGCGATTCGCCGCGGTAGCTATGGCGGTGCGCAGTTCGAACCTTGTGAGGGCACATGTAACGAGGGAATGCAGCCTCTGTGCTTTCCCTCGTAGCGTGGAGACCTGGATCTGGACAGATGGTTGTCTGGTGGGAGACAAGAGACGCCGGTTTGATCCGGAGTTCTGCGAAGAGTTAGTTCGTCGCGGGGATGTGTCAACCTCTACCGGCGAGTAGTCGTGGCCGGTGTGCGTCCTTCCCCCCACCTTGCTACTATTCGAGTAGTAGATCGCCCTTTTTCGTGGTGAGGACACCTGCAGATGTCGAGTGCTCGTCTACTCACGATCACGCAGGCCGACAGCGCGGCGACGATCGCCGGTGTCGGCCTGCGGATGGGCGTTCCCGACCGCGCCGTGTCCGTCGCGCTTGCCGCGGCGATGCAGGAGTCCGGCTCGTGAACCTGGCCGGTGGCGATCGGGAGTCCGCCGGGCTGTACCAGCAGCGCCCGAGCGAAGGCTGAGGGAACCATAGTCAGGTCGTTGATCCGATGTATGCGAGCACGGCGTTCTATGGGCATCTGCTGTGGCAGCCCGGCTGGATGGCAATCAGTGTCATCCGGGCCACCCGGCTCGTTCGCCATTCGGCGAAGCCGGAGGCGTACGTCCTGAGCCTGCGCGAGGTGGCGGATTCTCGATCCTAAAATTTCATTTACTTAATTACGTTACTTGGGTAGTCCGAAATGTGCAATCATTCCTTTTCGTGACCACAGCGCAACTCGGGAATAATAGAAGTTCTGCTCTTCGACGGCATGTGATGAGCAAGGTGCCGGAAGTCACCATCTACTTCTGGATAATAAAGGTTCTGACCACCGGAATGGGCGAGACCACCTCGGACTTCCTGGCCCACCGCATCACTCCAATCATCGCCGTCGGCTGCGTCGGCACCGCCCTGGTGGTGTCCCTTTCGGTGCAATTCTGTGTGCGGCGGTACATCGCGTGGATCTACTGGACGGGCATCGTCATGGTGAGCGTCTTTGGCACGATGGCGGCCGATGTCCTCCACGTCGGACTGGGAGTTCCGTATCTCGCCTCGACCGCCGCCTTCATCGTCGTCCTGGCCGTGATCTTCGTGGTCTGGTATTGCGCCGAGAAGACGCTGTCCATCCACAGCATCCACACCTGGCGGAGAGAGTTCTTCTACTGGGCGACCGTCATTGCGACCTTCGCTCTCGGCACCGCCACCGGCGATATGACTGCGGTCACGCTGCATCTGGGCTATTTCACCTCCGGCCTGATGTTCGCCGCGCTGATCGCCGTCCCCGCTGTGGCCTTCCGGTTCGGCCTGAACCCCGTCTTCTCCTTCTGGTTCGCGTATGTGATCACCCGTCCGCTGGGCGCCTCGTTCGCGGACTGGGCGGGAGTGTCGCGGGCGCGCGGCGGCCTCGCCTTGGGCACGGGCCCGGTGAGCCTCGGCCTGGCCGCCGTGATCGTCGTGTTCGTGGGCTATCTCGCCGTCAGCCGGAAGGACGTCGAGCGAGGCTCGCACCGCCGCCGGTGAGCCGTCGGAACCGTGTGGTCGGCGGGCAGCGCCGTACCACTGCGTCTGCTGGTCAAGCCGTGTCTACTGCGTGGAGCGATGGGCCGATGAGGACGCCGCCGCGGCCGGAGACCGGGCACTTGCGGCCAAGGTGGTCGACTGACTTACGTTCACCGTCGAAACCCCGCCAGGAGATGCCAAGCGGTGTGAGCGGCGCACGCAGGACGTCTGTTTATCGGACGGCGGCGGCCGGGGAGCAGCGTGACCGCAATCACGGCGAGGACATATCCGACTCGCAGCAACCCGAGAACATGCAGTGAGATCGGTGCGACGTGTGCCACGAGACGTGAGACGTGCAGCATCAACAGACCGCCCGTCGTCAGCCAGGGCCATCGCCGATCGGAGATCACCAGGTCATACGCTACGGCGCCGAGCAGGATCCCGGCCGTGTAGTAGGAGTACACCTCCGGGTCGAGGAGGATACGCGCGGCCGTGGCGAGCACAATGACCGCGGGCCATCGACCCCGAATCACCGTGAGCGCACCGAGCAGGCAGCCGAGTGCCAGCTGGGCAGGCCGGTCCCATGAAGGAGTGCGCGGGTAGGTGAAGCCGAGCGCGCGCAGGCCCGACGACGTCGCCGTCGGGATGGTGAAGCTCGCCGAGGCCAGCGTGTGCCCGTCGTAGAGCAGGAACGGCAGCCAGGCCACCCCCAGGCCGGCCGCGCAGGCGGCCGCTGCGCGCCATAGGTCGCGGCGCGCGACCGCGAGCAGGAGTGGAGCGAAGGCCGCGGCCCACGGCTTTGCGTCGGCGGAGGCCGCGACCAGCAGGCCGGCGGCGACCGGATGGCCGGATCTGACCGCGTGCAGGGCCGCGACCGCGAAGAGCAGCGCCAGGACGTCGTCCAGGTGGCCGGCGTGGGTGACCAATTCGGCCCAGACCGGAAGGAAGAGCAGCCCGGTGGTGAGCAGCCGTGATGGCTGCCGCGTACGCGCTGGGGCCAGGCGCCACAGTGCGTACAGGACGAGCGGCCCGGTGAGGCTCATCGCGGTGAGGGCCAGGAGACGCCCAGGTGTGGCTCCGAGTAGCCGCAGTGGTGTTGCGATCAGGAAGGCGATCGGCCCGATCTGCAGTTCGGGATGGGCGGCGTACAGGTGGAGGCCCTGGCCTGGATCGTCGCCGAACAACAGCCGGCTGCCCTGGGCGAAATAGTGCCACGAGCCGCCGCCGCCCGGCAGGCGCAGCCCGGTCCATAGCGCCGTCCAGGTCCACAGGCACCACCACACGGCTCGAGACCGCTGATCGTGATCCGGGCGCGTTTCGCGGGCCGCAGGTGAGGCTCCGTCGTGTACGACCTCCTGCTCGATCATCGCGCCACGTCGTGGTGATGCCATGATGACCTGTGCATCCTCCGGCTCCTCCCTACTGGTGGGGCCAACATAGGGAGAGCCGGGTAAGAGGCTGGAAAGACGGCGGCAAGCGACCGGCTTACTGGGGCCGCGGAGCAAGCGAGCAGTCGCCAGGTAACGTCGCGCTCGGCTCGTACTGGTGCGGGTCAGACTCGAATATGGCGGTCGCCCACCGGGCTCTCGTCCGTCCGTGAGACGGCCGGGTAGATGACCAGCACGAGGATCGTTACCAGGAAGGGTGCGCTCGGTCCCACGTACCTGAGAGCTCACCCGTGGTCATCGGGTTCGAATTGCCTTCCCGTGGTTTCTCCCGGTCTTCCCGAGGATCAGCGGAGAGCCCTGACCGGGATGGGCGTGATCAGCCGCGGGGCAGGGAAATGACGAATCGTCCGGCAGCGTCGATGGCGATGTCTCCGTCGGCGGTACGGGCCAGTCGTCGGGCAAGTGCGAGCCCGAGTCCGACGCCGTCGTGACCGTCGTCGGGGTTGGCGCGCCGACCTGGTTCGAACACTGCGTTACGGAGCTCCACCGGCACGCCGGGACCGTCGTCGGTGACGATGATCTCCACGTCGGCGGTGCACTCCACGGTGATCTGGTTCTGTGCGTAGCGGCGGGCATTGTTCAGCAGGGGCACGAGGATGCGCTCGACCAGGTTCGCCGGCACCCCGGCCGTCACGTCGTTACCGGTTACCACGATCGGCGGCCCCTCGGTGCTGCGCTCGGCCAGGTCACGGGTGAGGTGGAGCGGCGAGCATCGGCCCCGGACCTGATCGGTGGGGATGGTGAGCATGGACTCACAGATCCGCTGCATGGTGGCCGCGCTCGCCGCGATCGCTTGATGTGAGCTGTCTCGTTCAGTGGCGGTGCGGTTTCGCGTGGTCAGCCAGTCGATCTCTGCGGTGATCTGGGCCAGTGGAGTCCGTAGTTCGTGTGAGAGTTCAGCGGTGAGTTGTTGTTCGTGGCGCAGGACGGCCGAGAGCCGATCGAGTAGCTGATCGAGGTTTCCCGCCAGCCCGGCGAGTTCGGCAGGACGGTGTTCCGCGCCGAACCGCTGATGGGTTCCGTTCTCTCCCCATCGCGCGGCCTGCTCGCTCATCTGTGTCACCGGCCGGAGGGCACCGCGAACGACCGCGCGTGTCAGCAGGTAGACGCCGAAGAGCAACAGCAGGGCGAGGACGGCGGAACCGGCCAGCACCAGACGGGCCATATCGCTGTAAGGGTCGAGATCAACCGCGCTGACCACCGTGCCCACCCGCCGGCCCTCGGACATCACCGGCAGCGAGTAAACCCTCCAGGCGTATGGCGTCTTGATGTCCATGAAGGTCTTGCGCCGCCCGGCCATGCGGTCCGCACTCGCCTGCAGCCCCCTGGGCGCCCGAGGGCGCTCGATGGCTGTGTGACCCTGGTAGATCCAGATTCCGACATCCAAAGCGCGGTCATCGGATGGTTCCAGCACTCGGATATGGCCGTCCGGCCTGGTCTGCAGGGTCGCTGCCACGGCCGCCGCCCTCGTCCGCAGCAGGTCATCGGCCTGTCTACGTAGCTGTGCGTGAAGCGCCACGTTGAAGCCCATGGTGAGCAGCGCGACCCAGATCGCCGTCGTGGCCAGCGCGATCAGAGCGAGGCGGCCACGCAGAGTCGCCGGAGCCAGGCCCCTCATGCGAATCGGTAGCCGATGCCGCGAATGGTACTGATGCCCTGCTCACAGCCGGCTTCTCGGAGCTTGCGGCGCAGACGGGTCAGGTACTGATCGAGGGTGTTGTCATTGACCTGGGCGCCTTCGGGCCAGGCCGAGCGCGCCAGGGCATGTCGCCGGACGACCGCGCCGGGGTCTGCCATCAAGGCGGCCAGCAGCCGGAACTCGGTGGGTGTCAGGGGCATCTGCGTGCCGTCCGCGGTCGTCAGGACGTGTGCGACCGGGTCCAGCCGCAGCCCATCGACCTCGGTGGCCGCCTCGCGACCGGCTCTGCGCAACACCGCACGGACTCTGGCAGCGAGTTCGGCCAGGTGGAAGGGCTTGGCGAGATAGTCATCGCCGCCTGCGGAGAAGCCCGAAAGCCGGGAAGTGAGGCCGTCCCGAGCGGTCAGGAAGATGACCGGCATGTCCAACCCGGCAGCGCGCATGGCCTGACAGACGTCCCTGCCATCGGAGTCGGGCAATCCGATGTCCAGCACGACTGCGTCGATCTGGTGATCTATCGTCCGCAGCGCGCCTGCTCCGTCCGCGGCTGTCAACACCTCGAAATGCTCCTCGCGCAGGCCTCGGGCGAGAACGTCACGAAGTCCGTTGTCGTCCTCTACGACCAGGACGCGGTGAGTGGTCACATCGTCAGGTTACGGACCCTCCGTAACCTGAGCCCACCTGCCTGCCGAAGCGCTCAGGTATTGTTCAGGCAGGCCATGCCAGCCTTCCCCGATGACAACAACCCAGCAAATCCGGATGGGCGAACCGACCGGCCGGCAGTTGCTCAACAAGGTGCCTGAGGTCACGGTCTGGTTCTGGATCATCAAGATCCTCTGCACGACCGTCGGCGAGAGTCTCGCCGACTACATCAACGAAACCCTCGGCTTCGGCCTGACCAACACCATGCTGTTGTTCACCGCGGTATTCGCGGTCGTGCTAACGGTCCAGTTCCGTACGAAGCGCTACAGCCCGTTCCCGTACTGGCTCACCGTGGTGGTGGTCAGTGTCACCGGCACGCTCTACACCGACATGCTCACTGATAAGCAGCATGTCCCGCTGTGGCTTAGCTCGACGGTCTTCTCGGTTCTGCTGGCCATCGTCTTCGGAGTCTGGTGGCTGCGCGAGCGGACCCTGTCGATCCACAGCATCACCACCTTCCCGCGTGAGGCGTTCTACTGGCTGACCGTCCTGGTGACGTTCGCGCTGGGCACCGCCACCGGTGACTGGACGTTGGAGTTGACCGACTGGACACCCGCGCAGTCGGTGTTCCTGCCCCTGGGCCTCATCGCGTTGATCACCGGGCTGTGGAAGTTCGGCGCCAACCCGGTGCTCTCGTTCTGGCTGGCCTACATCCTCACCCGCCCGCTCGGCGCCAACATCGGTGACTGGCTCGCCTCCCCGAATGTCGCGGCCAACCCCGGCGACCCGGTCGGACTCGGCCTGGGCACCTTCATCACGAGCCTGATCTTCCTCGGCGCCATCCTGGCGACGGTCATCTACCTGACGATCACCCGCAGTGACGTCGCCGAAACCTACGAGGCGACGCACGCGTCGTCAGTCACCACCAACCCGCGCCGGGAGCGGATCGCACTGGGAGCCTTCGGCGTGATCGCCGCCGGCACCGCCGCGCTGATGGTCTGGGCCCACAACCAGCCTCACGTCACCTGCGACCCGACCGGCCAGAGCGAGACGATGCCGGCCTGCCCGAAGCCGGCCCTGACCGGCGATCAGACGACCGCCGCAGTGGCGAAGTACGAAAAGCTCGCCCAGACGGCGATTGTCCAGGAACGGGCCGGGAAGCCCGCAGCCTCCCACGCCACCGTGCACAAGATGCGCGATGACTGGGACGCCGACGCCACCTCGCTGCAAGCGGTCAACAAGAAGACCTGGACCCTTCTCGACAACCAGATGGACGCGGTCCTCAAGACGTACGCAATCGACCACGGTCACATCAAGCCGGCCCCAACCGCCAAGCAGGAGAAGCAACTCAAGGTATTGCTGGCCGACTTCAAGAGCCACCGCTTCTGAATGGGCGTGAAGCAGGCGGATCACCCTTCTGTTCCGCGGGATGGACGGGGCCGCGCTGGATGCCGCCGCAGGCTCGGCATCGTGCGGGTCTCCGAAGGTGCGAACCCAGTCCAGCGTGCGGTGCAAGGACGCCTTATGACCCGCCCGCGGTCTTTGCCGGCGGCCGGACCGCGTGCGGGATCTGCTGGAGAACTCCGCCGGTGGGCCGCGTGCCGTCAGGCCGGCTGGAGCCTGGTGCGGCGTTCCTGGAGGTGTGCCCAGGTCATCAGGCCGAACAGAACGGCGAGGAGAACGGCGGATGAGCCGGCGGTCCCGAGGTCCAGCCCGCCTTTCGCGGCCGGCTTGGTGAGCAGATCACCCGCAGTGGCGCCGAACGGGCGGGTCAGGACGAAGGCGAGCCAGAACAGCAGCACGTTCGGTACGGCGGGCACGTACTTGAGCGCGAGGAGCCCCGCGAGCAGCCCGGTGATCAGCAGGGCGCCGCCGCCGTAGCCGAGCCCCGAACTGTCGGACAGAAAGTCGCCCATGGAGGTGCCCAGTGTGTTGGAGACCAGGATCGCCGCCCAGAACAGGCCTTCGCCCCGGAACGTGTCGATGTCCCGGATCTGGAACGTCAGGCCGGTGAACTTCCAGATGACGAAGATGACGATCAGTATCGAGACCAGAATCGCGGCGCCGGCGGGGTAGCCCAGACCGAGACCTTGTGGTCCCCAGCCCAGCGACTTGTCTCCTTTGGGGAGGTATTCGGCGCTCGCTTCGCGGTTCATGAAGTCCGACATCGTCGTCCCGGCCATGCTCGTGGACAGGATGACCGTCCAGTAGAAGAACGGGTTGTACCGCCTGGACGCGAGCTGGACCACAAGCGTGGCGACGAAGATGAGGAAGAGCACGATGGTCGTGACGAAGTAGCCGAGCTTGAGGGTCTGGGAGAACAGGTCACCTGCCGTCTCGCCGAGTGTCGTCGCCGCGATCTTCATCACCCAGAAGGCCAGAGTGACCTCGGGCAGCTTCTTCATCACGTACTTACCGGCACCAGCGATGTCAGCTTCGGTAAGGACTTTCGGACGTGTCACTAAACCTCCAGATATTTTTTTTCAGGCTCGGTGTCGCCTTTCGGTGGGCAACGCTTTCCTTGCTGTGGAACGCAGCACCCTTGGCAGGCAAAGACGTCGCCGGCGTGCACCGACGGTGGCGGCGCCCTTTCCCTCCGCGATCTACTACAGCAATAGTTGTACTACGTCTCATAGCGAGACCGTTACTCGAGAGTGGTATGTCTAGGTGGTCGCGATTTCCGCTTATGTAAACGCTGAGAAAGCGGATATGGCTTTGAGACCTCGACACCGGCGGCTGCCTGCGTGTGCTGGGCACCCAGGAGGAGACTGGGGCTTTGGGATCAGCGCGAACGGTCGCATCGTCACCGCGCTCGACCACGACGGCGCCACCCGTGTCTGGGAGTACGACCTCCCCAGCGGCCCACGTGAGCGGGGGCGCCATGGCGAGTGTCAGCCTGTCGGTGACTGTGCGGCCCCGCAGCCGGCCGCCCGTTCTCCTTCGCCGAGCGCACGACCTGCGTGGTCGGCCGCGCTCCGACTGCTGGCCGCGGCTGCCCGCGGACGACACGGTCTCCCGGCACCACTGCCTTTTCGGCATCAACCCGCCCGACGTACGGGTGCGCGACTTCGGCAGCCTCAACGGTGTCAGGCGCCCGCGGCGGTGACGATGGCGTCGGTGACGAAACCGGCGACCATGCCCAGGAAGATCCCCCAGGTGGTGATCACCTTGAGGTTCAGCCTGCGGCCTACGGCGAGTAGCTCGATGACGACGTACAGGATGGAGCCTGCGGCCAGCGCGAGAAAGGCGATGGACAAGGTCTCGCTGACGAGGTGCTGGCCCAGTAGCGTGCCGACGAAGGTGGGGCCGCCGCCGATCAGACCAAGCAGCGCGAGGTAGCCCCAGGAGGGGCGAGATCCCCCCGCCGCCATTGGAGCGACGATACCGAATCCCTCCGTGGCATTGTGGGCGCCGAAGCCGATGACGAGCAGGAGGGCGAGGCCGAGCTCGCCCTTGGCCGCGGAGTTACCGATGGCCAGGCCCGGCACCCCGGAAGATGAGCACGCCCGTGGCGACCGCGGTGAGCATCGCGCGGAGTCGGGGGATGGGGGACCGCAGGCGGCCTACTCCCCAGGCATGTCACAGTGGCGTCGTGCCTGGCCATCGGCCCCAGCCACAGGCCACCGAGCCCGCCCGCCAGTCGATCGTTGAAGAGCGCCGGCTCGGGTCTGGAGAGTCTCGACTAGACACCTCTCCGAGCTCTGGATGAGGCACCCGCCGAGGGCCAACCATCACGTCCGGTAAAGATCTGTTACGGCGGGATTATCGGTGCGTCAACGGACGGCAAACGCCCTTCTATTCGCTGGTCTGGACACGGTAGACCGGGTCTAGCCGTCTTGCGATCCCGCGGCGGCCGTATCGGAGTCAGGGGGAGCGGTGGGTCTGCTGGGCTGGCCGCTCCTTGTGTTGATGCTCATGCTCGCCGCGGGATGCCCGGCGGCGTGCGTCCTGCTGTGGGCGCGCGTACACGGTCTGTTCGCGCTGCCGGCACGCGTGTCGCTGATCGTGGCCAGCCAGGTCGCGGCTGTGCTCGCGGTGGGCGTAGTGGTCAACGACAAGTACCAGTTCTTCGCCTCGTGGAGCGACCTGACCGGTGGGCAGAACGGCACGAACACGCCGATCGAGCAGCCGAACTACGGCGGCCCGCCGATGGCGGGCGGCCCGCTGCGCAACGACTTCCGCCTGGGCCCGGACCACACGCTGGAGGCGACGGTCCTCGGGACGGGATCGCGGATCCGCAGCAAGATCTGGGTGTGGCTGCCCCCGCAGTACCGCACCCAGCCACAGCGGCGATTCCCGGTGGTCGAGCTGTTCAGCGGTTACCCGGGCACCCCGGAAACGTGGTTCCACGCCATGCAGGGGCCCAAGAAGCTGCAGAAGGCCATGAACACCGGGGCCGCACAGCCGTACATCCTGGTGGCGCCGACGATCACCGTGCAGCCGGGCCACGACACCGAGTGCGTCAACGTCCCGCACGGCCCGAAGGTCGCCACCTGGCTGACCGAGGATGTACGGCGGATCATCACGTCGAACTTCCGCACGCTGCCCGGCGCGGACTCCTGGGCGCACGATGGGGTACTCCACGGGCGGGTTCTGCGCCGCGAAGCTGCCGGTCCAGTACCCGAAGCTGTTCCGCGCCGGGGTCAGCATCGCCGGGTACTTCAGCCCGTTCACCTCCGCCCTCGCGAAGCTGCCCGGTGAGAACGTACCGGCGCTGATCCGACAGCGGCATCCCCATGTCGACCTGCTCCTCGCGGCGAGCAAGCAGGACCCCGGCACCGTCGGCTCGGTCGCCACCATGGTGAAGGTGGCCAGACCGCCGACGCTCGTCTACACGTACGTGGTGCCTCGCGGCGGGCACAACACCGGCGTCTGGGCCGCCATGCTGCCCAAGTGCTTTCAGTGGCTGACGACGGAGCTGGCTCGCCATCACTGATGCGAAAGACCACGACGCAAGAGACGACGTGTCCGCCGGTCGCGCCCCTGCCCAATCCGCTTCGGTGGCTGGGCCTGCCACTCGCCGGGATGGCCGCGCTGCTGACCGCGGCTCACCTAACCGTGGTGACCCGGCACGGCGGGGTGGGCTGGGACGAGTCGCTATATCAGCCAGGTGAGCCCGCGGTTCCCGGCGGCCGCGTTCAGCGCTCCGCGGGCGTGCGGCATCACCTACCTCATCGCCCCGCGGTCGAGCTGACCGGGTCGCTGAACCTTCTCCGCGCCTACCTGACCGTGCTCGGCGGCGCGGCGCTCTTCCTCGCGTACCGGCCATGGCTCGCGCTGACCTCGCGGCGGTCGGTCGTCGCGCTGGCGGCGTCACTGTTCGGCGGCCTCTGGGTCACCGGGATCTACGCCTCCGAGGTCATCCCGAATTTCTGGGTCGCGATGGCCGGCCTCGCCATGACCGGCTGGTTCGTCCGCTGCGCGCGCTCGGGCGGGCGAGCCGCTTACGCCGGGCTGGTGGTCTCCGGAGCGGTCGCGGCGCTGATGCGGCCGGGCGACGCCTTCTGGATCTGGCTGCCGCTGCCGGTGGCCGCGCTCCTCGTGCGGGGGTGGCGGCGGCCGGGGCCTCCTGCTCGCCGTGGTGGCGGCGCCGGGGCTCGGCCTCGCGCAGTGGACCGTCGAGTCGTTCCAGCGATACGGCGGCCGCTCGAACGGCTGCGGCGGTCGAGCGCGATCGAGGGTGGCCTCGGCCGGCATCCGCGGGCGATCCTCTACGAGTTGCGCGCGATCAATGGGCCGCGTGAGTGCCGTCCGTGTGGTACGAGCGTTCCGCCCACCCCGCTCGTCCTTTGGTGGTTCGCCGTCCCGCTGCTCGCGGCGGGAGGTGCGGTCCTGACCGTACGCGCCCGCCGGGCGGAGCCGACGGTGATGGCCGCCTTGCGCGGCGTGTCCGCGGGAGTGCCCTACCTGCTGCTGGTGGGGTACTCCCGGCGCCGCGGGCCTGCACCGGCTCGGCCTGCTGGCACCCTGCCTGCTGAGCGGCTCGCGCTCCGTGCCGGTGGCGTTCTACCTGGGCTGCCGGACGGACCGCCGGAGGGGATCCTCCAGTCGACGCCGGAGCGAATCGTGGCGGACGCTCACCGCGTGCCGACCGGTGTCCTGGTGCGCGACGACCGGCCGCCCGCCTACGCGGCGGACTGGGTCCGGCATCCGCTGTCCGGGCTCGGCCGGCATTGGTCGGTCTACCTTCCGCCCTGTACCGGCCATCATGATCGCGACGATGCGGCGCGTGACGGGGCCGCTGATCGCCGCCCTCCTGCTCGCCGGGTGCGACTCCGGCGACGGCGCGCACCCGCCCGCTCCCGCACCGACGACGAGCCGAGCCTCGGTACCGTCGCAGGCGGCGCGGTTCCGGATCGCCCGCCGGACCTCGGCCGGCCCGATCCTCCTCACGTCGCTGAAGGGCGCCAAGTCCGGGATGACCGGCAAGGTCTGGGTGTGGCTGCCGCCGCAGTACCGCGATCCCGCGTACGCCAAGGCGCGCTTCCCGGTGCTCATGCTGTACCCGGGCGGCAGCGGTGCCGGCTACAACTACTGGACCGACCCGAAGGTCGAGCCGATCCAGGAGGACGACGTGCTGCTGGCCCGGCAGGGCCGGGCCCACCCGTTCATCATGGTGATGCCGATCATGCAGCCGTCCACGCGCGAGGACACCGAGTGCAGTGACATCCCCGGACACGTCCGGATCGGCACCTGGCTGGCCGACGACGTGCCCGCTCTGGTGCGCGCGTCCTTCCACACCCTGACGAACCGGAACGGCTGGGGCACGGTCGGCGCGTCGTCCGGGGCCTTCTGCGCCGTGAAAATAGCCGCCGAGCGCCCCGGCACGTACACGGCGGCAGTGTCGTGGGGCGGATACTTCACGCCCGACACGACGCTGAACTGGTCCCAGCGCGACCGCCAGGCCAACCGCCCGGACCTGATCCTCCAGCGGACCAGGCCCGACCTCCGGCTGTTCCTCCTCGCAGGCGGAGACCCGAAGATCCACGCGGACGTGGCACGGATCGACGCGCTGACCAAGACGCTCCGGCCGCCCACCGCCGTCACCGCCTACATCCAGCCACACGGCCTGCACCAGACCGCCGACCTGAAGAAACTCCTGCCGGCGATCCTGGAGTTCCTCACCCGGAACCTGACCGGCCCCTCCCCCCGATAGGCCGTCCCGACCCTGATCGTGCGACGCGCACCGCCCGGCGGTCGAGGGATCAGGCCATCGCGCAGATCGGGCAGGCCACGATCGACCCGGTCATCGTGGCGCTGGTGCGGAGATTGGCCCGGGAGAACGCCTCCGCCAACCCGGATGGAGCATGGGTCGCTCAGCAGGCCCGCAACCTATTGATCGACCTCGGAGACCGGGTAGGGAGGTCTCGGTTCCTGGGACACCAAGTTCACGCGGGTCTTTGATGATGTGATGGCTGGCAGCGAGATCCGCGTGATCAAGATCCCAGCCCGGTCGCCTCGGGCGAACGCGTTCGCCGAACGTTGGGTACGCACCGTGCGTTCCGAATGCACCGACCGGATGCTGATCTTAGGGGAGTGGCGTTTGGTCGAGTACGCGGCTCATTACAACCGGCGCAAGCCGCGCTGAGCCCTCGATCTTCGAGCTCCCGCTGGCGGCGTAGACGTGCGTCTCCGGGCTTTTCGTACCCATGTTTAATGGCTGGCGGGACTTGAAGAAACGCGATAAGTGCCACTACAAGATAATTTATGTATCGGTGAGTGTGGCTGACGAGTTAGGCGCGGCAGGTAATTCTGTCGTTTGCCATATATGTGCTTCATCCTTCGTGCATGCTGGAATCGTAGAGCTGTATCGGGTTCGGCGAGAGGCGCGAGTTATGGCCGTTTGGGTGCCAAGCGTGCTGGCGCAGGCGACACAAGATGCCGGCGACACGCTCTTGGCCTGGGTTGAGCAGTTTGCCGATCGCCCGATGGTGCCCAGAAAGGGGGGGTTGCGCTTCGCGCTCTATGGGCGGGTATCGATGGAGGATCGTCAAGATCCGGTGACGTCGCGGGCGCGGCAGCAGAATCAGGCCGTTGCACTCGTCTGTGGGCATGGGTGCATCGTGGCTGAGTTCTTTGATTCGGGGCAGAGCCGGGTTCTGCCGTGGGCGCGGAGGCCGGAGGCTGCGGCGTTGGTGGCGGCGATGGCGGATCCTGATCGCGATTTCGACGCGATCGTGGTGGGGGAGTACGAGCGGGCCTTTTACGGCAACCAGTTCAGCTGATGGCGCCACTGTTCGCGCATTACGGCGTCCAACTGTGGATGCCCGAGGTCGGCGGCCGGGTCGATTTTGAGGCTGAGGGGCATGAGCAGCTGATGATCGGGCTGGGTATGCAGTCGAAGCGAGAGATCACCCGTACGCGGATCCGGGTGAGCACCGCGATGGCCACCCCAAGTTCGCGAGCAGGGCCGGTACCAAGGAGGCCGTCCTCCCTACGGCTACCGATTGGTTGATGCGGGGCCGCATCCGCACCGGGCGCATGCCGCATGGGGGCGCCGAGCGCATCGGCTCGAACCGGATCCTGATACCGCGCCGATCGTGAAGTGGAAATTCACGCAGCGGCTGGCCGGCCACCGCATCGCCCGGATCACACGGGCGTTGAACGACCTCGGAACCCCCTGCCCGTCGGCGGCCGATCCAGAACGGAATACGCATAGTGCCGGGCACGCCTGGCCGCTGACCACCGTGCGGACGATCCTGGCCAACCCCCGTTACACCGGCCGGCAGGTCTGGAACCGGCAGCCTGCCGCTCATGACCTGATCGACCCCGCCAACGCCGGGCTCGGGCACCGACAGGTGCAGCGATGGAATCTGCCTGATGGCTGGGTCATCTCCACCCGGCCCGCCCACCCAGCGCTGGTCAGCGAGGCTGACTTCATCGAAGCCCAGGACATCCGGGCCCCACGTGGTAACCCCAGCCCCGATCGGTGCTACCGGCTCGCCGGGTTGCTGCGGTGCGGGATCTGCGGGCGGCGCATGGAGGCTTGCTGGGCGAACAACCGGGCCGCCTACCGCTGTCGGCACGGACACGCCAGCCCCGTCCAAGGCGGATCCGGACCGGCCGAAAAACCTCTACATCCGTGAGGACCGAATCCTGCCTCACCTGAGCACCCTATGGGTCCTGCTGTCTGGGGCAGACCTCGAACCGGGCACCGTTCCGCCGGCCACCAACGAGGTCATCAGCCACCTGCGAGTCCAAAGGTCACCTTCACCTACGAACCCGTCACCCACGCTTTACAGGCGGACACCTCGCAGGAGGTGAAGGTCGCCCTCGACCGCACACGCTGATACGCCCGCACACGACCACAGCGCGCCGCTCTACGTGCAGCGATGACACCCCCCGGAGGGAGGTAGAACGAGCACGAATCGACGCCACAGCCGAAGCTGGGCATCGAGAGGCGCTCTGTCATGTCCGGAAATAATCGAACATGTACAAAAAGTGTGTCCGAGGGGCGACTGGACAGTTAAGCCCATGGTCTTGCCTGCTGATCTCGTACTGCGTCGGCAGTGAGCTGGGATGGCCGATCGGTTCCACTCGGCTGTAGATGCGGCGTCGTACGGCGCGTCGTCAACGGCAAGATCACTTCGATGGATTCGCCGGACGACCGCGGTGAGTGTCATGCTCTTGGCGGCCATTGCGGCGGTGGTCAGCTACCAGCACATGCATACGCTGGTGCTGAGCCATGGCGAGAAACGCTGGGCGGCTGTACTCATTCCGCTCAGGGTGATGCCGTGCCGGCGGCACGCCGCCGCGGTCTTGGCCGCGGCGTACTCCTTGAGTTCAAGGAGTCGTCGCAACACTGCTTGTCAGCGAGCATGGATGCTCGCCGAAGGCTTCGGCGGGAGTCCTGGCCGACCGCGGGTTTTCAGTCCGCAATCGGGGTTGACCCACAGCCGGTCGGCGGGGATGGCCTCGAGCCCTCTGCGGAGTAGGTCTGCGGCCTCGGTGGCGCTCGGGACGCGTGGGGAGTGGATGTCGTAGACGCCTGGTCCCACCTCGCGGGGACAGCCGGTGGAGGCGAGCTCGCCGGCGACCTGCATGTGTGAGCCGCCAGGCTGCCGTCATTGGCCGGCCGTAAACGTTCGTGGCACGTGTTGTGATCATGTAACATTTCTGTGCGCGGTGGAGCAGTTCGGTAGCTCGCTGGGCTCATAACCCAGAGGTCGCCGGTTCAAGTCCGGCTCGCGCCACTCAGAACAGGGCAAGGCCCTCGTCCTTTCGAAGGACGGGGGCTGACGTATTTGGCGGCCAGGCCGGCGGCGAGTTCACGGCCACCTACGCCGTGTCGAGAGATGTCTACGGCAATGGCGGTCCAGGCTGAGCGCTCGATGGGGACGCCTTGTCAAGAACGCTGGTGTTGCGGGCTTGCTGGAGCCGCCTCCCCAGACACCGCGTTGAGAGAGTATGGCTGCACTGGCGTCTGCTGCCGATGGCATTGACCTGCAGGATCTTCGAAGCTCGTGCAAGAACGAAGCTGTGGATTAAAAGTCCACAGCCCTTATGCCATATTGGTCCTCTCGGTGTCAGCCTATGTCGATTCGTCCGCGACTCCGCTGGTTTAATGCCGGGTTGTGTCGGTGGATGACGGACGGTACCGCGACGTACGAGCAAACACCGAGCAAACATGCTTCGATCGTTCACCAGTCTTGGGTTAGAGGCAGTCGCAGAGTTGTCGGCGAGCCATGGCCGCAGTGATGACCGTCCTCCGCCGAGCTGCCGGGGCTTTGCGATGGTCTAACCTTGACTAGGCTCGGACGGCCGGTGGTCAGGCCTGAACTCGCCAGGACCTGGGCAGCACAAAGGTTCAATCCCCGAGCGGGATACACACCACATCTACGACGCCACAACCAGTGCACTCATCTGGCCGACTGATCAGTGAAGCGCGGAATCACCTCAAGTAAGTCCTCGGCGCGTCCGGGGTGAACTGCTGGTCCTGGGCGTGAAAGTGGCCGCCTCGACTGTCTGGGAGATCCTGCAGGACGCCGTATCGACCCGGCGCCCGAGTGCGCGTCCAGCAGCTGGGCCGGCTTTTCGCGTTCCCAAGCCGAGGCCTTGTTGACGTGTGTCTTCTTCGAGACGGTCTCTCTGTCCGGAGCACGCATGTATGTGTTGGCGGTGATTGAACACGCCAGAGCGTCAGTGAGCGCTGGTGAAGCCCCGATCATGACATCCTCCTCACTGCTGACCGTCCAGACCCGCTCACGTCCGCGGCGCGCTTGAGCAGGCCGTAGCGCGCTTCGACACTGACGCCGGCCGCGTGCTTGGCGGCAACGGTGGCCGAGACGCAGTTGGTCGAGGCGTCGGTGCTCATAGCAGCGTGCCACCGCTCAGGCCGCTCAGATATCCCGGTCCTTGACCATCCGCAGCAGGGTGTACATCGCGTCGTCCAATTGTTGCTGCTGCCGTTCGGACAGCCCGGATAGCAGCGCCGCCTCGTTCGCGGCATGGTCGCTCATGGCCGCGTCGACGATCGCCATGCCCTTCTCGGTGAGTGTGACCAGGAAGCTGCGACGGTCCTCCGGATCCAGCCGCCGGTGGATCAGGCCGGCCCGGTCGAGCCGGTCGAGGCGGTTGGTCATCCCCGCCCGCGACAGCATCAGTTGCTCGGACAGCGCCGACGGGGTCACCACGTAGGGCGGCCCGGACCGGCGGATCGCGGCCAGCACGTCGAACTCTCCGTTACGTAGGCCGTGGCGGGCGAAAACCTCGTCAAAGGAACGGTTCATGATCGCGGCGAACCGCGTCACCCGCGCCATGACCTCGACCGGCCACAGGTCCAGGTCGGACCGCTCCCGCCGCCACTGCCTGATCACCTTGTCCACTTCATCGCTCTCACGCATGCCCCCATCATACTATTTGACACATAATAGTTCGGCATCGTACTATCGGGCATCGAACTACATTCCCGGTCGAACACACTGGAGGACTTCATGCGCAAGATCATCGCGAGCCTGTTCGTGTCCCTCGACGGCGTGGCCGAGGCGCCCGATACCTGGCATTTCCCCTACTTCGACGACGAGATGGGCAATGCCGTCGGCGCCGCCATGGCCAACTCGGATGCGATGCTGCTCGGCCGCGTTCAGTACCAGCAGTTCGCCGCCTACTGGCCGACAAGCGAGGACGAGGTGGCCGACATCATGAACAACCAGAAGAAGTACGTCGTCACCAACACTCTGACCGAGGCCACGTGGAACAACACCGAGATCATCAGTGGTGACGTGCTGGACCGGATCACGACGCTCAAGTCCGCCGCAGGCAAGGACATCGGCGTGACCGGCAGCCTCACCCTCGTGCGATCACTGCTCACAGCCGGACTTCTCGACCAGCTGCAGCTCTTCGTCCACCCGATTGTGCTCGGCAAGGGCGCCCGGTGGTTCGACGACCTCAATGCCGTCGAACTGCGACTGGCCTCGGCCGAGACCTTCTCCACCGGAGTGATCCACCAGACCTACACACCGGCCGCCTGACCACGTCCGCCGGTTCGTCTTGTTCTTGATGATGTTCCGGAGGAGGAAACATGACACTCACCGCACGATGTTCTCGCTTCTTCCGGCTCGGCCGCTCAGCTCGGCCAGGCCCGGTCCGGCCGAGGACCGCCTGTTGTCGATCCCCGCTTCCGTCATTCGATGCGTAGTCGAAGCCACCTGCAGGAGGCGGGCCTAGTGAACGATCTCCAGCTACCCAGACACCAAGGAGGAGTACCCCATGACCGAGCTGAACGTGGAACGCGCCCGGCGGGCGATCGTCGAACACACCCGACACCTGGCGGAGTCAGCCACCGCGGCCGGACCCGACGCCGCCGTGCCGACAGCACCGAAGTGGACCGTCACCGACCTCGTCGCGCACGTGGGCCAGACCCAGCACTGGGTCGCGGAGATCATCGAGCAGCGCATCACCGACCCCACCCAACTGCCCACCGAGATGGCCGTACCGCCGGCCAATCCCCGCGAGTGGCAGGCATGGCTGTCGGAGTCCGCGCAGCGGGTCGCGAGCGCGTGCTCCGATGACGCCCCCGACGCACCGGTGTTCAACGCCTCAGGAGACGAGCGGTCCGGGACTCAATTCTGGATGTCCAGCATGCTCAACGAGGCGGTCGTGCACGGCTTCGACGCGGCCACCGCGGCGGACCGCCCAGCCGACATCGACGCCGACATCGCAGCCGCGCTCATCACCAACCACTTCACGATGCTCACCTCGCCCACGTGGGCGATGCAGCGGCCCGCATCCGCCCACGCCCTCCGAGGCACCGGACAGACCCTGCAGTGGCTGGCCATCGACACCACCGACGCGTGGTTCGTCGAACGACGGCCTGACGGGGCAACGTGGCAGCCGGCAACCCAGCAGAACGACGTGACGGTGACCGGTCCGGCACGATCACTGCTGCTGACCTTGACCCGACGACTCCCGCTCACCGACCACGAAACCACCGCCATCACCATCGAGGGCAACACCGACCTCGCACAGCACTGGATCGACAACACCGCCCACGCCAGCGACTGACAGCCCCGCGACCTCAGTGGCGCCGGAAGTCGCGGTCGGGTTTCACCGACCCAACCCTGTGCCTGCCGAAAACCTCATCCATGCAGGTGAGAGGGGTGGGGGTTGATCGTTGGGTCCGGGCGTGGTGGTGGTTGATCACTTCGGAGCGCCTGCGTGGAAGGTGGCCGCCGCGGCATGATGGCCGGCTGTGTTGTTGCGACTGGCGTACTTGACGGTGACGAACACGTTCGCGGTGCTGTGTCTTCTTCCGGTGGGCGATAGGGACAAGGACGTCGAAATCCTGGCGCTGCGGCATCAGATCGCCGTGCTGGAACGTCAGCTGGGTGGGAAGAAGGTGCGGTTCACCTTGCCCGGCCGGGCGATCCTGGCGGCGCTGGTCCACCGTGTGCGGCCGGAGGTGCTGCGTCGGCTGCGGCTGCTGGTACGCCCGGACACGGTGCTGCGCTGGCATCGTGACCTGATCGCGGGTCGGCACGCTGCCCGGTCCAAGCCGAAGCGGCCGGGCCGTCCGCCGACCGTGCGTTCCATCCGCGTCCTGGTGCTGCGTATGGTCCGGGAGAACCCCGGCTGGGGATACCGGCGCGTGCACGGGGAACTGCTCGTGCTGGGGGTGAAGGTCGCCGCGTCGACGGTGTGGGAGATCCTCAAGGACGCCGGGATCGACCCGGCACCAGAAAGGGCCCGCACCACCTGGGCCGCCTTCTTGCGTTCCCAGGCCGACGCGCTGCTGGCGTGCGACTTTCTGGAGACCGTCGCTCTGTCCGGGGCGCGGATGTACGTGCTGGCGGTGATCGAGCACCGTACCCGCCGGATCCGCATCTTGGGCGCGACCGCACACCCGACCGCGTCCTGGGTGGCCCAGGCCGCAAGGAACTTGGTCATGGACCTGGGAGACGCCGGATGCCGGGCACGGTTCCTGATCCGCGACCGAGACGGCAGGTTCCCCGCGGTCTTCGACGCGGTCCTGGCCGATGCGGGCCTCGAGGTCGTGCTGACCGGAGTCCGGATGCCGAGAATGAATGCGATCATGGAGCGGTGGGTGCAGACCTGCCGTCGTGAACTCCTCGACCGGACGTTGATCTGGAACCACGGCCACCTGCTTCATGCGCTGCGCGAGTTCGAAGGCTTCTTCAACGAGCATCGACCTCATCAGGGCATCGCGAACGCCCGCCCGCTTCATTCGCTGCCTCCACCGATCACCGATCCTGACCGAATCACTCGCCTGAACGTGCGACGACGTCAACGCCTGGGCGGAATCCTCAACGAGTACGAGCATGCCGCTTGACCTGCATGGATTGAGTTTTCGGCATGTACAAGGCTCCCACCCGAGACGTTCACCGGCGAGTGCTCCCCGCGCACACGTGGGTGGTCCAAACTGTCTCCCATGGGGGACTTTTCAACGAAGTACTCCCCGCGGGCGGGATGGTCCCTACGTGGACTGGCGGATGCAGGGCCTCGATGGGTGCTTCCCCGTGCATGCGCGGGGTAGTCCCGAGCACGACGGTACGGCGCGCTGTGTTCCCTGCGTACGCGGGGGTGGCCCCGGGTTCAGCTCGGCGGCCAGTCCGGATCGTGAGCACTGCGGGTTCAGTGATGGGGGTTTTCGCGCCTGTGCCCTTCGCGGAGCATCTCGGCAACCTCGCTGAGGCGCCAGTCGGGTCTGCGTCGTATTCTCCCGGCGGTGAGTTGGATGGCCAGTGGGAGATACCCACACAGCGCCACGATCTCGACAACTGTCTTGCGCTGGCCATGGATCCGTTTTAGCCCAGCGATTTGGCAGAACAATTCGACCGCTTCTCCCGGTGGGAGGGCCGTAAGTAAAAGGCAATTGGCAGAGTTAAGTTCTAAAATTTTTCGGCGGCTAGTCACTACGACGAGGCACCCGGCACTGTCTGGGACTAGGGGGTGGACCTGTTCTTCGCTGGTTGCGTCATCAAGCAAGATAAGAGTCCTTGTATCGGCAACCAGGGCACGGTAGAGCATGGCGCGACGATCAAGGTCCGGCGGGATCTCATGAGAACTTACACCTAGGCACCGGAGAATATTACCGAGCGCGTCGATGGCGTGGAGTGGCTTGCGGTCAGGAGAAGAATCTTGCAGATGGACGAATATGTGATTATCGAAGTTTGAGGCGAGGAGGTGGGCGGTATGGACGGCGAGGGCGGTCTTGCCGATTCCGGCCATCCCTTGGATGACGCAAACTGGGCTGGCGACGTTCCCGTCTGTCAGGTGTGATCGTGTAAGGGCTAGAAGGTGCGTGACCTCGCGTTCGCGACCGACAAAGGTCGAGGGGGCGCGGGGGAGCATCCATATGTTGCTGATGCCTTGAGGAAGCCCGGTGGCCGCGTCCAAGGGGGTCGTCTGTGGTGATTGGGATTGGCCGAGCGTGGCTCGCATGCGTGGGACGCTGACGAGGTACCCAAGTGCGGCAACCAGTCGTGAGAGCTTGCCTGGCACCTCGTCTAGGTTAGCAACCCATTCTTCTTCATATCTGGCTCGGTCTTCCGGGCTGCGCAAACGGCGGGCCGACCAGCGTACGAGTCGTTTCGCCAGCCATGGGCACCAATCGCCGAGTTCAGCCAACAGCATCGGCAACAGCACCGCCGTCACCAGGAATACCAGCATGCCGGTAGTCACCGAGTTTCCTCCGCGCCTGGGTACAGTCTGGGGAACTGGGGGGAACTGGCGAGTCTGCGGACTGGACGACGCTCAGCTAGCACGGCGCGAGCCGTAGCCAGACCGTCAGGGCTGAACCGATAGAACCGGCGACGAGGTCCACGCGTGGCTGGATCGCCTGTCTCCCACTCACTGACCACCCACCCAAGCTGCTCCAACCGGGCCAGGATCGGAAACACGCTCCCAGTGGGCCGCCCGGCGGCTTTGGCGATCTTCAGTCCGTACAACGCCTCATCCGGACCGAGTAGGACCTCAAGGACGTCAAGGGTGGCCTCGGTGATGCGGGGCCTAGAGTTCATATTCCAACTCTAGATGTGTAGAGATAGAAAGTAAATGAGCGAGTGACACCACCGGCAGGACGCGGTCTCGTGTATCTACAGTCTGGGCGGCTCGTCTACCTGGTTCGCTGACGGTCTGGCCCGCGCGGCGCCTACGGCATCGTCGCCGGCGCCCCGGCGTCGTCGCTCACGTCGCTCATCGTGTGGTCCGCGGGCTGGCACGTCACGGCCAACACCGACGCGCGGGGCCGGCCCATCCTGGCCGCCGCCAAGCTTCCCGCGCTGTACGCCGCCGTCCTGTGCGAGTGCGACGCAACGGACGGTCTGGCCGACGGTCAGATCGACGACCCGCGTGCCTGCGCGTTCGATCCGCGGAGCCTGCGCTGCGCGACGGGAACCGACAGCGCGAACTGCCTCACCGACACAGATCGGTGCCGTACGCAAGCTGTACGACGGGCCACGCGACGAGCGGGACCGGCAAATGTACCCGAGGGTGAGCCCGTGGGCTCGGAAGCGAACTGGGAACGCTGGGTCACGGTAACCCCAGGTCGGATTCTCCGCGGCCAAACGCAGCACCAGTGCGCGGATCGCCTGCCGCGTTGGTGAGCGGCCCGACGACTTGCGCTTGTAGGTCCACCGCCGCTTGACGAGATCGGCATGCCGGCGCAGTAGCGTTTTCCAGCGGTACAGGTTGGGCGACCAGAAGTCGCTGTCTGCGCCGCGCTGGACAGTTACGCGCCGCCGTTGGCGTCGGTGTTACGCCCGTGCCGGGTGGCGGCCATGCAGGGCCGTCAGTTCGCTGCCGTCGCCGTGCGGCCGCCAGACACACTCCACTACCCACAGGCAGTTCGGGTCCTGGCATGACGCCGACCAGTGGTCGTCGTTGTCGGACGTGTACTCCTCGAAGACGGTGGTGGGCCGTGTGCTGCACGGGTCCGGAGACAGTACTACGATCGGTGGATGGAACGAGGAATAATTTGATGGTGTAATGTGTGGTTGAAGCTAGGGCTTCTGGTGATGGTCGGAGGTGGGGATGGGCGAGACATTGAAGGCGCACGCGATGATGCTGACACTGGCGCGTGAATCCCGTGGCATGAGCCAGACCTCGCTGGCCGACGCCATGTCGAAGCTGGCCGGGGAGCCGATCAGCCAGGGCTATGTCAGCAAGGCGGAGGCTGGCAAGCTGGCCGTCGACGGTGAGCGGCTGGCCCTGTACGGACGGGTCCTGCGCTACCCGGCCGGGGTGTTGTGCGTGGATGCCGAGATGAACGGGGTTGGCATCGGGCTGGTGCATCACCGCAAGAAGGCGTCCCTCGGAGCGAAGGAACTGCGCCGTATCCACGCCCAGCTCGCCATGGCGTGGTTGCAGGTACGCGGCCTGGTCGAACCGCGAGTGCGGGGTGCTCATCGGTTCGAGCGGATCGAGGTGAGCGACTTGGACACCCCCGCCGAGGCAGCTCAAGCCCTCCGCAAGTTGTGGGGCCTTCCAGCCGGCCCGGTCGCCGACCTGATCGGCGTCGTCGAAAGCGCCGGGGGCATGGTACTGGTCCGGGATCTAGACACCCCCGATCTTGACGCGGTCAGCCAGTGGGACGGCGTGGACGCCCCGTTGTTCCTGCTGAGTGCGCACGCTCCGGCCGACCGGTTCAGGTTCACCTTCACCCACGAGGTCGGTCACGTCGTGATGCACGCGGAGCCGGGTGCGACGGCCCGTCAGGAGCGGCAGGCCGACGAGTTCGCCAGTGAATTCTTGATGCCCGCCGCCGACATCGCCGATGAACTAGGCGGCCCTCTCGACCTGGCCAGGTTGCTGGCGCTGAAGCAGCGCTGGGGTGTGTCGATGGCAGCTCTAGCCCGCACCGCGCTGACTCTGTCGCAGATCAGCGAATGGCAGTACCGCAACCTGGTGATCGAGATGTCCACCCTCGGCTACAAGAAGCAGGAGCCTGGCGAGATCCACCGCGAGGTCCCACGCGCTATCGCCGCCGCCGCGCGGCGGCTCGCGCACCAGCACGGCCTCTCCCGTGCCGCAGACCAAGTGGGTGTGCTTCCGGAGGAGTACTCCCTGCTGTTCGCGCCTCACCCTGGCAGCGCCTGCGGCGACGCCGGGTCATCACACCACGACGTCGACTGAGTCTCACGAGGTGAGCATGAACGACAGCAGTACCGCAGACAGCCACGCCACCGCAGGCCCCCTGCTCACCTCTCGCAAGCACCAGGGGACAGCGGCCCGGGCGGTCGCCCAGCGGATCTTGACGCTGGAGCGGCCGCAGTTGCTCGGTTCCCAGCCGCCCGCCCATCTGCACCCCGACCACGGCGGCCTGGTGGTGTGCGGTGCTGGAGCCTCCGCCCAACTCCAAGCACTCAGGCCCGCCTTCCACGGCGTGCTCGCCGAGGACATCGCTCCCTACGAGAAGCAGGTTGCCACGCCCAAGGAGCCGTTCGACCTGCCGACGGAGGGCATGTTCGGCTGTGAGCTGCCCGACGTTCTGCAGCAGCAGATCGACCGGGGCGCGAGTTTCGCGATCACCCCCACCCGCTACGTGAGAGCCCGAGACTCCGCCTCCCTCAAAGCGATCATGGAGGAGGTCAGGAGGCTGGAGCGCGACGACGTGCTGGTCATTCTTCCTATGTCGATCGGCTGGCTCCAGGACGAGACCGCGCGCAAGCAGCTCACCGCGGTCATCAATCTCATCCCACATCCGGTCGGGCTGATCTTCGGCTGCCAGTTCAACCCGATGGACAACTTCGCCGCCGCGGTCCTCAACCTGCGTACGCTCCTGCGGGAAGCACCTGGCACCGGCCTGTGGCGCACCGACATGGCGGGCTTCGACGCGCTGGCGCACGGCGGCGCGTTCGCCGCCATCGGCGCCGGAGGTCCCGTCCGTCACCTCGTGCCGGCCGGCGAACGCCCGGAGACCTCAAAGAAGGGCGGCGGGCCGATCTACGCGACCGTCCTGGTTCCGGAGATGCTGCGGTTCAGCGGTGCCAAGTTCCTGGCAGACACCTATGCCAACATCCCCGCCCCACCGTGCCGCTGCCCGCAGTGCCGCGGAACAATGCTGGACTCCTTCTTCGGCGCCGCTAACGCCGTAAAAGCCGCCGCCAACGCGCACAACATCGCCACGTGGAACACCTGGCTCCCGGCCCTGCTGACCGAGCAGGGCACCGAACGGCAGCGGTGGTGGCGCAACCAGTGCAAGCTCGCCCTCGACGCCCAGGCGGCCGAAAACATAAGGATTCGGATGCCCGGACGGTTCGCGCCGGACACGCACCTCAAGAAATGGGCCGGGCTGGCGATCGACGGCGAAACCGCCGATCCCCGCGGAATGCCGGTGAAGAACTAGGAGGACCGCGTGACCTGCCGGTAGGTCTCCTCCAGGAACAGCCACCCTGCGGCGGTGAATCGGTTGCGATGGAACGGAGCCGGCGGAACGACCAACTCCGGCGGCTCGGCGCCTTCTCCGGCAATCACGACGCCGACGCCATAGAAGTCGGCCTCCATGCGCAGCACCTCAAGGTCGCGGGGTGGCCTGCGCAACACCATCGCCCGCGAGCAGAACGGCGCGAAACGGCCAGCGTGCTCCAGTCCCCGGCGCCACGCCCGGGCGGGCACCATCGCCAAGCCCACCGCTACAGGAGGCTCGGCGAGCCTGATCACACACCGGTCTTCCACCAGCAGCGCTCCATCGGCAGCCGAGCGCAGCACGGAACGCTCTGGCCGGGTCAGCGCGGCCAGCGGGACCGGGTACGCCGACCGGCAGGCCCAGCAGGAATTGAAGGATGTCGGGTGAGGTGATCGCGCCGAGCCCGGCCCGGCGCCGGCGTCCCGCCTCAGCCTCCAGCCGATAGCTGAACACGGCGGGCACGCCCTGCAGGACGACCCGCGACTGGGCGCCTGATCCGATACCCGCTGAGAACACGGACGCGGCCTCGCTGACGGTCTCCGGACAGACCTCTGCTGCGCCCCTCATGCCCTCACCCTCTCGTGCCTGGCCCGGCGGCCGGTGTCGGCCCCCACGATCTGCTCGAAATGCTGCTGGAGACCGCCGATCACGGCGGCGAAGCTCTCCCAGAGGGAATCGTCGCCAGACCGCTCGTACCAGCGCCGCCGGTCCCGTGTGACCTGTTCGATGCGGACCGCCCAACCGCATCGCGAGCAAGTCGCGTATCGCGGGGTAGTACACCGCGGCCCGTACCCCCTTGCCTTCAGCCAGCACGCCAAGATTCACCCTGCCGTCCGGTGCCGCCGCGAACGCGGCCAGCAGCTCGAGCCGGTAGCGGCTGCCGAAAAGACGCTCAGAGAAGGAACGCTCATCCTCGGGCCCGGCCTCTCGCATAACTCAAGATTATGGGTTAGTGAATCTATAATCAAGCTCTGACCTGCTATTTCTCGTCAAGTTCCCCCACTCGGCGTGTCGAAGGTCCGGCGCGCGACCCGGGCGTTTGTGTATCCGCCGCATCAGGACGTCCGGAGACGCCAGGCGCATCGAACATACTTGCGATGGCGGTACCTTAATCGGCGCAGGCCGACGCGGTGCTGGCTTGCGACCTCCTGGAGACCGTCACCCTGACCGGGGCGTGCATGTACGTCCTGGCCGTGATCGAACACCGCACCCGCCGCCTCCGCATCCTGGGCGCGACCGCACACCCGACCGCCTCCTGGGTCACGCGCTGACCGAATCGCGCGCTTGGACATACGCGAAGACATCAACGGCTAGGCGGAATCCTCAACGAGTACGAGCATGCCGCTTGAGCTGCACGGATGAGGTTTTCGGCAAGCACAGGGCCGTGACCTGCGGTGATGCGAACGGATGTCGGGCGTAGCTTCATCACCTGCAGGTCCGAGTCAGCAGACTAAGAGTCCGCTGCTCTGCTATCAGATCGGTGCTCTCGGTGCCGGTTCATGTCACTACGTCCGGGGCTCCGCCGGTTCTGCTGACGGGTTGTGCCGTCATGTGACGGCCCGTGCCGCGACATACGAGCACCCGCCGAGCACCCACGATTCGCCGACATGTGATCACCGAGCGCGGATCGTGGCGCCCGGCTCCCCTGTCCGAAATTCTGGGTCTGCGAGAAGTAGCAGGTCAGCGGCGTCTGGTGATGTCCGTCGGTTCTGGGACGGTTCAGAAACTCCGGGTGCTTCGCAGCCCTCGGCGTGGGCGAAAACGGTGGGAGCTGAACCGGGGAGCACGGTAGTGATCCGGGCTTGCTCTTCGTTATGAGACGAGGTTGGGCCGCGATGCGTGATCAGCATTGTCGCCGTCCAGGGGTGGCTACCCGGCGCCGAGCGCGGTCAGCTCGGCGTAGCGCTCGCTGGTGCTGGGCAGCGATGATCTTCAGTCGGCTCAAGGGCCGTGTGGACAGATCTTGGGCACACGGTCGGTGGAGGTCTGCCGATCGAGTGCCCATGAGGTGCCCATGCTAGCTCCTGCCTGAACCTGCAGTTCAACGACGCGATCTGAGGTGCCCCGAACCTTCCGGACAGCGACCCCACTAAGATTGGGTCGTCTGAAAGGAACATTGGTTGCCGCTGAATCGCAGGAGCTTCTCTCCTGAATTCAAGGAAGAAGCCGTTAAGATGGCGATCGAGACGTCGCGTCCGGTCGCCCAAGTGGCCAAGGAACTCGGTATCCACGAGGCGACTCTTGGTAACTGGGTCAATGCCTATCGACGCGAGCACGCGGGTGATGAGCCGCTGCTGTCCGTGAACGAGCGGGCACGTCTGCGTGAGGCGGAGCGCGAACTTCGCGAACTAAAGCAAAAGGTCGCTTTCCTGGAAAAAGCTGCCGCGTACTTCGCCACAGGAGCCTCGGTGAGCGACAAGTTCGAGTTCATCGACGCGGAGCACGCGCCCAACTCCACCACTGCGAACAACACGGTGCCGTCGATCGTGAAGATGTGCGACTGGCTTGAGGTATCCCGCTCTGGATTTTACGAATGGCGGGACCGGCCGGCATCGGCAACCGCGCAGCGCCGGGAGGACCTCAAGCTCTATATCGCCAAGTCATTCGAGGATTCCGACGGCACCTACGGGCACCGGCGGGTGCATGCCGACCTGGTGGACCGGGGTGTGCCCTGCGGGCCCGAGCTGGTCCGGGCTCTCATGCGTGAGCTGGGCCTGGAGCCCTGCCAGCCGAGGCCTTGGCGGTACAGCCTCACCGAGCAGGACGGGCACGCCCGCCCGATCCCCGACCTGGTGAACCGAGACTTCACCGCCGACGCTCCCGGCCAGAAGATGGTCGGGGACATAACTTATATCCCGACGTGGGAAGGATGGGTTTATCTGGCCACGGTGATCGACTGCCACACCAAGGCGGTTATCGGGTGGGCGATGGACGATAACTACAAGACACCGTTGATCGAGTCTGCCATCGAAATGGCCGCCCGCAACCATCAACTCGCCGACTGTGCGCTCTTTCATTCCGATCGTGGAAGCAATTATACTTCCGCTCAGTTCTCCGCGACGTTGAAGAAGTACAAGCTAAGGCAGTCTGTTGGACGCACCGGTATTTGTTACGACAATGCAATGGCCGAATCGTTCTTCGCTGCGCTCAAGAATGAACGGGTCCACCGTACCCAATACCCTACCCGCGAGCGTGCACGCGACGACATCGCGCGGTACATCGAATTGTGGTACAATTCTCGACGTCGCCACTCGGGACTCGACTACCGGACCCCGCTACAAGTCCACAACGAGTATGGAACCGGCAGCTCGTAGCGTGAATTAGCCGTTAAGAAGCTGTCCGGAAAACGCGGGGCTGATCAATCCTATTTCGAGCGGCACACGCTCGCCGAGTTCATGAACGTCGAGGGTTGAAGCTAGAAACCGGCATAGAACGCTACGAGATGTGCGGGCCTGTCAGGGTGTAGCGCTCGGCCCGCACCTCCGCTCATGGTTCTGACGATCGCGGGCGAGCCCGCCCAGTACGGTAACTCGTCATGGATGTGATGGGGGACCTGGCGAACGTCAGCACCATTCTCGGGGGTTTCTCGGTCTTCGGCGTGTTCGGCGCCGGCGTGTTGTGGTCGCGCAAGCAGATCCGTAATCGCCGGGAGCGCAGGGCGGCGATCGAGCTACGGGACTGGCAGGGATACATAGACGTTCACAGCATCAACGCGTGGCGCGTTCGGCTGCTGGAAGAGCCTGATAGCCCGTCTGCCCGGGTAGTGCTGGAGGTGGTCAACGACAAGGGGGAGCCGGATGTCAACCAGGCGCAGAACCTCCGCGAGCGCGTCGCGAACGACGGCATGCTCGCCCGTGTCCCGTCTGTGGCCGAGCGTGAGTTCCTCACGGGGCTGTATACCGAACGGCGGCACGATGGCGGTCTTCCGATCAGCTAGAGGACGCCTCTGAGCGCCCGTGACCGGCGTCAGTCCTTCTAATCGTGCTCCACGGCGACGTCACGAATCGTCGGCGTCGGGAGGCCTTCGACAGGCACGTTGACTGGCGTCGGCGGGAACCAGCGCATCTCGTATTGCCAGTCGACGCCCTGCTCACCACTGCGGTTGCCGATGATGTTGCCAGCAGCATCGCGGGTTGCGAGCCGAACACGGTGCCAGTGAGCGCGTCGGATGTGGGGCGGCAGGCGCCAACCCTCCGGGCCCGGCTTCTCGGCCGGGATCGAGGAGGCGGTCTCCCTGCGCCAGGTTCTAAGGGCCGAACCGACTCGCCAGCCGATGTCACCGATATGGGCTTCTCGGATCTGCTGCGGGCGCCGGAGCCGCTCCGGAGGGGATCCATTCAAGGTCCGGCTCGCGAGCGGCGAGATACAGAACGAGCTGGATGGAGAGAGGCACGAGCGACGACATTTCCTGTCCCCAGTTCTCTCCGCTCTCCTTGCCCATCCGGCTCTGGACGTCGATCAGATCCTGAACTGTCTGGCTTTCCTGAGCAAGGCGGCCGCGCAGCGCCACACTGATAGTTTGGGCTCGTGGCGTGTCGTCGCCCTCCTGGTTGTACAACCACAAGAAGCGGAGTCCGTCGCCCTCCGCCATTGGCCCATAGTGTGTCCAGATTCGACCACTTGGCATGGTTCGGCTTAGGTCGTGCCGGGTCCCCGTGACGATGAACCCGCGGTAGTGGCAGAGGACTTCTCCATCGAACAATGAGACAGGTTTCGGAAACGAGCAGGCCACGCTCTCGTAGGGCATGGTGACGAGCCAGTCGGGCACCAACGGCACGTCGGTCTCCGAGGTCAGCAGTGCCCCAGCGAACTCGTTGTCCACGCGCAGCATGACCTGGGTTCGCAGCCACCAATGCAGCATGTTCGCGGCGACAGCTACTGCTGGCTGCCACTGCTTGGGTATTGCAGCGTCGCGCCTGCCGTAATGCGAGGCCATCCACTCAACCATGGAAATAACCTGCTCGGCGTCGTACACCTTGATGTCGCGCCGTGCGGTTCGGTCCCGGGCCCTGTTCCGCTTCGCCTTACTCACAACTAGCAATCGCTTCCGGAAGAAGATGGATTACAGCACACCCTTGAGCGCGTTCTGCTCGAAACGGTCGGCATCCCCTATGTAGTCGTCGAGCGCGGCCGAGTTTTCGGGAGTGTCTAATTAACGGCGGATCTGATGATCAAGGAGACGCCAGGTGACCGAGACCGCCGTTGAGAACGAGTCTGGCCGGGCAGCCGGTTCAGGCGCCGCAGGGTGCGGCGTCGGACGAGCAGCTGATCGCGATGCTGGTGGACCGGGCCCGGAGCGAGGGGCTGCAGCTGACCGGCGAGGGCGGGCTGCTGCAGCAGCTGACCAAGCGGGTGCTGGAGTCCGCTCTGGAGGGCGAGATCACCGACCACCTCGGCTATGACAAGCACGATCCGGCGGGCAAGAACAGCGGCAACAGCCGCAACGGCACCCGGTCCAAGACCGTGCTGACCGACGTCGGCCCGGTCGAGGTCAAGGTGCCCCGCGACCGCGACGGCACCTTCGAGCCGCAGATCGTCAAGAAGCGGCAGCGCCGGCTGACCGGCGTCGACGAGATGGTGCTGTCGCTGTCCGCGAAGGGCCTCACCCACGGGGAGATCTCCGCGCATCTGGCCGAGGTCTACGGCGCCGAGGTGTCCAAGCAGACCATCTCCACGATCACCGACAAGGTCATGGACGGCATGGCCGAATGGCAGAACCGGCCGCTGGACCGCGTCTATCCGGTCCTGTTCATCGACGCGATCAACGTCAAGATCCGGGACGGGCAGGTCGCGAACCGGCCGATCTACGTCGTGATGGCGGTCACCGTCGAGGGCACCCGCGACATCCTCGGGCATCTGGGCCGGCGACGGCGGCGAGGGCGCCAAGTACTGGCTGCAGGTGTTCACCGAGCTGAAGAACCGCGGCGTCGACGACGTGCTGATGCTGGTCTGCGACGGGCTGAAGGGCCTGCCCGACGCGGTCGAGACCGTCTGGCCCCGCACGATCGTCGCAGACCTGCATCGTTCACCTGCTGCGCAACAGCTTCCGTTACGCGGCCCGCCAGGACTGGGACAAGATCGCCAAGGCGCTCAAGCCCGTCTACACCGCGCCGACCGAGGACGCGGCGAGGAGCGGTTCCTGGAGTTCCAGCGAGGCCTGGGGCAAGAAGTATCCGGCGATCGTCAAGCTGTGGGAGAACGCCTGGGCCGAGTTCGTGCCCTTCCTCCGCTTCGACGTCGAGATCCGCAAGGTCGTCTGCACGCACGAACGCCATCGAGAGCGTCAACGCGCGGATCCGCAAGGCCGTCCGCGCCCGCGGGCACTTCCCGAACGAGGCCGCAGCGCTGAAGTGCGTCTACATGGCGCTGATGAGCCTGGACCCGACCGGCAAGGGCCGCAAGCGATGGACCATGCGCTGGAAGGCGCCCCTCAACGCCTTCCAGATCGCCTTCGAAGGCCGACTCACCCCGACCGCCAACTGAACACCTCAACAACCGAGATCAGCCGTTAACTTGACACACCCGAGTTTTCGGACCAGCCGCCGGCGCGCGCGATGGTGATCTTGTCGTGGCCGGCCCGGCAGGCCTCGGTGGCTAGTCCGCGCCGAAGCGAGTGCCTGTAGGTGCCGGATACTCGGCCGCCGGTCGTGAATTGGGGTTTCCTGTTCGGTAGGCGGGCGATGTCCGCGGCGAGCAGTATCGATACTTGTGGCGCTACGACTGCTTTATCTCATCTTCGTCCGTGTACCGCTCGAAAATATGGTTACGTGGCCTGGTCTGGGATTACGCGGCGTGGTGATATTCGCTGATCACGCCGCCACGGCGCGTTTTCGGCGGATGGATCGCAGGCTGGCCACGTCCCGGACCGGCTGTGTTTCGATGTCCGGGGGCCGCTGGAGCCGGGATTGGTGCGGCCTGTGTTGTTGTAGTGGATTAGGTACTCGCGGAGCACCAGGGCCAGGTGGCGTTCGCCGACGATCAGGATCCGGTCCAGCAGTTCACGGCGGAGAGTTCCGATGACGCGCTCGCAGATGGCGTTCATCCGCGGCGTTCGCGGCAGGGTGGTGATGATCTGCAGGCCTTCGGCCCTGAGCACCTCACCGAACTCTGCGGTGAAGAGCGGATCGCGGTCTTGGATCACAAGCCGTAGTGTGCTGATGCGCTCGCCCAGGTCCATGGCCAGGTTGCGGGCCTGCTGCACCGCCCACGCACCGGTTGGGTGCGCGGTCACTCCGCCCAGGTGGAGTCTTCGGGTGCCGTGCTCGATGAACACCAGCACGTACAACCGTTTGAGCAGCACTGTCTCCACGACCAGGAAGTCACAGGCGATGATCGCGTGCGCCTGGGCGGCCAGGAACTCCCGCCACGTCGGCCCCGCCCGTCGCGGTGCTTGGGCGATGCCGGCGGCGTTCAGGATTTTCACGCCGTGGACGCGGCGATCGCATGCCCAAGCCGGGCCAGTTCACCCTGGATCCGCCTATGGCCCCAGGTCGGGTTCTCTCGAGCCATCCGAAGAATCAACGTCTTGATAGAAACGCCAGTGGACGGTCGTCCTGGCTGGCGCCGGTCGGTGTAGGTCCACTTTCGGGCGACGAGGTGACGGTGCCAGCGCAGGATCGTGACCGGGGCGACAGGGAAGACCTCTGCCCAAGGCGGCGGTTCACGAACCGTGACAACGCCGCGAGCCAGAGTCGGTCTGCATGATTCCACCGCGGCCGGCCGCGGAGCTGCCGGCGTAGCACCTGGTTCTCCTGACGCAGTACGAGCAGCTCGACGTCCTTGGACAGATCAGATCGAACCAGCACCGCAAGCAAGCCGATCAAGCACCGCATTAACTGGTAGAGCAGCGACAGCAGCATCTCGAGATGGTCCCAGCGCCGACGATGATCCCGCATCGAAACACCAGGTCACAGCACGAAGCCGAGTTTTCGAGCGGGACAGGATCGCGCTGCACACCGACATCCAGAACGCCGGTGAGATCACCGACGACCACATCACCGACACGCTGGGTGCTGCAATGAGGACCGTCCCGGTGAGCCGGTGGAACTCCACATCATGGAGGTTGCATAACCATGCCCGCTCAGCTGCAATGAGGACCGGCTCGGTGAGGCCGGTGGAACTCGCCACCGACCTGTGATCCGACGGTGTCGACGGGCAGCTGCAATGAGGACTGGCCCGGTGAGGCCGGTGGAACCTCGTGCGATGTCGCTGACAGAGGTTCGGCGGGCAGCGCCTGCAATGAGGACCGGCCCGGTAAGGCCGGTGGAACTTGATCAGTGGACCTGCAACAACTGCAAGGGCAACCTGCAATGAGGACCGGCCCGGTGAGGCCGGTGGAACCGGCGTCACCTGCGGCCGCACGCCCCGGAATGCCAGCCTGCAATGAGGACCGGCCCGGTGAGGCCGGTGGAACCGCCAGCCGCCCGCGGCGGACACCTCCACGAGGGAGACCCTGCAATGAGGACCGGCCCCGTGAGGCCGGTGGAACCTCCACGCTCCAGAGGATCCGAAGCCGATCTCGGTCCTGCAATGAGGACCGGCCCGGTGAGGCCGGTGGAACTCGCTCCACCATGGCTTATCGACTGCATGCCGCGGCCTGCAATGAGGACCGGCCCGGTGAGGCCGGTGGAACTGTGCAGGCTGCGGTGACGTGCGATGCCTGAACCACCCTGCAATGAGGACCGGCCCGGTGAGGCCGGTGGAACCCGCACTGCCCGCCTCACATCTCTTCACCTTGTCGACCCCTGCAATGAGGACCGGCCTGGTGAGGCCGGTGGAACCCGGACTGGGAGTTGATCTCCTGGATCGCGGCACCGCTGCAATGAGGACCGGCCTGGTGGGGCCGGTGGAACTCGAGAGTCCAGCTCATCTTCGATCACTCCTTTCAGACGCTGCAATGAGGACCGGCCTGGTGGGGCCGGTGGAACAAGGGGTTCGACTTGTACGAGACACCCTGCATTTTGCTGCAATGAGGACCGGCCTGGTGGGGCCGGTGGAACGACATACCAGCGACCCCACTGGTGCGGACGTAGCAAGCTGCAATGAGGACCGGCCTGGTGGGGCCGGTGGAACCGCGCACCGCGTCACTCCCGGGCCGGGCGAGGACAAGCTGCAATGAGGACCGGCCTGGTGGGGCCGGTGGAACAGGTCTCGGCATCCAGCAGGTGATAATGCCACGGCTCCGCTGCAATGAGGACCGGCCTGGTGGGGCCGGTGGAACGAGCCGTGAAGACGCTGATCGTGCATCCCGACGACGTGCTGCAATGAGGACCGGCCTGGTGGGGCCGGTGGAACTGCAATGAGGACCGGCCCGGTTAGGCCGGTGACACTAGGAGTCCCACCCGGCCGGGGCCTGCGGGCGGCGGTAACTGCAATGAGGACCGGCCCGGTTAGGCCGGTGACACGGTCCCTGAGCTGCATGTTTGTGTCGCGACAACGGCGGGGCCGTAAGAACGGTATCCGTTTTGTGGTCGAAACGTCATGTATCTGCTTGGGAACCTCCCCGGGTTTTTGGGAGAACCGAGGGTTCCGAAGCGAGCTTCGTATGAGTGTCTGTCGGAGGATGATCGGGATAAGACTAAGGGGCTATCTTGGGAGGTGTTGGGGGGTCGCTGGTCGAATGCTCAGGCTGGTTGTCGGCATCGGCATGGCCCTGACGAACCCACGCAGTGCTACACGATGATCCGCGATCACCGGCAGCCCCCGCCGCTGGGGAAACACCCCACGGACGGGTGTAGCGAGGACCAGCAACGTCGAGTGTCGTCGGGCTGCCAGGGGGACACACCCGCGCGGGGGCGATCCAGGAGCAGCGAAGGCACGCAGAGCGATTCTCGGCGGCGACGCCACCAACCACGGTAGACGCGAGATCGATGTTATCGCTGAGCAGCGTGATCAATGCCCAGCTGACGGCGCTCATTTTGGAACAGTTTGTCCCTGGTGTCCTCGTAACGGGTTCGGTGGATTCATGAGACTGGGTGTTCCCTGAGTCCGCATCCGGTCAGTGAAAGGGCAGTCTGGGCGGATGGACCCTGGTTGACTTTCATCGTGTCGATGTGCCGGGGGATCCCGGGTCGTGCCTGCGCGTGGCCGGGGACGTGGTGAGATGGGGCTGCTCATGCCGCAGTATCTGATCAAGGGCCAATACCGGATCGTGCGGAGCCAGCCGGATGGGGACTCGGTCCATTTCTTCCCCGATGACCTGGACGCGTTCACCAAGCTGCACCTCAAGGCGCTGGTGAGCAAGGCCGGCGGGGTGCAGCTGCGGCTGGATGCGATCGACGCGCTGGAGACCCACTACACACCCAGCGGCCACGGAGCCTTCACCCACCACCAGCCCTTGGAACTGGCGCACGCGGCCGCGGGCCGTCTGCTGGCGTTGCTGGGGTTCAGCGATGTCGAACGCGACGGGAGACCGTCACCAGCGCCACACCGGACCAGACACCCGGCTACATCCTCACCCGCTTCGCCGACAAGTACGGCCGCCCGGTCTCGCTCGCCTTCGCCGGCCCCAGCGACCAGGCCGACCTCAGCTCGGTCTATGTCACCACGGGAATGCTGCGGCAGAGCGTGAACTACCAGCTCCTCGCCGAAGGACTGGTGTACCCACGTTCTACAGCCAGCTCTACCCGCACCTACGCACCGAACTGACCACCGCAAGCCAGACCGCACGCACCGCCGGCACCGGGATCTGGGCCACCGACGCGACGAACAGCGGCGCCACCATCACCACCCTCACCGACCTGGACGACCAGATCGTGATCGTGCCGAAGCTGTTCCGCCGGCTCATCGACTACCTCGCCCTCGGCAACGGCAACCCCTCACTGGACGGCTTCACCGCGTTCCTGACCGTCCGAAACGACCGGCTCTTCGTCATCTCCGAAGCCCACGCCACCGGCCTGGACACCATCACCACCGTCACCGGCCAGACCGTGAAACTCACCCACCCACCCGAAGACCTCATCTTCCTCGAAGGCTGACACCACCACCGAGCAGCGGGCAGCTCCCGCGCGACCCACAGCGGTCGTCGCGGGTCCCGCCTGTCCCGCGGGCCACATCGCTGGTGTGGGACTAGAGTCTTGAGGCACTCATAGACCCCTGCCGCGAGAGGTACCGGAGTGGCTGACTCGTTCGCTCACCTGCATGTTCACACTGAGTATTCGATGCTAGACGGTGCGGCGAAGATCGCTCCATTGGTGCAGCGGGCCGCCGAGCTGGGGATGCCGGCGGTGGCGATGAGTGACCACGGCAACATGTTCGGTGCGTATGAGTTCTACGGCGCGGCGACGAAGGCCGGGGTCACGCCCATCATCGGCATCGAGGGCTACGTGGCGCCGGTATCGAGATTCCACAAGCAGCCCGTGCTGTGGGGAGATCCGTCGCAGCGCAAGTCGAACGAGTCGACGGGTGAGGGCGGCGATGTCTCCGCTTCCGGCTCGTATCTGCACAAGACGATGTGGGCCGCGACGGCGCAGGGCTTGCGGAACCTGTTCAAGATCTCCTCGCTGGCTTCACTGGAGGGGCACTACCGCAAGTGGCCCCGTATGGACGATGAACTTTTCGATCAGTACGGCGAGGGGATCATCGCGACAACGGGCTGTCCCTCGGGCGCGGTCCAGACGCGGCTGCGGCTCGGCCACTTCGAGGAGGCTCTGAAGGCGGCCGGGAAGTATCAGGAGATCTTCGGCAAGGAGAACTACTTCCTCGAGTTGATGGACCACGGCTTGCCGATCGAACGGCGGGTCCGTAAGGACCTGCTGGAGATCGGCAAGCGGCTCGGTATCCCGCCGCTGGTCACCAACGACTCCCACTACGTCACCGAAAACCAGTCCGAAGCACACGACGCGCTGCTGTGTGTGGGAACGCAGAGTCAGATGTCGGATCCAACCCGGTTCCGGTTCGGAGGGTCGGGCTACTACCTCAAGACCGCTGATGAGATGCGTGCGGTCGACTCCTCCGATGCCTGGCTCGAAGGGTGCCGGAACACGCTGGCGATCGCCGAGCGCATCGAGGACTACGCGCCGGTTTTCGCACACCGAGACCTTGCCGCCAAATATCCGGTCCCCGAGGGTGAGACCGAGATGAGCTGGCTCCGCAAGGAGACCATCCGCGGTACCCACGACCGGTACGGCGACGACGTGCCCGCTGAGGTGCTGGAGCGGATCGAGTACGAGCTCGGCGTCATCGAGAGCATGGGCTTTCCCGGTTACTTCCTGGTGGTCGCCGACATCTGCCGACACGCGCGAGAGTCCGGGATCTGGGTGGGGCCAGGCCGTGGCTCGGCCACGGGCAGCATGGTCTCTTACGTCACCGGGATCACCGAGCTCGATCCGATCGAGCACGGCTTGATCTTCGAGCGGTTCCTCAACCCCGAACGTATCTCCATGCCCGACGTCGACTTGGACTTCGACGAGCGTCGGCGCGGTGACATGATCCGCTATGTCACCGAGAAGTACGGCGAGGACAACGTCTCGCTGATCATCACCTACATGACGATCAAGTCCAAGGCCGCGGTCAAAGACGCCGGCCGGGTTCTCGGTTATCCGTTCGCGCTCGGGGAGAAGATCACCAAGGCGTTCCCGCCGGCGGTGATGGGCAAGGAGATCCCGCTCTCGCGGCGTCTTCGACGAAAACCACCCGCGGTACAACGAGGCCACCGAGCTGCGTCGTCTGTATGACGAGGACCCTGACGTCAAGAAGGTCATCGACACCGGCCGCGGCATCGAGGGACTGACTCGCGGTACCGGCGTGCACGCCGCCGGCGTCATCTTGTCCAGTGAGCCGCTGGTCGAGGTCATGCCGATCCAACAGCGACCCGACGACGGTGCCCGCATCACCGGCTTCGATGGCCCGAGCTGTGAGACGCTCGGCGCGCTGAAGATGGACTTCCTCGGCCTGCGGAACCTGACCGTGCTGGGGGATGCCGTCGCCAACGTCAAATCCAACCGCGGCATCGACCTGGACATGTTGACGGTGCCGTTGGATGACGCCAAGACCTATGAGCTCCTGGCGCAAGGCTGGACGCTGGGTGTCTTCCAGCTGGACTCCACCATGATGCGGGACCTGACGAAACTGATGGCCCCGACCCGATTCGAGGACGTTTCCGCTGTCCTGGCACTGGGCCGACCAGGCCCGATGGGCGCCAACGCCCATGTGAACTACGCGTTGCGCAAAAGCGGGCAGCAGCAGATCGAACCGATTCACCCCGACTTGAAGGAAGTCCTGGAGCCGATCCTGGGCACCACCTACCACCTGGTGGTGTACCAGGAGCAGGTCATGGCCATCGCCCAACAGCTCGCCGGCTACACGCTCGGCGGCGCGGACATCCTGCGGCGAGCGATGGGCAAGAAGAAAAAGGAGGAGATGGACAAGCAGTGGGCCATCTTCTCCGAGGGCATGGGCAAGAGCGGCTATTCAAAGGAAGCCACCAAAGCCGTCTGGGATGTGCTTGTCCCCTTCTCGGCTTATGGGTTCAACAAGTCCCACACGGCCGGGTACGGGCTCGTCTCGTACTGGACCGCTTACCTGAAGGCGAACTACCCGGCCGAGTACATGGCCGCGCTGCTGACCTCGGTTGGGGTCAACAAGGACAAGATGGCGGTCTACCTCGCGGAGACCCGCCGGATGAAGATCAAGGTCCTGCCCCCGGACGTGAACGAGTCCCAGCTCCGGTTCGCCGCGGTCGGCACCGACATCCGCTTCGGACTCGGCGCGGTCCGTAACATCGGCGAGAACGTCGTCGACGGCATCGTCACCGGTCGCCGAGAGAGCCCGTACACCGATTTCAGCGACTTCCTCCGTAAAGTCCCGATCCCCGTCTGCAACAAACGCGCGATCGAATCGCTGATCAAAGCCGGGGCATTCGACAGCCTCGAACACCATCGCAGGTCCTTGCTGCTCATCCATGAAAAAGCCGTCGAGGCGGTCATCGAGGACAAGCGCAACTCGGCCATCGGCCAGGACTCACTGTTCGGCGAAATGGATCCTGAGACTTCTGGCGATGCCATCAGCGTCGCGATCCCAGACGGCCCGGAGTGGGACAAAGCGACCCTGCTGGCGTTCGAGCGGGAGATGCTCGGCTTGTACGTCTCGAGCCATCCCCTCGACGGTGCCGAACGCATCTTGGAACGCAACTGCGACCACTCACTGGCCGAGCTACTCGCCGGTTCCCGCACCGAGGGCCACGTCAAGATCGCCGGGATCATCGGCACGGTCGACCGGAAGGTGACCAAGAACGGCGATACGTGGGCGATCATCACGCTCGAAGACCTCGACGCCAGCATCGAGTGCTTGTTCTTCCCCAAGGCGTACCTGCTGTACGCGACCGAGCTCGTCGCCGACCGCGTCGTGTCGGTGACGGGCCGGATCAACGAGCGCGATGGCGCCGTCACTATCTACGGCGAGACCTTGGAAATCCTCGACGTGTCGATGGTGGGAAGCGGCATGGACTCCCCGGTGGTGATCTCGCTACCCGAGGTACGGGTGAACCCCACGCTCGTCCAGGACCTGAAACAGATCCTGATCACCCATCCCGGCAAGGCACCGGTCCACCTGCGACTACAGCCACAACGACCCGGCGCGAAAGGCATACTGATCAACCTGGAGCAATTTCAGGTCAGTGCTGACACCGCATTCTTCGGCGATGTGAAACACCTGCTGGGACCCAGCGCGATCGGAACATAATGTCAGGCTCGAACGGCCTCGCTCTGGTCACCGGGCCTGTCCGGGCGTGCCCGGTATGCGGCGGTGAGATCCTCGCCGCGCTGCAGGTCCCGAACGGCTGGACGACCGAGGGCGGCAAGCAGGTACGGGGCATCTCGGAGGTGCTCCTGTGCGAGCGTTGTGATCGTGAGGATCCCGTCACCGGGCCGATCGTGGTGTTCTTCACCGTGCATGAGCAGGCAACGGCCGACCAGGCCAACGAGCTGGCGGTACTACTCCAGCGCTGGGCCGACCATGCCGTTGCTCGCCGGCCTGATCTGCAAGCCCTCGACGCCGAGGTCGACGCCTGGTATCGCGGTGAGTTGTAAGCGAGTGGCCTGCCAGGCACACGTCTCCTGGCAGGCCACCGTGATCACACCGGTGCGAGGCACCGGCAGGGGATGAGGGTCAGCTGTTCAGCGCAACGGTCGTCTCCGGCCGCAGCGCGAAGTTGTCCTGCATTCCCTTGTCGCAGGGCGTCTCCGGCACGATGAGCCCACGCCGGGACAGGTCCATGAAGTCGCTGACCTCGTCCGGGTTCAGGCCGAGGCCAAGTCCCGGCCCGGCGAGCCGCAGGCTCGTCGCGGCTTTCTCGTTGGGTTGTGCTGCCATCGGGATACCTCCTGGTGGGTAGGGATGGTCCGGATGGATTACCGGACCGATTTCGCGATCGCGACGACCGCGTACTGGTCGTGTTCCACGGGCACGACCGAGCAGGTGAGCCAGCCAGGGACTGCCACGTGGGCCCCCGGTTGTGGCCGGATCATCACCTGCCGTCCCCAGGGCAGACCCGGCATCGCCGTCATAGCACTGCCGGCGCGGGGGTCCGCGAATGAGAGCGAACCGGATTCGGAATGCTGCGGGGCCGGGCTGGTCGCCAGATAACACCAGCCGACGAACTCCTCTGCGTAGGCGGTGGCGGGCAGGTCGTAGCCTTGTCGCCATACCTGGACCGTGATCTCGACATCGGCCACTGGCTTTGCTCCCTGGGCCTTGGCCAGGGAGTTCATTGAGGCGATGAACTCCTGCCGCAGGGTGTGTTCATCGGCGACGACGATGCTGGCCGGCACGTCTTCGTAGCTGTCCCCGGCGGGGCCGAAGGAGTCGGCCGGCCGGGGCGGATGATTCCGGTGATGTCGATGTCGGCGATCACTATGCCGGTGCCCCAGTAGCGGGTGACGGTGCCGGGCAGGCGTTGCAGTGGTCATGACATCCCCTGCCAGGTCTTGTCGTAGGCGACGTTCCACGCGATGCATATCCGCAGACCTGCGCCGGTGAGGGTCGCTTGGACTGAATGCGGGAGCCATCCGGGGAAGGCCACCATCCGGCCGGGCACCGGCTGGATCCGCTCGGGCCCTGCTGTGGCCTGCCGGGCGATCGCGGCGGGTCGCGGATCGAGGAGCTGTAGATAGCCGGCGTCTGCCGCGCCGTCGATCGAGGTGGCGCTCTCGTCGGTTCCGGAGGAGACGTAGTACACACCGGACCACGCGGAGTCGTGGTGGGTGTGGGGGCGCAGGCTTCCGCCGCTGCGGTACACCACGGCCCAACCTTCGGCTTCGATGCCCTGGGTGACCTCGTTCGCGGCCTCGCCGAGCGTGTCGCGTGTCAGCGCGGTCACCGCGTCGACGATCTGGCGTTTGAACCAGTCGATCGCCGGGTCATCCCAACGCAGGATCGTCTGGCTGGACTTGATGGCGTCGATGCCACCGAAGTTCGCGGCTTGGGTGTCGGTCTTTTCCGCCTCTAGGACTAGCTCGCGTAGCCGCGGGTTGTACTGGTCGGCGTCGGGGATGTCGGCGGTGTAAATCGGCGTGCGCCACGCTCGCATCAGAGCCCGTGACCCGTCGGCGCGGGTAATGGCAGTGCCTGCCATGGTCATAGTGCCTCCTTCAGCCGCCGGGCGATCTGCCGCCCGGCATCGGTTAGTTCCTCGTCCCGGTCGGCGAGCAGCGCCAGGCATCCGGCGCCGTACGCCCTGAGCCGACCAAGCCGTTCGGCGGGTTGCTGCCCGGGGCAGGCTCGATAAAGGCGGAGCAGCGACGTAGCGACGAGCGCCGCGCCCAGAATCTCGGCAGGCTCCCGGCCAGCGGTACCGGAGGGCAGTGTGAAGGTGCCGGCGCCAGGTCTTTGGAGCGCCCACACTTCCTGGATCAGGTACAACCACTGATGGGTCAGCTCGTGCAGTACCTGCTCCCGTAGCTCGGCCGGATTTGAGAACGCTTCATCGGCGAGAAGGATGTGCTGCGGCCATGCCCGCGAAGAGGCCGAGATCGCGCCGTTGGCCGTGTCCAGGAGCGCGTACCGTACCGGCAGTTCCAGGAGCAGCCTCCATGCGGGGACCACGGCGGCCAGTTCGGAGAGAACGTCCTTGATGAGCCGTAGCCGTTGAGGCGCCAGAGGTTGAGCTGGTATCTGCTGCGTGCCGTGGAGCATGAACGCGCGGGCCGGAGCCAGCCATGCTTCTGCCTCGGCCTCGGTGATTCCCGAGGCCAAACCAGCGTGCTCTCCCTCGACGTGGCGGACCGCGGCAACGGCCGCGAGGAGCCGCCGGTCCATGAATCCGTCATCCAGGAATGGGCAACCATCCAGCAGAGAAATGGGGAGGGCGAGGGGTGCTGTCATGACGCTCCCGTTTCTGTGCTCCGAAGGGTGCTTAGCGAGTGCCGGGTCAAATGTGGATTTTCATCGAGATGACTGTGGCTCACGCCGATCGGCACGATTCCAACCCCAGCGCGACGTCCGACCTGCAAGCAGGGGAGCGGATAATCGGCCGCGTCCGGCTCCGGGGTGAAGAAAATATCCAGTATATTAGATAGCTGTTTGAGAACGTCGGGACCGCAGCGGACGCCGTTGTATTCGTCGTAATCGAACCGCGGATGGCCAATGTCGAAGTCATGAATAAAGGCGACGCCGCCATGAATCGCTGCGAGCTCACGCGCGAGAGGCCATCTCTCATTCCAGTGGGCGTCCAGGAAGAACAGTATCGGTGAGTGTCGCTCGCTTACTTCGGTGACGAGACTCGGTGAATCGCAGTGCTTCACGGTGACGTGGTCGCTGCCGCGGAGCCTGCTTGCGGTGAACTGGGCTGCACCTGCGTCGATATCGCACGTGAATATGGGAATTTTGGAATACGCGCCCGCCAGGTATGTAGTCGTGTCTCCGAGGAAGCAGCCGGTCTCAACGATCGCGGCTGGCCGGTAGGCAACGGCGATCTCCTCGAATAGAAGCGCACTGTGAATATCGAAGCCGAACGGACCTCCACCGTCCGAGAGCCGAACCGCGCCTGCTCGCTCGACGCTATAGAAGCAGGCAAGTATTTCAGGCATGCGCTTCTCTAACGAATTTTTTTCCATGAACTCCAGCCTTTCTAGTTCAGTCACGACTGATATTCCGCTTGACTCCTCGGTTCTGTCAACCCCTCAATTATGCTTCTTTCTTTGCTGTTTTTCTGCATGCGGAAATCGGCTCTATACTATGGTTCAATCCGTGCCTAAAAAACTGTCTGTGAGGTAGTTTGACTTAGCTAGGGTGGGGGCCTCGCGCGGCTGACGATTTCCGCCTGCCCTGGATTGCTGGTTGGGCCACCAGTGCTGTGCCGGTGTCTGCCGTTTATGCCCTTCACCAGGCGTGCTGGTTCTCGGCCAGGCCGGTGTGGTCGTCGGGCAGCGCGCTGCCAGATTTGGTCGAAGAGGCCACGATATCGCTCGATGAGGGCAGGAGTAGTGACGAGAAAATCTGCTCTCTTGGTCCGGACGCGGACGTAGGAGTCGCCGTAGTCATCGACGAGTGTGAAGCTTCGTAAGGCGCCTGCACTGGCGGTGCGCGCGATTTCGTTCAGCGCGAGAAGAATGCCCAGCTTGCCTCCTGCTCTAGTGGTTTTGACCCAAGCGGTGAGTTCGTCGTTTGTCGAGGCGGCCCCACCGTGTTCGACCCGGGAGACGAACGACTGGCTAAGACTGGTCTTGCCGAACATCTCCCGCTGTGACAACCCCGCGAGGGCCCGGATGGCCATCAGTTCACGGCCGAGCTGGCGACGAAACCGCCGGGCAGTAGGGGTGAGTACCGATTCTTTAGAGGTCACAGCATTAACCTTTTGAGGTCTTCGGTCATCGTGGTCGGCTCCCTCATCCGCTAAGCTGTTCGGTGCGCGCTTTCTGCGGTGGGCCACTCGTACAGAGCAGTTGCGCGCTTTGCCTGCCGCTGGCGCGCGAGGGGCAAGGCTCGCCTCGAAGACCGGCAATGTCGGCGAGTTCGTCGAGTGCGCTGGCCTGTTCGGCCGGTGCGGCGATCTCCTGGGCGAGCTGAAGCATGATGGCTAGTTCCTGCTTGGCCCGTGGCCAGCTGTCCGACCCGGATGCCGGTGCGCGCGAGAAGAGCAGATCCGGGCGCGGTGGTCGGGTCGGGTTGATGTCGTTGAAGTGATCGAGGGACTCAGTAAGCAGAGCGCGGGCCTGGTCGAGTTCGCCGGCAGCGAGGGCGACTTCGCCGTGGTGGCGGGTCATCAACGCGGCGCCGCATAGGTTGCCGATGTCGGTGTGGATCTCGCGGGGATCACCAAAGCGCGTGTCGGCCTCGGCCAGGTTTCCGATGGCGAGCGCGACGCTTCTGAGGACTTCGAGTGCGCTGGCGGCGGCCTGGCGATGCCCGGCTGCATCACGAGCTTGTGGGCCGTGGCCGCTACCGCGCCGGGGCATTGCCCTGCCAGTTCGGGTCGAGCGTGTTTAACGCGGCGAGGCGCTCGGGAGTAAGGCGGCCGCTGCGGGCGACTTGGCGTTGCTCGACGAGCCATCGCCGAAAGTCGTGCCCTTCCGGGGCGGGGTCGCGGGCGGAGCCTTTGCGGGTGGGCAGCCGGCCGTGCTTTTCGGCGTAGGCGCGAGCGGCCTGGTAGTTGGTCTCCCAGCGGCTACTGTTGCTCCGCGCCGTCTGCCAGTTCGTGTCCAGGGATTTCAGTGCCTTGAGGCGTCGTGGATCGAGCTGATTGTTCAGGGCTTGTTTACGGCGGTTGGCCAGCCATTGGCCGAGGGAGAAGCCGCCGTCGGTGACCAGCGTGGTTTTGACGTCGAGGTTGCCGTGGACTTTGGCATAGGCGGTGGCGGCGATCAGTCCCCTTTGCCAGTCAGCCTCGATCTTCGTCCAGGGCATGTTGATCGCGTCGAGACGCTGTTTCTGGTTGGGTGTCAGTTCGCCCTGCCGCTGTCCCGCGCCCTCGCTCGGCGGCGTTGCCTGTCCAGCCAGCGCGCAAGGTCAAGACCGTTGCCGGTGCGGTGGTCGGGGTCGGGACTCAGATGGCCGTGCTCGTTGTAGAAGGCGCGTGCGGCTTTGTAGTACTTGTTCCAGATCTCCTCGTCGCTCATGTGCCAGGTCGGATCGATCGCGTCCAGAGCGGCCTTGCGCTCGGTGGACAACTTCCCGTCTCTGTGCTCACGGCGTCGGGAGACGAGCCAGCGGCTGAGCCGCACGCCGTCGTGGGTCCAGGTGTTCGGGATGCCGTGCAGGTTGTTGTCGTGGGCGGCGGCGTAGCTACGGGCGGCGGCGAGGCCGCTCTGCCAGGCGCGATCAAGATGCTTGTCCCATGTCATACCGATCTCGTCCAGCAGGGTCGCCCGATCGGCTGGCAGTCTGTCGCGGTGTCGACGCTGGGCGTAGAGCCAATGCCCCAGGGGAATCCCGTCGGAGGTCTGGTAAGTGGTGGCCAGATCCAGCTCGCCATTGGCCTGGTAGTGGGCTTTGGCCAGGCCGTAGTACTCCATCCACGACGGCGCGGCCGCGTACACGGCCCGGAGTTGAATCGCCTGGGCGAAGCCGTCGGGCACGGGGACTCCACAGACTTTTAACCAGTCCCGAAATCGGCCCTCTCGGTCGGGAGCCAGGGACTGGTCTGTGTCACCGACAACGGTGTCCGGATCGGTGCCGGGGGTCAGATGGTTACGGCCGATCCGGGTGCGCGCGGCGTCCAGCCGGGTGGCCATGCGGTCATCGTGGGCGCGCAACGCTCGGATGACCTGCCAGACCTGGGCGTAGGAGGATCCTTCTAGCGCGGAGGCGGGGTCATCGTCCGGGCTGAGCAGTACCGGAACGATGATGTAGGCGATCTTGTCGGGGTGGTCCCCGATTCGCATGGCCCGGCCCACGCCCTGCACGGTGTCGATGACGCTGTTCTTGGGGTCGACGAACACCACGGCGTCCACTGCGGGTGCATCCACACCCTCGGTCAGGACCCGGGCGTTGCAGACGACTTCGACACCGCTGTCCTGGCTGTCGGCATGGTGGTGGGGGGCACGCAGCCGACCCAGGACCTGGCGGCGTTCACTCAGGGGTTGGCCACCGTAGACGTGATGGGCCGACACCGCAGATGGACGGTGCTCGGCAGGCATCATCTGCCAGGCGTGCGGCAACAGCGCCGCCCACGCTTCGGCGTCTTTGACGCGGTTGTGGAAGGTGATCGCCCGACGGATCCCGTGCTGCTCGGCCGCGCGCAACACCGCGATCTGCGTGGCCAGGGCGTGCGGGGTGACCGCCTGGCCGCCCAGCCGCAGGTGTTGGTCTTCGGCTTGGGTGAGCTTTCGGACCTGCTGATCGGTGACCACCACGACCAGGACCTGATAGTCGGCCAGCAGGCCCCGCTCGATGCCTTCGGCGGTGGTGAAGCGGAACACCACCGGGCCGTAGATTTTCTCGTCGTCCATGCTGACGATCGAGTCGTCGCCGCTGGTGCCGAAGATCTTGCGGGTGGCGGTCATGTACAGCCGCCGCTTGGCCGGGATCATCACATCGTCGTGGACGATGCTCCATGCCCGGCCCGCGCGTCCGGCGGTGCGGTGCGCCTCGTCGATAACCGCGAGATCCCACGCTGGCATCCCACCCTCGGCGTGGGCGGCGGCCAGCACCTCGAGGCTTTGATAAGTGCACAACACCGTGATCCGTCCAGATACATCGGTGAGAGCGGCGAGCCGGGCCGCATCGGTAGTCACCGCCGCATCACCCAGCTCCAGCTCGCCCACCGACAGCACCTCGGCGTCTGAACACACCGCGACCACCCGACCCAGCCCCACCAAGCCATGCCCGGCGAAGGTCGCCAGCATCTGGGCGACCAGCTCCAGCGTGGGCACCGTAACCAGCACCCGCCCCGCCGGGGCCAGCCGACCCGCGACCCGCGCCGCAACCCGGGACTTACCGCTCCCGCACGCCGACTCGGCGGTGGCCCGGCCGCCGTCACGCAACGCCTCGACGATGGCAGCAACCGCTTTGGGCTGGTGCGACCACAGATCGTCATCAAGCAAGGCCTCACGCATCGACCGGACCTTCCGAGCGCTCTGAGCCAGCGGTCCCAGCTCGAGGGGCGATGCGGGTGAACCCGTGACGGCGGCCATGGAAAGCTCCCCGTAGGCGGCCATATTCCGCCCCGCTGATGGCCACGGTGTTCCCCGTGGACGGCCAGATATCTCCCCGCTTGATCCAGATCGGTTCCGGTCGGCGAGAGTCGAGCGGGTGAAGAACAGCAGGGAGATCATGGAGATCCTTGAGGCGTACGACCTCACGGGCAGTTACCGTGCCGCGGCCGAGCTGGCCGGGTGTGACCACCACACGGTGGCCCGGTATGTGAAGATGCGGGCGGCCGGGCAGTCAGCCCGGAGCAGCGGCGGCACCGGGACGCGGGCGATCGACGCGTATCTGCCGAAGATCGAGGAGCTGGTGGTCCGCTCGCGCGGGCAAGATCCGCGCGGATGTGGTCCACGAGCGGATCGCCGCGATGGGCTTCACTGGCGGGGAACGCACCACCCGCCGCACGGTCGCCGAGGTCAAGGCGCAGTTCCGGGCTCGGCCGCGACCGGCGTTCTACCGGCCGTGGATGACCGAGCCGGGGCTGTGGCTGCAGTGGGACTGGGGCGACGGACCGCAGATCGGCGGCCGGCGCGACCACCCTGTGGTGCGCCTGGCTGGCCTGGTCGCGGTTCCGGGTGGTGATCCCGGTCTGGGACAAGACGCTGCCGACGATCGTGGCGTGTCTGGACGCCACGTTGCGGCGGATCGGCGGGGTGCCGGCCTATGCGCTGACCGACAACGAGAAGACCGTCACCACCGACCACGTCGCCGGGATCGCGGTCCGCAACCCGGAGATCGTCGAGGTCGCCCGGCACTACGGCATGACCATCCGCACCTGCATCCCGGCCGACCCGCGAGACCAAGGGCGGGTCGGAGGCGACGGTGCGGATCGCCAAGGCCGACCTGGTGCCCGACCGACGTCAACCTGCTGGAGGAGTACCGGACGTTCGCGCGAGCTGGAGACGGCCTGCCGCGACTTCTGCGAACGAGGTCAACACACGGATCCACCGCGAGACCCGGCGCCAGCCGGTCGAGCTGCTGGCCGAGGAACGGCAGCGGCTGCACCCGCTGCCCAAGGCAGCCGTTCACCGCGCGTTCGGCACCACCCGCCGGGTGAACTGGGACTGCACGATCTCGGTCGAGGGCGTGCGCTACTCGGTCCCGCACCAGCTGGTCGACACCCGGGTCTGGGCCCGCTTCCACGGCGACGAACTGATCGTCACCGCCGTCGGCGCAGACGGCACCGCGTCCGAGGCCGCCCGCCACCGCCGCGGCACGCCCGGGCACACCGGTCATCGAGCCGAGCGCACTACCCGCCGCGCGAGGACAAGGACGCCGACCGCGACCCCGAAGGCCGACCACGCGCCGAGGAGGCCGCGTTCCTTGATGCTCGGGCCCGGGCGCCGCAGCCTGGCTGGTCGAGGCCGCCGCCGCCGGGCACCCGCCGGATCAAGGCCGAAGATGGCCGAGGCCGTCGCCCTGTCCAAGCTGCACTCGCCGGCCGAGGTCGACCGGGCCCTGGGCACCGCCGCGGTCACCGGCCGGTTCGCCGAGAACGACCTGATGTCGATCCTCGACTACCAGGCCGGCCACGGCCGACGCCGAGCCCACCCGGGCGCAGCGAAGACCCACAGCCTGCAGCCCGGCACCTCCGCCTGGTCCGCGCTTCGGCACCACCGCCCGCAGCCGACGACTCGAACGACGAAAGGACCGCATCTGATGGCCACCCCGCTGCGCACCGTCCCCGGCACCAACGGCGACCCGCTCGCCGAGGCGATCGAGCTCACCCGCCGCCTGAAGCTGCCCCACATCCGCCGGGCGCTGACCGACCTGATCCCCACCGCCAAGGCCCAGCGCTGGGACCCCGCCGAGGTCGTCCGCGTCCTGCTCGCCGAGGAAGCCGCCGGCCGCGACCGCGCCAACCTGCACACCCGCCGCAAGCGGGCCGGCTTCCCCGCCGGCAAGACCTTCGGCGACTGGGACGAGACCAGCATCCTCCATCCCCGCGCCGACCCAGGACGCCCTCAAGAGCCTGGAATGGGTCAGCCGCCGGGAGAATCTTTGCGTCTGCGGCCCGTCGGGCACGGGCAAGTCGCACTTCTGCGAGGCCCTCGGCCAGGCCGCGGTCGAGGCCGGGATGACCGTCGCCTGGTTCACCATCGAAGACCTCGGCGTCCTGGTCCGCCGCCACCGCGCCGACGACTCCATCGCCCGAGCCCTGGCCCGGATCATCCGCTCCGACCTGATCATCATCGACGACATCGGCCTGCTGCCCGTCTCCCCCGACGCCGCCGAGGGCTTCTACCGCCTGGTCGATGCCGCCTACGAACGACGCTCGCTGGCGGTCTCGAGCAACCTGCACCCCTCCGGGTTCGACGAGATCATGCCCAAGACCCTGGCCACCGCCACCGTCGACCGGCTCCTCCACCACGCCCACGTCGTGGTCACCCAGGGTGACAGCTTCCGCCTCACCCAAGCCACCACCGGACAGGGAGTGAAGCCCTTCAGCTAACCCTGACCAACACCGACGGCGGGGAAATATCTGGCCGCTGTTGGGGAGGTCTTCGCGACCGCCAGCGGGGCGATCTCGAGGCCGCCTACGGGGAGATCCGAATGGCCATTGACAAACCCGAGCAGATCGCCGCGGCCCACTGCGCCAGCAATCTCCTCGTGCTGCACCGCCGCGCTTCGGGCCACCTCGCCGGTGAGGAGCATCTGTCGGGGGGATGGCCGGGTTAGCAGGGCGATGACGGCGTTGCTGATCAGATCGACCAAAGTCTGGTGGCCGGCGCCCTCGACGCTGAGCCCGCGGCCATCGACGTCGCGACCGGTCTGCTCGTCGGTCATCAAGACCGTCAATGCGTTCGCGATGACCGCCGAGGAAGGAGTGGCGGTGGCACCGACGACGAAGACTGGGTGCTCCAGCACGACCTCATCGCTCAACCCGGTCCGGTGGCGCAGCAGCTCGGTCGTCAGGTCCGCTCTGGGCCAGCCTCGCTTGGCCGCGATTAGGTCACCGAGGATCCGATGCAACTCGGCCCCCGCGCGTTCGGCGCCGTCGCCGTCCCAAAGGGGGGCCAGGACGTCCAGCAGCCGGGCCCCGTCCGCATCGGCCGGCCCGTACAGCCGGATGCAGGCCAAGACAGCGGTCCGGTTGCGGCGGAAATCATTACCGAACAGCGGTACCGGCTCGTCAAGACGCGGATGTGAAGACTCCGCTGGCGGCGGCCGCGTCATTACCAGCGCTCCAGGTTAAGCAGCTGCACGTCAACGGCCGACCTGCACAACCGCCCGGCCAACCAGGGCAGGATTCCGCAGGACCGGGTCTGTATCCCGGCAGTTAGGGCGGCACGGTTGCCACTCATCGACGACACTCCTTTGTCCGATAGGGAGTCGCCGGATAAGCATCTAATCCCTAGTGAACGCAGGCCAAATCCGCGTTGCATAAACCGCAAATACGCTGGTGGTCCATGAAAGGCAAGGCGATATCAGTGACCGTTTCGCTACTCGCGGTCAGGCGCGAGTCGGCGAGAGGACTCGTTCGCTGACGCGTTCGCGCGCCACTCGAACCTCCGGGATGGCCGCGATGCGCCGCGGTGTGGTGAGAGCCATCCATCCGGCAAGGTGGCTGTCAACACGGACCGAAACGATCTTCTCAGCTTCATCCAGAACCTGAGTTACGAGCGCGGTTGCCCTGCCGAGTTCGCCTTGCCGAACCGCGACCTTAGCCGCCCTCGCGATGTACAGACAGCGGTTCCGGGGCTCCTCGAGGCCGCCGATGATGGCTGCGGCCTCGGTCAAGGACTCGTCGGCCGCGGCCAGCCGCCCCATGTCTTCAAGGACGATGCCTCGGTTCGCGACCGCCTCATAGGTGTCGCGAGGGCCGTTTGCGGCCTCTTGCGCTCGGTCGAGTGCCTGCATCGCGGGCACTTCACGCTCTCGCCCTTGGACGGCTTCGGCGCGGGCGAGCCGGGCCCACAACAGGGTTCGCTCGATACTGGCGTCGTGTGCGGCGGCGATGCCGCGCCTGGCGAACTCGGCGGCGCTCTGCCCGTCTCGAACAGAGGCGGCTGCGAGGCTGAGCATGTTGTACGCGCGTGCCTGCAACTGGCGATCACCTGCTTGACGCGCGAAGCTGAGTGCGTGCGATCCGTAGAGCCGGGTGGCCTGCCGCGCACCGCTGTCGTAAGCGAGCCAGGCGGTCTCGTGTGTGTACCACCCCACAGCCCGGATGTAGGCGATGCCGACGCGTTCGGATCTCGCTCGGCGTACGAGCTGCTGCGCTACTCGGACAACGGGTCCGTAGGCCACTCCACCGCCGAATTCGCGTTCTAGGCGGACGTAGTGCTGTGCCGCTGCGGTGACCTGCTCTGGCGTGCGGAGGTCACCGTCACTCTCGCCCAGCACGACGGCCGCCCGTAAGTGAGATATTCCGGCGATAGTGCCTATATCAAACAAAAATCGACGCCTTTGCACGTTTCCACCATCCCCGCCGTTCGCGTCATCGACAAGGAGCACCGAATATCCGGCGCGGTCTAGTATCCGCAAGACTCGTCCGAAAGACGGATCGTGGTGACCATGCAGCACCCGTGAGATCCATGACCGATCGACTCCTGTTGTCTCGGCCATGCGCCCTTTGGGCCAATCGCGGCCGGCCATCACCCAGCGAAGTACCGCCGCCGCAGGTGCGAGGACCTCTTCCGTCACCGAGAGGTCCGCAGCTCGCCGTACTCGCGGTCCTGGTGGATCCGGACGAGTTGCTCGGTGGCCTCGTTCAGATCGTTGTGCGGGTGTCGTACGGCCTGATGGCCGGTTCCCCACCAGTAGGTTGCTATGTCGCTCCAGACGGTCAAGTGGCGCAGGGACAGCAGCGACCGGCCGTGCGTGTGGTTTCGGATCATATGGTCGATGCCGCGGGCGCCGAGTTGAGAACTGAGCTGCTCCACAGCCTCGGCGGGGGCGAAGGCGTTCCGCGGAGGCGATGCGGCGCGCGTTGCGGGAGCGAGCGGGACCGCGAACCACGCCACCTTCCCCGACTTCGGCTCGCGTCCCAGCCGGCTCGTCGTCCGGTAGAACCCGCAACGGTCCTTGGACATCGCGCGTACCGTGTCGAGACCGCGTTGACCAGACCACCGCCCAGGGTGGAGCCCGTGGATCACCTCGGGCGAGAGAGATTCAGGTAGCGGCTCGTCGGGCAACTGGCTGAGCAACCTGTCCAAGACCTGAGGCGGCAACGACTCGTCTAGGTCTTTGCCCGGCAGTTCGTCCAGCGGGCTCCTGGTCGGTCGCTCGATGGCGTCGATGTCTGCTCGAGGATCGAAGACCGTGACCACGAGCTCGGCGTTGGTCGTACGCCCCCGCCGGTAGATCGCCAGTTCGGACCGCCCAGAGTCCGGTGCGTGTCGATCATCCAGGCTCCGTCCGCCAAGGCCATGAACGAAACCATTGGTAGCAAGCTCACTCGCCATGACGGCGCAGTCGTGCAGGAGCGGCGTGGGCAGCAACGTCCTCAGGACTCGGTGGATCGTGAGACGAGCCACCTCCGCGCACGCGGGAGTGTGAGGGAGCGCCCAGACCACGCAGCGCCCGGCAATGATGTCTGCGGAGCTCGTCATGAGCGTGTCCTCCGCCAGGGTCGTGGTCATCGCACCGCCTGGGGCATGACCTTGAGTTCGGAGCTAGCGGGGTTGTCCGTGCTGCCCGGCGCGAGACGCGTTGCGCCTGCGCGCCGGGCAGCACGGGTCGGGCGACCGAGCCCATCGATCGGTCGCCTCGTCCCGGCGGGCCTTGGGAGGACCACTCGCAGGAGTGGGGCTGCGCCGGGGGATGGCCGGTCAGAGAGTCGCGCTGGGGGATGCGATCCCTGACGGCCTGGCCTTGGTGTGGCACCGCAACGGAACCCGGATCGCTGCAACCAGCGATCGGAGGGCGAGAGTCGTCGTGGGCCACGTGAACCTCTATCACTCGTACAGGGTAGAGATCTGGTTTTTCTCGCGATCACTGATCTGTCAACCACCAGTGATCTGATGACTAGTATGAATCCGTACAGTGATGCGGCGCAAGTGAGATGACACAATCCGTCACGCCCGTGATGGAGAGTCCAGAGCACTAGGACTCGGGGTCTCGCCTGATTCCGCTAGCCTCGATGCGTACGAGTGCTCGACTGTCGGGCGTTGGTGCGATGGTTGCGAGGAGTCCCATGGTTAGCCCCTATGTACGTGGGCATCGGTTGCGCGCCGAGCTGGTTGCGCTCCGTGACGAGGCCAAGATGACGCACGCCCAGCTCGGCAAGCTGGTCGGCAGGGATCGGCAGCCGATCTCTCGATTGGAGAACGGGCGCAGCCTCGACATCGACCTCGTGATGGCCATCCTCGAAGCGCTCGAAGTGGACGGCGAGCGGTACTCGCAAGTCGTCCAGGCAGCGCACGACGCTGGGTCGAAAGGCTGGTGGGAATCCGGCGCGCGGGCCATGGGCGAGCGCCAGGCTCTGGTGGCCGATCTCGAAGCTGGTGCCACGACAATCCGGGAGTATCAGCAGACGATCATCCCCGGCCTGTTGCAGACGCCGGAGTTCACGCGTGCGCGCATCGAAGCGGACGCGACCCCGCTGCAACCCGGTGTCACGATCGACGGCATCCTGAAAGGGCGCGCTGGCCGCCAGCGGCGTCTGCGTCAGCCGGACGGGCCGACGTACGAGCTGATCTTGAACGAGTTCGCGGTGCGACGTCGGTCAGCGCCGCCAGCGGTATTGCGCGACCAGCTGCTCTACGTCGCCGACAAGGCAAAAGACGAGCGGATCACGATCCGCATGCTGGCCGTCGACGCCGAGATCACCGACTACAACGTTCCGGCCACCTCGTTCACCGCATTCACCTATCCCGACCCGGGCGACCCGATCGTCATTGGAATCGAGACCGTCACATCGAACGTGGTGCTCACCGACTCTGACCAGGTGAAGCCGCACACCAGGCTTTACGACAGTCTTCGCGACGCGGCCATGTCCGTCTCGGACAGCCGAGAGTTCCTTATCCAGGCAGCCGAACAGCTTCCTGCTCAATAAGAGGAGAGATCCGATATGCCCACCCCCGAGATCGTCACGAGCTGGCGCAAAGCCGCCCGAAGCGAGAACCAGGGTGCCTGCGTCGAGGTGGCGTTTGCCGTGGCGGCCGGCGCAGAGGAGTCTGCCCAGGCATAGCCATCGCGCAGGGACATAGAGGAGCCGAGCCGTACAACTACGGCTCGGCTCATCGTGCATTCAGGTCACGGGCGGCGTCCACGAGCACGTCGATGAACTGGGAATCAGGTGGTTCTTCCAGGCCGTACGGCGTATGGCTGTAGCTGAGCCTCGTCGGGGATCCGGTCTGGGCGCATTGATCGCGAGGTGTTCGGTCGGGTCGGCGACCGTGGCGTCGTGGTGGGGAGGCTCCGGGGGTCGGCACAGAAGATTAGGTCGCCTGGATCTGCCTAGGCGATGGGGATCTTCGTCTCGCCTGATGTATCGGAGGCCGGCGGCCCAGGAGGAGATCATGTGTGCTGGACGAGACTGGAGCAGTCAACCCGGTCGTTTGGTGGCCATGCATACGCCGATGGTCCAGCCGCCGACGCTGCGCTGAATCCGCGCCTGGGACCGTTGGGCCGCCACCGTGGGTATCGGGCCAGTCCGGGCGCGGGGCGATCGGTCCGGTGCCAGGGCCGCGCCGTTGTGGTTGGGCGGTAACGATGTGGGAGCAGCCGGCGAGGTTGAGAGCCAACGGTTTCACCGACAAACGGTTACTTCGACCGTGATCACTCTGAGTACCCGACGAGCCAGATGTCGGTATCGCCTTTCGGCTTGCGGGGGCGGACCCGGCCGTACGCCGCGCCGGTCGGCGTGCACGATGTCGGCCGGTTCCGATCGAAAATCTACAAGATGCCAGGCGTCGCTCGCCGTTGCATCCTGAAAGTCGATCGGAGTTTCGCGTTGCTCTGGAGGCAGGCAAGTTCTCTTCTCAGGGTGTTATTTCCTGGGATGAGCTAGAAATCCATTGGAGGATGTCGCTGCGTCGTATTGTCCAAGACTTTCCTTGTGGGAGATGGGCGATAATCTGCTCAGCATACTGCAAATATAACGACCCCCGTGGTCCGGCGTTGCAGTCGCGAAGTGGGTTCCGAAGGGTACTGATCTTCTGATCTATCGATCGGATTTTTGGAAGGGTGGTTTTGGTTCGAGTCTCTGTTCGGCGAGGCGCTTGTTTCGGGACCGCAGTGGGGGCATGCGACGTAGTCGCCGAGGGCGTCTGTGAGGAGGCTTCGCGCGAGGTCTCGTGGTCCGTTGCCGTCGTATCCGTAGTTGAGGCCTGCGGGGGAGTGTTGGACGAGGTGTGTGAGCGGCCGGTATGTCCCTGCGGGGGATTCGATGACGACGGCGGCGTGTCCGTCGGGTCGTAGCCATCCGTGGTAGACGGCGTCCCTTTGGTTGATATCGCCAAGGCAATTGAGGTGGGTTTGGTCGGTCTCCTCGCCGTAGTTCGGGTTGGAGTGGGGTGACGCCGGTTTGCTGATTTTGATTTGTGTGTGGGGTGGAGGAGTCGTCATCGGCGGTCTACGAGCGAAGCGGCCGGGTGGCGGTGCTCGTGTCGTCATGCCCGCGGGACGGTGAGGAGGTCCGGGGGCTGGCTGGTGGGGCTGGGCGCTTGTCTTTGGGTTTGGTGGTCGCTGGGGGGGTGGAGCAGGGTGAGGAGGAGTTGGTGGGTTTGTTCGTCGGGTTCGGTGTCGAGGTCGGCGAGGTGGTTTTTGAGTTGGTCGTAGGTGCGTTGTATGGCGTCGGGGCGGCTGGTTTGGGCGTGGAGGCGCATGAGGTCTTGGTAGAGGGGTTCGGCGTAGGGGTCGTGGGTGATGGCTGTTTGCAGGGCGGTGATGGCGTGGTCGGGGTGGGTTTGTTTGGTGAGGTGGGCGAGTTGGCTGAGGGCGTCGGTGGCGTGGCGGCGGAGGTTTTCTCGTTCGGTTTCGGCCCATTCGTGGGTGAGGTCTTCGGTGAGTTCGGCGGTGTAGAGGTCGGGGATGCGGCGTAGGGCGTTGATGCGGGTGGTGTCGGTTTCGGCGTGGTGGGCGTGGTCGAGGGCGGTGTGCAGGTTCCACAGGTCGACCTGGATGAGGTGGGGGTCGAGGCGGTAGCGGCCGTCGGTGTGGGTGATGAACATCGCGGAGCGCAGGCCGGTTGCGTGGCGGAGGGTTTTGCGGGCGTTGCCGATGGCGGTGTGGAACATGGTGGTTCCGGTTTCGAGGTCGCGGTTGGGCATGAGGGCGTCGACGCCTTGTTCGCGGGTGATGCCGTCGGGGTGCAGGGCGAGGTAGGCGAGAAGTTCGCGGGTGATGCGCCGCAGCCCGGTGGTGAGGGGCCCGTTGGTGGTCGTGAGGTGGATCGGGCCGAGGATGGACAAACGGACGGGCCGGGTCGCGTCGTGGTCCTCTGCGCCGGCGGGTGGTCCGGGATCGGGTGGGTTCGTGGTCGCGTCGGCTGCTGATCCGGCCGCGCGGACTGGTGGGGGGGTCTGCGTCTTGCTCGGGGTGCGGGGTGTGGGCGTGCTGGTCGGTGGTTCGGCTGGGGGGCGTTCGGGTGCGCCGGAGGCGGTGCGGATGACCTGGAGCATTTCGGCGGTCTCGGCGAGGCCGAGGTGGAACAGTCCGCAGTCTGTCCATGTGTCGGCGGCTGGTCCTGTTGCGTGGGTGACGGTGCCGTCGGCGGTGAGGTGCAGGGTGGTCCCGGCTGTCCAGGTGCCCAGGATGAGCGCTCCGATGTCGTACGGGGCGCTCAGCGCGAGGATGGCCTCCAGGGCGTCGCTGGATGCGGGCGCGGCGGTGAGCACGATGATGACGGGGAGGGGTTCGCCGGGTTCGGTGGCGCGTAGTGCGTGGATGTCGGGCTGGTCGTGGGTCGCCATGAGGCGGGCGCGGCAGACGAACTCTGCTTCCAGGTGGGTGATGGCCGCCTGCAGTGATGCGGTGATGACCAGGCCGGGGATGGCGAGTTCGGTGATGTCGATGCCGGTGCCGGTGAGCAGGGTGGTGGCGTCGGGTTGGGGGATGAGGAGTTCGGTCCGGTTGCGGCTGGATTTGGCGAGGATCTCGGTCAGCCAGGCTCGGGCGACGGCGGTCGCGCCGGGGCCGGTGAGTCCGAGGCTGAGGCCGGACAGCTTGAGGTTGATCGCGTCTTTGCCGCGGGTTCCGGCGGTGATGTGGGTGGGGGCCGGTTCGGTGGCGTCGTTGGCGAGGAGGTCGGCGTCGGTGGGTGGCGGGGTTCCGTGCGCGGTGCAGGCGTCGAGGTGGGCTTTTCGGACTGCGGCGACTGCCGTGGGCGTGGCTGGTTCTGTGGGTGCGGGCCATGTGGTGGTGGAGCGGCGGCGTCTGCGGTGCAGGCGGGTGGCGGCCAGCGCGATGCTGATCGCTGTGGCCAGTCCGAGGCTGAGGTAGGTGCCGGTCGGGAGCGTCACGGTGCCGGGCGGCTGGTGGTCCTGACCGGGCGGTCGCACGGTGCGCGGCGGCGGGATGTCGGCGGAGGGCGTGGGCGTGGGGGTGGGCGTGGCCGGTGCCGTGGCGGAGGGTGAGGGCGTTGCCGGGCGGCTGACGGGCGGTGGGTGGGGCACTGTCCCGGGCCCATGCGTCGATGGGGTTGCTGGTGCCGTCCGTGCCGGTGGCGCGGGCACCGGCGATGCGGGTTGCGGGGTGGTGGTCGCGGCCGGAGGTGAGACGGCGCTGGGGGGTGCCGTAGTGATGGGTGAAGGCCGGGGGGTGGAAGAAGCTGCCGCAGGCGGACCAGACGATGGGCGTTGCGGTGGCTGGGCCCGGTGGCGGGGATGGCTGGCCGGGGTTTGGTGCGCGGGGACTTGGATGCGCTGACCGGGGTAGATGCGGTCGGGGTCGGTCAGGGGCGGCAGGTCGTGGGGTTGGGTGAGGTGCCTGCTGGCGTCGAAGATCGTCGGGTAGTGCGCTCCGGACCCGGTTGTTTGCCGGGCGATCGCCCACAGGGTGTCTCCGCGTCGGATGGTCCGGGTCCGCCACCGCCGCCCTGGTGCCGTGGCGAGTCGTGTGGGCCGCTGTTCGGCGGAGGGCGTGGCGGTTGCTGCGGTGCTCAGGGGTGTCGGCAGCGGGGTGGTGGCGGTGACGGGGTGGGTGAGGGCTCCGGCGGCCGGTCCGGCCGCGCCGAGGGCGGGGGTGGTGGTCATGATGAGGGCGGTTGTGGCGATGAGGTCGCGGGCCAGGTGTTGCATCGGGCGGATCGCGCCGGGCAGTCGCTGCGGAGGCCGGCCGCGCCGGTAGCCGGTCGCCTCGGTGAGGGTGATGAGGGTGAACAGGAACCAGGCCGTCCAGCCGATCACTTTGATCACGGCGAGGAAGAGGGTGTTGCCGGTGTCGGGCTGGGTGAGCGTGGCGGTGATCTGGTCCCAGGCCGGGAGAGTTCGGGGAAGGGGGGGTCCTGCGACTGTGAGCAGCCCGGCGGGGACCCCGGCGAGCAGGATCACCAGGACGGCCAAAGCACCGAATCCGCGGACGAGTTCGGCGACCCGGGTGCCGGGGAGAGGGGGTGGGGGTTGTTTCATCGGTCCGGTCCTTCCACGCCGGTGACCAGGTCAGCGACCGAGCTGGCCTGCACGTTCAAGGTGTCGATCCCGATGAGGGGCAAGAAGATCGCGCGGCGGCTGATGCGCACGCGCACGCTGATGTGCCGGTCGTCCAGGGCGGTGACGGTGCCGGTGTAGCCGCCGGTGCGCAGATAGCGCTCGGCGGCGTGGATCGCTGTTTGGCGGTCGATCACCAGGGCGCCGCTGTGGGCGTAGGCGCGGCCGGTGTCGATTTGACCGGTTCCGGCGCGGGCGGCTTCTTCAGCGGCGATGTTGGCGTCGTGACGCGCTTCCAGCTTCTGCTCGAAATCGATGATCGCGCCGAAGAACACCGCCACGACCAGGGTGATGATCACGGTGAGGATGCTCAGCGCTCCCTGATCGCCTGCGAAACGGCGGCGTGGGGGACGGGTCGGCTGCGTCACGGCTGGCTCATCGCTCCCGGAAGGTGTCCAGGGGCGAGCGGTGCAGCCTCGTGACCGTTCTGGATCCAGGGAAACCGGGTGCGGCGACCTCGGCGAGCCGGACGGTGCAGGTCACGCGGGCGCTCACCGTGGCGGCCCGGCCGGCCGGTTGAGTGAAGCCGGACAGGTCCAGACTCACCCGCGGCGTGCAGTGCAGGCCCTTGTCGCGCAGCGTCGCCAGGGCGCTGGCCGTGGCGGTGGCCTGGGCCTGGGCCGGGGTGCGGGCGATCGAGGCCTGGCGGGCGGCGTCCGCGGCGGCCTGGGCGACCGCGGCACTCGCGCTGCGGATCCGTGCGGCGGTGAGCAGCCCTGCCAGGAACACGATGAACAGCGGCGCGAGGATGGCCGCTTCCACCACGGCGTTACCGGCCTCCCCGCCGCCTGGCGACCGGCCCTGCCGGTTCTGTCGGCTGCTCATGGCGAACCGGGTATCGGGGGTCCGGTGGTGAATCGTTCGCGTGCGCCCGCGGCGGTGCCCGAGGTGGACAGATCAACACCGGGCAGGAGCGAGGGCGCGCTGCCGCGTACGGTCACGGTGATGGTGGTGGTCCCGGACACGGTGATGCGTGGGGTGAGCAGGACCGGTTCGTGGCGGGCGAAAGCGAGGGCGGCGATCTGGCCCTGCGTCGGGGTGCTGTCGTGGGCGCGGGCGACCCGCAGTCCTTCTTCGGCTGCGGAGACGGCGACGTCGTGGGCGGCGGCGAGCATGACGGTCTGGGCCATGGCCAGGATCGACAGTGCGATCGTGGGGAAGATGATCGCGATCGAGACCGAGGCCGAGCCCTGGTCGGGGTTGGGCTCCCTTGGGGTGCTGGTCATCAGGGAATCTTGGCGATCCAGGCGTGGACCTTGCCGTCGATCGCGGCCAGGATCGCGGCGGCCAGGATCGCGAACCCTGCGACGATGATGACGGTTTCGACCACGTTCGCGCCCCGGTCACCGGTGCGAAGGCGTGCAGTGGCCTGAACTGCGAGCCACGCGGCGAACCGGTGGCGACGCTGGAGCAGTTGTCTCATCAGGGGACCTCCGTGGTCATGCTGGGATTCGGGTTAGCCGGCGGTGATGAGCCGGGAGAAGAACGGGTAGCCGATCAAGACGACGAAGCCGAGCATCAGCACGCTGGTGGGCACCCACATCGCGGTGGTGCGGCTGTTGGCCTCGGCCCGGGTGGCGGCGGCCGCTTCGTGCCGCATCGCGGTGATCTTGGCGAGCAGGACGTCGCCGATTTTGGCGCCCTCGGTTCCGGCGATCTGCGCGGTGTGGGCGAGGTCGACCAGGTCGTGCACCCCGATCTGCGCGCCGAGGTCGGCCAGTGCCAGCCAGGGCGGCCCGTGGCCGCGGCGGGCCCGCTCCAGCGCCGCGCCGATGCGGCGGAACGGCCAGGAGCCGGAGATCGTGCCCGGGCCTTCCAGCGCGGTGTTGAGTGCGGCGCCGGCTTCGCGTTCGAGGACGACGAGCTGGAGATAGGCGGCGAACGCGTACCGGAAGTCCTTCCTGCGCTGCCGCGCCACAGACCGTACGTTCACATCGGCAGGAAGGACAGGCCGGTAGCGAGCAGCAGGCTCGCCAGGACCGGCACCGTCCACGACATCGCGGAACCGGCGAGTGCCAGCACGCTCTCCACGAGGGCGGGGATGGTGACCCCGGCGAGGAACAGGGCGAGCTTGCCGAGCATGAACCGCTCGGCGCTGCGCTCGAGCAGCGCCAGGTCGGTCGAGGGCAGCGCGAGCAGTCCGGCGGGGCGGGCGAGATGCTCGGCGAGCCAGCCCCCGGCCCGATCACCCAGCCTCTGGCCCGCTGCGGCCTGTCCGGGTTGCGGGGCGGCGGCTTGGATACGGGCCAGGGCCAGGTCCAGCCGCGGTGGCGCCGGCCGCAGCTCCCGGGCGATCACCATGATCCCCGCGGCGGCCAGCACACCGGCCGTGACGGCGAGAACGATCATGCGGTTCCCCTGCTTCCGATCTCGGAGGAGTCTTTTGTCGGGTGGGAGTCGAGGAAGCGGGTGCCGGTGGTGATGACCGACAGGCGTTTCATCCAGGCGAGGCCGCCCGCGTACACGGCGGCGACGCCGGCCAGGACCAGCTGGCCGGCCAGCGTGCCGTATGGGGCGGACATGGTGGGCGAGGCGATGAGCAGCACGCTGAGCCCGGCGACCGAAGCCACGATCACGATGAGCGTGGTGCGCAGGGATGCGCGTTCGGCTTCGACCTCGCGCCGTACGGCGACGTGTCCCGCGACCGCGTCGGCGAGCGCGGCGAGGGCGTGGCGGGTGCCGGGCCCGCGGCGTTGGGATGCCAGGATCAGCGCGGCCGCGATCAGGTCCCCGATCGGGTCATCGAGGTCGGCGGCGAAGGCCCGCAGGGCATGCTCGGCGCCGGCGTGGTTGGCCAGCCGTCCGGCCAGGACCGCGACCGGCTCGCGGATCGGGGCCGGGGTGATGGCGAGGCTGTCGGTGAGGGTCTGTTCCAAGCCCCGGCTGGCACCCATCACCTCACCCAGGCGCCGCGCCCACTGCTCCAGGGCTTCCAGCCGGGTGATGCGGCGGGCGGACTCGCGTCCGGACAGCATCGGCGGGAGCATGTACGCGCCGGCGGCGGCTGCGAGCGCGGCGACCGGCCAGCCCGCCACCAGCACCACGGCCAGCCCGGTGACGATGGCGGCGGCGAGGCGATTCCGGCGGCCCGGGTGACCGGCCGAGCGCAGCAGGACTCGCCAGCGACCCGGCGGGCGGACATCAGGACCGGGACCGGGAGCGGAGCGGGTGAGACCGGCGACGGTCAGGATGATCCCGCCGGCACCGGCGAGCCCGGCCAGAGCGGCGAGCAGATCCACTAGGGCGTGTCCTCAAAGGCGGGTCTGGTGGTCTGGTTTGATCTTGCCTTGTGGTGAAGAGGCATGAGCTGACTGATGAGCAGTGGCGGGTGATCGAGGCGTTGTTGCCTGCTTCGGGGGTGGCGGGGCGTCCGCGGGTGGATGACCGGCGGGTGATCAACGGGATGTTGTTCAAGGCCAGGACGGGTGTGGCGTGGCGGGATCTGCCGGAGCGGTACGGGCCGTGGAAGACGGTCTACAACCGGTTCTGGCGCTGGTCGCGGAACGGCACGCTGACGATGCTGGTCATGAAGGCACGGGTGATCGCCGAGGCGATCGATGAGCTGGACCGGGAGGTGTCGGTGGACTCCTCCATCGTGCGGGCCCACCAGCACGCGGCCGGAGCACGCCGCCCGGTGGCAGACCGCACGGGGGGCGGGACCCGGCGGCGGGCACAGGGAACCAGATGATCATGCTATCGGCCGGTCCCGGGGCGGGACCACGACAAAGATCCACCTGGCCTGTGATGGCCACGGCCGGCCGTTGTCGGTCGTGCTGACCGGCGGGAACCTCAACGACTGCACCATGTTCGAGGAGGTCATGGACCAGATCTGCATCCCCCGCCACCCAGCAACCCGGCCGGGACGGCCCTGGCGGCGGCCGGTGCGGGTACTCGCCGACAAGGGCTACAGCTCCCGCGCGATCCGCGCCTACCTGCGCCGCCGCGGCATCGCCGCGACCATCCCCGAACGCCGTGACCAGCAAGCCGGCCGCCTGCGCCGCGGCTCACGCGGTGGCCGCCCACCCGCCTTCGACCCGGTCATCTACCGGCGGCGCAACGTCGTCGAACGCTGCTTCAACCGGCTCAAGCAGTACCGAGCCATCGCCACCCGCTACGACAAGACCGCCCAGTCCTACCAAGCCATGATCGACCTGGCCACCCTCCTCATCTGGCTTTGAGGACACGCCCTAGAGCCACCTCCCGGTCGTCTCGCTCAGCAGCGCCGGGTCCAGGCCGGCCGCGGTCAAGTCCTCGAGCAGCGCGGCGCTGATATGCCCCCCAGCAGGAGTGGCACGGCCGTCGGGGCCGGGCACGAAGACGTGGTTGCGGGTCGGCTCGGCGCTGTCGGCGGGCGGCCCGGCTTCGGTCACCGCTGAGACGAACCGGGCGTTGGTGCCGGGGTCGCGTTCCAGATAGATGATCAGTGGTTCGGCCAGCCCGAACATCAGATGCAGGTCCGCCGGGGTGTAGCCGAGTCCGGCGCGGCGGCCGAGCTGGACGACGCGGTTGAAGATGTGAGCGGGACGGTGGACATGCAGGGTGCACATCGACCCGCGGGCCCCGCTGTACATCACCTCCAGCATCGGCGCGAGCTCACCATGGCGCGCTTCCCCGACGATCACCCGGTCCGGGTTCATCCGCAGGCTGGCGGGCACCAGGTCCTGCAGCGTGACGGCTCCGGCGCCTTCGGAGTTCGCGCGTCGTGCCTGCCAGGCGACGACGTCGTGGTGGCGGTGCGCGAGCTGAGGGTCATCCAGGAACAGCTCGAACTCTGATTCCAGTGTGATGATCCGCTCGCCGGGGTCCAGCTCGTTGGCCAGCGCGCGGACCAGGGTGGTCTTGCCGGTGTTGACCTGCCCGCACACCACCAGGTTCCGCCGCGAGCGCAGCGCCGCGCGCAGGAACTGCGTCACCGGCCCGGTCAGCGTGCCGAGCCGGTGGAGTTCCTCGAGGGTGACATCGACCAGGCGATGCACGCGCAACGCCAGATAGGGGCGGGGTGAGACCCAATGCACCACGGCCAGCCGAACACCCCCGGCGAGCGCCAGATCAAGCAGCGGGTTCGCCCGGGAGAACTCCCGGCCCGCATCACCCCGGCGGGCCAGCAGCTGCACCCATTCGATGAGTTCCGCGTCGTTGGCCGCCACAGCCGGGCCGGGCTCTTTGCCGCCGTCGGTGTAGGTGACCCAGGTCTGGGCGTGGCCGTTGACGACGATGTTCTCCACATCGGTGCGCTCCAGGTACGGCTGCAGCATCCCCAGCCCGTACCGCCGGTCGAACACGAGCCGGGCAAGCTGGCGTTGCAGCGGCGGGGCCGGGATCGGCTGCCCGGCTCCGGCGCGGGCGTGTACCCATTCGGTGACGGCAGCATCGATCAGCCGCCGCGCCTGGTCCGCCTCAAGGTGATCGCCTAGGACGTCGACCAGGTCACGGCCGATCTGGCGCGCTGCCGCCCACAGCACCCCGTCGTCCTGCCCACCTGCCGCAGCGCCCTGATCGCCCCGGCCGTCGGCCGCTGGTCCGCCTTCGGCACCCCGGGACACGGGCGGTTGCGGGAGTGCTGTCCAGCGGCTCATCGGCGACCGCCGGAGGCGATCGGACCTGGCAGGGCGGCCTCGGGGTGGAAGGCGTGTTCCTCGGCCCGCTTGCGCATCTGCTGGCCGAGGTGGGAGGCCGCGCGCATCAGCAACGACGTGCGGAACGCCAGATGAGGACGCTTCCCGCCGGACAGCACCCCCGCATCGGCCGTGGCGTACGGCAGCTGCGCCACGACGGGTAGCCCGGACAGCGCCTTGCGCACGGTCGCGGCCGAGTAGGGCCCGGAATCGATGAGGCACAGCCCGACCTGGCCCCATCCCCGCCGTGTCTGGCTCAGGGCTTGCAAACGCGGTTGTGCGGCGTTGACCTGGGCCAGCGTCGGGCGTAACACCATCACGACCAGGTCAGCGGCGGCCAGCAACCCCACCGGAGTCTCGGCGCCGCCGATACGGCCGAGGTCGGCGATGACATCGGTACCGGCCGAAGACAGAACCATCGCAAGCGCCGGCCACAACGGGACGAGCTGACCGGCGTGCCGCGGATGGTTGATCCCGGGCAACAACCGGGCCCCCGGCCCGGAATGGCCGCTCAGCGGAATCGTGTAGTCCTCAACAGCCGCGCCCATGGGATGCGGGCCGCGGGCGACCTGCATTGCCAGGCCCAGCAGACCCGGCCCGGGCGGACCGGGCAGACGGTCGGCCAGGAACCCCGCGAGCACGCTCCCACCGGCCGGATCACACTCGGCCAGCACGACCTCCCGCGGCCAGCTCAGCGCCAGGGCCAGCGCCGTCGTCGTCGCACCCGCAGACCCACCGGCCGACACGATCGCGTACAGACCCATACTCAGCCCGCCCGCGCGATGACGACCAACGCCAGACGCCCCGCCGCGGCCTCACGCGCGACCATCGAACTGTCGGCGTCGGCGACCAGCAGCGACACCGTCACCGACCCCTCGGCGTCTGGACCGCCCACCGCGTCCACAACCGCAGGCATGTCCTTAGCGGACAATGCGCCGTCCCGGATTCCGCCGTCTGCTGCGGCACCGCCGTCGGCGGCGCCACTAGGAGCGGCGCCACTCGCCGTGCCGCCGGCGTCTGGCCCGGCGGCGGGGACGAGACGGATCTTCGAGCCCGGTGCCAGCCCGCGTGGCGGCAGCTCACTCGCCTTCACGCCCATCGTGACCAGAGCCTGCCCAGGACGGGGCGTGAGATCGGTCGTCACCTGAGCAGCGGTCAGCAACGCCCCCCGCCGCAGATCCACCGCAGCGAACCGGCCCGCGACCTGGGCGAGCTGACGGCTCGGGATGCTCCCCAGCCCGGTGTCCAGCGCCACACTGGCCGTGCCCAAGTCAGCCCGGCTGATGCGCGACCCCACCGGCACATCACGCACGACCTGCACGACCACGCTGCGGTGACTCGCGTGCTGAAACAGATATACGTTCGTGAGCACCGCCAACGCCAGCAACGCCGTACCGCCCGCCACCCATCCCGGCCGGCGTTGACGCCCCAGCAAGACCCCCGCCCGGCCACCGGCAGCTGCTCCCGCATGACCCGCCGAGGGGCCCGGCGACGAACCGTGCACCTTCGCCATCACCGTCCCGACCCGTACGAGGAGGAGGTCGTCCTCACCGAGGAGGGAGTGACGGTGATGGTTACGGTCGGCATCTGGCATTCCCCGGCGGCCAGCGGGTCCCCGCACACCGGAACCACGCAACTGCCCATGCCATCGGCGTGGCACGCGATCCCCGGCCCGCCTTCAGGCTCGGTCTTCGACGATTGCGGGCCGCGTCCGCGGATCGGCCCGCGGGCCGGTGTGTCCCCCCAAGGGGTGTATCCATCGGCGCTGACCCTCGCACCGGACCGGCCTGGACTCGCCCACGCTCGCTCAGGAGTCGGCCAGCCGGGCCAGTTCGAGGATCTCGTACTCGCCCTTCTCGAAGATGGTGAGCAGGTCGTTGGGCAGGTCGATATCGCTCTTGTCGATCTCGTCGATGAGCAGCACCCGAGGGCGGGAGAAGGGCAGCAGAGCGGTGCCCAGCGGGCCGAGCCGGATGTAGCGGCCGATATCCTCGGCCTTCTCCGTGCGTTCGGATGGGTCCTCGGCTCGGCTGGCCGCGTACAACCGGGTGATCGGGTCGTACTGGTAGAGGCCGTCGCGCAGGGTCACCCGGCTGGTGATCGGCCAGTGCAGCACCGGCCCAAGGCGCAGCTCGCGGGCCACCGCGTACGCCAGCGTCGACTTGCCCGCTCCAGGCGGGCCGGTCACGAGCAGCGGGCGGCGCAGATAGAGCGCGGCGTTCACCTGCTCGATGGCCTGTGGGGTCGGCCGGTAACTCTTCGCGCCATGCTCGTCGCCGGACCCGCCCTCCGGGGTCGGCAGCGGGGGGCCGCCGGTAAAGGCCCGCCACGGGGGCGGGTCGGGAAGGTCGACGATCCCGTCGTGCGGCTCAGCGACCCCGCGATAGATCAGCCAGTTCTGCATCTCAACGTCCCATCGCCAGGGGAGGATCGGGTAGCCGTGCCGGATCGTCCCAAAAGAGCGTGAGCTTACGGCCGCAGTGCGAGGTACCGTCCTCGGCAGCTCTGGCCTGCTTGCGCAACGTCATCACCAACTCAGGCAGGTCGTCCGGATGGGTACCGGCGATCTGCTGCACCAGCGTGTGGAGCAGCACGTGGCCGGTGCACTCGTCGTGCCGCGTGTCGGAACACGCGGTCCGGGGCCAGATCATCACCGGGATACCGACCTCGAGCGCGGCGCTCAGGTACGGGCCGCGCGGCTTCTGCGCGTGCACCAGGATCGCGGCGTCCGGGTCGGCGTCGAGCCAAGCGTAGAAGCGGTGGCGGGGTCGTCCCTCCCGGCAGGAAACCGGCGTCGGCGGCACTGGATGGGCCTCCGCCCGCGCTCGCAGCCGCGCCCACCGCCGGGTGGCCTCGTCCTGCCGCATCGCCGGTTTCATCCGCTCCACGTCCCGCACCACGACCGGCCGGCTCAGCATTCGGTGGCCGGCATCAGCCTTCCACTCCTCCACAGGCTTGCCGAGCCAGGACTCCGGGAGGGCGAACTCGAACATCCAATCGCTGCCGACCACGTCGGGGAGCAACTGCGGCAGGCTCTTCTCGACCTGCGCCCGCACCTGCTCCGCCCTCACCTGGATAGTCGGCAGCCGCCGCCCGAGCCGATCGCCGATCAATGTGCACAGGGTCAGGTCGTAGCTGCCGTCCCGGGTTTGGCGCTCCAGCCGGATAAGGATGGACGCTCGGGTCGCCCGGCCGCGAGGGCGCTCCGCTTCGGGGAGCACCCGGCGACGCCAAGCCAACAGCTCATTGGCCGACTCGAGCGGCAACGCGCTAGTCAGGTGGTCAAGGAAACAGACTAGCCGGTCCTCCTCGAACCGCTCCTCCGCGACGTAGCGGATCGCCTCCCAGACCGATCCAAAGCCGTGGGACGGAGCGGGTTCGGAGAACGCCCGCAGGTAGATCTCGGACAACGGCCGGTCGGTGCTGCGCGCATGGACGATCCGACGCAGGGCTATCCGCTGGTCAGCGGATAGCCAGCGGAGGGGCAGTCGGTCGTCCAAACCGTCCCAGTACCGGCGCAGCGTGGCCAGCGGGAGCATCCGGCCCAGCCTGCCGTCACCTTCTAAATCCGCGTCAGTGACCATACCGACGATCTCATCGGTCTCGACAAGGTAGACAGCGGCGCCACTGAACCCTTCGGCGAGCCGCTCCTGGCCTCTGTCGTCCACGTTGAGCTGTTGCCATTCGCGCTGCTGCATCATGTCCGGCCCCGTCAGGAGCGTGACGTAGGTGCCGGGCTCCTCCATGCCGCGACGGAACCCGTACGCCCGGAGCGTCGCCCCCGGCAGGTATGTATCCGGTGCGGCGAGCCGGGCCGGCTCGACCGGGGCGTCGTTCTTCAGCCGGACCAGCGCGACGTCCCCGCGGTTGCCCGGCTTCTCCCATCCGGTGATGCGGTGTACCTCAGCCGCCAGTCCTTCGGCCTCCCCTGGGAAGATCACCAGGACCTCGTTTCGGCCGTCGACCAGATGCGCGCATGTCAGCACGGTCCTGGGCGCCACCAGGGAGCCCGCGCCGAGCGTCACCCCGTCGGTGGTGTCGATCCGCGCCCGCCACATGCTCATTTAGCGCTCCCCGTTGCGCGACCACTTCAGCTTGACGGTCAGATGCCCCTCGGCCGAGGTCTTGGCGATCACCGCCCCGGCGGCGGCGTTGAGCTTGACCCCGAACTCGATCTCGACGTCGTCGGGATCAAGGACGTCGTCGCGGAACATGCGCAGGGCGGACTGCGCCGCGTTCCGTACGTTCTGTAGCGCGTCCTCGAACCTCTCCCTGACATCGTGGACGGTCTCACCGGGCTTGCGGGAGATCGAGCTGAAGCCCGGCTCCTTGGAGTCGACCTCGACGACGATCGGCCCCTCGTCGGTCTCCCAGCGCACCAGCTCGTTCATCTGACTCCCCGCGGCTTCCCTGCAACCCCCTACTGAAATCGGGGGACTCGTCCGTAACGTAACAGCGCCCGTCGGTGACCGTCCCAGTGATACCGCGAGTGCGACAACGGGACCGAGACACACCGACAACACCTCTATCCCAGCGGCAGTCCCGACAGCCTCCTCTACCTGACCCTCATGATTCCTTGATGCCATGCTCGGACGCCTGCTCGGGTGTGTATAGGTGGAGGTCCTTGTAGAGCGCGTCGGCGAAGCCTTCGAATGCCTCCCCGTTTCGTGGCTGGAAAGGGGGCGGGAAAGGGAGATCGCTGGAGCGACGGGGCCAGATCCGTGCGATGGAGAGGTGGAACTCAGGTGCGTGCTGGATGACGACGTTCGCGGCGGGGAAATAGACGTAGACGCACAGGTGTCCGATCTTCATGGGGCAGTAGAACCCGACCGGCTGCGGGACGCTCGGAGTGGACAAGTTGGTGAGGTCGATTCTCACGGTGTGGCTGGTCACGAGGGGGTTCCGCTCAGGGCAGGACCCAAGCCAGACGCGTGTGCCGCTAGGAATCGCCCGGTGGGTACGCATTCTCCGGAGCTGATGGGACGGTAGGAGGGGCGTCCGCTGGACCTGGTCGGCCATCATCGCGGTCTTCGTGGCCCAGAGCGCGATTTGGCGTTGGTGTCGCAGCGAGATGAGGCCGAGGTTCTGCCTGATGATTAGCGGTTCGAGAACGCTCTTAGAGTCGCTCTCAAGCTTCGCCATCCAGCCGTTGTTGCACGGGGCACAGACCTTCTTGACCGTGAAGTCCAGTCCGAGGCTTTGCCTCGTCCTGTCGAAGGCGCCCTCTCCGTAGCGAGCCTGTTCAAGTTGCTGCCGCCCCGGCGGAAGGTACCGGTTCAGCCACTGAGGGAAAACGTGCTCTTTGGTGACAGGTGAACCGCCGCAGAAGACACAGGGCATTACCGGATCGTAGCGGCGTGGCCCTGGTGTGATTCAACTGCTTTGGGACACATCCTCGACACGGGCTCCCCAGCCAGAGGCTGCTGTCAACGATGGCTAGATTCGAGCGTCGTTGACACGTGCCGGCAAGGCGTGGAGTTGGTGGAGGCGATATCCCGGGCCATCGTCCCGCCCGAAGCTAGCCGTCTCCGAGCTCGACAGTGCCCGAACCTGGGCGATGGCCATCATCGCCCTCACGGAGGAGACGCGCTGGCTTTCTGAGGGGATCGGGGTATGGGTGGGCCGAAGGCTGGCAGCTGTCTGATGATGCTGCTCGTGGTGCTGTTGTCTGCACCGTCCTCTGGTCGTGGGCGCGCTGCGAGTTCAAAGGAAGTGTTGAGCAACTTGAGAGCCGCTGAGGGCGGGTCTTCCTTAAATGGGTTACGCGGCGGGGGCAACTCGATGCCTTCGGCAGCGGTACGACCGCGGAGCCACCAGACCGAACCGGCGTCAGCAGCGTAACGAGCGGCGAGGATGCCAGCGCATACGATGGCGATCTTCATGGCCATGATGCGCTGGATATCTTCTGGGGAGAGCCGGACGGTATCGATGGCGAGGTTGTGCTGGACGTTGCAGACCGGGCGCTTGCGCTTGATCGTCCGTTCCTCGGCATCCAAGACAGCACCCCTGCTTGGATACCACCTCATGGTGATCTTGGTTGCTTCTGTGAACCAAGGCTTGCTGCCGCGGTGCTCGTTCATCCGGCGACGCCGGTCGTTAGTGATACCGACGTACAAAAGTTCTCGACCTCGCCAATACTTGTACAACGTGTGCGGCTCATCTTCTAGCTTCATGCCCTGAAGGCTAGACAGCGCCTCCGACAAAACTCGGCGCGTCCTAGGCGAGAGGGCCTACCTGGTTCTTCCGCAGTCCCAATCCTCACGGCCCATAGGGCTCCGGTGTTCCGAGACTGAACCGTGACCGAGGGTCATGTATCCGTCGTGACCTCGTGAAGCGTCCTTCTAAGGGCCGACATCACCGATCTGGCCATTCGGCCGATCGTGCTGGCGCCCGAGGCCGGAGCGAGGGGAGACGCGACATGGGGATCGGCGTGAGCATCACGCTGGCACGGGGTTTCGAGTGCGTGCGTGCTCGCGCGGCATTCGGGCAAGCGTGGGGCCTCGGGTGGCGTGAGTGCCGAACGACCGTCACCAACGGCTGACTGACCCTGCTTATTCAACCCGATCTGTGACCGCTTGACGTCGGCGGGCGGCAGTGTCTCGTACAGGCAGCGAATGGCCGCGATTTCGGTGGAAGATCGTGCAGGTTCGACACGCTAGCCGATGCTTGATCTTTGCTCTTAATTTATTCGCGTCAGAAAGTGAAAGATGTTCATCGAGACGCTTGTGCTGGAGAACTTCAAGTGCTTTGGGCCGGGCCGCACCACGATCGACCTCGGGCCGGACCTGACCGCCTTCATCGGTACGAACGGCAGTGGCAAGACTGCTGCCTGTGAGGCGCTGCTGCGGCTGTTCGGAGTCACCGGACGTGAGCGTGCCGTACGTACGGAGGACTTCCATGTCCCTGCCGAGGAGACCGAGGCTCCGGCCAGCCGCGACTTAACGATCGAGGCGGTGCTCGCCTTTCCAGAGCTCGATGAGGACGACCAGCACGCCGGCGGTACTGATGCCGCCGGTGAGGCTGCCGACGCTCAGGGCGACGTCGATTACGGAGATGCCGGCGACGAGGAGATCGACGAGGAGGATCTTGACCGGGACGAGAACGTTCAAGCTTCGCAGCAGCGGATCGTCAGCAGTCGGGCGGTTCCGGAGTTCTTCTCGCGTATGGCTGCAGAAGATGATGGTGAGCTGAAGGTCCGGATCGTCCTGAAAGCAACGTGGGAGGACGACGGCACCGTCGAGGGCACCATCATGGAAAGCCGTATCGTCGTCAACACGCTGGCCGAAGCCTACGGCGATGACGACTACGCGCCACTACCGCCCTCCGAACGTAGCCGTATTCAAATGATCTACATCCCGGCGTCACGTGATGGTGCTCGCCAGGTGACGGCGTTCTTGGGTAGCCGGCTGTGGCGGGCTGCGCAGTGGTCGGCGGATCTGCGGAAGATGGTCAGCGAGCATGCCGCTGATGTGGCGGGGCAGTTCGCCGCCGAACCGGTCGTGAAGGCCGTCGTGGGCGTGCTGGGTTCGCGGTGGCGTCAACTGCACGACGCGGGCACGCACGCGGTTCCGAGACTGCGCTTGCTCGACGACGATTTCGACCAACTGGTGCGCGACACCGAACTGATCTTCGAGCCGGACCCCGCTGGTCGTGCTCGCCCTGCGCGGCTGCTCAGCGACGGGCAACGGTCGTTGCTGCATCTTGCGCTGGCGGCGACGACGCTGGATGTGGAAGCCGCGGTCTGTGACCGGCGCCACGATGCGGATTTCACACTGGACGCGGCTCAGCTGCCGAACCTGACCTTGGTCGGTGTTGAGGAGCCGGAGAACAGCGTGTCGCCGTTTTTCCTGTCGCGTATCGTCAGCCAGCTCCAGGACCTCGCGGCTGGCGGAGCAGCACAGGCTGTATTGTCCAGCCACTCTGCCGGTGTGCTGACCCGTATCGGGCCTGAAGACCTCCGCTATTTCCGATGTGACCGGACCACGGCGACCTCCTCGGTACGTCGGATCGCTCTGCCCGGCGACGACACCGAGGCGGGCAAGTACGTCCGCGAGGCGGCCGATGGGATCCCGTGCCCTGCGGCCAACGACCCGGCTCGCAACAGGCACCGGTGCGGGATCGCCTGGGCCAAGTCCGCGGTCCGGGTCATCGTGACCAATCCTCGCTACACCGGCCGTCAGGTGTGGAACAAGCAGCGCAAGGACGAGGTCCTGATCGACGTCGATGACGTCGCGCTCGGTCATATGACCAAGATGCGCTGGAACCGGTCCGACAAGTGGATCTGGTCGGAGAAGCCGACCCACAAGCAGCTGGTCAGCGACGAGGACTTCGAAAAAGCCCAGGCGGTCCTGGCGGGCCGAGGCCGAGGTCCGGCCACCCACCGGCCGCATCCGACCCGCCGGCCATACGCCTACCGAGGCGTGCTGTTCTGCGGCTACTGCGACCGCCGCATGCAGGGCAACTGGAACAACGACCAGGCCTACTACCGGTGCCGCTTCCCGGCCGAGTACGCCCTCGCCAACCGCGTCGACCACCCCAAACTCGTCTACCTGCGCGAAGCAGAGATCATCGATGAAGTCGACGACTGGATCGCCCAGATCTTCAGACCCGCTGCGCTGGAGATGACCATCGGTGCGCTCGCCGAGCAAAGCCACGACGCAGGCGACGCCGCAGCCGTGATGCTCAAAGAGAAGATCACCGACTGCGACCGGCGCCTCGCCCGGTACCGAGCGGCGCTGGATGCGGGCGCCGACCCTCTTGAGGTCACTCGGTGGATCAACGATGCCAAGGCCGAACGAACCCGAGCCGAAGGTGAACGGCGCGCTCTGGGGACCAGCAGGCGCATGACCCGGGAGGAGATCTCGACCGTGCTCGCCGAACTCGGCGATCTCGCGTGCGTCGTCGTCCAAGCCGAAGCGGCCGACAAATCCAAGCTGTACCGCGAACTCGGCCTCAAGCTGACCTACCGGCCCCAGAAACAAACCGTCGAGGCCACGGTGACCCCTGGCCTCGACATGTGCAAAAGGTTGGTGTCCGAGGGGGGACTTGAACCCCCATGCCCCGTAAAGGGCACTAGCACCTCAAGCTAGCGCGTCTGCCTATTCCGCCACCCGGACGTGGTGTGCCGCGCGGTCGCCCGCGGCGGCTGCCACACGATAGCAAATCCACGCTCCCCTCGCGAAGTCGGGCCGGTCGGCGAGCGACGCGACGGCGCGTGGGTGTGGCTGAGGGAGGATGGGCGGACAGGCGAAGGCGATCGACGGGCACAGGAGGAGACAGTGAGCGAGCCGGCAGCGGAGGACGAGGTCGTCCAGCTCTGCAGCGACCTGATCCGCATCGACACCACGAACCCCGGTGACCACAGCGGTCCGGGGGAGCGGCGGGCGGCGGAGTACGTCGCGGAGAAGCTCGCCGACGTCGGGCTGGAGCCGAAGATCTACGAGTCGCACGCGAAGCGCTCCAGTCTCGTCGTACGGATCGAGGGGACCGATCCCACTAGGGACGCTCTGCTGATCCACGGGCATCTCGACGTCGTGCCGGCGCAGAAGAGTGACTGGACCCGTGATCCGTTCGGCGGGGAGGTGGCCGACGGCTGTGTGTGGGGGCGTGGGGCCGTCGACATGAAGGACATGGACGCCATGGTCCTGGCGGTCATGCGCGAGCGCCTCAGACAGGGTCGCCGGCCGCCCAGGGACATCGTCCTGGCCTTTCTCGCCGACGAGGAGGCCGGCGGCAAGTGGGGCGCGCACTGGCTGGTCGACAACCACCCCGATCTCTTCGAGGGCTGTACGGAGGCGATCGGCGAGGTCGGCGGGTTCAGTCTGACCCTTCCGAACGACGAGCGGCTCTACCTGATCGAGACGGCGGAGAAGGGCCTCGCCTGGATGCGGCTCACGGCCGAGGGCACGGCCGGGCACGGCTCGATGGTGCACCGCGACAACGCGGTCACGGCGCTGGCCGAGGCGGTGGCGCGGCTCGGGCGGCATGAGTTTCCGATCCAGCTGACCAAGACGGTGCGCGCGTTCTTGGAGGAGGTCTGCGACGCGACGGGTACGGAGTTCGACCCCGACGACGCCGAGCGTGCCCTCGAGAGCCTCGGGACGCTCAAGCGGATGATCGGCGCGACTCTGCGCAACACCCTCAACCCCAGTGTCCTGGCCGGCGGCTACAAGGCGAACGTCATCCCGCAGTCCGCGACCGCCCAGGTCGACGGCCGGTTCCTCCCCGGCCACGAGGAGGAGTTCTTCGCCACCGTCGACGAGCTGCTGGGCCGCGGAGTGACGCGGGAGTTCGTACACCACGACATCGCCGTGGAGACCGAGTGGGAGGGGCCGCTGGTCGAGGCGATGGCGGCGGCGCTGCGCGCGCACGACCCCCAGGCGCGGCCTGTTCCTTATTGTCTGTCCGCCGGTACGGACGCCAAGTCATTTTCCACGCTCGGCATGCGGTGCTTCGGGTTCGTGCCGCTGAAGCTCCCGAAGGATCTGGATTTCTCCGGCATGTTCCACGGCATCGACGAGCGCGTCCCCGTGGACGGTCTCCGCTTCGGCGTACGAGTTCTCGACCATTTTCTAGATCACGTCTGAATCCGCCCCAGCGATCGCTCTCCGTGGTGCTACGGTAACCCACCGTACGGACCGCACTCCGCGCTCCGTACGGTGGTCAACGCCAAGGAGGGCGCGTGGTTCCTGGACTGTCGCGGACGCGGAGGTTTGCCTCTGCGGTCGCATGCTGTCCGGGTCTCCTCGTGTCGTCGGCGATGCGAGCCGCCGCCCGCCCGATGATCCGGCGCCTGCTGATGGTGGCGGGCGTCGCGGTCGCGGGCTGGCTGCTCGGGGTCGCCGGCCAGGCACACGCCGACCAGGCACACGCCGACACCGTTCCGGGCGCACGCCTTTCCAGCGTCGCCGCGCCGGCCCAGCGGGCGGCCGCCATCGCGGTCCGCGTGCTGGACGAGCGCCGCGTCGTCACGGCCGTGCATCGAGCCCGAACGGTCCTTGCGCCCGCCCGTCCGCCGGCGATCCTCGCTCTGCCACCCGTGGCGCACGCGCCGCGGCCCCGCACGCCGGCGGGCTCGGCTGGTCCTTCTCGGACAGGACGGCACGGCGATGCCGGTTCTCGAGCCGGGGTCGCCGGCGAACCGGTGATCCACACCGGGGCGCACGCCGCACCGGGGGCGTCCGGGAAGGCTTCAACCGAAAGCAAGGCGCACAAGGCGCCGTCCATCCCCGTGCAGCCACGACGGCTGCCGCAACGGGGGCAGGCACTGCCTCCGTCCGCCGGTGACGGCGGTATCCACCAGGCCGGGGTCCGTCGCAAGACCGAGCCGGGTACGGCGCAGCGCCGTCCCGCCATCCCCATCCTGCGCTCCGGGACCGTACCCCCGGCCGTCCGCACCGCGGCGGACGAGCCCTCCTTCTCCCCCGACTGACCCCACCACCGGTCCGTACGGGCCGGTCTGAGGCACGCCCGCGGTCCAGCGGTCGTGCCCGTCATCCCGAGAAGTAGTTCGGTCAATCCTGTCCAAATGAGGAGCAACAAATGCGCAAGTGGGCGAAAGGCACCACGCGTGCCACCCTGCTCACCGCGAGCTTCGTCGCGCTCGGGGCCGGTCCGGCCCTCGCCGACGTGACCAACGGAAACGACAGCCTGCTCGGCGGCAACCAGATCAATGCCCCGATCTCCGTCCCCGTCGACCTGAGCGGCAACTCCGTCGCCCTGATCGGGCGTGCGCTCGCCGGATCCACCGGCGGCGCGGCCGTGTACGGCGACGGCGGTGGCAGCGGCGGTGGCAGCTTCACGTCCGGCCGGCACAGCGTGCTGGGCGGCAACCAGATCAACGCGCCGATCAACGTGCCGATCAACGCCTGCGGCAACTCCGTCGCGCTCATCGGCCACGCGCTGGCCGGCTGCCGCGGCGGCGCCGGGGTCTACCGGACGAGCGGGTACGGCGGCGGCCACCACGGCCGTACCGACGGCCGCTACAGCATCGGCGGCGGCAACCAGATCCACGCGCCGATCACCGCACCCGTCAACGTCTGCGGCAACACCGCCGCGCTGCTCGGCACCGCGCTCGCCGGCTGCCATGGCGGCGCGGGGGTCGTCGGCGGAGGCGGGGGCGGCGGCTTCGCGGGCCGTACGTCCGGCCGGCACAGCGTGCTGGGCGGCAACCAGATCCACGCGCCGATCAACGCACCGATCAACGTCTGCGGCAACGCGGTCGGCAACGCGCTCGCCGGCTGCGCGGGCGGCGCACTGGTCCACGGCGTCGGCTACGGCCCTGGCTGGCACGGCGGCTGGCACGGGACCGACGGTCGCTACAGCATCGGTGGCGGCAACCAGGCCCACGCGCCGATCAACGTGCCCGTCGACGCCTGCGGCAACGCCGCCGCGGTCATCGGCCATGCACTCGGCGGTTGCCTCGGCTCCCTCCCAGGTGCCGGCGGTTACCCGGGCGGCTACCACCACATCGGCTGGCACCAGACCGACGGCCGGTACAGCATCGGCGGCGGCAACCAGATCCACGTGCCGATCAACGCACCGATCAACGTCTGCGGCAACGCGGTCGGCATCCTCGGGCACGCGCTCGGCAGCTGCGGCGGTTACGGCGGCGGTTACGGCGGCGGCTACGAGGGCGGCTACAGCGACGGCGCGGGTTACGAGGGCGCCGGCTACCTCAACGGCGCCGACGACTGCATCACCCCGTCGAGCGCACGGATCGAACGGTCTCCCGCAGCTCCCGGTCGACACTTCGGCCCTGCGCACCGGCGCCCTGCCGGTGGCGATGGGCGCGACGCCGGCGCTGCCGAAGCTGCCCGCGCTCTCGCAGGCGGCCGGCGGCCTCACGCCGCAGTCCGCGTCCGCCTCGGACCCGCTGGGCGGCGTCCTGCAGGGCACGCCGGTCGGCGGCCCGCCGAAGCAGCTCCCGCCGCTCAAGAACACCGCGGCGGAGTCCTCGACCGGGTCGCAGAGCGGTGCGCTCCTGGCGCTGCTGCTCGGCGGAATGTTCGCGGCCTCGGCCGGCACGGTGTCGCTGACCCGTCGCATCAGCGGCCGGTCCAGCCGTCGCTAGGCGAAGAATTCGGACATCGCGGGCACTGAGCTCGTGATGTGAAGAGAGACGGGTCTTGCCTGCCCCGGAGCCACGGCCCGGGGCAGGCAAAGCCCTATTAAAGGGAAGACTCCCCCAGATCGCCCTGACCTCGCGCTCGGGACATTGATGTAGCGTCGTAGGAAAGAAGGGGTGGCCGCCGATCAGAAGGTACGCTTCGCGCGAATGACCTTGCGGCGTAGTTGGATTCGGCGTCTGCCGTCAGGGTAGACCCGCACGCGGACGAGCTCCCACCCACCACGTTCGGCGTGCTCGACCAGGATTTGCCTGGCGGCATCCCGTGTGGTGCCACGCGGCAGACGCAGTACTAGGTAGGAGTACTCAAGCATTGCCCTTATTCTGCTCCGTCTAGGGTCCTAGCGGGGGGCGTGGATCCTCTTCCGCGGAAACCGGTCTACTGTCTTCAACGTTGACCGGGTGCAAGACGGCACCCAGAGCGACTCCCGCCGAGTCGAGACTTGCGAGGTTCAGGCATCGTGCCCGACAGCAACGGCACAAAGAAGCCAGGCGGCATCCGGCTGGTGATCGTCGAGTCGCCTGCGAAGGCCAAGACCATCGCGGGCTACCTCGGCAGCGGATACGTCGTGGAGTCCAGTATCGGCCATATCCGCGATCTTCCCGAGAGAGCGGCCGACATCCCGCCGAAGTACAAGGGCGAGGCCTGGGCACGGCTCGGGGTCAACGTCGATCACGGGTTCGAGCCGCTGTACGTCGTCAACGCCGACAAGAAGCAGCAGGTCGCCAAGCTCAAGAAGCTGCTGCAGGACGCCGACGAGCTCCTCCTCGCGACGGATGAGGACCGCGAGGGCGAGGCGATCGCCTGGCACCTGCAGGAGGTACTGAAGCCCAAGGTGCCCGTGCACCGCATGGTGTTCCACGAGATCACCCGCGACGCCATCCGCGCCGCGGCGCGCAGCCCGCGCGAGCTGAACATCAAGCTCGTCGACGCGCAGGAGACCCGCCGCATCCTCGACCGCCTGTACGGCTACGAGATCAGCCCGGTCCTGTGGAAGAAGGTCATGCCGAAGCTCTCGGCGGGCCGCGTGCAGAGCGTCGCCACCCGGCTGGTCGTCGAGCGCGAGCGCGAGCGCATCGCGTTCGTCCCGGCCGGCTACTGGGACCTCGTCCGCCACCTTCGACACCGGCAAGCCCGAGACAGCCGTCCAGCCTTCGAGGCCACGCTCGTCGCCGTCGACGGCAGGCGCGTCGCCCAGGGCCGTGACTTCTCCGCCCAGGGCCAGCTCAAGTCCGCCGAGATCCTGCACCTGGACGAGGAGGCCGCCCGCGGCCTCGCCGAGCGCCTGCGCGACCGGCCGTTACGAGGTCAAGTCCGTCGAGCGCAAGCCGTACAAGCGCAGCCCGTACGCGCCGTTCCGTACGACCACGCTGCAGCAGGAGGCCAGCCGCAAGCTGGGCTTCTCGGCCAAGTACACGATGCAGGTCGCGCAGAAGCTGTACGAGAACGGCTTCATCACCTACATGCGTACCGACAGCATCCAGCTGTCCGAGACGGCCATCAACGCCGCCCGCGACCAGGCGCAGACGCTGTACGGCGCCGACTACATCCCGGACAAGCCGCGCCTCTACCGCAGCAAGGTCAAGAACGCCCAGGAGGCGCACGAGGCGATCCGCCCGTCCGGCGAGACGTTCCGTACGCCGGGCGAGACCCGCCTGTCCGGCGACCAGTTCCGGCTGTACGAGCTGATCTGGAAGCGCACCGTCGCCAGCCAGATGAAGGACGCGGCCGGCCAGTCCGTCTCCGTCCGCGTGACCGGCCAGTCCACCGCGGGCGAGACCGCCGAGTTCGGCGCCTCCGGCAAGATCATCACCTTCTACGGCTTCCTCAAGGCCTACGTCGAGGGCTCCGACGACCCGGCGTCCGACCTGGACGACCAGGAGCGCCGGCTGCCCACGCTGGAGGAGAGCGACCCGCTCACCGCGACCGAGCTCGAGCCGCCGAGGGCCACTCCACCCGGCCGCCCGCGCGCTACACCGAGGCGACGCTGGTCAAGGAGCTGGAAGACCGCGAGATCGGCCGCCCGTCGACGTACGCGACGATCCTCGGCACGATCCTCGACCGCGGCTACGTGTTCAAGAAGGGCACCGCGCTGGTGCCCTCGTTCCTGGCGTTCGCCGTGGTCAACCTCCTGGAGAAGCACTTCGGCCACCTGGTCGACTACGACTTCACCGCGCACATGGAGGAGGTCCTCGACGAGATCGCCCGCGGCGAGGCCGAGCGGGTCCGGTGGCTGCAGCACTTCTACTTCGGCCAGACGGCGACGAGGGGCTCAAGGAGCTGGTCACCGACCTCGGCGAGATCGACGCCAAGGAGGTCAGCTCGTTCCCGATCGCCGGCAGCGACATCATGATCCGGGTCGGTCGCTACGGGCCCTACCTCGACCGCGACGGCCAGCGGGTCAACATCCCCGAGGACATCGCGCCGGACGAGCTGACCGTCGACAAGGCCGAGGAGCTGTTCGCGCAGCCGAGCGGCGACCGCGAGCTGGGCGCCGACCCGGAGCGCGGGCACCTCATCGTGGCCAAGACCGGCCGTTCGGCCCGTACGTCACCGAGATCCTGCCGAGGACGCGCCCAAGTCGGCCAAGCCCCGCACCGGCTCGCTGCTCAAGTCGATGACGCTCGACACGGTCACGCTCGAGGACGCGCTCAAGCTGCTGTCGCTGCCGCGTGTGCTCGGCGAGATCGACGGCGAGGCCGGTCACCGCGCAGAACGGCCGGTTCGGCCCGTACCTCAAGAAGGGCTACGGACAGCCGCTCGCTGGAGTCGAGGAGCAGCTGTTCACGGTCACCCTCGAGCAGGCCAAGGAGATCTTCGCGCAGCCGAAGCAGCGCGGGCGTGGCCGTGCCGCCGCCGCCCCGCCGCTGCGCGAGCTCGGCGACGACCCGGCGAGCGGCGCAGAAGGTCGTGGTCAAGGAGGGGCGTTTCGGCCCCTACGTGACCGACGGCGAGACGAACGCCAGCCTTGCGCAAGGGTGACGAGGTCGAGTCGATCACCATCGAGCGCGCCGCCGAGCTGCTCGCCGAGCGTCGCGAGAAGGTCGCCGCAGGTGGCGGGAAGAAGACGACCAAGCGACGACCCGCCAAGTCCCGCTCCTGACAGGTCCCTGTGTCGATACTCTGACACAATGACCAGAACGGGCAGCCCTCCGGGCGTGCTTTCCATCAAGCCGTTTCGGCGGCTCTGGATCGCCCTGTCTTTGTCCAGCTTCGGTGACTGGCTGAGCATTCTCGCGCTCACCGCGCTGGCCGGCTCGCTGACCAAGGGGTCGGCGGAGAATTACGCCATCGGTGGCGTGCTCGTCGTCAAGCTGCTGCCGGCCCTGATGTTCGGGCCGCTGGCGGGTGCCGTCGCTGACCGCTTCGACCGCCGGATCACGATGGTCGTCGCCGACATCATGCGGTTCGCCCTGTTCTTGTCGATCCCGTTGGTCGGGCGGCTCGACTGGCTCTACATCGCGACGTTCCTGATCGAGGTCGTGACGCTGTTCTGGATCCCCGCCAAAGAGGCGACGATCCCGAACATCGTCCCCCGTGACCAGCTCGAACGCGCCAACCAGGTCAGCCTGACCTCGACGTACGGCTCGGCGCCGGTCGCCGCGGCCACGTTCTCGGTGCTGGCGCTGATCTCCAAGGTGCTGTTCTCCCAGGAGCAGCACCAGGCCGACCTCGCGCTCTACATCAACGCCGTGACGTTCCTGGTCTCCGCCGCGACGATCTTCTCGCTGCGGGAGATCCCGAAGCAGCGCGGCAAGGTCTCGGTGCCCTCGATCCTCAAGCAGATCGTGGCGGGCTGGAAGTTCGTCGGCTCGACCCCCCTCGTACGCGGCCTGACCATCGGGATCCTCGGTGCGTTCGCCGCGGGCGGCGCGGTGATCGGCATCGCCAAGGTCTACGTCAAGGCGCTCGGCGGCGGCGACGCGGCGTACGGCGTGGTGTTCGGGATGGTCTTCGTCGGCATGGCCGCGGGCATGTTCCTGGCGCCGCGCATCCTGCAGGAGTTCAGCCGCCGCCGGCTCTTCGGCCTGGCCATCATCGGCGCCGGCGTCGCGCTCGCGCTGATCGCCGTCATACCCAACCTGGTGATCGTCGCGCTGCTGACCGCGCTGTGCGGCGCGGGCGCGGGCATCGCCTGGGTGATCGGCTATACGCTGATCGGCCTGGAGGTGGAGGACAGCGTACGCGGCCGCACGTGGGCGTTCCTGCAGTCGCTCGTACGCGTGGTGCTGCTGCTCGTGGTCGCCTCGGTGCCGTTCATCGCAGGCGTCGTCGGCAACCACCGGATCCACCTGCCCGGCAAGAACCTCTACCACTTCGACGGCCCCAACGCGGTCCTGCTGATCGCCGCCGTGGTCGCCGTCGTCGTCGGACTGATCGCCTACCGGCACATGGACGACCGCCGCGGGGTCCCGCTCGTACGTGACTTCGCCTCCGCGCTGCGCGGCGAGCGCTACGCGGCGGAGGAGCCCGTACGCGAGCACGGTGTTTTCATCGCGCTGGAGGGCGGGGAGGGCGCGGGCAAGACCACGCAGGCGCGGCTGCTGTCGATCTGGCTTCGTGACCAGGGGTTTGATGTCGTCATGACACGCGAGCCCGGCTCGACGAAGATGGGCATGCGCCTGCGCGCGCTGCTTTTGGACAAGCAGAGCTCGGGCCTGTCCTCACGCGCCGAGACGCTCCTGTACGCGGCCGACCGCGCCCAGCACGTCGCGGAGGTCATCCGGCCGGCGCTGCGGAGGGGCGCGATCGTGGTCACCGACCGCTATGTCGACTCCTCACTCGCCTACCAGGGCGGCGGGCGCGAGCTGAAGGTCAGTGAGATCGCCGACGTCAACCAGTGGGCGACCGGCGGGCTCGTGCCCGAACTCACGATCATCCTGGACGTGCCGTCCGACATCGGGCTCACGCGGTTCGCCTCGCCGGCCGACCGGATCGAGTCCGAGCCGCGGGAGTTCCACGAGCGCGTACGCCGCGGGTTCCGCGCGCTGGCCGACGCGGAGCCGCACCGCTACCTCGTGATCGACGGCACGCAGGCGCAACCGGAGATCTCCCGGAAGATCCACGACCGGGTGCGCGAGATCCTGCCGGACCCGATCCCGCCGAGCGCCGAAGACGAGACCAGCACGATGCCAGCGATCAGAGACTGATCGGGCATAGCATCGTCGCGTGACGGTGTACGACGACTTGGTGGGGCAGGGCCCGGTCATCGAGCAACTGACGACCGCGGCGACCGCGGCCGCCGAGGCGCTCGCCGGCGGGAGCGGCGGTGGCATGACGCACGCGTGGCTGTTCACCGGGCCGCCCGGGTCGGGGCGCTCGGTCGCGGCCCGCGCGTTCGCCGCCGCGCTGCTCTGTCCCGACCTGGGCTGCGGGCACTGCGCGTCCTGCCACCAGGTGCTGTCCGGCACCCACGCCGACGTCGAGGTCGTACGCCCGGCGGGCCTGTCCTACGGCGTACGTGAGACGCGCGAGCTGGTTCTGCGGTCGGCCTCGTCGCCGACCGGCGGCCGCTGGCGGATCGTGCTCTTCGAGGACGCCGACCGTTCGACCGAACAGGCCGCGAACGCACTGCTCAAGGCGATCGAAGAGCCCCCGGCCCGTACGGTGTGGCTGCTCTGCGCGCCGTCTCCGGACGACCTGGTCATGACGATCCGCTCCCGCTGCCGTCTCGTGACGCTCCGCACGCCGCCCGCCGACGCGGTCGCCGACGTGCTCGTACGCCGCGACGGCATCGATCCCGAGGTCGCGGCCGACGCGGCACGTGCCGCACAGGGGCACATCGGCCGGGCCCGGCGACTCGCCACCGACGGCGAGGCGCGCCGCCGCCGCGCCGACGTGCTCGGCGTGCCCTCGCGGCTGACCGGTGTCGGCCCGGCCGTCGAGGCGGCCGGAGCGCTGGTCAAGGCGGCGGAGGCGGAGGCCAAGACGTCCGGCGCCGACCTGGACGAGCCGGAGACGACGGCGCTGCGGCAGGCGCTGGGGGAGAGCGCCAAGGGCCGGATGCCGCGGGGCACGGCCGGCGCGCTCAAGGACCTGGAGGACCGGCAGAAGTCCCGCGCGACCCGGATGAAGCGCGACGCGCTCGACCGCGCACTCCTCGACCTCGCGTCCTACTACCGAGACCTGCTCGTCGTACAGCTCGATGCGGGCGTTGACCTGGTCAATGTCGACCGGGCGCGGGAGCTGCGGGCGGCCGGTGGCACGCCGGAGGCCACGTTGCAACGCATCGAGGCGATCATGACGTGCCGTGAGCGCCTGGATGCGAATGTGAACCCACAACTGGCCGTTGAGGCACTTGCGGTCACGTTGCGTACCGGCTGACCTGCGTATTTGCTGCCGCTGACCATAAGCGGCCTTTTCTCACATCAGACGCACTACTGGACTTTCATCGCGCTGGCCGTTCTGATGCCTCCATTGCCAGAATTTTACTGGCCCTTGAGATCCCCACGGAGGTGTGCAGTGCGGCGCGCCATAATCCTCGCCGCCTGCGCCGTTGTCACGGCGGCGCTCGCGGCACCCGCTCAGGCGGGACCGAGCAGTAGCAGAGCACAGGGACAGAGCAGGGAGTACGTCGTCCTCTACAAGGACGGAGCCTCCCTCGACGCAGGCGCACTCGGCCATAAAGGCGGCCGGCGGCACCATCGTCAAGGAGAACACCGCGATCGGGCTGGCCACCGTACGGTCGACCAGCACCGCCTTCATGACCGACGCCCGCCGGGCGTCCGTGGTCGACGGCGTCGCGCCGAACCGCGTCGTCGGCGAGGCGCCGAAGGTCCAGCACGTCGCGGCGAACAAGAGCCTGGCGGTGGAGAAGGAGGGACGCCTCGGCACGCGTACGGGTACGCGCGCCGCGAAGGTGTCTCCGGAGCCGCTGGCCGATCTGCCAGTGGGACATGAAGCAGATCCACGCGACGGCGGACGGCTCGTACAAGAAGGAGCCGGGCGACCATCGCGTGCTCGTCGGTGTCATCGACACCGGCGTCGACGGGACTCACCCCGACATCGCGCCCAACTTCAACCGCGCGCTGAGCCGTAACTTCACCACGGACATCCCGGTCGACGCCGACGGCAACGAGGTCGACGGCCCGTGTGAGCACCCGTCCTGCGTCGACCCGGTGGACGAGGACGACAACGAGCACGGCACGCACGTCGCCTCGACGATCGCCTCGCCGCTGAACGGCGTCGGCATCGCGGGCGTCGCGCCGGACGTGAGCCTGGTCAACGTACGCGCCGGTCAGGACTCGGGCTTCTTCTTCCTGCAGCCCGTGGTCGACGCGCTGACGTACTCGGCCGACCACGGGATCGACGTGGTCAACATGTCGTTCTACACCGACCCGTGGCTGTTCAACTGCACGGACAACCCGGCCGACTCGCCGGAGTACCAGGCCGAGCAGCGGACGATCATCCAGGCGTCGGAACGGGCGCTCGGCGTACGCGCACCGGCACGGCGTCACCCTGGTCGTCGGCGGCCGGCAACGGTGCCACCGACTACACCAAGACGATCACTGACGCCTCCAGCCCGGACTACCCGGCCGTGGCGGGCGAGGCGCCGTACCCCCGTACGATCCCGCCGTCCTGCATCTCCGAGCCGAGCGAGGGCAAGAACGTCATCCCCGTCTCGGCCCTGGGCATCAGCGAGCGCAAGTCCTACTACTCCGACTACGGCAACGGCTACGTCGAGGTCGCGGCGCCCGGGCGGCGACACGTACGACACGGCCGGACCGGAAGGCGGACGTGACCAAGGCCGTCCTGGCCGCGTACCCGAAGTCGCTGGCCGTGGCCCGAACGGCGAGCTCAACCCCGACGGCACCCCGAACGTCCCGTTCGTGGTCCGCTCGTGCAAGGGCTCGACTCTGCGGCTACTACCAGTACCTGCAGGGCACGTCGATGGCATCACCGCACGCGACGGGCGTGGTGGCGCTGATCGTCAGCAGGTACGGTCACCGCGACCGCGTCCACGGCGGCCTGACCCTGTCCCCGGACCGGGTCGAGTCGATCCTCGAGGGCACCGCGACCGAGCACGCCTGCCCGATACCCGCGCGACTTCACGTACACGCGGCACGTCAAACAGGCCGACGGCACGTACAATACCGTGACCACCACCCACACCTGTGAGGGGCCGAAGAACCACAACGGCTTCTACGGCCACGGCATCGTCGACGCCCTGGGCGCCGTCACGCACTAGATTCGAATCTCCACGAAGGGGGGCGTCCCGGTTTCGGCCGGGGCGCCCTCTGCCGTCGCGTGAGGCCGAGCTCAGAGGTCGGAGCCTCCGGTGACGTCGATCCGGTCGCCGGTGATCCAGCGCGCGTCGGGGGAGGCGACGAAGGCGACCACGTCGGCGACGTCTCGTACCTGCCCGACGCGGCCCAGGGCGGCACGTGAGGCCGCGGCGACCGTGCCGCCCGGTGCGGCCCTCGCGGAGGAACCCACCGCACGCGCCGCGATCGAGCGGATCCTGCGCGAGGCGGCGGCCGAATACACCGATCCGGCCCACCCCTGGGGCTGCCTCATCATCGCGGCCGCGGTCAACTGCGGGTCGCCGGACGTCGAGGCCGAGCTGCGGGCGATGCGGGAGGCCGGCAAGAGGGCCATCCGCGACCGGATCGCCGCCGACGGCCTGGCCGACCCCGACACGGTCGCCACCTTCTCCTCCTCGGTGATCCAGGGCATGTCCGCGCAGGCACGTGACGGAGTGAGCCGGGAGGGGCTGGAGAGAGTCGCCGCGCAGGCCATGATCGCCTGGCCGGGCGCCCGGTGAACCGGAGGACTCGGTCGAAGGGGTTATCGTCGCTGAGGGCGGTAGTAACGCCTCATCCGCACACATAGTGCGCGACGAAAGGGGTCAACGGCGATGCCTGAGTCAGCCGCGAAGCGGGTCGGCCTGGTCATGGAGTCGACGCCGGGAGAGACTCGCGTCGCCGGGACGCCAGCGACTGTCCGCCAGCTGATCGAGCTCGGCTACGAGGTCGTCGTCGCGGCGGGCGCGGGAGTCGCGTCGGGCTGCACCGACGAGGCATACGCCGGCGCGGGCGCGCAGGTCGTCGCCGACCAGGACGCCTGGCAGGCCGACGTCGTACTCAAGGTGAACCCGCCGACGGCCCAGGAGATCGCCGCGCTGCGCGACGGCGCGACCCTGATCGGCCTGGTCAGCCCGGGGCTGAACCCGGAACTGGTGGACGCGCTGGCCGAACGCCCGATCACCGTGCTCGCGATGGACGCGGTGCCGCGCATCTCCCGCGCCCAGTCGCTCGACGTACTCAGCTCGATGGCCAACATCGCCGGATACCGCGCCGTGATCGAGGCGGTGCACGTCTTCGGCCGGTTCCTCACCGGCCAGGTGACCGCCGCCGGCAAGGTGCCGCCCGCCAAGGTGCTCGTCGCCGGCGCCGGCGTGGCCGGGCTGGCGGCGATCGGCGCGGCCAACAGTCTCGGCGCGATCGTCCGGTCCACCGACCCGCGGCCCGAGGTCGCCGAGCAGGTCAGATCGCTGGGCGGGGAGTTCCTCGCCGTCGAGGTCGCGGTCGAGTCCGGCGCGGACGGCTACGCGAAGGCGACGTCGGAGGACTACGACCGACGCGCCGCGGAGCTGTACGCCGAGCAGGCCGCCGAGGTCGACATCATCATCACCACCGCGCTCATCCCGGGCCGTCCCGCGCCGCGGCTGATCACCGCCGAGCACGTCGCCGCGATGAAGCCGGGCAGCGTCATCGTCGACATGGCCGCCGCCCAGGGCGGCAACGTCGAGGGCACCGTACCGGGCGAGAAGATCGTGACGGACAACGGCGTCACGATCATCGGCTACACCGACCTGGCCGGCCGGCTGCCCGCCCAGGCCTCCCAGCTGTACGGCACCAACCTGGTGAACCTGCTGAAGTTGCTGACACCCACCAAGAACGGGCAGCTCGTCCTGGACTTCGACGACGTCGTGCAGCGTTCGGTCACCGTCGTGCGCAACGGCGTGAAGACCTGGCCGCCACCGCCCGTACGCGTGTCGGAGCCGCCGAAGGAGACGCCACCACCACGCGTGGCCGCGCCGAAACGGCCACCGTCACCACGACGCTCGTACGTGGTCGTCGGGCTGGGCGCGCTCGCGCTGTTCCTGGTGACCGCGTTCGCGCCGAGCCAGCTCATGGGCAACTTCACCGTCTTCATCTTGGCGATCGTGATCGGCTACTACGTCATCGGGAACGTCCACCACGCGCTGCACACGCCGCTAATGTCGGTGACCAACGCGATCTCCGGCATCGTCGTCGTGGGTGCCCTCCTCCAGATCGGGCACGGGAACACCATGGTGACCGTCCTGGCGTCCGCCGCGATCCTGCTGGCGAGCATCAACATCTTCGGCGGATTCGCCGTGACCCGCCGCATGCTCCGCATGTTCTCGAAAGGCTGAGCCGGAGTGACCGCCACCACGGCCGCGCAGGCGGCCTACATCGTCGCCGCCGTGCTGTTCATCCTCAGCCTGGCCGGCCTGTCCAAGCACGAGACGTCACGTTCCGGAGTGGTGTACGGGATCGCCGGCATGGCGATCGCCCTGGTCGCCACGATCGGGCTGGCCTCACGGAGCATCACCGCCGCTGGGATCGGGCTCGTGATCCTCGCCATGGTGATCGGCGCGGGGATCGGCCTGTGGCGCGCACGCGTCGTCGAGATGACGAGCATGCCCGAGCTGATCGCGATCCTGCACAGCTTCGTCGGCCTCGCCGCGGTCCTCGTCGGCTGGGACGGCTACCTCGAGGTCGAGGCGAAAGGCCACGCCCAGACCGAGATCGCCGGGTCGCTGCTGCGGGTACACCACGCCGAGGTCCTCATCGGGATCTTCATCGGCGCGGTGACGTTCACCGGGTCGGTCGTGGCGTTCCTCAAGCTGTCCGCGCGGATCAAGTCGCGTCCGCTGATGCTGCCCGGCAAGAACGCGCTCAACGTGGGCGCGCTGGCCGCGTTCGCCGTGCTCACGGGCGTGTTCGTCGCCCAGCCGCAGCTCGGCCTGCCGATCGCGATGACCGCCGTGGCATTGGCGCTCGGCTGGCACCTGGTCGCCTCGATCGGCGGCGGCGACATGCCGGTGGTCGTGTCGATGCTCAACAGCTACTCCGGCTGGGCCGCCGCGGCGTCGGGCTTCCTGCTGGACAACAACCTGCTGATCGTCACCGGCGCGCTCGTCGGCTCCTCCGGCGCGTACCTGTCCTACATCATGTGCCAGGCCATGAACCGGTCGTTCATCTCGGTGATCGCCGGCGGCTTCGGGATCGAGGCCACCGCCGACACGACCGAGTACGGCGACTACCGTACGATCACCGCCGAGGAGACCGCCGAACTGCTCAAGGACGCGAAGTCCGTCGTGATCACCCCTGGGTACGGCATGGCCGTCGCGCAGGCGCAGTATCCGGTCGCGGACCTCACCCGCCGCCTGCGCGACCGCGGCATCGACGTGCGCTTCGGCATCCACCCGGTGGCCGGGCGGCTGCCCGGCCACATGAACGTGCTGCTCGCCGAGGCCGAGGTGCCCTACGACATCGTCCTGGAGATGGACGAGATCAACGACGACTTCGCCGACACCTCCGTAGTCCTGGTGATCGGGGCGAACGACACGGTGAACCCCAGCTCGTCCGAGCCCGGCAGCCCGATCGAGGGCATGCCGGTCCTGCACGTCTGGGAGGCGTCGGACGTGATCATCTTCAAGCGGTCGATGGCCCCGGGATACGCCGGCGTGCAGAACCCGCTGTTCTTCCGCGAGAACAGCCAGATGCTGTTCGGCGACGCCAAGGAACGCGTGGAGGACATTCTCCGCGCATTGTGACGCGGTCCCATCGCACGGCTATGGCTCGAACGACGGGCTGGAGTTCGCCCTCGGCCGCCTCACGGCTCAGCTCGACGTCCTCAACGGTCCGAACGCCCAGCCCACGCCATAGCCGATCGAGAGGCAGAGCCTAGAATCGCTCGCATGCCGTACCGGGTCACCTTCGTCTGCACGGGCAACATCTGCCGCTCGCCGATGGCCGAGCACATCCTCCGCCGCCGCGCCGAGGAGGCGGGGATCTCCGTCGAGGTGGACAGCTCGGGTACGGGCGGGTGGCACGTCGGCGACGCCGCCGACGCTCGTACGGTGGCGACGCTGCGCCGGGCCGGCTACCAGCACGAGCACCGGGCCCGGCAGTTCGAGGTCGCCTGGTTCGACCGGTACGACCTGATCGTCGCGCTGGACCGTGGGCACCGTACCGACCTGCTGCGGATGGCCCTCGACGAGTCGGCGCGCGGCAAGGTCCGGCTGCTGCGGGAGTTCGACCCGGACGCGTCCGAGCTCGACGTGGCCGATCCCTACTACGGTCAGGACGCCGGCTTCGAGGACGTACGCGAGCAGATCGAGGCGGCCGTGCCCGGACTGATCGAACACATCCGCGGCGAGCTCAAAGCGCGATGAGGTCCCTGCTCGGCGTCCCCGTCGTACGGCTCGCCGACCTCGGAACCAGCCACGAGTGGCGGCTGCTGCGGGCGGACCTGGAGGACGGGCGCACGGTGTTCGTGAAGGAGGCTCGGCGTCCGCTCCCGGGCCTCTTCGCGGCCGAGGCGGCCGGGCTGTGCTGGCTGGGGCCGTCCGTGGCGCCCGAGGTTCTCGCGGCCGACGACGCCGCGCTCGTACTCCCGTGGATCGCCGAGGGGCGGCCGTCCGCTCCGGCGGCCGAGGAGCTCGGCCGGTCACTGGCGGCTCTCCACACCCGTGGCGCCGATTCCTTCGGGGCCCCGTGGCCCGGTTTCATCGCGACCCTGCCGCTCGACAACTCCTCCGGCTCGTCCTGGCCCGAGTGGTACGCGCGTTGCCGCGTGCTGCCGTACGTCCGGATGGCCGTCGACCAGGGGGAACTGTCGCTGCCTGAGGCCGCCGAGATCGAGCTGGCCATGACGCGGATCGCCGACCCGGGGGAGCCGCCGGCCCGCGTCCACGGCGACCTGTGGTCGGGCAACGTCCTGTGGGGGACCGACCGCGCCTGGCTGGTCGACCCGGCCGCGTACGGCGGGCACCGGGAGACCGACCTGGCCATGCTGGCGCTGTTCGGCGCACCGGAGCTGCCCCGGATCCTGGCCGCGTACGACGAGGCGTTTCCGCTGGCGGACGGCTGGCGGGACCGGGTGCCGCTGCACCAGCTCCACCCGCTGCTCGTACACCTGGTTCTGTTCGGCGGGGGCTACCGCGCGCAGGCGCTGGACGCGGCCCGCCGTGTCAGCCGCGGCCGATGAAGGGCATCGTGGTCGCGGTGATGGTCATGAACTGGACGTTGGCGTCCAGGGGGAGACCCGCCATGTAGAGGACGGCGCGTGCGACGTGGCCGGCGTCGAAGGTGGGCTCCTCGAGGCGGCGGCCGTCCGGCTGGAGAGCACCCGCGGCGATGCCGGCGGTCATCTCGGTGGCGGCGTTGCCGATGTCGATCTGCCCGCAGGCGATGCCGTGGCCTCGGCCGTCGAGGGAGATGGACTTGGTCAGGCCGGTGATGGCGTGCTTGGTCGCGGTGTAGGCGACGCTGCGGGGGCGCGGGGTCTGCGCGGAGATGGAGCCGTTGTTGATGATCCTTCCGCCCTGGGGGCGCTGCTCCTTCATCATCCGTACGGCGTGCTGGGCGCAGAGGAAGGCACCGGTCAGATTGGTGTCGAGAGCGCGCTGCCAGCCTTCGTGGTCGATCTCGTCCACGGCGCCGGCCGGCGCGAAGGTACCGGCGTTGTTGACGAGGAGGTCCAGGCGGCCCCACGTGCCCTTCACCTCGTCGAACAGCCGCTTCACCGCCTGCGGGTCGCCGACGTCGGTGGGCACCGCCAGCGTCTCCGGCCCGTCGGCCGTCTCTCTCAGCGCGTCGGCCCGCCGACCGGCGAGCGCCACGCGATAGCCGGCGTCAAGGAGGGCACGCGCGATGTGCCGGCCGAGTCCCGAACCGGCACCGGTGACCACCGCGACACCGTCAGATATCGCCATACTTCACCTCCTCCACTGAACGTTAACCTGTGTCGCGTGCGTGAGGATGTGGAGTGTTCTGAGCTGCTGTTCTTCTGAACAGGATGCGGGACACGGCGGTGGTCCGTGCCTCTGCTCAAGGTGGCGGTGCCGATGATCGTCGGAGGTCTGGCGGGCCTCCTCACGGTGGCCGCAGTCGGGTTCGTGGTGCAGATCGAGACCGCGAACCTCGGAGCGACCGGGCAAGGCGCCGCTGACGTGCTGCACTGCGACGTTTCTGATGGCCGCTTCGGCAGGAGCACAACCTGCTACGGAGAATGGGCTGTAGCCGGCCGGGTCTACTTCGGGGAACTGCCCGGAACGACCGACGATCTTTCCCCGGTGACCATCCACTACGACCCGGACGACCCCGGAACACTTACCGCGGCCAAGGGGCGTAAGACCGGCTTGCGGCGAGCCGGCCGCTAGCCGCCGAGAGCAGCGGCGAATGCCCGACCATCGGCCTTCGCCACGTGCGGGAACGTGACCTGGACGCCCGTGTCCGAGCCCTCGACCTCGAGCCGGATCCGCATCGCCAGCCCGAGCGTGGCCTTCTGCGGCGGCGAGACGCGTACGTACTGGCGCGACAGATCCATCATCTGCTTGCCCGGCTTACCCGCGCCGTCGAAGAACAGGATGCGGCGGTCGGTGACGGCGATGTACATCTGCCGCGGCACCGGCATGGCCGTCATCAGCCCACCCGTCGCGACACCGACCGCGACCGCCGTGGCGAGCTGCCGCTTCACCGTAACCGTGCCCACCCCGGCGGCGGCCATGACCTGCACCTGCTCACCGGCAGCCAGCAACGGAGCCACCACCTGCTGCAATTGTCCCTGCCGCTTACTGTTCACCACACACCTCCGGGAAAGCGCCATGAACCGTTCGGACACCGCAGCTGCCAAAGGCGGCGCAAGTTCTCGAACGACTCATGACGCTACCGGCCGCCCACAGCGAGAAGGTCCTTCCGCCGACGATTGGGGACCCCTTGCCGACGCCGAACCGATCCGGCCCTGCGGTCGTTCACACCGTGATGGCGAGCCGGTACTGAGAGGCCCCTGCGGTTGCGCACGAGCTGGATCACCCGACAACGAAACGTCGCCCATCAACCGAGTTTGCACACGTGCGTCTGCGTCAAGAGAGGAACAGGTGGCGGCCGTCGGGACCGCCGAGGGTGGCAGCGAAGCATGGCAGCTCGGTCTCGACACGGTAGGTGATCGTGCCCCCGTCGAGTACCCGGACACACGCGCCGGCCGGAGCGTTCGGATCATCTGTGTGTGCAGTCGTGTCGGCGGTCTGCGTCCAGATCGCCGCTTCGGCGTCTATGCAGATGCCGTCCGGACCCTGCCCCTCGGCCCACACTCTGCGGTCGGTGAGTGCACCGTCGTCCTGGATGTCGAACGCGCTGAGCCGACCGGCGAAGGACTCGGCAACGACCAGGGTGGAGCCGTCCGGCGTCACCACCATGCCGTTGGGGAACTCGATGTCGCCGGCCACCTGACGGTAGGTCCCGTCGGACGCGACGAGGTTGATCCAGCCCGGCTCCGGCGTGCCGCCACCGATGAAGTCGAAGTCGAAGCCATTGACGTACATGCGGCCGCGCGGATCGATCACGATCTCGTTGCCGCCCCGATCGCAGTGCCGTACCAGCGCACCGTCCGGCTCCTGACGAGTCACGGCTGGGCCGGTCGTCACCAGGCGCCCGTCGGGAAGCCAGTCGATCGCCCAGCCCATCCTGGGAGGGCCCTCGGCCATCACCTCAGCTTTGCCGTCCATGTCGACGGCGACGACCTCGCCCGCACCCCAGTGGGCGAACCACAGCCGACCGTCATGCCAGCGGGCGGATTCGACCATGGCCAGGCCGGTCAACAGCGTGCGGGGTGGAGGCAGGTACTCAATCATGGTTCCGTGTCCTTCCGCTCTGTGGGCCGTATCGCCAGCCCCTCACCACCTACACGAACAGGCGACCATCGGATCGACATCCACCAGCCCAGACACATCCAAGGAAGACGCCGAGCTGGCCCGGCTGCGGTAAACAGGTCGCCGAGCTGAAGCTCGAGCGGGAGATCCTGCGCAAGGCAGCCGCCTGTTTCGCTCGGGAGACGCTGGATTGAGCCGCTTTCCTTCGTCGAGTCCCACCACCGCGCGTTCGGCGTGAAGCGGCTGTCTCAGATCGTGGGTATCTCGCGGTCGGCCGGCACCTGCGCCGCCGGTGCCGCACCACGATCCCCGATCCGTCGGCTTCACCAGTGCCGGACCTGCTGAAGCGGACCTTCAGCACGGGTCTCGCCGATGCCCGCCGGTGCGGGGATGTGACCTATCTGCCCCTCGCCTCAAGACGATGGATGTACTTGGCGACCGTGATCGACATTGGGACCAGGAGACTGCTCGGCTACTCGATGGCCGAACACATGCGCGCCGAGGGTTGCTATGCGGCGGCTACCAGAGTAGATGATCTTTGTTCGTACCCTGACCGGATCACGGGACACGCTCACCATAACCCCGCACGGCCGGAGTGGTGCTCCCAGGCATCCGGCCGTTCCGGCCGGACCGGTTGGCCTGTCTTGGTTCAGCGCTCGGCTCCGGCGCATGTACTGCTGTCGCCCAACTGACCCCGTTTTGGTAGGTTTTCCAAGCTCAGCCGCAACCAACGTCACAAGCAGCACGATTTTACGAGGTGAACAGATGAGGGTTCGTATGCTTCCGGTCGGTCTGCTTTGTTTCAGCATCCCACTGGCGGCATGCTCTGGCGGCTCCGGCGACAAAGCGTCAGGTTCTCAGTCGGCCGCATCCTCCGGTAAGAGCACCTCCCGGGCCGTCCAGAAACTGCCGGCGAACTTCCGCAAAATCGGCGGCCCGAAGAACGGCTTCACTGCTGGTGTTCCGAGAAGCTGGGTGACCGTGGATCTCTCCTCGGCCCACGCGCGCGCGGCCTTCAAGGAGGCCGGCGTCAGCCCCGCGCTCGCCGAGCAGACGATCGCGGCGTTGAAGCAGAACCACGCCGCCTACGCGCTCGACCCGAAGTCTGCCCAGACCGAGCACTTCGCCTCAAACCTGAACGGCTGGTGCCAGGCTGGGACTCCCCCCTCCGCCGCGCAACTGAAGGCGCAGCTGAAGCAGATCGGCGCGCAGAACATCAAGACGGAGGACGTCACCGTCAACGGTCAGTCTGGGCAAAAGACGACGTACCTGCGCATGGTCGGCGCCACGGAAACGATCGGCGTGCAGTATCAGGTCGCCGGCAGCACCGGGAAGACCTGCTTCATCACGATGACCGCCAAGAAGGGCGCGGCCTTGCCGTTCGCCAAAATCGGGACGACCATTAGCGCACTCTGACCGAGGTGCGGGCACGCGCCACGGGGGGATCAGCCGTTTCCCGGCCCTGACCACGCCACCACTCACGCCACCGTCAACAAGTCCCCGCCGGAGAAGCCCCCAGTGCCACACCTTCGCCACCCAAGCCGGGAACCGGGCGTAAGAGCACCCATCGGGCTCGTGCGAAGGGAGTTTCTCCAGGCGAGCAGAGCGTCTTCCCCAGCCTCGCCGGGCCATGGTAATGACCTCCTGGTGGCGTGTGGTCAGCCGTTATGGAAGCCTGCCGAGGCGAGCGCGGGACGCGTGCCCGTCCGGTGAGCGTGTCGAGCCGGGGCCGCGCCCGGCGGGCCTGCTTGCCTAGTTCGTCAGCAGCGGCCGGCCGTTGACCTCCAGCTTCCGGAGCACGGCGAGCGGGTTCTCTGCGGGGCGAGTCGTGGCATCACTCAGCCAGTCGGGCACGTAGCTGATGTTGTCCAAACACAGGCCCAGGAGTTGAACGCCTGCGTCGCCCAGGACTTCACGTCCCGGGGCGCCGTCCGCTTCGGGGCACCGGGCGGGTGGGTCGACGATCCCAATCACCATCTGGGCCGTCTTTGACTTGCCAGTTCCCTGCCCACCACGGAACGTCAGGATCGGGTGCGGCAGGTCCGGGATGAACGCCGCCACCAGCCAGCCGACCAGCTTCCGGGCAGCGTCCTGCTCCATGTTCAACAGGCCGTAGAGCTTGGCCAGACCGTTACCATCGCATACCGGATCGGGAAGCGCCTTCATGGCGCCGGACCGGCGGAACAACACGGGGGAACGTGATTCCCGGGACCACCCATCCGGACGGATCACAACGCATCGGCCGTCGATCGTGCCGAGGTCCACCACGATTCCCCCATCGTGCCAAGCGACCCGAAGGTGAGCCGTCCGCAGCCCGGCGGCCTGCGCGACACCCTCCAGCACGGTCATGGCGTCGCCCAGCGCCAATTGAGACGGGACCGCACCGCCCTGTTCGTCCGTGTAGATCTTCGCCAACGTCGAGCGCAGGCCAGCCTTACCCCTCAGGGGCAATGCCAGGTTCGGGCCCTCCTTACGCACCGCGTACGGGCGGCCGTCATCGGACATGAACAGCTCGAACCGGTCCCGGGCGACCTTGACGAGCTGGGACGCCTGTGACGGTCCCTTAGCGTCCTTCTCAACGTGCTCCCCGGCGATCTGCTCTGCCTCACTCATCGAGACTCCCTAGTCATGGTGAGAGCGCTGCTGAGCGTGGCCTCGGCCTCGCCATCCGGCAGGCCGACAGCTCGCGGCGGCCGGCGTCCGTGCCGCTCGTGTGCACGACGGGCGGCACACCGCAGGGACCCTGCTGATCGAGCAGGGCGTCCACGTCCGCACGGTTCAGGAGATCCTCGGACACTCCGACATCCGGCTCGTCCAGCGCTACACGCACGTAGCGTCACCGATGGCCGAGGACGGAATGCAGCGCATGGGGCGCGCTCTATGGGGTGAGGCACAGTGACCATCCCGGGAACTGCAACAGGAATTGCCGCCGGAATGACTCAGGGCGTCCACCGGATTAAGGTGAACGCCCTGGTCAAAGCACGAGCCGCCTATCGGAATCGAACCGATGACCTATTCATTACGAGTGAGGCTAAGGGTGTCCACGGCCGTCCAGATCTGACCGCTGACCTGCGCTCCGCCCTCTCCTCGGTCCAAGCCTGTCCAGGCCCGTCCAGAGCGGTCGTTAGCACCGGCGTTAGCAACCTGAGCCCGCGCCCGGTTGGCGAACTGGAGCCCTCAGCACACCAGCTCGTCGTCAAGCTACCCAACGAATCACGTGCGCGAGTGGACCTCTCGACGGAGCCAAGTTCCTCGCGCCCGTACGCGCCGGCACCACTGTGATTCGGGGGCAAGCCGACCCGGACCGCAGGTGCGCGCTAGCGCGCCGAGGACCGGAAGCGGTGCGGCAGCACCAGGCGGGTAACCGACACCGACCGGTACCCCTTCCGCGGCCTGTGGTGGTGACGTCCCAGAGCCGTAGTGCTCGCCCTGGACTTAGAATGCCGGTCGGGCACGGCTGAGTCCGGATGACGTCGGCGCATCCCGGCGCGAGCTAGGAGGATCATGGTGCAAGGCCCCGTCCCGCCGCAGGGTCGGCGTTCGGCGGATGAGGCTCCACCATCGGATGCCGGCGAAGGTGACTCCGCCCTTGATGAGCGGATGAGGGTCGCGCCCGCCGCGGAACGCGCCGCTGTGCTGGTCGACCACTTCACGTCTCAGGCATCGTCTGACGGACTCGGCTGGATCGCGGGCCTGGCCGTCGCCGTCGAACGCTACGGCCTCGACCCTCCCCCAGATCCGCACGGCCTCGACCGATCTCGCGTGGCTGGCACGTCTTGCCGAGCAGAGGTACCCCGGGGCCTCTGGAGTGGGGTTCAGCGCGGGGGCTGAGCGGCTCTCGTATGCAGCGGCTCGTCTTGGCGTACGTGCACGGTCAGCGGCTCCGCTTCGACTACCGGTTTCGCGAGAGCCAGGCCCGTTGCAATGAGTGGCTGGGTGAGTTCCACGACGATGCACTGATCATGAGCTTCGCGGCGTTCGGCGGTATCGGCTCGCGGGCCTCGAACGGACTCGATCTCTTCCACCGGGCCGTACGTGCGCCAGACACGGACAACAAGAGCCTCCAGGTCTGCCTGAGTGCGATTTGGTTCGCTGATCATCTTGAGGAGCAGGCAGAGACCTTGCTGAGCCTGGCCGACGACATGATGGCCAGAGGCGAGGTCAACGAGAACATCCACTACCGGCGAGCTGCCGCACTGCGGCGCCTTGGGAGGTACGACGAAGCCCTTGCTGCCATCGATCTCGCGATCGACCTGTTCGGCGTGGGGAACATCCTCGTCCACGAGCAGTACGCGCAGGAGCGCCGAACGATCATCAACACGCGCGACATGCGTCAGCAGGCGGCCGAGACTGCCGCTGCTCTTGGGGACGAGATCTCTGCCAGGGTGGACGAGCGGATCGACCAGGCGTCAGCCGCGATGGAACAGAAGATCGATGAGGCGTCACGGCATCTCACCCAACGGGTAACAGTCGCTCAGGAACTGGTGTCCGAGGGGCTGTTGAAGATGGTTGAGGTGTTGGGCCTGTTCGTGACCTTGCTGGGCTTTCTGATCGGCTCCGGAACGGTGATCGTCAAGGCCAAGACGTTCTCGGAGCGAGCCATCGCGATGAGCGTTGTCGTGGTCGGCGCGTTGGTGTTCTTCGGGCTGCTGAGGTTGGTCACCAACGTACGTCGACGGCAGTCCTGACTTGCGACTCGTCTACCTCCACCAGTCCCGCCCTCTCCTGCGGGCGCGTGTCAGGACGCTCGCCGGCCCGAGTCCCTGACGTAGCTTTGAGCTGTTCTCCCTGGTCGCGGCTGCTCGGAGACGTTAGACCGTCGGCTTCGCCGTTAGCTTGCCGAGAGTCCGATTCATCGCGCTCTTTCGTCAAAGTTGGGTCTCATGGAAACGAATCCTAAGATTTTCTATCCTGACTTCATAAGTCCGCGTCGGACCATCGGTCGTCGGAGGTTCGACTTTTCGCGCCAGGTTGCGGTCATGGCGATAATCAATCGGACTCCCGACTCGTTCCATGATCGTGGCCGCACTTTCGATCTATCGAAGGCCATCACGGCGGTCGAGAATGCGATTCTCCATGAGGCGGATTGGCTCGACATTGGCGGAGTTCCCTTTTCGCCCGGCCCCGAGGTGACCGAGCGCGAAGAGATCGATCGCGTCCTCCCCCTCGTAAAGGCTGCCCGCGAACGAACCGACGCGGTCATCTCGGTCGAAACCTACCGGCCCGAAGTCGCTCGCGTAGCGCTAGCGGCCAGCGCAGACGTGATCAACAATATTACGGGCCTACACGACCTAGCCTTGGCAGACACAGTCGCAGAGGCCGAAGCAGGTTTGATCATCACGCATAGCCTGGCAGCGCCACGCACGCCATTCCCACGCCCCGCGTACGAAGACGTCGCCGGGGAGGTCGCTGCCATCTTCGCCAGCAAGCGAACGCGGCGGTCAGCCATGGGGTGCCGGAAGACAGAATCATTCTCGATCCGGGCCACGATCTCAATAAGAATACGCATCACTCATTGGAACTAACCCGCCATCTGCCAGAAATCACGGGTATCGGTTATCCGACCCTGGTTGCAGTATCAAACAAGGACTTCATCGGCGAGACCCTCGACCTGCCGCAGAACGAACGCCTAGCGGGGACTATTGCAACCCTCTCCGTGTGCATTCTCCAGGGAGCGAGGATCGTCCGAGTGCACGACATCGCCAACGTCGTCCCATCGGTTCGCATGGTCGAGAGCATTTTGGGCTGGCGTCCGCCGGCCACCGCGCGCCACAACTTGACCTAGCGCTTCTCGTGCATCCGCATCTTGAGTGCAGACGTACCTGAGCCGCCGAGTGATAGCGCTCAGGTGCCAGGATCGTCCGCACGTAGGTAGCGCATGAACAGAAAGCCGTCTTCCTCGAAGAGAAGTTCAAGCCGCATCGACAAGCCCTCGATGAGAGGACCGTTAAGAACGCGCGGCCCGGCTCCCCCCACGATCTGCGGACTGAGCGTCAGGCACAATTCGTCAAGCAGCCCGCACTCCCTCGCGGACGGCGAGGTGGTGTGATAGACGGTTTCGCGGGCGTGAGTGCTCCGGCTCGCGGGGGCTGGGGGTCTCGAGACCCCCGCTTTGGGCTCGCTCAACCGGCTTGGCTGGCCGGCGCAGGTCGGTGGGCGAGGCTGCACTCGGGGGTTGTGGCGCCTGCCGGCGGCAGGTCTGTGGCGGCGTGCTTCGTCCCTGGCCGTATCCGGTTTTGTCGTTTTCGGGTTCGGAGTGACGTCTGGTGTCACACTTTGTCTGTCTGGTGTCTACGGAGCGGGGTTGGCGGGGTTATGGAGTATGTGGGGTTGAGTCAGGCGCTTGAGGTGCTGCGTGATGAGTTGGGGGTTGCGCAGGACGCTGCTCAAGATCAGCAGTTGCAGTTCAGGGTGACCGAGGTGGAGATGGAGTTCTTGGTGGAGTCGCGGTCGGAGGGCGGGGTGGACGGCAAGGTGGTGTTAGGTGTGGTGACGTTGGGTGGAGCGGGGAAGGTAGCGCGGGCGGATACGCATCGGCTGCGGGTGAAGTTGGATGTGAAGGATGCGGCGACGGGTGGTGTGCCGGTCGATGTGCGGCGTCGTCAGGCGCGCCCGTGGGGTGAGTGAATGGACGGCTTGCGGCTAGCCGATGTCCGAGCCGGGACGATGGCGGAATCGTTTGGCGGTTCGGGGTATTTGGTTGGACGGCGGCTGGTGTTGACCGCTCGGCATGTCCTGGTGGATGAGTCGACCGGCGAATGGTGGCCGCGGCGCGGGTCTTTCTCGGCCATCCGGATGCGGGGCCGGTGAGTGAGCATGGGGCCACTCCGGTGTGGCGAAGCATCGCCCATGATGTGGCGCTGGTCCGGTTGGATGATCTTTTTGTGTCAGGGGCGCCGCCGGTGCGGTGGGGCCGCTTCACTGGAAGCGACGCTGCGGACTATACGGGTCTGGGATTCCCGGAGTTCGTGGATTTTGACTCCGTTCGGGGTGTGGAGCAGCTCGATGGCCGGTTATCTCCGCTGGCGGTCGGTTCCAAACGCGGATACGTGCTCGGCCAGCGCAGCGGACCGCGTGTGGTGCACGGTCATGAATGGGCTGGTATATCGGGCGCTGCGGTTTTTTGCCGCGGCTTGTTGGTCGGTGTCGCCGCACAAGATGATGGGCGGTTTTCCAATGACCGGCTGTATGCGGTGCGCATCCATCAGATCATGGCCGATGCGAAGTTTAGGGAGCTGATCACCGAGGACACCGGCGTGGAACCGGTGGTGGAGTCGGTAGAGCTGCGTGATCTGTTTCAGGTTCCGTCTGGGGTGGTGGAGGCGGGGACGCCGGGTTCGGTGCTGGCACCGGCGGTAGAGGCCGTGGGCTTTCGCGGCCGTGGGGATGTGCTGGCCGAGTTGCGCCGGTGGCGCGATGGCCGAGACCGGTTCTCGATGTTGCTCGTGACCGGGGAGGGCGGCCAAGGCAAGACGCGGTTGGCGCGAGAGTTCCTCACCGACACACAGCGCGGTGAGTGGATCACCGGATTTCTGCGGCGATCGGCCGATCCTGCCGGTGACGGTGATGGCGGGTTTCCTGCCGGTGGTCTGCGGGAGTATGTGGGCCGGGTGCGGGGTTCGTCGCAGCCGGTGCTGATCGTCGCGGACTATGCAGAGACCAACCCGAACGACATCGCGGTATTGGCGGATTTGGCTGAGGAACCACCCGCTCGGATGGTGCGGGTGTTGTTGCTGGCACGGTCGGCGGGGGACTGGTGGACCAATCTCACCAATGCATGGTCTGCCGTCACTGACCTTCGGCGGCTCGGTGCCCTGACAAAGGAAGGGCGATCGCGCCGGGAGGCGTATGCGGCGGCGGTCAAGGGGCTGGCCGAGCATCTGGCGCGGCTGCCAGAACCGCCCGTGCCGGGCGTGGAGGCTTCCGGGTGGAGGGCGTTGGCGGAGCGGCTGTCGGATGCTCCACGCGATCTTGATGACGATCGTCTTGGGAATGCGTTGACGTTGCAGATCACCGCGCTCACTGATCTGCTCGCTGAGGCCACGGGTGAAGAACGCCCGCCCCTTGGGAAGGGGGAAGAGCGTGCCTTGATCCGCCACGAACGCCGCTATTTACGGCGGGTGGCCGCCCGACGCGGGCTGCTTGCCGAGGGTGTTTTGTCGGCGCAGCTCGATCCCGATGCCCGTGTTCGTGAACAAGATGCCGTACTGGATCGGGCGGTGGCGGCATTGATCTTGATGGGGCCGTGTGATCGGGAACGCTGCCAGGCGCTCGCCGGACTCGCCGCCGGCTTGACAAGGAAGAGCAGGAACGCGACGATGGCATCGTTGCGGGGCTGGTGGGCTGGCTCGCGGCCCTGTATCCCCCACTCGCCGGGGTTGAGGACGGGGTTGGTCATCTCCAGCCCGATCGCCTCGCCGAGCTCCTGTTGGGCGACATCTTGTCGGCCCAGACCTTACTGCTGGGCCATGTCGCTGATTTGATCGATGACTTCGACACGGCCTACGCGGCGCTGTTCACCCTCCTGCGCACTACTAGCCACCCCGAATATCGCGTAATCGCTGATCAGGTACGGGGCCTGATCGTGGATCATCCGGCGCCGTTCGCGGCGGCGGCTCCCCCACTCGCGGCCACCATGGAAACAGCTGTCATTCTGCGACATGGCTTGCTCCAGCTCGGCCGCACCAATCCGACCGCGTTCAAACAAAACGCGTTCGCCGTAGCCGACCAGCTCCCCAAGTCATCGGTCAGCGGCGCGTTCTTCAGCGCGACTTTGACCGAATTCCTTACCTTAGTGTGCCGCACCCTCACCGACACCGACCGCGAGATCTACCTACCCGACCTCGCCCGTTCCCTGTCCAACCTCGGTGTCCGGTTCTCGGCGCTGGGCCGCCCGGCCGAGGCACTCCCGGTCACCGAAGAAGCCGTCCAGACCTATCGCGAGCTGGCCGAGACTTACCCCGACCTCTACCGCCCCGACCTCGCCTCCTCCCTGTCCAACCTCGGTGTCCGGTTCTCGGAGCTGGGCCGCCCGGCCGAGGCACTCCCGGTCGACCGAAGAAGCCGTCCCGATCTATCGCGAGCTGGCCGCGACTTACCCCGACCGCTACCGCCCCGACCTCGCCTCCTCCCTGACCAACCTCGGCGTCCAGTTCTCGGCGCTGGGCCGCCCGGCCGAGGCGCTGCCCGCTCGACCGAGGAAGCCGTCGCGATCCGCCGCGAGCTGGCCGCGACCCACCCCGACCGCTACCGCCCCGACCTCGCCTCCTCCCTGTCCAACCTCGGCGTCATGTTCTCGGCGCTGGGCCGCCCGGCCGAGGCACTCCTGGTCACCGAGGAAGCCGTCGCTATCCGCCGCGAGCTGGCCGCGGCCAACCCCGACCGCTACCGCCCCGCCCTCGCCTCCTCGCTGTCCAACCTCGGTGTCCGGTTCTCGGCGCTGGGCCGCCCGGCCGAGGCGCTGCCGCTCGGCCGAGGAAGCTGTCGCGATCCGCCGCGAGCTGGCCGCGACCGAGCCCGACCTCTACCGCCCCGCCCTCGCCACCTCCCTGTCCAACCTCGGTGTCCGGTTCTCGGCGCTGGGCCGCCCGGCCGAGGCACTGCCGGTCGACCGAGGAAGCCGTCCACGCTCTATCGCGAACTGGCCGCGACTGACCCCGACCGGTACCGCCCCGACCTCGCCTCCTCCCTGTCCAACCTCGGTGTCCGGTTCTCGGAGCTGGGCCGCCCGGCCGAGGCGCTCGCCGCTCGTCCGAGGAAGCCGTCGCAGATCTACCGCGAACTGGCCGCGACTTACCCCGACCGCGTACCGCCCCGACCTCGCCTCCTCGCTGACCAACCTCGGCGTCATGCTCTCGGAGCTGGGCCGCCCGGCCGAGGCACTGCCGGTCGACCGAGGAAGCCGTCGCGCTCCACCGCGAGCTGGCCGCTGACCACCCCGACCGCTACCGCCCCGACCTCGCGCGCTCGCTGACCAACCTCGGTATCCCGTTCTCGGCGCTGGGCCGCACGGCCAAGGCACTCACCGGTCAACCGAAGAAGCCGTCCAGACCTATCGCTGAGCTGGCCGAGACTTACCCCGACCGCTACCGCCCCGACCTCGCCTCCTCCCTGACCAACCTCGGCGCCATGTTCTCGGCGCTGGGCCGCCCGGCCGAGGCACTCCCGGTCACCGAAGAAGCCATCCCCGACCTATCGCGAGCTGGCCGAGACTTACCCCGACCGCTACCGCCCCGACCTCGCCTCCTCCCTGACCAACCTCGGCGCCATGTTCTCGGCGCTGGGCCGCCCGGCCGAGGCACTCCCGGTCACCGAAGAAGCCGTCCAGACCTATCGCGAGCTGGCCGAGACTTACCCCGACCGCTACCGCCCCGACCTCGCCTCCTCCCTGACCAACCTCGGCGCCATGTTCTCGGCGCTGGGCCGCCCGGCCGAGGCACTACCGGTCACCGAAGAAGCCGTCCAGACCTATCGCGAGCTGGCCGAGACTTACCCCGACCGCTACCGCCCCGACCTCGCCTCCTCCCTGTCCAACCTCGGTGTCCGGTTCTCGGCGCTGGGCCGCCCGGCCGAGGCACTCCTGGTCACCGAAGAAGCCGTCGCTATCCGCCGCGAGCTGGCCGAGACCAACCCCGACCGCTACCGCCCCGACCTCGCCTCCTCCCTGTCCAACCTCGGTGTCCGGTTCTCGGCGCTGGGCCGCCCGGCCGAGGCACTCCCGGTCACCGAAGAAGCCGTCAGACCTATCGCGAGCTGGCCGAGACCAACCCCGACCGCTACCGCCCTGACCTCGCCCGAAGCACGACGGTTATGGGTATGGCTCTCCTGGAACTCAGCCAGGTGAGCCTAAGCACTCGCTGCCTCTTTGAGGCGTTGGTGATCGCGGTTGAACGGGATCTCAACGACTTGGTCGAGGGCATCGTGAGCATGCTGCGCCAAGCTCACAAGAAGGACCGTGAGACCGTCACCTCTGTCTGGCGGCAGCTCACCGGGGAAGACCTTCCCGTGGCTTCAAGAGCCAGACGAGTAGGGCCGGTTGGCCGGGCCGGGACCGGCCCGGAGAGGCCGCACGCCCGGCCCGGATGGACCGGCCGGCGACGCGGAGCGGCGCCCTTGAAGACGTAGAGAAAGTCCTCATCCACGCGCCCCGTAAGCCTGTCCTGTCCCGGTAGATGCTTGTCACTTCAGTCCCACCTGATGCTTTATAGGTGCTGGTTCGGCTTCGCTGCGGTTTCTCGATGGGCGAGCCGGTGTCTGCGTTAATGGGGTGCGGTCGCGGTGTCCGGCCGGGGATCGACGGAGTTCGCTCGACCTCGCGAGAGAACGCAGCCGGCAATCGACGTTCGGGTCACGCGGGCCGTGAGGTGGCGCGTGATGTCACGGACCCAGAGGAGTACGACGCCGTCTGGCAGATCCTCGGCCAGGTCGCGGAGGACGGCGAAGCGTCGCTGCGGCACGGCGTCGGGATGCTCGGCTCACCCGATCCGGTGACCCGCTCGGTCGGCTGCGATCTCCTGGGTTGCGCGAGTGACCGACACGAGTCCGTACGCGAGGAGGCCGCATCCGCGTTGCTGGGCTTGGCGCCGGAGACCGATACCGACGTCGCCTGGTCCCTGGCTCGCGCCCTCGGCCGTACGGCCGACGAACGGGCGATCTCGGTCCTGGTGAGTCTGGCCGGGCACCCTGGCGCGGACGTTCGCTGCCAGGTGGCCCAGGCGCTGCCCGCCGTGGCCACCGGCGACTTCGGCGGCATCGAGGTCGACGTGCTGGTGCGCCTGACTGGAGACCCGGATGCCGATGTGCGCGACTGGGCGACGTTCGGCCTGGGCAGCCAACTGGCCGTCGACACCCCTGCCGCGCGCGCCGCCTTGTGGGCGCGCATCCGCGATGACAGCCGCGCCGTCCACGAGGAGGCGGTCTTCGGCTGGCCAGGCGGGCGACCCCCGGGCCACGGCTCCGCTCATCGAGTCGCTCGACGCGGAGGAGGGCGTCCGCTCCTGGGGCCTGGACGCTGCCGCGTGTCTACGCGACCCGGCGTCGCTGCCCCACCTGTCGGCCTACGACCCGGCCAGCGCCGCGGTCGCCGCCGCCCTGCGCGAGTGCGACTTGGCAGCCAGGGCCCAACGCGACGACTTCGCGGCCGCGTTGCTCGACGCCGTCCACCAAGCGGTTCCGGCGGCGGACTTCGCACTGTTCGCCACCCGCTTCGAAGCCGGCCTCACCTTGGAATTGACACAGGACGGCCGCACGCTCTCCTGGTCCGTGGACGCCGTCATGGACGCGACTGGAGGCGGCCTCGACGACGCGGTATCGACCGTCACGCGTCATTGTGGCTGAGCGCCCGGTCCGCTACGGGCGTTCGGGCCGTGGGGTGCTCCGCGACCTCAGCGTTTTGTGTCTGAGGAGGAGTCTGCGCATGGTGCCGTAGGTGGTTCCGAACTGGGCGGCGACTTGGCGGATGCTCCAGCCCTGTTCGTACAGCCTGACCGCGTCCTGTTCGAGTTGGCGTTGCTCTGGCGTTATTTCGTTGAGGTTGAGGAGTTCGCGGACGTCGGCCAGTCGGTAGCGGCGATGGCCGCCGGGGGTGAAGGAGGGCCGTAGTCTTCCGGCTCTTGCCCACTTCGCGACGCTGGTGTGGTAGGACGCCTAAGAGTTCGGCTGCTTCGTTCGGTCGTAGTAACTGGTCGTCAGGGGAGTCCGACGATGGGGAGAGCATTGCGGTAGGCCAATCTGGTCGGAGGGATTCAAACCAGGTGTGCGACGGTGGATCGAACCGGCGTGGGAGAACGTTTCGGCGGCAAGGGTGCTGAGCGGCACCTCCCAGACTCTGCGGATCGTCGCTCTTGAGGTACGGCTACGCGCACGGTCCTTGGCGATGACGTGTACTAATTCCGTGCTCGCCGGTCTGGACTCGGAGTCCAACTCGTCCGCCATTTCAGGCGCGGGGGCCGACCGGGGATCAAGGGTCTCGATCACCCGGTCGTCCCACACGCCGACGACACGAGAACCGTGCTGCATTCAGCCGGGGTGGTGGTTCCAGCTCACTCCCGGTGTGTTGGCGGTAGCCGGCGGTTGCTCGCCGAGTAGCTGCCGAGCGTGGTCGGGGTACTTGGTGATGAGGATCTTGAGCTGTGCGAGTTCGGCTATCCAGCTCACTCCGGGCCACGTCAGTGAGTCGACGGCTGCGTTGAACTCGCGTACGGCGCGTGCCAGTTCGTTCTCTTCGGCGGTCATCAGAACTGGGAGCGAAGGGGCGGCGTGACGACGTGCTTGATCGACTTTGACCGCTCTCATCGATCTCGCTAGCCGGGCAGATGCGTTCGTCCCAGCTCCAGTAGAGGGACGAGGTTCTCGTCCTCGTCGGGCATGATCTTGATGACTTCGGCGAGGTGGTGGTGGGCCTTCGGCAGGCTCACCTTGATACGTGTCGGGCTGAGTATGGCGGCGCTCAAGCCCTGGGCTTGGCAGGCTTTCACCAAGCGATCGGCGATGGTGTGGGCATCTTCGGGGTACGGCGCTCGGGTTCATAATGATGACTCTCCGCATTTCCTGTCTTTGCTCTGAGGTACATAATCAGGGATTGGCGAAGGACGAGGCCGGGACGATCGCTGAACTGGATCGCGTCACGGCCCCTGTCTGCGCGTTTGGTTAGAGGGGGATGGCTTGTTCGTTACGGACGACGAACGAGTCCCCTCGCATGACGATGTCCGCGGTTTCCACCGGGACGTCTGGCGTAGTGAGTGCGCTGAATGTAGAAGACCGGCACCCCGCTGGGGGTCTTGAGCGTGTGGGCCTCGTCCGGGGTCGGCATCCGGGTCCGGATGTCCTCGCGGGTCTTCTTCACGGTGATGCCGATCTTGCCGAACCGCGTGATCACGTCCGGTTCGCCGCGCTCCCCGCCGGCGGGCGTCTCGATCTCGGTTCTCGCGGGTCATGGCGAGTGGCTCCCACTGGGTGCTGATCATGACCGGTTCGCCGTCCAGGTACCACGAGTAGACGGCTTCGCTGCACATGTCGCCCGGCTCGATCTCCAGCCTTGCCGCGACTTCGGGTGTGGCCTGGACCTGTCGATGTTCGGCGCGGACGTCCAGCTCGATACCGCTGGCCTCTTCTTCGCGAGCGTTCGGCGTGCCGGCCAGGCCGTAGCGACCGCCGGCGAACCTAAGTAGCTCCTTCGTCTCCCGCACGAACACGCCTCGCCCCTGGTGGGCGTAGACGAGTCCCTCGCTGACGAGCTGCGAGATCGCGGCCTTCGCGGTCGGGACGGAGATATCGAACTCCTCCCTTAGCTCGCGCTGGGACGGAAGCTGATCACCGGGTTCGTACGTCCCGGCGTTGATCCGGTCGCGCAGCACGTCTGCCACTTGCGCGTACCGGGGTTGTGTGATCGCCATCACTCTCCCTTCTTCACGTCCATAGTAGACCATCACTACTTAGTACGTTAACCTACTAAGTATATTGATCCGATCGAAGCAGGGAGATCGGATTGCGGAACATCCCGGTAGACACCGCGGCACTCTCGTTCGTATGCGTGGCGGCCCCTCGCCCGAAGCTCGTCAACCAGGACACCGGTGAGGTGAAGGTCGACCGGAACGGCCAGACCGTCTATCAGGTGGGCCTCTCGGCCGCGAACGAGTCGGGGCGGGTCGAACTGATCAACGTCGCCATCTCCGGTGACCCGGCGGTGCAGGTCGGCCAGATCGTCACGCCGTTCAAGCTCACGGCCTTCCCCTGGGAGCAGACCCGCGACGGGGTCACGCGCTCGGGGATCGCCTACCGGGCCGACTCGATCACTCGCGGCGCGCCGCCGGCCAGGCTGCGGCCTGACACGATCGACCGTGAACCACACGACGATCGTCGTCGCTCTCGGTGCCCTGGCCGCTTCGGCGGCCGGGGGCTGGGCGTGGCGGCGGTGGCTGCCTCGCTCCTTCTGGTACGTCATTGAGTTCCCGGTCAAGGCCGTACTCGTCTACCTGACCTGGTCGCACGTCGCCGTCGGCTGTGGCCTGTCCTGCAAGCGGCGGCGCTGGCGTCTCGGCCTGGACTCGGTACCGCTCGCGGGTTCGATGTCGCGATCGGCGAGAGACGTGGCGGCCGTGTGTCGAGCGGCGTCGTCTCCGGAGCGTCCTCGTCGAGAAGGCTCCCCCGCTGTGGGTGCTGCGGCCGACACGGCTGGGCTGGCGGGTCTGGGTCAAGCTGCTCGACGGCCAGGTCCCCGACGACTACGCCAAGGTCGCCGAACGGCTCGCGCACGCCTGGCGGGTCCACGCCGTACGGGTCGTCAAGTCCAAGCCGGGCCGCGTCGCTGCTGCTCGCCACCATGCGCGACCCGCTGACGCGTGGTCGACATCGCCCCGGAGACAGGAGAGCTGCTGACCGTACGACCTGGCCGTCTGGAGAACGGCCAACCGTGGGTCATGGACTTCCGGACCGTGCCCGCACTGGCTGAACGCCGGAGCGACCCAATCCGGCAAGTCGAACCTGGCCAACGCCATCATCAAGGGACTCGCGCCCCAGCCGATCGCCCTCGTCGGCTTCGACCTCAAGGGCGGCGTCGAGTTCACCCCGTACGCTCCGCGGCTGTCCGCGCTGGCCACCACCCGTACCGAATGCGTCGGGCTCCTCGATGACCTCGTCCAGATCGTCACCGTACGGATGGCGCTCTGCCGGACCCATGGCGCCCGCAACATCTGGAAACTCCCCGAGCACCTGCGGCCGGACCCCGGTCGTGGTCCTGGTGGACGAGGTCGCCGAACTGTTCCTGATGGCCGACAAGAGCCAGAAAGAAGAGGTATCCCGGGCCGCGACCGCACTGCTCCGGGTGGCGCAACTCGGCCGCGCCTTCGGGGTGTACCTGATGATCTGCGGCCAGCGGATCGGCTCCGACCTCGGCCCCGGTGTGACCGCCCTTCGATCCCAGCTCTCCGGGCCGTATCTGCCACCGCGTGAACGATCCCGAGACGGCGAACATGACGCTGGGCGACATGGACCCGGCCGCGCTGGAGGCCGCCCGGCAGATCCCCGCCGAGATGCCCGGCGTCGCGGTCATCGCCGGACAGGACGGCAGTTGGCATCGCGCCCGGTCCGTCTACGTCAGCGAGGAAGCGGCCGAACGCGCCGCCCGGCGCTTCGCCCACCTCGCGCGCCCCTGGGCCGAGCTGACGGCCACCGGCCACGACGAAGCCGCATAACCCCCTCCCCCCAACCGCCCGGCGCACCCCCCCGCGCCAACTCCCCAGCCGACGCATGCCCGAAAACAGGAGTCCTCATGGCACTGGCCAAGATCATCAAGCTTCGTCCTCGCCGTCCCCGTCCGTCCGTGCCCGGTCCCGGTCCGACCCCGGCCGGTCCCGTCTCGGTCGAGTGGGACGAGGGACGCGGCCTGTACGCCGCAGTGTGCGAACGCTGCATGGAATGGCTGTTCACCGACCGGTTCGAGCAGGCGCACACCTGGGCCGAGACACACCACTGTGACCGCCGAACTCGCCGCCCTGCTCGCCGAGGTGCTCGACCCGTGGGCGGCCTGATGCTGCCCCGCCTGGCCGAGATCGCCGCGGACTCCGGGCCGATGCTCGTCCTGGCCTCGATCGCCGCCGCTGGATCGTTCACCCACATCCGCGACACCGCCGACCAGCACGGACAACACGGCTGGATGGCCTGGGCCATCGCCATCTGCATCGACCTGACCTGCGTCATGGCCGCACGCGAACGCCAACGCGACAAACGTACCCACCGGCCGTACGCGGGCTGTCCTGGCCCACGCTCGTCCTGGTCGGCGGCATCGTCCTGTCCCTGGCCGCCAACCTCGACCAAGCCCAGCCGACCACCTGGGGATGGCTCACCGCCGGCACCCCGGCCGGTGCCTTCCTCGTCGCCGTCTCGATGCTCGAACGCCGCTCCACCGGCCGCACCCCGGCCACCACCACGGCGGCATCGTCCCCCGTCCCGCCCTCCTTCGGACGGCCGTCCCCGGCCCCCATCCCCGTCCCGGACGAGCAGGACGACCAAGCGGACGAGCAGGACGACGCGGCCGAGCAGGCGACGAAACGATGCGGACGATCAAGCGGCGCCGACGACGCGCCGCGTCCCGGCACCCGGCGGCCGAACTCCTCACCTTCGCCCGCCGGGTCGCCGACGAACACCAGAGCCACCACGGACGGCCGATCACCCGCGACGCCCTACGCGCCCGCCTCGGCGTCTCCAACCAACTCGCCTCCGACCTGCTCCGCCAAATCCGAACCGCCTGAAGGAACCAGATGACCACACAGCCGATCTTCCCCGATGACCTGTTCGCCCGTACCCAGACCATCGCCGGCCTCCGCGCCCTGGCCGACTTCCTTGAGGCCAACCCCGGTGTCCCCGTCCGCGAGTTCGGAGAGGACTACACCGTCTTCGCCCGCAGCGAAGACGACGCGACCGAGCGGGCCGAGATCGACACCATCGCCGCCGCACTCGGCGAGACCGTCACCGACGACACCGCGGACGGCGGCCACTACACGGTCGCCAAGACCTTCGGCCGGATCACCTACAGCGCCGTTCACATCCCCGCGCGCCGCCGAGCCGCCCATCAGGCGCTCATGACCTACGCCCCGACCTTCGAGCACGAGGCCGCTGCCGCCTGATGAGTACCGACCCGCGACCCGCCCACGTCCCGCCCATCGAGACCTACCAGTGCTGCCACTGCGGCGGCGGAGGACTCGACTCCTACGGCCGGACCTGCGAGCACTGCGAGGGCCTCGGCTTCTGCTGACGCCCTGCGCCCCCGGCGTGGCCGCACAACCGCCAAGTTCCGCGCCACGTCGGGGGCCATCTCCACCGCTTCACAACGACAGGAGACCGGTCAATCTTGCCCGCTGCCGTCCCGTCCCCGCTGACCCTCCGCGACATCGCCCGCCGGGCCACCGCCCCGGACTACCAGCGATGGGCCGCCCAGATCCAGCGGACCGGCGGATGCGCACAACCCATCCACCTCCGCGGCCGCATCGAACACCACGACCCGCTGACCGGCACCGTCCTGCACCGCTACTCCACCGACCACGAGCCGGACGGCGTACTCCGCGTCGCCTGCAAGACACGCCGCGCATCCCGCTGCCCCTCCTGCGCCGAGACCTACCGAGCCGACACCTACCAACTCGTCCGCGCCGGCCTCGTCGGCGGCAAAGGCATACCCGCCACCGTCACCGACCACCCCGCCGTCTTCGCCACCCTGACCGCCCCATCCTTCGGACCCGTCCACACGCGACGGCAACACAACGGCCACACTCCGCCCGTGCCGCCCTCGCCGTGACCTCGGCCCCTGCCCGCACGGACGCCCGCAGTCCTGCACCGAACGACACGGCACCGACGATCCCCGCCTCGGCGAGCCGCTCTGCCCGGACTGCTACGACTATTCCGGCTCGGTCCTGTTCAACTCACTCGCCCCCGAACTATGGCGCCGCTTCACCCTCGCACTCCGCCGACACGTCGCCAAATCCGCGGGCCTGACCGCCCGCGAGCTGCGGGACATCCTGACCGTCTCCTTCGCCAAGGTCGCCGAATACCAGCGGCGCGGCGTCGTCCACTTCCACGCCGTCATCCGCTTCGACGGACCAGACGGGCCCACGACAACCGCCCCGGGCTGGGCGACGGCCGATGTCCTCGACGGGGCCGTACGGCACGCGGCCCAAGCCGTAACCGTCAACACCCCGGCCGCCGACACCTTCACCTCACGCGTGCCTCGCCTGGGGCGACCAGGTCGACGTACGCCCCATCACCACCACCGGCGAACTCACCGACCAAGCCGTCGCCGGCTACATCGCCAAGTACGCCACCAAAGCCGCCGAATGCGTCGGCACCCTCGACCGCCCCATACGACCCACCGACGACCTCAACCGGCTCGGCCTCCGCGACCACCCACGCCGACTGATCACCGAATGCCACCGCCTCGGCGGCCTGCCCGAACTCGCAGACCTCCGCCTCACCGAGTGGTCCCACATGCTCGGCTTCCGCGGCCACTTCTCCACCAAATCCCGCCGATACTCCACCACCCTCGGCGCACTCCGCACCGCCCGAGCGCCCACAACCAGCGCGAACACCACATCACCACCGGCCGACTCCCCCTCACCGACGAGGACCAAGTCCTCATCGTCGCCCACTGGCAATACGCCGGACGAGGCCACACCCCCGGCGAAGCCTTCCTCATCTGCCGCACTCAGCGGCAGACCGCTGCCACCACTTACTCCCGGCGCTGTCGAACAGGCCGCCGCATGACGAAGCTCCTGCTCACCGTGCCCGAAGCCGCCGCCGCGCTCGGCATCTCCCGCAGCAAGCTCTACGAGCTCATCAAGGCCGGCGCCATCGCCTCACTCCGCATCGGTGGCTCACGCCGCGTGCCCTACCGCGCACTCACCTCCTACATCGACCAGCTCATGGAAGAGGCCGCCTGATGACCACGACCCCCGAAGGACCGAACAACCGCAAGCGGACCAGGAAGAGCAAGCCCAAGCTTCGCGACGGCGTCATGAAGCGCGGCAACACCTGGTCCTACGTCATCCGCGTCAAGGACCCCGAGACCGGCGCGAGCCGTCCGCGTTGGGTGGGCGGGTTCCCCAGCGAGGAGGAAGCCAAGGCCGCCCGCGACGAAGCGCGCGTCAAGGCACGCCGCGGCGAGTACATCGACCGGAATGAGATCACTGTCGCCGAGTACCTCGGCCAGTGGCTCGACAGCCACGCCATGGAGATCAAGCCGGGGACGCTTGAGGACTACCGCAAGGGCATCCGGCTCTACGTCAATCCGTACATCGGCGGCCTGAAGCTCCAGGCCGTCCGCCCCTCCGCCATCACCAAGCTCTACCTGGACCTCCTCAAGGGAGGCGGCCGGAACGGAGGACCACTCGCGGTGGCGACCGTCGTGCACACGCACGCGATCCTTCGCCGTGCGTTCCGTGACGCGGTCGTAGTCGATCAGCTCATCGACACCTCACCGGTCGAGCGGGCGAAGCGGCCACGTGTTCGCGCGGCGGAGCCCGGGACCGTCTGGACGCCTGCCGAGCTAAGGACCTTTCTGTCCATCGCGCGACGTCATCGGCTGTTCGCCTTCTTCCATGTGGCCGCCTACACGGGCGCGCGACGGGGCGAACTGCTCAATCTCCGCTGGAACGACGTCGACCTGGACGGCAAGCAGATCACCATCACGGGCTCGGCAGGCGTGGTCGAGGGGGAGAGGCTGGAAGGGACGACAAAGAGCGGAAGAAAACGCATCGTCAGCATCGATGAGGAGACGGTCACCGTTCTTCGCGAGCACCACAAGACGCAGTCGGCTGACAAGCTCCTCGCCGGTGAATCGTGGCGGGGCGAAAAGGACGGCCACGTCTTCGCAACGAGCTGGGGCGACCCGATTTACCCGGACACCGTGACGGCGCTTCCACGCAAGCTCATCAACGCGCACAACGACCCGAAGGAGGGGGAGCCTCCGGCGGAACTGCTGCCGTACGCACGCCTGCACGACCTGCGCCACATCCACGCCACGACGCTCCTCCTGGCCGGAGTCCCGGTCCACGTCGTCGCCGCAAGGCTCGGGCACGGTGACCCGGCCATCACCTTGAGGGTGTACGCCCACGTGATCCGATCCGCCGAGACCGCTGCTGCGGACGTCTTCGCGAAGGCCATCACGGCGGCGTAGACGCGCCTGTTAGCAAGAGCGTTAGCAAAAGGCCCTCTCCGAAGATCGGAGGGGGCCTTTGAGCTGGGAGCCGCCTATCGGAATCGAACCGATGACCTATTCATTACGAGTGAATCGCTCTACCGACTGAGCTAAGGCGGCCGGCCGCACCAAGATGCGGCGCGCCCCGAAGTCTACCGGTTCCGGTCCACTCCTCGCACAACCGGGCTCAGTGGCACAGGGTGTTCTTCCTGGGGGGAGCCGCCGTGATCAGATAGTGGTCGACGGCGCTCGTGATGCAGGGGTTGCCCTGCAGGTACGCCGTGTGGCCGTCTCCGTCCAGGCTAAGGAGGACGCCCGAGCGGAGTTCGGCGGCCAGGTTCTGGGCCCACTTGTACGGGGTTGCCGGGTCGCGGGTCGTGCCTACCACCAGGATCGGCTTGGCGCCGTCCGCGTGCAGGGGGCGGGGTTTTTCTCGGCTCTCCACCGGCCAGTACGCGCACGGCAGGGTGCCCCACACCACGAACTCGCCGAAGATCGGGGCTACCTGCTTGGCCTTGGCGGCCTCTTCCTTCCACGGGCCGAGGGTCCGTGCGTACGGCTTGTCCACGCAGTTGATGGCCATGTTGGCCTCGCTCTGGTTGGAGTATGTGCCGTCCTTGTTGCGCTCCACCAGCAGGTCGCCCAGGCGCATCAATGTCGTGCCGTCGCTCTGGTCGATGGCGCTCTTCAGCGCCAGCCGCAGGACCGGCCACGTCTGCTTGTTGTACAGCGCCGACGCCACGCCCAACTCGATCATGGATGCGTTCGACCTGGCGGCCGTCGCCGAGGTTGTTCTTCAGCGGCTTCTTCTCCGTCTGGGCGAACAGGCGTTGCAGGCGCAGCAGCGCTCCGCGTGTCGTGCCGTTGCCCAGCGGGCAGTCGGCGACCTTCACGCAGTCGGCGGCGAACGAGTGTACGGCCGTGTCGAAGCCCTTGGCCTGTTCGATGTTGACCGCGTCGCCCGTCAGCTTCGGGTCCACGGCGCCGTCGAGGACCATGGCGCGGATGCGGCGGGGGAAGAGTTCGGCGTAGTACGCGCCCAGGTACGTGCCGTACGACGCGCCGTAGTACGTCATGCCCGGGTCGCCGACGGCGGCGCGGAGGATGTCCATGTCCTTGGCGGCGCTGATCGTGCCGACGTACGGGAGCAGCGACGGGATGCGGGTGCGGCAGTCGTCCGCCCAGCCCTCGGCTGACCTTGACCAGGTCATTGATTCCGGCCCGGTCGGTCCGGCGAGGTGTCGGTGGCGAAGAACCGGTCGAGCTGCTTGCTCGTCAGGCAGCGTACGGCGGGCTTGGTCTGGTTGACGCCGCGCGGGTCGAAGCCGACGAGGTCGAAGTTCTTGCGCAGGTCGGCGCCGTACTGGCGGGCCGCGTCGCGGACGAACTGGACGCCTGAGCCGCCCGGGCCGCCCGGGTTGATCAGCAGCGAGCCCTTGCGCGGGCCCTCGGCCGGCAGGCGGATGACCGACATCGCGATGCGGTTGACGTCCGGGCGGTTGTAGTCGAGCGGCATGTGGATCGTTCCGCACTGGAAGCCGTCGCCGCAGTCGTGCCAGGAGAGGCGTTGCGCGTAGTAGCGTGCGACGCCGGTCAGCGCCGACGGCGACGGGGCGGCCTTGGAATTCGGGGTCCCCGTGCAGGCCGCCGCCACGAAGGCGGCAACCGCCAGCCCGGTCACCGTACGAAACTTTTTCACGCCGTTACCGTTCTTGTCGCCGATGTTTTCGGAGGCAGCCTACGCTTGCTGCCTGCGAACCCATCGTTACCCAGCGTCCGGCGAGTCATCCTGATTGTCGTCGTAGTGTTCGTCGTGCTGCTGGCGCGGCCCGCAGACCGAGGCTACCGGGCAGGCGCATTTTCGGCCGCCGTCCAGCCGTACGCTGACGGTGTCGGACGGGACGTTGCGGCCGACGACCTGGCCGTTGCCGGCGGGGGTGCCGACGCGTTCGCCGAGCTTGGGCATGCGGTCGTGCGCCTCGACGTAGAGCGGGTGCTCGTACTTCAGGCAGCACATCAGCCGCCCGCACGCGCCGGCGATGCGCAGGGGGTTGACCGGCAGGTCCTGCTCCTTGGCCATGCGTACGGACACCGGCTCGAAGTCCTTCAGGAACGTCGCGCAGCACAGGTCGCGGCCGCACGGGCCGATGCCGCCCTGCAGGCGCGCCTCGTCGCGCGGGCCGACCTGGCGCAGCTCGACGCGTGCCTTCATCGACCGGGCCAGGTCGCGGACCAGGGCGCGAAAGTCGACGCGGTGGGGCGCGGAGAAGTAGACGCGGAAGACGTTGTCGGCGTCGAGGTAGTCGACGCCGATCACCTTCATCGGCAGCTCGTGCTTGCGGATCAGTCGTCTTGGCGATCGAGCGGGACTCCGCGCGCCGCCGCCGGTTGGCCTCGTCGCGTGCCAGATGCTCCTCGCCGGCGATGCCCTCGCAGACCGGCAGGCCGCTCGACGTCCTCGGAGACGTACTGCGGCGCCCAGATGCACTCGGCGACCTCGGCGCCGGATTCGGTGGGCACGAGCACCTTGTCGCCGACCTTGGGCGAGTGCTGCCCTGGGTCGAGGTAGTAGAGCCGCCCGTAACGCGTGAAGCTGACGGCCATCATCATGCCCATGCTTCGCTCCGTCCTTCGGCTCCCCCTCGCCAGCCTACGCGTACGTGAACCGGCATTGGACGGCCGTGTGGCCGGGTGCTGACAGATCCCTTGACGGCGCTCCCGCAAGAGACGTACGAAGTTCCTGACAACGTTGTCATGAGCCCTGTCTCCCCTCCGCGAAAGGGCGCATCCGCATGGCATTGCCCCGTCCGCTCGGCCTGCTCGTGTCCGCCGGCACGCTGCTCGCCGCGATGATCGTCCCCGCCCAGGCGTACGCGCAGACCACCGCCGCCGCTCCCCTCGTCTCCGATCCCGCCTCCCTCGTCAACCCGCTGCTCGGCACCACGAACGGGGCGAATGACTTCCCCGGCGCCGACGTGCCGTTCGGCATGACGCAGTGGAGCCCCGACACCGCCTCCCGCGCGCAAGGCGGCGGCTACGTGTACACCAGCCCAACGATCACCGGATTCAGCCTGACCCACATCGCCGGCCCCGGCTGCGGGGCGTACGGCGACGTCCCGATCATGCCGACCACCGGCGCGATCAGCAGCCCGGGCTCGGCGAGCTCGTCGTACACGCACGCGAACGAGTCCGCCTCGCCCGGCTACTACGGCGTGACGCTCGGCAACGGCGTGAAGACCGAGCTGACCACCACGACCCGCGGCGGTATCGGGCGATTCACCTTCCCCGCCACGACCCAGGCGAACCTGCTGTTCAAGCTCACCGGCAGCCAGAACGGCGACTACGCCACCTACTGGCAGGTGGTCAGCAACACCGAGGTCGTCGGCTCGGTGACCAGCGGCCACTTCTGCGGCGCGGGCAACACCTACACGCTGCACTTCTCGGTCGCCTTCGACCAGCCGTTCACGACCGGCACCTGGCTCTCCTCGGCGGTCAAGGCCGGCGCGAAGACGACCTCGCGGCCAAGTCCACGGCGCGTACGACGCCGAAGTCGGTCGCCAAGGACGCGGCCGAGCAGCCCGGCAAGCCGAAGCTGCACGGCACCCAGCAGGCGCAGGCCGCGCCGCTCGCCGCACCGAACGGCGGGTATCTGACGTTCAACACGACCACGAACCACGTGGTGAACGCACGGATCGGCATCTCGCTTCACCTCCGATGCCAACGCGAAGGCCAACCGCGACGCCGAGGTCGCCAACTTCGACTTCGACGGCAAGCGCACCGCCGCGCACAACGCGTGGAACGCCGTGCTCGGCAAGGTCCAGACCTCCGGCGGCACCACGGCGCAGCAGCACGTCTTCTACACGGCGCTGTACCACGCGTTGCTGCACCCGAACGTGTTCAGCGACACGAACGGGCAGTACATGGGCTTCGACAACGCCGTGCACTCGGTCGCCGCGGGCCACGCCCAGTACGCGAACTACTCCGGCTGGGACATCTACCGCAGTCAGGCACAGCTGATCGGCATGGTCGCGCCGTCGCAGGCGAGCGACGTCGCACAGTCCGCGGTCAACGACTACGCGCAGAGCACCCGGCTGCCCAAGTGGGCGCAGGCCAACGGCGAGTCCTACGTCATGGTCGGCGACCCGGCCGACTCGATCATCGCCGACATCTACGCGTTCGGCGGGCGCGGCTTCGACACCGCCGCGGCCAAGACCGCGATGGTCCACGAGGCCACCGTCGCCAACAACGTACGGCCCGGGCTGAGCTACCTCGACAGCATCGGCTATCTGCCGAGCGACGGATCCTATGGCTGCTGCAACTACTACGGGTCGGTCTCCACGACGCTGGAGTACAACACGGCCGACTTCGCGCTCGGCGCCTTCGCGGGCGCGCTCGGCGACAGCGCGAACCAGAAGAAGTTCGCCGATCGCGCCCAGGACTGGAAGAACGTCCTCAACACCTCCAGCGGCTTCGTGCAGCCTCGTACGGCGAGCGGCGGCTGGGCCGGCGGGTTCAGCCCGACCAGCGGCGACAACATGGTCGAGGGCACGTCCTGGCAGTACACCGGCATGGTGCCGTTCAACGTGCGCGGCCTGGCCGACGCCAAGGGCGGCAACGCGGGCATGGTCTCCTACCTGGACCACGTGCTCGGCGCGTACAACGGCAGCGGCGGCGACCACGCCGACCTCGGCAACGAGCCCAGCGTCGAACTGCCCTGGGAGTACGACTACGTCGGCCAGCCGTGGAAGACGCAGTCGGTCATCCGCAACGTGCAGAACCAGCTGTGGCCGGACTCCCCGACGGGCTGGGGCGTCGGCAACGACGACCTCGGCACGATGAGCGCCTGGTACGTCTGGTCGGCGATGGGGATCTTCCCCGAGACGCCCGGGCACGGCGGACCTCGCGCTGGGCAGCCCGCAGTTCACCCAGGTCGTCATCACGCTCAGCACCGGGAACACGCTGACGATCAACGCCCCGGGCGCCGCGACCAACGCCCCGTACGTGCAGAGTGCGACCTGGAACGGCGCCAACTGGAACAACGCCTACCTGCCGCCCTCCGCGGTGACGAGCGGTGGCACGCTCAGCATCGACGCTTGGCACGACCGCCAACACCTCATGGGCGACGGCGGCGCTCCTCCGCGCCGCCGTCCTACCCGGGCTCGGGCGCGTCGGGCGGCAAGTCCGGCCCGATCACGTCCGGGATCGCCGGGAAGTGCGTGGACGTCAGCAACAGCGGTACGGCGAACGGCACGGCGATCCAGATCTACACCTGCAACGGGACCAACGCGCAGAAGTGGACGGTGCCCGGCGACGGGACGCTGACCGCGTTCGGCAAGTGCCTGGACGTCAACAACAGCGGTACGGCGAACGGCACGAAGGTCCAGTTGTATGACTGCAATGGAACGGGCGCGCAGCAGTGGACCTACAGCGCGTCGGCCAAGTCGCTGACCAACCCGCAGTCCGGGAAGTGCCTGGACGATCCGAACAGCAGTACGACGGACGGCACCCAGTTGCAGATCTACACCTGCAACGGCTCCGCGGCGCAGCAGTGGACGCTGCCTAGCTGAGCCCTGCCGATGATCGGGCCGTCCAGGATCGCCGCGCCGGCGTCCTGGGCGGCCCTTCGGGGTTTACGGTGGCATGTCATGAGGATCAGTCGTTCGGCGCTCGGGCTCGCGGCTCTTCTCGCCGGGGCCGGAGCGACCCATTTCCTGCGACCTCGTCCGTACGACGCGATCGTCCCGGCGTTGCTGCCGGGATCGCCTCGGCTCTGGACGTACGGGAGCGGCGTAGCCGAACTGGGGTGCGCGGCGGCGATTCTCGTGCCGCGTACGCGGCGGCTCGGGGCGCTCGCGGCCACCGGCCTGTTCGTCGGCGTCTTTCCGGCGAACGTGAAGATGGCCTACGACTGGCGCGGCCGCGCCCTGCCCTATCGCGCCGCGGCGTACGGGCGGCTGCCGTTGCAGGCGCCGCTGGTGATGTGGGGACTCGCCGTCGCACGGGACAAATCGGCTGAGTCGCGGGGCTGAGTTCTCGGCATTCGACGAGATGTGTCGACGGATGCACCTGACCGATTGCGAATCGGATTCTCACGGCTGTCAGTGACCGAGATCAGCCGCAATCGTTCGATGATCGATCGTTCATCAAGTCCGAGCGGTAGGCGGTCGTACGGTGTGCGGCCGGGACTCTCCGTGATGCGATTCCACCGCCCGTAACCGGTGCATTAGGACTTAAAGGTCGACACGCCGTGAAGTGTATGTAACCCCCATCTTTGGTACTGTGTGCCAATACCTGCACGTGGTTCGGCCTGTGGCCCACCGGGTGGCTGGTCTCTCTCGGTTGAGGGGTCGCTCTCGATGTCACGGAAAGTCACCATTGTGGGATGGCCGACCATGCTCTCGGGGGGCCGTGAGGGCGAGGTCTCGCCTGTGAATTGCGTCGATCTGGGGCTATTCGTGGCGTAAGAGCCGACAAATAAATCGGGCCACCCTGGCTCTTCTCGAGTTGGCGCTAGAGGTGAGAGACAGGGTGGCCCCCTCCGTAACACCGACCGTCGTATCTGATCGGATACAGGAGTCCTATAAATGAAAATGGTGCCCTATTCGCCGCTTATTTTCAACTCCGGCGGTCTCCATGGCTAAGGAGCCTCCCGAAGAGAAGGGTTCCGGGTGGCGGCCATGGCGCTGGACGGGTGCCGTCCTGGCGGGCGGGTGGGTCCTGGACGGCCTGCTCTCCAGAAGGCAGGCGACGCGGCCCGTCTCTTCGTCGATCGCCGGCGCTTCGCATGGCCTGGTCGAATACCTGATGACCGCCGGATTCGCCGTCGTCCTCATTCTCGTCGGCGTGACCTGGCTCACCGTGCTCAGCTTCTACTGGCGTGCCGCTCGCGCCGTTCGCGGGCCGAACCGGCCCGTCCTCCTGTGCGTCATCGTCGCGCACATGGTGTGGGCATTCACCTTTGGCAAGGTGCAACTGCCGCCGGGCTGGTGGCAGGTGTGGTCCACCGCGGACGGCCGTGAGGATGTGCACGTGGCGGACGAGAATGCCATGGCGGGTGCGGGCCGGAACCGGTGGTGGCGTAAGGCCTTCGAGGCGATGATCTCGTCATGTGCCAGTGCCTTGACCTGGCAGTTGCGAATTCATCGCCACACTGCGGAAGGTCGACTGAAGAACAATCGATGCGGCTCTGCGGAACTCAATCACGCGGCGTGGCAGCGATTGGACGACGCTTCCGGCTTTCGCGCCGCTCTCTGGCGCGAGGAATCGTGATATCTCCGCCTTTCCCCTTCCGCGGGCCGGCCGTAGCGGGAGGGGACCGAAATCGAGGCTTCGCCGCCGGGGTCAGGCCGCGAATGACCCCGGCGACCTCTGCGCGCCGTGATATCCGTACAGCCCTTTTGCGCAGTGCGGGGCAGCGACGCGAGGGAGACGGCATGGCAGAGGTACCGGCGGCCGGTGACGTGACGCCCAACGGGGCGGACGGGGCGGCCGCGTCGCACGGGCGGCCACCCAGGGTGGCCGGCGGCGAGGATCCGGGGGAGGTGCCCGTTACCGGGCCGCTGGACGCGTCGCCGGTCACCGTGCTCGGCGGTGCCGAGCCGGAGAGCGGAAACCCGGCCGCGGGGTCACGGGTTGAGTCGCCGAGCGAGTCGCCGGGCGGAGAAGCGTCCGGCGGGGGAGTACGCGGCGGGGAAGCGTCCGGCGGGGAAGCGGAGCGGCCCGTACGGCGTAGGCCCGGCGCGTCGTCTGCGGCGGCCCGGCCAGGCGAGCTTGTGGCGCGGGGGGACGCGAACGCGCGGCGGAGGCGTACGGGCATCGTGCTCGTCGCCGCGACGGGCGTGGCGGTCCTGGCAGGGGCGCCGTTCGCGATGATCACACCGCACGTACGGTTCCTCAGCGACCCGGCCTCGTCGGTGACGAAGTCGCGTCCGCCGCACACGGAGGCGAAGAAGCAGGTCATCCACCGGCAGCAGCCGGTCGTTCCGGTGCCCGCGCCGGTACCGAGCTGGCAGGCTCGGCGTCCCTCCGCGCCGCCGCCGCCCGCCCCACCGCCGCCGGTGAAGCTCGCGCCCTCCGCGACCCCCTCGACCACCCCGAAACCGGCGGGCACCCCGACCGGCAAGCCATCCGACAGCCAGACCGGCAAGCCATCCGACAGCCAGACCGGCAAGCCGTCCGATGGGCCGGCGACGCGGCCGGGGCACGAGGACCGGCATCGTTCGCACGGCCGGCCCCAGCCGTCCGCCCATCCGGAGCCCACACCGACCGCACCGGACACGGGGGACACGCAGGACACACAGGACACGCGGGACACGGCGGAGAGCAAGCTCGTCGTGCACCCCAAGGCGAAGGCGCACACCGACGCCGTACGCGACACGCCGAACGCGACGCCCTCGGCCACCGCGGCCGAGCATCACGAGGCGGCCGAGCAGCAGAACACCGCCGAACGCCCGGCGACGACGGCGCGGCGCACCCCCACGCCGAGCAGCAGTAGCACTGGCAACGACAACGGCGACGGCAAGAAGCCGGACCCGGCGAACACGCCGGACCGGAAGCCGGAAGCCCCGGCGCAGACGCGCGTCGTCCAGGGCACGTACGTCCTGCGCCCGGGCGAGCAGGTACGGACCAACCGGCTCACGCTCGCCCTGCGTACGGACGGCGACCTCGTGCTCCGCGACGACCACGACGCCGTCGTGTGGGCGACCGGCACGCACGCGCAGGGCACGCATGCCGTCTTCCAGGCCGACGGGAACTTCGTCCTCTACTCCAGCGGCAACGCGACGCTGTGGAGTTCGCGCACCGACGGCCACGACGGGGCGGTCCTGGTCCTGCAGGGCGACGGCAACCTGACGATCCGTCAGGGCGGCACCACACTGTGGGCCAGCGGCACCGGCCGCTGACCACGCCGGGTGGCCCGGTGCGACGCCGGGCCGCCCGGTCCCGTCAGTGGACGGGCGCCTCGGCGGTCCAGGCGGCGAGCAGGCGAAGGTTCGCCTCGGACGGGGAGTTCGCCTTGACCGTGCAGGTCACGAGTACCTGGTCGGCGTCGTCGGGCAGCCGAAGCGACTCATAGTCGACGACGATCTCGCCGACCAGCGGATGCCGCAGCACCTTGCGGCCGCCGCTCTTGTCCCGTACGTCGTGTTCGGCCCACCACTGGCGGAAGTCCTCGCTCTTGACCGAGAGCTCCCCGACGAGGGCGGCCAGTTCGGGATCATCGGGATACTGGCCCGCCTTGAGCCGCAGGTACGCCACGGTCTCTCGCGCCTTGACCGTCCAGTCGTCGAAGAGCGCCCGCACGTCCTCGTTGAAGAAGATCATGCGAGCCCAGTTGCGGTCCGCAGCGGGCATCGCGCCGAAGTCGGTGAACAGGGCGCAGGCGAGACGGTTCCAGGCGAGGACGTCGCCGCGCCGCCCGATCACGTACGCGGGCACGCCGTCGGCCATCTCCAGCAGCCGGCGCACCCCCGGGCGTACGCGCTCGGCGCGTGCCGGTCGCCGCCGCCGCCGCGTCGCGACGGGCCGCGCGAGATCGCTCAGGTGGGCGCGTTCGTCGTCGTCCAGGCTCAGCGCGGCCGCGACCGCGGCGAGCACCTCTTCGGAGACATTGTTCGCGCGGCCCTGTTCGAGGCGCACGTAGTAGTCGACGCTCATCCCGGCGAGCTGCGCCAGCTCCTCGCGCCGGAGTCCGGGCACGCGCCGCCGCCCGTACGGCCGCAGGCCCACGTCCTCGGGCCGCACCCGCGCGCGCCGCGTGCGCAGGAACTCCGTCAACTCGGCCCGCCTGTCCATGCTGTCCAGTATGGGGCTGATCGGCGTTTTTAAGGGTGGTTCTGCTGGACCCAGGTTCGCCGCGCCGAGGGTGAGACGGAGCCCTGGGCAGGCCGCGTACGCGCCCGCAGGATCGGCCGTACCGACTCACACCGAGGAGAACCCGATGAACCTCCAGGACCGTACGGCCGTCGTCACCGGAGCCGCCAGCGGGATGGGCGCCGCCGTCGCGCGCACGCTTGCCGCCCAGGGCGCACGCGTCGCGCTGCTGTCACGACGCGAGGACCGGCTCGCCACGCTGGCGAAGGAGATCGAGGCGGACGGCGGGCGTGCCCTCGCGGTCGCCGCGGACGTCACCGCGGACGCGGAGGTCGACGCGGCCGCCGCGCGGATCCACGACGCCTTCGGCCGGGTGGACCTGGTCGTCAACGCGGCCGGCGTCATGCTGCCGAACCCGATCGAGGACGGCCGCACCGACGAGTGGACCCGCATGATCGACACCAACCTCACCGGGCTGCTGCGGATCGTCGCTGCGTTCACCCCCGACCTGGTCGCGGCCGCGAGCGACGGCCGTACCGCCGACCTGGTGAACATCTCCTCGATCGGGTCGCACGTGTGGTTCCCGAGCTACGCGGTGTACGGGGCGACCAAGGCCGCCGTCACCCAGCTCTCCGCCTCGCTGCGTACGGAGCTGGGCCCCAAGGACGTCCGCGTCACCAACATCGAGCCGGGGCTCACCGCCACCGAACTCGGCGACCAGATCGACAACGCGGAGCTGTCCGGCGGCCTGGCGCGGATGTTCGACGCGATCGGCGGGCTGTCGGCGGAGGAGATCGCCGACCTGGTCGCGTACACGACGAGCCGCCCGCGCCACGTCAACCTCCGCCAGATCGTCGTCCTGCCCACACGCCAGGCGTAGGGATCAGGAGAAGATGACTTTGGGCTCGCCGGTGAACCAGACATTGTCGATGACGACCCGGTGCAGCGTCCAGCGCTCTCCCTCGCGTACGAGCCCGGCGTCGTAGCGGTTGGTCAGCAACGCGTGCCGCCCGTGGTCGGCGGACAGCAGGTGCTGGGCCGCCACGATCGCGGTGAGCCGCGCGGTGTCGCCGTCGAGCCGTACGCGGGGGTTGGTCACAACGTGTGTGGTCGTGACACGGCCGTCGAACAGGCCGAGGATCGTGTCCACGATCGTGTCGCGGCCGGTCATCAGCGCGCTCTGGATCCCGAGTTTGGCGGCGGCGGGGCGGAAGTCGAGCGTGGCGTCTGCGGCGAACGAGGACGCGAACAGGTCGCGGTCGGGCAGATCCTGTCCGAGCCCGAACCGGTACAGCGCGTCGATCACCTCCGTACGGTCCCGCATGTCGTCCTGGGCCGTCAGCGCCTGATGTGTGGTGACGTACATTTCCGTGCTCCCCTCGACAAGTGATGACTCCACCGTCACGCCCGCGCCGACCGGGAACAACGCCGGATCCGGCAACGATTGTTAAGGAGGAGTGAACGGGGAGCCATGGAAGAGATCGCCGCGTTCCTGACGCTGGCCGACGAACTGCACTTCGGCCGTACGGCCGAGCGCCTGCACGTCTCGACGGCCCGTGTCAGCCAGGTCATCAAGGCGCTCGAACGCCGGGTCGGTGCGCCGCTGTTCGAGCGGACGAGCCGGCGGGTGACGCTCACGCCGCTGGGCCGGCAGTTGGAGGCGGACCTGCGCCCGGCCTACCGGGCGCTGCGGGAGGGTCTGGACCGCGCGGTCGCGGCGGGGCGGGGGGTCGAGGGGGTGCTGCGGGCCGGTTTCGTCAACGCCGCGGCCGGTCGGCTGGTCGCCCTGGTGTCTGAGGAGTTTCGCACCCGCCATCCGGGCAGCGCGGTCGCGATCCACGAGGCGCAGGTCGGCGACTGCCTGGCCGCGCTGCGCAATGGAGAGATCGACGTCCTGGCGGCGACTCTGCCGATCCATGACCCGGCACTGGTCACCGGCGCGATCCTCCTCCGCGAGCCACACGTGCTGGCGGTGTCGGCGGGGCACCCCTTCGCCCGCCGGCCGTACGTGTCGCTGGAGGACCTGGCGCGCGGTGAGGTCCTGCGCGCACCCTGCGCGGGTCTGGACCGCTGGGAACGCGTGCCCGAGCGGACACCCGGCGGGCGCGACATCGAGCGTGGTCCGCTCACCGCGACGTTCCAGGAGATGCTGACCCTCATCGGCGCCGGTCAGGGCGTTTATCCGGTCGGTGAGCACGTGACCCGCTACTACGTTCGGCCGGATGTCGCGTACGTCCCGCTGCGCGACGCACCGCCCCTCGAATGGGGGCTCATCTGGCGGTCCTCCGCCGAGACCGCGCGCGTACGCGCCTTCGACCGGGTCGCCCGCGAGGTCGCCGCCGGGACCCGGCACGGGAAAGGAAGATCTTACGCGGCAGCAGATCCGCGCTAGGCGCGCCCGGTTAGAGGTCCTTCCGACGGATACGGAAGCCTGGAGAGGGGAGCGGCGCGATGCGAGACGGCGACGAGAGACGGTGGCTCGCGAGGGCGGCGTGCGCGGTGCTGGCGGCCGGGGCGGTCGCGGGTACGGGAAGTGTCGCGCTCGCCGACCTCGGCCCCGAACCCGCCGTACCCGCGTCCGCGCACGTACGGCACCCCGGGACGGTACGGAAGGCCGGCCACCGACACCTCCGGGCACGTACGGTCGTGCGTTGCCAGAGCGATGGGACCGATCAGATCGAGGACTTCGACGACGAGGGCCTCGAACCCCGTCACATCGTGGGCGAGACCACGCCGACCGGGCGCTGCGCGGACGTACTCGGCGCACTCGGCATCGCCGGGGTCCTGCCCCGCGAGCACCGGACGCGACCCGTACGGTAGGACACGAAATCTCCGGCAGCGGGGATGTCGAGGCCCCGCGCTCCGCTCCGACTCCGCGGTGAGAGGCGGGCCGGAGGACGGCCGCCGCCAGGATGAGGAGCGACAACCATGAAGTACATGGTGCTGATCTACAACCGTGCCGGGTACGTCGAGGAGCTGACCGAGGCGGAGCGCACGGCGTTGTTCGGCGACGTCGACGCGATCATGAAGGAGCTGACCGAGTCCGGCGAACTCCTCGGCGGCGAGGCGCTGGCCGACCCGGCAACCACCCGCACCGTACGGGTGCGCGACGGCGTTCCGGCCATCACCGACGGGCCGTTCATCGAGGCGAAGGAGCAGTTCGCCGGCTACATCATGGTCGACTGCAAGAGCCTCGACCGCGCCGTTGAGATCGCCGCGCGCTGGCCCGACGCCAAGCGGTTCGCGATGGAGGTACGTGAGGTCCTGTGCCCGTAAGAAGCCTCACCTGACGGGAACAAACCCGCGAGGCCCTCTTGTTACACTCGACGTGGCCGGTGCGTCTGGAGTCCCCCGGGCCTAACCACTGCCTTCACGGAATACCGTTCGGCTGGAGCCGTGTTGTGCTTTTCGCCGTGAGGCGACCCGCGCACCGGTACACGAGCGTGCAAGGCCCCGCCGGAGACGGCGGGGCCTTGGCGTTTCCCAACACCCGGCGCGGCGTCAGATCGCGTCCCACGGCACCGACTCGTACGCGTCGGACAGCGTCCGCATGAACGCGGCCGAGACCGGCAGCCGCACGTCGTCGACGCGCTCGACGGCCGCGATCCCGCGGGAGTTCGTGACGAACACCGCCTCCTGCGACGCGAGGTCCGCGGCGTGCACGCGGCCGCGCCGCGACGGCACGCCGCGGCCCGGCAGGACCGCCTCGAGCAGCAGCATGGTGATGCCGTCCAGGGCCGGCGCGTCCGGCCAGAGCACCGAGGTGCCGTCGAAGCACCCGAGGTTGGCGATCGTGCCCTCGGCCACGACGCCGTCGCCGTCGACCAGCAGGGCCTCGTCGAAGCCGTCGCGTTCGGCCCGCAAACCGTAGAAATGCTGCCCGAAGCCCCCGAGGTGCTTCACGTGCGCGACGGGCCGCTGGTAGCGCGCGGTCTGCACGCTCAGCGGAGCGTCCGGCGCCTTCGCCGGCGGCCGTACGGCGACCAGGATGGACGGCTCGTCGTGCCCATCGGGCCAGAAGACGTTCACCCGCACCGACGCGTCCTGGACGTCGCCGAGCGCGCGGCGCACGTACTCGCGCACCCGCCCGCCGTCCAGGCCCGTGCCGAACAGCGCTTTGGTCGCGGTGTCCAGCCTATTGAGGTGCAGGTCGATCCCGCGCACCCGGCCGCCGCGTACCTGCATCGCGGTGAAGTGGCCGTAGTTGACCAGGAGGGGATGGATCAGCTCCGTGACGGTCGCGGCGTGGCCGTTGATCTCGATGTACGGGAGGGGCGTCACGGCGTCCACCGTAGCCTTGCTGGAAGAATCGGCGGCGATGTACCGACTCCTCTTCACCGTCCTGCTGCGCCGGCTGCCCGCCGAGACCGCGCACCGGCTCGGCTTCCGCGCCCTGCACGCCCTGGCGATCATCCCGGGGGCGTTGCCGCTCGTCCGGCGGCTGTACGGCTCGCGCGACCCCGCGTTGCGGGTGCGCGCGCTCGGACTGGACTTCCCCAGCCCGCTCGGGCTGGCCGCCGGCTTCGACAAGGACGCCGAGGCGTACGAGGCGCTGGGCGCGTTCGGGTTCGGGTTCGTGGAGATCGGCACCGTCACGGCGCGGCCGCAGCCCGGCAACCCGCGGCCGCGGCTGTTCCGGCTCGTACGCGACCGGGCGATCATCAATCGGATGGGCTTCAACAATGCCGGGGCCGACGCGGCGGCGCGGCGGCTGGGCGGCACGCGCCGCGTCGTCGTCGGCGTCAACATCGGCAAGACCAAGGCTGTCCCGGAGGAGGAGGCCGTCGCCGACTACGCGGCGAGCGCCCGGCGTCTCGCCGCGCTCGCCGACTACCTCGTGGTCAACGTCAGCTCCCCGAACACCCCCGGCCTGCGCGACCTCCAGGCCGCCGACCGGCTGGAGCCGCTGCTGCGCGCCGTACGCGCGGCCGCCGACGAGGCCACGCCGCGGCACGTGCCGCTGCTCGTCAAGATCGCACCGGACCTGGCCGACGCCGACGTCGACGCGGTCGCCGACCTCGCGCTCGCGCTCGGCCTCGACGGCATCATCGCGACCAACACCACGATCTCCCGTACCGGCCTGACCAGCGTGAACGTCGAGGCGGCCGGGGCGGGCGGGCTGTCCGGGGCGCCGCTGAAACAGCGGTCGCTCGCGGTGCTGCGGCGCCTGCGCGAGCGCACCGGCGACCGGCTCGTCCTGATCTCCGTCGGGGGCGTCGAGACCGCCGACGAGGTGTGGGAGCGCCTCGAAGCGGGCGCGACGCTCGTCCAGGCGTACACGGGGCTGATCTACGGCGGCCCGTCCTGGCCGCGCCGGATCAACCGCGGGCTCGCCGCCCGGCTGCGCCGCGAGGGCCCGCGGGGCGCAGACCGGCCATGACTCGGTCGAGCGGTCGTCAAGTGCCTTGAACCCGGGCCCGGGGGACACCACTCTTGCCCTGGGGAGGGAGCGGTGCCTGGACGAGGTGCTTCCGTGGCCGGTGCGTCGGCGCAGGCGCGATACCGGCGACTTCGGGCGGAGTACCGGCACGCGCGGATCCTCGCGCGGCTCGCGCTCGCGGGCTTCGCGGGCGCCATGACGGCCGGGATCTTCGACTGGCCGCAGGGGCTCGCGGTCGCGCTCGCGGTGCTGCTCGCCCACTCCTACCTCCTGCGTGTACGGCCCGATCCGGTGACCCGCTGGCGGCGGGGTGCGGCGGCCGAGCGGCGTACGGGACGGCGGCTGTCCCGGCTCGACCCGGCCTACTTCCATGTCCTGCACGACCGGGCACTGCCCGCGCCCGCACGCGCGAACCTGGACCATCTCGTCATCGGGCTCACCGGCGTCTACACGATCGTGTCTCGCCGCTGGCCGCCGCTCACGCGGCTGCGCGCCACGGACCGCCGCTTGTGGGCCGGGCCGCGGCCGATCACGAGCCTGCTCGTGCTGGCCAGGGACGCGGCGCGTACGGTCGGCGACCGACTGTCCGAAGACGTCGGCCATGAGGTCGAGGTACACGCGATCATCGCCGTGCACGGCACGCGGATGCCGAGGGCGGGGCTCGTCTTCGACGGCGTCACGGTGCAGCGCGCCAAGCGTGCGCACCGGCTCATCCAGCGGCAGCCCGCGGTGTTCACCACGGCCCAGGTGACCGCCATCGCCGCGGCCGCGGAGCGCATCCTGCCGCCGATGATCGATGCGTCACGGAAAAACCAGCACGCTTTGTGACGGATTAGTACTCTCAGCGCAACAGGCCGAACTCGACCTTAGCCGGGGGGAATCGTCATGGCGGGCCGCATCGTCGTCTTCGGCGCCACCGGCTACACGGGCGGCCTGACCGCGCGTGCGCTCGTGGCGCGGGGCGGGCGGCCCGTCCTCGCCGGGCGCGACGGCGCGGCCCTGACCGCGCTGGCGGCCGAGCTCGGCGGCCTGGAGACGGCCTGGGCCGACGCCGACGAGCCGGCCAGCGTACGCGGCCTGGTCGAGCGGGACGACGTACTGATCAGCACGGTCGGCCCGTTCGCGCGCCACGGGCACGCCGCGCTGGACGCGGCGGTGGACGCGGGCGCGCACTACCTCGACTCCGCCGGTGAGGCGCCGTTCATCCGCGAGGTTTATGAGTCGTACGGGCCCAAGGCGCGGTCCGCGCTGATCCCCGCGTTCGGCTACGACTACGTGCCGGGGAACCTGGCCGCCGCGCTCGCCCTCGACCGGGTCGGCGAGGACGGCTTCCGCGTCGACGTCGGCTACTTCGTCGGCGGCGGCGAACTGGTGCGCGGCCTGTCCAGCGGCACCCTCCTGTCCGCCGCCGCGGTGGCCACGGCCCCGATGTACACCTTCCGCGGGCGGATCCACGACGAGCTCCGCCCCCGGGTGCGTGAGTTCCAGGTGGCCGGCCGGTCGCGGATGGCCCTGTCGATCGGCGGCTCCGAACAGTTCGCGCTGCCCGCGTCGTACCCGGCGCTGTACGAGGTCAACGTCTACCTGGGCTGGTTCGGCCGTGCCACGCGACTGGTGGCGCGGCTGCCACGCGGGCGAGGCGCGGCGTTCGGCGCGCGGCTGAGCCTGGGGGCGTTCGCGCGTTTCGTACGGCGGCGCAGGAGCGGCAAGAGCACGCTGACGTCCCGCATCGTCGCGGTCGCCTACGACGCCGAGGGCAGGCTGCTGACCGACGTTCACCTTTCGGGCGGCGATCCGTACGATTTCACGGCCGGTGTCCTTTCCTGGGCCGCCTGCCAGGCCGCGCGGGGAATGGTCGAATCGGGTGCTCTTGGGCCGGTCGCTGCCTTCGGTATCTCCGAGCTCGAAGCGGGCTGCGCCATGGCGGGAATCGCCCGGGTCACGGGCTGACGACCTGCTCGAACGCCTCCAAAACCCCTTAAAGCACTGCAAAAAATGGCTTATAGCTATAAATGATCGACATTTCTCCTGGCGGGCAAAACAATCTTCAATGATTTCTTCGGAAACCGTTGATGGCGATGCGGAAAAGGCTTTAACTTCAGCGCCATGGAGGACCGGCTTTTGGTCGAGGCGCTGCGGTCGCGTGATCCGATCGCGCTGGGTGCGGTCTACGACGACTACGCCGTACGCCTCTATGCCTACTGCTGGTTCCAACTGCACGACCGCGACGCAGCCCAGGTGGCGTTCCGTGACGCGTTGCTGGGCGCCGAGGCGCATGCCGGCCGGCTGCGCCCGCCCGCGCGCTTCGGCCCCTGGCTCTACGCGTTCGCCCGCATCGAGTGCCGTCGACGGCGGCCGGCCGGCCCCGTATCCCCCGACCCGCCGGTGGCGCGGCACGACCAGGACGACGTCGACCTGCGCCTGATGGCGTGGCGTGCGGTCACCGGCCTGCCGCCGCTCAGCCGCGAACTGCTCGACCTCCGGCACCGGCACGGCCTGTCCACCGCCGACATCGCCCTCGTCACCGGGCTGCGGGCGCGCGACGCCGCCGAGCGGCTCGATCAGGCCGGGGTGCTGCTCGAGGCCGCCCTGATCGCCGAGATTCTCGCCCACGACGACGTGCACGCCTGTGCGGGCCGCGCGGCGATCCTGCGGCCGCGCCGGCACGAGATCGACGACGACCTGCGCGAGACGCTCGTCCGTCACTCGATCGAGTGCGCCCGGTGCGCGCGGCATCTGCCGGACAACGTCGCGCCGGCCAAGGTCTACGCCCTGCTGCCGTGGGCCGAGCCGCCGCAGGCGCTGCGCGCCCAGATCATGAACTGCTTCACCGACCCCGACCTGGCCGGATACCGGCTGTTCGCGGCCGAACGCGTCTCCCGGTTCGGCGCGCACGGCTTTCCGGTGCAGCCGGATGCCGCCCGCACACCCGCCCTGCGCGGCGTGTCGCGACGCACCGCGCACGCGCTGACCGCGGTCGCCGGCGCGGTCGTGCTGGCGCTGGTCGCGGCCCTGCTGTGCCGTCACCTCGGCGAAGAGGCCGCCCACGGCTCCCACGGCGTCGTCGCCGCGCCGCCGGGACCACGCTCGCCGCGACCGAGCCCCGCGCCGCCCGGCGGTCCCGCCGGGGCGCGCCCGGTGGCGGCTGATCTGCCGCTGGTCGACCCCGGCTCACCCGCGCCCGTACCCGTGATCGAGTTGGACGGCCCGATGCCGCCGCAGGCCCCCGCGCGGCCTCCCGCCGCCACGCTGGAAGTCGCGCCCGGCCGGCTGACGCTCCCGGCCGGCGGTACGGGGACGATCACGCTCGGCTGCGGCGACACCGCCGTCCAGTGGCACACCAGCGGCACCGGCCCGCTGGGACTCAGCCCCGCGGGCGGCACGCTGGAGCCGGGCGACATGCGCGCCGTCACCGTACGCGCGCCGTCCGTCGGCCCGGGCTCCACGGTGATCGATTTCTGGCCCGGCGGCGCGCAGGTGATGGTCGTGTGGAGCGGAGGGCACTCGGCACCCCCGCCGACGCCCCCAGCACCGCCGCCCGCACCCACGCCGACCCCGAGGCCGCCGACGACGCCGCCGCCGACCCAGCCGTCCCCCACCCCCACGCACCCGCCGAGCGAACCCGCGCCCACCCCGCCGCCGCACTCCGACCCACCCCCCACTCCGCCGCCCACACCTTCCGGCCCGGCCACCTGATGCCCGCCCACCGGGTGCGTGTCACGGCTCCGCAGGGCACGCCCGTGGCGCCGCCTCGGGCCGCGACTCGCGCCTCCCGAGCCCTTGCGCGCGTCAAGCGCGCCCCCGCCTCCGAGCCCGCCCACTTGGTGCGTTCCGTGGCACCGCCTGCGGCTCAGCCGCCCGAGCCCTTGCGCGCGTCAGGCGCGCCCCCGCGGCCGCACTCCGCCCAGCCCTCCGGGCTTGGCCGCCTGAGTCGGTCGGGGGCGCCGTCCTGCGGGCCGCCGATCCGATGCCGCCCGCATGGTTCGCCTCGGCGTTCCGCCGGGAGCGTCAGTCATACGGCCTCCCACCCCGAGCCTGACCTCGCCGCCCGGTCCCTCGCATGCGCCGAGTGGGCTCGCGCCCACCAGGCACGCGTCGCCGGCGCACTCCCGACTCGGCCGCCTGACGGTCGCCGACACCGGGGCGCCCCGGGGGTCCACCCGTCGCGTACCTCGCGTCGCGTGCCCACGCGCTCGGGATGGGCCCGTTCGCCGGGTCGCGAGACGTCGGCCGAGGCGTCGATCTTCACGTATCCGCGCGGCCCCGGTGCCGCCGCAAAGCCGCGGCAAGGCCATGGATCAGCAGGCTAGTGGGAGGTGAGTGACTGGACATATCGCGTGGTGCACGTGTTTCCAGAGCGTCGCCAGTGGTAACCCTTCGTGTTAGCCCGCTCGGCCGCGGGCGGACCTCCGGGGGGAGAATTTGGCAGGTTCCCATCCGCGTCGGCGACGACTCGGTGCGATCTCGTTCAGCGCGCTCGCGATCACCGCCCTGCTCACCGACCCCTCCCGTGCCGACCCGTCCCCGAGCGCACGTGACCTGGCGAAGAGCAAGCAGCAAGTACGGGACCGTGCCGCCGACGTCGGCCGGATCGGCGCCGCGCTGGCCCAGGCGGACGGCCGGCTCGATGACCTGAACGACGCGGCCGAGACTCGCCGTCGAGCGCTTCAACGGCGCGCGGGCACGCCTCGACCAGGCCGACCACGACTACCAGGTCGCCCTCCAGCGCTCGGCGCACGCACGCGACCGGCTGGGCCAGACGCGGCGGCAGCTCGCGATGTTCGCCTCACGCGCCTACCGCACCGACGACGGCTATCCGTCGATGGCGGCCGTGCTGGGCGGACGGGGCGGCCCGGCCGGGTTCCTGGAGCGGGCCACGTTCATGCAGGTCCTGGCCAACCGCCAGCAGTCCTTCGTCAACCAGGAGAAGGCCGCGCGCGTCGTCGCCGGCCTGTTCGAGCGGCAGTCACGCCGGGCGCTCGGCGGACAGCGCAACGCCGCGCGCGCCGCGACCGCCGCACGTGAGGCGGCGACCGACGCGGTGTCGCGCCAGCGGGCGAGCGTGCAGCAGATACAGCAGCGCAAGGCCGACCTGGTCGCCGCGCTCGGCCGGGCCCGCACCCACGTCGCCGACCTCCAGCGAGCCCGCATCCTCGCCAGGGCGGCGAGCGCGGCGCGGCAGCAGGCCGCCTCCGGCGCCCGGCAACTCGCGCCGGCCGCGCTGCCGCGCGGCTCCGCGCTGGGTTCGGTCGCCGCGCGTGCCGCCCTGAAGTGGATCGGCACGCCGTACTCCTGGGGCGGCGGCAACCCGGCCGGCCCCTCGCTCGGCATCGCCCAGGGCGCGCACACCGTCGGCTTCGACTGCTCGGGACTCGTGACGTACGCCTGGGCCCGCGCCGGGATCCCGCTCACGCACTACGCGACGACGCAGTACTACTCGGGCCCGCACCCCACACGCGACCAGCTACGCCCGGGCGACCTCGTCTTCTTCGCGCACAACCCGGCGAACCCCGGCACGATCCACCACGTCGGCATCTACATCGGCGGCGGTCAGATGGTGGAGGCACCGTTCACCGGGGCGCGGGTGCGGATCTCCGGCGCCTTCCGCCCGGACTACGCGGGCGCCACCAGGCCGGTCGGCCCCCGCTAGTGCTCAGTGGTCCTTGGCGCGCTTGAACGAACGCTCGATCTCGGCCTCGGCGTCGGTGCGCCCCGCCCAGCTCGCGCCCTCGACCGACTTGCCCGGCTCCAGGTCCTTGTAGACCTCGAAGAAGTGCTGGATCTCCAACCGGTCGAACTCCGGCACGTGGTGGATGTCCCGCAGGTGTTCCATGCGGGGGTCGGTGGCCGGTACGCACAGGACCTTGTCATCGCCGCCCGGCCTCGTCGGTCATCCGAAACATCCCGACCGTACGGCAGCGGATCAGGCAGCCGGGGAAGGTCGGCTCCTGGAGGAGCACGAGTGCGTCGAGCGGGTCGCCGTCCTCACCGAGGGTGTGGTCGATGAAGCCGTAGTCCGCCGGATACTGGGTGGAGGTGAAGAGCATCCGGTCCAGGCGGATCCGTCCGGTTTCATGGTCCATCTCGTACTTGTTGCGTTGTCCCTTGGGGATCTCGATAGTGACGTCGAATTGCACAATGTCCTCCGCTCCCCGGGGCGGGCCGAGGCGGTTGCTGGTTGGATGTTGGCCTCTACAAGAATGTCGCACGTCACTAGTGCTGCGGCGATGAGAGGGGCGTTACGTGCGCAGGCCCGAGCGCGCCGTGGCCATGATCACACTGGCGCTGCTGAACGTCTTCCTGGTCGCTGCCGCGCTGGCAGTGGTCAAGCTCACACCTGACCGTTCGCTCGCGCTGCGCCCGCCGACGGTGGCGGCCAGATCGATCATGAGCGCGGGCAAGCTCGCGCTGACCCCGGTGGCCGGGAGCGCGCCGCTGCCCACATCCGGATCGCTGGCGGCGCGCCTGGCGGGTCCGATGCGGAACTCCGGCATGGGCGCCGACCTCAGCGGCACCGTGATCGACGCCATGACGCACAAGGCCCTGTTCGCCAGCAACGCCGACCTGCCCGCCGTACCCGCCTCGACCACCAAGCTGACCACCTCGACGGCCGTGCTCGCCTCCGCCGGGCCGGACCACCGGATCACCACCAGCGCCGTACGCGACGGCAACGGCGTGGTCCTCGTCGGCGGCGGCGACCCCACGCTGACGACCTCCGCGCCCAAGAACGCCTACCCCAAGCCGGCCACGCTCGCCGACCTGGCCGCGCAGACCGCGACCGCGCTGAAGGCCGCCGGCGTACGGCACGTGAAGGTCGACTACGACGCCTCCGCCTACCAGGGCGGCACCTCCGGGCCCGGCTGGAAGCCCGGCTACTTCGCCGAGGGCGACGTCGCCCCGGTCTCCGCGCTGGAACTGGACGAGGGCCGCGTCGCGCCGGGCTCGCCCACCCGGGTCGCCGACCCGCCGCGGATCGCCGCCGCGGCGTTCGCACGGCAGCTCGACCGGCAGGGCGTGTCGGCCACCATCGGCGCGCGCGGACGCGCGCCCAAAGGCGCGCAGCGGCTCGGAGCCGTACAGTCCCCGCCGATCTCCGCGCTGGTCGAGCGGCTGCTGACCGACAGCGACAACGACATCGCCGAGGCGATGGCACGCCAGGTCGCGATGAAGCTCGGCCGCCCGGTCACCTTCCAGGGCGGGGCCGCGGCGGTGCACCAGGTGCTCGAGCGGCCTCGGCATCGCGGCCGGCATCGACACGGTCGACGGCAGCGGGCTCTCCCACCTCAACCGGATCACGCCGGGCGGCCTGGCGCGGCTCCTCGCCTTCGACGCCTCCTCGGCCGAGCACCCCGAGGTGCGTACGGTGATGTCCGGCATGCCGATCGCGGGGTTCTCCGGCACGCTCGCCCACCGCTACGGCCTGGGTACGGCGGCGGCCGGCCGAGGTGTCGTACGCGCCAAGACGGGCACGCTCGACGGGGTCAACACCCTCGCCGGCGTGGTGTACGACGCGGACGGGCGGCTGCTCGCGTTCGCGTTCATGGCCAACCACGTGCAGTCCCCGTCGGCTCGCGCTGGCCGCACTGGACACGCTCGCCGGCACCCTCGCCGGCTGCGGTTGTCGTTGATCGTCACGTCGAGGGAGTTCATCGGAGGTCTCCGGGCGTTGGAGCATGTGAGGCATGCTCCCCAGGCGATCGGGGACGTACCGTTAGGTGGAGGGCCCGGCCGGAGAGGGTTGCAATGCCAGCATCCATGATCGACTGGAATGTCGCCGTTCAGACGGGGACCCGTCTTGTCCGCCCAGGGCCGCAGGTCAGCCCCAGGGAGGCTCGTCAGGTCGTCGCCGAGCTGCGGGAGCTTTCCGAGGTGGCGCAGGGCCACGTACGCGACTTCACCGGGATGGACGGCGGGATCGACCCGTCGCCGGCCAAGGTGGTGGACCGCCCCGGCTGGATCCAGGCGAACGTCGACGGCTTCCGCGTCGTCCTCGAACCGCTGATGGAGCAGCTCCAGGCGCGCCGTGGCAGCGGCCTGCTCGGCGGCGGCGCCGGCGGCGCGGTCGTACAGGCCGTGGGCTCGCGGGTGACCGGCATGCAGGTCGGCGCGATCCTCGCCTACATGGCCAGCCGCGTACTCGGCCAGTACGAGCTCTTCCTGCCGCCGGACCCCACCGGCCGCGCGCCCACGGGCCGGCTGACGCTCGTCGCGCCCAACATCGTCGGCGCCGAGCAGGAGCTCAAGGTCGACGCCCATGACTTCCGGCTGTGGGTGTGCCTGCACGAGGAGACCCACCGCGCCCAGTTCGCCTCGGTCTCGTGGCTGCGGGCGTACGTCCAGGACCAGATGACCGCCTTCCTGCTGGCCTCCGACCTCGATCCGGGCGCGCATGCTGGAGCGACTGCGCGGCGTCGGCGAGGCGGTCGCGGACGTCGTACGCGGCGGCGAGGGCAACCTCATCGACGCGATCCAGACCCCCGAGCAGCGCGAGATCCTCGACCGACTCACCGCGGTGATGACGCTGGCCGAGGGCCACGGCGACTACGTGATGGACGCGGTCGGCCCCGAGGTCGTGCCGACCGTCGCCGACATCCGCGCCAAGTTCCAGCACCGGCGCGAGGGCGCGTCACAGGTGGACCGCGTGATCCGGCGGCTGCTGGGCCTGGAGATGAAGATGAAGCAGTACGCCGAGGGCTCGCGCTTCGTCACCGCCGTCATCGACCGCGTCGGCATGGCCGGCTTCAACCGCGTCTGGACCTCGCCCAACACGCTGCCGACCCACACCGAGATCAAGGACCCGGACCTGTGGATAAGCCGCGTCATCGGCACGCCTGAGCTGCCGGCCTCGGGCGAGGCCACCGCCGACTAGCCGGGAGACCGCACCGCCGCGCCCGTACAGCCCGGCCCGCACAAAACCCTGCCCGGCGGCGTCGTCGAACTCAACGAGCCCTCCGCCGCACCATGCCCAACGCACGGCAGGAAACCCCCGCCCGTACGAGCCCCGCCCGCACTAGCCCGCCCGCACTAGCCCCGCCCGCACTAGCCCCGCCCGCCCAGGGGGCGCCACCCCAATTCCATTGTCTAGTCCGGCTCGCGGCGAGGGGAAGGGGAGCGGACGGGCTGTGGATAACTCTGGGCGGGGCGCTTCCGCGGCCACTTGGGCGTACGGGCACGGCCGGACCTGGCTGTGATCTCCCCGCCCCCTGGCCCCTGTGGCGAGGCCAGGGCGGGCGGCCGGCACCCGCGTGGCCTCCAGAGCCGCGACAATGGACGGGTGGGACCTGATCCGGCGGTCGCGGCGGTGCGCCTCGCGGTGCGCCGTACTCTCGCCGCCGTCGAGGCCGGCGACCTGGTGCTCGTCGCGTGCAGCGGCGGCGCGGACTCCCTCGCGCTCGCCGGGGCGCTGGCGTTCGAGGCGGCCAGATCCGGTCACCAGGCCGGTGGGGTGACGGTCGACCATGATCTGCAGGAGGGCTCGGCGGAGCGTGCCGCCGACGTCGTGGCCGTCATGGCCAGGCTCGGGCTGTCCCCGGCCGAGTCGCGTACGGTCGCCGTCGGCTCCGGTGGCGGCATGGAGGCGGCCGCGCGCACCGCGCGGTACGCCGCGCTCGGCGAGGCCGCCACGCGTCACCGGGCCACCGTCGTGCTCCTGGGGCACACACTGGACGACCAGGCCGAGACCGTACTGCTCGGGCTGGCACGCGGCTCGGGCGCGCGCTCGCTCGCCGGCATGCCCGCCGTCTCCGGCCGCTACCGCCGCCCGCTGCTGGATCTCGGCCGCGACCTCACCCACCGCGCGTGTGCCGCCATGGGCCTGCGCCCCTGGGACGATCCGCACAACCGCGACCGCGCGTACGCACGTGCGCGCGTGCGCGCCGACGTCCTGCCCGCGCTGGAGCAGGGTCTGGGCCCCGGCATGGCCGCCGCCCTGGCGCGTACGGCCCGGATGCTCCGCGACGACGCCGACGCCCTGGACGACTGGGCCGCGGAGGCGCTGGAGGAGGCCGGTGCGGAGGCGCTGGACGTGCGTGTGCTGGCGCCGTCTGCCGCGCGCCGTGCGCACCCGGGTCCTGCACAGGGCGGCCATCGCGGCCGGCAGCCCGCCCGGTACGCTCGCCGCGGTGCATGTCGAGGCCGTGGACGCCCTGGTCACCGCGTGGCACGGCCAGTCACACGTCGACCTGCCCGGCCACGTACGGGTTCGGAGGCGGTATGAAAAGCTGATCTTCGGACCATCCCAAATGGGCACCTCGTCCCGATGATTTGTTCCGCTGACGGTGAACACGGCGGCAGCGGGCCGCGCGAGCTGGAAGGGCTTTTGGTGGACGAAGCGGACATGCGGGCGGACCTGGAGAAGGTGCTCATCCCCGAGGACGAGCTCCAGGCCAAGATCCGGGAGCTCGCCGCTCAGATCGACGCGGACTACGCGGGCCGCGACCTGCTGCTCGTCGGGGTCCTCAAGGGCGCGGTCATGGTCATGGCCGACCTGGCGCGCGCCCTGCACTCGCCGGTCTCGATGGACTGGATGGCCGTCTCGTCGTACGGCTCGGGGACCAAGTCGTCGGGCGTCGTGCGCATTCTCAAGGACCTGGACTCCGACATCATGGGCCGTCACGTGCTGATCGTCGAGGACATCGTCGACTCTGGGCTCACACTCTCCTGGCTGCGGAGCAACCTCGAATCCCGCGGCCCGGCCTCGCTCGAGGTCTGCACGCTGCTGCGAAAGCCCGATGCGGCCAAGATCGAGGTCGGAGTCAAGTACGTCGGTTTCGACATCCCCAACGAGTTCGTGATCGGGTACGGCCTCGACTACGCGGAGCGCTACCGCAATCTGCCCTTCGTCGGCACACTCGCGCCGCACGTCTACGGTGGAGGCAGGGAACAAGAGGCTTAGCCCCGTACGTTGCCAACTACGAAGTAGGGCGCCGGACGTCGTGCTGCGGTCTTCCGCGACACCGGTGTACCTTCGTTATCTCGGGCTCCTTGCGGGCCGCACTCAGGAAGACCGCCTCGCCGGGCGTTCGCGCGACGAGGTCTGATGACGCTGGTCAGGAGGGACGGGGCCCCACTATGGGGTTCCGCATAAATGGATCTGAAGCGCTACTTTCGCGGGCCGTTGCTCTGGATTCTGGCCTTCGGGGCGCTCGTGCTCCTCGTCATGTACGGGATCAATCCCGGCGGCTCGTACGAGAAGACCGACACCTCGAAGGTCGTACAGGCCATCCAGAACAACGAGGTGACCTCCGCCCAGATCATTGACAAGGATCAGCGGATCGAGGTCAAGCTCAAGAGCGGCAAGCAGCTCCAGGCGTCGTGGGTGGACGGCCAGGGGCTCGACCTGGCTCGCCTGTTGCAGACCAAGGCGGCCGCCGGCCAGCTCACGAGCTACACGGTCTCGGTGCCCAAGCAGAACGTCTTCTTGAGCCTGCTGTTCAGCTTCCTGCCGATCGTCGTCGTCGTGTTGATCTTCTTGTTCATCATGAACCAGATGCAGGGCGGCGGCTCCCGGGTGATGAACTTCGGCAAGTCGCGCGCCAAACTGGTGACGAAGGACACTCCGAAGACCACCTTCGCCGATGTGGCCGGGGCCGACGAGGCCATCGAGGAGCTCCAGGAGATCAAGGAGTTTCTCCAGAACCCGGCCAAGTTCCAGGCCATCGGAGCCAAGATCCCCAAGGGCGTGCTGCTCTACGGCTCGCCCGGCACCGGCAAGACGCTGCTCGCACGCGCGGTCGCGGGCGAGGCGGGCGTGCCGTTCTACTCGATCTCCGGCTCGGACTTCGTCGAGATGTTCGTCGGTGTCGGCGCCTCTCGTGTACGCGACCTGTTCGAGCAGGCCAAGGCCAACGCTCCCTCGATCATCTTCGTGGACGAGATCGACGCCGTCGGACGTCACCGCGGCGCGGGTCTCGGCGGCGGGCACGACGAGCGCGAGCAGACCCTCAACCAGTTGCTGGTCGAGATGGACGGCTTCGACGTCAAGGGCGGCGTGATCCTGATCGCCGCGACCAACCGGCCCGACATCCTCGACCCGGCGCTGCTGCGCCCGGGCCGCTTCGACCGGCAGATCGTCATCGACCGGCCGGACCTGGAGGGCCGCAAGGGCATCCTGCGGGTGCACGGCCGGGGCAAGCCGTTCGCGGCCGACGTCGAGCTCGACACGATCGCGCGCCGTACGCCGGGCTTCACCGGCGCCGACCTGGCGAACGTGATCAACGAGGCGGCGCTGCTGACCGCCCGCATGGACCGCAAGCAGATCGACATGGACACTCTTGAGGAGTCCATCGACCGGGTCATGGCGGGTCCGGAGCGCAAGAGCCGGGTCATGTCCGACCGGGAGAAGAAGACCATCGCCTACCACGAGGGCGGCCACGCCCTGGTGGCGCACGCGCTGCCGAACGCCGACCCGGTGCACAAGATCACGATCTTGTCCCGTGGCCAGGCGCTGGGCTACACGATGACCCTGCCGATGGAGGACAAGTTCCTGGCGAGCCGCTCGGAGATGCTCGACCAGCTCGCCATGCTGCTCGGCGGCCGTACGGCGGAGGAGCTCGTCTTCCACGAGCCGACCACCGGCGCGGCCAACGACATCGAGAAGGCGACCGCGATCGCCCGAAAGATGATCACCGAGTACGGCATGAGCGAGCGGCTGGGCGCGCGCAAGTTCGGCGAGGGCAACGGCGAGCCGTTCCTTGGCCGCGACATGTCGCACGCACGTGACTACTCCGAGGAGATCGCCTCGGCGATCGACGACGAGGTCCGGCGTCTGATCGAGTCCGCGCACGACATCGCGTGGGAGATCCTGGTCGAATACCGCGACGTCCTCGACGACCTGGTGCTCCACCTGATGGACAAGGAGACCTTGTCCAAGAACCAGGTCATCGACATCTTCGCGCCGATCGAGAAGCGGCCGGCCGCGCCGTCCTACAGCGGCTACGGCAAGCGGCTGCCCTCGGACCGTCCGCCCGTACTCACCCCCAAGGAGCTCGCGCTCATGGGGCCCAAGGACGTGGCGGACCTGACGCAGGGCAACGGCAGCGGCGCCGCGCACACCGGCAGCGCCGTGGAGCACGAGGAGCAGGACGACCGCGAAGGTCCGGCGTGACGCCAGCTCCAGAGCAGCACGGACCGCCGATCGATCAGGCACGCATCGAGAAGGCGGTCCGCGAGATCCTCATCGCGGTCGGGGAGGACCCCGACCGCGATGGTCTTGCCGAGACCCCCGCGCGCGTCGCACGCGCGTACGCCGAACAGCTCGCCGGCATGCGCCAGCGGCCCGAGGACGTGCTCAGCACGGTCTTCGACGCCGACCACGACGAGATGGTGATCGTCAAGGACATCGAGGTCTACAGCCTCTGCGAGCATCATCTGGTGCCGTTCCACGGCATGGCGCACGTCGGCTACACCCCGAACGAGAAGGGCCAGATCACCGGGCTGTCCAAGCTGGCCCGGCTGGTCGACGTCTACGCCCGCCGCCCGCAGATCCAGGAGCGGATGACCTCGCAGATCGCCGACGCCCTGATGAACGTCCTGGAGCCGCGCGGGGTGATCGTCGTCGTGGAGGCCGAACACCTGTGCATGACCATGCGCGGCGTGCGCAAGCCCGGTGCCAAGACGCTCACGTCCGCCGTACGCGGAGACTTCCGTGACCAGCCGAGCACGCGCGCCGAGGCGATGAGCCTCATCCTCGGCCGCTGACGCGCGGCGCGCGAACCAACGCCTCTGACTCGACGTCGAACAAGGAGTCTGCGGTGTTACCGTGACTCGGGGATTGCCGTCGCGAACGCCTGTATACACGGGGCAAAGTGGCATTATGAGGATAGGGCGTACGGCGAACACCCGGCTGACTACGCTGTGGGGCCGTGATGATGGTGGAGTCGAAGCGTGAGACCTCAGGGCGTCCCGAGGCCGAGGGGCGCGAGGTCGTTCAGGAGCGTCGCCGGCAGCGCCGCTGGGTTCCGGCGGTCGCCGGCTGGCTGACCTTCCTGGTCGGACTGCACGATGTGATCGGGGCACTGCTCCCCGAGTGGCACCGCCGGATGGTACGCGTCGACGAGTTCGTGCCCGGCTCGGTCAACAACGCCGCGCGTACGGCGACACTCGTCGCGGGCCTGCTCTTCCTCCTGCTCGCGCGCGGCCTGCGCCGCCGCAAGCGCCGCGCCTGGCGTGCCGTCGTCGGCCTGCTCGCCTTCACCGTCTTCTCCCACATCGTGAAGGACTTCGCGATCTCCGCGATCGTGGCGGTGGCGATGCTCGCCACGCTGGTGTACTTCCGCGCCGAGTTCTACGCGACCGGCGACCCGCGCACCCGCTGGCGCGCGCTGTGGGTGGGGCTGTTCCTCGCGGTTTCCAGCGTCGGGCTCGGCCTGCTCTTCATCGCACTCAATTCCGGCGGCCTCGACCACGGTTACGCCTTCTCCGCGCGGCTGGAGCACGTGGTCGCGGGCCTGGTCGGCGCCACCGGCCCGGTGACGTTCGTCTCCGACCGCAAGAACGACCTGTTCAGCCTGATGCTCGGCTCACTCGGCCTGTTCACCGGCGGGATGACGGTCTTCCTCTTCCTGCGCCCGGCCGAGCCGGCGCCGTCGCTGTCGCCCGAGGACGAGGAGCGCATCCGCGAACTGCTCGACCGGCAGGGAGCGCGTGACTCGCTCGGCTACTTCTCGCTGCGCCGCGACAAGAGCGTGATCTGGTCGCCCACCGGCAAGGCGTGCGTGACATACCGGGTGGTCTCCGGCGTGATGCTGGCGGGCGGCGACCCGATCGGCGACCCCGAGGCGTGGCCCGGCGCGATCCAGGCGTTCCTGGAGGAGGCGGCGGCGCACGCCTGGGTGCCGGGCGTCATGGGCTGTAGCGAACTCGCCGCTGAGGTCTGGTGCCGCGAGTCCGGCCTGTCCGCGCTCGAACTCGGCGACGAGGCCATCGTGGACGCCGCCGAGTTCTCCCTCGACGGCCGTACGATGCGCAACGTACGGCAGATGGTCAACCGCGTGGGGCGGCAGGGGTACGTCGCGGAGATCCGGCGGGAGAAGGACTTCCGTCCCGACGAGTTGCGCGCGCTGTGGGAGCGGGCGGGCGCGTGGCGCGGCACCGACAACGAACGCGGCTTCTCGATGGCCCTGGGCAGGGTCGGCGAGCCGGGCGACGAGGAGTGCGTGTTCGCCACCGCCACCAAGGACGGCACGCTGCACGCGATCCTGCACTTCGTGCCGTGGGGCACCGACGGGCTCTCCCTCGACCTCATGCGCCGCGACCGGTCCGCCCAGCCGGGCCTGAACGACTTCCTCATCGTCGAGGCCCTCAAGGCAGCGCCCGACCTGGGCGTCAAACGGGTGTCACTCAACTTCGCGGTCTTCCGCGCGGCCCTGGCCCGAGGCGAGCGAATCGGCGCGGGTCCAGTGCTCAAGGCATGGCGCGGGCTGCTGGTGTTCCTGTCGCGCTGGTTCCAGATCGAGTCGCTGTACAAGTTCAACGCCAAGTTCCAGCCGGTCTGGCAGCCGCGGTTCTTCGTCTATCCGAGCCTGAACGACGCCCCGCGCATCGCACTGGCCGCCCTGGAGGCCGAGGCGTTCATCGTCTGGCCGAGACTGCGCTTCCCGGGCCTCAAGCGCCCCCCGAAACGCACTCTGCCCTCCCCCTGACGCGGTCGGTCGGCTCGCCGCACTGAGCGCGGGCGTTCGCCCTCAGCCGCGTCCCGCGGACGCGATCGCGACGGCCGGATCTCGGGGACGCCCTCGCACTAGGCTGATCGGTATGACCACGAGCATCGCCGGCCTGCCCGATCCGGGGCGTTGTCTCGTCATGGGCGTGGTCAACGTGACCCCCGACTCCTTCTCCGACGGCGGGGCCTACTTCGACCGCGAGGCGGCGATCCGGCACGGCCTCGAACTCATGCGGGACGGTGCCGACCTCGTCGACGTCGGCGGTGAGTCGACCCGGCCCGGCGCGCAGCGGGTCTCCCTGACCGAGGAGCTTCGCCGGGTCGTCCCGGTGATCGAGGCGCTGTCCGCCGAGGGCGTCCCGGTCGAGCGTCGACACCATGCGCGCCGAGGTGGCCGAGGCTGCCGTCGCGGCGGGTGCGCGGCTCGTCAACGACGTCAGCGGCGGGCTGGCCGACCCCGCCATGCCGCGCGTCGTGGCCAAGGCGGCCGTGCCGTACGTCGTCATGCACTGGCGCGGGCACAGCCACGACATGGACACCCGCGCGATCTACGCCGACGTCGTACGCGAGGTCAGCCGACGAGTTGCGCGCCCGTATCGGCGCGATCGTCCGCGAGGGCGTCGACCCGGCGCGGCTCATCGTGGACCCGGGCCTCGGCTTCGCCAAGCGGCCGGAGGACAACCACAACTGGACGCTGCTCGCCCATCTCGGCGAGCTGATCGAGCCTGGGCCATCCGGTGCTGGTGGCGGCCTCGCGCAAGCGGTTCCTCGGGCAGCTGCTGGCCGCGCCCGGACGGCACCCCGCGGCCGTTCGCCGAGTCCGACGACGCCACCGTGGCGATCACCGCGCTGGCCGCCGCCGCGGGGGCCTGGTGCGTACGCGTGCACAACGTCAGCGCCCAACGCCGACGCCGTACGCGCCGCGGCCGCGTGGGGCGCCGCCTCGCGGGAGGCGGCCGTGACGCAGGCCGACGTGAGCGCCGTCGAGACGGTCAACGCCGAGTTCTACGCCGCCTTCGAGTCCGCCGACCTCGACCGGATGGGCCTGGTCTGGGCCGACGGGCCGCACGCCGAGGAGGTCGTCTGCGTGCACCCGGGCTGGCCGCTGCTGCGCGGCCGCGGCACGGTGCTGCGCTCCTGGGCGTTGATCATGGCGAACACCCCGTACATCCAGTTCGTGCTCACCGACACCCAGGTGCGCGTCTCGGGCGACCAGGCCGTGCTCACCTGCTCGGAGAACATCATCACCGCCGTCGAGGAGTCCGCGGACGCGCTCACCTCCGGGGGAAGCGTCGTGACCACCAACGCGTTCATCCGTACGGACGGAGGCTGGCGAATGTGGCTGCACCACGGTTCGCCGGTGCTGAACCGCGAAGAAGGCGACGACGAGGATGAATGACCGGATAGCGCTGAGCGGGCTGCGGGCCCGCGGCCGGCACGGCTGCCTGCCCGCCGAACGCGAGCTGGGTCAGGAGTTCGTGGTCGACGTCGTACTCGGACTCGACACCCGCCCGGCCGCCGCGGGCGACGATCTGTTGCGTACCGTGGACTACGGCGCGCTGGCCGACCGGCTGGTCGCCGTCGTCGAAGGCGAGTCCGTCAACCTCATCGAGACGCTGGCGGACCGCCTCGCGAGTGTGTGCCTCGACCCGCCCCTGGTCGAGGAGGTGGAGGTCACCGTGCACAAGCCGAGCGCTCCCGTGCCGCACCCCTTCACCGACATTGCCGTGACCATTCATCGGAGCCGCCAATGACGACATCCGCGGAGAAGCGCCAGACCGTGCTCTCCCTCGGCAGCAACCTCGGCGATCGGCTGGACAACCTCCAGGAGGCGATCGACGCGCTCTTCGACGCCCCCGGGCTGGACTTCGTCGCGCTCTCGCCGGTCTATGAGACCAAACCCGTCGGCGGCCCGGAGCAGGGCGACTTCCTCAACGTCGTGATCGTGGCGAACAGCCGGGTCGCCCCGGAGTCGCTGCTCGAACGCGTGCTGGCCATCGAGGAGTCGATGGACCGTACGCGGGTGGTGCGCTGGGGTCCCCGTACGCTCGACATCGACATCGTGATGATGGGCGACGTGACCTCCGATGATCCCGACCTGCTCCTGCCGCACCCGCGCGCGGGCGAGCGCGCCTTCGTGCTCCGCCCGTGGTGCGATCTCGACCCGGACGCGACGCTGCCGGGCCGTGGCCGCCTCACCGACCTGCTCGACGGCGTGGCCGACCAGGAGCTGCGCCGCCGCGACGACCTAGCCCTGCAGCCGCCCGCGTGAAGCCGACTCGTCTCCCCGTCCTCGCCGTCACGCTGATCGTGGCGGCGGGGCTGACGTGGGCCGTGGTGCGATTCCTGTACGGCTCGCTGCCGCTGCTGCCGTGGACGATGGTGCCCTCGCTGCTCCTGCTGGCGCTCGGCGAGCTGTACACCGCGTTCGTCACCCGCGCCCGCATCCAGCGGCGTCCGGGCACCCGGCCGGTAGAGCCGCTGGTCGCCGCGCGTCTCGCGGCGCTCGCCAAGGCCAGCGCGAACGCGGCGGCGGTGCTGGCCGGCGCCTTCGGCGGCATGGCGATCTACCTCGCGTCCTCGCTGGACAAGCCGACGCCGCGGCGCGACTTCTACGTGAGCGGCGGGACGGCGCTGGCCGCCATCGCCCTGATCGTCGGCGCGCTGGTCCTCGAACACGCCTGCCGGGTACCCAAGGGCCCCGAGGACGAGGACGAGCACCGCTCGGCCTCGCGCATCTGATGGCCTCCGGCGACGAGCTGCGCGAGATCGCCCTCTCCCTGCCCTCCGCGGAGGAGCGCGAGACCTGGGGAGAGGCGACCTTCCGCGTACGGAACAAGATCTTCGCGATGATGTCCGACGACGGCACGCGCGCGAGCGTCAAGGCGACCAAGGACGAGCAGTCGGCCCTGATCGCCGAGGATCCGGAGACGTTCGCCTACCCCGCGTACGTCGGGCGCCACGGGTGGGTCGGCGTCGACGTCCACCGGATCCCGGCGGACCACCTGCGCGAGCTTCTCGTCGAGGCGTGGCGCATGACCGCGCCGAAACGGGCGGTACGCGCCTTCGACGGCGAGTAGCCCGCCCGGTCAGTGGCCGTCCATGAGGCCCGGGTCGAAGGCGGCGGCGGCGATCCTCAGCGCGTACGGCAGCTCCGAGCCGTCCTTGTTCCCCGTGGGGGTCAGCGAGTAGACGAGGACGCGGCGCAGGTCACGCGTTGCGAACAGGCCGCTCGTGTACCCGGGCCGCGCGCCCGTCTTACCCCAGCCGACCAGGCCGTTCGGCAGCATCACCTTCATGAGGCCGGCGCTGAAGCACGCCTGGCCGGCCTCGGGGCCGAGGACGCAGTTGTCGGTGCCGCCGTACCTGACCTTCGGGACGGTGAACATCTCCGGCAGCTCCGAGGACGGCACCACGCGGCCACCGAAGATCGCCGAGATCAGGCGGGTCAGGTCGGCCGCGCTGGAGATCAGGCCGCCTTCGGCCCACGGGTACGGGCTCTGCCGGGAGACGTCGCGCAGCGTGGTGGTCCCGTCCTTGGTGACCGCGACGTACCCGCGGGCATGCCGGCCGGGCAGACGTGGGTCGTGGCGGTTCAGCACGTACGTGTCGCGCAGGCCCAGCGGCTTGACGATCCGCTCCCTGACCTCGTGGGCGTACGTGTGGCCGGTCACGCGCTCGATCAGCAGGCCCGCGAGGACGTAGTTCGTGCCGGTGTACCGCTGGAGGGTCCCTGGGGTGAACTCCATCGGGTGCCGTACGGCGTCCGCCAGGATCTGGTGCGGCGTCCAGCTCTCCAGGCGATGGTCGGCGAACCACTGCGCGTCGCCCGTACCGAGATCGCCGCCGGGCAGGCCGCTGGTGTGGTCGAGGATCTGCCGGACGGTGATCGCCGGGTACGCGGCGGGCAGCAGACCGGGCAGGTAGTGCTGCACGGACCGGCCGAGGTCGACGCGGTGTTCGGCGGCGAGTTGGAGGACGACCGTCGCGGTGAAGACCTTGGAGATGCTGCCGATGCGGAACGTGCCGTCGGCCGGGACGGGCCGTCGGGTCCGCACGTCGCGTACGCCGGACGTGCCGCTCCACCGTCCCGCGGGGCCGGTCACGTGGACGAGGGCGCTGGTCACGTTCGCGTCCGGCAGGCCCGCGATGGCGGCCTGCATCGCGGCCGGGTCGAGGGGCGGGAGCGGGTCGGGCGGCGCCGCCTCCGCGCGGGCGCCCGTCGTGAGCACGGTCGCGGCGGCCAGGACGGCGGCCAGGTGTTTTCTCATGCGGTCCATGGGACCGGCACCTGCCGCCTCGGCGGATCGCCCGGCCCACCGATCTTGACGCCTCGCCCGCGTGACGGAGACCGCAGCCGCATCTCCGCCGTACGGGCGAGGCGTGCCGCGGTCACCTGGCCGGATACTGTGCTGCGTGCGGATACCACGGCTCGGTCTCGCGCCCACCGACTTCGTCGTCGCGCTGCTCGTCCTGGCCGTGCTCTACGCGCCCCTGATCGTCCCGCGGGCCGGCCAGCCGGGCCCGTTCTCGGCCTGGGTGTGGGTCGTCCTGGCCGGCTCGGCGCTGCCGCTCCTGTGGCGGCGGCGCCATCCGACCGGGTGCCTGCTGGCCATCGCCGTCGCGCTGCTCGCCTACAACTCCGTCGTACGCGGAGGGCCCAACCAGCCGATCGCCTGGGGCCTCCTCGTCGCCGCGTACTCCATGGCGTGGGGCGAGCGCCGCGGGCGGCAACTGGTCGTGCTGCTCGTGGTGTTCGGCGCCGCGCTCGCCACCTCCCGCAGCCTCACCACCAGCCTGATCGGCGTGCTCACGGCGACCAGCGCGTACGTCCTCGGCCTCCTGGCGCGGGAGCGGGAGATCCGGCTTCAGGCGCTGGCGCGCCGGGCCGGCGAGATCGAACGCTCGCGCGAACTCGACGTGGCACGCGCCGCGACGGGGGAGCGGGCACGGATCGCACGCGACATGCACGACATCCTCGCCCATGCCGTGAGCATCATGGTCGTACAGGCCGAGGCCGGGCCCGTCGTCGTACGGGCGGATCCGGAGCGTGCGGAGCGTGCGTTCGAGGCCATCGCCGACGCGGGCCGCGACGCGATGCTCCAGCTCCGCCGGATGCTCGGCGTGCTCAAGGAGGAGGGCGACGTCGATCCGCGCGCGCCGCAGCCGACCGTGACGGCGCTGCCCGCGCTGGTCGCCCAGGTCGGCCAGACCCCCGGCCTGGCAGTCGACCTCGCGTGCACCGGCACGCCGCGCGCCGTCCCCGCGGACGCGGAGGTCGCGGCGTACCGGATCGTGCAGGAGGCACTCACGAACACCGTCAAGCACGCCGGGGCGACCCGCGTGGACGTACGCCTGGAGTGGACCGACGCCGCGCTGGTGATCACGGTCGCGGACGACGGGCGGTGCGGAGCGTCGCCCCCGGGTACGGGCCGCGGGCTGGTCGGCATCCGAGAGCGCGCCGCGGCATGCGGCGGCGTCGCCGAGGCGGCCCCGGCCGCGGACGGATTCCTTGTCAGGGCGTCGCTCCCGTACGCGCGTGCGGGGGTGCCGGCATGATCCGCGTCGTCATCGCGGACGACCAGGAACTGGTCCGCAGCGGCTTCACCATGATCCTGGAGGCGCAGCCGGACATCGAGGTGGTCGCCGAGGCGGCCACCGGAGCCGAGGCGCTGACCGCCGTGCGCGCGTGGCGTCCGGACGTCGCTCTCCTCGACATCCGGATGCCGGTGCTGGACGGCATCGAGGCCGCACGCGCGATCTGCGCCGAGACCGACTGCCGTGCGCTGATGCTGACGACGTTCGACCAGGACGACTATGTGTACGACGCGCTGTACGGCGGGGCGAGCGGCTTCCTGCTGAAGGACGTGCGGCGCGACGACCTCGTGCACGCCGTACGCGTGGTGGCGGCCGGGGAGTCGCTGCTGGCCCCCACGATCACGCGCCGCCTGATCTCGGACCTGACCGCCCGCAGGCCGCGGACGGCCGCCCCGGCCGGCCTGGACGCGCTCACCGCGCGGGAGCGGGAGACGCTGAAGCTCCTGGGCCGTGGGTTGTCCAACGCCGAGATGGCCGTCGCCATGGTGGTCAGCGAGCACACGGTCAAGACACACGTGAGCAACGTGCTGAGCAAACTCGGCCTGCGCGACCGCGTCCAGGCGGTGATCACGGCGTACGAGTCGGGCCTGATCGCGCCGGGCGCGTCGTAGCTCTTGCGTTATTTGTCGATGTCGCCGACGACGAAGAACATCGAGCCGAGGATGGCGATCATGTCGGCGACGAGGTTGCCGGGCAGCAGCTCCGACAGCACCTGCACGTTGTTGAACGAGGCCGACCGCAGCTTGAGCCGCCACGGCGTCTTCTCGCCCCGTGAGACCAGGTAGTAGCCGTTGATGCCGAGCGGGTTCTCCGTCCAGGCGTACGTGTGGCCCTCGGGCACCTTGAGCACCTTCGGCAGGCGCTGGTTGATCGGGCCCGGCGGCAGGGAGGCGAGCCGCTCCACGCACGCGTCGGCGAGGTCCAGCGACACCTCCACCTGCTCCAGCAGGCACTCGAACCGTGCCAGGCAGTCGCCCTCGGACCGCACCGGCACCCGCAGCACGTCGGCCAGCGACCCGTACGCCAGGTAGGGCTCGTCGCGCCGCAGGTCGAAGTCGACGCCCGACGCGCGCGCGATCGGCCCCGACACGCCGTACTGCTCGACCTGCTCGCGCGTCAGGACCCCGACCCCGCGCGTACGTGCACGGAAGATCTCGTTGCCCATGATGAGACGGTCGATCTGGCCGACCCCCCGGCGTACGCCGGCGACCGCCTCGCTCACCCGCCCCAGCCAGCCCGCCGGCAGGTCCTCCTTCAGCCCGCCCACCCGGTTGAACATGTAGTGCATCCGGCCGCCGGAGATCTCCTCCATCACCCGCTGCAACTGCTCACGCTCGGTGAAGGCGTAGAAGATCGGGGTGATCGCGCCGATCTCCAGGGGATAGGAGCCGAGGAACATCAGGTGGTTGAGCACGCGGTTCAGCTCGGCCAGGAGCGTGCGTGCCCAGACCGCGCGCACCGGCACCTCCATGCCGAGCATCCGCTCGACGGCGGTGACGACGCCCAGCTCGCTGGCGAACGCCGACAGCCAGTCGTGCCGGTTCGCCAGCACGATGATCTGGCGGTAGTCGCGGACCTCGAAGAGCTTCTCCGCGCCCCGGTGCATGTACCCGACGATCGGCTCGGCCGCGGTGATCCGCTCGCCGTCGAGGGTGACGCGCAGCCGCAGCACGCCGTGCGTCGAGGGATGCTGCGGGCCGATGTTGAGCGTCATGTCCTCGGTCGCGAGGTCCTTGACCCCCGCTCCTACGCCCACCATGCGCGTCGTCGTCACATTGACCATCGTGCCACGCTCGGCTATCGCAAAATGCCGCCCAGTTGAGGTTGACTTGTCGCGATGAACGAGAACTACCCGAGCCCGCGGGACATGCCGCCGGGCAGCCCGCGGATCCTGCCGCACGGCGCGCCGCCGTTGCCGCTGCGCGGCCCGCTGCCCCCGGCGCCGTTGCCCAGTGGCCCGTCCATGCCCTCTCCGGTGCCCATCGGCGGCCGGGCCGAGCAGGCGTTCGACCCGCCGTCCGGCATGACGTGGGCGCGGGTCTCGCCCCGGCTCACCTGGCACCGGCGCATCGCCGTGCTGCTGTGGGCGCTGCCCCTCACGATCATCGGCGCGTTCGTCCTGTCGCGCATGAGCGGGCTGCTCGGCGGGCTGATCTGGCTCGCGGTGATCGTGGTCGGCTGCGCGATGGGCTGGATCGTGGCCGAACTGGTCTACCGGTCGTGGGGCTTCGCCGAGCGCGCCGACGACCTGCTGGTCACGCACGGGTTCTTCGTCAAACACCTCGTGGTCGTGCCGTACGGCCGTATGCAGTACGTCGACGTGACCGCCGGGCTGCTCGAACAGTGGCTGGGCGTCGCGACCGTACGCCTGCACACCGCCGCGGCGGCCACGGACGCGCGCATCCCCGGCCTGCCCGCGCGCGACGCCGCCGTCCTGCGCGACCGCCTCGCGCAGAAGGGCGAATCGAGGTCGATCGGCCTGTGAGCATGGGACCGCCGTACGGGCCGCCGCAGGGCCCGCTATGGGCCGCCGCACGGTCCGTACGGCCAGCGCCCGATGTACGGGCCGGTGCTACGGGCCGCCGCCCAAGCCGCCCGTGTACTTCTCGCACGGCGTGCACCGCCTGCACGTCTCCACCGCGGTGATCAACGCGATGTCCGTCCTGGTGATCGTGTTCGTGCTCGGCGGCTACTCGCTGCTGATCACCCAGTCCGCCGAGCGGCGTCGCGCTGGTGCTGACGCCGCGGGCGCTCGCCCGGTTCATCCTCGTCATGCTGCCGGTCACCGCCCTTGCGGTGATCGTCGGGTTCTGGACCTGGTGGTCGGTGAAGTTCCACATCTCCGGCGACGACCTCGTCGTGGAGACCGGCATCCTCCGCCGCCGCAACCGCCGCGTGCCGCTGTCGCGCGATCCAGGCGGTCGACGTCGTACGGCCGCTGGTCACCCGCATCTTCGGCCTCGCCGAGGTACGCGTCGAGCTGGCCGGCGGCGACCAGGCGGAGACCAAGTTCCGCTACCTCGGCCGGCCGATGGGCGAGCAACTGCGCGCCGAGCTGCTGGCACGCGCCGCCGGCCTGCCCGGTCACACGCCCGAGGCGCCCGAGCAGCCGTACTGGCGCGTCGGGTTCGGCACGCTGCTCGGCTCGCAGCTGCTCAAGCTGCCGGTCATCTTCGGGCTGGCGCTGTTCGTCGCCCTGCTGGCGTTCGGCGTCGTCTTCGGCGAACTGGGCGTGCTCGCCGCCGCGCTGCCCGTACTCCTCGGCCTGGCACGCGGCGTGATCGCACCGCTGGTCATGCACACCAACTTCAAGGCCGCACTGTCGCCCGACGGCCTGCGGCTGCGGTACGGGCTGATGGAGACGCGGATGCAGACCGTGCCGCCGGGCCGTGTGCAGGCGGTACGGGTGATCGAGCCGCTGCTCTGGCGCGGGTACGGCTGGGCGCGGCTCGACGTCACCGTCGCCGGGTACGTCGGCGAGCGCCAGGTCCTGTCCTCGGTGCTGTTGCCGGTCGCGCCGCGGCGCGTCGCCTTCCAGCTCGTCGGCCTGGTCTTCCCTGGCACCAACGCCGAGGCCGTACCGCTGCTGCCGGCTCCGCGCTCGTGGCTGCGCGCGCCGTTCGGCCAGGGCGCGGCGGGCACCGACGACGCGATCTTCGTCACCCGGCGCGGGCGGGTCTGCCGCCGCCTCGACGTCATCGCGCACGCGCGTGCCCAGAGCGTACGCCTGACGGCGGGGCCGCTCCAGCGGCTGCTGAGCCTGGGCACCGTACACGTCGACGCCCCTCCCGGCCCGGTCCAGGTCGCCGCCGAAAACCGCGAGCTGGGCGAGGCGCGCGCGATCGTCGAGTCCGCCGCGGGCCGTGCCCACCGGGCGCGCGCCACCGACCAGCGCACCGACCGCTGGGCCACCTGAGATGCCGTACGACCCGTGGTCCCCGGCGTTCGTCGCCGACCCGTACCCGGCGTACGCCGAGCTGCGCGCTCGACCGCCCGGTCTACTTCGACGAGCCGACCGGCCAGTGGGTGGTCACCCGCCACGGCGACGTCAACGCGCTGCTGCGTGACCGCCGGCTCGGCCGCTCGTACCTGCACGTCGCCTCGCACGAGGAGTTCGGCCGCCCGCCGGAGCCGGAGTTCCTCGCGCCGTTCTGGAAGCTGACCCGCGCCGGCATGCTCGACGTCGAGCCGCCGGACCACACGCGGCTGCGGCGGCTGGTGTCCAAGGCGTTCACGCCGCGGATGGCCGAGGGGCTGCGGGCCCGGATCCGCGCGCTCGCCGGCGAGCTGGCGCGCGGCCTCGCCGACCGCGGCGGCGGCGACCTGCTCGCCGAGGTTGCCGAGCCACTGCCGGTGACCGTGATCGCGGACATGCTCGGCATCCCGAGCCGCCGACCGTCCGCTGCTGCGGCCGTGGTCGGCCCAGATCTGCGGCATGTACGAGCTGGACCCGCCCGAGGAGACCCAGCGCGCGGCCGTACGCGCCGTCGGTGGAGTTCTCCGGCTACCTGCGGGACCTGGCGCGTACGCGGCGCGGCGGCGACGACCTGATCGGCGCGCTCGCCGCGGTCGAGGGCCTCACCGAGGACGAACTGGTCGGCACCTGCGTGCTGCTGCTCAACGCCGGCCACGAGGCCACCGTGAACGCCACCGGCAACGCCTGGTGGGCGCTGTTCCGCAACCCGGAGGCACTGGAGCGACTGCGCGCGGACCACACCCTGATCCCGTCCGCGGTCGAGGAGCTGCTGCGCTACGACACCCCGACGCCGATGTTCGAACGCTGGGTGCTGGAGGACGTCGAGGTGGCGGGCGTATGCGTGCCGCGCGGCGCCGAGATCGCCCTGCAGTTCGCGTCGGCGAACCGCGACCCGGAGGTCTTCGCCGACCCGGACACGCTGGACCTGTCCCGCGACCCGAACCCGCACATCGGCTTCGGCGCGGGCATCCACTTCTGCCTCGGCGCCCCACTGGCCCGCATCGAACTGGCCGAGTCGATGGCCGCGATCCTGACCGCGACGCCACGGCTACGCCTGGTGGAGGAGCCGCGCTGGAAGACGGGCTTCGTCCTGCGCGGCCTGGAGTCGCTGCACGTCGAGGCGTAGCTCAGATGCCGAGTTTCAGTCCGACATGCGCGACGGTCGCCCGGCCGGCCTCGGCTACCAATCGAAAGTAGATACGGCCCGCACCGGGCGTGAAACGACCGTGAAGGTCGAAGGTTCGCTCCACGCCGTCAAGATCTTGGAACCTGCAGATCCGTTTGCGTGTCTCTCCTTCGCCCGTCACCTTTGATCGCCAGATGGGTTCAGGCATCCGCTGGGGGTCCCAGTCGCCGACAGCGTCGTTGATACGGCGGAGTTCGTACGCCGCCGGGACCACCCAGTCCAGCCGGAGGTCGTCCAGTTGCCGTTTGACCTGCGGCAGGAACTGGAGATTGGGAAAGACGTCCCCACGTGCAGCCCAGATTTCCGCGCCACGCTTGAGGTCGGGCAGTCCCGCCTGCTCGAACCAGTCCAGGTGCGATGCGACGTGATCGCTTGTCGCGGCGTGACGCACCTCGACGGGCTCTTCGCACAGGACCGGCTCGCCGTTCGTGTCCTCGGACAGTGTGGTGCGGGTGGCCGATAACCAGGGGGAGTCCCACACCGGATCTACGAGCAGACTTACGAGCATCCCGTCCAGGAGGTGCGCGGCACGCAGCGCCAGCGCGGGACCGCCCGCCCAGAGGTAGTCGACCCCTTCTCTGACGCCGGACGGAAGCTCGGCGCTCGACGGAGCGCGGTTCCGCATCCGGAGGACCCACCGCCAGAGGTCGACGTTGGCGGGTTTGCCCGCCCACTCGGCGATGTAGTAACCAGGGGCGATCTCCAGTTCCTTCAGGACCACTTCGGAGATGAGCGTGGCGTCACGCCGCCATTTGGTGACCTCCCTCAGCATCTGGATGAAGCGCCTCAGCGCCTCGTCCGCCTGCTCCTTCGGCTGAGGCGTCGAGCACGAAAGCTCATTGAAGAACAGCAGAACACGCACTCAAGAGCCTTTCGCTGCGAGGGGACGGCGTAGGAGGCGTCAGTCAGTCGAGGAGCTGGTCGAGCGAGCGGTCCCACTCGTCGAAAAAGCCCGGCGGCCAGTGCGAGAGCATCCCGTCGGGGCCCACGGCCGGGCTCGTGACGTCGATGGTCCCGTCGTCATTGCGCCGGAAATAGTGCAGGCAGACGTCATCGGCGGGAAGAAGGCCGTGCTTCACCGAGAGGCGGACGCCGTTGAGGATGTGGTCGCTGTGGGTCTCGACGACGAGTTGCGCGCCGGCGGCGGCCGCGGAACAGGTCAGCCGGGCCATGGCGCTCTGTCCTTTCGGATGAACGTGCGCCTCGGGGTTCTCCAGCAGAATCATGGCTCCCGGCTTGGCCGTCAGGCAGGCGATGACGATCGGCAGCACGTAGGTCAGCCCGAACCCGACGTTGGTCGGCCGCCGGGGGTTCGTCGTGAGCCGGCCTTCCCGGGTGAACTGGAAGCCGAGCCGGACGAGGTCGGTCTGGTCGATCGCGGTCGCCTCGATCTTCACTCCGGGGCAGACTTCGCCCATCCAGGCTTCTGCCTGGTCGAGCAGGCGAGGCGAGGCGGCGGGATGGTGGAGGGCCGGGTTGGCGACGACTTCGTCCTGATAGTGCCGCAGGTAGTCGATGGTGTATTCGCCGCGGGTACCGAGGAAGCCGCGGCGTACTGACATTTCGTGCGAGCGGGGGTAGGTCGCCGCGGGGTTGATGCGATCGGCTCGAAGGTACTGAAAACCCGGGTTGAACGGCGTGAGCGCCGCCAGATCCTCCCGGTGTGCCTGCCGGTACGGAGTGGGCGGCTCGCAGAGGGTCAGCGGAAGAAGGTCGTCCTCGCGCCCGTAGGCGGCCAGCCACTCGAACCGCCCGGCGTCGTTCGCCGACAGACCGAATCCGATCTCGGGATCCTTACCGTGTTCGGTGGTGTAGTCCTCGTGGAGGATGTCCTGGCCGGTGCCGAGTTCGACGAGTTCACCGTTGAGAGGGAACCCGCCGGGCCTGCCGTCCGGAAAGTCGCTGTAGTCGTCGAGCAGCCCCGCGGAGTCCGCCTGGCGCAGGAGGGCGAGGGCTTGTAGCACCGTGCTCTTGCCGGAGGAGTTCAGCCCGGACAGGAGGGTGTACGGAGCCAAGGGGATTTCGGCCGAGGCGAACGCCTTGAAGTTGGTGATGGCTAGCCTGTCGATCAATCGATGACCTTTCTGAACAGCGCCTCCACGGCGGCGAAACGCCGCCGGACCTTGTCCACGTCACCCGTGCCGACAGAGATGGCCTGGTGGAACCGGCCTTCGTCCATCAACTCCATAAGACCCGCCTGAACCATCTCTTTGCGCTCGACGAGTGTCGCCAGCTCTGCCGCTGTCAGCTTGGCAAGGTTAACCGAGATGGCCTCGAATAGTGCCTTGTTGATGGGCAGGCGACCGTGTTGTCCCTTAAATCGCTTGCGGAACGCGTGTTCGTCGAAGACGAAGGGAGCCGCATTCATCGATCGGCGGAACTCGTCGACCAGCCGCGCGATCTCCTCGCGGGGCAACGTGTTGAGCTGTCTCATGGCTTGGCGGAGAAAGGCGTCAAGGTCGCCGCGGCTGTAACTTGCCGGTTCATTGAGGCGGAAGGCCAGAAAGCGCAGGACCATCTCGCGGTCGGCCATGCGATCCGGCTTGACACTGTGCTGGGTCGCCGTGCGGAAGGCGTCACCGTCGGCCAGCTCGCGCAGCAGGTCGCGCGCCTTGCCCGGGATTAGGGCATGCCGGAGCTCCTGAAGTGTGAGCGGCCGACCGCCGGTGTTGATCCGGGCGAAGATGTTGAACTTCACGGGCTCGGGCGTCCCGGCCCGGATCAGATGAACGATCAATTCGGTCTCGTCGATTCTGGTCTGCAGGCCACCGGGGAGTTCGCCGTACTCACGGCCTTCGTACTGCCGCAGATACTCCAAACCGTGGAGTTTCAGTGGCTCGGCGTCCACGATCGCGGGATCGACGAAGCGCGCGATGGTGGTGAGTCGCTGGATCCCGTCGACGATCGCCCAGCTCTCCTCGCCGCTCTCGGCGGCGTAGAGCGTCGGCAACGGGATCCGGAGGAGCAAGGACTCGATCAACCTGCTCTGATCCTCGTCGCTCCAGATTCCGGCGAAGCGCTGAAAGTCGGGGGCGAGGTCGAGCACTCCGCGGCGCAACCGGGCCAGGAGCAGGTCGACGGTCATGACTCTGGTCTGGACGTCGATGCGCGCGGGATCGAATGGCTTGTCGATCAGGTCGTCCGGTATTTCCTCATACTCGACGCCGGTGCTCCGGCCCTTGGAGTCGTACTCGACCGGTATTTCTCTATCCAGACTCTCGCTCACGCCTGTCGCGCCGATCCTTTCTCACAAGGAACCACTCACCGGGATGGGCAGCGTGAACCACAGTATCGATGTCCCGCTATCTCGGGCGGTCGACTCAGCGCGCCGTCCCGCGTCTCATCCCGTGCGGTCTGAGGCGGCTTCTCGTCGTGGCGTGGCCGTGCCGAGGACGGCCGGGATCTCGACGCCGACGGTCTGCACCAGCCAGCCGAAGCCGCCCAGGCCCTCGCGGTCGATCAGTTCGGCGTCCTCGCCCGCCGCCCGCAGTGCCTGGAGGTAGCCGCGCGGGTCGATGCGGGCCAGCTCCAGCGGCGGGCGGGTGCCGTGCAGGCCGAGCGCGCGCAGGGCGGCGCGCTGGGTGGTCAGCAGCGTGGCGGTGGCCCCGGCCGCGATCGCCCGCGTCGGCGCAGGCGTCGAGGGCGACGTGGGCGGTGATGTCGCACGAGCCGTCCGGCACCGGGGAGACGCAGCGGCCGTCGCGGTAGCCGGTCAGCGTGCCGTACACCGGGCCGCTGGTCGCGTTCGTGGGCGTAGTCGATGGCCAGGGCCATGCCGCCGCGCATCCGCTCGACCACCGAGGCCCAGGCGGTGCAGCGGTGCCGGCCGATCTCGGCGCGGTCGCCGGGCTCGCGCAGCGGCCACCAGCGCTCGAGCCATTCGGTGTCCTCGGGCGTGGGCGCGGTGCCCGGCAGCTCGGCGCCGGTGCTCGGGTCGACCACGACGAGCTGCGGCCCGTCGCCGGTCAGCTCCACGACGTCGAGCGGCACGTTGTCGAGCCACTCGTTGGCGATCACGAGCCCGGTGATGGCGTCCGGCAGTCCGGTCGCGCCACTCGATCGCCGGGCGTCAGCCCGGCCGGGCGCGGGGCGACCTCGACCGCGATCGGGCGCAGCCGACCGCCCAGGTCCGTCGGCCGGCGCGATCTCGGCGAGCAGCTCGCCGGACCCGGCGCCGACGTCGACGAGGTCGAAGCGTGGCGGATGGCCGAGCGCCTCGTCCATCTCGGTGACGAGCCGCGCCACCGCCTGGGCGAACCGCTGCGAGGCGTGAACCGAGGTGCGGAAGTGGGCCGCGGGACGTTCGCCGCGCGTGTAGAAGCCGTCCGGTCCGTACAGCGCCCGCTCCATCGCCGTCCGCCATCCGACCTGACTCACGCCATCGACCGTACCGCGTGCTCCCCAGGTCGTACGCGGGTTCCGCCCTGCGGTTTGACGCGCGTCGCCCGGCCGAGAAAATACGCTTGAGCGATGTTCGCCCGACTGTTCGCCTGGCTGAGACGGCATCAGCGCCTCGTCGACCTGTGCTGATGCTGCCGATGGCCCTGGTGTCGGTGCTGGCGCGGGCCCGATACGTCGGACTGACGCCGAAGGGGCTGACCCGCGAGGTCCCGCTGCCGGCCCACGTCGCGCTGGCCGTCGCGTTGTGCCTCCCGCTGATCTGGCGGCGCCGCTGGCCTAGCGTCGGTGTTCGCGTTCCTCGCGGCGGTGGCTTTCGCCCAGTGGCTCGCCGAGATCGACATCGCCGCATGCGACTTCACGGTGATGGTCGCCATGTACACCATCGCGGCCCAGTGCGCCTTCCGGTGGGCGCTGGCGGCGCTGCCGGTCGCCGAGCTCGGCATGGTCATGGCGATCTAGCGGCTGGTCGAGCAGCACGCATCCCGAGGACAGTGGAAGTCGCTGATCCCCGCCTCGATCATGATCGGGTCGATCTGGCTGGGCGGCCTCTACATCAGCACCCGGCGAAAGTACACGCTGAGCCTGGAGGAGCGGGCCCGGCGGCTCGAACGCGAGCGGGACGCCCAGGCCGAGGTCGCCGCCGCCGCCGAGCGCGCACGGATCGCGCGGGAGCTGCACGACGTGATCGCGCACAGCATCAGCGTGATGGTCATCCAGGCCGACGGCGCGGCCTACACCGTCGACACCGACGCGGCGCGGGCCGGCGGGCGATGGAGGCGATCGGCGCCACCGGCCGGCAGGCGCTCACGGAGATGCGCCGCATGCTCGGGGTGCTCCGTGAGGAGACGGCGCGGCGACGCTCGCGCCGCAGCCGGGCGTCGAGCAGCTCACCGACCTGGTCCGCCAGATCCGCACCGCCGGCCTCCCGGTCGAGCTGACGTTCGGCGGTGCGCCGCTGGCGCTGGCCCCCGGGCATGGAGCTGACCATCTACCGGATCGTCCAGGAGGCGCTGACCAACGTCATGAAGCACGCCGGCCCGTCGGCCACCGCATGGGTCGCGCTCGACTACACCGACCGGGCCGATCGAGGTACGCGATCTGCGACGACGGGCGGGGCACGACCTTCACCGACGGGCGCGGCCACGGTCTGCGTGAGCATGCGCGAGCGCGCCGCCGTCTACGGCGGCGCACGTGCGCGCGGAGCCCGCGCCCGGCGGCGGTTTCCAGGTCATCGCGCGGCTGCCGGTGAAAGAAGAGGTCAAGGCGTGACCGTCAGGGTTCTGCTCGTCGACGACCAGGAGCTCGTACGCACCGGGTTCCGCATGGTGCTCGACGCGCAGGCGGGCATCGAGGTGGCCGGAGAGGCGGCCGACGGGCGCGCCGCGCTGGAGGTTCTGCGCGGCACCTCGGCCGACGTCGTGCTGATGGACGTGCGCATGCCGCGGATGGACGGCATCGAGGCCACGCGGCACATCTGCGCGGCGCCCGACGGTCCCAAGGTCATCATCCTGACGACGTTCGACCTGGACGAGTACGCCTTCTCGGCGCTCAAGGCCGGCGCCGCCGGGTTCCTGCTGAAGGACGCCGGGCCCGAGCAGCTCATCGAGGCGATCCGCGCGGTCAGCTCCGGTGACGCCGTCGTCGCGCCGAGCACCACGCGCCGGCTCATCGACCGCTTCGTCCAGCACATCCCGGACGAGCGCGCGCAGGAGGACACCGCGCTCGACACGCTCACCGCGCGTGAGGGCGAGGTGCTCAAGCTCGTCGCGCGCGGCATGTCCAACGGCGAGATCGCCGAGCCGGCTCTACGTCTCCGAGGCGACCGTGAAGACGCACGTCGGGCGGATCCTCAACAAGCTGGGCCTGCGTGACCGGGTGCAGGCGGTGGTCTTCGCATACGAGACGGGCCTCATCAGAAGCGGGCAGAACGGTAACACTAAGTAACGATTACATTACGTGAGCTTCGCAAAGATTGCCGATTCCGGAGTGTGTCTGGATAACTACCGTACGTATCGGCCGTTCCTTGGGCGGCCGCGAATCTCCATGTACGGGAGGATTCACGTGCTCAAGAAGCTCACCGCGGCCGGGATCGTCGCGGCCGCGGCGTCGGGGACCCTGCTCCTCGACCTCTCCCGCCAACGCGGGCATCGACACCGACGGGACCGGCGGCATTCTCTCCGGCAACCAGTTCTTCATCCCGGTCTCGATTCCGGTGAACCTCTGCGGCAACTCCGTCTCGATCATCGGGTTCAGCGGCTCGGGCTGCCGGGGCGGCGCGTTCTCCGGCGGACCGCACCACCACGGCTACCACCACGGCTGGGATTCCTGACCCGCACCCCTGCCGCGAACGACCCCCGCACGGCTCACCGTGTGGGGGTCGTTCGTACGCCTCAGGTCGCATGCCCATCAGCGCGCAGACCGACGCAACGCTGGCCGCGAGGGTGATGGCACGTGCCGCGCCCATCCGTAGTTTGAGTCAGGTTCCCCTGCTGACCGAGGAGTCACCGTGCCCAGCTCTGTGATCAACGCCCCGCCCGCCGTCGTCGCCACCGAGGTGACCAAGGTGTACGGCGCCGGCGACGCCGCCGTCCACGCCCTGCGCGGAGTCAGCGTCGCGTTCGCGCGTGGAGCGTTCACCGCGATCATGGGGCCCTCCGGCTCTGGCAAGTCCACGCTCATGCACTGCCTGGCCGGCCTGGACACGGTCGACGGCGGCGCGGTCAGGCTCGGCGAGGCCGACCTCACCCGGCTGTCCGACCGGCAGCTCACCCGCCTGCGCCGCGACCGCGTCGGCTTCGTCTTCCAGTCGTTCAACCTGCTGCCCACGCTCACCGCCGAGCAGAACATCCTGCTGCCGCTGGAGCTCGCCGGCCGCCGCCCCGATCGGCCGTGGATGGACCACGTGATCGAGACGCTGGGCCTGCGCGACCGTCTGTCGCATCGGCCGAGCGAGCTGTCCGGCGGCCAGCAGCAGCGGGTGGCGTGCGCACGCGCGCTCATCCACCGGCCCGAGGTGATCTTCGCCGACGAGCCGACCGGCAACCTCGACTCGCGGTCCGGCACCGAGGTGCTGGGCTTCCTGCGCTCCTCCGTACGCGAGATGGAGCAGACCATCGTGATGGTCACCCACGACCCGGTCGCGGCCTCGTACGCCGACCGCGTGGTGTTCCTGCGCGACGGCCGGATCACCGCCGAGCTCCACGGGCCGACGCCGGACTCGGTGCTGGACGCGCTGAAGCGGCTGGAGTCCTGAGATGCGCAGGACGACACTGGCCGGCCTGCGCGCGCACCTGCTGCGGCTGGTACTGACCGCGCTCGCCATCACGCTCGGCGTCGGCTTCGTGTCCGGCACGTTCGTGCTCACCGACACGATGAAGGCCGGCTTCGACCAGCAGTTCACCGCCTCCGCGAGCAAGGTCTCGGTCGCCGTGCTGGCCCGGCGGCCCCTGCCGGCGGCACTGCTCGCCCGGGTCAGGGCCCTGCCCGGCGTACAGGACGCGCAGGGCCTCGTACGCGGGACGGCGCCGCTGATCGGCAAGGACGGCAAGGTGTACGGGGACTTCTCGACCCTAGGCCTGTCGATCTCCACGGGCGCGTTGCAGCGCTACGCGCTCAAGTCCGGCCGCCGGCCCGCCTCGTCCGGCGCGATCGTGCTGGACGCCAAGACCGCCCAGCGCGCCGGCTTCCGTCTCGGCGACACCGTGCGCGTACTCGACCGGCGGTCGCGGCCGAGGCCGTTCACGGTGACGGGCCTGGTCGACTTCGGCGTCGACCAGGAGATCGGCTACCGCGGCGCGGTCGGCTTCACCCAGGCCACCGCGAGTGAGATGACGGGCGAACCCGGCTTCGTGGAGATCGATGTCAAGGCCGCACCGGGCACCTCGGTGGCGCGGCTGCGTGCCACGGTCGCGGCCGCCGCGGGCGGTTCCTACGCCGTGCTCGACGGCGACCAGCTCGCCCAGCGGCTGTCCGCGACGTCCGGCGTGTCCACCGGCCAGTTGGCGCTGTTCTTCCTGGCGTTCGCCGTCGTGGCGCTGTTCGTCTCGGCGCTGGTCATCTACAACACCTTCAACATCCTGGTCGCCCAGCGGATGCGCGAGATGGCGCTGCTGCGCTGCGTCGGCGCTACGCGGGCGCAGGTGTTCCGCGGCGTACTCGCCGAGTCGGCGGTCGTCGGGTTCGCCGCCTCGCTGCTCGGCGTGCTCGCCGGCGTCGGCCTGGGCGCGGGCGGCGCGGCACTGTTCGCCTCCGGCGGCGTGGCCGCGCCGAGCCCGGTGACGGTGTCCGCCACGCCGGTCGTGGCCGGTCTGCTGGCCGGCATGGCCGTCACACTGGGCTCGGCGCTACTGCCCGCACGCGCCGCCACCCGGGTGCCGCCGGTCGCCGCGCTCCGCACCCGGCAGGAGGGCCCGGCCGGCGGCCGCGCCGGCGCCGTGCGCCTGGTCACCGGCGCGGTGTCCGGCCTCGGCGGGCTGGCACTCGCCGGGGCGGCCCTGATGAGTACGCCGGGGCAGGGCCCGTTCCTGCTGGTGCTGGCCGGTGCCATCGCGATCTTCCTCGGCGTGATCGCGCTCAGCCCGCTCATCGTCGCCCGGCTCGGCGCGCTGGTCGGCTGGCTGCCCGCCCGCTTCCTGGGCGTGTCCGGGCAACTCGCCCGCGAGAACACCGGCCGCAACCCCAAGCGTGCCGCGATCACGACCATCGCGCTGACGGTCGGCGTCACGCTGATGACGATGTTCTCGGTCGTCCTCGCCTCCACCGAGGCGACCGCGGATTCCCGGCTGAGCGCCCGGTTCCCGGTCGACTACCAGTTGCGCGCCGGCAGCGACCGGCTCATCCCGCGCCAGGTCGCCGCCGACCTGCGGTCGCGGCCCCAGCTCGCCGAGGTGATCGAGGAGCGCAGCGCGCCGGGGTTCCTGTCCGGGCGCAAACTGGACGTGGGCACGATGACAGCACACTCCCTGGGCCGCATGATCAAGCCGGAGGTGGTCGCCGGACGGATCACCGACCTGGGGCCGGGGACGGTCGTCCTGTCCGAAGACGAGGCGAAGAGCCTGGGTGTGGGCGTCGATCGCGATCTGACCCTGAGCGCCGCCCGCGCCCCGGCCCTCGGCGTCGGCCAGGGCACGGATCCCGGCGGCCGCGGCCTGCCCGCCGGCGCCGAGACGCGGACGATCCCCCTGAAGGTCGCCGGCATCGTCCGCGGCGACACCCCGATCCCGTCCGTCATGATCAACGAGCAGGACTTCGACCGGGCGTTCGGCGCCAAGGACGACACGACCATCGCCGTGATGGCGCGCGCTGGCGTGTCGCCGGATGAGTCCCGCCGGCTGGTCGAGGCCGCCACCCGCGCGTACCCGGCGGTCAAGGTGAGCAGCCTCGCCGACGTGAAGGCCCAGTTCACCAAGGCCCTCGACCAGCTGTTCCTGCTGGTGGGAGCGCTCCTCGGGCTGGCGATCGTCATCTCGCTGATCGGCATCGCCAACACCCTGACCCTGTCGGTCGTCGAGCGCACCCACGAGTCGGCACTGCTACGCGCCCTCGGCCTGACGAAACGCGGACTGCGCTGGATGCTCTCGCTGGAGGCGGTCATCATGGCCGTCGTCGGCGCGCTGCTGGGCGTCGCCCTGGGCACCGCCTTCGGCTGGGCGGCCCTGAACGCCACCTTCGAGGGCGCGGTATTCGGCTTCCCGGCCCTGCGCGTCGCCGGTTTCGTCGTTGTCGCGGCCGCCGCGGGCCTCCTCGCCGCGACGATCCCCAGCCGCCGCGCGGCACGCGCCTCCATCGTGGAGTCACTCGCCGCCGACTGAGCACCCCCGCCGGGGATCTCCGCGTGCCCTGGGGCTCTCGCCCGCGGAGTCGAGCCACACGACCGCCGTCGTCCGGGGGACGGCCGGCACGAGAGGAGGCGAGTGGCCGACCGGCCCGGCGAGGGGACCGCGCGGAGTCACTCCCGCGCGGTCGTACCGGCAATGACACCGTTGCCGCCCTCGCGCATCCGCTCGGTCGTCCGGTAGCGCACCCCCTCGCCCCGGTCGGCCGGGGGGCCGCGTGTCCGCGGCCGTGCGTAACAGGCCCGCGCGGGTGCGGCGGCGCGTACCGGAGGGGCAGTACGGGCCCGCAGGTAGGCTGTGGCCCGGACCGTCCGGTACCCGCGTAAGGACTGGAACGCATGTATGACCGCTTCTGAGCAGCGTCCGGGGCGCCTCGCCGTGGGTGTGGTGGGCGCCGGGCGCGTCGGCTCGGCCCTCGGCCACGCCCTCGGGCTCGCCGGGCATCGGCTCGTGGCCGCCTCCGGGGTGTCCGACGCCTCGCGCGAGCGGGCCGGGGCCCGGTTGCCCGGAGTGCCGCTCCTTCCCGTGCACGAGGTCGTGGCAGCGGCCGACCTCGTGCTGCTCACGGTGCCCGACGACGCCCTGCCGTCCCTGGTCGGCGGCCTGGTGAGCACGGGTGCCGACGTACGCGGCAAGCTGCTCGCGCACACCAGCGGGCGGCACGGGGCCGACGTACTGGGTCCGGCCACTCGCGCCGGGGGGCTGCCGCTCGCCCTGCACCCGGTCATGACGTTCACCGGGCGGCCCGACGACGTCGATCGGCTGGCCGGGATCTGCTTCGGAGTCACCGCGCCGGACCCGCTGCGGCCGGTCGCCGAGGCCCTCGTGGTCGAGATGGGCGGCGAGCCGGTCTGGATTCCCGAGGACCGGCGCACGCTGTACCACGCGGCCCTGGCCGGCGGGGCGAACCATCTGGTCACGCTCGTCGTGGAGTCGATGGACCTCCTCGGCCGGGCCGGGGTCGAGAACCCGGGCCGGCTGCTCGGGCCGCTGCTCGGCGCGGCCCTGGACAACGGGCTGCGGCTCGGCGCGAAGGGCCTGACCGGGCCGGTCGCCCGAGGCGACGCGGGCACGGTCGCCGGCCACCTCGCCGAGCTGGACCGCGTCTCGCCCGAGGCACGCGCCGCGTACGTCGCGATGGCCCGGCTGACCGCCGGCCGCGCGCTCGCCGCTGGCCTCCTCAAACCGGACGCCGCCGAACGCCTCCTGGACGTGCTCGCCGAGCGTCCGGCCGAGGGAGGCCCGCAGTGACGTTCGTCGGTGCCGGCCGTGACGTTCGTCGGTGGTCTGCGCCCTCGGGCTGTTCGCCGAGGGCCGGACGAGGGGGGTCGGCCGTGACGTTCGTTGCCGCCCGTGCCCGCGGCGTGTCCGCCGTAGGCTCGGCCGAAGGGGGACAGCCATGACGCTTGTCATCGCACGTACGCGCGAGGAACTGGCGGCGACGCGTGCCTCGTTCGGCACCATCGCGCTCGTGCCCACGATGGGGGCGCTGCACGACGGTCACCGGTCGCTGATCCGGCGGGCGCGCGGGCTGGCCGGGACGGTCGCGGTGAGTATCTTCGTCAACCCGCTCCAGTTCGGGCCGGGCGAGGACCTTGACCGCTATCCCCGTACGTTCCCCGAGGACCTGGCGATCTGTGCCGAAGAGGAGGTCGGGCTGGTCTTCGCCCCGACCGTGGACGTGATGTACCCCGGCGGCACGGGCGGTGTGACGGTCAGTTCCGGCGCCATGGGCGCGATGGTCGAGGGCGTGCACCGGCCGGGCCACTTCGACGGCGTGCTGACCGTGGTGCTCAAGCTGTTCAACCTGGTCCGCCCGGAGATCGCCGTCTTCGGGGAGAAGGACGCCCAGCAGCTCGCGATGATCCGCCGCATGATCGCCGACCTCAACCTCCCGGTGTGGGTCGACGCCGCCCCGACCGTACGGGAGAAGGACGGGCTCGCGCTGTCGAGCCGCAACCGATACCTGTCGCCGCCGGAGCGTGTCACCGCGCTGTCCCTGTCGCTGGCGCTGCGCCGAGGGGCGATCGCCGCGCCGGACGGGCCGGCCAAGGTGCTCGCCGCCGCGCGCGCCGTGCTCACCGACGCGGCCGGTACGGTGCCGCCGCTCGAGCTGGACTATCTCGTCCTGGTCGATCCGACGACGTTCGAGGAGGTCGGCGAGGAGCACGTGGGACCTGCCGTACTCGCCGTCGCGGGCCGGGTGGGCACCACCCACCTGATCGACAACACGCCGCTCTATCTCGCGCCGCCGCCGGTCCAGGAGTCCTGAAATGTTGCGCACCATGTTCAAATCCAAGATCCACCGGGCCACGGTCACCCAGGCCGACCTGCACTACGTGGGCTCCATCACGATCGACGCCGACCTGCTGGACGCGGCGGACCTGCTCTCCGGCGAGCAGGTGCACGTGGTCGACATCGACAACGGCGCGCGCCTGGAGACGTACGTCATCGCGGGGCCTCGCGGCAGCGGCGTCATCGGCATGAACGGCGCCGCCGCCCGGCTCGTACAGCCCGGCGACCTCGTGATCATCATGAGCTACGCGGCGATGACCGACGCCGAGGCGCGAGCGTTCGAGCCGAAGGTCGTGCACGTCGATCGGGGCAACCGGATCATCGCGGTCGGCTCGGACCCGGCCGAACCGGTCCCGGGCACCGCGACCGTACGCGGCGACGCCCTGACGCCCTGAGGTCTCCGCGCCCCGACCCCGACCCTGCGAAGATCGAGGCTGTGAAGCTGACCAAGCAGGGCCACGCGTGCGTACGGCTGCAGAAGGACGACCGGGTGATCGTGATCGACCCGGGAGTCTTCACCCCCGAGGACGACGCGCTCGCGGGCGCCGAGGCGATCCTGATCACGCACGAGCATCCGGACCACCTCGACGCCGACCGGCTGCGGCGGGCGCAGGCCGACGACCCGGCTCTGCAGATCTTCGCCAACCGGGCGGTCGCCGAGCAGTTCACCGACCTGCGCATCCGGCAGGTCGGCCACGAGGACCGGTTCAGCGTCGCGGGCTTCGACATCCAGGTGTACGGGGACCTGCACGCCGTGGTCCATCCGGACATCCCGGTCGTCGCCAACAGCGGGTTCCTGGTGGAGGGCGAGGTGTTCCACCCCGGCGACTCCTTCACCGTCCCCGGGCAGCGGGTGCCGACGCTGCTGACCCCGTGCGACGCGCCGTGGCTCAAGGCCGCGGAGATGATCGACTACCTCCGTACGATCGCCCCGGACCGGGCGTACTCCATCCACGACGCCTACGTCTCAGAGATCGGGATGGGCATCGTCGGCGGATTCCTGGAGTGGGCGGCCGAGAGCGCGGGAGCCGACATCCGGGTGTTCGCGGCGGGGGAGACCGTGGAACTGCCGACCTGACGGCGTGGCCGGCGAAGATCGCCGGTCAACCCGGTTGACGTACGCGGGGGCCGTACCCTTTGGTGGCGGAATGTCCCAACTCCGCATTGAGCCGGTCGGCGACGCCACGCTCGAAGACTGGCGGCACGTCCACAACGTGATCATCCCCACCGCCGCGCTGTCGACCGACGAGGTACGCGAACGCGTCACGCGCAACCGGCTCGCGGTGGCCTACGTGGGCGACACCCTCGTCGGCTGCGCGACCGTACGCCCTCCTGCGGGTGACGAGGCGACCGCCACCGTGATCGTCCGAGTGCTCGCGGCCCACCGGCGGCAGGGATACGGGGAGAGCTTTTTCACCCGGGAGATGGAACGTGCACGTGCCCTGGGCGCGCGGGAGATCGAGACCGTGGTCCTGGAGTCCAACGCCGACGGGCTGCGGTTCGCCCTCTCCCACGGGTTCGCAGAGACCTCCCGCTACCTGCCCCCGGGGGACGACGACCCGTTCGTCACGCTGAGACTCCAGCGCTCAGTGTACTGAGCGGTTACCGGAAGTTACCCCACCCCCGGAGGAATCAGTCTTTTAGGCCGAGAGTTATAGTCAGATTGACGAGAACTCGCCTCCCCACTGGAGGGGTCATGCTCCCCCGACGTCTCACCGCCGCCGAACCCGGCTGGACCATCGACACCGACATCGTGGTGATCGGGTCCGGTATCGCGGGTCTCGTGGCGGCGCTGCGGGCACGTGCCGCCGGGCGCGTCCTCCTCGTCACCAAGGCGCTCCTGGACGACGGTTCCACCCGCTGGGCGCAGGGCGGGATCGCCGCGGCCCTGCATCCCGGCGACTCGCCCGAGGACCACCTGAACGACACCCTGACCGCCGGGGTCGGCGTCTGTGACCCCGAGGCCGTACGCGTCCTGGTGACCGAGGGGCCGCAGGCCGTACGCGGGCTGATCGCGATCGGTACCGACTTCGACCGCGACGGCGAGGGCCGCATCGCGCTCACCCGTGAGGGCGGCCATCTGCGGCGTCGCATCGCGCATGCCGGCGGCGACGCCACCGGGGCCGAGATCAGCCGGGCCCTGCTCGCCGCCACCAAGGACGCCGGCATCGAGATCATCGAGCACGCGCTCGCGCTCGACCTGCTCCTCGCCGGCGGGCGGGCCGCCGGGGTGACGCTGCACGTCATGGGCGAGGGCCGGCACGACGGTGTCGGTGCCGTACGCGCCAACGCGGTCGTGCTCGCCACCGGCGGGCTCGGTCAGGTCTTCCAGGCCACCACGAACCCCGAGGTCTCCACCGGCGACGGCGTGGCGCTCGCCCTGCGCGCCGGCGCCGAGGTCGCCGACCTGGAGTTCGTGCAGTTCCACCCGACGGTCATGTGGCTCGGGCCGGACGCGCAGCGGCCGGCAGCCGCTGATCTCCGAGGCGGTACGCGGCGAGGGCGCGTTCCTCGTCGACGGCACGGGCGAGCGGTTCATGATCGGCAGCCATCCGCTCGCCGACCTCGCCCCGCGCGACATCGTCGCCAAGGCGATCATGAACCGGATGCGCGAGACCGGCGAGCCGTGCGTCTACCTCGACGGACGCAACCTCGGCCCGCGCATCTGGGCGCAGCCGCTTCCCGACGATCCTGGCCGCCTGCGAGCGGCACGGCATCGACCCGGTGAACGAGCCGATCCCCGTCGTGCCCGCCGCGCACTACGCCAGCGGCGGCGTCCGTACCGACCTGTGGGGCCGTACGTCCGTGCCCGGCCTGTACGCCTGCGGCGAGGTCGCCTGCACCGGCGTGCACGGCGCCAACCGGCTCGCCTCCAACTCCCTGCTCGAAGGACTCGTCTTCGCCGAGCGGATCGGCCAGGCGCTGCCCGCCGACCTCGGCGGCGGCCGCCCCGGCGCCCTCGAGCGGCCCGGGCGCCCGCGCCGGCGTCGCTGCTGGACCCCGGCCTCCGCGCCGAGATGCAGCGGATCATGACCGCCGACGCCGGGGTGCTGCGGAGCGGCCCGGACCTCGACCGCGCCGCCGCCGCGCTCGCCGCGCTGGCCCGCCGTACGACCGACCGCCCCTGCACCGAGTCCTGGGAGGCCACCAACCTCCACACCGTCGCCTCGCTGATCGTCGCGGCGGCGCGCGAGCGGGAGGAGACGCGTGGCAGCCACTGGCGCTCGGACTTCCCCGACGCCGCCGAGGACTGGCGCGGCCACCTCGTCGCGACGCTGACCGGCGAGACGCTCACGACGACGTTCCGGCACGACGCAGCGCGAGCGGCAGCTGTCACTCCTCGGTCGAAGGCGACTCATGAGCGGGCTCGATCCACAGGCTGTGGACAACCTGTCCGCATCGGCGCTGGCCGAGGACGGCGAGATCGACGTCACCAGCGAGCCGATCTTCGCACGCGCGTACGCGACCGCCGCCGCGGACGTGGTGACCCGGCGGACGGGCGTGGTCGCGGGGCTGCCGGTCGCCGTCGCCGTCTTCGAGACGCTCGGGCTCTCGGTCGAGCCGCTCGCCGCCGACGGCGACCGGGTCGCAGCCCGGCGACGTCCTGCTCACCGTCGAGGGCCCGCTCCGCGGCCTGCTGCGCGCCGAGCGCACCGCGCTGAACTTCCTCACCCACCTGTCCGGCGTCGCCACCGCCACCCGCCAGTGGGCGGACGCGATCGAGGGCACCGGCGCGCGGGTCCGCGACACGCGCAAGACGCTGCCCGGCCTGCGCGCCCTGCAGAAGTACGCGGTCCGCTGCGGCGGCGGCGTCAACCACCGCATGTCGCTGCAGGACGCCGCGCTGATCAAGGACAACCACGTCGCGGCGGCCGGCTCGGTGACCGCGGCGTTCAACGCCGTACGCGCCCCCGGCCTGCACGTCCAGGTCGAGTGCGACACGATCGAGCAGGTACGCGAGGCGCTGGCGGCGGGCGCGACCGCGATCCTGCTGGACAACATGAGCATCGCCGAGACCGACCGAGGCCGTACGCCTGGCAGACGGGCGGGCCGGCTGGAGGCCAGCGGCGGCCTCACGTTGGACCGGGCCCGAGATGTGGCCGAGACCGGTGTCGACTACCTTTCCGTAGGGGCGCTGACGCACTCGGCGCCGGCGCTCGACATCGGCCTTGACCTAATCCAGCGGGGACCTGATGCTGCTGACCATCGACGTCGGTAACACCCACACCGTGCTCGGCCTGTTCGAGGGCGAAGACGTCATCGAACACTGGCGGATCAACACCGACGCTCGACGCACCGCGGACGAGATCGCGGTCGTGCTCCAGGGACTCGTCCAGCAGAGCCCGCTGCTCGCCGAGACCGACATCAGCGGCATCGCGCTCTGCTCCACCGTCCCCTCGGTGCTGCACGAGATGCGCGAGATGTGCCGCCGCTACTACGGCGACGTCCCCGCGGTGATCGTCGAGCCGGGCGTCAAGACCGGCGTCCCCGTACGCATGGACAACCCCAAAGAGGTCGGCTCCGACCGCATCATCAACACGCTCGCCACCACGCACATCTACGGCGGCCCGGCGGTCGTGGTCGACTTCGGCACCGCCACGACGTTCGACGCCGTCTCCGCGAAGGGCGAGTACGTCGGCGGCGCGATCGCCCCGGGCATCGAGATCTCGGTCGACGCGCTGTCGCACGCGCGGCGCGCAGCTGCACAAGGTGGAGCTCGTACGGCCCCGCAGCGTCATCGGCAAGAGCACGGTCGAGGCGCTGCAGTCGGGCATCATCTTCGGCTTCGCCGGCCAGGTGGACGGCGTGGTCGAGCGGATGTCCGAGGAGCTCGCCGACAATCCCGAGGACGTCACCGTGGTGGCCACCGGCGGCCTCGCGCCGCTCGTGCTGGACGAGGCCCGCACGATCGACGCGTACGAGCCGTGGCTCACCCTGATCGGCCTGCGCCTGGTGTACGAGCGCAACGTCGGCGTCTCGGGGCCCGAGCAGAGTAACGCGGTTCGCGAGTCGCGTTCGCGGAGGTCGGTAGCCTTGCGGACCGTGAACGAGTCGCAAGAGGATCTTCCGGAGCAGTTGCGGATCCGCCGGGAGAAGGCGGACCGCCTGCGCGAGAGCGGCGTCGACCCCTACCCGCTGGGCTTCCCGCGTACCACGACGATCGCCCAGGTCCGCGCGGACCACCCCGATCCTCGAACCCGGCACCTCGACGGGCGAGAAGGTCGGCGTCACCGGCCGCGTCATGCTGGCTCGCAACACCGGCAAGCTCTGCTTCGCCACGATCCGCGACGGCAGCGGCGACATCCAGATCATGCTCTCCCTCGCCAAGGTCGGCGAGGAGGCCCTGGAGTCGTGGAAGCGCGACATCGACCTCGGCGACCAGGTCGGCGTCGAGGGCGAGGTCATCACGTCCAAGCGCGGCGAGCTGTCGATCATGGCCGACCGGTTCGCGCTGACCTCCAAGTGCCTGCGCCCGCTGCCGGAGAAGCACGCCGGCCTGACCGACCCCGAGGCAGCGCGTACGCCAGCGCTACGTCGACCTGATCGTCAACGACGAGGCCCGCCGGATGGCCCGGCTGCGCAGCGACACCGTGCGCGCGATCCGCGACGTACATGAACGACCGGGAGTACCTCGAGGTCGAGACCCCGATGCTCCAGCCGATCCACGGCGGGGCGACCGCGCGCCCGTTCATCACGCACATCAACGCGTACGACATGGACCTGTACCTGCGGATCGCGATCGAGCTGTACCTCAAGCGGCTCGTCGTCGGCGGCATCGAGAAGGTCTATGAGATCAGCCGCAACTTCCGCAACGAGGGCGCCGACTCCTCGCACAACCCCGAGTTCACCATGCTGGAGGCGTACGAGGCGTACGGCGACTACGACACGATCGCCACGCTGACCCGCGAGATGTACCAGGCCGCGGTCGTCGCCGCGCTGGGCGACACGGTCGTCGGTGCACGAGGGCCAGGAGATCGACCTGGGCGGCGACACGTGGCCGCAGGTCACCCTGTACGACGCGGTCTCGGCGGCGGTCGGCGAGGAGCTCACCACCGTCGACGCCGATCGAGCAGGTCCGCAAGCTGTTCGACCTGCGGGGCCTGGAGTACGACGCCGTCGTGGGGCCAGGGCCGGCTCGTGCAGGAGCTGTTCGAGGAACTGGTCGAGCACACCCTCATCCAGCCGACGTTCGTCCGCGACTACCCGCTGGAGACCTCGCCGCTCGCCCGTACCCACCGCGCCGACCCGCTGCTGACCGAGAAGTGGGACCTGATCGGGTTCGGCACCGAGCTGGGCACGGGCTACTCCGAGCTGATCGACCCGATCGAGCAGCGCCGCCGCCTGACCGAGCAGTCCCTGCTGGCGGCAGGCGGCGACGCCGAGGCGATGCAGCTCGACGAGGACTTCCTGCGCGCCCTGGAGTACGCCATGCCGCCGACGGGCGGCGTCGGCATCGGCATCGACCGCATGATCATGGCCTTCACCGGCAAGAACATCCGCGAGACCATCCTGTTCCCCCTGGTCAAGCCGGAGTAGCCGGGGCCCCCGTGGAGCTTCGCCAGCTGCGCTACTTCGTCGCGATCGCCGAGGAGATGCACTTCGGGCGGGCGGCGGAGCGGCTGCACATCGGGCAGCCCGCGGTCAGCCAGCAGATCCGGCGGCTGGAGCGCGAGCTGGGCGTCGAGCTGTTCGACCGCTCGCCGCGGCACGTACGGCTGACCGCGGCCGGGCAGCGGCTCCTGCCACGCGCTCGCGCCGTGCTGGCGGCGGCGGACGAGGCGCGCGCCGCCGTTCGCGCCGAGCCGCTCACCGGCGTCGCGCTGCGGCTGGGCACCAGCACCGGCCTCGGCCGCCGCCTGGACGACCTCCTCGACGCCCTCGCCCGCCTCGCGCCCCGGCTCACCGTCGAACTGGTCTCCGCCCCGACCCAGGTGCGCCTGAACCAGGTACGTACCGGCAACCTGGACGCCGCCTTCGTACGGGGCGGGAGCTACCCGGCCGACCTGCGCGTGCTGCCGGTCTGGCAGGATCCGCTGGTCGCCGCGCTGCCCGCGGCCCATCCGCTGAGCGACGGCGCCGACGTCGCGCTCGCCGATCTGGCCGGGCTGCCGCTGCGGCTGACCGAGCGGCGCAACAACCCGCCGCTGGTGGACCTCGTCGTGACCGCCTGCCAGGAGGCCGGCTTCGAGCCGCTGCCGGGTCCGCCCATGGCGGCCCTCACCGACACGGTGGCGGCCATCGGCTCGGGCACGCCGACCTGGACCGTCGTGTACGCCGCCCACGCCGCGCTGCTCCGTACCCGGCGCGTGGCGTTCGTGCCGTTCCGCGCGCCCGGCCTGTCGATGGCCACCGGCCTCGCCGTACGCCGGGCGTCTCCGCCGGTGGATCTCGACCTCCTGCTCCAGGCATGTGCGGCCCCACCTGCGACGATCGACGATGGTGATCGCTGAGAGTCCGGGTTGCGCCTGGTTCGCGACGGGCCGGTGCGGTGGACTCAGAGCAACCGGAACACCGGCTACGGAACACCGAGCGAAACAGGAGCACACCATGCCCGTCGTCACCATTCAGCAGGGCCCGCGTGACACCGCGCTCAAGAGCGACCTGGTCCGCCGGATCACCGACGCCTTCGTGGACGCCTACAAGATCCCGGCGGAGAAGGTCCAGGTCTGGATCCACGAGACCCCCGCCGACAGCTGGGGAGAGGGCGGGACCCTCACCTCGGAGAAGTAGTCCTACGGCGCCTGGACGAGCGGACTGCAGCCGTTCTCCAGGTGGCCGTTGAGCGTGAAGTCCGCGCAGGTCCTGTAGTACTTGCCCGGCTTCGCCGGCACGCTGTCCGTCTGCGTGGTGGTCGACTCCGTCAGGAGCGTGCACGTCGTCCCGGCCGCATTGCACTTGGACAGCGCGAGGTGGATGAGTGTCGGGGTGCCGGCCGTCACGCTGAGGGAGCCGCTGACCTCGCCGTTCGTCGCGGAGGTGCAGACTAAGGCCACGAGCCCGCCGTCGAAGATCGGCGTGCAGCCCAACCCCGGTGTCGCGTACGCGGCCGTGGCCGACGGCGCGGCGACGAGTGCGATGGCGGCCGAGGTGGCGAGGGTGACGCGGATGGCCAGGCGACGCATGGGATCTCCCGTGGTAGGCGTTGTCCAAGTCTGGTTCGCCGAGTGACCGCCGCACAGCCGTTGGCCGGAGGTGGTAACCGGCCGCACCCGGCAGCCGGGCATGTCGAGACCGGCTCGTCTCCTCCGACCTCTGCGTGACGGCGCCGTCGAGGCGCCGCGAGAGGAGCCGAACGGTGAAGTACATGATGCTGATCTACAGCGACCCGGAGACCTGGGGACACCCGTCCTACCTGCGTACGCGCGAGGTGCTCGCGATGTCCGAGGGAGAGCGTGACGAGCTGACCGGGCGGTTCGACGAACTGCTCAAGGAGATCGCCGAGTCCGGCGAGATGGTCGGCGGCGAGGCGCTCGCGGACCCCGGGACCACCCGGACCGTACGGGTGCGCGCGGGTGTCCCGGCCGTCGCGGACGGGCCGTACGTCGAGGCGGAGGAGCGGCTGGCCGGGTTCTTCGTGGTCGACTGCGAGAGTCCCGAACGCGCCGCCGAGATCGCGGCGCGAGTCCCCGAGGCGCGGTACGCCGCGGTCGAGGTACGGCCGATCATGGAGATGTCCGGCCAGGAGATGTGACGAACCCCGCCGGTGCCGAGGACCCGCGGCGCTCGCCGGCGCCGCGGGTCCTCGCCGCGCTCAGCGGCGCCGCAGGAACGCCAGACAGACGCACAGGCCGAGCGCCGCGAACACCACGTCCGCCGCGAACCCCGCCTGAAAGCCCCGGGTCAGCCCCTGCGGAGTCGAGCCGCCCGCGGATGAGACGATCACGCTGGCGATGATCGCGGTGCCCAGCGCGCCGCCGATCTGGAACGCCGCCGTGTTCGTGCCGGACGCCACTCCCGCGTCCTGGTCGGCCACCGAGGACAGGGCCGCGGACGTCGCCGCCACCGAGCCGCCGCCCAGCCCGAGCCCGAAGATCAGCAGCGCGGGCAGGAGGTTCGCGACGTAGCCGCCGTCCGCGGGCGCCTGCGAGAGCAGGAACGCGCCCGCGCCCGTCAACACGAGGCAGACCGCCGCCACCGTACGCGCGCCGACCCGGCCCAGGACCGCCTGCGCGGCGTACGCGCCGACCATGGTCATCACGGTCATCGCCGCCTGCCCCAGCCCGAACCTCAGCGGGGAGTACCCCAGCACCTCCTGCGCGTACGCCGAGATCGTCGTGCCCATGCCCCACGCGGTCATCCCGAAGCAGGCCACCGTCAGGTTGCCGCCGGAGAACGCACGCGACCGGAAGATCCGCAACGGCACCAGCGGCGCCGCCGACCTGCTCTCCACCAGCACGAACAGCCCGATCATCACTGCTGAGCCGACCAGCATGCCGACCACGGGCAGGCTCGCCCAGCCGCCCTCGGGCGCACGGACGATCGCGCCGATGAGCAGGATCAGGCCGAGCGTGATCGTGACCGCGCCCGCCGGATCGTACGCGCGCAGCCGCTCACGGCTCTCCCGCAGCAGCCCCGGCCCGAACACCAGGAGCACGCCCGTCACCGGCACGTTCAGGTAGAAGATCCACTCCCAGCCCGGCCCGCCGGTCAGCGCGCCGCCGATCAGCAGCGCGGCGGTGGCCCCGAGCCCGCCGACGCCGGACCAGTACGCCAGCGCCCGGTTGCGCTCGGACCCTTCCGGGAACATTGTCATCAAGATCGCCAGCCCGGCCGGCGCCATGATCGACGCCGACGCGCCCTGCACCACGCGAGCGCCGATCAGCGCCCAGCCGGTCCAGGCCGCGCCGCACAGCACCGAGGACGCCCCGAACAGCGCCGTCCCGACCAGGAACATCCGCCGCCGCCCCCACAGGTCGGCCAGCCGCCCACCGAACAGCAGCAGGCCCCCGAACGCCAGCATGTACGCGCTGAGCACCCACTGCCCGGCCCCGGTCGAGAGCCGCAGGTCCCGCTCGATCGAGGGCAGCGCCAAGATGACGATCTGCGAGTCCAGGATCACGATGAAGCTGGCGATGGAGAGCAGGACGAGCGCCTTCCACCGCCGGGGATCGGGTGCCGTCCGTGCCGTCGCGGCCGTCGGTGATCGAACCTTGTCGGTCATGGTGGATCCTCCAGTCGGTGTTCTCACTGAGAAGTCGAGGCCACTCCGGTTTTGTCGACACGAAGCCGTAGAGGATTTCCGCGGTGGCAGGCGATGATGCGGGCATGAGCAGCAGACCGGGCAAGCGCGCCGACGTTTTCCTGCCTCCCGATGAGGATCCGCGGGAGAACGGCCCGACGCTGGGGGACGAGCGCACCACGCTGATGGAGTTCCTGCGCGGTCAGCGTCTCACGCTGGAGATCAAGTGCTCTGGCCTGGGGGCGCCCGCGCTCTACCGCTCGGCGGCCGACCCGGACGGCGACTTCGACGGCGCGGTACCCGATCCGGAGGTCGTGGCGGAGGCGTGGGAGACATGGCGGGCCCAGTGCGCGTTCACGGACGCGTTCGTGGCCGGTGCGCCCGATCTCGGCATCACCGGCCACCGCCACGGGGGAGAGATCTCACTCCGCGAGCTGCTGGTGCACATGGTCGAGGAGTACGCCCGCCACAACGGCCACGCCGATCTCCTGCGCGAACGTATCGACGGCCGCATCGGGGAGTGAGCCCAGCGGCGTACCGGACCGCTACGACAGGCGTACGGGGAGTTCGGCCAGGCCGCGCAGGATCAGGTTGTCCTTGTAGCGCAGCGGCACGGGGGACAACGCGATCCCGCGCCGCGCGAGGGCGGTCAGCGCGGCCTGGCCCTCGATGCGGGCGAGGGGCGCGCCGAGGCAGAAGTGGATGCCCTGGCCGAACGCCAGGTGCCGTGGCGCCTCGGTCAGCCAGCGCGTGAGGTCCAGCCGGTCGGGGTCGGAGAAGACCTCCGGGTCGCGGTTGGCGGCGCTCAGCAGCAGCATCACGATCTCGCCCTGGCGGATCGGCTGCCCGGCGACCTCGGCGTTCTCCAGCGCGACCCGGGCGCTGAGCTGCACCGGCGGGTCGTACCGCAGGAGTTCTTCCACCGCTGCGGTGGCCGACTCCGGGTGGGCGCGGAACCACGCGAGCTGGTCCGGTGCGCGCAGCAGTGCGAGGGCGCCGTTGGCGATGAGGTTCACGGTCGTCTCGTGGCCGGCGACCAGCAGGAGGATGCACGTCGCGATCAGGTCGTCCTCGGAGAGGTCCTCGATCGCGACCAGGCCGCTCAGCAGGTCATCGCCCGGAGACATGCGGCGCGCGGCGGCCAGGGCGCGAAAGTACACGCCGAACTCCGCGCGTGCCTGGTCGCGCAGGTCCAACTCCGCCTCGGGGACCAGGAAGTCCGGGTCCAGGCCGCGTGCGAGGGCGTCGGACCAGGAACGGAAGCGGTCCTGGTCCGCCGGGGGTACGCCGAGCATCTCGCTGATCACGATGACCGGCAGGGGATGGGCGAGGGTGGAGATCAGGTCGATCTCGGCCTCGGCGCCGTCGAGGAGTTCGGCGACGAGGGTCTCGACGCGTGGACGCAGGCGCTCGATGAGCCGCGCGGTGAAGGCCCGGCTCACCAGGCGGCGCAGCATGGTGTGCTCCGGTGGGTCGAGGACCAGGAACGACCGTACGTTGCGCGGGGAGCGGCCGCCCTCGCCCAGCGCCGCGTCGCCGTGGCCGAAGCGCGGGTCGCGCAGGATCTTGGCGCAGACGTCGAAGGAGGGGGAGAGCCACAGGCCGCCCGGCGTACGTTGCAGCGGGCCGCCCGTACGCAGGGCGCGGTAGTGGGCGTAGGGGTCGGCGCGAAACTCTGGTGCGAAAGGGTCGAAACCGAGGATGTCACTTACGTCCATGAAGGTCCCTCAGTGCAGCAGGTGGTGCGCGGAGTACTCGATTCGTTCTCGTGCCCGCATGAGCAGCGCGGGGAACTCCCGCTCGGCCTTTTCCGACAGTCTCGTCACCGGAACCGACACACTGATGGCGTCGCGGGCAGGGCGTTGCAGCCGCAGGACGACGCCGAAACAGCAGACGCCGGTGCTGTTCTCCTCGCGGTCGATCGCATACCCGCGCTCGCGTGCGCGGAGCAGGTCCTCGGCCAGGTCCTTGGGGTCGGTGATGGTGTGCTCGGTCCAGCGTTCGAGCTCGTCGGGCAGCTCGGGTGCGGGGCGGTCGGCGAGCAGGGCCTTGCCCAGTGCCGTGCTGTGCGCGGGCATCCGGCGGCCGACGCGTACGACGGGGCGCAGGTCGTGCCGGGACGGGCGGGAGGACAGGTCGACCACGTCGACGTCGTCGAGGCGGCCGAAGTGCACGGTCTCGCCGGTGGCCTCGGCCAGCCATTCGAGGGTCTCGTGCGCCATGCCGACGACCGGGTCGCCGTCGATGTAGGACGCGCCGACGAGCAGGGCCCGCATGCCGATGCGGTAGAGCGTGCCGGTCGGGTCGGTCTCCACCCAGCCGAGCTGTACGAGCGTGCGCAGCAGGGCGTACAGGCTGCTCTTGGGGTAGCCCAGCTCCTGCTGGATCGCGGTGAGGCTGTACATGCCGCCCTGGCGGGCGAAGAAGTCGAGCAGTGCGACCGTGCGCATCGCGGACTTGACGCCCGGCCCGGTCGTATCGGACGAATCCATCCCCAGCCCCTCTAGAGCGCCGCCGATCGTGCGTCGCGCTCACCCAGAGATCCGGCCATCGCACCGGAGCCGGACCACAGCCTAGACCGATTCAAGACTGTTCATATATGAGAACAGTAGCTATGGTTGTGGACACTTTGAAGGTCACACCTATCGGAGGACCCCCATGGCCAAGATCGTCCTGGATCAGGTCGACAAGGCGTACACCAGCGACATCAAGGCGGTGAACAACCTCAGCCTGGAGATCGCGGACGGGGAGTTCATGGTCCTGGTCGGCCCCTCGGGCTGCGGAAAGTCGACCGCCCTGCGCATGATCGCGGGGCTGGAGGACATCACCGGCGGCGAGATCTCCATCGGCGACCGGGTCGTCAACGACCTCGCGCCCAAGGACCGCGACATCGCGATGGTCTTCCAGAACTACGCGCTCTACCCGCACATGACCGTCGAACAGAACCTCGCGTTCGGCCTCCAGCTCCGCGGCACCTCCAAGGCCGAGATCAAGAAGCGCGTCGGCGACGCCGCCAAGATGCTGGGCCTGGAGCAGTTCCTCAAGCGCAAGCCCGCCGCTCTGTCCGGCGGCCAGCGGCAGCGCGTCGCGATGGGCCGGGCGATCGTCCGCGAGCCCCAGGCGTTCCTGATGGACGAGCCGCTGTCCAACCTCGACGCCAAGCTCCGCGTCTCGATGCGCGCCTCGCTCAACCAGCTCCACGAGCGCCTCGGCGTCACGACTGTGTACGTCACGCACGACCAGGTCGAGGCGATGACCCTCGGCGACCGCGTCTGCGTCCTCCGCGAGGGCCTGCTCCAGCAGGTCGACACCCCGCAGAACCTCTTCGACAACCCGGTGAACCTGTTCGTCGCCGGCTTCATCGGCTCGCCCGCGATGAACTTCGTCAACGCCGATCTGTCCCGCGACGGCGGCTCGGGGCGCGTACGGTTCGCCGACTTCGACCTGCCGGTGCCGGCCGAAGTCTTCCAGAACCGCCCGGGCCTGGAGGACTACGCCGGCCGCTCGCTCATCCTCGGCATCCGCCCCTCCGACTTCGAGGACTCGGGCCACAGCGGCCAGGACTGGCCGGTAATGCCGGTGACCGCGGACGTCACCGAAGAACTGGGCAGCGAGATCAACGTCATCTTCGCGATCAACGCGCCGCCGGTCGAGCACAAGGACACCGCCGACCTCGCCCAGGACGCGGAGGAGGACGACACCGCGATCCCGCTGACCGACAACAAGGCTTTGTGGACCGCGCGCGTCAACGCACGCTCGCGCGTACGCCCGGGCCAGTCGCTCGAACTCGCCGTCGACACCACGCGCCTGCACTTCTTCGACCCAGAGAGCGGCCTGGCCATCGGCCACCCGGAGGCCGCGACGGTCGAGACCGTCGGAGCCTGAGCACGCCACGGGGGCGGCTCCCCTTGCCTGGGGGCCGTCCCCGTTTCAGCTCGTCAGGAGCGTACGGAGGGTGTCCTTCAACTGGCGGGCGGCGGGCGCGGCGAGTGAGGAGAGGAAGCGGCGCTCCGCCTCGTCCCTCGCCTCGGTCGCGAGGCGCAGCGTCTCCAGGCCGGTCTCGGTCAGCTCCACGACGTTGCGGCGCCTGTCGTCGGTGTGCGGACGCCGCGCCACCAGCCCCTGGTCCTCCAGCGCGTCCAGGAGGGCCGTGCCCTGGCCGCCCGGCGCGAGCCCACTGCGGGAGGACCTGACGACGGGCCACGTGATCCCGGCGTTCAAGAAGATCGGTGAGCTGCTGGTCGACCACCCGGCCGGCGCCATGGGCGTCGAGGTGGTCGGCTTCCGCATCTCTGCGGTGTGGGTACGGCCTCGCGGTTCTTCGCGGCGCCTCAGCTCGTGCACGCCGCGGTACGCGACACGGCCCCGGACTTCTCGCTGCTGGCCTCGCCGCCACGCGCGCGTGACGGGGGTGATCTGATCTATGCGAAGGACTGCGGCCGGGCCATCGCGCTGCTGCAACTGGCCGACCGGCTGAACCATCGCACGTACAACGTGGGAGGCGGACGGGTGATGACCAACGCGGAGCTCCTCGGCGCGATCCGCACGGCCGTGCCCCGGTCGCGGATCGAGCTGCCCGACGCCCGCGACCCAGACGGCCACGACCCCTACCTCGACTTCACCCGGCTCCGCGAGGACACCGGTTATGAGCCTGAGTACGACACCGAACGCGCCGTCGCCGACTACGTCGCCTGGCTGCGCGCGGGAAACGAGCGCTAGCGCCGCGGGTCAGGCCGACTCGCGTACGACGAGGGAGGGGGAGAGCACGAGCTGGCGGTGGTCGTGGTCTCCCGTCGCGGCCGACTCGGCGATTCCCAACTCCGCGGCGGTCCAGCCGAGCTCGTGCCGCGGCTGGCGAACGGTCGTCAGCGGCACCACCGACGTGGCGGCCAGTTCGATGTCGTCGTAGCCGATCACACTGATCTCGCCGGGCACCTTGACGCCCACCCGTAGCAGCTCGTTGACCAGGCCGATGGCCAGCAGGTCGTTGGTGCAGAACACCCCGGTCGGCGGCTGGGCGAGCTCCAGCAGCCGCCGCGCCGCCTCCTTGCCCTCCGTCGGCGTCAGGTCGCAGCGTACGAGGGTGACCAGGTCCTCCTCGGCCAGCCCGGCGGCGCGTGCGGCGTTCTCCGCGCCGACGTAGCGGTCCTTGATCGGCTCCTGGAGCAGCGGGCCGGTGACGATGGCGATCCGGCGGTTGTCACGGCGGAGCAGCCGGTCGACGGCGATCTCGCCGCCCGCGACGTGGTCGACCCGCGTCGAGCAGGCACTGGAGTGGTCGCGCCGGTCGAGCACCACGACGGAAAGGCCGCGGGACTGCATTTCCGCGATGCGGTCGGAGCGGAGGTCGACGGGCGTGATGATCACTCCGCTGACGCGTTGTTCTTCGAGGAAGTCGAGACAGCGACGCTCCTTCGCGGCGGAGCCGTCGCTCGAACACCACAGCGCGTCGAAACCGTCCGTGTTCATCGCCGCCTCCGCGCCGCGCGCGAGATCGGTGAAGTACGGGTTGGCGAGGTTCTCCAGGACGACGCCGAGGGTGCGGCTACGGCCTTGGCGGAGCTGCCGGGCGCTCTCGTTGCGTACGAAACCAAGCTCGCCGATGACCGCACGTACGCGCTCGCGGGTAGCTTCGGCCACCAGGTTTGGCCGGTTTAGGACATTCGAAACTGTCCCAACCGAGACACCTGCACGCATCGCCACATCCCGGATGCTGACGGGCGGCACGCTCTCTTCCTCTCGAGTGACACGGTTTTCGCAGGTTAATGGCTGCGAACAACTGTTTCCGATGTGTTATGTAGCGGCGGGTTTTCACGCGGCTACGCGACGTAACATTTGAACGCTTGACGGTCCGGATCCGGCCGCCTAGCGTTCCGGATCGAAGCCTAGCTTGAAACGATTCACGATCTTTGCCGGGATCGCTGCTCGAAGGGATGGGGGCGTGAGGCGTAACCGATGACCCCTCCCCTACTTGCGGATTCCGGTCCCGGTCGCAACGCCGGGACGTTTCCTCGCGCACCCGGGGTGACGTCCCTTCACGAATCCTCAACGTATGAATCGTTACTGGAGTTCCCCGGCCGCGCAGCCAAATCGGCGTATGCGGCCACCTCCGGTCAAGCGCGCCAGGCCTACCCGTGCCCGTGCGGCACCCCGCCGCATCCCCGTAGTCATCACCAGGGACGAGGGAGGACGGAGTGGAACAGGCCACACTGACACGCCGTGGCACCGACGATCCGCGGCTGAGCGAGGACGAACTCCGGTTGCTCGCGCAGATCGCAACAGGTGTCACCGCAGATGTGGCAGCGCGGAAGCTTGAACTCAGCGCGCGGACGCTACGGAGGCGACTGCGATCGATATGTGATCGGCTCAATGTGAACACCCCGATAGAAGCCGTTGTGTGGGCGGCACGACGGCAACTCATCTGACGACAGCTGATCAGAAGCGGGAGTACGGCCGCCCGCGAGCCCCCTGGCGAGCGGCCGGCGGCTAGGGTCACCTGTTTGTGGAGACAGCTATTCGCCGTGCCCGTGCGACGGACGTCCGGGCGATCCGGCGGCTGGTCGACATGTACGCCGGCCCGGGCCGGCTGCTGGCCAAGCCGACCGTGACGCTGTTCGAGGACGTCCAGGAGTTCTGGGTCGCGGAGGATCGCGAGTCCGGCGCCGTCGTGGGTTGCGGCGCGCTGCACGTCATGTGGGAGGACCTGGCCGAGGTGCGCACGGTCGCGGTGGATGAGTCGTGCCGTGGCCACGGAGTAGGGCATCGTATAGTCGCGCGGCTCCTGGAGACCGCGCGCGAACTCGGGGTTCGACGCGTCTTCTGCCTCACCTTCGAGGTGGCCTTCTTCTCCCGCCACGGGTTCCGCCGGCTGCTGGGCAGCCCGGTGGCGCCCGAGGTGTACGAAGAACTCCTGCGCTCCTACGACGACGGTGTGGCGGAGTTCCTCGACCTCGACCGGGTCAAGCCGAACACCCTGGGCAACACCCGGATGCTCCTGCACCTGGAAGGTGGTCGATGAGTCCCTACGAGGAGCCGGTCGCGGAGCTGACCCTCGCTCCCGTCCTACGCCGGGCCGGCGCACGGATCATCGACGCCGGCCTGCTCGGCATCGTGGGCTTCGCGCTCATCCTGCCCTTCATGATCGCCGCCGTCGGCCTGGACGAGCCGGGCAGCCACGGGAGGGGCGCCGCGGTCTGGTCCGGCCCCGCGGTGTTCGGCTGGGTGCTCGTGGTGGCGGTCCTGCCGTTCCTGTACGAGGCGGTGCAGCTCGCGTTCTGGGGCCAGACGCTGGGCAAGCGCATCCTGAGCCTGCGCGTGATCTCCGAGGACGGCTCGCCGATGCAGCCGGTGCAGGCCGTCGGCCGCGCCGCCGTCAACAACGTGCTCTACCTGTTCGGCTGCGGCGTCGGCACCCTCATGGCGTACCTGTGGGCGATCTGGGACCAGCCACTGCACCAGGCACTCCACGACCGGCTGGCACGTACGGTCGTGGTCGATGACCGGGAGTTCGAGGACGCATGACCGAAGAGGCCGTGACCATGACGCTAGCGGAGCCGTCACAGCGTCTCGTGGCACGTCTCGTGGACACGCTCATCGTCGGCGTGCCCCTCGCGACGATCGTCACCGCGCTGTTCTCACGGCACACCGCGCAAACGGTCGTCGCGCCCGTCGCGTTCGCCGCGGTGTACCTGGTGTACGAGGCGGTCCAGGTGGCGCTGTGGGGCCGTACGGTCGGCAAGTGGCTCACCGGCATCGCGATCGTCTCGGCGGACGGCGAGCGGCTGCGGGTCAGCCAGGCGCTGGTCCGCTCGGTGATCTACGCGCTGCCGCCCGCGGCCCGGCCGGTGCCGGTGCTCAACGTCATCGCCGGGTTCTTCTGGGTCGCCGAGGTCGGCCTGCTGTACGAGGGCGCGCACCGGCAGGCGCTGCACGACCGCGCCGCCGGAACGCTGGTGGTCAACACCCGCCCCCGCCCGGTGGCGCCGCCCGCCTGAGCCTGTCCGTCTGAGGCCCCCTGGGGCGTGCGGACGTCAGATCAGGCGGAGCTGGTGGTCGCGGTTGCGCCGGCGGCGTTCGGGCTCGGCGCGTGCGACGTACTTGCCGGGGATGCCGCGCAGGAACGGCGACGGGTCGCGCCGCCGCGAGCCGGACAGGTAGAGCGACGACCGCGCCCGCGTCATGCCGACGAAGAAGAGCCGGCGTTCCTCGTCCTCGTCGGTGTCCGGCAGACGCATCGGCAACAGCCCGTCCTCGCAGCCGACGATGAACACCACCGGGAACTCCAGGCCCTTGGAGGCGTGCAGGGTCAGCAACGCGATCCGGTCGGCGCGCGGGTCGAGGGTGTCCACCTCCGCGCCGAGGGCCAGCTCGGCGAGGAAGGTCTCCAGGTCCTCGCCACACCGGCCGGCGAGCGGGCCGAGCAACTCGGCCGCGGTGCGCAGGACCGTCTCGTCGTGCGCGCCGGCCAGCGCGCCCACCGCGGCGCGTACCCGGCCGGTGAGCGGCCCGCCGTGGTGCCGCAGCTCGTGGGCGATCTCACGTACCCCGGGACGCTTGACGAGCCGGTCGTGCGAACGCTTCTGGTACGGCATGCCGGCGCGGGTGAGCGCCTCCATGATCGGCTCGGCCTGGGCGGAGGAGCGGTAGAGCACGGCGATGTCGGAGAAGTCGAGATGTTCGTCGTGGTGCCCGTCCGCTCGGCCGGAGTCCAGAGAGTGGAAGGACGAGCCGCCGAGCAGCCGGTCGATCGTCGCGGCGACGAACTCCGCCTCGCCCTGCGCGTCGGGGCTCTCCCGTACGTGGATGAGCCGGTCGCCGGGCCGCTGCGGATCCAGCAACCGGTCGGGCACGAGACTGGTCGCCCGTATCGCGGCGGCGGCCCCCCGCACGATCGCGGGCGCGGACCGGTAGTTGCGGCTGAGCAGCACGGTCGTGGCGCCGCCGAAGTCGTCCTCGAACCGCAGGAAGAACCCGACGTCGGCCCCGCGGAACGCGTAGATCGCCTGGTCGGGATCCCCGATCGCGGTGAGCCCTCCGCCCGCGTCAGTGCCCGCGAGGAGGGTCAGGAGGGTGTACTGCGTCTCGTCGACGTCCTGGTACTCGTCGACGCTGATCCAGGGCCAGCGCTCGCGGTAGTGCGCGGACAGGGCCGGGTCGCCGGCGAGGAGCCGTACCGGCAGCCGCAGCAGGTCGGCGAAGTCGGCCAGGCCGCGTTCGCGCAGTCGCTTCTCGTACGAGCCGCGCGCCTCGGGGTCTTCGGCGGCGCCGGGCCGGCTCGGGCGGTCGAAGCCGGCGAGGAGCTTCTTCGCCTCCTTGTCCGAGCCGGTCATCTCGCGGGCGATCTCCAGGCGCTCGGCCTCGTCGGCGATGCGGAAGTCGGCGGGAAGCCCCGCGCGCTCGTACTGCTCGCGCAGGATCAGCACCCCGAGCCCGTGGAACGTCGCGACGGTGAGACGCTCGGCCCGGCCGGGCAGCAGGACCGCCAGCCGCTCGCGCATCTCGTCGGCCGCGCGCCTGGTGAATGTGATCGCCAGGCACCGCTCGGGCTCGACGTCACGCTCGGCGACGAGGTGGGCGATCCGGTGCGTCAGCGTGCGGGTCTTGCCGGTGCCGGGGCCAGCGATGATCAGCAACGGCCCGCCGGGATGCGCCGCGGCGACGCGCTGCTCCGGATCCAGCCCGTCGAGTACCGAACCGCGCCCACCGCCCCCGCGAGCCCCGCCGATCTCACCGTCCCCACGAGCCCCGTTGGCATCCTCGCCCCCATCGGTCTCATCGACCCCATCGGCCCCACGAGTCTCACTGACCTCGTCGGGCCCATGGGCGCCGCCGACCCCACGAGCCCTGTCAGCCTCACCGGCCTCGCGCGCCCCGTTGGTCTGCCCGGCAGCACCGGGCCCATGAGCCCCATTCGTCTTATCGGCATCATCTGCCTCATCGGCATCATCTGCCGCGGCCGCGGCGGCCTCGAGGATGTCCTGCTGGCCCTCGATCGGCGGCTCGGAGTGCACGGCCGCCGGAGACGTCTCCGCCGCAGGGTTCTGCTCCTTGTCCCCGCTCTCCTCCTCCTCGCCCCCCACCGCCCCGTACACGGCCGCTGAGGCCCTTTCAGTCGCATTCCCGGTACTTATGGTGCCCTGGGGCATTTCAAACAGCCCAGAGTCGTCCGGTGCGCCCGACAGGCCGACCGCGTGCTTGCCCTCGCGCCGGAGTTCGCCCGGCTCGAAGAGGCGGATCTCGCCGTACTCGCCGTCGTACCCGGCGTCGCGGATCACCGTGCCGCGCCGCAGCCGGCCGATCGCCTCGGCGAGCAGCTCGCCGCCCACCCCGCGTACGTCGTCCAGCGGCACGTCGTCCAGGATCGCGAGTTCGGGGCCGAGCGCCGACACCAGCTCGGCGATGTGGCCGAGCACCGACTTGGACCGTGGCCCGACGCCGCGGATCTCGCTGACGATCTCCGGGAGCGGGATCAGATTGCGAAAGTCCGCCGCGCCCTCCGGTCGCCGGCCCTCCGGGTGGCGGGCCAGATCGTCCACGCGGCTCAGCACGCCGACGGTGATCGGGCGGCCGCACGACGGGCAGCGGCCCCCATGCGCCTTTGTCTCGTCCGGTTCGAGGCGTACGCCGCATTTGCGGTGACCGTCGAGGTGGTATTTCCCTTCCTCGGGAAAGAACTCCACGCTGCCCCCGTAGCCCTCGCCGGTCTCGAGTGCGGCGCGCAGCGCGTAGTAGTCCATCTCGGTCGCGAACATCGACGCCTCGCGGGCAAGTGCCGGTGGGGAGTGTGCGTCGGAGTTGCTGACGAGGCGGTAGCCGTCGAGCGAGGGCACACGCCAGTTCATCAGGGGATCTGAGGACAGGCCGGTCTCGACCGCGAAGATATGGCCGGCCAGATCGTCGTAGCAGTCGGCGACCGCGTCAAAGCCGGACTTCGAGCCGAGAACCGAGAACCAGGGCGTCCACACATGGGCCGGAACGAGGTAGGAGCCGGGGTCGCTCTGCAACGTGATCTCGAGGAGATGGCGCGAGTCGAGACCGAGTATCGGCCGCCCGTCCGAGGCGAGATTGCCGATCTTCGCAAGGGCGGCCGTGATGCGTTCCGCGGCCTGAAACGACGGTGCATAAAGGAGGTGGTGCACCTTCCGCGTGCGTTCACCCTTTTTGTAGATGGTCGAGATCTCGACGGAGAGCAGAAAACGCACCGGCTGACGGCACGCGGGCGGTAGTGTTCGGCTCACCCGGCGTTCGAGGTCGGGCCGCAGCCGGAACAGCCCCGGTTCTGCGGGCACGAGGTTCTGGCGTAGCTCCTCCATCCACGCGGGATGCGTGAAATCGCCGGTGCCCACGACCGAGACGCCTTTGCGGCCCGCCCACCACGCCAGGTGTTCAAGGTCACAGTCCTTGCTGCAGGCGCGGGAGTATCGCGAATGGATATGAAGGTCCGCGTAGAACGTCACGTCGTCGCCCGTCGTCTCTCGGATCGCCCAGCCTGCCGCATTGGATCCTGTCACGCTCCGGGCCTTAAGATCGCCGGATCGCGACGACCGATGGATTCCACGGTGCATGTTCGCTGCTCATGATCCCGAAGCACCTGACGAGCGCCGTACGGATAAGCATTCAGTGACCGTCGCTGACGGTTAAGTGGTGGTACGCGAGGGTTATTCGGAGTGCTCGGCGGGTGCGGTGACCCCCCTCGACTTTTCGGACAGGCCGACCGAGGCGCGTTCGGGCCGGCCCGGCGCGGCGGCGCAACTCGCCGCAGCGTATCGATACCCCGCCGAACCCGTGCCGGGCGGGCCCTTGATGCCCGCGTGGACCGGATGTCACGAGGCGGTCAGCCCGAAAGCCGGGGCGGAGCGAGCTCCTCAACCACCTGGGGGACAATTCAAGTGCAGGGCCCGTGACCGCCCAGTCGGCTTGGCTGACGGCTTGGGGGACGGGGTCCGATTACGCGAGAAGGGAAGGCTTGGACCGATGTGGAACGACGTTGCGGCGCTCGTACCCCCTCTCACGGTGGCCGCCGTGTTCATCGCAGGCGTGTTCTGGGTGGTGCGGAGAGAGATGGGCGGTAAGCGACCCCGTGAAGACGTAGAGGAGAAGCGCCGGCCCGGGCAGTAAGCTCCGCGCCGCCGGATCGATTGCCAGGGTGATTACGCACCGTAACGCACGTGCTAAACTTCTCGTGATGGAATTGTCATCGGGAGCCATGGCGGTATATCTTTGGCAACCGAATGCAGTTTGCTCCGGTGAAAGGTCAGTCTCCATGGCAGAGCAGATCATTAAGCGCCTCATCGACGACATCGATGGGGGGGAGGCCGAGGAGACCGTTCAGTTCTCTCTCGACGGTGTCCCCTATGAGATCGATCTGAGCAGCACCAACGCTAAGAAGGTGCGGGATTCTCTGGCGCCGTTCGTTGAGCACGCGCGGAAGGCCGGCGGGGCCGCTGGAGGCGGCCGTCGGCGTCGGAGTCGTGCAGCGTCGAGCCGCGAACGGAGTGCCGATATCCGTGCGTGGGCCAAGGCGCGTGGCATCAAGGTCAACGAGCGCGGCCGCATCCCGGCGACTGTCGTCGAGGAGTACGAGCGCGCACACTGATCGAATACAGCTCCGGTGAACGGTCCGTCGCCCGGTCTAGCGGGTGCCGGGCCGTTCGCTTGCGGCGTACGGGGAACATCACGGGCCCGCGCGGTAGTTGGATGTGGATGAACGGTCTTGCCCGGGGAACGTTTCCGATGGGACTACCGAGTGGCAGCGTCCGCCGGGCGGGCTAGCATGCGGAAGGACAGGGTCGGACGTACCGGCCCCTGCCCGACCGCTCTGTGAGGAGCGACGAGATGTTCGAGAGGTTTACGGACCGCGCGCGGCGGGTTGTCGTCCTGGCTCAAGAAGAGGCCAGGATGCTCAACCACAACTACATCGGCACCGAGCACATCCTCTTGGGCCTCATCCACGAGGGCGAGGGCGTTGCCGCCAAGGCGCTTGAGAGCCTGGGCATCAGCCTCGAAGCCGTACGCCAGCAGGTCGAGGAGATCATCGGCCAGGGGCAGCAGGCGCCTTCGGGACACATCCCGTTCACTCCGCGGGCGAAGAAGGTCCTTGAGCTTTCGCTGCGCGAGGCGCTGCAGCTCGGTCACAACTACATCGGCACCGAGCACATCCTGCTCGGTCTGATCCGCGAGGGCGAAGGCGTCGCGGCCCAGGTCCTGGTGAAGCTGGGCGCCGATCTGAACCGCGTACGGCAGCAGGTGATCCAGTTGCTGCACGGATACCAGGGCAAGGAGCCCGCGTCCTCGGGTGGCCCGTCGGAGGCCGCGCCGTCGACGTCCCTTGTGCTGGACCAGTTCGGCCGCAACCTGACCCAGGCCGCGCGTGAAGGCAAGCTCGACCCGGTGATCGGGCGCGAGAAAGAGATCGAGCGGGTCATGCAGGTGCTGTCCCGCCGTACCAAGAACAACCCCGTACTCATCGGTGAGCCCGGCGTCGGCAAGACGGCCGTGGTCGAGGGCCTGTCCCAGAAGATCGTCAAGGGCGAGGTGCCCGAGACGCTCAAGGACAAGCAGCTCTACACGCTCGACCTGGGCGCGCTGGTGGCGGGTTCCCGTTACCGCGGCGACTTCGAAGAGCGCCTGAAGAAGGTGCTCAAGGAGATCCGCACCCGCGGCGACATCATCCTGTTCATCGACGAGCTGCACACCCTGGTGGGTGCGGGCGCCGCCGAGGGCGCGATCGACGCGGCCAGCATCCTCAAGCCGATGCTGGCTCGCGGCGAGTTGCAGACCATCGGCGCGACGACGCTGGACGAATATCGCAAATACCTGGAGAAGGACGCCGCTCTCGAGCGTCGTTTCCAGCCCATCCAGGTCGCCGAGCCTTCGCTGTCGCACACGATCGAGATCCTCAAGGGCCTGCGCGACCGCTACGAGGCGCACCACCGGGTGTCGATCACCGACGGCGCGCTGGTGGCCGCCGCGCAGCTCGCCGACCGCTACATCAGCGACCGGTTCCTGCCGGACAAGGCGATCGACCTTATCGACGAGGCCGGCTCGCGCATGCGCATCCGCCGCATGACCGCGCCGCCGGACCTGCGCGAGTACGACGAGAAGATCGCCGACGTACGCCGCGACAAGGAGTCCGCGATCGACGCGCAGGACTTCGAGAAGGCCGCGGCGCTGCGTGACCGGGAGAAGCAGCTTCTCCAGGCCAAGGCACAGCGGGAGAAGGAATGGAAGGCCGGCGACATGGACGTCGTCGCCGAGGTCACCGAGGAGCTGATCGCGGAGGTTCTCGCGACGGCGACCGGCATTCCGGTCTTCAAGCTGACCGAGGAGGAGAGCGCCCGCCTGCTGCGCATGGAGGACGAGCTCCACCACCGGGTCATCGGCCAGAACGACGCCATCAAGGCGCTGTCCCAGTCGATTCGCCGTACGCGCGCGGGTCTGAAGGACCCCAAGCGCCCCGGTGGTTCGTTCATCTTCGCCGGCCCGTCCGGCGTGGGTAAGACCGAGCTGTCCAAGACGCTGGCCGAGTTCCTGTTCGGCGACGAGGACGCGCTGATCCAGCTTGACATGTCCGAGTTCATGGAGAAGCACACGGTCTCGCGGCTGTTCGGTTCTCCGCCCGGATACGTCGGCTACGAAGAGGGCGGCCAGCTGACCGAGAAGGTCCGCCGCAAGCCGTTCTCGGTCGTCCTGTTCGACGAGATCGAGAAGGCCCACCCCGACATCTTCAACTCGCTGTTGCAGATCCTCGAGGACGGGCGGCTGACCGACGCCCAGGGCCGCGTGGTCGACTTCAAGAACACGGTCGTGATCATGACGACCAACCTCGGCACCCGCGACATCTCCAAGGGCCTGTCGGTCGGCTTCGCGCGGGAGAACGACGAGCAGGGCTCGTACGACCGGATGAAGGCGAAGGTCAACGAGGAGCTCAAGCAGCACTTCCGGCCGGAGTTCCTCAACCGTGTCGACGACACTGTCGTCTTCCACCAGCTCACGCCGAAGGAGATCATCCAGATCGTCGACCTGATGATCGCCAAGGTCGACGACCGGCTCAAGGATCGCGACATGGGCATCGAGCTGCGCCAGGACGCGAAGGACCTGCTGGCCGAGCGCGGCTACGACCCGGTGCTGGGCGCCCGCCCGCTGCGCCGTACGATCCAGCGCGAGATCGAGGACAACCTGTCCGAGAAGATCCTCTACGGCGAGCTCCACGCCGGCGAGATCGTCATGGTCGGCGTCGAGGGCACGGGCGAGACCGCGAAGTTCACCTTCGAGGGCGAGCCCAAGCCCGAGCCGGTCCCGGCCGACCGCCGAGCCCGCCAACCACCCGTAACAGACGACCCGAGGCCCCGCCCTCCCGATCCACGGGAGCGCGGGGCCTCGGCTCGTCGTCGCTCAGACGTGCGGGTAGACCTCGACCTCGGCATAGTGGCCCGCCGTCTTGGCCAACCTGGCGTCACTGGTCACCAGCGGATAGCCGAGGACTTCGGCGAGCACGATGTAGCACGCGTCGTAGGCGGTCACGTTGTCGCGGAGCGCCCAGATACGGTCGGCCAGACCCGAGCTTTCATAGCGGGTGATGACCAGGTCCGCGAAGTCGTTGCGGGCGTCCTGCGCCCGGTCGGCGCTGAGCTTCTTACCGCGAACGAGGCCGCGGAGCCCGCTGAGGAACTCCACGTCGAGCAGATGGGGCGCGTGCAGGCGTGCCGCCCCGAGGCGTGAGAGCAGGGCCGGATTCGGCTCGCGCGCCTCGAAAGCGTGCAGGAGCGCCGAGGCGTCCGCGACGACTCCGATCACTCGCCCCGGCCCTCGCCGATGGCGTCGACGATGTCATCGACCGTCGGGCCCTCGGTGCGTGTGCGCCGGGCCGCTCGCGCGAAGACGTCGGCCTGCGTCGGCTCCTGCGTGAGCTCCACGATCTTGTCCAGCAGGTAGTCGGACACGGACCGGCCGGCCGCCGCGGCGCGTGCGCGGACGACCGCGTGCACGTCTTCGGGGACGTTACGGATCTGGAGGTTCGCCATGCCTCCAGCATAGGGGTCGACATGCAACCTGCATGGCGGACATGCGATCCGCATGCAGGCGGCGGCGCTCAGCTGGGGAGGGCGTAGCGGCCGTCCTCCAGGGGGTCGACCAGGCCGTCCTCGATCAGGGTGGCCAATGCGCGTTCGCGCTGGAGGGTGTCGCTCCAGACGTCGTCCAGGGCGGCCTTCTCGACCGGTTCGGCGGACTTTCGCAGGACGGCCAGGAGGCGGCCGCGGCACTGGCGGTCGGTGCCCGCGTAGGTCTGGCCCTTGCGCGGCGGGCCGTCGTACGGTGGCTTGCCGGCCAGGCGCCACGTGCAGGCGGCCGCCAGCGGGCAGTCCGCGCAGCGTGGCGTGCGTGCCGTGCAGACCAGCGCGCCGAGTTCCATGATCGCCACGGACCAGCGGGCCGCCACGGGCGGATCGAGGGGGAGCAGGGACTCGGCCAGGCGTACCTCGGCCGTGGTCTGGGTCTTCGGCGGGTACTGGACGCCCGTCACGGCCCTGGCCAGCACCCGCCGGACGTTGGTGTCCAGTACGGCGTGGCGGCGGCGGTACGCGAAGCTGGCCACCGCGGCGGCCGTGTACGCGCCCACGCCGGGCAGCGCGCGCAGCTCGTCGTACTCGGCCGGGACCACGCCGTCGTGACGGTCCACGATGGCACGTGCGCTCGCGTGGAGGTTCAGGGCGCGGCGGGGGTAGCCGAGGCGGTCCCAGGCGCGTACGGCCTCGCCTGGGGGCTCTGCGGCCAGCGCGGCGGGGACCGGCCACCGGGCCAGCCACGACGCGTAGGCGGGCAGCACACGGACGACCGGGGTCTGCTGCAACATGATCTCGCTGACGAGTACGGCCCAGGGTGACGTGTCGGGGCGTCGCCAGGGCAGATCGCGGGCATTCGCGGCGTACCAGGTCAGGATGGGCTCGGCGTATTCGGTTTCATGCATGACGCGATCGATCCTGGCACGGCGGGTCGCGGCAACCCGCCATGATCGAAAAAGCATACTGAGAGTATGGACGCAGACACCGAACGTACCGAGCGGCTGGACTCTGAGGTCGAGCCCGAACCGGGCGACGTGGAGGCGTACTGGCGACGGCGCGTGTACGTCCTGGCGGGCGGGATCACGCTGATCGGCTTGGTGGCGTGGGCCTGTTCCGGCTCGGGACACAAACGGTCGACGGCGCAGGTCCGCAACGCGGCCGCCACCGTGACGCCCGGCGTACGGCCCGGCCGGCGCTCCCCGCCGCGGGCGTGACGCCGACGCCGGCCGCCACCGTGACGATCACGGCGACGCCCTCGGCGCCGCCGGCGGCCAAGAAGCACGCGGGGGACCAGTGCGACGCGGCGGACGTCGTCGTCGACTTCACGCCGGGCTCCACGGTGTTCCGCGGCAAGGCGCATCCGAGGTTCGGCCTGAGCGTCGTGAACACCGGCCGCCGGTCCTGCACGTTCGACGTGGGCCCGAAGGCGATGCTGGTCCGCATCTCCTCCGGCGCGGATCGCGTGTGGTCCTCGGCCCAGTGTGTGACGGGCGCCGGCTCGAACCTCCAGATGCTCCGGCGCGGCGTGCCCTACCTCGCCACGCTCGACTGGGACCGGCACCGTTGCACGAGCGACAAACGCGCCACCCCGGGCACGTACGTGATCGCGGTGGGCGCCCCGGGCATGAAGACCCGCCGCGAGGTCTTCCGCCTGCGCTGAGGACAGCCCGGCAGGCGGTTTCAGGGCGGGTGAGACGGGCGGCGGAGGGCGTTGCTTCGGGGCGGCTCGGGTGAGGGGCCGAGCCCGGGGTCAGACGTAGCGTTCGAGGATGCTGGACTCGGCCAGGCGGGAGAGGCCCTCGCGGACGCTGCGGGCTCGGGCCTCGTCGACTCCGCCGACGCTCTGGAGGTCGTCTATGCCGGCGGCGAGGAGCTTCTGCAGGCCGCCGAAGTGCTCCACCAGGCGTTCGACCACCAGGCTCGGCATGCGGGGGACCTTGGCCAGCAGGCGGTAGCCCTTCGGGCTCACCGGGATGTCCAACGGGTCGTTGCCGGAGAACGCCAGAACTTCGGCGACCGTGGGCAGGTCGAGGAGCTCGGTGGCCGACAGGCGGTTGAGCGCGGCCAGTACGTCCGCGACCGGGCGCGGGCCGCTGTCCTGGCGGGCGTAGTCGCGGACGATCAGCTCGCGGTCGATGTCGACGCCCGACACGAGCTCGTCCAGCTGGAGGGAGAGCAGGCGGCCGTCGGTGCCGAGTTCGACGACGTAGCCGTTGATCTCGTCGGCGATGCGGCGGACCATCTCCAGCCGCTGGACGACCGCGCTGACGTCACGCACGGTGACGAGGTCCTCGATCTCCAGCGCCGACAGGGTGCCGGCCACCTCGTCCAGGCGCAGCTTGTAGCGTTCAAGTGTGGCGAGCGCCTGGTTGGCACGGGACAGGATCGCCGCCGAGTCCTCCAGGACGTAGCGCTGGCCGTCGAGGTAGAGCGCGATGATGCGCATCGACTGGCTCACCGACAGCACCGCGAAGCCCGTCTGGCGCGCCACCCGCTCGGCGGTGCGGTGGCGGGTGCCGGACTCCTCGGTCGGGATCGTCGGGTCGGGCATGAGGTGGACGCCCGCGCGGACGATGCGTGTGCAGGTGCTGTCGATGACGATCGCGCCGTCCATCTTGGCCAGCTCCCGCAGGCGCGTCGAGGAGAACTCGACGTCGAGCTGGAAGCCGCCCGGTGCACAGGCCCGCGACGATCTTGTCGTATCCCAGCACGATCAGGCCACCGGTGTGGCCGCGCAGGATGCGTTCGAGTCCGTCGCGGAGCTGAGTACCAGGCGCGACGGCGGCAAGGGTTGCGCGTCGACGCTCGTCTCTACCCTTGTCATGTGCTGGCACGTGACCCCCGGAGGTCGCTGGACGGCGGTCAGTTTATCGGTGAACGCGTCCGGCCATCCTCCTCCCCTCGAACCAATGTGGACAGCTCCTAGTCATGCTCCAGGGCGACCGGCGGCAAACGCGATGTCTAGTGCGGACCAGACGGCGTCCGTTTCCGTCACTCGCATGCCTTCTTCGGTCACGATCGTGCCCGTTCGCCCTGGCGGCCGGGTCGAGCGAGCCCGCGGGGACGATCGCGCGCCGGTAGCCGAGCCGCGACGCCTCCGACATCCGCCGCTTCGCCGCCTGCACCCCGCGCACCTCGCCGGCCAGCCCGACCTCGCCGAACGCGACCAGGTCCGGCGGCAGGGCCAGGTCGTTCGCGGCGCCGGTGACGGCCAGCGCGACCGCGAGGTCGACGGACGGCTCCCTGAGCCGCACGCCGCCGACCGTCGCGGCGTAGACGTCGCGGTCGTGCAGCTTGATGCCGCACCGTCGCTGGAGCACCGCGAGCATCATCGCCACGCGCGAGGAGTCGAGCCCGGAGGTCATCCGGCGCGGGTTGGCGAGCGGCGAGGGGGCCACCAGCGACTGCACCTCGGCGACGAGCGGGCGGCGGCCCTCCAGCGTGACGGTGACGCAGGTGCCCGGCGCGGGCTTCTCCTGCCGGGTGAGGAACAGCCCGCTCGGGTCGGGCAGCCCGACGATGCCCTTCTCCGACAGGTCGAAGCAGCCCAGCTCGTCGGTCGGGCCGTAGCGGTTTTTCACCGCGCGGATCATGCGCAGGCGGCTGTGCCGGTCGCCCTCGAAGTAGAGCACCACGTCGACCAGGTGCTCCAGCACGCGCGGCCCGGCGATCGAGCCGTCCTTGGTCACGTGGCCGACGACGACCGTGCGTGATGCCGCGCTCCTTGGCCACCCGGATGAGGTTGGCCGCGACCTCGCGCACCTGGCTCACCCCGCCGGGCGCGCCGTCGACCTGGCCGAGCCGATCGTCTGGATCGAGTCGACCACGAGCAGCTCGGGCGCGACGGAGTCGACCTGCCCCAGCACTGACGCCAGGTCGGTCTCGGCGGCGATGTAGAGCTTCGGTGCGATGGCGCCGACCCGGTCGGCGCGCAGCCGCACCTGCTCGGCCGACTCCTCGCCCGTGACGTAGAGCACCGGCCCGCGCGCCGCGTGCAGGGCGGCGACCTCCAGCAGCAGGGTCGACTTGCCGATGCCGGGCTCGCCGGCGAGCAGCATCACCGCGCCGGGCACCAGGCCGCCGCCCAGCACCCGGTCGAGCTCGTCCAGGCCGGTCGCGGTGGTCTGCGCGGCCTGCACGTCGACGTCGCCGATCGGCCGCGCGCGGGGCGCTGACCGGCCCGGCCGTGACGATGCGCGCCGGCTTGGCCGCCCCCGCGACGTCGACGGTGCCCCACGCCTGGCACTCGCCGCAGCGGCCCACCCACTTGGAGGTCTGCCAGCCGCACTGGGCACAGCGGTAGGCCTGTTTCACGGTTTTCGCCATGGGCGCGACTGTACGCAGGCGCACCGACAGTCCCGGAGTGGCCTGCGTCGCGCTGGGTAAAACGATGACTACGTACGGCTCGCTCGCCATGGCCCGTGCGAGGCAGGGAGGCTTGGATGCGCAGCTGGATCGCGCTCGCGGCGATTCTTCCGTCGATCACCGCGGCCGCGCCGGCGGCGACCCGAGCAGCGACGCCGGACCGCGCGCGCACGCAGAGCGCCCCCGCCGTCCCGGCGGCGGTCCGCGCGCAGGCGATGCCCGCCGCCCACGCGGAGCCATTCGACCTGCGGGCGGTGAGCGCGCGCGTCAGGCCGGATCGCGTCAGGCAGGGCCGTGCGGGCGCGCACAGAGCGCTCCTCGGGCTCGCTCGTGGCAGGACCGCGGGCGGGCGTTACGTCGCGCTCGGGGACTCCTTCACCGCAGGGCCGCTGATCCCGCGGCAGCACGGGTCGCCGTTCGCCTGCCTGCGGTCCGACCACAACTATCCCTCGCTGCTCGCGCGCTCACTCCACGCCGGGGTGCTCGCCGACGTCAGTTGCAGCGCCGCCACCACGGCCGAGATGTTCCGCCCCCAGCGGGTCCTGTTCGGCAGCAACCCCGCGCAGCTCGACGCCGTCACGCCCGACACCGCGCTCGTCACCGTCGGGATCGGCGGGAACGACATCGGGTTCAGCCGCACGCTCTACACCTGCGCCGGGCTCAGCCTCACCTCCCCGCGCGGCGCGCCCTGCGCGAAACACTTCGGCGCCGCCCTCACCGGCCGGGTCGCCGCCACCGCACCCCGAATCGCCGCGATCCTGCAGGCCGTACACCAGCGTGCCCCGTACGCCCTGGTCGTCGTGGTCGGCTACCTGAGGGTGCTCCCCGACGACACCGGCTGCTGGCCCTCGGTCCCGGCGGCCGCCGGTGACGTGCCCTACCTCGACCGGGTCGAACGCTCGCTGAACGGGATGCTGGCCGACCAGGCACGACGCGGCGGGGCGCTGTTCGTCGACGACTACCGCGGCGGCGTCAGGCACGACATGTGCGCGACACACCGCTGGGTCGAGCCGATCCTGCTCACCCACGCCGCCATGCCCGTGCACCCCAACGCCGCCGGCATGCGCGTCGTCGCCGCCCGCGTCCTGGCGGCGCTCAGGAGCACGGTCAGAAGCGCCGCCACCACAGGTTGACCGCGTAGTCCACCGAGCAACCCTCGACCTCGGCCAGGAACTCCGCGGCCAGCGCGGCGGGGAACTCGATCCTCAGCACCGCCTCCAGCGAGGCGCGGTCGGTGAACCGCCAGCCCATGTCGACCGGCGTACGCGAGAAGCCCTGCCGCGCCCAGAACCGTTCGACCGTCTCCGGAGAGTAGGACGGCAGCCACCGGCGGAACCACCCGCCGAACGTCGACCGGGTCGCGTCGTTGTCGATGACGAACGCCACGCCGCCGCGCCGCACCACCCGGCGCAGCTCGGCCAGCCCCGGCTCGCACCCCGGCCCGAAGAAGTACGCCCAGCGCGCGTGCGCGACGTCGACCGAGGCGGACGGCGCCGGCAGCGCCTGGGCGGTGCCGACACGTACCGTGACGCCCGGCACCTGGGCGACGCGCCGACGCGCGGCCGAGGCGAGACCCTCGTGCGGCTCCACACCCAGCACCTTCGCCGCCGTACGCGCGAACCGCGGGAGGTGGAAGCCGGTCCCGCAGCCGACGTCGAGCACGGTCGCGCCGGCCCAGTCGCGTACGTCGCGCATCGCGGCCTCGATCCGGCCCTCGGGGTCGGCCGCGAGGTTCTCCAGTTCGTACACGCCCGGGGCGGTCCAGATGTTCGGACTGGCCACGGCTCCGGTGGCGATCACCGTTCCACGGTAGCCGCGTGGGGGATCACACAACGCGCCGGGCGGAGGAGCGCATAGGCTTGCCGATTGTGGAAGAAGTCCTCCAGGTACCCGACGCGCCGATCGTCCTCTCGACGGCGTCCGTCTATCCGGAGAAGACGCCCGCCGCCTTCGAGATGGCCGCGCAGCTCGGCTACGACGGCATCGAGATCATGGTCTTCACCGATCCGGCGAGCCAGGACGTCGAGGTTCTGCGAAGACTGTCGGACTACCACCAGGTGCCCATCCTCTCCATCCACGCGCCCTGCCTGCTGCTGACCCAGCGGGTCTGGGGGCGCGAGCCGTGGGGCAAGCTCGTGCGCTCCAAGGACGCCGCCGAAAAGCTCGGCGCGCGCGTCGTCGTGGTGCATCCGCCGTTCCGCTGGCAGCGCGACTACGCGCGCGAGTTCGAGCAGGGCATCGCGCGCATGCAGGAGGAGACCGACGTGGTCTTCGCGGTGGAGAACATGTTCCCCGTACGCGCGCGCGCCGCCGAGGTCGGCATGTACGCCCCGCACTGGAACCCGGTCGACCAGCCGTACCCCAACGTCACCCTGGACCTGTCACACACCGCGGTCTCCGGCTCGGACCCGCTCGCGATGGCCGACGCCCTCGGCGACCGGCTCGCCCACCTTCACCTGGCCGACGGCATCGGCGTGGTCAACCGCGACGAGCACCTGGTGCCCGGCCGCGGCAACCAGCCGGCCGCCGAGATGCTGGAGCGCCTGGCCGCGCAACGGTTCAACGGCCAGGTGGTGGTCGAGATCAACACTCGCCGCGCGACGGGCCGCGACCAGCGCGTGGAGGACCTCGCCGAGTCGCTGGCCTTCACCCGCCTGCACCTGGCGGCCGCCCATCCCGGCGGCCCCTGGCGGGTGAACTCCGAGGGCGAGGTCTCGCCCTCCTGATGGCAGCTCCCGCACGGCGGCCAGGGCGCCGGCCCGGCCAGTCCTCCTCCCGCGACGACATCCTCGCCGCGGCGCGCGTCCTGTTCGGCGAGCGGGGCTATGACAAGGCATCCATCCGTGCCATCGCCGGCAGCGCGGGCGTCGATCCGGCGCTGGTGCATCACTTCTTCGGCACCAAGGAAGACCTGTTCGCGGCCGCGATGGAGTTTCCGGTCGACCCGAAGAAGCTCCTGCCGCTCGTCCTGATGGGCCCGCGGGAGGAGATCGGCGTACGCCTCGCGCGTACGGTGCTGGGGTTCTGGTCCGACCCGGCGCTGCGGCCGCAGTTCGTGGGCATCATCCGGTCGGCGACGACGAGCGAGCTGGGTGCGGCGCTGCTGCGCGACTTCATCTCCTCCAAGGTGCTGGGCCGGGTGGCGGACGCCCTCGGCGTCCCGCAGCTCAATCTCAACGCCGCGGCCGCGCAGATCGTGGGCATGGTGATGTTCCGCTACGTCCTGGAGGTGGAGCCGATGGCCTCGGCTTCGGAGGAGGAGCTCGTGGCGCTCCTGGCCCCCACGCTCCAGCGCTATCTGGAGGGCTGACCGGGCCGGCGTTGACGCGTGGCGCTACGTCGGCATAAATTCAACACATGACGAATTATGCCGTCGAGGTGAGCGGGCTCCGTGTCGTACGCGGAGGCCGCGAGGTCGTCTGCGACCTGTCGTTCGCGGTGCCAGGAGGCTCGGTCGTCGGGCTGCTCGGCCCGAGCGGCTGCGGCAAGACGACCCTGATGCGCGCGGTCGTCGGCGTGCAGGTCGTCGCGAGCGGCGACGTCACCGTGCTCGGCCACCCGGCCGGCAGCCGTGAGCTGCGCCGCCGCGTCGGCTACGCCACACAGAACCCGGCCGTCTACGCCGACCTGAGCGTGCGGGAGAACCTCCGCTACTTCGCCGCCGTGCTGGGCGCGCCGCGCGGCGACCCGGACCGGGTGATCGAGGAGGTCGGGCTCGCCGACGCGCGCGACCAGGCCGCCGCGAACCTGTCCGGCGGCCAGCTCCACCGCGCCAGCCTGGCCATCGCGCTGCTCGGCGCGCCGGAGCTGCTCGTGCTGGACGAGCCGACGGTCGGCTTGGACCCGGTGCTGCGCGCCGAGCTGTGGGAGCTGTTCCACGAGCTGGCCGCACGCGGCGCGACGCTGCTGATCTCCAGCCACGTGATGGACGAGGCCGCACGCTGCGAGCGGCTGCTGCTCATGCGCGACGGACGCCTGCTCGCCGACGACACGCCGGACGCCCTGCGCGCGAGCACCGGCACCGAGGACCTCGAGGCCGCCTTCCTGCGCCTCATCCAGGGACAGGAGACCGCGGTATGAGCCTGACGATCACGCTGGCGACGATGCGCCGCATCCTGGCCCAGCTCCGCCGCGACCGCCGTACGCTCGCGCTGCTCATCCTGGTCCCCAGCGTGCTGATGATCCTGCTCCGGTACGTCCTGGCCGCCCCCGGCGCGTTCGACCGGTTCGGGCCGATCCTCATGGGCGTGTTCCCGTTCGTCGTGATGTTCATCGTCACGAGCGTGGGCACGCTGCGCGAGCGGACCAGCGGCACCCTCGAACGCCTGATGACCACGCCGCTCGGCAAGCTCGACCTGCTGCTCGGCTACGCGCTGGCGTTCGGCGTCACCGCGCTCGTGCAGGCCGCGGTCGTCGGCACGATCGCGCTCACCTGGCTCGGCCTGGACCTGCGCGGGCCGACCTGGACGCTGTTCCTCGTCACGCTGCTCGACGCGTGGCTCGGCATGGCGCTGGGACTGTTCGCGAGCGCGTTCGCGCGCACGGAGTTCCAGGCGGTGCAGTTCATGCCGGCGTTCGCGCTGCCGCAACTGCTGCTGGCCGGCCTGTTCGTCCCGCGCGGATCGATGTCACCCGTGCTGCGGTGGGCCTCGGACGTGATGCCCCTGTCGTACGCCGTCGGGGCGATGCAGGAGCTGACCAGGCACGACGACCTCACCGCCACACTCGCACGCGACGCGGGAGTCATCGCCGGCTGCACGCTGCTCGCACTGGTGCTCGGGGCCGCGACACTGCGGCGCAGAACCGGTTGAAGGGTGGCTTAACCTGGGGACGACCGGGACAGTGTGGTCCCACTCGAGAGGGGGAAGGTTGCTTCGCCAGGTCCTCTTGGCCGCCTCGCGCAGCGGCGGCGTACGCAAGCTCGTCGAGACCGCGCCGTACACCAGAAGCGTCGTCACGAGGTTCGTCGCGGGCGAGTCCGCGGCGGCCGCCCTCTCCGTCACCGAGCAGCTCATCTCCGACGGGCTGCTCATCACCTTCGACCACCTCGGCGAGGACACCGTCGAGGAGAGCCAGGCCGAGACCATCACGAGCCGGTACGAAGAACTCCTCGCCCGCCTCGCCGAGAACGGCACGGGCACGCGCGCCGAGGTGTCGGTCAAGCTCACCGCGCTCGGCCAGCTCCTGGACGACGGCGAGAACACCGCGCTCAAGAACGCCCGGCGCATCTGCGAGGCCGCACGCGACGCGCGTACGACGGTGACCCTCGACATGGAGGACCACACGACGGTCGACTCGACGCTGCGCATCCTGCGCGAGCTTCGCGCGGACCACCCCTCGACCGGCGGTGTCATCCAGGCGTACCTCCGCCGGGCCGAGGAGTACTGCGCGGCGCTCGCCGACGAGGGCTCGCGCGTACGCCTGTGCAAGGGCGCGTACAGCGCGCCCGACTCGGTCGCCTTCACGAGCCGCGACGCGGTCGACAAGTCCTACGTACGCTGCATGAAGGTGCTGATGGGCGGCCGCGGATACCCCATGCTGGCCACGCACGACCCCCGGCTCATCGAGATCGGCGGCTCGCTGGCCAACCTGCACGGGCGCGAGCAGGACACCTTCGAGTACCAGATGCTCTACGGCATCCGCCCGAACGAGCAGCAGCGCCTGGCACAGATGGGCGCGCAGGTGCGCGTCTACGTGCCGTACGGCGAGCAGTGGTACGGCTATCTCATGCGCCGGCTCGCCGAGCGCCCCGCCAACATGGGGTTCTTCCTCCGGTCGCTGGCGACCAAGTCCTGACCCGGGGCGCGTGCCGGGCTCGGTAACCTTCGAGAGTGACGCGAGGGGGACGGAAATGATCGCGATTCTGGGCGCCGGCAAGATGGGCGAGGCGCTCCTGTCCGGGCTGCTGCGCGCCGGCCGCGCGCCCGCGGACGTGCTGGTCACCGTGCGGCGCGAGGAGCGCGGGGCGATGCTGCGCCGCAAGTACGGCGTCGAGGTCGTCGCGGGCGACGAGGCGGCGCGCACCGCCGACACGCTGATCCTCGCGGTGAAGCCGCAGGACATGGCCGCCCTGCTCGGCGAGCTGGCCGAGCACGTGCCGGCCGGGCGGCTGGTGGTCTCCATGGCCGCCGGCATCACGACCGGGTTCGTCGAGGAGCGGCTGGCCGCCGACACCGCCGTCGTACGCGTCATGTCCAACACCCCGGTCCACGTGGACGAGGCGATGAGCGTGCTGTCGGCCGGCACGCACGCCACCGACGAGCACCTGAAGATCGCCGAGGAGATCCTGTCGCCGGTCGGCAAGGTGCTGCGCATCCCCGAGTCGCTCCAGGACGCCGCGACCGCGCTGTCCGGCAGCGGGCCCGCGTACTTCTACTACCTGGTCGAGGCGATGGTCGACGCGGGCATCCTGCTGGGCATGCCGCGAGCCGCCGCGCTGGAGATGGTGATCCAGTCGGCGGTCGGCGCGGCGATCATGCTGCGCGACTCGGGCGACCACCCGGTGATGCTGCGCGAGGCGGTCACCTCGCCCGCCGGCACGACGATCTCGGCCATCCGCGAGCTCGAACGCCACGGCGTACGCGCCGCGGTGATCGAGGCGATCGAGGCGGCGCGCGACCGCGGACGCGAGCTGGGCGGCGGCTGACCGCCGATCGGCCGCCGAATCGTTGAACCGAACCGGTCGCCGAGCCGTGTGGGTGTTATGGGCCTACTACTTCGCCTGGCCGTCGTCGCCGGACTCGGCGTCGACGCTTACGTGCACTTTCACCTGGCCGGAGACACAGGCCACTCGGGGACCATCAGCGAGAGCACGCTGTTCTGGGTTCAGGGCGGGGTCGCGGCGGTCGTGGCCGTCCTCGTCCTCCTGCGCCCGCGCCCGGTCCCGTACGCCATCGCCTTCCTGGTCGCGGCCAGCGCGCTCGGCGCCGTGCTGCTCTACCGCTACGTCGACGTGGGCGCGCTCGGCCCGCTGCCGGACATGTACGAGCCGGTCTGGTACACCGAGAAGGTCGTCACCACCGTCGCGGAGGCGGTCGCCGCCGTGGCCGCGGCACTCGGTTTCGTGCACGCGATGCGGCGCACGGCCTCCTCGACGGCGCGGCACGGCGGCCCGGTCCGCGTATGAGACCTCGGCCGGACGTCGATGACGCCGACGCCGGCGTCCGGCCGAGCCACACCCCTCACGCCGTCAGCAGCCCCATCGCCTCCTTGGCCGCCGCGAGGGTGCCCGCCGCACGCGCACGTGCCCGCTCCGCGCCGGTGCGCAGGACCGTCTCCAGCTCCGCCGGGGGCAGCTCGGCGTACCTGCGCTGGATCGGCTCGACCAGGGCGATCACCGCGTCGGCAGTGTCCTTCTTGAGCGCCCCGTACGACCCGTATGCCAGGTCCGCGATCGGGGTCTGGGTGCAGGCGGACAGGATGGCGAGCAGGTTGGCGACGCCCGGGCTTGGCGTCCGGGTCGTAGGTCACCGAGGAGCCCGAGTCAGTGACCGCTCGCATGATCTTGCGCCGGATCACGTCGACGGGGTCGAGCAGGTAGACGGTCCCGGGCGAGTCCAGCGACTTGCTCATCTTGGCGGTCGGGTCGGTCAGGTCCATGACGCGCGCCGCCGCCGGCGGATGGACGGCGCGGGGGAGCGTGAACACCGGCCCGTAGCGGCCGTTGAAGCGCGCCGCGAGGTCGCGGGTGAGCTCGACGTGCTGGGCCTGGTCGGCCCCGACCGGCACGTCGGTCGCCTGGTAGAGCAGGATGTCGGCGGCCATCAGCGCCGGATACGTCAGCAGCGACAGCCGTACGGCGGGTTGGCGGGCCGACTTCTCCTTGAACTGGACCATCCGCTGCATCTCGCCGTAGTGCGCGGTGCTCTCCAGCAGGTAGGAAAGCTCGGCGTGCGCCGGCACGTGACTCTGGAGGAAGAACACGCACCGCGCCGGATCGAGGCCGGCCGCGACGGCGACCCCGGCCAGCTCCAGCGAGCGTTCGCGCAGGCGCGCGTGATCGTGCTCGGCGGTCAGCGCGTGCAGGTCGGAGATGCCGAACACGCAGTCGGCGGCGGTCTCCAGCAGCCGGGCCGAGGGCAGCAGCGCGCCGAGCAGGTTGCCGAGCGTGGGGCGGCCCGAGGGGGTGAAGAGGCTGAGTACCCGGGTCATGCGGACTCCTTGCGCAGAAGCCGCCCGGCGGAGCATGCGAAAACGGCCGCCGGAGCGGCGGCCGTTGTGGTGGAGCGAGAACGAGGCGACCGCCGTCAGGCGGCCTGCCAGCAGAATCGAGCGTCTCGCATGGGTCCGAGGATATCAGGGGGCACGGTCAGAGGGAGGGGTCAGGCGGCCTCGATGACCGAGTCGGCGCCGATCGTACGGCGGATGAACCGGCCCGCCTCGCGCATCGCGGCGTCCGCCTCGGGGAGCATCGGTTGAAGATCTGGAAGACGTGCATCTGTCCCGGCCAGATCTGCAGATCGAACGGGCTGCCCGCCTCGTCGAGCGCGTCGGCGAGCGCCTCGGCCTCGGCCCGCAGCACCTCGATGGCGCCGACCTGGATGAGGAACGGGGGCAGTTCCTCGGCGGCACAGGACAGCAAGGACACGCCGTGGATCGCTCCAGTCGCCCGCGCCGACGTAGAGCCGGCCGAACCTCGTCGCGACCACCGGGTCGATGTACGGGTCGCGGCGGCGCATCTCCGAAGCGATGGCCAGCTCGCCGGTCAGGTCGACCCACGGGGAGAAGAGCACGACGCCGCCGGGCGAGGGCAGCCCGGTGCGGCACGCCTCGGCGGTCAGCGCGGTCGCGAGGTGGCCGCCGGAGGAGTCGCCCGCGATGATGATGCGCTCGGGCGGCACTCCGCGCGCCAGGAGCAGCCGGTACGCGTCGAGGGTGTCCTCGAACGCCGCGGGGAACGGGTGCTCGGGTGCGAGGCGGTAGTCGGGGACCAGCACCGGCAGGCCCGTCTCCATCGCGAGCCGCGCGGTCAGCACGCGGTGCGTACGGGGGGAGCAGATCGCGTAGCCGCCGCCGTGGAGGTAGAGGATCGCGCCGTTCGCGGTCGTGCTGCCGGGTGGTCGTACCCATTCGCCGCGTATGGGCGCGCTTGACGTACTCGTCCTCGACGCATGGGTCGATGATCGCCTCGACGCTCACGCGCGAGTCGGGCCGCAGACAGCGCGACCCGGCTCCCAGCACGGATCGCCAGAACCGGATCGTGGCCGACCGGCCTTTGATCCGTCCGGCGAACGGTCTGACCCCCGAGACGCACGGCCGTGCTGAGTACTCGACTCTGCGAGCTCGGGGTCCGCGCGAACGGGGGGACGTCGACTTCTTCGGCAGAATCCACCGCAACCGCCTCCTGGGCCAGGAGTCATCTTGCTTGTTAGATGCCCGACTTTTCGGATCTGTTCACTTCGTGACGGGGGCTGTTAATCAGATGTCAGACGTTTAACATGCCCGACATCTGGCATGATCACAAGGTGTGACCACTCTTGAACCGGTTCCGCGGTCTTCGGCCGTAGAAGCGGTGATAGATCAGATGCAGCGGCAGTTCGCCTCCGGACACTGGTCGCTGGGCGACCGCATCCCCGGTGAGTACGACCTCGCCGCACGCCTAAGGTCAGCAGGCCGGCCGTACGCGAGGCGATACGCGCGCTGAGCCACATCGGCGTCCTGGAGGTCCGCCGCGGCGACGGCACCTACGTCCGCAGCGCCGTCGACCCGCGGCCGCTGCTGCGCCGCCTGGAACGCGCCACGTTACGCGACGTCTTCGAGCTCCAGCAGGCGTACGCCGTGCAGGCGGCACGGCTCGCCGCGCGCCGCCGCACCCGCGATGACCTCCTGCGGCTGCGCGCGCTGCTGGAGGACCGCGAGACGCGCGCGACCCGGGGGAATTCGCCGAGGCCGACGTGCGCTTCCACCTGGGTGTCGCCGAAGCGGCGCACAACCCCCTGCTGACGGAGGCGTTCCGCTACTTCCAGAGCCGGCTGCACGAGTCGCTGAGCGCCGTGCGGCTGGACCGCGAGCTGCCCGACGCCGGGCCCGCCGCACACCGCGCGGTGGTCGACGCGATCATGGCGCGCGACCCCGACGCGGCCGGGCACGCCGCCGAATCGGTCATCGTGCCCACACTCAACGCGCTGGAGGCGCTCCTTTGAGGCGAGTAGACGGCACGCCGGCGTGATCCTGATCGTGCTGGTCGCGTTCAACCTGCGTCCCGCCGTCGTGGCGGTCGGCCCGCTGCTGCGGCAGATCCAGGGCGACCTGGGCCTCTCGGGCGTGGCCGCCGGTGCGCTGACCACGTTGCCGGTGCTGTTCTTCGGGTCGTTCGGCCTGGCCGCGCCGTTCATCCGCCGCAGCCTCCGCGGTGAGTTCCTGCTGGTCACGAGCATGGGCCTGCTGATCGTCGCGCTGTTCGCCCGCGCCATACCGGCGCACGGCGGCGCTGTTCGGCGGCGCCCTGCTGGCCGGCATCGCGATCAGCATCGGCAACGTCGCCGTCCCCGCGATCATCAAGCGCGACCATCCGCAGGCGATCACGAAGGTCACCGCGGTCTACACGGTCGCGATCACGGCCGGGGCCGCCGTCTCCTCCAGCGTCATGGTGCCGCTGGAGCACGGGCTCGGCTCGAGCTGGCGGCTGCCGCTCGATGCTGCTGGCCGTCCCGGCCGCCGTGGCGGGGATCGCCTGGCTTCCGCGGCTGCGCGCGTGCGCCGGCGGCGATCCAGCCGCCGGAGGGCGGCTCGCCGCAGCGTGTGGCGGTCGGCGCTCGCCTGGCAGGTCACCGGGTTCATGGGCCTCCAGTCGCTCCTGGCGTACGTCACCTCCGGCTGGCTGCCCACCATCTGCCAGGACCGCGGGCTCAGCGAGGCGGCCGGCGGCTACGCGCTGGGCCTGACCAGCCTGCTCCAGGCGGTCGGCGCGTTGCTCGTCCCGTCGATCGAGCGGCGGCTGCGCGACCAGCGGCCGCTGGTCGGGCTCGTCTCCGGCGATCTGCGTCCTCGGCTTCGCGGGCGTCGTCTGGGCGCCGGCCGGCACGATCTGGGTGTGGGTCGTCGTGCTCGGCCTCGGCCAGGGCGTCGGGTTCGCGAGCGCGCTGTCGTTCATCGGCCTGCGCGCCACGGACGCGCACGTGACGGCGCGCCTGTCCGGCATGGCCCAGGGCGTCGGGTACGTCATCGCCGCGCTCGGCCCGCTCGCGGTCGGCGCGGTGCACGACGCGACGCACGGCTGGAGCGTCCCCGCCGTGCTCCTGGTCGCGGTGTCCCTCGTGATGCTGATCCCCGGGCTTCGGCGCGGGACGGAACCGCACGATCGGAGTGGCGGACGCACCGGCGCAGGCGCCGGCCGAGACCACGCCGCGCAACACGTGACCGGCGCGTACGCCGGGCTCGGAGGCGGGCTCAGACGCGGGTGGGCCGGCGGACCAGCTCGCCGTCGCAGTTCGGGCACTTATGCGCGAACCGGCGGGTGCAGACGGCGCAGAACGTGCACTCGTAGCTGCAGATATAGGCAAGGCCGTTGGCGAACAGCGGCTCCTCGCAGCGCTCGCAGGTGGTGCGCATCTCCAAGCCCATGGCCGCGGAGCCTACCGGTACCGTGACCAACATGGACGAACGGAGCGAGCACATCGATCCGCACGACACGAGAGCCTCGCTCCAGGTCTTCTGGGACGAGCGCCTCACTGTCCTACGACTTCGGCCCCGAGCATCCGATGAACCCCGTACGCGTCGACCTGACGATGGCCCTCGCCCGCGACCTCGGCGTGTTCGACGCTCCGGGCGTGTCGCTGGAGGAGTTCGCGCCCGGCCGGCGATGATCTGCTGCGGCTCGTCCACGACCACGACCTACATCGCGCCGTACGCGCCGAGCGGCCCGACCCGGCACGCGGCATCGGCCTGGCCGACAACCCCGTCTTCACCGGCATGCACGACGCGTCCGCGCTGGTGGCGGGCGCGACGGTGGCCGCCGCCGCGGCCGTGTGGAACGGTACGGCGACGCACGCGGCCAACATCGCCGGCGGCCTGCACCACGCGATGCGCGGCGCCGCCTCGGGGTTCTGCGTCTACAACGACCCGGCCATCGCGATCGCGTGGCTGCTGGAGCAGGGTGCGCGCCGGGTCGCGTACGTCGACGTGGACGTCCACCACGGCGACGGCGTGCAGGCGGCCTTCTACGACGACCCGCGGGTGCTCACCATCAGCCTGCACGAGACGCCGCGCACGCTGTTCCCCGGCACGGGACGGCCGGAGGAGACCGGCGCGGAGGGCACCTCGGTCAACGTCGCGCTGCCGCCCGGCACCGATGACCGGCACTGGCTGCGTGCCTTCGACGGGGTCGTCCCGCCGCTGCTGCGGGCGTTCGCGCCGGAGGTGCTGGTGACCCAGCAGGGCTGCGACAGCCACGAGCTCGACCCGCTCGCGCACCTGTCGCTGAGCGTCGACGGCCAGCGCGCCGCGTACGCGACGCTGCACCGGCTGGCGCACGAGACGGCGGGCGGGCGCTGGATCCTCGTCGGCGGCGGCGGATACGCGCTGGTCACCGTGGTGCCGCGCGCCTGGACCCACCTGCTGGCCGAGGCGGCCGGGCGGCCGATCGCGCCGCAGACCCGCGACGCCGCAGACCTGGCGCGACTACGTGCGCGACCGCACCGGCGCACGCGCGCCCGAGCACATGACCGACCTCTGAACGACGGATGGACATGGAGGCTTGGACGTGGGCGAGAGGGTACGACCCGGCGAACCCGGTGGACCGGGCGGTGCTGGCGACGCGGAACGCGGTCTTCCCCGAGCACGGCCTGGACCCCCTGCAGTGACCGGCGCGGAAGACGTGCCCACGCGTACGGAGCTGCGCGAGCACCTGGTGCGCACGCTCATCGCCGGCGAGGTGGCCACGCCTCGGCAGAACAACCTCCTGCACTACCGGCGGATGGCGGCGGGCAAGCCCTACTACCAGTTCGGTCTGGAGCTGGAGCGCGAGTGGACGTTCGACGAGGTCTTCGCGCTGATGGTCAAGAAATGCGGGATCGACCCTGACACCTCGCACGTTACGGCGACGACACGATCGATCCGGAACTGACGATCGACGCGCTGGACGCCATGGGCGAGCGGATCGGCCAGGCCGCCGAGCGCCGCGAGACGGTGCTGCTCGCCACCGGGCACCCGTCCGGGCTGCTGCCGGTCTACCTGGCGGTGGCGCGCGAACTCGCGCAGCGGGGCTGTGCGGTGCTCACACCGGCCGCGGGGTGGTCGTACGAGGTCGAGACGCCGCAGGGCCGCGGGCGCGCCAGATTCGCTATATCGAGCGTGTGGCGGTGCTCTCCGGCAGCGGAGCGCTGCACCATACACACGACCCCCACCCGATGCGAGCGATACTGGAAGAACTCACCGTAAACTCGAGCGTATGGCCGGATCTGGTCATAGCGGACCACGGCTGGGCGGGCGCCGCCGGACAGGCGGGGATCGCCACGGTCGGGTTCGCCGACTGTAACGATCCGGCGCTGTTCGCAGGGGAGGCGGAGGGGAAGGTCCATGCCGTCGTACCACTGGACGACAACGTGCCGCCGCACTACTACACGCCGCTCACTGTGTATCTTTTGGCACGTTCGGGCCTGATTGATTGAACTCCCCTCTTGCGACTACAGATTCACGATTTACGCTGGAGAAAGTACACGGCCGTGATCAAAGTCACCGCAAAGGTCTGACGCGCGGCGTGTGGAAGAGGGCGTCCGATGAGCTCAGGCGAGCGACCTCTGAGCGAGGTCAGGTTCCTGACTGTGGCCGAGGTGGCTGCGGTGATGCGGGTGTCCAAGATGACCGTATACCGCCTCGTTCACTCAGGAGAACTACCGGCGATTCGCGTGGGACGTTCGTTCCGCGTACCGGAGCAGGCTGTCCACGACTATCTGCGAGACGCGTTCATCGAAGCGGGCTGATCTCCCGACCGCACGGGGGGTAGCCGAGCCCGCGACCGACGGGCGTACAGGCGGCGGTACCCTTGGGATTCGGGCTGTGCCCGCCAAGGGTGCTGATCGCCTGTCTCCTGCCGATCACCTAGTGAGGGTTTCGTGGGCTCTGTCATCAAGAAGCGTCGTAAGCGCATGGCCAAGAAGAAGCACCGCAAGCTGCTGAAGAAGACCCGGGTCCAGCGCCGTAACAAGAAGTAACGCCGAGTTGAGGTAGCCGTAAGGGCTGGGGGGCATTGTGTCAACCATGCGTCCCTCGGCGAGCGGATCGCGTACCTCAGGTACGGCCCGGGTGGTTCTGGTCACCGGCGTGTCCCGCTTCCTCGGGGCACGGGTCGCGGACACTCTTCAGGCCGATCCCAGCATCGAGCGGGTCATCGGCGTGGACACCGTCGCGCCCACGATGCCGCTCGGGCGCACGGAGTTCGTCCGCATCGACATCCGCACGCCGAGCATCGCCAAGATCATTAACGCGGCCGAGGTCGACACGGTCGTGCACCTCAACCTCGTGACGATGACGTCCGCGGCGCGGATGAAGGCCAAAGAACTCAACGTCATCGGCACGATGCAGCTGCTGGCCGCCTGCCAGCGGTCCGCGGCGATGCGCAAGGTCGTGGTCCGCTCGTCCGCGGCGGTCTACGGCTCGTCCGGGCACGACCCGGCGGTCTTCGCCGAGACCGACGAGCCGGTGCTACCGCCCTCGTCCGGCTACGCCAAGGACGCGGTCGAGGTCGAGGGGTACGTCCGTGGCCTGGCCCGGCGCCGCTCCGACCTGACCGTGTCCGTGCTGCGCTTCGCCAACTTCCTCGGCCCGCACGTCGACTCGCCGCTGAGCCGCTACTTCCACATGCCGGTGGTCGCGACGGTGCTCGGCTTCGACCCGCGGTTGCAGTTCATCCACGAGGACGACGGCGTCGAGGTGCTGCGCCGGATGGCGGTCGAGGACCATCCCGGCACCTTCAACGTGGCCGGCGACGGCGTCGTGCTGCTCTCGCAGGCGCTGCGCCGCGGCGGCCGGCCGATCCTGCGGATGCCCGCCCCGGCCCTGCAGACGCTCGGCGACGTCGGGCCGCCGCTTCGGCGGGCTGAAGGGCTTCTCGCCCGAGCTGCTCCGCTGGCTGACGTACGGCCGGGTGCTCGACACCGAACTGCTCGCCCGCGAGCTGTCCTGGCGTCCGAAATACAGCTCAGAGGAAGCCTTCGCCGATTTCGTCGATTCGCAAGGTCTCGGTCAGGGTCTGCCGCTTGCCCTCTTCGACAGGTTGACCAGCGTCGTAGGGGGCAGAAGGTGAGTCACGACCCCGTGGAGGAGGCGAGACCGAAAATGCGGCCAGAAGCGCAGGTAATACCCCTCAACCTCGATGCCGCCGACCATCTCGCCCAAGGACCGGGCGGTCTGGAGCACAAGCTCGCCTCCGCCATGCGCTTCGTACGCCGCAGGATGGCCGGTGACTACCAGGTCGATGAGTTCGGCTTCGATCCCGAGCTGAACGAGGGGCTGCTGCTGCCGCGCCTGCGCCCGCTCTACGAACGCTGGTTCCGCGTCGAGATGATCGGGCTGGACAACGTGCCCGACACCGGCCCCGCGCTCGTCGTCGGCAACCACTCGGGCACGCTGCCGATCGACGGCGTGATGTTGCAGGTCGGCCTGCACGACGACCATCCGGCGCGCCGCAACCTGCGGTTGCTCGGCGCCGACCTCGTCTACCAGATGCCGGTGCTGGCCCACCTGGCGCGCAAGAGCGGCCACACGCTGGCCTGCCAGGCCGACGCCGCGCGGCTGCTGTCAAGGACCAGCTCGTCGGGGTCTTCCCCGAGGGCTTCAAGGGCGTCGGCAAGCCGTTCGCCGAGCGCTACAAGCTTCAGCGGTTCGGCCGCGGCGGCTTCGTGGCCACCGCGCTGCGCGCGCAGGTGCCGATCATCCCGTGCGCGATCGTCGGGGCCGAGGAGATCTATCCGAAGCTCGCCGACCTCAAGCCGCTGGCCCGGCTGCTCGGCTTCCCCTACTTCCCGGTGACGCCGACGTGGCCGCTGTTCGGGCTGCTCGGACTCGTGCCGCTGCCGTCCAAGTGGATGATCGCCTTCGGCGAGCCGATCCGTACCGACGAGTTCGACCCCGACGCAGGCCGAGGACCACATGACGGTCTTCAACCTGACCGACCAGGTGCGCGAGACGGATCCAGAACATGCTCTACGACGTGTTCCGCCGGCGAGGCCCCGCGTTCTTCCGCGCCTGACCCGCCTCACGCGGCGGGCTTGACTTAGTGCGTGCTCTAAGAGGCAGCCTGGGGGGCATGGAGAAAAGAGAACTCGGACGCCAGGGCCTGACCACTTCGGCCATCGGCCTGGGCTGCATGGGCATGAGCTGGGCGTACGGCACGCCGGACGACGACGAGTCCATCGCCACCATCCACCGGGCGCTCGAACTCGGCTGTGACTTCCTCGACACCGCCGAGGCGTACGGGCCGTGGGCCAACGAGAAGCTGCTCGGCCGTGCGCTGAAGGGACGCCGCGACGAGCGTGGTCATCGCGACCAAGTTCGGCTGGGAGTACTCCCCGGAGGGCAAACGCCTCGGCGCGAACAGCCGGCCCGACCACATTCATAAGGTGATCGACCAGCAGCTCGAGCGCCTCGGTACCGACCACGTCGACCTGCTCTACCAGCACCGGGTCGACCCGGACGTCCCGATCGAGGACGTCGCCGGCGCGGTCGGCGAGCTCGTCTCGGCCGGGAAGGTCCGCTACTTCGGCATGTCCGAGGCGTCGGCCGCGACGATCCGCCGCGCGCACGCCGCCTTCCCGGTGTCGGCGCTGCAGACGGAGTACTCCCTGTGGGAGCGCGGGCTGGAGGCGGAGATCCTGCCGACGCTGCGGGAGCTGGGCATCGGCCTGGTGCCCTACTCCCCGCTGGGCCGCGGCTTCCTGACCGGCGACGTACGCCGCGCGGAGGACTACCCAGACGATGACTACCGGCGCAACGACCCGCGCTTCCAGGGCGAGCACTTCGACGTGAACCTCAAGGCGGCCGAGGCCGTACGCGCGGTCGCCGAGCGCAAGGGCGTGACGGCCGCGCAGCTCGCGCTGGCGTGGCTGCTGGCCCAGGGCGACGACGTCGTGCCGATCCCGGGCACCAAGCGGCGTACGCGACTGGAGGAGAACCTCGGCGCGGCAGACATCGCGCTGAGCGAGGCGGAGCTGGCCGAGCTGGAGCTGCCGGTCTCCGGCGAGCGCTACCCCGAGGCGATGATGCGCCTCATCGCGCAGGGCTGACGCCTGGCAGCGGGGCGGCCGGAGGAGGCCAGGTGCGGGTTCCCGTTGGGGACGGTCGGCCTTGGGGTCGGCCTAGCGTCGGTGGTGGCGGCGGAGGGCGACTCCGGCGGCGACGCCGCCGACCAGTGCGCCGGTGCCCGCGGCGGCCGGGAGGGCGACCATCGTCACCTTGCGGCCGGTGCGGAAGTCGTGCACCGGCCAGCCGTGCTCGCGCGCGTGTTCGCGCAGGTCGCCGTCCGGGTTGACCGCGTGGGGGCGGCCGACCGTGGTCAGCATCGGCAGGTCGTTGTAGGAGTCGCTGTAGGCCGCGCAACGCGACAGGTCGAGCCCCTCGTTGCGCGCCAGGGCGCGTACGGCGCCCGCCTTGGCCGGGCCGTGCAGCAGGTGGCCGACCAGCCGTCCGGTGTAGACGCCGTTCTCGGTCTCGGCGACGGTGCCGAGCGCGCCGGTCAGGCCGAGGCGGTGGGAGATGATGCGGGCCAGTTCCACCGGGGTCGCGGTGACCAGCCACACCTGCTGGCCGGCGTCGAGGTGCTTGAGGGCGAGCGAACGCGTGCCGTGCCAGATGCGGTCGGCCATCTTCTCGTCGTAGATCTCCTCGCAGAGGCTGACGAGCTCCTCGACACTGCGGCCCGCGACGAAGGCCAGTGCCGCCTCGCGCGCCGTGCTGATGTGCTCGGCGTTCTCCGCGCCGCGTACGCGGAAGGAGACCTGGCCGAGCGCGAACAACGCCAGGTCATGGAAGGTGAACAGCTTGCGCGCTGCCAGCCCGCGTGCGAAGTGGTAGATCGAGGCGCCGCGGATGAGGGTGTTGTCGACGTCGAAGAACGCCGCGGAGTGCGGGTCGGGCACGATCGGCGGGACGTCCGGGGCCGCGGCGGCCGCCGCCACCTCGCCCGCGCGCTCGTCGGATTGTTCGTCGTCATCGCTCCAAGGCCATATTCGACGCATGGAACGAGACTAAACGGCGATCGGCCGGCGCCGCCCGCAGGTCGGCACGCGGCGCGTCGCAGGGCGGCCGGTCAGCGGATGTCGGGCGGGAAGACCTGGCCAGCGACCGGGTCGCGCGATACTGGAGCGCCTTGACCGCGCCGATGTTCTTGCCCATGATCTCGGCGGTCTCGGCCACCGACAGGCCGTGCATGAACCGCAGCACGACGCACTCGCGCTGCTCCGAACCCAGCTCGCGTACGGCGGTGAACAGGGCCCGGTAGGTGAAGGATTCGAGGACGGCGCGCTCGGGTCCTTCCTCCCAGCGGTCGGCGTCCAGCAGGTCCGCCGTGCAGACCTCCAGGCGGTACCGGCTGGACTTGAAGTGGTCGAGGACGAGATTGCGGGCGATCGTCACCAGCCACGCGCCGAAGTCCTTGCCCTGCCAGGTGAACAGGCTCATCCGCCGCAGCGCGCGCACGAACGTCTCGCTGGTGAGGTCCTCGGCAAGCGCGTGCGTGCCGACGCGGTAGTAGACGAAGCGGTACACCAGATCCACATAACGGTCGTAGAGCACACCGAAGGCGTCGGACTCGCCGGCGCGTGCGCGCAGGACGACCTCGCGCAGATCGTCGCGCGCGGTGTCCGGCGGTGAGAGCGACGACGGCGGCGACGCGTCCGTGGCCGGGTCGGCGGGCCGGTCGGCGGCCTGGGTGGCAGGCCGATCCGGGGGCTGCTCGGCGGGCCGGTCGGCAGGTCGGCTCGGGGGCCGGCCTGGAGGCTGGGCCGTGGGAGCAGGGGCCTCGAGGGTAGGGCTGCCCATGCAGTCCTCCTCGGGAGCGCTCGACCACGGGGCGTGTTGGATCATGCTAGATACTGGTGAGTAAGCGTCGCAATGGTGATCTCGGGGTAAAGAACGCGCTTTATCCGCTCTTTGCGGTTATGCCATGGCTCTTCGTTACCCGTCCGCGCGGACGATCGGGCACCATGGTGGGCGATGCTCAACGTCGCTCTGGCGCTTCTGGCGACCCTCGCGGCCCTCGGAGGCGCCGGGTTGCTGCTGTCGCGCACCCTGCCAGACCGGCGTGTGCATCTCCTCGCCTGGTGCGGCACCCTGCTCGCGCTGGGCGTCGCCCTCGGCTCCATGACGATCGGCTACGCGGCGGGCTTCCGCCCGGCGCTGCTGCGCTCCATGGAGCTGTTCGGCTCGCTGATCGCCCCGGTGACGCTCGCCCTGGGCGTCGTCGAACTGATCGCACGTACGGTCCAGGCGCGCTTCGCCGCACGCCTCATCGCGGCGTCGTACGTGATCGTCGCGGTCGTGATCATCCTGCTCGACCCGATCATCGGCACCTTCGGCAAGAGTCTGCCGAAGGTGACCGGCCACTACTCATCGCTGCCCGACCTCGTACTCGACGGGGCGCACCTGTTCGCCGTGGTGTCCCTCGTCTCGTGTGTCGCGGTCACCGCGGTGCGCGGCAACCGGCGCGACCGGCAGGCGGCCGAGATCATGCCGACTCTCGCCATGGTCGCGCTCGCCGGAGTGCTCACGGTCGCCGCGATGCGCAGTTATCCTGCCCGGCCCGCTGGCGCCGCTCGCGCTCGGCGGGGCGGTCGCCCTTGTGTGGTTCGGCGCCTTCCGGCTGCTGCCCGGCAACCGGGCCGACCACGATCGAACCAGAACCGGAGCCGTACGAGGACATGCCGCGCTTTCGCCAGCAGTCATACGACGACGGTCAGTACAACGACGGCCAGTACAACACGGGCCAGCACAACCCCGGCCAGCACAACCCAGGCCAGTACGAGCAGGGCCAGGGCCAGTACAACGCGGGGCAGCACAACACGGGGCAGCGGCCGCGGCGTCAGCTCCCGACGGCACCGCCTAACGGCGGCTATGGCACGGGCGGCTACGAACGGCCCGGATACCAGCGGGACGCGCCGCCGTCCTTCGCCCCGGCCCCGGGCCCGCCCGCCGTGCCGCTGGCGCAGGGCATGGGCCAGTACGGCCGGATCATGATCTATTCGCTGATCGAGGGGCACGCGGACGCCTTCGACCGGCTGGCCGCCGAGGTCGCCCACGCCGTACGCCAGACCGAGCCCGGCACGCTCGTCTACGCCTGCCACGCGGTGGACAGCTCGCCCGACCAGCGATTGTTCTACCAGCTGTTCCGCGACGCGAACTCCGTCGAGGCGCACACCCGGCAGCCGCACGTGCAGCGGTTCGCCCAGGAGGCGCGTGCCCACGTCAGCGGCACCAACGTGATCGAACTGACGGTCAGCGCCGGCAACATCGCGCCGCAGCCCGGCCCGCGCGCCGAAGGGCCGACGGGCCAGCCCGTACGCTGGCCGAATGGCTGAGGACATGCCTGACAGCGGGGCTGAGCGCACGGCGGGCGAGGCGCGCGTCCTCCTGCTGGGCCGCCCCGGCTGCCACCTGTGCGACGACGCGCGCGCGGTGGTCGCCCGCGTCACGGGGGAGCTGGGCGTGCCGTGGGCGGAGCGCGACATCACTGAGTCGGAGGATGACACCCGGCGCTACGGGACCAGATCCCGGTGACGTTCGTCGACGGTGTCCAGCACGACTTCTGGCGTGTCGACGAAGCACGCCTGCGCGCCGCCCTGAGCGGCTGACCCCGCAGCCCGCAGCCCGCAGCCCGCAGCCCGCAGCCCGCAGTCCCGTGCCGGGCCGAGGGGCCGACCGGCGCCGACCTGACCGGCCGACCCGAGCCCGGCCCGTCGCGGCGGCGCGTTGCTCTCCACCCTCCGCGCTAGTCCCACTTAAGGCTGGTTTCGGGTTTTCCTGAGGTCCGTGGCGGAAACTGGGGATGTCTGTTAGGTCACATCGCCGCCGGAGCGAGGGCAACTTGGAAGACGCATGAGCTTCCGCGGAGCCCCCGGTGAGCAGGGGAATCCGGGCCTGGCGGGTGTCCGCCGAGGGCCGCCGAGGGGGCTCCCGACTTTGTGCGCGTGTTCACAAGGGCTTAATCTGGAGCAAGTCCAGGCGGTCGGTTCCTCGTGTGGCCCAAGGACCATACGGCACCGGCCGCATGTCGAGCCCCGGAAAAGCAGGCCTGTGACCCGTCGATCCACCCTCGGTGAACGGAACCGCGGCATCCCAGAGGCGACCGTGGCCCGGCTTCCGGTCTACCTTCGCGCGTTGCACGTCCTGGCCGAACGCGGTGTCGCCACCGTGTCCTCCGAGGAACTCGCGACCGCCGCGGGCGTCAACTCCGCCAAGCTCCGCAAAGACCTGTCCCACCTCGGGCTCCTACGGCACCCGCGGCGTGGGCTACGAGGTCGAGTACCTCGTCTACCAGATCTCCCGCGAGCTCGGCCTGACCCAGGACTGGGCGGTCGCCATCATCGGCATCGGCAACCTCGGACGTGCGCTGGCCGGATACGGCGGCTTCGCCTCGCGCGGTTTCCGCATGGCGGCGCTGCTCGACGCGGAGCCGGACATCGTCGGCGACCCGATCTCCGGGCTCGACGGTCGAGCACATCGACGATCTCGAAACGGTCATCAAGGATAATAGGATCTCAATCGCCGTTCTGGCCGTCCCCGCGGCCGCGGCGCAGGCAGTCTGCGACAGAGTGGTGGCGTCCGGTGTGACGAGCATTCTGAATTTCGCCCCTGTCGTACTTTCCGTGCCGGATGGTGTCGATGTGCGTAAGGTCGACCTGTCGATTGAGCTACAGATCCTCGCGTTCCACGAGCAACGCAAGGCCGGCGGTCCGAGCGGCGTGGAGCAGGAGTACCTCGAGGCGGTAGAAGGCCAATGAGCCGAACGAGCACGACACCAGGGCGGCCCCCCGAGGCCGCTCGGCGACGCCGGGGGAGGCGTCGGCATGAGCAGCATCCTCGTCGTCGGGCTGAGCCACCGCAGCGCACCCGTGACCCTGCTCGAACGCACCGCGGTCACCGCCGACGAACTCGCCAAGCTGCTGCACGACGTGCACCAGGCCGCCAGCGTCAACAGCGCCATCGTCGTCTCCACGTGCAACCGCATCGAGGTCTACGCCGACGTGGACAAGTTCCACGCCGGAGTGTCCTCGATCTCCGAACTGCTCTCGCGCCACTCCGGCGTGCCGCTGGACGAGCTGTCGCGCCACCTCTACGTCCACTACGAGGAACGCGCCGTCCAGCACATCTTCTCGGTGGCCTGCGGCCTGGACTCGATGGTCGTCGGCGAGGGCCAGATCTCCGGCCAGCTCCGCAGCCGCGCTCAAGCTCGCGCAGGCGAACGACACCGTCGACCGCTCGCTGAACGAGGTCGTCCAGCAGGCGCTGCGGGTCGGCAAGCGCGCACGCAACGAGACCGGCATCGACCGGGCCGGCGCCTCGCTGGTCAGCGTCGGGCTGGGCCGGGCCGGCCCGCTGGAGGGCAAGCGGGCGCTGGTCGTCGGCGCGGGCTCGATGAGCGCCCTCGCGGTCGCCACGCTCGCCCGCGAGGGCATCGGCGAGATCGTGATCGCCAACCGCACCTACGAGCGCGGCGCCCACCTGGCGCGCTCGGCCGAGGTCCCGGCGCGCGCGATCGAGCTCGCCGACCTGCGCGCCCGCGCTGGCCGAGGCCGACATCGTGGTCTCCTGCACCGGCGCCGATCGGCCTGGTGATCACCCCCGACATGATCGAGGCGCCGGTCGTTCCTGCTGGACCTGGCGCTTCCGCACGACGTCGACCCCGCCGTACGCGACGCTGCCCGGCGTCACCCTTGTCGGCCTGGACGACCTGCGCGACGCCGACGACGCGCCGGCCGAGGCCGACACCGAGGCGGTACGCCGGATCGTCTGCGAGGAGGTCCAGGCGTTCCAGCTCGGGCTGATCGCGGCCACCGTCGCGCCGACCGTGGTGGCGCTGCGCAGCAAGGCGGCCGAGGTCGTCGACGCCGAGCTGGGCCGGCTGGGCGGCCGGCTGCCCGGCCTGGACGACAAGGCGCGCGACGAGATCGCCCAGACGGTACGCCGCGTCGTGGACAAGCTGCTCCACGCGCCGACCGTACGGGTCAAGGAGCTGGCGGCCTCGCCGGACGGCGACACCTACACCGAGGCACTGCGTGAGCTGTTCGATCTTGACCCGAAGGCGCCCGAAGCCGTGATCCGGGCGGAGGACGTCCTGTGAAGCTCACTCTGGGAACGCGGCGGAGCCTGATGGCCATGACGCAGTCGGGCATCGTCGCCGACGCGCTCACCGCCCGTACCGGCCATGAGGTCGAGCTCGTCGGCGTGACCACCGAGGGCGACGTCTCCAAGGCCAACCTGGCCCAGATCGGCGGCACCGGCGTCTTCGTCAGCGGGCTGCGCGAGAAGGTGCTCGCCGGCGAGGTCGACTTCGCCGTGCACTCGCTCGAAGGACCTGCCGACGCTGCCGGCCGAGGGCATCGCGCTCGCCGCCGTCCCGCCGCGCGACGACCCGCGCGACGCCCTGTGCGGGCCGGCCAAGCTGGCCGACCTGCCGCGCGGCGCGCGAGATCGGCACCGGTTCGCCGCGCCGGATGGCGCAGCTGCGGGCGCTTCGCCCTGATCTGGACGTCCTGCCGATCCGCGGCAACGCCGACACCCGGCTGCGCAAGGTGACCGACGGGCGAGTTCGACGCGGTCGTGCTCGCCTACGCGGGGCTGGCGCGGATCGAGCGGCTGGACGCGGTCTCGGAGGTCTTCGATCCGGGGCAGATGCTGCCCGCGCCCGGCCAGGGCGCCCTGGCGGTCGAGTGCCGGGCCGACCGCGCCGACCTCCTCGAGATCCTCGCGACGCTCGACGACCCGGCGAGCCGGGCCGCCGTCACCGCCGAACGCGCCCTGCTCGCCGCGCTCGAGGCGGGCTGCTCGGCCCCGGTCGGCGCATACGCTGCGCTGGAAGACCGAACACTGCATCTGATCGGCGTCGTTGCCGGGTACGACGGTGAACGACAGATCCGATTGTCCGAAAGCGGCCACCCTGACATCGGCCGAGCGGCTGGGACGCGACCTCGCGGCCCGGATGATCGCCGAGGGGGCCGACCAGTTGATGGGGGAGCGCACATCTTGAGCCCCGCGAGCAAGAGCCTGGCCGCGAGCGGCGCGGCCACGTGCCGGCAAGAAGCCGGCCGGACCACCGGGCCGAGTGGCCTTCGTCGGCGTCGGCCCGGGCGACCCGGAGCTGCTGACGCTGAGGGCCATGCGCCTGCTGCGCGCGGCCGACGTCATCGTGGTCCACGAGGACGACGGCCGCCGCAGTTCCGCGAGTACTTCAACCCCGCCGCCGAGGTCGTCGAGCCCGGCGCGGTCAACCCGGTCACGCTGGCGCGTTCGGGCCGGCTGGTGGCGCGGATCTTCCTCGGCGACCCCGGGATCGGCTCCGTCATGGCCGACGAGGCCAAGGCATGCGTCAAGGGACACGTCCCGTTCGAGATCGTGCCCGGTATCTCGGCCGTCACCGGCGTGCCCGCCTACACTGGCATCCCGCTGACCGACGGGCAAGCACCGCGACGTCATGGTGATCGACGCGCAGGAGGGCGGCGTCGACTGGAGCGCCTACGCCGGCGCGGCCACCCTTGTGATCATCGGCGCGGAGAACACCATCGGCGAGGTCGCCAAGGGCCTGATCGCCGCCGGCCGCGCCGACTCGACGCCGGTCGCGGTCACCTCGATGGGCACCACGACCGAGCAGTACACCGTCTCCTCCACGCTCGCCCGCGTCGCGCCGGACACCAAGCACCTCGACCCGCCCTCCCTGATCGTGGTCGGCGACGTCGTCGGCTGGCGCGACCAGTTGTCCTGGTTCGAGACCAAGCCGCTGTTCGGCTGGCGGGTGCTCGTGCCGCGGACCAAGCGAGCAGGCCGCCTCGCTGTCGGACCAGCTCCGCTCGTACGGCGCGGTGCCCGAGGAGGTGCCGACGATCTCGGTCGAGCCTCCTCGCACTCCGCAGCAAATGGAACGTGCCGTCAAGGGTCTCGTCACCGGCCGTTACGAGTGGGTCGTGTTCACCTCGGCGAACGCGGTGCGCGCGGTGCGCGAGCGGTTCGAGCAGTACGGCCTGGACGCCCGCGCCTTCGCCGGCCTCAAGGTCGCGGCGGTCGGCGACCAGACCGCCGCGTCGCTGGTGGAGTTCGGCGTACGGCCCGACCTGATGCCGGCCGACCAGCAGTCCTCCGAGGGGCTCCTGGAGGTCTGGCCGCCGTACGACAAGGATCTGGACCCGATCAACCGGGTGCTGCTGCCGCGCGCGGACATCGCCACGGAGACGCTCGTGGCCGGCCTGACCGACCTGGGCTGGGAGTGCGACGACGTCACCGCCTACCGGACCGTACGCGCCGCGCCGCCGCCGCAGCACGACCCGTGAGGCGATCAAGGGCGGCGGCTTCGACGCGGTGCTGTTCACCTCGTCCTCGACGGTGCGCAACCTGATCGGCATCGCGGGCAAGCCGCACAACGTGACCGTGATCGCGGTGATCGGCCCGCAGACGGCCAAGACCGCCGAGGAGTACGGCCTGCGGGTGGACGTCGTCGCGGACAAACCGTCCGCGAGCGCCCTCGCGGAGGCCCTTTCGGAGTATGGTGCGGCCCGTCGCGCCGCCCAGGTCGAGGCCGGCGATCCACTACGCAAACCCAGCGAGATGCGCCGCGGCGCCCGCCGACGCAAATAGGCGAGAACGTAGGAGTAAACGTGACCGCGCAGTTCCCCGTCTCGCGTCCGAGGCGGCTTCGCCGTACGCCCGCGATGCGACGCCTGGTCGCCGAGGCCTCGGTGCGCCCGGCCGATCTCGTGCAGCCCCTCTTCGTGAAGGAGGGCATCACCGAGGCGCAGCCGATCTCCTCCATGCCGGGCGTGGTGCAGCACACGCGGGACACGCTGCGGAAGGCCGCCTACGACGCCGCGTAGGCGGGGGTCGGCGGGCTGATCCTCTTCGGCATCCCGGCGGTCAAGGACGGCCGCGGCTCGGGCGCGGACGACCCGGCCGGCATCGTGCAGAAGGCGCTGCGGGACCTGGCGTCCGAGGTCGGCGAGGCGACGGTGCTGATGGCCGACCTGTGCCTGGACGAGTACACCGACCACGGCCACTGCGGCATCCTCACCGCCTCCGGCGAGGTGGACAACGACGCGACGCTGGAGCGGTACGCCTCGATCGCGGCGGCGCAGGCCGCGGCCGGCGCCGAGGTGGTCGCGCCGAGCGGAATGATGGACGGCCAGGTGGGCGCGATCCGCACCGCGCTCGACCACGCGGGTTACTCCGGGCGTGTCGATCATGGCCTACGCCGCCAAGTACGCCTCGGCGTTCTACGGCCCGTTCCGCGAGGCCGCCGAGTGCGCGCCGCGGTTCGGCGACCGGGCGGCCTACCAGCAGGACCCGGCCAACGCCGAGGAGGCGCTGCGCGAGGTCGCGCTCGACATCGAAGAGGGTGCCGACATGGTCATGGTCAAGCCGGCGATGACCTACCTGGACGTCGTGCGGCGGGTACGCGACTCGGTGCGGGTGCCGGTGGCGGCGTACCAGGTCAGCGGGGAGTACGCCATGGTCGAAGCGGCCGCCGCACAGGGCTGGGTGGACCGCGGGCGCATCATCGCCGAGACTCTCACGTCGATCCGCCGCGCGGGCGCGGACATCATCTTGACCTACTGGGCGACCGAGGTCGCGCGCTCACTCGCCGGCCCCTCCTGATCCCCCGACCTCCCCGCTCGCCCGCGCCTGCCCGGGAGGCCGCTGAGAGGCCGGGCCGGCCGCCGTGCGGCCCGAGCCCAGAGCGGTGTCCCATCCTGTCCGCCCGCCCTATCACGGCGCTCTCAGGCCGCTATGCGGCCTGCGCACGCGCCCGGCGAGGTCACGTGTTCGCCGCTATCCCGGGGTTGTCGCCACTCGCCGCTCACCGGGGCGTCATCATCGGAGGTAAGAGGGTGGAGGGGGAGCGAGAACCATGATGGAAACATCCGTCACAAAACGAAAAAAAGTGCAGATCGGGGCCGTGGCTCAGCAGTACGCGGCCTTCGGCTGGGCATGTTGTCCCGGCGCGCACTCGACCACGGACGGCATGCGGGCCTGCTCGTGTGACCGGGTCGGCTGCCCTTCGCCGGGCGCGCATCCGGCCTCGCAGGTCTGGCAGTTGCAAGCCACGGTCGACGCCGACCGGCTCCGGCAGTGGTGGGACGGCACGCCCGACGCGAACATCATCCTGCCGACCGGCCGCGTCTTCGACGTGATCGACGTGCCCGCGCCCGCCGGGCGGCTCGCGCTCGCGCGCATGGCGGGCGAGCGCCTCGCGGCCGGCCCGGTGGCCGCGATGGGCGACGAGCGCTACCTGTTCTTCGTCGCCACCCGCGGCGCGCCGGTCGATGAGGACGAGTGGTGGTCCTGCCACCTCGACACCGTCCCCGAGCGCGTCGCCGAGACCCCCGGGATGCGCTGGCACTGCCGCGACAGCTACGTCGTCGCCCCGCCGTCGGTGCTGCCCCTCGGCCGCGAGGTGACCTGGGTGCACTTCCCCGAGAACGCCGCGCTGCCCGACCCCGTACGCGTTCTGGAGATCCTGGCGGACGTCTGCGAATGACGTCTGGAAGACTCGAGAGGGTGACTCCACCAGACCTCCCGAGCGTTGTTCGACCGGGCCGCCGCGGTCGTGCCGGGCGGAGTCAACTCGCCCGTGCGCGCCTTCGGTGCCGTCGGCGGCACCCCGCGCTTCATCGCCTCCGCCCGCGGCCCCTACCTCACCGACGCCGACGGCAACGACTACGTCGACCTGATCTGCTCGTGGGGGCCGATGATCCTCGGCCACGCCCACCCGGACGTGGTCGACGCCGTACAGCGGGCCGCCGCGCGCGGCACCTCCTACGGCACGCCCACCGAGGGCGAGGTCGACGCTGGCCGAGGAGATCGTCGCGCGGACGCCCGTCGAGCAGGTACGCCTCGTCAGCTCCGGCACCGAGGCGACGATGTCCGCGATCCGGCTGGCACGCGGCTTCACCGGCCGCGACAAGATCGTCAAGTTCTCCGGCTGCTACCACGGCCACTCCGACGCGCTGCTCGCCGCGGCCGGGTCGGGGGTCGGCGACGTTCGGACTGCCCGACTCGCCCGGCGTGACCGGGGCGGCCACCGCGGACACGATCGTGCTCGGCTACAACGACCTGGCCTCGGTCGAGGCGCGCGTTCGCCGAGCACGGTGACCGGATCGCCTGCGTCATCACCGAGGCGTGCCCGGCCAACATGGGCATCGTGCCGCCGGCCGACGACTTCAACCTCCGGCTCAAGGCGTCTGCGCGCAGTACGGCGCGCTGTCTGATCATCGACGAGGTGCTCACCGGGTTCCGCGTCTCCCGCTCGGGCTGGTACGGCATCGACGGCGTGGCCGGCGACCTGTGCACGTTCGGCAAGGTCATGGGCGGCGGGCTGCCGGCCGCGGCGTTCGGCGGCCGCGCCGAGATCATGGCCAGGCTCGCCCCGGCGGGCCCGGTCTACCAGGCGGGCACGCTGTCGGGTAACCCGCTGGCCACCGCCGCCGGGCTGGCCACGCTGCGCGGCGCGACCGACGAGGTCTACTCCCGTATCGACCGCGCCGCCGCGACCGTCGCCGAGCTCGCCTCCGACGCGCTGATCAAGGAGGGCGTGCAGCACCGGCTCCAGGTCGCGGGCAACCTGTTCTCGATCTTCTTCGCGCCCGAGAAGGTCCGCGACTTCGCCGGCGCGCAGCGGCAGGACACCCGGCGCTACGCGGCGTTCTTCCACGCCGCGCTCGACCGCGGCGTCTACCTCCCGCCGTCGGCGTACGAGGCGTGGTTCCTGTCGGCCGCCCACGACGACGCCGCACTGGAGCGCATCGCCGAGGCGACTCCCGCACGCCGCCCGCGCCGCGGCCGAGGCCGGCGTGACTCAAGGCGCCAGCGCTTCGAGGATCTCCTTGGCGCGCTCGGTGGCCGACTCGGGGCTGACGTCGGGCGAGCCGACGAGGGGGTCCCAGTTGAGGTCATAGAACAGCTCGGTGACGCCCAGCTCGCCGAGCCAGGCCGCGTCCTCGCGGATCTGCTCGTACGACCCGGACAGCCGCGCGCGTTCGCCGGAGTCGTCCCGCGCCTCCTGACCGGCGCGGACGACCCCGCGTACGACCACGCGTACGGCGGCCGGGTCCTTGCCGGCCTCCTCCGCGGCGTCGCGTACGGTCGGCGATCTGTTCGTGGATCTTGGTCAGGTCGGTGGCGCTGCGGCTGATCCAGCCGTCGGCGAGGCGCCCGGCGCGGCTGCAGCGCGGCCTCGGCGACCCCGCCGAGGAGCACCGGCGGCCCCGGCTGCTGCACGGGCTTGGGCGCCATCCGGCTCGGCGCGATCGTGTAGAACTCGCCCTCGAACGAGCTGACCTCATCGGCCCACAGCGTGTGCAGCGCGGCGAGGTACTCCTCCGCGCGCGCACCGCGGCGTTCCATCGGCACGCCGCTGGCGATGAACTCCTCGCGCTGCCAGCCGTTGCCCAGCCCGAGGTCGAACCGCCCGCCGGACAGGACGTCCAGCGTGGCCGCCTGCTTGGCGAGGTAGGCCGGCGAGACGAACGGCAGGTTGATCACGGCGACGCCGAGCCGGATCCGGGACGAGCGCGCGGCGGCGAAGCTCAGCGCGCTGATCGGATCGAGGACGCTCCGGTAGACCGGCGCCATCGCCTCCTTGTCCGCCGGCACCAGCAGGCGGTGGAACGCCCACAGCGAGGCGTATCCCAGCTCCTCGGCGCGGCCGGCGAAGTAACCGAGATCCTCCGGGCTTGCCCATGCGCCCGCCACAGGGGCGCCGAATCCGATCTTCATACCGCCAATCCTGTCAGGGCCGCCGTCGCCGCGGCCACCACGATCGAGGGCGGCACGGCCGGGACGCGGCTGCCGTGCGCGGTCACGGGGCTTCGGCCAGCGCGGGGAGCTCCTCGGGCGCGGCGACCGTCGTACGGCGGCGGATGCTGCCCAGCGCGACGCCGCCGATGATCAGCAGGGCCGCGATCGCGTCCGTGAGGGTGATCCGCTCGCCCAGCAACAGCGCCGCCGAGGACATGCCGAACGGCGGTACGAGCAGGGAGTACATCGCCACCTGCCCTGCGTCGTACCGGCGCATCAGCCAGCCCCACGCGCCGAACCCGACGAGCGTCGAGACGTACGCGATGTAGACGAGCGCGCCGAGGCCGCCGGCCGAGATGTGCGCGAGCGCGTGCACGTCCGCACGCGGTCCCTCGAAGATCACCGACAGCGCCAGCAGCGGCATCGGCGGCACGAGGCTCACCCAGACCATGAACGCGAACGCGTCCGGGGGCCGCGCCTGGCGCAGCCCGATGTTGGCCAGCGCCCACATGCCCGCGGCGCCGACGCACAGCACGAACGCCAGCAGCGGACTGCCCTGGCCGAGCGAGTCAACCCGATCATCGCGATGCCGGCGAAGGCCACGACCATCCCGGCGAGCTGCGTACGGCGCGGCCGCTCGCGCAGCATGACCGCCGCGAACAGCGCGGTGAACAGCGCCTGCGTCTGCAGCACCAGCGAGGAGAGCCCGGCCGGCATGCCGATGTGCATGCCGATGAACAGCAGTCCGAACTGGCCGACGCCGAGCGGCAGCCCGATGAGCAGGAACCACCGTACCAGGGATCGCCGGGCGGCGGACGAACAGCACGGCGGGAACGGCGGCGGCGACGAACCGCAGGGCGGCGAACAGCAGCGGGGGCAGCGAGCGGAGGCCGACGTCGATGACGACGAAGTTGAAGCCCCAGATCGCGGCGATCATCGACGGCGATGGCGATGTGGCGAGGTCTCATGTGCCGATGCTGGTCCTGCCATTACTGTTTAGGACAAGCGACTATTTGTTATGAAATATGTGTAGCATCCCTACATGCTCGATTTGGACCGGCTTCGCGCCCTCAGTGCCGTGGCGACGTACGGCTCGGTGAGCGCCGCCGCCGACGTCCTGCACGTCACCACCTCCGCCGTCTCGCAGCAGGTCGCCAAGCTGGAGCGGGAGACCGGGCAGAAACTGCTCGAACGCAACGGCCGCGGCGTGCGCCTCACCGACGCCGCCGCGCTGCTCGCGGCGCACGCCGAGCGCATCCTCGCGATGGTCGAAGAGGCCGAGTCCGACCTGGAGGCCCAGCGGGGCGAGGTGGTCGGCGAGCTCGCGATGGCGGCGTTCCCCACCGCGGCGCGCGGGCTCGCGCCCGTCCGCGCTGCGGGCGCTGGCCCGCCAGCATCCGCGGCTGCGGGTGTTGCTGCGCGAGCAGAGCCGCACGCCACCGTGCCGCTGGCGGTACGCGGCGAGATCGACCTCGGCGTCGTACAGGACTGGTTCAACGTGCCGCTGGCCATGCCGGACGGCCTGGTCAAGGCGCCGCTGGTGGATGACATCGCGGACGTGGCGCTGCCCGCCGCCACCCGTTCGCCGAGCGGTCCGTCATCGACCTCGGCGATTGCACGACGATTCCTGGATCGCCCAGTCGCCGGGCGCGATCTGCCGCGACTGGCTGGTCCACACGCTGCGCGTCGCCGGCCTCGAACCCCGGATCGCGCACATGGCCGATGAGTACGCCACGCAGCTCGCGCTGGTCGCGGCGGGCCTGGGCACCGCGATCGTGCCCCGCCTGGGCCGCTGCGACGTCCCGGAGAGCGTCCGCATCGTCCCGGTACGCCCGGCGCTGACCCGTCACGTGTACGCGATCTGGCGCGCCGAGGCCGCCCGCCGACCGGCCATCCGCGCCGCCGTCGCCGCCCTGCGCGCCTCGGCCCCGCCCCCGATCGACGGCTGATCGCCCCCTCGCGTGCCGGGCACTCGCGAATCCGCGCCCCTTAAGATCCTCGGATCCCATCCCACGGAAAGGACGCCCGATGATCACCAGCGATCTTGACGAGCTCCAGCGGCTGCCGAGGAGAGCGCGGCCGATGACCGTACGCCCTGCATCCCCGCCGCGGCGGACCGGGTCCCCACCTTCACCACCGTCTGCTGACTAAGGGACGCACCGCCGATCGGGGCCGCCGCGCCGCGGCGGCCCCGGTCAATCTCAAGTCTTAACCGATGGTCGCCACCCGACTGGTCCGGCCATGCCGGGCGGCCCGGTAGTCTGAGGCCCGCCATGAAGACCATCGTTCATCTGCTGCGCCACGGCGAGGTGCACAACCCCGACGGCGTCCTCTACGGACGGCTCCCGGGCTACCACCTCAGCGACGACGGGCGGCTCATGGCCCAGACGGCGGCCAAGTGGTTCGCCGGGCGTGACATCACCGTCCTGTGCTCCTCGCCGATGGAGCGCGCGCAGGAGACGTCCGAGCCGATCGCCGAGACGCTCGGGCTGCCGGTCGCGATCGACGACCGCCTGATCGAGGCCGGCAACCACTTCGAGGGCCACACCTTCGGCGTCGGCGACGGTTCGCTGCGCCGGCCCGAGCACTGGCCCTATCTCTGGAATCCGCTTCCGTCCCTCGTGGGGTGAGCCGTACGAGGAGATCGCCCGCCGCATGCTCGCCGCGATGGCCGACGTACGCGACGCCGCGAGCGGACACGAGGCGGTGTGCGTCAGCCACCAGCTCCCATCTGGGTGACCCGGCGCAAGGTCGAGGGCCGGCGGCTGTGGCACAACCCGGCCCGGCGGCAGTGCGGCCTGGCCAGCGTCACGAGCATCACCTACGACGACGGCCGCATCGTCAAGGTCGACTATGCCGAGCCCGCGGGCGAGCTGTCGCGCCGCCCCAGTGTCCCCGGCGCCTGACCCCTCAGGCACAATAGGACGCGAGTACTACGCCCTGTAGTAGTAGGAGTTCTGCCGTGACCCGTCGTGTTCTCGACCCTGCCGGCCCTGGTGCTGCTCGCCGGCGCCCTCGCCGGCTGCGCGGGCGCGGGCGCGGTGCAGAACGGTCCCGGCGGCGGCGACTCGCGCTACGTGGCCGGCAACGGCGTCAGCGAGATCGTCAAGGACCGCAAGCCCGCGCCCGCCGATCCAGGGCACGACGCTCGACGGCAAGCCGCTCACGCTCGCCGACTTCAACGGCAAGATCACCGTCGTCAACTTCTGGGCCTCCTGGTGCGCGCCCTGCCGGGCCGAGGCGCCGACGATGCAGAAGGTCTACGGACGAGACCAAGGCGTCCGGCGTGCAGTTCGTCGGCGTGGACATCAAGGACGGCAAGGACAACGCGCTGGCGTTCCTGCGCACCTTCAAGGTCACCTACCCGAGCCTGTACGACCAGGCGGGCCGGATCGCGCTCTCGTTCCGCGACATCCCGCCCAACGCCGTGCCGTCCACGCTCGTCGTCGACCGCCAGGGCAACATCGCCGCCCGCGCCATCGGCAGCGTCTCGTACTCGCCACCTGAAGGACATCGTCACGCGTCTCGCGGCCGAGAAGTGACCGACGCGGTGAGCCCCGGATGAGCGCGGTCACCAGCGGTTCGCTCGTGCTGGCGTTCCCGGTCGCGGCGGCGGCCGGGCTGGTGTCGTTCCTGTCCCCGTGCGTGCTGCCGCTGGTGCCCGGCTACCTGTCCTACGTCACCGGCATGAGCGGCGCCGACCTCGCCACGCAGCGCCGCGGGCGGCTGCTGCTGGGCGTGGCGCTGTTCGTGCTCGGGTTCACCGTGGTGTTCGTCAGCGCCGGGCTCGCCTTCGGCGGCTTCGGCGCGCTGCTCCAGCGCAACGCCGACGTGCTGACGCGGGTGCTGGGCGCGGTCACGATCGTGCTCGGCCTGGCGTTCATGGGGTTCGTGCCCGGCCTGCAGCGTACGGTCAAGTCGAGCCGGCTGCCCGCCGCGGGCGTGGCCGGCGCACCGCTGCTGGGCGTGTTGTTCGGCCTCGGCTGGACGCCCTGCATCGGCCCGACGCTCGCCGCCGTGCAGGCGATGGCCTACAGCGAGGCCAGCGCCACCCGCGGCGCGCTGCTGTCCTTCGCGTACTGCATCGGGCTGGGCGTGCCGTTCCTGCTCACCGCGCTGGCCTACCGCCGGGCGCTGGGCGCGTTCGGCTTCGTCAAGCGGCACTACCAGGCCGTGATGCGCATCGGCGGCGGCATGCTCGTCGCGATCGGGCTGCTCCTGGTCACCGGCGCGTGGGCCGACCTCACGATCAGGATGCAGGGCTGGGTATCCGGCTTCAAGACGGTGATCTGATGGTGGTGAGCAGTGACGACGAGTACGGACACTCCCGAGGCGCAGGCCTCGCCGCAGGCGCCCGCGCGAGCGGCCGGAGGGCATCGGCCTCGCGGGCTGGCTCCGGTGGAGCTGGCGGCAGCTCACCTCGATGCGCACCGCCCTGGTGCTGCTGTTCCTGATGGCGCTCGGCACCGTTCCGGGGTCCTTCCTGCCGCAGCGCGGGGCTCGCGCCGGAGAAGGTCGCCCAGTTCTACACCGACCACACGATCCTCGCACCGGTGCTCAACAAGCTGTCGCTGTTCAACGTCTTCGCGGCACCGTGGTTCGCGGCCATCTACATCCTGTTGTTCGTCTCCCTCGCCGGCTGCGTGCTGCCGCGGTCGTGGCAGCACCTCCAGCACATCAGGTCCCGTCCGCCGAAGGCACCGCGCCACCTCGGCCGGCTGCCGCAGTCCGCCTCGCACGAGACCGACCCGCTCCCGACGAGGTGCTGGCCGAGGCGGCGACGGTGCTGAAGGGCCGCCGGTTCCGCGTCGACGCCCACGACGACCACGTCGCGGCCGAGAAGGGCTACCTCCGCGAGACCGGCAACCTGGTCTTCCACCTCGCGCTGCTCGTGCTGCTGTTCGCGGTCGGCGCCGGCGCGGCGCTCGGCTACAAGGGCAACGTCATCGTCACCGAGGGCGACGGGTTCTCCAACACGCTGACCTCCTACGACGCGTTCAAGGGCGGCCGGAGCGTTCTCGCCCTCGGACCTGCCGCCGTTCACCGTCTGGCTCGACTCCTTCAAGGCCGCCTACCTGGTCCGACGGGCCCAACCGCGGCCAGCCGCTCTCCTTCGCGGCCAAGCATCCGCTACCAGAACGGCCTCAAGTCGCCGGTACGCCCGTACGACCTGCAGGTCAACCACCCGCTGGACGTCGACGGCGCGCGCGTCTACCTGCTCGGCCACGGCTACGCGCCGCGGTTCACCGTCCGCGACGGCAAGGGGCAGGTCGCCTTCGAGGGCGCGGTGCCGTTCCTGCCGATCGAACGAGGCGACGTACTCCTCCGAGGGCGTCATCAAGGTCCCCGACGCCCAGCCGGACCAGCTCGGCTTCATCGGGCTGTTCTGGCCGACCGCGGTCCCCGACGCCCAGGGCAAGGTCGTCTCGGCCTTCCCGGCGGCCTGGAACCCCCAGGTGGCGCTGTTCGCGTTCAAGGGCGACCTCGGCCTGTCCAACGGCGCGCCGCAGTCGGTGTACAAGCTCGACACCGCCAAGCTGAAGCCGCTCGTCATGGGTTCAGCAAGACCAAGCCGCTCGCGGTCGGCCAGACCGAGACGCTGCCCGGGCGGCGCCGGCTCGATCACCTTCGACGGCTACCGGCAGTGCATCAGCCGTGCAGGTCAACCACGATCCCGGCCGGGTCCCCGCGCTCGCCGCCGGCATCATCGCCATCCTCGGCATCATCACCTCCTTCCTCGTACGTCGCCGCAGGATGTGGGTCCGTGCACGGGCCGCCGAGCGGCGGGCGTACGGTGGTCGAGGTCGGCGGGCTGACTCTCGGTGGGGCGACTCCGGAGTTCGACGCCATCGCCGGGCGGCTGCCGGAGCCCCTCCCAAGCCCACAACCCCTGACGAGGAGTGACGGCCATGGTCGACACCCATCTGGCGCACCTGAGCAACCAATTGATGCTCGGTGCCGTGCTGGTCTATGTCGTGGCCATGGTCGCGTACGCCGCCGAACTCGCCTTCGCCCGCCGGCGCTCGAGGCCGAGGTGCCCGAGCCGGCGAAGGTCCTGGTCGGCGCCGGCGGGCCCGAGGAGCCCGGCGACAGCGCCGAGGCCGAAGACGGTAAGCGGCGCAAGGTCGACTGGGGCCGGTTCGCCATCCTCATGAACATCGTCGCGTGGGGGCTGCACGGCGGGGAGATCGTCACGCGCGGCATGGCGGCGGACCGCGTGCCGTGGGGCAACATGTACGAGTTCGTGTCCGCGATCACGTTCGCCGCGGTCACCGTCTACCTCGTGCTGCTCTGGCGCTCACAAGATCAGCTGGCTCGGCCCGTTCCTCATGGTCGCCGTCGTGCTCGCGCTCGGCGTCGCCACGATCCTGCTGTACGACGACCCGGGCCCGCTGCGCCCGGCGCTGCACTCGTACTGGATCGCCATTCACGTGACCGCCGCCGTGACCGCGACCGGGACGTTCTCCGGTGGCCGGCGTCGCGACCATCCTCTACCTGGTCAAGTCCGTGGTCCCGGCGCGTACGGCCGGACGGCATCCTCGACCGCGTGCCGGGTCTGGCCGCGCTGGACACGTGGCGCACCGGACGATCATGTTCGCGTTCCCGATCTGGACGTTCGCCATCATCGCCGGCGCGATCTGGGCGGACTCCGCGTGGGGCCGCTACTGGGGCTGGGACCCCAAGGAGACCTGGTCGTTCATCACGTGGGTCGGCTACGCGGGCTACCTGCACGCGCGTGCGACCGCGGGCTGGCGCGGGCGCAAGGCGGCGTTCGTCTCGCTGATCGCGTTCGCGTGCCTGCTCTTCAACTTCTTCGGCATCAACTACCTGGTGTCGGGCCTGCATTCGTACGCCGGCGGATGATTTCGCGGCCCTCGCTGTTGAACATTTCACGATCGCGGTGCGTCTCACCCGTCGTGGGCAAAAAGCTTGGAGGACTGGGTGAGTAACAGGGGTCGGCCGTCGCGCTGGTCATGGCGGCACTGCTGGCGGGTACGTCCGCGTGCTCGATCAGCGAAGCAGGCACGAACGGGAAGGACGGCACCAAGGCGCCGGCCACACAGGTACAGATCACGCCGGCCAACGGCACGCGCCGCCGCACGGCCGGACCAGGGCATCACGGTCGCCGTCGGCGGGCGGCAAGCTCAACCAGGTCAACGTGGTGCAGAACGGCCAGCCGGTGCCGGGCGCCTTCAACGCCGACCACACGCAGTGGAAGTCGACCTGGACGCTGAAGCCGGGCGCGGCCTACGCCGTCAACGCCACGGCCAAGGGCTCCCACGGCAAGTCCGCGAACGCGACGAGCAACTTCACCGCTACAGAAGGCCACCGACACCTTCTCGCATCAGCGACGTCACGCCGATGGACGGGCGAGAAGGTCGGCGTGGGCATGCCGATCATCGTGACCTTCGACCGGGCCATCGCCAACCGCGCTCTCGTCGAGAAGGCGCTGGAGGTCAAGTCCGACAAGGACGACGTCGGCGCCTGGCACTGGACCTCGGACGAGCAGGTCGTCTTCCGCACCCAGAAGTACTGGCAGCCGCACCAGAACCTCACCTTCACCGCACACATCGCCGGCGTACGCGGCCTGCGCGGCGTGTACGGCACGACGGACGTGACCAAGTCCTTCAAGATCGGTGCGTCGAACATCACCGTCGCGAACGGTAAGACGCACTACATGAAGGTCGACCACGACGGCGTCGTGAAGACGTTCCCGATCAGCCTGGGCATGGGCGGCACACGGGAGTACACCACGACCAGCGGCATTCACCTGACCAAGGAGAAGGCCACGATGGTCCACATGACGGCGCCGGGCCGCAAGCCCGGCGACGCCGGCTACTACGCCGAGGACATCCCGCTGGCGGTGCGGATCAGCGACCGCGGTGAGTACGTGCACCAGAGCCCCGGTGAGTACTACGCGCTCGGCCACAGCAACGTCAGCCACGGCTGCGTACGCACCTCGCCGACCGGCGCACGCTACTTCTACGACCTCGCCCAGCGCGGCGACGTCGTCGACGTCACCGGCACCGACCGCAGCCTGCCGAGAGCAGGGCAACGGCTGGACGTTCTGGACCCTGTCCTGGAGCACTGGCTGAAGGGCAGCGCGCTGCCGCACTGATCCCACGCGATCGGCGAAGAGCACCGCAGCAGAACGGCCCCGGCGTCGCCGGGGCCGTTCTCGCGTCTCAGGGCCACTTGTCTCTCAGGGCCAGTTGTCTCTCAGGGCCGGTGGCCTCTCAGGGCTGGTCGTCGCCGCGCAGGCGGCGATCGAGTTGGCGGAGGAACTCCGGATCGTCGTCGGGCCCCATCGGCGCGGGCGTGCCGGGCTCGGTCGGCCTCCCTCGCCGGACAGCAGGAAGTCCGGCGGCCAGGCGGTGACGTCGGCGGTGACGAAGCCGCGGCGGCGGCCGAACATCAGCCAGGCGACGGCGCCGAGGTCGAAGCCGAGCAGGACGATCATGAACCAGGCGAACTTGGGCAGATGGCGGGCTGTCGCCCTCGCTGGTCGACAGCACCTCGAAGAGGCAGTAGAGCCAGATGCCGAGTGCGGCGAGGACGAGCACGGCGGCAAGGACGAGCATGCTTCGCAGCGTAGCCCGGGCAGGCAAGCGCGGAACCCCTCTGGCCGATCCGGGCCGTCACGTGCGCCCTGAGCCGGGCCGTGGCGGCCGGCGCGACCAGACCGGCAGTGCATCATGATCCACTCATATGCCTTACGCGGTGTCATGACGGCTGTGTCTGGGAGATGGCGGGCTCCTGAGATCCGGCTTACGCTACGGCCTGGCCGGGCGGACGTTCGCGGGGCACGCAGGCGCTTGAAGGGACGTTTGATGCGCTACCGGGGGAACCGCCGTCAGGCCGAGATGCCGGCCGACGTACGCGGGCGGCACCGGCGCCCAAGGAGGCGGTCGGCGACGCCGCGAGTACGCGAGCGGCCGCCGGGCCGGCCGCGGCGCCTCCAGCCGAGAGACGCGCTCGGGCGCTTCCGCAAGATCGAGCCGGCGGACCTGCCCGGCCGGCGGCGCACCGGCGGCGCCGGAGCCGGACGCCGAGGCGGCCGAGCCGCCGCCTACACCTGGCGCGACTTCGAACTCGACGAGGACCTGCCGCGCGCGGCGCCGCACCCACCGGACGTGGCCGACCTGCGCGACGGGCGGCGGCACTGCGGCGCGCTGGAGGGCATCCTCTACCGCCAGTGGGCCGCCGACGGGCGCGCGGCGCCGCCGGACGCCGTACGTGCCGTGGACAGCCTCGCGGAGCTGCCGGACGCGCTCAAGGAGCAGGCTCGCCGAAGCACTCGACGGGATTTATGTCGGCTCCGGTGGCGTGCCCGATCTGGACGACATGCAATATCTGCGCGGCGCACCCTTGCCATCCGGAAAGGCGACCTGGGACATCTGCGCGGGCGCGTACGGCGATCGGACGATCGTCGTCGGGGACCGACCGTCACCGACGCCGGATGTTATGCTGCATGAGGTCGGCCACGCGCTCGATGACATCGACGGCCGTATGGTGGAAGACGGGCCCCGACAATGGCAGTCCGACAGCCCGGAGTTCCGTACGCTCTATGAGCAATGCCTTCCGCATTTCGCGAGTGATTTTCACATTCAGCCCGGACGATCTCGGGCGCCATGAGTTCTTCGCCGACGCCTTCGCGGCGATCGCCTCTCGGCAGCGGCCCGCACTTGTCGACATGCTCGGCGGGAACACTCGCGCGGCACTCAATGTGATGCTTTTCTTCAACCGCAAATACGGGATATAGGGGAGAGGCGATGTACGTCATCAGACTCCCCGACGGGAACCTCCGGGTTCCCGCGGGGGTGGTGGGACCCGGCCGTGAGGGAAAGGGCGACCCAGGGTGAGATCGAGCAGGGTGATCGGGCAGGCCTATGTCGAGATCGGACCCGATGACCCTGACTATCAGCGCCTTCTCGATCAGTCGATCACCGAGGAGGAACTGGCGGACAAACGCCGCCGATGGCGCGCGGACGACGACGCGCTGCGCCGGGAGTTCGAGGAGTTCAAAGCCGAGCAGGCCGAAGAATGACGGAGGCACCGGGGGACGGACGCCGATGCCGCTCGGCCCGCTCAGCGACCGAGATCCGAGGAGTCGACGGCCTCCTCGCCGCGCAGTAGGGCGTGTACCTCTGACTCCCTGAAACGGCGATGGCCACCCGGAGTCCGGATGCTACTGATCCGGCCTGCCGCGGCCCAACGTGTCACAGTTTTCGGATCGACCCGGAACAGGGCAGCGACCTCGCCTGGGGTCAGCAGGCGCTCGCTCGTGCTCTCCACGTTTTCTCTCCCCCTTTGTCCCGCTCTCGTGGCGGAAGGACTGATTCTAAGTGTGCCGGTTGAAGAGTGGTTTCTCCCTTGTTTTCGCAAAACATCACGCTACGTAGTTTTGTGACATGCAGAAATGACCACATGTGACCGTCCGGTTGCAGTTCAGGGTCGACCGAATCAGTCGCCGTGCTCGCGGGTGCCCGGTTCTCGCCACGTCTTTGCGGCCCCTTAGGGTTCTGGTATGTCCGATCTTGTTACGTTGGAGGAGATCGAGGACGCTGCCCGCCGGCTGGACGGCATCGTCCTCCGTACGCCGCTGGTGTCATTCCCCACGAAATCACCTTCGGCGCCTCCCCTCCGGCTGAAGCCGGAATCACTTCAGCCGGTCGGCTCGTTCAAGCTGCGCGGCGCCTACACCGCGATCAGCGGCATTCCCGAGGCCGACCGCAAGAACGGCGTCATCGCGCACTCGAGCGGAAACCACGCCCAGGCGGTCGCGTACGCGGCGAAGGCCCTCGGCATCCCGGCCGTCCTCGTCGTGCCGAACACCATCGCCGGCGATCAAGATGGACGCCTGCCGCCGCGCTCGGCGCCGAGATCGTCCTCGTCGAGCCGACGATCGAGGCTCGCCTGCGAGATGGCCGAGCGGCTGGCCGCCGCGCACGGCTACCCGCTGGTCTCGCCGTTCGACGACCGTCGCGTCATCGCCGGTCAGGGCACGGTCGGGCTGGAGATCCTCGCGGACGCGCCGGACGTGGACACGGTGCTCGTGCCGATCAGCGGCGGCGGGCTGATCTCCGGGATCGCCGCCGCGATCAAGGCCAAGCAGCCCGGAGACGCACGCATCATCGGCGTCGAACCGGAACTCGCCGCCGACGCACGGGCCTCCTTCCGCGCCGGCCGCCGCATCGCCTGGCCCAGCGCGGACACGCGCCGGACCATCGCCGACGCGCTGCGCGTCGAGTGCCTCGGGCGCGCCAGCCGTTCGAGCACATCCGCGCCTACGTCGACGACATCGTGACGGTGAGCGAGGAGGAGATCCGCGACGCGATGCGGCAGCTCGCCCAGCAGGCGCGCCTCGTCGCCGAACCGGGCGGCGCGGTGGCGACCGCGGCGTACCTGTCGAGGTTCGGACGGTCCAGCCGCGCGGCCGGCGCCGCAACTTCGTCGCCGTCGTCTCCGGCGGCAACGCCGACCCCGCGACCGTACGCCGAGATCCTGCGCGAGGGGATCGTAGCGAGCGGGGCGCCAGCGCCGCGCGAGGGAGATAACCTCGAAACGCCATGCGTTCCGTACTCATCTACAGCCTCTCGCGGCTGGCGCTGTTCGCCGCGACCGCCGGCGTCCTCTTCCTTGTGGGCGCCCGCGGCTTCTGCTGCTCGCGCTGGCCATCCTCGATCAGCGGGTCGTCAGCTTCGTGCTGCTCTCACGTCAGCGCGACGCGGTCTCCAGCTCGGTCACCGAGCGGGCGAGCCGCATCCAGCACAACCTCGCCGAGGGCGCCGCCCGCGAGGACGTCCGACTGACCCTGGCCTCCTGGAACATTCACCCGGCCGGGCGGCGGGCGTGGTGGAGGGCGACGACGCCGAACGTCAGGTTGCGGTAGCGGACCGCCTCCCAGCCCGTCTCGCGCAGCAGCACGCCAGCGTCCCCTGGTCGTGCCAGGCCGCGGTCGACTCCGCCAGGTAATGGTAGGAGTCCGGGTTCGAGCTCACCCTGGCCATCAGCGGCAGCCCGTACCTCAGGTGCATGCCGTGCAGCCCCCGCAGCACGCGGTTCGGCGGATGGCTCACCTCGCAGATCAGCAGCCGCCCGCCCGGTTTCGTCACGCGCAGCATCTCCGAGAGTGCGGCCGCGTGTCGCCGACGTTCCGGATGCCGAAGGAGATCGTCACCGCGTCGAACGAGGCGTCCGCGAACGGCAGGCTGCAGCGCGTCGCCCGCCGACGAAGCCCAGCCGCGTACGCCCGCCTGCCGTCGCACGCCCTGCGAGAGCATGCCCAGGGAGAAGTCGCACGCCACGGTCAGTGCGCCCGCCGCGGCGAACGGCACCGACGAGGTGCCCGTGCCCGCGGCGACGTCCAGCACCAGCTCACCGGGGGCGGCGCCGATCGCGCGGACGACCTCGCGCCGCCACCGGCCGTCCAGGCCCCCGGTCATCAGGTGGTTCAGCAGGTCATAGCGCGCGGCCGTACGGTCGAACATGGCCGCGACCTCGGCCGGCTGCTTGTCCAGGGATGCGCGCGTCATGGTGGCCGAGCCTACGCAAGCGGCGGCGTCACCCGCACGCGGGCTCGGCGGAACGATCAGGGCGGCCGACGGTTCCCGAGCAGCCCCCGAGAAGGTTTAGACTCTGCGTGTAGCGCGCTTGTGAAGCGCTTCACAAATGAACAAGACCCGAAGATGGCACCCCGGGTCGCACCGCGCCTCCTCCAGGGCCGTACGATCCGGCACGGCATCGCGCTCGCCTTCCCCAGGCGGCACAACCGACCACATGCCCACAGAGGATTCCCGTGTCCGAGACACCCGCCGCACCTCAGCAGGACGCTCTCCGCGACGGAGGCCGACGTGATCGTCGTCGGCGCCGGACCGGCGGGCTCGGCCACCGCCTTCCACCTCGCGCAGGCCGGGCTCGACGTCCTGCTGCTGGAGAAGACGGCCTTCCCGCGCGAGAAGGTCTGCGGCGACGGCCTCACGCCCCGCGCCACCAAACAGCTGATCAAGATGGGCGTCGACCTCGACGCGCCCGGCTGGATCCGCAACAAGGGCCTGCGCATCATCGGCGGCGGCGTCCGCCTGGAGCTGCCCTGGCCCGACCTCGCCAGCTACCCCGACTACGGCCTGGTCCGCACGCGGATGGACTTCGACCAGATCCTGGTCGAGCGCGCCGTCGCGGCCGGCGCCAAGCTGCGGATGAACACCTCGGTGACCGAGCCGATCGTGGACGACAACGGCCGGATCACCGGCGTGATCGCCAAGACCCCCGACGGCGAGGCGCGGTTCAGCGGCGCCGCTGGTCGTCGCGGCCGACGGCAACTCCACCCGCCTCTCGCTCGCCATGGGCCTGCGCAAGCGCGACGACCGCCCGATGGGCGTGGCCGTACGCCGCTACTACACCAGCCCCCGCCACGACGACGACTACCTGGAGTCCTGGCTGGAGCTGTGGGACGGCGAGCGGCTGCTGCCCGGCTACGGCTGGGTGTTCGGCGTCGGCGACGGCACCTCCAACGTCGGCCTCGGCCTGCTCAACACGAGCGAGGCGTTCAAGAACGTCGACTACCGCGGGCTGCTGAAGAGCTGGCTCGCCGGCATGCCCGAGGAGTGGGGCTACGCCGAGGACAACGCCACCGGGCCGGTACGCGGCGCCGCGCTCCCGATGGGCTTCAACCGCACGCCGCACTACACGCGCGGCCTGCTGCTCGTCGGCGACGCCGGCGGGATGATCAACCCGTTCAACGGCGAGGGCATCGCGTACGCGATGGAGTCCGCCGAGATGGCGGCCGAGGTCATCGTGCAGGCGCTCGGCCGGCCGACCGCCGCCCAGCGGGAGCGGGCGTTGCACGACTACCCGCGCGTGCTGAAGGAGAGCGTACGGCGGCTACTACACGATCGGGCGGATCTTCGTGAAGGCCATCGGGGACCCGCGCGCTGATGAAGTTCGCGACGCGTCACGGGCTGCCGCACCCCACGCTGATGAGATTCACGCTCAAGCTCCTCGCCAATCTCACGGATCCGCGGGGCGGCGACGCGATGGACCGCGTCATCAACGCGATGTCCAAACTCGCACCCGCAGCGTGATACCCCGAGAGAAGAAGTGATGATCGCCGTGCCTAGGATGGAAATCCCGGTCGTGCTCGACGGCCGTGCCGCGCCTGATGCGCGCTCTGATGGCATTCACCGAGAGGGGAGTGCAGAGATTTGAACCTCTATGTTCCGATTGTCGTGCTTGGCGTTCTGGCGCTGGGTTTCGCCGGCTTTTCAGTGGTCATGGGTTCGCTGACCGGCCCGAAACGCTGGAACCGCGCTCGGCTCGAGTCGTACGAATGCGGCATCGAGCCCACGCCGCAGCCTGTCGGCGGCGGGCGATTCCCGGTGAAGTACTACCTGACGGCGATGCTTTTCATCGTTTTCGACATCGAGATCATTTTCCTCTATCCGTGGGCGGTCGCCTTCGACCACCTGGGGATGTTCGGACTCGTCGAAATGGTGCTGTTCATCGTCACCGTCCTCATCGCGTACGCCTATGTCTGGCGCCGCGGTGGTCTGGAGTGGGACTGATATGGGACTAGAAGAAAAGCTCCCCAGCGGAGTCGTCCTGACGACGGTCGAGCAGGTCCTCGGGCTGGCTCGCAGGAGTTCGGTGTGGCCGGCGACGTTCGGCCTCGCCTGCTGCGCCATCGAGATGATGGCCACCGGCGACCCCCGGCACGACTTCTCCCGGTGGGGCATGGAACGCGCCTCCGGCTCGCCGCGCCAGGCCGACCTGATGATCGTCGCCGGCCGGGTCAGCCAGAAGATGGCGCCGGTGCTGCGGCAGATCTATGACCAGATGGCCTCGCCGAAGTGGGTCATCGCGATGGGCGTGTGCGCCTCCTCGGGCGGCATGTTCAACAACTACGCGATCGTGCAGGGCGTCGACCACATCGTGCCCGTCGACGTCTACCTGCCGGGCTGCCCGCCGCGGCCGGAGATGCTGCTCGACGCGATCCTCAAGCTGCACGACAAGATCCAGAACACCAAGATGGGCCCGCACCGCAAGAAGGAGATCGAGGAGCTGGAGCGCGCGCGGCTCCGCCAGCTCCCCCTCCTCGATCGCCTCAGGCCCTGCCGCAGGTGACGTCATGAGTTCACAGCATCCCGAGCAGAAGGCCGAGCAGGCCGCCGACCAGCTTCCCGCGCAGAGCGAGGAGGAGCGGGCCGAGCAGCCGATCGTACAGCCGTCGCGCATCGCGGCATGTTCGGCGCGCGGACGACCGGCGACACCTCCGGCTTCGGCGGCCTCGTCGTCCGCCAGTCGCCCAAGGTCGAGCAGCGAGCGCCCGTACGGCGGGCCGCGCACGACCGACGCCGAGGGCGAGTTCGACGAGGTCGCGAACGTCCTCGACGAGGCCTGCCCCGATCTTCGGCGAGGCGGTCGAGCGCGTGGTCGTCGACCGCGGCGAGCTGACCTTCGTCGTGCGCCGCGAGCACCTCCTCGCGCTCGTCCGCGCCCTGCGCGACGACCCGCGGCTCCGCTTCGAGCTGTGCCTCGGCGTCTCCGGCGTGCACTTCCCGCAGGACGCCGGCGCCGAGCTGCACGCGATCTACCCGTTCCTGTCGATCACGCACAACCGGCGCATCCGGCTCGAGGTGACCTGCCCGGACGCCGACCCGCACATCCCCTCGATCGTGTCGGTCTACCCGACCAACAACTGGCACGAGCGCGAGGCGTACGACTTCTTCGGCCTGATCTTCGACGGGCACCCGGCGCTGACCCGGATCATGATGCCGGACGACTGGATGGGCCATCCGCAGCGCAAGGACTACCCCCTCGGCGGCATCCCCGTCGAGTACCGCGGGGCCACCGTGCCGCCGCCGGACGAGCGGAGGTCGTACGCATGAGCGCGACCGACCAGTACGACGCGTACGGGGCGGACGAGGCCACCGAGGGCACCGTCTTCAACGTTTCCGGGCAGGACTGGGACGACGTCGTCCAGGGCGCGCAGGAGACCGAGGACGACCGCCTCGTCGTGAACATGGGCCCGCAGCACCCGTCGACGCACGGCGTGCTCCGGCTCGTCCTCACGCTCGACGGCGAGACCGTCGACGAGGCGCGGGTCGGCATCGGCTACCTCCACACCGGCATCGAGAAGAACATGGAGTACCGGACGTGGACCCAGGGGACCACGTTCTGCACCCGCATGGACTACCTCGCGCCGATCTTCAACGAGACGGCGTACTGCCTGGCCGTGGAGAAGCTGCTCGGCATCACCGACCAGATCCCCGAGCGGGCCGAGGTCATCCGGGTGCTGATGATGGAGGTCAACCGGATCTCCTCGCACCTGGTCGCGATCGCCACGTTCGGCCTGGAGCTCGGCGCGACCACGGTCATGCTCAACGGCTTCCTGGAGCGTGAGTACGCCCTCGACATCTTCGAGATGATCGCCGGGCTGCGCATGAACATGGCCTACATCCGGCCGGGCGGCGTCGCGCAGGACCTGCCCCCGGGCGCCATCGACAAGATCGGCGACTTCGTCAAGCGCGAGCGGTACCGCCTCGGCCAGCTGCGCAAGCTGCTCGACGCCAACCCGGTCTACCTCGCGCGTACGAAGAACATCGCCTACCTCGACCTGACCGCCTGCATGGCGCTCGGCGTGACCGGCCCGGTGCTGCGCAGCACCGGCCTGCCGTGGGACCTGCGCAAGTCCCAGCCGTACTGCGGCTATGAGACCTACGACTTCGACGTCGCCACCCAGGACACCTGCGATGTCTACGGTCGCTACCTCGTCCGCATGCAGGAGATGGACGAGTCCCTGAAGATCATCGAGCAGTGCCTCGACCGGCTGAGCTCCGGCTCGGCGCGGTCCGGCCCGGTGATGATCCAGGACAAGAAGATCGGCTGGCCGGCGCAGCTCGCGCTGGGCCCGGACGGCATGGGCAACTCGCCCGAACCACATCGCGCACATCATGGGCCAGTCCATGGAGGCCCTGATCCACCACTTCAAGCTGGTCACCGAGGGATTCCGGGTGCCGGCCGGCCAGGTCTACGTACGCGGTCGAGTCGCCGCGCGGCGAGTTGGGCTGCCACCTGGTCAGCGACGGCGGCACCCGCCCGTACCGCGCGCACTTCCGCGACCCGTCGTTCACCAACCTGCAGGCGATCCCGGCGGCCGCCGAGGGCTCGATGGTCGCCGACGTGATCGCGGCCGTCGCGAGCATCGACCCGGTGATGGGGGGAGTGGACCGATGAGCACGACGGGATTCGAGCCCGAGGTCCTGGAGCGTCTCGAACGGGACGCGAAAGAGATCATCGCGAAGTACCCCCGGCAGCGCTCGGCGCTGCTGCCGCTGCTGCACCTGGTGCAGTCCGAGGAGGGCTACGTCTCCGAGGCCGGCATCCAGTTCTGCGCCGACGCGGTCGGCATCACGCCCGCGCAGGTGACCGGCGTGGTGACCTTCTATACGCAGTACAAGCAGCACCCGGTCGGCGAATACCACGTCGGCGTCTGCATCAACAGCCTGTGCGCGATCATGGGCGGCGACCAGATCTGGCGCGAGCTGAGCGAGTACGTCGGCGTCGGCCACGACGAGGCGACCGAGGACGGCCGGGTCAGCCTGGAGCGCATCGAGTGCAACGCGGCCTGCGACTACGCCCCGGTGATGATGGTCAACTGGGAGTTCTTCGACGACATGACGCCGGCCAAGGCCAAGCAGCTCGTCGATGACCTGCGGGCCGGCGAGCAGGTCGCCCCGACCCGCGGCGCCGACTCGGTGTGCAGCTGGAAGCAGGCGTCGCGTGTGCTCGCGGGCTTCAACGACGGCCGCGCGGGCGAAGGCGCCCAGGCCGGCTACGCGTCGCTGCGCGGCCTCGAGCTCGCCAAGGAGTCCGGCTGGGCGGCGCCCGAGCCTGAAAGAGGTGCCGAGTGACCACCCTCACGCCGATCCTGACCAAGTTCTGGGACCGGGCCGACTGCTTCACCCTCGCGGCGTACGAGGACGACGGCGGGTACGAGGCGATGCGCACCGGGTTCGGCATGGCGCAGGACGACATCGTCCAGTCGGTGAAGGACTCCGGCCTGCGCGGCCGCGGCGGCGCGGGCTTCCCCACCGGGATGAAGTGGGGCTTCATCCCGCAGGGTGACGGCAAGCCGCACTACCTGGTCGTCAACGCGGACGAGTCCGAGCCGGGCACGTGCAAGGACATCCCGCTGATGATGGCCAACCCGCACGCGCTGATCGAGGGCGTGATCATCAGCGCGTTCGCCATCCGCGCGAACATCGCCTTCATCTACGTGCGCGGCGAGGTGCTGCACGTCGTACGCCGGCTCCAGCAGGCCGTCGCGGAGGCGTACGAGGCCGGGTACCTCGGGGCCGACATCCTCGGCTCCGGCTTCGACCTCGAACTCGTCGTGCACAGCGGCGCGGGTGCCTACATCTGCGGCGAGGAGACCGCGCTGCTGGACTCCCTGGAGGGCTTCCGCGGGCAGCCGCGGCTCAAGCCGCCGTTCCCGGCGGTGGCCGGCCTGTACGGCGGGCCGACGGTCATCAACAACGTCGAGTCCATCGCGAGCGTGCCGGCGATCGTGGCCAACGGCGCCGACTGGTTCGCCTCGATGGGCACCGAGAAGTCCAAGGGTTTTGGGATCTTCAGCCTCTCCGGCCACGTCACCCGGCCCGGCCAGTACGAGGCGCCGCTGGGCATCACGCTGCGCGAGCTGCTCGACATGGCCGGCGGCGTACGCGCCGGGCACCAGCTGAAGTTCTGGACACCCGGCGGCTCGTCCACGCCGATCTTCACCGACGAGCACCTCGACGTGCCGCTCGACTTCGAGTCGGTCGGTGCGGCGGGCTCGATGCTGGGCACGCGCGCGTTGCAGATCTTCGACGAGACGACCTGTGTCGTACGCGCGGTGCTGCGCTGGAGCGAGTTCTACGCGCACGAGTCGTGCGGCAAGTGCACGCCGTGCCGCGAGGGGACGTACTGGTACAAGCAGATGCTGAAGCGCCTTGAGCAGGGGCAGGGCAGCGAGACCGACCTCGACACCCTCCTCGACCTGTCCGACAACATCCTCGGCCGCTCGTTCTGCGCGCTCGGCGACGGCGCGACGAGCCCGGTCACCTCCAGCATCCAGTACTTCCGCGACGAGTACATCCGGCACTTCGAGACGGGCGGCTGCCCGTTCGACGAGGCCGCCTCCACTGTCTGGGCAGGTGAGAAGTGACCATCACCGACAGCACTCAGGTCGAACGACGTGAGGACCTGGTCTCCGTCACGATCGACGGCTTCGCGATCAGCGTCCCCAAGGGCACGCTGATCATCCGGGCCGCCGAGTTGCTCGGCGTGCAGATCCCGCGGTTCTGCGACCACCCGCTGCTCGACCCGGTGGCCGCCTGCCGGCAGTGCCTGGTGGAGATCCCCGACGCGGGCAACGGCCGCGGGATGCCCAAGCCGCAGCCCGCCTGCGCCGTCACCGTGATGCCGGGCATGGTCATCAAGACCCAGCTCACCTCCGAGGTGGCCGACAAGGCCCAGCACGGCGTGATGGAGCTGCTGCTCGTCAACCACCCGCTGGACTGCCCGGTCTGCGACAAGGGCGGCGAGTGCCCGCTCCAGAACCAGGCGATGTCCAACGGCCGCGGCGAGACGCGGTTTGTGGAGAAGAAGCGCACGTTCCCCAAGCCGATCGCGCTGTCCAGCCAGGTGCTGCTGGACCGCGAGCGGTGCATCCAGTGCGCCCGCTGCACCCGGTTCTCCGACGAGATCGCCGGCGACGCGTTCATCGACCTGTTCGAGCGCGGCGCGAAGGAGCAGGTCGGCGTCGCGCCGGGGCATGAGTTCCAGTCCTACTTCTCCGGCAACACGGTGCAGATCTGCCCGGTCGGCGCGCTGACCGGTGCGGCGTACCGGTTCCGCTCGCGGCCGTTCGACCTGATCTCCACGCCGAGCGTCTGCGAGCACTGCGCGTCCGGCTGCGCCCAGCGCACCGACCACCGGCGCGGCAAGGTCACCCGCCGTCTCGCCGGCGACGACCCGCAGGTCAACGAGGAGTGGAACTGCGACAAGGGCCGCTGGGCGTTCACCCACACGGCCTCGCCGGACCGGCTGACCCACCCGCTGGTGCGGGGCGAGGACGGTGTGCTGGAGCCCGCCTCCTGGCCCGAGGCGCTGAGCATCGCGGCCGAGGGGCTGGCGCGTGCGCGCGGCCGGGCCGGCGTGCTGACCGGCGGCCGGGTCACCCTGGAGGACGCCTACGCGTACGCCAAGTTCGCCCGGCTCGCCCTCGGCACCAACGACATCGACTTCCGCGCACGCGCGCACTCCCGCGAGGAGGCCGACTTCCTCGCGGCGTCCGTCGCGGGCAGCCCGATCACCGTCTCCTACGACGAGCTGGAGAAGGCACCCGCGGTGCTGCTGGCCGGCTTCGAGCCGGAGGAGGAGTCGCCGATCGTCTTCCTGCGGCTGCGCAAGGCGGTGCGCAAGCACGGCCTGGCGGTCTACTCGATCGCGCCGTACGCGACGCGCGGCCTGGCCAAGTGCGGCGGCGTCCTCGTGGCGACCCCGCCCGGCGGTGAGGCCGAGGCGCTCGGCGCGCTGATCACCGGCACCGGCCTGGACGACCAGGGGAAGGCCGCCGCCGAGCTGCTCAAGGCCGAGGGCGCGGTCATCCTCGTGGGCGAGCGACTCGCGGGAGTGCCCGGTGCGCTCTCGGCGGTCGGCCGCCTCGTCGCGGCCACCGGCGCACGCGTCGCCTGGGTGCCGCGCCGTGCCGGTGAGCGCGGCGCCATCGAGTCCGGCGCGCTGCCCGGCCTGCTGCCCATCGGCCGCCCGGTGGTCGACGTCGCCGCGCGCGCCGAGGTGGCGCGCGTCTGGGGCGTCGCCACCCTGCCCGAGACGCCGGGCCGCGACACCGGCGGCATCCTCGCCGCCGCGCGCGAGGAGCAGATCGACGCCCTGCTCGTCGGCGGCGTCGACCCGTACGACCTGCCGGACCCCGAAGGCGCGCTCGCCGCGCTCGACGCGACGCCGTTCATTGTCAGCCTCGAACAGCGCGCCAGCGCGGTCACCGACCGTGCCGACGTCGTGCTGCCCGTCGCGGTGATCACCGAGAAGTCCGGCACCTTCGTCAACTGGGAGGGCCGCGGCCGCCCGTTCGACGCGGTGCTCAAGGTCTCGCAGGTGATGTCGGACCTGCGGGTGCTCACCGTGCTCGCCGACCTGATGGACGTCCACCTCGGGCTGCCCAACTCCGCCTCGGCGCGCCGCGAGCTGGCCACACTTGGCGGTTTTCGCGGCACCCGGCCGGGCCTGCCGAGCGTCACCGCGGCGGTGCCGGCCGAGCCGGGCGTGGGCGAGGCGGTGCTGGCGACCTGGCGGATGCTGCTCGACGACGGCCGGTTGCAGGACGGGGAGCCCTACCTCGCCGGTACGGCCAAGCCGCCGGTCGCGCGGCTGAGCGCGGCCACCGCCGAGGAGATCGGCGCGGAGGGGAAGGTCACCGTGGCTTCGGTCCACGGCGAGATCACTCTGCCGCTGGAGATCACCGCCATGCCGGACCGCGTCGTCTGGCTGCCCGCGAACTCCCCGGGGTCGGCGGTCTACCGCGACCTCGGCGTCCAGGCAGGAGGGGTCGTGAAGATCCAGAACGGGAGCGTCGCATGATCGAGCGAAGCGCGCGTACGCGGGAGGACTCATGAGCTCCACGCATGTCCTCGCGACGGTGCTGGCCGCGACGCCGCGTACCCAGCAGTGCGACGGCAAACCGTACGGCCTCGGCTCGTTCGGCTGCGACCCCTGGTGGCTGGTCGGCGCGAAGGCGCTGGTCATCTTCGTGTTCCTGCTGCTGACGGTGCTGCTGGCGGTCTGGTTCGAGCGCCGGGTCATCGGCCGCATGCAGCTGCGCCCCGGGCCGAACCGCGCCGGGCCGTTCGGCCTGCTCCAGTCGCTGCTCGACGGCATCAAGGGCGCGACGAAGGAGGACATCGTCCCGCGCGGCGTGGACAAGATCGTCTTCTTCCTCGCCCCGGTGATGGCCGCCGCGCCCGCGCTGGTGTCGTTCTCGATCATCCCGTTCGGCGGGATCGTCTCGATCGGCGGGCACAAGACGCCGTTGCAGCTCACCGACCTGCCGGTCGCGGTGCTGCTGGTCCTGGCGATGTCCTCGATGGGCGTGTACGGCTTCGTGCTCGCCGGCTGGTCGTCGATGTCGCCGTACTCCCTGCTCGGCGGCATGCGCTCCAGCGCCCAGGTGATCTCCTATGAGATCGCGATGGGCCTGTCGTTCGTTGCGGTGTTCCTGTTCGCCGGGTCGCTGTCCACCTCCGAGATCGTCAACGCGCAGGCGCACGGCGGCACGTACCACGTGTTCGGGCTGACCGGGCACTTCCCGTCCTGGTACGTCGTGCTGCTGTTCCCGTCGTTCGTGATCTACCTGTTCACGATGATGGGTGAGTCCGGCCGCATCCCGTTCGACCTGCCCGAGGGCGAGGGCGAGCTGGTGGCCGGCTACCACACCGAGTACTCCTCGCTGAAGTTCCTGATGTTCTACCTCGCCGAGTACATCAACATGGCGACGCTGTCGGCGCTGTGCACGACGCTGTTCCTCGGCGGCTACCGCGCGCCCTGGCCGATCACCGGCGTCTGGTCCGGCGCGAACTCCGGCTGGTGGCCGATCCTGTGGTTCCTGATCAAGCTGTGGATGTTCATCTTCTTCTTCGTCTGGGTGCGCGCCTCGCTGCCGCGCGTCCGGTACGACCAGTTGATGAGGCTCGGCTGGAAGGTCCTCATCCCGGTGTCGCTGGGCTGGATCCTCTTCGTGTCCACGGTCCGCGCGCTGCGCAACGAGCGGCACGACACGCGTCCGCTGATGCTCGGCGCGGCGGGGGTGATCGTCCTCCTGCTGGTCATCTCGCTGATCTGGGAGCGGGCCTTCGGCGGCCGGTCGGATGAGGAGGCCGCGCAGGTGGCCGAGGCAGAGCCGGATCCGATGGCGGGCGGGTTCCCGGTGCCACCGCTCGACGCACCGCACTACCACGGTGTGACAGACGCCCGCGCCGACGACTCCGCGGAGGCCACCCGTGCTTGATTTCCTGAACCCGATCAAGGGGTTCGGCGTCACCTTCCACCAGATGCTCATGAAGACCGAGACGGTCGAGTATCCCGAGGTGAAGAAGCCGACCGCGCCGCGCTTCCACGGCCGTCACCAGCTCAACCGCTGGCCCGACGGCCTGGAGAAGTGCATCGGCTGCGAGCTGTGCGCCTGGGCGTGCCCGGCCGACGCGATCTACGTCGAGGGCGCGGACAACACCGAGGAGGAGCGTTTCTCCCCGGGTGAGCGCTTCGGCCGCACGTACCAGATCAACTATCTGCGCTGCATCCTCTGCGGCCTGTGCATCGAGGCGTGCCCGACGCGCGCGCTCACGATGACGAATGAGTACGAACTGGCCGACGACAGCCGCGAGAGCCTCATCTACACCAAGGAGATGCTGCTCGCGCCGCTGATCGAGGGCATGGAGACGCCGCCGCACGAGATGCGGCTCGGCGACAGCGAAGAGGACTACTACCTCCTCGGCGCGGCGGGCGACCACGAGGAGGGCGGCAAGTGACTCTCATGGCCGCGGGCGCGCATCAGACGGGCGAGTCGGGGATCTTCTGGTTCCTGGCCATCGTGTCCGTCGCCGCCGCGCTCGGCATGATCTTCATGCGGAAGGTCGTGTACTCCGCGCTGCTGCTCGCCGTCGTGATGCTGTCCCTCGCGGTGTTCTACGCGGTCAACGAGGCCCCGTTCCTGGCGTTCGTGCAGGTGATCGTCTACACCGGCGCGGTGCTGATGCTCTTCCTGTTCGTCATCATGGTCGTCGGCGTCAGCTCGACCGAGTCGATGGTCGAGACGATCCGCGGCCAGCGCGTCGCCGCGGCGATCGCGGGCATCGGGTTCGCGGTGCTGCTGATCCTCGGGATCGGCAACGCGACGCTGCCGCCCGCCAAGGGCCTGGCGAGCGCCAACGCGAACGGCGGCAACGTCATGGGCCTGGCGCGGCTGCTGTTCGGCACGCAACACACCGGTCGCCGCAACATCTCGAGCTACATCTTCGCGTTCGAGGTGACCAGCGCCCTGCTGATCACCGCGGCGCTGGGCGCGATGGTGCTCGCCCACCGCGAGCGCCTGACGCCCAGGCCGACGCAGCGCGAGCTGTCCGAGGCGCGGGTGCGCGGCGAGCACGTCTCGACCCTGCCGCCGCCCGGCACGTACGCCCGGCACAACGCGGTCGACATGCCCGCCCTGCTGCCGGACGGCACGGTCTCGGAGCTGTCGGTCAGCCCGGTCATCGCCCGGCGCCGTAGCGGCACACACGAGGACCTGCACGGCGAGGGGCCCGAGTCGGCGGTACGCCACGGCGCCGCGACCGTACGGCGGTGCTCGACGGCCAGACCGACGGACAGGTCGAGCTGGAGTCGCGGACCAACCCCGGGGAGGACAAGGAATGACCGGGCACTATCTGGCCCTGTCGGCCATCCTGTTCACGATCGGGGCGGTCGGCGTGCTGATCCGCCGCAACGCCATCGTGATCTTCATGTGCGTCGAGCTCATGCTGAACGCCACCAACCTCGCGTTCGTGGCGTTCTCCCGGATGCACGGCACCCTCGACGGGCAGATCATCGCGTTCTTCGTGATGGTCGTTGCCGCCGCCGAGGTCGTCGTGGGGCTGGCGATCATCATGGCGATCTTCCGAAGCCGCAAGTCCTCGTCGGTCGACGACGCGAACCTGCTGAAGTACTGAGGACCATCTCGATGACGAACCTTCTCGCCGCCGCCGGCCCGCAGCTGCACACCCAGGCTGCCCACGGTGCGCAGTCCGCCACCTGGCTGCTGATCGCGTTCCCGCTCGCGGGCGCCGCGATCCTGCTGCTCGGCGGCCGCCGTACCGACAAGTGGGGCCACCTGCTCGGCGTCGCGATGTCGCTGGCGTCCTTCGTCGTCGGCGTCGCCGCCTTCGTGCAGATGCTGGGCCAGCCCGGCGACGGCCGTACCCGCCTGGTCCACCTCTACCAGTGGGTCGCGGTCGGCTCGTTCAAGGCGGACGTGAACCTCCTGATCGACCCGCTGTCGATCAGCTTCGTGCTGCTGATCACCGGTGTGGGCTCGCTGATCCACATCTACTCGATCGGCTACATGGCGCACGACCCGGAGCGGCGGAGGTTCTTCGCGTACCTCAACCTGTTCATCGCGGCGATGCTGCTGCTCGTGCTCGCCGACAACTACCTCAGCCTGTACGTCGGCTGGGAGGGCGTGGGCCTCGCGTCGTACCTGCTCATCGGGTTCTGGCAGCACAAGCCGAGCGCGGCCACGGCGGCCAAGAAGGCGTTCATCGTCAACCGCGTCGGCGACTTCGGCCTGTCCGTCGCGATCATGCTGATGTTCCTGACCTTCGGCTCGATCAGCTTCACCGACGTGTTCGGGCACGCCTCACAGGCATCTCATGGCACGATCACCGCGATCGGCCTCCTGCTCCTGCTCGGCGCCTGCGGCAAGTCCGCGCAGCTCCCGCTGCAGTCCTGGCTCCTGGACGCGATGGAGGGCCCGACCCCGGTCTCGGCGCTGATCCACGCGGCGACGATGGTGACCGCGGGCGTCTACCTGGTGGTCCGCTCGCACGTGATCTTCGAGCTGTCCTCGCGAGGCGCGGCTGCTGGTGACGATCGTCGGTGCGGCCACGCTGCTCGCCGGCGCGCTCATCGGTATGTGCCAAGGACGACATCAAGAAGGCCCTCGCCGGGTCGACGATGTCGCAGATCGGCTACATGATGCTGGCCGCCGGGATCGGCAAGGCGGGCTACGTCTTCGCCATCGCGCACCTCATCGCGCACGGCTTCTTCAAGGCCGGCCTGTTCCTCGGCGCCGGCTCGGTCATGCACGGCATGAACGACGACGTCGACATGCGCAAGTACGGCGGGCTGCGCAAGGTCATGCCGATCACGTTCGCGACGTTCGGCCTCGGCTACCTCGCCATCATCGGCTTCCCCGGCCTGTCCGGCTGGTGGACCAAGGACGGCATCATCGACGCGGCCTTCGACAAGGGCGGCACGTCCGGGCAGATCCTCGGCTGGGCGGCGCTGATCGGCGCGGGCATCACCGCGTACTACATGTCGCGCGTGATGTTCATGACGTTCTTCGGCGAGAAGCGCTGGGACGACGACGCGCACCCGCACGAGTCGCCGTCGGTCATGACCGATCCCGCTGATCCTGCTGGCCATCGGCTCGCTGGCGGCGGGCGCGTTCCTGATCGCGGGCGAACCGGTTCGCCGACTTCCTCGCACCGGTCGTCGGCGAGCCCGAGGCCGCCAAGAGCCCGATCAACACCTACACCATCGTGGTGTTCGCGCTCATGGTCGTCGGCGTCGGCATCGCGTACGCCCAGTACCTGCGGCGCCCGGTCCCGCGTACGGCCCCGGCGGGGCGCTTCCCCGTCGTCGCGGCACGCAAGGACCTCTACGGCGACGCGCTCAACGAGTCGCTGTTCATGCGGCCCGGCCAGTGGCTGACCCGCCTCACGGTCTACTTCGACGGACGCGGCGTCGACGGCGTGGTCAACGGCGTCGCCGCCTTGGTGGGCGGCACCTCGGGGCGGCTGCGGCGGGTGCAGACCGGGCTTCGTCCGCTCGTACGCACTGTCCATGTTCTTCGGCGCCGCGCTGGTCATCGGCGCCCTGCTCCTGGTGAGGATCTGACATGCTGACGGCGCTCATCGCCATCCCCGCTCTCGGGGCGCTGCTGGTCGGCTTCCTGCCCGCGGGCAAGGACGCGATGGCCAAGTACACCGCGCTCGCGGTCACGCTGGTCGTCGCGGTCCTCACCATCGCGATGGCGATCGGCTTCGACAGCGGAGGGGCGCGCTTCCAGTTCACCGAGCAGCACTGGTGGATCCGGCAGTTCCACGTGCACTACGCGGTCGGCGTCGACGGCGTCTCGCTGGTGCTGATCCTGCTGTCGGCGATCCTGCTGCCGGTGGTCGTACTCGCCTCCTGGAACGACGCCGAGCGCTCCGGCGGGGTCGACGAGCCACCGAAGCGGTCGGTGAAGACCTACTTCGCGCTGCTGCTCGCCCTCGAGGCGATGATGATCGGGGTCTTCGCGGCCACCGACATCTTCCTGTTCTACGTGTTCTTCGAGGCCATGCTGATCCCGATGTACTTCATCATCGGGTCCTACGGCGGCGCGCAGCGGTCGTACGCGGCGGTGAAGTTCCTGCTCTACTCCCTGTTCGGCGGGCTGCTGATGCTCGCCGCGGTGATCGGCCTGTACGTCGTTTCGGCGCGAGCCGGGCAACGGCACGTTCCTGTTCGACGAGCTGACCCGCCTGCACATCGAGCCGACCACGGCCAAGTGGCTGTTCCTCGGCTTCTTCGTCGCCTTCGCGATCAAGGCGCCGCTGGTGCCGTTCCACACCTGGCTGCCGGACGCCGCGGGCCAGGCGCCCGCGGGCGCGGCGGTGCTGCTGGTCGGCGTGCTCGACAAGGTCGGCACGTACGGCATGCTGCGGTTCTGCATCGAGTTGTTCCCCGGCGCGGCCAAGTGGTTCACCCCGGTGGTGCTGACGATGTCGGTGGTCGGCATCGTCTACGGCGCGGTGCTGGCGATCGGCCAGGTCGACATGAAGCGCCTGATCGCCTACACCTCGATCTCCCACTTCGGCTTCATCACGCTGGGCATTTTCGCGATGACCACACAGGGCCAGACCGGCGCGACGCTCTACATGGTCAACCACGGCTTCTCGACCGGCGCGCTGTTCCTGGTCGCGGGCTTCCTCATCGCCCGCCGCGGCTCGGCGCGCATCGACGCGTTCGGCGGCGTGCAGAAGGTCGCGCCGCTGCTGGCCGGGTCACGTTCCTCGTCGCGGGCCTGTCCGGCCTGTCGCTGCCGGGGCTGTCGACGTTCGTGTCGGAGTTCCTGGTGCTGGTGGGCACCTTCACCCGCTACAAGGTGCCCGCGATCATCGCGACCACCGGCATCATCCTGGCCGCCGTCTACATCCTGTGGATGTACCAGCGCACGATGACCGGGCCGCCGACGGAGAAGGTCGTCGGCATGCGGGACCTGTCCAGGCGTGAGCTGGCTCGTGATCGCGCCGGTGCTGGCGCTCCTCGTCGCGCTCGGCTTCTACCCCAAGCCGGCGCTGGACATGATCAACCCATCCGTGAAGCAGACGATGGTCCGGGTCGACAAGCAGGACCCGCAGCCGACCATCGCGGAGAAGGGAACCCGACCGTGAGTCAGTTCAGCATCGCGGCGGGCGACATCCCGGCACCGCAAATCGAGTACGGCCGGCTCGCGCCGATCCTGATCGTGCTCGGCGCCGCGGCGGTGGGCGTGCTCATCGAGGCGTTCGTCTCGCGCGAGCACCGCTACTGGGCGCAGGTACAGGTGTCGCTGCTCGGCCTGGTCGGGGCGTTCGCCTGGACCGTCGCGCTGGGCGTCTCCAGCACGCCGCACCACGTCGCGGCGATGGGCGCGATCGGCATCGACGGGCCGACGCTCTTCATCCAGGGCACCATCCTCGCGCTCGCGCTGATGTCGCTGCTGCTGATCGCCGAGCGCCGCCACGAGCCGAGCCCGTTCACCGCGCAGGCGTCGTCGGTGCCGGGCACCGCCGAGGAGCGCGAGAGCCTGGTCGCGGGCATCACCCAGACCGAGGTCTTCCCGCTGATGCTGTTCGCGGTCGGCGGCATGCTGATCTTCCCGGCGTCCAACGACCTGCTGACCATGTTCGTGGCCCTGGAGGTCCTGTCGCTGCCGCTGTACCTCCTGTGCGGCCTGGCCCGCCGTCGCCGCCTGCTCTCGCAGGAGGCCGCGGTCAAGTACTTCCTGCTCGGCGCGTTCTCCTCGGCCTTCTTCCTGTACGGCACGGCGCTGCTGTACGGCTACGCCGGGCTCGGTACGGCTGTCCGACATCTCCGCGGCCATCAGCACTCAGGTCGGCAGCGAGCCGATGCTGCTCGCCGGCGTCGCGCTGCTCAGCGTCGGCCTGCTGTTCAAGATGGGCGCGGTGCCGTTCCAGGCATGGAAGCCCGACGTCTACCAGGGCGCGCCGACCGCGATCACCGCGCTGATGGCCTCGTGCACGCTCGTCTCGGCCGTCGGCGGCATCCTGCGGGTCTTCTACGTCGGTTTCGAGACCCTGCGCTGGGACTGGCGGCCGATGATGTGGGCGGTCGCGATCCTCACCATGCTGCTCGGCGCGATCGTCGCGATCACGCAGACGGACGTGAAGCGGATGCTCGCCTACTCCTCGATCGCGCACGGCGGCTTCCTGCTGACCGGCGTCATCGCCACGAACGAGGCGGGCCTGTCGGCCACGCTGTTCTACCTGGCCGCGTACGGCTTCACGACGGTCGGCGCGTTCGCGGTCATCACGATGGTCCGCGACGCGGGCGGCGAGGCGTGGCACCTGTCGCGCTGGGCCGGGCTCGGCAAGCGCGCAGCCGCTGCTGGCCGGCACGTTCGCGCTGTTCCTGCTCGCCTTCGCCGGTATCCCGCTGACCAGCGGGTTCACCGGAAAGTTCGCGGTCTTCCAGGCCGCGATCGCGGGCGGCGCGACTACCGCTGGTCATCGTGGGTGTGCTGTCCTCGGCGATCGCCGCGTTCTTCTACGTACGCGTGATCGTGCTGATGTTCTTCAACGACCCTGCCGCCGACGGTCCCTCCGTGGTGTTCAGTCCGACCAGCACGGCGGCGGTCGCGGTCGGGGCGTTGGCTACTGTGGTACTCGGCGTGGTTCCGGGACCGGCGCTTCACCTGGCCCAGTCCGCCGCCAGCCAGTTCTTCGTTCGCTGACCCCTCGGGAGAGTCTGTGAGTAGTGGCCTTCTGGGCCTTCCGGCCGTCGATGACGCACTCGCAGCGGACGTCTCCAAGCGGCTGACCGCGGTCGAGGACCTGCTGCGGAGCTCGGTGGAGAGCGAGCACCCGCTCCTCGGCGACGCGTCGCGGCACCTCGCCGAGGCCGGCGGCAAGCGGTTCCGGCCGATGCTGGTGCTGCTCGCCGCGGAGTTCGGCGACCCGGCGGCGCCGGGCGTGGTCCCGGCCGCCGTGGTGGTCGAGCTGACCCACCTGGCGACGCTTTACCACGACGACGTGATGGACGAGGCGGTGATGCGCCGCGGCGAGGCGTCGGCCAACTCCCGCTGGGACAACACCGTCGCCATCCTCACCGGCGACTACCTGTTCGCCCGCGCCTCCGACATCCTGGCCGACCTCGGGCCCGGAGGCGGTGCGCATCCAGGCCCGCACGTTCGCCCGGCTGGTCCAGGGCCAGATCGAGGAGACGATCGGGCCCGGCCGAGGGCGCCGACCCGCTGAAGCACTACCTCGGCGTGGTCGCGGGCAAGACCGGGTCGCTGATCGCGGCCTCGGGCCACCTGGGCGCGCTGCTCGCCGGCGCTGCACCCGAGGTCGTCAGCACGCTGACCTCGGTCTGCGAGAAGATCGGCATCGCCTTCCAGCTCTCCGACGACATCCTCGACGTCGCCTCGGAGTCGGACGAGTCCGGCAAGACGCCCGGCACCGACCTGCGCGAGGGCGTCCGCACGCTGCCGGTGCTGCACGTCCTGCGCTCCAGCCGACCCGGGCGACGCCCGCCTGCGCGAGCTGCTGGCGTCGGACCTGTCCGAGGACGACGCGCGGCACGCCGAGGCGCTCGCGCTGCTGCGCGCCCACCCCGCCATGGACCGCGCCCGCGCCGACCTGCGCCGGTGGGTGGACGACGCGCGCGCCGAGCTGGCCACGCTGCCCGACCTGCCGGCCCGTCGGCCTTCATGGCGCTGTGCGACTACGTCCTGACCCGTACGAGCTAGGCTTTCTCAAAGCCCCGCTGTCCTACTGCTCGCTACGGCGAGCACGAACAGGCCCATCGGCGCCGGACGGCGAGGACGCAGGACGGCGAGGACCGAGCGGGGACGACGAGCAGCCAGTGTTCGTCGGCTGTTCGCCGGCCGCCCCCGTTGTCGGCGACGACGGTGATCTGACCCGGCACGTTCCTCGCCTCGCAGTGCGCGGTGATGGCGTACGTGCCGGGCTTCAGGCCTCCGGTCGGAGGGTGATGTCGGCGTCCCCGGTGTCCGCCTTGCCGTGCAGCGTGACGACGCCGGGGAAGGCCGCCGAGACCGCCGCGTGCTCCGTCGGCCCCGTACTGCACCCGGGACGCTGATGTGGACCCGCTGGCCGGGCTGGGGCGCGCTGGGCGTGACGACGATCGTCTGCGCGGCCGCGGGGACGCGGCCAGCGCGATGAGCCAGACGAGGGCCACCGTACGGGTTCCGCGCAACGTCATCCCCTCCTCGAGTCGTGATCCGCACGTTAACGGCGGCTCCGGGCGTGCCGGCGCGGCCTCGCCGGGTGTTTACCGAACCCCGGTCCGATTGGTGACCGTCATGATCACGACACGCGGCCGACCTGCGGGAATCCGGTCTGGGTCTGAACGACGATGGGACTCGTCGTATCGTCACGCGCACGCGGAGGCTCGGTGGATGTCAGGCGACTGCTCTGGGGTGTCCTGCGTGGGCTGCTGCCACCTCGTGCCGCGGTCGTGCCACTGGGTCCGGCGGCCGATCGCCCGGGAGCGTCGTGACCTCTGCCGGACTCGGCGCGTGGCGTACTGGACCGCCGACGCGGATGGCGCACGCGACGCCGCTCGGCGGGCGGGTGGCGAGGGCGTGCCCGAGGCGGGCATCCCGTCGGCGCGGGGCGTGCCCGGCAGCAAGGTGATCGGCGCGCTGTTCTTCAACAGCGGGAGCGGCAGCCACTACTGCACCGCCAGCGTCATACGCACGCCGAAGCGGAACATGCTGCTCACCGCGGCGCACTGCCTGTACACCCAGGACACGCACGCGTGGCATCGCACATCGTCTTCGTCCCGCGCTACAGCGCCGGCCACCGGCCGTACGGGACCTGGCCGGTCTGGCTGATGGTGACGGACCGGCGATGGATCGAGCACGGCGACCCGGACATGGACGTCGGCTTCGCCGCCGTACAGATCATGCGCGGGCGGCGGATCGCCGACGTGGTCGGCGCGAACCAACTGATGATCAATCCGGGGTACGCGAACCGGGTGCTGGTGGCCGGCTATCCGGCGAAGGAGAACTATCGCGCCGGACCGCCCGATCGGCTGCGCCGGGCAGACGGCGCGGCAGTCGGCGGTCGCCAGCTGCGGTTCGACTGCCACGGGTTCTACGGGGGTACGAGCGGGAGCCCGTGGCTGAGCGACTATGACAACCGCACCCAGACCGGGCATGTCGTCGGCGTCATCGGCGGCTACCAGGAGGGCGGGAGCGAGGAGTGGCGCTCGTACAGCCCGCTCTTCGACGCGAACGTCGCGAACCTGCTGGCGACCGCGAACAACCGCGCCTAGGCGGGGACCGGTTCGGGTCGCGGGGCGTCGCTGCGCTTCTTCCGCGCGGCCCGTACGGCGTCGACGCTGAGGATGACCAGCGCGGCCCAGACGAGGAGGAAGCCGGTCCAGCGGCTGGCCGGCATCGCCTCGTGCTGCACGATGAGGCCGATCAGGAACTGCAGGACCGGCGCGAGATACTGCAACATCCCGATCACGGTGAGCGGCACGCGGGTCGCCGCGGAGTTGAACATCAGCAGCGGGATCGCGGTGACCACGCCGGCGCCGACGAGCAGCGCGATGTGACCCGATCCGTGCCCGGTGAACGTGGGGTGGGGCTGGAAGATCGTGTACGCGAGGGCGGGCAGGAAGAGGACGGTGGTCTCGACGGCCAGGCTCTCCGCCGACGGCGTCCTGGCGAACTTCTTGAGCAGGCCGTACGTGCCGAAGCTGGCGGCCAGGATGAGGGCGATCCAGGGCAGGCGACCGTAGTCGATCGCGAGGACCGACGACCGCCACGGCGCCGATGCCGACCGCGGCCCACTGCCCGGTCCTCAGCCGTTCTCGGAGGACGATGACGCCGAGCAGGACGCTGACCAGGGGGTTGATGAAGTAGCCGAGGGCGGCTTCGATCGTGTGGCCGCTGTTCACGGCGTAGATGTAGATGCCCCAGTTGACCGTGATCACGATCGCCGCGACGGCGAGGATCGCGAGGGTCCTGGCCTTCAGCTTCCTGATCCAGCGCCAGTTCCGGCCGGCGGCGAGGATGACCGCGACGGCGACGAGCGACCAGATGATCCGGTTCGCGAGGATCTCGACGGAGCCCGCGGGCTTGAGCAACGGCCAGTAGAGGGGGAACAGCCCCCACAGCACGTACGCCCCGACCCCGAACAGCACACCACGCCGCATTTCCGACACGTCGGTCACTGTATACGTAATGAGTCACTGGTCGTCTGGGTGATGTCTTAGGCTTGCGGGTCGGGGGATACTCTTTAAGGGTGTTCGGATTCGGAAAGTCCACGATGATCACCGCAGACGAGGCCCTTCCGGGCCGCTCGAGCCCCATGCCTGTGGCGCCGCGGCACACGGTCCTGGACGTCCCCCTGGCGCCGCCGTACCCTGCCGGCTCGGAGATCGCCGAGTTCGGCGAGGGCTGCTTCTGGGGCGTGGAACGGGTGTTCTGGCAGATCCCGGGCGTGGTGTCGACGTCGGTCGGCTACGCGGGCGGATTCACCCCCAACCCGACGTACGAGGAGGTCTGCTCGGGCCGAACGGGCCACGCCGAGGTCGTACGTGTGGTGTTCGACCCGGCGAAGGTGTCGTACGAGCAGCTGCTGAAGGCCTTCTGGGAGGGCCACGACCCGACCCAGGGCATGCGCCAGGGAAACGACGTCGGCTCCCAGTACCGCTCGATCATCCTGACGCACTCGGACGCCCAGCGAGAAGCGGCCCTGTCGTCACGCGAGGCGTACCAGAAGGTCCTGACGGACGAGCGGCTACGGCGACATCACAACGGAGATCATCGCCGGCGGGTGAGTACTACTTCGCGGAGGACTACCACCAGCAGTATCTTTCAAGCGATAAAAACCCCAACGGCTACTGCGGTGTGGGCGGTACCGGGGTGACCTGCCCAGTCGGGGTCGCGAAGCTGGATGGTTGAGCCTGTCGATCGGGCCGCGGCGGCCCCAAAGTGTTCGGTACATTTAGTTTCGCCGAAGCCGAACAAATTTGGGGTTGCCGATGCCGCGGGGGCGTCCATCGCGTGTCACGGTGTATCAGCGACTGGAAGAAGCCGTTGCCGAGCTGCGTGAGTGACTCGGTGGGCTGCCGACGCCCACTGAGGCAGAGGACATCTGGTCTGATATTTGGCACCAGGAGGCGCACAACAGCACCGCCATCGAGGGCAACACCCTTGTTCTGCGAGAGGTGGAGCGCCTTCTGGACGAGGGTAAGGCCGTGGGTTCCAAGCCCCTCCGCGACTACATGGAGGTACGCGGATACGGGGATGCGGCGCGCTGGGTCTACGGACAGGCACTTGAACCAGGGGAGTGGAACAACGGCGAGCTCCTGACACTCCATGAGGTCCGCTCGGTCCATCACATGGCGATGACGCCCGTATGGACCGTGGACCCGCACCCTCACGCGACAGACGCCGAGGGGCCCGGCGGCTTCCGCCGACACGAGATCGCTCAGTTCCCCGGCGGGATGAGGCCGCCCCCGTGGAATGAGATCGATTCCCTCATGCGGCAGTGGACCGATGACGTGAACGCTCTACGGGAGCCGACCGAAGAGCCGTTCCCCGAAGCGCTGGCGCGTGTACACAACGCCTTCGAGCGCATTCATCCGTTTCTGGATGGGAACGGTAGAACCGGCCGCCTGCTGCTCAACCTGCTCCTCGGCCGTCTGGGATATCCGCCCGCGATCATCTACAAGCGAGATCGCGAGAAGTATCTCAAGGCCATGCGACGATCCGACTGTGATGACCACGGCCCTCTCGGTGAACTGATCGCTCGGAGCGTCACGGCGAACCTGCACAGGTTCGTCATCCCGGCGGTGGCCGGTCCTGCGCGCCTCGTCCCTCTTGCCGCACTCTCGGCACCCGATCTCAGCGAGAACGCCATGCGAGTGGCTGCCATCCGTGGCCGACTGCGGGGGGTCAAGGGAGATGACGGTATCTGGCGGAGCAACAAGAACTGGGTGGACCAGTACCGGGCCAGCCGCTACAAACGACGGAGCTGACGGGCTCAGGATGCCGACACTCCCGCCGAGGACTACCACCAGCAGTATCTTCCAAGCGATAAAAACCCCAACGGCTACTGCGGCGTCGGCAGTACCGGGGTGACCTGCCCGGTCGGGGTCGCTCGCGCCGACGGCTGAGGTCGTTCGGCTGGTCCGCTCGGATGTCCGAGAGGTGCTGTAGCTTGAGCGTATGACCGCCGAGTTCTTGGAGCCTGTGGGTTCGCGGGACCCGGGTGATGACCCGGCTGCGATCTTCGAGTTGCTTCCGGAGTCGCACCGTTCGCAGTTCCGTGCTGAGTACGACCAGGCGCTTGAGGCGGCGCATGATCTCGACCGCTTCAAGCAGGTACGGTCGCTGCTGCGGCGGTGGCGGTTGCGCGCGATCGCGTATAACCGGCCAGGCTATGAGGAGGCCGTCCAGGACGCGTTGACGGGGCGCGAGGATGCCTTTGTCCGGTACACCCCGCCGGGCTGGGAAGGTCGGGTGTGACGTACAGGTTCGACGGCTTCCACGGTCGTGCTCTGTATGAGCTGAACGGGTTGCCCGAGCAGGTGCGGAACGGCCCTTTGCTTGAGCGTCTCCTCCAACTGCTGGAGAGTCCGTGGGACGCGGTGCCCGAACGTCCAGGCCAATCGCTCGTGAGACAAGCGTTCTTTGGCAAGGACGACCAGGGGATGCTGACCTTCATCGTCAACGAGCAGGCAGAGACGCTTCGGATCATCGACATCCTGTGGACGGGATGACGCGTCGTCGTAGCGGCGACCACGTTCGGGCAGTGCTGACACCAGCAGTATCTTTCAAGCGATAAAAACCCCAACGGCTACTGCGGTGTCGGCGGGACTGGGGTGTCCTGCCCGGTGGGTATCGTCCGGGCGGACGGCTGAGCGGTTCCGCGCCGAGCGTTGAACTTACACAAACGCGGCCCTTAGCTTCACCTCGGCGTATAGCATCGATGCTATGTCCTGGGGTACCGTGGAGCTTGAGTCGGAGGTTCGGGCATGGTTAGAGGGGTTGCCAACCGCTGCGTTCGCCACGGTCGCGTTCTATATCGATCTCCTCGCAGACCAAGGTGTTCTGCTGGGCGAGCCGTACACACGTCAGCTGGACGGCAAACTCCGCGAGCTGAGGTTTCACCTCGACCAAGATGCTGTCCGGCTGACCTACTGGATCGCGTCCGGGCGCAGGATCATCTTGCTGACCGTGTTTCGTAAGACGCGAATGCGTGAGACAAGGGAGATCGAGCGGGCACGGCAGGCGTATCGGCGGTGCGTCGCCGAGGCGCACACCGTCGATGAGGGTGTTTGAGGGATGAGGTGTGATGAGCGACCGCACCGATTGGGAAGCACTTAGAGAACGTCGTATGACCGAGCCTGGCGCGGCCGAAGCGTATGAGGCGGCGAGGCTGGCGTTTGAGCTCGGACGGAGTGTTCGCACGCTACGCGAGGCGAAAGGCTTGAATCAGACCGAACTGGCCGACCGGGCGGGGATGACTCAGTCGGCGGTCGCTAGGTTTGAAAGCGGCGGCACCGTGCCCACATTGCCGGTCCTCGAGCGCCTGGCGCGGGCACTCGAGGTTGAATTGGTGGTCCAACTCCGTAAGCCGGCGGCGTGAAACGGGGACACGTTCGCCGAGGACTACTACCAGCAGTACCTCGACAAGGTGCCGAACGGCTACTGCGGCGTCGGCGGCACGAGAGTGTCCTGCCCGGTAGGCGTCGCGCGGGCTGACGGCTGAGCGGTCCCGCGCCGTGCGTTGAACGGCTGTTTCGTCGTCCGGGGGTTGTTGTGACTTGAGCGTATGACCGCCGAGTTCTTGGAGCCCGTGGGTTCACGCGACCCCGGTGACGACCCGGCTGCGATCTTTGCGTTGCTTCCGGAGTCGCACCGCTCGGAGTTTCGGGCTGAGTACGATCGTGCGCTCGATGCCGCACATGATCTCGACCGCTTCAAGCAGGTGCGGACACTGCTCCGCCGGTGGCGACTGCGTGCGATCGCCTCCCACCGGCCGGGCTATGAGGAGGCCGTCCAGGACGCGCTCAACGAGCGCGCGGATGCCTTCGTCCGGTATACCCCACCCGGCTGGGAAGGCCGGGTGTGACGTACCGGTTCGACGGCTTCCACGGGCGTGCCCCGTATGAGTTGAACGCTGCGCATCATCGACATCCTGTGGATGGGATGACCCATCGCGCATCGTTGCCGCGCAGACCAGGGCGTTCTGCTGGGCGAGCCGTACACACGTCAGCCGGACGGCAAACTCCGCGAGCTGAGGTTTCACCTCGACCAAGATGCTGTCCGGCTGACCTACTGGATCGCGTCCGGGCGCAGGATCATCGTGCTGACTGGAGCGCCTGGCCCGGGCACTCGAGGTTGAACTGGTGTTCCAACTCCGTACGCCGGCGGCGTGACACGGAGACTCTCGAAGCCGACGACCACCTCACGGCGTATTTCGACGCCGGCCGGAGAACGCCACGGCGACGTTCCTCAGGCTGGAGTGCGGGTTGTTTGGCCTATGTTCTGCGGGGCATTGCTGCGTCACTCTGATCGAACCTTACGGAGGGATCGCGGCGATGGGCATCGAGTTCCGCAAGCGCAAGAAGTTCGGCCCCCTGGTCTTCAACTTCACCGAGCACGGCATGTCCTCGTGGACCATCAAGGTCGGACGCTGGTCATGGAACTCTCGCACCCGTAGACAGCGGTACGACCTGCCCGGTCCGATGTCCTGGAAGCAGGACAAGTAACTCTGCCCGCTGGGGCGGTGTCGGCGATCCGACAGACGCCGCCCCGTCGGTGATGCGAAATGGCCGCCGGCCGCCGGACCGGCGGTGCGCTCGACCGGCTAGGTTGCGGCGGTGGCTGAATCCAAGGGCCCGGAACGCCTGATTCTTCACCGACGCGGTCGTCGCGATCGCCGTCACTCTGCTCGTGTTGCCGCTCGTCGACGTCGTGTCCGAGGTGGCCAAGGAGCACGGGAGTGCGGCCGAGGTCGTCACTCGGCACCAGCCGGAGATCTGGACGTTCCTGCTCAGTTTTGTGGTCATCATTCGGCTCTGGATGGCGCACCACCGTACGTTCCAGCATGTCGGGGCGGTGTCGAAGCCCTTGATGCTGTGCAACGCCGGCTGGCTGCTGACGATCGTCGTGCTGCCCTTTCCCACCGAGATGGTCGGCGTGTACGGCGGAGACCGGTTCACCGTCGGGCTCTACATCGGGACGATCCTTCTCGCCACCGGCTTTCAGACCGCGATGAACCTCATCATCCGTGCCGACACGCTCCGTTTCCGCGACCACGCGAGAACGTGGCAGAGACCCGGCGAACGCCCTACCGGGAAATGGCGCGTTCGCTCGGCACACACGGCCGTGCCGAAAGACCGTAATGTGTGGCCCCATGGTCTACCCACCTCCGCCGCCGGGCGGGATGATGCCCGTGCCCGGCGCCGAGCCCGTGGTGCTGTCGATCGGTGACATCTCCGTCACCCAGACCCACCTGTACGTCCCGCAGGGCCGGTATCCGCTGTACGGGACGCAGTGGTCGGTGCAGGATTCCACGCAGGTGACCGAGACCATTCCGACCGCCGCGATCGTGTTGACGGTCGTCTTCGTCTGGTTCTGTTTCATCGGCCTGCTGTTTCTGCTCATGAAGGAGAAGCGCTACACGGGGTTCGTCTCGATCACCGTCGCCGGCGCGGGCCTCTACCATTCCGAGCAGTTTCCCGCCGGGCAGAACACCGGCGTGTGGGCGGCGGACATGGTCGGCCGGGCACGTGCCATCACCGCCACCGCACCGCCGTACGCCTCCTGACGCGTACGCCGCCGGTTCAGCCCAGGCCCGTCAGTTTGTCCGGGTTGGTTACGCCGTAGATGCCGCGGACGCGGTCGTCGGCCGGGTCCAGGTCGAGGACCATCACGGCGAACGGGCTGTCGTCGTTGAAGATGACGGCCGACGGGTCGCCGTTGACGGTGCGGTAGCGGACGGCCAGGTCCGACGGCAGGGTCGCGGTCGACGCCGGAGATCAGGCGGGCCACCTTGGCGCGGCCGGTGGATCGGGCGCAGGCCCGCGGAGCGGTTGCCGCCGCCGTCGGTCCACAGCGTCACGTCCGGGGCGAGGATTCCAGCAGGGCCGCGATGTCGCCGCCGAACGCCGCGGCCACGAAACGCTCCGTCACCTGGCGCTGCACCCGAGGGTCCGCCTGGTAGCGCGGGCGGCGGGCCTGGACGTGTTCGCGGGCTCGGTGGGCCAGTTGCCGTACGGCCGACGGTGAGCGGTCCAGGATCTCGGCGATCTCGGTGTGGGCGTAGCCGAACACCTCGTTGAGCACGAAGACCGCGCGCTCCAGCGGCGTCAGCGTCTCCAGTACGACCAGCAGCGCCATGGACAGCGACTCCGCGCGTACGGCCGGGTCGGTCTCGTCGGGGGACAGGAGCGGCTCGGGCAGCCACGGGCCGACATAGCTCTCCTTGCGGCCGCGAGATGCTCGCCTGCCGGGCCAGGGCCTCGTTGACCGCGATGCGCACGAGGTACGCGCGGGGGTTGGTGATCGGCTCTGGGCGTTCGCTCCGGCGTGACCACGACAGCCACGTCTCCTGCAGGACGTCCTCGGTGTCGGCGACGCTGCCGAGCAGGTTGTAGACGACCGAGAACAGCAGTTCCCGATGCCCGACGAACGCCGACGTCGCGGCCTCCACTCCCAAGGACATGAGGCAGCCTCCCCCTAGCAGGACACCCGATCCCCCTAAGAGCCGGAAGAACCCGCACAGTGTGACATCGCGGCAACGATGTGGCCCAGCTCACACATGTCACACCGACCGCCCTGGCGCCCCTCTGAGGGGCGAGTCGCGAAAGGGGCGATCACATGAACAAATGGCGGGGGAATCCCTGGGCGGTCCTGCTCACCCTCAGTCTCGGGTTCTTCATGACCCTGCTCGATCTGACCATCGTCAATATCGCCATCCCGGACATGGTCAACAAACTGCACGCCTCGCTCGACCAGGTCCTCTGGGTCGTCAACGCGTACGCGCTGGCGCTGGCGGTCCTGCTCATCACCGCGGGGCGGCTCGGCGACCTGCGCGGGAAGAAGACGCTCTACCTCTCCGGTGTCGCGCTGTTCACGCTGGCGAGCCTGGCCTGCGGCCTCGCGCAGGGGCCCGGGGAGCTCATCGCCTTCCGTGCGGTCCAGGGCGCCGGGGCGGCGATGATCATCCCGCAGACGCTGTCGATGATCGTCGAGGTGTTCCCGGCGGAGAAGCGCGGCGCGGCCCTCGGTGTGTGGGGCGCGACCGCGGGCCTGTCCGGCGCGGTCGGGCCGAGCTTCGGCGGGCTGCTCGTCAGCCGCCTCGACTGGCGCTGGATCTTCTTCGTCAACGTCCCGATCGGCGTCGTGGTCGTCGCGGCCGGACTCGTCGTGATGCCCGCCGCCACGCGTACGGTACGGCACCGGTTCGACCTTCCCGGCATCGTGCTCGCCTCGATCTCGCTGTTCTGTCTGGCCTTCGGCCTGATCGAGGGCCAGCGGTACGACTGGAACGGCGGGATCCAGGCGATCTTGGCGACCGCGGCCGTCGTGATGGCGATCTTCGTCGGATACCAATCGCCGTGGTCGGGGCGGGCCGCGGCGGGAGCGTCCTCGTGGCGCCGATGTTCGTCGTGGGCCTGGGTGCGGGCTGCACCTTCACACCCATGGCGGCCGAGGTGATGCGCAACGTCCCGGCCACGCTGTCCGGTGCCGCCTCCGGGCTCAACAACGCGCTCCGGCAGGTCGGCTCGGTGCTCGCCGCGGCCGTCATCGGCGCGGTGCTCCAGGCGCGGCTCGCCGCCGCGCTGAGCGACGAGGCGCGGCGGCACGCGGGCAGCGCGCCGGCGGGCGGCGGCCAGACCGGGACGCATCTCCAGCACGGCGTCGCGGGCCAGGTGTTCGGGCACGCCTTCGTCGACGCGATGCGCCCCACGATGCTCGTCTCCGCGGGGGTGCTCGCCGCCGGGCTGCTCGCCTGCCTCCTCCTCCGGAGCGTACGAGACCCGTCCGGCAACCCCCACGGCCTTCCCCTGACCGAAGAAGAGACGCGGCAAGGAGCGGCAGCATGACCGAAAAGATCGACTTCACCGAGATGTACGTCACGCACGACGCCTTCCGGCGCGACCTCGAACGCCTGGAGGCCGCGGCCCGCGCGGGCCGTACCGCGGATCCGCGGGTACGCGAGGGCTGGGCCAACTTCACCGCGCAGCTCCTGCTCCACCACCGCGTCGAGGACGCCGCGCTGTGGCCGCGCCTCACGCCGCTGGTCACCGACCCGGACGGCACCGCTCTGCTGGCGGCGATGGCGGCCGAGCACGCCGCGCTCGACCCGCTGCTCACGGACTTCGACCGTGCACTGGAGGGCGGCGCCGGCGACCTCGTCGTACGGACCAAGGAGCTCGCGAGCGTCCTCGGCCGCCACCTCGAACACGAGGAGGACGCGGCGCTCCCGCTGATCCAGGACCTGCTCACGCCCGCGGACTGGCGGGCGTTCGGCCGGGCGATGGCACGCGAGCAGGGCCTGCGCGGAGCGGCGGTCTGGGTCCCGTGGATCACCGACGGGATGCCGCGCGCGGACCGGCGAAGGTTCCTGGCCCGGCTGCCCGCCCCGGTACGCGTGGTCGCCGGGCTGGTCTGGGAGCCGCGCTATCGGAGACGGCGGCTCTGGGAGTTCTGAGACGAGGGGGTCAGGCGCGCAGTTCGCCGGCCAGCGCCGCGGCGAACGCGTCGACGTCGGCCTCGGTGGTGTCGAACGAGCACACCCAGCGGACCTCTCCGGTCTCCCAGGTCTCGAACCGGAACCGCTTGGCCAGCCGTGCGGCCGCGTCGTCCGCCAGCACCGCGAAGACCGCGTTCGCCCGGGGGACGCGCGGCACCGAGACGCCGGGCAGGTCGCGTACGGCCGCGTGGAGACGCGCGGCCATCGCGTTGGCGTGCCCGGCACCGCGCAGCCACAGGTCGCCCTCGAGCAGCGCGATGAACTGGGCGGACACGAAGCGCATCTTCGAGGAGAGCTGCATCGCGGTCTTGCGGAGGTAGGCCATTCCGCGTACGGCGTCGGGGTTGACCACGACGACGACCTCGCCGTAGAGCAGGCCGTTCTTGGTGCCGCCGAGGGAGATCACGTCGACGCCCGCGTCGGTCGTGAAGGCGCGGAGCGGCAGGTCCAGCGCGGCCGCGGCGTTCGCCAGCCGGGTGCCGTCCACGTGCACGGTCATGCCGCGCTCATGGGCGTACGCGCAGATCGCCGTGGTCTCCTCGACGGTGTAGAGCGTGCTGAGCTCGGTGCTCTGGGTGATGGAGACCACACGGGGCTGCGCGCGGTGCTCGTCGCCCCATCCGTGGGCCGCCCGATCGATCGCGGCCGGCGTCAGTATCCCGCCGGGTGCGGGCGCGGGCAGGAGCTTCAGCCCGCCGACCTTCTCCGGCGCGCCGCCTTCGTCCATGTTGACGTGCGCGTTCTCCGCGCAGACCACCGCCGACCAGGGCTCGGTCATCGCTGTGAGGCTGAGCACGTTCGCGCCCGTGCCGTTGAACACCGGGTACGCCTCGGCGCGCTCGCCGAAGTGCGCGCGCACCACCTCCTGGAGGCGGGCCGTGTAGACGTCGCCGCCGTACGAGGGCTGGTGACCGCCGTTGGCGGCGCCGATCGCGGCGAGCACCTCGGGGTGGGCGCCGGCGCAGTTGTCGCTGGTGAAGCCGCGTGCGGACGGATCGTGGAGGGAGTCATGGTGCGCCCGAGTATCGCACCCCGGCCGCCGGGCCCCTCGTGAGGGACCTAGTATGACCAGAGGGTAAAGGCTTGTTACTTAAGGGGCATTAGCGCCTTCTGACCGATAGTGTGCACGATGCGCCGGTGATGGTTGAGTCTCACGGCGTGCCACCGACCACTCCTCAGTTGGAGGATTCTTCATGCGCCTGAGCAAGGCGAGCCTGGCCTTTGCCGGTGCGGCAGCCGCCGTAGCCGTGACCACGATGGCCGCGTCCCCCGCGTGGGCCTGCAACGATCGCGACCCCGCGCTCCGGCTCCAGCCGTCCTGCGGCCAGGACGGCCAGCCGAACTGGATGGTGAGCAACCCCAACGGATGGGGTGCGGTTCCGTTCAGCTGGGCCGACGACAAGGGCGGCCACAGCACCGCGAAGATGACCGCGCCGGCCAACGGCGGCGTCGCCCTCCCGACCCACGCGACCAAGGTCATCGTCGTCGCGTACCGGCCCGACCGCAGGAACCTGCCGGTGTGGGAGAACCACGGCGCCGCGGGCCTCGCGCACTGTGACGTTCAGAAGGCGCCCACCACCGCACCGCCGGTGCCGCCGAAGCAGCCGCCGTCAACGAAGCCGACGGTCAAGCCGACCGAGACCAGCCAGACGCCCAGGCCCGTACCGCCGCCGAGTGGCGAAGCCGGCCCGGCGACCCCGGTGCGGACGCAGCCCCAGTTCACCGGCTGACGCGAACAGGCTCGACAGGCCGGCCCGGGAGCAGGTGCTCCCGGGCCGCCCGTTTCACCCCGAACGTGATCGAGGAGAAGGACAGATGGCAATCAGGCCAGGATCGCGGGCGGCGGTCGTGACGGCCGGTGCCGCGCTGGGTCTCGCCTTGGCCGGCTGCGGCGGCTCGGGTCACAAGGCACCGAGCAGCGCACCCGCCGGCGCCCCGTCCACCCAGCCGACGGCCGCCGCGGCGTTCGACTTCGGCGGCGGCCCGAGCACGATCGCCACCGCCCGGCACGCGACGGTCAGCATCTTCAAGAACCCCGGCGACCCGTCACCGAACATCCAGTTGCACAGCCCCAACCCGGACGGCGCGCCGCGCGTGTTCCTCGTGGCCGGGCGGCAGGCCGGCTGGCTGCACGTGTTCCTCCCCGTGCAGCCGAACGGCAGCCAGGGCTGGATCGCCGCGAGCCAGGTCAAGACCGCCAAGACCAACTACTGGGTGCAGGTGCTCCGCTCGGGCCACCGCCTGAAGGTCTACCGCGGCAAGAAGGCCCTGATCAGCACCCCGGCGGCGATCGGCAGCACCGACACCCCGACGCCGGGTGGCGCGTACTACCTGACCGAGCTGCTCCAGGCGCCGAACCCGAACGGCGCGTACGGCCCCTACGCGTACGGGCTGTCGGGGCAGTCGACCGCGCTGACCCAGTTCAACGGCCGCGACCCGGTCATCGGCATCCACGGCACGAACGAGCCGAACCTGCTCGGCACGTCGGTCAGCCACGGCTGCGTACGTGTCAGCAACGCGGTGATCACTCGGCTGGCGCGCATGCTGCCGCTCGGCACCCCGGTGCAGATCGCGACCTGAGCACGGGACCGCGCACCGGAGACCCGGTGCGCGGTCAGGCCGCGCGGCCCGTGACCGTCCCGCGCAGGACCTCGGCGTAGTGGCCGAGCAGCGCGTCGCAGACACGGTCCCAGTCGCGGCCGTGCACGGACAGGCGTCCGTGCGCCCCCATGCGGGTCCGCAGCGGCGCGTCGGCCGCGAGGGTCGCGACGGCGGCGCGCATCGCGGCCGGGTCCTCCGGCGGGTACAGCAGCCCGTTGTGCCCCGGCCGTACGAGGTCGAGCGGGCCGCCCGAGGCGGGTGCCACGACGGGCAGGCCCGCTGCGAGCCCCTCCTGCACGGCCTGGCCGAACGTCTCGTCGGCGCCCGTGTGCACGAACACGTCCAGCGAGGCGACCAGCTCCGACAGCGCGGTCCCGGTGAGGAAGCCGGTGAAGACCGCCTCGGGCAGCAGCCGCTCCAGCCGCCGTTTAGCCGGGCCGTCCCCGGCGACCACGAGGCGTACGCCGGGCAGCCCGGTCAGGTGCGAGAGCAGCCACGGCCGTTTCTCCGCCGCGAGCCGTCCCACGTACCCGGCCAGCACCTCGCCGTCCGGTGCCAGCCGCGCCCGCAGCGCCACCGACCGGTGCCGCGGGTGGAAGCGCTGGTCGTCGACGCCGCGCGGCCACAGCGCGAGCCTCGGGAAGCCGCGCCGCCGCAGCGCGTCCAAGGTCGGCCGGGAGGGGACCAGCGTACGGTCGGCCCGCTCGTGGACCCGGCGCAGCCACGCCCACACGAGCGCGTCCGTGCCGCGCAGGCCGTACCGGCGGGCGAAGCCGGCGAGGTCGGTCTGGAACACCGCCACCGCGGGTACGTCCAGCCGTCGCGCGGCCGCGACTCCGGAGGCGCCGAGCAGCAGGGGCGACGCGAGGTGGACGACGTCGGGCCGGAAGGCGCGCAGTGTCGCCGCCACCTGCCGGGAGGGCAGCCCGACGACGAACGACCGGTAGAAGGGCAAGGGCAGGCCGGGCGTCAGCCGCAGCCGCGCATCAGGCGTGCCGGGGCCCGGTCCCGGGGCGAGGACCAACACCTCGTGGCCCCGGAGGCTCAGGTGCTCCAGCACGCGGCAGACGGAGTTGGTCACCCCGTTCACGTGGGGGAGGAAGGACTCGGTGACGATCGCGATCCGCACGGCCGTGAGCGTCCCCGCGCCGCGCGACTCCGCGACCGCGCGGCGGTACCCATCCGGCGAACATCGCGGGAACGTCGTCCCTCGCGACGACACGAGGCCGCAGGCGACCGTACCTCGATTTGTGTCCGGTCCGGAAAAAGGGATTTATTGACGACCTCGTCGTGCAGTCGGTGATCTTCAGTAGTACGCGAATTTCCGCGTCTTCCGCGACGGGCAGATCGGGTTCGGTGACGGAACGCGGTCAGGAGGCTCAACGGCCGGATGTCGACCCTCGGGGCTGCCGTGACGTCGAGCGAGTCGAGATGGCCGGGACCACTCTCGGTGGTCATTTGGGCACCTGATCCGGTTGTCACGATTTGGCATCCGTTCGGATTCCCGTCTTCTGCCCGCGCATTCCCCGCAGCGACAATCACCCCTTGTTAACCATTTGTCGGACTAAACCGTGTCCGACTTCTAAGGGGGTTTCGTGAAGAAGCTTCTTGCCGTGGCCGCGACAGCCGGCCTGGGCCTCACCGGGCTCGGTGCCGGCGCCACAAGCGCGTTGGCGACCACGAGCGCGGGGGCCGACCATCCGGCGAGCCTCGCGTGGCACGCCTGTTCGGACGCCATCGTGAACGGGGCGAAGGCCTACGACGCCCTGGGCCCGGTCAAGGTGTCGACGATCATCCAGTGCGCCGAACTCCAGGTGCCGCTGGACCACGCGCACCCGAACGGGCAGAAGATCACGCTCGAGCTCACCAAGACCCCCCACCAGGGTTCGGGTGCGGCAAAGGGCGACCTGCTGGTCAACCCGGGCGGTCCGGGCGGCGAGGGCGCGCTGTTCGGCGCCCGTGTCTACGCCCAGAACTCGGTGCCGATGCAGGCGGCGTACAACGTCATCGGCTTCGACCCGCGCGGCATCGGCTTCAGCACGCCCAACCTGAGCTGTGACGTGAACTACAGCAACGCGCCGCGGCCGGAGTACGGCACCGGCGGCCGTCACGACGACAAGGTCTGGCTGAAGAAGTCCAAGGACTACGCCGACGCGTGCGCCGCCAAGTTCGGCAAGGGCGCGCCGATCGACCTGCTCGACCACATCAAGACGATCGACTCGATCCGCGACATGGACCTGATCCGCGCCGCGCTCGGCCACAACAAGCTCGACTACTACGGCGCCTCCTACGGCACCTACCTCGGCCAGACGTACGCGACGATGTTCCCCAAGCACGTCGGCCGCATGGTCCTCGACGGCAACGTCAGCCCCAAGGGCGTCTGGTACGACGCGCAGCTCAACCAGGACGTCGCGTTCGACAAGAACATGGACTACTACTTCGGCTGGATCGCCAAGTACGACTCCGTGTACCACCTGGGCACGACGCAGGCCGCCGTCCGCAGCTACTACTACGACCTGTACGAGAAGCTGGCCAAGGACCCGCTCTACTACACCGCGGACGGCTCGACCGTCGCCGTCGGCCAGGACGAGCTGGTGGACAACATCCAGAACGCCGGTTACCGCCGTAGCCAGGCCGTCTGGAACCTGTACGCCTCGGCCCTGTCGGCCTACAAGTCCGGTGACTACGCCACGTTCGCCGGTACGTTCGGCGCGCAGACCACCGGCGGCAGCGACGACAACAACTTCGCCGTCTACAACGCGGTGCAGTGCACCGACACCCAGTGGCCGTTGAGCTGGGCCAAGTGGCACCGTGACGCCGTGCGCATGAACGCCGACCACCCGTTCCTGACCTGGGGCAACGTCTGGTTCAACGCTCCCTGCCTGTACTGGCACGCCAAGGCCGGCACGCCGGTCGACGTCGGCCACACCAAGGACCTGCCGAACAACATCCTGATGTTCCAGGCCACCGACGACGCGGCCACGCCGTACGCGGGCGCGCTCGAACTGCACAAGATCCTCCGGGGCTCGCACCTGGTGGTACAGGACGGCGACCGTACGCACTGCATCGTGCACCGCGGCGACCGGCGTCCCGGCGGCGTCGACTCCTACTTCGACGCCTACTTCCTGAACGGCAGCCTGCCGCAGTCCGACACCGTGCACGTCTCCCAGCTCGGTGACCCGGTACCGCCGGCCGCCGCGGCCGCCAAGGCCCCGGCGCACACCGACACGATCAAGTAACACCCGCACGCGACGAGGCCTCCGGCGAACCCGGGGGCCTTCTCGCGTCCGCCTGCGGATTCAGGACGGAAACCGGCCGCAATGACACCTACGGTCGTCGTAGACGGACACGGAACGGAAAGGCGGACGACATGACCATCACGGGCGAGATCGTGAACACCGAGGCCGCGGCGCTGCTGGAGGTCCTGGCCGAGCGCCGGTTCTTCCTGCGGCACACGATGCGCGACCTGACGGACGAGCAGGCCGCACGGCGTACGACGGCGAGCGAGCTGTGCCTGGGCGGGCTGATCAAGCACGTCACGGAGGTCGAGCGGGCCTGGACGGCCTTCCTCGTGGAGGGCGCGGCGGCGATGGAGGTCAGTGAGGCGGGCTGGGAGAACCAGTTCCGCCTGGTGCCGGGGGAGACGCTGGCCGGAGTGCTCAAGGAGTACGCCGAGACCGCCGCGCGTACCGAGGAGATCGTGGCCGGCCTGCCCGACCTGGAGGAGTCGCACCCGCTGCCGGAGCAGCCCTGGTTCGAGGCCGGAGCGAGCTGGTCGAACCGCCGCGTCCTGCTGCACATGATCGGCGAGACCGCACAGCACGCCGGGCACGCCGACATCATCCGCGAGTCACTCGACGGCGCCAAGACGATGGGCTAGTCACGTACGCACGTGCTCGGCGGCGAGCCGGGCCAGCTCCACCCGCGAGCCGATGCCGAGCTTGCGGAACACCTGACGCAGGTGAAACTTCACCGTGTGCGGCGAGACGAACATCTGGGCCGCGACCTGGGGATTCGTCAGGCCCCGCGCGGCGAGTTCGGCGACGGTGCACTCGGTCTCGGTCAGGCTCGACCAGCCTGCGGCGGGCCGCTCGGACCGGGTCCAGTGCCGCCGCCGTACGCCGAGCCGCCGCAGCCGGGCGCGGATCCGCGCCGCGTCACGCAGCGCGCCCATCTCCTGGTAGCCCTCCAGCGCACGGTCCAGCGCGCCGACCGCCGCATCTCCGCCGGTGAGCAGGACGCCGAGATCCTCCGCCGCCGAGGCGCGGCCCCACGGCCCGACGTGGGCGGCGGAGGCTCGTGACAGCCGCTCGCGGTCGCCGCGCAGGATGCCGCGCGCGTGCGCCGCCGAGGCCGCGAGCGTCGGGAAGCCCGGGTTGGCGCGGGCGAGTCGTTCGGCGGTGCCGGTGACCGCCTCGGCCGCCGGTCGGTCGCCGGCCGCGAGGGCCGTACGCGACAGCCAGGCGGCGGCGTCCGGCTCGGACATGAGCAGCCAGCGGCGCTCAGCCGGGTCCGTACATGCGGTGTGCAGCACGTCGAGCGCCTTGCGCGGGCCGTCGCGCGCGTCCGCGAGCAGCGCCAGACTCCAACCGCCCCAGGCCATCCCGAACCTCGCGCCCTCGCGGTACCGCTCCTCGTACCGCTGTGCGTGACCGGCGGCCGCGTCGACCTCGCCGCGGTGCACCGCGACCACCACGAGCACCGCGATTCCCGCCAGCACGAACGCGTGCATGCCCATCTCGTCGGCGACGGCGAGCCCGGCCTGCGCCTCGGCCACGGCGTCGTCCAGCCGTCCCTCGGCGAGCCGCAGCCGGGCACGGAAGATCGCCGGACAGGGCGCGTACGCGGTGTGCCCGAACTCGGCGACCTCCTCGGCGACGCGCTGGAGCTGATGCTCGGCCTCCGCCGGCATCCGCATGTCCGTGAGCAGGGTGGACAGGTGCAGGCGCGGATGTACCCGCCGTGCGTGCACCTCGTCTCGCGGCGCGACGCGTACGGCCTTGCGCGCGTGGTCGAGCCCGTCGCCCGCGCGGCCTTCTCCCCAGGCCACGTGCGACAACAGCATCCAGGCGCCCACCCGCGCCGCGCGGCTGTGTTCCGGGTTCGCCGCCGCGATGGCCTCGGCCGGCCGCCGCCCGCGCCGGAAGTCGTGGTTCATGCAGAGAGCACGCAGGAACACCTGCTCGGGGTACGTCGGCTCGCGCATGGTCTGCGGCGACTCGCCGAGCGCGGTCATCAGGGGGGTCAGCGGCGCCAGCCGGCTCGGCTCGTCGGCCGCGCCGTGGGCGAGCCCGAAGCCGCGCGCCGCGGCGGCCTCGATCGCGTCGCCGACCAGGCGAGTCTTGCCCATACCGGACCTGCCCTCGACGAGCAGCACCCCGCCGCGGCTCTGCTCGGCGGTCCGCAGGAGCGCGGCCAGCACCTGCCACTCGCGGCTACGGCCACGCCAGCCACGCCGCGACGATCGCCCGAGGTCGGATCCGGCCGCGGTGTCGGAGGCTGCCGGCGGTGCGCCCGCCATCGGTCCATATGACACCAGATTTACAACGTACCTGGTCAGCGGCGCTCCGGCCGCGATCATCGTGATCGGCTGGACCTCGGAGCACCCCCCGATACCTGCCGGGGCCCAGCCGATCGAGCGTCGCCGCGAGCCGGCGACGATGCCACCGGTTCGTTGGATCTCGAAACCTCTGAGCCGCCGCCCCCTGACTGGGCTCAGCCGGCCGAACATCCTCGCCCCCCGCGCTCAGGCGGCGGCGACCCTCACGATTGTCCGCCCGCCACCCGCGGCCCGTATCAGCCATCCGGGCAGGTCGCCTCTCCCGCCCGACGCGCGGAAGCCGGAGGTGAGCGCGCCGGGCCGGTGACCGCCCGAGCGGCCTCCTGACCGCGAAGTCACCGAGGGCAACGATGCCTTGACCGAAGGTGGACACACGGGCGACGGTCCGATCCCCGGGGTGATCTGGTTACGATCCGCCGATGATGCACGACGCTGCGAAACTTCCCCGGATGGCCCGGTCGTGGTGGCTGAGCTGCCAGGCGTGGATCGTGTCGGCGGGCGCCTTCGTCGCCGTCCTCGCCGGCGTACTGGTCACACACCTGATGAGCACGCGGGTGATGGCGATCACCCTCGCCGTACCGGTCGTGATCGTCGTGGCCGTGGCGGCGTACGAGTGGTGGACGGCGCGGGGATACTGCCACGTGCTGCCCCGGCCACACCTTCTGGGCGTCGTCGCGGGCCTGGTGACCTGGCTGCTCTACCAGCGGGCGCCGAGCGGCCTGTCGTTCCATCCGTCACCGACCCGGCTGTGCGCCTACGTGGACCGGCCGACCGCCGAGTGCCTGACACGCGCCGCCGCCGCCCGGTCACACAGCGACCTCGCGTGGTGGCTCACCGGCGTGCTGATCCTGATGCTCGCGACCCTCGCCCGCCGCTCGCGCACCGCGGCCTGGTCGGCCCCGGCGATCGGCTTCGCGGGCGGCGGCTTCGCCCTGCACTTCGTCGAAGCCCTCATCCACGCGTACGGCGGCTGAGGCCCGTCACACCGGAGCCGGGCGGTCAGGCGAACAGGTCACCGACCGTCTTCGCGCCAACGGCACGGTCGAGCCAGATGCCGAGCTGCCCCTGATCCGCACAAGAACGGATACGGGCGCGGGCATCCTCCGGCACCTCGACTCCGCGGACGGCCAAAACCCGCAAGACCGCCTCGGCCTCGCCTTCGACGCGGCCTTCAACTCGGCCTTCCGCCAAGCCGTCGTCTTTGCCGTGGCCGTAGTGTTCGCGGGCGAAGGGGCTGTAGACCGGCCAAGCCGAAGAAGCCATGATCTCCTCCAGGATGCATCGAACCGCAGGCGCGGCCATGCTGTATGCGTATTCATAATACTGCGGAGCGTGGTCGGGTGGCGCGAGCGTCAGCGCCTCCACGAACGTCTCGACCACCGGCCGATGCCGTCCGTGCACCATCACCGCCATCGCCGCCAGCCCAAGCCGGGCGGCGGCATCCTTCGGATCGGTGGTCATCGGGACGTCACGTGGCCCCAGCACGGCGGCACGGAAGACGAACCCGGGCAACTCGGTACTGATCGGCTCCGCGTACCAGGCCGCCGCGTCAGGATCGGGACAGATGCACAAGACGGTGACAGGGCAACCCAGCGACAGCCACAGTGCCGCGGCGTAACGGGGCAACTGTCTGCGCTTGGCGGCGGTCTTCTCCTGCTGAATCTCCACCACGATCCCATGCACCGGTGCTCGCGCAGGGCCGACGGTGATCACCGTGTCAGGCTGGAAATCCCGTGACGGCCGGTCGTTGAAGTCATTGCTCTCCAGCCACACCGGGCCATCCACCGGCATGTCGATGCCCATCTGCTCGCGAAGGATCTCCACGGCCATTTCGGGGCACTTGCGGAACATCTGGTTGATGGCGTCATGACGAGGGGACGACATGTCACGTGAAGTTACCTCATGGCCTCAAAGAGTGAGATGAGTTCGCTCCAGTTAGTGGAACTGGGGGACGATGAGGTAGATCCCGTACGCCGTGATGAGGGCGCAGGCGAGGAAGCACAGGGCGGACGCTGCCAGGCTCAGGCCGCCGGGCACGTGTGCGGCGGTGCTCTCTCGCGTCCGGCCCTCGTCGTGTGGGGGTTCGGGCGTGCCGTTGTGTGACCAGGCGAGGACGCCGACGGCGAAGATGGCGACGATTGTCACGCCCACCGCGAAGCTGACGGCGGCGACTTCGCCGAGGGCGTTCCACTTGATGTCCATTGTCGCGCTCCCTAGGCCGCGGTGGCCGAGACGACCGGGGCGGCCGGCTGGTCGTTGACGTTGCCGGCGGTTACCGGGTTGCGGCGCGAGAGCGTGAAGATGGCGATGACTCCGGCGCCCACCCAGACCGCGCCGATCAGGCCGCCGAACAGCGCGTGCGACGAGCTGGAGGGCAGCCCGAGCAGCCAGGTCAGCAGGTTCCACATGATCGCGCCGACCAGTCCCGCGAAGATCATCGCCGGGGTCACGAGCGCGTCGTCCACGATCCCGCCGGAGATCGTCTTGGCCACCTCGGTGGACAGGAACGCCCCGGCCAGGTTGAGCACCCCGGAGATGGCCACCGCCACCTTCGGCCGCAGTGCGCCGGTGGCGACGGAGGTCGCCATCGCGTTGGCGGTGTCGTGGAACCCGTTGGTGAAATCGAACGCCAACGCCGTGATCACCACGACCACGACCAGGAACGACCAGTGGCTCATCAGGCCTGCCCTCTCCCGCGGCGATGGTGCGCTGAGCAGCCTAGATTCCGGTCATGAACGGAACGTAAAGTTTGTCGGGCGACAACTGTAAGGCGCCCTCAGTTGTCCAGCGCTCGCCGGCCGCGCTCAAGGAAGGCGCGCTCGGCGGTGTTCTCGGTGCGGGAGATCGCCGTGGAGTACGCCTCCGCCGCCTCGGCCCTGCGGCCCAGCCGTCGCAGCAGGTCGGCGCGGATGGCGTGGAACACATGGTAGTCGTCCAGGTCGAGGCCGTCGACGATGCCGAGGGCGGTACGCGGCCCGTCGACCTCGGCCACCGCGACGGCGCGGTTGAGCGCCACGATCGGGCTCGGCGTGCAGATCATGAGCTGGTCGTACAGCGCCACGATCTGCCACCAGTCCGTCGGCGGCTCGCTGTGCACCGCGTTGATCGCCGCCTGGATCTGGTACGGCCCCGGCCGGTCGCGGCGCAGGCAGCGGCGCACGAGGTCCTGGCCCTCGGCGACGAGCGCGTGGTCCCAGCGTGCGTGGTCCTGCTCGGCGAGCGGTACGAGCTCGCCGCCCTCGGTCGTACGCGCGGCGCGGCGTGACTCCAGCAGTAGCATCAGCGCGAGCAGGCCGACGGCCTCCGGCTCGTCCGGCATGAGGCCGACCAGCAGCCGGCCGAGGCGGATCGCCTCGGCGCACAGGTCCGCGCGTACCAGGCCCTCGCCCGAGCTGGCCGTGTAGCCCTCGTTGAAGATCAGGTAGACGACGGCGAGCACCGCGCGCAGGCGTTCGGGCAGGTCGGCCTCGCGCGGCACCCGGTACGGGATGCCCGCGTCGCGGATCTTCCCCTTGGCGCGTACGAGCCGCTGGGCCATGGTCGGCTCGGGGACCAGGAAGGCGTGGGCGATCTCCGCGGTGGTCAGGCCGCCCAGGAGGCGGAGGGTCAGCGCGACCTGTACGCCCGCGCCGAGCGCGGGGTGGCAGCAGGTGAAGATCAGTCGGAGCCGGTCGTCGCGCACGGCGCCCTCCTCGGCCGGTTCGTCGCTCGCGTGCAGGAGTGCCGACTGCGCGTGCCGGTCGGCGCGCTTCGCCTCGCGGCGGAGCCGGTCGACCGCCCGGTTGCGCGCGGTGGTGATGATCCAGCCGGCCGGGCTCGGCGGAAGGCCGGCGTCCGGCCAGCGCCGTACCGCCTCGGTGAAGGCGTCCTGCACCGCCTCCTCGGCGATGTCGATGTCGCCGAAGACGCGGACCAGGACGGCGACCGCGCGCCCGTATTCCTCGGTGAAGATCCGTCCGATGCGCGCGGCCGGCACGTCCGTGGTCATTCGCCCTGCATGGGCCGCACCTCGATCGGCAGGGTGCTCGCCTCGCTGAGCTTGCGCGCCCAGTCGAGCGCGGCGTCCAGGTCGGGCGCGCTGACGATGGTGAACCCGCCGATGTGCTCCTTGCCCTCGGCGTACGGGCCGTCGGTCATCAGGACGTCGCCGTCTCCGGCTCGTACGACGGTGGCCGTGCTGGCGAGGTGCAGGTGGGCGGTGAAGACCCAGGCGCCCGCCGCCTTGACCTCCTCGTTCCACACGCCGATCCGCTGCATGATCGGTTCGAGCTGCTCGGGCGGCGGCGGGTTTCCGTCGGGCTGGTAGACGTTGAGCAGGTACTGCCTCATCGGATGCTCCTCATCGGCACGGCCGCCGGCGCGGTGCGGGCGGCCTCTCATCCCCTACACGAAGGCCTTCCCCTCGAATCGACGCGACCCCCGGGAGATTTTCCGTCCGGTACGCGGCGGGCCCTCAGCCGAGGTGCGGGCCGAGCAGGGAGAGGTCGGCGGGGGACAGCCGGTCGCGTGCGGTCTTGGCCTGGTGCCAGTACGGGTACGTCAGCGGCAGCGCGCTGACCTTGTCGAGACGGGCGCGCTCGTCCTCGTCCAGCGTCAGGTCAGCGGCGGCGAGGTTGTCGGCGAGTTGTTCGCGCGTACGAGCGCCGATGATCAGCGACGTGACGCCCGGCCGGCCGAGGAGGTAGGCGAGTGCGACGCGTGCGGCCGAGACGCCGCGGGCTTCGGCGATGCCGACCAGCGCCTCGACCGTGTCGTACAGCTTGTCCTCGTCGTGGACCGGCGGCTCGTCCCAGTCGGTGACCTGCCGAGACCCCGCGGGCGCCGTCTCGCCACGGCGGTACTTGCCGGACATCAGTCCGCCGGCGAGCGGGCTCCAGACGAGGATGCCGAGTCCCTGGTCGATCGCGGCCGGGACGAGTTCGTACTCGGCCTCGCGCGCCTGGAGGGAGTAGTAGATCTGCTGGCTCACGAACCGCTGGAGACCGAGCCGGTCGGCGGTGCCGAGCGCCTTCAGCAACTGCCAGCCGGCGTAGTTCGACGCGCCGACGTAGCGGACCTTGCCCGCGGTGACGAGTGAGTCCAGCGCCGCGAGCGTCTCCTCCAACGGCGTCACGCCGTCCCACTCGTGCACCTGGTACAGGTCGATGTGGTCGGTGCCGAGCCGCCGCAGGCTGGCCTCGCAGCCGGCGATGATGTGGTGGCGCGACAGCCCCGCGTCGTTGGGTCCGTCGCCCATCGGCATCCGGACCTTGGTGGCGAGCAGGACGTCGTCCCGGCGGCCCGCGACGGCCGCGCCCACGATCTCCTCGGCGAGGCCGCCGGAGTAGACGTCGGCCGTGTCGATCAGGTTGACCCCGGCATCGAGGCACATGTCGACCTGCCGGCGCGCCTCGTCGGTCCCGGTGTCGCCCACGTTGCCGAACGGCCCGCGGCCGCCGAAGGTCATGGTGCCCATCGTCAGGGCCGACACGCGCAGCCCCGAGCGTCCCAGCTGTCGGTATTCCATGATCCGATCCTAGACAGGCGCCTCGCGGGGCGGCCGGGCTATCGTCGGTGGTGCCGAGCCGAGCGTCGAGGAGCGCCATGATCTTCATTACCGCGAAGTTCCGTATCCGGCCGCAGGACGCGGATCGCTGGCCGGAGATCACCCGTGAGTTCACCGAGGCGACCCGCGCCGAGCCGGGCTGCCTGTGGTTCGACTGGTCCCGCAGCCTGGCCGACCCGACGGAGTACGTGCTGGTCGAGGCGTTCCGCGATGACGCCGCGGCCGCGCACGTACAGTCCGCGCACTTCAAGGCCGCCCAGCAGACCCTGCCGCCGCACCTGGCCGAGACGCCGCGGATCGTGAACGCGCAGGTGCCCCAGGACGACTGGTCCGAGCTGGGCGAGATGGCCGTCCCCGGCGACTAGGGCCCTAGCCCAGGTGCCGTTCGAGGAACGCGTTGGTGAACTTGCCGTGCGGGTCGTACGCCCGCATGAGTGCGCGAAAGTCGGGCAGCCGCGGATAGTGCCGCTCGCCGGGCGCGGTGACGAACAGCTTGCCCCAGTGCGGCCTGGCCTCGTGCGGCGCCAGGCGTTCTTCCAGCAGTCTGACCACGGGCAGCACCGCGTCCATGTCCTTCACCCAGGTGAAGTGGATGCCGACGCTGTCGCGTCCGTACGCGGTGCTCATCCACAGGTCGTCGGCGGCGATGGTGCGGATCTCGGAGATCTGTAGCACCGGCGCGACCCGGTCCCTGATCGCGTACACGGCGTGGAGGGCGGCCACGGCATGCGCGCGCGGCACGAGGTACTCCGTCTGGAGTTCGACGCCGCTGCTGGGGGTGAACTCCGGCCGGAAGTGGGGCAGCCGCTCGTGCCACGGCCCGGGGACGCCGAGCTGCTCGGTGCAGGGCCCGGCGGAGATGCCGGGTACGGGGTGCCGCGGCCCGTCGGCCGGTCGCGCGGCGAACCAGTCTTGGCCGTACGGGAGGTCGCCCGCGTCGCCGGCCCGACGCTTGATCCACACCTGGTCGATCAGCGGGCCGCGCCAGCCGGTGAAGAGGCTGACGCTGTACGCGGCGGAGAACAGGTCGTCGAAGTGCTCGTCCAGGGTCTCGAAGGGCAGGTGGTCGTACACGTGCTGGCGTACGTCGAAGGCCGGCAGCAGGTCGAGCGTCACGCTGGTGACCACCCCGAGCGCGCCGAGTGCGACGACCGCGCCGTCGAACCCGTCCTGGCCGCGGGCGAGCGTGACCAGGTCGCCGTCCGCGGTGACCAGCTCCAGCGCGGACACCGCGGTGGCGAGGTTGCCGTTGCGGTCGCCGGAGCCGTGCGTGGCCGTCGCGACCGAACCCGCCACCGAGATGTGCGGCAGCGACGCGAGGTTGGCCAGCGCGTAGCCGCGTTCGTGGAGCCGGCGGCCCACCTCGGCGTACCGCAGGCTCGCCGCGACCTTGACCTGGCGGCCCGCGGCGTCGATCTCCAGGACCGGCGGCAGGCCGGCGAGGGAGACCAGCGTGTCCGGGGTGTCGGCGATGGCGTTGAAGGAGTGCGCGCTGCCGAGCGCGCGTACCTTGGCACCGCGCGCGACCAGGCGGCGCAGGTCCTCCAGTGAGTCCGGGCGACGCGGCTCCGCCTGGAAGGTGACGCTGCCCGCCCAGTTCGTGGGTCTCATCGCCTCTCCCGCCCTGTTCGTCCCCCCACGCAACCTATCGGGCGGTGGGCTGAGAGACGATGGGCTCGTGAAGGACCCAGCGGACCCACTGGAGCGGCTGCGCGGCCTCTGCCTGGCGCTGCCCGAGACCACCGAACGGCTGAGCCACGGCGCGCCGACGTGGTTCGTTCGCGGCAAGAAGACCTTCGCCACCTACGCCGACCACCACCACGACGACCGCCTGGCGCTCTGGTGCGCGGCACCGCCCGGCGCGCAGGACGCCCTGGTCGCGGAGGACCCGGCGACGTTCTTCGTCCCGCCGTACGTGGGCGGCCGAGGCTGGCTCGGCGTGTGGCTGGACGTGCCCGCCGACTGGGCGGTGCTGGCCGAACTGGTCGAGGACGCCTACCGGATGATCGCCCCACGCCGTCTCGTCGCCGAACTGGACGCGAGGCACGGTGCGGGGGAGGACTGACGCGCCGCCTTTGGCCATGCGGCGGCAGGGCCGCGCCCGTGCGAGCGTCAGGGCACGGCGGTCCAGCGGATTCGCCAGCCGGAGGAACGCGGTGTCGCGGTGACGGTGCCCGCGCCGGGGATCGTGCACCACGCGGAACGCGCGCTCGAACAGCTCATCCGGACCACGCCCGGCGGCCGGGCCGCGCCCTTCGCGGCGGCCTGCGCCTTTCGCGGGGCCGCTGCCGCCGGCGGCGCGTCGTAGAGCGCCATCGCGGCCGTGTTGGAGGACGGCTTTCCGCCCGGGTGGCTCGGCGGGGCGAGCGCCGAAGGCGGCGGCGCGCTCGCGGCGTCGGGCGGCCGCTCGGTGCCGGTCGGGCCCGCGACGAGGAGCGTGGCGAGCGCGAGGAGCGCGGACGCGGTGGCCCGCACCCGTACGCGGCGGCGGCGTGGTGCGGGCGGGTCGGCGGCCGGGCCCGGCGGCTCGTCCTCGTCGACGCCTTCGCCCTCCGCTGCGGCGAGCCGGGCGAGGAGGTCGGCCGCGGTGGGCCGTCCGGCGGGATCCGCACCGACCGCGGCGTTCACCAGGCGGCGCAGCGGCGCGTCCAAGGCGCCACGGTCGAGCGGGGCCGGCCCGGCGGTCTCGGCGTGCGGGCTGTGGCCGGTGGCGGCGTAGGTGACGAGGCAGCCCCAGCCGAAGACGTCGCAGGCGGGGCCGTGCGGGCCGCCGGCGAACAGCTCGGGCGCCAGCCAGCCGGGGTTGTCGGCGACCGCGCCGATCTCGGCGGGCCCGCCCGAGCCGGAGATCTCCTGGCCGACGCCGAGGTCGATCACGCGTAAGCCGTCCTTGGTGAGCAGGACGTTGGCCGGCGTGAGGTTGCCGTGGATCACGTCGGCCTCGTGGATCGCGGCGAGCAGGCGTGCGAGGTCGTCGGCCACCGCCGTGACCATCGCCGCCGGCAACGGCCCCTTGACGTCGACGATCCGTTCGAGCGAGTGCCCTTCGAGGTGCTCGCCGACGAGGAAGGGCGGCGTCTCCTCGGTGGCGTCGCGCAGCAGCCGTGCGGTGCGGCCGGCGGGGAGCCGGCGCGCGCAGGAGGCCTCGGTGCGCAGCCGGGCGCGTATCGCCTCGGTCTCGGCGGCACCCGCGTGTGCGGTCGTGACCGTGACGAGGCCGCCGCCGCGGTCACACGCCAGGTAGACGACACCCGCACCGCTTGACCGCAGGCGCCCGGTCAGCCGGTGGCCGCCGATCTCGACCGGATCGTCGGCCTGGAGCAACTGGGCGCCGGAGGGGAGAATGTCATTGTTGAAAGCCTGAAGTATCGCTGGTGTCTTCACGCATGCCTCTTTCGACCGTACCGATCTCGGAGGTCTGGGGAACTCAGATACTGCTACGCAATGAAGTCACCCGCAAGCGGAACGTCGTCAAAGGTGCGAACGACTCGGGAAAAGGCCGTGCGTCAGCCCGCGCGCCATTCCCCGGAGGTCAGGGTGCCCCCCGCCTGTGGTCCCATCAGGCTCAGCCCGCCGTCGACGAACAGGCTCACGCCGGTCACGTACGAGGACGCCGGCCCGGCGAGGAAGGCCACGGCCTCCGCGACCTCGCGTGCGTGGCCTGGGCGGCCGAGCGGATAGCCCGGTCTGCTGCCGGGGACCGGCGGCCGGTCCGCCTGGCCGGTGAGCGGGGTCGCGATCTCGCCCGGTGCGACGGTGTTGACGGTGATGCCGTACGAGGAGAGTTCGAGCGCGAGGACGCGTGACAGCATTCGCAGCCCGCCCTTGGCCGCGCAGTACGGCCCCGAGCCGACGCGCGGGAATTCCTCATGGACGCTCGTGACGTTGACGATCCGGCCGCCCGTGCCCTGCTCGACCATCCGGCGCGCGGCGCGCTGCGCGCACAGGAACGGGCCGTCCAGGTTCAGCGCGAGCACCGAGCGCCAGTCCTCGTAGTCGACCTCCAGCAGCGGTCCCTTGAGTCCGCCGCCCGCGTTGTTGACCAGTACGCCGATGCCGCCGAGTTCGTCGGCCAGCGCGTCCACGGCGGCCGCCGCCGGTACGGGGTCGGAGAGGTCGTGGCGTCGTACGGCGCACGCGCGGCCATGCGAGCGGACCTCCTCGGCGGTGGCCTCCGCGTCGCCGGCCTCGCGGTGGAAGGTGATGCCGACGTCGAACCCGCCCTCGGCCAGCGCGACCGCCGTGGCCCGGCCGATGCCCGACTCCGCGCCGGTGATCACCGCGATGCGTGGATATTCGGTCCTGGCCATGTGGGGGTCCGGTCGGCTCATGTCCCGCGCTTTACCCGCGCGGCCGCCGCGCATGCGGCCGCGTGCGTCACCCTGTGGGCGGCGTCCGGTCGCCGCAGATGAGGGGGACCGCGGGGGGCGTACGCGCGGCGACCGGGCCGTGGCCGGCTTGGAGGCCCTCGACGACGAGGCTCTCCAGCAACTCCTGTGTCACGGCGACCCGCAGATGCTCGGCGCACGCGACCGCGAGGTCGATCTGCCGGGAGACCTCGGCCGTGGCGTGCGGAAACCGCGCGTACAGCCGGGCGCGGACCGCGTCCTCGGCGCTCTCTGGGTGCATGGCCATCGCTGCCCCTTCAGACCGGTTCACGCCGGCCTGCGGGCCGGCGATGCCCCGCCCCGTTACCCTCGCCGCCGGCCGCTAATCCCTGGCAGCAGATTCGCGTACGGGCGATTCGAGCCGTTTTATGATCTACATCGTGCCCTCGTTTGGACGCATGAGTGCCGGGTAGCGCGACTTGTGTATCTGACCGCGATCGCGTGGAGGCACGACATGACCGGACGCCGCCTGCGGCGCGCCGCATGCCATTCACGCCGACTTCCCCCTGGATGGAGTCATGACCACCAGCCGCACCGACGCCGCCGCCGCGACCTGGATGAGCGAGGGCGCGTGCCATGACGAGGATCCCGACCTGTTCTTCCCGATCAGTGCGAGCGACGCCAGTGCCGCGCAGGTGCGGAAGGCGACCTCGATCTGCGAGCGGTGCGGCGTCCAGAGCCGATGCCTGCGGTACGCCCTGACCAACAGCATCACGGACGGCATCTGGGGTGGCCGTACCGAGCAGGAGCGCCAGTCGCTGATCAGGGCACGTCGCAGGCGCCGTCTCAAGCTGCGCGGCGGACGCGGACCGGGCACGCGCGGCTCGTCCTGACCCGGGGTTCGGCGCCTAGCGCGGATGACCTTGACCGCGCTGGCCGAAGCTGGTCCGCCCGCACGCGCGATCGCGCATTGACAATCTTGGTCATATCGCGCGAATGAAGGGCGTGTCGATGATCGGCGTCCGTGAATTCGATCTTTGCTGGTGACCCTGCCTGCCAGGCAACTTTGCCGTCACTTTACTAAACTGATTCATGGTGATGTTCGGCCGGATTGATCATTGGCATCAACCCCCTTCTGACAGAACTGGTAGATCATGCTGAAAGACTGGTGGAATTTAGTTCTTCTGGCTGTGCTGACTTTTATGTCAGTATTCGCTCGTCGTACCCCCCGTCAGCTCTGAGGAGAGCCCATGCGACGACGCGTCTCCGGGACGATAGTCGGCGGATTGCTACTCGCCCTGGTCCCCTTCCTGTCCGCGGCGGCGAACGCCGCGCCGCAAGCGGCTCCCGCCGCCACCTCCCATTCCTTCCACCACTCGTGCGCGACGGCGCGGCCCGGCTTCGCGAGCTGCAACGCCCTCGTGCGCAATGACGTCGCCACGAGCGCCGCCACGCTGGCGCGCACGCTGCTGGCGCCGTCGGGCCTGTCGCCCGCCAACCTCCAGAACGCCTACAAGCTGCCGTCCTCCACGGGCGGCACCGGCCAGACCGTCGCGATCGTCGACGCCTACAACGACCCCACCGCGGAAGCCGACCTCGCCGTCTACCGCAACCAGTACGGGCTCGGCGCGTGCACGACCGCCAACGGCTGCTTCCGTAAGGTCAACCAGAACCTCCAGCCGTCACCGCTCCCCGCGACCGACGTCGGCTGGGCACAGGAGATCTCCCTCGACGTCGACATGGTGTCGGCGGTCTGCCCGAAGTGCAAGATCCTGCTGGTCGAGGCGAGCTCGGCCTCCTTCGCCAACCTGGGCACCGCGGAGAACTCCGCGGCGTCGGCCGCCAACGTCATCAGCAACAGCTACGGCGGCTCGGACGCGTCCGACGCGACGTACGGCTCGTACTACAACCACCCGGGCAAGGCCATCACGGTCAGCTCTGGCGACTCGGGCTACGGGGTGGAGTACCCGGCCTCCTCGCACTACGTGACCGCGGTCGGCGGCACCTCGCTGCGGACCGCCGCCAACACCCGCGGCTGGACCGAGACCGCGTGGAGCGGCGCCGGTAGCGGCTGCTCGGCCTACAACGTCGCGCTGACCGGACAGTCCGGCCTGACCGGCTGCTCGCGCCGCGCCGTCGCCGACGTCTCCGCCGTGGCCGACCCGGCCACCGGCGTCGCCGTCTACGACAGCACCCCGGCCGGCGGATCGAGCGGCTGGCTGGTCTTCGGCGGCACCAGTGTCGCCGCCCCGGTCGTCGGCGGCGTCTACGGCCTGGCCGGCAACGCCGCGAGCATCAACAACAACTACCCCTACAGCCACACCGGCTCGCTGTTCGACGTCACGTCCGGCAGCAACGGCTCCTGCTCCACCACCAAGTGGTGCCACGCCGGAGTCGGCTGGGACGGCCCGACCGGCCTCGGCACGCCGAACGGCACCGGCGCCTTCTGATCCGACCCATCAAGCACGGGCCCGCCGCCTCCCCCAGCGGCGGGCCCGTCGCATGTCCGCCGCGACCGCGCGCCGCAGCGTCGTCGCCGCGAGCGACAGGGCGAACGCCGCGCCACCCGCCACGTTTATCCGTAATGGTTGTCAATATTGTGATGGTGGGCACGCGGGAGCCGCGAGGCTCGTACGGGTCGGGTGCGCGGCCGGGCCGCCCATCGTCGAACAGGGGGACCGCGCCTCTCGCCCTCGTCAGTCGGGGACGGTCGCGACGACGCTCTCGGAACCGGTGTCGTACCCGGTCGTGGCGGAGATCTGCCGCTCGGTCCAGGACCGGGCGATCTTCTCGCCCATCTTCACCGTGGACCTCTCGGCGCTGGTCTGCGCCGGGCCCACGCCGGACCTTCTCGCGCCGAGCGTGGGGTGGTTGAGGAACGCCGCGCGCGGGGCGGCGTACAGCGGCCGGATCAGGAGGTCCACCGCGGTCTCCTGGCCGCTCATGCCGGAGAGCGGGTCCACCACGGCGCCGTTGAGGTCGGTGAGGACGGCGCGGCTCAGGCCCGCGTACAGCAGCGGCCTGCTCTGTCTCCATCCGCGGATCACTGAGCTGACGCCTTCCAGGCGGAGTTGGCCGCCGCGCCCCAGCGAGGTCCCGGTGGCGTTGATCGCCGCGCGGCCGATGTCGACATGCCCCGTGGTGACCTTCTCCTGTACGAGCATCGCGGCGAAGTCGATGCGCCACTCCTTGCCCATCTCCGTCAGGAGCGTCCGGTATCCCGTGCCGCCGAGCCTGGTGGCGAACGCGTCGAGCGATCGACCGGCCGAGCCGAGCCGCGACGCGGCCAGTTCGGTACGCGCGGCGGTGCGGATCGTCGCCAGGACGGTCTTGAGCCGCCCGATCGCCGCCGTCGCCGACCGCAGGAGCCGCCCGATCCGGCCCGCCCGTTCGGCCAGCCGGGCGAGCCAGAGCCCGATCCGTGCCACTCTCGTCGCGACGGCACCACTGGTGACCACGTCGGACAGGAACCCGGTGACGGCACCCACGATCCGGCTGAGCATGATCATCACGAAGATCTCGACGGCGATCCGCACGATGGTGCCGACCATCTCCTCGACCTCGGCCGCGTACTGCTCAAGGCCGGCCGCGACCGTACGAAGGCCGGCGGGGCCTTGGAGCATGTGGTCGCGCTGGGTCCGCACGTGCGCGGCGAACGCCTCGGCGGCGGTTCCCTGCCAGGAGACGCCGGCGGCCTGCTCGATCGAGACGCCCACGCTCGCGATCGCATCGTCCACGGCCTGCGCCGTCGCGCGCCAGTGGCCGGCGAGTTCGCGCAGTTGGTCCGGTACGCCGCCCGGCCAGGGGAGGCCGAAGAGGGTGAGCACGCCGTGGGCGATCTCGGTGGCGGTGGTCTCCCAGCCGTTGACCGGGCCGATGACCGGCGGCCCGTCGCCTGGGGCGGGCGGCGGCGGCGCCGGGTCCTCGATGGCCGGCCACAGCGCGGCGGCCGCGGTGTCGGCGTCGCCGTAGAGGGTCAGGCAGTCCGCGATCGACTGGTGGAGGCCGATGAGCTCGCCCAGGGTGTCCACCGCCCGGGTCAGCCAGCGGCTCACGGCGGCGCGGAAGGCGCGTGCCGCCGGTCCCCGCCACGACCACCGAAGCCCCATGGTGGCGGCCCAGGTGTACTCGATGTGCTGGGACAGGACGTGGATCCCCGTGTTCAGCGTGTCACGGAACGCCCGCATCTCGTCGAGGTCGACCGCCACGACGCGTGGCCCCCCGGGCAGGGTGCCCGCCGCGGTGGCGGAGAAGGACGCCGCGGCCGTGTCGTCGGCCAGCTCGTAGGCCTGCCCGCTCGAACGCAGCCGGTTCGCGTCGTGCTCGAGCACCATGCGCAGGTCGAACAGCACGGCGACTGTCGCATGGGTCATCGCCTCATAGCGCGCGGCGGCCTCGGCCATCGAGTCCAGGTCGCCGAAGGCGCGCGCGGTCCCCGGCCCCGTCGCGCCGACCGCGAACGTGGACAGGGCGCCGCCGAGCAGCTCGCCGGCGTCCTCCAGGGTGCGGCCCGCCGAGCCGATCGCCGTCGTGTCGGCGAAGAAGCCGGCTCCGGACAACGAGATCCTCCAGGTACGGGAAACCTCGGGTCCGTCGCGACCGAGACCGCCGTGGGTCACCCCTCGGCCGGATCGGTCCGCTACCCCGACGTGGATCGCGACGCCCTCGCCGCCGGGGACGGCCGAAGCGCTCGCGAAATTTCCTACTTAACCTATCGGATTTGAGGCATATCGCCAAAAGTGTTCCCGGCGCTGGTCAGGCGGGGCGAAGGAATGCGCACACGCCGGGACGGCGCGAGGGCGCGGACATGTCGGGGGCGGTGCCCGGACGTGTCGGGGCGGCGCCGTGGATACCCACGACGCCGCCCCGGTGCCGCTGCGTCAGAGCTGGGTGGTCACCGCCTTGACCTCGGTGTAGTTGTTCAGCACCTCGTGGCCCATCTCACGGCCCCAGCCGGACTGCTTGTAGCCGCCGAACGGCAGTGCCGCGTCGAAGACGTTGTAGCAGTTGATCCAGACCGTGCCCGCGCGGATCTTCTTGGCCAGCGCGTGGGCCTTGGAGATGTCCTTGGTCCAGATGCCGGCGCCCAGGCCGTAGTCGGTGTCGTTGGCCTGCGCGGCGATCTCGTCCAGGTCGCTGAACGGCGCGGCCACCACGACCGGGCCGAAGATCTCCTCGCGGACGACCTTCATGGTGTTGTTGGTGTTGGTCAGGACGGTCGGCTCGACGAAGTAGCCGCGGTCGCCGAAGCGGCCGCCGCCGACGACGGTCGTCGCGCCCTCCTCGCGTCCGGCGTCGAGATAGCCGGTGACCCGGCGGAACTGCTCCTCCGACACCAGCGGGCCCATCTGGGTGTCCGCGTCCATGCCGGGACCGATCTTGATCGACTTGGCGATCTCGGCGACGCCGTCGATGACCTCGTCGAACCGGCTCTGGTGCACGAACAGCCGCGATCCCGCCACGCAGCACTGGCCGTGGTTGAAGAAGATCGCGTTGGCCGCGCCGGCCACGGCCTCGGGGTCGGCGTCGTCGAAGACGATGTTCGGGCTCTTGCCGCCGAGCTCCAGCGACACCTTCTTCAGGTTGCCCGCGGCGGCCTGCACGATCAGCCGGCCGACCTCGGTGGAGCCGGTGAAGGCGACCTTGTCGACGCCGGGGTGGGCGGCGAGCCGCGCGCCCGCCGTCTCGCCGTAGCCGGGCACCACGTTGACCACGCCGTCCGGCACGCCGGCCTCGGAGATCAGCTCGGCGAGCCGCAGCGCGCTCAGCGGAGTCTGCTCGGCGGGCTTGAGGATCACGCAGTTGCCGGTGGTGAGCGCGGGGCCGAGCTTCCACGCGGCCATCAGCAGCGGGAAGTTCCACGGGATGATCTGGCCGACCACGCCGACCGGTTCGCGCAGCGTGTACGAGTGGAAGTTCGCGCCCGGCGCCGTCGGCACCGAGATGTTGATCGTGTTGCCCTCGATCTTGGTCGCCCAGCCGGCCATGTAGTGGAACAGGTCGGCGGCGAGCGGGATGTCGGCTGCCCGCGCGACCGTGAACGGCTTGCCGTTGTCCATCGACTCGAGCTGGGCCAGTTCGTCGGCGTGGTCGAGGATCAGGTCGCCGATCTTCCAGATCAGGCGGCCGCGCTCCGACGGGGTCATCCGTGACCACGGGCCTTCGTCGAATGCCGCGCGCGCCGCGCGTACCGCCCGGTCGATGTCCTCCGCGTCGCCTTCCGCGACGTTCGCGAGGGTCTCTCCGGTAGCCGGGTCCGGTGTCGCGAACGTCTTGCCCGACGCCGCCTCGGACCACTCGCCGCCGATGAACATCAGGCGGGGGCTCGCTACGAAGCTGTTGACCCTCTCATTCGCCGTTGTGATCGACATCAGTGTCCATCTCCAATGCGTCCGCCCGGCGACGAGCCGGGCGCGTGTGCCTCTCCGGGAGCTGCGAGGTAGTCACAATAAGACGTCTTCCTCTGACGGAAAGGCAAGGGTTTGGAAGTTGAAAAGTCTTCACAGTTCGGCCCCGTGAGACGTGAACGGCCACGTCCTGGAAGATCGATTACGCGGTACGGGTGTGATCGGCCGCGGCGCTCATAGAGTGCTCGCATGGGCATGGTGAACACGGTGGGGCTGGTGCTGCACCCACAGCGTGACTCGAAGACCGCGATCGAGGCGATCATCTCGTGGGCCTCGACCAGGGGCGGCACCGTCCTGGGCCTGCCCGACGAGGTCGACCGGATCGACTGCAGCGCGGTCGCGGTCAAGGCCGAGGAGATGATCGAACGCGCGGACCTGCTGGTCAGCCTGGGTGGCGACGGCACCATGCTGCGTACGATGCGGCTGGCGGCCGGCCCGTCGACGCCCGTGCTCGGCGTCAACCTCGGGCGGCTCGGGTTCCTCGCCGAGATCGACGTCGATGACCTCGCACGCGCCCTGACCGCGATCGACGCGCACCACTACCAGGTCGAGCCCCGCATGGCGGTTTGCGGCAACCTCCCCGACGGACGGCTGGTCACCGCCTTCAACGACATCGCGCTCGTACGGATCCCGGGTGATGGCATGGCCGCCCTGTCGGTGTCCGTCGAAGGCCATCCCTTCGTCCGTTACTCCGCCGACGCGGTGATCGTGGCCACCTCCACCGGCTCCACCGCCTACAGCTTCTCGGCCGGCGGGCCGATCGTCTCGCCCACGGTCGAGGGCTTCCTGGTGATCCCCGCTGCGGCGCACTCGGCGTTCAACCGCGCGATCATGCTGTCGGCGGACGAGGGGGTCACGCTCGACCTGCTGCCGGTCTCCGGCGAGCTCGCCGTCGAGGTGGACGGCGAGGTCCTCGCCCACCTGTCCTCCGGCGACCGGCTCGCGATCACCGCGCTGCCCTCCGCCGCCCAGGTCGTACGCCTCGGCGGCACGACCTTCTACGAGCGTGCGCGGCGCAAGCTGCGCGTCAGCGGGAGCGCCGAGATCGACTGACCCGGACGGCCGGCCACGGTGCGTCACTTGACTTTCGACAATGGTCGGGTGCAGTTTGGCGGTAGCGCCGCTCCGTCTTGCGGATCGGCAAGGTCCAGCAGCGTGGCCTTACGAGCTGATCAATCGTGAGGTACCCCTATGCCCGCCCACGTCGACTACGACGACGGTCGTGCGGAAACGCTGCTGGACGAACTCCGGTCGCTGAGCGCCGAGGATCCACGTCGCGAGACGATCAGGACCGAGCTCGTCCGCATGCACCTGCCGATCGCCCGCGGCATCGCCCGCCGGTACGCCCACTACGACGAGCCCGCCGAGGACGTCCAGCAAGCCGCCATGCTGGGCCTGGTCAAGGCCATCAACCGCTATGACGCCGAGCGCGGCGAGCGGTTCCTCGCGTACGCGGGCCCGACCATGACCGGGGAGGTCAAACGGCACTTCCGCGACCGCACGTGGCTTTTGAGGATGCCGCGGCGGCTCCAGGAGCTACGGCTTGCGATGCGCGAGGCAAGGCGCGACTTCTTCCGCGACCACAACCGGGCCCCGACGATTCCGGAGATCGCGCGGCTGCTGGAGATCGAGGAGGACGAGGCCATCGAGGTGCTCGGCGCGCTCGACGCCTACCGCCCGCTGTCACTCGACATGCCGGTGGGCGAGGGCGAGGACTCCGAGACGTACGGCGACCTGATCGGTGACGGGGACACCGCGATCGAGGACGTCGTGGACCACGTCGCCGTACGCCCGCTGTTGGAGCGGCTGCCGGAGCGTGAGCGCATGATCCTGCTCTACCGCTTCTACGGGAACAAGACGCAGACCGAGATCGCCGAGCTGATGGACCTCTCCCAGATGCACGTGTCGCGGCTGATCAGCCGTACGCTCGCCGCTCTTCACGCCGAACTCCTGCGGGAGTGAGGAAATCCGCCGGACCGCGATGTTGGATCACCGGGCGAAAGGGTAGGGCGTTGCATCAGGCCGGCGGCTTGAGACCTGCAGTCCGCCGGACAAGCGCGGGGGCGGTTGCCGCGGGAACCGCCCCCGCGCGCTGCTCAGGGCCCAGCGAGCTCCCGGCGCGCGGCCTGAAGGAGGCCGCGGAGGGCGCCTTCGTCGCACTCACTCGTGAGCTGCGGGTCGTTCAGCTCCTCGGCCAGCAGCCACTCCAGCAGCGCGATCCGCTGCTTGTGCAGGCCGATCTCCGCCTCGCGGCTCTGCCCGCCCTCGGCGACCAGCCGGGCGGCCGCCTCCAGGAGCGCGCGGTGTTCGTCCACGGACATCACGGCCAGGCCGGTGCTCACGGGGTGCGCGCGCACCTCGGAGTCCGGATGGTGCGTGAACGCCTCGTCGAGCCGCGCGTCGCCGGTGAGCCACTCGTCGAGGCGGCTCGCGCTCTCGCCAGGGTCGTCGGCGCCCTCGGGCAGCGTGTCGGCGCGGTCCGGGTCGAGCCACGCCTCGACCAGCCCGCGGCGCAGCCCCTCCACCGGCCCGTCGTAGCGGCGGCGGACCTCGGCGACGTCCTCGTCCAGCACCTCGGCGATCCGCTCCCAGCTGGTGCCGCGCTGCCGCTCACAGGCGATGGCGTACATCAGTGCCTCGTCGGCCGCGCCGGCGAGGTCGGCGGCGAGATCGGTCAGCTCGCCGGGGGGACAGCCGTACTCGCCGTGCGTCGGCACGAGCGAGGCCGCGGTCGCGCTGACGTGCGCCGCCTTGGCCGAGAGGGCGACACGTACCCGCGCCTCCAAGCTGTAGTTCAACCCGTCATCCATGAAACCCTGATGCCCTTCTTCAGGACTCTGGTGTGCTCCTTACCGCTACCCGTGTTCGCGGCCGCAAACGTTTCCGGCACTGATCGGCCACGTCGGACGGGGGTTCGCGGCGCCGGAGAAAAGTCTTCCCGCACGTGTGGCATAGACCGGCAGAGTGCGGGTAGACGCGGGCCGGGAGGTAATAACAATGGTTCCGTTGATACTGGTTCTGCTGCTCGCCCTGATCCTCTTCGGCGCGGGCTTCGCGCTCAAGGCACTCTGGTGGATCGCCGTCATCGTGCTGGTCGTGTGGGTCCTCGGGTTCGTCTTCCGCGGTGCGGGAGCCGGAGGCGCGCGCGGTCGCTGGTACCGCTGGTAGTCCATAGAAGGGTGGGCCTCGCGCCCGCAACGTAAGCAGTGAGGGCGGCCCCCGCCCGGCCACGGCCGGGCGGGGGCCGCCCTCATGTGCCCCAGGGGCCACGTCACCACGCCGATTCCGGTTCGACCACATCGGTGGTCGGCCGGATCCGGCTGCGCGGCCGGGATCCGGTGGCGCGGCGGTGCCGCCACGCGCGGTCGCGATCGTCGTACGGCCGCTTCTGCCGGACTTCTTCACCGTTGGTTGATCGCCCATTCAGAATGGTGCGCGGGCGGGCGAAAATCGGCGATCGGCCCGGATTCTGTTAACCGTATGCCGGCAAATCCGGTGCGGTGGAAATCGCCTGGCGAGGCGGCGGCGGACCGCGGCGGCACCGCGCACGGCGTACGGCGCGCAGGGCCGCGCCCCCGGCACGTACGGGCGTCCCGGCGGTACGGCACGTACGCCGCCAAGCACCCATGCACGCCCACTACGACATTTCTCTGCTCATTTGCGGCAACAACTTGTGCGCAGTTTTTTTTCGGGGCTAAGGTGTTTTTTCACAACACGGGCGGCAATGGGGAGAGGCAAATGAGGCCGCGTATCGGGATCTCCAAGTGCCTGCTCGACGCGGAGAACCGGTTGAACGGCGCACGGGCCTGCCACCGCTTTCTCACCGAGGAGCTCGGCGCGCACGTGGAGTGGGTGCCCTACGCCGCCGACGTGGAGACCGGCCTGGGTGCGCTGTGGGAGACCTGGCGCCTGACCGGCCAGGGCCGGCTCGTCGAGCACGGCCGCGCGCAGGCGGCCGCCGCGGGCCTGCCCGCGCCCGCCGCCCTCGACGGCTACGTGGCCAAGGCCGATCCGCGCGGCCTCCAGGGCGTGCCGTGGTACCCCGAGGACGGCCGGGGCGTGTTCGCCCTCCGGCTCAGCGCGGCGTTTCCGCTGCTTCCCGTGGCGAACGACCGGACGCTGGAGGCCGCCGATGCGCGGGCACGCTTCGTCGAGCGGGTCTTCGCCCGCGCCCGCGTACGCGAGCTGTTCGCCGGCGGCTGGCGGCCGCGCGACCTCGTCGCCTTCCACACCCGGCACAAGCTGCAACTCCTCGCCCACAGCCCGGCCTGCTACCAGCGAGCCGGCCGGCTCGTCGCCACGGCGGGCAGCCGGCCGCCCGGCGAGATCGAGACGTCCTACAGCCGGATCTTCGCCGAGGCGCTGGCGAGTGAGGTCACCCGCGGCCGGAACGCCAACGCGATGTACCGCGTCTTCCGCCGGGTCGCCGACGGTATGGAGCCGTCGCTGAGAACCGACCTGCTCGACCAGATCCACGCGTACGAGCGCGGCGAGCTGCCGTACAGCGTGCCGATCCTGCGGCTGGCGAGCCAGGCGAGCGGCACGCCACCGGGCTGGGCGGCCGAGCAGACCTACCTGAACCCGTACCCGGACGGACTGCGCGGCGCGCTGTGGGACGGCGGCACGGCACTCGCCCCGCCCTGACCCGGCAAAACCTGCGCCAAGGCCTGGGTGATCCCCGGGCCTCTCGTGTCGCCGCCGGTGTTGGCTGAGGTGATGGGGCGAGCGGGACGAGGGGGATCATGCCGGGCAGAGACCGACCCGAACTGAGCGTCACCGGGCTGATCGCCGGCGCCGGGGCCACCGTGACGGCGACGGTGGCGGCCTCCTATTTCGGGGTCGGCGGCACCCTCATCGGGGCCGGGGCGGTGAGCGTGCTGTCCACGGTCGGCGCCGTCTTCTACCAGCATTTCCTGGACCGGGGTAAGGCGCGGATCGCCGCGAAGATCCCGGTACGGGCCGATGTCCCCCCGCGTCCGGCGGGCACCCTCGGCCGTACGCAGCCGAAGTGGTTCGTCCTGGCCGGTGCGGCGTGCGGGCTCTTCCTCGCCGTGATGACCCTCGTCACCGCGTTCGAGCTGGCCACCGGCCGTCCGCTGTCCAGCACCGTGCAGGGCCGGTCCGGTGGCGGCACGTCCGTGCACCCCGTACGTGCCGGCGTGCGCCCACTGCCGATGCGACGAGGGCATCGGCACACCGGCGCGGCCACCCCGACGCCGTCAGAGCGCGCGACCGCGCCGCTCCTGGCGACGCCCTCCGCGGGCGGCACGCAGGAGCCGCGCCCGACGCCGACCGCCGCCACGAGCGCCGTTCCGCCCCCGCCCTCGGCGCCGCCGGAGGATGCGGACGAGCTGCGCACGCCATGATCGGCAATGCGTTCGCAATATGCGCCTACGGTACGTCCGGTCAATAATCGCGGGATGCTTCTCTGACAGAACATGTCAGCCTCTGCATCTTGCATCGCAAATTGCATGGCGCGCCGACGACCCGTACGAACGACGCCGTTCCGCCGAGCACGGGCGCCCTACCGCCGTGGCTTGCCCGCCTCGTCGATCAGCCGCCGGTGCAGCTCCGCTGTCAGGGTGTGGATCTCGCGGGTGAGCTGGGTGTTGGTCTTCAGCTCCACCTCCTGCTCCACGAAGTCATGGTCGGCCTTGGCCTGTTGGAAGGACGCCTGCCGGTTTTGCCCGATCATCACGAACGTCGACAGGAAGATGGCCTCCAGCGACACGACGAGGGTGAGCGTGGGCCACGGGCTCGACTCGACGAACAGCATCCAAACGGCGAAGACCACCGCGTGGATGTAGACGAACGGCATGGAGCCCGCGAAGGCGGTGATCGCGTCGGCGACCCGCAACTGGATGTCGGCCGCGCGGCGCGCGAGGTGCTGTTCGACGACGGGGTGGTGCCGGGTCTGGGGAGCGGTCATGCCGGTGCCTTTCGGGGGATGCGGCGCGTCTGCCGCACCAACCTCCCGTACGGGATCACGGCTGGCAACCGTGGGGCCTAACCGTCCTCGAGTGACGAACCGGTCCTCTTCTTGCCCAGGCGGCGGCGTCGGCGGGGGAGGTCGGTCCGAGTCGCGGCCGGCGCGTCGTCGGTCTCCGGAGGCGAAGGTTCGACGGCGGCGGCGCGCGGGGCGAGTGCGTCGAGTGGCAGCCGCTCCAGCGGCACCTCGTCCAGTCGCGGCCGCCCGACCTGTGGCGGGTCGACCGGGAGCCGGTCGGCGGGGGCCGGGTCGATGGCGATCAGGCCGTCCGCCAGCAGGATGGCCAGGTCGGTCAGTACGGAGTAGAGGCCGCGGCCGAGGCTGAAGGCGATGTCGCGCGCGGTCCAGCGACCGTTGATCTTGGCGAGGATCTCGCTGCGGCTCGCCGCGGTGGCCGGGCTGTGCTCGGTCGTCACCGGGTGCGGGCGGCTGTTGACGGTGAGGCCGAGCTCGCGCCAGCCGGCCGCGACCGCCAGCCGCCGTACGGTCTCGCGTACGACCCGGTCCGCCTCCAGCCCGGGCACGACCGGCAGGAGCAGCAAGGGCAGCAGTTCCTCGTACGTGGCGGGCACGGCGGTGCAGGAGCTGATCCCGCACAGGGCGATCGCGAAGATCGCGTCGAAGACGGCCGTCTGGGTCAGCACCTCGACGGTCGCGGCACCGAGCAGGCCGCGCTCGACGAGTTCGGCGGACAGCCGGCCGTACGGTGCGGCCTCGGCGAACACCTCGCTCCAGCTCGCCTCGTCGACGCGGCCGGACCGCAGCAGCAGCGACTCGACGCCCGGCGCGACCGGAGTCGAGGCGGCGACGATCTTGCCGTCCTGCATGACCACGCTGCCGCCTTGGCCGCCGTCCAGCCGGAGCGTGCCGGAGAACCGCTCTCGGCCGCGCCGTGTCAGCGCCGTCGTGAGGATGCCCGGCCTGGGCGACGACACCGCGGCGCCGGCAGGGGCTTCAACGGGGGGAACAGGTGCTGTCACGTCGCCCATCCATCGGACCAGGAGCTCAGGGGAGGTTGATGGAGGTCATCATGCCAGGTCCGCACCGGAGACGATCGAGGCCCCGAGGTAAATCCGCATGTCAGACTGTGTGTCAAACAGGCCCGCCCGTGCCGAATGCCCGACATGTCGCTATCTGAGGCTGTACGTTGCTCCTCGACACATTATGCCTGCCAGCCGCTGCCGGGAACGTCGATTCGTTCACCGATCGGGCTCGGACGGGCAGTTCACGGGGTGGGAGGCTCGATGAATATCGAAACCGCGCTCAAGGAAGCCATGGCGATCGAGGGTGCGCTCGGCGCCGCGCTCGTCGACTACGAGAGCGGCATGACACTGGGGATCTCCGGAGGCGGACGGGAGCTCGACCTGGAGGTCGCGGCCGCGGGCAACACCGAGGTCGTACGCGCCAAGGCCCGTACTCTCGAAGCGCTCGGAATCAAGGAGTCCATCGAGGACATCCTGATCACGCTGGACCGTCAGTACCACGTGATCCGGCTGCTCAGCCGGGCCGGCAGCCAACTCTTCCTCTACCTCGCGCTCGACCGCGGCCGCGCCAACCTGGCGCTCGCCCGGCACACCCTGCGGGGCATCGAGCGTGACCTGAGCCTCTAGAACCCGGGGGAGGGGGGATGAACCAAGAATCGGTGCTCAAGGAGCTGTACGCACTGCGCGATCAGGTCGTGGGGGTACGGGACAGTGCGGTCGCGTCGGTGGACGGCATGCTGATCGCCTCCGATACCGACAAGGTACGCCCGGACGTGCTCGCCGCCCTCGCGGCGGCAGCGCTCGGCCTGGGCAAAAGCACCGGCAACGAGGTCGGCATGGGGGAGCTGCGCGAGGTCGTGACGCGTTGCCAGAGCGGCCACATCGTCGTCTACGCGATCCGCGACCGCAGCCTGCTCGTCGTCCTCGGCGACGAGGGCCTCGACATCACACGTCTTCATCTGCAGTCACGGCCGGCCGTCAGCCGCCTGGCCGACATTCTCGGCTAGGCCACCGCACCGTCACGCGGGCAGGCCGTACGACTTCATTCGTGCGGACCTGCCCGTTCTCGTCCTGACGGGCGGGAGTGCCCGTCGTATGCTCGCGAAATGGCGGCAGACCCGAGCCCATCGGCGGCCGCGCCCCCGCACGAGCATGTGCTCGAGGGGCTGCGCGGCGCCATCCTCGACCATGAACTCAAGCCGGGTGAGCGCCTGGTCGAACGCGACCTCGTCGAACACCTCGGCGTGTCACGCACGACCGTACGCGAGGTGCTGCGCGAGCTGACCGCCGAGGGTCTCGTCATCGAGGTCCCGCAGCAGGGCGCGGTCGTGTACGCCCCCTCCACGGACGAGGCGACGGACCTGTACGCGGTCCGCGCGTCGCTGGAGGAACTCGCGGTACGCCGCTTCGTCGAACGCGCCCCGGAGGAGAAGGCCGAGGCACTGCGCGACACCGTGACCGGCATCGAGACGGCCGCCGAGACCGACGACGGTGACACGCGCGCGCTGCTGCACGCCGAGGACCGTTTCTACGACGTGCTCCTCGACGGCGCGGCGAGCACGACGGTCCGGCAACTGCTGGCGGCCGTCCAGGCACGTGTACGCCTGCTGCGCGCCACCTCGCTGTCGCGCCCCGGCCGCCCGCGCGAGGCGGCCGGCGAACTCCGCGGCCTGGTCGAGGCCATCGCCGCACGTGACGTCGACCTCGCCGTACGACGGTGCGCCGGCCACCTCGACAAGGCGGCGGCCGGCGGCATCGCGGCGTCCGAGACCGGCGCCGTACCCGGGTGACCGCCATGCGGGGCCTCGACCACCGAGGCCGCCGCACTACGCCGGTCCCGGCTGGGCGCGCATCGGCCCGCGGCCGTCCCGCGCACGTACGCGCCGGTGTGTGGCGGCGGCCACGCCGAACACCAGGCCGCCCGTGACGAACAGGACGTCGGTCCAGCCGCTCGCGAACGTCTCCCAGGCCGACGGGTGTGCGGTGCCGAGTGTCTGTTCGGTCGTCAGGCCGGTCAGGCCGTCCGGCAGCAGTCCGCTGGCGCGGACGATGTCATCGGCCACCCCGGCGATCCCGCGTGCGCTCAGAAGTGCGCAGCCCGCCCACGCCGGGAACAGGAGCAGCGCCCTCGGTATCCGGCGGCCCCACTGCCGCGCGAGGGCCAGTGGCAGCACGACGCCCACCGCGGTCATCGCCCACACGGCCAGCGTGGACGCCTCCGCGAGGACGCGCGCGGCGCCCGTGTGTCGGGTGGCCGAGGGGACCGGCAGGCCCGTGGCGACCCACACCACGTGCCAGCCGAGGAAGGCGAGTACCCAGGCGAACGCCGTGTAGGCGGCGCGGCGGTTGCGGACGGCGGCCGATGAGAGGTCCATGCCGGCCACGATCCGCCAGGCGTGCGGGCGCGCGCCTCCCTCGCGAGAGTGGTCCGTGCCCCTCGCCAGCGGGGGATCACCCGCCCGCTCGGCCCGCGCACGACCACGGCGGGTCAGGAGACCCCGTGGGTCACGGTGCCGGTGCAGGCGCCGGCGCCGATCGGATCGAGACGCCCGCGACCGGCGGTCAGGCGTCGGCCCAGACGATGGGCTTGTCGAAGTACGGCGTCACGGCGTTCGCCTTGGACGGGCCGTCCTTCCACAGCATCTTCTGGATCGAGCCGCCGCCCGGCATCAGGTAGGTGAGGCAGCTTCGGTAGGACTTGCCGTTCGCGAACGGCTTCGGCGGCGAGGCGTCGTCGCACCGGGGGAAGTCGCCGAAGAAGATGATGTTGCTCTGCTGCTGGCCTCGATCATCGACGGCGTCGAGTGTGACGTCCGGGTCGTCGTTGGCCCCGGCCGGCGGCGTGCTGCCGAGCGCCTTGATGCGCACCTTCACGTAGTACGGGGTGGACGCCTTCTCCTCCGCCTTGAGCTGGACGTTCTTGAAGTCGGCGATCGTGCCGCGCTGAATGGACTCCACCGTGACCTGGAGCCGGTACCCCTGGTGGGCGCCGGTGCCGGTGTGGATCGACGGCGGCACCCAGCCGGTGACCGCCTGCTGGCCGACCTTCAGCTGTGTACCGGGCGGAGTCAGCGCCCCGGACGCACCCGATCCGCCCGACCCGGCCGCCGATCCGGCCGCGGCGGCCGGCGTCGTGGCCGCCGTGCCGGCGCCGCCTTTCCCGAGCCGCTCGCCCCGCACCCGGCGAGCCCCAAGACGAGAGCCGCGACGGCGGCTCCTCCCCACGTCACATGCTTCATCCGAAGCTCGGTCCGTGCATTCACGACTACCCCCGCCTGCGTTTTCCTTGGCTGCGAAACCCCGTCCGGTGATAGCACGACGGATTTCGCAAACCGGTTCAACGGGTAGATGCGGGAATTCACGCGAAAGTTGGCACCGTACCGGTGCAGGTCGGGGCGGGTATGGATCCACCCGAAGCGGCCACATCGGCCCACGGTCTGTTACAGAATCGCGATCCGGACGACTTCGGAGGGAACGGCGATGCGTAAGATCGTGCTGTTCATGTCGGTGTCACTGGACGGATTCATCGAGGGGCCCGCACGCGAACTCGACTGGCACCTGGTCGACGACGAGGTGCACGGCCACTTCAACCGGCGGCTCGACGCGATGAGCGCCTTTCTCAACGGCCGCGTCACGTACGAGCTGATGGCCGAGTCCTGGCCCACCGCCGACACGGATCCGTGGAGCACCGAGCCAATGATCGAGTTCGCCGGGATCTGGCGCGACATGCCCAAGTTCGTGTTCTCCCGGACCCTGGAGAAGGCCGACTGGAACGCCACCGTCGTACGCGACGTGGTCACCGAGGAGATCGAGGAGCTCAAGGCGCGGCCGGGCGGGGACATGATGCTCGTCGGGGCCGGCCTCGCCGCGGCCTTCATGCGCCGTGACCTCGTCGATGAGTTCCAGCTCTACGTCCACCCGGTGACACTCGGGCGGGGCAAGCCGCTGTTCGCCGAGCGTGACGCACGTACGGGGCTGCGGCTCGCCGAGACCCGGGTGTTCGGCAACGGCGTCGTGATGCTCCGGCACGAGCGCGTCGCCTGAGCCGATCGCCGCGTGCTCAGGACGGCACGCGCAGGGTGCGGAGGAACACCGGCAGCAGCCACGGCCGCCGGCCGCCCACGCTGACCTTGCGCGAGATGACCGCGCGCGGCTTGCTGACCCGGCCGAACATCATCATGGTGAGCGTGGTCGGGTCGAAGGTCAGCCGTACGTCGGCGCCCGGCCCCGGCGGCTCCGCGGTCACCCGGCCGTTGCGCAGCACCAGCGTGACCGGCGCGGTGTAGTCGGACCGGAACTCCACGGCGACGCGGCGGTCGCGCGGCTTTCCGCCGCCGTCCAGGAGCCGCCCCACTCCCGTGTGGGCCAGCCCGACCATGAACACCTCGAAGAAGTACGCGGCGTCCTGCGGCGGAATGGTCCAGGTCTGCCCGGTCGGCCGCGCGACGTCCCAGCCGTGCAGCAGCAGCTCGTTCAGCAGGTGGGAGAACAATCCGGCGATCGAGACCTGCGCACCGCCCAGCCACGTCACCAGCTCGCCCGGGTCGCGCCCGTCGCTGCTGTCCAGCATGACGGTGATCTGGCCGCGGATCAGGTCGGCGAGCACCTTCGGGTCGCGCTCGGTGATGTGGCGCATGGTCAGGTCGTTGAACGCGTTGACGTCGTCCACGGTGGTGTCGGGCAGGGTCTCGGCCAGCCCGGGCACCGGAAGTGCCGCGACGCTCGGGTCCAGGAGCATGGTGTCGAGCCAGCCGACGATGGCCACGTGCGCGGCGACGTCGGCCACCGACCACCGGTCCGTCGCCTTCGCCCCCGGGTCGCCGGCGCCGGCGACCATGTCGGCGAACCGGTCGCCGGTCTCGCGTACGGACGTGCGAATCGCCTGCCACTGGTCCTTCAGGATCGGCGCGGCCATGACGGCTCTCCTTCGTGCTCGGACTCTCCCGGCGACCTCGGATAGATCAGATCATGCTTCCCGCGCTCCTGTCCGCCGCGGCCGCGTACCAATCGCGTTTCGCCCGAAATCACGCCCGCATTGGGTAAGGCCGTAATGTCGCACACATCACATAGCGGGGCGCTCCAACGGGAGTAAAGTTCCTCCTTGGAGCGCCGGGAAGCCTGGTCGGCAATGACGACAGGTATGCCGGGAGGCGCTCGAAGATGTCGAAATTCATCCACGCCGCGATGGGTCGTCTCGCGGCGATCGCCGGGCGCGCGAATGAGAAGACGCCCAGCCGCCAGGACTTCGTCGGCCGGATGTGCGTCATCCGCACCGGACGGGTGGACCTGGAATTCGGCCAGGCCGAGGTGCGCGCCGCGGATGGCGCCGCGGCGATCATTCAGGTTCGGCAACAGCGGAACCAGGAGAGCGAAGCCGCACTCAAAGCAGGAAGTACCGCACTGATCTTCGACTACGACGCCGACGGCGAGTTCTTCTGGGTGATGCCGTACGACGCGGAACTCGACCCCCATCGTCCACCTCGCTGACAAAACTCTCTCCCCGCACGAAGGACACTGATGAATTCGCTGGTCATTGGGATCGGCGTGCTGGTCGCCGCCGTCCTGCTCGTCGTCGCCGGAGTCGCTTTCATGCTCCGCCTGTTCCGGAAGGTGGAGCAGGGGCGCGTGCTGATCGTCTCCAAGATCAAGAAGGTGCACGTGACGTTCACCGGCGCGATCGTGCTGCCGGTGCTGCACAAGGCCGAGATCATGGACATCTCGGTGAAGACGATCGAGATCGAGCGGGCCGGCGCCGAGGGGCTGATCTGCCGGGACAACATCCGGGCCGACATCCGCATCACGTTCTTCGTACGGGTCAACAAGACCGTCGAGGACGTCATCCAGGTGGCGCAGGCCATCGGCACCGCGCGTGCGAGCCACGAGGACACGCTTCAGACGCTGTTCAACGCGAAGTTCTCCGAGGCGCTGAAGACGGTCGGCAAGAAGTTGGACTTCGTCGACCTCTACACGCACCGGCATGAGTTCCGCGACCAGATCCTCCAGCTCATCGGCACCGACCTGAACGGCTACCACCTCGAGGACGCGGCCATCGACCACCTCGAGCAGACGCCGTTGCAGAGCCTGAACCCGACGAACATCCTCGACGCGCAGGGCATCCGCAAGATCACCGAGCTGACCGCGATCGAGCACGTGCGTACCAACGAGTTCCAGCGCAACGAGGAGAAGGAGATCACGCGCCAGAACGTCGACGCGCGCGAGGCCATCCTCGAACTCGAACGCCGGCAGGCCGAGGCCGAGGTCAAGAAGCGCCGCGAGATCGAGACCGTACGCGCTCGCGAGGAGGCCGAGATCTCCAAGGTGCAGGCCGAGGAAACGCTGATCTCCGAGACCGCCCGCATCCGCACCGACGAGCAGATCGGCGTCCAGCGGGAGAACCGCAACCGGGAGATCGCCGTCGCGGAGAAGAACAAGGAACGCGTCATCGCGGTCGAACTGGAGCGGATCGAGAAGGAACGCCTGCTCGAGGTGATCGCCCGCGAGCGGGAGACCGAGCTGTCGCGTATCGCCAAGGACAAGGAGGTCGAGGGCGAGAAGCGGGAGATCGCCGACGTGATCCGCGAGCGGATCGCGGTGGACCGTACGGTCGCCGAGCAGGAGGAGAGCATCAAGCGGCTCCGCGTCGTCGAGGAGGCCGAGCGCACCCGGCAGGCCGTCATCATCCAGGCCGAGGCCGAGGCGCAGGAGAGCCTCGTCAAGGACATCAAGGCGGCCGAGGCGTCGGAGGAGGCCGCCAAGTTCAAGGCACGCGAGGTGCTGCTGCTGGCCGAGGCGCGCCAGCAGACCGCCGAGCTCGACGCCCAGGCCAAGATCCGGCTGGCCGAGGGCGTACAGGCCGAGGCGGCCGCGAGCGGCCTGGCCGAGGTCCAGGTGCGCGAGCGGGACGCCGAGGCGGTCGAGAAGGTCGGCCGCGCGGAGGCGTCCGTGGACCGGGAGAAGGCGCTCGCCGCCGCCGTCGGCATCCGCGAGAAGCTGAAGGCCGAGGCGGAGGGGCTCACCGACAAGGCCGCCGGCATGGCCGCGATGGACGACGCCACCCGAGGGCACGAGGAGTACCGCCTGCGGCTGGAGGCCGAGAAGGAGATCCGGCTGGCCGGCCTCGACGTCCAGCGCGGCGTCGCCGAGTCCCAGGCGATGGTGCTCGCCACCGGACTGGAGAAGGCCGACATCGACATCGTCGGCGGCGACACCATGTTCTTCGACAAGGTGGTCGGGGCGATCAGCGTCGGCAAGGGCGTGGATGGCTTCGTCGAGCACTCCGACCTCGCGCAGAGCCTCGCGAAGCCCTGGCTGAACGGCTCGCGCAGCTTCCCCGACGACCTCGCGAACATCCTCGGCTCCGTGCGTACCGACGACGTGAAGAACCTCACCCTGTCCGCCCTGCTCATGCAGCGGATCAGGGGCGGTGGCTCCGACGGGGCCAAGGCGCGTGAGCTGCTGGACCACGCCGAGCGGCTCGGCGTCGCGGACTCCGCCATCTCGTCCGTCGCGGTCCTCGACCAGTGACCGACGAAACCACGCCGAGCCTGGACGCGGGCACCTATGAGGTGCTTCGCGCCCGGCTCGGCGAGCAGGCCAAGGAGCTGGCCCGGCGTGCCGAGGAGCTGAACGCCCGGCGGCTGGAGGTCTTCGGCGGCGTCGAGCTGCGGCTCGTCGGCGCGGGGCGGATCCGCACCGAGCAGAACTGCGTGCCGCGCGACATCGCCGCGCTCGGCGACCTGCTGCTGTTCGGTTACAACACCGTCGCCGGGACGCAGGTGGAGACGTCGGTGAGCGACGTCTTCGCCCTGCACCGCTTCTCACGCGACGGGTTCCGGTTCGAGCCGGCGGACTCCGGCACGCTGGCCGACCCGGACTTTCGCCGCGACTTCGCGGAGCTGTACCGCTACTACCGCGACAGCAGGCTGCTCCAGCTCCGGCGGGTCGAGAGCCGGCTGCTGGCCGTGTTCCAGACGGGACTGGCGGCCGAGCACGACACCCGGGTGCTCCGCTGGAACGCCGGCCCCGAGGGCGTCGTGTACCAGGACAACCTCGGCGAGGCGGACCACGTCTTCCCGCCCCCGCACGACTTCGCCTGGACCGAGACGACGCGCGACGACCACGTTCCCGGCCGTCACCCGCACATCGCGATCGAGGGCGAGGTGTTCGTCGAGACCATCGGCGGCGACCTGACCGTCAAGGTGGACGACGACACCGAGACCGGCGAGGGGATCTACCGCGAGCCGGTGGCCGAGCCGCTCCAGAGCCTCGCCGACGCCGAGGTGGAGTACGCGCGGGTCGGCGCGCTGATCCTGCTGCGCATCCGGCCGTACAAGGAGGACGAGCGGCGGCACCTGGTCTTCAACACCCGTACCCGCACCGTCGTACGCCTCGACGGCATCGGGCAGGCGTGCCGCCGGCTGCCGGAGGACCAGGGGATCATCTTCCCCGGCGGCTACTGCCTGGCCTCCGGCGCGGTGAAGACCTTCGACACGGACACCTCACGGCTGGAGTACGAGCGGGTGATCCGCTCTACCAACGGCGAGGACGTGCTGTACGTCTTCCACGCTCGCGAGTCCGGCCGCTACCTCCTCCTCCCGTACAACGTGATCCGCAAGGAGGCCGGCACCCCGATCGCCTGCCATGGCCACGCGCTGTTCGACGACGGCACGCTGGTCGTGTTCCGCGCCGAGTCGGCCGAGCCCGCGCGCGTGCACCAGCTCCAGGTCTGGCAGACGCCGTACCTGTCGGACGCGTACGCCGCGACGCAGCCGGTCGGCACCGGGCCGCTGGAACGCATCGGCAACGTCGACCTCGTACGCGGCATCTCCGACTCCCTCGCGGTCGCACGCACGGTGACCGAGGCGACGCCCTCGGCGCGGGCGTACGAGGAGCTGATCGCCGCCTGCGACCGTGCGTTCGACCACTACTTCTGGATCGCCGAGCAGGGGCTGCGTGAGCCGCTCGACGGGGTGCGCGACGCCGCCGTACAGGTGCTGGAGGAGTTCGCGACCGTACAGGCGCTCACCGCGCAGGCGGCGGACGCGCTGGAGGAGACGGCCGGGCGGATCACCACGCTGATCCGGCGTACGCGTGGCGACTCGCCGGGCGCCGCCGACGCGTGGGTGACGCGCCTCGCCGAGCTGCGCCGCGCCCAGGGCCGGCTGGTGACGCTGCGGGAGATGCGGTACGCCGACCTCCCGGCGATCGACGGGCTGGCCGGGCGGCTCGCCGAGGAGCTGACCGCGACCGGGCGGCGCGCCGTCGCCTTCCTGGAGGGCCCGGACGCGTTCGACGGCTACCACGAGGAGATCGGCCGACTCGTCGCCACCGCCGAGGCGATCGCCACCGTGGCCGAGGCCGAGCACGTACGCTCGCGGCTGGCCGAGCAGACCCACGGCCTGGAGACGCTCACCGAGGTCGTCGGCGCGCTCGACATCGCCGACGCCACCGCGCGTACCGCGATCCTGGAGCGCGTCGGCGCGGTGCTCGCCGAGATCAACCACGCGCAGGCGAGCCTGGCCGCGCGCCGCCGCGAACTGCTCGACTCCGAGGGCCGCGCAGCGTTCGCCGCCGAGTTCGCGCTGCTCGGCCAAGCCGTCACCGCCGCGCTCGCGATGGCCGGCACCCCCGCGCACTGCGACGACCAGCTCGGCCGCATGATGCTCCAGCTGGAGAACCTCGAGTCGCGGTACGCCGAGTTCGACGACTTCGTCGCCGAGCTGTCGGTGCGCCGCGAGGAGGTCTACGAGGCGTTCTCCGCGCGCAAGCAGGCGCTGGTCGACGAGCAGGTACGCCGCGCGGACCGGCTGGCCGAGTCCGCCCGGCGGATCCTGGCCGGCGTCGTGCGGCGCGTCGCCGACCTGGACTCCCTGGATGAGGTCAACACCTACTTCGCCGCCGACCCGATGGTCGCCAAGGTGCGCGACGTCGCCGGGCGGCTGCGCGACCTCGGCGACCCCGTGCGCGCCGGGGAGCTGGAGGGGCGGCTCAAGGCCGCGCGGCAGGACGCCGGGCGCATGCTGCGGGACCGGGTCGACCTGTACGAGGGCGGGACCCTACGCCTCGGCCGGCACCGGTTCGCGGTCAGCACCCAGCCGGTCGACCTGACCCTGGTGCCGTACGAGGGCGGCATGGCGTACGCGGTGACCGGGACGGACTACCGGCAGCACGTACGCGACGCGGCGTTCGAGGAGACCCGGCCGTACTGGGAGCAGACGCTGGTGTCGGAGACGCCCTCGGTGTACCGGGCGGAGTACCTCGCCGCGTCGCTCCTGGATCGCCCGTCGCCCGAGGCGCTCGGCGGGCTCACCGAGGACGAGCTGCTGGCCGCGGTGCGGCGCGTGGCGGAGACCCGCTACGACGAGGGGTACGAGCGCGGCGTGCACGACCGGGACGCGGCGCTGATCCTCGGCGCGCTGCTGCGGCTGCACTCCGGCGCGGGCCTGCTGCGATACCCGCCCGAGGCGCGCGCCGCCGCGCAGCTCTTCTGGGCGCACGGCGCTTCTTCGGCGGAGCGTACGTCGTGGGCCGCGCGTGCCCGGTCGCTCGCGCGGGCCCGTGCCGCGTTCGGCGACGCGCCCGCGGCGGGCGGGCTGTCGGCCGAGCTGGCCGCCGCCGTCGCGTCCTTCGCCGAGACGACCCGCCTGGCCGGCCTGGACGGCGGGCACGACCTCGCGGGGGAGTACCTGTTCGAGGAGCTGGCACGCGCGCCCGAGGGGTTCGTCACCGGGGCGGGCGCGCGTACGGTGCTCGATGGGTTCGGGCGCGCCCTCGGCGGCGCTCCGGGTTTCGCCGAGGAGCTGCGCGAGCTGGACGACCTGGCCGCGCGGCACGAGCTCGTCTCGGCGTGGCTGGGCTCGTACCTGCGTACCGCCGGAGGTCCCGCCGACGACCTCGCCGAGGCGGTGGCGATCACCCTGTGCGGGTCGCTCGCCCGCTACGAGTCGGCGGCCGGCCTGACCACGACCGTCACGGGCCTGCTGGGCACGCATCCGCGCGTCGGCGGGCGTCGGCTGGAGCTGCGGCTCGACGAGGTGCTGAGCCGTACCCGCCGGTTCCGCACCGCGCGGGTGCCCGCGTACCGCGCGTACCAGCGGCGGCGCGGCGAGCTGATCGCGGCGGAACGGTCGCGGCTGCGGCTGGAGGAGTACCGGCCCAAGCCGATGAGCGGCTTCGTGCGCAACGGGCTGCTGGACGAGGTGTACCTGCCGCTGATCGGCGACAGCCTGGCCAAGCAGCTCGGCGCGGCCGGCGGCCGTACCGACCAGCTGGGCCTGCTGCTGCTCGTCTCGCCGCCCGGGTACGGCAAGACCACGCTGATGGAGTACGTCGCGGCGCGGCTCGGCCTGATGTTCGTGAAGGTCAACGGCCCGGCGCTGGGCCGGTCGGTCACCTCGCTCGACCCGGCCGCCGCGCCGGACGCGACCGCGCGGCAGGAGGTCGAGAAGATCTCGTTCGCGCTGGAGATGGGCAACAACGTGCTGCTGTACCTGGATGACATCCAACACGTCTCGGCCGAGCTGCTCCAGCGGTTCGTGTCGCTGTGCGACGCGCAGCGCCGGATCGAGGGTGTCTGGGAGGGCCGCACCCGTACCTATGACCTGCGCGGCAAGCGGTTCGCGGTATGCATGGCGGGCAACCCGTTCACCGAGTCGGGGCAGCGGTTCCGCATCCCGGACATGCTCGCCAACCGCGCCGACGTGTGGAACCTCGGCGACGTGCTGGCCGGCCGCGAGGAGCTGTTCGCGCTCAGCTACGTGGAGAACGCGCTGACCTCCAACCCGGTGCTGGCGCCCCTGTCGGCCCGCGACCGCGGCGACGTGGAACTGCTCGTGCGGCTGGCGCGCGGCGACGCGACGGCGCTGCCCGACCGTCTCGCCCATCCGTACTCCACGGCGGAGCTGGGACAGATCCTCGCCGTGCTGCGCAACCTCCTGCGCGTGCAGCAGGTCGTGCTGGCCTGCAATCGCGCCTACATCGCCTCGGCGGCGCGAAGCGACGCGGCACGCACCGAGCCGCCGTTCCGCCTGCAGGGGTCGTACCGGAACATGAACAAGCTCGCGGAGCGGATCGTCCCGGTGATGAACGAGGCGGAGCTGGAGGCCGTCATCGACGACCACTACCTGGGTGAGGCGCAGACCCTGGCGTCGGGCGCCGAGGCGAACCTGCTGAAACTCGCCGAGCTACGCGGCACCCTCACCGACGACCAGCGCGAGCGGTGGACCGAGGTGAAGGCCGCGTACGTACGGTCCCAGGCTCTGGGCGGCGCCGAGGACGACCCGCTGACCCGCGCCGTCGGCGCCCTGGGCCTCCTCGCCGACCGCATGGCCGCCGTCGAGACCGCGATCCGTGCCGGTCGGCCGGAGCGCGGGGAATCCTCGCCCGGCTGACCGGCGGCGCGACGGGATCCGGATGCCCGGTCAGGGGACGGTGATCTCCGGTTCCTGCCCCTCGGCGAGGAGGAAGTAGGCCAGGAACGTCACCCCCTCCTCGGTCGCGTCGAAGCGGGCGACGACCACGTCCTCGGGCTCGTAGAACGTGTCGCCGGGGCCGAGCACCGACGCGGATTCGCCCTCGATCTGGTAGACGACCGAGCCTTCGACGATGCTTCCGACCACGGGGCAGTTGTGCACATGCGGGCCGGACGGGTGGCCGGGAGCCATCGTGATCTTCCTGGCCTGTACCCGTGCAGTCGGCTTCGCCGGGTGCAGGGACACGTCCGAAAGGATCGTACGGGACATGGGCGGCTTGGCGCCGGCGGCGTCAGATGTCTTCTCGTTCTCCACGGATGGATATTGTGCCCTATCGTCGATGTCTTTTCTGGACGGTCCGTAATCGGCTACGCCTCCTCCATGTGCGCGTCGCCGCCGCGATGGCCCGGCGGTGAATATCCCGCGAACGCGGGGTGGCTTTGGCGGTCGAGGATCGCCGGCGCGCGAGCGGCCCCGGCCGGCCGGAGCTCCGGCCGGCCGGGGCCGGGGTCGCGCATGAGCGGTCAGGCGTCAGGCGGCGGCGCCGCTCGGTCCCGACCTCAGCGGTGGTCCCAGTGGTAGGCCCTGAGACGGTCGTCGTACCGGTAGTAGCCCCAGCGCGGGTCGTAGCGGTAGTAGCCCCAGCGCGGGTCGTACCGGTCGCCGTTGCGCCGGTCCCAGCGCGGGTCGCCTGCGTGCCAGCCCGGACGCGGGTCGCCTGCGTGCCAACCCGGGCGCGGGTCGCCTGCGTGCCAACCCGGGCGCGGGTCCCAGCGGTGGTGCTCCCACGCGCCGTGGTCCTGCTTGACGACGGAGGGGTGTGACGCGGGCGCCGCGGACGATGCCGCCTGCGCGGCCTGCGCCGCTCCCGCCATGACCCCGATGACGACGGCCGGCCCGACGAGCAGGCCGGTCATGGATCGAGCAGACTTCATGGATCCCCCCAGATTACGGACCTCGTTCTGACAATCGGTTATCTACCCGCGGCCGGTGGAATAGCAAGCCCAACAAATATTCAAAGCAATGGCTCTATGGAGTCCGTGATATCCCACATGCTGGTGTCGTGCGCGGCCAGTGAATAATGGTGAACTTAGCCAGGGAAATGAAGTTGCGACCGATATTCCGGTGCGCGGGCCGCCAGGCAGCGGCATTCGCGGCCGCGATGACCGCCCGGCCGGGGAACTCTCGGGGCGGCACGGACCGTTGGACTCGTGGCGGTAGTCGACGGCCGGGGTGTGCCCGGCGGATGACCGGATTGTTCGTTCTCCCGAGTCGGCTCGGCGGCGGATGGTCGCAGCAGTGCGCGAGCGCTGCGCCCTGCACCCTGTTTCCCCGCTGAAGGAGAGTCGATGACCTCTAGTGCCCTGCGCCCGGCCGATGCCGACGGCGAGGAGGCCGCCCCCCCGGCCCGCGGCAGTGACTACGCCGTGCTCTGCCGTCAGATCAGGCAGGCCGGCATGCTCCGGCGCCGTCGTGGCTACTACACGGTGAAGATCGCGGCCAACCTCGGGCTGCTCGCGCTCGGTGGCACGGCCTTCGCCCTGCTGGGCCACTCGTGGTGGCAGCTGTTCGTCGCGGCGTTCCTCGGGCTCGTCTTCACCCAGCTCGCCTTCATCGGCCACGACGCGGGACACCACCAGATCGCCGGCTCACGGCGCGTCAACGACCTGCTCGGCCTCTTCCACGGCAACCTGCTGACCGGGTTGAGCTACGGCTGGTGGGTGACCAAGCACAACCGGCACCACGCCAACCCCAACCACGAGGGCCGCGACCCCGACATCGCGAGCGGCGTGATCGCCTTCACCGACGCGCACGCGCGGTCCCGGCGCGCCTGGCCGGCACGTGCGCTGGCGCGACGCCAGGCGTACCTGTTCTTCCCGCTGCTGCTGCTCGAAGGCCTCAACCTGCACGTCGCGAGCGTGCAGGCACTGATCAGTTCGCGTACGCGCCGGTCCAAGTCACGGCCCGTCGAGGCGCTGCTGCTGGGACTGCACCTGGTCGGGTACGTCGCGGTCCTGCTGTTCGCGCTCTCGCCCCTTCAGGCGGTGGTCTTCCTCGCCGTCCACCAGGCCGTGTTCGGCCTCTACATGGGATGCACGTTCGCGCCGAACCACAAGGGAATGCCGATCCTGAGCGACGCGGACAATCTCGACTACCTGCGCCGGCAGGTGCTGACCTCGCGCAACATCCGCGGCGGCCGCCTCACCGACTTCGTGCTCGGCGGCCTGAACTACCAGATCGAGCACCATCTCTTCCCCAGCATGCCCCGGCCCAGCCTCAGGCGTGCGCAGGCGATAGTGCGCGCGCACTGCGGGCGGCACGGGCTCACGTACCACGAGAGCAGCATGCTCGGCTCGTACGGCCAGGTCCTGCGCCACCTGCACGCCGTCGGCGCGCCCCTGCGTCCCGCAGCGGACGCCGGATAGCCGCCGGCCCGATAGTCACAGCGCGACGACGGACGCCGGCCGGCGATCAGGACACCGGCCCGGCGTCGATGGCGGCCGCGAGGGTGGCGTGGATCTCCAGGCTGCGGTCCAGCCCGGTGACGTGGAGGAGCCGCAGCACCGGTGGCTGGGGCCCGGACAGGCAGAGCGACGTGCGCAGACGCCGCGCGTGGCGTTGCGCGCCGATCAGCAGGCCCAGCCCGGAGGCGTCGCAGAAATGCACGCCGGACAGGTCGATGATGACGCGGGCGTGCTCGCGGGTGTTCAGCACGTCGCGAAGGTGCTCGCGTAAGGCGGGGGTGCTCGCGATGTCGATGTCTCCGTCGATCGTGACGATCCTGGGTGAGGTGCGCCCGTCGGGGGAGAGCGGCGGCTCGTCCACTGCGCTCATTTCCTGGGGGGTCCGCGATGGGGCGGCCGCCCTGCCGCCGGGCGGCGGGAGCGGCTGGGGGGAACGTGTCGACGGCATCGTCGTCCGGTATTCCCGGCCCCGTGGGGGTCGCTGTCTTGGTGCGCCGGGGGCGACACCGACCGGGCGTCGGCGTGCGGGGCGTCCACGGTGACTCGGACTCTACTCCCGAACTCCGGGCGACCGTGCCCGCGAGCGCGCGGCGAACCGGCCGCCGCGCGACCGTACGGTCCCATCGCGCGACCGTACGGTAAGGTCGGTAGTGGCCGAGGATTCCTCGCGCGTCGGCAGCAAGTCGGCGTCGCCCCGGTGTCTCACTACTCCGACCTCGTTCCCACGCAGGTCAGACGGGTCGGCGAGCATGACTCCGCAGAGTTCGCCAACCACGATCCAGTGACGTCCGCCGCCTCGGCTCCACGACTTCTGCACCGCCGGACCCGGTTCACGGCACGCCGCGCACGCTGACGCGGCTCAGCCGGACGGCCCGGCCACACCTCCATCGATCGATCGGAGACCTCATGACCCATCCGATGACCCATCCGAACATTTCCGGCGGCAGGCTGATCAGCCGCCGCCTGCACGGCCATACCGTCCTCGCGGTGGCCGGCGAGCTCGACATCGCGACCACCTCCCGGCTGCGTGACCAGATCGTCCAAGCCCTGCGCGACACGAACACCCCGGTGATCATCGACCTGTCCGGCGTGTCGTTCTGCGACGCGTCCGGCCTGGCCATGCTCGTCGGCGTGCAGCGCCGGGCGACGCTGGAGGGACGCACGGTCGTCCTGGCCGGGCCGCGCCGCAACGTGCTCAAGCTCCTGCACATCACCGGCCTCGACCGCGCCTTCACCATCCACCCCACGCTCGCCGCGGCCGAGGCCGTCACGAAACGCCGGTCCGCCGTCGCATGACCCCCGACGACACCCCCGGCCGGCGGCCCCAAGTCTGGGGACAGCCGGTCCAGAGCACCCCCGTACGCCGTACCGACCGGCCCGGCGCGACGCCGCCCGGCCAGACCTTCCACACGTGGGGACACGCCTTCGAGGCGTCCATCCGCTGGCCGGCCGTCGTCCCGGTCGACCCTGCCGCCTCCGGTCACTGCCTGTGCGGCGACCCCGCGGACTTCGTCGTGGAGATGAACTGGTTCAGCGGCCGCCACTCACAAGACCCGGTGTGCGGCGGCCACGTCGACGAGGTCGTGCGCGCCATCAAGAAAGAACAGGCCAGGCGCAACGGCGGCTGACGGGTGCGGCGGGCGAGCCGGCGACGCTCACGTATAGTGATCGACGCTGAGGTTGAAGCGGTGCGACGGGGCACGCTGAACCGATCCGCCTCAACGATGAGAGGAAAGCCCGCATGCCGCGCACGACCGGACCGAGGACGACCGTCGAGCTGCTGACCGAGCTGGAGCCGGTGGTGGCCACCGAACTCGACCGTCATCTCTCCACCGCCAAGGAATGGTTCCCGCACCAGTACGTGCCGTGGAGCCGCGGCCGCGACTTCGAGGGCCCCTTCGAGGGCGAACCGTGGTCGCCGGAGGACTCCCAGATCGGCGGTGCCGCCCGCGAGGCACTGATCGTCAACCTCCTGACCGAGGACAACCTGCCCGGCTACCACCGCGAGATCTCCAACCTCTTCACCCGCGACGGCGCGTGGGGTACCTGGGTCGACCGGTGGACCGCCGAGGAGAACCGGCACGGCATCGTCATCCGCGACTACCTCACCGTCACACGCGCGGTCGACCCGGTCGCGCTCGAACGCGCCCGGATGACCCACATGCAGGGCGGGTACGAAGCCGACCACGGCGACAAGATGTTGCACGCGCTCGCGTACGTGTCGTTCCAGGAGCTGGCGACGCGCGTGTCACACCGCAACACCGGCAGGGCCTCGGGCGACCCGGCGTGTGAGCGCATGCTGACACGGGTGGCCGCCGACGAGAACCTCCACATGCTCTTCTACCGCAACCTGCTCGCGGCCGCCTTCGAGCTGGCGCCGAGCGACACGATGCGCGCCGTCACCGACGTCGTGGTCGACTTCCAGATGCCGGGCCACACGATCGAGGGCTTCCTGCGCAAGTCCCTCGCGATCGCCAACGCCGGCATCTACGACCTGAACGTCCACCTGGAGGACGTGCTCAACCCGGTGCTGCGGCAGTGGCAGGTCTTCGAGATCGACGACCTGGGCGCCGAGGGAGACAAGGCGCGCGAGGAGCTCGCGGAGTTCCTCCAGGACCTGGAGACGACGGCGAACCGCTTCGTCGAGCGCCGCGCCGAACGCCGCGCACGCGCTGCCGCCAGAGTGTAAGCGCCCGGACACGGGCCGCTCCACGCGTGATGAAGGTGCCGTTCACCTGGGTCGATGCCGGGTGAGCGGCACCTTCGCCGTTCCCGCGCCGCCCCGCGTACGGCTGATTAGAACGACTTTCGGTTGAGTGGCGATTTCGCTGAACCGAATCCCCCGGCGATCCGTGCCTAGGGGGAGACCACGGTTTGCCATCGGCGGGGGAAGCCGGGATCGCTTGGTCTCACGGCGGCGGTGGGGATCGTCGCCACGGGGGTAATGCCGGTGAGAAGTACGTGGGAGTCGGCGGTACGTTCCGCCGCCGGAGAAGACGACATCGACGCCTCTCTCCTCGCGGGAGAGCACGCACTGCACGACGAAGGCGACCTGGGCGCCGCACGCAAGTGGCTTGACGAGGCATACCGGGCGGCCGAGCGCCCTCGGGACGGCCAGGGGATGGCACGCGCCGCGATCGGGCTCGGCGGGCTGTGGGTGCACGAGCACCGCACCGAGGGCGACGCGGCGACGATGCTCACGCGCCAGCGCGACGCGCTGCCCCTGCTCGACCGGCACGACCCGCTCGCGCTGCGGCTGCGGATCCGGCTGGCGGCCGAGGAGGACTACCGTACGGGCGGGCACGCGGAGGTGCTCGCGACGGTGGCGGAGGCACGGCGCGCCGGCGACCCGGTGGCGCTGGCCGAGGCACTGAGCCTCGCACACCACTGTGTCCTGGGGCCCGAGCACGGGGAGCTGCGCCTGGAGCTGGCGCGCGAGCTGGTCGGCGAGGCGTCCAGGACGGGCCGCCGCAGCGATCGGCTGATGGGCCTGCTATGGCTGACCGTCGACTTTTTCCTCGGCGCGGACCCGCACGCCGAGCGCCGCCTCGAGGAGCTGCGCCGCGTGCTGGCCGAGGAGGACCACCTGGCGGTCGGGTTCGTCGTCAGCGCGATCGAGGTGATGCTGGCCATCCGCGACGGCCGGTTCGCCGAGGCCGAGGACCTGGCCGCCGTCTGCGTCGAGCGCGGGACGGCCGCCGGGGACCTGGACGCGGCCGGCTGGTACGGCGCGCAGCTCGGCACGATCCGCTGGTACCAGGGCCGGATCGCCGAGCTGGTGCCGCTGCTGACCGAGCTGGTGGACTCGCCGACGCTCAGCGTGGTGGACAACTCCTACTTCGCGGGCCTGGCGGTGGCCGCGGCGGCGGCCGGGGACCGGCGTCTCGCGGCGAGCATGCTGGCCCGGCTGCACCGGCGCGACCTGGGCGAGCTGGCGCACTCGAGCAGCTGGCTGACCTCGATGTACGGCGTGGTGGAGGCGGCGAACCTGCTCGGCGACGCCGAGACCGCGGCGCGGGCGCATGCCCTCCTCACGCCGTACGCCCGGCTGCCGGTGATCGCCAGCCTCGGCGTCACCTGCTTCGGGTCGGTGCACCACAGCCTCGGCGTGGCCGCGCTCACCATGGGCGACGCGGTCGCGGCCGCGGACCACCTGCACGCCGCCGTACGCGGCAACCTCGCGCTCGGGCACTGGCCGGCCGTCGTGCTATCGCGGGCACGGCTCGGGCAGGCGCTCGCGCTCCGCGACGGGCCGCGCGACGAGATGGCACGGCATGAGCTGGCCCTGGCCGCGCAGGAGGCGGCGGCGCTGGGCATGACGCTGCCCGGCGGTGAAGAGACTGCGGCGCGCCCGCCGGCCGAGGAGGACGAGCGGCGGGTCGTGTGCCGCCGCCGCGGCCGCCAGTGGCGCATCGAGCTGGGCCGCCATGCCGTGCTGGTCAAGGACAGCGTGGGCATGCGGCACCTGGCCAGCCTGCTCGCCAACCCCGGGCACGAGATCCAGGCGACCGAGCTCGCCGCCGGGCTCCCCCATGAGGCGCCGGACACCGGGGCGTCCGCCCAGCCGGTGCTGGACGAGGTGGCCAAGCAGAAGTACAAGCAGCGGCTGGCGCGGCTGGAGGCCGAGCTCGACGCGTCCGTGCCGGGGAGCGAGCGCGACGGGCTCGCCGCCGAGCGCGAGTGGCTCATCGCCGAGCTGGCGGCCGCCGCGGGACTGAGCGGGCGCGTGCGCCAGTTCGCCGGCAACCACGAGCGGGCACGGATCGCGGTGGGCAAGGCGATCCGCCGTGCGCTGAGCCACATCGCCGAGGCCGACCCGATCATCGGCCGGGAGTTACGCGCGACCGTGCAGACGGGCACGCGCTGCTGCTACCAGCCCGTGTGACGAACAGGGACGGCTCCGGCACGCGCTGCCGGAGCCGTCCCCTTCTCGTGTCCGTCGATCACCCCGGGCCCGTGCGGCTCCGGCGCGTCCGCCGGAGCCGTCCCCCGATCACTGCGGAGTGTCGACGTCACGTCCTGGTTGTCTCACTGCGACACGTTTCCCCCCGGATGCGTCGGTTGCCTCCGTAGAGAAGGCGTTCCATCCCGTTCCACGGCGGCGTCACGTACGTCGGACGCAGGTGTGAGAGCGTCAGGCCATGGAGGCTTCTGAGCGCGCCGATCCGCCGGGTCGCGCGGGTTACCGCCGGTCGACGGGGTCCCGGCGCGGGGAGGCGCGGCGGCGGGAACTGCTCGACCGCGTCACCGACGACCTGGCCGTGAGCGGGCTGGTGGACTTCTCGCTGCGGCGGGCGGCGCGGGCGGCCGGCACGACACACAAGGTGCTGCTGTACCACTTCGACGGTGCCGACGAGCTGCTCAGGCACGCGGTTCTGCGGCTGCGCGAGCGACGCATCGACAACGCGCTCGCGGCCGTCGGCGAGCTGCCGCCCGGTACGACGCTGGCGGATCGGGTCCGCGCGCTCTGGCCCGTGCTGATGGGGGCGGAGTCGGGGCTGCGGGTGCTCGACCAGGCCGTCGGGCTGGCGATGTACGACCCCGGGCACTACGCGGAGCTGGGGCGCGAGGCGTCGCGGCAGTACCTGCCCGCGCTGCTGTCCCTCTGCCCGCCGGACTGGCCGGACCGGCGCAGGCGCGAGGTCGCCGAGCTGATCCTCGCGGCGCTGCGCGGCTTCCTGGTCGGGTGGCTGCTCACCGGCGACACGGCGGGCGCGGAGGCCGGGCTCGCGGCACTGACCCGTGCGCTGGACCGGGAGGAGGCGGCGGGCGAGTAGCGCTGCGGGGACACCCCGGATGGACCGCTTGTGAACCACGTGGTTCACTTGCTTCATCGGGGGTCACCCTTCAGGAGGTCCAGATGCGAGAGTCCGCAGAGCGCGCGAGGGTCGGCTTCGTCAGCGGTGACGCCGAGTGCGCCGCCTGGCACTACCCGGGCAAGAACGGCGCGTGCGTGGTCATGGCCGGCGGGTTCTCGGTCACCAGGGGGCCGGGCACCGACCTGTTCGCCCGGCGGTTCAACGAGGCGGGGTTCGCCGTCCTGGCCTTCGACCATCGCCGCCTCGGCGACAGCGGCGGCCACCCGCGCCAGGTCGTGCGCTTCGGCGAGCAGCTGGAGGACTGGCAGGCCGCGATCGGGTTCGCCGCCGGCCTGCCGGGAGTCGACCCGGCCCGGCTCGCGGTCTGGAGCTTCTCGCTGTCCGCCGGCCATCTCTTCCGCGTCGCGGCGCACAGCACGGGCCTCGCGGCGATGATCGCGCAGACGCCGACCGTCGACGGGCCGGCCGCCACCCGCAACGCGATGCGCCACACGACGCCGTACGCGCTGCTGCGCATGACCGGCCGGGGGATCCTCGACGGGCTCGGCGGCCTCTTCGGCCGCGCGCCGATACTGGTGCCGACCGCCGGCGAGCCCGGCACCGTCGCGCTCCTGAACACGCCGGACGCGGCGGCCGCCGTCCGTACGCGGGTGCTCGACCCCGAGCACCGCTACCCCGATTGGCAGCAGACGGTCGCCGCGCGCTCCGCGCTGCGCGCCGGGTTCTACCGGCCGGGCCGCCACGCCCCGGCGGTACGGTGCCCGCTGCTCGTCCTCGTGTGCGAGCAGGACCAGTCCGCCCTCGCCGAGCCCGCCGTACGCGCTGCCGGGCGCGCGCCGCACGCGGAGCTGGTCCGGCTGCCTGGCGGGCACTACGCGCCCTTCGCCGAAGAGCACGAGCGTGCCGTCGAGGCCGAGCTGTCCTTCCTGCGCCGGCACCTGCTCGACCACGCGCGCGCGGACGCCCCGGCCGGCTCGACACCGCGTTAGGAGACGGAGATGCCGCAGATCGAGCTGTCCGCCGGGACGATCGAGTACGCCGACACCGGCGGCACGGGACCCGTGGTCGTGCTGCTGCACGGGTTGCTGATGGACGCCTCGCTGTGGGACGGGCCGATCGCCGTCCTGTCCGCCGAACACCGGTGCGTCGCCCCGACGCTGCCGCTCGGCGCGCACCGCCACGCGATGCGCGCCGGTGCCGACCTGTCGCTGCCCGGGCTGGCCCGGCTGGTCACCGAGTTCCTCGACCGTCTCGACCTGCGCGAGGTCACCCTCGTCGGCAACGACACCGGCGGGGCGGTCGCCCAACTCGTCCTGTGCGACGGGGCCGTACGCGTCGCACGTGCCGTGCTCGCCTCGTGCGAGGCGTTCGACAACCTCCCGCCCGGGCTGACCGGCCGTACGGTCGCGCTCGTCGGCCGGCTCTCGCCCGCGCTGTTCGGCCTGTTCATGCAGCAGTTGCGGCTGCGGCCGGTACGGCGCCTGCCGATCGCGTTCGGGTGGCTGACCCTGCGCGGGGACGCGGCCACCGCCCGCTGGCTGCGGCCGGTCCTGACCCGGCCGGAGATCCGCCGCGACGCCGTACACGCCGTGCGCGCGATCATGGCCGACACCCGCGTGCTGATCGAGGCCGCCGAACGCCTGCCGGGGTTCGGCGGCCCCGTCCTCGTGGTCTGGGCGCGCCGGGACCGCGTGATGCCGCCCGAGCACGGCCGCCGCCTAGCCGGGCTCTTCCCGGCGGGTGTGCTGGCCGAGGTGGACGACAGCTACACGCTGATCCCGCTGGACCGGCCGTCGGAGCTGGCCCGGATCATCGGTGAGTTCGTCAGTTCCACCAACGCTCGATCTTGAGGTCGGCGGCGATGGCGCCTGCCGCGTTGTATCCGCAGGCGCCGCCGATCGAGCCGCCGGGATGGGTGGAGGCGCCGCAGAGATAGAGGTTCTCAAAGGCGCTGCGGTACGGCGGGTACTCGTGGAACGGGCGGAAGAGGCCGAGCTGGTCCTGCGTCATCTCGCCGTGGTTCCAGTCGCCGTGGCGCATGCTCGGCATGACGCGCTCGATGTCGATCGGGCTGGAGACGTAACGGCCCACGATCGACTCGGGCCCGAGCCCGTTCCGCAGGTACGGGCGCCAGCGGTCCAGCACGGTCTCGGCGTACTCGTCCTTGATCTTGTCCCACGCGGCCGCGCCGCCCTCGCGCAGCTCGTACGGCGCGATCTGCTCGCAGAAGCACGCCTCCTGGCCGGCCGGCGCGAGGCTGGACTCGAAGCGTGACGGGTGCACGGTGAACAGTCCCGGCTGCCGCGGCGGGATGCCCAGCCGGCAGTCCGAGGCGTTGTCGTCCAGGACGTCGAGCGATTCGCACAGCGAGACGGCGAAGCTGTTCGCCACCTCCGGGTCGTCGGCCTGCCACTGGACCGGCTCCTGGAGCGCGAGGTAGATGCAGAACATCGACATCCGGTCATACCGCCAGCGCTTGACGCTCGGGCGGAACTCCGCCGGGAGCTCGTTCTCGCCGATCAGGTCGAGGAAGGTGTGGCGCGGGTCCAGGTTCGAGACGACGATGCCCTCGACCGGGATCCGGGTGGCGTCGTCGAGGACGATGGTGTGCGCCCGGCCGTCGCGTACCTCGATCTGCCGTACGGGGGAGTCCACCCGCACGTCGCCGCCGTGGTCGACGACGAACCGCGTCATGGCCTGCGCGAGCTGGTTGGACCCGCCCTCGCAGATCGCCCAGCCGTACGGCTCCATGGATCCGGCGACCATGAGCGGATAGTTCGCGCCGAGCCCGAAGACGTCGCCGGTCCCGGCGAGCTGCGCCACCCAGAAACCCAGCCAGGTCTGTACCTCGTGCGACTCGAAGAGTTCACGCGCCAGGAGGTTGGGTGTGGTCAGGAACTGCCGGGCCAGCCCGAGCCCGCCGCCCTTCTCGATCTCGGCGAACTCGGCCGAGGGTGACTGCGGAGCGGAGAACATGCCGGGGATGAGGGCCTCCTCCAGCACCTGGCGATAGGTGTGCGCGAGGTCGCGAAACGTCTCGGCGTCGCGCGCGGAGTAGCGGCGGACGTTCTCGACGGTACGGTCGAGGTCGCGCGAGAGAACCAGGGAGTTCCCGTCGGGGAACACGTGCGCGAACTGGTTGTCGGGCCAGACGTAGCGCGCGCCGTACCGTTCCAGCTCCAGGTCGCGGTAGACGGGGCCCATGTGGATGATCCCGTGGAAGTTGGAGTGGAAGTTGTGCCGGAATCCGGGCGCCGCCACCTCCTCGGTCGCGCAGCCGCCCCCGACCACGTCGCGAGCCTCCAGGACGAGGACCTTCTTGCCGGCCTTCGCCAGGTACGCGGCACAGGTGAGGCCGTTGTGCCCGGCACCGACGATGATCACGTCATAGCGTTCGCTCATATATTGCATCCTTTTTTGAGGGCAGGGCGGCGCGATTCGGCTCAGTGGAACCGGTGGCCCCCGTCGACGTTGATGATCTGACCGGTGAGGAACGACGTGTCCGGCTGGACCAGGTAGGAGACGCACCCGGCGATGTCGTCCGGCTCGCCGCGGCGCGGTATGGACTGTTCGGCGACGATCTGGTCGAACAACGCCAGCTCGCCGGGCGAAGCCAGCACGCCCGGGGTCTCGATGAACCCCGGGGCGACCGCGTTCACCGTGATCCCGTGGGTCCCGGCTCCTTTCGCCAGCGCACGGGTCAACCCGATGACACCGCCCTTGGAGGCGGTGTAGTGGACCATGTCGAAGTCGCCGACGAAGAACGCCGCCGACGCGATGTTGACGATGCGGCCGTAGCCGCGCTCCTTCATCGCCGGGTACACGGCGTGCGTGCAGGAGAACATCGCGTCGAGGTTGACGGCCAGCACCTTCCGCCACTCGGCGAGGCCGAGCTCCTCGAACGCCGTGTGCGGGTAGATGCCCGCGTTGTTCACCAGCACGTCGACGCGTCCGCGCCGGTCGAGCACGTCGTGTACCGCCGCGCGTACGGCCGCGTCGTCGCTGACGTCGACCGGAGTCTCGCCGGACAGGTCGAACACCTCGACGGCCGCGCCGTCACGCGCCAGCCGCTCCGCGACCGCGCGGCCGATGCCGCTGCGGCCGCCGGTCACGATGGCGACCTGGCCGGCGAGACACGGCCGCGTCGAGGCGTCGTCGCCCACGCGTGTGCTCACCGGTCCAGGTCCCGGCAGAACTCGTCGACGATCTCGCGCGTGACATGCGGCATCGTGATGATGTGCGCATGACCCCCCTCGGTGGCGAGATGCCACTTCGCGCAGATGTCGGGTGTGGGGCGGTCGAACACCACGGTGATCGACGACGGGTTGCGCCACGCGTTGTAGCCGATCTCCGCCAGCCGTTTCTCCGCGTAGACGGCGAGGTCCAGTGACTGGAGGACGGCCCACTCCAGGGTGTCGCCGCCGACTTCGTTCAGCGCGACCCAGAGAAGTGCCGCGGCCATGCCGCTTCGGGACGTGCTGAGCGTGGAGTTCGTGGCCCCGATGTACTCGCCCGCGCGCCGTGTCGGCACCAGATGTTCCTTGGCGAGCGCGATGCCGCACGGAAAGGGCAGGCCGATGAACTTGTGACCGCTGATCGCGAGGCTGTCCGAGTAGGGGAATCCCCATTTCGGCTTCTCCGGAGCGAACGCCGCGATGGGCCCGCCCAGTGCGGCGTCGGCGTGTACGTGAATGGGGCCGGCGACGGCGGCGGCCTCCCGAATGTCTTCGATGTCGTCGATCGCCCCGGTCATCGTCGTTCCGATGGTGGCGACGACGACGGCACCACGCCCAGGCTCTCGCGCGCAGAGTTCGTGGAGGGCGCTGGTGATCATCGTCCCGTTCGGCGCGGCCGGTACCAGCCGAAGCTCGGTGCGCATCAGGCGCGCTGCTTCTCTGACCGAGTGGTGGCCGACCTCGCTGCAGTAGATCGGAGCCGCGGGGAGCCGGGTGCAGCCCAGGTCGAGTCCCCAGAGGTTGCTCGCGCTGCCTCCGCTGGACAGGTAGCCGTAGGTGGCGTCCGGATCGCCGTTCGCGAGACGCGAGAAATAGCGTATTACGTGGTTCTCATGCTCCTTCGTGTTGGCGTCCGTCTTGTCGGGGCTGTTGTTGTCGCCGACGTTGTTGAAAAGGACGCCCAATATGGGGGCAAGGTCACCGAAGTCGAACTTCAGGTTTCCTGGGAAGCCGATGATGAAACGTTCTTCGGACTTGAGGGCTGAAACCAGGCTCCGGACGTGTTCCCGGCTACTGCCGGTCAGGTCCGGACTGTTGTTGATCTCTAGACGTCTGTCGTGAACGTCGTTAATGCATGTCACCGCGATGCCCTTACGATAAGTAACATCAGATATGCCGACATGCAGACGGCATGGAATCGCGTGCAAGCCATAGCGAGAAAGCGCGGGGGAACTAGAGCTTCGCGAGTGTGGGTCTCTGCCGCTTAACGAAGCGGTGAGGAGTCAGGCTCTGCTCGCCGCCATTAAGTTTTTCGTCACGTGACATGACCTCACATGATCGGGGTTGCCGCGAGGGCAAGCGCTGCTGGGGGCCGCATTCGCCGCGGCGGTCGGGGTGGTTCGATCCGCGTCAGCGTACTGCCGGTCTGAGCTGGGACGGAATACTCTCGGCTGAATTCGGACGACTTATTACCAAATTTGGTGCGACGGCCCTCCGTGCAACTTTCACGGTTACTTTACGTTCAGTTACTCTGCACTGAGAGTCATGTTCGAGTGGACGGCAGGGGCTGCGCCGGGCCGCTGGGGTGAAGCCGCCCGGTGAGTGATATGTGGCATGTGCGCCGTGGAACGGCCCGGCTTGGCAGGATGACGGCATGGCGGGACGGGGCGGTGCGCGATGGCGTGGAGCCTGGATGATCGCGGGACTGCTGGGGCGGTGACCGGGCTCGCCCTCGCCCTCGGCCAGGCGTACTCCACGCGCGACGCCGCCGGGCTCCAGGACCACCTCGCCGCTGCCTACCGTTCGTGATTTCGGTCCTCCACCGGTGGACAGACTCAGGTGGATGGCGTCGCGCCGACCGAATTGAGGGTGATTCGCGTGGATTTCGCGGGCACGGTGGAACACGTCGGTGCCGCCGTGGACGCCGCCGGGGTGGCGGTCATCGTGTGCGGCGCCCTGATCGCCACGGGCGTCTTCGGCCAGCGGCTCCTCGGCCACGGCCGGCCGGACGGTGACTTCGCGGCCGCGTACCGCCTCTACCGGCAGAGCCTCGGCCGGGCGATCCTGCTGGGGCTGGAGTTCCTGGTGGCGGGCGACATCATCCGTACCGTCGCGGTCTCGCCGACCTTCACGAGCGTCGGGGTGCTCGCCGTGATCGTCCTCGTACGCACCTTCCTCAGCTTCTCCCTCGAAGTGGAGCTCGAGGGCCGCTGGCCCTGGGAGAAGCGCGCCGCCGGGCGACCGGCCGGTCTCAGCCGCCGGCCACCAGAACGGGGACCGTCAGACTGATGAGGACGGTCAGGATCCACAGCGCCGGAGCCGAGCCCAGCACCTGCTCGCGGCGCGCGGCGGCGCGTACGGCCTCGGTGTGGCTGCGCGCGACCCACCACGGGTTCTCCCGATGCTCCAGCCAGGCATAGACCGCGCCCAGCCCGCCGCCGTACGCCAGATGCCCTACCAGGCCCGGGAAGGCCGCGGCGATGGCGGCCGCGTTCCACCGCGGCGGCTGGCCGAGCAGCACTGGCAGCAGCGTCAGCGCGCCGAACACCCACCAGAAGAAGCCGTACGACAAACCCCAGCCCAGCCCGGACGTGAGGTCGTAGCTGCGTCCGCGGAACAGCACGGCGTACGAGACGCCGATGAGCTGGGCGATGACGAGGTGCACGATCCAGCCCGCGACGGCTCCGCGCGCCCCGACCAGCCGCGCCACCGTGGGCAGCACGTCGACGGTTCCCCACACGAAGCCGAAGATCACGCCGCCGGCCAGCCCGGACAGCGCGCCGTACCCGACCGCGCGCAGGCCGCGGGTGCCGGCCTCGTGGTGCAGCAGCCGTACGTCGTCCACGAACAGGCCGCGGGCGAGCGAGCCGAGGCCGCCGAAGACGAGCGCGATCCCCGCCCCCGCCAGCAGGTACGGCGGCAGCCGGACGGTGGCCGACGCCACGGCGTGCTGTGACCAGTCGATCCGTCCGTCGTCGACGAGCGGGGCGAACGTGAGGCCGACCGCGATCCACCACACGAAGCCGTACGCGGTGCCGCGTACGAGCGCGGGCCCGGTGCCCTCCGCGCGGCCCGTGAACACCAGCGGGTAGCCGATCCCCATCCCGGCCGCGACCGCGGGCAGCCAGCCCAGGCGCGCGCCGCCGCCCACCCCGAAGGCGAGGACGAGGAGGCCGCCGGCGATCACGGCGGCGAACAGGCCGCGCAGCAGCGTCCTCGGCCGCAGGTGGTCCTTGACCGCGGCGTGGCCGTCACGGCGCAGGAGGGCGAACGCGACGGCGGTCACCGCGCCGTACCAGAGGTGGCCGACCAGGCTCGGCACCGCCGCCTGCGCGGTCGCCAGGCTCCAGGTCATCGGGGCGCCGGTCAGCAGCGGCAGCAGGGTCAGCGGCCCGAGGAACCACCAGAACAGGCCGTACGCCAGGCCCCAGAACAGCAGCTCGCCCGAGCGGATCCGCTGGTGCACCACGAGCAGCCCGAACCCGGCGCCGACCACGGCCGCGATGACCAGGTGCAGCGCGAAGCCGAGCAAAGGCGAGTCCGACCGCGCGAGCGCGGCGACGCCCGCGAGCAGGCCGAGGGAACGCAGCGCCGCGCCGAAGACCAGGCCGCCGGCGAGCCCCGCGACCGCGCCGGGCAGCAGGCCCTGGCGGACGTACGCCGTGCTCTCGGCGTTCATCGGCCGCCGCCCGCGGTCACCGGGGTCTCGTCGCGGGTGCTGGTGACGACGATGTCGCGGGGGAAGACCAGATCGAGGGTCCAGTCGAGCAGGACACGTACGCGGCGTTCGAGGCCGGGCAGCTTGGCCAGGTAGATGCCGCGCCACAAAAGCCAGGCGCTCAGGCCCGAGAACGGGTGGCCGCGGATCTCCCCGGCGGCGGTGCGGTGGCCGAGCGCGACGAAGATCCCGATCGTGGTGAAGCGGAACGGCTTGGGCCGGCGGCCCTTGAGAACGGCGGCGATGTTGTCGGCGACGGCCTTGCCCTCGCGCATCGCGTGCTGTGCGGTCGGCGGGTACGGCGTGCCGTCCGCGGCGGGGATCTGGGCGCAGTCGCCGATCGCCCAGACGTTGTCGAGCTCGAAGGTCCGCAGCATGCGATCGACGACGACCGAGCCGCCGCGGCCGCGTTCGCCGGGCAGCGACCGCAGCAGTGGGCTCGGCCGGTTGCCCGCGGTCCAGACGAACGTCGCCGTGGTGATCGCCGAGCCGTCGTTGAGCTGGACCTCACGGTCGGTGGCGGCGCTCGCGCGTACGCCGAGCCGGAACTCGATGCCGCGCGCCTGGAGCTTGCCGAGCGCGTACGCGCCGAGCTTGTCCGACAGTTCGGGCAGGATGCGCTTGCCGGAGTGGATCAGGATGAAGCGCGGCTCGTCCGGCTGGACGCCGGGGTAGAAGTGGAGCACGTCGTGGGTGAGGTCGTACAGCTCGGCGACGGCCTCGGTCCCGGCGAAGCCGCCGCCCGCGACGACGAACGTCAGCAGGCGGGTCCGCTCGGCCGGGTCGGTCGCCTGGTCGGCGCGCTCCAGCAGGGTCAGCACTCGGTCGCGCAGCCGTGCGGCGTCGCCGAGCGACTTGAGCGTGAAGGCGTGTTCGGCCATGCCGGGCAGGTCCAGGAAATGCGGTACGGAGCCGACCGCGAGCACGAGGTGGTCATAGGCGACGGGCTCGGCGGCCGAGTCGAGGCGCACCAGGCGGCGCGCGACGTCGATCTCGGCGACGCGGCCGTGCCGGAACCGCGTGTGCGCGACGGCCGCGCGTACCGGCGTGCTGATGTGCTGTGCCTCCAGGCCGCCGGAGGCGACCTCGGCGAGCATCGGCGTGAACAGCAGGAAGTTGGAGTCGCTGATCAGCGTCACCTCGACGCGATGCCCGCGCAGGTTCAGCCGCTCGAACCGGCGTGCCGCGCTGACGCCGCCGAACCCGCCGCCGACGATGACCACGTGCGGCGCCGGCGGCCTGGACCGGGCCGGATCTGCGCTGACGCGTGCCGCGACCTGGTGGAAGATCGTGCCGGCCAGCGCGCCCTGGAGCAGTGAGCCGACCAGCTCGGGGTAGGCGGATGTGGCCGCCGCGATCGACCAGGTCGGGGTGGCGTGCAACAGGGGGTCCAGGGTCAGCCACCACACCACCCAGCCGAGCAGCCCGAGCAGCACCCCGGCCGACGCGGACATCGCCTGGCCGTGCGGCCGCCGCCCGGTGATCGCACCGAGCAGCGCGCCGGTGACGGTCGCGTACGCGGTGAAGACGGCCCAGCCGAGGAGATGCTGCCAGCTCATCAGCACGCCGAACACCAGCCCGGACACCAACCCGCTGCCCACACCGAGGACCAGCCGGACCCCGCCGCCGGGCGCCGTGGGCCCATACTCCTGCAGACGCATGCCCGTCCCCGTCTCGTCGAGCCACGAGCGGCACCCCGCTCTGTCCCCCGGCCCGTTTCCCGCCTTAGCGTCGCACGAATAGTCCGGCTTGTCCGCCGGTCGCGGCGGACCCGCGAGGTCGGCGGGAGGGCGACGCCGGGCGGCGCGCCGCCCGGCGCGCCGTGTCGGTCGCGAAGTCGTGGGCCGCCGATGTCCGGATCGGGGCCGCGCCTTCGACCCTAGGGTGAGCGGCGCCGCGCGGGCGCCGGACCGGAGACAGGAGAAGGCCGTGAGCAAGATCATCGCAGGCGCCGCAATGTCACTCGACGGGTTCGTGTCGGGCCCCGGCGAGTCCGGCTTCGAGCACCTCTTCGCCTGGTACGGCAACGGTGAGGTGGCCGTACCCACCGCGCAGGCCGACCGTACGTTCCACATGACCGAGGACAACGCGCGGCGGTGGAAGGAGCTCACCTCCCGCATCGGCGCGATCGTGGTCGGCCGCCGGACGTTCGACGTCACGAGCGGCTGGCACGGCGAGCACCCCCTGGGCGTCCCGGTCGTCGTCCTCACCCACGAGGTCGCCGCGCGAGTGGCCCTACCCCGACGCGCCCTTCACCTTCGTCACCGACGGGATCAACGGCGCGATCGCGGCGGCGCGTGAGGTCGCGGGCGGCAAGGACGTCAGCATCACCGCGGGCACGATCGCCGGTCAGGCGCTCAACGCCGGGCTGCTCGACGAGATCTGGGTGATGCTCACCCCGGTGATCCTCGGCGGCGGCGTCGCGTTCTTCGAGAAGGTACGGCACGCGCCGGTCGCACTGGAGGGACCGCAGGTCTTCGAGGGCGCCGGCGTGGTCCACCTGCGGTACACGGTCGGGGCGGCCCCGGTCAGCCCGCCCCGGTCTCGGTGACGCGGCCGCCGGCGACGCTCAGGCGGCGGGTGGTGTGCACCGCGTCGATCATCCGGCGGTCGTGGGTCACCAGCAGCAGGGTGCCAGGGTAGGAGTCGAGCGCGGACTCGAGCTGCTCGATCGCCGGGAGGTCGAGGTGGTTGGTCGGCTCGTCCAGGACGAGGAGGTTCACGCCGCGCGCCTGGAGCAGTGCGAGGGCCGCACGCGTGCGCTCGCCGGGGGACAGTGTCGCCGCGGGCCGGGTCACGTGCGCGGCGCGCAGGCCGAACTTGGCCAGCAGTGTGCGCACCTCGGCCGGCGGCAGCGCGGGCACCTCCGCGCCGAAGGCGTCGAGCAGGGCCTCCTCGCCCAGGAACAGCGCACGCGCCTGGTCGACCTCGCCGACGATCACGCCGGGGCCGAGCACGGCGTGGCCCTCGTCGAGAGGCGTACGGCCCAGGAGCGCCGCCAGGAGCGTGGACTTGCCCGCACCGTTCGCGCCGGTGATCGCCACGCGTTCGGCCCACCCGATCTCCAGGTCGACCGGGCCCAGGGTGAAGGCGCCGCGCCGCAGGACCGCCGAGCGCAGGGTTGCCACGACCGCACCCGCGCGCGGGGCGACGGCGATCTCCATCCTCAGCTCCCACTCCTTGCGCGGCTCCTCGACCACGTCGAGACGCTCGATCGCGCGCTCGGTCTGCCGTACCTTGGCGGCCTGCTTCTCGCTCGCGTCGCTGCGGAAGTTGCGGCCGACCTTGTCGTTGTCGCCGCCGTTCGCGCCCCGCGCCTTCCGCCGCGCGTTGCGCACGCCCTTGGCCGCCCAGTCCCGCTGGGTGCGGCCGCGGTCCTCCAGCAGGCCGACCTTCGCGGAGTACTCCTCGTAGTCGGCACGCGCGTGCCCGCGCGCCACCTCACGCTCGGCGAGGTAGGCGGCGTACCCGCCGCCGTAGACGTTCACCTGCTGCTGTGCCAGGTCCAGCTCCACCACCCGCGTGACCGTACGGTCGAGGAACTCGCGGTCGTGGCTGACCAGCACCGTGCCCGCCCGCAGGCCGGCGACGAAGCGTTCGAGGCGTTCGAGGCCGTCGAGGTCCAGGTTGTTGGTCGGCTCGTCGAGCAGGAAGACGTCATAGCGGCTGAGCAGCAACGACGCCATCCCCGCACGGGCCGCCTGCCCGCCCGACAGCGAGCTCATCGGCTGGTCGAGGCCGACCGCGAGGCCCAGCTCGGCGGCCACCTCGCCGGCCCGCTCCTCCAGGTCGGCGCCGCCCAGGGCCAGCCATCGCTCCAGGGCGTGGGAGTACTCCTCGTCGGCGCCCGCACGCTCCGCGACCAGGCCCTCGGTCGCGGCGTCCAGGTCCCGCTGCGCCCCCGCCACTCCCGTACGCCGGGCGAGGAAGCCGACCACGGTCTCGCCGGGCCGCCGCTCCGGCTCCTGGGGCAGATAGCCGACGGCCGCCGAGGCCGGGCTGAGCGTGACCGCGCCCTCCTCGGGCGCGAGCAGGCCGCCGAGGGTGCGCAGCAGGGTGGACTTGCCCGCGCCGTTGACTCCGACCAGGCCGACGACCTCGCCGGCGGAGACGACGAGGTCGAGCCCGGAGAACAGGGCGTGGTCGCCGTGGCCGGCGGCGAGGCCCTTCGCGACGAGGGTTGCGGTCATAGGAGGCCAACGCTATCCCGCCGCGCCGGGCCCGCCGCCCGCTGTGCCAGGGTCGGCACGTACGCACGTACGTCGTCGAACGGATTCGTCATGGACATCAACGCCGGCCGTACGCCGGGCCTGCTCGAACCGGCGCCCGAGGTCGGCGACGCCGCGGCCGCCGGCATCCTCCGCGCGCACTACGGCATCGAGGCGACCGTACGGCTGCTGGGCAGCGAGCGCGACCGTACCTTCCTCGCGACCTCGACGGGCGGCCGGTCGGTGCTCAAGGTGTCCAACTCCGCCGACGACGCCGATGAGATCGCGATGGAGAACGCCGCGATGCGTCATGTCGCGGAGGCCGACCCGGAGCTGCCGGTCGCCCGGATCCTGCCCGCACGCGACGGCGCGCCGATGGTGGCCGTGGAGGCGGCGGACGGCCGCCGCCACCAGGTGCGGCTCATGACCCTGATGCCGGGGGCGACGGCGGAGGAGGCGCCGCTGCCCACCCGGTTCGCGGCCCAGCTCGGCGGGGCGTGCGCGCGGATGGCGCGTGCGCTGCGCGGCTTCGGGCATCCCGCCGCGTACCGCCGGATCGAGTGGGACCCGCGCGGCGTGTCGACGCTGCGGCCCTTCGCCGGTCAGCTGCCCGACGCGGACCGCCGGGCCCCGGTCGAGCGGCTCCTCGACCGGTTCGAGGGGCTGCGCGCCCAGACCGCCGCCCTGCCCGGGTTCGTCATGCACGCCGACGTCACCCTGAGCAACGTCATGCTCGACGCGAGCGGCGACCTCAGCGGAATGATCGACTTCGGCGACATGCACCACACGGCACGGGTCGCCGACCTGGCCATCAGCCTGGCGTCCCTGCTCCGCGTCGCCCCGGAGCCGTGGGAGGCCGCGGGCCGGTTCCTGGAGGGCTACCAGCGCGTGTGCCCGCTGGAGGTCGACGAGGTCGACCGGCTCGGCGAACTCGTCCTCGCCCGGCTGGTCACGACCGTGCTGATCTCGGCCTGGCGCGCGCCGCTGCATCCGGACAAGCAGGAGTACGTCACGGGCTGGGACGCGGGGAGCTGGCGCGCGATCGACCGGCTCGCCGAGCCCGCCCCGGCCGACCTCGCCGCGCGGTTCCACCGGCTCTGCGGCACCTCTCGGGCGCGTACGGGCCAGGGCGCGGACCCGACGCTGCTCGCGCGCCGCCGGGCCGGCCTCGGCGGCACGCTCTCACCGCTGTTCTACGCGGAGCCGTTGCAGGCCGTACGCGGCGAGGGCCCCTGGCTCCACGCCGCCGACGGACGCCGATACCTGGACGCGTACAACAACGTCCCGGTGGTCGGGCACGCGCATCCGGCGGTGGTACAGGCGATCTCCCGGCAGGCGGCGATCCTCAACGTCAACTCCCGCTACCTGCACCCGAACGTCGTCGAACTCGCCGAGCGGCTCACCGCGACGATGCCGCCCGGCCTGGACACCTGCGTGTTCGTCAACTCCGGCAGCGAGGCGAACGACCTGGCATGGCGGATGGCGACCGTCTTCACCGGGCGTACGGGGGCGATCGTCACCGACTGCGCGTACCACGGAGTGAGCGCGGCGACGGCGGTGCTGTCCACCAACGCCTACCCGGCGTCGGCGCGGCCGCCCCACGTCGCTGTTTTCTGCCCGCCCGTGCCGGAGGACGGCGAATCGGCGGCGGCCGAGGCCGTACGCCGGGCCCGCGCGGCGCTGCGCTCGGCGGGGCACGACGTCGCGCTGCTGGCCGTCGACACGATCTTCAGCAGCGGCGGCATCCTCCAGCCCGCGGACGCGTACATGCGTGCGCTGGAGACCGGGACGCGGGCGGCGGGCGGCCTGTTCCTGGCCGATGAGGTGCAGGCGGGCTTCGGCCGTGGCGGCCGCGGCCTGTGGAGATTCGCCGACTTCGGCCTCACGCCGGACCTGGTGACCCTGGGCAAGCCGATGGGCAACGGTCATCCGATCGCGGCGCTGGTGGCGCGGCGCGAGATCGCCGAGCGTTTCGCCGCGGCCGAGGAGTACTTCAGCACCTTCGGCGGCAACCCCGTCTCGTGCGCGGCGACGCTGACCGTGCTCGACGTGATCGAGCAGACCGGCCTGGTCGAGCGCAGCGGAGCGATGGGCGCCCGGCTGCGCGCGGGCCTGACCGCGCTGCTGCCCGCCGGGGCGGAGGTGAGGGGAGCGGGCCTGCTGGCCGGAGTCGAGGTACGGCCGGAGGTCCTGGGCCTGACCGCGACAGACCTGGCCGAACGCCTGCGCGGGGCCGGTGTCCTCGTCGGCACGACCGGGCCGGGCGGCGGCGTGCTCAAGATCCGCCCGCCGCTGATCTGGGAGGCGGAGCACGTGGACCTGTTCCTGGAGGCGTTCGGCTCGGGTCTTTGACGGCGGCTCGGCCTCGGCGCAGGAGGTCCGCGATGGTGGCGAGGCCGTGTTCGATGGCGCTCTCGCTGAGGTTGCCGAAGCCCAGGACGAGCCGCGGCGGGTACGCAACACCGGGGAGACCACCGCGATCTCCCTCCACCTGTACGGCACGGACGTGACCCGGGTCGGCTCCAGCGTTCGCCGCTACTACGACTGAACCTCGCCCTGACGGCGCACGATCGGTGGGACCGAAATACATTTCGGAGCGCCCGTAAATGGAAATCACTTCTTCGGTCAAGGACACGGAAGTTACGGCTGTTACTGGCCGTGAAAAAGGTGCTGAATAGGCATCGGCGCACCGCCGACCGCATTTCTCGTGGCTATTGACGCGTGCCTGCCCTCGGTTATCGTTGCAGCAATTACGCCAACGGACGCCGTCGGCAATTTCGTCATGAGGAGGGGCCGTGACCGCCGTACGCCCAGAGAAGCTCATCGAGAACGAGTTCGCCGAGCTCGACCAGCTCGAAGTGATCGAGTCCAGTGAGCTGAAGATCAGCGGGTCCTACCACTCGTACATCTACAAGGCCGAAGAGGACATCGAGGACAAGGCCTGACGGCACCGGGCACGGCACCGCCCGTGGCCGCTCACGGGCACGCCCGAGGAGGTGGATCGTGCCGTCCGGGCAGGTGAGTGGCGAGCGCGCCGACGTACTGCTCATCTTCCCGCCGCAGACGGAGGCCAGGTTCTTCCCCTACCTGAGCCTGCCCTACCTCACGGGTCACCTGCGGCGGCACGGGCGGCGCGTCCATCAGGCCGACCTCAACATCGCCCTCCTCCACGACCTGCTGCGCCACCCCGAACTCCTCGCCGAGGCGGTACGCGCGCAGGGCGACGGCGGCGCGGGCGGCTGGTATCGCGGGGCGATGGCCGAGCTCGTCGAGCGCTACATCGGCGAGCTGCGCGCCCACGTCCTGCGCAAGGAGCCGTCCGGTGACCTGGGCCCGACCCGCGCCGTACGCCTCGCCGGGCACGCGCTCGACCTGCTCGTGCACGACACCTTCCTCGTACGCACCTGGCACGACCTCGCCGAACTCGACGCCGCCGTGACCGAGGCCGCCCGGCGGCCGCCCGAAGGCCTACCCGTCGCGCGCCTGCACGGCATGCTCGCGTCGCTGCTGACCCGGCACCGTCCGCGCGTGGTCGGCGTGTCCGTGGCGTTCTTCAGCCAGCTCGCGCCCGCGCTGCTGATCGCCGCCTGGGTACGCCGGCTGCTGCCGGAGGCGAAGATCTGCCTCGGCGGCCAGCAGGTGATGCTCCGCCACGAGGAACTCGCCGAGCTGCCCGGCGTCGGCGCGTGCGTGGACGCCCTCTGCTGGACCGCGGGGGAGCAGCCGCTCGAACGCTGGCTCGACGCCCTCGACGGGAGGATCCCGCGCTCGTCGGTGCCCGGGATGACCTGGCCGCCCGCACCCGCCCGCCGGTCCGCCCGGCCCGTCACGCTGCGGTTCGGCGACCTCGGGCCGCCCGACCACACGGGACTGCCGGTCAAGTCCTACCTCAACCAGACCATGGAAGCCGCGATCGTCTCATGCGTCGGCTGCTACTGGGGCCGGTGCGCGTTCTGCTCGTACGGCAACCGGTCCCTCGCGCCGGGCGCGTACCAGCAGGGCACCGTGCGCCAGATCGCCGACGCCGTGCAGGCCGTGGTTCGTGACACGGGCGCGACGTTCGTGGCGATCTCCGATGAGAACACCAACCTCCGGCTCATCGTGCGGGCGATGCGCGAGGTACGCGAACGCGGCGTGCGGGTGCGGTTCGGCGTGCGCAGCAGGCTGGACGCCACACTGGCCGACCCGGCGTTCTGCCGCGACCTCGCCGAGGCCGGGTGCGCGCAGATGTCCGTGGGCTATGAGGGCACCTCCCAGCGGCTGCTCGACCGGCTGGACCGCGGCGTACGCGCGGCCGACTACCAGCGGATCGTGGACAACCTCACCGACGCCGGCATCGTCCTGCGGTTCTCGGTGATGGGCCACGTGCTCGACGAGACGCCGGCCGAGTTCGAGGCGTCCGTGGCCTTTCTCGTGGCGAACGAGCGGCACATCGGCATCGACGCCCTCGAACTCCTGGTCACCGAGCCCGGCAGCAGGCTGGAGCGGGACCCGGAGGACTACGGCCTCGCGCTCGACACCACGGGCGCGCTCGGCGGCAACCCCGAGCTCAGCTACCTCTCCGGCCGGGTCGGCCGGCCGCAGACGGTCCGCGGCGGCCCCACCCGCGCCGAGGCGCTCGACCGGCTCGACCGCGTCTTCCGCGAGGTACGGCCGGGCCGGGCGAGCACCGTACTGCCGTCGAACGCCACGGCCGCGGACCCCGCCGACGCCGTGCAGCCGCACCCGTGGGTCCGCACCGTGCCCGCTGCCGTGGCCGCACGCGATGACCGGATCGTGGTAACCGACCTCGTCTGGGAGCGGTTCTACGCACTCCCGCGGCGCGACGTCGAGCAGCGCGCCGACGGCCTGCTCACGGCGCGTACCGAGCACGGGCGGCGGCTGCTCGGCCGCCTGGCCGGCGCGTCGGCGGGGACGGTACGCCGGGAGCACGCGGGGAGGCCGGCATGACGACGACCGAGACCGGCCACGCGGACGTGTCCCGTACGACGAGGCTGGGGTTCGGCCTCCTCATGGACATGCCGTGGGGCGGCGGCGCGCTGGGCCGGCGCGGCGTCGGGTTCGTGGAGACCGACGACGGCGGGGACGTCACGCCGAGCGTCCGCGCCTTCGCCCGGCGCCACGGCGGCGACTTCGCGTACGCGGCCTTCGCCTACCAGCCGCGCTCGCGCGCCGTCCCGCGCACCGCCGGCCACGTGCGCGCGTACGACCGTTTCTTCGCCGCGCTGCCCGCCGGGCTCGGCCGTGCCTTCCACCAGACCGAGTTCAACATGGGCACGCCCGAGCGCTACGACCGCTCGCCCGCGGCCGACTTCACCAACGAACTCGCCGCGCGTTACGGCTTCGGCTGGGTCGTGGAGGACCTGGGGATCTGGAGCCTGCGCGGCTACCCGCTCCCGTACCCGCTGCCGCCGCCGCTGACCGAGCCCGGCCTGGAGCTCGCGACGCGCAACGTGGCCGAGACCAAGGCGCTGCTCGACCTGCCGCTGCACGTGGAGTTCCCCGGGTTCACCGAGGGCGGGTCGTTCGTGCTCGGCCACGTCGACGCGTTCGACTACTTCGCCCGGCTCGCCGACGACGCCGACGTACGCGTGACGCTCGACGTCGGTCACCTGCTCAGCTACCAGTGGCTGCGCGGGCGTACCGGCCGGAGCATGTACGACGAGATCGAGGCGCTTCCGCTCACGCGCTGCCGCGAGCTGCACCTGTCCGGCTGCCAGATCGTGGGCGGCAGGTTCCGCGACCTGCACCACGGGGTGCTGCTGGACGAACAGCTCGACCTCACCGAATACCTGCTCCCGCGCTGCCCGAACCTGCTCGGCGTGACGTACGAGGACCCGATGTACCGCGAGGACGGCCGGCTCGTGGACAAGTCGCGGCCGAACTACGAGCGGCTGAAGGCGCTGGCCGAGGCGTGGCAGCGCGGGGAGGCGCCGTGACGGTCCGGTCGCTGGACGGCGAGGGGCTCACCGACCTGCTCCTGCGGCTGTTCCTCGACGGAGAGCTGCGGGAACGGCTCGCCGCCGAGGGCCCGGCGGCGGTGGCCGGGAGCGACGGTGAGCTGGAGTGCCTGGAGACGATCGACCTGGCCGAGCTGGACGCGGCCGCGCGCCGGTTCCGCTCGAAGATCTGGCGGCTCGGGCACGGCGGCGGGCTCGCGGCCGCGTTCCCGCGCAGCCTGGCGTTGTTCGCGGCGGCCGGCGTCGAGTCCGCGGAGCTGCTCGGCGGGTTCCTCGGCTCGCCGGACTTTCGCCGGTTCCGGCTGGTGCCCTACACCGGGCGGGGCATCTCGGTCGAGGAGGCGTTCGCGTCGTACCTGCGCAGCGGGCCGCCCGGCCGTACGCCCGGGCCGCTGCGCGAGACCGTGGAGCACGAGCTGCTGACCGCCCTGTTCGCCGCGCTGTCCTGCGAGCAGCCGCTGTCGTTCGCCATCGAGGCCGAGGGGATCGTCGCGACCGGCCGAGGCCACGCGGCGCTGCGCCGCTACTCCACGGCCGCGCTCGCGTCCTGGGGCGAGACCGCTGCGGGCGAGGGGCCGGTGCCGTACGCCTACTTCGCCACGCCGGCCGGGGTCAGCCGCGGCGTGGTCTCCGTACGTGTGGCGGCGGCGTTCGAGGCCGTGCCGACGGCCGACGGGGAGGCCGCGCGGCGCGCGCTGGCCGAGCGGGGCCTGTGGTGACCAGAGAGGGAGATGCCATGCGCATCGTTTTGGTGGACATGCCGTGGTCGTCGATCGACGCGCCGTCGCTCGCGCTCGGCGTGCTCAAGCGCCGGGTACTCGACGTGTTCCCGACCGCCGTGGTCGACGTCGTGCACGCCAACCTCGACTACATCGACTGGGTCGCCGCGCGTACCGGCTTCACGTACGAGGAGTACGACACCTGCGTGAGCTCGTACTTCTTCGGGAGCAGCGAGTGGATCTTCGCCTCCGCGCTGAACGAGCGGCCGCGCTGGAAGGTGGAGGAGTTCGCCGCGTTCCTCGACGGGAACATGCCGGCGGAGATGTTCGCCAAGGCGACCGAGCTGCACGAACTCGCACCGCTCTTCATCGCGGACGTCGCCGCACGCATCGCGGCCCTGGAGCCCGACGTGGTCGGCTTCACCGCCACGTTCGCGCAGAACGCCGCGGCGCTCGCGGCGGCACGCGAGGTCAAGCGGCTGATGCCGCGGGTCGTCACGGTGTTCGGCGGGCCGAACTGCGACGGCCCGCAGGGCGCGGCCCTCCACCGCAACTTCCCGTACGTGGACTTCGTGGTGCGCGGCGAGGGCGAGCTGGCCTTTCCGCAACTGCTCGCCGCGGTGGTCCACGGCGAGGGCGACGTCGCGGAGATCGCCGGCCTGTGCCGCCGCGGGCCGTACGGCGAGTCGATCGCCAGCCCGATGCCGACCCGGCCGCTGCCGCCCGACGTGCTCGTCACGCCCGACTACGGCGACTACTTCGAGCGGCACGCGGCCTCGGTCGCGGGCACCTGGGTGGAGCCGCGGCTGACCGTGGAGAGTTCGCGGGGCTGCTGGTGGGGCGAGAAGCACCACTGCACGTTCTGCGGGCTGAACGGTTCGTTCATGCAGTTCCGCAGCAAGAGCCCGGCCCGGCTGGTGGAGGAGATCCTCGGCCTGGTCGAGCGGCACCGCATCCTCGACGTGTGGGTGACCGACAACATCCTGGACATGAACTACCTGAAGTCGGCGGTCCCCCACCTGCGCGACTCCGGCTATGACCTGCGGATCGGGTACGAGATCAAGTCGAACCTGCGCCGCGACCAGCTCCAACTGCTCTACTCGGCCGGGATCGGCTACATGCAGCCCGGCGTGGAGAACCTCAGCAGCCACGTACTCAAGATCATGGACAAGGGCGTGACCGGCTGCCAGAACGTACGGCTGCTGCGGGACGCCGAGACCGTGGGCATCAACCTCAACTGGAACTACCTCTACGGCTTTCCCGGCGAGTCCCACGCCGACTACGACGACGTGATCGACCAGATGCCCGCCCTGCACCACCTGATGCCGCCCTCGAACGCGACCCGGCTCAAGGTCGAACGTTTCAGCCCGTACTTCAACCAGCCCGAACTCGGGTTCGGCGACCTCAGCCCGGCGGCGCAGTACCGGCACATCTACGACCTGCCCGAGGCCGAGCTGACCGACCTGGTCTACGTCTTCGACTCGCCACGCCGCGGCATCGACGCCGACTGCCTCGACCGCCTGCGCGAGTCGGTCGCCACCTGGAAGGACGCGTACGCGCGCAGCCGCCTGACCCACTGCGACCTGGGCGAGCACATCGTCCTCGTGGACACCCGGCCCGGTTTCTCCTGGCGTGTGCTGGACCTGGTCGATCCGCTGGAGGTGGCGGTGTTCCGGTTGCTCGACATGCCACACAGCCCCGCGGCGCTGCTGCGCAAGGCGGCGGTGTCGTGCGGGGAGGCGACGGAGGTACGGATCGGCGCGCTGCTCGCCCGCTGGCGAGAGCTGGGCCTGGTGTTCCTGGACGCCGGGCAGGCGGTGCACGTCGTACCCGCCGTGGCGAACCAGGACCTGATGCGCCTGGACGGCGCGAACCTGGGCCGGTCCGAGCCGCTCGTACCGGCGCTGGAGACCACGGCACCCGCGGTGGCCGCCCGATGAGCCCCGCCGCCCTGCTCCCGGCACCGGTACGACTGTCGCTGTGGCGCGACCGCGACCCGGAGGCCATGCGCCTGCCGGGCATGGACGCGGGCGGCACGGAGGTCTCCTCGGATCCGGTCGGGAGCATGGCACGGCTGGCCGGAGACGGCATCCAGTTCGCGCGGCTGGAGGATCCGGTCGACCTGGACGAGCCGGACGGTGCCGCCGCCGTTGCCGCTCTCGTCGTCGTACGGGAGCTGACGAGTCACGGCATCGCGGTCGACTGGACACTGCGGATGCCGGGGGAGGCACCGGACGGCTGGCGGTCGCTGAGCCACCTGCATCCACCGGCGTACGTGCTGGCGGGCGAGGCTGGCGAGGGCGTCGCGGCCGACTGGCGTTCTTCTTTCCACATCGCCAAGTGCGGCTACCGAAACGGGCCGGGCTTCATGGAGATCCGCGACCGCCGGACGGACGCCTTCCGCCGCCTGGTTATCCGCAACCCGAACGGCGAGAGGGCGATAGCCCCGCTGCTGCGCGGCGTACCAGTGACCGCCCTGCCCGAGACCGTGGCCGCGCGCCATCTGAAGGCGGACCTGCTCCACCAGGTCGGCCGTTACGTCTGGTGGGCCCCGTACCGGATCCGCCGCTGGCCGCTCAGCTCAACGATCCCGTAACCGGCCCCGGAGATGTTCATTCGAGCGATTCACGGCCGTCGAGCCGAAGGTGCTGGCCGTCCGGTTCCACGGTAAGGGTGAACCGGTCTGAGCTCGGGCGGCCGAGCCGGATCCACTGGGTGAAGGCGGCCGCTACTTCGTCCCACAGGCGGCGGTCTCCGTACTGGGCGACGACGTGTTCGCCGGCGGGGCCGGAGTCGCAGGTGGCCCACGAGCCTCTCGGGTCGTCGACCTCGGCGAGGAAGCAGGACCTGGCGCCGTCTGCGGTGAGCATGCGGAGCATGACGAGTCGCGGCACGCCGACGGTCAGCGCCAGGTCGGCTCCGGCGTCGGCGTCCATCACCTGTGCCGGGTCGAGACGGGTGGTGGTCACCTGAGCGTCGTCCACGTGGTGTTTGGCCCAGCCCGAGACCGGCCGTTGCGAACGCAACATCATGTATCCAGCGCCGCCGTGGAAGGTGCCGATCGCGTGTCCGTCCTGGGTGGCCGTCAAGAGCACCTTGAAGCCACCCGTGCCTGACATCCAGGGCAGTACGGCTCGGCCGCCGGGCCGGAGCTGCCGTACCCATTCGTAGGGGACCTCGCTAACTCCGCAGGTCACGTGGATGCCGTCGTAGGGTGAGCCGTGCGGCCATCCTGCGGCCCCGTCGCCGACGATGAGGTGGGGCGTGTATCCGGCCGCCTGGATGTTCTCTGCGGCTTGTGCGGCCATTCGGGCGTCGATCTCGATGCTGGTGACGTTCTCGGAACCCACTCGGTCGGCCAGGAGCGCGGCGGTCCAGCCGGTGCCCGTTCCGATGTCGAGGATGCGTTCACCCTTGACCGGGGCGAGGAGTTCGAGGAAAGGAAAGACCACGCCAGGCGCGGAGTTGGAGGAGGACGCCGATCCTTCGGCGGACGCGGGGTCGCCTGCTCCGTCGTCCCGTTGGGTGATGACCGACATGTTCGAGTAGACGGCGGTCCACCATCCGTCTGGGTCGGTGCTCCGGTCGATGGCGTGCGCCGGCGGGCCCTGTCGGTAGGAGTTCGGCATGGCGTAGCCGCGTTCCGGGATGAACAGGTGCCGAGGCACGGCGTGCATGGACCGGCGCCATCCCTGGTCGGTCAGGTCACCTGAAGCGGTTAGAACGTCGGCCAAGCGGTCGATGGCCTCGTCCACCGTTGTCATGCGCCTCCTTTGAGGAGATCCGCAAATGCTGCGGTGATGGGTGCCCCGGTCTGCTCTTCGAGCCAGCCCCACTGTCCATTGGGATTGCACTCGAAAAACACCGGTTCGCCCCGGTCAGTGAGCCCAAAATCGAAGCAGCCAAAGGCAAGTCCGAAGTGTCTTAGATAGGAGATCATGGAGTCGGTCAGTCCGGCCGGAGGATCGCACCAAGTGTAGGTCAGTCGGTCGTAGTCGTACCGCCAATCAAGCTGCGGCGGGTCAGAATCGATCCGGACACAAAAGATCTGTTCTCCGACCACGGTAATCCTCAGATCTGCCACCTTGTCGACCAGGCATTGGAACAGGTGGGCGGTGCCCGCCACGGCTTCACCGATTTCGTCCACGTGCACGGGCCGAGTCCAGATGGTTTGCGGACCTTCCGAAGTCAGGTATCGGAGGAATGTCAGGGATTTGTAAACAACCTGGCCGTGCTGGGTGGCGAACGCACGGGCTTGTCCAGGGTCGTTGGTGACCAGAGACGCCGGGACACGTAAGCCCAAGCTCGACGCGACTTTGAGTTGCCTGACCTTCATGTCGGCGGCCTGGTTGGCGTCCGGATGGTTCACGTACAGGCAGTCCGGCAGGTTGGCCAGGATTCCGCTGAACCCGTGACGGGCCTCCCTCGCGGCAAAACGAGCGTCTTGCTCATCCAACTCGGGAGAGGGCGTGTGCGGGGTGGGCCTCCGCCGGTAGACCGCCCTGAGCGACGCGAGATCCAGACGTCTGGTCGCGGTGATCAGATCGCCGGTCCACCGGCCGGCGTCGTCGAGACGAACGGCGAATGTCGCCGCGCCGGGGAAGTCCTTGCCCGGATCAAAGCGCACCACCGGTACGTCACGTTTCCGGAGTTCCATGGTCACAGCGTCGGCCGTGTAGTCGTCCAGCTCACTCAATACGAGGACGGGGCGTTCGTCTCGCACTCGCTAGTCCTCCTCAGAGTCCTGGTCCTTGTCTGCGTCGTACTGCTTGTGGCCGCTGCCGTCCCCCTTACTGACCTGGGTCGGGGTCTCGGTGGCCTTGTAGGTCTTGCGATGACCAAAGGTGATGACCGAGCCATCGCCAAGGACGCAGCGCCCGGTCTGAGTCTCGGGGTCCAGTTCCATCGTGTATTGGGGGACGACGGTAACCGCAGCGAACGGCGAGAGCCGGGTCAGGCCCCATGGGCTTCGTGCAGGCATTGCACTCTCTCCTTCCAGGTTGTGGCTCTACCAGTCTGATTGCCGAGTGTGATCGAAACAACTGAGCGAAACCAGTCGCTTGGGTGGAGTTGCCGCATGGCCTTCAGCGCCGGGCGTCTAGGCCCAGGAAACACCCCTCATTTTCACTACCCTCCTTTGTTTTGAGCCAGCCCGTTTCGCGGGTCAGGGTCGGTCCACTGTGCTGAGCGGGTGTCGAGTTGGAACCAGACCAGCTTTCCGGGATTTTTTTCGGGGGCGAAGAACTGGGCGCCCATTGCGTGCGAGAAATTTCTGATTGATGGGAGGCCGTAGCCCGACTCGCGAAGGTCGTGTGGGTTGGGGGGTGTTGCGGTGGGGATGCGAGGGAGGGTCAGCTCGTCGTCCCAGACGCCGAACATCGGGCCGATTCTGTCGGGGGGCCACATGAAGAGTCGGAATTTTGGGGATCTGGTGTGTTTGATGGCGTTTCCCACCAGCTCACTGACGCCGATGATCGCCCAGTCGAACGTGTTCTGGTTGCCGATATGGCGTGAAACCAGGAAATGTTTGACATGTAGGCGGGCGAAAGCCAGTTCGTTCGTAGATCGGATCAAAGTCACGCACCGATAAGGCGTGTGCGGCTGAGCTGTCCCTGCTATCACTGCCATCTCCACCCTTACCGGTGCCGACTTGCGTCCCTTCCTGTCTCAAGCGAGTCTGGACCGGCAGAGGAAAGCTGCGTAGCATTCCAGGCACGATCGAAAGGGTTTAGTCGCACAATGGGCAGGGACTCAAAGCTCAATCCGACGTCGTCCATCTGGGATTGGATGGTCGATGACCTGCGCTTCTATCTCAAGAAGTCCGGGATGTCCGGGGCCGGGCTAGCGAGAGTGCTAAAACGTGACCCTTCCGGTGTATCCAATCTACTTGACGGGAGGCGTAAGCTTCAGCTAAGAGACGCCGAGATCCTCGACAAACTGTGGGATCTCAATGGGAAGTTCGCCCGACAACTCATCTACGCGAAGCAGCGTAATAACAAGGAGTGGTTCGGGGAGTTCGTAGAGTACGAGGCGGTGGCCAGAGTGATCAGGACGTTCGAGGGAATGTCGGTCCCTGGCCTGCTCCAGGTTCCCGCCTACTCCCATGCGCTGGCGACGGCGGTCGGGACAGCCGACCCTGATGGGCTCGTGCGACGACGCATGGCACGTCAGAAAATCTTCGACAAGCCCAAGCCCCCGAGCCTTTGGGCCATCGTCACGGAGTCCGTGCTCGACTGGCCGATCGGCGGTCCTGAGGTGATGGGCGAGCAGTTAGCCCATCTACTAGATATGGCGAAGCGGCCGAACATCGGCATCCGAGTGATCCCGCGCGATGCGGGTGCCCACGCCGGGGTCGATGGATCGTTCACCCTCATCTATGGCGAAACCAACGTCGCCTACACCGAATCTCCCGGAGGCGGAAGGCTGGTACCGTCTGAGCCTGAAGTGCTCGAATACAGCGATAGGTACGATCGGGTTGGCCAGTCCGCCTGTTCCGAGAAACAATCCCTTAGTATGATCGAGCGGATAGCGGAGGATCTCAAATGAGCCAGTGGACCCTTGTCGACGGCGCGCTCACCAACCAGAACGGCGAGCGCAAGTCCTCTTACAGCGGCGGCCAAGAAGGCAACTGCGTAGTCGTGAGCGTTACGGGCGCGTAACTCGAAAATTATCGAGCGGATAGCAGAGGATCTCAGATGAACCAATGGATCCTTGTCGACGGCACGCTCACCAACCAGAACGGCGAGCGCAAGTCCTCCTACAGCGGCGGCCAGGAAAGCGCATGCGTAGTCGTGAGCGTCACCAACGCGTAAGCTGCAACTCCCCTTTCAGCTGACCAAGGCCCCGTCGCTTAGTTCGAGCGATGGGGTCTTTCAATTGTCGCGGCGTCGTGCTCGAAGCGTTCGAGCCAACGTTCGGTGACCTCTCCTGCCTGGCGGCTGAGGCCCGGCTCCGGGATCGGTCCCGTGGCTTCGACGCCTAGGTGGTGCAGGCAGCCCAGCACCGTCTCCTCATAACTCGCCAGCAGGTCCTCGTAGAACACCACGTGCGGAGCCAGGGTGCGGGACTCGAAATAGTCGGTCCACCGTCGCTCGTCGCGGTCGAGATGGCGTAGGCAGCGGAGGATCTCGGCGTACGAGTACGCCGGCTCCGCGAGCGGCGGCCCGATCGGCAGGTACGTGCCGTCCAGGATCCAGACGCCGGTCTGCTGCGCCAGTGCGTACGAGACCGCCTGTCTCAGCCGGTCTCGGCGGCGGAGCCAGATGTAGCAGGGTGAGCGCAGCAGTTCGTGCAGGTCGACTTCGAGGCCCGGCAGGTGCTCCCCGTGGACGTTGACGCCGAAGACGCCGTTCGGGCTCGTGCGGAACCTCATCAGGCCCCGTACGTAGGTTTCGGTCAGTGCGGCCGGGTCGGCGGTGGCCCAGCCCCAGCGCTCGAAGAAGTCCAGGGCGTGGGTATCGGAGAGGTAGCCGTCCGCGAAGCCCGCCTGGCCGGTGTGCCACAGGGCGCGGGCGAGCATGTTGCTCCCCGAGCGTGGTGCGGAGGCCAGGACGTAGCGCACCGGAGGCAGACCCTCGTACGGGGGGAAGTCGAACTCCGCGCCGTTGGTGCGCATCACGAGCGACACGCGTGATCGTAACATCGCGGGCGGATCAGCCCGGAGAGGCGCGGTCCGGCAGCAGGCGGCGCAGCCACCGTTGCAGCTCGGCGAAGTCCGCATCGATCACCGTCTGGTCGTGGAGGCGGAAGCGGCCGGCGGCCTCGCTGGCGGCGAAGCCGAGGACGGCCGTGCTCAGCAGGCGTTCGGTGCGGCCGAGGTCGGCTTCGGGTACGCCGCCCTCGCGCAGCGCCGCGTAGACCGCCTCGCGTACGTGCACGGCCGTCTCGGTGACCGCCGGGCGGGAGAGCAGCAGCGCGAAGACGCCCGGGTGGCGGCGGGCCGTGGCGCGTACGCCGACCGCCAGCGCCGCCAGTCGCTCGTCCCACGGCAGTCGCGGCGCGGGCAGCGCGAACTCGGTGAGCAATCGTTCCACCATGCCGTCCAGAAGGGCGGCCTTGCCGTCCACGTGCCGGTACAGCGCCATGGGCGTGACCTGGAGCCGCCGCGCCACGGCGTGCATGGTGACCGCCTCCAGGCCCTGCTCGTCGGCGAGCTCCAGCGCGCTCGCCAGGATCGCCGCTCGCCCGATCTGCGGTGCTCTTCCCATGCTTGAAGTATATAGCGTATATATACGTCATATACCTAGAGGGAGAAAAATGCGCGTGCTGCTCAGTGACGGCGCGGGGCTCACCGCCCGGCAGAGCGCCACCCGGCTGTCCGAGGCCGGGCATCACGTCGAGGCGCTGTCACCCGACCCGCTGTGCCTGTGCCGGTTCACCCGCCACGTACGGCGAGTGCACCGCGTCCCGGCGTACGGGGCCGATCCGTTCGGCTGGCTGGAGGCGGCCCTCGCCATCGCCGTACGCCGCCGCGCCGACCTGCTGCTGCCCACACAGGAACAGGCGGCGGTCCTGTCGGCGGCGGCCGGGCGGGTGCGCGCCGCCGGGGTACGCACCGTGGTGCCCGCCTTCGCCGCACTCGCCCAGGTACAGGACAAGGTGTCCGCGTTCACCACGCTCACGCGGCTCGGCCTCCCGCAGCCCCCGGCATCGGTCGTCCACGCCCGGGCCGAGCTGGAGTCCGCCGAGACGCTCCCGGCGTACGTCAAGACCCCGATCGGCACCGCCTCCACCGGCGTACGCCACGTGACCACGCGGGCGCAGCTGCGGAGTCTCGCCGCTCGCCACGACGAGGACGGGGTCTTCGCGCGCGGCGGCGTCCTGGTGCAGCGCCCGGTGAGCGGGCCCCTCGTGATGGTGCAGTCGGTGTTCGCGCACGGCGAGCCGGTCGCGGTGCACGCCTGCCGGCGCGTACGCGAGGGGGTGTCCGGCGGCGCGAGTCACAAGCGCGGCGTCGACCTGCCGGACGTACGCGGGTACGTCGAGGTGCTGGGGCGTGCGCTCGGCTGGCACGGCGCGCTGTCCGCCGACGTGATCCTCGGGCCGGACGGCCCGGTGTTCGTCGACGTCAATCCCCGCCTGGTCGAGCCCGCCAACGCCTACCTGTCCGGCGTCGACCTGGTCGGCGCGCTGCTGGAGATCGCGCGTACGGACCAAGCGCCGCCCCAGGCCGACGCGCGGCCCGGCGTCGAGACGCGTCAACTGCTGCTGGCGATCCTCGGCGCGGCACAGCACACCGGACGCCGGCGCGAGGTCGTCCGCGAGATGACGGCGGCCCACCGCCGCAAAGGCGTCGAGGAGCTGACGCCCCTGCGCGGCGACGCGCGTACGGCCGTCCCCGTCGCCCTCGCCACGCTGGCCGTCCTCACCCGCCCGTCCGCGTGGCGGCACTTCACCTCCGGCAGCGTCGGCGCCTACTCACTCACCCCGGACGCCTGGCACCGGATCACCCGGGCGGGCGAAGACTGAGAAGGAGGGCGGGGGGCGAACCCCGCCCTCCGACCGACGAGGGCTCAGACGACCTTCTTCGCGTGGTACGCGTGGTACTGGCTGCCGGCGGCCAGCCCGTAGGTACGCGTGCGGTGGTCGGTGCCGTAACCCCCGCGCTGCTCGTACTCCCAGTAGGAGGTGTGGGCGCGGTTGGTCCACTTCTCGAAGATGACCACGTGACGACTGCTGCTGTCGCCGGTCGTGTCGATGACCAGGTCGCCCGCCTCCAACTGCGACATCGTGATTCGCGTGGTGTACTCGGAGCCGGCCAGGGCGACGGTGTTCGGTCCGGGCCTGCCGAGCGCCAGGGCCATCGAGACATAGCCCGAGCAGTCGGTGCGGTAGCCGTTGTGCGTCGCGGTCTGGCTGTACGGCACGCGCTCGGAGGTGTGCGGGTGCCAGGTCGCGGCGTTCGCGATCACCTGGGCCCGGCTGATGGTGGCGAGGGGCGTGACGGTCGAGGCGTACGAGGCGTGCGCGGTCGTGTTTCCGATGAGACCGGCGCTGCCCAGTGCCATGGCCAGGCCGGTCGCGGCGCTAAGGCGTCTGAATCGTGCCATTCTAGGACCTCCTTTGCCTTTTCAGGCTGAATCAATCCGCGTCTCCCCGAATTGGACGCGATCTCGATTCGGGTCCCACAATGCCGCCTGCGCGCGAAATGGTCATGGAATTCAAACACAAACCACTTTCCAATCCGCGCCAGGCCCGATCACGCAGGCGAGGCCCGGATGAGGGTCAGTGATCCGTCCAGGTGGGGTCGCTCGCGCAGGGCGCCGTGGCGTTCGTCCCAGGCGCCGGATTCGAGGGCGTCACGCAGGGCCGCCGCGTACTTCTCCCGCACCGGCGGCTCGACGAAGCTCCACGCGGAGCACGCCTGGCGTGCCCCGGGGTCGAGCAGGCGCTCGGGCCTGGCGTAGTACGCCTCGTTGAAGCCGTCCGTGCAGTCGGCGGGGATCGGCACCGGGGTCACGGTCGCGTGGCCGCCGAGGGCGTCGGTGATGTCGCGGACCGCCGGGAAGCGGCGCGCCTCGGTGTCCAGTACGAGCGGAGCGTACTCATAGAGCCAGAAGTCGCGTACGAGCGCGGGATCGCAGGTGAGGACCACGACCGGGCCGCGCGCGACGCGTCGCATCTCGCGCAGGCCCGCCGTCAGGTCGCTCCACTGGTGCACGCTGAAGGTGGTCATCGCGGCGTCGAACGCGTCGTCGCCGTACGGCAGGCTCTCGGCGGTGGCGTCGACGGCGGGTGACAGGTGCGCGGGCCGCTGCGCGCGCATGGCCGCCGAGGGTTCCACGGCCGTGACCTGAGCCGTCGCCGGCTCGTACGAACCCGCGCCCGCGCCCACGTTGACGACCGTACGCGCGTCGCCGAGCGCGGCGGCGACGGCACTCGCGATGCGGGGGTCGGGCCGCCGGTAGCCGGTGTACCCGGGGCCGATGGTTCCGTAGTCCGCGTCTCCCGCGCTGCCGTCCGCTTTACGCTCGCTCATGTGTCCGAATCTAGCGACGCGGGCAACCGAATTTAGTGCGGCGAGGCGGTCCGGCGGGCGACGACGGAGGCGAAGGCATGTCCGACGGCGCGGCCGTGCTCGGCCTGGTCCGCGCCCAGCCGCCGGCCGTCGGCGGCCAGTACGGCGGGGTCGACACCGGCCGCGACCAGGTCGTCGCGGCACACGACGATCCAGTGCGCCACCAGCGCCGCGTCGGCCTCCAGGTGGTACTGGAACCCCCACGCGCACGTCCCCGTACGGAACACCTGCACGGCGTCGGGCGTGCCAGCGAGCAGCTCACCGCCCGGCGGCAGGGTGAAGCGGTAGTCGTGCCACTCCAGCACGTGGTCCAGCGACCGCCAGGCGCTCCCGAGCGGGTCGCCCGCGGCCGCGTGCTCGGCGGCGACGGGATACCAGCCGAGCCGCGTACGCGGCATGCGCGGCGCGGAGCCCCCGAGCGCCTGGGCGAGCAACTGCGCGCCCAGGCACACCGCGAGCACCGGGATCTCGCGCCGTACGGCCTCGCGCAGCAGCGCACGCTCGCTCTCCAGCCAGGGCGCGTCCTCGTCGGGGTTGGTCGCGCCGCCGAGGGCGATGACGGCGGAGTGGCCCGCCGGCGAGCTTCCCGTACGCGGATCCCACTCCACCAGCTCGAACCCGGCGTCCAGCAGCGGAGGCCCGAGCACGCCGACCGGGTCGGTCCAGGCGTTCCGCACGACCAGGATTTTCATGCCGCCGCCTGCTCGCGCACCGCCGTGACCAGCCGGCCGATCTCCTCTTCGGTGTTGTAGTAGTGCACCGAGGCCCGCAGGAACGTCGTCAGCCCACGGTCCTCCAGGTCGAGCCGGGTGTCCTCCACGTAGGACAGTTCGACGTTGATGCCACGGGCGGCGAGTGCGGCCTTGACCGCCTCGGGCGGCACGTCGCCGACGCTGAAGCTGACGATGCCGCAGCGCACCCGGCCCAGGTCGTGCAACTCGACGGACGGCACGCCCGACAGCTCACGCGCGGATGAGGTCGGCGAGCGTGCGCACGCGCGCCCAGATCGCGTCGAGTCCGAGGTCCCGCGCGTAGTCGATGGCCGCGCCGAGCCCGAGCCGGAGCGCGTGTGAGGCCTCCCAGGTCTCGAACCGGCGCGCACCCGGCTTCAGCGTGTACGCGTCGCGGCGGGTCCAGTCCGCGCCGCCCAGGTCGACCATGGCCGGATGCAGGCGGTCGGCCCACGCGCGGCGCACGTACAGGAAGCCGGTCCCGCGCGGCCCGCGCAGGAACTTGCGCCCGGTGGTGGACAGGAAGTCACAACCGATCGCGCCGACGTCGATGGGCATCTGCCCCACGGACTGGCACGCGTCGAGCAGGTACGGCACGCCCGCCGCCCGCGCCACGCGCCCGACCTCGGCCGCCGGGTTGACCAGTCCGCCGCTGGTGGGCACGTGGGTCAGCGCGATGAGCCGTACGTCGTCTGCCAGGAGATTCTCCAGCGCGCCGACGTCGAGCGCGCCGTACGTGTCGTCGGGCACCACGTCGATCTTCAGGTCCAGGCGGTCGGCGAGGTGCAGGTACGCCATGTAGTTGCTGGTGTACTCCGCACGCCCGGTGAGGATGCGGCCGCCGGGCTCCAGCGGCAGCGCGTACAGGATCGCGTTGAAGGCGCAGGTCGCGTTCTCCATCAGCGCGATCTCCGCGCGGTCCGCGCCGATCAGACCGGCGGCGGAGTCGTACACCGCTTCGAGCCGGTCGTGCTCGGCGGTGGCGGCCTCGTACCCGCCGAGCTCCGCGTCGAGCCGCAGGTGCCGGATGACGGCCTCGGTGACGGGCCGCGGCGTGAGCGACGCCCCCGCGTTGTTGAAGTGCGCCCGCCCGGCGCGGCCCGGCGTGTCGCGGCGCACGCGCTCGACATCGATCTCCATAGTAACCATTGAACTCGCTTTGTCTGGTTATTTTCTGGCGACCTTAGTTATCCAGTGAAAGCCGTGTCAAGGGTTACGTGGGCAGGTAGACTCCCGGACTGAGATGACTTCGTTGCAGCGGCTTCCCCTGCTCGGCGGGCAGGTCAGCCTGGACTTCGTCAATACCGTCGACCCACGCTTCGGGCCCGGCCGCATCGAGTACCTGAGTGACTACCCGGCGCTCCTGGAGTGGGCCGTCAAGGTCGGCGTGACGCCGCCCGATCGCCGCCCGGCGCTACTGGCGGCCGCCGCGCGCCACCCCCGCCTGGCGAGCGCCGTACACGCGCGCGCCCTCACGCTGCGCGAGGACCTCTACCGGCTGCTTCGCCCCGCACGTGAGGGCGACCGCGAGGGCCCGCTGCGCACCTTCAACGCCGAGCTTCGGCAGGCCGCCGCGCACGCCGTCGTACGGGCCGACGCCGACGCCTACGACCTGGGCTGGGACGCCGGTGACGCCCTCGACCAGGTGCTCTGGCCGGTCGTACGGGACGCCGGCGAGCTGATGCTGTCCGCCCTGGGGCGCGTACGCGAGTGTGACGGGCGCAACTGCGGCTGGCTCTTCCGCGACACCAGCAAGGCCGGCCGCCGCCGCTGGTGCAGCATGGAGATCTGCGGCAACCGCGCCAAGGCCGCACGCCACCGGCAGCGCACCTGGACGCACGCGTCCTGACCGCCGCCCTCGGTGGATCGCGGGGTCAGGAGCCGCCGTCGAGATACCGGGTGGCGAGCCGGCGCGGAGCGCGGGCCAGCCACGCGTTGACGACGGCCTCGCGCAGCGCGGCCGCGGTGACCTCCGGCAGCGGCACCAGGACGGCGGCGTAGCCGTCGAAGTGCGGGATCGTGAAGAAGGCCGTCGGCCGCGCGGCGAGCACGGCCTCCTTCTCGCTGAGGTCCTCGACGCTCAGCGCGAGGATCGGGCCGTCCGGCGGGGTCTCGTCGCCGAAGCGCCGGACGTCCGCCTTGCTGAACGGCCGTTCCCACGCGAACGCCTTGCCGGCGACGAACCACGTCCGGTTGCCGAAGCGCTCGCCCTCGGTGACCTCGGGCAGTGCGCGTGCGATCGCGGCCACCTCATCCACCGTTGCCACATCCGCACCGTATCGCGGCGGCCCGCTTGTGGCCGTCTAATGCCCGGCTAAACCCGGCCGAGAGACCATCTTGGAAGGTCTGCGACGCGGGCCGCCAACGGTTAACCTTTTGCCCAGTTCCAGTGTTGAATATTGGCCGTCTCCTATGTACTGTCCCCGTAGCGATCAACCTCGTTTCGGGCAAAGACGCCGAGAGGACTTGATTACTTGGGTGCCAATACCGTAGGGCCGCGTATGCATTCGGCAACCGTGCGTCAAATCGTGATCACTCGACAGAGGCCATTGCCGCCCCGGCGCATCAGGGCTGATCAGCCCGCTGTCGACACCGTGGCCTGAGCCTCGTCACCTGCACCAGCAAAGATTCTCAGCGGTTATCCAAGAGCCCTCTCCCCGAAGGGTCATCCTCCCATGGCCAACCCTGTCTCGAAGTCTCCGCAGCGCGTCGACGCCGCGGCGGTCAACGGTCTCTGCGCCGACTATTGGGCGCGGAATTATACCGATGAGCGACTCAATGAATACGCTGCGCGATTCGCCGCCGAACACGTTGTCGTACTGAGTGATTTGTGCCCGCCTGAGCTATTAGAGCCCCTCCGTGCGGAGGCGTGCGACATCATCGACCGGCACGGCACCACGCATCGCCTGAGTTTCGCCATCACGGACAACACGCCGCGGAACATGACGACCGTCGGGCAGCCGATCATCAAGGACGAGGGTCCGCTGATCGACGCCTTCTACTTCGCCCCCGAACTCCTGCGCCTCAGCTCGGCGTCCTCGGCGAGCCTGTGCACACGTGCCCCTACCCGGGCGAGCACTACGTCATCAGCCGCCTGGCCCAGCTCCGGCGACACGCACGGCTGGCACTGGGACGACTACACCTACGGGATCATCCTCGTCCTGGAGGCCCCCGACTACCGCGACGGCGGCTTCGTCCAGGCCGTCGCCGCAACCTCGTGGGACAAACGCGAACCCCGACGTGTACGGGGCGCTGCTCAGCGCGTCGTCCGCTCGTACGCGCTTCAAGCCCGGCGACGCGTACCTGGTCAAGACCGACACGACCATGCATCGCGTGCTACCCGATCCGCGGCGACGAGCCGCCGCACCATCGTCAACATGACGCTGGCGAGCACCGCGGACCTGGAGCCGGCCGATGACGCACGAGACCAACGACACTCTGTTCGGCGGCGCGCTCCCGACCGCCACGCGGTGACGCGGCGGCGATGAACCTCATGCGGCCCGAGCCGTGACGCAGCCGCGCGAGACGCATGCGCGGCCTGCCGCGGGTGCCCAGCCGTTCCTGACCTGGGTCACCGGGCGTGCCGCTCGACCGGGCCCGGCCCCGCGCGTGCGCTGGCGGCCCGGGCTCGCGGCGGCCGCCGGCGTGGTCCAGACCGCGCCGGGATCGCCGTCGGCGCGCTCGGCCTGCGCTGCCCGGTCTTATGGTCGCTGCTCTCGCTGCCGGCCTCGCCGGTCATCGCCGCGGGCGGCATGCGCCGGCTCGACGTCGTTGTCGTGCACCAGACACTGCACCGGATGTTCGCCGGCCCGACGCCGGCAACCGCGTCGTGAGCGAGATCGTCACGACCCTGACGTGGCGCCGCCGTACGACCCGAACCGCAAGGAAAGCACCTGCTCCACCACGCCCACCCGTGCTCCCTGCGCGACGGCGACACCGCCTATCTGCGCAGCACGGGCGCCGCGGCCCGGGATGACCCGGCGCGAGTTCCGCCGCTACCTGTTGCAAGCCGTGTTCTCCCCGCGGCACCACTGGACGTTCTTCTGCGGCGCGCGTCCGCGGCAACCTCTTCTCCCGCCCGCCGCCTACCGGCTTGCGATGTCGCTGGCGTACCTGGCCGCGACCGTGGCGTTCCTGGTGTTCACGCGGCTGTGGCTGCCGTGGCTGCTGCTGTGGTTCGTGCCCGCCACGTTCTTCTTCCAGACCCAGACCTTCCTCTACACGCTGAGCGAGCACCGCTGGTGGCTGTTCGACAACGCCGAGCGGCTCACCAAGGCGCAGCGCGACCAGCTCACGTTCGCCCGGTTCTGCGGCGCGCCATGCCGGCGGCGGGCAGTGGCGCACTCGCCGTGGCGGGCTGGTGGGCGCGGATGCTGCTCGTGTACGCGCCGTACCGCCTGTGCGTCCTGGTCGGCGACACCGTGCAGCACGACCTGCACCACATCCGGCCGAAGTGCGACTGGGCGAACTCCTCGTGGGAGCGCAACGAGGAGCTGACCGGCGACCGGCGCCGACCGGTTCTCCGAGGTCTGGGGCGGGCTGCTGACCCACGTCTACGCCGGCAACGGCGTCCGCGACCCGCACGTACGGCCGCCCGCGCCGCTGACCCCCGTATCGGTGTGAGCGCCGTGCAGCCCGGCATCGAGGCGGGTACGGCCGACGCCGAGCGACGGCCGCCGACCAGCGTCCTGCTCGTGGACGGCACCGGCCGCGGGCACGCGCTGTGCGGCCTGTTCGTCCGCACCGACCCGGCGGTCACGGTGTACTACGGGCCCGGCTGCGACGTCATCGAGCACCCGCGCATCCGCTCGGTGCCCTCGATCTCGGTGGCGGACCCGCGTACGGCGCTGGAGTTCCTCGACGCGCACCCGGTCGAGTTCGTGTTCGTCTCCCACATCGACGCGCTCGCGGCCGGCTTCGCCGACGAGCTGCGTCGCGCCGGGCACCAGGTCGTCGGCCCGTCCGCGGCCGCCGCCGCGCTGGAGGCGAGCAAGGCGCGCGGCAAGCGGTTCTGCGTCGACCACGGCATCCCGGTCCCCGAGTACCGGGTCTGACCGGCCTCGCCGAGGCCCGCGCCTACATCAGGTCACGTACGTACCCCTGTGTCGTCAAGGCCGACGGCCTGACCGCCGACGGCGACGGCTCGGTGGTCTGCGCGACGAGCGCCGAGGCGGAGGCGGCCGCCGAGCGGCTCGCCGCGCCGGCGCGGCCTGCCGCTCGTCGTCGAGGAGCGGCTGAGCGGCCCGGAGATCTCGGTCTTCGCGCTGCTCGACGGCGTCGGGGCGATGCTCCTGCCGCCCGCACTCGACTACAAGCGCGCCCTCGACGGCGACCAGGGCGGCAACTGCGACGGCATGGGCTCGGTCGCGCCGCACCCGGCGGACGGCCCGGCGCTGCGCGAGGAGCTGCGAACCGCCCTGGTCGATCCCCTCGTACGCGGCCTGCGCGCCGAGGGGCTGGACTTCACCGGGTTCGTCTACCTCGGCGCGATGCTGACCGCACGCGGCCCGGTCGTCATCGAGATCAACACGAGGTTCGGCGACTCGGAGGCGCAGGTCGTGCTGCCCGGCCTGCGGGAGAACTTCACCGGCCTGTGCCGTGCCGTGCTCGCCGGCGGCCTCGACCGCCGCGACGCACGCCACGACGGCCGTACGCGCTGCTCGCTGGCGCTGGTGCAGGGCCATGTGCCGGGCACCGACCCGGCCCGGTTCCCCGGCTGGCCGTTCGGCGCGTACGTCGCCGGGCAGCCGGTCTCGGGCCTCCGCTCCGTCGACGAGACGTCGACCGTGTTCTACGCCGGCGTACGGCGCGACGACGAGGGCCGGCCGGTCACCAGCGGCGGCCGGGTGCTGCACGTGGTGGGCTCGGGCACGAGCCTGGCCGACGCGCGCGAGGCGGCCTACCGTGACGCCGCCCGCATCGCCTTCCCCGGGCTCCGCTACCGCGGCGACATCGGCGCCGTACCGCCCTCGGCCGCGACCGTTCCGGCCGACCGCGGCGACGGCCGACGCGCCGCCCCCGGCACGTGCTGGGGGCACCGATGCGCCGGCGATCGCCGCCGACGCGGCGAGCGCCGTCGACCCGGTGGCCGTCACCGATCCGGTCGCCGCCGCCGAGTCGGTGGTCCGGTCCTACTCCCGTGCGTTCCCTGCGGTGTTCGCCACCGCCAGCGGCGACTGCCTCTATGGCCCACGACGGCACGCGCTATCTCGACTTCCTGTCCGGCGCGGGATCGTTGAACTACGGACACAACCCCGCGTTCATCAAGCGGGCGCTGATCGAGTACCTGGAGGCGGACGGGCTCACCCACGGCCTCGACCTCGCCACCACCGCCAAGCACGACTTCCTCGCCGCGCTGCCGACCACATCCTCGCGCCGCGCGGCCTGGACTACCGGGTCCAGTTCTGCGGCCCGTCCGGCACCAACGCCGTCGAGGCGGCGATCAAGCTCGCCCGGCTGGTCACCGGCCGGATCAACGTCGTGGCGTTCAGCGGCGCGTTCCACGGTGTCACGTCCGGATCGCTCGCCGCGACCTCGTCGGCGGACTACAAGCAGGGCCTGCACCACGCGCTCCCCGCCGTCACCCACATCCCGTACCCCGCTCGCCGCTCGGCCGCGTTCGACAGCCTGGACCTGCTCGACCGGAGCGTCCGCGACCCGAGCGCCGGCGGTGAGAAGCCGGCCGCGGTCATCGCTCGAGACCGTGCAGGGCGAGGGCGGCGTCTACCAGGCTCCGCCGGAGTTCCTGACCGGGCTGCGCGCCTGGTGCGACGCCAACGAGGTGCTGCTGATCGTCGACGACATCCAGGTCGGCTGCGGGCGTACGGGGACGTTCTTCTCGTTCGAGCGCGCCGGCATCGTGCCCGACCTGGTGACCCTGTCCAAGTCGATCAGCGGCTACGGGCTGCCGATGGCGGTTCTGCTGATCAAGCCCGACCTCGACCTGTGGCAGCCCGGCCAGCACAACGGCACCTTCCGCGGCAACCAGCTCGCGTTCATCGGGGCCAGCGCCGCCCTGCGGGAGTACTGGTCCGCCGAGTCCGGCCCGCGCTTCACCGCCGAGATCGAGGACAAGGGCCGCGACCGTGGCCGCGCACCTTGGCGGCGGCGTGGTGCCGCGCTACGGCGCGACCCTCCGCGGCACCGGGCTGATCTGGGGGCTGGACCTGACCGGTACCGCCCTCTCGGCGGCCGAGGTCTCCCGCCGCTGCTTCGACCTCGGCATGATCGTCGAGACGTGCGGCCGCGGCGGGCAGGTCCTCAAGATCATCCCGCCGCTGACGATCGACCGGGCCGCACTGCTCACCGGCCTCGACATGATCGCCGAGTCCGTACGCCACGTCGCGGCCGACGGCCTGCTGAACGCGACGAGGTACACCGTATGAACGACACGCTGCTCGTCGTCGGCGGCCGCCCGCAGGCGCTGCGCAAGGCCAGGGACCTGGGGCTGCGCGTGGTGTGGATGCAGCAGAAGAAGCCGCTCGCTGCCCGGCCAGGCCGACCCCGCCGACGCGGTGATCATGTTGAACTACCGCGACCACGACGCGGCGCTGCCGCTGGTGCGCGCCGCGCACGAGGCGTTCGGCTTCACCCGCGTCGTCTCGCTGGTGGACCAGGCGATGGAGCTGGTCGGCCGGATCAACGACGAGTTCGGCCTGTACGGGACCTCGCGCGAGGTGGCGCACCGGTTCGACGACAAGGCTCGCCATGCGCGCGTGGCTGCGCTCGACCGGCTTCGAGGACGTCGCCGCCGAGCCGGTCGCACGACGCGGCCGGACTCGCGCGGTTCGGCGCGCGGCACGGCTACCCGCATCGTGCTCAAGCCGGCCGACGGCACCGCCGGCCGCGGCGTCTCCGCATCGAGGCCGCGGCGGGCGCGAGCCGGCCTGGGGGACGGCCCTGCCCTGCGCGACCGTGAGGACCTGCCGTTCGCCTCGTACTATCCGGTGCGCGAGTTCGTCGCCGAGGAGTACCTCGACGGCGTCGAGTACGGCGTCGAGGCGTTCTCCTTCGACGGCCGGCACAGCATCGTCGCGATCACCGGCAAGTCGCTGGAGGGCGTCATCGAGATGGGCCACGCGCAGCCCGCCGTGTCTCGCCCGAGGACGAGAAGGCCATCGTCACGTACGTCGCCGGGTTCCTGGACGCGATGGGCCTGCGCGACGGAGTGAGCCACACCGAGCTGCGGCTGACCTCGCGCGGGCCGCGCGTCATCGAGAGCCACGACCGCGTCTCCGGCGGCCGGGTCATGGACCTGGTCGAGGCGGTGTACGGCATCGACCTCGAACGCCACGCGGTCGGCTGGCCGTTCCGCCTGGTGCCCGAGCTGCCCTGGCGGCCCGCGGCGCGCGGCGCGGCGGCGACCCGGTTCCTGACCGCCGAGCCCGGCACCGTCGTCGCGATCGAGGGTGCCGACGAGGTACGCGCGCATCCGGAGTCCTCGACCTGGAGATCGACGTCGCGCCCGGCGACGTGGTGCCCGAGGTCACCGACAACTTCCACCGGCCCGGCGAGGTGCTCGTCACCGCCGCCGACACCGCCGCCGCGGTCGGCCTCGCCGAATCGCCTCGCGCGACGGTGCGCATCCTGACCCGCCGCCGGGGATCCGCGATGACCGGCGGTGGAGGACGCGCGTGCACGGACCTCGCCGCGTCCGCGCCGCCGTACGCGACCTGGTCGAGTCGGAGCAGTCCGACGAATGGCTCGCGGAGGTACCCGACGAGGTGCTGCTCCGGCTCGTCGCCCCGCTGGAGATGCTGACCTTCCAGTACTACCTCGACCCGCCGCGCGAGCGGCACCTGGTCCGTGCCGCGCGTGCCGCCTACGACGGCATGGCGGCACACCTGGACGCGTGCCCGGCCGACCTGGCCGAGGCGTTCCGCCGCCTGCGGGCCGCGCTGGCCACCGAGAGCGGACCCACGGTGAAGGAGCCGGCATGACCCCGACGTTCGTGCTGCTTGAGATGCAGGGCCAGCAGGTCCTCGTCGCCGAGGCGGCCAAGGAGCCGCGGCCTGCGCACGGTCGTGCTCGGCCACGACCCGCTGCGTACGTCGGGCCCGTTCGCCGTACGCGAAGGGATCATCGACGAGTACGTCCACGTCGCGTCGTGGTCGGACCAGGACGCGGTACGCCGCCTGGTCAAGGACGTGGAGCGTGGCAACGACATCGTCGGCGTGCACGCGTCGTTCGAGCCGACGCAGCGCTACGCCATCGAGCTGCGCGCGCGGCTGGGCCTGCCGCACAACACCGCCGAGGACACGCTCCACGTACTGGACAAGGCGTGGGTACGGCGGCGGCTGCACGCCGAGGGACTGTCCCGGCTCCGGCACACGACGCTGAGCGAGGCCCTGACCTGGGACACCTGGCGGTTCGACGGCCCGGCCGTGCTCAAGCCGTGCAACGGCACCGCCAGCGTGCTGTGCTTCGCCGTCGGATCCCTCGACGAGCTGCGCACGCCGCCGCGGCGACCGTACGGGCGCCGAAGATCCCGAACGCGCTCATGCACGACTACGTCACCTCGCACGGGGAGTTCGTGCTGGAGGAACGCGCGGCGGGCGAGCTGCTCTCGGTCGAGTCGCTGGTCAGCCGAGGGCGTCCAGCATGTCGGGCTCACCGGCCGCTACCTGCTCGCCGCCGATCCGGTCGTGGAGCAGGGCTTGTTCTTCCCGTACGCGCATCCGCGCGCGGCGGAGATCATCGAGGTGTGCGCGGCGTTCCACCGGAGCCTGAACGTCGTCGACGGCGCGACCCATCTCGAGGTCATGGTCCCCGACTCCGGCCCGATCGAGCTGATCGACTTCAACCTGCGCTTCTCCGGCATCGGCGCGATCGCACTGGCGAGCGACGCGTTCGGCGTCCCGTTCGCGCGCTACCTGGCCGACCTCGCCTGCGGCAGGAGCCCGACCTGTCGCGGCTCGTCCACGTGCGCCACGCCGTCGACATGGCCGTCATGCCGCCGGCCGGAGTGACCGAGTTCCACGACCTCACGTTCGCGCCGGGCACGGCGCGGCATCGGGTCAACAAGAATATCGGCGGCCCGCTCAGCGGCGGCAACAACCAGATCGATCGGTCGCGTGGTTCGCCGTCACCGGGAGAGCGCCGCGGAGGCGCACCGGGCGCCCTGTCCGCGCGTGCGGCGACGGTCTTCAACGGCGCTCCGCGAGGCGATGACCCGCCGCTGATCTGCGCGCGCCACCTCCAGGCCGAGCTGGCGGCGTCCTGATGCCCGCCGAACCGCCCGACACTCCCGGCCTGGACCCTGCCGGTCCGTGCCCTGCCGGGCTCGGTGATGCCGGCCCGGGACATGCGGCCGCCGCTTTGCCGGGCTGGGTTATGCCGGGCCGGGGCTCGACCGCGGCGGCGACCGGCGGGACGACGCGGCCTGGATCGCCGGTCTCGTGGCCGATCCGCGCGCGTCGTACGGCCGCTGTGGCGCGACCTGTGCCTGGTCGCCGGCGAGCCGCCCGTGCCCTCTCGCTGCCGCTCGGCGCGGTGGACTCCGGCACGGCCGGTGTTGCTCGGGCTCGACGGCGGCGTGCCGAACTTCGCGGCCGACCTGTCCGACCTGCCGCTGGAGGAGGCGCTCGAACGCACGGGCGCGGACGGCACGGCCGACATCCGCGCGCTGTTCACTGGGCCTGCCCGCGGTGGAGGCGGCGGCCCTCGCGTACGCCCGCGGCCTGCTGTACTGGCACCGGCGGCAGCGCTTCTGCGGCGCCTGCGGCTCACCCGCCGAACGCGCGACGCCGGCCACCTGCGGGCCTGCACGAACGACGAATGCGGCGCCCTGCTGTTCCCGCGCATCGAGCCGGCGGTCATCACGCTCGTCGAGACGGCCACCAGCCGCGCCGGTGCCTGCTCGCGCGGCACCGCGCCTCCACCATCAGGCGGCTTCTCCATGGTCGCCGGCTTCGTGGAGATCGGCGAGTCGCTGGAGGACGCCGTACGCCGCGAGGTGCGGGAGGAGGTGGGGGTCGCGCTGGACGCGTCGGCTTCGTCGGCTCGCAGCCCTGGCCCTTTCCCGCCGGAATCATGATCGGCTTCCGCGCGACCGCGGCCGACGAGTCCATCGCCGTCGACGGCACCGAGATCCTCGATGCGCGCTGGTTCACCCGCGAGGAATTGCGGACCAGGTCGAGGCCACCGGACGGCTCGGCCGTCCCGACTCGATCGACCGGGCCATGCTCACCGCGTGGCTCGCGGCCGAACCCGCCGAGGAACCCGCGAAGGAACCCGCAGAAGAAGGTGCACCATGAAGACGATCATCGTCGTGTCCACCCGCGGGTTCGCGGCCTTCCGGCACGACCTGCTCCTCGATCCGGAGCAGGCGCGCGGTTCGTCGGCCTGTTCTCCGAGCACGACGAGAAGAACGTCACCGCCGCGCTGCGGGAGTTCATCGACGAGGTGCACATCCTGCCCTGCGGCAAGACCGATGCGACGGTCGCGGAGTCCTCCTACGTCGATCCGGAACGCGCGCGCGAACTCGTCGCCCGTGTCCTGGCCGACCCCGGCGCGGGGCAGGTCACGCTCCACTCCTTCGACGAGCGGAACCTGCTGCTCGCGGCCGACCTGCGCGCCGAGTTCGGCCTGCCCGGCCTGCGCCGCGACGACGTCCTCCCGTTCCGCGACAAGCTCGTGATGAAGGACCGGCTGGCCGCCGCGGGCATCCGCGTGCCACGCTACGGCCGCTACGACGCCGCGGACGGCGGCCCGGCCGCCCGTTTCGAAGCGATCACCGAGCGAGGTCGGCCTGCCGTTCGTCCTCAAGCCGGTCGACGGCAACTCCGCCGACGGCATCTACACAGATCGATCCTTCGCCGAATACGCCGAGGTCCCCGACGACCTCGGCCGGCCGTACGAGTACGAGGAGTTCATCGACGGGACGATCTACAGCGTCAACATCGTCTCGCGCGACGGCGCAGTCTCACCGCCGGCGTCACCGAGTACCTGGTCAACTCCAGCGCCGTACGCGAGGGCCGCGTCAACGCCGACATCAACCTGATCGAGACCGACCCGCGGGTGCCGCGCATGATCGCGTTCGCGGAGGACGTCGCTGGCGGCACTCGGCCGCCCCGACGGCGCCTCGCACCTGGAGCTCTTCCTACCGCCGACGACGCGTTGGTCTTCCTGGAGGTCGCGGCGCGCTTCAAGGGCCTGGCGGGGGTCGCGGCCATGCAACGCAACTACGGCGTCGCCCTCGTCAACCTCGCCTTCGAGATCGAGGCCGGGCTCGCCTCCCACCCGTGGAACGACGAGCAGGTCTACTGCTTCGACGCGGTCATCCCCAAGCAGCGCGGCGTCATCGAGCGGCTGGTCGAGCCGTCGATCGAGAGCGAGTACGACATCACCTGGAAGGTACGCGAAGGCCAGGTCCTCGGGCAGGGCGAGTCGCTCGGCGACAACGGCGGCGTCTTCCTCGTGTGGAACAAGGACTACGACGTGCTCTACCGCGACTTCGAGCGCCTCGCCGGATACCAGCCGATCATCTACAGGCAGGAGGACCCGTGACCACACGGCAGCGGCCCACCATTCTGATGCTGGGCACGGACCGGTACGCGATGCGGGCCTGCGTCGGCACGACATCGACGCGGTGGTGATCTGGGGGCCGGGCGGACGCGACAACGGCTTCGTGGACGTGCCCGAGGGACTGCGGGTCCTGCCCGTCGACGACCAGTCCAGCGTCGAGGCGATCATGATGGCGCTGCACCGCGCCGGGCTCGCCGACCACCGGTTCGACGGCATCCAGACCACCGACGAGTACTCCCTCGTCACCGCCGCGCTGCTGGCCGCCCACCTCGGCTGCGACTTCCTCGACCCCGGCACGGCGGCGCACTTCCGCGACAAGTCGTTGCAGAAGAAACGGGTACGCGCCGGCGGGCTGAAGGCCGCGCGGGTCACGGTGATCGACGACGTGCACGACGTGAGCGGCCTGACGAGCTCCCGTACGCCAAGGCCGTGCTCAAGCCCATCGCCGGCGCGGGCACCACCCGTACCATCGGTGGTCGAGAGCATGGACGAGCTGCGGGCCAGCAGCGAGGCGTACCGGAAGGCGCGGACCAAGCAGCGGACCTTCGCCCTGGAGGAGTTCGTCGCCGGGGACGAGTGGACCGCCGACGGCATCCTGTTCGACGGCGAACTCCTGTTCTGTTCCCTCGCGACGTACGGGGAGCCGTGCGTCACCCAGGTGAGCGCGGGACCCCGCTGTCGCTCCGCCGCTTCGACCCCGACCGCGACAAGGCGATCTTCGACCTGGGGCTGCCGTTCGTACGGGCGGCGCTCCAGCGCTGGGCCTGCGCGACGGCGTCTTCCACATGGAGCTGTTCCACGACGCCGCCACCGGCGAGCTGGCGTTCAGCGAGTGCGCCGCCCGGCGCGGCGGCGTCCTGGTCCACGAGGAGCTCCAGGCGAAGTTCCAGGTGGACCTCGCCGAGAGCGCGGTGCTGTGCGCCATCGGGCGGCGGCCGGAACTCCAGGTCAAGACCGATCCGCGGGTCATCGGCGGCGGCTTCTTGATGGGGCGGCCGGGCACCCTGGTGCGGTGCCCGAGCCCGGCCGAGGTCACCGCGCGGCCGGGCGTGCTGTTCACCCGCGTCGAGCGGGCCTTCGGCACGCACGTGGACAGTGAGCTGGCCAACACCAACCAGCGGATCGCCCAGTGCCTGGTCGCCGCGGACTCTGAGGAGGAGTTCGCGGCGCGGCTGGCGGAGGTACGCGCCTGGTTCGACGACCAGGTCGTGGTGATCCCCGACGTGGTGACCACGCGCGAGCTGCGGGAGTGGCGGCGCGACACCTGGCCGGACGCCGACTACGGCGACACGTCATGGGCGTGACCGGGCAGCGCGCCCGCCACCGTACGCCGGGCCGGTCCTGGGCGCGGCGGCTGCTGCCGGAGACCGGGCCGCAGCGCGCCATCTCGCTGGCCACCTTCGTGAACACCTTCGGCAGCGGGATGTTCATGACGAGCAGCGCGCTGTACTTCACCCAGATCGTGGGCCTGCCCCTGTCGCGCTACACGACCGGGCTCCTGATCGGCTCGATGGCCGGACTCGTGTGCGGGCTGTTCGTCGGCCGGATCGCCGACCGCTTCGGCGCGCGCGAGACCCAGATGGCGGTGAAGGTCGGCGGGGCGGTCGCGACGATCTGCTGCCTGTTCGTCACGAACTTCTGGCAGTGGGTCCTGGTCTCGGCGCTGATCGGGCTGACGACCAGCGGACACAACCCGTGCCAGGCCCCGCTGATCCGCGCGTACGGCGGTGAGAACCCCGTACGGTTCCGCGCCTACCAGCGGTCGCTCACCAACCTGTCCCTCGCGCTCGGCGCGCTGGCGGCCGGTGTCGCGATCGGCATCGGCACCCGGTCGGCGTACGACACGCTGCTGTGGGTGCGTGCGGGGGCCTACGTCGGGTGTGCCGCGGCACTGCTCCGCGTACCGCACCTGGCACCCATGCGGCGGGAGGGGCTGAGCAGGAGGTGGCAGGCCCTGCGCGACGGCCCGTACCTGGCCGCGACGGCGTCCAACGCGCTGATGTCGGTGCACTTCGCGGTGCCGACGGTGCTGCTGCCCCTGTGGATCGCCGAGCGCACCCAGGCGCCGCGCTCGATCGTCTCGGGGGCGTTCATCCTGAACACGGTGCTGATCGTCGTCCTCCAGGTACGGGCCAGCAGGGGAGTGGATGACAACCGCACGGCCGCGCAGCGCATGCTCTGGGCGGGCGTGGCCATCGCCGGCGGCCTGGCGGTGATCGCGCTGGCGGCGGGCACGCGCCCGTGGCTCGCGGTGGCGCTGGTGCTCGCCGGGGTCGTCGTCTACACGCTGGGCGAGCTGTGGCACGCGGCGGCGTCGATGGAATACCAGTTCGGGCTGGCGCCCGCGCACGCCCAGGGCCAGTACAGCGGCGTCTTCGGGCTCGGCCAGGGCCTGGCGACGGCGTTCGCGCCCGCCGTCGTCGGCATCGGCCTGAGCCTCGGGGAGCCGGGCCTGCTGGGCCTTGGCCTCGCGTTCCTGGTCGTGGGGGCGCTGACCAGGCCCCTGCTCTCCCTCGCCGTACGGCAGTCGCCGGCCGAGGAGAGCATGGCCCTGTAACGCCTGTCGCGGATCGGAAAGTGGTTGGCGCGGAAAGCGAATGACCATTTGCCGGGATATGCGGCATTGTGAGGCACGAATCGATATCGCGTCCAATTCGGGGGGCGTGAATTGGTTCGGCCTGAAAAGGCGAAGGGAGCAAGCGAATGGCTCGATTCGGGCGTCTGACCGCCGCGACCGGCCTGGCCGCGGCACTGGCCTGTACCACGCTCATCGGCACCGGCACGGCGTACGCCTCGACCGGCTTCAACACCCACGGAGACGTCTCGCAGGTCACCGGAACGGCGAGCATCAGCGGGTCGCACCTCACCCTGACCAACGTGAAGCTCTACGACCTGTCCTGCGACAATCGCGCCGCCGAGTACTGGGTCGAGACGAACCACGGCAGCTATCCGCATCACAACATGCCCGAGGGCTGCAAACACAGCCACAGCTTCGGCACCGTGTCCGGGACCGACGGGGGCACAATCTCGTGGCTCCGGGTCAACACCCGCGCCTGCAACTCCACCGGGTGCAGCAGCACGCAGTACGGAGTGCACATCTACCCCTGATGTGACCACCACTACCAGCCCGGGTCCGGCGCTTCTGCCGGCCCCGGGCTTCCGCACGCTCTGCCACCGGCAAAGCTCTGACAAAAACAGTCAATGATCTAAGTCAAGGAGCGTCCGGATCCGGCCATTACATGTCTCACAGACCGCATATGCGCGTCTCTTCTATGACTTGTCACGCGCAGATTGGCTCGGGGGCCGGTATGCATCTGCACACGTCCACGTCCACCGACGGGGTTCCGGCGGCGGACAGACTCCCCTACTTCCGTGACCTCCTCCTGGCGAACATGCCTCCGGCGGAGGTGTACGGCGACCCGGACGCGGAGTTCTCGGCAGAGGTGGAGACCGGCGCCTTCGGCAGCGTCCGGCTCATGTCCCTGACCGGGCACACGCCCGGCCGCCGCGGCCTGCGCCGCACTCCGGCCCTGGTACGCCGCGCCGACCCGCACGGCTACGGCCTGATCATCTACGAGGAGGGCCGCGCGTTCCTCGAACACGACCACCGGCTCGCCGCGTGCTCGCCCGGCGACATGACCCTGATCGACACCTCGCACCCGTACGACGGATGGTATGAGTCCGGCCGCAGCCGGCTGGTCAGCCTGACCTTTCCACGGGAGCTCCTCCCCCTGCCCGCCCCGATCGCCGACCGGCTCCGCGGGGCGCGCCTGAGCGCCCGCACCGGCGTCGGGGCGCTCCTGCGCACCTTCACCGCCCAGGCAGCACGCGACCTCGGTCACTATCGGCCGGCCGACGCCGTCCGCCTCTCCACGACGCTGCTCGACCTCGTCGGCGCCACACTCTCCGCCGAACTCGGCGCCGCCGGCGTACTGCCGGACGACTCACGGCGCCGGGTGCTCTACGAGCGGCTCCAGGCGTTCATCGAGGCGAACCTCGGCGATCCCGCGCTGACGCCGGCGGCGATCGCCGAGGCGCACCACATCTCCATCCGTACCCTGCACCGCCTCTTCGCGGCGCACGACCGTACGGTGGCCGACTGGATCCGCGGCCGACGGCTCGAACGGTGCGCCGGCGACCTGGCCGACCCGGCCAAGAGCGACCGGCCGATCCACGCCGTCGCGGCACGCTGGGGCCTGACCGCCGCACCGCAGTTCAGCCGGGCGTTCCGCGCCGCCTACGGCCTCAGCCCGAAGGACTACCGCCGCCGGGCCGCCGGGCTCAGGTGCCCGACGTAGCCGGGGCGGCGTCGGCCTCGAAACCGGCCGCCTGGCGGAGGAAGAGCCGTGCGTACTCCCCGTCCAGGCCCATGAGCTCCTCGTGGGTCCCCGTCTCGGCCGCCGTGCCGTCGATGAGCACGACGATGTGGTCCGCGCTGCGCACGGTGTTGAGCCGGTGTGAGATGAGCACGCTCGTACGGTCGGCGCGGTAGGTGCGGAGCCGTTCGTGTACGGCGTGTTCGGCGTCGGGGTCCAGGCCCGAGCTCGGCTCGTCGAGGATCAGCAGGTCGGCCTGGTCTGCGCGCAGCGCTGCGCGGGCCAGGGCGACCCGCTGCCACTGGCCGCCGGACAGCAGCACCCCCTGGTCCGCGTCGTCGGCTCCGGCGTTGAAGAAGCGGGACAGCGAGGTCTGGTAGCCGCCCGGCAGCTCGGCGAGCCGGTCGTGGATCCCTGCCCAGCGGGCCGCTTTCTCGAGTCGCTCGGGCTGGTCGAGGGCGTCGAGGTCGCCGACGGCGATGTTCTCGGCCGCGGTGAGGTCATAGGACATGTAGTCCTGGAAGACCGCGCCGATCCGGCGGCGCACGTCGTCGATCCGCAGGTCCCGCAGGTCGGTTCCGTCCCACAGGACGCTGCCGCGCTCCGGGTCGTACAGGCGGCAGAGGAGTTTGACGATCGTGCTCTTGCCCGCACCGTTCAGGCCGACCAGCGCCACACTCTGCCCGTACGGGACGACGAGGTTCACGCCGCGCAGCACCCAGGGCTGGTCCTCGCCGTACCGGAACCACACGTCGCGCAGCTCGATGCCGCGCCGCAGCGGGGCGATCTCGGCGGCGTCGGGGCGTTCGGGCAGGTCGGGGCCCATCGCGACGACCTGGTCGTAGTGGTCGATCATCATGAGGGACTCGTTGAGCTTGCCGAACTGCATCACCACGGCGGTGAGGGAGGACTGCACTCCGGCCACGGCCGCCGTGAGCACGGCCAGGTCGCCGACGCCGGCCTGGCCCGACGCGATACGGGAGACCGTGAGGATCAGCGCACCGCCGGAGACGACCACGCCGAGCAGCGTGAGGGTGCCGTTGTAGCGCACGACCGTACGGTCCAGGCGGCGTTCGTCGCCCTGCTGGGCGTCGAGTTCGGTCAGCATCCGGCCGCGCAGGAAGTCGCCGAGCCCGAACAGCCGGATCTCTTTGGCGGCCTGATGCTCGGTGAGCAGCATCTGGTAGAACAACCGCCGCCGCTCTCGCGGGGTGGTGCGCCAGCGCATGCCGGCACGCTGCCGGCCCAGGCGTACCTGGATGAACAGTTCGGGCAGTGCCGCGACGACCACGATCACGGTCAGCACGGGGCTCACGGTCGCGAGAGCGGCGAGCAGCCCCGCGCAGGTGACCGCGCCGCGCACGATGCCGAACGTCGCGTCGCCGACGATCTGCGGGGTGACCTGCCCGGCCTGCTGGGCGAGCTGGAGGCGGTCGTGGAACTCCGGGTTCTCCAGCCGCGCCAGGCCGCGGATGCGGCACACCGCGGTGAACAGCCGGTCGCTGGTGTACCGGGTGATGCGGCGCTGGTGTTCCTGCTTGGCGAACCCGATGACGTGGGGCGCGAGGGCGGTCGCGCCGCCCGCCACCGCGAGCAGGACGGCCAGGAGGGTGACCGGCGGCCCCGACCGGGTCGTGAGCCGGTCGATCAGCAGCTTGGTCAGCCACGCGATCATCACTGGCGTGAACCCGGTGAGGAGCGCCCCGGCGAACTGGACCGACGCCAGGCCCGGCCCGGCGCGCCACAGCAGCGCGAGCGTCGTACGCAGCGGCCGGACCCGCAGCCTCAGGCCGTCCGGCTTTCTCATGCCGGCACGGACTCCGCCTCGCCGGCCGCCAGGCACGCCGCGGGGGTGAGGGCGTTGGCCACGATCCGGCCGTCGCGCCCGACCAGGAAGAACCAGGGCGTGGGACCCGCCGAGAACGCCCTGACCAGCGGGCCCTGGTCGTTCTCCACCACGACGCGCTGGTCGTCGCCGAGGGCGGCCAGGAGCGGATCGGGCGACTTCCGCCCGACCAGCACCACGGCGAGCGTCCCGAGCCCATCGCCGGCCCCATCGCCGGACCGCTCGCGTGCCGCCGCCAGGAAGCCGGGCACCGCCGTCACGCAGGCGGAGCAGTCGGTGCTGAAGAACCCGACGAAGGTGGCGTGCTGGGCGAGGCTCGCGGCGGTGACCTCGTCGCCGCCCACGGTCTGGGAGGTGAAGGACGGGACCTGGGCGCCCGGGGGCAGGCCGGGGTCGGCCGGCTGGGCCGTACGTGTGCCCTCGTACGTCCTGAGCTTTCGGATGATCGCACCCGTGAGGAGGAGGTTCAGCAGGACGAGCACCGTCAGAATGACGATGGCGGCGACCACGATGGGCACGGGGTACCAGTCCCTTCAGTTCGGGGGGTTCAGCGGACGATGTCGATCAGGTCGTTCAGCAGCACCACCGCGCCGACGGCGACCGCCGCGACCAGCAGGCACAGCGCGACCGCGGCGGGCGCCGGCGCTCCGTGCGCGACGGGCGCCAGTACGGCGCCGACGATCGCGCAACCGGCGAGCAGGACGTTGCGCGCCACGTGTCGCGGCCCGATCGGCTCTTCGGAGACGCCGAAGCAGTGGCACGGCTCGGTGGCGCCGCGCCGGATCGCGGCCACGAGGACGACGGCGAACCCGCACAACAACAGGGCGGCAAGCAGGAAGCCGGCCGTCTCCGCCCCGGGCACGGCGAGGAGCACGACCGTGCACGCCTCCGCCGCGACGACGCCGAACGCGCTCGCGCGGGCGAGCACGGGCGGGAGGCCGCCGAGCCGCCGCGCGGAGTCGGTGAACGCGCCGAACCGCCCGGCCCCGCGTACCTTGCCGAAGACGGAGATCGCGAAGACGCCGGCCAGCATGGCGCGGACGGTCAGCACGACGTAGGCCACGACGACATCTCTCCCGGTCCGGAGAACGGTTGCGGAAATCAGGAGTCGGCCATTCTGCCCAGCGTCGGTTGCGCGCCGGTTACGCCGGGGACATGCGCGTGCGTGGTGGGGGCGCGGCCGGTGCAACCGAGGCGAAACCGGCACGGCCGAAGCTGGGCACGTCAGTTCCACGTCCATTGGAGAACTTGTGCGCAAATCCCTTCACGGCCTCGGCGACCGCCTGCTGGCACGCCTCCTCCCCGGTGGCGAGGCGTCCGCCTGCAGCTACTACTTCCAGTACAGGACGTACTACAGCCTGTGCTACTGCTCGGGGGGCCTGCGGTACAGCAAGCAGTGCATCACCGAGTGTGACGGGCCCGACTACTGTTACTCCTGCAACGTCATCACGGGCACGTGCTGAGGGCGCTCCCCCTGGTCGTACTCGCGGCCCTGGCGGCGGTCGTGGCCCTCGTGGCACTGGCCGGCGTCAGGCGTCGTTTCGCGGTCGTGCGGGTCTTCGGGCCCAGCATGATCCCCACCTACCGGCCCGGCGACGGAGTGCTGGTCCGCCGGACCGGCGGGTCCGCCCTTCGCCGCGGTCAGGTGGTCGTCTTCCAGCCACGCAGGGACGGGTGGACCACGGAGCCGCTGCCCGGCCTGCGCGAGACGCGCTGGATGCTCAAGCGGATCGTCGCGGTCCCCGGCGATCCCGTACCTGATGAGGTCCTGGACCAGGTGGGCGCCTCGCCGGGCGCGACGGTCCCGCCGGGACGGCTGGTCGTACGCGGAGACGGGACCGACAGTCAGGACTCGCGGCACTGGGGCTACCTGCCGGCGGACCGGGTGCTGGGTGTCGGCGTGCGCCGGATCTCCCTCCCCGCGGTGCCGGAGGAAGCGCCCGCCGGGGGCGGCCAGGCCACGAGCGCGACCGCCCCCGAGGCCGGTCGATCTTCCCGAATCTGATCCGCCGCATGACGTCACGTACTACTTTGAGGAGAGTTTCGTATAACAATCTAGTATTCGATAGGTAAATTATGAGGGTGGAGTTCCAGATTCTGGGACCCCTGCGGGTCAGTCGTGACGGGGGTCACGTGACGCTCGGCGCGGCCATGCTGCGACGCCTGCTGGCGGCGCTCCTGTGCGAGGCCGGGCAGCCGATCGCCGCGACCACCCTGATCGACGCGCTCTGGGGAGACGCACCTCCGCCGAGCGCGCGCAAGACCCTCCAGGTCTACGTGCACCGGCTCCGGCGGGCGATCGGCGACGGCGAGCGCCTCGACCACGACGCCGGCCGCTACACCCTGCACGCCGGCCCCCGCGAGCTGGACACGTTGCGCTTTCACGAACTCAGCGCCAAGGGCCGCTCCGCGTGGAAACGCGGCGAGCTCAAACTCGCCGGCTCCTGCTACGAACAGGCGCTCCACCTGTGGCGGGGCGCCGCCTACGCTGACTTCGACGACTTCGAGTTCGTCATGGACGAGGCACGGCGGCTGGAGGAGCGACGGCTGCTCGCGTACGAGGATCTCGTCGCGGTCAACTTCACCCTGGGGCGCCACGCGGAGCTGGTGACGGATCTGACCGAGATGGTCGACCGCCATCCGTACCGCGACCGGTTGCGCGTCCACCTCATGCTCACGCTGTGCCGGCTCGGGCGGCAGGCCGACGCGCTGGAGGTCTACCGGCGCACGTGGGTCATGCTGAAGGACGAGCTGGGAGTGCCGCCGGGCGAACTCCTCCAGCGGGTCAACGAGGCGGTGCTGCGGGACGGCGCGGCCACGACGATCCCCGAGGAGATCCTCGGACCCGCGGCCGCCGCGCCGATCACGTTCGACGGCGCCGCGTCCGCCGGCGAACCCGCGGGCCCCCTGGTCGTACCACGGCAGACCCCGCCCGACTGCGCGTGCTTCACGGGCCGCGAAGAGCAGATCGAGGGCCTGCGCCGTTCGCTGTCCGCCGCGGGCCGGTCGGCGGCACCGTGCGCGGCGGTGGTGACCGGGCCGCCGGGGGTGGGCAAGACGGCCCTGGCGGTGCACGTGGCGCACCGGCTGCGGTCGAGCTTTCCCGACGGGCAGCTCTACGCCGATCTCCGCGGCACCGCCGCGCCGCCGGCTCCGGCGGAGCTGCTGGCCCGGTTCCTGATCGCCCTCGGGGTGGACGGCCGTACGCTGCCGAGAGAGGCGGACGAACGCACGGCGTTGTTCCGCAGCGTGCTGGCCGACCGCAGAGTGCTGTTGATCCTCGACGACGCGGCGGACGAGGCACAGGTACGCCCGCTGCTGCCGGGCGTACCAGGGTGCGGCGTGCTGGTGACGAGCCGGCGCGCCCTCGGCGGACTCGGCGTCGACCACGTCGGGCTGGATCCGCTGGAGCCGGAGTCGGCGCTGATGCTGCTGGCGCGGCTCGCCGGCCATCGGCGGGTGGCGGCGGAGCCGAACGCCGCGGCGGAGATCCTGGAGTGCTGCGACCGGCTTCCGCTGGCCCTGCGCATCGCCGGCACGCGGCTGGCCATGCGCCCGCACCGGAGCCTCGGCCACCTCGCCGGCCTGCTGCGGCCGGATCGGCGCCGCCTCGACGAACTCGTGCTGGGCGACCTGTCCGTACGCGACGGCCTCGCGACGAGCTACGGCGCTCTGCCGCCCGAGCTCCGGCGTACGTTCCGGCTGCTCGGCGTCCTCGACTCACCGGACATCGCCGCCTGGATCTGTGCCGCCGCCCTGGACATCGGCGTGGGCGAGGCCGAGGCGCGGATCGAGGAGCTGGTCGACGCACGGCTCCTGACCCTCCACGGTGCGAGCACCGACGGGGGGTTCCGCTACCGGTTCGGCGAACTCGTGCGGCTCTACGCACGCGAGCGCGCCGAGACGGAGGAGACCGCCGAGGAGCGGCTTCGCGTGGTCAAGCGGACGCTGAACGCCTCGCTGGCCGTGGCGGGCGCCGCCGATCGGGGCTGGGGCAGGAGCGGCCGTCCGTGGTGGCACGTCACCGCGCCGGCCGGCGCGAGGCCGGACCCGCACCCCGGCTGCGTGGAATGCGGAGACCGCGACGCGGAGCCGCCCTCGGGCTCGGCCGACTTACCGTCGGCGCGTGCCGGCGACGCCGCGTACGGTCTACCTGGACGCCGCCGTCCGTCAGCTCAAGACCAAAGAAAATCTTATGTGGCCGGAGTAGACATTCGCTGCCGGGCTGGGTAGTGTTCCCGATGTCGCAAGGGAAGAGAACATCAAAGAGGCGCGGGAGACAACGAACTGCCCGTGAACATGATGAGCACGACGTCAGGTGCGCCGGGGCCGAGGTGAGGGAAGTGGCTCCGGGCGGTGGCGAGTGGCCCGCCGGGCGCGCTGGGATGAGGTACGCAGGTCTCAGAGAGCCCTGAGGAGTTCCGGGTCGCTGATCAAGAAGGAAGAGCACGGCGTCAGGTGCGCTGGGGCCAGGTAACGGTAGTGGCTCCGGGCGGTGGCAAGCGGCCGTCGGACGCGCTGGGGCGAGGTAGCAGGTCCCTGAAGGTCTGAGGCCGGTACGGAAGGGTTATGAGGAAGATCAGAGGAGAAGGGGAGGGTCATACGCCGTCGGATCGCCCGCTGCTGGTTGTGTCTCGCCGCGCGGGTACCGCAGTCCCATCAGAACGAGAGGTGGTCTCCGGTCACGCTTCCGCGATCCCCGCACCCTTCACCGCTTCAGGTGGCCGGTGCGGATACGACAGGCCGACGTTCTCGTCGGTAGATGGTGTTGACACCTGAAACCCTGGGCCCCGGTGCTACGGCACCGGGGCCCTCATGACGTGGAGGCTCGATGGACCCAGCCGAGCAGAACATGTCCGACAAACTCGACGACGAGGGCTACCCCGCCTACACCATGGGCCGTGCCGCGGAGATGCTCGGCACCACCCAAGGCTTCCTGCGCAGCCTGGACGAGGCGAAACTGATCACTCCCCAGCGCTCGACCGGCGGCCACCGCCGCTACTCCCGCTACCAACTCCGCCTCGCCGCCCGCGCCCGCGAACTCCTCGACCAAGGCACCCCCCTGGACGCCGCCTGCCGCATCATCATCCTCCAAGACCAACTCGCCGAAGCCCTCAGCCTCAACAACACCCAAAAACTCCAAGACCACTGAACCCGCGCGGCGGGATCCAGGCGGTGAACGGATCGGCGCGGACACCCTGACGACAGTCCAGCGCCCAGCCGCATCGGAACGACCAGCCCACACAGTCCTGACGGCGTTGCAGGAACGGATGGAGGAGGTCGGGCTCGTTCTGCACCCGCCAAGACCACGGTCGTGTACTGCAAGGACGCGAACCGGTACCAGCAATACGGCACCACACAGTTCACGTTCCTGGGGTTCATGTTCCGGGCACGCACGGCACGGACAAGGAACGGCGGCACCTTCATGTCGTTCCAGCCCGCGATCAGCAAGAAAGCCCTAAAGAAGATCAGTGGTCAGGCCCGCTCCTGGCAGCTTCACCATCGGATCAGCTCCACCTTCGCTACAACCGGTCAAGAAGGCCCGCCGCGCCTACAAAAGCGCGACGCACTCGTTGGCGGTCGGAGATCGCCATCGCGGCTGCCAGGCAGGCGACCGGCACGACCGGCAGAACGTAGCGCAGGTCGAAGTCCAGGGCCGCTACCGGAAGCACGAGGAGGCAGAGCGCGGCGGCCCAGGGCAGTAGTGCACCGCGGCGCAGCGCGAGCATGCCCGCGAGGAGGATCGCGGCGAGGAACGGGCCGCGAAGGTAGGCGGCGTACTGATAGGCGCGCAGGAATCCGGCATATGGTTCGACGGAGTGGTAGGTAAGGCTGGTACCCGGAGCGTACGCAGCGAGTGCCTGCCGCGCCCACGGCGTGACGCCCTGCGGTTCCCAGGAGCCGTTCTTAAAGTCGAATGCGGGCGTGAGTCGCTGGGGGTGCCGGGCGGGGGTCCAGTGAAACGCCAGGCAGAGGTCATGAGTGACGGCGCTGAGGTAGTCCAGGGGCTGTGCCATGATCGCGTGCAGTGCAAAGGATCGAGCACGGTCATTGTTGGTGGCGGCACCGCCGGGCAAGCGGGTCAGTGACGAGTCCGATGCCCATACGTACTCCGATGCCGCGTCGTGCCAGGACCCGTTGGGGCACAATGCGGCCTCGTCCGGCGGCGGTTGGATCAGGCGGCAGTCCGCGAACGTCATGGTCCGCGCCCACAAAGAGACGCCGTCCGCCTCGCCGGTCAGCGTGAACTTCCCGTGATCGGCTCTGTACCAGCTCGCGTACAGAGCCAAAGGCAGCAGTCCGGTAATCGCCACGACGGCGAACCGGCGCCAGCCTATGCGCCGCAGGGCCACGGAGACCAGAACGAGCAGGAGCAACGGAACACCGACACTGCGCGTAAGCGCCGCGAATGCGAGCAACAGCCCGGCCCCGGCGGCCGCATGCGCCGACAGGTCGCCGGGCGACCACATCAACGTCACGAACGCGGCCACCACGAGAAAGATGAACAACGTATCCGACATCACGACGTGCTCGAGCTCCAGCATGTGAGCATCGAACAATGCCGGCACGGTCGCCAGTAGCGCTCCCCATACCGGTACGGCCCTACGCCGCAGCACGGAGTAGATCATGAGACCGATCGCCAGCCCGAGCAGATGCTGGATTATCACCACCACGGAGATGCTGTGGAATGGAGCCAGCAGCCAAAGCAGCAGCGGATAACCAATGTTTCGAAACCCCTGCGAAGGTTTTGGGTCCAGCGCCAGCCAGAGGTAGGCGTAGGAGTCGCCGTAGTAGATCCCACGTGGCGCGTACGGACCGGGCCATCGGTAGCCGAGCATCGTGACGGTTCGTAGACCGGCCGCGATGGTGAATACCAGGACGAACGGTACGTGCCTCCGCAAGCGCTGCCGATACCGCCCGGCAGAAAGCGGCTTCGGTGAACCGAAGGTTTTTTCAGCGACTGATAGCTGCGCCAAAGAAAATGCTCCTCGGATGAGGGCGAGGCTAGCGATTCGGGGGTTTTCGTGCATGCGGAGACATGCGCGTGTAAACAACCGGGACGCGCGAAGAGCCGCCTGCGGAGTCGTCGGGGTCGACCAGCATCGGAACGAAAAGTCGCGTTAGCGGGCCTGGTGGCGTCGGCGTGCGCGGAGCCTGGCCGCTCATACCTCGCTCAGTGGCGTGTTGCCCCGGGTAGTGGGTGCTTCGGGGGGGTGTCGGTCCAGCCTGCCGTTCGCCACAGTTCGAGGTACTGGGTGCTGCCCGGTGTCGCCCGGGGATTCCTCGCGCCGTGTCGGAGCACCACGGTTCGGGTCGCCATGATGGAGTCACTCGACGGTTGGATGAGGAGTTGCCAGTCCAGAGTGCCGTATGCGGAGGTGTGCTCGGTCATCGCGACGCCGAGCGCGGGCCTGCCCAGCGGATCGCTTACCCGGCCAAGACTGCGCACGCCCGGCAGCCCCGCGAGCAACCGGTAGACCGCTGCTCGGATCGGCGGCGCAAGTGGGCGTTTGCCGGCGTCCAGTAGCTTGGCGCCCTCGCGGAACAGGAACGCATCCGGGTGCGTCGGCGTGGTGTCGTGGTCACGCATCCACTCCAGCATCGCCATGCGCATCCGGGCGGGGTCGGTGGGTAGCTGCGCCGGGTCGCCCTCGTAGATCGTCTCTCCGGCGAGGTTCGGCCCGTTCGGGATGTCGGGGACCTGGATACCCGCTGCCGCGTTCTCATTGGGCTGAGGAGAGCCGTCGGCGTGGTAAATGGCCGCGTCGGCGTCGGTGACCGGCTTGAGCGTGACACCGGGGGGCGCTTGACCGGAGACGGCGATTCCATCACGCCGGTCGATCGGGATCCAGCTCTCGGTTGGATTGCTGGCGAACAGCTGGTAGCGGTGGCCGTGATGGTCGCGGTACAGCGTCTGCACGGCTTCACCTTGAGCGTGCCAGAACCGTCCGGTGCCCGTCGTCGTCTCCGCCTTTTGGGCGGCCGCCATCAGAACGGCATGCGCGGGTCCGGATGTGACGTACCGCTGCATGGGGATGGGTTCCGGGACGAGCACGTTCCACAGCACCGTGGCAACCACCGCGACGGCGGCGAGGGGGATGGCCCATTGGATCATGCGGACACGTGGTGACCGTGTGTGTGATCGTGAGGACGCCGACTCGGTGAGGATGTGCCGCAGCAGGGCTTGGGCTCGCGGTGACGTGGCCGTGTCGCCGAGGTCGGCTTCGGTGATCGGATTGGCGGCCGCCAGCAGGTCGTGCAGCTCTATCATCGTGACTCCTTTGAACGGTGGGTCCGTACGGGGACGGCGGCGTCGCCTGGTGTCGCGCTGCCGGCGTCGAGCAGGGCGCCCAGCCGCTTGCGGGCGCGGTGCGCCCGGACTTTGAAGGCGGTCGGCGAGCAGCCGGTGACGTAGGCGGCGGTGTGATGGTCGAGGCCCTCCCAGCTCACCAGCAACAGCGCCTCGCGGTCTTTGGGCGGCAGCGCCGCCAGCGCGGCGCGCAGGTGCGCCTCCTCGACCACACTGGCGGAGTGGTCCGGGACGTTCACGGTGGCCGTGGCGAGATGGTCCGCGACCCGGCCCGCGAGGCGGAGCTGCCGACTGGTTGATCGCCGTTGGTTGGCCAGGCAGTTGTGGGCGGTTCGGTAGAGCCAGGGCAGCGGGTCGTCCGGCAGCCAGCCGATGTGCCGCCACGCCGCGGTGAATGTCTCCGCGACGATGTCCTCCGCGTGCCCCTCGTCGGCCCTGCGCAGGGCGTATGCCAGGATCCGGGGGTGATATCGCCGGAACACCGCCGTGAATCGATCCGTTTCGTCTTCATCGCTCATCGATGAGATCTCCGCCTCATGTTCGCCGTTGCACTCGCTCTTTAAGGTCCGGCGAGGCTCACGGGGTTACCACCGTTTCCGCGGTTTCCGCGGACACGGCGCGTCATCCGCCGGCGCGGCACGGTGTCGCCCGAGAGCCGGGACGCCGGATGCTCAGCGGTTCACCCGGGCGGTGGCCCGGCCGGTTCAGCAGGACCGCCCAGGCCGGTCCATGCGCCGGCTCGACCTCAGCCCAGCAGGACGGCTTTCTTCTGCGGGTCGAGGTTGATGTAGATGGCGCAGCGCGGATTTCTTCCCCGGCTGTCGAGGGTCACTCGCATCCGGTGATGTGGAGAACCTTGAGGTCTTCGGCGAATTCCACGGCGTCGGTCTTGGAGACGCAACGGCTGAGGTGTGTGATGAGTTCGTTCTCGAGCGTGCCGAAGGCGACGGCCTGCTGGTGTTCTTGATCGGTGAGCGGCCGGGCCGGTCGCAGACCCAGCTTCTCGCACGTGTCACGTCCGCCGGGAAACACTCCAACGGGTCCGCTGTCGTGGCGGGCGAGGGCGCCTGCGGGCTCCACACCCCGAGGTGTTCCTTTCGCATGCCCATGACGGCCGGGGCAGGTCTCGCTCGGGTGGCAGGTACTCGGTCACGCTTCCTCCTCCATCGGCCGGAACACCGATCGGTGTTCATCCTCGTTGTGTCCGTGACGAGCATCGTGTTGCGTCGCCTGCAGCTCCGGAGTCGCGCCCCGGCCCCGGACAGCCGGGACCGCACGGTTCCCACCCAGATTCCGAGGCCGCCTCGGCATGGCTGAGCCCAGCCCATGCGCACAACGCCAGGACGATCGCGATTGCCACGTCGAAAGCAGTGGTTGTAGACCGCCCGAGCATGTCGTTCGAAAAGCACGCCGAACACGTGTCCGTCGCCGGCCCGCTGCCACAGCTCCGCATCACTCAAATCCGGGTCAATCGGCACATAGGTCACATGCTTACCGTGTCCGCAGCCACCAAGCCGCTCCCCGCCGCCAGGAACGCCCGGGAAGTGTCGGGCGGGGGTGCCCCGGTTTCGGATACGGGTCGTCGCCTACGCGTTCCGTCGACGCCGCGAATCATTTGATTCGGGCATGACTGACTCTTGGCTTGTGCTTGGCCCGTTCGGTGCGGTCATACTCGCCGCGGTTGCGGCGATGACGGTCGCTGTCAGGATGGGGATCCGTCGGTGGCCGGTGACGTCGCAACCGATGGCGATCCCCGCCGATCTTCAGCGACGCGTCCAGACGCTCCTGAGCCGGAACAGGGCCGCCCAGGCGATACACGAGGTACGAGAGTCCACCGGGCTTAACCTCAAAGCGGCCAAGGTCATCGTGGACACCTTCCGCCGTGGGCCGTTGCCGGAACCGCCCGCCGGGCCGTACGGCGTCGGCAGTCCGGGCAGCCTGGCCGAACGGGCCAAGGACCTGCGTAATGGGGGTGACCTCCCCAGCGCGGTCGCGCTCGTCTGCACCGAGAGCGGTATGACCCAGCGCGAGGCCGAGCTGTTCGTCTCGATCCTGGACTGAGCCGACCTGCCGGTAGGCAGCGTCCAGCGTCGTGGTGTGCTCGGCCAGCAGCTCGCCGGGGTCCTCAGACAGCCCGAGCGTGGTGAGCACGTCCGCCCGTACCGCCTCCCACGCGGCCCTTCCAAAGCTGCGCCTGGGGGTGGCATCGCGGCGCCCTCGGTGTTCGCGCCGACTCGATCACCTTCGGCAGCACCTTCAAGAACCCCGACACCGTCGTGTACCGGCCGGCCAGCTCACGCCGCCAGTCATCGGGGTCGGCAGCGTCGGCGGGCGGCACGTTGTCGTTTACCAGCCGGCCCGCCCCACTCATCGGAGTCGAACAACGCCTCGACCGCGACCGCCAGGCGGGCGGAGGCCTTGGAGGACGTGTGCGTCGTGGTCGAGCGGTCCGAGCTGCTCCGCACGGAACCGGTCCCAGGAACCTGGCACGACGAGGTGCGCGCGCCGTGACGGCGTCCGCTACCGCGACGGCCACCACCCACTCCTGGCATGACCACGGGCGGCGGGGCCGGGCGGTCGTCCGGTCCCGCCGGCGGCGGAGAGCCTGAGCACTTGTGCTCAGGCGCGGGGCGGCCGGGCGGGCGACGATGACGGCATGAGTCAGACGACGGTGGGCTCGACCACCACAGCCGCGTTCTTCGTCCAGGCGGCCATCTCGTTCGGGGTGGCGCTGTCGGCCTGTGTGATCGCCATCGCGTACCTGCCGGTCGGTGCGTGGATCAGGGCGTTTCTCGCGCTCGCACTCCTGTACGTGGTGACTTCCACGTTCACGCTCGCCAAGTGCGTGCGGGACCGGCAGGAGACGGAGACGGTCAGCGGCCGGGTGGACAAGGCACGGCTGGACAAGCTGCTGGCCCAGCACGACCCGTTCAAGGTCGACACCTGAGATGCCGTCGCGGACCTCGCCCTCGCGCGTGACGGCGAATCGCCCGTACCGTCACCTTTGTGGTGGAACAGATGTGGCGCGCGGTCGGAGTCTTTCGCGTCGTGGCGCTCGTCTACGCCGGGGTGCTGATCGCACGGGACCACGGGCGGTACGCGCATCCCGCGGGCGGGATCCTCGTGCTCGCCGCCATGGCCCTCTGGTCCGTGCTGACCTCGGCCGCCTACGCGCGGCGGCTGCGGTGGAAGTCCTGGCTCGTCGCCGCCGACGTGGCGGTCGCGGTCGCGGCGGTGCTCAGCACCGGCTGGGTCGAGACGGCCGCCCGCATCGCGCACGGTGCGCCGACCCTGCCGGTCTCCTGGACGGCGGCCTCGGTCCTGGCCTGCGCGGTCGTCGGCGGGCCCTGGGCGGGACTGGCCGGCGCCGCCGCGGTCTCGGCCGCGGACGTGCTCGAGCGCCAGGCGCTGCCACAGAACACCTTCAACGGCATCGTGCTGCTCCTGATCACCGGAGTCGTCGGCGGCCACGTCGTACGGCTCGTGCTCCGCGCGGAGGCCGCCGCGGACCGCGCCGTACGTCAGGAGGCGGCGACGGCGGAGCGGGAGCGCCTCGCTCGCGACATCCACGACTCGGTCCTCCAGGTGCTGGCGCTGGTCAGCGTGCGTGGCCGGGAACTCGGCGGTGCCGCCGCCGAGATCGGCCGGCTGGCCGGGGAGCAGGAGCGGGCGCTGCGATCGCTGGTGACCACGGCGTCACCGTCCGGTCCCGGCGGGAGAGTCGACCTGCGGACGCTGCTGGAGCCCCTGGCCGGCGACCGGGTCACCGTCTCCTGCCCGGCGGACGCGGTGTGGCTCACGTACGCGCTGGCCCGGACGCTGGCGGCGGCGACCGGCGAGGCACTGGACAACACGCGCCGCCACGCGGGCGCGGACGCGCGTGCCTGGGTGCTGCTGGAGGACGAGGCGGGAGAGGTGACGGTGAGTGTACGCGACGATGGCAGCGGGTTCCGCGGCGGGACGGCTCGCGCGGGCGGCCGAAGCGGGCCGCATCGGCGTCGCCCAGTCGATCGTGGGCCGGCTGCACGACGCGGGCGGTACGGCCGAGGTGACCGCCACGCCGGGCCGTGGGACCGAGGTGGAGCTACGTGTGCGCGGAGACTGAAGTGCCGCTGCGGGTGCTCGTCGTCGACGACCACCCGATCTGGCGTGACGGCCTGGCCGAGAAGCTGGCCGCACGCGGATTCACGCTGGCGGGCACCGCGGGCGACGGGGCGCAGGCGCTGCGGCTGCTGCGCGCGACCCGCCCGGACGTCGTCCTGCTCGACCTGCGACTGCCCGATCTGCCGGGCGAGGAGGTCACCCGGCGGATCCTGGCCGCCGACCCGTCGATCCGGGTGCTCATCCTGTCGGCGAGCGGTGAACAGCGACACGTGCTGGCGGCCATGACAGCGGGCGCCGGCGGCTACCTCGTGAAGTCCGCGGGACTGGACGACGTGGTCACGGCGATACGGGACGTGGCGGCGGGCGAGACGGTCTTCACACCCGGTCTGGCCGGGCTCGTCCTGGGCGAGTACCACCGCCTCGATCGCTCACCGGAGCGGGGCGCGCCCCGGCTGACCGCACGCGAGACCGAGGTCCTGCGCCTCGTCGCGAAGGGCCTGACGTACCGGGAGATCGCCGAGCGTCTCGTCCTCTCGCACCGCACCGTGCAGAACCACGTGCAGAACACGCTCGGCAAGCTGCGGCTGCACAACAAGGCGCAGTTGGTCCGGTACGCGCTGGAGCGGGGCATCGAGTGAGGTGGGCGGCCGCGCCGGGTCGCCCGGCGTGGGCGGTTGGCGCGGCGGCCCGGGCCTCCGTACGCGTACGGCTCAGCCGCGTGGTCTCGCCTGCAGGGAGGTGCGTGCCCAGGCGCTTGCCGCCGCGTGCTCGGAGATCAGGAACGACAGGGCGGCATGAGGCGAGTCGGTGTACTCGATCAGCCAGTGATCTCGACTGGCGAGGACCCGGTGCCGCTCCGAGGCGGGCGGCGAGGTCACCGTCTTGACTTGGCTCGGTACGTTGGCGGTCCGGCGTTCGAAGATCCAGCCGTCGGAGCCGCCGACCGCCAAGTACCGTACGTCCTGCGCGCTGCCCGGTTCCGCCGCGTACGCGTCGTGCAGACTCCGGACGGGCCGACGCCCGTCGGCGACCAGGAGACGCGGACCGGACGTCTCGCGCAACCTCTCGCGAAGGGCCGCGTGTTCCGGCCCCAGCAGCAAGGTGACCTCACTGGCGCACTTGTGGGCGGGCAGATTCACGCAGCGGGCCGTCGGCGCCGGTCCGGAGGGGTCGGCGGTCCTGGCCGCCCACTGTTCGGCGATTCGCCGCCAGCGTTGGGAGGGAAGGGCGCCTTCGGTGCCCGGCAACTCGACCATCCAGCCGGCGCAGAGCCGCGCCAGTGTGGACAGGACGGTCGGCTGGATGAGCCGTAGCGCGGGGCTGAGAGAGCGCGGATCGGCGGATGCCTGCCAGGGCGCGGCGCCCAAGATGGCCATGGGGCCCTCTTCGGCGTCGGTGAGGACCAGGTCGACCGCGTGCGACGACGGCTCGCGGTTGAACGTCACTCAGGAGTGATGGCCGTGCCGGGCGAGGGAGACGCGACGGCACGCGCCCTGCCCAGCTTACGAAGGATCTCCTTGGTGGCTTCGGTGCCCTCGTCACACGACCAGAGGACGTCCACCTGAGTGCCGCGCCTTCGTAGTTCGGCGATGGTCTCCCCTACTCAACCGGGGCCCGGCTAACGCGGGCGTACGACGCGGCGTTCGTCCCAGACCGGCTCGGGCGTCTCGCGGAGCACGCCGTCCGCGCCGAAGACCAGGTAGCGGTCGAACGAGCGGGCGAACCAGCGGTCGTGCGTGACCACGAGGGTGGTCCCCTCGTACGCAGCCAGGCCCTCCTGGAGGGCCTCGGCGGACTCCAGGTCCAGGTTGTCGGTCGGCTCGTCCAGCAGCAGCGCGGTCGCCCCGCCCAGTTCGAGTTCGAGGATCTGGAGCCGTGCCTGCTGGCCGCCCGAGAGCTTGTCGAAGAGCCGGTCGCCCTGGCCCTCCAGCTCGTACCGGCGCAGGGCGCTCATCGCCGGCCCCCGCCGCAGCGCGTGCTCGGCCCAGAGGATGTCGACGAGGGTGCGGCCGAGCAGATCGGGCCGGGTGTGCGTCTGGGCGAAGTGGCCGGGGACGACGCGGGCGCCGAGCTTCCACTCTCCGCCGTGCCGGACGTCCTCACCGGCCAGGAGCCGCAGGAAATGCGACTTGCCCGACCCGTTCGAGCCCAGGACGGCGACCCGCTCGCCGAAGAAGATCTCCAGGTCGAACGGCTTCATCAGCCCAGTGAGCTCCAGCCCCTTGCAGGTGATGGCGCGTACGCCGGTACGGCCGCCCCGCAGGCGCATGGTGATGTTCTGCTTGCGCGGCGGGTCCAGCGGGGGACCGGCCTCCTCGAACCTGCGCAGCCGGGTCTGGGCCGCGTGGTAGCGCGAGGCCATCTCGTCGCTGCGGGAGGCGTACTGCCGCATGTCGACCACGAGCTTCTTGAGTTGCGCGTGCTTCTCGTCCCACCGGCGCCGCAGCTCCTCGAAGCGCTCGAACCGGGCTTCGCGCGCCTGGTCATAGGTCGCGAAGCCGCTGCCGTGCACCCACACGTTGCCGCCCGCCGGCCCGGGCTCCACGCTCACGATCTTTCTCGGGACGCGTGCGAGCAGCTCACGGTCGTGTGAGACGAGGAGCACGGTCTTGCGCGTCTCCTGTAGCTGCTTCTCCAGCCACTGCTTCCCGGGAACGTCGAGATAGTTGTCCGGCTCGTCCAGCAGCAGGACGGCGTCGGGACCGCGCAGCAGGGCCTCCAGGACGAGGCGCTTCTGCTCACCGCCCGACAGCGTCCCCACCGCGCGCCACTGCGCCTGCTCGTACGGCACCCCCAGCGCGGCGACGGTGCACACGTCCCACTGCGTCTCGGCGTCGTAGCCGTGTGCCTCGGCCCAGTCGCTGAGCGCCTGCGCGTACCTGAGCTGCGACGCCTCGTCGTCGTCTTCCAGCAGCGCCGTCTCGGCCTCGTCCACCTCGCGCGCGGCCTGCCGGATCCGCGGCGGTGCGACCGAGACGAGCAGGTCGCGTACGGTCCGGTCGTCGCGTACGGACCCGACGAACTGCGGCATGACCCCGAGACCGCCGCTCACGGTCACCGACCCTGCCTCGGGCCGCAGCTCACCGGAGATCAGCCGCAGCAGCGTCGTCTTTCCCGCGCCGTTGGGCCCGACGAGCGCCGCGACGTCACCGTCGCCCACACGGAAGGAGGCGTCGTCGAGCAACGCCCGCCCGTCGGGCAGGTAGTAGTCCACATGCGAGACTTCGACGTGCCCCATGACCGATCCCACTTTCGCGCGCGGGCGAAGCCACGCCGTTTCCCGTGACGCGAATTCTATGCGGCGGCCGCGGCGACGGCCTCTCCTTTATCGGGCGTACCGAAGCCGCGGGCGGGCGATCCTGGGTTCGGCCCCCGATTTGGGTTGTCGGCTCGTCACGATTGTTGCTATCTGTTGAAGATCGCATCTTTCGGGTGAGGGGCGGCGTTGGCAGCTGGAGGATCGGCCGGTGCACGCGGCCGCCGTGCGCGCGAGGAGGCGATGGAGCTGGCGCGCCGGTCACGTGAGGCGCAGGCGCTGGCCGGGCGGTTCGAGGCGGCGGCCGAGGCGGAACGCCGGGTGGCCGCGACACTGATGAGCCTCACGGCGGTCGGCTGGCGGCTGTTGGTCGACCGGCGCTGGCCCGGGACCCGGTCGGCGAACGTCGACATGATCCTCATCGGCCCCGGCGGGGTGTTCGTCATCGACGTGAAGCGGTGGCGGGATGCGCCGGCGATCGACGACGGCCACCTGCTGGCCGGCGGAGCGCCCCGCGACGGCGAGGTGCGCAAGCTGCTGAACATGACACGCGTGGCCGAGGACGCGGTGGCCGCGCTGGGCATGTCTCCGGTCACCGTATGGCCGTTGATGATCTTCGCCGGGCACCGGCTGAACGCCTCCCTCGGCCGCGTACGCCTCCTCGGGGACCCCGACGTGATCCAGATGCTGGTCGCCGAGCCGAAGCGGCTGACCCCTGCTCCGATACGCGCCGTGACCGCGCACCTTCAGGAGACCTTCCCGGCGTACGAGACCACGGTCCTCCAGGCGTCCGGTGCTACCGCGGCGGCCGAGGCCGCGGAGCCGCTGTTCGCCGCCGAGGACGTGGAGCAGGCGGCGCTGGAGTCGCTGTTGCACGCGCCGATCGAGCGGTGGATGACGTTCCTGCACCCCGACCAGGTGGCCCTCGCCCGGCGCGACTGGAGCGGGCCGGCGCGGATCAGCGGGCCGGCCGGGACCGGCAAGACCGTGGTCGGGCTGCACCGGGCCGCTCACCTGGCCGCGCACGGCACGGGCAAGATTCTCTACGCCACCTACGTCAACAACCTGCCGCGCGTACAGGAGCAACTGTTCGGCCGGATGGCGGCCACGTTCGCCGGCCGGGTGGAGTTCACCAGCCTGCACGCGTGGGCGCAGGCGTTCCTGGCCGAGCGCGGCGTCGACGCGCCGCTGCACGGCGACCGGGTGAACGACGCGTTCTCCCGCGCGTGGATGGCCGCGGGGCGCGACAGCGCGCTGACCGACATCGAGCCGACGCCCGGCTACTGGCGCGAGGAGATCGACCACGTCATCAAGGGACGCGGCCTGACGTCGCTGGAGGAGTACCGCACCGTCACGCGCCACGGTCGCCGCACCGCGCTCCAGGTGGCACACCGGGAGGCGGCCTGGCTGCTGTATGAGGAGTACGAGCTGCTGCGCGCCGAACGCGGCGTCTGCGACTTCAACGACGTACTCCTCAGCGCGCTGGCGGAGCTGGAGAAACGTCCCGCCGACCCGCCGTACGCCGCGGTGATCGTGGATGAAGTACAGGACCTCACCCTCATCGGCGTCAAGCTGCTGCACGCGCTGGCCGGCGACGTCCCGAACGGCCTGCTGCTGATCGGTGACGGGCAGCAGGCGGTGTACCCGGGCGGGTTCCGGCTCGCCGACGCCGGCATCGACATCCGCGGCCGGGGAGCGGTGCTGCGGACCAACTACCGCAACGCCGCCCCGATCCTCGCGGCCGCGTTCGCCGTGGTCTCCGACGACCCGTACGACGACCTGGACGGGGCCGCGCCGATCGGCGAGCGTACGGTCGATCTCACCTACCACGACGGCCAGGTGGTCCGCGTGGTGGCCACCGACCAGGCCGAGCACATCGCACGGCTCGTCGAGGCCATCAGGGCGCTGCCGGCGCAGGAGGGCTCACCGCTCGCCGACGCCGCGGTCCTGTGCCGGTCGCTGCGGGAGGTCGGGGACTACCATCGCCGGCTCACCCGCGCGGGCATCCCGGTGATGAGGCTGGAGCACTACGACGGACGGCCGGTCGAGGCGGTCAAGCTCGGCACCTACCGCCGCGCCAAGGGCCTGGACTTCAAGTACGTCTTCCTGCCCGACCACGACGCCGACCCGCCCACGGGCGCCGCCGGCGACGTCGACCGCGAGCGGGCCGAGCTTCACCGGCGGCAACTCTTCGTCGCCATGACCCGCGCCCGCGACCTTCTCTGGCTCGGCTCGGTCGCCCGGCGACGGCCGTACGTCACCGAAGCCTGAGCCCGGCACCCGGCGAAGTCCGTCCAGTTCGCGCGGCTTGTCGTCCGCTTCTGGTAGACGTGTCTCGTCGCCGCGAGGAATTCTCGTCGTCCGCGAGGAAAGGGTGTCCGGTCATGACCGTAGGAGATCATCTCTCGGAGTTCGACGGCCTGCCGGTCGTCGACTTCGCGCACGCGGGCGAGTCAGGTGAGCCGCTCCCGCCGGCTGCGTCGGCCGCCTGGCGGATCGCCACCGAGTACGAGGGGACGCCCTTCGTCGAGGTGTTCGAGGCGTTCCTCCGGCAGGTCGACGTCGCCCAGGTGACCAGCCTGGTCATCGGCTACTGGGGCAGCCCGTACGACGACGGCACGGTGGACCCGGTCGGCGTGCTGGTCGCCGCGGCCGCCCGGTTGCCGCGCCTGCGCGCGCTGTTCCTCGGGGACATCGCGGTGGAGGAGTCGGAGATCTCCTGGATCGAGCACTCCGAGATCACGCCGCTGTTCACCGCGTTCCCAGGCCTGACGCGATTCGAGGTCCGCGGTGCCCAGGGGCTCGTCGTGGCCCCGATCCAGAGCGAGACGATGCGGGTGCTGAGGTTCGAGTCGGGCGGCCTGCCCTCTGCCGTCGTACGTGCCGTGGCGGCGAGCGACGTACCGGCCCTCGAACGCCTGGACCTCTGGCTCGGCGTCGACGACTACGGCGGCGACGCCACGGTGGCCGACCTCGCTCCGATCCTGACGGGTGAGCGGATGCCGGCGCTGCGCCATCTGGGGCTGGAGGACAGCCAGATCCAGGACGAGGTCGCGGCGGCGATCGCGGGTGCGCCGGTCGTGGCCCGGCTCGAGTCACTCAGCCTCGCGATGGGCATGCTGACCGACGAGGGCGCGGAGGCGCTGCTGTCCGGCCAGCCGCTCACCCACCTGAAGCGCCTCGACCTGCACCACCACTTCCTCACCGACGCGATGGTCGCGCGGATACAGGCGGCACTCCCCGGCGTCACCGTCGACCTGACCGAGCAGGAAAAGCCGGACGGCGACTGGCGCTACGTGTCGGTCTCTGAATGAGACCGCACGCGCGGGAGAAGTCGGACGGCGACCGGCGCCGCGTGGCGGTCTCTCAATGAGACCGGACGCGGCCTTCGCCGTGGTCGCCGTTCCCGGCGGGCGGCGGGCGGCGCTGTTCGCCGCGGCGTGCCGAGACCAGGGCCTGCGCGAGCCGGTCGTCATCGACTGGCGCGACGTACTGCGCGGAGCCGCGATCGACGTCGAGCCGGGCACGCTGCTGCGGATCGACTCGCCGGGCGAGGACCCGGAGACGGACGCGCTGCTGCGCGGGCCGGGCGATCCCACCCGCGTCGCCGGCAGCGCGCGCTGGTACGCGACCTTCACCGCCGGGCTGCGGCGTATCGCGGTCGCCGCCGGAGCCTCGGCCGCCGCGGGCGGGGTGCGGCTGCTCGGTGACGTCGGGGAGATCGCGGTGATGTTCGACAAGCGCCGCTGTCACGCGCGGCTCGGTGCGGCGGGGGTGCCGGTGCCGCCGGCGCTGCCGGCCGTACGCGGCTATGACGAGCTGCGGGCCCGGATGGCGGACGCGCGCATGCGCCGGGTGTTCGTCAAGCCCGCGCACGGGTCGTCGGCCGCGGGGGTGGTCGCGCTCCAGACGGCTCCCGGCCGGATCAGGGCGGTCACCTCCGCGGCACGCGACGCCCACGGTGTCCTGCACAACTCGCTGCGGGTGCGTTCGCATGAGACCGAGGCAGAGGTCGCCGCGCTCGTCGACGCGCTGGCGCCGGACGGGCTGCACGTTGAGGCGTGGCTGCCCAAGGCGTCGATCGAGGGCCGCGCGTTCGACCTGCGCGTGGTGGTGGTCGCGGGCACCCCGACCCACGCGGTCGTGCGCACCAGCCGCCACCCGATGACGAACCTCCATCTCGGCGGGGCACGCGGCGACCTGGCCGCCGTACGCGCGTGGCTCGGCGACCGCGGCTGGACGCGGGCGCTGGAGGTCTGCGCGCAGGCGGCGGCGTGCTTTCCCGGCAGCCTCATGGTCGGCGTCGACCTGCTGGTCGGCATCGGCGGGCGGCGGTTCGCGGTGGCGGAGGTCAACGCGTTCGGCGACCTCATGCCGGGGCTGACCGGACTGCCGGGCAGCGGCGCCGGGGGCCTGGACACCTACACGGCCCAGATCGTCTCCGCCCGGGCCAGGGAGGCGCTGGCGTGCGCGACATGAACGCGGTCGTGGGCAGCCACGACCTGCTGATGATCACTCTGGACACGTTGCGGTACGACGTCGCGGCCGAGCTGATGGCGGCCGGGCGCACGCCCGCCCTGGCGGTGGCGCTGCCCGGGGGGCGGTGGGAGCGGCGGCACACACCGGGCAGCTTCACGTACGCGGCGCACGCGGCCTTCCTCGCCGGGTTCCTGCCGACGCCCGACCGGCCCGGCCCGCACCCGCGGCCGTTCGCCGCGCGGTTCGCCGGCAGCGAGACGACGGCGTCCGGCACCTGGGTGTTCGACGCCGCCGACCTGCCGGCCGGACTCGCCCGGGCGGGCTACCACACGGTGTGCATCGGCGGCGTGGGCTTCTTCAACAAGCGCGGTCCGCTCGGCTCGGCGCTGCCCGGACTGTTCGCCGAGAGCCACTGGGAGCCGGAGTTCGGCGTCACCGACCCGGCCTCGTTCGAGCACCAGATCGCCCGCGCCGGCCGGGTCGTCGCGGCCACTCCGGCCGACCGGCGACTGTTCATGCTGGTCAACGTTTCCGCACTCCACCAGCCGAACTGGTTCTACGCGGCGGATACGCCACGCGGCGAGGACTCGCGTGCCACGCACGCCGCCGCGCTCGAATACGTCGACCGGCACATCGGCGGACTGCTCGACCTGATGCGCCGCCCCTGCCTCGTCATCATCTGCTCCGACCACGGGACCGCGTACGGCGAGGACGGCCACACGGGCCACCGGTTCGGCCATGAGATCGTGTGGACCGTGCCGTACGCCGAGTTCCTCCTGCCATGACCACGCCGCACCCGGCTCTCGAACGCACCAGCCCGTACCAGGGATACGTCTACGCGTACCCGCACAAGACGAGCTACCGGCCGCTCGCCCCGCGCCCCCGGCTCGCCGACGTGTGGGCGGCCGAACGCCGCGACGCGCTGTTCCTCTACCTGCACGTGCCGTTCTGCGAGATGCGCTGCGGCTTCTGCAATTTGTTCACGCGTACGGGCGCGCCCGCGGAGCTGACGGCCGCCTACCTGGACGCGCTGGAGCGGCAGGCGGACGCCGTACGCGACGCGCTGGGGGAGGCGTCATTCGCCACCGCGGCGTTCGGCGGCGGCACGCCCACCTACCTGACGGCCGCCGAACTGGAGCGTCTCTTCGATCTCGCCGGGCGGTTCGCCGACCTCACGGCCATCCCGCTGAGCGTCGAGACCTCCCCGGCGACCGCCACCGCCGACCGGCTCGCCGTCCTCGCCGACCGGGGCGTGACCCGCGTCTCGATCGGGGTGCAGAGCTTCGTCGACGCCGAGGCGCGTGCCGTGCTGCGCCCGCAGAAGCGCGCCGAGGTCGAGGCGGCGCTGGACCGGATCCGCGCGGCCGGCTTCGCCACCGTCAACATCGACCTGATCTACGGCATCGACGGGCAGACCCCCGAGACCTGGCGCCACTCGCTGGCGGCGGCGATGGCCTGGGCGCCCGAGGAGCTCTACCTGTACCCGCTGTACGTCCGGCCGCTCACCGGGCTCGGCCGGCGAGCCCGCGACTGGGACGACCAGCGGCTGGAGCTGTACCGGATCGGCCGCGACCACCTGCTCGGGCTGGGTTATGAGCAGGTGTCGATGCGGATGTTCCGGCGGCCGGCCGCCGGCGACGCCGGCACGGCGTACTGCTGCCAGTCCGACGGCATGGTCGGCCTCGGCTGCGGCGCCCGGTCCTACACCGCGGACCTGCACTACTCCTTCGAGTACGCCGTCGGGGCGAGCGCGACGCGCGGCATCATCGACGCGTACACGCGTACCGACGACTTCACCACCGCACGCGTCGGCTTCGCGCTGGATGAGGAAGAGCGGCGCCGCCGCCACCTGATCCAGTCGCTGTTGCAGGCGTCCGGCCTGCGGCGGTCGGACTACCGGCGGAGGTTCGGCACCGACCCGGCCGCCGACTTCGCCGATGCGCTGACGAGCCTGGCGGACCGCGGCCATCTGGACGCCGGCGAAGGCGACGTCATCCGGCTCACCTCGGAGGGCCTGGCCCACTCCGACGCGATCGGCCCGGCGCTGTTCTCGTCGCGGGTACGGGCGCTGATGGACGACTACGAGGCGCGGTGATGGACCATCTGACGATCCTGTATCGAGGGCCGCTCGCGAGCTGTGACTACGACTGCCCGTACTGTCCCTTCGCCAAGCGCCGCGACGCCCCGGCGCGGTTGCGCGCGGACCGTGCGGCCCTCGAACGCTTCACCGCCTGGGTGGCGGCGTGCCCGCACGAGGTCGCGGTGCTGTTCACGCCGTGGGGCGAGGGGCTCGTCCGGTCCTGGTATCGCCGGGCGCTGACCGAGCTCAGCGGGCTCTCGCACGTGACACGCGTCGCGATCCAGACCAACCTGAGTACCCGGCTCGACTGGGTCGCCGACGCGGATCCGTCGCGGCTCGCGCTGTGGGCGACCTACCATCCCGGGCAGGTGGCGTACGAGCGGTTCCTCGGCAGGTGCCGGGAACTCACCGCGCGGAACGTGCGCCACAGCGTGGGCATCGTCGGACTGCCCGAACACCTGGCGCACGCCCGGCGGCTGCGTGCCGATCTGCCGCCGGAGACCTACCTGTGGGTGAACGCCGCCGAGGGGCACGCCTACTCCGACGCCGACGCCGCGCAGTGGACCGGCCTCGACCCGCTGTTCGGCCACAGCAGGCAACCGCACGTGAGCCGCGGCCTGCCCTGTCGTACGGGCGACAGCGTGATCTCCGTCGACGGTGACGGGACGGTACGGCGCTGCCACTTCGTGCCGGACGTCCTCGGCAACCTCTACGACGATTCGTTCCGCACCGCGCTGCGCCCCCGGCCCTGCCCGCTCGCGGTGTGCGACTGTCACATCGGCTACGTCCACCTCCAGCCGCTCGGCCTGTACGACGTCTTCGCGGGCGGCGTGCTGGAGCGGATCCCGGCCGGATGGGCGACCGGCAGGCACCGTCCGCACGCGCACGGGAGTCCGGCGGCGCACTCCGGCTGAGCGGCGGTGACGGTCATCTCCGCCGTCCTGGTCACGTCTGCCGTACGGGTGTGTAGTCGTCCTCGGTGACGCCGAACGTCCAGGCCACGCCCTCGCGTGCGGTGCGGGTGGTCGGGGGTACCCGCAGGTGGTAGGTGCGGCGTGTGCCGTCCGGTTCCGGGGTCGCGTTGATGACCTCCACCATGGCGACCGGCTCGTCGCCCGCCAGTTCGATCCGCCAGAGCACACCCGTCTCGTCGCGGTGGACCGGACGTGCGCCGGTCTCGGTGAGGTAGCGGTCGTAGCCGAAGTTCTCCAGCATCACCCGGCGCAGCTCCGCGTTGCCCTCCGCGGCGATGCGGCCGGCCGTGAGCCCGGCCAGCGTCTCGGTGAAGTCCGCCGGGATCGGCATGCCGCGCCAGGCGTGCAGCGCGAACCCGTCGGAGTGGCTCAGCGCGGGACCGTCACCGCGGTGCAGCCGCCCCTGCTCGTCGCGGTGCAGCTCCACCGGCCGGTCGCAGACGATCGCGAGCCGTTCGTAGGGCCACCACCAGCCCGCCGTACGCGCCGTCTCCGCGAGCCCCGCCAGGCCCTCCAGCCGACCCACCGACTCGAACAGCGCCAGCCACGGCGCGTCGTGCTGGCCGAGCACCGCGTCGAGGGTCGCCTGGCGCAGCAGTGCCTCGGCCGTGCCGTTCCCCATCGCGCCGAGCCCCTGCCGGATTCGGGCGACCAGCCCGTTGACCGGCTGCCAGAGGCCGCCGCCGGTGCGCGCCCATGCCGCCGACCACTCGCGCGCGCCGAGGTCGGCCCAGGCGGCGGCGCGCGCCGCCTCCCAGACGCGGGTGCGCACCACGTCGCGTACGGGCCGTCCGGCGTCGGCGGGGCGGCCGTCGGGCTGGTCGTCACCGACCGCCGCAGGGCCACCGAACGTCGCGCCGACCCGGTCGACCAGCTCGCCCAGGCCGGCCTGCCGCAGCGCCGTGGCGTGCCGCGGGTCGGCCAGCAGCACGGCCGCGACCGCGCCGTACGCGGGCGAGGGCGCCCAGACGAAACGGCCGGGCGCGGCCAGCCCCGCCTCGGCGTAGGCCGCGCGCACGCCCGCCGCCGCGCGCTCGCGGTCGGCCGGGCCGGTGGCGAACGCCGCCGCCCGCCAGTCGCGTGTCACCGATGTGTCCATGAGGCTCCTTTCGCGCGCGCTCAGTCGGCGACGGGCCGTACGGCCCCGGGGACGTATTCGCGCTGGCGGATGACGCGGAACCAGCCCTTGGGCAGAGAGATCGCAGCGTGCTCCTCGTGCACGAGCCGGCCGCCGGAGGGCAGGTTGAGGTAGTCGGGGCGCAGCGGGTCGGGATCGCGCAGCAGCACACCGGGCGCGACGACCGCGTGCGCGTGCCCCGTCACCTCGCCGAGCGCGAGGACCAGCCGTCCGCGGCCGTCGCGTTCGGCGGGCGGGAGCGCACGCGCCTCGGCCGGTAGGTACGCGTCGGGAACGGGGACGATGAGGAGGTCTCCCTGTCGGAACATGCCGCGAACGTATCGGCCGCCACCGACAGTTCCGCCCCGCCCAGCCGAGCGCGACTCACCAGAGAATCCGTTCTCGTACGGCACACGCGGCAGCGGATCAGGAGGTCCCGTGACACGCGGCGACGTGGTGGAACGTGTCGGCGTAGCCCGCCGCGGCGTAGGGCACGTAGACCTTGAGCGGCCCGTTGACGAACTTGGCGTACACGAACACCGAGAGCCAGACGCTCGAGGTCTTCCCGGCGGTGTCGGTGACGGCGTCACCGTGCCGTTCGACACAGTGCACGGTGGCCTTGGTGCCCTTGCGGTAGTAGAGCCGCATGCGCGCTTCCTCGGACGTGCTCGGCCTGCTGAAGGTGTAGCCGGTCAGGGCTCCCGGCAGGCAGGACGTGTTCAGCGTCACGTGGACGGAGCTGAGGACGCCGCCCGCGCCGCTCTCGTCCCGGCTCGGCGCGCGATGGCCGTGGTCGTTCCAGGGACAGATCGGATCCCGCGGGCTGGGCGACGGCGAAGGCGGTGGCGGCGCCGATAACGAGGACGGCGTCGCGTGGGGGTGGGAGGACGAGCATCCGGCGACGCCCAGAACACCCCCGGAGAGGACAAGCATCCAGCGGACCGGCGTCACGCCACAAAAGCTACCCGTCGCGATCGAACCAGGACAGCCCTCCCGGTAACACAGCGCCGTTCGCGCGTCGACTCGCGTGAACCCGGCCGATGCTGGTCAGCACGCCACGTGAAATACGGATTAATTAGCGCTTAAGGCAGAGAGTGTAGTAATCCGGACATTCGGCTGGATGTATCTCGGACACGCCTGTGCGACCTCAACGTGGGAGGAAAGGTGCCCGCAACCGCTGACGCCGTCAATCCGATCGATCCGTACGCCTTCAACCCCGGCTACTACGACCTGCTCCGCGCGAAGGACGGCGACCGTGCACTGCCCTCGCCGAGGTTCTTCGCCGAACTGGTGCCCGAGAACGGATCGGTGCTGGAGATCGGTTCGGGTACGGGGCGCATCACGCTGGCGTTGGCCGAGCGCGCCGCCGGCGTCTGGTGCCTCGACCGCTCGGTCACCATGCGGGCCGTACTGCTGGCCAAGCTCGCCCAGCGGCCGCACCTGTGGGATCGCGTCACCGTGCTCGCGGGCTCCGCGCTGGACTTCGCGCTGGACCGCACGTTCGACCTCATCTGCTTGGCCGGCGTGCTGGAGCACGTCGCGAAGGACGACCGGCCCGCACTGTTCCGCGCCATCGCCGACCACCTGCGGCCCGGCGGAATCGCGGCCATGGACATGGTGCTCACCGAGCCGGCGCCGGAGATGCCGGACCAGGTGGTGGACGAGGTCACGCTCGGTGAATGCCGGTACACCTACTCCATGCGGGCGGAGCGCATCGACCCCGACCTGTCACGCCTGCGCATGACCTACCGCACGCACCACCGGGGCGCGGTCATCGCCACCGAGGTGGTCGAACGCCTGCACAACCTGCACCGGCCGGACGCGGTCCTGTCGGATCTGGCGGCGGTGGGCCTGCTCCCCGCCGAGGGCTCGGGGATCCGCATGGCGACCAACGACCCCGACGACCCGGGTGCCGTCGTGGTGCGCAAGGCCGGCGTGTCATGACGACGCGTGTCCGGTCCCCGCACACCTCGGTCCCGCTCGCGCGCACGTACGACGTCGGCCGCCTGACGGAGGAGGTGCTCGCGCTCCGGCGGAACCCGTGGCGGGCCCAGCGGGCGATCAGCCAGGACGGCCTGTTCCAGGAGGCGGAGATCGACTGGCGGATCATCGCGCTGCGCAGTCTCGGCGGCGACCCGGACCGCACCGACCCCGGCGGCGCGGGCCTGGACGCGTTCGCCGACACCGTCCACCTGAAGCGGAGCCCGTACCTCACCGAGGTCCTGGCCGGCCTCCCGGCGCGGCTGCGCGGCGTACGGCTGATGGCGCTCGGCCCCGGCGCGCGGATCTACGAGCACCGCGACGGCAAGGTCGGCCTCCCCTGGGGGAACCTGCGGCTCCACGTCCCGATCGTCACCAACCCCGGCGCCATCATGGTCATCGGCGGGGACGAGGTCCACTGGGACGCCGGACGACTCTGGTACGGCGACTTCAACCAGGTGCACCACGTACGCAACACCGGCGACGAGTCGCGGATCCACCTGGTCATCGACTGCGCGGTGACGGCCGAGTCGCTCGCGCTGTTCCCCGTGGAGTTCCTCGACCGGCTCGGCCGGCACGACGTGATCCTGGAGCGTCCGGCCGTACGGCTGCGCGCCGCCGACCTGGACGCGTTCCGTTGCACGGTCGCGATGCCCGCGACCTTTCCCGACTGGTCCGAGGACGAGACGGACGCCGCGTTACCCGACCTGCCCGCGAGCATCGAGGCGAGAGACGGCCGGCTGGTGCTGGTGACGGGCTCGGAGCCCCGGTTCACGCTGGTCCACGTGGGCATGGGCGAGTTCCGTCTCGAAGGCTGGACCGACGAGCGGACGCTGCACGTCGACCTGTCGCCTCCGTCGCCGCGGGTGCGGTTCCGCGTACGCGAGGGGCACGCGCTCACCGAGTGTGTGCGGCCGGCGATGCCGGTGCCCGCGTGATGGGCGCGTTCGAGCAGCTCAACGCCCTGGTGGACGGCCACATCCGCACCCAGTTGGTGGCGTCGGCGGTCCGCTTCCAGATCCCCGACCACCTCGCGGACCGTACTCTCACCGACACCGCGCTCAGCGGGCTGACGGGCATCGGCGTCCCGACGCTGCGGCGATACCTGCGGGCGCTGGAGGGACTCGGGCTGGTCGAGGCGGCGGGGGAGAACGCCTACCGCGGCACGGCGCTGCTGGAGCCGCTCCGCAGCGGCACCGGCAGCCTCTACGGCCACGCGCTGATGGCGGGCGCGGAGTACTACGAGGCATGGTCCGAGCTGGACTACGCGCTGCGAACCGGCGACTCCGCGTTCGAGCACCGGCACGGCCATGACCTGTGGCGCCACTTCGACCGCGACGACGACGCCGCGGCCTCGTTCGCGCGCACCATGCGGCTGAACACCGAGCGTTTCCTCGAGGAGATCCTCGGCCTCTACGACTTTCCACGCGGCGGTGTGGTCGCCGACCTGGGCGCGGGCGATGGCACCCTGCTGGCCGAGCTCCTGACGCGCCGTCCGGGGCTGCGCGGCGTCGCGTTCGAGCAGCCCGCCGCCATCGCCATCGCGCGCCAGACGATGGCGGACCGCGGGGTCGCGGACCGGTGCGAACTCGTCGCGGGCGACTTCCTGGCCGAGGTGCCCCGCGGCGCCGACGTTTATCTCATCAAGTCGGTCATCCACAACTGGAACGACGAATCGGCGCTGCGCATCCTGCGCAACTGCCGTGCCGCACTCGGCGAACGCGGCCGGCTGCTCCTCATCGAGCGCGCGCGCAAGGCCGACGACGTGCTGGAGGCGGCAATACGCGACCTGGCCATGCTCGTGCTCCTCGGGGGCCAGAGCCGCTCGGCCGAGGAGTACGAGGAACTGCTGCGACGGGCGGGGCTCTCCGTCGAGCGGACGCTGACCGCGCCCTCCGGCTTCTGCCTGTTCGAGGCGCGAGCGGAGGCGCGGCCGAACATTCACGGAGACGTTCCTTGAGGTCCGCCTGGCCAGGCGCCGGCGGCTCGTCAAGGACCTGGGGGTATCGCGTCACATGGAGTACGGGGTATTGGGAGCGCTTACGGCGACCGGCGGCGAGCCACTGACGTTACGACCCAGGGAACGCTCCATCCTCGCCCTGCTCCTCATCGACCGGAACCGCATCGTCTCGACGTCCAGAATCGTCGATGAGATCTGGAGCTTCCAGCCGCCCGAGTCGGCGAACAACCTCATCCAGCAGTACGTTTCGCGCATCCGGGGTCAGTTGCGCGACCACGGCGGGGACGAGGCCGCCGCGCGGCTGCGGACACGCGGCCCCGGCTACCTGCTGACCTGCGACGACGCCGAACTCGACGCGGCGCGCTTCGAGTCGCTGCTGGACGACGCGCGCGACGCACTGGCGCGACGGCGGCACGAGGCGGCGGTGCGGCTCCTGGGCGACGGACTCCGCATGTGGCGCGGGGCGCCGTTCCTCGACGTCCAGCGAATGCCCAGCGTGGTCGCGGAGGCCGGCCGGCTCGACGAGCAACGGCTGCGCGCCGTCGAGGAGCGGCTCGACGCGGAGCTGGCGCTGGGCCGCCACGTCAGGCTGGTCAGCGAGCTGACCGCGCTGGTCGCCGTCCACCCCTTCCGCGAACGGCTGCGCGGCCAGCTCATGCTCGCCCTGTACCGCTCCGGGCGCCAGGTGGAGGCGCTGGAGCAGTACCGCGAGACCCGGCGCATGATGATGCTCGAACTGGGCGTCGAGCCCGGGTACGAGCTGCGCCGCCTCGAAGGCGCCATTCTCAACTCCGCCCCGAACCTCACCGCGCCCGAGGGCGTGGTCGCGCGGTGGCCCGTCCCCGCCCAGCTCCCCTCCTGCATCGGCGACTTCACCGGACGTTCGCGCGAGGTGGCGCACGGCTGTGAGGTCCTGCGGGGCGGCCGACGGCCGGGCGGGTGGCGGTCCCTGCCCGTGCTGAAGCTCGTCGGCAAACCCGGGGTCGGCAAGACGACGCTGGCCGTCCAGATCGCACACCAGGTGCGCCGGGACTTCCCGGACGGTCAGCTGTTCATCAACCTGGACGGCCTGGACCCGCGCCCGCTGGAGCCCGCGTACGTGCTCGGGCGCTTCCTGCGCACGCTCGGCGTACCGGCCGCCGACCAGCCCGCGGGCGTCGAGGAACGCCGCGAGTGTTTCCTGAGTCTCACCGCCGACCGGCACCTGCTCGTCGTCCTGGACAACTGCGCGGACGAGGCGCAGATCCGCCCGCTGTTACCCGGGTCGGCCGGCTGCGCGGTCATCATCACGGGCCGCCAGAGCCTCGCCGGCCTCGAAGGCGCCCGGCACCTGGTCGTGGAGGAGCTCGGCCACGAGGAGGCGGTCGAGCTGCTCGCACGCGTCTCGGGCGTCACGCCGGCGGCACGCGAGGCACGTACGGCCGCCGAAATCGTACGCCTGTGCCAGCACCTGCCTCTCGCGATCCGGATCGCCGGGTCCAGGCTCGCGGTGAGCCCGTCCGTGACGCTCGACGGGATCGCCGGCCGGCTGCGCGCGGCCCCGCTGGACGAGCTCAGGATCGGCGACCTGTCGATGCGCGCCAGCATCCGCCTCAGCTACGAACGCCTCGAACCGCGGGCCCGGCGCGCACTCCGGCGACTCGCGCTGCTGGAGACCGCCCACCTCGCGGAATGGATCTGCGCGGCGGTGACCGGCGAGAGCGCCACGTGCGCCGGCCGGCTGCTCGACCAGCTCGCCCAGCAGCACCTGCTGGAGTCGGTCCGCGTGCCCGGCGGGCAGGTCCGCTACCACTTCGACGGCATGATCCGCGCGTTCGCCCTGGAACGGGCTCGCGTCGAGGAGTCGGCCGACGTACGGCACGCGGTCGTCACGTCCATGCTCGCCGCGTGGCTGGAACGTGCCCGGCGGTCCACCCGCCCCGCCCCGGACCGGCTCCTGCGGACGCCTGGACACGCCTGCTAGCGGACAGGTGAAGTGCCGGTCGCGTGACGGGGTTGGGGATTTCAGGGCGGCGCGGAGCTTGGGGCGGTCGCCGCGGGTGCCGGCGGTCTCGATGACCACCTTCCCCCACCGTGCCCAGCTTCTTGGGTTGGTCAGTCGTGGCAGGGGTCGAGGCCGGGCTGGTCGGGGCGGATGATGCCGCGCTGGTCGAGGAGGTTTTCCAGGACCTGTGGCCAGGCCGCCATGATGCCATCGGCGCAGGCGTTGATGAGGGTGTTGTAGGCGTCCTGGTTTTCTGGTGCGGTGCCGCTGAACCAGACGTGGACGGCGTACCCGTCGGCGTGGGCCTTGGCGATGAATTCCTTCGTCGCGACCGGCATCCCGTTGAAGTTCACCGGGATCTGCAGGGCCACGGTCCCCTCGATCGGCCGCGTACCGGAGGAGAAGTAGTTCATCAGGCCCTGTTGTCCGGGCGCCAGCCCGATGCCCGGCGCCAGTTCGTGGAATTCGGCGATGGCCGCGTCGTTGAAGGAAGTCACGATGATGTCGTTGCGGTGGAGCCGGTTGAGGGTGGTGGCCAGCAGTTTCGCGTTGTGCAGGAACGAGGCGGTGTCGGTGTCGCTGGTTCCCTTGATCTCGATGTTGACGGGCACATGCCGGAACGTGGCGAGGACCTTTTTCAAAGAGGGGATGGCGAAGTCACCCGCCCGGTAACCCGCCGGTGGATGTTGCTGGTGGGTGCGTACGCCGCGCAGCGGATACGACGAGGGCGGCAGACCCGGAACAGCGTTACGGCCCGGCACGAAGTTGTACGCCGCGTCCAGAGCATGCACCTGACGGAAGGTCATGTCACGGACCAGGCCGGTGCCGTTGGTGGTCTGATCGACAGCAGGATTGTGCATCACCACCAGCCGGTCATCCGACGTCGACTGCACATCGAGTTCGACCATGTCCGCGCCGAGCCTGACCGCGCGTTTGAACGCGTACAGGGTGTCCGCCGGGGCTTCGCTCTCACCACCGGCATGGGCCATGTTCATGACCCGGCGAGCACGCCACGGATTATCGGAATCACTCCGAGCCGCCGCCGACGGAACCAGACCGGCGACCGCGACGGCCAGTGAGGCGACGACCGCGGCCACACGAGAAGACGAGAAGGGAACGGAAAAGCCAGGAATCATTGATCCACCATGCCACATTTGCGTTGATCTCTCTTGATCGAAATCTTTATCACTTGAGTCGCGAGCCGATATAAACGGTCCGTCGAACCTATCCAGACTGAGGCGTTCTGCCGCATCATCGAGGCCAAGGGCGTGGTGGCTCGGTTGGTCGTGGTTCGTCGGCTGGGGCAGGAGTAGAGGCAGGTGTGCGGCGAGGTCGTCGCGGACCAGCGTGCGGGCGCTCAGGCTGGGCGCTGTTCGCGGTCGCCGGTGCGCCGTGCGGACGAGAGTTCCGCGAGGCGGACGCCGAGCATGACCAGCGCGAAGCCGAAGAACCCGCCGATGATCAGTCGCGAGAGGTGGGGTCCGGCGGTGTCGTAGCCGTTGACGACCAGTTCGCTCCATTCGATGACCAGTGGGGTGGCGGGGATTGCCAGCAGCGCGCACGCGCGCCGACCCTGGGGGGTTCGTGCCAGGACGATGAGGAGGAGGATGCACGTCGTCAGCAGAGCGGTCAGTTGGAGCATGTTCCAGATGTGCGCCGAGTGCTCGAACGCCTGGCGTCGTTGGGACCACTGACGAGTACCGGGAGTCACGCGGGGCCACGGGTTGAACGCTTCGACCAACGGCGACGTGGTCAAGGGGATGAGGACGGCCGCGGCGGCCACGGCGCCGAGTACCGCGCGTCGGCCCAGCAGTTCCGCGCCGTAGCGAGGGCCCGGGGATGCCAGCAGTGACGCGGTCGCCACCAGCGAGAGCGGCAGGGAGGTGGTGACCAGAGTCGCCGTGAAGATCGCACCCCACAGGGTGGTGGCCGTCCCGTACACGACGAGCAGGAGCTGGGCGCCGGTGAGGACGGATGCGACATAGGCGGCGGGGCGGCGGGCACCGCGCCAGGCCATGACGGCGATGACCAGCCAGGCCGCCCAGTACGGGGCGGTGCCGATTGACAGGGCCAGCATGTGCGCCAAGTCCGTGTGCGCTCGCGCCTCGATCAACCGGGACACCTCTGGGGGCGCGTTGACGGCGAATCGCAGGCCTTCCGCGACCAGCAAGAGGGTGGCCACGAACCCGGCGACGGCGGTGGCGGCTGCCCAGCCCGGGGTCGTGGACCCGCCGACCGCCCTGCGCAAGTGGATCCGCACGGCGCCGCGCAACAGGTCGTGCACATCGGCGGCAGACGGGCGGGTCTGACCCGGTCGGGCTCCGGCGAGCAGAACGCCGAGCATCTCCTGCTCGTGTTCCAGCCGGTGGTCGGCCGGATACCAGCTCAGCAGGCGGCGGTAGCGGTCTTCGAGTGTGTTCAAGACTGTCTCTTTCGCGAGGGCGATCAGGCGGGAGAGGCCCCGCGATTCAGGCGCGGGAAGGTGGCCAGGCGGCGGGCCGCGGCCTCGGTGCGACGGCGAAGCGCCTGGATCTCGGTGGCCAGTGCGGCGGCGCCGTCGTCGGTCAGCCGGTAGTAACGGCGCAGCCGGCCGTCCACGACTTCCTCGTGGTCGGCTGCGATCAGCCCATCGGACTGGAGCCGGTCCAGTGCGGCGTACAGGGTGCCGGCGCGCAGGTGTGTACGGCCGGCGGAGATCTGTTCGGCGTCGGAGATGATTCCGTACCCGTGCTGTGGCCCGTCGGCCAGCGCGGTCAGGATCAGGAACGTAGGTTCCTGCATGGCCTTGATCATGTGGACTTTATATACCGATGATCTATCTATAGGCAAGGCCGCCGGCCCATACTCTCGGATGGCCGCCGGCAACGCCGAGCCCGCCGTGTGACCTCGCGGAAAAGCAGAAATAAAGCGGGCGTGCACGTGGGCGACCGAAACTCCCTAGTGCCCGCGGATCCCGTACGCCGGCCGGAGGTTGCCCGATGCCCGAAACCCTGTCGACCGACCGGATCCTCGCGTTGGCCGAGCCGGAGGCGCTCCGCGACCCGTACCCCGCGTACGCACGGCTGCGGGCGGCCGAGCCGGTGTACTGGAGCAAGGCGATCGACTCCTGGGTGCTGACGCGCTACGAGGACTGCGCGGCCGTCCTGCGCAATTCACGCGCGTTCGCGTCGGACTGGCGCCGTACGGGGGAGGAGATCCCGGCTCCGCTGCTGAGCATCCAGTCGCTCGACCCGCCCGAGCACACGCTGATCCGCCACTTCATGGTGAACGCCGTGCGCACCCTCGACTATCCGTGGCTCCAGCGGACCATCGCCGAACGGGTACGCGAGCGGCTCGCGGCGGTACGGCGCCAGGACTCCTTCGACGTCGTCACCGAGTTCGCCGCCCCGATCGCGCTGGACACCATCGTCGCGGTGCTCGGCGTCGCGCCCCCGGATCCGGAGTGGTTCCTGCCGGTCTCCCAGGCGATCGTCGACGGCATGGATGCCGGGGTCTGGCCGGAGACGTACGAGCCGGCGGTGGCGGCGCGCGCCCGGCTCGCCGAACTCGCCGAGAGCTGGCTCGCCGACCCGCCGGACGCCGGTCTGGCCGGCTACGTGGCGGCGCACGGCGCGGACTCGGGCATCGCTCGGCCGATCCTGCTCAACACGCTACGCGCCGTGCTGCACGCGGGCTTCGAGTCGGCCGGCCGGCTGCTCGCGGGCGCGCTCGTCACGATGGCGGCGGTACCGGACGCGCTCGCCCGGTTCGCGGCGGCCGAGACGCCGGCGGCGATCGAGGAACTGGTCCGCCACACCGCGCCCGTACAGGCCGACGGCCGCGCCTGCGTCGAGGAGACCTCGATCGGCGGGACGGTCATCCGCCGCGGCCAGGCGGTCACGATGCTCCTGGGCGCCGCCAACCGGGACCCGGCGCACTTCCCCGGCCCCGACGCACTGGACTTCGGGCGCGGCCCGAACCCGCATCTCGGCTTCGGCCGGGGCGCACACTCATGTCTCGGGCAGGCTCTCGCGACGCTACAGGCGGGGGTCGTCCTGGAGATCCTCGCGGCCGAGTGCGGCCGGATCCACACCGTCACGGCGCCGGTCTACCGGCGCAATCTCACTCTTCGCGGGCCGTCTCGGTTCGAGGCCCGCGTCACCTAGCGCGCAAAGGAGGTGCGAGATGCGTTACGTGCACTGAACCCAGTGATCGGCTCTGTGCCCCGCGGCCTCGGGCCCGGGGCACAGGGGCCGCCCCTCAACCAGTCCAGGGAGACCCATGCGTATCTGCCTCGTCTCGATGCCCTGGCACCTGCTCGAGACGCCGTGCCTGCCGATCGGGTTACTGCGCGCCCGCGTCGGCGCCTGCCGTGACCCGCACACCGTCGTCGACTACTACGGCAACCTCCGCTGGGCCGAGTACCTCCTCGACGTCTCCGGCGGCGAGATCGCCGAGGCCGAGTACTCTCACGTCGCCGACCGCGGCGTCTGGCACGCGATGGGCGAATGGATCTTCGCCGGGGCGCTGTACGACGATCCGGCCTGGCGCGTGGACACCTACCTGGCCTATCTGGAGTCACGCGGCCTCGACCCGGGCGCGTCCCTGCGCATGCGCGAGCACGCCGACGGCTTCGTCGAGCTGGCCGCACGAGAGATCCTGGCCGAGCGGCCGGACCTCGTGGGCTTCACCACGACCTTCCAGCAGAACGTCTCCTCGCTCGCGGTCGCCCGGCGCGTCAAGCAACTGCGACCCGACGTCCAGGTGGTGTTCGGCGGCGGCAACTGCGACGGCCCGATGGGCGCGGCCCTGCACCGCAACTTCCCCTTCGTAGACCACGTCGTGAGCGGTGAGGGCGAGGTCGCCTTCGTCGCGCTGCTCGACGCGCTGGCCGAGGGACGCACGCCGACCGGCGTACCGGGCCTGGTCACCCGTGGGCCGGACGGCGAGAGCCTCGTGGGACCGCCCGCCGCCATGGTGCCGATCGGCATGGTGCCGCTGCCCGACTTCACGGCCTGGTGGCCGGCCTACCGCGACGGCAGGTTCGCCGCGCGGCTGAGCCCGGTGCTGCTGTACGAGGCGGCGCGCGGCTGCTGGTGGGGCGAGAAGCACCACTGCACGTTCTGCGGCCTGAACGGCACCACGATGAAGTTCCGCGCCAAGCCCGCCGCCCAGGTCTGGGCCGACCTCGCCCACCTCGTTGAGGCACACGGCGTGCTCGACATCGTCACCGTGGACAACATCCTCGACCTCGCCTACCTCACCGAGCTGATGCCGCGGATCCAGGAGTCCGGCTGGGACCTGCGGATCCGGTACGAGGTCAAGGCCAACCTCAAGCCCGGCCAGCTCGCCGTCCTGCGTGACGCGGGCGTGACGCACATCCAGCCCGGCATCGAGAGCCTGAACTCACGCGCGCTGCGGCTCATGGACAAGGGCGTGCACGGCACGCAGAACGTGTTCCTGCTCCGCGCCGCCGACGAGCACCGGCTCACGGTGGACTGGAACTACCTGTACGGGTTCCCCGACGAGCGGCCCGCCGACTACCGGCCGGTCATCGAGCAGATGCCGGCGATGGTGCACCTCCAGCCGCCGTCCGGAACCGTGCGCATCCTCATCGAGCGATTCAGCCCGCACTTCCGCTCACCCGAGCGCGGCTTCGCCGAGCGGCGTCCCTCGCGGATGTACCAGCACGCCTACGACCTGCCCGAGTCAGAGCTCGAAGACCTGGCGTACCAGTTCGAGGCGCCGCCGCAGGGCATCGGCGAGGACGTCGCGGCCGACCTGCGCGCCGCCGTCGCGGCCTGGCGGCGCGACCACGCGGCGAGCACGCTGACCTGGCGGGAGACCGAGGGCGGCCTGGTGATCGACGAGGGCCGCGCGGGGCGTACGCGCTGTGAGTACGTCCTGAGCGATCCGGCCCAGGCCCGCTCGTACCGGCTGATGGAACGGCCACGGACCATCACGGCCCTCGCGCGCGAGCTGGCGGACGAGGGGTTCGCGGTGAACGAGGAGACGCTGCGCACGTGGCTCGGCGAGCTGCGCGGCGCGGGACTGATCTTCGAGGACGACGACCGGGTCGTCGCGCTGGCCACCGACCGCAGGCCGCTGCGCGTCGCCGAGGCGGGCTGAGCCGTGGACACCACGCTGGCCGTACGCGTGCCGGGATCGGCGATCGGCGACCGCGTCGAGGTGAGCGCGGCGGACCTGCCGCAACGCCTCGCGGGCGGCATGGCCGCCCCGGTCCTCTCCGTCGCCGGGAATCCGCGTGAGCCGGGCCTGGACACGGTGACCGGAGACCTCCTGTGGCAGGCCGGTGTACGCGAGGTGCGGATACGTGAGGCCGTGCGCGCGGGCGAGGGGATCCTCCACTTCCTCCGTTTCCTGCGCGAGGCGGCGAGCCACGACGTCAGCGTCGTCTGGGAGAGCGCGGGCGACCTCGGCTGCGACACCCGGCTCCTCCATCACCTGCCCCCGCGCAGCGGGGACCCGTCGTGGCGTGCGGCTTACCGGTACGGGCTGTGCCACTACCGGGTCGGACCGGGGTTCGTGACCGTCACCGACCGGCGGCGCGGCCCGGCCGTGCCCGTCACTCTCCGGGACGCAGAGCAGGTCCGGCTCGTACGTGCGCTCGACCGGCCGGGCCCGGCAGAGGAGTCCGCCGCTTTCGTCGCGCTTCAGCGGTCGGGCTTGATCATTACTCATGCGCGTGATGCGCTCTGTCTGCCGTATCGGCTGCGTCGATGGCCGATACCGTGCACCGCCATCTGACCCGAGGAGTCCGATGAGAACCCTTCTCGCCGCGGTCGCCGCGGTGGCCATCACCGGTTCGCTGACCGCCGCCACCTCGGCTCGGAGCGACGACCTCTGGCTGGCCGACCACCTCGCCAGGACCACGTCCGGGCACGCGGCGCTGGCCGACCTGCGCGACTTCCAGCGGATCGCCGACGAGAACGGCGGCCAGCGCTCGACGGCCACGCCGGGCTTCCGCGCGTCGGCACGGTACGTCACCGACCGGCTCACCGCCGCGGGCTACCGGGTGACGAGCCAGACGGTGCCCTACCGGCAGTTCGTGTTCGACGCCGAGTCCGGCCGCGAGACCGCGCCGCGCACCCGTACGATCCGCACGCTGATGATGGACGGCTCGCCGGTCACTCCGAAGGGCGGGTTCACCGCGCCCCTGGTCTTCGCGCCGATCAAGGCCGACGGCATGAGCGGATGCACGGCGGCGGACTACTCCGGGCTGCCCGTGTCGGGCGCGATCGTGGTCACTCCGCGCAGCCCCTGCGGGTACACCAACCAGCAGAAGGTGATCGCCGGGCTGGGCGGCCGCGCGATGCTCCTGTACCTCCAGGAGCCGGATCCGGCCAACATCTACCGGCTGCACGTCTTCACCCCATCGGACTTCACCATCCCCTCGGCGAACATCTCGCCCGAGCAGGCCGGCCTGCTCGGCGCCGACGCCGCGCGGCACCCGGTGACCTTCCACCTCGAACTCCGCGGGCACCTCGCGGACAAGACGACCGTCAACCTGTTCGCGGAGACGCGCGGCGGCTCCGCGAGCCACGTCGTGATGGCCGGCGCCCACCTGGACAGCGTGCTGGAGGGGCCGGGCGTCAACGACAACGCGAGCAGCGTCGCCGCGCTGATGGAGACGGCCAAGCGGCTCGCCCCGTTCCAGGACCGCGTGCGCAACAAGGTGCGGTTCGCCTTCTGGGGAGCCGAGGAGTTGGTCGACGTCGGCTCCGACTACTACGTCGCGCACCTGTCGCCCGCCGAGGCGGCCGACATCGCCCTGTACGAGAACTTCGAGCTGCTCGCGTCGCCCAACTACGCCCGCTTCCTCATCGACGGCAACGTGCCGCAGGCACCCGGTTCGGCGACCGTCACGAAGGTGTTCGAGCAGTACCTCACCCGTACCGGCCTGCCGTACAAGACCGAGCCGGTGACGGGCGTCGGGTCGGACCAGGCGCCGTTCGTGACGGCGGGCATCGCGGTCGGCGGGATGGACATGGGCACGATCGGGCTGAAGACGCCCGAGGAGGCCGCGCTGTTCGGCGGGCAGGCGGGACAGCAGTACGACCACTGCTACCACCAGGCGTGCGACCGGGTGGCCAACCTGAACCGCCGGGTCCTGGACGAGAACGTGCCCGCCATCGCCTGGACCATCGGCCGCTTCGCCCTGAACACCTCGGACGTGGAGTAGTCCGGGGCCGCCGTCAGCGGCGGTCGGTGCCGGACGGCTCGCCGGCCTCGTGGAGGTCGCCGGCGAGCGCGTCCGGCGCGCGCATCCGCCACGCGTCGGTGACGAGCTCCCGCAGCCGGTCGGCCGTCACCTTCGCGAGGCGCAGCATCACCAGGGGCAGGCCGTCGTACCCGGGTGCGGTGAAGAACACGGCGGGCTCGCCGAGGAGGAGCGCCTGCTTCTCGGCCTCGTCGCCGACGTAGAGCACCGCGACGTCGGTCCGGATCAGGCGCGGCCTCCCCGGCGCGCGCTCGGGGTAGGACCACACGAACCCCTTGCCGCCCACCCGGAAGTCGAAGCCGTCACTGTCGATCTCCACCACGTGTGGCAGGGACAGCGCCAACCGGCGCACATCGTCGTCGTCCGCCATCAAGATCCCTCTCTCGGCACGATCCGCACGCAGAGGCTACGCCTCCGCCATTTCTGGAATTTACGGCCGTTATCGGTCAGGGAGGGCTAACGCCCTCATATTGGTAAGACACGGTTGGTGGGTGATACTCGGCCTGCTGCCGTCGTGTTCCCGCCCCGCTCTTGGACGCCACGTGTGGCGAACCCGTGTCGGCGGCCGGAGAGGAGTGGCTGAGTGGCGGTGGACATGTCGCTCCTGATCGCCGACCAGGACTTCTACGAACCCTGGGACACCACCGACCCAGGACCGCGCTACGACGCCGGCGCCATGCCGCCCGGCTGGACGCGGCGCGACTCGGGCGCGTGGACGCACTGGGGACCGGCCGATCTCCTCCTGCCCGACCAGGGCTGGAAGGTGCACGTCTCCAGCTCGCTGACCAACGCGCAGTCCGTACTGGCGGTGGTGTCGGCCGCGTGTGCCGCGTCCGGTGTCCCGTTCAAGCACCTGGCGGGCCGCCGCCTGTTCCTGCTGGCCCACGACAAGCTGGCGAACCGGGTGCAGAGCGGGAAGTTCTGCGCCCTGTACCCGCCGACCGAGCAGGCCGCGTTACGGATACTGCGGCGGCTGGCGGACGACCTTTCCGGGATCGGCGGGCCCTATGTGCTCTCCGACCGTCGTTTCGGCACGAGCGAATGCGTCTCCTATCGCTACGGAGCGTTCCGCCGCCGGTTCCGCGTCGACGCCGAAGGCAACCGCGTGGACACCATGGCCGGTACGGACGGCCGGGAGGTCGACGACGAGCGCCGGCCGGAGTTCCGCCTGCCGCCCGGCGTCCAGGACCCGTTCCGGCAGGTCGTCCCGCCCGCCGCCGCCGCGGGCCCGGTCACGATGAACGGCTACGCCTTCGAGGCGGTGCTGCGGCACGGCAACGCCGGCGGCGCCTACCGGTTCCGCTCACCGGACGGCGGCACGGTGTTCGCCAAGGAGGCGAAGGCGCACAACGGCTACACCGCCGACGGCGCCGACGCGAAGACACGGCTGAACGCCGAATACCTGACCCTGCGCGCGATCGACGCCCGTGACCCCGGCCTATGCCCTCGGCCGGTGGAGCTCTTCCACCACTGGGAACACACCTATCTCGTCACCGAGTGGACGCCTGGCATCCCGCTCTACCAGTGGATGGTGACGAACAACCCCGCGGTGCGCGTCGGACCATGCGCCGAGGAGTTCGCCGACTACCACCGCCGCTGCCTGGGTCTGCTCGACCAGCTCGACGCGCGACTGCACCGCCTGCACGAACTGGGCTACGTGTTCGTCGACGTCAGCCCGACCAACGTGCTGGTCGACGAGGACGACCGGGTACGGCTGGTCGACTTCGAGGCCGTACAGCCCGTCGGGCAGATACGGCGGATCATGGGCACGCCCGGCTACCTGCCCGCGGACCCGCAGGCCATGGCCGAACGCGACCCGCTCGACCTCGACCGGTACGGGCTGGCCGCGCTGGCGCAGCTGCTGGTGTTCCCCACACACGAGGTGGTCGAACGGCACCCGCGACTCCTGGACCACGTGCACGCCGACCTGACCGAGCTCTCGCCGGTCGCCCCGCGCTTATGGCAGTGGGCCACCCGCTTCCACGACCGTACGGGCGACTTACGGCTGCCCACGCCCCAGGCCGTACGGGAGGACACGGTCACCGAGCTGCGCAAGCTGGCCGGCCGTACCGCCGACGCGATCGAGGCGATGGCGCGGCCCGACCATCCCGCATGCGTCTATCCGACCAGCCCGCTGGGGTATCAGACGGACACCCGCGCAGTGGCTGCGGGCACCGCCGGCGTGCTGCACGCGCTGCACCGGGCCGGCCGTACCTGCGACCCCGTCATCGTCGGCCGACTGCGGGACGAGGCGCTGGCCGCGGCGCGTACCAGCGCTCCCGGCCTGCTGTACGGCAGCGCGGGCATCGCCGGCGTGCTGGCCGAGTTGGGAGAGTCCGACGCGGCCGAGAGCCTGCTCGCCGCGGCGGCGGCTCATCCGCTGAACGGCACGTCCGCGACTCTGGCCGGCGGCGCGGCCGGCACCGCGCTCGGCCTGCTGGCACACCACCGGCGTTCCGGCGAACAGCGCTGGCTGGACGAGGCACAGCGCCTGCTCGAGGGCGTTCCCCACGGTGCGGAGCTGACGTCCCGCCTGAGCCCGGTCAACCGGTCCGGACTGGTCGGCGGGCGTACCGGGGTGGCGCTGGCCTTGTACGGCCTCTATCGGCGTACGGGGGACTCGTCGCTGTTCACGCGAGGGATGCGGCTGCTGGGGGAGGAGCTGGCCTACGCCGAGCCGCTGCCGGTGGACGGCCTGGGCTTCAAGGCCTCGCGCGCCGACCCTCGCGTCTACCCCTACCTGTTCGCCGGCAGCGCCGGATACGCGGCGGTCCTCGCGCGTTACCTCGCGCACCGTACGGACGCGGAGTTCGGCCTCCCCGCCGACCTGACCGCGGGCCTGAACGCGGCCGAGGTGCTCGAACGCTGCCTGCGTGCCTGCACGATCCGCTTCACCGCGTTCCCCGGCCTGTTCCCGGGCCTGGCGGGGCTCGCCGTGACCCTGGCCGACGCCGGCCGGCGGCTGGGCCGGCCCGAACTCCGCGACGCCGCGCTCACCGGCGCCCGCGGCCTGTTCCGGTACGCGATCCCGCGCGAGGACGGCGTGGGCTGGCTCGGCGAGCCCGGCCAGCGCCTGTCCGCCGACCTGTGGTCCGGATCGGCCGGCATCCTGCTCGCGCTGTGCCACCTGACCGGCCTCGCGCCGGTCCCCGTTGACTCCCTCGCCGCGTCGAGGGATGCCGTTGTCCCACCACCGATGGAAAGGAGGGGTCAACATGGAGGAAGCTCTGCGTCTGCAGGCTGAGGTGTCGGGCCCGGAACAGCCCTGCATCATCTTCAGCACCAGCAGCATCACCGTTGCGTGCATGGACGGCTAGCAACCGCCGTCGCCTGCCGGGACGCGGAGATCCGTGCCCGGCAGGCAAGCGCCGGGATCATCGGCGCCCGCATGACGAAACGGCTCGATGCGCGGCCGGTTGTCCCCCACAGTGCCCACGAAAGTGGCAATCTTGCCCTGACGCTCCGCTCGTCCGGAAGGCGACTCGATGACCGTGGGCAGGATCTCCGTCCTCTGCTTGCTGGTGTTCCTCGCGCTGTCGCTGACCTTCGTCCCGCTCATCCACGTGATCGAGGGCGTCGGCGGCCTCCCGGCGCGTACGACCGTCGCCGTGGTCGTCGTGATGCTGCTGTGGTGGGGGCCGTTCGCGTACGGGATGTATCTGGTGATCGTGGCGATGGGGATGGGCGACCCCTGGCTGCTCCGGCGCGGCATGCGCGGGCGTGCGGACGTGGTGTCGGCCGGCCGGAGCCCGCTCAGCCTCGGGACCGGCGGCTACGCACGGAACACCCCCTCGGTCCGGCGGTATCGCCTGCGGGTGACCGTCCCCGGCCGGCCGCCGTACGAGACGACCTCACTGACGTCTGAGTACCGGGTGCGCGACGGCATGACGGTGGACGTCGCGGTCGCGCCGCACAACCGCAGGCGGGTCGCGATCGACCTGCGGCGCGGGCGAAACGTCGTGAGCACGGCCGAGATGGCGGCGGCGGTCGAGGCGTTCGGCGCGCTGCCGGTGGAGGCGGACCCGCCCGAGGCAGCGCCGGCGCCCGAGCCGCTGTCACCGGGCACCGAGCGCATTCACCGGCTCGTCGAACTGGACCGCCGCCACCGCGAGGGCGAACTCGACGACGCCGGGTACGCCGCCGAGAAGGCCCGGCTCCTCAAGGGCTGACGCGCGGGGCTCAACGAGGCGCGGCCAGCGTGCGTTCGTGGATCTCGGCGACCACCCGGCGGGCGGACAGAAAGGCGCCGGCCTGCCAGCCGAGGAAGTAGGTGAGCCATTCTCCGGCGAAGTAGACGTGCCCGTGCGGCTGGTTGAGCAGGTGATATTCACCCGTCGTGTACGAGGGCCACGCGATCCAGCCGGCCTCGATGTGCGGAATGCGGTCCCAGGCGACCGTGAAACCGTTGTCGAACTCGCTCGCGTACTTGGGGCCGTGAATCCGCACCCCCTGCGCGATCGCGTGCTTGATGCGCTCGGCGGGTGTCATCGGGTCGAAGACGTCCGTCGGCGAGCCCTGGGTGTAGTAGCCGAGCAGGACGCCGCGCTTCTCATGGAAGCCGTACGACGGGTACCAGATCTGGCTCACGTCCAGGTCGGTGTTGGTGACGCCGCCGTAGATCCGGTCGTCCTCCTCCCACCAGCGGCGGCGGAACTCCAGGCCGCCCTTGCCGACGTGGGTGCGCGTCGGATAGTTGAGCGCGGCGGTGACCTTGGCGCCGAGGTTGTGCGGCACCTTGGCCATCAGGTACGAGGGCAGCGTCGCGACACAGTAGTCGCCGCGTGCGAGCCGCTGGCGGCCGCCGGAGTCGCGGTAGCGCACCTCCACCCCGTCGGGCAGGTTGGTGACCTCGAGAACCTGTGCGTTGTAGCTGATGTGCCGGTTCCCGATGCGGTCGACGAGGGCGTACGGGATGCGGTCCATGCCGCCGACCGGCTCGAACATCATCATCGCCTGGTCCCAGCCGAGCTCGAACGACAGGTCGCGCCCGATCTGGCCGGCGATCACGTCGTGCAGTGACGGCGGCGGCCCGAGGATGACGCCGGGCTGGTCGCCCGCGCCCGGGAGGACGGAGTAGCCGCGGCGGTCGGTGCCGGTGTACCGACCGTTCTTGTTGAGTGCGCCGAAGTCGGTCAGGAACGACAGGAGGCGTTCCTTGTCGGAGGCGGACAGCTCCTGGTCCAGTGCGCCCTGGCTGGTCGCCTTGGCGAGGAGTTCGGAGACATAGCCGTAGACGTCCGCCTTGACGACGCGGTCAGTCATCGTCTTGTTCGACAGCGGGCCGCCGTCCTGGAAGTAGACGTAGGCGTCCGCGTTCTGGTTGGCGATCGGCTGGATCGGCACGCCGAGCTCACGGCAGTAGTCGAGGGTGATCATGAATTGGGCGATGCGCGCCGGCCCGGCGTTCATGTACAGGCCGGGGGAGAAGCGCGCACGCTGCACCCGGCCGCCGATCTCCTGCTCGGTGGTGCCGCCGCGCACCGTCCAGTTCCGTCCGCCCGGCCGTTTCTTCGCCTCGATAATGTGACAGTCGTAGCCGCCTTTGCCCAGCTCGTACGCTGTCGCGAGACCGGCTATTCCGGCACCGAGAATGAGCACTTTCGGCGGCCGTCGACCGGCGAGCGTGAAGTCGCCTCGACTGGCCGGTACGAACGGTTTCGCCGGTGCCGCGGCCGCAGCCGTCGGCGCCAGTCCGAGCGCACCCATCGTGTCGAAGAGAACTCCGGCGCCGCCGGTCACTCCAACCGCCTGAAGAAAGGACCTTCTCGTCGCACCTTCTCGCATGCCGCCTCCCGGTCATCCGCGTCGATGCGACGTTAACTCGCTAATAGAGTCCTGTCATAAATTCTGGACGGAACAATTATCAAACCGCACGTATTGCATTATCCGGGTGACCTCGTCATTCCGTTGATTACCTGCATTGTCATCGTGATGATGGCCGATTTCCTCGGCGTCCGTTAACTCAGCGGCAGGTGCCCGTCGGACTGCCCGTTGCCGTAGCACGAACGGTGGCTGCGGCCGCCGTTCTGCACCAGCCCGGCCCGGTATGCGAAGGACACGAGTTGCGCACGGTCCTTCAGCCGGAGTTTGCAGCGGAGCCGGTACACGTGGGTGCGAACGGTCGTGGTGCCGATGAACAACTCGGCCGCGACCTCGTCGACCGACAGGCCGCGGGCGAAGAGTGTCAGCACCTCGCGTTCGCGTGCGGTGAGCGAGTCGAGCACCGGACGTAGCGGCGCCTCGACCTGCGGTTCCTGCTGCCGGAACCAGTTGACCAGCCGGGTCGCGACCTGCGGGGCGAGCGTGGTCTCGCCTTCGGCGGCGGCGCGCACCGCCGAGCCGAGCTGCTCACGTGTCACCTCCTTCACGAGGAGGCCACTGACGCCCGCGTGCAAGACCGTGCTGATGGTGTCCTCGTTCTCCATCATCGACAGCACGACGAACCGCGGTTGGGGATCGAGCTTTTCCCCATTGAGCCGGCGTATCAGCTCAAGGCCGGAAATGCCGTCCAGGTTCAGCCCGGTCACCACCACGTGCGGGTGGTGCCGGCGAGTGAGGACCATGGCGTCGATTCCGCTGCCGGTGGCCTCGATGAGTTCGATGTCCGCCTCGTGTTCGAGCAACGAGGACAGTCCGTGCCTGACGATCAAGAGTCGGTCGCAGACGAGCACACGCATGTTCTGTTGTCTTTCCCTAGTCGGTTGATCACTTGCTGGTCGAATTGACCATTCCCCCGGCAACGGTGCGATTGGTGGCGGGATCTATCAGGATGAAGCTGCCCGTGGTGCGGTTGCGTGTGTACTCGTCGCACATGATCGGCTGCGCGGTGCGCAGCCGTACTCTGGCGATGTCGTTGATGCCGAGCGAGTCGGCGTCGGCGCGGTGCAGGGTGTTGACGTCGACCTGGTAGGCGATCTCGCGGAGTTGGGTGCGTACGCTCCTCGTGGTGTGTTTGAGGGTCAGGCGGGCGCCCGGACTGACGGGCGAGGAGTCCATCCAGCAGACCATCGCGTCGACGTCCTGCGTCATGGCCGGCTGGTTGCCCGGCCGGCAGATCAGGTCGCCGCGGGAGACGTCGATGTCGTCGGCGAGCCGCAGCGCCACCGACATCGGGGCCGAAGCCTCCTCGATCGCACCCTCGGCGGTGTCGATGGAGCGGATGCGCGAGGTCATGCCGGACGGCAGCACCACGACCTCGTCGCCCGTACGCAGGGTGCCGCTGGCGAGCCGGCCCGCGTAGCCGCGATAGTCGTGGAAGTCATCGGAGCGCGGCCGCAGCACGTACTGGACCGGGAACCGGGCGTCGATGAGGTTGCGGTCGGAGCCGATGTGCACGGTCTCCAGGTGGTCGAGCACCGAGCCGGAGCCGTGCCAGCTCATCCGCTCGCTCGGGGTGACCACGTTGTCGCCGGTCAGCGCCGAGATCGGGATGAATGTCAGGTCCGGCACGCGCATCCGCGAGACGAACTCCCGGCACTCGTCCCGTACGCGCTCGAACGCGTCCTGCGCGTAGTCGACGAGGTCCATCTTGTTCACCGCGAGCACCCAGTGCGGGACGCCGAGCAGGGAGAGGAGGAACGCGTGCCGCCGGGTCTGCTCGGTCAGCCCGGAGCGTGCGTCCACCAGCAGCAGCGCCAGGTCGGCGACGGAGGCGCCGCACACCATGTTGCGGGTGTACTGAACGTGGCCGGGCGCGTCGGCGATGATGAACTTCCGGCGTTCGGTGGCGAAGTACCGGTAGGCGACGTCGATGGTGATGCCCTGTTCGCGCTCGGCCCGCAGGCCGTCGGTGAGCAGGGCAAGGTTGGTCTCCTCCAGACCCATCCGGCTGCTCGACTCGGCGACCGCCTCGATCTGGTCCTCGGTGATCGACTCCGTCTCGTACAGCAGCCGGCCGATCAGCGTGCTCTTGCCGTCATCCACCGATCCGGCCGTGACGAAGGTGAGCAGCTCCATCAGAAGTACCCCTCCCGCTTGCGGTCCTCCATCGCGGACTCGGCGAACTTGTCGTCGGCCCGTGTCGCGCCGCGCTCGCTGACGCGTGCGGTCGCGAGCTCGGCGAGCACCTCGGCCGGCGACCCGGCGGCGGACTCGACGGCGCCGGTGCACGTCATGTCGCCCACGGTGCGGAACCGGACCTGGAGCCGCACGACCTCCTCGTCGTCCGCACGGGTCAGGAAGGGGCCGTCCGCGAAGTACATGCCGTCGCGCTTGAGCACCTCGCGCTCATGTGCGTAGTAGAGGGCGGGCAGCTCGACCTCGTACTGCTCGATGTACTGCCAGACGTCGGCCTCGGTCCAGTCCGACAGGGGGAAGACCCTCAGGTTCTGGCCGTTCGAGATGGTGGCGTTGTGCAGCGACCACAACTCGGGCCGCTGGTCGCGCGGATCCCACTGGCCGAACTCGTCGCGCAGCGAGAACACGCGTTCCTTGGCGCGTGCCTTCTCCTCGTCACGGCGGCCGCCGCCCAGGAGCGCGTCGAAGCCGTGCTCGACGACCGCGTCGACCAACGCCTCTCCCTGGAGCCGGTTGCGAGTCGTGGCGCCCGGCGGCTCGACCAGCGTGCCCGCCTCGATCAACTCGGGCATCGAGACGACGACCAGCCGCATCCCGAGCTCCGCGAGGAACTTGTCCCGGAACTCGATCACCTCGGGAAAGTTGTGGCCGGTGTCGACGTGTAACGCGGGAAACGGAACGGCGGCCGGATAGAAGGCCCGCCGCGCCAGGTGTGCCATGACCGCCGAGTCCTTGCCACCCGAGAAGAGCAAGGCCGGGTGTTCGAGTTCGGCCGCGACCTCACGAATCACATAGATCGACGTGGCTTCCAGTGTTTTCAGATGTGACGGGGTCGGTGGATCTTGGTCGCCCATTGCAGCCTCCGAGACGGATGATTCATCTGACTACCCGGAGGTTGGACATATAATCCACCGATCCTAAATTCTCATCTGCCCAATCTATGGCTGCGCTGACCTGCGGTTATGCGTATTTCAAAAAACTTAACTACAAGTTATGTGGGCTGTATAACACCCATATCAAACTGACAGGGTAGCATATAACGACGGTGCCGTAACGTCGTCATCATCATGATTACATTGGGCTTTTTGAAGGTGCGGGTATCGCTGATCGCGTGCAGAGATGGGCGCGGATATCGTGGCCTTGAGATCGCAATGCGATGTCGCAGATAACGGCGGTGTCCCCCCGTTTGGTCGCGGCATTAATAGATGGGTTTCGGGCGACCGAAGGGCCAGGGAATGCTCGGTGGACTACACGACGATCCGGTGGCGCTGACGCAGCGGCTCATCCGCTTCGACACCACGAACCCACCGGGCGACGAGGCGGACTGCGTGGGGTTCGTCGCGGGCCTGGCGGCCGACGGCGGCCTCGACACCAAGCTGATCGAGGCCGAACCCGGCCGCCCGAGCCTGCTGGCGCGGCTGCCGGGGCGCGGCGCCGCGCCCGGCCTGCTCCTGCACGCGCACGCCGATGTCGTGCCCACGGAAGGACAGCGCTGGTCACACCCGCCGTTCGACGGCGAGCTGCGCGACGGCCACGTGTGGGGACGCGGGTCCGTCGACATGAAGGGCGGCATGGCGATGATGCTCACCGCCATGCTGCGGCTGCATGCCCAGGGAGTCGAGCCCGCCGGCGACGTCATACTCGCCGTCGTCCCCGACGAGGAGGCCGGCAGCGCGGCCGGCGCCGGCCGGCTGGTCCGCGAGCAACCCGAGCTCTTCGACGGGATCCGCTACGCGGTCGGCGAGGACGGCGGCGCCGACCTCGAACTCGACCGCAAGGTACGGCTGCACCCGGTCGTCGTGGCCGAGAAGCGCGCCTGCTGGCTGCGGGTCACGCTGCGCGGCCCGGGCGGCCACGCCTCGCGGGTGGCCGGCCCCGACAGCGCCATCAGGAAGCTGACCCGGCTGCTGCGCGCGATCGAGCCCGGCGGCCTGCCCCCCCAGGTCGTACCGGCGGCCGACCGGATGTTGGCCGAGCTGGCCGCGGCGCTCACCGGCCCGCTGGCCGAAGCCCTGGAGCGGCTGCGCGCCGACCCGGCCGACGAGGAGGCACTGGGCCGGCTGTCGCCCGCGGACGCCCAATACCTGCGGTCGATCCTCCGGCACTCCGTGAACGCGACCGTGATCCACGGCGGGATGGCGACCAACGTCCTGCCGGAGGAGATCACGGTGGAACTCGACGGCCGCGTGCTGCCCGGCGGGTTCGGCGCGGCCGACCTGGTGGCGGCTCTGTCGGAGCTGGTCGGCACCGAGCTCGAGGCGGAGGTGCTGGTCGAGGGCGAGGCCATGCCGGACCCGGAGTTCGGGCCCTTCTACGACCAGCTCGTCGCGGTGCTGCGAAACGCCGATCCGGACGGGATCCCCGTGCCGATGATGACCACGGCCTCCACCGACGCCCGGCTGTTCCCCCAGCTCGGGATCGCCGCGTACGGCTGGCTGCCGATGCTGCTGCCACCCGCGTCCGGATACCGCAGCCTGCTGCATCGCCCGGACGAGCGCGTTCCCGTCGAGGCCATCCGGTTCGGCGCCGACTGCTTCACCGACCTGCTGCGCCGCTACCGATGACGGACGCCGCGGCGGTTGAGCGTGCCGGACGTGCCGATTGGAGCGAGGTGGCCATGCGAGTGGAACGGGACGAGCCGACCCGAGGGGACGAGGCCGGCGGGCTGACCGTACGGCGGCTGCCGGCCGACGACGCGACGATCCGCCGCTGGGCGGAGCCGATCGCCACCGCCACCCGCCGCGCGTACGACGGCTCCGACCCCGTCCCCGGGCTGCCCGTCCCGGACGGCGCACGCGCGCGTACCGAGGAGGTCGCGGCGGACCTGCGTGACGGCGCCACGGCCTGGCTCGCGCTCGAACCGGACGACACCCCGGCCGGAGTGGTACGGGTGAAGGACCACGGTACGGGCGGGTGGGAGGTGAGCCGGGTCGCGACCGTCCCCTCCAGCAAACGGCGTGGCGTCGCCCGGCGGATCCTGCGCGAGGTGGAGAGCGCCGCCGTACGCGCGGGCACGCCGCGCGTCTGGCTGAACGCCGTCGTCGAGCGCTGCCTGCCCTCCTTCTACGCCCGGCTCGGCTACGAGGTCATCGACCACTGGCCCAGCCCCGACAAGGACCTCACCGAGGTCACGATGCAGCGCGACCCGGCCGCGCCCGTACGGCCCCAGGATTTCCCCTGGGCCGCGATGCCGCCGCCGTCCGGGCCGGTGACCTGCTGGTTCACCGCCGACGACGCGCTCTGGCTGGCGATCATCGACCGTGCTGGGAGCGGCGTCCTCGGAGCGGTGCACAAGGCCGCAGACCTGCTCGCTTCCGGCGGCCTGGCGGACCGCCGGCTGGCCGGGATCGACCTGCCGGCCCTGGACGTCCCGCATCTGCGGCGGCTGCTGGCCGGCCTCGGCGACGGCGACGCCGACATCCGCCGCGTCGCGGCCGACCGGCTCTCCGTCCGTACCCACCTGACCCCGCGAGTGCTCCATCCCGGGCTGCTCGCGTTCTGGCGCCTGCCACCCGGCCACGAGGCCGCGCTGCCCGCCCGCAGGCCGTGATGTCGGTGACCGCGCGATCCATACCGGCCGGCGCCCCGCCCGCCGGTGACTCCCGTCGGCCGTGTGGCCGCACCAACGATCGGAGGTGATGATCTTGACGCCCGACCAGTCGGTCATGCCCCCGGGCATCGAGGTCGATCTGACCGCCTATTTCGACAACACCGGCATCACACGTCGCGACGACCTGTCCGGCGGTGGCTTCAACATCTGGAGCAACACGTTCCCGGCCGAAGAACTGCCGCAGGGCCCGGTGATCGACGTCGGCGGTCTCCCGTTCCGCTTTCCCTGCCGCGGCCCCGGCGGCGACAACCTGCGCTGCGCCGGGCAGCTCATCGAGGTGCCGCCCCAGCGGTACGACTGGCTCTACCTGATCGCCGCCGCCGAGCGGCGTACCGAGGACAGCGTCCTGCTGCACTACGCGGACGGCGCCATCGACCCCGAATGGCTGCGCGTCTCCGACTTCTGGCCCGAGACGCCGGGCCGGTTCGGCGAACGGGAGACGCTGTGCTGCGTCAGCCTGCACTACCCCCGCCACGTCCAGGCCCCGATGGGCCCGGCGATCTGGCGCGAACGCGTGCCGGTGCCACGTGAACAACCGCTCGCGGCGATCCGGCTGCCCGACAACCCGGCCATCCACATCTTCGCACTCACGCTGACCGGCGGAGAGGCGGCCGCCGCGTGAAGACCGTGATCAACGGACTCAAGCCGTGGCGGCACGACCTCGCCGGCTGCCTGCACGCGTGCGCCGCGACGCTGCTGGACCACCAGGACGTGCCCGCGCTGGAGGCGCTCGGCGCACACTGGGGCTTCTACTACCCGCCCGGTGACTTCCGGCAGGAGGAGTACTACTTTCCCTGCCGTCCGGGCACGAGCCTGCTGGCCGCCCTCGCGCCGTACCATCCGGTCTCCTCGCGCTGGCATCTGCCCGCCGACGCCGGCCAGGGCTGGTCCGAAGTACGCGAGCGGGTGGCCGCGGGCATCCCGGTCGCGGTCGGCGTGGACAACTTCTGGCTCCCGTTCCGCCCCGCGCACCAGGACGTGCACGCCAACCACCTGATCATCGTCTACGGCTTCGACGACGAGAGCGAGACCGTACGGGTGATGGACACGGTCCCGCCGCGGTTCGACGGCGAACTGCCGCTCGCAGTGCTCACCGCCGCACGCGACTCGGGCAACGAGGCACACCACGACCGGGACATGTTCTTCGCCGACAGCGCCATCGCGCACCGCTGGCTGGAGATCTCGGTGAACCACGCACGCCTGCGTACCGCCGACCGGCCCGCGATCGCCGCCTACCTCTGCCGGAACCTGGCCGGCTTCGCCGCACCCGACGACGAGAACGATCACGAAGGACTGGCCGGGCTGGAGAGTTTCCTGCGCGGGATGGAGACCCGGCTGAGCCGCGGCGACGAGATCGCCGACGAGCTCTTCGTGGTGGCCGGCGCGGCGCTCGCCGGCACCGCGCTGCACGCCGACTGGCTGGCCGAGACCGGCCGTGCCACCGGCCTGCCCCGGCTGGCGGAGGTGGGCCGCTCCGTCGAACGCGTCGCACACCACTGGACCGCGCTGCGGATCGTCGCCGCGCTGACCCGCAAGGGCGACGTGTCCGCCGCGCGACTGCGACGCCGGCACGACGCGCTGCTCGCCGACACCGAGCTGACGTTGCGCGAGGTCGAGGCCGTCGTCCCCGAACTCTGAGGTTTCACGTACGCATGCACGCGAACCAGCCGATCCGCCCAGGCCGCCGAGGCCGGGTGCCGGATCGGCGGTGAGGAGAGTCATGGACAAGCTCGCGATGCTCGGCGGCGACCGGGTGGTGCCGAAGGACCGGCGGATCCCGCGGTGGCCCATGGTGACGCCCGACGACGAGGAGGCCGTACGCCGGGTGATGGCCGGCGGGCGCTTCACCTCCGCGGCCTCGGGCGAGGAGGAGATCGAGGGCCTGGAACGTGAGTGGGCGGCCGAGGTCGAGACGCGGCACTGCGTGGCGGTCAGCAACGGCACCACCGCGCTCTCGCTGGCGCTGGCCGCGGCCGGCGTGGAACCCGGCGACGAGGTGATCGTGCCCGCCCTCAGCTTCATCGCGTCGGCGATCGCGCCGCTGCACGTGTCGGCGGTCCCCGTCTTCGCCGACATCGACCCGGTCAGCTTCAACGTCGACCCGGCCGCGGTCGAGGCCGCGGTGACGGACCGTACGCGGGCGATCGTCGTGGTGCACCTGCACGGGCTGCCCGCCGACCTGACCGAACTGCTGGCGGTCGCGGAGCGGCACGGGCTGACCCTCGTCGAGGACGCCGCGCAGGCGCACGGCGCCCGATATGAGGACCGGCCGGTCGGCGGATTCGGAGCGATCAACACCTTCAGCCTCAACGTCAGCAAGAACCTCGCCACCTGCGGCGAGGGCGGACTCATCACCACCGACGACCCCGGCCTCCACCGCAGGGCGCTGATGATGCGCCAGTTCGGCGAGCTGATCCCCGATCGCGGCCCGCGCAGCTACGTGTCCCACATGCTCGGCTGGAACCACAAGCCGAACGCCATCCAGTGCGCCTTCACCCGGAGTCGGCTGAGCAACTTCCGCAAGGAGGCCGAGATACGCGCGGCCAACGTCGCCCATTTCCTCGGCCGCCTTTCCGAACTCCCGTGGCTACGCGTACCCGAGACCCCGCCGGACCGTACGCACGCGTGGCACATCCTGCGCCTCACCGTCGACCCGTCGGCCTTCGGCCTGGGCCCGGAGTTCGCCGGACCGGTGCGTTCGGTGGTGATGCGCGCCCTGCGCTCGGAGGGAGTGCCGGCGACGCACTACCAGCTGATGCCGCTGTCGTCACAGCCCCTGTTCCAGAAACCACCGCACGACGCGGGCGGCCGGTACGGCACCGATGACCACCCGCACACCCTGGAGGTGATCGACCGTACGTTCACCATCCAGAAGGCCCACCTGCACCCCGAGGCGCGGCCGCTACTCGACCTGTACGCCGACGCGGCCGCCAAGGTCTGGGACCACCGCGACCTGATCGCGGAACGCGCGTCGAAGCTGACCTACCGAACCCCCTGGCAGGAGGCCGAACGCATCGCCGCCAAAGAGATGTCCTGACCGCCTGAGGAGGGGCGGCTGCCGCGGAGCACGCGGCAGCCGCCTCAGAGCACCAGGCGGCAGAGGGCGGTGACGGCGACGCCGCAGAGGATGGCGGGCAGGTCGGGTAGGCGGAACAGGCGCGCGGTCGCGGCGCCGGTCAGGCCGGCTACCACCGTCCAGTCGAAGGCGCGCCAGTGTTCTCCGGCCACCTCGACCATGATGAGGGCGGCGAGGAGCGAGGGGGCCAGCATCGCGATGGTGCCGCGGGCGGCGCGTGGCAGCTCGCGGCCGCCCAGGATGGCCGGGCCCAGTGCCTTGAACATGACGTTGATCAGGGCGACGACGCAGATCACGTACCAGAGGGTCACGTTCGGTCCTCGGGGTTCCGGGTTCGGGCCGCGGTGGCGCGTTCGGATTCACCGGGCTCGTCACCGGGCTCGTCACCGGGCTTTTCACCGGGCTCGGCGGGCGGGTTGAAGATGCCGATGAGGGCCGCGCAGGCCGCGCAGAGCAGGGCGATGCCGACGGGCAGGACGATGACCAGGCCCGCGGTGAGGGCGGTGGCGAGGGCGGCGGCGCGCCGGGCGGCGGGCGACTCGCGCAGTTCGTCGATGAGCAGCACCAGGAAGAACGCCGGGAACACCACGTCGAGGGCGAATGCCTGGACGATGTGCTGCGGCGGGTGCAGCAGCGCACCCAGTGCCGTGCCGCACACCCAGGCCGGCCACTGGGGGAGGGTCGCGCCGATCAGCACCTGTTCGTCGAAGCGTCCCTCGCCCTGGTGGGCCGCCACCCACGAACCGTCGACGACCGCCTGGCCGACCAGGGCGCGGCGGAGCGCGCCGCCGCGCATGCTCGGCGCGACCGAGAGCGCCATCGGGATGAACCGGGCGTTGATCAGTGCGGCCGCCGCCACCGCGGGCACCGCGCCGCCGCCGCTCAGCGCCGCGGCCAGCGCGAACTGTGCCGAGCCCGAGAAGATCACCAGTGAGCAGACGATGATGGGCACGGTGCCCCAGCCGAGGGACCGCGCGGACGCGCCGAACGTCACGGCGAGTGCGAACGACGCGGACGCCAGTCCGAAGCCGGTCAGCACCCCCTGGCGCAGCGGCGACCTTCGCCGGCCGCCCGGATCAGACCGCGAGTCGCCGGGCATAGAGCTCTTCGTAGAAGGGCAGGTGGTGGCGCAGGTACGTGCTCAGCTTCGGGTGCGCCTCGACGTCCACGCCGTCTTCCTCCTGCACATCGCCGAATCCGGTGCTGGCCGCCGCCGCCGTGTGCCAGCGGTTCGACGGCGCCCACTCGGAGCGGTTGTCGGGTTCCCAGGTCAGCGCGTCCGGCCGGAAGTCGATGCCGACCTGCATACAGTATGCCCGCACCAGTTCCTCGGGCCGCCCGACCAGGTCGCGTGAGTCGACCACCACGGGTTCGCGGCCGGTCACCCGGGTGATCGTGGTGAACAGCTCGTGCTGGGCCTCGAAGCCGATCTGGTGCGGCGCGACGTCCGGATTGAGCTCGTAGTACGAGGCGATGGTCTCTTTCGGATGCCGGATTATGAAGGTGTGCGTCGCGTCCTCGGTGAGGAATCGCTCATCGGCCAGTATGCCGGGATAGCGCTCGTCCGTCGTGTCCTTGACGAAGATCGGGCCATTGCTGGAAAGCGTGCGCAACAGCTCGATCAGGTCGGGTTCGGACGTGACGCGCTTCCCGTCGATTTCCACGTAGCCGAACTCCGCGAGATACGAAAACGGCTCGTGCACCGGTGTGAAGTCGCCGCGTTCGGCCATCATCCGAAAAAATGCCGTGGACCGGCTGCGGGGCGCACTCCACAGCATCAATATCGCCGGCGGTGAAACGCTGTCAGGCATTGGGCCTCCCTGCTGGTGGCACTCGTGGTGGCACCCCCTCTCCATTCCCTCATCCGCCGGGCGGACTGTAATCATCACGACGACTTCCGATGACCCGGGTTCAACACACGATCGATGGCAGCGACCTTGGGCGCTTCCTAGCGTGGTGAAGGCGATCAACCCGGAGAAAGAGATGTCATGTCAAAGTGTCCTGAATGTTCCGCCGATGTCAGTGTCGATGACACTCCCCAGGTCAACGAGATCCTGCAGTGCGCCGAGTGCGGGTCTGAGCTGGAGGTCGTGAGCACGGCCCCGGTCGGCCTCGCCGTCGCACCCGACGTCGAGGAGGACTGGGGCGAGTGAGTGCCGGGACCGCGGCCGGGCCGATCGGCATCGTCGCGTCCCGTGTCCGGCTCGACGAGAAGCGGATCATGGCCGCCCTCGACCGCCGCGGGATCGGTTACGAGTACGTCGACAGCCGAACCTGCCGGCACGAGCTCGGCGAGGACAAGGCGCGCTGGCCGCTGGCGCTCAACCGAGAGATCGGCCAGGTCAGAGCCGCCTATGCCGGGCACGGGCTGGAAGCGGCCGGGGTCCGGGTCATCAACAGCGCGGCCGCCGTCGAACTCTGCGGCGACAAGTGGCGCACCTCGATGGCGTTGCGCGAGGCCGGCCTGCCGGTGCCACGTACGGTCCTGGCCCTGACGCCGGACGCGGCCCTGGAGGCGATCGAGGCGCTCGGCTACCCGGCGGTCGTCAAACCGATCACCGGATCCTGGGGCCGCCTGGTCACCGCGGTCCGCGATCGGCACGCCGCCGTGGCCGTACTGGAGCACATCGCCGCGCTGCCGTCGCCGCAGTCCCACATCGTGTACGCACAGGAGATGGTCGGCACCGGGGACCGCGACATCCGTGCCATCGTGATCGGCGGCGAGGTCGTCGGCGCGGTACACCGCCGCGGCGACGAGTGGCGGTCCAACGTCGCGCTCGGCGCCACGACCGAACCATGCGAGTTGACGACGGAGTTGCGGACGCTGGCCCGGTCCGCGGCGCTCGCGGTCGGCGCCGAGGTCGCGGGCGTGGACCTGCTGGCCGACGGCGACGGCCGGCTGGTCGTGCTCGAGGTCAACTCCGGCGTGGAGTTCTCCGGATTCCAGCGGGCGATGGGCGACCGGATCGACGTCGCCGGCACCCTCGCCGACCACGTGCTGACAAGGATGGGAACATGATCCGCGCCGCGGTCGTCGGCGCCTCCGGCTATATCGGCGGCGAGCTCGTGCGCATTCTCACCGGCCATCCAGAGGTCGAGGTCTGCGCGGCGACATCCAGTAAATTCGCGAATCGGCGGGTCGACTCCGTCCACCCGAACCTGCGGAGCGTCTGCTCGCTCACGTTCACCCATCCGGACGACCTCGCTACGTATGACGTGATCTTCCTGGCCATTCCGCATCTGGAGAGCATGCGGCAGGCGCCGGAACTGTTCAAACGCGGGAACGTCGTGCTCGATCTGACCGCCGACTTCCGCCTGCCCGACGAGGAACTGTTCCGCCGCTACTACGACGTGCCACACGAAGCGCCCGAACTGCTGGACCAGTTCGTCGGTGGCCTGCCCGAACTGCACCGGAAGGCGTTGCGCGACGCGGACCGCATCAGCGTGCCCGGATGCATGGCGACCGCCGCGATCCTCGCGCTGTACCCGGCTGCCGCGGCCGGCCTGCTGCGGCACGAGGTGTCGGTCGACGCGCGTACGGGCTCCAGCGGCTCGGGCATGTCCAGCGGCGTCGCGGACTCACACGCCGAGCGTGCCAACATGCTGCGCGTCTTCGCACCGATCGGTCACCGGCACGAGGGCGAGATAGCGCAGGCCACCGGGCTGGACGTGCGCATGATCGCCACTGGAGTCGAGGCGGTGCGCGGGGTCCAGGTGCTCTGCCGGGCCGAGCTCGTCGACGGTGTCGACGAACCGGCGTTGCGCGCCGTCTACCGCAAGAGCTACGCCGACGAGCCGTTCGTCCGCGTGGTCGCCCAGCGGCGCGGCATGTACCGGCTGCCCGAACCGAAGATCCTCGCCGGGTCCAACTTCTGCGACGTTGGCTTCGCGCTCCAGCCCGGGCAGCCGCACGTACTGCTGATGGCCGCGCTGGACAACCTCGTCAAGGGCGGCGCGGGCAACGCGGTCCAGTGCATGAACATCCGCTTCGGCTGGCCGGAACGGCTGGGCCTGGAGTTCCCCGGCCTGCACCCGAACTGAGCGGAGGCCCGCGAATGACGGACATCACAGTGATCAAGTGCGGCGGCCACGGCGCGGTGGACCCGGACGCGGTCTGCGCCGACGTTGCCGAACTGCACGGCCGGCGCCGCCGGATCGTCCTGGTGCACGGCGGGTCGGCCGACATCGAGGAGCTCGCCGGGCAGCTCGGGATCGTGCCGCGCAGGCTGGTCTCTCCGGACGGCGTGTCGGCCCGCTACACCGACGCGACCATGCTGGACGTGGTCACGCTCGCGCTGGCCGGCCGGGTCAAGCCACGCCTGGTCTGCGCGCTGGCCCGGCTCGACGTGCCCGCGGTGGGCCTGACCGGGCTGGATGGCAACCTCCTGCGGGCACGCCGCAAGGCCGCGCACCGGGCGGTGATCGACGGCCGGCGGAAGCTGGTACGCGACGACCACAGCGGCCGGATCACGGACGTGAACGCCGACCTGCTCGTCGGTCTGCTCGGCAGCGGCATGGTGCCGGTGGTCTCGCCGCCTGCCCTGGCCGCCGACGGCGCGCCGGTCAACGCCGATGCGGACCGGGTGGCCGCCGCGGTCGCCGCCGCCCTGCACGCCCAGGCGCTGGTGATGCTCACCGGCGCACCTGGGGTGCTCGCCGACGTCGACGACGAGAGTTCGGCGCTGCCCGTCTACCAGGTGCCCGCCACCGGTGCTCCGGCGGACGTGTCCGGCGGCATGCGGCTCAAGCTCGTCGCCGCCCGCGAGGCGCTGGCGGCCGGGGTGCCGCGCGTACTGATCGCGGACGGTCGCCGCGAACGGCCGGTGACGGCCGCGCTGGCGGGCGAGGCGACCAGGGTCGTACCGGCCGAGAACGAGTCCGAGGAGATGACGGTGGGGCTGACATGAGCACGGAGGAGTTCGCGGTCGAGGAAGATCCGATCACCGAGGAGTACGCGGTCGACCTGCTACGGAAGATGCTGGCGATCCCGTCGCCGTCCTACCGCGAGGACGACATCGGTGACTTCCTCGTCGAGACCATGCGTGAGCTGGGCTTCAAGGCCCACCGCGACGAGGCGGGCAACGCCATCGGCGAGTACGTGCACGGCGAGGACGGCCCGACCGTGATGATGCTCGGCCACATGGACACCGTCGAGGGCGAGGTGGCGCCGCGCGACGAGTCGGGCCGGCTCTACGGCCGGGGCGCGGTGGACGCGAAGGGCCCGCTGGGCGCGATGATCTGCGCCGCCAGGCGAGCCGTCGGCTTCACCGGCCGGGTGATCGTGGTCGGCGCGGTCGAGGAGGAGACGGACCTGTCGCGCGGCGCGATGAAGATCCGCGAAACGCTGCCGCAGCCGGACGCGCTGATCATCGGTGAGCCGAGCGGCTGGTCGACCGTGGTCCTCGGCTACAAGGGCAAGCTGGACCTGCGCTATGAGGTCGAGTGCGAGCCGACCCATCCGACCAATCCCGTGCCGAAGGCCGCCGAGCTGGCCGGCCGGTGCTGGGCGGCGCTGCTGGACCTGCTCGGCCCGGACGCCAGCCATGACGCGTTCGACAAGCCCGGCGCGAACCTCACCTCGTTCGTCGGCGACCTGACCGAGTGCGTGGCCGAGTTCAGCGTGCGCACCCCGCCGGGCTTTGACTCCGGCGGCCTCGTGGACCGGCTGCGGATGCGCACCCCGCACGGGCGGCTGAGCGTGATCAACTCGGTCGACGCCTACCGGGTGGGACGCACCGACCCGGTGGTACGCGCGGTGAGCGCCGGCATCCTCGAGCACGGCGTACGGCCGCAGGCCAAGCTCAAGACCGCCACCTCCGACCTGAACATCGTCACCGCGAGCTGGCACGTGCCGGCCGCGACGTACGGGCCGGGCGACAGCGAACTCGACCACTCGGCGGAAGAGTTCATCGAGATCACGGACTACCTGCGCGGCATCTCGGTACTGACCACCGCACTGCACCGGCTCTCCGGCCTGCCCGCCGACGCCGAACCGGCGCGGCCGATTCCGCTCCGTTCCCGTGCCGAGCCGGTCGACCACGGCGAACTCGCCGAGCGTGCCGCACGGATCAGGGAGACGATCGTGCGGATGTGCGCGAACAAGAGCGGCGGTCACCTGGGCGGCTCCATGTCGCTGGTGGAGATCCTGGTGACGCTCTACTCGCGGATCCTGCGGATCGACCCGGAGTCGCCCGACGCGGTCGACCGCGACGTGCTGATCCTCAGCAAGGGCCACGGCGCCATCGGCCTGTACGCGGCCCTCGGCGAGTACGGGTTCTTCCCGACCGAGCGGCTGTCGGAGTACGGCAAGGCGGGCACACCGTTCATGGCCCACCCGAACGCGCGGCTGCCCGGAGTGGAGATGCCCTCGGGCGCGCTCGGCCACGGGCTGCCGCTCGCCATCGGGTTCGCGCTCGCCGCACAGCTCGACCAGGCCGATCGCCGGTTCGTGGTGGTCATGGGCGACGGCGAGATGCAGGAGGGCTCGGTCTGGGAGGGCGCGATGGCGGCCAGCAGCCTGGGCCTGGACCGGCTCACCGCGGTCGTCGACCGGAACCGGCTCCAGATCACGGGCGGCACCGAGGACGTGGTCGAGTTGGAGCCGCTGGCCGACCGCTGGCGCAGCTTCGGGTGGACCGCGCACGAGATCGACGGGCACGACACGACCGCGCTGATCAAGGCGTTCACCGCGACACCGGACCCGGGACGGCCGACCGTGATCATCGCCCAGACGGTGAAGGGCCGCGGCCTGCCCTACGTCGAGGGCGACAAGCGCAGTCACTTCGTGAAGTTCAGTGAGAAGCAACAGCGCCGTGCGATGCGGACACTGCAAAAGGGAGCCGAGGAGCCGGAGCAATGAAGAACGAGACACCGCCGGACCGCAACGTCTTCCGCGACTGCCTGGTGGCGATGATGGCCGAGGACGAACGCGTGGTCTGCCTCGACAGCGACACCGGGCTGTTCAACGGCACCGACTTCGACGAGGCGGCCGACCGCTACTTCAACCTCGGCATCGCCGAGCAGGACCTGATGGGCGTCGCAGCGGGCCTGGCCAAGAACGGCCGGCTGCCGATCGTCAACACGATGGCCACCTTCGCCAGCACCCGCGCGCTGGAGTTCGTCAAGATCGACATCGCGTACAACGCCGTTCCGGTGCGCATCGCGGCCACGCACAGCGGGCTGTCCGCGGGCAGCCTCGGACCCACCCATCACAGCCTGGAGGACCTGGCCGTGATGCGGGTGCTGCCGAACATGACCGTCCTGGTCTCCACCGGCGGCGACAACACCGAGCAGCTCTTCCGCCAGTGCATGGACCTGCCGGGCCCGGTCTACCTGCGGCTCGGTCGCGGGCCGACGCCGCAGCTGCCCGAGGACGCGCCACCGGCACGTATCGGCGAGGCGCAGGTGCTGCGGCGCGGCGACGACGTGACGCTGGTCGCCTGCGGCCCGTACCCGGTGAACGCCGCGCTGCTCGCCGCCGACCGGCTGTCCGAGTTCGGGGTCGAGGCGAATGTGCTGAACATGCACACCATCAAGCCGTTCGACGTGGCCACGCTCGTCGAGTACGCGCGTAACGTGCCGCTCGTGGTGACCGTCGAGGAGCACTGGGAGATCGGCGGTCTCGGCGCCGCCGTGAGCGAGTCGCTCTGCGGGCGGCTCCCGGTGACGCTGCGCCGGGTCGGCATCGCCGACCAGTTCATGTCGATGGCCGGCGACCACTCGTACCTGCTGGAGCGGGCGGGCATCACCCCGGACGCCGTGGTGGCCGAGGTGCACGACGTGCTCGGCGAGGCGTTCGACGAGGAACTGTACGAGGAGTTCGAGAAGGCATGACGACCACAGACCCGCACGACCTGCGGCAGGCCCTGCTGGATCTGCGGTGGCGGCGCGGCCGTGAGGCGTGGCACGTGAACGCGCCGATCCGCCCCCGCCGCCGGCACGGACGACTGCCGCTCACGTTCGAGCAGGAACGGCTCTGGCGTGACGGCCGCTCGACCGGCCCCGACGGCGACACCGGCGACTCCGGCGCGGCCGACGGGGTGACCGTCGTACGGCGGCTCGGCGGAGCGGTGGACCGTACGGCGCTGCGTGCGGTACTGACCGCCGCCATCGGCCGGCACGAGGCGCTGCGTACCCGGTTCGGCACGGCGTACGGTGTGCCCCACCAGATCGTCGGCGAGCCGCCGGACGACGCCGAGCTCACCGTCGTCGACCTGCGCGAACTCCCCGCCGACGAGCGCGCGGAGCGGTCGGCGAGCACGGTCGGCGACGCCGCCGAGCACCGGTTCGACCTGGCCGAGGGCCCGCTGCTGCGATCGGTCCTCGTGCAACTGTCCGATGAGGAGAGCCTGCTGGTGCTCACCGCGCACCGGCTCGTGGCCGACACCGAGTCCCTGCGGCGGGTCGCGGCCGAGATCGCCGCCGGGTCGGCCGCCGAGCCCGAGGTGCACCTGGCCGACTTCGCGATCTGGCAGCGAACCTTCCGCGGCGGCGACCACCTGGACCGCGAGCTGGCGTTCTGGTCCGACCGGCTCGCCGGCCTGCCGGCACTCGACCTGCCCGCCGACGCGCCACGGCGCTCCGGCGGCGTCTCGGCGACCGCCTTCTCCGAGACCGAGTTCCCCACCGGGCTCGGCGAGCGGATCCACGGGTTCGCCGAGCGTGACGGTACCGACCCGCACAGCATCGTGCTGGCCGGTCTGCTGACCGTGCTCGCCCGCTACACCGGGCAGGAGGACCTCGTCGTCGCGACGATCGACGACGGCAGGGTCGCCGACGTGCTCGGGCCCGTCGTCGGCCCGTTCGCCCAGCCGCTCGTGCTCCGCACCGACCTGTCCGGCGATCCCGGCTTCACCGAGCTGGTCCGCCGTACGGCGGAGACCTGGTCGCAGGCGCGTGAACACCGCGAGATCCCGTACGGGCTGCTCGCCGACGCAATCGGCATCGACTCCGCCCCCGCGCAGGTGGCGTTCACCGCGGCGGGCCGCATGGACGGCGAGTCGCCGTCGCCGCGGGCCGACGCACCGTTCGAGCTCCTGGTCACGCTGGTCGAGGAGCCCGGCGGCGCGATGAGCCTGCGGGTGGAGTACGCACGCGAGCTGTTCGAGGCGGAGCGGATCCGGCGGTTCGGCGGGCACGTCGCGACGGTGCTCGACGCGGCGCTCACCGAGTCCGAACGGCCGGTGTCGGAACTCCCGCTGCTGGTGGAGTCCGAGCGGCGGCAGGTGCTGACCGAGTGGAACCCCGAGCCGAGCCCGCACCCGACCGACGGGATGGTGCTGCACGAACTGGTCGCCGCCCAGGCCGAACGACGCCCCGACGCCCCCGCCATCCGCTTCACGTCCGCGCCCGAGGGCGACGGCGACACGGTCACCTACGCGGAGCTCGACGACCGGTCCGACCGGCTCGCGCGGCTGCTGGCCGACCGCGGAGCCGGGCCGGGGCACATCGTCGCGCTGCTGCTCGAACGCGGCCCGCAGGCGCCGATCGCGCAGCTCGCGATCGTCAAGGCCGGCGCCGCGTGGCTGCCGCTGGATCCCGGGTACCCGCCGAAACGGCTCGCCTTCCAGCTCTCCGACGCCGGCGCCGACCTGGTCCTCACCACCTCCGACCTCGCCGACCGGCTGCCCGACGAGGTCCCCGTCCTCCACCTCGACGCCGAGGACGTACGGCAGGACCTGGCGGAGCGGCCGGACGGGCCGCCCGACGCCGAGGTCGGCCCCGACGACCTCGCGTACGTCATCTACACCTCGGGTTCGACCGGGACGCCCAAGGGCGTCATGATCAGCCATCGCAGCCTGGTGAACTTCGTCGGCAACTGCCGCGACCTGTTCGGCATCACGCAGGAGGACCGGGTCCTGCAATTCGCCAACCTCGCCTTCGACGTCAGTGTGTTCGACGTCTACGCCGCGCTGGGCCACGGGGCGGTGCTCGTCACGGCGCCTCGCGAGGACCTGCTCGACCCGGACCGGCTCACCGCGCTCATGCGCGAGGAACGCGTCACGCTGTCGGACCTGCCGCCGGCCGTGCTCAAGCTGCTCGACCCGGACGAACTGCCCGACCTGCGCGCGCTGTTCGTCGGCCTTGAGCCGTTCCCCGGCGAGCTGGTCAACCGGTGGAACACCGAGGGCCGCCAGTTCCACAACGGGTACGGCCCGACCGAGGCGACGATCGCCTGCATCGACTACGAGTGCCCGCACGAGCCGCTGACCGCCATGCCGCCGATCGGCCGCGCGATGGGCAACCACCGGGCGTACATCCTCGACCGGCACCTGTCCCCGATGCCGGTGGGGGTGCCCGGTGAGCTGTTCGTGGCCGGAGCGGGACTGGCACGCGGCTACCTCAACCGGTCCGAGCTGACCGCCGAGCGGTTCGTACGCGATCCATTCGCCGAGGAGCCCGGCGAGCGGATGTACCGCACCGGCGACCTCGCCCGGTGGCGGTTCGACGGGAACCTGGAGTTCGTCGGCCGCGCGGACGACCAGATCAAGATCCGCGGCCTGCGGATCGAGCCGGGCGAGGTGGAGCACGCGCTGACCGCGCAACCCGGAGTCCAGGAGGCGTCGGTCGCCGCGCATGAGGGACCGGGCGGTCCGCGGCTGGTCGCCTACGTCGTCGCACCGGAGTCGGACTTTCACGCCGACGCGCTCAGGGACGCGCTGTCCGGCGAGGTCCCGGCGCACATGGTCCCCGCCGACCTGATCAGACTGGACGAGATCCCGCGCAACGCCAGCGGCAAGATCGACCGGTCCAAGCTGCCGGAGCCCGGCCAGGACGGCGCCGCCGCCGCGCCGGCGGACGGCGCATCGGCGAGCCCGACCGAGACCAAGGTCATCGAGATCATCCGCGCGGTGCTCGAGACCGGCGACACGCCGATCGCCCCCACCGACAACTACTTCACGGTCGGCGGCAACTCACTCAACCTGATCAGGCTCCTGAGCCGGATCGACGACGAACTCGGGGTCGAGCTGGAGTCGCGTGAGGTGCTCCTCGGCCCGAGCATCCGCAGCATCGCCAAGACCATCGACGAGCGTACGGGCGGCGGCGCCGCGGCCGGCGACGCCATGGAGCCGGGCGAGGGGCCGCCGCCCTGGCTGGTCCCGATCCGCACCGACGGCGACCGCACACCGTTCTTCTGCATGCACCCCTCGGGGGGCTCGGCCGTGCCGTACCTCGGGCTGGCCGACACGCTCAGTCCCGGGCGCCGGTTCTACGGCGTCGAGGCGGTCGGCCTGCACGGCGAGTCCGATCCGCCCGACGTCCCCGCGATGGCCCGCCGCTACCTGGACGCGGTACGCGAGATCCAGCCGCACGGCCCGTACCTGCTGGGCGGCTGGTCCATCGGCGGCACGCTCGCCTTCGAGATGGCGCGGATGCTCCGCGACCTGGACGAGGAGGTACGGCTGGTAGTGCTGATGGATTCGGCCGTACCGCCCGAGCTGGACCGGCCGCCGACCCACACCGAGATGCTGGAGACGTTCGCGCACGACCTGTCCGGGCTCCAGGGCAAGGAGCCGCCGGAGCTCGACTGGAGCGAGCTGGTCGAACGAGAACCCGACGAGCAGACCGCCGCCGTGATGGAGGCGCTCGAACGCAGCGGCCGGGTGCCGGCCGACATCAGGGACGAGCTGGGCACGCGGATCCGGGTGTTCATGGCGAACGCCGCGACCGCACTGACGTACCGGCCGGGCCACTACGACGGCGGCCTGGTCTCCCTCGGCGCCGCCGAGGGCCAGTACGCGGGCGGCTGGGAACGGCACGTCTCCGGCGAGGTCGTCGAACGTACCGTGCCCGGCACTCACTACACGATGCTCCAGCCGCCCCACCTGAAGGCACTCGGCGCCGAGCTGGACCGCTGCCTGAACGAGAACGGGTGATCCGCGTGGAATACGGTCTCAGCCCGGAGCAGGAGAGGTTCCGCCGCCAGGTGTGCGACTTCCTCTCCGAGGACCGCGTACGCAAGCTCGTGGACGAGGTCAGGCACCGGCCGGCACGTGCCGAACCCGGCCTGCTCGACGTTTACCGCTGGCTCGGCGAACGCCGCTGGCTGGCCGCCGGCTGGCCACGCGAGTACGGCGGCCTCGGCCTCGGGATCATGGAGAAGTCCGTGCTCACCGAGGAGCTGATCCGGCACGGCGTGCCCGACCTCGTGCACATCGTGAGCATCGACATCGTCGGCCTGATCATCTTGATGGTCGGGACCGAGGAGCAGCGCGAGCGGTGGCTGCCCCCGCTGGCGCGCGGCGAACAGTCGGCGAGCGTGCTCTACAGCGAGCCGGGAGTGGGCTCGGACCTGAGTGCGCTGCGGGCGCGCGCCGAGCCGGACGGCGACGGCTGGCGGCTGTACGGCCGGAAGATCTACAGCCTCAAGTCCCAGTTCGCCGACTTCGCGCTCTGCGCGGCACGCACCACCGAGTCCGAGGCCGCGGTGCACGGCATCACGCTGTTCGTGGTGCCGCTGGACACCCCCGGCGTCACGGTACGGCCGCTGCCGAGCATCTCCGACGACGCGTTCTGCGACGTCAGCCTGGAGGGCATCCGGCTGACCCGCGACGACGTGCTCGGCCCGGTCGACGAGGGCTACCAGATGATCAACAAGGTGATCCCGGTGGAGCGTACGGGCCTGGAGTTCCAGGCCAAGGCGCGGCGGCTGCTCGACCTCATCGTCCGCCGGCTCGACGAGCTGGACGGGCTCGGGGAGCCCGGTGTCGCCGAACGCCTGGTCGAGCTGCACGGCCAGGCGCGCGCCGCCGAGCTGTTCTCCTGGCGCGTGATATCCGAGCTGCAAGAGGACCGGCTGGACGACGTCGCCACCGCGATGTCCAAGTGGTACGCCACCGAACTCTTCAAACGGGTCACGCATGCCGGGATCGAGCTGCTCGGCCTGGACGCCACCCTCTCGGCCCACGACGCGGCCGCCCCGTACGACGGGGTGCTGGAGAGCGGCCATCGGGACGCGCCGGGCTTCACGCTGTCCGCCGGCACCTCGGAGATCATGCAGTACCTGATCGCGTCCGTCGGCCTCCGACTGCTGTCCTGATCGGGCGCGAGGCTGGCTCGACCGAGTTGAGAAAAGGAGCATGACGTGCGGTTTGGGGCGAGTGAGAGCCGGCAGCGGACAGTGCGGGAGTTCGCGGAGTTGTTCACCGAGGAACTGGCGCCCGCGCTGCGGCGAGCCGCGGCCCGGCCGATCGGCGCCGACCCCGAACCCGAGGTCCGGCAGCGTGTCTGGCAGGCCATGCTCGACCTCGGCGCGGTACGCATGGCGCTCCCGGCACGCTACGGCGGTGCGGGCGCGGGGCTGGCCGAGACCACGGCGGTGGCGGAGTTGACCGGCGCGGCGCTGTTCCCGAGCCCGCTGCCCGGCACGCTGCTCGCCGCCGACCTGCTGCGGCGGCTCGGCGACGGCGACACCCTGGGCCGGCTGGCCGACGGCGCGGCCGTCGCGGTGGCCGCGCGTGACCGTGGCGACCGCACCTTCACGACTCCGGCACCGCTCTCGTCCGGCGCGACGTCCGGGGAGGTGGTCCGCCGGTTCGTCCCGTACGCCGCCGAGGTCGACGACATCCTGCTGGCCGGTTCCGCGGCCGGGGGGATTCGATCCGCCCTCGTACGGGCCTCGGACGTGTCGGTGACGCGGAACGAGGACATCGCGTGGGGCGAGCTGTACACGGTCGCCTTCGGCCGGGTCGCCGGGATCGGCGTCCCGCCGGACGCCTGGGCGGCGGCGGTGTCGGCGGCGCGGATCCGGCACGCCGCCTACCTCGTCGGCATGGCCAAGGCCGCGCTCGACCTCACCGCCGACTACGCGCGTGAGCGCCGCCAGTTCGGGCAGCCGATCGGCCGCTTCCAGGCGCTGGCGTTCCGGCTGGCCGCCGCGGCCACCGAGATCGAGGCGGTCCGGCTGCTCGTCGACCACGCCGCGTGGCTCGCCGACAGCGGCGGCGACGCGACCATGGCCGGGCTCGAGGCGGTCGCCGCCGCCGGTGACCTGGCACTCAAGGTCGCCGCGGAGGCGGTGCAGATCCACGGCGCGGTCGGCATGACCGACGACTGCGACGCACAGCTCTTCTACCGCCGCGCCGCCGTCGACGCGGTGTTCATGGGCAGCCCGTCACGCCATCGCCGGGAGGCCGCGCGGCTCCTGGTCGGCCACCCCGCCGCACCCGCGGCGTGCCTCGACCGCGCCCTGGCTCACTGAGACCTCGCCGGCTCGCGCGTCAGGAGTCGCGGCGCGCGCCGATGACGGCGAGATAGAGCGCGACCAGTACGACCGCGCAGCCGCCGTACTGCACCAGGGTCGGTCGTTCGCTGAGGATGAGGGCGCCGAGCAGTACCGAGCCGATGGGCTGGAGGAGGAGCAGCGCCGCGCCGACCCCGGCCTGTAGGTGCGGGAGCGCACCGGCGATCAGGAGGTAGCTCGCCACCTGGCCGGCGAGGGCGATGGCCAGCAGCCAGCCGAACGCGGCCCAGCCGGGCAGGAGGTCCAGGCCGTGCCAGAAGGGCCCGACGACGAGGGCCACCAGCCCGGCGGTCGCGGCGGACTCGGTGACCGGGACCACGATGTGGTCCGAATCGCTCGCCTGGCGGAGCAGGAACAAGAACCCGGCGTAGCAGACCGCCGCGACAGAGGCGAAGATCGCCCCTTGGACGGGATTCTTGCCGGACGCGCCGCTGCCGATCAGGCCCCCGGCGAGTGCGACACCGGCCAGCATGACCGGGATCGACGCCGCGAACCGGAGCCCCGGCCGCTCGCGAAGGAAGATCCAGCCGAGCAGCGGAACCAGGATCACCTGTGCGTTGACGATGACCGTGGCGATGCCCGCGCCGCTGTCCGCGATGCCCTCGTTCCACAGCAGGATGTCGCCCGCGAGCAGCAGGCCGGCCACGGGCGCCATCACGCGGGCGCGTACGGACCGTGCCGGTGCCCGCCGCGCCTCGGCGATCGCGAGCGGGACCAGTATCGGCAGGGCCAACAGGCTGCGGAAGAACGTGACGGTGGCGGTCGACACGTGCGTCAGCGGAACGAAGACCGAGGAGAGGGCCACACAGACGGCACCGACGAGCAGGGCGGGCACGGGGTACTCCGCGGTCGACCACTTCAGCAGGTCGATCACCGAGCGGTGAGTGCCGCCCTCACCTTGTGGGGGTGCCTGGGTGCGGTTCCGGTCGAGCATCAGCGGGTCCTCCGGATCCGGCCGAGTAGGTCGTCTTCGCGTTCGCATTGCCTACCCAGGCTCTCGCCGGGCTACCAGAATTTCTGGCGAATGTATTGGATCTTTCAGTTCATTCGGACAATTGCCTCGATCAGGTGGGGACCGGGTTCGGACAGGGCCGCCTTCATGGCGGCGGCCAGCTCCTCCGAAGTGCGCGCCTGTACGGCCGGCACGCCCAATCCGACGGCGAGCGTGGTCCACTCGAGGCCTGGCCGGTCAATGCTGAGCAGGGCGCCGGAGGCCGGGCCGATCTCGCGCCCGGTGTTACCCAACTCCATCTTGACTATCTCATAACTCTGATTGTTGCAAATGATGGTCGTGACGTTCAGCTCCTCGCGCGCCTGGGTCCACAGCGCCTGGATCGTGTACATCGCGCTGCCGTCGGCCTCCAGCGCGATCACCGGGCGATCGGGGCAGGCGACGGCTGCGCCGGTGGCGAGCGGGAGCCCGTGGCCGATGGCGCCGCCGACCTGCGCGACCATGCAGGTGTGCTCTGGAGCCGTCGCGGCCGCAGTGTGGTAGTCGAATCCGCAGGTCAGTGACTCGTCCACGACGATGGTCCCGGCCGGTTGCACCGCCGCGACCGTACCCACGAGCGAGCTCGGCGTGAGGACGCCCGCCGGGGTGAACACCTTGTCGCAGGCCCCCGGCTTCCTCGGCTCGCCGGGGCCGAAGCGCTCGGCGAGCCGCTGGAGTGCCTCGACCACGTCGTCGGAGGTGTCCTGTGGCGCGTCGGCGAGCGACACGACCTCGGTCTCGTCCGGCACGAAGCTGCTCGGCTTGCCCGAATAGCCGAACGAGCTGACCGGCTCCCGCGCACCGGCCAGCACGACCGTGGCCGTGTCGCGGAGGGTCTCGGCGGCGTCCTCGTACACGTGGGGCAGTCGCATCGGCGCGGGCAGGCCGCGGCCGCGTTCGATCCGGGCCGGGAACGTCTCGTGGATCAGCCGGCAGCCGGTGGCCCGCGCCACCGAGTCCGCGGCGAGCAGGCCCTCACGTGTCAGTGCGCGGCCCCCCAGGAACAGGACGGATGAGGGTCCCGCGCGCAGTGCCGCGGCAGCACGTGCCACCCGTTGCTCATCGACCCTGGTCCAGTCGCGCGGGCCGGTCATGATCCCGCCGCTCCGGTGGGTCCCGGTCGCCTGGTCCGCGAGGTCGGCCGGAATGATCAGGCACGCCGGGCCGCTCCGCGACTCGGCGACCGCCTCGATCAGGTCGAGGGCCAGGCCCTCGGCGTCGGTCGACTTCCGTATCCACCCGCAGAACGGCGCGGCCACCGCGGCGATGTCGGTGGTCAGCGGCGCGTCGGCGGCGAAGTGCCAGGTGGCCTGGTCGCCCACGAGATTGACCACCGGAGTGCCGGCCCGCCTGGCGTTGTGCAGGCAGGCGAGCCCGTCGGCCAGGCCGGGGCCGAGGTGCAGCAGGGTGAGCGCGGGCCGTCCGGTCATCCGCCCGTACCCGTCCGCCGCACCCGTGCAGACGGCCTCGGCCAGGCCGAGCACCGGCCGGATCTCGGTGATCGCGTCGAGCGCGCCGACCAGGGGGAGTTCGGTCGTGCCGGGGTTGGCGAAGCAGACATCCACTCCCTGGTTCACGGCGGCCCGAAACAGGTTTTCGGCTCCGTTCATGCCCATCCCGTCCCACTCGGAGGAAAAGCAATTGCCGCTCACCATCTTCGGTCACTCGAGGTAATCAAGACAGTGGCCGGCTGATGACGACGGAAGTTCTGCGTCATCATTGCGATTACCCACATCTCATTGATGAATTACATTTCCTGCGGGTACTCATATCCGATATGAAGCTGCTGCTGATATTGCCGGCGGCCGCCCTGCTCGTGCCGACCATCTACAATCGGCACGCGCCGGCGCTGTTCGCCATACCGTTCTTCTACTGGTACCAGTTGCTCTGGGTGCTGCTCACCGTGGGCCTGCTCGTCATCGTCTACCGAGCCAGCAGGGGCGATGAGGAATGAACAACATTAAATGGGTCGAGCTCGGCATCGTCATCGCGCTGTTCACCCTCGTCTCGGCGATGGGCTTCGCCGCCGCCCGGTGGCGGCGCGCGCAGGATCCGCTGCACCTGGACGAATGGGGTCTGGGCGGCCGGAGTTTCGGCTCCTGGCTGACCTGGTTCCTGATCGGCGGCGACTTCTACACCGCCTACACGCTGGTCTCGGTACCCGCGCTGATGTACGCGGCGGGCGGCTCCGGCTTCTTCGCCCTGCCGTACTCCATCATCGTCTACCCGATGGTCTTCCTGGTGCTGCCGCGCTTTTGGACGCTGGCCCGGGAGAACGGCTACGTGACCCCCGCCGACCTGGTGCGCGACCGGCACCGGTCCGGGCTGCTCGCGCTGGCGATCGCGGTCACCGGAATCGTCGCCACCATGCCGTACATCGCACTGCAACTCGTCGGTGTGGCGGCGGTGCTGCGGACCTGCGGGGTCGGCGGCGACTGGCCGATCGTGATCGCGTTCGCCGTGCTCGCGGCGTTCACGTACCGGTCCGGGCTGCGTGCGCCCGCCCTGATCGCGTTCGTCAAGGACGCGCTGGTCATCGTGGTGGTCGTGGTGGCCGTCATCTACATCCCGATCCGGCTCGGCGGCTGGGGCCACATCTTCGGCGCCGCCGACACGAAGTTCACCCGCACCCCGTCGCCCGTGGACGGCGCGCTGCTCGCGTCGAGCGCACAACTCGGCTACTCGACGCTGGCCCTCGGGTCGGCCGCCGCGCTGTTCCTGTACCCGCACTCACTGACCGGTGCGCTCGCCGCCAGAGACCGCACCGCCGTACGCCGCAACGTGGTGGCGCTGCCGGCGTACTCGCTGATCCTCGGCCTGCTCGCGCTGCTCGGCTACATGGCGATCGCGGCCGGCGTCAAGCCGCTCTCCTCTGGCGGACGGCCCGACGTGAACACCGTGGTGCCGCTGCTGTTCGACTCGGTGCTGCCGCGCTGGTTCGCCGGCATCGCCTTCGCCGCCATCGTGCTGAGCGCGCTGGTGCCCGCCGCGATCATGGCGATCGCCGCGGCCAACCTGTTCACCCGCAACATCTACAAGGAGTACGTGCGGCCGGACGCCTCACCCGCGGAGGAGGCGCGCAGCAGCAAGGTGGTCTCGGTGGCCGTCAAGGCCGGCGCGGTCGCGGTCATCCTGTTCCTAAGGCCCCAGTTCTCGATCGACCTCCAGCTCATCGGCGGTGTGATCGTGTTGCAGACGCTCCCGGCGCTGCTGTCCGGCCTGTACCGTCGGCGGCCGGATCGCTGGGCGCTGCTGGCCGGCTGGGCGACCGGGATCGCCGCCGGACTGTGGATGGTCTACGCCACCCCGGCCGTGGACGTCGGAACCGGACGTACGGTGCACGCGCACTGGGGGAGCGCGCAGTTCGCCCTGAGCGACCTCGGCCTGCACACCCACCTCACCGTGTACGCGGGCATCCTCGCCGTACTAATCAACATCGCGGTCACCGGTGTGCTCGCCCTGATCCTGCGGGGAAACGACGCACCCGCCGAGACCTCCGAAGGCGGACGCCCGCGGAGTACGACCACCGCCTAGACACACTCGTGGCCCGGCGAGTCGGCTGCCGCCGACCGCCGGGCCGTCGCTCGGTCAGTGCTTGGGCAGGGCGAAGGCGTAGAACATGCTGCCCTCGGTGGCCCAGGTGGCGGTGTAGCCGTTGCCCCAGTAGACGAAACCGTTGACCACGGCCGGCCCGGCCATCGAGGAGCCGACACCCTTGAAGTCCCAGAGGAACTTCCCGGTGGCCGCGTCCATGGCGTACATGTGACCGGAGGTCGAGCCGCCGTACAGGACGCCGTTGGCATAGGTCAGGGGTGCCTTGTCGTGTCCCTTGGAGGGGTCGGCGACCTGCCAGAGGAGCTTGCCGGTGGCGGCGTCCAGAGCGGAGAAGGAGCCGTAGTCGATGGTGCGTCCGTCGGGCACCTCGTACTTGACGTTGAGCGAGTTGGACTCGGCGGTGAAGACGCGGTGGCCATCGGTCGCGCTGCCCCACTGGATGCCGCCCTGCTGGCCGCCTGGGGCCGGCGCCGCGCTCCACAGCACCTTGCCGGTGGCCGCGTCGAGCTGCCAGTAGTTGCCACTCTTCTGCCCGCCGCCGACCACGAGATGGCGCTTGCCGGCGAGGGTGATCCACGACATGTGGGGGCCGTCGCCGAAGTCGGCGTCGGGGCCGTGGTCGACCGGGCAGTTGTTGGGCGGCGCGCCCGGCAGGCACGCCGAGGTCCACGAGTCGAAGATCCGTGCGCCGGAGGCCCAGCGGATCTTGCCGGTGCGCTGGTCGATCGAGACGATCGACTCCACGTGGTTGTCGGGGGAGAAGCATTCGGAAGTGATGCCGATCTTCTTGCGGCACTTCTCCACCGAGGCCGGTACCAGATAGTTGTTGCCGGTGGTGACGATCACGGTCTTGTCGACCGGGTCGAGCGCCGGCGTGCCGCCCCAGACCGACGCGCCGCTGTAGCCGCCGGGCTTGCCGCCGTTGTCCGGGACCATGTAGGTCTTCCACAAGATCTTGTGGGTCTTCTCGCTGATCGCGACCAGCGCGCCGCGGAACCGGCAGCACGTGAAGCTGGGGTAGACGGCCTGGTCGGTCTCGCCGGAGGAGACGCCCTGGTAGATCACGCCGTCCTGGATCACCGGGCTCTGGGTCAGCCAGGTGGAGTACTGGGTGTCCACCACGACCTTCCAGCGCAGTTTGCCGGTACGGGTGTCGATGGCGAACAACTGCGATGACTTGGTGGTGACCGGTGATGCCATTCCGGTGCTGTGCAGGCCGTAGTGGTCACCGATGTAGACGGTGCCGCCCGACACCAGGGGCGAGGTCCGCGAGTAGGTATGGGCCTCGCCGTTGTACTCCGACACCTTGTGCCGCCAGATCACCTTGCCGGTCACGGCGTCGAACTTGGTGAAGTACCCGCCGAAGTCGGGAACGTAGACGGCGCCGTCGACCACGGCCGGAGTCGCGGAGACGTTGCCCGGCATCTTGTGACTCCAGCGGATGGCCAGCTTCCCGACGTTGGCCGTGCTGATCTGCTTCTCGTTCAGGTTGGCGCGGGTGTTGAAGTTGTTCTGCCCGCCGGAGGACCACGAGTCCTTGGCCGGACCCGAATGCGTGGTCGCCGCTATCGCCACCGCCGAAGCGGCCAGCACCAGCGCGATCAACGAGACCGCGAGCGTGATCCTTCCCTTGACGCCATGTGGTCTGAGTGTGAATCTCATGGCCCTCCCTAGGCCGGGCGATCGGAGACACGATCGAACGTCCATGCCGGAACACCAGGCGTGAACGCCCTCGCCTTTATCCGATGCCCCCACCGGCCATGCGCTAGCTCATCACCACGACGACTCACCCCCGCCGAAGGTCATCGTGGGGCTGCCCCGCCGGCCGCCCGCCGACCGGCCATCGCTACAGCCCATCAACAGGACGCTGACCCCGCAGGCCACCGCGACCGGCACGCGCGGGAGTACGCGCGTCGGTCGCGATGGCCGCGCCGGGCTCAGGCGCCGAAGGCGTGGCCGCTGATGATGTGCTGCCGGGCTTGGGCGGCTCGTGCGGAGGGCACGAGGCCGCCCTTGACGAACATCTTCACCGCGGTCGGCAGGAACAGCCCGCCGCCGCCGAGCGGGTACGCCCCGAGCGGAAGGAAGGGCTCCACGGCCAGCGTCGTCTGACTCTGCCCGGACTGCGCGGACTTGACCATCGGGTCGCGCAGGGTGAGCCACTGCGCCCGCGCACGGAAGACGAGCGCCGTCGGGTCGCCGCCCTGAGCCGCCTTGGTCACCTGCTCGATCTTGACCGAGTTCGTCTGGGCCGGGACCGGCCGCATCCGGGTGGGGCCCACGGCCCCGGCGAGCACCGCGGCGTGCTCGGACCCGGCGACGGTGCCGTCGGCGGTGACCGGATAGCCGGGCTTCCTCCACTCACTGTGGTCGACGAACACCCGTGGATGCATGAGCATCGTGAAGTAGTACGGATGGAGCGGATCCTGCGCCGGCGGCTCGGGCGTGTGCGCGAGGCCGAGCGCGTGGCCGAGTTCGTGTGCGACGTCCGAGCCCAGGCCGAGGTAGTGGAAGTAGCGTACGGCCGGCGCCGCCGCGGGGGTGTTGGCGGGCGGGGGGACGAACGCGGAGGTGTCGGCGGACCGGCTCATCCACGCCCACTCCTGCGTCAGTGAACCGTTCACCGCGACGATGGCGAGCGGCCCGGCGAACCCTTTCAGGTCCTTGGCCGTTGCGGCGCCGTCGGCGCTGCTCTCGTCACGCCCCCACGCCGCGTACGTGAGGCCCATGCGCTCGAAGGCCGAGACGAGCACGATGTTCACGACCCGCTCGGCGGCGGACGCACGGAGGGCGTTCTGGAAGGCCTGGTTGTGCTTCAACCCGGCCTCGATCGCGGTCGCAGCGTGAAGAAACTGGCCCCCCTGACCCGAATGCCCGACCACAAGTACGCGCCCTCCCTCGCGGCGGACTGTCCTGGATCAGCTGCACATGGCTTAGCGCCCGTCCGCCGAGCGATCCGGGTTCACTTCCGGGTAGCGAAGGACGCCGGCATAAAGCTCAATCAGAACGCGGACGGATGGGCCATCGTCGTCAATGGCGACGGAGAGGTCGTTCCGATGCCCCGCATAACGAAGGCTTCGGTCGCGTCTTTCAACTCGTCCGCTTTCCCCGACAGGTTCCGCGAGAAGTTCATCCGGGGGCTCAAACGCCGACGGCAGCCAGCTTCCGGCGCTCGGCTCCGAGCGAACGACGCGATGCGTGGCCTTGTCGCCTGCTTCCCTTCGACGGTTGGTCTTGTTGAGCAGCGCCGGGCCGTGATTCGGGTTATCGGTGTAGCACGAGCGGAGGACGCAGAGGTCGTCGGCGTGGCGCGCGGTGAGCGGCAGCAGCTCGCTCACGTCGAGGCCGCCCGCGCCGTGTTTCGCATAGGCGTAGGGCGGGGGAAGCAGGCCGCCGGTGGGGCGCTCGGTGCGGAGTTCCGCGCCCTCCGGACGCTGCCCGGCGAACTGCGTGAGGCCGGTTTGGGGTCGAAGAAATCAGGCCCGAACGGCCCGCCATTCATGAAGAGATGGATGACGCGCTTGGCCTTCGGCGGGAAATGCGGAACGCCGATTGGCAACGGCGGCGGCGGTCTCACCCGCGGCCTGGAGTGCGCTGCTGAAGCCGAGGAGGCCGAGCCCGCCGCCGAGCCGGGCGAGCGCCTCGCGGCGCGAGAGGTGGAGGGGGTTCATGGAGGAAGAAGAGGGGGAGGAGTTAGCCACGAGAAGGCACAGGGCGCACCAGACGCGGAGGCGCGGCGGCGGCCATATGTGTAGAGGCGGCTCGTCGGTGGCCTCGGGCGAACCGGTGCTTCGCCTCCACTCGCTTAGCAGCTCTCGCGTCGGGCACGCCGACTCGCAGAGAATGAGGCGGGCACGTGCCTTCGCCCGGGCCGGGGAGACGCCCGCCCTACCCGGTTTCAGAGGCGCTCACGCCGAGTGTTTCGCGCAACTCATTGTTAGTCGAGAAAAAGCATTTCGTTGCTCGCCAGCAGCGCCTGCGCGTATTCGGACCACGCTTTCGCATCCTGCTCGCGGCCGGCGAAAAAGCGCGCGGCGAGCTTCTGCTCCTTTTCCGTCGGCGTTCGCTGGTAGGTCAGCGCGTAGGCGCGCCGCACGCGCTCTTCGGTTCCGCCCGCCTCGGCGACGCGGCGCGCGAGCGCGTCGGCCTGCTGCTGGAGGAAGGAGCTGTTGAGCGCGAAGAGCATCTGGAGCGGCGTCGAGGTCTCCTGGCGCGCGGGGCTGTGCGCGCTCGCCTCGGGGAAATCGTTGATCCGCAGCATCGGGTCCAGCTCGTCGCGGACGACCGTGCCGTAGAGCGTGCGGCGCAGGTTTTTGTCGGAGCTCAGCGGCTCGGAGGGGCCGCCGAGTTTCGCGTCGAGCAGGCCGGAGGCGGTCGAGCATCGCGTCGCGCCACGGCTCGATCTCGAGGCGGCGGCGCGGCATGCGCGCGACGAGCTTGTTCTCCGGATCGAGGCGCTCGGAGTCCGGCGCGCGGGAGTCCTGCTGCCACGCGGCGCTCAGGAGGATCTCGCGGTGCAGCCATTTGAACGACCAGCCGTTTTCGATGAAGCGCCCGGCGAGATCGTCGAGCAGCTCGGGATGCGACGGCGCTTCGCCGAGCGTGCCAAACTCGCTCGGCGTCGCCACGAGCCCGCGGCCGAAATGATGCCGCCAGATGCGATTGACGATCACGCGCGCGACGAGCGGCCGCGCGTCTTCGAGGATCGCGTGGGCCAGCTCCAGCCGGCCCGCGCCCTTGCGTGAACTCGCGCGGCTGCCCGTCCTTCGTCGCGAAGGCGGAGAGGAAACGCCGCTTCACCACCTCGCCCGTTTGGTTCGGGTTGCCGCGCTTTTGCACTTCGAGGTCGCGCGCCTGGCCCAGGTGATAATCGAGCGTCGTCCCCTTGCCATTCGCGGCGGCGATGACGTACAGCGCCGCGTCCTCCACGCCATTCGCCATCGGCACGCTGTAGTCCGGCGTCTCTTCTTTGATCGCCTCGATCTGCAAATTCAGCGCCTCCACTTGCGTCGCGAGATCGGCCGGCGCGGGCTTCTTCTTGTTCAACTCCACGCGCGCCAGCTCGAGCTTCGTCACCTCCTGGCGCGCCACCGCGACCGGCGCCCAGCGCGTCGCCTCCAGCGCGGGGATCGGCGCCACGCGCACGCTCGCGAAGACGCCGGCCAGCCCGTAATAATCCTGCGCGGTGATCGGGTCGGTCTTGTGATCGTGGCAGCGCGCGCACGCCACCGTCAGCCCGAGAAACGTGCGGCCGATCGCATCGACGTGCTCCTCCCATTCATCCGCCACCGTCGTCTTGATGATCTCCGGCGGCAATTGCAGCTCCTTGAAATAGAGCGGGCTCAGCCCGAGAAAGCCGAGCGCGTGCCGCTCCTCCGGCTGCGAGCCCGGCAGCAAATCGACCGCCAGTTGCTTCGTCACAAACTGGTCGTACGGCAGATCGTCATTGAGCGCGCGCACCACCCAGTCGCGGTAGAGCCAGGCCGCGTCGGCATTGCCGAGGTAATCGGGAATCTTGTCCGTGTAGCGCGCGAGATCGAGCCAGTAGCGCCCCCAGCGCTCGCCGTAGTGCGGCGAGGCGAGCAGCGTCTCGACCAGCTCCGCCACGGCGGATGGCGCCGACCGGATTCCCGAGCTTCTGCTCCCAGAGCGCGACGTCCTCCGGCGTCGGCGGCAGCCCCAGCAGATCGAACCAGAGCCGCCGGATGAGCACCCGCGCCGGAGCCGGTTGCGCGGGCGAGAGTTGCGCGGCGTCCATCTTCGCGAGCAGAAACCGGTCGATCCGCGAGCGGTCCCATGCGGCGTTTTGCGCCGCGCGGCGGCTCGGTCTTTTGCAGCGGCTTGAACGACCACGGTACGGGCTTCGCGTCCTCGGCGCGGATCACCCCGCCGGCGCACAAGAGCGCGAGCGCACAAAGGAGGGCGGGTTTCATCGTGGAGGAGGGAGCGCACGGCCGTCGCGAGCCACCGCGCAGCCGTTCCCAGTGATTACCACGTGCGGCGGCATTTGCTTGAGAAAAACCGTCCCGGCACACCTCGGCGGGCGGTGAATTCAGGATTACGGGAATCGGTTTCAAAGAGAAATCGGCGGGTGGCGGGAGTCTCGGGAAGGATTGCGCGATTTTTCGCCGGCCGCGCAGCGTGCGAAGTCGAGTGAATTTCAGGAATTACGGGAATCGGTTTCAGAGAGAAATCGGGGGTCGGCGGGAGTTTCGGGAAGGATTGCGCGATTTTTCGCCGGCTGCGCAGCCTGCGCGAAGGCGGGTGAATTTCGGGAATTACGGGAATCGGTCTCAGAGAGAAATCAGCGAGCTGCGGGAGTTTCGGGAAGGATTGCGCAATTTTCGCCGGCCGCGCAGCGTGCGCGAAGTCGGGTGAATTTCGGGAATTACGGGAATCGGTCTCACAGAGAAATCGGGGGCTGCGGGAGTTTCGGGAAGGATTGCGCGATTGTCATGGACCGCGCAGGGGTGTGCGGAGTCGTGAATTTCGGGAATCACCGGAATCGGTTTCAGAGAGAAATCGGCGGTTGCCTGAGTTTCGGGAAGGAATCGGATCAGCGAAAGGGGCCAACGAATCACGCGGATCGGAGCGAATGCGGGAGGAACTCGTTCGTTCCAATTCGCTCCATCTGTTGGCGAGATCTCCGTTCGGTCCTTTTCGTGCTTTTCGTGGCCCCCGGTCAGCGGGCGACTGGCGGCGGAGGGTCTGGAGGCAAATCGAGTGTTCACCCCAACAGTGAATCACCGAATTTCACAACCCCTATTGGAAAAGTGTTTCACTTTTATTTGCAGGCGAATCGCGAGAAACTCCGGGAGCCGGTTGGAGGGTTTCGCGGTTGCTGGTTCCCGGCCGCCGTCGGCGGTCGATCCCCTCCGCGGGCCTTCTTTCCATTAGACAAACGTCAATTCTGGCTTATAAACGCTCACCCTTCCGGCCGGGACGCCTGATCCGAAGACGCGCGGCTGGGTTGGCGGCTTGGCGATGGCGCCCCCGACGCTCTCCTCTACATGACACAACGCCGCCTTCTCGCCTGCTGCTCAATGTTCCTTTTCGCGGTGCTCCGCGGCTCTGGGTGATGTCAAATACCAGTGGGCCGATTTGGCGGGGAGCGCGGGGGGAGCGGGCGGCCGACGCGGCCCGCGAGCGTGGCTCGATTCCAAAATCCCGGGGATTGGCGTTGACAGGACCGGCAACCTCATCGTGGCGGATACGTCGTACAACACGATCCGGCAGATCACGAGCGCGGGGGTGGTGACCACGCTGGACGGGCGTCCGAACCAGTATGGCAGCGCGGAGGGCGCGGGAGCGCCGCGCGCTTTTACTCGCCCGGCGGAGTGGCGGTCGACCCGAACGGCAACATCGTGGTGGCCGACCCGGCAATACACCATCCGCAGGATCACCAGCGACGGCGTCGTGAGCACGCTGGCCGGCGCCGCGGGGAGGCCGGCAGCACGGATGGCACCGGCTGAGCGCCGCGCGTTTCGACCTCCCAAAAGGCGTGGCGGTGGATGCCGCCGGGAACGTCTATGTCGCCGACCGATAACTACACCATCCGCAAGATGACCCCCGACGGGCGCGGTGAGCACCTTCGCCGGCACCGCGACAAGGACGGCGGCACCGATGGCACGGGAGCGCGGCGCGGTTTTACGGGCCTTCGGGGGTCGCGGTGGACGCGAGTGGGAACGTCTATGTGGCCGATGGCGACGACGACCTGCGCAAGATCACAAGCGCCGGCGTTGGTGAGCACGCTCCGGCGGGCACCCCCGGAGAGCCCGACGCGGGAAGTCGCCCGGCGTTTACCGTCCGGAGTGGCGGTGGACAAGAATGGCACCGTCTATGTGACTCGATCCCTCAAACACACGACATTGCGTTCGCGGCGGCCGGGCCGGTGACGCCATGGCGGGCAGCGCCGCTGAGCACAGCGGCAGCGAGGGATCGCGGAGCGCGCGGCGCGGTTTAACGATCCCGCGCGCCGTGGCGGTGGACGCGGAGCGGCAACCTCTACGTGGCGGATGACCGCAACCACGCCATCCGCAAGATGCAAGCTCTGCGGGTGGTGACGCACCCTGGCGGGGAGCGCGGGGTTGTCTCGGGCAGCGCGGACGGGACCGGCGAGCGCCGCGCGTTTTACGTATCCCGACGGGGTGGCGGTGGACGGGAGTGGCAATGTCTACGTGGCCGATTCCGGCAATTATACCATCCGCAAAATACCAGTGCCGGCGTGGTGACGACGCTGGCCGGTACCGCCGGCAGCAGCGGGAGCGCCGACGGGATCGGGAACGCCGCACGGTTTTACTTCCCCTTGGAGTGGCGGTGGACGGAAGCGGGAATCTCTATGTGAGCGATTCGGGAACCACACCATCCGCAAGATCACGAGCACCGGCGTGGTGACCACGCTCGCCGGCACGCGCGGGGAGCCACGGGAGGCATCGGCCGATGGGACTCGGGAGTGCCGCGCTTTCAACCAGCCCGAGGGGCTGGCGGTGGACGGCGAGCGGGAACGTACGTGGCCGACGGAGGGGCAATTCCACGCCGAAGTGACGAGTGCCGGACGTCACGAGTCGCCGGGCGAGGCCTATGGCAACGCCGTGGGCGGGGCAGCGCCGGTGAGATCTTCGCGGGATCGCGGTCGACGGGGCGGCAACCTGTTCGTCGCCGAGCGGCAGCTTCCACGAAATGACCGCCATCGGAGTGGCGACGACGCTCGCCCCGTGGTTCCGAAGTCCCGAGGGAGTGGACCGTCTACCGTGGCGGATCTCTTCGTGACCGATGCAGGCGACAGATCATCTGCAAGGTCACGCCGGCCGGCGTGGTGAGCCACGCTCGGCGGCGAGACCGGGACCAGCAGGGCAACCAAGCCGGGCCTCGGCGCGCGGCGCGCGTTTCAACTCGCCGGAGCGGCATCGTGGTCGCCGCGGCGGATGCCAGCCTGTACGTGGGGGCCGGCGGCAACCGCAACATCGTCGTCGGCACGCCGGTCCGGACCTCATCGTGGAGCAGCAGGCGCGGCGCCGCCGCTGACGCGGCGGCGCGAGCACGGTGAACTGGGGCAACGCCGGGGTCGGCGCGCCGGGGAGCCCGCGCACCTTCACGTGACAACGGCGGCGCGGCCACGCCTGAACGCGCCTCGCCGTTTCGATCGATGGCATCCCGACGGCGCTTCGGTCTGCGGACTTCGCGGTCGACGACGCCGCCCGGCGCGCTCGGCGCCGGGAGAGAGCACCACCTTCGCCGTCACCTTCACCCCGGCCACGCTTCGGGCCCCGGTCCGCCGCCTTGCACCTCGCGAGCCAGCGACCCCGACGGGCCGTCTTTTCCGATCTGACGCTTTCCGGGCACCGGAACGATGTCGCCGGCACCCGGTGCTCTCGCCGGTCACGATCGCTTCCAATAACGCCAATCCCGCCTGGGCGCGCGCGGGCAGACGATCACGCTGACCCTTCATCTCGAACGAAGCGCTGCAGCCGCCCGTGGTGACCATCGCCGGCCAGGCGGCGACGCTCGTGGGCAAGGGGACTCCCTGGACCGCTACCTTGGGCGTGACGGGCGATTTCCCCAAGGCGCAGTGACCTTCTCCATCGCGGCGCAGGATCTGGCGGGGAACGCCACCACCGTGACCACCACCACGGATGGATCGAGGGTCGTGGTCGACACGATCGCGCCGGTTCTGAACTACCCCGCGGGTGTCGCCATCGAGGCGACAGGCCCGAACGGGGCGTTGGTAAACTACGATGCGAGCGCGACCGATACCGGGGGCGTGGCGACCTTCACGACGTACCCTGCCAGCGGCCTGGACTTCCCCTTGGGGAGCAACATGGTCAATGTCAGGGCGACCGACCAGGCTGGCAACTACACCGGCGGCAGCTTCTTCGTCACCGTCAGCGACACGACGCCGCCGGTTCTGACGCTGCCGATGAACATGACCGTGGAAGCCACGGGACCGGGGGGCGCCATCGTGGGATTCCAAGTGAGCGCCACCGATGCGGTGGACGGCGCGGTGTCCGCGGTCGCCACTCCGGCGAGCGGCAGCCTTTTCCCGATCGGGACGACGACGGTGAGCGTCTCCGCCACGGACCACCACCAGAATTCAGCCAGCGGCAGCTTCACCGTCACCGTGCACGACCGACCCCTCCGGTCCTGACGGTGGCCGCCAGCGTGACGGCGGAGGCGACGGGCCCAACGGCGCCCTCGTCGCCTATCCGCCCGCCACGGCGAGCGACCCCGGGGGCCCGTGACGATCGCCTATTCCCAAGCCAGCGGGACGCGCTTTCCGCTCGGCCGGACGCAGTGTACGTCACCGCGACGGACGCGGCCGCAATACCGCCCGCGGAACCTTCACGGTGCGAGGACACCACCGCGCCGGCGATCACCGGCAACTTTACTCCGCGGATCCTGTTTGAGGGCGAGCGGTTGCCGGACTACCTGGCGCAGGCGGCGTTCTCCGATCTCTCCGGCATCGTTTGGAAGGGGCAGAACCCGCCGGCGGGCACGATCGTCACTTCCAGCCTCACCCGCGTGACCCTCGGCGCCACGGACGGCGCCGGGAACCCAGCGAGCACGAGCTTCAGCGTCGAAGTGCGACCGCAGGCGAAAAGAAACGAACTGGTGGACTGGAGGAAGGCCGGCGACCTGCTCCCGAGCTATGCCGGCGGTCTGCCGGCCGATGCGCGGTTCGTGAGCTACGGCGACCCGGCGATCGACGACGCGGGGACCGTGGCCTACGCCTACACTTGGGCGAGCCCCACCGCCGGCCGCGGTGTCGCGCTGAGTGCCGCCGGCATTTCGCTGTTCGGGGGCAGACGCTGATCGCCGGCGCAGCTGCGGTCGGCGAGGTGGGGACGCCCGTGATCGACGGCGGGCATGTGGCGGTGCTCGGGACGCTGCGCCGGACGGCCGCGCCGACCGTGGGCGTGATTTTCGACCAGCCGGCCGGCGGCGCGCTCTCGACCGCGCTGCGCACCCTCAACGACGCGCCGGGCACCGGGGGCGCGACGTTCAAGGACTTCGCGCAAATCGGCGTGGCGGGCAGCAGTCTCGCCTTCGTCGCCCACCTGGCGCTCAACACCGGCCTGCCGAAAACGACGGCCACCTCGGACACCGGCGTCTGGGCCCAGGACGCCACGCATGAGCTCAAGCTGCTGCTGCGGGAGGGCCAGGACGTGGGCGGAAAGACGATCAAGACGCTCGTGACCTTCCAGCCCGGCAACGGCTCGCCGGGGCAGGGGCGCGGCTGGGTGCTCCAGCGTGAACGGCGTCACGCAGGTCCACGCGCTGGTCACCTTCACCGACAGCACGCAGGCGCTGCTGAGGGCGGACAACGAGGGCCACCTCATCACGCTCAGCTCGATCGGGACCGCTCGGCACCGGACGCCCCACGCTCGCCGGCGCGAGCTTCGCGGCTACAGCTTCCCGGCGCTGAACGCGCTCGGCGACCACGCCTTTCTCGGCACGCTCACGGTGGGAGCCGGCGGCGTGACGCTCAAGAACAACCGCGGCATTTTCCTCAACGATCCGGCCACCGGCACCTACGACGCGGTCGTCGCATCGGGGATCAGAGCGACGGGCGTGATCGGCGTCACCGCCGCCGCCGGCGCCACGTTCTCGACCCTCTACGATCCGGTGCTCAACGACGACGGCAGCCTCGCTTTCCGCAGCCTGCTCGCCGGGCGTGAAGGCCACCAACCACGACTCGCTCTGGTGGCAGCCGGCGGGCGGCGCGCTCCAGTTGCTCGCGCAGGAAGGGACGCAGCCCGCCGGCAGCAAGATCGCCACGGAGAAATGGCTGAGCTTCACCTCCCTCGCGATCCGCCCGGGTAGCGGCCCGATCTTCACCGCGACCGTGACCGGCGGCGTCACGGGCGTCTGGGCCACCGATTACACCGGCGCGTTGCGGCAGCTCTTCCGGACCGGCGACCTCATCGAAGGCCGGCAGCTCACCGGTTTTTCGATCCTGAAAGCGCTGCCCGGCACGATGGGGATGACGCGCAGCTTCAACGGCACGCAGATGCTCGTCTGGCGCGCGACGTTCAAGGATGGGACGGTCGGGATCGTGGAGACGGTGGTGCCGTAGGCGGCCTCGATCCCGTGTCGCGGAGTGGTGGCCCCGAAACCTTTCGATTTCATTAGACAATTGTCATCGGTGGCTTATAGACGGGCCACCTTTCGGTCCGAATGCAAATACATTGTATTGACATGGCGTTTCCTCGTCGCTATCCGCGGGCCGTCGGTTCTCCCCTCATGAAATATCGATTCTTCCTCACCTGCTGCTCGGTGCTCCTCCTGGCGGCTTCCGCGGCGCTCGGCGGCGGGGAATATCAGTGGAGCAGCTTCGCCGGCAGTGCGGCGACGGCGGGAACTCAGGACGGGACGGGCGGCGCGGCGGGTTTCAACAGTCCGGCCGGGGCGGCGATCGATGCGACGGGCAACGTTTACGTGGCTGACGCGGGCAACCACACGATCCGCAAGATCACCAGCGCGGGGGTGGTGAGCACGCTGGCGGGCACGGCGGGGAACAGTGGTTTCGCGGACGGCACCGGGAGCGCGGCCCAGTTTAGCACGCCCACCGGCGTGGCGGTGGACGCGAACGGCACGGTCTATGTGGCCGACACGGGCAACCACCTCATCCGCAAAATCACGAGATTCGGCGTGGTGAGCACGCTGGCGGGCTTCCCGCTGAGCGCGGGGAGCGCGGATGGCGTCGCAGCGGCGGCGCGCTTTTCCTCGCCGAAGGGCGTGGCGGTCGACACGAACGGCAATGTCTACGTGGCCGACACGGGCAATCACACCATCCGCAAGATCACGAGCAGCCGCGTGGTTTCCACCTACGCGGGCAGGCCGGCGCGCCGGGGAGCACCGATGGCGCCTCGGCGCTCGCGCTCTTCTATAATCCCGCCGGGGTGGCGGTGAATAGATGTACGGGACCGTTTACGTCGCCGACACCGGGAATCACACCATTCGCGCGATCAACTCCCTGGGGACGGTGTTTACGGTGGCGGGCCGCGCCGGGGTCGAGGGCAGCGTCGATGGCCGGGGGGCGGGGGCGCGGTTCGCTTCCCCCAGCGGCCTCGCGGTGGCTCCGGACTGGGGCGGCTACATCCTGGTTGCGGACGCGGCCAGCTCCACGATCCGACGCGTGAGCCCCGTCGGGGCCGTCACCACCGTCGGCGGGCTGGCCTACACCCCCGGCAGCCAGGACGGCGCGGGCGGCGCCGCGCGCTTCTCCAACCCCGCGGGCATCGCGATCACCGCGGCGGCCCAGCTCTACGTCTCTTCCGGCCACAGCATCGTCCTGGGCGCGGGCTCACCCGCGGTCTCGGTCGCGCTGACGCAGAACGGGGTGGAGCTGGCCAGTGGGAGTACCGTCGATTGGGGAGATGTGGGCGCTTTTTTCAGCAGCGATCGCTCCTTCACCCTGACCAACACCGGCACGGCGCCGCTCACTAATTTCATCCTGTCGGTCGACTCCGCGCAGGCTTGGGAATGGTCGGCCTACCTGGTGTTTCCCCCGATCAGCCTGGCCCCCGGGGAGATTACGTACTTCACCGTCTCCTTCAACCCGGGCGTGCTCGGGCCGCACGCGACCACCCTGCACCTCCACACCAACGACCCGGTGGTGCCCACGTTTCAGCTGGCGCTGACCGGGAACGGGGTGGATCTCCCGCCCGCGCTCTCGGTGGATATCCGCTCCGATAACGCGGATCTAACGTGGGCGCGGGTGGGAAATACGATCACCGTCAGCTTCCAGTCGAACGAAAGCCTCCAGCCGCCGACGGTGCTCATCGCGGGGCGGGCGGCGACGGTGACGGGCAGCTTCAAGAATTGGTCCGCGACGCTGCCCGTGACCGCCGACCTGCCGCAGGGAGCCGTGGCTTTTTCGATCACCGCCCAGGACCTCACCGGTCACGTCACGACCGTGACCACCCCGACCAATCAGTACGCCGGCGTCACGATCGACACCATCGCGCCGGGGCTGGCCCAGCCGGCCGATCTCTTCATTCAGGCGACCTCGCGCGGCGGCGCCCAGGCGACCTACAGCGCCTATTCCTCGGACAAGATCGCGGCGATCTTCAGCCCGCCGAGCGGCAGCGCCTTCCGCCTCGGCCCCACCCTCGTCACCGCTACGGCGAAGGATGCCGCCGGCAATACCACCAGCCGTACGTTCATCGTCACGGTGGTGGACACGAGCCCGCCCATCCTCTCCTACCCGGCCCACGGACTCACCGTGGAAGCCACCGGCCCGGCGGGCGCCCTGGTGAACTTCGCCGTGGGCGCGAATGACATCGTTGATGGCGTGCGGCCCGTCTCCGCCACGGCGGCCAGCGGGAGCCTCTTTCCGATCGGGACCACGACCGTGAGCCTTTCCGCCTCGGATACCCGCAACAACACGGCCAGCGCGAGCTTCACCGTCACGGTGCAGGATACGGTCAAGCCGGTCCTGGTGCAGCCCTCCAATATCATCGTCGAGGTCCCTCGGCCGCAGGGCGCGAACGTCACTTACCCGCCGGCCCGTGCGAGCGATCTCGTCGGCCCGGTGACCGTCTCCTACTCGATGGCCAGCGGGAGCCTTTTTCCCGTGGGCACCACGCGCGTCTTCGTCACCGCGACCGATGGCGCGGGCAACAGCAGCGCGACCCTGAGTTTCACCGTCACCGTGCGCGACACGACTCCGCCGGTGATCACCGGTTCGTTCTATCCGCGCATTCTGTTGGTCGGCGACCTCGTGCCGGACTACCTCGCGGAGGCGACGTTTACCGACGCCTCCGCGATCATCGAGAAGACCCAGAACCCCGCGGCGGGCACGCAAGTTTCGTACTTTCAGAAGCAGGTGACGCTCACCGCGCGGGATGCCTCGGGCAACCAGGGGACCACCAGCTTCCCGTTGGAGGTGCGCAACGAATCGCAAAGAAACGAGTTGCAGAGCGCCTTCCTGCCCGGCAGCCTCGTGAACCCGGCGGGCACTCCCGGCGGCCCGCCCAGCGACGCGCGGTTCGTCAGCCTCGGCGACCCGGCGGTCGACGATGCGGGAACCGTGGCGGCGACCTCCTGGTGGGTGAGCCCTACCGTGGGTCGGGGGAACTCGGCGAGCGGTTTCAGCGGCGGCCTCACCACCGGGGCGACGCTGATCCCCGGCGCGGCTTACGTGGGAGCCGTGGGCGATCCCGTGATCGATGGCGGACATGTGGCGGCGCTCGGTTCGCTGCGCCGCGTGGGCGCGCCGACCGTGGCCGCCATCTTCGACCAGCCGGCCGGCGGCGCGCTCTCCTTCGCGATGCGCGGGCTGAACGAGGCGCCGGATACGGGCGGCGCGACCTTCAAGAGCTTCACGCAGGTCGGCGTGGCCGGCAGCAGCCTCGCCTTCGTCGGCCAGCTCGCGCTGAACACCGGCTCGCCCCGCACGAGCGCCGGCTCCGACACCGGCGTCTGGGCGCGCGACGCCACCCACCCGCTGAAGCTCCTGCTGCGCGAAGGCCAGGCCGTCGGCGGCAAGCTGATCAAGACGCTGGTCACCTTCCACCCTGGCAACGACTCGCCCGGGCAGGGGCGCGGCTGGGTGCTGAACCTCAACGGCGTCACGCAAATCCATGCGCTGGTCACGTTCGGCGACGGCACGCAGGCGCTGCTCGCCGCGGACAACACGGGCCGCCTCACCAGGCTCAGCTCCACCGGCCCGCTCGGCGCCGGTCGGCCGACGCTCAGCGGCGCGAGCTTTGCCAGCTACAGCTTCCCCGCGCTGAACGCGCTCGGCGACCACGCCTTTCTCGGCACGCTCACCGTCGGCGCTGCCGGCGTGACGCGCGCCACCAGCCGCGGCATTTTCCTGAACAACCCGGCGACCGGCACGTACGACGCCGTCGTGCGCGTCGGTGACCGCGCGCCGTACGCCATCGGGAGCACCTCGACGGACAGCGCCACCTTCTCCACGCTGTACGACCCGGTGCTCCAGGACGACGGGAGCGTGGCCTTTCGCGCCCTGCTCGCGGGCGTGCGGCCGGGCAACCACGACTCGCTCTGGTGGCAACCCGCCGGCGGCGCGCTCAAGCTGCTGGCGCAGGAAGGCCAGCCCGCTGGCATCATCGGCCCGCAATGGGTCTCGTTCGATTCCGTGGCCATCCGCCCGCAAGGCGGCCCGCTCTTCACCGCCACCATCAGCGACGGCACCAGCGGCGTCTGGGCGCTCGATTACACCGGCCACCTCCACAAGCTCTTCCGGACCGGCGACACGATCGGCGTCAAGCCACTCGCCGGCTTTACAATCCTGAAAGCGCTCCCCGGCACGATGGGGATGACTCGGAGCTTCAATGGCACGCAGTTGCTCGTCTGGCGCGCGACGTTCAAGGATGGGACGACGGGGATTGTGGAGACGGTTGTTCCGTAAGGGGCGCGGGTGCGACACCGAGCCTCACCTTGAGCTCTTCCAGCGAGATGGTTGGCCCGTCTCCCTCCGCCCGCACCGCGTCTCGCAAGTCCGCGAGGTCCTCTGCGTCCTCCAGGCGCTCCTGTAACAGGAGAAATTCTTCGTATGGCAGGACGACGAATTCCTTCTTACCATTTTTCTTCAAGATCTCGGGATGCAGTTCGATCATAACGGATGGCGTTTAGCGGTAAGCTTCACGGCGATGGACGACACGGTAAACGATGATGTTGGTTCCATCGACTTGAAAAAGCACACGGTAGTCGCCGACCCGCAAACGGTACTCTGGGGTGAAGTTGGTGAGTCGTTTTACGTCTCCCGAGAGCCCCTCCTTCAGACCTTCGAGTCTTTCGAGCACCCGACGCATGTTGTCCGGTGACAAGGCGGCAATATCCTTCTCGGCGCGCGCTTGAACAAGAGGTGATACTTCATGCGAAGGAGAGGTCTTCGGCGCGCACCCTAACGGCTTTGCGCCAGCGCCTCCAGTTTCAACACCGTCGCCCAGTTCCGCGCCGTGCCACCGTCCTTGAGCGCGCGGGTGAGGGCGGTGTTGAGTGGGCTGTCGAGCAGGCCGTTTGGACACCAGGCGTACGCGGCTTGGGGGCCGAGCGCCAGGGCTTCGGGGGACCAGTCTTGCTCGAGCAGCGGGCGCAATTTGGCGAGATCCGCCGGGTCGGGGATGAAGGTCACCAGGGCGCGCGAGGGATTTTCGGCGAACTGCGGGAGGGGCAGGCCGGTGACGATCCGGTGCAGCTCCGCGGCGGTGAAGACGAAGACGCGCGCGGTGAGGTGGAGTTGGGAAGCGAGGGCG
>CAWCZF010000003.1:0-333803 GCA_963799975.1 uncultured Actinomycetota bacterium | reverse complement strand
TTCTCAAGCCGCACTAAGCATCATTACTACCCTGTATGAGTTGCGAAACCACATTGGGACCGGCCACGGCCGGGCGGGACACCAAAGGTAACTCTTGAGGTTGCTGTAGCCACATCTGACGCCGCCATCTTGTGGACTCGGTGGGCATTGGCGAGGCTCGATGACGTCATGGGAGGCAGCGAGATCTCCTCGTAAGCGATCTACATAGCGAAACCTGGACTCGCGGAAAACTTGGAAAGCGCTTCGCCGAAGTCGACTTGCATTCGCTTTTTGCCGACGACCAGCAGCGCATCGGGGTCGCCGTCGCACACAGCAAACTATGCGGAATACAGTCATGGTACGGGAAGGCGGCGTCGATCCCCTTCTGACACATCCTGGAGAGTGGCCTGAAGCATACCGTTTGGGCATAACGAAGGGACTGCTACTTACCCAAGATGGCCACCTGACCGCACGACCGGACCTCGTCCCCGTACTGGCTTCGACCGTTACGCAGATGCATAAAGAGGATTGGCTAGCGCTCTCGATCGAGGTCGGCGAGGCTCCACTACAGCTTTCCGTGATCACCGATCACTCTCGACGGGCGGATATTGCCGCTTCCCTAAAAGAAGCTCTTCAAGATCTTCCGGAATATATCCGACCTGGATGGGACGTTCTTGCCGGCAGATTTGCCGAAATCGAATAGCTATCCAGACTGGTGTCCGTCAGGTATCAAAGTCCAGCACGCCGACGAACTTCTTTCTGACCTTTTAGACGAGGATGTACAAACCGGAAAGGCGCATCAGGACGCTCGCCAGGTCCCGCACGATCGGCGGCTTTGCCCACGCTCTGGCTGCTTGGTCCATACCAAGGTCGCCGGCCCGAGGACAACAAACTCCGAGAGCCATACCCCTTTTCTGGAGCTGTGCGTAGAAGCGTTGATCGCGCACAAGGAACGGTAGGTTGCCTGACGCTCGTAATTGCCCGCCACGACGGTCCGACCCGGTCCCATGACGATCGGATGCATGGTCCGGCGTGCTCGCCTGCGCGAACGGCCGACGGAGTTATGGGCAGTCTCGCGCGGGTCAGTGCTCCGGCTCGCGGGGGCGGGGGGTAGCGAGACCCCAGCTCCGCGTCGCTTACTTTTCAGAGCGTGGCCTCGGCGGCGTGGGCCCCTTCCTTGTAGCCCGATCTGCCATATGGGTGTGAGAGCTGCGCATTATCAGGCTCTCCCGTGCCGCCATCTTTCGCCTAAGGATATGATAAAGTCATCACCTTCATTTTTCCTCGCACCACAGATTGCACACTTAGGTGCACACTTCAATGATGTTCTTAATGACTATCGAATTTTTAGTCTCGGCCGAAAAATTTCTTCCGTGACGCTTGTCTTCCTTGGTCGTTACCTTCAGTGACGACCTGAGGGGTGGCTGGCTCTTGAGTCGCTCTATCGCGTCATGCTCGGCCAAACCCTCTTGTAGGGCCTGATACAAGCTTTTGTGCATCGTAAGTATCGGTGGCACCGAGCGCTGCAAGCTGCCATACTTCTGTACGATCTGGTTGAGGAAGTATTTGTACCTGATCAGGAAGTTCTCGAAGTCAGCCCGGATATCGGTGAACTTACTCCGCTCGCCGCTGCTCCAGAACCTTTATGAAGCTATTGCCGCGAGAAAGGCTGCCGGCTGGAAGCGTCCTGTGGCACTGTAGAAGTAGACCGCTGGATGCAACCCTAGTGATGCGGGGTCCTTCCCAGCAATCGACTCGCGGCCCTCTTTACAGCTCGCATGCATCTTATGGTGGCGTGGCCATCCATGTCATCATCAAGCCTCCTGAGGGGCGAGCCCTTGCGCTTTCGTTTCGAACTTTCATTGCGCCACATCTTGGGCTCGAAATCGTTCACGAAGTTGACAAGCTCGAAGACCATCTTGACGCTGTCGGCCGATAGCCCCTCCCTGCTACGGGTAGATCGGAGGTCTTGATCTGAGAATCAAGATCCGGCTTGAAGATGAGGTCATAGACCTCTTTCGCAAGCTTCTCGATGTCCAACTGCACTGACTCGTCGAACGCGGACCAGTACTTGTGCCCTGTCCCAGCTCGGATGAACGCACGCGCCGCGAGCGCATTCGGCTTGCGTCGAGCCTTGATCATATCCAACTCGGTATCGTCGATCGGCGAAGCCTGCTGGTTGATCTTGAAGAATGAGCTCTCAGCCTTCTCGGCCTCGCCGGCCACCCATTGCAGATTGATTGCGAAGGCACTTAGGTTTCGTGCAAGCCGTAGTCGTTCCTTAGGAGTCGTGTCTGAATTTCGAAGTGCAAGGCTTAGCTCGCTGTATGAGCCGACACTCTCCCGGATTAGATCGCGGGTGGCTTGAGCGGCTTTCTGCTGTTCTGGGGAATATTGCTGTCGAAGAAGCGAATGGAGGTGTGTTTGTCGCCGTAATCGTCATGAACCCAAGCAATGAGCGCACTGAGCCGATGGGCGCCGTCAATGACAAAGATATTTCCACTGATTGTGGAACGCCAAAGAATGACTGATGGAATTAGATCACCTTCAAGGAAACTGCCAACAAGTTCAGCCACCTTTTCGGGTGACCAGTTTGCCGTCTCACGTTGAAAATCTGGCTTGCGCAGCACGTTATACATGAGACTATCGGGACCGAGATCAGTTATTTTCATAGTTGTGCTGAGGATTGATGACTGGGTCGAAGGCTCTGTCGTTGCCGCCTCAAAGTCCTCTCGGGGGATAAGTGCATCCATGTTTACGAGGGGGGTGGGCATTTTCCGGACCTCTCTAGGTGCAAAGTGACTATTCTTGCGATTTCCGGCCGTGCCTTATAAGGCGCGCCTTAGCCCGATGGATAGGACTTCCTGTATACTGTAGAAGGTGTACCGGGTGGCTGGGCAGGATCGCACTCGATGGCGCGATGTGGCCGAGCCGGTCGGCCGAGGCGGGTCGGCCCGAAGAGGCCGCATGCCCGGACCGGACCGACCGGCAGGCGACGCGAAGCGGCGCCCTTGAAGGCGTAGAGAAAGTCCTCACCGATCGGGCGCGGAGGTCGGTGTCCTGTCCCACCAGCTTTGATGCTTCAGCCACGTCTGATGGGTTGCCTTAATCGCGGCAGACCCTCCGCAGCGGTCACGTTCGTCTAGGAAGCGATCAAGCATTCTGAAGAGACGATCGCTCGCCACGTTGTCCTCCGCATTGGTGAGTGGAGTGCCCAACGAAGTCCGGTCGGGCAGAGCAAGTCGAAGGACGAGGGCCTGCCACGCCAGGTTGTTCCCGCCATCGAATTGGACGACCAACCACTCACTCCATCCGTCCAGGAGACGAGCATCGGCCATCCAACATCCCTGGAGGAACGCTGCGAACTGGCCAAACGAACCATCGAGGCCATACATGCTTGGTCGACGACGAATGTCACCAAAGCGCCCTCGCGATAGTCCATCGCTCGCCCCTTGTTGGTCAGTCGCTAACGGCTTGGCGCTTAGCAAGGTATGGGAGGAGTTCTCCCATGCTCGCTATGACGGCGTCGGCCCTGCCTGCGGTGAAGCGTTCGAGTTTGCCGGGTTTGTTGGCGTACCCGATGCTAAGGACGCCAGCGTTGCGGGCACCTTCGATGTCGCTGAGGGAGTCGCCGATCAGAACGCAATCGGCAGGGTCCGCGCCGAGTTCCTTGACCGCGCGGGTGATCAAGTGCGGGTTCGGCTTGAGCAGGTCGGGGTCTGGGTCGGTGCGACCGATGATCCTGGTGAACATCGGTGCGAGTCCCGGTGGTGCTGAGGTAGCGGGTCACGGCTTCGCGTGAGTTGTTACTCACCGCGACGATGGCGCGGCCGGCTTGATAGGCGGTCTCGATCACCCCGCGGGCGTGGGGCGTGGCGCCGGCTACCTCGACGGCCCGTAGCTCCATCACCCGTAGCTCATTACCGACGACTTGGGTCAGGTCTGTGCTGACGGTCGCTGCGAAACGCAAGACGTCGAACGGATCGCCTGAGGCGGCGGCCTCGGGCGGGATGTCGACGCCGCGGGCGACCACCAGGTCACGGAGATGGTCGGCGATCTCCTGGGCGGGCAGGCCGGCGAAGATGCCGCAGATGGGTCCGTCGAAGTCGAACAGCAGATACCGGCTCCGGATCATGACGTCGGCCAAGGCGTGGTGACGGTGGGTCATCCGGTGAACTCCCGGCTGATCGTCTCCCACACGGTGGTGAACCACTGACGAGCCTGGGCGACGTACTGTGCGGCGACCGGTGACCCGTCATGGACGGTGTAGCGGAACAAGCTGGCTTCCTTTCCCATCAGGTCGTACATGGGATGTGCGGTTCCCTTGATCTGCACGTCATGTTGCCTGATCGGGTAGAAGCCGAAGAAGGCTTCCTCGTTGTTGAGGACATAGAGCTTGAACAGCGGCGGCACGCCATGGATGCGGATCTCGGCCCGTGCGTTCTCCACCATGCCCAGGTCTGCCAGTTCCTCGACCGAGTCGAGGATGGCTTGGCCGTGCCGCAGCATGATCCGGTTCGCGCGCTGGCGGAACTCCGGGTCATCGCCCAGGTCCTCGCTCCGGCACGGGACGGCCATCGGCTCGGAGGTGTCAGGGACGAGGATCCGCAGGGTCAGGCTGCGCGGCTTGAGCTGGCCTGCACGGATCTTGTCGAGCGGCTCTTGGATGACGCCATGCAAGGTCTCCCCGGAGAAGCCGAAGAAGTCGATCACCACGTGTTCCCGGTCGAAGGCCGCTTCGACGTAGGGCCGGATACTGATCGGCGTTGCCGCGACCGCCGCCTCCAAAGAAACACCAGCGGCCGGAACGATCGGGCTGGCATCGGCGGCCGGCGGGTCCACCTCACCGTTGCCCGGCTCGAAGAGCTGTTCAGCCGTCCAACCGGGACACATCCTCTCCAGCACCCGGCAGTGGTGTGGGTACGGAAGCCCCTTCAATTCCCCCGATAGCCACCGGTGGAACTGCGCACGGCTCGGCCAAGTCTCCGCAAGTTCAGGGTCGATCTTGCGCGCGACTCTGTCGTATTCGCGGCAGAACGCGCTGTGCGTCTGTAAGTGCCGCTGGCGCAGTACGGACTTGAGCCGTACTTGCTCGATAGAAACTGTCTTTCCTCCGCCTTGGCCCTCCGACATGGCGCGACCGTAACACAGACGAGCCTCAGACGAGACGGAGCGAGCACAAGAAGCCTCAGCGAAGGGCGTGGCGGTATCGAGACGTGACATCCCATGTCGGCAGAGTCGTACCCGTAACGAGCGACAGGGCCGATGGCACGACGCGAACGGTTAGGCGGGGCAGGCTCTCCGACCCCCCAGACCAAGGGGGCAAGCGAGCGATGTCCGTGCCATCGGTCCTGTCTCCACCACCGGGAGGCGGACGTGACATGGGAGATCGGACCGGAGCTACGCGCCCTGGCCGCCCTCTGCAAAGAACTCAACCTGGCCGGCGTCGGTTCGGAGATGCGCGACAGCCGTCCCGGCTTGGCTGTTCGGACCTCGACCCCAGGTGTCTACGTCTATGTCTTCGTCAGCACCACGGGGCAGCAATACGTATGGCACGCCAGCGTCAAGCGGCATCCGATCAACGACGCGACCGGGGCGGCACAGCAGATCAGGGCCTTCCTGCAGGAGAGCGGGTATCTGTGAACGACGTCAACGACCTGGCAGACGATCGGTCCCCCAGGAGAAAGAGGGGGGTTGCCCTCACCGAACGCGAGCGCGAGATCTTGATCGCCGAGCTTGCCCAGATCGCCGCGGAACTCGACGCGTTGCAGGAGCGAACGGCGGAGGTCACCGCCCGGGTCACACGCCGTGGCTCCATCCGTCTCGTACGGTCGGCGTAGATGCCATGGCAGCAGCGCCGCCGCTGGCCACCGCGTCGAGCCGTACGTTTCGGTTCCCTCTTCCGCCGCACCCGATCGCCGTCGAGCAGTCGCGCATCTTGGTACGGCTCGCGCTCTCCGAGTGGAACGTAAGCGACTTAGCCGACAACACCTTGATCATCACAGCCGAACTCGTCGCCAATGCGGCGAGGATCGGGGACGTCTTCCACCTCACCCTGTCTCGGCAGGATGGCACGGTCCTGGTCGAGGTCTCAGACAGCAGCGAGGCAACCCCCGACCGCCAGCGCCGCTCCTTCGACCGGGTGGACGGACGCGGCCTGCTCCTGGTCGAGGGATGCTCAAAGGACTGGGGCTGGCGGCTGGAGAGCCAAGGCGGCAAGACCGTGTGGGCGCTCGTCGGTGACCTCGACGCCGAGCCGCATAGCCATTCGCTGCCGTCCGTGCGGATGTGACGAGCCGCCCCCAAGACTCCCGGCCCTGAGCGCGCTGTGGTCATCGCCGGAACACCCGAGTCCCGCGGCGGCCACGGGGAAGCGGAGCGCCTCAGGGCCGGGTCCACCAACCCCCGAACGATCAAGGTCATCCCATGCCCACTGACTACTCCGACACTGATGACCTACTCAGGCCCCGGGAGGTGGCAGAACTGTTCGGCGTCCGTACAGCCACGATCGCCCGATGGGCCCGCGAGGGGAAGTTAGCACCCCTCCGTACGCCCGGCGGTCACCGTCGCTACAGCTTGGTCGGAATCCTGCGGTTACTCGCCGTTGAGGTGAAACCCAGCGAAGCCGAGCGGCAGTTGGCTGAGGACGCCGTCCGCCTGTACGGCCAAGGCTGGAGCATCCGCCAGGTAGCGGAGAAGTTCGACTACACCTACGGCGCCATGCGGCGCCTCCTCGGCAAACACACCACGCTGCGAAACCGCGGCGGGAACTACACAGGCACCTACCCCGAGGACGGGACATAGGCCCAAGTCAACGGCTTCATATCGCCGGCGAGTGCCGAGATTGCATCAGTCTCGTCGTTGTTTTCGATTCCGCACCGTCTGTTGCACGTAAAGAGAGAATGCAATAGATGCGCCGATCAACATGACGACTAGGGCCGTTAGGTAGACCGGCAGGTAGTGGTGGTCGAAGATCGAACGATTCGGATTTACTTCGTTGGCGTTGATCCCAAAGTAAGCGAGAATTATTCCGGTCGGAACCGCCACTGCGGACAGGAACCCGATGGCCACACCCCACCGTAGGCGCCGCTCCTCGTCCGCGCGGCGTTCGACGCTTTCGATCGAGGTGAGTTCGGCGTTGATGGCTCTCTCAAGGCGTCGCAGCATGTGGCCCACGGTCTCGGCTTTCGCCAGGAGGTCCATCGACTCGAAGAGTGCCTTGTGGAAGCTTTCGACTCGCAACGACGGCACAAGGAGTCCGAGGTCCGCGGGCGCCTCGACGCTGTAGGACAGCTCGATCTCAAGACTCTTGAGGTTGTCCGAGATGCGTTCGAGTGCCTTACGGCGGCTCTGTACGGACCTGCCGTCCCGGATGGGTGATCTGAAGAGCCTGACGTCCTGGTAGGCCGCGTGCCGGATCTCTCGTAGTTCTGCCGCTGCTGCAACTCCCTGGACGGCGGACAGAAAAATGGTGTTCTGGATGAAATCGGCGTGGCCGCACACGACACTCACGTATGGGCCAAGTGCGGCGAGCCATCCGGGCCGGCGATTCAGCTCGTCGGGATAGCAGATGACGCTGTGCTCTTTGTTGTACGGCAGGTCCGCACGGTAGACCAAGTGCTGGATGACTTCTTCGCACTCGTCAGGGGCCGGTGGATCACCGAAGACGAGCTGGTGCCTTTCGGGAAGAAGCTCTTCGTCGTAGACCGCGTCACCGTCGAGCGAGGCGACCATGCGTTGCATCTTCTGGTTGATCAGTACGTCCTCGACGTGGACGTCGCCGAAGTAGCAGTCTTCGAGCAGGTCGGTGACGTCGGCGATCTCGCAGGCCACGTCGAGGCTCAGGGCCGCGACGACTCTGCCGGACGGAAGGTTGAACAGCCAGGCCGTGGCGCCCGCCAGGGTGGAGATGTGCGGCCAGCGCTTGACGCGGATCGCCTGCGGATCGAGGTCTTCCTGGAGGAGCACGCGGGGGAGCTGGTCTTCGGCGAGGCGATAGTTCCGCTCCAGCCGCCACAGGCGGAGATGATCCCCCAGCGCACCTGAGGAGAGCGTGGGGTCAACCCGCCAGGACGTCGCGTAGACGTTCGTGATGCGTACGGTGGTGCGCCTGACCGGCGGGTCGGCGCCGGCCACAGAAGAGGGGTGGACAAGGGGGGTTGGCTTAGAAGAGACGCCACCGTCGCTCAAATTCTGACTCCCGCAGTGACGATAGACGATTGTTGAATTCCTCGGCGATTGCCGGATCGGTGTTCACATTCTGCATAAGCCAGGTGGTCATGCCCAGCTCTCGAACCTGCCTGAGCGTGCGGTAGCCGGGCCATTCCCGGACGTCGAATCCGTAGATGGCCACGAACTCCTGGTACTCCTCCTCGGGCAGTCCGTATCGGTCCACGGCGACAGCCGTGGGGAGAAGGTCCCACTCACGGGGACCGATCGAGACACCTTCGTAGTCCGACAGGACGATCACGCCGTCGTCGATGAGGAGGTTCCCGGTGTACGCGTCGGCGTGGATCGGTCCGCGCGGTAGCGCGTAGTCGAGATCCTTGACCTTCTCGGCCAGTTCGGCGTTACGAGCGCTGAGGAACTCCCTGGCCTCGGCATCGATGCCGGTTGCCACGGAGATTCGTTCCTCGACCTTCGCCCACGACGAGGGGTCCATGGTCGGCAGCTCACACGGGCAGTCCTTCGCGCCGTGGAAGGCGAGAAGCAGGCGTGCGAGGTCCGCGCGATCCGGGCTGCGGTCCCCGTCGTCAGGACCGCTGACGGCTCGCCAGAAGGTGACCGGGTGCCCCTCTATCAGGAGCGGCTGCTCTGCTACCTCGTGGACCTTGATGGTGGGGACGGCGTTCCGCTCCAGCCATCGAGCCACGCACAGTTCACGCTGTGCCGTGTCCATACGAGCCGCTGACCGCGCTATTCGCATGACCACCGGGTCGGGCGCCAGGCGATACATGGCGTTCTCCCCGATCCGGAGCAACCGCGCGCCGTCCGCGGAGAGTCCCGCCGCCCGCGACGCCGACTCCACGATCTCCTGAAGCGAGTCAGAGTCGAAAGCTTTTGCTTGAGGCACGTACCTCAGGATCTCGATGCGACAGCAGCTAGGTCAAGGCGTCAGACCGAGCGACCACCGTAGAGCGGAACGGACTGCCAGAACGCGGCACACCTCTATCGGCCGATGTCCTTGGTCCGCTCGTCCAGTTCGTCCATGCGCGCGCTGATCCTCTTGACGATGGCTTTAAGTTGTTGGAGCTGCGCGGAGATGATCTCGAACTCCTCGCTGCGTCCCTCAACCTCGTCGCCGGCCTCGCCCGGTACGGAGACGACAACGCTCGGACTCCCCTGCCGGGTCTGAATGAGTCCTTCTTCCCGCAGGGCCGCCATGGCGTTGCTGATCGTCATCTTCGCTACGCCGAACCGGACGGCCAGATCCGCCACGGACGGGAGCGGATCCCCGACCGCGTACTGGCCGGATGCGATGTCGCGACGGATGTCGTCGGCGATGCGCACGTACTGCTTGCGGCGGTCTACAGGGCCGGGATTTCCCATGTGAGCGAGTGTACGCCTCGCTCTAGGTCTCTAGGTGTATAGGAAAGATTCGGCCATCCGCTTGACTGTTCCACCCATCTAGGTATCCTAGGTAACTAGTTGGCCTAGTTCATGGAGGACAGTACGTGCGCAACATCCCGATCCCGATCGACACGACCAAGCTCACCTTCGTCTGCGTCTCCGCACCACGCCCGCGGCTGGTCGACAAGGACACCGGTGAGGTCAAGGTCGACAAGCAAGGCCAGACCGTGTTCCAGGTCGGCCTTTCGGTCTCGGAGAACGACTCCGGCAGGGTCGAACTGATCAACGTCACCATCTCCGGCGACCCTGACCTGAACGTGGGCCAAGTCGTCCAGCCGACCGGACTGGTCGGGTTCGCCTGGGAGCAGACCCGAGGCGGACAGACGCGGTGGGGCATCGCCTACCGGGCCGCTTCCTTCGCACCCGTCGCCGTCCCGGCAGCCGCCTGAACGGACAGACGGTGACCCACACGATGTACGCCGCGCTCGGGTTCCTGGCCGCTTCGGCGGCCGGGGCCTGGGCCTGGCGCCACTGGCTCCCCCGCTCCTTCTGGTACCTCATCGGATTCCCGCTCAAGGCCGTCCGGGTCTACCTGACCTGGCGGCACGTCGCCTACGGCTGCACGCTCACCCGCAAGCGCCGCGTCTGGCGGCTCTCCCTCGACGCGCTCCCTGGCCTAGGTACGGCCTCAGTCGTCATCCAAGAACGTCGGCGGGTGCGGCGAGTGGACATCGAACGCGCACCACGCCTGGGCGTCATGCGGCCGACCGCCATGGGCTGGCGGGTCCGTGTCCGCCTGCACGACGGACAGATCCCCGATGACTACGTGAAGGTCACCGAACGGCTCGCGCACGCCTGGCGGGTGCACGCGGTGCGGGTGGTCGACTCCGCACCGGGCTCGGTGACGCTGCTGGCGACCATGCGGGACCCGCTGACCACTATCGACGTCACGCCCGAGACCGGTGACCTACTGACCGTACGGCCGGGCCGGCTGGAGAACGGCCGCGACTGGGTCATCGACTTTCGGACCGTGCCGCACTGGCTCAACGCGGGCGCGACACAGTCCGGCAAATCCAACCTGGCCAACGCCATCATCAAGGGCCTCGCGCCGCAACCGATCGCCATCGTCGGCCTCGACCTCAAGGGCGGCGTGGAGTTCACCCCGTACAAACCGCGGCTGTCCGCACTGGGCACCACGCGTGGCGAGTGCGTCGGGCTGCTCGATGACCTGGTGGGCATGCTGACCGACCGGATGCGCATCTGCCGCGAGGCAGGAGCACGAAACGTCTGGAAACTGCCGGACCACGCACGGCCCCTCCCGATCGTCGTCCTGGTGGACGAGGTCGCCGAGCTGTTCTTGATGGCCGACAAAAGCGAGAAGGACGAGATCACCAAGACCGCCACCGCGCTCCTGCGAATCGCCCAGCTCGGCCGGGCGTTCGCCGTCTACCTGATCGTCTGCGGGCAGCGCATCGGCTCCGATCTCGGCCCCGGCGTCACCGCGCTGCGCTCACAGTTGTCCGGGCGGATCTGCCACCGCGTCAACGACCCCGAGACCGCCAACATGACCCTCGGCGACATGGACCCCGACGCCCTCGACGCCGCACGCGCCATCGCGGCCGAGACACCCGGCGTCGCCATCGTCGCCGGACAAGACGGCACCTGGCATCGCGCCCGCTCGGTCTTCGTGAGCGAAGAAGACGCCGAAGCCGCCGCCCGCCGATACGCCGCGCTCACCCCAGCGTGGGCCGACCTGATCGCCGTCGACACCGCGCCGCTCACCGAAGCCGCATAACCCCACCCGCTCCGCCGGCGCCACAGCGCCAACTCCCTACCCGAGCCATGCCCAAAACCGAGGTGATCGCCATGACCAACCTGGCTCCGTTCCCGCCGCGCCGTCCTCGTCCTACCGCTCGTCCTGGACTCGTCCCGCTGTCGGTCGAGTGGGACGAAGGACGCGGCCTGTACGTCCTGGCCTGCGACCGGTGCTGCGAGTCCGCGACCATGTACTGGCTGGAAGACACGGACGAATGGGCCGAGACGCACCGCTGCGACCCCGAGCTTGCGGCGCTGCTCGCCGTCGTCCTGGACCAGGTAGCGGCGTGAGTACCCGTCGCAAGCTCACCGCGGTCGCTGTGGACTCCGGGCCGGTGGCGGTCCTGGCCGGCATTGCCGGGGCGGGTTCGTTCACCCACATCCGCGACACCGCCAACGAACACGGCCAGCACGGGCCGATGGCCTGGGCCATCGCCGTGTGCATCGACCTGACCTGCGTCATGGCCGCCCGCGAACGCCAACGCGACCGGCGCACCGGCCGCACCACCCGGCGAGTGTCCTGGCCCGCGCTCGTCCTGGCCGGAGGGGTGCTGCTCTCACTGGCCGCCAACCTCGCCCAAGCCGAGACCACGGTGTGGGGGTGGCTGACAGCGGCGACGCCATGCGGGGCGTTCCTGGTCGCGGTCTCCATGCTCGAACGCCGCTCAGCGGGTCGTCGTCCCGCACCGTCCCTCGTCCTGGCCTCGCTCCCGATCCCGCCGTCTTTCGGCAACCCACAGGACGACAGCGCGGACGAACAACAGGACGAGATGCCGCGTCAGGGCGAACTCGTCCCCCTACCCGACCAACCGCCGTCCTCGACCACGGCACCGGCTGACTCGCTGGTCGCCTACGCCCGGCGCGTCGCCACCGAACACCAGCACCGGCACGGGCGGCCGATCACTCGCGACGCGCTCCGCGCCCGCCTCGGGGTGTCCAACATGACCGGACGGCCCGCGGCGGCCACTACACCGCCGCTCGTGGCTTCGGCCCGGTCGAGTACCGCTGCGTCGCGATCCCGGCCAAGGTCATGACCTTGCACGAAGCCCGACGGACCTACGCCCACTCGATCATCCCCGGCGACGAGGCCGCGTGATCGAGCCCAAGCGCTACCAGTGCTGCCACTGCGGTGGCACCGGCCTGGACAGCCACGGCGAGACCTGCGGCCACTGCGAGGGCCTCGGGTTCTGCTGACCTGCTGAAGCGCCCCGGCGTGATCGTACAACCGCCAAGCCGTCCGCCACGTCGGGGGCCATCCCATCTGCATCACCACTGCGAGAGGACCCGCCCATCTTGCCCAACCAGCTCGACCAACACGCCATCAACGGCATGGTCACCCGCTACAACGCTCCCGACTATGACCGGTGGGCCGCGCAGATCCGGCGTACCGGGGGATGCGCACAGCCAGTCCACCTGCGAGGGAAAGTCGAGTATCGCGACCCCCTCAACGGCAACCTGCTCCACCGCTACAGCACAGCGAACGAGCCGGGCGGCGTGCTGCGCCTGGCGTGCAAGACCCGGCGTGCCTCGCGCTGCCCTTCGTGCGCGGAGACCTACCGGGCCGACACCTACCAGCTCATCCGCGCGGGCCTGGTCGGTGGCAAGGGCGTCCCCTCCGAGGTCGCTGAACACCCTGCCGTGTTCCTCACCCTGACGCGCCATCCTTCGGCTCCGTCCACAACCGATGTGAGCGCAACGGACACGCCCTGCGTTGTCGACCTCGCCGCAAGAGCGGCACCTGCCCACACGGCCTACCGGCGGCCTGCAACGAGCGGCACAGCGCCGATGATCCCCGGCTCGGTGAGCCGATCTGCCCGGACTGCTACGACCACACCGGCTCGGTCCTGTTCAACGCCCTCGCACCCGAACTATGGCGGCGCTTCACCATCCGCCTACGCCGCGTCCTGGCCCGCGACTGCGGCCTGACCGTCAAAGAACTCGGCCAGATCCTCAGGGTCTCCTTCGCCAAAATCGCCGAATACCAGCGGCGCGGCGTCGTCCACTTCCACGCAATCATCCGCCTCGACGGACCCGACGGACACCGGCAGCGGCAGAACGCCGACCGCATGGCGGCGGGGGACGGGTGGAAGGGCGCAGAGAATAAGGACAACGGCCACGTCTTCACTACCGCCTGGGGGGAGCCGATCCACCCGGACACCGTGTCGTCCCTCATGGCATCGATGACCGCCCGGCACAACAAGGCGAACCCGTCCCCAAGGCGCTTCCACCCGCCCGGCTCCACGATCTCCGCCACATCCACGCGAGGACACTCCTCCTGGCCGGAGTGCCTGTCCATGTCGTCGCGGCCCGCCTCGGCCATGCCGACCCGTCCATCACGCTCCGGGTCTACGCCCACGTGATCAACGAACAGCTCGTGGAGGCGGCGGACATCTTCGCCAAGCAGATCAAGGCCGCGTAGAACGGTCGCTGTTAGCAAACCCGTTAGCAAAAAGCCCCCTCGCGTGATCGCAAGGGGGCTTTGACCTGGGCGCAGCCGGAGGGATTCGAACCCCCAACCTTCTGATCCGTAGTCAGATGCTCTATCCGTTGAGCTACGGCTGCTGGCTCGGATGAGTGTACCGGGAGTCCGTAGCGGTGCGCGAATCAGAACGTCGGCCATGGCCGAGGGGCGAGGGGGCTTGTTCCGGCCTGTCGGGAACGCACTGACGGACGGTCAGGAATGGTTGCTCTCTGTGTCGTTGGCGAAGGTTCTGTAACAGCCCGCCGCATCGAGGCCTGTACTGGTACGTAACCGGGCATCGTGATCTCCATGGCCACTCGGCAGGTCAGCTCACCAAACAGCCACACAAACGGACAAGTTGCGCTATTTACGCCGACGTCGCCTCCAGCCCCTAGGGTCTGGTGTAAGCAGGAAAGCCCTGTTCAAGTTGTGGAGTACGTACATGGCAAGGTGGTCACGCTTCGCCCCCGACGCCGATCGACGTCTCGTCAAGGGACTGCACGACGGGGACGACGACGTACTCGCCACGCTCTATGACGTCTACGCCGAGCGCCTGTACGACTACTGCATGGCGCTCCTGGACGACTCGCGTGCGGCTGCGGACGTTGTGCATGACACCTTCATCGACGCCGCGCGGCGTGCGCCGCGGATGCGGGATCGGGCTCGGTTGCGGCCCTGGTTGTACGGTGCGGCGCGGCGGCGGTGCGTGCAGCGCAAGCTCCAGATCGAAGCGGCCGCCGGCGATCCGCTCGCCGGTCTGGACTTCCTCCAGCGTGAGGCGGCGTTCCTCGCTCTGCGGCACGACCTCACCGGTGAGGACCTCGCCGCGACGCTCGGCGTCTCACTTCGCCGGGCGGACAAGCGGGTGGATCGCGCGCAGGAGCAGGTTCCCGACGCCGAGAAGTTCCTCGGCACGGCGCCGGCGCCGGTGCTCCCGGCCGCGCTGCGCCACCGCGTGCAGCACACCGGGACCGATCCCGAGCTGGCCGGGTACCGCACCGAGATCGCGGCGCGAGGGGGCGCGCTCACCCCCGACGGCATGCCGCGGCAGCCGGACGCGCCGTCGCGGCTGGCACGGCGTTGGGCGGTCACCAGCGCGGGGCTGCTCGCCGCGCTCGCGACGGCGATCGTCGCCCTCCTCCTCATGGACCCGAACCTCCCCGTACCCGACATCCAGTGGCCCGGCGGCAAGCCGCACACGCCCGCGTCTCCGTCGCACCGTCCCGACCGGCCCGGGGCGCAGGACCCGGTTCCAGGCTGGGGCGGCGGTGGTGGCGGGGGAGGAGGCGGCGACCAGGGGCCGACCACGGCGCCGCAGTCCGTCAACTCCCCCACGCCGACGCATGCTCCCCCGTCGCGGCCGCCGGGGCAGCGGACCGGCGTGCTGGCGGTCAGCCCCACGACGATCCGGTTCCGTGACCACGCCACAATGGCCGACCTGCGGCTCAGTGCCAGCGGCGGCGTGGTCGACTGGACCGCCGCCGCCTCGTCTCCGCAGATCACCGTCATGGACGCCGACGGTTCGATCGGCGACCACGGCCACGTGACCGTTCAGGTGACCCTCAACCGCGGCCTGGTCACGCTGCCCGGGAGCGCCACCATCACCGTGAGCGGCGGCACCGGCCCGGCGATCCCGGTCAGCGTCTCCTGGGACACCTCGGTGCTGTGACCACGCCCCGGCCGCGGTGCCCCGTTCGAGCGGCCGGTCATATCGCCGTGGTCCGGACGTAAGCGGCCCGGGAGATCGCTCGCCGCCTACGCGGCGTTCCGCTCGCGGTCGAGCGCCGGCTGGGGCTGGGGCTCCTCCGGCTGCGGCCGCCGTACGTAGACGCCGGCCCACCGCCGCGCACGCGCCGAGCGCGCGTTCGGCGCGTGGCGTGTGGTCAGCGGATCGCGGCGGCTGGAACGGACGAACTCCCAGAGGAGTTCGGCCGCCGCACCGAACAGGGCGATCGCCACCACCAACAGAACAAGACTCACTGGGTCGAGCCGGTACACGAGCTTCCCCTCTCGCTCGCACCGCACACGGATGCGCGGTCCTGACGTTCCGCCCCCTGGCGTGGCCTCAGTCGGAGCTGAAGCGGGTACGACGGCGAGCTCTCATGCCCTCGTCGCCTTCATGGAGATGATCTCTAGTAGGCTGAACTTGTCCCAACCAGTCGACCATTCCAACCAGTTGGTTGATACCCCTTGATGAACTGATTAACCCCGTTTGACCTAGTCATTGAATATGACCAGTACAGGACAGGTGAACACCCGTCACGGCACCTGGTCGTACATTCACGTCGTCGGAGCGGGCGCGGACCGGAAGGATGATCATGGCGGTCTCCAAGTGGCGCTCGATCGCGGAGGACCTGACCAAGAAGATCGAGTCCGGCGAACTCGACCCCGGCAGCCGGCTCCCCACCGAGCTGGAGCTCCAGGACGAGTACGGCGCCTCACGCAACACGGTCCGCGATGCGCTCAAGTGGCTGATCCAGCGCCAATTGGTCGTGACGCACGCCGGCAAGGGGACCTTCGTCGAAAGAAAGATCACCCCGTTCGCGGTCGAGCTGTCCGCAGGGCGCGGTCCGGGCCCCGGGGGCGGTGAGGGCAGCGCGTACGTCGCCAGCGCCCAGGTTCAGAACCGCCGGTCGCACGCGTCGGATCCGCGGGTCGAGATCCGGCAGGCGACCCGGGACGTGGCCCGGCAGCTGCGGGTTCCCGAGAAGAGCCGGGTCGTCAGCCGACACCAGGAGCGGTTCCTCGACGACAACCCCTGGTCGCTGCAGACGTCCTTCTACCCCATGGACTTCGTCACCAAGGGCGCCGAACGCCTGGTGGACGCCGTCGACGTCGAGGAAGGCGTGGTCAAATACCTGGAGGACAAGCTCGGCCTCGAACAGGTGGGCTACCAGGACCTCATCTCCGTCCGTACGCCCGGCCAGGGAGAACTGATCTTCTTCGAGCTGCCGGAGAACGCCGGCGTCACCGTGATCGAGCTCTCGCGCACCGCCTACGCGACGACCGGCGACCCGATCCGCCACACGGTCACCGTCTACCCGGCCGACCGCAACCTGCTCTACTACAACATCGGCGATGTGCCGGACGACCGCCGCGAGGTCTCTTCGGCCGACCAGCCGGTCCCGGACCACCATCGGAGCCCATGAACACCACCTTCACCATCCGCCCCGCGAGCACGTCCGAGCTGCCCGTCGTGATCGGCCTGATCGAGGAGGCCGCCGCCTGGCTGCGTGGCAAGGGCACCGACCAGTGGGCCGAGCCCTGGCCGGACCGGGAGAGCCGCGACGGCAGGGTCCGCCGCGGCCTGGAGCGCGGAGAGACCTGGCTCGTACGTGACGGTGAGACCGTGGCCGCCACCATGACGATCTGCCAGGAGCCCATCCCGGAGGTATGGGAGGAAAAGGGGAAGGGCGCGGCCGTATACGTCCACCGCCTGGTCGTGAAGCGCGCGTACGCCGGTCGTGACCTCGGTGGCGTCATGATCGACTGGGCGGTGCAGCGGGAGTTGGCGATCCGCCCCGTCGACTGGGTTCGCGTCGACGTCTGGACGGGCAACCAGGCCCTGCACGACTACTACCGGCGGCAGGGTTTCACCGCGTGCGGAAAGTGCCGCGATGGCGACTATCCCTCCGGCGCACTCTTTCAGCGTGCCGCGGACGGGGCGCCGAAGACCGACACGTCTCGCCTGGTGGAATCCCCGGCACCGAGCTAACCTTGCGACATATATCTCTAACGCGCAGAACAGGGATTATCGACTCTTTTGTTGCATAATTCGTGCAAGCCCCCAGAAAGGTGTCTTGCCGTGATGGATCACCGCGAACCACGAGTGCATCCGGTTCCCCGCGTGAACACCACTCGGAACTATGTGACGCAGAGCGTGCACGCTCTCCTCCAGCGCGGACTGGTCGTCGATCGCAGCTGGCTCGACCCGGCCGACCCGCGTGACGCCACGATCGTGCTCGGTGACGCGCGCGCGCTCGTCTGGGACGAGTCGGCCGGCTGGCGCATCGGGGCGTTCCGCTCCGGTCGCCAGGGAGTGCGCACGGCGCTCCACGGCGCCGTACATCTCGGCGGCGGTCCGCTGCCCGCACCGGCCGAGCTGGCACGGCGAGTACGCAGCGGTGTCGCGCGGCCCGAGCGGGCGTATCGGTCGTACGCGGCCGCGGACGGATTCGACGAGGTGCTGTCCGGATACTGAAGCCGGGGGTACCGCCCGCGCGTTGGCGCGGGCGGTGGCCCGACCCGGGACGTGGAGCGTTGCGAGGGTTAGGCCGTTGGCGGGGGGACAGAGTCAGGCGCGGCCGCCGGGCAGCGCGATGAGATCGACGCCACCTCCACTGGCCGGGCGCAGGGCGGCCGGGGCGAGCCGCTCCTCCTCCTGGTTGCGTACGAAGCCGTGGTACTGGATGCCCTTGGCGTTCACGCGTACGGGCTGGAATTCGTCGGGGTCCAGCGAGCAGAACCCGGTGCGGACGACGTCCTGGTAGAGGGTCTGGGAGACGATGAGCGCGAGGTCGCGCTCCTGCTGTTCGGCGAGCAGCTTGCGTAGCGGCTTGGCGTCCAGCAGCCGGCTGACGACGATCGGCGCGTCGCCGGCCGGGCCGAACGGACCCGGCAGCAGGGTGCCGTGGTGCATCGCGACCCGTAGCCGCAGGCGCGACTCCCTGGTCCTTCGGTTGTACTCGCCGAGGATGGCCTCGAGCTGGCACGTGAAGTCGCCGACCACGGTGGAGACGTCGACGTCGTCGGGCAGGACCACCAGCTCTCCGTCGCCGCTGACCTGCTCATACCAGTCGCGTTGATCGAGTCCGGCGTTCTGCGCGGCCATGTTGAGGATGCGCTGGAGCTCCGTCTGCGCCCGCAACTGCTCACGCGCGTCCCGCGTACTGTACTTTTCGACATCGACCGCCACGACGAGACGGTACATAAGCCGGTTGTTGTCAAAACCGTTCGTGCACGACATGGGCACCTCCAAAACGAACTGGGCCGTCCGCCCCCATTCGCTCCACTTCGGAGTGAGTGTGCCTCTCAGAGGATGACCACGACGCCTATTTTCCCGTACGCCCCCCGGGTCACCTCCACCTCGTCACGAAACATGCGCCTCCCGGACGCAAGACCTGGCCAGCAGGTTCGCGACGAGGACCGCCGAAGGGCCGCAGGTAAGGGGACGATTACCCACCAGACAGTACAGACTGCCCAAGCGCTCCGAAAGTCGGAGCGATTCCCTCCGGTATTCACGATCGCTATAAACCCTGCACCCAGCCACAATTAACCAGATAATTATCGATCAACTCTGAAATACCCTCCGGTATCAGAGCTTAATTGATCATCGCACCCCGCCCGGTGGCACCCGTCGCGACTACTTGCTGTGACAATCGGGTAGCTAGCTGTCGTGACCGACATAACGGAGGCGAACGGCGGCAGCGGCCGGCTCCTGGTCATCGGTGGCAGTGAAAACCGCACGTGTGGCACCGGGCCGCTCGAAGAGTTCGTTACCCTTTCCGGCGCGCGTCGATCCCGGATCGTCGTCGTGACCACGGCCACCGGTGTCCCCGAAGAGGTCACCGCGGAGTACGCCATGGTGTTCAGCCGCCTCGGCGTCTCATCGATCACCGAGCTGCGACTCATCGGCCGTACCACCGCCGACGACCCGGCGTCGCTGACCATGCTCGAACAGGCGACCGGCGTGCTGATCAGCGGTGGCGACCAGTCACGGCTCAGCATGCTCGTCGGCTCCAAGACCAACGTCCTCCTGCACCGCCGGCTCCGACGCGACGGACTGGTGATCGCCGGCACCAGCGCGGGCGCCACCGCGCTGGGCCGCTGGATGATCCTCGGCGGTGACGGAACGACGACCTCGGTACGGATCGGGCCCGGGCTCGACCTGCTGGGCAACGTACTGATCGACATGCATTTCGCCGAACGCGGGCGGCTGCCGCGGCTGCTCAGCGGCATCGCCCTGGACGTTCGGTACCTCGGCGTCGGGATCGACGAGGACACCGCGATCGTGGTCGACGACGATCACTTCACCGTGATCGGCCGCGGCGTCGTCACCGTCGTGGACGCCGACCGCGCCACCGTCGCGCATGCCGCGAACAACCCGATGGCCCTGTTCGACGTCCGTCTGCATCTCCTTCCGGCCGGCTGCTGTTTCGACCTGGAGCAGCGCAAACCGTGGTTCGGCCCGACACGGGAAGAAGAGGAGTAAAGCCGTGCAACTGGACCATCTGCGCTGGCTCGGTGGCCCCAATCTCTACGTCTCGCGACCGGTGGCCATCGCCGGTCTGGAGCTGGAGGAGCTCACCGGCCGGGAGACCACGGACTTCGCCGGCTTCGCCGAACGCCTGGTGTCGCTGCTGCCGGGCCTGACCCAGCACCACTGTTCGGCCGGGCGGCCGGGCGGGCTGCTGGCCGCCATGGCACGCGGCACCTACTTCGGGCACGTCACCGAGCACGTCACGCTCGAACTGTCCTCGATGATCGGCCGCGAGGTCTTCTTCGGCCGTACGGTGTGGGCGGGTGCGCCGGGACGCTATGAGGTCATCCTGGAGTGTCCGCGCGACGAGCCGCCCCAGGCGTCCGTCGTCGAGGAACTCCTGCGGCTCGCGATCCGCACCGTCACCGACCTGCTCGCCGGCCATGCCCCGGCACTCACCGCGGACCTGGCGGCCATCGGGTCGGCGTACGGGCAGACCCGGCTCGGCGTCAGCACCGCGGCGCTCGCCGCGGCCGCGCGGCGGCGCGGCATCCCGGTCCGCCGGATGGGCCGCCTGAACCTCCTGCAACTCGGGCACGGACGCCATCGCCGGATGGTCTGGGCCGCGATGACCGACCACACGTCGGCGATCGGGATGGAGACCGCGGCGGACAAGATGCTGACCAAGAGCCTGCTCGAGGAGGCCGGCCTGCCCGTGCCCCGCGGATACGTCGTGACGTCCGAGCAGGACGCGGTCGCCGTCTTCCAGGAGATCGATGGCCCCGTCGTCGTCAAGCCGCTCTCAGGCCACCACGGCGAGAAGGTCTCGATCGAACTGTCCGACCCCGCCGAGGTGGCCGTCGCCTTCCACGCGGCGGCCACCGTGTGCGAGGACGTGCTGGTCGAGGCGTACGTCCCCGGGCGCGATCACCGCGTCCTCGTGGTCGGCGACCGGGTCGTGGCGGCCGCCGAGCTGAGCCCGGCGCGGGTGACCGGCGACGGGCGGTCCACCATCGCCGAACTCGTCGCGCTCGCCAACACCGACCCGACGCGCGGCGAGGGGCATGACCGCCCGCTGACCCGCCTGGCGCTGGGCGACACCGAACTCGCCCACCTGGCCCGCCAGGACCTGCACCCGGGCCGGGTTCCCGCCGACGGCCAGATCGTCGCGCTGCGCCGCAACGCCAACCTGTCCACGGGCGGCACCAGCAAGGACGTCACCGACCGCATCCATCCCGACGTCGTACGCCTCTGCCGGTGGGCGGCGGCGACGGTCGGGCTCGACGTCTGCGGCATCGACCTGCGCCTGCCCGACATCGGCGCGCCGGTGCCCCCGGACGCCGCCGGGGTCGGGGTGCTCGAGGTGAACGCCTCCCCGGGCCTGCGCATGCACCTCGCGCCGTACGAGGGCCGCTCCCGCGACGTCGCGGCGGAGATCATCGACCAGATGTACCCGGCCGGCTCGTCCGCGCGGGTACCCCTGGTCGCCGTGACCGGCACCAACGGCAAGACCACGACCGTACGCATGGTGGCGCACCTACTGGGCCAGGACGGCAGCCAGGTCGGCATGTGCACGACCGAGGGCGTCTACCTGGGCGACGACCTCGTGTACAAGGCCGACGCGTCCGGGCCGCGGTCCGCGCAGATGGTGCTGGGCAACCGCGCCGTCGAGGCGGCCGTGCTGGAGGCCGCGCGCGGCGGCATCGTACGGCGCGGGCTCGGCTACGACCGCGCCGACGTCGCGATCATCACCAACATCACCGACGACCACATCGGCGTGGACGACATCGTCACCGTCGACGACCTGGTGGAGATCAAGGCCCTGGTCGCCGAGGAGATCCGTACGGGCGGCACGATCGTGCTCAACGCCGACGACCCGCGAGTGGCAGCGTTCGCCGAGCGCCCGGCGGTGCTGCGGCGGCGGCCGGTCATCCGCTACTTCGCCCACGACGCGGCGAACCCCATCATCGAGCGGCACCTGCGCGCGGACGGCGTCGCGTACGTGACCGAGGACGGCTGGCTGGTCGAGGCGGAGGGCGACCGCGTCAACGCTCTGCTGCCGGTGGCCGAGGTCGCCGGGTCGTTCGGCGGCCGGGCCGACTACATGATCGCCAACGCGCTCGCCTCGGCGGCCGCCGCCCGTGCTCTCGGCATGCCGGTGAGCACCGTCGCGGGCGGCCTGCGGACCTTCGACCCGCACCGGTGCAACCCGGGGCGCGGCTGCTCCTTCCGCGTCGAGGAGACGCCGGTCGTCGTGGACTACGCGCACAACCCCGCGGCCGTCGCCGCCGTCGGCGCGCTGCTGCACCGGGTCTGGGGGCGTGACGGCGTCGCGGCCGTGACGCTGCCCGGCGACCGCTGCGACGAGCTGGTGATCGACACCGCGCGCGAGGTCGGCCGCCGCTTCGACCGCGTGGTCGTGTACGAGGACGAGGACCTGCGCGGACGCCGGTCCGGTGAGATGACGCGGCTCATCGTCGACGGGCTCACCCAGGTACGGCCGGACGTGCGGATACGTACCGCCGGCGACCTCAAGGACGCCGTCGGCATCGCGCTCGGCCTCGCCGCGCCCGGGGAGCCCCTCCTGCTGCTCTATGAGAAGTTGCAGCCCGTGGCCGACCTCCTGCAGACGCTCGGCGCCGCGCCGACCTGTTCGCCGACCGGCTGAGTCGCCCAGCAGGCCCCCGGCGAACTACGGGGGCCTGCGACCGGTCACAGCCACTCGTACTCGGTCGCGATGCGAATCGCGTCCATCCGGTTGCGCGCGCCGATCCGTACGAAGATGCGCGACATGTGGTTACGCACCGTCTTGGCACGGAGGGACAGCTGGTCGGCGATCTCCTCCGTGGTGGCGCCGTGCGCCGCGATCCGCAGGATCTCCTGCTCGCGGCGGGTCAGCGGATTCTCGGTGATGGCGCGCGCGGTGCGCGCGAGGTCCGGATCGACCACCCGCTTGCCCGTCGCCACCCGGCGTACGCACCAGGTCAGGAGTTCGACCGGCGCCTCCCTGGTGATCAGGCCCAGCGGCTCGGTGGACATCGCGCGGCTGAGGCCGCCGGCGTCCCCGCGGCCGACCAGCATCACCGTCGCGCACTCCGGCAGGCTCTCTCGTAACTGCGTCGCCACCACCGAACCCCCGTTGGGCGGCAGGTCCACGTCGATGACCGCGACCCCGGGCGTCGTCTCGGACGCGGCCGAGACGAGCCGGTCGCCTTCTTCGAGTTCGGCGACCACGTCGATCCCCGGCTCACGCGTGAGATAGACGACCAAGCCGATACGCAGCAGATGCACGTGCTCGGCGACGAGCGTACGGATCACGACTCGTTCCCCCTTTGACTGAACTGAAAGCTCATGTGCGGCCGCCCGGTGAAAGAGCGGTGCGCTGACTGGAACCGGTAGGGGTGAACCGGCGACGGGACACGGCCGCGCGTGCCGCCCTCGCCGACTCGACTACGTGTTAGTCAGGGGAGAACGACGGTTTGTCGGCGATGTTGCGGCTCACGAAGGCCGCGGGCTGTGCCGCGACGCTCCAGAGACCGGCGACGGGCAGGCTGAGGCGCGGGACGTCGCCCGCGCTCGACGGGGTCTTGCAGCGAGATCCGTCGCTGCCGCCCGCGCCGGAGGCCGGCGCGGACACCGGTACGACGCCCACGCGCATCCTCCGCCGCTCCGGTGAGTGCTCGATGGTGCCGGTGGGTCTCGGCGGTGGCAGTACGGTCACCGGGCGCGCGTCGAGGACGGTTGGCGAGCGGTGGCCGGCGCGTACGGGGGTCGGCCGGGTCCGCGGCCGGTGCGCCGTGATCGGGTGGATCGATGGCGTCGAGGGCGCGGTACGTGGCTGGTGGCAGCCCGGATCGACTCCGGGTGGTGCGGTCGCGTGGCTCTGCCCGCCTCCCCTGGACGCGCCGTGTGAGCCGGCGCCGGGCAGAACCCTTCCGACGATCTTCGGCAGGCCGGGCACACCGGCGAGCGAGCCGTGGACGACGGGCGACACGGAGGTGCGTACGAGCGTGGTCAGCTCACCGACCGGGCCCGTGCCGGACCCGGTGAGCCGTGCGACCTTCTGGATGGCGCCCGCCGGGAGCGCCACGCGAGCCGTACGCGGCCCCCGTGCCGGCGATTTCGTCGCGCTCGTCCGGCCGATCGGGCCGGGGCCGAGCAGGGTACGCAACGCCGTCCGTACAGGTCGCGGTGCGTGTGAGCCGCTCGCGAGGGTGTCCGCGTGCGCCTCGGAGGTCGCGCCCAGCGCCCAGAGCGCGAGGATCAGTCCCGCGGCGGTGAGGAGGGCACGTACGACGCGGCCGGCCCGTGCGCGTAAGCGGGGCAGGCCACGAGATGCCGGTGCGTCTCCAGCGGGCGACGCGCCGTACGCGCCGTCGTGGCACGGCGTTGTCCAGGGCGCCGACTGCGGCAACCCCGGACAACGCTCGCGTCTGCCCATTTCCCCGTCCCCCGCCGATCTCGGCCTATCTCGATTTTCCCCATAGGACCTAGAAAAATCTCCATACACAGGAGGATGTCCGGTCCCGGCCGCGATCTGGGGTCAGCGTCGGCGATGGTCAGGGTCCGGCTCTCAGGGCGCGGCTCTCAGGAGCGCCCCGAGGTCGATGTCACCCGCCTCGCCCGGGTCGCCCGCGTCACCGTCGCCGCCGTCGCTCCGGCCGTCGAAGACGCGGTCGAACCGCTGTTCGTCGTTCTGTTTCCGCACCGCCGTCCGTGGCCACGGCGCGTGGGCTCCGGCGGGCGGCGGTGCCGACGTGGGTGCGGGTGCGGGTGCGGGTGTGTCGTCGTGGGGCGGCGGTACGTCATTGTGCCGCCGTCCCCTCGCCGACATGGTGAGCATCGGCACGGACGACCGTTCCGGCGACGAGCCGTCCTGCGGGTACGCGGACGGGCCGTCCGGCTCGGCGGATGGCGCCGGCAGGGCCGTACCGGACTCCTGGCCGGTCACTCGGCTGTTCGCCATACCGGTGTCCGGGCCGGTCTCGGTGCCGGTGCCGGTCCCGGTGTCTGGGCCGGTGTCTGGGCCGGTCGCCGGGCCGTCGGCCGCGGCCGCGTCGTCCGCGGGCTCGGCCGGCAGTTGCTCGACCACCGGCGCAGGTTCCGCCCGGGGTGCGTGCGTGACGGCCGGCCGGGCGTGTCCGGGGCCGCGTCGGCGGCGGGGCCGCTGGTCGGCGTGCTCGTCCAGCCGGCCGGCGAGCGCGCGTACCCAGAGCGGCCACGCGTGGTACGCCGGGGCGCCCGGGCGTGCCGCTCCGGCGAACGCCCGGAGTCGCCAGCCGGACAGTGTGCCCCGCTGGACCCGCGCGCCGGTGTGCGGCGCGTGCAGGAACTGGCGGCGGCCGACGTAGATCCCGACGTGATGGTCGCCCGAGAAGAACACGAGGTCGCCCGGGCGCAGGTGCTTGAGACCCACCTTCCTGCGGATCATCCGGTGCTGGAGGTCGGCGCGGTGCGGCAGGCTGAGCCCGCCGCCCTTTCGCCAGGCGGCCATCACCAGACCGGAGCAGTCATACGTTCGCGGCCCCGCGCCACCCCACTGGTAGGGCTTGCCGAGCTGCTGGTACGCGAACTGCACCGCCCGTCCCGCCTTGGCGCTCTGGGTCCGCATCAGGGCCAGATATCGCTCGTAAGAATGCAGGACGTGCAACTGCCGTTGCGTTGGTTCGGTCGAGACGAGTTCTTGGGTACGCGGGAGTGTGCGGGCCACTGCGGCGAGTGGCGTCGAGACGACCAGCACGGCACTGATACCCAGGGCAGGGCACCGCAGTAAAGCCGGAGCGGCCAATTTAGCCCAGAGACTCCAGGCTTGCGACTTGACCTGGTCCACCGAATCCATCCGCCGACCTCCAAAGGGTACGTGTGAGCCTTTCTTCGCATCAGCAGATACCCGGTACTCCAGGCTGCGTATCATCACCTCTTATCGCCGCAAGGCTCACCATCGTGATTTAAATTCAAGGGCAATGCCATAAAGTAAATCGATGGTCTGTCGATCACCTTATCGACCCCAAGATCACCGCACGGGAAGTGCAAGGGAAACGCTGTAATTTCACCGTCTCAGCCATGAGAATCCGCAAAACGGGAGGAGATAAGCGGCTGCGCCGGGATTCATCGCGTGTGAGCGGGAGAGATCGGCATTTGACGGTCTCTGCACGGGCTTTTCCCACTGGCAGGGCCGCTTCCCCGGGCATGAAAAAAGGCGACCTCTCGGTCGCCCGGCGAAATTTCGCGGTCCGGCGAGCGGTGGCCGGCCTGCGCCGGTAAAAAGACGTCCGCCCGCCCGGAGACCGGGCGGACGGACAGTGGGTCGGAACTGACGAACCGCCCGATCCTCGGCGTCAGCCGAGCAGGCCGGCGGCACCGAACGCATGCTGGCCGCTCAGCCGCCTGCTCGACGCCGTGCCCTGGCACGACGCCGTGGCCGAGCCGCCGCCGAACGCACCCGCGTTGCCGCAGAAACGGATCGGCATGTGCATCGGCGCGTGGATCTGGTCGCCGCTGTTCACGCCGTACTGGCCGGAGCTCATGTCGGCGGCCGGCACGGTTTCCGTAGCCTCCACGGGCGGCGCGGCCGGTGCGGTGACCGGAGCCTCGGCCGGCGGTGCCATCGGCGCGTCGACCGGCGGCGTCATCGGCTGCTCGGCGGGCGGTGCCTCCGGTACGTCGACCGGTGCGGTGGCCGGAGCCTCGATCGGCGCGTACGGAGCCTGGGCGGCAGCGCCCGCCGGTGCCGTGTCCGGAGCGATGTCCGGGGCGGTGGCCGGAGCCTCGGCCGGTGCCATGTCCGGAGCGGTGGCGGGAGCGGCCGCCGGGGCGGTGGCGGACTCGACCGGGCTGCCCGGAGCGCCGATCGCGGCGTTCGGCGCACCGACCGGCATGCCGGAGGCCTCGACCGTCGTGCCGGGCGCCTTGACCGCGGCCGGCGCGAACGGAGCGGCAGCCTTCGCCTCGGCGGGAGCGGCCGGAGCCGCGATCGGGGCGGGGGCCGGAGTCTCGGCCGGCGGAACGAACCGCGACGGAGCGAACAGCGGCGCTCGCGGCACGCTGTCAGTGCCGAGGGTGGCCTCCCCCGTGCATGTGGCCGTGCCGACGCCGGTCCCGCTCGAGAAGGCGTTGCCGCAGACGTCCAACTGCGGCCCGTCCGCGGAGTCGCTGTTGTCCCAGTAGCGGGCGTCCGTGACAATGGCGCCCCAACTGCCCACGCCCCAGTTGGCGGCGTCCCAGTTGCCGGCTTTGCCGTAGCCGGTCGGGAGGTGGGCGAACCGCGCACCCAGGAGCGGGCTCAGCAGGTCGACGCTGTTCCCGTAGTCGCCACTCGTCTCGTCCGCACTGGCGGCGCCGGCGCCAGCCACCGTAATGGCGGTCGCGACCAGCGCCACCCGAGCGGCGCGTACGGTCCATTTATGCATGTCTCCCCCAAGGGTGTTGATTTTCTTCACTGGTGGTTCGGGAGGTTCCCGCCCGTGGTGACGCGGCGCTCTGTCGGCGCCGCCGCTGTCGGCGTACGACCGGCGATGTGGCTCACCGCTCGGAGTTCTCGTGAGTACGCGCGCTCGGGAACCAGCCGGAAATCGACGGAATCACGGCGGTAGTTTGCGGAGGGAACTGGCGAACGAGGCGGCGGGGTCATGCTGGCGACAAGTGTTGTCGTCGACACCTTCCGCTGTTCCTGCTTCACGCACCCTCCAGGTGGCCGGTGAGCTCAGAAACGTCGCCCTCGATGCTGATCGAGCGCAACATTAACACCGCGCCCCTTGGCGACCGTGTAACCCGATCGTGATACGTAAACCAGCCTCCGACCTGCGAAGAGATTTAAAAAGCTCACACCCGTCAAGGCCCAAGCATTGGTCATCCGGAGCAAATTCAAGGCAATGAGCCAGCCGTTACTGGGTTGTAATATTTGAATCTCTCCTTACTCATAAGGCATGCCCGAGAAGGCCGTCACATGCCGGTCGCCATCGGATATTCAGTCGATTCTCACGCCCCCGTACGCGATGCTTGTCGTCATGCGTGATTTGCTGCTTCTCCCCAAGGCTCATCTGCACGTCCACCTGGAGAGCACGATCCGCCCGGCGACGCTGCGGGAGATCGCCGCGGCGATCGGCGTCCCGTCGCCGCCGGACCGTCCTCCGGTGTTCGCCAGATTCCGGGAGTTCGCCGACTTCAACGCGCATATCCGCGCCTGTCTGCGCCGCCCGGAGGACTTTCGGCGGGTCGCGCTGGAGTTCTGCGCGGACGAGGCGGCACAGGGCACGCGCTACGCCGAGGTGACGTTCACCGCGGCGTCGCACGGCGAGCGGCTGGGCGACATGGACATGCCGCTGACGGCGGTGCTGGCCGGGCTGGCCGAGGGCCGCGCCGCGTACGGCATCGAGACCCGGGTCATCCTCGACCACTCACGCCGGCGTTCGGCCGAGCGCGCGTGGCGTACGTTCGAGCTGGCCGAGCGGTACGCGGCGGAGGGCGTCATCGGCATCGGGCTGGCCGGGGACGAAGCGCATCCGCTCGCGCCGTTCGCCGCGGTGCTGGACGCGGCGCGCGACGCCGGACTGCACCTCGTGCACCACGCCGGGGAGACCGCTGGGCCGTCGAGCATTCGCGAGGCGATCGGCGTCGGGCACGCCGAGCGGCTCGGGCACGGCATCCGCGTCCTGGAAGACCCCGAGCTGACCGCCGAGGTACGCGACCGCGGGCTGCCCCTGGAGGTCTGTCCGTCCTCGAACGTCGCGCTCGGACTGGTCGCCTCCTTCGACGCGCACCCGCTGCCGCGCCTGCGCGAGGCCGGCCTGCTCGTCACGGTCAGCACCGACATCCCCTCGGCCGCCGGGACCTCGCTCACCGAGGAGTACTCCCGCGTACGCGCGGCGTTCGGCTACGACGACGAGGACCTCGCCGCGCTGTCATGCGCTGCGGTCGGCGCCTCCTTCGCGTCCGACGCGACGAAGGCACGCCTGCGCGGGGAGACCGACGCCTGGCTGCGAGCGTAGGTTGGTCGCATGACGATTGAGACGGCCGAATTCGGGCGTTCCGGCCACGCGAGCACACGAGTGATCTTCGGCGCGGCGGCCCTGGCCGAGGTGACGCAGGAGGTCGCGGACGAGACCTTCGACGTCCTGCGCGAGTACGGCGTGAACCACATCGACGTCGCCGCGTCGTACGGCGAGGCCGAGGTACGCCTCAAGCCGTTGCTGGCCAGCGAGCGCGACCACTACTTCCTCGCCACCAAGACCGGCGAGCGCCGGGCCGGCGCGGCGCGCGAGGGGCTGCACCGCTCGCTGGAGCGGATGGGCGTCGACCACGTCGACCTGCTACAACTGCACAACCTCGCGGACCCGATCGAATGGGACATGGCGCTCAGTCCGGGCGGCGCGCTGGAGGCGGCGATCGAGGCGCGCGAGCAGGGTCTCGTACGCCACATCGGGGTGACGGGCCACGGCGCGCAGATCGCCGCGACGCATCGGCGCAGTCTCGAACGCTTCGACTTCGACTCGGTGCTCCTGCCGTACAACTACGTGACCATGCGGAACCCCTACTACGCCGAGAACTTCGAGGCGCTCCTGCGCACCTGCCAGGAGCGGGGCGTGGCGGTGCAGACGATCAAGTCGATCGCGCTGCGCCACTGGCGTGAGCGGCCGCACACCCGGTCCACCTGGTACGAGCCGCTCGACCGGCAGGACGACATCGACCTCGCCGTCTGGTGGGCGCTGAGCCGGCCGGGCATCTTCCTCGACAGCGTCGGCGACGTCGGGCTGCTGCCGCTCGTGCTCGACGCCGCCTCCCGGCACACCGAGAGCCCGGACGAGGCCGCGATGAGCGCGCTGGCCGAGCGGTCCGCGGCCGAGCCGCTGTTCGTCTGAGGGGTCAGGAGTTCCAGGGCATCGTGGGGAACCAGCCGTACCCGAAGTTCGCCGGCAGGCGTACGACCCAGTAGAAGATCAGGAACGTGCCCAGCACCGTGAGGGCGACGCCCGCGATGGCGCCGGCGCGCTCAGGACGTGCGGCGATCCAGCGGCCGACGGCGCCGCCGCCCAGCACGGCCATGACGAAACCCAGGATCCCGACCAGCAGGATGTTGCCGAGCGACTGCAGCCCGAAGGTCAGCGCCCCGACGAACGGGTTGTGCGTGCTCACCGCGTAGTCGGCCAGCTTGTGGAACAGCGGGTACGGCCGGCCGACGAGGAAGCCGCCGATCAGCGCGCCCAGCAGCGCCGCACGTGCGCGGGGACGCGTCGCCAGCGGGTCGGGGGTCACGCCGAGCGCGCCGCAGCCCAGGCAGACGAAGACCACGCCGATCACGCCGAACACCACGACCGACTGCAACAGGCGTTCCGGCATGCCGTTGCCGATCACCTTCGTCGACAGTTGCGGCAGGTCGTGCCCGATCAGTACCGCGACGAAGCCGTACGCGAGTGAGACCGCCAGCATGCCGCCGACGATCCAGCCGAGCGTGGCGAGCGGCGCGGTCCATCGGCTGCGCGGCGAGTCGCCGGTGACCTGCGGCAGCGCGCCGAAGACCGCGAAGTTGCAGGCGGTGAACGTGCCGGCGAAGCCGGAGACGAACGCGAAGATCGCGGCCGCGGCCGTACCGCCGAGCGCGGTGCTCTCCGCGCCGTGCCCGAGCACGCCGTTCGCGACGTTCTGGCCGATGCGGTCATCGACGAGATAGGACGACCACACCACCGCGAGCAGGAGTCCGCCGAGGACTCCCATGCCCATGAGCGCGAGAGCGGTACGCCGGCTGGGCGCGGGCAGCCGAATGGCTTGAGTCGCTGTTGCCATGGGGATTCTTCCCTTTCGAGGGCATCGATAACGGGCGGGAAAACCCGCGAACAGTAGCGACACTAATTTTGGCCGCACACCAAATCGATCTTTCATCGTGCGGGATTCGCGGCCCGGTGAATGCCGAGCCTGGACGCCGGGATCGCTCTGCTGCCATCGTGTGTCAGTGAAGTCGAGCCGGCTGCTGTCGATCCTCCTGCTGCTCCAGACCAGGGGACGCATGACCGCCGCGCAGCTCGCCGCCGAGCTGGAGGTCTCGGTGCGCACCGTCTACCGCGACGTCGAGTCCCTGCACGCGGCGGGGGTGCCTCTCTACGGCGAGGCCGGCCATTCCGGCGGCTACGCGCTGCTCGACGGCTACCGCACCCGGCTCACCGGGCTGAGCGCGCCCGAGGCCGAGGCGCTGTTCCTGTCCGGGATCCCGGGACCCGCGGCCGAGCTGGGCCTCGGCTCGGCGCTGGCGGCCGCACAGCTCAAGCTGCGCGCGGCACTGCCGCCCGACCTGCGCGCCCAGGCGGACCGGATGCGCAGCCGCTTCCACCTCGACGCCCCCGGCTGGTACGCGCCGGACGACGACGTACGCCACCTGCCGCGGGTCGCCGACGCCGTGTGGCACAGCCGGGTGACCGAGATCCGCTACCGCCGCTGGAAGGCGCCGACCGACGTCGACCGGCGGATCGAGCCGTACGGGCTGGTGCTCAAGGCGGGCCGCTGGTACGTCGTCGCGGGACCGGGGCCGCGGACGTACCGGGTCGACCAGATCCTGCGGATCAGCGTGGGCGACGAGGTGTTCGCGCCGCCGGAGGACTTCGACCTGGCCGGCTACTGGCGCGGCTACCGGGAGGACTTCTACTCGCGTCTTCGGCAAGGCGAGGCGGTCGTACGCCTGGCGCCGCACGTGCGGCTGAGCGGCGCGTCCGCCGCGGCACTGGCCGAGACCGGGGTCGAGGAGCCGGACGGCCGGATACGCGCGGTACTGCCCATCGAGTCGCTCGACAACGCCCACCGTACGTTCCTCGCGATGGGCACGGACGTGGAGGTTCTCGCGCCGCCCGAGCTGCGCGGGCGCCTCGCCGAGACCTCGCGCGCCCTGGCGGGACGCTACGCGGAGCCGGCGTCGGTCAGCCGCTGAACCCTGAGGGTGTTGTCGGTGCGCAGGGCGGGCCGGCCGTCGGGGGCGGTCTGGGTGCGCTCGTGTTCGGCACAGACCTGGACCTGCCACCGTCCCTCCGGCAGGCCGAGGTCCGCCAGCACCTCCTGGGGAGTGGGGAGGTGCATGTGGTGATGGTCGTGGTCCCACGGCGGGAACCCGCCGTGTCCGACGATGAGCAGCACGCCGCCCCGTACGACTCGGGCGGCGGCGTCGCGCAGGATCCGGTCGCGCGGCATGTCGTTGGGAGAATGCAGGAAATGGGCCGAGACGAGGTCGAACTCCCCGCCGGGAAAGGACTCGGCGAGATCGTGCCGCTGCCAGTCGATGCGGTCGCCGACTCCGGCCGCGACGGCGTTCCGCGCGGCGCGGTCCAAAGCGACGCCGGAGATGTCGACGGCGGTCACCCGCCAGCCCTGCCGCGCGAGCCAGATCGCGTCGCCGCCCTCGCCGCAGCCCAGGTCGAGTGCGTGCCCCGGTGTCAGCTCCGCGACCTCGCGTACGAGGACCTGGTTGGGTTCCCCGCTCCAGATCCGGTCGCTCTCGCGGTAGCGGTCGTCCCAGTACTCCGCTTCTGCGCCCATCGGCCTGCCTTCCTCGTCCATCGTCGCTCCTGGGCCCGCGCCGTCACGCGTCTTTGCCGTCATGGCCGGGATGGTGTCGTCACCGGCCTGGCCTTGACAACGTTTCTTGCCGGAGTGGCAAATTGGAAGGATGACGGACGACGTACTGGCGACGGTGGGGCCGAGACTGCGAGCCCTCCGCCGATCACGCGGCACGACGCTGGCCCAGCTGAGCGAGATGACGGGGATCTCGCTGAGCACGCTGTCGCGACTGGAGTCCGGCGGCCGCAAGCCGACGCTGGAACTCCTGCTGCCGCTGGCCAAGGCCCACGGCGTACAGCTGGACGAGCTGGTCGGCGCCCCGGCCACCGGCGATCCGCGCGTCCACCTGCGCCCGTTCACCCGCGCCGGGGTGACGTTCGTCCCGCTGACCCGCCAACTGGGCGGTCTGCGCGCGTACAAGCAGATCCTCCCTGGCGGCCCGGCGGCCCCGCCGGAGCAGCGGGTGCACGAGGGCTATGAGTGGCTGTACGTCCTGTCGGGCCGCGTACGGCTGCTGCTGGGCGAACACGACCTCGTGCTCTGTGCGGGCGAAGCGGCCGAGTTCGACACCCACGTCCCCCATTCGATCTCCAACGCGGGCAAGGAACCGGCCGAGTTCCTGACGCTGTTCGGCCCCCAGGGCGAACGCCTCCACGTACGCGCCCGCCCGACCGGACCGGGCGAGCGATGAGGGCGGCTAGTCGCGGACCCCGGCCGACCGTGAGGCCCGCCACATGGTGTGTTCCCGGCTGATCGCCTCCTCGGCGTCGGCGACCTCGATCGCCCATGCGTCCTCGTCGTCGACCGCCTCCAGCCTCGCCTTCGCGATGGCGAGTTCGTTGGCGGCGAGTGCGTAGGCGCGCGCCAGCGAGTCATGCTGCCGGACGGCGAACCACGCCGCGCCGGAAGCGAGTACCGCCGCCAAAATTCCGGGCAGATCGACCGAGACCAGGCCGAGCGCGCGAAAGATGGCTGCGGTCAGACCGAGTAGTTCGACCGCGATGAGCGTCAGGCGCCAGCGCTGCGCGCGCGCCCGGTTGAACCTCGCCTTGTTTCCGTACCAGCGCTGCTGGTCGATGATGCGACCGCTCAGGTACGCCTGTTTCCGATCGTTCAGCGAAGCCTTCCGCAACTCGTGAATGCCCTCACCGGCGGCGGCGTCGGCCGCGACCACCTCGATCCCCGTACCGGGAGCATCGCGGAGCAATGCCGCGAGTTGCTCCCGAAAATAGGCCGCCGTCTCCTGTTCGTCGTTTCCGGCTCCGATCGGAAACGGGGTGGCGCCGACCGCGTATTGCCAGGCCAGAGTCTTCGCCGATTCGGCCAGGGCACGGCCGTCGTACCAGGCGCGTTCGGGGCGCTCGGAGAGAAGGTAGATCTCGACGAACGCCGTGGCCGCGAATGCCAGCGCGGCGATGACGGCCATCACGTCGATTTTCCCGATGTGCAGGCTTATCGCGGTCGCCGCCGCCGCGAGGACCGCGAGAAGCAGCCGGGCCAGTGTCGCGCGGAGATATCGCTCCTGCCCGCGCAGCGAGGTCTGGTCCGCGGAGCGGAACAGGACGGGGAAAGCGCCATCGGGCGGCGGGCTCGCTGGGGTCATGGAGGTATTTACTTTTACTCCGGGAAATACCGCAACAAGAGCCGAGAAACGGACAGGCCGAAAATGCGTGTCAGCACCCCCGTCGACAACATCCGACACGCGAGTTCGGTAACGCCCGCCGCCCACTCCAGATTATTCGAATAACGGGCGGGGACCACATAAAGGGATTCATTATGCCGGATCATCGGTTTAGCGAACATGCCTCGCAGCCGATCTGCCTGGTCGCGGCGGCGGCGGACGCCGAACTCTCAGGAGAAATCGGTGACTGGCTTCGCCGGCTGAACGTCCCGCTGTGGCATCACCTAGACCCGAGACCACATCCCGCCGGCCACGTTGTGCTCGTCGTCGTTTCCGACGAGGCCGCGGAGGAGCAGGCTTGGCTCAACGCGGTCGACGCACACGCCGGCGACCGAATCATTCCCGTACGCTCCGGAATGGTGCATGCGGAGAGAATTCCGCAAACCGTACGGGATCTGAACTGGATCGCGTGGGACCCCGATGATCTGCCCCAGTCCAGAAGCCTGGTATTCGTGGCCCTGAACTCCGATCCCGACCGCTACCGCCACAACCGGTCGCTGACGGTGGAAGCGCAGGCGTGGCTCGCCGAAGGGCGTAAGCAGGACCTGCTCATCGGCAACCGGAAACGGGCACTGGCCGCCCGGCTCCAGGTACGAGACGCCGCCGGCGATCCGCTGGCCGCTCCGTCCGAGCTGGTGCGGGACTTCGTCGCCGCGTCCGTGTCGTTCGTCCAGCGCGACCGGCGCAAACGCGCCCTCCGCTGGCTGGGCCGCGGCCTCGCCGGAGTCAGCGTCGTCGCGGTCGCGACCGTCGTCGTACTCGCCTTGCGGTTCGCCGGCCAGAACACCCAGCTCACCTCCCTGTCCACCACGGGCTTTCTCGCCGCGCAACGCCCTGACTGGCAGGGGGTCCTGGCGGGCGCGACCGTGCTCCAGGGGGATCCGCGCGGCCAGGACGTCGCACGCCGGACCCTGATGGACGCCCTCTCCGAGCGGTGGTCCGCCGGCACGCTCGGCCTCAACCACGACGCCGGTCTGACGGACCTCGGCCTGACCCACGATCGCCTGCACGCGATCAGCGTCGACCGCCGCAACAGCGTGGAGTCCTGGAACCTCCGTACGGACGGGGTGGAATGGCGCCGGTCCCTCGGCAAGGGCCGAGCCGACCGGATGGATCTCGGCGCGGACGACCGGGTATTGGCCGTCGGCGGCGGGACGGTCGTGCATCTCGTGCGGATCGACCCCTGGCAGCGCCAGGACACCGCCGTCCCACACGACATCGAGACTCTGGCCGTGTCCGGGAAAGGCGACCTCGTCGTGGTCGGCGGCCCGGCCGGTGAACTGACGGCGGTCTCCGGCGGCAGGGCCCGGCCGCTGCCACGGCACCAGCGGATACTCGACCTGCGGCAGACGACGTCCGGGCGGGTCCGCGCGCTCGTACGTGACCAGGACCGGCTCTCGCTGCTGGATCCGGTGAGCGGCCACGTCTTCGCCTCGGTCCGTCGATCGCCGCCGCGGTTCGAGTCCGGCACGATCGGTCCCGACGGGTCGTCGGTGGCCGTCAACGACGCCGACCGCGAGATCCTCTACTCCTCCGCCCACCTCGCGTTGCGCCCGACCGGCCAGGCCGTACCCGACGGGCTCGAGGTCCTCACGCTCCTTTCCGGCCGGCGGATCGCGTTCGGGGGCATCCAGTTGGGCGTGCGGATCCTCGACCTGGACGCCGGCGTCGTCGTCGGCGAGGTCTGCCGCGGCCTCGGCTCGATCCAGCGGATCGTCTCCGCCCCCGACGGCGACATGGTCGCCTGCGTCAACTACGGACCGGCCGAACTCTGGCCGACGAGGTCGCTCAGCCCCGTGGCCACGCCCCCACCGTCCGAGCAGGCCGGCCATCGGCGAGGCAACGTCGTGATCACCGGCCGCACCGACGGAACCCTCGACGTCGGCATCACCCGCCCGCCGTCCCAGCCACGGCACTTCCGGCTGAACGCCACGCGCGCCGCCGTCACCTCGGTCGCCATCGTGGGCCCGAGTGCCACCATCGTCGCCGGTTCCGCCGACGGGGAGGTCGTCCAGATCGAGGCGGTCCAGTCGGGATTCGCGACCGTCGCGCACTGGCGCGCGCCCGCCGCCGCCCCGGTGACGAAGATCGCCTGGAACAGCGCGACCGACGAGCTCACCGTCGACTCCGGGCGCCGCTGGTGGGCGCCGCCGAACTGCATGGGATGCGACGGCGACCGTACTCTCCTCGGACGTCTGCGGGCCAGGAGATGGCCCTGCTATCCGCCGAACTCCCTCCTGCACATCACCGGCCTGACCCGCGCGTACCTGCGGCTGACCGTGTGCCCGGGCTCCCCTCAACCGGTGGCGGGCTGAGATGCACGAGATCTTCATCTCCTACTCCAGGGCGAACACCGCCGTCGTCGACGAGATCGCGACGGCGCTCACCAGCGCCGGCGCGCCGATCTGGCTCGACCGCAGGGACATCCCGGTCTCGTTCCCGTGGTTCGAGGAGGTGCGCGGCGCCATCTCCGGCAGCTCGCTCGTCGCGGTCTGCGAGACGCTGGAGTGGTACGGCTCGGAGGCATGCCGCCTGGAGCTCATGGCCACCCGGCAGTACGGCAAACGGATCGTCTACGTCGATCCGGCGCAGGGCACCGAGAGCGCCGCCGCGCGAATCCTCACCGCATACCGGGCCACCACCGACGTACAGCGGACGCATTCGGAGCTGCTCCGGCGCAGCGCGGACTGGGATCGGGCGGACCGGCCGCGCAACGCACTGGCCACCGGACGGCTCCTGCGCCGACTGCGCCAAGTGGTGCGCGCCGAGGACCTGGCGCTCACGCCACAGGCACGTGACTACATCGTGGCCGCCCGGCGGCGCGACCGCCGGCGCAGGACACTGGCCGCCATCGGCGCGAGCGTGCTGGCGCTCTCGCTCACCACCCTCCGGGTGGTCGACGAGGTACAGAAACGTGCGCAGAGCATGATCGCGCAGGAGAACACCAACCTGATCGGCTCCGCCGCGGCACGACGGAAACTCGAATCGGACGTGTACGCCGCTCTGTCGGAGAGCAGCGCTCAGGTCCAGCAGGGAAAGCGGTCCTACCTTCTACGCGAACGGTTGATGGACGCGCTGAACGTCCCCGTACCGGACCGTTCGGCCGTCCCGTCGGCGAGCGGGGTGAGCGGCTTCACCGCGCAGTTGGTCGCCGCCGCGCCGACCGTCGTCGACGGACGCGGCCGGCCGGTCACCGTCACGCCGTCGTCGGCGGCCGCCGTCCCGCCGCGCCGGGAGAGCACGGCCACGACCGTCTCTGACGACGCGGGAAAGGTCACGCTCACCGTCGTCCGGCATCGCGTCACCATGCTCGCCGGCCGCCGCGCGGTGACTCCCCCGTGCCGTACGGGACGGGTGGCCACGGTGGCTCCGGACGGGAGGTCGGCGGCGACCGCGGACGGCACCACGATCTGTTCCTGGCGCCCCGGTGCGCCAGGCTCCACGGTGACCCGGCTGCCGGGAACCGCACGGATCACGGCACTGGCGACGTACGCGGATGGGCTGGCGGCCGGTACCGCTGACGGGCGAATCTACCTGGTGGCTCGCGGACGAGCGCCACGTCGTGCCGCGGGTGGGGGTGCGGGTGCGGTGAGCTGGCTGGTCTCGGCGCACCAGGGAAACCTGGTCGCGGCCGGCCACGCCGGGAGCGGGGTGGTCGACGTGCTCCGGCCGCGTACGGGCCTGCTCTATCGCCGGATGGCAACCTCCGGCCGTGACCATGCCGCCGCGTTCAGCCCGGACGACCGGGTCCTCGCGGTCGGCAGCGGCTCGACCATCCAGCTCTTCGGTATGCCGAACGGCCTGTCACGCGTCACCCTCAACGGCTCGGCGGGAGAGATCCACGCCATTGCCTGGAGCAGAGACGGCACACGCGTCTGGGCGATCTCCGGCCACGCGCGGGTGTCGAGTTGGCTGCGGCGACCCGGAAACGTCCTCGCGTCCGACCCGTCGAAATGGTTCATCGGACTGACCGGACCCGACGCACAGGGCCGGGGATTCGCGGCGACCCAAGCCGGTGAACTCGACACCGTCGACCTGAACCACGGAACCCTCCTCGGCCGCGTCCGTACGTCCGCGTCCCGAGTGGTGACCTTGGCGGCGGCGCCTTCGGGCGAACTCGCCGCTTTGGGCATGGACGGCAAGGTACTGATCCGTGACACACGGACCGGCGCCGAACGTACCCTTACGTATCCCGGGTGCTATGTGACGACGCTCGCCTTCGCCCTGGGGCCGCACCGGCTCTATGTGGGCTGCCTGAACGCGGGCGTACGGCTCATCGACCTCGACGGCGGCCGTACGCTCCGGACCGTGTCCCTCCCCGACGATGCCGCCGCCTCGATCGCGCCGACCTCCGATGGGGTCTTCATCGGCGGCCAGGCGGGCCAGGTCTTCGCCGGACGCGCCGACCTGACCGGGCTGAAGCCGATCTATGCGACCCATCAGGGCCTGACGCTCAGGAGTCTGGCCCCGACGCCCTCCGCCGACACCGTGGTGGTCGGCGGAGACGGAGTCGAGGGACACGGCGGCTCGTTCCGTCTGACGCGGGAAGGCGGCAAGTGGAAGGCGCACGCCCTCCTGTATCCGGACGCCGACGCGGACCAGTCACGGGCACTCGTACTGAGCCCGCGAACAGGATTGGCGGCAGTCGGATTCAGCGACGGCACCGTCCGCATGCTCGACCCTGTCAGAGCGCTGCCGGGCTGGGTCTGGACCGACCCGCTCGGCGGCGTCCGCGGTCTGGCGTTCAGCCAGGATGGCACCCGGCTGACAGTCGCGACCCGAGACGGCATGCTGGAGACGATCCCGGCCTGCCCTTCGTGTGAATCGATCGTCACCCTGGCCGACGTCGCCCGCCAACGACTGGCCACCGCCCGCCGCCTTGGCCTCACCCGCGAATAGCTTTTCGACCTGGCGTGCTTGGCCGCCGAGTGCCGGCGCGGGGTACGTTCGGGCGGTGATGAGCTTTTTACGGGCGATGGGCTGGCTGGCGCTGCTCGTTCTCGTTTTGCCCGCGTTCGGGTATGCGCTGGTATTTCTGGTTTTCCGCCCGCGTCCCCCGGTGACCTTCGGCGTCTTCTATCTGGCGTTCGTCGTGGTGTGGTTCGTCGTCGCGCTTCCGATCATGGCCCTGCTGTGGGCGCTACCGGCACTACCACGCGCCGCCGTCGCCGCCGTGGTCGTCTACCTGATCGCCCTGGTAACACCACTGGCGTCGGGGATGGCCCGGTATCCGTTGCACGTCATCCGCTGCCGCCACCTGCCCTTGGTCGCCTCGACCTTCGCCGCCGCCTACTCGTACGAGACCCCCGACAGCCGCCGGTACAGCGTGTCCCCCTTCGACGACCACTTCTTCTGCACCCGCGAAGAGGCCTCAGCCGCCGGTTTCCACGAATCCCCCCTCTGACCGCCGGGAGCCCGCCTACTGAAAATGCTCGGCCGAGGGTCTCGATGACAGGAGGCACAGCTCCCGGTAGGCCTCGCGCAGCTCGGCCACTCCGGGCACGCGAGCGGCCTCCACCGCATCGATCACCTCGACGGCACGCCAGTAGTTCGACGGCACGAGCACGCCACTTGTGACGGCCGCGAGCGTCTCGTGCGCGGCCTCGTCCGGGCTGACCTGCGGCGACGAGCGCGAGCGAAAGATCCAGCCGTGCGGACGCCACCCGCCGGGCACGGACACTGCCATCCGCGGGCGCCCGCAGGCGGGTCAGCACCTGCCGGGGCGTACGGCTCAGCCGCCGGGTCACCGAGCCACGCCAGCGTGGTCGCGGTGTACGCGTCGGCTTTCGCCGGGTCGTACCGGTAGTGGTGCTCGGGCCGTTCCGGCCCTGGCATGTTCCTCGTCAGCTCGGCAACCCGGTCGAGCTGCCGGTGGGTTTCGGCCTCCGCTCCCAGGCGCGCCCACGCCCGGCCTTCCTGGGCCGACGCTTGGATGTAGGCCGAGCCGCCCACTGGGCCGATCGCCTGGGCACCCCGCGAGAGCGTGACGGCGTGCCGGTAATCGCCGTCGGTCAGGGCCTGCCACGCTTCGGTCTCCAGGCACCACGCGGCGATCTCGGCCTGCCCGGTCTCCTCGGCCAGGCTCGCCGCGGTCCGCAGACGTGCGGTGGCCGCGCCGCGCTGGTGCAGGTCGACGTGGCAGGTCGCGGCGAGCAGGGACAGCCAGCCGCCGATGACGAGCAGCCGCTGATGCTCGCCAAGCGTCTTGCGCGCGTCGAGGTGGCCGGAGACGTACGCGAGGTGCCGCCGTACGCGCTCCACCAACTCGGCCGGTGGCGTACGCGGATAGGCGACGGCCAGATCGTCGACGGCCGCCTCCAGGCGCCGGATGGTCTCGGCGCCAACGTCGCTGGCGCTCGCCCGCCTCGCCAGTTCAAGCGCCTCGATCTCGTCATCAACCGGATCCCCGGCGGCCACGTCGGTGCCTCGGGCGCTGAACAGCTCGGCGTCGGCGATATCGAAGACGGCGCAGTACAGCATCCGGTTGCGGCCGCGCGGCACGTGTTCGCCGGCCTCGTAGCCCCGGATCATGCGGCGCAGGTCTTCCAGCTTCGGCAGGTACTGCCGGTCACGATCGCTCGCGGCATCGCGGAACGCCTCGGCGAGCGCGTCGACCGTCAGGCGACGTCTCGCGTTCAGAGCGCAGGCGTGCGCCAACGCGTTTCTTGAGCTGCAACCGACACGGGAGCACCTGGTGCACACACAGCAGGCGGACACGGTCAGCGACCTCGCCGCGCACTTCCCCGGCAGGCACGTCTGGAGTAGCCGGGACGAGAAGTACGTACCAAAGAGGTGCCCCCGGTCCACGCTCCCCGGCGGCTAGACGCCGCGGCCCCGGATCACCTCCGCGCGGGAGGAGGCCGGGGCCGCGGACAGATCTTCCCGGCGGTGGTCCCACTACAAGGCCGCCGCCGGGGCCCCCGGCCGCCCGGCCGGAGGAAGCGGTACGGCGAGCAGGCCGTACCCCGAGGCTCTCAAGGAGGAGCCGAGATGACCTTAATCCCCGACACGACGGCCACGGCCGCCAAGCCCCGAACGCTCATCACGCCGGAGATGTTCGACCGCCTCGTCCGCCGCATCGTCAAGGACGACCCGACGATCGAGCAGGCGCTGGCCGAGCGGATCATGGCCGAGGCGCTCGCGTTCTTGCAGGCGTGCGCGCTGAACCCCGGCGCCGGCCTGTCCCCGGCGTGGGCCGTCGACATCGGATGGCACACGTTCATCCTGCACACCAGGGAGTACGCCGAGTTCCGCGACCGGGTCGCGGGCCGGTTCATCCACCACGCGCCGACCGACACCGCCGACCAGCAGGTGGGCCGGTACGGGCCCATCGCGGCCACCCTCGCCGCGATGCGCGAGGCCGGCATCCCGGTCGATGAGGATCTGTGGAAGACCCACGCGGCGAACTGCTCGCAGTGCCACGCCGAACTGGAGCTGGCTGCACCCGCCGCGCTCGACGGCGCCGCGCTGCTGCACACCGACCTACAGCCCGGCAACATCCTCATCAACGGCGATGCGGTCACCGCCATCGACTGGGCGTGGGCATCGCGCGGCGCGGCATGGATCGACCCGGCGTTCCTGGTGATCCGGCTCATCGCAGCCGGCCACCCACCCGCGGGCGCGGAGGAGTGGGCCGCGCGGATCCCCGCGTGGGAGGCGGCTCCGCCGAGTGCGATAACGGCGTTCGCGGCCGTCGTGCTGGGCCTGTGGGGGCAAAAGACGCGGTCCCAGAACGCGCACCCCCATTCGGCCCACCTGACGAAGGCTGCCCGCCGGTGGGCACGCCATCGCCTTGAGATCACCTGACGAGCCCGACGCAAGCGCCCCGGCGATGCTGCGGATGCGAGGACTAACTGAAACTGAAACTATGGCCGTTCGACCCCCGAAAACAATTCAGGGCCTTCCCTGGTATTTATCCGGGGAAGGCCCTGATCAGTGTGCGGAGGCTCGGGGATTTGAACCCCGGATGGACGGTAAGCCCAAACCGCATTAGCAGTGCGGCGCCATAGACCGGACTAGGCGAAGCCTCCTGGTAGCCCGCAGGCCGGTCACAGGTTACCGGCCAACCAGCCCATACGGCAAAGTGGTTGGCCACTCCCTGCCGTCTCGTTGGTTCCGGCTTGGCCGGATGCCCCCGTACGGAACCCTGGATTGCGCCTGTGCGTCGATCACGGCGACGGGGAACAGGGGACGAGGACGGGGTGGACAGGAGGGGTATGGCGGGGAAGACGACGGGTGAGTGGGCTGGATTGTCTCCGGAGGAGCGGGTGCGGGCCTGTCTCGGGGTGATCGCGGACGGGACCACCGCCACGGCTGAGGACATCCAGGGGCTGGGTGAGGATGTGATTCAGGAGATCGAGGGCGATCAGCCAGGCGCCGCTGCCCAAGGCGTACCGGCACTTTCTGGAGACGCCGGCGGGGGCGCCGGGCGGTTCCTCCAGGGGAGCGACGTCTTCCATCCCGAGGTCATCGGGCTGCGGGCGGCCGCGCAGGAGTTGATCGCCGAGGACGACTTTCTCCTGGCGACCGACCGCGTCATCCTCATGCATCAGGGCTGCCAGTTCGACTTCATCCGGGGTGGCGGGGCCGATCCCGAGGTCTGGTCCTACAGCGACGGGAACACCCCCGAGCGGCACTACGCGAGGTTCACCGACTGGTTGCGGGCCAACGCCGATGAGCAGACGCAAGGCCTGGGCACACCTCTCGCCCTGGTACGGTGCGGGCCGGCTTGACCCGGCCGGTCAAGAATCGAGCTCGACGATCTCCAGGTCGCCGTCCGCGTACATCTGGCGCAAGGTCTTCTTGGAGAACTTTCCGACCGAGGTCTTCGGCACCTCGGCGATGAAGCTCCACCGCTCGGGAAGCTGCCATTTCGGCACCCGCGAGCCCAGGAACTCCCGTAGCTCGGCGGCCGACACCGAGGCGCCCTCGCGGAGTACGACCGAGGCGAGTGGGCGTTCCTGCCAGCGTTCGTCCGGTACGCCCACCACGGCGGCCTCGATCACGTCCGGATGGGCCATCAGGTGGTTCTCCAGGTCGACCGAGGAGATCCACTCGCCGCCCGACTTGATGACGTCCTTCGCCCGGTCGGTCAAGGTCAGGTAGCCCTCTGGGGAGATCATCCCGACGTCGCCCGTACGCAGCCAGCCGGCGTTGAAGCTTGACGGGTCCTCGTCCTTGTAGTACGAGCCGGTGACCCATGCGCCGCGTACCTCGATCTCGCCGACCGACGTGCCGTCCGACGGGCAGGTCGCGGTCGCCGTCGCCGACCACGCGTGCCTCCACGCCCGACAGGATGCGGCCCTGGGTCGCGCGGTACGGCCACGGGTCCGCTACCCCCGCCGGCGCGTGCGCCGAGCGACGCGAGCGGCGACGTCTCGGTCATCCCCCACGCCTGCACGATGCGTACGCCCAGCTCGTCGAACGAGCGCATCAGTGACTCTGGGACGGCCGAGCCTCCGCACGGCACCATTCGCAGCGAGCTCAGGTCCGAGTCGTGCGGCGAGGGCGTACCGCAGCAGGTCGTTCCAGATCGTCGGGACCGCGCCGGAGATGGTCGGGCGTTCGTCCTCGATGATGCGTACGAGGGGTTCGGCCTGGAGGAAGCGGTCCGGCATCACGAGTGACGCGCCGGCCATCAGCGCCGCGTACGGCAGGCCCCACGCGTTCGCGTGGAACATCGGTACGACCGGCAGGACGCGGTCCGTGGCGGCCAGGGCGAAGGCGTTGCCGGTGCAGACCGCCATCGAGTGCAGGTACGCGGAGCGGTGGGAGTACACCACGCCCTTGGGGTTGCCGGTCGTACCGCTCGTGTAGCACATCGCCGCGGCCTGGCGTTCGTCCAGCTCCGGCCAGTCGAACGTGTCGGGCGCCGTCGGCGAGCAGACCCTCGTACGAGTGCAGCTCCTTGCCGGCCGGCGCGAGCGGCGACAGGTCGGCGTCCCCGATCACGATGACGTGCCGTACGGTCTTCATCTTCGGCAGCACGCCGCCAGCAGCGGCACGAGCGTGTCGCCGACGATGACGATCTCGTCCTCGGCGTGGTCGGCGATGTAGACGAGCTGCTCGGGGGCGAGCCGGATGTTGAGGGTGTGCAGGACCGCGCCCATCGACGGCATCGGCGAGGTACGCCTCGAGGTGCTCGGTGGTGTTCCACTGGAAGGTCGCCACGCGCTGGTCGGCGTCGATGCCCAGCGAGCGCAGGGCGTTCGCGAGGCGTGCGGCGCGGCGGCCCAGCTCGGCGTACGACAGTGCGGCGCACACCGTCACCGGTGAACGTGGCGACCTCGCTGTCGCCGAAGATCTCCGTGCCGTATCGCCGGATCGAGGAAATGGTCAGCGGATAGTCCTGCATCGTGCTCCACACGACGGCCTCCAAGTCCGAGTCCACGTGACGTGAATCGGATTCTGTCCTGTGGGTGCGCCGTTGTCAGTAGTTCGCGATCACTCGAGAGTGGCTAGTTCGCGCGCCGCCTCGTCGCGGAGCTTGGCCATCGCGCGGGAAACGGTGCTCTTGACCGTGCCGACGCTCACTCCGAGCGCCTCGGCGATCTCCGTCTCGGTACGGTCCTCGTAGTAGCGCAGGACGACGGCCGCGCGCTGGCGGGCGGGCAGCCGGTCGAGGATGCGGTCCAGGCCGTCGCGTAGCTCGCTGCGGCGCGTGTGGTCCGCGATCGGGGTGTCGGGCAGCTCGTCGGTCGGGTATTCCTCAAGCCTGCGCCGTCGCCACCAGGAGATGTTGATGTTCACCATCGTGCGGCGCACATAACCGTCCAGTGCGCCGCGGTCGTTGATCCGTCCCCAGGCGAGGTAGGTCTTGGTCAGCGCCGACTGCAGCAGGTCCTCGGCGTCGGCCCGGTCGGCGGTGAGCAACATGGCCGCACGCAGCAGCGTCGGCCGTCGCGCGGCCACGAAGTCGTGGAACTCGTCGTGCGATGGCTGCGCCCACGTGACCGTCCGTAAGGCTGGGGAGTGTTGTCGCCAACAGGCCCGACGATCGCACGAAGATCGTAATTATGGATCAAGTCGAATCTCATATTCCGGTCAACGCGTCTCATGGCATCGCGAACAACAGTCATGTATTCCCGGGAAGCATCGTTGGCTTATTTGGACAAAGGAGTCGACAGAAGGAAGGCTCGGGGTAAGTCTTGACATGCAGCCTTACTCGCCGCCGTGGCGACGTAAGATCACGACCCCCGGAGACCCCATGCCGTCCACCCGCGATCTGGTCCTGCGCCGACGCCGGCTACGCGAAGCCGCGCTCGGCGACGCCGGAGCCGGGGACCCGCACGATCTGCCCGACGCCCGGCCGCTGCGCGGTATCGAGGGCACCGTCGTCGAGGCCAGCCCGCATCTGCTCGTCCTGGCCCGGCGAGACGGGTCTGAGGTACGCGTGCCGATCTCGGCGCGCGCGTTCATCTGGCACGCCGGCTCGGCCGGCTTCTCGGCGCTCGTGCCCGGACGCGACGTGATCGTGCGCCCGACCGACGGTGGCGGCCTCACCGCCGAACGCATCTGGGTGGACATCGTCCGCGTCACCGGCCTCATCACCGGCCGCGACGGCAGCATGCTCGAGGTCGACGCCGGACGGCACCGTCCGAACACCGCGCTGGTCATCCCGGCCAAGTCCATGGCCATGGTCCGCGTACGGCACCCCCGGCTGGAGCCCGGCGCGCTGATCGACGTCATCGGCGTCCGCCGCGGCGGCGAAATCCACGGGCTGCGGCCCGCGACCCACTCGCCGCAGCCCGCCTCGCACGCCGACCGGCCACGACCCGGACCGCGCGGAGCGCTGTCCCACGTCCTGCGCGGCACCGCGACCTGGTACGACCACCCCGACCGAGGGCATGGCGCGGCGTACCCGGCACTCGACCCGCACGGCGACTCGGGCGGCTGCGGTACGGGGCCGCGCTCGCCGCTCCCCCTGCTGTCGATCGCCAGCGAGCTGCACGTACGCAACGAATGCACCAAAAGGGCGACACGCGTGCCCGTCATCGAGTGCGGTTGTCTCGCGGCGAGCTTCTGCGACCGATGCGTACGCTGCGGCACCTCGCCGCGTGGCCGGATCGTCGAGCTGACCAGGGCCGCGTTCGTCGACCTCGGCGGCGACCTGGACGCCGGCTGCTTCAACGTCACGGCACGGGTGGGCTACTCATGATCGAACTGCTGCGGCACGTGCAGATCCCCTTCCTGGGCAGTGTGCTGCTGCTGGCCTGCATCGCCAAGCTGGCCGTACGCGACGTCGGCGAGCCGGTGATCGCGATGCACCGGCGGCGGCCGTTCGTGTACAGCGTGGCGTTCGGCGAGGGCGCGGTCGGGCTCGCCCTGTTCGTTACGCCGGCAGGTGTCGTACGGCTGGCGTGTGTCGTGTTCTTCGCCTCGGCCACGTGGATCATCGGTGACCTCGCCCGGCGCGGCACCGACGAGGGGTGCGGCTGCTTCGGCGGGTTGAGTTCGACGCCGGCCGGCCGGCGCGGGCTGGTGCGGGCTGCGCTGCTGACCGTGGCGGCGGTCGTCTCGGCGGAGGTTCCGCAGACCGGGGCGCAGGTGCTCGGCCGGGCCGGTGCGGTGGCGGTGCTGGTGCTCGCCGCCGAGACCGCGCTCCTGCTCGCGCTCTCGCCCGAGCTCGCCGTCGCCGTCGAACGGACCCGGAGAACGACGCCGTGTGAGCTGCTCGACGCGCCGCTCTCGGAGACGTACGTGCGGCTGCACGCGAGCGCGGCTTGGCGGGCACATGAGGACGACCTGACCTCGGCGCGGCCGACCGAGACGTGGCGGGAGCTGTGCCATCGGTACGTGGTGTTCCCGGCGCGGGTCGACGGGCGGCAGGCCGAGGTGGTATTCGCGGTGCCGGTCGACGGGCGGCGGGCCAAGGTGCGTGCCGGTCTGGTCTGGGCGGCCACGAGTGAGGGCCATGACGACGACACCGGTCCGCGCCGCGTGCACAGCACCGCCTGAGACGAGTCTGTGCATCTATAGCGCTTTCTTATAGATCTGCTATAGAGCTGTAGAGAAGGCTCGCGAACGCGCCATCGCACTTTCTACCGCTCTCTAGCGCGTGCGCAAGACAGTCGGATATTCGCCTACGACGGCGCGTCGATGTGGTCGTCTACGGCTTTCTAGCCGCTGGGCAAGAGTGATGTATAGCGGCTCAGACCGGCTGTGACCTGAGGAAATGACCGAAGTGCGGGACAGTGAACGCGACCAGGCCGCGCTCGGCGCTGTAGATGAGACCTTTCTTGATCAGACCGTCGCGGGCCGGCGAGAGACTCGACGGCTTGCGGCCCAGTTCGTCGGCGACATTGGAGGTGGGCACCGGCTCGTCGCCCAGGGAGGCCATCGCCCGCATGTAGTCGCGCTCGGCCGGTGTCGCCCGCTCGAACCGGCTGCCGAAGAAGCCGACGGCCAGCTCCCCCTCGGCCTCCGGCGCGGCGACCAGCACGTCGCCGTCGCTGATCGGCGTCTCGGGCGCGATGTCCCAGGCGACCTTGCCGTACGCCTGGACGAAGTAGGGATAGCCGTCGGCCGCTTCGTAGAGCGCGTCGAGCGCGTCCTTGGTGAAGGTCACGCCCTCCCGCTCGGCCGGGGCGAGCAGTGCGAGGTCGGCGGCGCCGCGGTCGAGCCGGTCGATGCGGGCATAGCGGAACAGTCGCTCGGAGTAGGACTTGCTCGCGGAGAGCACCGCGGGCAGGTGGGGCAGGCCGGCCCCGACCACGATCAGCGGGCCGCCGCTCTGCGACAGCTCGTGACAGGCGGCGCACATGGCCGAGACGTCGTCGGCGGGGATGTCCTGCATCTCGTCGACGTAGAGTGCGACGCCGACGCCCATGTCGGTGGCGACCGAAGCGGCGTCGACGAACAGCTCGGTGAGGTCGATCTCCAGGTCGCCGGAGTCGGCGCGGCCGCGCGCGGCGGGCACGTCGATGCCGGGATTCCAGCGGCGCGGCGCGGGCTTGCCCTTGGCGGGCTCGGCGTCGGCCTGGGCGAACGCCTTGAGCACCCCGAGGAACTCCTCGATGCGGTCGGGCGCGCGGTGCCGCGGAGCCAGCTCGCGCACGGCCATGTGCAGGGCGGCGGCGACGGGGCGGCGGATCGACTGGTCGGGCCGCGCCTCGATCTTGCCGGTGCCCCAGAGCTTCTGGATGGCCATCGAGCGGAAGGTGTTGAGCAGCACGGTCTTGCCCACGCCGCGCAGGCCCGTGAGGATCATGCTCCGCTCGGGTCGGCCGCGCGCGACGCGCTCCAGCACGACGTCGAACTGCTGAAGCTCGCGGTCGCGGCCGGTGAGCTCGGGCGGCCGCTGGCCGGCGCCAGGGGCATAGGGATTGCGTACGGGGTCCACGCTCTCGGACTTTATGAGGGGATATAGCTGCGGCCGTAGATTTCCGTAGAAAGGACTACGGCGTGTCGCGCGGCAGCGCGGCCTGACCGGTGTGGAGAGCGTCGTCATCGAGCCGCCTCCCCTCGCATGCAACGGTCGAACTTTTGTTCGAGAGGTCACACCGTAGCGCACGTGAAGCGCGGACGTCAGGAGAAGCGCGCCGGTTTCTCGAACAAAGAATCGACCAGGGCGTCCATCGCGTCCCCCATCTCCGTACGCCGGTCCGGCGCGTCCGCGATGACCAGCCCGGCCTGCAACAACCCGCCGAACAGCAGGTGGGCGAGCGGCTCGGGCGGCCCGGGCGCCAGGTCGCGTACGGCGGCGCGCAGCAGCCGGCGCGCACAGCGCGGGTCGTCGAAGCGCACCGAACGGTCCCAGCCCAGCACCAGCGGACCCTCGATCAGCAGGATCCGCTGGACCGGCGGCTCAAGGCAGGCGTCGAGGTACGCGCCGACGCCGGCCTTCAGTGCGTCGACGCCGTCCCGAGCGGCGGCCGCGGCCTGGCAGCGGTCGAAGATGTCCTGCTGGATCGCCTCGTACGCGGCGCGGAACAGCTCTTCCTTGTCGGCGAAGTGATGGTAGAGCGCGCCGCGGGTGACGTCGGCCCGCCGGACGATCTCGGTCGTCGAGGTGCCCGCGAACCCGTTGGCGGTGAACAGGGCGACGGCGGCGTCGACGAGCGCCCCGCGCGTCGCCTCGCCCTGTTCGACCTTGCGGCTCATGTGCTCATCGTAGGGAGTACACGTTGAGGCTCTCGTCCGCGCCGAACTCCGCCGGGTCGGCGCGGCCGGTGGCGGCGAGCACGAAGCGCAGCGGGTCGCCGCGCAGCACGGGCCCGCCGGTGCCGATGGCGTACTCGCCGCGCCATCGAGCACGATGCGCGCCGGTCCCCAGTCGCGGTGTTCGAGGCTCTCCCGCACCCAGTGGAGGCTCGCGTCCAGGCCGGGACCGCGCACGCTGGGCCGGCCCAGGGCCGTACGGATGTCGTCGCCGTGCAGGAAGCAGTCGTACCAGAGCCCGAGGGTGCCATCGCCCACGTTCACGCCGGGTGCCGGGCTCGGGCCGGCCCAGTCCTCCTCGCTCAGCGCGTCGAAGAAGGGACGGACGCGCGTCAGCGACGTACGCATCGACGCGGCGAGCCCGGCCGGCGCCTCGCCACGAAGCGCCCGCGCCTGCTCGTCGGGGGTGCGCTTGCCGATCTCGCCGGTCTGTACGTCGATGGCGTTGCCCGCGACGTGACCGGCGACGTCGCACACCTGCCAGCCCTCGCACCGGGTCGGCGTGTGCCACTCGTCCGGGTTCAGCCCCTCGATCAGCCCGGCGAACTCCTCGAACTGGGCGAACAATCCCGTGATGACCTCGGCCTGTCGCATGGCGGCGCCTCTCTGGTGTGGGACGAGATGCGTCGAACGTTACATACATGCAGTCTGTATGTATAGCCTCAGTCCCCCGATTCGTCGGCCCCCGCTCGGCTGCGCAGCGTGGTGTTGCGGAGCAGCAGCCGGCGCATCGCGCCATAGGTGGTGTCGAACTCCTTGGCGACGCGCCGGATGCTCCATCCCTGCTCGTAGAGGCGCACGGCGTCGATCTCGCGCTGAACGGCGACAGGGTCGCGCGGCTCGGCCTCGTCGAGGAGTGCCCGGATGGCCGACCGGCGGTAGCGTCCGTGACCGCCCGGGGTGCGCTGGACGTCGATCCGGCCGGTACGCGCCCACAGGGCGAGCGTGGCGGGTCGCACTCCGAACATCTCGGCGGCCTCTCTCGGCTTGAGCAATTCGTGTGCTGACTCGATATTCCGATGGGGGCTCATGTCACCAGACCAATCGAGCCCATACGACTTTTCCGCCGGACGAGGAGACGTACCAGCCCCATTTCGCGGCGAACTCCTCGACCAGGAACAGGCCACGGCCGCTTTCGTCTTCATCGCCCGGGACTTTCAGCTCGGGAACATTGACGGGATCCGGATCCCAGACGGCCAACTCGAGAACGCGTGCCGCCGTCAGGGCGAGCCACACTGTGAGGGTCTCCCCAGGGCAGATCCGGCAGGCGTTGGCGGCGATCTCGGTCAGCACGAGACGCGCGTCACCCTGGACGACCTTGGGCAGCGACCATTTGATCGCGCCTCGTCCACAAAGCACCGCACAAGATAGACATTTTCGTACGATGCGCCCATTTCAAACTCGATACGCATTGGCAGGTCGTCACGCGTCGACTCCGCTGCTTCGGCTAGCCCCATCTCATCACGTCCTTGAGTCCCGGCTTCGCAAACATCGTCTATGAGCAATGGCGCATTCGGGTGGCCACTCAGCGCTGCGTGAACCAAGATGGTGGCCTGCGTAATGTTCAGTGGTCGCCTGTGGTGGCCGCGTGGTTGCGAGAGTCAAGGAGTGGCCGTGGCCGCAACAAAGCGACAGGACAGGCCCCACTCGCTCCGAGCGTTCGGAAGCTCGGTGCGGCGATACCGAGATGGAGGCCGATCATTTCGCAAGCTCAGCTCGCCGACAGGATCCCGATCAGTAGCAGCCACGTGGGAAAGATCGAGCGTGGCGAGACGCGGTGCGACAAGCAGCCACGCCATCCGTATGGATGAGGAGTTGCACACCGGCGGAGCATTGCCAGCGCTCTGGGACGAACTGGTGAAAGACGCCGTCTTTCCGACGTGGTTCGACTGGCCGGACGTGGAAGCCGACCCCGAGACTCTGTCGCTGGAGGACTACGAGTGCCTCGTGGTGGCTCGGCCTCCTTCAGACGCCCGCCTACGCCTCGGCCCTACTCCGCGGGGACGAGGCGGCGGTCATGGCCCGTCTGAGTCGACAGAAGATCCTGTCCAGGGACGACCCATCCGCCGCCCCGTCTCGCCGCCCTGCTGTCGGAGTTCGCCCTCCGCAACATGGTCGGAAGCAAGGAGATCATGCGGGAACAGCTTGAACACCTTATCCGGCTCGCGGAATCGTCGCCCAAGATTTTGATACAGGTCATCCCGAACCCAATGCCCACGGCCGGGACAGATGGCTCCTTCTGCATCGCTACTCTGGCTGATCGCAGTGAGCTGGCATGCGTCGAGACTCCTGCTCGCGGCTTCACTCTCAGCGAGCGAGACGACATACAGACGATCTCGGATAAGTTGGCCGACATCCGAGCGAGAGCCCTGCCGCTGGATCAGTCGGCGGAGTTCCTACGCAGGGTCATGGAGGAACAATGGACGTGACGAGCACCGAATGGCGCAAGAGCAGCCGCAGCAGCGGCGGCGGCGGCAACTGCGTCGAGGTTGCGGTGGAGGAGCGGACGTGAAGAACGTTGAGTGGCGCAAGAGCAGCCGCAGCGGGGGCGGCGGCGGTAACTGCGTCGAGGTTACGATCACCGACAGGGACTGAGCAGACAAAGAGCCCCGGCTCCTGGCCCGTGTGAACGGGGGGCCGGGGCTCGGTGTGTCCTCAGCCCTCCAAGGGCTCGTCGGCGGCGGTGCGGTGGGGGACGCGCTCGGCCGGTACGGTGCCCATCCGGCCTGCCTGGAAGTCTTCGAACGCTTGGATGATCTCCTCGCGGGTGTTCATCACGAACGGCCCGTACCTCGTGACCGGCTCGCGGATCGGCAGGCCGCCCAAGACGAGGATCTCCCAGCCTCCCCGTGCCGCCTGCGCCTGCGACTCGGCCGCCCGTACGCTCAGGGCCTCGCCGTGGCCGAACACCGCGAGTTGGCCCTCGTCCACCGGACGCCTGCCCGGGCCCGGCCTCGCCTCGGCCGCTCAGCGCGTACACCATGGCGTTGAAGTCGCGCGGCCACGGCAGGGTCAGGCGCGCGCCGGGTGCGACGGTCGCATGCAGGTACGTGATCGGGGTGTAGGTGACGCCCGGGCCCTTGTGGCCGGCGAGTTCACCGGCGATGACGCGTACGACGGAGGAGCCGTCGTCGCTGCTCAGCAGGGATACGTCGCGTGACTCGATGTCCTGGTAGCGCGGCGGCGCCCACTTGTGCTCGCGCGGGAGGTTGACCCAGAGCTGTACGCCGTGGAACAGGCCGCCCGTGGCGACGAGTTCGGGTGTCGGCTGCTCGATGTGCTGGATTCCCGCTCCGGCGGTCATCCACTGCGTGGCACCGTCGGCGATCAGGCCGCCGCCGCCCGTCGTGTCCTGGTGCTGGAACGCGCCGTCGATGATGTACGTCACGGTCTCGAAGCCGCGGTGCGGGTGCCAGGGAGTGCCCTTGGCCTCACCGGGGGCGTATTCGACCGCGCCCATGTGGTCGAGCAGCAGGAACGGGTCAGCGAGGGAGAGGTCGACGCCCGGGAACGGGCGGCGTACGGCGAAGCCCTCGCCTTCGAGGTGACGCCCGGCGGTGATCACGCGGGTCACGGGGCGCCACGCGGTCTCCTGCTCCGGGAGCCGGGGCAGTCGGGTCAGGGTCAGCGGGTCCGCGGTCACGGCAGGCATCGTGCCCTCCTCGGTCGGTTACGACCTCGTCAACCAAGTTGAAGATTCAACTATTCCCCCCAGAAGTCATGGAGTCGAGGTCAGCGTAACCACCTCTGGTTGAAATTTAGATCGCCAGTTTTCGGCCTGCGGCAGGTACGGTAAGAGTCTGCCGCTGGGCGGCGTCATCTGGACAACGCTTTTCGTTGAAACTTCAACTATTATCTGTAGGATCCTGCTATGAGCGAACCGCGCTGGCTCGACCCCATTCAGCAGCGCGACTGGCGTGCTTACGTCGAGGGCAGCATCCGGCTGACCGACCTCCTCGACCGTGACCTCAAGGCCAAGCACGGGCTCACCATGGCGGAGTACGAGATCCTCGTACGCCTGTCGGAGGCTCCCGACCGGCGGCTGCGGATGGCGGAGCTCGCCGAGGTCGCCAGTCAGTCGCGCAGTCGCCTCTCCCACACCGTGTCCCGCCTGGAGTACAAGGGCCTGGTCGCCCGCGGCACCTGCGGCGCGGACAAACGCGGTGTCAACGCCGAGCTCACCGACGAGGGCTTCGCGTTCTTGTCCCGTGCCGCCGTCGACCACGTCGCGTGCGTACGGGAGTTCTTCGTCGACGTGATCGACCCCGATGACCTGGCCGCCATCGGCCGGGCCTTCACCGCCATCTCCGAGCGCGTCGCCAAGGAGCGCTGAGGCGACCCTCAGGAGTTCAGCCCGGTGCAGAAGCCGAGCGAGAACAGCGTCAGGAAGGTCCAGCCGCAGATCAGCCCGACGCCGTACAGCCGCATGAACCCGGTCATCTTCCAGGCCAGAAAGCCGCCGAGGCCGAAGGCGAGGAGCATCAGGGCGAGCGACTGGGCGATCAGGTCGGTGTTCTTGCCGTGCATGACGTTCCGCTCGAACGCGGAGTACATCATGATCGCGTCGACCAGGATGAACGTGCCGAGGCCGCTGCCCACCGCCGTGATCTCGCGCATACCGAGGGGCGGCCGGCTCTTCTCATCCGCTTCCACCATGATCGGTCCTCTGCTGCCCGTACGTGGGAGCCTCATCGTCCCGCATGAAGTTGGCCGAAGCACGCCTTCAGCCGTGTAATCCTTCCGCTATGCAACGCGCGACCCTCGGCATCCTCGTGACCGGACTGTGCGCGGCGCTCTGCGCGGCCTGCGGCGGCGACAAGTCCGCGACCGCCTCCCCGCCGCCCCCGGCGGCCGTCGCGACGGCATCGAGCAGCGCCACGCCGACACCGTCGCCCCACCGGCCGCCGTCCGGTCCGAAGCCGTTCGCCGCCAAGATCGGCAAGGTCACCCGCGCCACGGTGAAGCACTCCTGGCATCCCGGCTGCCCGGTCGGCGTCGGCGACCTGCGCCTGATCACGATGACGTACTGGGGGATGGACAAGAAGACCCACGAGGGCGAGCTGGTCGTCAACGCCGACTCCGCCAGCAAGATCGTCAAGGTCTTCCACCGGCTGTACGACGAGCGCTACCCGATCCGGCGCATGGAACTCGTCGACAAGTACGGCGGCAGCGACTTCAAGTCGATCGAGGCCGACAACACCTCGGCGTTCAACTGCCGCAACGCCACCGGCGCCAGCTCGTGGTCCCAGCACGCGTACGGGCACGCCGTCGACCTGAACACCTGCGAGAACCCCTATGTCCACCCGAACGGCCACATCGAGCACCCGCGCTGCGTGAAGTACGGCAACCGCCGGCGCCACGACCCGGGCCTGGTCCACGCCGGCGACAAGACGGTGAAGGCGTTCCGGTCGATCGGCTGGGGCTGGGGCGGCACCTGGGGCGGCCCGTGGGACTTCCAGCACTTCTCCGCCACCGGGCACTGAGCGACCGTACGCGGGGGCCAGGACCTGCCTCAACATCCCGGTGATCGAAAACCGTTTCGGCGGTCGGAATCTGTGAGCGGTTCGCGCGGCTCGGCCCGGGCGACCCGGCGGACGCGCCGTGCGTCGGGTGTGGCCACTACGTCACGGCCTCGCCGTCCTTCGACCTCGACCTCGTCGCCGACTGCTCGGGCTGCGGCGTCCAGATCGCGGTGCCCGAGCAGGACATTCCCCAAGGCCAAGGTCTCCAGGTGAGCTGCGGCGCCTGCGGCGCGCGGACCGTCATCCCGCCGGAGGTCTGGTGCCCCAAGTGCGGCCTGCACCTCCGCCGGACCGGCATACCCGAACTCATCGCCGAGGCCTCCCGCCGCTGACCTGCCTCGCCGCGCGACGCGGTGCTAGAGGACGAGGAACACGACCACCGCGAGGACCACGACGACGCCGGCCGTCAGGCCCACGATCAGGCCGGTCTTCGAGCCGCTGCCGGCGGCCTCACCGCGGTTGGCGAACGCACGGAACTGCTGCGTGTTCGCCGCGGGATCCTGTTCGTTTCTCGCCATGAGCCGACCCTAGTGGAGAAAACCCTCAGGTCATCGGCCTTTCCTGGCATCCAGTACGGCGGCCTCCTCGGGCGTGGGGGCGGTACCGCCGAGGTGTGCGGGCAGCCACCAGGCCTCCTCTGCGGGTTTTTCCGGATAGTCCGCTTGCACTCCGTCGAGCAGTTTCTGCATCCGCGCCCGTAGCTCGGCGGTGACTTTGTCCGGGTCGTCCCCGGGCTCGAGATGGAGCGGCTCGCCGATGCGGATCGCGATCGGCACGTGCCGGGTGCCGAGCGCGCGCGGCCGTCCCTTCGTCCACAGCCGCTGGCCGCCCCAGACCGCCATCGGGAGCAGCGGTACGGCGGCCTCGGCCGCCATCCGCGCGGCACCGCTCTTGCACCCCTTGACGGTGAACGAGCGGCTGATCGTCGCCTCCGGGAAGACCCCCACGACCTCGCCGTCGCGCAGCGCCCGCACCGCGTGGTCGTACGCCGCCTTCCCGGCCTCGCGGTCCACCGGGATGTGGTGCATGCCGCGCATCAGCGGCCCGGAGATCCGGTGCGCGAACACCTGCTGCTTGGCCATGAACCGTACGAGCCTGCGGGCCTTGCGCGCGCCCAGGCCCACGAAGATGAAGTCGAGGTAGCTGACGTGGTTGCTCGCCAGCACCGCCCCGCCCTGGGCCGGGACGTGCTCGGCCCCCTCGACGCTGATGCGCATGGCGAGTGCGCGGAACATCGTGTGCGCCGTGAGCAGGACCGGGGGATAGACGAGCTCAGCCATGCACGGAACGGTAGCCCACATCCGTACGCAGGTGACCGGCTCGGCCGCGCGGGCTGGGATAGCGTCGCTGTAATGAGTGGACGGGCGCTGCGAGCGGAGACGGCGTGCGGACGATCGTATGACGCGCCGAGCGGTGCGCTGCTGCTGCGGCTGCTGAGCGAACTCGGGCCGGAGAATGAGTTCCTGGTGGTCGACCGGCTCGACGCACCGAACGACGAGCACTACATGCAGGTGTACCGCGAGGTCGACGGCTCGTACGTGATCGAGTACCGGGTCGGTGCGGCGGACCGGCACTTCGAGGCCGTCGCCGACGACCTCCGCATGACCTTCGCGGTCCTCGCGGGCTGGGCCGCCGACTCTCCCGGCTGGCGCGAGATGTGCGACTGGCGGCAGTGGCCGATCCCGTAGGCGTACCGGCGACACCCAGACCGAGACTGAGACCGATCAGGATTCGAGAAGCGCCGACTGGTCCGCCGCAACTAGCCTGACCTCGAAGGACATCACCGACAAGCCCCCACGGCGACCCCCCGGGAGACACGATGAGCAAGGCCACGGACACGTCTGCGCGGCACGCCGCCGACAGCCACGACCTGATCCGCGTGCTGGGCGCGCGCGTGAACAATCTCAAGGACGTGAGCGTCGAGATCCCCAAGCGCCGCCTGACGGTGTTCACCGGCATCTCCGGCTCGGGCAAGAGCTCGCTGGTGTTCGGCACGATCGCCGCGGAGTCACAGCGGCTGATCAACGAGACCTACAGCGCCTTCGTACAGGGCTTCATGCCGACGCTGGCGCGGCCCGAGGTCGACGTGCTCGAAGGGCTGACGAACGCGATCATCGTCGACCAGCAGCGGATGGGGGCCGACACCCGCTCCACGGTCGGCACCGCGACCGACGCCAACGCGATGCTGCGCATCCTGTTCAGCCGGCTCGGGGAGCCGCACATCGGCTCGCCCAGCGCGTTCTCCTTCAACGTCCCCACCGTACGCGCGAGCGGTGCGATCACGGTCGAGCGCGGCGGCGCCGCCAAGGCCGCGAAGCAGACCTTCTCCCGTACGGGCGGCATGTGCACGCGCTGCGAGGGCCGTGGCACGGTCTCCGACATCGACCTCGGCGAGCTCTTCGACGACTCCAAGTCGCTCGCCGAGAGCGCGATCACCATCCCGGGCTACACGACGGACAGCCACTGGACGGTACGGATCTTCATGGAGGCGGGTTTCCTCGACCCGGACAAGCCAATCCGCAAGTACACCAAGAAGGAGATGCAGGACTTCCTCTACAAAGAGCCCACCAAGGTGAAGATCAACGGCATCAACCTCACGTACGAGGGGCTGATCCCCAAGATCCAGAAGTCGATGCTCTCCAAGGACCGCGACGCGCTCCAGCCGCACATCCGCGCGTTCGTGGACCGTGCGGTCACCTTCACGGCCTGCCCCGAGTGCGACGGCACCCGGCTCAGCGAGGCGGCGCGGTCCTCGCGCATCGGCAAGATCAACATCGCCGACGCGTGCGCGATGCAGATCAGCGACCTGGCCGAGTGGGTCGGCGGCCTCGACGAGCCCTCGGTGGCGCCGCTGCTCACGACGCTGCACCAGATCCTCGAGTCGTTCGTGGAGATCGGGCTCGGCTACCTGTCGCTCGACCGGGCCTCGGGCACGCTGTCGGGCGGCGAGGCGCAGCGCGTCAAGATGATCCGCCACCTCGGCTCCGCGCTCACCGACGTCACGTACGTCTTCGACGAGCCGACCACGGGCCTGCACCCCCACGACATCCAGCGGATGAACGACCTGCTGCTGCGGCTGCGCGACAAGGGCAACACGGTGCTCGTCGTGGAGCACAAGCCGGAGGTGATCGCGATCGCCGACCACGTCGTCGACCTCGGCCCCGGCGCCGGTACGGACGGCGGCACCGTCTGCTTCGAGGGCGCCGTCGAGGGACTGCGGGCGAGCGACACCACCACCGGCCACCATCTCGATGACCGGGCCACGCTCAAGAAGGCGGTGCGCGAGCCCACCGGCACGCTGGAGATCCGCGGCGCGACCGAGCACAACCTGCGCGACGTCGACGTCGACGTGCCGCTCGGGGTGCTCGTCGTCATCACCGGCGTCGCCGGCTCGGGCAAGAGCTCGCTCGTCCACGGGTCGATCCCGGCCGGCGCGGGCGTCGTGTCGGTCGACCAGGGCGCGATCCGCGGCTCCCGCCGGAGCAACCCGGCCACCTACACCGGCCTCCTGGACCCGATCCGCAAGGCGTTCGCGAAGGCCAACGGCGTGAAACCGGCCCTGTTCAGCGCCAACTCCGAGGGCGCCTGCCCCAACTGCAACGGCGCGGGCGTCGTCTACACCGACCTGGCGATGATGGCCGGCGTCGCCACCACCTGCGAGGTGTGCGAGGGCAAGCGGTTCGAGCCGTCGGTGCTCGACTACCACCTCGGCGGCCGCGACATCAGCGACGTGCTCGCGATGTCGGTGACCGAGGCGGAGGAGTTCTTCGGCACCGGCGAGGCACGTACGCCCGGAGCGCACACCATCCTCGGGCGGCTCGCCGACGTCGGGCTCGGCTATCTGCGGATCGGCCAGCCGCTCACCACGCTGTCCGGCGGCGAGCGGCAGCGGCTCAAGCTGGCCACCCACATGGCCGAGAAGGGCGGCGTCTACGTGCTGGACGAGCCGACCGCCGGCCTCCACCTCGCCGACGTGGAGCAGTTGCTCGGCCTGCTCGACCGGCTCGTCGACTCGGGCAAGTCGGTCATCGTCATCGAGCACCACCAGGCGGTCATGGCACACGCCGACTGGATCATCGACCTGGGCCCCGGCGCGGGCCACGACGGCGGCCGCGTCGTCTTCGAGGGCACCCCGGAAGACCTCGTCGCCGCCCGCTCCACCCTCACCGGCGAACACCTCGCGGCGTACGTGGGCGACTGACCAATGGGCCCCGGATACGGCGGGTGAAGACGGCGGCAGGCGGGTGCCGCTATCGTGGAGTCTCGCCTGGAGGGTTCGCATAGTGGACTAGTGCAGGCGCCTTGAAAGCGCCCAGGGCTGGTGACAGTCCTCGTGGGTTCGAATCCCACACCCTCCGCCACACGCCGTGGCTTCGCCTAGTGGGGCCAGGCGAAGCCGTCGCCGACCGTCGCGGCGAGCACGAGGTAGGCCTCCTGTGTCGCCGTCGAGAGCTCGTCGAGTTCGACCTCCGCGCCCTCCTCCAGGTGCGGGTCGTACGGGATGCGGACCACGGCGCGGCAGCGGCTCTCGAAGTGGGCCTGGAGACGGTCGAGGTCGACCGTGCTGCGGCTGCGCGAACGCACCATCGACAGCACCACGACGCCGCCGCGTACGAGGTCGCCGTAGTGGTGTGCCTCCAGCCAGTCGAGTGTCGCCGAGGCCGACCGCGCGCCGTCGACGGACGGCGAGCTGACCAGGACCAACTGGTTGGCCAGGCCCAGCACGCCCGCCATCGCCGAGTGCAGCAGGCCGGTGCCGCAGTCGGTCAGGCAGATCGAGTAGAAGTGCTCCAGTACGTGCGCGACCGTACGGTAGTCGTCCTCGCTGAACGCCTCAGAGACCGCCGGGTCGCGGTCGGAGGCGAGCACCTCCAGCCGGGAGGACGCCTGTGAGGTGTAGGCGCGCACGTCGGCGTAGCGCTGGATCTGCTCGTGTTCGTTGAGCAGGTCGCGTACGGTCGTGGCGGTCTCCAGGCGCACCTTGTCCGACAGCGTGCCGCGGTCGGGATTGGCGTCCACCGCGATGACGCGGTCGCCGCGCATCGAGGCCAGCGTCGCGCCGAGCCCGACCGTCGTGGTGGTCTTGCCCACGCCGCCCTTGAGGCTCATCACCGCGACCCGCTGGTGCCCGCCGGCCACCGGGGTGCGGGCGCGGACCAGGAGTTCGCGGCGGCGCAGCTCGTGCGGCGACTCGCCCGGGTGGATGACGCCGCCCGTCGCCTTGTATAGGGCGCGGCGCCAGCCGTTCGCGGGCGCGTGGCGGCGGCCGCGCAGCAGCACGTCGGCGCTCAGGCTGTCGGCGGTCTGCCCGCCGCCCTCCGGCGCCTGCTGGTACGCCTCGGGGAGCGGGGCGAACGGCGGTCCCTGCTCGCCGCCCGGCGGTGGCGGGGCATACGCCTGGGCCGGGTAGCCCTGCTGCTCGGGCGACGGCGCGTACTGCTGCTGCGGCTGCGCGTACGGCTGCTGCGGGTAGGGCCCGCTCTCCTGCTGCGGGTAGTACGGCTGCTGCTCGACCGGCGGCTGCGCGTAGTACTGCTGCTGGCCGGGCGCCGGTCCGAACTGCGGCGGCGGCGGGTACGGGGAGTAGGTCGGGAAGCCGCCCTCGCCGGTGTATCCCCCGTAGCCCGGGTCCACCTGGGTGGTCTCGGCGGCCGGCGGCTGCGGGCGTTCGACGTAGTGGGTCTGCTCGGCCGCGTCCTCGTAGGACTCCTCGGCGGCGGGCTCCGTCTCGGCCGCGCCGTTCGGCGGCAGGGACTCATGGCCCACGTTCGGCGGTCCGGTCTCCTGCGACGGCGGTCCCGCCTGCTCGGGCGGCTGGTACGACGGGTAGCCGCCGTATTCCTGGCCCGGGAACTGCGGCGCCGCGGGCGTCGCCGGAGCCGCGGGCGCCGCGCCGTAGTCGTGTGCCGGGTAGCCGGGAAAGCCGTACGACTCCGCTGCGGGAGGCGCGGACGGATCCTGCGGCTCACCGTACTGAGGGAAGGTCGGCGCCGGCGGAGTGTTCGTCCACGCGTCCGACGGAGCGTCGGTCTGCTTGGGGTCCTCGGCCGCCTTGGCCGGGTTCTCCTCGCTCGGCTCCGCACCGCTCATCGCGTCAAGGGAAGCGAGTTGTTCTTCGAGTGAACGACCCGGCTTGTCCTGATCATTTCTTGCCACTAGGTCCCCCTCGTGGACGCGCAGTGGATGAAGACGCAAAACACGCTCATCCGCAGCCTAAGCCACTGTAGGTACCGGCCTATACCGTGTCGCGTCACCATGCCCGGCTAACGTGAGCCCCATGCATGCGATCGTGATCGATAATCCGGGCGAGCCGGACGTACTGGCATGGACCGAGGTTCCGGACCCCGTCGCCGGCCCCGGTGAGGTGCTCGTCGACGTCGTCGCGGCCGGCATCAACCGCGCCGACGCGTCGCAGCGGAAGGGCGTCTACCCGCCACCGCCCGGCGCGTCGGAGTACCCCGGACTGGAGGCGTCCGGACGCGTCGCGGCGCTCGGCGAGGGCGTCACCGGATGGAGCGTCGGCGACGAGGTGTGCGCGCTGCTCGCCGGCGGCGGGTACGCCGAGCGGGTGGCGGTGCCGGCCGGGCAACTCCTGCCCGTGCCGGCGGGCGTCGGCCTGGTGGAGGCGGCGGCGCTGCCCGAGGTCGCGTGCACGGTCTGGTCGAACGTCTTCATGCTCGCCGGCCTGCGCGAAGGCGAGTCGTTCCTGGTCCACGGGGGTTCGAGCGGCATCGGCACGATGGCGATCCAACTCGCCAAGGCGCGCGGCGCGCGCGTGCTGTGCACGGCCGGGAGCGAGGACAAGCTCGAACGCTGCCGCGCGCTGGGCGCCGACGTGGCCATCAACTACCGGACCGAGGACTTCGTCGAGGCCGCCGCCCCGGTCGATGTGATCCTCGACAACATGGGGGCCAAATATCTCGCGCGCAACGTACGGGCCCTGGGTACGGGCGGCCGGTTGATGGTGATCGGATTCCAGGGCGGCGGCACCGCCGAGCTGAACCTCGTCGACCTGATGACGCGTCGCGCCTCGATCCAGTCGACCGGGCTGCGCGCGCGGCCGATCGAGGAGAAGGCCGCGATCGTCGCCTCGGTGCGCGAGCACGTGTGGCCGCTCGTGGAGTCCGGAGCGGTACGCCCGATCGTCGATCGCATGGTCCCGATGCACGACGCGGCCACCGGACACCGCATCCTTGAAGAGAGTGCACACGTCGGCAAAATCCTCCTTACAGTGCGAGACTGAGGCGTCATGGACAACCCAATGAGCAGCAACCAGGATCCGCATATCGTCGTCGTCGGGCAGAACGGCATGGCCACGGCCTCCGGCGTGGACGACGACGGCGAGCGCTCGGTCGCCGAGATGGTCGAGCAGCCCGCCAAGGTCATGCGTATCGGCAGCATGATCCGGCAGTTGCTCGAGGAGGTGCGTCAGGCGCCTCTCGACGAGGCGAGCCGTGCGCGCCTCGCCCAGATCCACCAGCGCTCCATCAAGGAGCTCGAAGACGGCCTCGCGCCGGAGCTGATCGACGAGCTGGAGCGCATCTCGCTGCCGTTCACCGACACCGAGGCGGTGCCCAGCGAGGCCGAACTACGCGTCGCGCACGCGCAGCTCGTCGGCTGGCTCGAAGGGCTGTTCCACGGCATCCAGACCACGCTGTTCGCCCAGCAGATGGCGGCGCGTGCGCAGCTGGAGCAGATGCGCCGCGCGCTGCCGCCCGGCGCGATCCCCCAGGAGGACACCGGCCCCGGCCGCGCCTCCGGCCCGTACCTATAGGTCGGGTAGGTCGGGCTGGTCGGGGAACAGCTCCTCGATGGTGCGGGCGACGCCGTCATCGTCGTTGCCCGCCACCTTCGTGTCGACCGCCGCGAGCACCTGCGGGTGCGCGTTGGCCACGGCGTAGGACCGGCCGGCCCACATGAGCATGGGCAGGTCGTTCGGCATGTCGCCGAAGGCCACGACGTCGGCCGCGCCGATGCCGTGCCCGGCGCACAGCTCGGCGAGCGAGCTGGCCTTCGACACCCCGAACGCGCTCATCTCGATCAGCCGATGCCCGTTGGAGTGCGTCGGCGAGACGATGTCGCCGACCAGCTCCGCGGCCTCGGCCAGGAGCGCGTCGGAGTCCAGCTCCGGATGGCGGGCGAGCAGCTTGGCGGCCGGCCGCGACGCCAGCTCGTCCAGCGCGATCGAGTTCTTCGGGCCGACGGCGTCCCAGCCCGACAGCTCGTAGTCGTGTGCGTAGCGGATGCCGTCCTCGTACTCCACCGCGAAGCCGAGTCCGGGCAGCGCCTTGCCGAGCACCGCGATCGCGGTGCGCAGCGCCTCGGCCGCCATGAGGTGCGTGCCGATCACCTGCTCCGAGTGCAGGTCGTAGACGAGCGCGCCGTTAGCGCAGATCGCCACGCCGCGGTGGCCGACGGCGTCGGCGACCGGGTGGATCCAGCGCGGCGGACGGCCGGTGACCAGGACGACCATCGCCCCGGCGCGCTCGACACGCGCGAACGCGCGTACGGTGCGCTCCGACACCGTGTAGTCGCTGCGTACGGTGGTGCCGTCCAGGTCCGTCGCGACCACGCGCGGCGGCGTCATCGGGGTTCGAGCACTTCGCGGCCGAGGTGGCGCTGGAGGGCCTTCGGCACGCGTACGGAGCCGTCGGCCTGCTGGTGGTTCTCCAGGATCGCGACGATCCACCGGGTGGTGGCCAGCGTGCCGTTGAGCGTCGCGACCGGGCGCGTACGCCCGCTCTCGTCGCGGTGGCGCACCGACAGGCGGCGGGCCTGGAAGTCGGTGCAGTTGGAGGTCGAGGTCAGCTCGCGGTAGCGGCCCTGCGTCGGCACCCACGCCTCGCAGTCGTACTTGCGCGCCGCGCTCGTGCCGAGGTCGCCGCCCGCGGTGTCGATCACGCGGTACGGCAGCTCGACCTTGGCGAGCATCTCCTTCTCCCACTCCAGCAGACGCAGGTGCTCTTCGCGGGCGTCATCCGGGTCGCAGTAGGAGAACATCTCCACCTTGTCGAACTGGTGCACCCGGATGATGCCGCGGGTGTCCTTGCCGTACGAGCCGGCCTCGCGGCGGAAGCAGGAGGACCAGGCGACGTAGCGACGCGGGAGATCGGAGATGATCTCGTTCATGTGGTAGCCGGCGAGCGGCACCTCGGAGGTGCCGACGAGGTACAGCTCCTCCTGCCGGCAGCTGGTAGACCTCGGCCGCGTGCGCGCCGAGGAACCCGGTGCCCTCCATCGCCTCCGGCTTGACCAGGACGGGCGGGACCATCGGGATGAAGCCGTTCTCGACCGCCTGCTCCATGGCGAGGTTGAGCAGGGCGAGCTGGAGTTGCGCGCCGACGCCCATCAGGTAGTAGAAGCGTGCGCCGGCGACCTTCGCGCCGCGCTCCATGTCGATCGCGCCGAGCGCCTCGCCGAGCGCCAGGTGGTCCTTGGGCTCGAAGTCGAAGGACGGCGTCGCACCGACGGTCTCCAGCACGACGTAGTCGTCCTCGCCGCCGGCCGGAGCGCCTTCCTCGACGAGGTTCGGCACGGTGCGCAGCACTTCGTTCAGCTCCTGCTCGAGCCGCTGCGACTCGGCGTCGGCGTCCTTGACCTGCTGCGCCAGCTCCTTCGCGCGGTCGAGAAGCCGCTGACGTTCGTCGCCCTGCGCCTTGGAGACCGACCGGCCGAAGGACTTCTGCTCGGCCCGCAGCGACTCGAACGAACTCAGCGCCGCGCGCCGACGCTCGTCGAGGTCGAGCAGACGCTCGACGACGGAGTCGTCCTCACCTCGGGCGCGCTGGCTGAGACGCAACCGGTCGGGGTCGTTACGAAGGGTTCGCAGGTCGATCACACGGACGAGGTTACCCGTTGGTCGCCTGGCCGCGTGCGGTGGTTCGGCGGCCGCAGCGCATGGGAGAGTCGGCGGCATGGACGACCTCGCGCTCGCGCTGCTGCTGGCCGATCGGGCCGATGAGATCACGTTGGGCCGGTTCGGCCGCGCCGGCCTCGACGTACGGGAGAAGCCGGACCGGTCGCAGGTCACCGAGGCCGACCTGGCGACCGAGCGTGCGCTGCGGGAACTGATCGGGGACTTCCGGCCCGGCGACGGAGTCCTGGGCGAGGAGTTCGAGGAGACGCCCGGCGAGGGCGGCCGCCGCTGGATCCTGGACCCCATCGACCACACGAACAACTACACGCGCGCGGTCGAGGTGTACGCGACGCTGATCGCGCTCGAAGAGGACGGCCGGGTCAGGGTCGGCGTCGTCTCGGCACCCGCCATGGGCCGGCGCTGGTGGGCCGCACGCGGCCACGGCGCGTACACCTCTTCGGCCGACGGCGACCGGCCGATCCGGGTCTCGGCGGTCGGCGACCTCGGCGACGCGCACCTCTCCTATGACGCGCTGCACCAGTGGGACCGGCGCGGCATGACGCGGGGCCTGACCGACCTCGTCGCGGCCGCGCGCTACACGTTCGGATCCGCCGGGTTCTGGGGGCAGATGCTCGTCGCGGAGGGACGCTGCGACGCCAGCCTCGACCCGTGGGGCAAGGTGTGGGACAACGCGGCGAGCCAGGTCATCGTCGAGGAGGCCGGCGGGAGGTTCTCCGACCTGGGCGGCGAGCCGCGCATCGACCAGGACTGCGCGATCGTCACCAACGGCCTGCTGCACGAGACGGTGCTCGCGCACCTGACCGCCTAGCGGGCGCGATCTACAGGTCGTGGCCGGAGCGGATCGCCGACAGCCAGGCGGAGGCCTCGCCGAAGTCGGCGTCGTGGGTGCCGCGGCGGATCTCCGGGCGCACCTCGTCCGCGCGGGGATAGCTGCCGAGGAAGCGCACCTCCGATCGGATGCGCCGCAGGCCCATGAGCGCCTCGCCGACGCGCGCGTCCGCGACGTGGCCCTCGCAGTCGATCCAGAACCGGTAGCGGCCGAAGCCGTCGCCGGTCGGCCGCGACTGGATCAGGGTCAGGTTGACCCCGCGTACGGCGAACTCGGTCAGGAACTCCAGCAGCGCGCCCGGGTGGTCGTCGGTCAGGTAGGCCATGAGCGAGGTGCGGTCGGTGCCGGTCGGCTCCTCCGGGCGTCCCGGGCGGCGTACGAGGACGAACCTCGTCACGGCGTCCGGGCGGTCCGCGATGCCCTCGGCGGCCACGGCCAGGCCGTAGCGCTCGCCCGCGATGGGCGCGGCGATGGCCGCGTCGAACCCCGACGTCGGATCGGCGACCGCCATCGCGGCACCGGCCGTCGAGGTGTCGGTGGACACCTCGGCGTCGGGCAGAGTGGCGGCGAGCCAGCGGCGGCACTGCGCGTAGGCGTACGGGTGGGTGCGGACCCGCTTGATGTCCTCGAACCGCGTGCCCGGCCGTACGAGCAGGGTGAACTCCACCGGCAGCAGCACCTCGCCGCCGATGATCAGCGCGTCGCCGTCGGCGAGGTCGTCCACCGTGGTCGTCACCGGGCCCTCGACGGAGTTCTCCAGCGGCACCATCGCGGCGTCCGCGTCACCGCGGCGTACGGCGTCGAGCGCGGCGGGCACCGTCGCGTACGGCTCGCGTACGGCGGAGGCGGCCTCGGGCAGGGTGAGCAGCGCGGCCTCGGTGAAGGTGCCTTCCGGGCCGAAGTAGGCGAACCGCACAGGCTGGTCGCCCGTCGTGCCGCCGTGCCTTGAGTCGGTCACAGAAGTCCCCTAAGCCCCGATCCGGTCTGGTTCGATCCCAGGTTACGGGCTATGGGGATCCGGCAGGCGGGGTTCGCGGGTCAGGACGAGGACGGCTGGCCGTTGACGCGTACGTCGAGCCGGTCGTCGAGCCGGATGGCGGGGCCTCGGCCCAGCCGCGCCGCGCGTACGACGTGGTCCTCCTCCGGGGACAGGACCTGCTGGCTGCGGCCGCCCTGGATCACCCGCGCGTAGGTGCGGGTCTCGGTGCGGCCGTTGATCGAGGTCAGCACGACGCCGTCGCCCAGCGCGTTGAGCATCGCCAGCGAGAACGACAGGCCGCCCGAGACCTCCTTGAGCGCGTCGTAGTGGACGATCGCCACGTCGCGTACGGCCCGGTTGTCACCCGCGCCGGAGGTGACCTGGAGCTGCCGGCGCATCATCTCGGCGCATTCCTCGAACGCCTGCACCGCACGCTTGCGCGCGGTGAGGCCGGCGTAGAGCCCGAGCCCCCCAAGGATGATGCCGATCAGGGACAACGTGATGAGGATCACGGTCCGAGCGTAGCGACCGGCGCTTCGTTACGCGAGGTATCCACGCCGTCACTTTTTGTAACGATCGGGCACGACCACGGGCGTCGCAGCAGGACGAGCAGCCCCAGCGCCCCCAGGCCGTACGCGTCCTGGACGATACGGCCGGCGAACCTCGGGCCGATATGGTGCGCCAGCATCGTGATCCCCCACCACGGCACCTGGAGCAGGTAGAACAGCCAGATCGCGGCGGCGAGCGCGATGCGCCGCCGGTCGCGGCCGTCGCCGACGACCGCGCCGAGCACGACGACCAGCCACGCGAGGTGGTGGATCCAGGCGACCGGCGAGACGAGCACCGCGATCAGCCCGGTGATCGCGATGCCGCGGATCTCGTCGCCCGCCAGCCAGGCGCGGCGGGCGGAGCGGAAGCCGAAATAGGCGACGATCGCGACACACACGAGCCAGAGCAGCGAGGTGACGGCGTCGGGCCAGTAGAGCCGGAGCAGCATGCCGCGGATGGACTGGTTCGTCGTCGCGGTGTTGGAGCCGAGCCGGTCGCTGTCGAACAGCGCGCGGAACCAGTAGTCGGCCGAGTCGGCGGGCAGCACCAGGAAGGTCAGCAGGGTGGCGCCCAGCGCGGCGACGGCGGAGACGACCGCCTCGCGGCGGCGGCCGGTGACCCAGAAGTAGACGACGAAGACACCGGGCACCAGCTTGATCGCGGTGGCCAGGCCGACCATGAGACCGCGGGGCCAGCGCGTACGTGCGGGCACGATGTCCGCCATGACCATCGCGACGAGGAGCAGGTCGACCTGCCCGAACCGGATCTGGTCCCGCAGCGGCATCACGTACGCGCACGCGGCGACCAGCGCGCCGATCATGATCGGGGCCCACGGGCGTACGCGGGCGAGCAGCGGGGCGAAGGAGAGGCGCACCACGAGGGTCAGGGCCACGAAGATCAGTGCCGTCCACAGCCACTGGGCGGCGGCCCAGGGGACCAGGGCGAGCGGCACCGCCAGGAGTACCGCGAAGGTCGGGTACGTGAAGGGCAGCAGTTGTGGCGGCTGGGTCAGGAAGTCATAGACGGGCGCGCCGCGCAGCACCGCCTGGCCGCCGGAGCGGTAGACGTCGAGGTCGACGAGGCGCTGATCCGGCTGGTTGGTGAGCCAGTGCAGCACGAGCGGAGCGACCGCGACGGCGGCGATGACGACGGCCGCGACGACGATGACGGCCCCGCGTGTCGTCCTTCGACCACCCATGTGTCCATCCTGTCCCACGTCCGCGGCTAGCCTGGGGACGTCCCAGACATGGAGGTGATCGTGGCACAGCCGCGCGATGCGGGACGAAGCCACACAAAAGGTGCCGTGGCCGCGTTGTTCCTTCTCACGGCTCTGGCGTTGGCTCTCCTGCCCGCCACGGCGTCGGCGGCGCCCGCGACCGCCCCGACCAGCGGCCACGTGGTGCTGATCGGCGTGCCCGGCCTGCAGTGGGGCGACATTCACGATACCGGCACACCCAACCTCGCCCGGCTCGCCGGCCAGGGTTCCTCGGCGGCGCTGTCGATCAAGACGGTCGGACCGCACACGTGCCCGATCGACGGCTGGCTGACCGTGTCCTCGGGCCAGCGGTCCCAGTTGCGCAACGGCAGCTGCGGTCTGCCTCCCGCGCCGGTCGGCAACGCCGTACCCGGGTTCGCCGCGATGCGCGACGACAACGCGCACAACAAGTACAAGTCCCGCGTCGGCCTGCTCGGCGACGCCGTGCACCGCGCGGGCGGCTGCACGATGGCGGTCGGCTCCGGCGCCGTCCTCGGCGCGGCCGACAGCGCCGGCCAGGTGGACGCCTACGTCCCGTCGACCGAGACGATCCCGGCCGACGGACTCACGCGATGCGCGCTGACGATGGTCGACATCGACGACGTCTTCCACGCCTACATCGACGCGGGCGTCGACGTGAACGGGCACCAGGTGCAGGTCACGGCCAAGCGGCGAGCCGCTGCGGTCAAGAGCGCCGACGACCAGATCGGCAACGTGCTCGAAGCCCTGCCGCCGGACACGACCGTGCTGCTCGCCGGCCTGTCCGACGCGAACGTCTCGGCCCACCTGCGGGTCGCCGTCGCGACCGGGCCCGGGTACTCCCGGCACTACCTGACCGCCGACTCCACCCGTACGGGGGGCCTCGTCACGCTGACCGACGTCACCGCGACGATCCTGCACTCCCTCGGCCTCAAGCAGCCCGCCGACGCCGTCGGCTCGCGCTGGCGCGACGGCGGCGCGGCGCCGTCGTCGATCTCCGCGCTCACCCGGCGGCTCAACGACCACGACGTGGCGGCGCAGTCCTACAGCCGTCTCGTACTCCCGTTCTACCTCGCCCTGGTGATCGTGCAGGTGGCCCTCTACGTCTTCGGCACCTTCGCACTGGTGCGCAAGCGGCGGCGGCTGCTGGCGGTGGTCAAGGTGGCCGCGCTGGCGGGCGCGGCGCTGCCGGCCGCGTCCTTCCTCGCCAACCTGTATCCGTGGTGGTCCTCCGGGCATCCGGCGGTCGCGATGGTGGCCGCCATCGTGATCATGATCGCGGCGATCACCGGGCTCGCCCTCGCCGGGCCGTGGCGCCGGTCGATCACCGGAGCCGGCGCCGTCGTCGGCGGAGTGACCGCGCTCGTGCTCACCCTCGACGTGCTCACCGGGAGCCACCTTCAGACGTGCAGCATGCTCGGGTACACCCCGCTGGTCGCCGGCCGCTTCTACGGCTTCGGCAACATGCCGTGGGCGCTGTGGGTGACCGGAGTGATCATCGTCGCCGGTGCGGTGGCGGGCCGGCTGCTCGCGTACGGGCGGCGTGGCGTCGCGACCGCGGCCGTGATCCTCGCCGGAGTCCTCGCGCTGCTGATCGACGGCGCGCCCTTCGCGGGCGCGGACTTCGGCGGCATCATCGCGATCTTCCCCGGGTTCGCGGTGTTCGCACTGATGATCGCCGGTCGGCGGGTCCGCGTCTCGCGGCTCCTCGCCGTACTCGCCGTCGGGGCGGTCGTCGTGCTGGGCGTGGCGTTCCTCGACTCGCTGCGCGCCGACCCGACCCACATCGGGGAGTTCTGGAAGAGCCTGATGAACGGCGACGGCGGGACGATCGTGTTCCGCAAGTTCCGCGGGATGATCGGCACCTTCGGCAACTGGGAACTCTCGCTCATCGCGGTGGCGGCGGTCGTGTTCTTGTTCTTCGCGCTGCTGCGGCCACTCGCCTGGCGTGCGGCGGTGCTGCACACCGCCTACGAGCGCGCACCCGCGCTGCGGCCCACACTCGTCGCCGTGCTGGTGACTGCGGGCGTCGGCATGCTGGTCAACGACTCCGGCGTGGCGATCCCGGCGCTGGCCTTCACGGTGGCGATCCCGCTCGCGCTGGTGGCGAGCATCCAGGCGATCGAGCCCGAGGAGACCACCACAGCGCCGCCACGATCAACACCGTCAGAGTCAGCGTCAGCACCCAAGGCGTGACCTGCGCGCGTACGACGGTGATCAGCCAGTCGAGCCGGTGCGGCAGGCCCGCGAGCCGCGGGTCGCGCGCGGGCAGGTAGGCCAGGGCGAGCACCGACGTACGCGCCAGCAGGAGCCCGTCGAACCCGGAGACGGCCAGCAGCGCGAGCGTCGCCCAGCCGAGCCCGTCGTACCAGGGCAGGGCGTACGGCGCGGCGAACAGCCAGGCGAGGGCGAGCGCGGCGGTGACGCGGAACGCCTCGTCGCCGTGGCCGCGCGGGAGCGCGCGGAGCAGGAGTACGGCCAGGAGGAGCGTGAGCAGGACCGAGCCGGTCTGCACGGCCTGGCGGGACACCGTCACGAGCAGGCCGCCGGTGGCACCCGCCAGCAGGTGCCAGGGAGTGGCCAGCGACACCGACTTCGACGCGCGGTTCAACTGGTCGAGGGAGTGCGGACCGGCCAGGAGGTAGGCGAGCCCGGCGACGGCGGCGGCCGGCACGACCAGCGCGGCGACCCGCGCCACGGTCCGCGCGTACTCGCGTGCCCGCCATCCCTCACTCAGCAGAACGAGGAGCGGTCCGCCGCCGGCGATGGCCACGTTGATCTTGACCGCCGCCCCGGCGCCGATGAGGACGCCGGCGGCGAGCAGACGGCGGCTCGGCCGCCGCCACCCGCTCGCGAACACCGTCAGGCCGGCCACCGCGAGCGCGATCGCCAGGACGTCGTTGTGCGCCCCGCCGACGAGCTCGAAGAGCAGAAGCGGGTTGGCCGTCCACAGCAGAGCGGCGCGCGTCTGGCGGCCGGGGTCGCCGCGCGCGTTCCGGTAGAGCAGCAGGCCGGTGGCCAGGAAGGCGAGGGCGTTCGTCAGCGAGAGCACGAACACCGTGAGGCGTGTGGACGCGCCGCCCAGCAGCGAGGCGAGCGTCTGCTGAGCCGTGGCGATCGGCCCGTACACGGTGGGGGTGTCGCGCCAGTCCTGCACGGCACGCGCGACGGGATCGGCCGGCAACTCACGCGCCGTCGTGGCGTACGGGTCGTGGCCGGTGGCCGCCATCCGGCCGTACGCGGCGTAGTTGAGATGGTCACCCGAACCGACGGGCGGCATCAGTGTGAACGCCGCGGTCGCGAGCGCACCGGCGAGGAGCAGCACGCGGGGGCGGAACGTCCAGCCGCGACAGGCGGCGCGCAGGCTCAGGGCGAGGCCGGCGGCGGTGAGGATGACACCGGCGACGGTGAGGGCGATGACGAGGTACGGGGAGGGGTGGGCGAGCAGGGAGTAGGGCGGCTGTCCCGGCCGGCCGGGGAGCGCGGGCTCCATCACGGAGGGACCGAGCAGCGCGACCACCAGAAAACAGGCAAGCCCGGACGCACTAAGTCCGAGCCCGGCAAAGCCCGCCGATCTGGAGTCACGAACCGGCGGGTCTGTGTCGCGGGCCGTCCCGGCGGGCAGGCGGTCGGCGGCGCGGCCCGTGGGTTCGGTGGGGGGGCCGGGCGGGTCAGCGGCCGGCACGGCCCAGGCGGCCCAGGCCCCTGGCCACGGCGGGTTCGCGGGTGGCGAGGGCACGTCCGACGTCGCGGAACTGGCGGGCGCGGTGCAGTTGGGCCCGCCAGTCGGTGCCGGTGGCCCGGTGCGACAGGGGTACCTCGACCTCGGTGATGCGGAAGCCCTTGCGCAGCAGGTCGACGGTCAGGGCGGTTTCCACGCCGAAGCCCGCCGCGAGCGGCTGAGCGGCCTCGAAGGCGCTGCGGGTCAGGCATCGCTGGCCGTTGAGGGGCTGCGCCGCCGTCCAGCCGGTGAGCCGCTTGATGCCGTCGCGCGACAGGCGTACGACGAAGCCGTGCCCGCCGAGTTTGACCAGTTCGCTGAAGACGGCGATCGTCATGTCGGCCGTGCCCTCGCGCACCGGCTCGATGAGCGGGCCCGCCTGCTTGGCCGTCTCACCGAGGTCGGCGTCGAGGAACAGCAGGTGGCGCGGCACCTCCTCGTCGAGAAGGCGTACGGCGGCCGCGCCGGTCTCCATCGCCGCGGCCTTGCCGCGGTTGCGGGAGTGCCGGATGACCTTCGCGCCACTTCCCGCGGCGAGTCGTCCCGTCGCGTCGGTCGATCCGTCGTCGACGACCATCACGAGGTCGACGCCGGGTAGCGACGCCGCCGCCTCGACGGTGGCGGCGATCCGGTCCTGCTCGTCTTTGGCCGCGATGATGACGGCCGTGTCCGCCTGCATGAAGGCGATCGTAGTGCGGCTAGGTCCGTCCCACGGCGGGTACGGCGTCGTGCACGGAGAACACCGTGTCGAGGCCGGTGACTTCGAGGATCCGGCGTACCGCCGAGCGCGGTGCGGCGAGCTCCAGTGAGCCGCCGTTCTCGCGCAGGCGCTTCATGGCCGAGAGCAGGACGTTCATGCCGGTCGAGTCGCAGAACTCCACTCCGCTGAGGTCCACCACCAGTCGGCTGACTCCGGAGCGCACCAGCGTGGCCAGCTCCGTTTGCAGTTTGGGCGCCGTATAGAGATCGACCTCGCCGTAGACAGAGACGACGGCGTGACCTCCCTGAGATGCAGTCGAGATCTTTAGCTCCACGAGCCGCACACTAGCGTTCCCTGCTCGGGGGAACCAGAGGCGAGCGGTATTAGGGACTGTCCGTTGCCCGGTGGTGGAATGCCCTTTGCCTGAACGCTGCGCAGTTTTCGCCATTTTCTATGACATTTAACAATGACTACCACGCAGGTCAGGGGACACGGAGATCATCTCTGTTCCGTACCGTCGATGTGCGGGAATTCGGCCACCGGCGCGTCGCCCTTGCGAGAAGCTAGGCGCGTGGGAAACAGGTCCGGAATTCTCGTGGACGCCCGCCCGCACGACCTGCGCCGGCCGGAGCGGATCCGGTGAACGGCGGCAGGCTCGACGACTCGCGGCGCGCCCGGCTCCGCGAGCGCCTGGAGATAATCCGGACTCGCTCGCAGAAGTCCAGTTCATGGCGTTCGGTGACGCACTACTTCTCGGGACTGGTCAACCGCGAGGGCGTCGTGCCGGTGCAGGCCCGGCTGTCACGCGAGGACCTGCGGTTCCTCGCGTCCGCGCGGGACGAGGTGATCGCGTTCTGCGAGCTCGGCCTGCGGCTGCTCGACCTGCACCAGCCGCGCGACGCGGGCGGCATCTCCAGCGACCCCGGCAGCCCGATCCGCCGCTGTCGCGCCTGCATGTGGCGCTGGCCGTGCCCGACCGTACGGGCGGTCGAAGAGGCGATGGACCGGCCGCCGGACCCCTGAGGGCCCGCGACCGCTCGCGGGGCGAACGGCGTTCAGTGGACGTCGGAGGTCTGCGGCCGGTTTGCCCGCCCTAAGGAAACAAACCTGCCGCCGGATGGTGCTCCGGCGGCAGGTTCTGGTGCCGTGGGTTCAGCTGCTGCCGCCGACGACCAGGCCGACCTGGGCGCTCCTGCCGGTCTGGGCGAACGACCCGGGACCGAAGCTCGCCGAACCGGTCCCCGTGACGCCGGACGCGGTGCCCTTGAGCACGCTGACCGCCCCGTCGAGGGAGTTCTCCCCCGGCGCGCCGACGATCAGGTCGGCGTAGCCGTCCTTGGTGATGTCCAGCAGCCGCACCGTCGTGCCGAAGGCGTCATTCGCCTCCGCCGCGCCCGGGACGCCCGCGCTGTCCTGCGACATCGCCTGCGCGCCGGTACCGGTCAGCCCGGCGGCCGAGCCGTACAGCACGATCGCCTCGCCGCCCTTGGCCGCGCTGCCGATCTTGCGCCCCGGGAGGCCGACGGCGAGATCGGCCTTGCCGTCGTGGTTCACATCGCCCGCCGAAAGCGAGTTGCCGAACCTGTCGCCGAGCGCCGTGGCGCCCGGCACTCCGGAGGTCTCCTGGTTGATCAGGTACGAGTCGTTCATGCTCGTTCCCGCGTCGCCCTTGAAGACCACCAGGTGGCTGTGGGCGCGGCCGCTGTCATCGGCCGCGCCCGCGGCGACGTCCGCGAATCCGTCGCCGTCGAAGTCGCCGGCAGCAAGCCCGTCGACCTTGGTGAGAACCTCGTTCGTGGGTCCGCCCGAGGTGATGTCGGTCCAGACGTCGAAGCCGTACTGGAACTTGGCTTCGGCCTTGGAGTTGCGCCAACCCAGGATCAGGTCGGTGCGGTGGTCGCCGTTGACGTCGGCGGCGACCGGCAGCAGGGCGTCCAGCGTGGTGACCGCGTCGGCCTTGACCTGCCGCTTTGCCCCGCGTACCGGCCGGCCCTTCGCCTTCGGCGCGAACGTGTGCGCGGCGCGCAGGCCCGGCGCCGAGGTGAACGTCCAGAAGAACGCGTCGCCGGGCGAGGTGTCCACCCAGTCCATCGCGCCGTCGCCGTCGAAGTCGCCGGCGGTGAGCGAGTAGCCGAACCGGTGACCCGCGCCCGCGGTGTCGGGCTCGCCGAGCGTGTCCGAGGACGTTCCGGTCAGCCCGGACGGCGTACCCCACAGGATCGTCTCGGACCCGGCGTTCGCGCCCGCAGTCGTGTCCTCGTCGGGGCTGCCGACGAGCAGGTCGGCGTACCCGTCACGGTCGTAGTCGAACGACGTGAGCGAGAAACCGAAGTGGTCGCTCGACTCGGCGGCGCCGGGAACGCCGGCGGTGTCCTGCGAAAAGACCTTGTACTTGCTCGTGTTCGCACCCGTCTTCGACCCGTACACGACGGTCACGAAGCCCGCGCCGGTCTTGCTGCCGACCTTGCCGTACGGGCTGCCGAGTGCGATGTCGGGGTAGCCGTCGCCGTTGAAGTCATACGGCTTGGCCCCCGTCGCCGCGACCTTGACGGCGGTGGCGGTCGCCTGCTTGGCCGTGCCGGCGGACGCGTACACCGCGCCGGCCACTCCCGCCGCCCCCAGTGCGGTAACCGCCGTGACGGCCAGCGACCGCGAGAAAACGCGTACTCTCACCAAACCTCCTTGTAAACCTCGCCGCCCGCGAAGGCGAACGACGTTCAGTAGACGTCGGAGGTTTCGGACCGGTTTACCTCTTACGGATCCACTACGGCCCGCGGCCGGATTCGGTCACTTCCCCGGCCTCCGGCTAGCGTGCGAGGTATGCGCATTCTGGTGACGGGCTCGTCCGGGTTTATCGGTTCTCACATCGTCGATGCGCTGCGTGAACGCGGCCACGACGTCCGTACGCTCGATCTGCTGTCAGGCGAGGACGTACGGGATGAGGCGACCGTCCTTCGCTGCCTGGAAGGTGTGGATGCGGTCTGCCATCAGGCGGCCAAGGTCGGGCTCGGGGTGGACATTTCCGACCTGCCCGACTATGCGTCGTCGAACGTCGTCGGCACGGCCGTCCTGCTCGCCGCGATGGCGCGTACGGGCTGCGAGCGCCTCGTGCTCGCCTCCTCGATGGTCGTGTACGGCGAGGGCGCCTACGACTGCCCCACGCACGGGCGCGTACGGCCAGGTCCCCGCGCCGCGACGGACCTGGCGGCCGGGCGGTTCTCCCCGCCCTGCCCGTCCTGCGGCGCGCCGCTGACACCGGCGACGGTCACCGAGGACGCTCCCGCCGATCCGCGGAACGCCTACGCCGACACCAAGCTCGCCCAGGAGCACCTCGCGGCGTCGTGGTCGCGCTCCACGGGGGGCGCGGTGGTCGCGCTGCGCTACCACAACGTGTACGGGCCGCGGATGCCACGTGACACCCCGTACGCCGGGGTCGCGGCGATCTTCCGGTCGGCGCTGGAGCGGGGCGAGGCGCCGCGGGTGTTCGAGGACGGCGGACAGCGGCGCGACTTCGTGCACGTACGCGACGTGGCACGGGCGAACCTCCTCGCGCTGGAGGCCGCCGAGGGCGGCGCGTACAACGTCGCGAGCGGAGAGCCGCACACGATCGAGGAGATGGCGGTCGCGCTGGCGAAGGCGTACGGCGGGCCTTCGCCGATCGTGACCGGCGAATATCGGCTCGGCGACGTACGGCACATCGTCGCGTCGCCGTCGCGGGCGGTCGAAAGGCTGGGATTCCGCGCGTCGATCTCGTTCGAGGAGGGGATGGCGGAGTTCGCCGCGCTTCGTTAGGCGTCCAGCGGGAGGCGTACGACAAAACGGCAGCCGCCGCCCTCGTTCGAGACTCCGATCTGGCCCGCGTGCGCCTCGACGATGCCGCGGGCGATCGCCAGGCCGAGACCGGCGCCGCCGCCCGGCGTACGCGCCGCCTCGCCGCGGAAGGCCACGTCGAACAGGCGCGGCAGGTCCTCGTCCGGGATGCCTCCGCACGCGTCGGACACGGTCACGCACGCCATGCCCTGCTCGACTCCGGCGACGATCTCCACGCCGCCGTCCGCGGGAGTGTGCCGGATGGCGTTCACGACGAGGTTGCGCAGGGCACGGCCGAACTCGGCGGCGTCGACCTCGACCGGAAGCACGTCGCGCGCCAGGCCGCTGAGCCGTACGCCCTTGGCGCGTGCGAGCGGCTCCGTACCGGCGACGGTCTCCGACACCAGCTCGCTGAGACCGACGCGCTGCCGGGAGAGGCGTAGCGCGCCGGCGTGGATACGGGACAGCTCGAACAGGTCGTCCACCATCGCGGCCAGCCGGTCGGCCTCGGCGCGGATCTGCGCGTGGTAGCGGTGCACCGTCGCGGCGTCGGTGACCACCTCGTCCTCGAGCGCCTCGGCCATGGCCCGCATCCCGGCCAGCGGCGTACGCAGGTCGTGGCTGACCCAGGCGACGAGCTCGCGGCGGCTGGCCTCCAGCGTGCGCTCACGCGCGTGTGCCGCCTCCAGGCGTGCGTACGCGGCGGAGAGTTCGGTGGTGAGCTCCCTGATCTCGGCCGGGAGCGTGGCCTTGGGCGGAGTGAAGTGCCCGTCGTCGCCGGCACGGCGTACCGACTCCAGCAGGGCACGGTTGCCGACGATCAGCCGGTGGCCGAGCAGCAGCGAGACACCGAGCCCGACGAGACCGGCGATGGCCGTGACGGTCAGGGTCACCGACCGGTCGTGGTCGGTGATCAGCATCCTGAGCGTGATCACGACGATGCCGGCCACGGTCGCGAGGACGGTCGCCGCCGAGACGACCGTGAGGAGGATCGCGATCGACCGCCCGCGCAGCAGGTAGAGCAGGCCGACACCGACGAGGCCGGCGAGCAGTGCCGCGCCGGCCGCGTACGCGACCACCTCGGCGAACGCGTGTAGAGGAATCATGCGGCAGGCTCATATCGGTAGCCGACGCCCCAGACGGTGAGGATGCGCCGGGGAACGGTGGGGTCTTCTTCGATCTTCTCCCGCAGCCGCCGTACGTGGACGGTCACCGTCGAGGAGTCCCCGAACTCCCAGCCCCAGACCTTTTCCAGCAGGTCGGCCCGGGTGAAAGCCTGGCGCGGGTGCCGCATCAGGAACGCCAGCAGGTCGAACTCCCGTGCGGTGAGCGAGACCTCACGCGCGCCGAGCCGTACCTCGTGCGCGGCGGTGTCGACGGTCAGGTCACCGTCGGTGGCGGTCTCCCCGGTGGGCGCGAGCGCGCCGCGCGCCCTGCGGAGCACGGACCGTACGCGGAGAGCCAGCTCGCGGGGGCTGAAGGGTTTCGTGACGTAGTCATCGGCCCCGGTCTCCAACCCGACGAGCCGATCGGTCTCCTCTCCGAGCGCCGTGAGCATGACGATGGGTACGGGCCAGCGCTCGCGGAGCCGGCGGCAGACCTCAAGCCCGTCGATGCCGGGGAGCATGAGGTCGAGCACGACCAGGTCGGGGGTTTTGTCGGCGGCGGCCTGCAGCGCGGCGTAGCCGTCGGCGACGCAGTCGACGTCGTACCCGTCGCGTAGGAGGTAGCGGGCGACGACCTCGGCGACGGTCGGGTCGTCGTCGACGACGAGGATGCGGCCGGTTTCGTTCACCATGGCGACCTCACGAGTGCCTGAACCGTTGTGCGATCAAATTTCCACCGTTTCCACGCTGCGGTTGCCCATCATGGCTCGGGGTCGGGCTGGGGCTCGGGTTCCGGCGCCAAGCGAGCCGCGGGGTACGGCTGGTGCCGACTCTGTCCCGCCCGTGGGCGACGCGGTGACCCGGACCTTCTGAGCGCGTGGCCCACCGCGCCCGGCTCGCGGACGCCCTCGCGGGCATGGCAGCACCCAGCGTGCTCCAGCTCCAGCTCCAGCTCCAGCTCCAGCTCCAGCTCCAGCTCCGAGCAAGTTATCCACAGCCTGTGGACCCCTCTTGCGCGCCGAATCCCCAGCTCGGAAGGATAGAAGTGGGATGGTCCCCCTGGGCGGGCGGGGACTGTCTGGCCCCCGTGCGGTGGGGCTTGGTTTGGTGGGGGTGGGTGCTTTGGTGATGGGGCGGGTGAGGGCGTTCGTGCTGGTCGGTGCGGTTCTCTCGGCGGTGGGAGGTTGTGGGCTGGGTGGCGCGGCGGGGCGGCTCTCGGTCGCGGCGGTACGGACGGGCCTGCGGGCGGTGCCCCTCGTGGTGCTCGAGTCGGCGATCGCCGACTCGGCGGCCCAGGGTGCTCCCGGCGAGGTTGTCCACCGCGTTGTCCACAGGATCGGCGGCGACTCCTTCGGACCGCAGGACCCGGCCGGTGGCGGGCCTGGGCACGGCCCGCGCCGCGCGGCGCGCGGCGCGGGCACCCTGGTGGGCAGGGCGCTCTTGCGGCCAGGTGCGCCGTGGGCGGGCGACGGCCGGCCCGGTCGTCGTCCTGCGCGTCGGCATGCTCGCGACGGGCGCGGCGGTATGGCCGGCCACGGATACCGCGATACGGCGCGCGGGGGCCCATGGCGGCCGTGGTCCTCTTGGACCCGTACGGAGGCCGATGCGGAGGCCCACGCGGAGACGCGGCGGCGACGCGGGGGCGGTTACCGGCACAGCACTGACCATCACCCTTCGACCCTAGGCTGACCAGTGCGGATCCGGCCGCTCCGTCACCACTCCGTAAGGGTTACGGCTCTCGGTGTCCTACTGTGCCCTTCGCCGGGCCGGCCCGGCTGGGTGGGCGCCGGACTGCCGACCTGGCGGGGTCTTCGACCTGCCCTACGCTGACGCGGAGGGCGACAGGGAGCCGACCCCGGCGTCGGCGCACTCGTCGTCCTGTTCGAGCGTCCCTCCGGCGATTGCGATCGCACCGGCGACGACATCGCCGCAGCGGATCAGCCGGGCAGCCCCGCCGGCCACGATGGGTGTTCCCGCTACCTCGATTATCTGCGCGAACACCGCCGGGTACGCCTGCTGCAGACCCATCAGATCACTGCCGTCGCGACGAAACAGCGCAACGCCGGCCGCCTTCGCCGGGGCGACACGGGCCGACATCGGAGACGCACCGTCCATACGATCGAGAACCTGCAGGTGCCCGCCGCCGTCGACGATCGCGACCGTGACCGTCGCGCCGATCCCGGCGGCGTGCCGGCGCACGCGGTCGCTGACGGCCCGGGCTTCGTCCAGAGTGAGTGACATCTTCTCCACCTACAATCTCTTGGGTCGACCAATCTTGGTCAAGCCCACGATACATTGATTCATGGGGTGGGCCAAGGGATCGGCTTAGACTTCGGGCGTGGAGATGAACGAACCGCCCGCTCGTTTGCGCTGCAAACCCAGCTGGCTGATGAACAGGGTTTCCGCGCGGGCGCACCGGCTCATCAAAGAAACGATGGCCGCTGCCGGTGGGCACGCCTATCACTTCGCGATCCTCGCTGCGCTGGAGGAGTTCGGCCCGGACAGCCAGGTGCAGATCGGCCAACGGTGCGGAATCGACCAGAGTGACATGCACGCAATGCTCAATGAGCTGGCAGAACAAGGCCACGTCGCGCGCACCTCAGACCCCGCCGACCGGCGCCGCAACCTGATCACTTTGACCGCCGCCGGGCGACGACGGCTCGAAGAGCTAGACACGACACTCACGGGGATTCAACACGACATCCTGGACGCCCTATCGGCCACCGAGCGTGACACGCTCACCGTGCTGCTCACCCGCGTCCTCGGCTAGATCCTCACATCGGACCGACCGAGAGCTTGCCGCGAGTACGGGCTGATGCTCAGCGAGGAACCCCATGTCCGGCGGGGACCTGATCGCCTTCCGCCACGGCGTCAGCGCGGCGATGCTCATCCCGCAGCGCGCTGTCGATGACCGTCGGGGTGTTCCGGGACCGCGTGACGTCAGCGCTTTGTAATCGAACATCCGGCTACCAGCCGTAACACGCCGTCACCACTCCGTAAGGGTCGGTGGTGGGTCCGCGGGCATAGCGTCCCCAGCATGATTGAGGTCGTACTGCCCTGCCTCGACGAGGCTGCCGCCCTGCCCTGGGTTCTCGACCGGATGCCGGCCGGCTATCGCGCGATCGTGGTCGACAACGGGTCCACCGACGGCTCGGCGGAGGTCGCGGCCGCGCACGGGGCCGTGGTCGTGCCCGAGAGCAGGCGCGGGTTCGGGGCCGCCTGTCACGCCGGGCTTCTCGCCGCCACCGGCGACATCGTCTGCTTCATGGACGCCGACGCCTCCCTCGACCCCGCCGAACTCCCGCGCATCGTCGCGCTCCTCACCGGGACCGACGACCGCGACGAAGGCGACGGCGACGAGACCCGGGACCGCAACGACCTCGTGCTCGGCCGCCGGCGGCCCGTCACGCCGCGTGCCTGGCCGCCGCACGCGCGCATCGCGAACGCTCTCATCGCGCGGCGGTTCGGGTTGCACGACATCGGGCCGATGCGCGCCGCGCGCCGGGAGCGGCTGCTCGGGCTTGGGATCACCGATCGGCGCTCCGGCTACCCGCTGGAAATGGTCGCGCGCGCCGAACGCCATGGCTGGCGCATCGCCGAGACCGATGTCGCCTACCACCCGCGTACCGGCCGTTCCAAGGTCACCGGGACCGTACGCGGCACCCTCCAGGCCGTACGCGACATGCGCCGAGTCCTCAATGCGCGCAGTCTCAACGCACACAGCCTCGACGCGCGCGGCGAGGGGCGCGTATGACGACGCTCCTCGTCATCGCCAAGGAACCGGTTCCCGGGAAGGTCAAGACCCGGCTCACACCGCCGTACACACCCCGGCAGGCGGCGGTGATCGCCGAGTGCGCGCTGGCCGACACGCTCGACACCGTCGCGCGCACTCCCGCGAAGCGCAGGGTGCTCGCGCTCGCCGGGCGTCCCGGCAGCTGGCTGCCGCCCGGCTTCGAGGTGATCCCCCAGCGCGGCGACGGCCTGGACGAACGCCTCGCGAACGCCTTCGACGACGCGGGCGGCGGTCCGGCCGTGCTCATCGGCATGGACACGCCGCAGGTCACCGCCACGCTGCTCACCGCGGCCCGCGACCATCTCGACGACGGCGCCGACGCCGTGTTCGGGCCGGCGGCCGACGGCGGGTTCTGGCTGCTCGGGCTGCGCGCGCCCGACCCGGCGATGCTCCTCGGCGTCCCCATGTCCCGCTCCGACACCGGGGCACGCCAGCTCGAACGCCTCCAGGGCCTCCGCGTCGCGACCCTGGCGACCCTCGTCGACGTCGACACCGCGGACGACGCCGTACGCGTCGCCGCGCAGGCTCCCGGTACGCGCTTCGCCGCGGCGGTGGCGGCGAGATGATCGGCGAGCTGTACGACGGCTGTCTCCGCGGCCTGGACGACGTCGAGGTGGAGCACGAGGACGGCCGTACGGAACGGCTCCCCGTGGCCGCCTGGCGAGACGGCCGGCCGGGAGACGACGCGCTCCTGGACCGCTGCGACGGCCCCACGCTCGACATCGGTTCGGGTCCCGGCCGTCTCACCGTCCGGCTCGGTGAGCGCGGGCTGCCCGCCCTCGGCATCGACGTCACGCCGTACGCGGTCGAGATGACCCGCGCGGCGGGCGGGCTGGCGCTGCTCCGCGACGTCTTCGACCGGATCCCCGGTACGGGCCGCTGGGAGACGGTGCTGCTCGCCGACGGCAACATCGGCATCGGCGGCGACCCGCCCGTCCTCCTGCGGCGCGTCGCCGCGCTGATGAACGCCGGCGGCCGCGCCGTCGTCGAACTCGGCGACTCGACGCACACCGAGTGGATACGCCTGCGCGGGGCGCGGCAGGTCGGCGAGTGGTTCCGCTGGTCGCACGTCGGAGCGGACGCGATCGGTGCGTACGCGAGCGCGGCGGGCCTCAACGTGGCGTGCACCTGGACGGCGGCGGCACGCTGCTTCGCCGAGCTGGTACGTACGGAGATGTAACCCCCTGCCGTCTTCGTCCCGAACGCGTACGCTCCTCCCATGGGTAAGGCGATTCTCACGATTGTCGGCGTGCTGCTGTCGATCTGGCTGATCTTCATGGTGATCGGCATGATCATCTCGGCGCTGAAGTTCCTGATCTGGCTCGGCTTCCTCGCGGTCATCGCCGCAGTGGTCGTCACCGTCATCAGCCGGATGGCGAAGAGCAACTAGGCGTCTTGTCACGCCACGCCGCCTACGCGCATGATGCCGCCATGGATCTCACCGGCATGCTCCGCGACCGGGCGGCGGCTCACCCCGAGCGCGTCGCCTTCATCTACGAGGACGAGCAGGTCACGTTCGCGGAGTTCGACCGGCGGGTGGACAGCGTGGCGGCCGCACTGCGCGCATCGGGCGTGGGCCCCGGCGACCGTGTCGCGATCCTCGACAAGAACTCCCTGCCGTACGTCGAGCTGCTGTTCGGCGCGGCGCGGGTCGGCGCCGTGCAGGTGCCGGTCAACTACCGGCTGGCCCCCGACGAGGTCGCCTACATCGTCGGCAACGCCAAGGCGCGGGTCCTCGTCGCGGACGCGGAGTTCGCCCCGGTCCTGGACGCGATAGCGGACCGCCTCGAACACACCGAGCACCTGATCGTGATCGGTGAGAGCGAGCGGTATGAGGACTACCGGACCTGGAGCGCGCGGGAGCCGATCGAGGACGATCGGCCGGGCGAGGTGTTCGTCCAGCTCTACTCCTCCGGCACGACCGGCCTGCCCAAGGGCGTCATGCTGACGCACGACAACTTCTTCGCCGTCCTGCCGCTCGCCGACGAGCTGTGGGACATCCGGCCGGAGAGCCGGCTCATGGTCGCGATGCCGATGTACCACATCGCGGGCTGCACGCTCGCGGTCGGCGCGATCTACGCCGGCATCGCCGGCGTGCTCATGCGCGAACCGGACCCGGTGGCCATCGCCCGGGCGATCGAGGCGCATCGGGTCACGCACGTCTTCCTGGTGCCGGTCCTGCTGCTGTTCATGCAGCAGATCCCGCAGGTACGCGAGGCGGACCTGTCGAGTCTGCGCCTCCTGCTGTACGGCGCCTCGCCGATCAGCGACGAGGTGCTCCAGGGCGCGATGCGCCTGCTCCCCGACACCCGCTTCATGCAGGTGTACGGGCTGACGGAGACGACGGGGGCGATCACGTACCTGCCGCCGGACGACCACCGGCCCGGCGAGCGGCTGCGCAGCGCCGGCATCGCCAACCCCACGACCGAGTTGAAGATCATCGACCCGGGCACCGGCGACCCGGTGGCGCCGGGCCAGGTCGGCGAGATCGTCTGCCGCACTCCGCAGAACATGCGCGGCTACTGGTCGCTGGAGCAGGCGACCCGCGACACCCTGCTGGACGACGGCTGGCTGCGCACCGGCGACGCGGGCTACCTCGACGATGACGGCTACCTCTTCATCCACGACCGCGTCAAGGACATGATCATCTCGGGCGGGGAGAACATCTACCCGGCCGAGGTGGAGAACGTCCTGATGAGCCACCCGGCCGTGGCCGACTGCGCGGTGATCGGCGTACCCGACCAGAAGTGGGGCGAGACGCCGAAGGCCGTCGTCGTCATCGACGGGGAGGCCACCGACCGGGAGCTGATCGACTACTGCCGGAGCAGGCTGGCGCACTTCAAGTGCCCCACCTCGGTCGAGCGCACCGACACGATCCCGCGGAACCCCACGGGCAAGGTCCTCAAGCGCCGCCTCCGCGAGCCGTACTGGCAGGACCAGGCACGCGCGGTGCACTAGCCGGGTCCGGCAACGTCGGCCGCGACTCCTGCCGCGGCCGGGGTCAAGGAGTGTGGACTCTTCCTGAGGTAAGTCCGGGAAAGATACCGACTGGGGTAAAAGCGCCTGTTCACGTAGAGACGACTAAGCTCACAAATGTGACTCATGGCTACCGTGTGGACAGTGAGGTCGGACGCCTCAGGACTGTTCTCCTGCATCGTCCGGGCGCGGAGTTGAAGCGCCTCACCCCACGCAACAACGATCAACTTCTCTTCGACGGCATCCCGTGGGTCGGCCGCGCCCAGCAGGAGCACGACGCCTTCGCCCAGGCGTTGCGCGACCACGACGTCGAGGTGCTCTATCTCACCGAACTCCTGCAGGACACCCTGGAGTATCAACCGGCGCGCGACGAGGCCATCGCGGGCGTCCTGGACGACTCGCGGCTCGGCGACCAGCTCCGCCTGATCCTCAGCCGGTTTCTCGCCGATCTGACGCCCGAGGACCTCACGCACGTGCTCGTGGCCGGCGTGGCACACGAGGAGCTAAAGACCGGCCGCGGCCTGGTGTACCAGCTCATGGACCGGCATGACTTCGTGATCGACCCGCTGCCGAACCTGCTGTTCACGCGCGACTCCAGCGTGTGGATCGGCGACCGCGTCGCGGTGACGAGCCTGACGATGCGAGCACGCAAGCGCGAGGGCGCGCTGACCCAGTTGATCTACCGCCATCACCCGCGCTTCGAGGGCGCCGAGATGGTCTACCAGCCGGACCTGGAGCATGTCGAGGGCGGCGACGTGCTGCTCCTCTCGCCGGGCGTGCTGGCCATCGGCACCGGCGAGCGTACGACTCCGGCGGGCGTGGAGCGCCTGGCCCGTCAGGTGTTCGACGCCGGACTGGCGCACACCGTACTCGCGGTGCCGATCGCGCAGGAACGCGCCACGATGCACCTCGACACGATCTGCACGATGGTCGACGTGGACAAGATCGTCATGTACCCGGCCGTGGCGTACTCCCTGACCGCCTTCACGGTGACCAGCGAGAACGGCGACCTTCGCGTGTCGCGGGCGCGGCCGTTCCTGGAGGCGGCCGCGCAGGCGATGGGCATCGAGCGGCTGTCGGTGATCGACACGGGCCTGGACCCGGTGACCGCCGAACGCGAGCAGTGGGACGACGGCAACAACACCCTCGCGGTCGGCCCGCGCCTGGCCGTCGCGTACGAGCGGAACATCGAGACCAACGCGCTCCTGGAGGCGGCCGGCATCGAGGTGATCCGGATCCAGGGCAGCGAGCTGGGCAGCGGCCGTGGCGGCCCGCGCTGCATGTCCTGCCCGATCCTGCGCGACCCGCTCTAGCGCGACCGATGTGTCCGGGCCGGCTCCTAGTGGGCCGGCCTGAGCATGCTCGTCGTCGAGCGGCGTGCGCCGTTGGCGGAGTGCGGCGAGTGCAGCGTCGCCCAGACCGTGGTGCCGCCGTCGTCGTGGAGGACGCCCCAGCCGTCGGCGAGCGTCTCCACGATGCCGAGTCCGCGTCCGCCGAGCGAGGAGAGCGTGGCGCGGGCGAGGCGGGGTTCGGTCATGGCGCCGCCGTCGCTGACCGCGAGCTGGATGAGGTCGCCCTGCCGGGTCCAGGCGACCCGGATGTCGCCGGACGGCAGGGGGCGTGCGTGGCGCAGCGCGTTGCTGATCAGTTCGCTGACGATCACCGCGGCATCGTCGGCGATGTCCTCATAGACCCCCGACGCGAGGAGTTCGGCCGCGAGGCGTCGGCGCACCACCGAGACGCTCGATGGCGCATGCGGCAGGAATACGACGCTCGCCGCCCTCACCTCCCCAGGGTGTGGACTGTCTCGAGCCCTCCCCCGTAACATCCCTCCGGTACGACCGAAATGCCCAGGTTAAAGTGGTCGGAAACCCTGCCACAGGAATCTATTGCCAACACAACGAGCAACGGTGACCCCGCCAACGAACGAATTGACGGCGTAGACCCACCGGCTACAGTGCCTGGTCCGCACGCGGCAGGGCGAACCTCATGCACGTGCCGGCCCGTCCCGTACGCGCGTGGGCGGTCACCTCTCCGTGCTGGGCGCGGGCCAATCGCCGCACGATGTAGAGGCCGAGCCCGAGTCCGCCGAACCGCCGCCGGTCGCCCGCCTCGCCCTGGACGAAGCGCTCGAAGACGCGCTCGCGGTCGCCGACGGCGATGCCGACCCCGTCGTCCTCGACGGTGACGACGATCAATTCGTCCTCGGCGGCGGCGCGTACGGTGACCGTGCCCCCACCCGGGGAGTACTTCACGGCGTTCTCCAGGAGCTGACCCACGATGATGTCGGTGGCCATCGCGTCGCCGACCGCCTCGGGCAGTCCCGCGCCGATCTCCAGCTCCATCGCGTGCTGCTCCGACATCCCGCGGAACCCCTCCACCGCGCCGCGCAACAGCCTGGCCAGGTCGAACGGCTCGTTGGTCACCGCCATGCCGTCCGGCATCGTACGGGAGTAGAGCAGGTTGTCCACCAGGTGCCCGAGCGTCTCCGCGCGTTCGGCGATGATCGCCACTGCCTGCCGCCGGTCGGCGTCGCCGAGCTTGTCCCACCGGTTGACCAGCGTCTTGGCGTACCCGTGCACCACCGTGATCGGGGTCCGCAGCTCATGACTCGTCATCGACAGGAACAGGTCCTTGGCCGCCTCCAGCGACTTGGCCTCGGTCACGTCGCGAAAGTCCACGACCACCTCGTCGTGGTCGTCGATCGCGGCGTAGAGCACGTTGAGCCAGCTGCCCGACTCGACCTGGATCGTCGGCTCCGCGTCCGGCGCGGGCAGTGTGAACGGCAGCGGACGGCCGATGACCTCCTCGGCCGCCATCCCCATGATGGCGCGTGCCGCCGGGTTCCACTGCTGGACGATGCCGTCGCGGTCGAGCACCGCGATGCCGTCGGCGCTGGCCTCGATGACGGCGCGCTCGTGCTTGCGCTGCTTGACCACCTCGGCGTAGCTGACCGCGTTGCCGACGACCACCCCGGCGTGCCCAGCGAAGAGTTCGAGCAGCTCCAGCTCGATGTGGCCGGCCTTGTGCCCGGAGAACAGGGCGTACAGCGCGCCGTACGGGCGGCCGTGCACGCTGGAGACGCCGAGCGCGATCGTGTGCAGCCCGGCCAGCTCGGCCCAGATCAGGTCACCGAGGCTGCGCGTGTCGGCGGTGGCGAGCATGACCGTACGGCCCGAGCGCAGCAGCTCGCCGACCAGGCTGCTGCGCAGGTCGGCGGTCACGCCGCGCAGGCGCTCGGGCAGGCCGCTGATGCTGACGAGGCGCAGGGAGTTGGCCGGCTGCTCGATCAGCACGAACCCGGCGGCGTCCGCGCCGGTCAACTCGATGACGCTCGCCGCGACGCGGTCGAGCACGGCCGGCAGCTCCAGCTCGGCGTTGAGGTCGGCGACCACGTCGTTGAGCCGGCGTACGAGCCGGATCCGCTCGGCGGCCTGCCGCTGGACCGCGTCGTCCTCGTCGGCGGCACGGTAGAAGCAGACCCAGCCGAGCAGCTCGCCGTCGCCGGAGTCCATGCCGCTCACGACGGCGCGCGTCTCCAGGAGGTGGCCGTCGCGGTGCAGCCGCCGGGTGGCGAAGGAGATGTTGCCGCCCTCGCGTACGCGCTCGAGCACGGCGCGGTGCTCGGCGGTGAACTCCTTGGGAATGGTGCGCAGCGGGCGGCCGACCGCCTCCTCGGCGCTCCATCCGAACAGCCGCTCCGCGGCGGGGTTCCACAGGCGAACGGTGAGGTCAGGACCGAGCGCGATCATTGCGTCGGCGGCCGAGGCGACGGCCGCGCGCATTGTCGCGTCGGAGGTGTTCACGGGGCCATAGTGCCATCGCGGACCGGTCGATCGGTTGCGAAACCCCGCTTACGTGAAGGTCAAGAAGACTTCGCATTTCCGGCAATATTTCTGACGCGTCCCCGGGAGAGCAGGCCGATCGCCCCGCTGACGAGAGCCGCGACGGCGAACGAGAACAGCGAGGCGCTCATCCAGCTCGACGGCGTGAACCCGAGCGCGCCCTGCGCGTCCACCCACAGGTGCGACCACGCGCCCACGTTGCCGGGGTTGATCAACTGGTAGACGGCGATGCCCGCCGCCCAGGCGAGGAGCATCGGCCAGCGCGACGGCGCGTGCGCCGACACGTCCCAGCCGCGCCGGCCGCCGAAGCAGAAGAAATCGACCACGAGCACTCCGAGCATGGGCACGAACACCGACCCGATGAGCGTGAGGAAGTCGGCGTAGTTGTTCATGTTCAGGGCGAGGGCCAGTACCATGATCAGCCCGCTGAGCGCGACCGTGAGCACCCGCCGGTCGAGCCGCGGCGCCAGGTTCTGGATCGACATGGCCGTGGAATAGACGTTCGCGAAGGACTGGTCGGCCTCGCGCAGCACGAAGACCGCGAAGAACAGCGTGCCGAGCGCGACGTGCTGGAACGGCCCGAACACCTGGCCCGAGTCGCCGGCGACCAGGGCGAGCGCGAGCAGGCCGAGGACGTACGCGACGATCTGCGTCAGCCCGTACGCCACGGAGGCCGCGCCGAACGCGGCACGCTCGGACCTGGAGTGACGCGTGTAGTCGGCCGCCATCGGCACCCAGGAGATCGACACGGCGAGCGCGGCATCCGCGCCGATCCAGAAGTGGTCCCACGAGCCGTGGGTCAGGTCGGGCAGCGGCTGGCGCGAGAGCTGGACGTAGAAGTAGACGAGGGCGATGATCACCGCCGCCGTCACGTAGCGGCGCAGCACCCGCACCGAGCCGAGCGGCCAGATGGTCAGCACCGTCGTGACCACGCCCGCCACGACGACGTACGCCCAGTGCGGTCCGCCGCCGAACAGTTGCTCGGCCGCGTCCGCGATGGTGATGAGCTCGAACGTGCCCCAGCCGATCATCTGCAGGATGTTCAGCACCGTCGGCACGTACGACAGGCGCGTGCCGAACAGGCCGCGCAGCAGCATCATCGCCGGCACCCCGGCACGCGCGCCGGGCACCGCCGCCAGGCCGAGCATGATCCCGCCGATCACGGTGCCGACGACCATCGCGACGATCCCGGCCACGATCGGGAGCTGCGGCACGCCGGCCGCGTCGGGGGCGAGCACGGTGGCCGCGCCGGAGAACGCCAGCAGGCTCACGCCCAGGTTGGCCCAGAACGCGCTCTGGTCCCAGAAGCTGAGCACCCGCGGGGCGGGCTGGTCGAGCGTGTACGGGGCCTCATCGCGTGGCGGGCGGACGACAGTGCTCACAGGAGCACACTCCCTACGCCGGCATTATCCGGTCAGGTTCGAGCGGTCGGCGGCACGTGCGAAGCCGCCCTCTCAGCCCGGTCTGCGCCCGAGCTCCCGCGTTTATCCAGTTGGCCGTCACAATGTACCGCGTACGCGGCACCGCCTCAGGCCACGAAGGGGTCGCCGCCCGACTCGCTCACCATCGGGCGCCCGGCCGCCTCCCATGCGTGCATGCCGCCGTCGACGTTGGCCGTCTGCCAGCCCGCGTGGTTGAACGCCGCGACCGCCTGCGCGGATCTGGCCCCTGACCTGCAGATGACGAAGACCTGGCGGTCGTCGGGCACTTCCCCGGCACGGCCGTTCAGCTCGCTGAGGGGGATGTGCACGGCGTCGGGCGCATGCCCGGCTTGCCACTCGTCGGCCTCGCGTACGTCGAGAAGGAAACCATCACCCGGTACGGCCGAAGCCGCGACACTGGGTAGCTGATCCTTGAAAAGATTCACGTATCCACGGAACCACGCACAACCGGCCGGAGTCGAATCGTCATGAGGCAATCTCTATCGAGACTGGGAAGGACGGCCGTCATCGTGCCGGGGATCCTCACGGCACTGACGCTGGCCGGCTGCAAGGACGACCAGGGAACGACGACGAGCCCGCCGGGCACCCCGACCTCACAGCCCACGCAGAGCACGGCGCCCGCCTCTCAGCCGCCCGCGGCCGCCACGCCGACCCCGACGCCGCCCCCCGGCGACCAACCGGCCGGCGGCACGAAACTCACCATCACGGTACGCATGGCGCCCGCCGCGCACCCGATCACGCGGACCCTCACCTGCGACCCGCCCGGCGGCACCGCGCCGAACGCGGCCGGCGCCTGCGCGGGCCTGGCGAAGGCGGCCGCGGCCAAGGGCGGCGATCCGTTCGCGCCCACGCCCAAGGGCCAGATGTGCACCCAGATCTTCGGCGGCCCGCAGACCGCCACGGTCGAGGGCACCTGGCGGGGCAGACCGGTCGACGCGACGTTCGGCCGCAAGAACGGCTGTGAGGTCAAGCGCTGGAACGACCTCGCCGCGCTGTTCGGCCCGCTCGCGCACACGCCCACCCACTGACCTCGCGGCGCGCGACCTACTTGAGCAGCCGTGACATCCGGCGGTCGGCGAGCGGCTTGCCACCGGTCTGGCAGGTCGGGCAGTACTGCATCGCGCGGTCGGCGAACGACACCTCTTTGATCGTGTCGCCGCACACGGGGCATTTCTGCCCGGCCCTGCCGTGCACCCGCAGGCCCGACTTCTTCTCGCCCTTCAGGTCCTTGGCCGCCAGCCCGCGCGAGCGCTCCACGGCCTCGCCGAGCGTCGTCATGATCGCCTCGTACAGCGTGGCGACCTCGGCCTCGGTGAGGCTCGCGGCGAGCTTGTACGGCGAGGTCTTCGCCGCGTGCAGGACCTCGTCGGAGTAGGCGTTGCCGATGCCGGCGAGCACGCTCTGGTCGCGCAGGAGGCCCTTGATCTGCGTACGGCGGCCGCCGAGGATCTTCGCCAGGTCCCGGACGCCGAAGTCCTCGCCCAGCGGGTCGGGCCCGAGCGACCTGATGCCGGGAATGTCCTGGATATCCCGTACGACGTAGACCGCGAGACGCTTCTGCGTGCCGGCCTCGGTCAGGTCGAACCCGCAGTCGTCCTCCAGGTGGACGCGCATGGCGAGCGGTCCCTTGCCCGGGCCGCGGCGGCACCGCCGGCACGTTGTCCTTCCAGCGCAGCCAGCCCGCGCGGGACAGGTGGACGACCAGGTGCAGGCCGTCCACGTCGAGGTCGAGGAACTTCCCGTGCCGCGAGACACCGGTGATCGACAGTCCGCTCAGCGCGGTGACCGGCGGATCGTAGGTCTTGAGGCAGGAGATCGCGACGACGTCGATGCGGGCGACGGCCCGGCCCACGGCGTGATCTCGCAGGAACGCGGCGAGCGACTCAACTTCCGGCAGCTCCGGCATGTCCCCAAGGCTAAGCCTTGTCCACAGCCCTGTGGACAAGGTGACGCGTGTTACTGATTATCGGCCGGGCACGTCCCAGAAGGCCAGCTCATGACGCATGCCCTCGGTGAAGAGCGCATGGGCGCGCCCAGGTTCGGGCGCGGCCTCGTCCAGCATCGCCGCGACACGACCGGCGAGCATCGCGAACCCGGGGTCGGCGTAGGTGTCCACCCAGCGCCGGTAGCGAGGCTCGGCCGGAGGGTCCTGTGCCAGCAGCCGGCCGAGCATGGAGTACCCCCACATACACGGATAGAGCGCTGCCAGCCCCTCGCCGTACGACGCCGCGGCCTCCAGGAGAAAGGCGGTGTAAGCCGCGCACGCGGGCCCTTTGACCGCGCCGTCGAGGTCGGCGCCGAACTCCGCCGCCAGCGCCCGATGCAGGGCGAGCTCCTCGAAGAACGTCGCGTGCGCGAGTTCCACGAGATCGCCGAGATGCCCGTCCGGCGCCTGCCAGGCAAGCCGCGCGAAGACCCGCACGTAGTCGTGCAGGAAGAGGTAATCCTGCTCCAGCCAGGCACGGAACACCCCGACATCGAGATCACCACGCGCGATCCCGGCCACGGTCGGATGCCTGACCTGCACGTCGAGGAGCGGCCGGCCGATCGTCTCAAGCTCTCGGGCAAGACTCATCCCGGCAGTGTCACACGCCGCCCGTCACTGCTCGCGCGAGACGACCGCGTCACAGGAGGGAAAGACGACACTCTCGTGCCCGTCCGCCCACCGAACCAGGTACGGCGGCTCCCCATCGCTCCCGTGCACCTCGACGATCACCGCCCGCCGATCCTGATCCCCGACGTGCTGCCCACGGACCACCAACGCATCCCCCGTGTGCGCTCGCATGCCCCCACCGTCCCCATGCCGGAGCAACTCGAGCCAGGGCCAAAGGTCCCTCGAACGTCCGCGCACCGCCAAAGACAACATCGCCGAGAGCTACCAGTCCGTCACAGTGACGCCTGAGGAACAAGTGTCACAGATGAGTAAGAGATCACCCAGCCGAATGACTTCGTGCCATCATGACGAGACCCCAGCCGCAAGGGGGCGTGGGGGCGAAAGCCCCCACATCAGGGGGCTCCGGGGGATCGTCCCCCGGGGAAAATGGCGAAGGGCCAGTGCGCGAAGCGAACCGCAGGTTCGCGAGCACACTGACCCCAGGACATTCGCTCGTGGGCGAGGAGGGATTTGAACCCTCACATCCTTTCGGACACACGGACCTGAACCGTGCGCGTCTGCCGTTCCGCCACTCGCCCGTGGCGTGTCAGAGGTTAGCACCACCCGAGTGCTCGTCGGAACTCGATTGCTTCGCGCGAACCAACGCACAGATACGATCGTCTAGCAGTGGAGAAGGGAGGTGCACGTGGGTGTCCTACAGCGCTTCGAGCGTCGACTCGAGGGCATGGTGGAAGGTGCGTTCGCTCGGGCTTTCAAGTCGGAGCTGCAACCCGTAGAGGTTGCCAGCGCCATCCAGCGTGAGATGGACGAGCGCGCCGCCATCGTGGCGCAGGGTCGCACTCTGGTGCCGAACGACTTCGTCGTCGAGATCTCACATCCCGACGGCGAACGACTCGCGGTCTATGCCGACAGCTTGAGCCAGGAGCTCGCCAATCTCGCCCGAGAGCACGCGAAGGAGCAGGGCTACTCCTTCGTGGGACCGGTGCGTGTGCGGTTCGAGAACGCCGATGACCTGCGTACCGGCATGTTCCGGATACGCTCCGGCGTCATCCGCGGCTCGACGGTCGAGGGCGGCGAGATCCGGCAGCCGATGAGCGACATGCCCCCACCGGCACGCGGGCTCTCCGGCGGACGACCCCGGCTTCTGGTCAGCACCGAGGGCCAAGAAAGCCACATGTACGACCTGGCAACGCCGGTGACTTTGCTGGGCCGAGGCACCGACTGTGATCTTCGGCTTGTCGATCCGGGAGTTTCCCGGCACCATGCCGAGATCAGAGTCGAGGGTCCGGAGGTGGTCGCGGTCGATCTAGGGTCGACCAACGGCACTTTCGTGAACGGCCAGCCGATTCGACGGGTGACGCTGCGTGATGGCGCACGTGTCACCCTCGGCCGGACAACCCTCGTGTTCCGTCGCGACAGGGAGTAGTTCCGACTCCGATGAACCAACTGACTCTGACCCTCATGAAGGTGGCGTTCCTGGCCGTTCTCTGGCTGTTCGTCATCGCGGCCGCGGGCGTGATCCGCGCCGACCTGTGGGGGTCCAAGGCCGCCGCGAAGGCATTGCGGCCACGCAAGGCCGCGGCCGCGCCTCAGCCTGCCCGCCAGCCGAAGGCCGCCGCACCGCGCTCACGGCGTGCGGATCCGACGAAGCTCGTCATCACCCAGGGGGCGCGTGCGGGCACGACCCTCGACCTGGTCGGCTCGGAGATCGTCATGGGTCGTGGCAATGACGTCACGCTGCCACTCGGAGACGACTACTCTTCGGGGCGGCACGCCCGGCTCTTCACACAGAACGGTCAGTGGTTCGTGGAGGATCTCGGTTCCACGAACGGCACCTTTCTCGGGCGGGCCAAGCTGAGCCGGCCGGAGCCCGTCCCCGTCGGCGTACCGATTCGTATCGGGAAGACCGTCATAGAGCTGCGCAAATGACAATCGGAATACGCTTCGCCGCACGATCGGACGTCGGCCTCCTCCGCGAAGGCAACGAGGACTCCGCCTACGCCGGCACCCGGCTGCTCGCCGTGGCCGACGGCATGGGCGGGCACGTCGGCGGTGAGATCGCCAGTGCCGCCGCCATCGACACACTGAAACCGCTCGACGTCGACGTCCCGGCGAACGAGATCGTCGGGGTGCTCGAACAGGCCGTGCACCGCGCCAACGAGACGCTGCACAGCATCGTCGAGGGCGACCCATCGCTCCAGGGCATGGGCACGACGCTCACCGCGATGCTCTGGCACGGCCGGCAGATGGCCCTCGTCCACATCGGCGACTCCCGCGCCTACCTGCTACGCAACGGCGAGCTGTTCCAGATCACCCACGACCACACGCTGGTGCAGTCGCTGGTCGACGAGGGCCGGATCAGCCTCGACGAGGCGGCCTCGCACCCGCAGCGCTCGCTGCTGCTGCGGGCGCTCGACGGCCGCGGCGAGGTCGATCCCGACGTCTCCCTGCGCGAGGCCCAGCTCGGTGACCGCTACCTGCTGTGTTCCGACGGCCTGTGCTCGGTGGTGACCGCCGAGACGATCCACCACGCGCTGACCTCGGCCGCCGAGCCGGACCAGGCCGTACGCCAGCTGATCGACCTCGCCAACCGCGGCGGCGGCCCGGACAACATCACGTGTGTCGTGGCCGACGTCGTGGAGCTGGAGGCGCAGCACGCGCCGCGGCAGAAGGCCATCGTGGCGGGTGCCGCGCACAACGCCAGCCGTACGCGCGGCGAGGCCGACACCGCACCGGCCCTGCCCGGCGGCGGGCCGATGGGCGGCGAGTCGCCGGCGCACCGGGCCGCCGCGCTGCGCGGAGAGCCACAGCAGGGCGCCGCGGTGACGGTCGCCGACATGCAGGCGGTGCCGCCGACGCAGGAGGACGCCCTGCCGATGGCGCCGATGCGGGCGCGACGACGCTGGCCCTGGCTCGTCGGGCTCGCGGTCGTCCTGGTTTTGCTCGTCGCGGGCGGCTCGTACGTCGCCTGGACCTCCGTGCAGGGCCAGTACTACGTCGCCGCCGACAACGGCCAGGTGACGATCTTCCAGGGGATGAACGACAAGGTGCTCGGCCAGAAGCTCTACCACGTGAAGGAGCACTCCGGCCTCAAGGTCGCCGACCTCACCCCCAGCGCGCAGTCCGCGGTCACCAAGACCATCGACAACCTGGGCAGCCTCGCGAGCGCCCGCCGTACGGTCACGAACCTGCGCGGCAAGGTCTGCCGAACCTCGGTCGCCGATGACGGCCACGGTGCGGTCGCCGTCTGGAAGGGCCGCGGCCAGCAGGGCGAGGGCTGCGAGAACAAGGTGGTCCAGCCCTCCGACCCGCAGGTGCGCACGAACAGCCTGACCACCAAGTCCAAGCAGGAAGTGCGCAAGGGGATCGACGTCGCCAGTCCCCAGGCCGCGCAGGTCGAGCTCCAGCAACTGCGGGACGAGGCCGCCCAGTGCACCCAGCACACGGGCACGCTCCCGGGCTGTCCCGCGCAACCGGGCAAACGCGGATGAGCGCCATAACGACCAACGAGGCGGGCGTACCCGTCGCGACACGTCCGCGGCGCAGCGCCCAGCTCGGCATGCTCATCTTCGCGATGATCATCACCGTCGCGGGGTTCGCGCAGGTCGGGCTCGCGCGTGACGGTCACCTGCCGGTCGGGATGTACGGCTACGGCCTCGGCCTGGGCATCCTCGCCGCCGGCGCGTACTTCGTGGTGGCGCGCTTCGCGCCGTACGCGGATCCGCTGCTGTTGCCGCTCGCGGTGTTCCTCAACGGCCTCGGGCTGGCGATGATCTACCGGCTGGACCTCAACACCAGCCAGGACATGAAGGACGCCATCGCGGCCGGCAAGAAGGTCTCCTACTTCGGGCCGTCGACGACCGCGCAGCTCGAGTGGACCGCGCTCGGTATGATCTTCTTCGCCGTGACGCTGCTCGTCCTGCGCGACGTCAAGATCGTCCAGCGCTACATCTACACGATCGGCGCGCTCGGATTGTTCTTCCTCGCGCTGCCCGGCTTCCTGCCCTCCTCGATCAGCGGGGCGCTGGGCGCCAAGATCTGGATCCGGGTCGGCTCGATCTCGATCCAGCCGGGGGAGTTCTCCAAGCTCGCGCTGGTCGCGTTCTTCGCCGGCTACCTGGTCAACAAGCGCCAGGCGATGTCGATCGTCGGCAAGAAGCTCGGACCGCTCAACCTCCCGCGCGCCCGCGACCTCGGCCCGATCCTCGTGATCTGGATGATCTGCCTCGGCGTGCTGGCGCTGGAGAACGACTTCGGCACCGCGATCCTGTTCTTCGGCCTGTTCGTGAGCATGCTCTACATCGCCACCGAGCGCTTCGAGTGGGTGGGGATCGGCGTGCTCCTCCTCGCCGGCGCGAGCCTGGTGGCACCGCTGATCCCGCACATCCAGCAGCGCATCGCGACCTGGCTGAACCCCAAGCCGTACTTCGACGGCGGCTGCAAGATCAACGGCAAGATCGTCAACCAGACGCCGATCACCGACTGCCTGCACAAGGGCGGCCAGTACATCGCCGACAGCGGCCAGCTCATGCGCGGACTGTTCTCGATGGGCCAGGGCGGCGTGCTCGGCACCGGCCTCGGCCAGGGCGAGCCGTGGCAGACCCCGTTGTCCTACAGCGACTTCATCGTCACCTCCTTCGGTGAGGAGCTCGGGCTGACCGGCCTCATGGTGATCCTGCTGGCGTACGCGCTGATCGTGCAGCGGGGCATGAAGGCCGCGGTCGCCACGAAGGACAACTTCGCCAAGCTGTTCGCCGGCGGTGTGTCCTTCGTGTTCGCCCTCCAGGTCTTCGTGATCGTCGGCGGCGTGACGCGGCTCATCCCGCTGACCGGCCTGACGACGCCGTTCCTCGCGCAGGGCGGTTCGTCGCTCCTCGCGAACTGGATCCTCATCGCCGTTCTCATCCGCATCAGTGACGCCGCGCGGCGCCCGGCCCCCCAGCCCATCCAGGACGAGGGAATGACCCAGGTGGTGAAGACCGGGTGAACAAGCCCCTGCGCCGGGTGGCGATAGCGGCGATGACGCTGCTCGTCATCTTGATGATCAACGTGAACTACATCCAGGGCTCACAGGCGGACAAGCTCAAGAAGGATCCGCTCAACTACCGGCAGTTCGGCGCGCAGTTCCAGCACAACCGCGGGCCGATCATGGCGGGCGGCGTCACGCTCGCCCAGTCCAAGAAGGTCGACAAGAAGACCTACCAGCGGGTCTACCGGCAGGGTGAGCTGTACTCCCCGGTCACCGGCTTCGTGAGCGTCTTCAACCGCACCGGCCTGGAGGGCGCCGAGAACGGCCTGCTCGACGGGACCGACAAACGGCTGACCGTACGCAACTGGTTCGACATGCTGGTCGGCAAGAAGCCGGCGGGCGCGACCGTGCAGACCACGATCGTGCCGGATGCGCAGGCGGCGGCGTTCAACGGCGTACGCGGCAAGACCCTCCGGCGTGGCGCGGCGGTCGCCCTCGACGTCAAGACCGGCGCCATCCTCGCGATGGCCTCCTTCCCGTCCTATGACACCAACCTGGTCGCCACGCACAACGGCGACAAAGCGTCCAAGGCGGCGGACCGGCTGGAGAAGGAGCCGGGCAAGCCGATGCTCAACAAGGCGATGAACGAGACGTTCGCGCCGGGCTCCTCGTTCAAGATCATCGACTCGGCGACCGCGTTCGAGGGCGGCTCACTCAACAAGGACAGTCCCTTCGACGCCAGCGAGCTGCGGCTGCCCATCGGGCCACACGCTGCCCAACGCCGATGGCGACGAGGCCAAGTGCAACGGCCCGATCCCGCTGATCGACTCCTTCGCCGCCTCCTGCAACTCCACGTTCGGCCGGCTGGCCAGCCAGCTCGGCCAGGCCAAGATCCTCGCCCAGGCCGAGAAGTTCGGCTGGAACAAGCCGGTCACCGTCGAGCCGGGCATGGCCAGCGCGAGCGCCAACTACCCGACCAAGCAACTGGGCGGCGATGACCTGGCACGCTCCGGCATCGGCCAGGGCGACGTCACCGCGACGCCGCTCCAGATGGCGATGGTCGCCCAGACCGTGGCCAACGGCGGCACCGAGATGAAGCCCTACCTCGTCAAGCGGGTCACCGCGCCCGACCAGTCCGAGCTGGCCACCGCGCAGCCGCAGGAGCTCGGCCACCCGATCAGCGCCGACACCGCGAGCCAGATCCAGCAGATGATGCGGCAGGTCGTGGCGTCCGGTACGGCGGCCTCCACCGTCGGCGGCCAGGACATCGCCGGCAAGACCGGCACCGCCGAGACCGACGGGCGGATCAACGAGGACTGGTTCGTCGGCTTCGCGCCGCAACACAACCCCAAGGTCGCCTTCGCGGTCGTCACCGAGGGCCCCGCCGGCAGCGACGGCGCACACTTCGCGGCGCCGATCGCCCTGAGTATCGTCCAGGCGGTGCGCTAGCGATGACCGACCCCCTCGTTCTCAGCCGCCGCTACCGCCTCGACGAGCGCCTGGCCTCCGGTGGCATGGGCGAGGTGTGGAAGGCCACCGACGAACTGCTCGGCCGGTCGGTCGCGGTCAAGGTGCTCAAGGAGCAGTACGTCTCCGACGAGAGCTTCCGCGAGCGGTTCCGCGCCGAGGCGAGGTTCGCCGCGTCGTTGCAGCACAGCGGCATCGCCCAGGTCTATGACTACGGCGAGCAGGACGAGATCGCCTACCTCGTGATGGAGCTGGTGCCGGGCGAGACGCTGTCGCGGATCCTGTCTGACGAGGGTCCGCTCGGCACGGACACGACCCTCGACATCGTCGGTCAGGCGGCACGCGCGCTCCACGTGGCCCACGTCGCGGGCATCATCCACCGCGACATCAAGCCGGCCAACCTGATGGTGACCGCCGAAGGCGTCGTGAAGATCACCGACTTCGGCATCGCGCGCGCCGGCGGCGCCAGCACGATGACCCAGACCGGCCAGGTCATGGGGACCGCGCAGTACGTCTCGCCGGAGCAGGCGACCGGCCGCGTCATCACGACGTCCTCCGATCTCTACTCCCTCGGCATCGTGGCCTACGAATGCCTGGCGGGCGTGCCGCCGTTCACCGCGGACACGCCCATCGCGCTGGCCCTCATGCACGTGCGCGAGGAGCCGCCGCCGCTACCCACGAACGTGCCGTCGGCCGTACGCGCCCTGGTCACCGCCATGGTCGCCAAGGATCCCGAAGACCGGCCGACCGGGGCACGCGAGGTCGCCGACCAGGCGCACGTGCTCCGTCAGACCGGGGGCATGGGCACCGGCGACCCGCTGGACGACTCGCAGGCGGCGGCCACCCGGCTCCAGGACTCCTTCGCCGCGGACGTGAGCGATGCGCGTACCGAGGCGGGCATGGCACGTGCCGAGGACCGCCGCCGTACGAGCCGGTTCGTGATCGCGCTCGCGTGCGCGGCGGTTTTGGTGGGTACGGCCGTCTTCGCCGCCGGAACGCTGTGGAAGGGCACAGGTCACACTAAACTCGTCGACGGCAACCGGGATGCGCCCGCGGGCCACCCCGTGCCCACCAGGCAGTTCAGCCGGCAGCCTGTCAGCACCGCGCCAACGGATCGGCCCGGGCCATTGCAGAGCGTGCCCACCGGCCCGATCCTCATGCCGACGCCGAGCTTCACGACGTCGGCGCCGTCCACCCATCCCAGACCAACGATCAAGCCCCCAAAGCGGACGCCTACCACGCCGGCGACGCCTGTGCCGCCGACCCTTCCAGATCCAATGCCGTCGAGCAGTGTCGAAGGCGCGCTAGGTTCTGAGGACAGGGCGTAGACGACTAGGGAAAGTGCCAGATATGAATCAGCCTCGGCTACTCGGTGGCCGCTACGAACTCGATGGCGTCATCGGGCGTGGCGGCATGGCCGAGGTCTACCGAGCTAGAGACCTCCGCCTCGACCGGGTGGTGGCGATCAAGACACTGCGGTCCGATCTCGCCCGCGACCCCACGTTCCAGGCCCGGTTCCGCCGCGAGGCGCAGTCCGCCGCGTCGCTGAACCATCCCTCCGTCATCGCCGTGTACGACACCGGCGAGGACATGATGGACCACAACCCGGTGCCGTACATCGTGATGGAGTACGCCGAGGGCCGCACCCTCCGCGACGTCCTGCGCGACGAGCACCAGCTGCCGGCCGAGCGTGCGCTCCAGATGACCGACGGCATCCTGCGCGCCCTGGACTACTCCCACCGCGGCGGCATCGTCCACCGCGACATCAAGCCGGCCAACGTGATGCTGACCTCCAGCGGCGAGATCAAGGTCATGGACTTCGGCATCGCGCGCGCGCTCGCCGACTCCGCGGCCACGATGACCGCGACCGCGCAGGTCATCGGCACCGCCCAATACCTCTCGCCGGAGCAGGCGCGCGGCGAGCGCGTCGACGCCCGCAGCGACATCTACTCCACAGGCTGCGTGCTTTACGAACTGCTCACCGGCCGGCCGCCGTTCCAGGGCGACTCCCCGGTGGCCATCGCCTACCAGCACGTACGCGAAGAGGCGCCGCAGCCGTCGCAGCTCGACCCTTCGATCCCGCAGTACGCCAACGCGATCGTCATGAAGGCGCTCGCGAAGGACCCGAACTACCGCTACCAGAGTGCGTCGGAGATGCGCGCCGACATCCAGCGCGCCTCGCAGGGCATGCCGGTGTCCGCGCCGACGATGGCGATGAACGCCGGCACCCAGGTCATGCAGGGGCAGCAGGGCGCACCGCACACCCAGGCGATGCGGCCGCAGACGATGGGCTATGACCTGCCGCCGGTGAACTACGAGGAGCCCGAGCGCGGCGAGGGGCCGGGCAAGAAGATCGCCCTGTGGTCGATCGTCGGTGTGCTCGCCGTGGGCGCCATCGTCGCCCTCTTCATGATCTTCAGCAGTGGCGGCGGTGGCCAGGGCGACAGCAACGAGGTCACCATGCCCGGCGACCTGGTGGGCAGCGACCAGACGACGGCCAAACAGGAACTCGTCGGGCTGGGCTTCGTCGACGCCAACATCCACTTCAAGAGGAAGACCGACGACAGCGCCGACAAGGGCCAGGTCCTCAGCGTCGACCCGCGCCCGCAGACCAAGATCGACAAGACGAAGCTGGCGACCACGCAGGTCACCCTGACGGTGTCGGCCGGCAAGCCGAAGGTCAAGGTGCCCAATATCAAGGGCCTGAGCGAGGACGAGGCGAAGTCCCGGCTCGAAGCGGCCGGTCTCAAGGCCGGCCCGACCGAGAAGAAGTCCTCGACCACGGTGCCGAAGGACAGCGTCGTCGGCTCCGACCCCACCCCCGGCACCACGGTCGCCAAGGACACCGAGGTCACGCTGTTCATCTCCGACGGCCCGGGCAAGACGCTGGTCCCGAACGAGGTCGGCAAGTCACTCAACCAGGCCAAGGCGGACCTGCGCGGCCACGGCTTCCGCGTCGCGGTGAACTACGTCGACGTCCCGCCGGGCCAGCCCGACCAGCAGGTCCAGCAGCAGACGCCGTCCGAGGGCGAGACGGCGAACCGCGGCAGTACGGTCACGCTGACGGTGACCCGCGCACCGCAGCAGCAACCGCCGACCGGTCCCACCAACTTCCCGACCCCGCCGTTCGGCAACGACGGCAACTGAGCGACGCGAGAAGGCCCCCGCACGCGCGGTCCCGCAACTCCCTGAACTCTAGGATGTTGCGGGGACCGCTAGAACCAACGCATGCGTGACGGGGGCCTTGTCGTATATGAGGATGCCGGCTCAGCGGCCGGGCATGAAGGAGGGCCTCCGCCGCTCGGGGGCAACGGCGGAAGCCCTCATTGGTGGAATCAGGTTCAGCTTCGTTGGCGTTACAGCCGCCGCACGCAATCTTTGACCAGGTTTTCCACGCCGGATCCACGGCCTGCGGTTCTCACAGAGCGTGCGCGAGCCAATTCGCAAAAAGTTCGTGCCCGCCCTGACTAAGCACTGATTCGGGGTGAAACTGGACACCCTCCACCGGTTCCGTACGGTGCCGTACCCCCATGATGACGCCATCCGTTGTACGCGCAGTGACCAAGAGACCGGCCGGTACGGTCGCCGGATCGAGTGCGAGCGAGTGGTAGCGCGTGGCCGCGAACGGCTCCGGCAGCCCGCGGAAGACTCCCGCGCCGTCGTGGTGGATCCGGCTCGTGTAGCCGTGGACGAGTTCCGGCGCGCGGCCGACCGTACCCCCGAAGACGGTAGCGATGACCTGGTGGCCGAGACAGACGCCGAGCACGGGCCGTCGAGCCTCGGCGGCGATGTCGAGGCAGACCCCGGTGTCCTCCGGGCGGCCGGGCCCGGGGCTGAGCAGCACGCCGTCGAAGGCGTCGACATCGGCGGCCGTCGTCTCGGACCGGTCGCGTACGACGCAGTCGGCGCCGAGTTCGCGCAGGTAGCCGACGATGGTGTGGACGAAGCTGTCCCGGTTATCGACGACGAGGACGCGGCGCGGCACGCGCGTCACGGAGCCGGGCGGGACGGCGCCGGGCTCGGCGGCGCCGAGGTGCCGCCCCCGACCGTGCCGTGGTCGAACTGGAGCTTGGGCTCCAGCCACGGGAAGACGAGGTACCAGAGCAGGACGCACGCCACGGCCACGGCGGCCAGTGCGACGCCGGCCCGCTGCAACGTGTCGCCGGGCAGGTGGCGCCACAGCCAGGCGTACATCAGGCACCCGCCTCCTTCGCGCGCGGCGTGGTCGACATGAGCCGGCCGAAGACGATCAGCCGCTGCGCCGCGGAGTACTTCGGGTTGCAGGTGGTCAGGGTGATGAACCGCTTGGTGGGGTTGGCCCTCGGGTGCTCGGGCACCGGCGACGCCACGCTCACGTCGTCCGGCCGCACGATCTTGGTGGAGGTGACCTTGTAGACGTACTGGCTCGCCAAGGTGTCGATCAGGATCTGGTCGCCGCCGCGCAGTTCGCCGAGCTTGTTGAAGGGCGCGAGGTAGGTGGTGCGGTGGCCGGAGACGACGAAGTTGCCGACCTGGCCGGGCATCGCGGTGCCGGGGTAGTGCCCGGGGCCTTTGCGCAGGTCGGCGATGGAGACGCCCTCGATGATGACGTAGTGGAAGCCCTTGCCGAGCCGCGGGATGCGGATCAGCGCGAGCCCGTGCCCGAGGCGTACGCGCTCGGTGGTGACCCGGCCGGCGCTGGAGTTCCACGTGCGGGTCAACTCGTCGCCCAGCTTGTGCTGCTGCGCCTGGGTGTACGCGCCGGTGCCCCAGAGCTCGTAGGCGACGAAGAGCAGCACGACGAGGCCGGACGTGATGCACAGTTCGCCGATGCTACGGATGAATATCCGCACCGTCTGGCTCCGTTGCGTACTTCGGCGTCGCATTGCCGGTATAGGCGGGCAGTGTCGTCTTTTGGAGGGTCTGCACGGTGTAACCGAGTCCGTATTCGTTGACGTATTGCCGGTAGATCTGTATCTCCGGAGAGGCTCCGAGTGCCGCTCGCAACCGGTCGGGCGCGCCGGTGGCGGTGATCCGGAACGGCGGCGAGTAGACGACTCCCTGCAGAATGAGGGTATTGCCTACGCAGCGGACCGCGCTCGTGGAGATCAGCCGTTGGTCCATTATTTGCATGGCGGTGGCGCCTCCCGCCCACAGCGCGTTGACCACGGCCTGCACGTCCTGCTGGTGGACGACGAGGTCGTCGGGGCTCGGGTCGCCCGGTACGCGCCGGTCGCGCGGCGCGTCGTTCAGCGACACGCGTACGGCCCGGCCGCTGACCGGGCTGAACCCCGACAGCGCCGCGAGACGGTCGGCCTCCTGCTGCGCGGCGCGTACGCCCGCGTCCTGGCGGCCGGCCTGCCGCCCGAGCGTGTCCACCTGCCGGTGCAGCCGCCGGTACGCCTCCTGGGAGCCCTGGTAGCCGCGCTGCTCCTGGGCGATCAACTCGGTGACCTTCGTACGGCTGCCGCCGCGCAGGTCGGTGCCGTGCGCGGTGCTCGCGCTCGCGGTGAACAGCGTGCCCGCGAAGAGGGTGAGGATGGGGATGGCGTGGCGCCAGGTGAGGGCACGTGACCTTTCCACACCGGGTTTTAGCCTCATCGCCACCCCCCATCGCCGCCGTAATGGTCGTACGCTGCTCACCAGCGACTACGCTAACCGACAAACTGACGCATGCGCGGGCCCGGCGTCAGGGCCGTACCCGCCCCGAGGAGAGACCCACCGTGCCCAAGTCGAAGGTACGCAAGAAGGCCGTCTACACCCCGCCGCAGCGCTCGCAGAAGATCGCGGTCAGCCCGCGGTGGCTGGTGCCGACCATGGTGGGCTGCTGGCTGCTGGGCCTGGCCTGGATCGCCGTCTACTACGTGACGGCGAGCACCAGTACGACCGTGCCGGTCATGAGCACCCTGAGCAACTGGAACCTGCTGATCGGCTTCGGCGTGATCGTCATCGGCGTGGTGCTCTCGACCCGCTGGCGTTGACCGAACGGTTTCGGCGTGGACCGGCCGGTGCGTGAGCGCCCGGCCGGTCGCTTGCTGAATCCGGCGTTTGCCGGGCGGGTCCGTATCCCCTGCCGCTATGCTTTTCCGGACAGCGGGCGTTCTAGAGCTGTCCACCTCGGAGCCAGGGTCGCGATCATCCGTCGCCGACCGCCTCGAAACCCTCACGTGCGTCGGCCCTCGACGAGATACCCACAGCGTTATCCACATGTTGTGGACGACGCTGTGGACCGGGGAAGAATGGGCGAAATGCCTGGTCAGCGGGCGGTTACCGCGAGGCGCGCCGGAGTGCCGTCCCCCGGGCTGTGGACGATGTCCTCGGCGGGCCGTCCCCACTGGAGCACGGCCTCGACGATCCCCGCCGCCAGCCCCAATGCCTCCTCCCCACCCGGACACCGGCGCCGCCCCGCACCGAACGTCAGGTGGGCCTCTTCCGTACGGCCGGGATCGAACCGGTCCGGTTCCGCGAACACCGCAGGATCGCGGTTGGCCGCCTCGACGTCGAGCCGCACCACCGCGCCCGCGGGCAGCGTGTGCCCGTCCAACTCGGCCGCCTCGGCGGTGACGCGGCGCAGCGCGCGTACGGGCGGGTCGAAGCGGAGCGTCTCGGCGACCACCGCGGCGCCCGGCCAGCGGTAGGGGTCCGGCAGCGGCAGCGCCGTGGCCAGGGCGAGGCCGACCAGACCCGCGGTCGCCTCGTACGCCTGCGTCAGGACGGCGATGCGGTTCGCCACGGTCTCGTCGTCGCCCGGGCCGAGCAGTTCCGCGAGGGCCATGACCGCGGCGTCGGCGGCCTCCGGCCGCTCCAGGCCGGTCAGGTAGCCCGCCGCGGCCACCGGCACGGCCTCGGCCAGCGCCTCCTCGTCCGCCGCCAGCCGCGCGCCGAGCACCGCGACCGGGACGTGGCGCGCGATCGAGGCCATGACGTCGACCGGCGCGTCTCCCGACCCCGTGAGGATCTTCCGCGTCCTCTCGGCGGCGTCCCGGCGCAGGTCCGCGGGGTCCAGGCGGTCCAACTCGGCCTGTACGACGGCCAGCCGCCGGTCGTGGGCCGCCCCTTCGCTGAACCGGCACACCGTCGCCCGCAGCCAGGCGAGCGTGCCGGCCGGGCCCTGGTGTTCCACCGGCGCGACGATGAAGCGCGGGTCGGCCAGCACGGCGCGTACGTCGGCGTGGCGGCTCACCACCCAGGCGCCGTCGGCGTCCTGGAACACGGCTCGCGTCTGCATGGCGGGTAGATTACGCCGCTTCAGGCGGTACGGCGGCGGAAGAACACCGCCGCGAGCACGATCGATCCGGCGAGGATGCCGCCGCACCAGGTCAGCGCGATCCAGGGGCTCGCGCCGACCGGCCGGTCCAGGAGCAGCCCGCGGAGCGTCTCGGTCACCGGGGTGATCGGCTGGTCGCGCGCGAAGCCGTGCAGCCACGACGGCATCGAGTCGATCGGCACGAACGCGCTGCTCGCGTACGGGACGAACATCACGAAGAAGGTGAAGCCGTTCGCCGCCTCGGGCGACTTCGCGAGCACGCCGAACGCCGCCGCCAGCCAGGAGATGGACAGCACGAACGCGAGCAGGACGCCGATCGCGGCGAGCCACTCGGCCGCCGTCGCGTGCGGGCGGAACCCGATGAGGAACGCCACGCCGAACACCACGGTCGTCGAGGCCAGGTTGCGCACGACGCTGGCCACGACGTGACCGTTCAGCACCGCGGTGCCGCTCACGTCCATCGAGCGGAACCGGTCGATGATGCCGCCGGTCAGGTCGGTGCTCACACTCACCGCGGTGGTGGTCGACCCGTACGCCGCGCACAGGAGCAGCACGCCCGGCACCACGTACGTGACGTACTTGGAGCCGGTCTGGATCGCGCCGCCGAACAGGTAGACGAACACCAGCATCAGCATGATCGGCATCATCAGCGAGATCAGCAGCGCGTCGATCTGACGTCTCGTCAGGCGGAGTGAGCGCGCGGCCATGGTCAGCGAGTCGGTCAGCGGTGCGGCGAGGTCAGACATGTGCGGACTCCGGTTCCGGTCGTACGGTGGCCTCGCGGCCGGTCAGGGCGAGGAAGACGTCGTCGAGAGTGGCGTCGTGCACGGCGAACGTGCGTATCGCGCGGTGCCGGGGATCGAGCGAGTCCAGGACCCCGCGTATGTGTGCGGCGCTGCCGTCGGTCGGGACGCCGAGGACGCGCGCGGCCGGGTCGCGGTGTACGGCTCGGTCGCCGAGGGTCCGTGCGGCCTCCTCGTACGTCGCCGTGTCGGTGAGCACGAGGTCGAGCCGCCGGTCGGCGACGCGCCGCTTGAGCTCGGCCGCGGTGCCCTCGGCGACGATCCGGCCGCCGTCCACGAGCGCGATGCGATCGGCCAGCCGGTCGGCCTCCTCGAGGTACTGCGTGGTGAGGAAGACGGTCACGCCCGAGCCGGTGAGCCCGGTGATGACCTCCCACATGGCCTGCCTGCTGCGCGGGTCCAGGCCGGTCGTCGGCTCGTCCAGGAAGATCACCGCCGGCTCGGCGACGAGGCCGGCCGCGAGGTCGAGGCGACGCCGCATCCCGCCGGAGTACGTCCCGGCGCGCCGCCGCCCGGCGTCGGCGAGGTCGAACCGCTCCAGCAGCTCACCGGCCCGGCCGCGCGGGTCCGCGACGCCGGACAGGCGTGCCATCATCCGGAGGTTCTCCTCCCCGGTCTGCAACGCGTCGACGGCCGCGAACTGGCCGGTGAGCGAGATGCTGCGGCGTACGCGGCGCCGGTCAGCCGCGACGTCCAGCCCGGCCACCCGCGCCCGTCCGGCGTCGGGCCGCGTGAGCGTGGCCAGGATGCGCACGGTCGTGGTCTTGCCGGCGCCGTTGGGACCGAGCAGCGCGAACACGCTGCCGCGCGGTACGGCCAGGTCGAGGCCGGCCAGGACGCGTACGTCCCCGTAGGACTTTTCGAGGCCGGTCGCCTCGATCGCCAGTTCGCTCATCGCTCCCCGCTTCTGCGTATGCCATAAACTCTTCTGCGTAAGGTATACACAGTTCTAGGATGACGGTCAACACGGAAAGCGGAGGCGATGGACAAGGACAGCGGAACCGGCCTCCCGGCCAGCCTCGCCACGGCCTGGGGGCTGCGGGAACGGCCGGGCAAGGGGCCCAAGCCGGGACTCAGCCTGGACCGGATCGTGCGGGCCGCGATACACGTCGCGGAGGCGGACGGGTTCGCGGCGGTCTCGATGAACCGCATCGCCAAGGAGCTCGGCGCCTCCGCGATGGCGCTCTACCGCTACGTCGGCGCCAAGGACGAGCTGATCCCGCTGATGATCGACGCGGCGATCGGCCCGCCGCCCGACCCACCGGCCGACGGCGAGGGCTGGCGATCCGCGATCAACCGCTGGTGCTGGGGCTACCTGGCCACCCTGCGCAAGAGCCCCTGGGCCCTGCGCGTGCCGGTCACCGATCCACCGAACACCCCGCAGCAGATCGCGTGGCTCGAACACGGGCTCACGTCGCTGCGCGGCACGGGCCTCACGGAGAACGAGAAGGTCTCGGTGATCATGCTGATCAGCGGCTACGTCCGCACCACCGAGGCGGTCTTCCACGGCATCGCCGAGGCCGTACGCGCCGCCGAGTCCTCCGCGACACAGATGATGTCGTCCTACAGCACCGTCCTGCGCCAGGTGATCGACCCGGACCGCTACCCGTCGGTGTCGCACGCCCTGAGGGAGGGCGTCTTCGACCAGCCGGACAGCGCGGACGGGGAATTCGCCTTCGGACTCGACCGCATCCTCGACGGCATCGACGTCCTGGTCCGCAGCCGCGCCTGAGCACCGTGCCGGGGGTCGCGGGCGATCGTCACCGCGGCCGGATGAGTTCGGTGCGCAGCTCGTGAGCGCCGTCCGCGCGGGTCGCCTCGTAGTACAGACGCCAGGCGTCCGGCAGCCGGACCGCGCTCAGATAGCGCAACCCGCCATGCGGCGACGCGGCGACCGGCGCGTCGCCCTGGGGTGTGAACCGGCCCGTACCGTCGCCGGCCGCGATCCCGGTCCGCTCCTCGCAGTTCTCCGCCGCGCTGGCCCGCCCGTCGTAGCAGGCGAGCAGGCGGCTCCCGTGCTCGACCACGGCCGAGATCCGCACTCCCCGCGAGTCCCACCGGCCCGGCGTACGGTCCAGCGCGGTGCCGCGCCAGGTCCAGTCGACGCCGTCGTCGCTGGTGGCGTGGCCGGTCACCATCCGGTCCTCCTCGCCGGGGTCCTCGAGCGGGTGGCAGGACGCCCACAGGTGCCACCGGCCGTCCCGCCGGAGGATCACCGGGTCCTTCACGCCCGTACGCTCGTCGCCGGGCAGGACGACCGTGGCCGTACGGGGGTCGAAGGCGTCGGGAGCGGCCGCCTCCAGGAGTTCGACGCGCCAGTGTTTGGTGCCCGTCGTGGCGCAGCTCAGGTACAGCCGCCAGCGTTTCTCCGGTGTCACGACCAGCGCCGGGCGCTCCAGCGACTCGCAGTCGAGCCGCTCGCTCTCGATGACGGCGAGCGGCTCCAGCCGTTCGCCGTCCGGCGAGCGCGCCACCACGACGGCGAAGCCGCGCCCGCGCCCGACCGGCGCGCGCAGCCGGTAGGCGAGGTGGATGACGCCGTCCACGAGACACACGGCGGGCGCGCCGGCCCAGTAGCCGTGGCCGTCGCCGGGCGGCTCGGCGACGAGGCGTGACCGGTCGAGGTCCGGCAGGGGAAACGGGAGCTCCATCCCTCGATGATCAACGCCCGGCGGCCGCCGGGCAATCTCAGGGCCGAGGACCCTCGCGGCCCGCCGCGGAGGTCACCGCGCGGAAGCGCCGCAGGCGCAGGCTGTTGCTGACCACGAAGACGCTGGAGAACGCCATCGCGGCGCCCGCGATCATCGGGTTGAGCAGGCCCGTCGCGGCCAGCGGCAGCGCGGCCACGTTGTAGGCGAACGCCCAGAACAGGTTGCCCTTGATGGTGGCGAGGGTCCGCCTCGACAGCCGGATGGCATCGACCGCGGCCCACAGGTCGCCGCGGACGAGGGTCAGGTCGGCGGCCTCGATCGCGACGTCCGCGCCGGTTCCCATGGCGAGCCCGAGGTCGGCCTGGGCGAGCGCGGCGGCGTCGTTCACGCCGTCCCCGGCCATCGCGACCGTACGGCCGCCGGCCTGCAACCGCTTGATCACATCGACCTTGTCGGCGGGAAGCACGCCCGCGATCACCTCGGCGATGCCGACCTCGGCCGCGACGGTACGCGCCGCGGCCTCGTGGTCGCCGGTCAGCAGGATCGGCGTCAGGCCGAGCGCGCGCAGGCCGGCCACCGCGGGAGCGCTGGTGTCCTTGACGGTGTCGGCGACGACGAGCACGGCGCGCGGGACCTCGTCCCAGCCGGCCACGACCGGTGTACGCCCTGCGGCCTCGGCGGCGGCACGTGCCGACTCCAGGTGGGCGGGCAGCAGCGCGAACAGCGAGGGGCGGCCCGCGAGCACGACGCGGCCCTCGACGACGCCGCGCACGCCACGGCCTTCGAAATTCTGGAAGTCCTCGACGGAGGGCAGCCCGTCGCCGGCGGCCGCGGCGACGGCACGCGCGATCGGGTGTTCGGAGGCGTTCTCCAGCGCGCCGGCCAGGCGGAGGACCTCGGCGGGGTCCTCGTCGGTGACGACGTCGAGGAGGCTCATCCGGCCGGTGGTGACGGTGCCGGTCTTGTCGAGCACGATCGTGTCGACGGCGCGGGTGGACTCCAGCGCCTCCGGGCCGCGGATCACGATGCCGAGCTGCGCGCCGCGGCCGGTGCCGACGAGCAGCGCGGTGGGCGTCGCCAGGCCCAGCGCGCACGGGCAGGCGATGATCAGGACGGCGACGGCCGCGGTGAACGCGCGGTCCGCGGACGCTCCGGTCGCCAGCCACGCGCCGAGCGTGGCCAGTGCCAGCACGATGACGATCGGCACGAAGACGCCGGAGACCCGGTCGGCGAGGCGCTGGGCCCGCGCCTTGCCGTTCTGCGCCTCCTCCACGAGGCGTGCGAGCTGGGCGAGCCGCGTGTCCGCGCCGACGCGCGTCGCGCGTACGACGAGGCGGCCGCCGGCGTTCACCGACGCGCCGGTCACGGCGTCGCCGGGGCCGACCGAGACCGGCACGGACTCGCCGGTGAGCATGCTGAGGTCGACGGCCGAGGCGCCCGTCTCGACGACCCCGTCGGTGGCGATCTTCTCGCCCGGCCGTACGACGAAGGTCATGCCGGGCGTCAGCCGGTCGGCTGGGACGCGTTCCTCGCGGCCGTCGCGCAGGACCGCGACGTCTTTGGCGCCCGAGGTCGAGCAGCGCGCGCAGCGCGGCACCGGCGCGGCGCTTGGCGCGCGCCTCGAAGTAGCGGCCGGCCAGGATGAAGACGGTGACCACGGCGGCGACCTCGAGGTAGCCCTCGCCGGCGCCGAAGATCAGCGCGTACACCGACCAGGCGAAGGCGGCTCCGGTGCCCATCGAGACGAGGGTGTCCATGGTCGCGGTGCGCAGCCGCAGGTTCTTCCATGCCGCACGGTGGAACGGCAGCCCGCCCCACAGCACGACGGGCGTGGCCAGGGCGAGCGAGACCCACATCCAGCCGGCGAACCGCAGCGGCGGGACCATCGCGAGCACGACCACCGGCACGGTGAGCAGCGCGCTGAGCACGAGCCGGTCCCGCAGGGACCGCGTCTGGCCGGGTGCGGGCCGGGGCAACGCGGCGGTGTAGCCGGCCTTCTCCACCTGGGCGATCAGGTCGCCGGGCGTGAGGTCCGCGCCGAACCGCACGCTCGCCTTCTCGGTGGCGTAGTTGACCGTGGCGGTCACCCCGTCGAGGCGGTTGAGCCGCTTCTCCACCCGGCCGGCGCAGGAGGCGCAGGTCATGCCTCCGATGGCCAGCTCGATCCGATCCGGCCCCGGCATCCTAGGCGCCGACGACTTCGTAGCCGGCCTCGTCGACCGCCGCGCGCACCGCGGCCTCGTCCAGCGCGGCCGCGCTCGTGACGGTGACCGACCCGGCGGCCAGGTCGACGTCGACGCCCGTGACGCCCGCGACCCGGCCGACCTCGTCGCTCACCGCGGACACACAGTGATCACACGTCATGCCACGTACCGCGTAACGAGTGGTGATCATGGTCTCTCCCTGTGCTCGATCACCGACACCATATACCCCTATAGGGTAGTCCACTCGGCCAAGGAAAGGGCTGGATCGCCGTGGGCCGGGCGAGGGCGAAACGCAGAAAGCCGATAGTTGCGACAATGGCGGCGTGCGCATCGGCATTCTGGGTCCGCTGGACCTGCGGGACGGGGCCGCTCGGCCTATCGAGGTGAGCGGTCCGCGGCTTCGTGCGCTGCTGATCAGGCTGGCCGTGGACGCGGGCCGTACGGTCCCGGCCGAGCGGCTGATCGACGATCTTTGGGGCGAGACGCCGCCGGCGAGCGCGGCCAACGCGCTCCAGGCGCTGGTCTCCCGGCTGCGCGGCGTCGGCGGGCACGACGTGGTCGAGTCCGCGGCCCGGCGGCTACCGGCTCGCGCGTCGACCCCGGCCAGGTGGACGCGGTCGCGTTCGAGCGGCTGCTGAAGACCGCGCGCACCGACGAGCGATCCGGCGAGCCGCGCCGAGACCCTGCGGGAGGCGCTCGGCCTGTGGCGCGGCGCCGCGCTCGCCGACGTCGACCGGGGCGCCCTTCGCCGCCGCCCCGATCGCCCGGCTGGAGGAGCTCCGCATCGAGGCCGTCGAGGAGCGGGTCGACGCCGACATCGCGCTCGGCCGCGCCGCGCGGCTCGTCCCCGAACTCGATGAGCTCACCACTCTCCATCCCGCTGCGCGAGCGCCTGCGCGGCCACCTCATGCGCGCCCTGTACGCCGCGGGCCGGCAGGCCGACGCCCTCGCCGTGTACGAGGACACGCGCCGCACCCTCGCCGACACCTCGGCGTCGACCCCTCGCCGCGCGCTCGCCGAGGTCCATCTGTCGATCCTGCGCGGCGAGCCGGACACCGTCGCGCGGAACACACCCGCACAGGGCACGGCCGTACCGGACGAGGCGGCACCGGAGCCGAAGACCAACCTGCCCGCCCAGCTCACCAGCTTCGTCGGCCGTGAGGAGGAGATCGAGCGCGTCGGCGAGCTGCTCGGCCGCGTCCGGCTCGTCACGCTCACCGGCCCGGGCGGCACCGGCAAGACCCGCCTCGCGAGCGAGGCCGCGGGCCGGATGGCCGGCGCGATGCCGGATGGCGTGTGGTTCGTGCCGCTGGCGCCCGTGCGCACCGCGCTCGACGTGCCACAGGCCGTACTGGTGGCGATCGGCATCCCCGAGACGCTGCGCCTCCTGGAGGCACGCGAGGTCGCCAAGCCGCTGGACCGGCTCGCCGACGCGCTCGCGCAGCAAGCGGCTCGATGCTGATCCTGGACAACTGCGAGCACCTGATCGACGCGGTCGCGCGCTCGCCGACCGGCTGCTGTCCGCCGCGCCGGGCGTCCGCGTCCTGGCCACCAGCCGCGAGCCGCTCGGCATCACCGGCGAGTCGCTCTGCCCGGTGCCCGCGCTCGCCGCTGCCGCCCGAGGACGCCGACGCCGAGAGCGCACGGGCGTACGACGCCGTGCGGCTGTTCGTCGACCGCGCCGCCGCCGTACGCCCCGGGTTCGCGCTCGACGCCGGACACGGTCGAGCCGGTGGTCCGCATCTGCCGGGCGCTGGACGGCACGCCGCTCGCCATCGAGCTGGCCGCCGCGCGCCTGCGCGCGCTCACCCCGGCGCAGGTCGCCGACCGGCTGGACGACCGGTTCCGCCTGCTCACCGTCGGCAGCCGCACCGCGCTGCCCCGGCACCAGACGCTGCGCGCGGTCGTCGACTGGAGCTGGGAGCTGCTCGACGACGCCGAGCGCCGGGTGCTGCGCCGCCTGTCGGTGTTCAACGGCGGCGCGACGCCGGACAGCGCCGAAGCAGGTCCTCGACGAGGACGTCATCGACGTGATCGCCTCGCTGGTGGACAAGTCGCTGGTGATGGCGACGGGCAACACCGAGGTGCGCTACCGGCTGCTGGAGACCGTACGCGCGTACGCGGGCGAGCGGCTGGCCGAGGCCGGCGAGGACAAGCAGCTGCGGGACGCGCACGCCGCGTACTTCCGTCGACGCTCGCCGAGCGTGCCGAGCCGGAGCTGCGCGGACACGACCAGCTGCACTGGATCGAGCGGCTGACCACCGAGCGCGACAACTGCAACACCGCGCTTCAGCACGCCATCGACACGCGCGACGGTGAGACCGCGATCCGCCTCGTGGGCGGGCTGGCGTGGTTCTGGATCCTGCGCGACTACGAGGCCGAGGCGGGCCAGTGGGCGGTCACCGTCTGGCAGCTCGCCGAGGGTGAGCCGCCGCCCGGGGCCGAGGACGCGTACGTGATCTGCGGGTTCACCGCGGCGATGGTGAGCGAGATGTCGCGTGACGGCGGCCCGGACCCCGACCGGCTCCGCACGGCGATCCGAGCGGATCACTGGATCGATCTGAGCCCGCACTCGACGCACCCGGCGCTGGCGCTCGGCCGCGCACTCGCCGCGATCTTCTCCGGCGACCTCGACGGCGCCATGCGCCGAGCTGGAGGAGATCGCCGACCATCCGGACCCGTGGACGCGTGCGGCACGGCACATCTTCCTCGCGTTCCTGTCGATGAACGCGGGCGACATCGAGCGCGCGAACGACGAGGCGGAGGCGGCCTGCGCCGAGTTCCGCGTGGTCGGCGACCGCTGGGGGCTGATCGCCTCCCTCGTCGGCGTGGCCGAGATGTCCCTGGCCCGTGGCCGGGCCGCCGAGGCGATACGCGCGAGCGAGGAGGCGTACGGCTATGCCGCTGGAGGGCATCAGCCCGGACCAGGCCGTCGACGCTGCTGATCCAGCTCGGCCGCGCCCATCGCCATGGCCGGCGACCTCGCGGCCGCTCGCGAGGCGACTGGAGCGCGGTGCGAGCGCCGCGGAACGGATCGCCGAGCACGGCGACGCGGCCAACGGCCGGCTCTGGCTCAGCGAGCTCGCCCGGCGCGAGGGCGACCTCGGACGAGGCGCATACGCTCCTCGACCGGGCCCTCGGCGCTGATCGAGCCGCGTACGGCACGGGTGGACTTCGGCGCGGTCGCGGCGGTCGCGTTCAGCAAGCGCGGCTCGCTCGCCGAGCAGGAGGGCGACCTGGCGGACGCGGTCGACCTGGCACGAGCGTGCGGTCGCGGCCCTCGACCGCATCGTCGCCCATGCCGATCGACCGCATCGTCGGCACGCGTCGTCCAGGGCTTCGCCGCGCTGGCTCGCCACGCGGGGCGAACACCGGCGCGCCGCCGAACTGCTCGGCGGCGCGCACACGCTGCAGGGCGTGCCCGACCAGTGGAGCCTGGAGATCGAACGGGCCACCGAGCGCGCCCGGCGTGCCCTGGGTCGGGCGCCTTCGACGCGGCGTACGAGACGCGGCCGTGGCATGCCGCGCGAGCAGATCCGCGCCCTCAGCACTCAGACCTTGCGGCCGTACATCCACACGGCGGCCGGGAAGGACACCAGGACGATGCCGGCCGCCCAGGCGAGGGTGTACCAGACGTGGTTGCCGACCGGGCCGCCGACGGTGAGCGCGCGGACGGAGTCGGCCAGGTGCGTCACCGGGTTGACCTTCACCCACGCCTGGAGCCAGCCGGGCATCGTACGGGTGTTGGACAGCAGGACGCTGCTGCCGAACGTCAGCGGCATCGTCCAGATGAAGGCCAGTCCCTGCACCGTCTGCGGCGTCGGGGCGATCAGGCCGACCAGCGCGGAGACCCAGCAGACCGCGAGGTAGAAGACGTAGGCGAGGCCGAACGCCGCGGCACCGACACCGGGCTCGTGTGGAAGCGGAAGCCGAGCAGCGACCCGAACGCCACCAGCATCACCATCGTCACGCAGAAACGCACCGTGTCGCCGATCACCGCGCCGATGAGCGGCGCGGACCGCGCGATCGGCAGGCTGCGGAACCGGTCGAACACCCCCTTGCGGATGTCCTCGCACAGCGAGGTGCCCAGGCCCATCGAGGCGAAGATCCTCATCTGGGCGACCAGCCCGGGCAGCAACTGCTGGAGGTACGCGTGAGTGCTGCCGGCCACGACGCCGCCGAAAACGTACAGGAAGAGCAGGAGGAAGATGACGGGCATCAGGGTGACGTCAGCGAGCTTCTCGGGCGAGTGCTTGAGCTGGACGACGTTGCGCCAGGCGAGCGTCAGCCCGTTGGCGATGGCCTGGGCGGGGCCGCTCCGGCCGGCCGGCTCCGGGATGGGGTCGAGCGCGATGGCGGTCATGCGTCACTTCCTTCGGATTCGGCGTGGTGGCCGGTCAGGGCTGAGGAAGACCTCATCCAGACTGGGGCGGCGCAGTGTCAGCTCGCTCGCGACGACCCCCGCGGCGTCCAGGCCGCGTACGACGGCGGCGAGCATCGCGGGATCGTCCAGGGGCACGGTGACCAGCCCGGTGTCCTCGTCGGTCTCCGGCGGCCCGCCGGCGACGCGGGCCACCACCTCGGCCACGTCCGCCGTACGCGCCCGGTCCATCGCGCTCACGGCGAGCGTCTGGCCGCCGATCTTCTCCTTGAGCTCCTGGCGGTGCCGTCGGCGACGACCCGGCCGCGGTCGAAGACCACGATCTCGTCGGCGAGTGCCTCGGCCTCGTCGAGGTGCTGGGTGGTGAGCAGTACGGTCGCGCCGTTCCCGACCTGGCCGCGCACGGTGTCCCACACGGCGTTGCGTGCCCGCGGGTCCAGGCCGGTGGTCGGCTCGTCCAGGTAGATGACCTGCGGATCGTTGACCAGCCCGGCGGCCAGGTCCAGCCGCCGCCGCATCCCCCCGGAGTACGTACTTGCCGCGCGGCCCGCCGCCTCCGACAGCCCGAACCGGTCGAGGAGCTCGCGGGCGCGCCGCTTGGACTCGGCCCGGCTGTGGCCGACCAGCCGGGCGATCATCACAAGGTTCTCGGTCCCGGTCAGTTCCTCATCCACCGAGGCGTACTGGCCGGTGAGGCTGATCAGCCGCCGTACGCGGGCGGCGTCCTTGACGACGTCGTACCCGCAGACCTCGGCGCGCCCTTCGTCCGGCCTCATCAGCGTCGCCAGGATGCGCACGGCGGTGGTCTTGCCGGCGCCGTTGGGCCCGAGCACGCCGAGCACCGTCCCGCGGCGCGCCAGGATGTCGACGCCGTCCAGCGCCTGGGTCTCGCCGAAGCGCTTCTTCAGGCCTTCGGCGCGTATCACGTGTTCCATCGCGAATCTTCCGGTAGTCCGTCGCTTATGTGCCTACTGTCGGGCGCGGGACTGACGCGGGGCGCACACGGACATACGGGGCGCTGACACGGCGCTGACATCGGTCGTGCGAGCGAGACGGCATTCGGCGTACGGGGGAGGCGGCCGTCGTGACCTCGGAAGGGCTATCCGTTCGCCGCGCTCGACCTTTGCCGGACCGGAACGCTCGCCGGGGCCGGGGGTGGAACCGCCGCCGGAGCCGGGACCAGGGCCGTCGTCTCGGTCGCGGAGTGTGCCGGGGCCCTCGTGCCGGGCAGCTCCGCCGCGATCAGTTCGGCGATCTTGGCGAGGGTCTCGTCGTCCATCGGCACCTCAGGCAGCGGCGGGAGCCAGCCGGCCGCGGGATCGTACCTGCGGACGACCTTGGCCGGCACGCCCGCGATCACGCTGTGGTCGGGGAACTCCCCGCGTACGACGGCTCCCCCGGCCACGACCACGTTCCGGCCGAGGCGGGTGCCGGGCAGGATGATCGCGCCGGTGCCGAGCCAGCAGCCGGAGCCGATGACGACGGAGTCGTTGACCGGCCACTGCCGCCCGACCGGGACCGTGGGGTCGGTGTAGCCGTGGTTCTGGTCGGTGACATAGACGTACGGGCCGGTGAACACGTCGTCGCCGATCTCGATCGACCGGTGCCCGACGATGTGGCTGCCGCGGCCGATGGAGCACGAGTTGCCGATCTTCACGATCGGCTCGGGTCCGAGGTCGAGGCCGGGCACGAAGCCCGCCGAGAGCGTGACGTGCACGCCGATGAGGGTGTGGTCGCCGACCCGGATCCATGGCTCGCCGTAGATCGCGCCGGTGGGGAAGCCGATGCAGGCGCCCTCGCCGAGGTAGGCGAAGCGCCGGCCGGCGGGGGTGCTCGGCGTGATCTGCGCGTGCGCGCGTACCCACTCCCAGACCCGGTGAAGGACGAGTGCGATGGCCCGATGGCTCGCGGCATTGAGCGACGACCTCAGCGACATGGGTCATACGGTAACCCGAATCTGATTCGCTTCAGCCCATCGGCCGCCGGTACGGCACAGGGCCCGGCCGGATCGAGATCCTGCCGGGCCCGACCACGCCGCGGGAGAGCGGTTGCTCAGTTGTTGGTGTGAGCGCGTGCCGTGCTGGTGTTCTCCGACACCGCCGAGAGGTGGTCGGGGGACGTGGCGTCCTCCGCCGCCTTCGCGGCGTTGCGACGTGTCACGATCGCGCCGACCGCGCCGACGGCACCGCCGACGACGAGAAGAGCCGCCGCCAACCCGCGACGACGCCGCTTGGGCGCCGCCGGCTCGACCGCACCGGCCGTACGCTGGAGCATCGCGCCGACACGCGGCCCGACCTCGTCCTCGATGTACTGACCGGCCTGCTCGATCCGGGGTGCGCTCCACGTGCGAGCGTTTTTCATCTGTTCAGCTGCGATCTTCTTCGCCTGGCGAGTGGTGGGACCCACGCGCTGCGCCGCCTGACGGGCGCCCTGGGAAACCTTCTCCTGAGCGTCCTGCAGACGCGCGCTGTCGATGTTCACCTGCGGCAACTTGCGATTTCTGCTTCGTAGGGACATTGAAAGCCTCCGTCTGTGCGGTCTCGTCCGACTCTGTTCCCACGAGAAGCGATGTCAATCGCCGATCTGACAGGATGCGTTCACGCAGGAGATGCACCTGCGTGTCCTGACCCTCATCCCGATACCAGGAGGAAGTCTTCGTGGCTGAAGATCTCACCGCGACCATCCGTACGACGATGGGCACCATCGTGGTCCGTCTTTTCCCTGATCAGGCTCCCAAGACGGTGCAGAACTTCGTCGGCCTCGCCGAGGGCACGATCGAGTGGACCGACCCGCGTACGGGCCAGCCGTCCAGCGAGTCGCTCTACAACGGCACTATCTTTCATCGTGTCATCGACAAGTTCATGCTCCAGGGCGGCGACCCCCTCGGCAGCGGCCGCGGCGGCCCCGGCTATGAGTTCGAGGACGAGTTCCACCCGGACCTGCGGTTCAACCGGCCGTACCTCCTCGCGATGGCCAACGCGGGACCCGGCACCAACGGCTCGCAGTTCTTCATCACGGTCGTGCCCACGCCGCACCTCGACGGCCGGCACACCATCTTCGGCGAGGTCGTCGAGGGCAAGGACGTGGTGGACGCGATCGGCAAGACCGAGACCGGCCACGGCGACCGCCCCGTCAAGGACGTCGTTCTGGAATCGGTGACCATCGACCGTCGTTAGACAGGTACCGACACCCTTAGGAAGACCACGATGAGCAGCGATTCGCCGCAGGCTCCTCAGGCGCCGCAGGTCCCGACGTGCTATCGGCATCCAGGCCGCGAGACTTACGTCAGCTGCACGCGGTGCGAGCGGCCGATCTGCCCGGACTGTATGCGCGAGGCGTCGGTGGGGCACCAGTGCCCCGAATGCGTGCGGGAGGGCAATCGCACGGTGCGCGAGGCCCGCACGGTCTTCGGCGGCCGGGTGGCGACCCGGCCGGTCGTCACGATGACGCTCGTCGCGATCAACATCGTCGCGTACGTCGCCGAGCTCGCCTCGCCCAAGTTCGTCGACGACTTCGAGATGCTGGGCCAGCTCAAGACGCAGTTCGGCCAGGTCATCCCGGGTTACGGCGTGGCGGACGGCGAGTGGTACCGCCTGATCACCGCGGCGTTCCTGCACGTGCCGCTGAGCCAGGGCACCTTCGGCATCACCCACATCCTGTTCAACATGTGGGCGCTGTGGGTGCTGGGGCCGCAGCTCGAGCAGGTGCTGGGCCGGCTGCGCTTCACGGTGCTCTACTTCCTGTCGGCGCTGGGCGGCAACGTCCTGCTGTTCCTGGTCGATCCGGGACAGCCCGCGCTCGGCGCCTCGGGCGCCATCTTCGGCCTGTTCGCCGCGTTCTTCGTGGTCGGACGCCGCCTCGGAGTGGACACGAGAGGCATCGCGTTCCTCATCGTGATCAACCTGATGTTCACGTTCACCTTCTCGGGCATCTCCTGGGAGGGTCACGTGGGCGGGCTGGTCACCGGCGCGATCCTGGCCGCGGCGTTCGCGTACGCACCATCGGGCCGGCGGCAGGCCGTCCAGGTGGGTGCGTCCGCGATCGTCGCGGCGATCCTCGTCATCCTCACGATCGTGCAGACCGCCGCCCTCACCGCCTAGCGTCGTCTCACGCGCCGCGGCGCTCCGGTGCGGCCACCGTCTCGCGTGTCCAGACGACGAGTTTCAGCAGTTCCTCGGCCACGCCCGGGGCGACCGCGATCGTGGCCGCCGACCTCGCGCTGTGGTCGGAGCCGTCCTGGTCGATCACGACGGCCCCGGCCTCGCGGGCGATGACGACGCCCGCCGCGGTATCCCAGGGCTTGTTGGACATCGTCATGCTCGCGTCGAGCTTGCCCTCGGCCACCCAGGCGAGGTCGATGGCCGCCGACCCCAGCATGCGGACCCGCTGGACGCGGCCGGCCAGATGCTCGGTCAGTGCCAGGCGCAGGCGGTTCTTCTCGTCGGCGGCCGCGCCCACCGCGTAGTCGCCCATGGCGACCACCGCGTCGCGCAACCTGGTCGTACGGCTCGCGGTCAGCCGGCGCTCTCCCGCGTACGCGCCGTGGCCTTCGACCGCCCAGTAGCGCGCGGCCAGGAACGGCAGGTCGATGACGCCGAGGACCGGGCGGTCCCGGTGCATGAGGCCCAGCGACACGCCCGTCAGCGGCATGCCGTGGACGAGGTTGGCGGTGCCGTCGATCGGGTCCAGCGTCCACAGCAGCTCGCCGGACAGGTCGCCGCTGACCCCCTCCTCCTCGCCGAGGATGGCCACGTCCGGCGCGCGGCGACGCAGGTGGTCGCGTACGGCACGCTCGACGGCGAAGTCCAGCTCGGTGGCCATGTCGCGGTCGCCCTTGGCCGTCAGCGAGCCCGGTAACCGGGAGCGGATGAGGTCGCTGGCGATGGTGACCGCCTCGGTCGCGACCGCGAGGAGTGCTCCGGGCGCCGTCATAGCGGTCGGCTCCGTTCCCATAATTCGGTATAGATCCGCTCGAATGTGCTGTAAAGCCCTGGGGTTTCCGTGCACTTGCGGAGCACGAGCACCGGCGAGTCGACGCCGCGTGCGTGGGGGAGGTACGGCTGCGCCACGCAGGTCTCGTCGTCGATGAGCACGATGCCGAACCGGATCGTCTCGTCGTAGACGCCGATCGTCAGCCGGTCCCGCGCGTACGGCGGCAGGCGGTCGCGCAGGCGCAGGAGCACCTCGATGTTGAGCCGGGTGAGCGTGACCAGGTGATGGTCGGTGTAGCCCTCCTCGCGCTCGCGTGCCTGGATGGCCTCACCTCCCGGGTCGAGGAACAGGCAGGTCAGCTCGGTGCCACCGGCGAGCAAGCCGTCGAGGCGCTGGTCCGGATACTGCTGGCAGATCAGGTTGAGCGACAGCCCGGCGGCCCTGATGTCGCCCGCGTCGTCGAACAGGACGTGCGGCGGCATCGCGGAGGTGAAGTCCGCTCGGGTGGGGAAGACGGCCACGAGGTCGGCGAGCCGGCCCGGACACGGCGGCGCGGGCGCCTCGCCGGACAGCAGGCCGTCCGGGCACGGGCCGAAGAGCTGGTCGGCCGTCCAGCCGGGGAACATGGTCTCCAGCACCCGGCAGTGGTCGGTGTACGGCAGCCGTTTGAGCTCGCCGGCGGCCCAGCGGTGCAGTTGCGCACGGCTGGGCGCGGTGCCGACCAGATCGCGGGAGACCTGCCGGGCGGCGTCGTCGTAGGCGGCGAGGAACATCCCGTAGCGGTGCCACCGCCGCTGGCGCAGGAGGACGTGCAGCAGGATCGGCTGAGCTGACACCGGCGGCCCCTTCTCGCGGCGTCCGCGCGCGATCAAGGATAGCGAGATCCCCTCACTCGGAGATACGTAATGGAGACGAAGAGTAGACACTGACGTCGAAGAAGCCTCTGTGCGGGCGTCGATGCACGACGCCGGATGCCGCGATGCTGTCGGGTGTGGGCGACGAGCGGGGGGCGGGCGCATCGAGCAGACCGAGGGGGTACGGCTCCTGGCCGCCCTGTGCCGGGAACTCGCCGGGCACGGCCTCGACCTGGGCATGAGCGACGCGAAGCCCGCTCTGTCGGTACGCCTCGGCCGTCGCGACCCGCGGCTGTGGGTCCTGGTCGACGTCGGTGCGGGCCGCTTCGAGTGGGGACACGGCAGCCGGCACCCCGCCGCCGACCCGGCCGGTACGGCCGACCGGATCGCCCGCGAGATACGGCGCGCGGCTTCTTCCGAAATGTGGTGAAATACGGAACCGCTGTGACGCATGGGGTGTCGAAGATGACGGAACCCCGCCGGCGGCTCGAGTCAACGCCCGCCCCCGTGATGAGGAGCAAGTTCAAGTGCGTAAATCAGTCGTACGGTTCGCCGGAGTGTGCACGGTCTCCGCGGCCCTGACGCTCTCGGCCGCCGCCTGCGGCAGCGGGAACAAGAGCGCCGCCTGCACCAAGCTGCAAAAGTCCATCGCCGACATCAGCCGGAAGGGCCTGACGCAGGTCAGCGACCCGAATGGGCTCGCCGCCACCTACTCCAGCGGCGCCAACTCGGTGCGGCAGGAGGGCAAGGACTCCGGCGACGGCAAGGTGGAGAAGGCCGCGAACGACGTCGCGAGCGCGCTCGACAGCCTCGGCCAGCAGGTGAAGTCCATCTCCAGCAGCGGCAGCACCATCCCGCAGATGCCGGACACCGCGCCGCTGACCAACGCCGGTGTGGAGCTGAAGTCCGCCTGCGACGGCTGACCTGGGCCCGGACCCGGATACAGGCACGGGCCCGGCTACTCCTCCTGCTCGGCCAGGAACCGCTCGAACTCGGCCGCGATCTCCTCGGCGTCCGGCATCCGCGCGTCTGGCCCGGCCATCGGCAGGCTGTTGGTCGCGGCCTCCGCCACGGCGTCGAACCTCGCCTCCAGCCCGCGTACGGCCTCGGCGATCTCCTCCGAGGCCGTGACCTGGTCATCGATCTGCTTCCTCGCCTGTACGGCCGCCTCGTCCAGGCCGCCGGTGTCGAACATCAGGCCGGTGGCGGCGCTCAGGCCGCCCAGCAGGGCGATCGCCGCGGCCGGATATTCGGCCTGTGACAGGTAGTGCGGCACGTGGGCGGTGAAGCCCAGCGCGTCGTGGTCGGCCTCGGCGAGGCGGTATTCGAGCAGCGCGCTCGCACTGCCCGGCACCTCGACGCGGCTGATCCACGACGTGCCCTCGCCGAGCAGGTCGGGCCGGTTGCCGTGCGGGGTCAACTCGGTCTCCCTCGTGTGCGGCACGGCCATCGGGATGCCGTGCAGCCCGATCGAGAGGCTCACGTCGAGACGCTTGATGAGCGAGATCATCGCGGCCGTGAACGCCTCCCACGACCGGTCCGGCTCAGGCCCGCTGAGCACGAGGAACGGCACGCCGACGGCGTCCTGGCACGCCTTGACGGTCAGCTCCGGCGCCTGGTATGCCACCCAGTGCGTCGTGTCGAAGGTCATCTGCGGTCGCCGCGAGCGGTAGTCGATCAAGGAGTCGACGTCGAACGTGGCCACCGTCCGCGCGTTCATCGCGCTCAGCAGGTGTTCGACGGCCAGGCGGCCCGCCCCGCCCGCGTCCATGAAGCCGTCGAGGTGGTAGAGCAGCACTGGCCGCTCCAGCTCGGGAATCTCCTCGGCCAACGTGTACATCTGCGTATGGTCCGCCACGAATCCTCCCTAGCCTGTCAATGGTTGTACCAACGCTTAGCGTCCAGGGTGAATTCCACGCGGTTACGGCAACTCCTTGACCAGCACATCGAAGACCGGTGCGCCGGGTAGTCGGATTGCGTTTCTGACCGATCTTGCGCCATCCCCATTTCAGCGCCGCGGCCTGCGCCGCGACGGCGACCGGCAGCACCGTGACCGTCGCGCGTTCTTCCGGCCGGCCCTCGATCAGCCGGTCGTGAATGGCCTCGGCGAGATGGAGGCGCCGCCAGGACGGCCGGACCATCAGGTCGGCCAGCGCCCAGGTGCGGCCCTCGCGTTCCTCGGTGACGTCGGGCGGCAGCGGGCTCATGAGGTTCTGCCACCAGGAGGAGGCCGGCCCGAGACTCACGCCGAAGCCCATCCCGATCAACGTGCCCGTGGTCCTGGCCTCGACCAGCGCGAACCCGGCCTCCTGCCGCTGCGTCTCGAAACGACGGCGGAACAGGTCGACGTACTCCGCGTCCCAGGAGTACGGCGGCTCGGCGTGGACCTCGGCGTAGACGTCGCAGTATTCGTCGATGCGCCGGGCGGCCTCGTCGCCGTCGGCGTCGTGCAACTCAATGGCGATGCTCGCCAGCGGTCTCTCCTCCTTGATGACAAGCTCTTGATGACAAGCTCTTTTGACGCGTATTGGTTACGGCCCCACCGTCGCGGCCCGGGTGTACTCCGGTCAACGAGTGGAAGCCGACGATGACGCCATGCACATCGTCGCGCAATTCTCCGGCCGTCGCCGCAGATGGGCCAAGCTCCGTGAATATCGCTAACCGCCGACGCGTAGATCGGGCAGTACCGCACGGGCGAGCAGCGCGTCCTGATCGGCCCCCGCGGTCATGAAGTTGATCACCGAGAAGCCTAGTGCGGCGAGACCGCGCAGGCGTTCTGCGATCGCCTCCGGCTCGCCGGAGACCACGTGGGGCCGCTCGTCGGCCTCGCCCACCCGCACCTCGACGTTGTACGCGAGGGTGATCTCGGCAGGGTCGCGACCGGCGTCGCGCGCCGCCGCGAGGACGCGGTCGCGCATCGCGGGGATCCGCTCGGGCGGCGCGTACGCCATCGAGGGAATCCAGCCGTCGGCGAGCCGCCCGGTCACCGCGAGCGCGCGCGGGCCGAACGTCCCCAGCCAGATGGGGATGCGGCGGTCCGGCTTGGGTTCGAGGTCGGCCGCCTCCGTACGGTGGTGTGCGCCGTGGAAGGTGAAGCCCGGCTCGGCCCAGAGCCCGCGCGTGATCCGGATCGCCTCGGCGAGGCCGTCGACCTTCTCCCGCGGCGTCGGCACGGTCAGGCCGAACGCGCGGAACTCCTCGTCGGAGTAGCCGCCGCCCAGCCCGAGGATCAGCCGGCCGCCGGAGAGCCGGTCCAGCGTCTCGGCCATCTTGGCGACCATCGCGGGCGACCGGTACGGGACGCCGAGCACCCGGGTGGCCACCCCGATCCGCTCGGTCGCGGCGGCGATCCAGGTGAGGAGGGTCCAGGTCTCGTGCGAGGGACTCGACCCGCACGGGTGGTCGGAGGAGGACACGAAGTCGTATCCGAGCTCCTCGGCGCGTACGGCGCGTGCGACCGGGTCGGCGCCCGGTGCCGCCGAGGTGGGGATGTGAGGCCGAAGCGCATCTGCCGGCTCGTTCTCTCGCCTCTCGCGAGTATCGCCCTTGACGGTGACGTCCTTCGCTTCTAGAGTACTGTAATCAATTGATTGGTTGATAAAGCTTATGGTTGACGATGCTGATGAGCGCCTTGACCGCGCGTTCGCGGCGCTCGCCGACCCCGTACGACGGGCGTTGGTGGCGCGGCTGTCGCGAGGTCCGGCGACGGTGAACGAGCTCGCCGCGCCGTTCTCGATCACCAAGCAGGCGGTGTCGCGGCACATCCAGGTGCTGGAGGCCGCCGGCCTGATCACGAGGAGCCGCGACGGTCAGCGACGGCCGTGCCATCTGGATCCGGCGGCGCTGGAGGCGCTCACGAGCTGGATCGACGTCTACCGGCTGGAAGTTGAGCGCAGCTACCGCCGGCTCGACACCCTCCTGGAGGAGCTGAACCCATGAACCCCACAACCATCAACGCCGAGCCGGGAACCCCGTTCCTCGACGTCGTACGCGAGTTCGCCGCGCCGCCCGCCCGCGTGTTCCGCGCCGCCACCGACCCGGAACTGGTCGCCCACTGGCTGGGCCCGCGCGACCTGGAACTGAACGTCATAGAGTACGACGCGCGTACCGGCGGCTCGTACCGCTATACGCACCGCGCCGCCGACGGCGCGGAGTTCCACTTCCGCGGCGTGTTCCACACCGTCAGGCCGTACACCCAGATCATCCAGACGTTCGAGCACGGGGGCTCGCCGGACGTGGTCAGCGTGGACTCCATGGCTTTCGAGGACCTGGACGGGCGTACGCGGCTGCGGACACACTCGGTGTTCCCGTCGGTGGTGGCGCGCGACGACGCGCTGTCGCAGGGGATGGAGCGCGGCATCGTGGAGTCGATGGACCGGCTGGAGGAGCTGGTCTCGCGGCTGAAGCACCCCGGCCAGGTGATCGTGGACATCTCGATGTCGCTCGACGGATACGTCGCCGCGGCCGGCGTCGACCGCGAACACGGCCTGGGCGTGGGCGGCGAGGTGGTCCACGACTGGGCGATGGGCCGCCGGACACCACGTGACGTCGAGATCCTCGAGGAGACCCTCGCACGTACGGGCGCCGTGATCATGGGACGACGGACGTTCGACGCCGTCGACGGTCCGCGCGGATGGAACGACGGACTCGGGTACGCCGGGGAACGCGACCAGTCCGAGGCGCCGCCCGTTTTCGTCATCACGCATTCGGTGCCTGAGAAGGTACGCCTGGCCGACCGGTTCACGTTCGTCACCGACGGACCGGAGAGCGCCCTGACCAAGGCGCGCGCGGCCGCCGGGTCCAAGGACGTCGTGGTCATGGGCGGTGGAGAGACCTGCTTCGCCTTCTTGCGAGCGGGACTGGCCGACGTGCTCTCGCTGCACATCGCCCCGGTCGTATTCGGAGCCGGGACACCGCTGTTCGCCGCGGACGTGCCGCTGCGACTCGAGCTCACCGGGGCCGAATCCACCGAGGCCGCGCAGCACCTGACGTACCGTGTTCTGTAGGGGGCCGGGCCGAGCCGCAGGTGAGAGCGGGCGTACGAGTCAGCGGGCGTAGCGACCGACTGGCTGAGGGGTTTCACAGCAGAGGGCGACTGGACCCACCCGCCGCCGGCCCCGCCCCCCGGACCACTGCCGGTGCTCCGGCAGCCACCCCCGTCCACTGAGCAGGACGGGGGTGTTTTGGCTGGTGGAGCCTAGGAGATTCGAACCCCTGACTTCCTGCTTGCAAAGCAGGCGCTCTACCAACTGAGCTAAGGCCCCTCGGGAAACATGCACCAGCTTACCGGGGATCGCGTCGTTGTCGCGCTCCCCCGCTTCTCGCGTTCCAGACATACCGACCCGCGCAAGCAGGGTCTCGTTGTGGTTCTTCGGCCGGGCTCTCGCCGCTCGGACCGGAGTCAGCGGGGGGCCGGGACGGCGGGCCGCCGTGCGGAGCACCAGCTCCGGCAAGGCCGAGATGCTCTCCAGTACGTGCGTCGCCCGCCTCGGACTCCAGGCGGGCGCGATCGTGGGCGCCCGTCAAGACGCCTGCGACGATTGAGGCGCCTGCGCGGTGGCCGCTCAGGATGTCGCTTGCCGTGTCGCCGCAGACCGCGATGTGGCGGACGTCCTCGATCTGGAGGCGGAGGGCGGCGGTGAGGATCATGTCCGGGTACGGGCGGCCTCGGCCGCCGGCGTCTTCCGGGCAGATCAGAAGGTCGGCGCGTTTCCACCAGCCCAGGGTGTCGATCATCCGGCCCAGCGTGGCGCGGCTGAAGCCCGTCATCAGGCAGACCCGTACGCCGGAATCGGTGAGTTTGTCTATCGCGGCCTCGGCGCCCGGGATCGGTGTCAGGCCGTCACGATCGATGATGGAGTCGTAGGCGCACTCGAAGGAGTGGTTGGCCGCTCGTGCGCGGTCGGTGTCGGTGAAGATCTCGCTGAAGATCGCGAGTTTCGACTGCCCCCGTGCATGATGCACCCGCGCCATCGAGCGGCCGTACGCCTCGGTGCCGGGCACGACCCCCTGCGTGGCGAGGGCTTCGGCGAAGGCCTTTTCGACCACGCCGCCGTCCGCCACGCTCGTACCGGCGAGGTCAAGGCAGGCGAGCGTGATCCGCGCTGTGTCGTCCACGCACGCCCTCCATGCTCCCCGCCGGTATCAACGTCGTGTCTCAGCTGTCCGCCGAGGTCGCCTCGGTCCACAGGTCCAGCTCGGCCTTGTCCTGCTGGAGCCGACGCCAAACCGCGAAACCACCGAGGGCGACCAGCGCAAGAACGATGAGTTTCTTCACGGTGGGACCCCTTCAAACTTCGACTGACAGTGCGTCTCGCAGCCTAGCAACCACTTCGGTATGCCGGGCGGCTTCCCCCCGCACGCCACTGATCATGGGATTCCCGCGTTGTCCAACGTGAGACGCATGTTCGTCCTCCACACCTGTGGATAACTTGTCGGACGACAAGCTCCATCCCCGCCTCCCACAGGCCTGCACGCACTCCGCGAGGTTGTCCACAACCCTGTGGACAACAAACCGTTCGCGCGGGCGCGAGCGCGGCGGGCACCCTTCACAGCATGAAGCTCATCCGCGCCGACAACCTGTACGACGGAGTCGAATACGCCTACGCCGCCGTCGCCCCACCGGGCTCCCTGGTCTTCACCGCCGGAGCGTGCCCGCTGACCGAGGACGGGACGACCATAGAGGGCGGCGTACGGGCCCAGGCCCGGCAGTGCGTCGCCAACCTCGTCACCGCCCTGGCCGCCGCGGGCCCCCGCCGCCCTCGACGATGTTCTCAAGACGACGGTCTACGTCGCATCGACCGAGCGCGCGGACCTGGTCGCCGCCTGGGAGGAGGTCCGTACGGCCTTCGGCGACCACGACGCGCCGAGCACCCTGCTCGGGGTGACCGTCCTCGGCTACCCAGGCCAGCGAGTGGAGCTGGAGGCCGTGGCCGCGCCGGGCCGGCGAAAGCCCCATTGACGCCGCGCAGGTTTATTCCTCGACCGGTGGGGATGAATTGTAATGCGTGAAGGGAGACTACAAATGGGCATCGTTATTGCGGTTCTCCTGCTGGCGCTGATCCTTGGCGGCGCAGGATTCGCGATCCATGTTCTGTGGTACATCGCCCTGGCCATCTTGGTGCTGTGGCTGCTCGGCTTCGTCTTCCGCGGAGCAGGCACGGCGGGCGGGCCCAGGAGCCGTTGGTATCGCTGGTAACCCAGCCAACATAAGAGCGCGTCGTCACCGCGAATAAGCGGTGGCGGCGCGTTCGCCATTGTCCACCAAAAACCCCAGCGTCCCAACAGAGTCTTCAACCGTACGGTCAACCGTCGTAAAGCGGAGATCACATCGCCCGGCTCATGATCTCCTGTACGACGGCACTCTTGGCGTCGGCGTAGTGCTGCACGTGCCGCCACGTCCGCTGAGCCAGCTCACGCTTGGTCCGCGCGTAGAGCTCCCGGTCGGTGTCACTGGACCGCAGCCAGTCCCGAAACCGCACCATCCGCTCGATCTCCGAAGCACCATCACTGAACACATGCAGGTTGACAGCGGGATCGAAACCCTTGAAGAGCCGATGCTCAAACCAGTCCGGCTCACGAATCCGCAGCACATACCCAGCCCCCTCAAGGACCGGCACATACGCCGACTCATCAGCAGAATCCACCACAACAAGCAAAATGTCGATGATAGGCTTAGCCACCAACCCGGGCACCGAAGTCGACCCAACATGCTCAACCCGCAATGCCCGATCCCCAAGCACCCCACGAATCCGCTCAGCCAACCGACAAAGACCCGAGCCCACTCAGGATCGTAAGCAGCAAGAACAATCGGCCCATCATGCGGCCGAAGCTCCCCAACAGTAAGCCGCCGAAGCTCGTCATCCCCGAACGCCGAACGGCTCCACAGCCACCCCGACCAAAGGAAGCCGCCAGCCGCCGCACGGACAGAGCAAGCGAAGCGAAGCTCCACAACGGGGGGCTCCGGGGGTCGTCCCCCGGAGAAACATCGCGGGCCACGGCGAAGCCGACCAAAGGTCGGCGAGCATCGTGGCCCGACTCGTGGGCCTAGGAGGACTTGAACCTCCGGCCTCATCCTTATCAGGGATGCGCTCTAACCGACTGAGCTATAGGCCCGTGCAGCTGCTCCCGGTCGGGAAGGACCAAGAGGCGACGTCGAGAAACAGTACCCGATCGGCACCCTCAACCGGTAATCGATTCGGCCTCCCGACGCAGGTGCAGTCGCGCTTACTGGTCCGCTTCCTTCAGCGTGACCTCCACGCCGCCCACGAGATCGGCGGCCATGTTGTAGATCACCGACCAGACCGTCGCCAGCGCCGTGATGAGAAGGACGTTCAGCGTGCCGATCAGGGCCGTGTAGCCGAGGATCCGCGCCGCCGAGAACCAGCTCGCCGGGTTGAGGCCGCCGCTCTTGCCCTGGTCGTTGGAGGTCAGGTCGTGGATCGTGTTGGACAGCGCGTCGAAGACGCCGAGCCAGGACAGGATGACGTAAAGCACCGCGACCGCGACGAACAGCACCAGGAAGCACACCAGCGACATGATGAAGCTGAACTTCATCACCGACCACGGCTCGAACCGCGCGACCTGGAGATGAGCCTTACGCGGCGGCTTGCGGCCGCCGGACGCCTCCGGCTTGCGCATGCCGCCGGTCAGCTTGGAGACACGTGCCGAGGCCGCCTCGATCGCCGCACGTCCGGCGGAGTCGCTCGGCCGCCCCGCACCCCCAGGCGCGGCACCCGCCAGAGCCGGGCGCCGCCGGTCGGGCGACGGCGTCGTCTGCGCCGGGCCGGACCGGCGCCGGGCCGGGCGCCGCGACCGCCGCTGGGCGCATACGACGGCGGCGTGCCGCTGCCGCTCGACGGTCCGCCTCCCACCGAAACCGCTGCTCGAAGGTGTTGAAAATCCATGGCCGCGCTCCTACCCGAACTCGGCATGGGCTCACTTTCCTGCGATTTCTTGACCGATCTCATCTTTCATCGCGTGCCGACCCCGTCCGCCGCCGAGCCCAGGTCCTTCGGCAGCCCGAACGTCGCCGTACGCCCGCTCGACTCGGCCGAAGACGAAGGCGGAGACGACGAGGACGGCAGCACGAAGTCCACCGCCGTCGCGTCTCGTCGTCATCCACCGCCGGAGCGGCGTCGCGCACCGTGTCCTCGTTGCCCTGGCTCGGGACGTCGATCACCGTATCGTCCGCCTCGTCGTCCGAGGGGCGGAGCCGTTGGTGTCGTCGTCGGTGCCGTCTGGTCCTACGGTCACTTCGTCGCTCGGCGGCTTCGCGGCGCTGGTTTTCTTCCGCGTCCGGCCGCTCTTGCCGTCGCCTTGCCGGCGTTGGCCGTCATATGACCTCCCCGGGAAGGCGACGCATCACCTGATGCCCGACCAGGTCAATCACGCGTCGCTCCCTTCCCCGGACTCTGTGTCCGGCTCTGCGTCCGCGTCCTCGATGGACTCTACGTTCCTCGCGATGGCGACGACGCTGTCACCGTCGGCGAGGTTCATTAGACGTACCCCCATGGTCGAGCGTCCAGACTGTTTGACACCGGAGGCTCGCGTGCGGATTACGCCGCCGCTCGCGGTGATGGCATAGACCTCATCGTCTGGCCTGACCATGAGGGCGCCCACCAACCGGCCGCGAGTTTCCACGATCTTAGCGGTCAGAACACCCTTGCCCCCACGCCCATGGAGGGGGTACTGGTCCGCGGGCGTGCGCTTGGCATAGCCGCCCTCGGTCGCGACCAGCACATCTTCGCCTTCTCGTACGACGTGCATGTCGAGAACTTCCTGCCCGTCATCGAAGCGCATGCCGATCACGCCGGCGGTGGCGCGGCCCATCGGGCGCAGCACGTCGTCGCGGGCCGGGAACCGGATGGCCTGGGCGCCGCTGCTGACCATCAGCAGGTCGTCCTCGGGCGAGACCAGGCGTGCGGCGATGAGCTCGTCGCCCTCGTCCAGGTTGATCGCGATGAGCCCCGCCGAACGCGGAGAGTCGTACGCCGCCAGCGACGTCTTCTTGATCCGGCCCTGCTTGGTGCCGAGCACGAGGTACGGCGAGACGTGTAGTCGCGCAGGTCCATGACCTCGGCGATCCGCTCGTCCGGCAGGAAGGCCAGCAGGTTGGCGACGTGCTGACCTCGGCTGTCGCGGCCGGCCTCGGGCAGTTCGTACGCCTTCGCCCGGTAGACCCGGCCCTTGTTCGTGAAGAACAGGATCCAGTGGTGCGTCGTCGTCACGAAGAAGTGGTCGACGATGTCGTCCTGCTTGAGCTGCGCGCCGCGTACGCCCTTGCCGCCGCGCTTCTGCTCGCGGTAAAGGTCGGTCTTGGTTCGCTTGGCGTAGCCGCCGCGGGTGATCGTGACGACGACGTCCTCCTCGGCGATCAGGTCCTCCATGGACACGTCGCCGTCGAAGGGGATGATCTTCGTACGGCGTTCGTCGCCGAACTTGTCCACGATCGCGGTCAGCTCGTCCCCGACGATCGAGCGCTGCCGCTCGGGCGAGCCGAGGATGTCGTTGTAGTCGTCGATCTCCGCCATGAGCTTGTCGTACTCATCGGTGATCTGCTGGCGCTCCAGGGCGGCCAGCTTGCGCAGCTGCATGTCGAGGATGGCCTGCGCCTGGATCTCGTCGATCTCCAGGAGCTGCATCAGGCCGTTCTGCGCCTCGGACGCCGACGGCGACCGGCGGATCAGCGCGATGACCTCGTCGATGCGGTCGAGGGCCTTGAGCAGGCCGCGCAGGATGTGGGCGCGCTCCTCGGCCTTGCGCAGCAGGAACCGCGTGCGCCGGACGACCACGTCGATCTGGTGTGTGACCCAGTGGCGGACGAACTGGTCGAGGCGCAGGGTGCGCGGCACGCCGTCCACGAGCGCGAGCATGTTCGCGCCGAAGGTCTCCTGGAGCTGCGTGTGCTTGTAGAGGTTGTTGAGCACGACCTTGGCGACCGCGTCGCGCTTGAGCACGATGACCAGCCGCTGGCCCGTACGGCCCGAGGTCTCGTCGCGGACGTCGGCGACCCCGGTGATCTTCCCCTCCTTGACCTGCTCGGCGATCTTCAGCGCGAGGTTGTCCGGGTTGACCTGGTACGGCAGCTCGCTGACGACCAGGCACGTACGGCCCTGGATCTCCTCGACCTCGACCACGGCGCGCATGGTGATCAGCCCGCGGCCCGTACGGTAGGCGTCCTCGATGCCCCGGCGGCCCACGATCAGGCCGTGGGTCGGGAAGTCGGGGCCCTTGATCCGCGCCATCAACGCGTCGAGGAGTTCCTCGTCGGAGGACTCGTAGTTGGCCAGGAACCATTCGACTCCGGCGGCCACCTCGCGCAGGTTGTGCGGCGGGATGTTGGTGGCCATGCCGACCGCGATGCCCGCCGAGCCGTTGACCAGCAGGTTCGGGAAGCGGCTCGGCAGAACGCTCGGCTCCTGCGAACGACCGTCGTAGTTCGGCGCGAAGTCGACGGTCTCCTTCTCGATGTCGCGGAGCATCTCCATGGCGAGCGGCGCCATGCGGCACTCGGTGTAGCGCATCGCCGCGGCCGGGTCGTTGCCCGGGGAGCCGAAGTTGCCGTTGCCGTCGACCAGGGGATAGCGCAGCGACCAGGGCTGGGCGAGGCGTACGAGGGTGTCATAGATCGACGAGTCACCGTGCGGGTGATAGTTGCCCATGACGTCACCGACGACGCGCGCGCACTTGAAGTAGCCGCGGTCAGGACGGTAACCGCCGTCGTACATCGCGTACAGCACCCGGCGGTGCACCGGCTTGAGCCCGTCGCGCACGTTGGGAAGCGCCCGCGAGACGATCACGCTCATCGCGTAGTCGATATAGGAGTTCTGCATCTCCTGCCTGGATGTCGACAGGCTCGATGCGGTCGTAGCTTGGTGACTGGGTCTCGGTCAAGGAATTCCTTCCAACCTCGGACGTCAGCGTCCTTATCCGGAGCCGCCGCAGGCGGGGCATGCGTCACGCCTGTCCCGCGGATTTCTCCCGGTTCCGTCACATACCGGGGCACTGTTCCAGGGGAATCACTGGCTCTCGTCACACATCGAGGAACCGGACGCCCTTGGCGTTGCGCTGGATGAAATCTCGCCGAGCCTCGACGTCCTCGCCCATGAGGACGGTGAACAGCTCGTCCGCCTGTGCGGCGTCGTCGAGGGTGACCTGCAGCAGGATGCGGTGCTCGGGGTCCATCGTGGTGTCCCAGAGCTCCGCGGCGTTCATCTCGCCGAGGCCCTTGAACCGCTGTACGCCGTCGCGCGGACGCGGGTCGCGCTTGCCGGCCTCGATGCCCGCCTGGATCACGGCGTCGCGCTCGCGGTCGGAGTAGGCGTAGTCGGAGTCCTGGCCGCGGGCGTCCCACTTGACCTTGTAGAGCGGCGGCTGGGCGAGGTAGACGTGGCCGGCCTCGACCAGGGGCTTCATGAAGCGGAACAGCAGGGTCAGCAGGAGCGTGCGGATGTGCTGGCCGTCGACGTCGGCGTCGGCCATCAGAATGATCTTGTGGTACCGCAGCTTCTCGATGTCGAACTCGTCGTGGATGCCGGTGCCCAGGGCGGTGATCATCGCCTGGACCTCGTTGTTCTTCAGCACCCGGTCGATGCGGGCCTTCTCCACGTTGAGGATCTTGCCGCGGATCGGCAGGATCGCCTGGTTCTGCGGGTTGCGGCCGCCCTTGGCGGAGCCGCCCGCCGAGTCGCCCTCGACGACGTAGATCTCGCACTTGCTCGGGTCGGTGGACTGGCAGTCCGACAGCTTGCCGGGCAGCGAGGTCGACTCCAGCAGGCTCTTGCGGCGCGTCAGGTCGCGGGCCTGCCGGGCGGCGATGCGCGCGCGTGCGGCCTGCGTGGCCTTGTTGATGACCTCTTTGGCCTCGCCCGGGTTCGCGTCGAGCCAGCCGCGGAGGTTTTCGTACATCGCCTTCTGTACGAACGACTTGGCCTCGGTGTTGCCGAGCTTGGTCTTGGTCTGGCCCTCGAACTGCGGGTCGGCCAGCTTGATCGAGATGATCGCGGTGAGACCCTCGCGTACGTCCTCGCCGGCGAGGTTGTCGTCCTTGCCCTCGCGCAGGAGCTTCTGCTCGCGCGCGTACTTGTTGACGACGGTCGTCAGCGCGGCGCGGAAGCCCTCTTCGTGGGTGCCGCCCTCGGCCGTGTTGATCGTGTTGGCGAAGGTGTGCACGGACTCGGAGTAGGAACCGCTCCACTGCATGGCGACCTCGACCGACATGCCCTCGGTCTCGTCGCTGAAGGCGATCACCGAGTTGTGTACGGACGTCCTTCTTCGCGTTGAGGTAGCGGACGAAGTCCTCGATGCCGCCCTCGTAGAAGTAGGAGATGGAGGTGGGCTCGCCGTTGATGTGCTCGGGGCGCTCGTCGACCAGCGTGATCGACAGCCCGCGGTTGAGGAAGGCCATCTCCTGCATGCGGCGGCTGAGCGTCTCGAAGTTCCACTCGAGGGTCTCGAAGATGTCGAGTCGTCCGGCCAGAAGCAGATGATCGTGCCGGTCTCTTCGGTCGCCTCGCCCTTGACCAGCGGCGTCTCGGCACCCTGCCAGGTGTAGGTCTGGCGCCAGACGTGGCCGTCGCAGCGAACCTCGGCCTCCAGGCGGGTGGACAGCGCGTTCACCACGGCCGAGCCGACACCGTGCAGGCCGCCGGAGACGGCGTAGGACTTGCTGTCGAACTTTCCGCCGGCGTGCAGGGTGGTGAGGACGACTTCGATCGCCGGCCGCTTCTCGACGGGATGCTCGCCCACCGGGATGCCGCGGCCGTTGTCCGTGACGCGGACACCGCCGTCGGCGAGCAGCTTCACCTCGATGGTGTCGGCGTATCCCGCCAGCGCCTCGTCGACCGAGTTGTCCACGATCTCGTATACGAGGTGGTGAAGGCCGCGCTCGCCGGTGGAGCCGATGTACATCCCGGGGCGCTTACGTACCGCCTCCAAGCCCTCAAGGACAGTGATCGAGCTAGCGTCGTACGCCAAGTGGAGATCCTCCTGCCGGAGGACACTCGCCGCGCAGCTCCCCGTAAGACAAGCGGGGCGCCCGATCCACGGGCGGCCCGCAACGGCGATCGTGTCCTGTATCCGGCTCTATTCTATCCAGACCAGCCCCCTTCCTGGGCCATCAAGCGCGTTGTGAGCGCGTTTAAGCCCTGAAACCCGCCCCTTCGGGATCCCCCTACTAGGTCTGGGGGGTTGCGACGCGTACGGACGGCGAAATCGTGTCGGGCCGATCGGGTTCGCCGCGCCGTCAACCCGTCCCGCACCGGCTGTTAAGTCCACTTACGGACACGCTCGATGGAGGGGTCGTCGCGGCCGGATTCAGGTGCGCGGACGACGGCCGCCGGTCACGCGCAGCCGTCCGGTGCCGCGCGGCCCGCTCGAGGGGCCCACGACCTTCACTCTCTGTACGGTGCCGTGGCCAAGATCCTCGTTGAGGCGCTTGACGAGGTTCGCGGCGAGCAGCCGCACCTGGGTGGCCCAGCTCGCCGAGTCGGCGGCGATGACGAGGATGCCGTCCTCGAAAGTCTCCGGCTTGGTGTGCTCGGCCAGCTCGGGCCCGACGATCTGCGGCCAGCGCCCGAAGACGCCGCCGACCGCCGCGCGCTCCTCCCAGCCGCGCGCCGCCAGCAGCTCGCGGATCGCGGGCCCGAACGCCGTCGGAGTGCCGCCGCGCCCGGACTCGCGCACCGGCTTGCGCCGCTTCCTGCGCCCCTGGCCCGGCAGCGCGCCGCGCTCGCGCGCGTCGGCCTTGGCCTGCGCCAGCGCCTCACGCGCCAGCTCGATCCCGGTCTTGGCCGGCCCTGGGCGGTCCACTTTTTCCACAGGCTGTGGATTCTGGTCATCGGGCACGTGAGACCTCCCCGTCGGCGACGTCGTAGGCCGCGCCGCTGAGCTGCTCGGGCACGTCGGCGGCCACGGCCGCCGTGATGAGGACCTGCTCGGCGGGCGCCACCCGCTCGGCCAGGCGCGTACGTCGGCCGGTGTCCAGCTCGGCGAACACGTCGTCGAGGATCAGCACCGGGTCATCGCCGTCGGCTCTCAGCAGGTCGAACGCCGCCAGCCGCAGGCCCAGCGCGAACGACCAGGACTCGCCGTGGCTGGCGTACCCGCGCGCCGGCAGGTCGCCGAGTTTCAGCAGGAGCTCGTCGCGGTGGGGGCCGACCAAGCTGACGCCGCGCTCCAGCTCGTTCTTACGCGCCTCGGCCATCGCGGCCAGCAGCGCCTCGCCGAGTTGTGCACGGTCTGTGGACAACTCCACGCCGCCCGACGCGCGGTACTCCAGGTCGGCGACGCCGCCGGGCGCGAGGTCGGCGTACGCCTTGACCACGAGCGGGCGCAGCGCGGCGACCAGGTCGAGCCGGGCGCCGAGGAGCTCGGCGCCCGCACGCGCGAGGTGGGTATCCCAGACGTCGAGGGTGGCTCAGCACCTCCTGGCCGGGCGCGCGCCGATGCGCGGCGGCCGACTTCAGCAGTGCGTTGCGCTGCCGGAGCACGCGGTCGTAGTCGGAGCGCACTCCGGCGAACCGCGGCGCGCGTACGGTCAGCAGCTCGTCCATGAACCGGCGCCGGTCGCCGGGATCGCCCTTGACCAGCACGAGGTCCTCGGGCGCGAACAGCACGGTCCGCAGCATCCCCAGCACCTCGCGCGGCCGCTGCACCGGCGAGCGGTTGAGCCGTGCCCGGTTGGCGCGGCCCGGGTTGATCTCCAGCTCGATCAGCGCGCGGCGCTCGTCGCGGATCACCCCGGCGCGGACGATCGCGCGCGCCGCACCCTGCCGGACCAGCGGCGCGTCTGTGGACACGCGGTGGCTGCCGTGCAGCGCCACGTAGCCGACGGCCTCGACGAGGTTGGTCTTGCCCTGGCCGTTCGGGCCCACGAACGTGCTGATCCCCGGGTCGAGGGCGAGTTCGGCGGACGCGTAGGAGCGGAAGTCCTGCAGCGTCAGATGGGCGACGTACACCCGGATGAGCGTAGGCCCTGGGAGGTGCGCTCGTCCTCGTACGTCACGGCGAACCCGGTTATCCACAAACTGTGCACAATCCGGGGCCCGTTGTGGAAACGACCGCGGGGCGGCCCCGTCACGGGACCGCCCCAGCGTCGAGTGTCAGGCCCACGTCAGGCCGGCGGCTCCACGTCGGCGCCCGGCGAGTCGGCGCCCTTCAGCGTTTCCACAGCGTGGCCGCCGAACTGGTTGCGCAGCGCGGCCACCATCTTCATGGCCGGCGAGTCGTCCTGCCGGGAGGCGAACCGCGCGAAGAGCGCGGCGGTGATCACCGGCAGCGGCACCGCGAGCTCGACCGCCGCCTGCACCGTCCACCGGCCCTCGCCGGAGTCCTGTGCATAACCCTTGAGCTTCGCCAGCTCCGGGTCGGCCTCCAGCGCGCGGTCGGCGAGATCCAGCAGCCACGAGCGGATGACGGTGCCCTCACGCCAGCTGCGGAAGGTCTCGGGAACGTCCTTGATCAGGTCGCTGGCCTCAAGGAGTTCCCAGCCCTCGGCGTACGCCTGCATCATGCCGTACTCGATGCCGTTGTGGACCATCTTGGCGAAGTGCCCCGCGCCCACCTCGCCGGCGTGCACGAACCCGTAGTCACCCTCGGGCTTGAGCGCGTCGAAGACCGGCATGAGCTGCTGGACCTGCTCCCTGCCGCCACCGACCATCAGCGCGTAGCCGACGTCCAGGCCCCAGACGCCGCCGCTGACGCCGGCGTCGACGAAGCCGATGCTCTTCTCGGCCAGCAGCCTCGCGTGCTCCTGGTCCTCCGCGTAGTGGGAGTTGCCGCCGTCCACCACGACGTCGCCGGGCTCGAGAACGTCCGCGAGGGCGTCCACAGTGGCACGCGTCGCCTCACCGGCCGGAACCATCACCCACACCGCGCGCGGCGCGCTCAGCCGCTCCACGAGCTCCTGAAGCGAGCCCACGTCGGTGACCTTCGGGTCTCGGTCGTAACCCACGATCGTGTGACCGGCGCGGCGCAGCCGCTCGGCCATGTTGCCGCCCATGCGGCCAAGACCGATCATCCCCAGTTCCATATGAGTTCTCCTCAGAAGGGGTCCCCGTCCCTTATGAGCGTAGTGACCGGGACGATCAACTCGACAGCCGGATCGGCATGATCAGGTAACGGTAGTCCGGGTCCTCGTCCGCCGCGGGCTTTCCGGTCATCACGGCGGGCTTGGTCGAGGTGGTCATGGCGAGGCGCGCGACGTCGGAGCCGATCGCGCTCAGCCCGTCGAGCAAGAAGTGCGGGTTGAAGGCGACGTCGATGTCCTGGCCCTCCAGCGAGGCGCCGAGAACTTCCACAGCCTGTGCATCGTCGCCGCTGCCCGCCTCGAGCACGACCTCGCCCTGGCGGAACGCCAGGCGTACGGGAGTGTTCTTCTCCGCGACCAGGCCGACGCGCTTGACCGCCTCGGCGAACGGGCCCGTCTCGACCTCGGCGACCGCGGAGGTCTCCTTCGGCCACAGCGACTGGTACTTGACGAACTCGGCGTCGAGGAGCCGGGTGGTCGTACGGCGGCCGCCGCCGTCGAAGCCGATCATGCCCTCGCCGCTGCCGCTCCCACCGGCCGCCAGCGCGATGGACACCTCGGCGCCGGAGGTCAGCGACTTGGCCGTGTCGGAGAGCGTCTTGGCGGGCACCAGGGCGACCGCCGAGAACTCCGGCTGCTCGGGCTTCCACTTGAGCCGGCGTACGGCGAGGCGGTAGCGGTCGGTGGAGGCGAGCGTCACCGTCTCGCCCTCGATCTCCAGCCGTACGCCGGTGAGCATCGGCAGGGTGTCGTCGCGCCCGGCGGCGATGGCCACCTGCGCGACCGCGGCCGCGAACTCATCGCTGCCCACCATGCCCGCGGCGGGCGGCATCGCCGGGAGGCTCGGGTAGTCCTCCACAGGCATGGTCAGCAGTGTGAACTTCGCCGTGCCGCACTTGAGGGTGACCTTGGCGCCGTCGGTGGTGATCTCGACCGGGGCCGCGGGCAGGCTGCGGGAGATCTCGGCGAGGAGCCGGCCCGACACCAGCGCGGTGCCCGGCTCGTCGGCGTCGATGTCCATCGTCATCTGTGCGGATACCTCGTAGTCGAAGCTGGACAGCTTCAGTGTGTCGCCGGCCTCGATGAGCATGCCGGCGAGCACGGGCACCGGCGGGCGGACCGGCAGGCTGCGCGCGGTCCAGGCAACGGCGTCTGCGAGAACGTCTCTGTCGATGCGAAATTTCACTTTGGACCGTCTCCTGGGGTTTCGATCACCTGGGGTCGTGGAACTCAACAGAACGAGCGAGCTGCCTCAATCGTGGCCTCGCGCGAGCCCCTACGTTCTGTCTTTCTCTCTCTAGATAGACAACAGTCATCGTCATAGGGGCCGTGGATACTGGGGAAAAGTCTAGTCCTCGCAGGTCAGACCGCATTTCTCTGTCCACCCCCGCTGTGCATGGACCCTGTGGATTCGGTGGATGCCTGAGGATGAACGCAATCTATCCACCGGCCGTCCCCAGCTCGTCCCCAGCTCGTCCACCGGTTTCGGGCCTCGATCCACATGGTTGTCCACCGACATTGATCCACAGGTTTTTCCCCACCCTGTGTAATCCACTGCCTCGGGATAACCGGTGTGGAGGACCTGTGGACGCCTGTGGATTGCTGGGGACAACTTACGCTCCGCTGCGCGCCTGCTGCTTGATGCGGTTGGTCAGCTCGGTGACCTGGTTGTAGATCGGGCGCTTCTCCGCCATCAGCTTGCGGATCTTCTTCTCCGCGTGCATGACGGTCGTGTGGTCCCGTCCCCCGAACTGCTGGCCGATCTTGGGGAGCGACAGTTCGGTCAGCTCGCGGCACAGGTACATCGCGATCTGCCGGGCGGTGACGAGCACCCGCGAGCGCGACGGGCCGCAGAGCTGCTCCATGTCGATGCCGAAGTACGTCGCCGTCTGCGCCATGATCGTCGCCGCGGTGATCTCCGGGCCGGTGTCGTTGGGGATGAGGTCCTTCAACACGATCTCGGCGAGCTGAAGGTCCACCGACTGCCGGTTGAGGCTGGCGAACGCGCTGACCCGGATGAGCGCGCCCTCCAACTCGCGGATGTTGGTGGAGATCTTCGAGGCGATGTACTCCAGCACCTCGGGCGGCGCCACCAGACCCTCCTGCACGGCCTTCTTGCGCAGGATCGCGATACGCGTCTCGAGCTCGGGCGGCTGCACGTCGGTGATCAGCCCCCACTCGAAGCGGTTGCGCAGCCGGTCCTCCAGCGTCACCAGTTGTTTCGGCGCGCGGTCGCTGGAGATCACGATCTGCTTGTTCGCGTTGTGCAGGGTGTTGAACGTGTGGAAGAACTCCTCCTGCGTCTGCTCCTTGTTCTCCAGGAACTGGATGTCATCGACCAGGAGGATGTCCATGTCGCGGTAGCGGCGGCGGAAGTTGTCGGCCTTGCCGTCGCGAATCGCGTTGATGAAGTCGTTGGTGAACTCCTCCGAGCTCACGTAGCGCACCCGCGCGCCGTTGAACAGGCTCTGGGCGTAGTGCCCGATGGCGTGCAGCATGTGCGTCTTGCCGAGGCCGGAGTCGCCGTAGATGAACAGCGGGTTGTACGCCTTGGCCGGTGCCTCGGCGACCGCCACCGCCGCCGCGTGCGCGAACCGGTTGGACGAGCCGATCACGAAGGTGTCGAAGGTGTACTTGGGGTTCAGCCTGGCCGGCTCGCCGCTGCTCTTGCTCTCGGAGGGCGCGGACGGCCGCGGCTGCCAGCCGCCGGGCGGCGAGCCCGGCGTGGGGACGAACGGGTCGCGCTGGGCGCCCTTCTGCTGGCCGGAGGGCCCGCGTGCGCCCTGGCGTTCCTGCCGGTCCTGCCGGTCCTGGCGGTAGTGGCCGCCGTAGGGCTCGTAGCGGTCGCTGGAGTACTGGTCGTTGCCCGGGTAGGTGTCATAGCCGTCGCTTACGGAGTACTGCTGGCCGGCGTAGCGCTCGGCGGCGTACTGGCCCTCGGCGTACTGCTCGGATGAGTACGGACGCGGGTCGGCGGCCGGGCCGCGCAGGGTGTGCCCGGCGTACGGCTCGGGAGAGTAGGCGGAGGGCCGCGGCGACTGCTCGAGGTCGGACTCGGGCTCGACCGGGACCGGGCGGTCCGCGGGCGGCTGCTGGTCCGGCTGTACGGTCACGGCGACGCGGATGTCGCGGCCGAGCTGGGTCGACAGCACCTGGGTGATGAGCGGCCGCAGGCGGTTCTCCAGCACGTCCTTGGCGAACTCATTCGGCGTGGCCAGCAGTGCGGTGTCCTCGACCAGCGCCAGCGGCCGGGTCATCGCCAGCCAGGCCCGATGTTGTGGTGGGAGATCGCCCGGCAGGGCCTCGAGCGCCCTGGTCCACACCAGGGCAAGGTCCAGACCGTCCATGTGTTCTCCCCTCCCTCTCCAGGTCTGCGGCGACTCACCGCTTCCCCGGTGTATCCCGCGCACCTGCAGTGGACCACTCTCTCACGCGTAATCCACAGGGTTGTCCACAAGTTGTGCACGGGGTAGGGGAACGCGGTGGATAACTCCGCTCGGTTTGACCGGAGGGCAGGCCAGACCGTAACGTACGACGGTCGAGTCGCATCGACGGCGGTGCTGCGCGCCCGCAGGTCGCCGGCTCCCGCAGGCGGGGCCTTTCGCGCCCAGTGATGCGACCTTTTACACGTTGACCGCAGCACCCCTCTTGGAGTCTCGAGTGAGCAAGCGTACATACCAGCCGAACAATCGTCGTCGGCACAAGAAGCACGGCTTCCGCCTCCGCATGCGCACCCGCGCGGGCCGCTCGATTCTCTCCTCGCGCCGCCGCAAGGGGCGCGAGCGCGTCGCGGTCTGACCGGCGGCGGCCATGCTGCCGTCCGGAAACCGGATGCGGCGGCGAGAGGACTTCACTTCGGCCGTCCGGCGCGGTGACCGTGCCGGACGGCCTCGTCTGGTCCTGCACCTGCAACACCGCGACGAAACCGACGAGCCGGTACGCGTGGGGTTCACCGTCGGCCGCCCGATCGGGGACGCGGTCACGCGTAACAAGGTGCGCCGCAGACTCCGGCATATCGTGCGCGAGCGGCTCTACCGGTTGCCAGCAGGTAGCCTGCTAGTCGTGCGCGCCAACCCGAAGGCGGCGACCGCACGAAACGACGAACTCGCCGCGGATGTCGACGCGGCGCTCGACCGGCTCCTTCGGCGAGAGGTCAAGAGGCGGAGATGACAGCCAAGCCGACGCCCGTCGTCCGGGCTCTGATGCTGCCGATCGTCTTCTACCGTCGATTCATCAGCCCGCTCTTCGGGCCCGTCTGCCGCTACCAGCCGACCTGCAGCACGTACGCCCTGCGTGCGTTGCGCAGGCACGGGGCGCTCCGTGGTGGCTGGCTGGCCGTACGCCGCATCGCGCGCTGCCACCCCTTCCACGCCGGCGGGTATGACCCCGTACCCCCGCGCAAGGGCGAGGCGCCACCTGACCTCACGCCGCAGCAGAGCGGCACCGTAATCGGAGAGCACTAGGAGCCAGTCGGTGAGTCTCAGCTTCCTTGATCCGCTGTTTGAGGCCGTCGCGTGGGTGATCATTCAGATCCACGCCGGCCTCAGCTTGATCTTCCCCGCGGACAGCGGCTGGGCGTGGGGCCTGTCGATCTTCCTCCTGACGGTCCTCATGCGGATCATCATCTTCCCGCTGTTCGTGAAGCAGATTCACGCGTCGCGAAAGATGCAGGAGCTGAGCCCCCAGGTCCAGGCGCTGCGCAAGAAGTACAAGAAGGACAAACAGCGTCTCAACCAGGAGACGATGAAGCTCTACCAGGAGGCGGGCGCCAATCCCCTCTCCGGCTGCCTGCCGCTGGTGGTGCAGTTCCCCATCTTCATCTCGCTCTACAACGTCCTGCGCGCGATCTCGACCACCAAGCCGGGCCACTCGAAGTACGGCATGTCGGCCGATCTGATCCAGAGCGCCCAGCACGCGCACATCTTCGGTGCCGCGATCCCCACGACCTTCGTCGAGGCGTTCTCCGACAAGCACATCGGCGCGATGGTCGTGGCCGGCCTCGCCGTCGTGATCAGCTCCACCACGACGTTCTTCACGATGAAGACCAGCGTCGGCCGGTCGATGCAGACCATGACGGCCGACAACCCGATGATGCAGTCGCAGAAGTTCCTGGTGTACCTCTCGCCGCTGTTCGGCCTCTTCGGCCTGACGCTGCCGCTGGGCGTCCTCATCTACTGGGTGACGACCAACACCTGGACGCTGGCCCAGTCGCACTACGTTTACAAGAAGTACCCGATGGCGACGCCCGAGGGCCAGGTCGCGGCCGGGTCCAACGGCAAGGCGGGCACGGCGCCGAAGGCGGGCACGGCCGTCAAGACCGGTTCGGCCAAGACTGGTTCAGCTAAGACTGGTTCAGCTAAGACGACTGGCACGCGTACCGGCACCACGAAGGCCGGGGTCACCAAGACCGGTTCCAAGAACGGTGTGAAGGCCGGTGTCGCGGCGTCCGACGGCAAGACCTCCTCCGGGTTGCTCGGCAGGGCGAGAAGGAAGCCGGATCCGGAGCCGGAGCCGGAGGACACGCCACCGGCCGAATCCAAGGTCGTGCGACAGCAGCCGTCACGGCAGTCGCGCAGTAAGAGGAAGCGATAGCGTGACTTCTCAGTCCAGTCCGAGTACGCATGAGGAGCCCGGCGTGAGCCAAGCCGAAGCCGAGACCGCCGAAGCCGAGTCCGCCGAGCCCACTGAGGCCGCGTCGGTCGACGTCCAGGCACTCGAGCAGGAGGGCGAGATCGCGGCCGACTACATCGAGGGCCTGCTGGACATCGCCGATCTCGACGGCGACATCGACATGGACGTCGAGGGAGAGCGCGCGATGGTGTCGGTCGTCGGCGGCACCCTCGATGACCTGGTCGGCAAGAAGGGCGAGGTCCTCGAGGCGCTGCAGGAGCTGACCCGGCTGGCGGTGCATCGTCAGACGGGCGAGCGCAGCCGGCTGATGCTCGACGTGGGAGGCTTCCGTGAGCGGCGGCGCGCCGAGCTCACCAAGCTGGGCCGCGAGACGGCCGAGGAGGTCAAGCGCACCGGCGAGCCCAAGCCGCTGGCGCCGATGACCCCGTTCGAGCGGAAGGTCGTCCACGACGCGGTGGCCGCGTTCGGTCTCCGCAGTGAGTCCGAGGGCGAGGAGCCCAGCCGGTTCGTGGTGGTGCACGCCGACTAGGCGCAGCCAGACCGACGACGGGCCCGCCACCGCGCACTGCGGTGGCGGGCCCGTCTATTGGTCGGCCGTCACTGGACGTCCCGGCGGTGCCGCACCGTCCGCTGGACGTGCTGGTCGACAGGCTGGTCCACCGGCGCCGGGTCGACCACGCCCGGCTCCATCTCGGCCTGCCGTACGTAGGCGCCGGGCTGCGGCTGGCCGTCGACGACGTCGACGTTCTCCACCACCTGGCGACGCCGCCGGGGGCGGGTGTAAGCGAGTGTGATGATCAGCATGACCACGCCAACGAACATCAGGATCCAGCCGACCATCTGGACGTCGATCCCGCTGACGTGGAAATGCGTGGCGAAAGCGAGGATCGCCCCTAGGGCGATGAACGCCAGAGCTGTACCGATACCCATGACTGCGAGGTCTCCTTCCCACGGAACTCCTCCGAAGGGGTACCCCTCACGTGGCGGTTATGCGTGTCCAGGCTAAGCGCTTCTCTTTGCCGGGATAGGAGCAGGTCAGCGTGGTGTGCCGCGGAGGATTGGTGGGTCGGCGTCCAGGCGATGCCGCAGGTGTGGAAACATTCGGTTAGTCGTGGGGTCCCCACACCATTCCCGAAAGTCGCTGATTCGCGAACCTTATGCCTTCACTTCCCGCGCCGCCCCAAGCTCAGACGATCTTCGGTGCCGCACTGCCCGCGGCTGAGCGCTACACCTCTTTCCTGGCCGGCCCCGGTGTCGAGCGCGGCCTGATCGGACCGCGTGAGGTCGAGCGCCTCTGGGAGCGGCACGTACTCAACTGCGCCGTGCTGGCCGAGCTCATCCCGCCGTCGGCCGAGGTGATCGACGTCGGGTCGGGCGCCGGGCTGCCGGGCATCGTGCTCGCCCTCGTGCGCGCGGATCTGTCGGTCACGCTGTTGGAGCCGCTGCTGCGGCGTACGGTCTTCCTGCAGGAGTGCGTCGACCTCCTGCGACTGCCGAACGTCGTCGTACGCCGGGCGCGGGCCGAGGAGGTCGCGAACGACTACGCGGCGGACGTGGTGACCGCGCGCGCCGTGGCGCCCCTGGCGCGGCTGGCCGGATGGGCGCTGCCGTTGCTCAGGGCGGACGGCGAGCTGCTCGCACTAAAGGGCGAGCGCGCGGCGGCCGAGCTCGAAGAAGCACGACCGGTTCTGGAGAAATTCGGGGTTCGCGCGGCCGAGGTAGTGCACGTCGGCCACGATAAGGTCGACCCGCCGACGACGGTGGTTCGCGTGGTCGCGGGCACTCCTCCGCAGTCTTCACGAGAGCGGGGCGGGTCTCGCCGGAGCGCGCGTCGGCGCGGTGGCGCGCACGGACGGAAGAGGTGACGGTCCTTGACTACGACTGCGGGACTGGGCTGGCCCGACCGAGCCACGCCGACGGCGTCGCGGGGCGCGTCCGGCCTTGGCTGGCCGACCGAGGGCGTCCCACGGCGTCCGGTGAGCGCGGCGCCGCCGAATCCGGTCAATGAGACGTCGCAGCGTGAATCGGTCCACGGGGAGTCGAAGTTGGTCAGCGAAGCGTTGAAGTCCGCCGAGGTTTCACGTGAAACAAGCCAGCCGATAGCGCGAGCCGCCGCGGCGGCCCTGCGCGTGCAGGCGAAGCGCGGCGAGAAGGAATGGCCTCGGCCCCCGCGCTGCCGCGTCGTCACGATCGCCAACCAAAAGGGCGGCGTCGGCAAGACCACGAGCGCGGTCAACCTGGCGGCGGCGCTGGCGATGCACAACTGCCGCGTCCTGGTGATCGACCTCGACCCGCAGGGGAACGCCTCGACGGCCCTCGGCGTGGAGCACCACAGCGACATCCCGTCCGTCTATCACGTGATCCTCGAGGGCGGCTCGTTCGACGACATCGTCGTACCGGCCGAAGGAGTGCCGAACCTCTACTGCGCCCCCGCGACGCTGCACCTGGCCGGCGCCGAGGTCGACCTCGTCCCCATGGTGGCCCGCGAGACGCGGCTGCGCCGGGCGCTGGAGTCCTACGACACGGAGAAGTTCGACTACGTGCTCATCGACTGCCCGCCGTCGCTGGGGCTGCTCACCGTCAACGCGCTGACGGGCGCGGACGAGCTGCTCATCCCGATCCAGACGGAGTACTACGCGCTGGAGGGCCTGACCCAGTTGCTGCACACGGTCGATCTGGTCAAGCAGCACCTGAACCGCGACCTCGAGGTCACCACGATCCTGCTGACGATGTACGACGCTCGTACGCGGCTGGCCGCCCAGGTCGCTGACGAGGTGCGAAGCCACTTCGGCGAACTCGTGCTCGGCACGGTCATCCCCCGGAGCGTCCGGGTGTCGGAGGCGCCGAGCTACGGCGAGTCCGTCCTCACCTACGACCCGGGCTCCAGCGGCGCACTCGCCTACACCGAGGCGGCGCGGGAGATGGCCTACCGCGGAGCGGTGAAGTGACCTGCGTCGTGCGGGCGTACGGCATGGGGGAGATCGGACGGACGCCGCCCGGCACCGGGGGCATGGAGGAGCCGAAGTGAGTCAGCAACGACGCGGGCTTGGCAAGGGTCTTGGCGCACTGATCCCCACCGGGCCGCCACCGGGCGAGATGACCGTCGGGACGCGCGAGGACGGCGTCCAGGGAGCCAATGGCGACTCGGCGCCCGTCCTGGTGGCAGGCGCGCGCTTCGCCGAACTCCCCATCGACGCGATCGTCCCGAACCCGCGCCAGCCGCGTCAGACGTTCGACGAGGAGGCGCTGGAGGAGCTCGCCGCCTCGATCAGCGTCGTCGGCCTGCTGCAACCGATCGTGGTGCGGGAGCCGCGCTCGGGCCGATACGAGCTCATCATGGGCGAGCGACGGCTGCGTGCCTCCAAGCTCGCGGGCATCACGACGATCCCGGCGATCGTCCGGAAGACGGGCGACGACGACCTCCTGCGCGACGCGCTGATGGAGAACCTCCACCGGCAGCAGCTGAACGCCCTGGAGGAGGCGGCCGCATATCAGCAACTGCTGGACGACTTCGGTGCCACGCACGAGGAGCTCGCCACGCGGATCGGCCGCTCCCGTCCGCACATCACCAACACGCTTCGGCTGCTGAACCTGCCGCCGGCGGTACAGCGCCGCGTGGCCGCCGGAGTCCTGAGTGCGGGCCACGCGCGTGCGCTGCTCGGCCTCGACAGCGCCGAGCGGCAGGAGCACCTGGCGGGCCGTATCGTCGCCGAGGGCCTTTCCGTACGGGCGGTGGAGGAGCTGATCGCCCTCGGGGAGGGCGGCGACACGAAGCAGGCGGCCCGCCGCAAGGCCGTGAACAAGCCGGTGAACCCGCGGATCGAGGAACTCGCCGCCGAGCTGTCGGAGCTCTACGAGACGAAGGTCAGCGTCGATCTCGGCCGCCGCAAGGGGAAGATCGTGGTGGAGTTCGGCTCCATCGAGGACCTCGAACGCATCATCAACGCCATGAACCCCGACGGCCACCCAGACCAGTCGGCCGCGCAGTAACAACTCCCGGGCCGCTCGCACCCGACCGTTTCACGTGAAACAACGCCGACGACTCTCCCCTCGCACACGAGGGGAGAGCGTTCCTCGTCGGGTATGGACTGACGATGGCGACGGCGCGACAGCCCGAGCACGCGAGGAACGGCGCGTGAAATCCCCGTCCAAACAGGCTCTAAGATCTTCCTGGAGCGGGAATAGGTCCTGGTGATGAAGGCGCTCCGCCCAAGAAGGGGGCCTGGCCGGTGTCGCGTCGTCTGGTGAACATCACGCTCGACAATGTCGAGGATCTGCCGACCCGGTGTCGGGGGTGCGTTTTCTGGGAGCTCGATCCCGTGAGCAAGCAGCGCGCCGAGGACGCCGGAGATCCGGAGCTGGAGAAGGAAGCCTGGATCTCCTCGACGCTGCTGGAGTGGGGGAGCTGCGGCAAGCTCGTCTACGTCGACAGCGTGCCCGCCGGGTTCGTGATGTACGCGCCGCCGCTCTACGTGCCTCGGTCGGTCGCGTTTCCCACGAGCCCCGTCAGTGCCGACGCCGCTCTCATGATGACCGCGCATATTCTCCCGGAGTTCCAGGGCGGGGGGCTCGGTCGCATGCTCGTCCAGGGCGTCGCCAAGGACCTCACCCGGCGCGGCGTACGTGCGATCGAGGCGTTCGGTGATCTCAAGTGGGAGAAGCCCGGTTGCATGCTGCCGGCCGACTACATGCTCGCGGTCGGCTTCAAGACGGTGCGTCCGCACCACCGCTATCCCCGACTCCGCCTCGAACTCAAGTCGGCCATCTCCTGGCGTGAGGACGTCGAGGTCGCCCTCGAACGCCTCCTCGGGTCGATGTCACCCGAAGGCGCCCTCCGTCCCGTCTGAGGCCCTCTCAGTGCGTCCCGCAACGCGACACGCCGGGCCAGCGCAAGATCAACGGCGCGAAATACCACTCCGACCAGGTGCGGCGACGGCGGAAAACGCGACTGCGTCGTTTCGCCGCACCACAGGTCCCATGCGCCACGAGACCCCCTCCCCTAGCCCATCACACCGGTTGGCGGCCGTTCGTTCACTAGCGAAGCTCTCACGAGTTTTGCCTGGTCAGAGGGCATAAAACAGCGCCGGCCCCCCGCCGTGAAGGCGTTGGGGCCGGCGCTCACCAGACCGCGGGAGGGCGGTGGCCTAAATGAACTCGGCGAGCTCCTTCATCAGCGCCGCCTTGGGCTTGGCGCCGATGATCTGCTTGACGACCTCGCCGTCCTGGAAGACGTTGAGCGTCGGGATCTGCATGATGCCGTACTTCGCCGGCACCTTCGGGTTCTCGTCGATGTTGAGCTTGACGACGGACAGCTTCTCGGCGTGCTCCCCGGCGATCTCCTCAAGGATCGGACCGACCTGGCGGCACGGGCCGCACCACTCAGCCCAGAAGTCCACCACGACTGGCTTGTCACTCTTGAGCACTTCGGCCTCGAAGTCGGCGTCGGTGACGGCCTTGGTTGTCACGGGATCTCCTCACTCGTGCTGCGGAACTTGATCGGACCGGGAATCGGCCCCTGCGGCTACGCCTGCTGTGCCTCGGCCGGGACGGCCGCTTCCTCGTCGCGACTCAGCTCGGCCGTGCCCTGGTCCTGCAACCAGTGCTCGGCGTCGAGCGCCGCGGCCGAGCCGGTACCCGCGGCCGTGATGGCTTGACGGTATCGATGGTCGACCACGTCGCCCGCGCCGAACACGCCGGGGAGTTTGGTCGCGGTCGTCGGTGCGTCGACGACCAGGTACCCCTCGTCGTCCAGGTCGAGCTGGTCGGCGAAGAGCTCGGTGCGCGGGTCGTGCCCGATGGCGATGAAGACACCGGAGACCTCCAGCGTGGAGTCCTCACCGGTCTTCACGTTGCGCAGCTTGACGCCGGTCACGCGGTCGTCACCCAGGATCTCCGCGACCTCGGAGTCCCACGCGAAATGGATCTTGTCGTTGGCGAAGGCGCGGTCCTGCATGATCCGGCTGGCGCGCAGCTGGTCGCGGCGGTGGACCACGGTGACCGAGCGGCCGAAGCGGCTCAGGAAGATGGCCTCCTCCAGGGCGGAGTCGCCACCGCCGACCACGACGATCTCCTTCTCGCGGAAGAAGAAGCCGTCACAGGTCGCACACCAAGACACGCCGTGCCCGGCGAGCTTCTTCTCGCTCGCCAGCCCCAGCTCGCGGTATTTGGACCCGGTGGCGATGATGACGGCGCGGGCGAGGTGGGTCTCGTCGCCGACCTTGACGACCTTCGGCGACGCCGTCAGGTCGACCTCGGTCACGTCGTCGGTCACCAGCTCGGCGCCGAACCGCTCCGCCTGCTTGCGCAGGTTGTCCATGAGGTCCGGGCCCTGGATGCCGTCCGGGAAGCCGGGGAAGTTCTCCACCTCGGTGGTGTTCATCAGCGCGCCGCCGGCGGTCACGGCGCCCTCGAAGACCAGCGGTTTGAGGTCACCACGGGCGGCGTAGATCGCGGCCGTGTAGCCCGCGGGGCCCGACCCGATGATGATCACGTTACGCACGTCGCTCACAGTTGCGCCTCTTTCTGACCGGTGAGATTCGAGTCGCCGGTCGCTTTTCGCTTCGCAGTCGAATAACCGATCCTAGGCCGCCGAGATTCCCTCGCCTGCCACCATTGCGAGCCGTGGCCGGTGCGGGCCCGCCGGTCGTTCCGTCGAGCGCGACGCGCCCGGCGCCGGTGTTCAGCGGGAGACCGCCCACGCCGCGGAGCCATCACCTACGGCCGAGTACGAAGCCGGCCCGCCCGTGATCGGGCGGGCCGGCTCCGTGGTGCGTCAGCGGGTGATCTGGCGGTGGGTGACCACGTCGGTGTCGGACGTGGAGCAACGGTCGCCGACGACCCACACGTCGGCGTGCCTCGCGTCGCCGGCCGGCAACGCGATCACGGTGGCCGGCCGGCCCTCGTACGTCGCCGAGTCGACGAGCAGCGGGACCTTTCCGCCGTCCACCCGCGCCACGCAGGCGGCGAGTGTGCCACTCGTGGCGTTCGTCGGACGGTGTGCCTTCGACAGCGCGGCGGCGACCTGGGACTCCAGGCCCGCCGAGGTGTACTTCATGCCGGTACGGACGGCCGCGAACGGTATCGCGGGAGCGATCGCCGGACCCGGCAGCGTCGAGTGGGTCCGGTCGATCACCGGCGGCTGGGTGCCCGTCACGCTGCTGGAGTCTCCGTCGTTGTCCATGGCAGTGCGTACGGCGGCGGCTCCCCCTCCCACCAGGACGACCGCGGCGGCCGCCGCGGCGAGATACTGGAACCGGCGATGGCGCCGGTGCATGGGCGGGTGCGAAGCGGCCTCGGCGGCGAGGGCCGCGTCGAGCCGATCGACCAGATGAGCGGGCATCGGCGGCGACGGCGCCTGCGCGAGAACGCGGGAGACCTCCGCCACCTCGGCGGCGCGCCTGCGGCAGTCGTCGCAGTGCGCGAGATGCTGTTCGGTGGTCGTGGCCTCGGCGTCGTCGAGAATCCCCTCGGCGAAGTCGGCCAGTGCCTCATAATCAAGGTGTGCGGCAGTCACGCGGGTTTGCCACCTCCTTCCTCCGCAGATTCGACGCCCGACCCGCCCCCTTGGTTCCTTAGGTGCCCAAGAAGTGGTGCGAGCCGCGCTCGTCCGCGCGCGCACCGGCTCTTGATCGTGCCCGGGGGGACCTCCAGCACCCGGGCCGCGTCGTCGACGGCGTACCCCATCATGTCGACGAGTACGAGCGCCGCTCGCTGCTCGAAGGGTATGCGCTTCAGCGCCTGACTCACATCCAGCGAGAGCTCGTGTGCCGACGTCGGATCGGTGTTCTTGGGCGCGATCGAGTCGAGCGTGGCGTCGTCGCCCATCGGCACGACCGGCCGGATCGACCGCCTCCGCAGCCGGTCGAGGCACGCGTTGACGACGATGCGGTGCAGCCACGTCGTGACGGCCGCGTCGCCGCGGAACCGCCCGGCCGCCCGGTAGGCCGACAGGAACGCCTCCTGCAACGCGTCCGCGGCCTCCTCCTGGTCGCCGAGCGTGCGGAGCGCCACCGCCCACATCCGGTCGCGATGCCGGTGCACCAGCTCTGAGAACGCGTCCGGATCGCCCTCGGCGTGCCGCCGAAGCAACTCCTTGTCCGGAGCGGCCTCGATCGAGCGTCCCCCACGCATGATCGCCATTATCCGTCAGCCCGTTCCGTCGCAGGCATCATCGCTGAACGCGTGCCGGGCCCGCCTCGCGCCCGTGTTGGTGAGGGCACGCGCCATCAGGCACCGATGAATGTCTCCGTCTCGGGGGGCCGTGGGCACGCACCCGATGGTAGCCGCCCCCGCTCACTCATGCCCGAAGTGACGGAATCAGCCCGTTCCGTACACCGACACGTCACGCACCGTGGCGCGGAACTGCCCGACGTCCGGCAGCCGGGTGAACCAGAGCGTGATGTAGCGGCCCTTCGCCTGCTTGCCGGACAGGTCGAACGAGCCGCTAGCGCCGCCGGTGTCGGTCTGCTTGGCGCCGGGGCCCGCTGAGTCGCCCACGTGCAGCTCGACCGTGCCCTGCTGGCTCGCGGACGGCATGAGCACCTTGACCTTGGAGACCGTCACGGTCTTGCCCATGTCGACCACCAGGCCGACGCCGGGCCGTAGCCTGCCGAAGTCGGCCGAGTTGTAGTGCTGCGTCGTCCAGGCGCTCGACTTGCTGGAGTCGATGACCTTGCTGAGGTCCTGTGACGCCGTGCCGTCCGGGTGCGGCGGCCGGTTGTAGGCGTTGACGCCCGCCGGGGTGAGCTTTTGCACGGTCGGCTTGGCGACCGTGCTGCTCTTGGCGCCGGCCTTCTGCTTGCCGCCGCTGCCACCGCCGCCGCCCAGGCGCGACAGGCCCCAGCCGCCCAGAGCGACCAGGATCAGCACGCCGACGGCGATCGCCGCGAGCGCCGGGCGGCTCATGGATCCGTTGCCGCCGCCGGACGCGTGCCGCGACCCCGACGAGCGGGACGGCGCGGACCGGCCCGGGGGCCGCTGGGCGGGTCGTGCGGTGCGCTGGGTGCGTGCGCTCGGCGGATCGGGGACCGTACGTGAGAGGGGGTCGACCGGCGAGGTCGCCGTGCTGTGCGGACGCAGGGTCGGGTCGTCCGGCCGCGACACCACCGAGGGCGTCGAGCCGCCCAGCGGCACGAAGGGCAGTGGGGAACGCGGCACCCGGCTCAGGGCGGAGACGAACGCCGACGGTGTGTTCAGCGGCTCCTGAGCGCCGTGCAGATGCAGGGCGCGGCAGGTGATCTCGTCGAGGTCGCGCGGCGTGCCGGGACGCAACTGCGCGGGGGAGGCCGGGCGGCCGTCGGGACCGGCCGGCGCGGCCGGCAACTGGGTGCCCTCGGCGCCGCACCAGTGGCCGGTGAGCGCGGCGTACATCAGGTGGCCAAGGCCCTGGGTGTCCTCGGCCGCCGGAGCGTCGGAGGTGGAGCCGGCGAGCACGGCCTCGACGCCGAGGCCGGTAACCTTGACGGTGCCGCCGCTGGTCCAGACGAGGTTGTGCGGCGTCAGGCACAGGTGGGCCAGGCCCGCGCTGTGCGCCGACGCGAGCGCCTCGGCGGCCTCCAGCACGAACGCCGCCACGCGCCCGGGCTCCATCGGGCCCTCGGCGAGCAGGTCTTCGAGCGTCTCGCCGGTGACCCACTCGCTCACGACATAGGCCTGCTCGCCGCTGTCGTCGGCGTCGAAGACCTGGGTGAGGCGCGGGTCGGTGAGCCGGCTGGCGGCGCGTGCCGCGGTCACCACGTCGTGGACCCGTGGAAAGCCCGGCGCGAAGGTGAGCACGGCGACCGGACGGGCGAGGATCTCGTCCGTCGCTTTCCAGAATGTGGAACCGCCCGCTTCGCTGACGCGGTCGTCCAAGCGGTAGCGACCGGCGAGGCGGGTCCCGGGTTCTATGACGGACGTGCTCAACGCGGCGTCCGGCGCAGGTAATCGCGTCCCATGTGTGCCGTGGCTCCCTTACGCCTTCGACCCTCCCTCGATACCTCGTGGGCGGGCACTACTCCGCCCGGTGGTAGGACGCTCGAGGAGCGTCTGTGGGTTACTACCCGTTGACGGTTGGGCTCTCCCACCATACGGGCACCCTCTCCTAACTCGAGACACGTCCGGGCAACCTGCGCATCAGGGTTCCGGCGAGTGTCTCCACCTCAGAGATTCGCAGTCTGCGCGCGACCAGCACGTACAACACGGCGGCTCCCGCACCGCCGACGGCGAGTGCCAGTACCGAAGTGATCAGCTGATAATAGAAAAGTTTCACGAAGACTTCGTGCACCACAAGTGCGAACACGAACGCCGGCACGGTGGCGACGGCGATCTTGATGTGGGTCCGCACCAAATACCGCGTGTCGAGCCCGGCGAGGCGGCCGCGCAGGATCACCCCGGCGACCACACAGCCCGCCGCCCACGAGATGCCGAGCGCGATCGCGATGCCCTCGACGATCATGTCGGTGGGCAGGATCGCGTAGCCGATCAGGGCGAGCGAGATGCTGATCACGATGTTGCCGATGGCGATCAGCGCCGGCGTACGCGTGTCCGCCAGCGAGTAGAAGACCCGCAGCATCAACTGGAAGATCGCGAACGGAACCAGCGCCAACGCGAACGCCTGCACCACGTTGGCGATCATCAGGCCGTCGGCCAGACCGGTGGAGCCGTGTGAGAAGAAGGCCGTGACCAGCTCTGGGCTGAGCGCGAACAGCAGCGCGGCCGACGGCACGATGATCACCGAGGACAGGTTGAGCCCCGAGGACAGGTCCTCGCGGACCAGGTCGAACCGCTCCTCGGAGGCGTGCCGGCTCATCCGCGGCAGCATCGCCGTCATCACCGACACACCGACGATCGCGTACGGGAGCTGGAACAGCAGGTAGGCGTTGTTCCACGGCGTGAGCCCGACGCCGTACCCGAGGTGCTCCTTCTCGCCCCGCACTCCGGCGCGCACCGCGATGTTGGTGTTCACCACGAAGCCGACCTGCATGATCGCGACGTACAGCAGGGTCCACAGCGCCATCCCGCCGACCGGCGCGAGTTCCTCGCGGCGGAAGTCGAAGCGCGGACGGTAGCGGAAGCCGACCTTGCGCAGCGAGGGCCACATCGCGATCGTCTGCACGACGATGCCGAGCGTGGTGCCGCCCGCCAGCAGCGTGATCTCCCCGTTGCTGACGCCGCCGGGCGTGGCGCCGGTGCCGGCGACGAGCAGGAACGCGCCGCCGACGACGATGACGACGACGCTGTTGAGCACCGGCGTCCACATCGGCGCGGCGAAGCTGCCGCGGGCGTTCAGCGACGCTCCGGCGAGCGCGCCGACGCCGTAGAAGAAGATCTGCGGCAGGAAGAACAGGGCGAAGATGATGGCCAGCTTGTGCTGGTCGGGGGTGAAGCCGCTGGCGTACAGGTCGACGAGCAGCGGCGCGCAGAGCATCGCGATGCCGGTGAGGACCAGCAGGCCGCCGAGCACGATCGTGAGCAGCCGCGCCTCGTACTCCTCGCCGTACGCGCGGTCCTTCTCCAGCGCGCGTACGAGCATCGGCACGTGCACCGCGGTGAGGATGCCGCCGAGCAGCATGTCGTACACCACGTTGGGGAAGGTGTTGGCGACGTTGTAGACGTCGCCGAGCGGGCCGGTGCCGAGCGCGATGACGATCACCGCGTTGCGCACGAACCCGAGCAGCCGCGACGCGACCGTGCCCACGGCCATGACGGCGCTGGACTTCAGCAGGCCGCCGACTCCGCGCGAACGCGCCGACGCCTCGGCCGCCTCGGACGCCTCCGCGGCCTCGATCTCGGGCTCCACCACCGGGATGTCCGGCAGCGTCCCCGCCACCTCCGGCTCCAGGTCACTCAACGGACTCCTCCGCTCGCTCGGCCCTTCGGCGCGCGACGCGAATGGCGACGCCGACGAAGAGTACGGCAAGTGAGACGCCCGTGATGAGCAGTGCGGTTCGCCCGTATCCGGTAGCGCGTACGCGGAGGACGTGCGCGCCGCCGAACGGACGGCCGTCGGGGGCGAGGAGTTCGAGGTTTACCAGCGCCACGCCGTTCGCGGACGCCTTCATGTCGAGGCGCACCGAGTCCTTGTGCCCGGGTTCGAGGATGAGGATCTGGTCGACGGCGTTGACGCGCAGGCGTGTCTCGTTCTGTGAGTAGACGTGGAGCCGCACGCGTACCGTGCCGCGGTCCAGGCCGTTGGAGACCGTGATCGGCGTGGGGCCCGACTTGCCCGCCATCGTGATGCTGTCGTTGAGCACCTTCACCTTGCCCGCGGCATGGGTGAGGTTGAGATCGAGCGTGCGGCGCAGCGCCTTTCCGCGCGACGACTGGCCGTTCCACGCCGAGGACTCGGCGCGCGGGATGCCGAGCGTGTAGTCGCTGACGGGCGGCACGAAGATCGAGGTGAACTGGTCGACCCGGGCGCTCAGGTCCTTGACCTGCGCGAGGTAGTTCTTGCCGAGGCCGGGGGAGTCCTTCTGCGGCACGAAGGAACGGCCGGCGGGGCGGGTGTTCTCGGCCTCGCTGAGCGGGACCGCCTGTAGCCACGGGGCCTTGGCGGTGTAGTTCAGCACGGCCTTGGCGAAGGACGCGCTCGGGGACCAGCGGCGCGGTGGCGTGATCACGATGGTGCGCGAGTGCTGCGGCGCCTCGCCGGTGATCATGGCCGTCTCGGCGAGGAAGCGCTGCTCGGCGACGATGGGGCCGCCGGTCTCGTAGAGGATCTTGCGCAGCGTGTCGTCGTACGCGAGGAGCTTGACGTTCGCGCCGGCCACGGTCCGGTTCGCGACCGGGTCCGGCGTGAAGGTGTCGGGCCGAGTGTCGGGCATGATCGAGCTGCTCAGCAGGATGGTGCGCGAGCCGCTTGCGGCGAGGGAGGCCAGGGTCGCCTGGTCGGCGAGGCCGTCCGGCGGCATCGCCACCGAGGATGTCGCGCCGCCCAGGTGCGCGGCGGCCATCACCCGCATGCCCTGCTGTGCGGCGAGCTTCACGTCACCGCTCATGCGGCGCTGGGCCAGCGCCAGCACGTCCGGGTCGGCGTACGGGGTGGCGGACAGCCGGTCGCCGGTGACGGACCGGTGCAGCGACCGCAGCCAGTCGAGCGCCGCCACGCTCTGCCCCCGGTCGACGCTCCCCTTGATCGTGTAGCCGTTGGTGTCGGCCATCCTCGTCGCGTCGTCGACCAGGCCGGGGTCGACGAGCCAGTTCACCGGCGCGCTCGTACGGCCCGCGGCGGAGACGATGGTGGACAGCCGCCCGCCGGGGGCGAGCGAGCGTTCGAGGCGGTCGTCCACGAATGTGGCGTCGTCCGCGCGGTGCGGCTGGTCGATGAGCGGCCAGACCCAGGCGATCTTGGTCTTCTGTGTGTAGGTGCCGCTGGGGTAGTAGGTGACGAAGGTGCGCTGGTGACCCAGCACGACGCCGGCGGAGCTGAGCGCCTCCACCGAGATCGGGTAGACGCCGAACGCACGCAGGCCCATCTGGCGTACGGGGATGGACAGCGCCCAGGACTGCTGGCCGCCGACCTGCAGGACCGCGGAGACCACGCGCGGCGGGCCGGCCCGGCTCGGGTCCAGGCCCTTGTTCTCGGCGTACGCCTCGACCTCGCCGCGGCTCGTGATCGCGCCGGAGTTGAAGCGAAGCCGCACCGAGACCCGCTGGTAGGCGCTCTGTGACTGGTTGAGCAGCCGGCCGCGTACGCGCAGGACCGACGTCGCCCGCAGGTAGCCGGCGGGCAGGACCGAGGTCAGGCTGACGGCGACGGGCGCCTTGGGTGCGGGCTGGCGGGCGCGCGAGGCACGCGTCGTGTGCTGGGCGCGGTCGTGCGGCGGCGGTGTCGCGGCGAGTGCCGGGCCCCCGCAGAGCAGCAGAGGTATCACCACGGCGAGCAGCAGTCGTCTCACGTCACGTCCGCGAGCAGTGTGGGCACGAGGGCGACGAGCCTGCGCTCGTCAGCGTGGGCGAGCCGGCCGGCCACCTCGGCGAGTGGGAACCAGGCGACCTCGGCGACCTCGAGGTCGGCGTCGGACAGGGCGCCGCCGATGGCGAGCAGGAGATGGTGGTGCACCGTCTTGTGAATCCGCCGGCGGTCGGCGGAGAACCAGTAGTCGACGGCGCCGAGCGGAGCCAGGATCCGGCCGCGGATGCCGGTCTCCTCCTCGACCTCCCGCACCGCCGCCTCCTCGATCGTCTCCTCGTCTTCGACGTGGCCCTTCGGCAGCGACCACCGGAGCCGGCCTTCGCGGCCGTACCGGGCGATCAGCGCCGCGCGCCGGGCGCCCGCGATGTCGACGACCAAGCCGCCCGCCGACGTCTCCTCCTGGTGAGGGCGGGGCGGGCCGGCGAGCCGTCGGCGACTGCGCGGGCGGGACACGGCGGCAATCGTAGTAGCCACTCATGCGTATTCGGTCAAAGCTCTGGACGATTTCGGGGTACCGCCCGTAGTGCGGCCCCATACGGCGCCCCGGCACGCCCCGCGGTGCCGCGCGGCCCAGGCGACCGCGTACGCGCGGCCTGTCACTTCGGCCACGGACGACGAATGAAGAGTGTGTCTTCACTGCTCGGGTCCACGGCCTGGGCTGCGGATATGCCGTCGTTTCGCAACATCGGACGATCAAGCCGGACGCGATTCGCGTTTTGCCTGTCACCTGCGAGGTTCTACGCTCGATTGCCGTGCCGAACGACGAACTTACCTCCGACCGCCACAGCGCCATCAGCGAGCTGCTGAGACGCGCGTCGCCGCTCGCCGACGACCTCGGCCGGGTGTTCGCCGCCGCGGGTCATGAGCTCGCGCTCGTCGGCGGGCCGGTGCGCGACGTCCTGCTCGGCCGTACGGTCGCCGACCTGGACTTCACCACCGACGCGCGCCCGGAACGCATCCTGGAGATCGTCGAGGGCTGGGCGGACGCCGTGTGGACGATCGGCATCGAGTTCGGCACCGTCGGCGTGCGCAAGGGCGAGCACCAGGTCGAGATCACGACGTACCGCAGCGAGTCCTATGACCCGAAGTCGCGCAAGCCCGAGGTCGCGTACGGCACGTCGCTGGAGGACGACCTCGCGCGCCGCGACTTCGCGGTGAACGCCATGGCCGCACGGCTGCCGGGCCATGAGTTCGTCGACCCGTACGGCGGCATGGAAGACCTGCGCGCCAAGCTGATCCGCACGCCGGGCCGCCCCGAGGACTCCTTCGGCGACGATCCGCTGCGGATGCTGCGCGCCGCGCGCTTCGCCTCACAGCTCGGCTTCGCCCTCGACCCCCCGGTCGTCGAGGCGATGACCGCGATGGCCGGCCGCATCGAGATCGTCTCGGCCGAGCGGGTACGCGACGAGCTGTCCAAGCTGCTGACGGGCGCGCACCCGCGCGACGGCCTGGCGCTCCTGGTCGACACCGGCCTGGCCGCGCTGGTGCTGCCCGAGCTGCCCAAGCTGCGGCTGGAGATCGACGAGCACCACCGGCACAAGGACGTCTACGAGCACTCGCTGATCGTCTTGGAGCAGGCCATCGCGCAGGAGGAGGACGGCCCGGACCTCGTCCTGCGGCTCGCGGCGCTGCTGCACGACATCGGCAAGCCCAAGACCCGGTCCTTCATCGAGGGCGGCCGCGTGACGTTCCACCACCACGAGGTCGTCGGCGCCTCGATGAGCAAGGCGCGCCTCGTCGCGCTGCGCTATCCCAAGGACGTCGTCGCGGACGTGTCCCGGCTGGTCGAGCTGCACCTGCGCTTCCACGGCTACGGCACGGGCGAGTGGACGGACGCGGCGGTGCGGCGCTACGTACGCGACGCCGGGCCCCTGCTCTCCCGGCTGCACAAGCTCACCCGCGCCGACTGCACGACCCGCAACCGGCGGAAGGCGGCCGCGCTCGCCCGCACCTACGACGACCTCGAAGTACGGATCGCGCGGCTGGAGCAGGAGGAGGAGCTGGCCAAGATCCGTCCCGAGCTCGACGGGCACGAGATCCAGCAGGTCCTCGCCCTCGGGCCCGGGCCGGCCGTCGGCAGGGCGTACCGGTTCCTGCTCGACCTGCGCCTGGACCGCGGGCCGATCGGCAAGGAGGCCGCGACGGAGGCCCTGCGCGAATGGTGGCGTGACCAGAGCTGAGCGCCGGCTGCCATCATGGGGAGCCATGTCCGCTGAGGAGCTCCTCGCCTTCGACCGCGAGCACATCTGGCACCCGTACTCCCCCATGCCCTCCACCGCGCCCGTACACCCGGTCGTCGCGGCCGAGGGCGTACGCCTGACGCTGGCCGACGGCCGCGAGCTGGTCGACGGCATGGCGTCGTGGTGGGCGGCCATCCACGGCTACCGCCACCCGGCCCTGGACGCCGCGGTGACCGCGCAGCTCCAGGACATGGCGCACGTGATGTTCGGCGGCCTCACGCACCCGCTCGCGGTGCGGCTGGCGCGGCTGCTGATCGACCTTACGCCCGAACCCCTCACCAAGGTGTTCTTCGCCGACTCCGGGTCCGTCTCGGTGGACGTCGCGATCAAGATGGCGCTCCAGTACTGGCGCTCGCGCGGCCGTACGGACCGGACCCGGCTGCTGACGGTGCGGGGCGGCTACCACGGCGACACGTTCGGCGCGATGGCGGTGTGCGACCCGGTCGGCGGCATGCACCACCTGTTCGCGGACCTGTTGCCGCGGCATGTGTTCGCGCCGCGGCCACCGACCGGCCCCGACGACCCGGCGTACGCCGCGGAGCTGCGGCGGCTCGTCGCCGAGCACGCACACGAGGTGGCGGCGATCATCGTGGAGCCGATCGTGCAGGGCGCCGGCGGCATGCGCTTTCATGACCCGGTCTGGCTACGGCTGCTGCGCGAGCTGGCCGACGAGCACGACGTGCTGCTGATCCTGGACGAGATCGCCACCGGCTTCGGCCGTACGGGAGAGTTCTTCGGCTGCGAGCACGCGGGCGTCGCGCCGGACATCATGTGCGTGGGCAAGGCGCTCACCGGCGGCTACCTGACGATGGCCGCGACGCTCTGCACCGACCGGGTGGCGCGCGGGATCAGCGAGGGCGAGGCCGGCGTGCTCATGCACGGCCCGACCTACATGGCCAACCCGCTCGCGTGCGCGGCCGCCATCGCCTCCCTCGGGCTGCTCGCCGAGCGCGACTGGCGCGGCGAGGTGGCCGGCATCGAGAAGGGGCTGCTCCGTGGGCTGGAGCCGGCGCGCGGCCTGCCGGGCGTACGCGACGTGCGGGTGCTCGGCGCGATCGGCGTCATCGAGACCGCCGAGCCGGTGGACGTGCCCGCGGTGCAGGAGACGGTCATGCGGCGCGGCGTGTGGCTGCGGCCGTTCCGCAACCTGATCTACACGATGCCGCCCTACGTCACGTCGCCCGACGACCTCGACCGGATCACCGGCGCGATGGTGGCCGCGGTCGCACCCCCGTCGTGACCTCGGCGGGCCGTCCGGCGGCCAGGCGGTAGCCGCACGCGGCGAGCAGGTAGCCGACGCCGATCACGGCGAGCGCGGCGTAGGACTTCCCGGTCGGCGGGAGGATGGCCGCCGCCACGGCGAAGCCCGCGACGTACAGGCCGTTGAAGATCATGTCGTAGAAGGAGAACACCCGCCCGCGGTAGGCGTCGGAGATGATCGTCTGCACGATCGTGTCCACACAGAGCTTCACGCCTTGGGCGGCGAGGCCCAGCGCGAACCCGCCGACGATGAACGGCGCCGGCGAAAACGGCCCGGCCAGCACCACCTCGGCCACGCCGGCGAACGCGAGCTGCGCGGTGATCCAGATCTCCTTGCTGATCCGCTCGGTGACCAGCGGGGTGATGATGGCGGCCAGGAAGTACCCGAAGCCGGACACGACGAGCGTCAGCGCGAAGCCGCCCATGCCGGCCTGCGCGCTGTCGGTGAAGTAGTTGCGGAACAGCAGCACCGTCATGATCGTCGTGATGCCGTACAGGAAGCGGTGCACGCCGATCGCGCCGAGCGCCGCCGCGGCCGCGCGCCGCTCCCACACGTGCCGTGCCCCGTCGGCCAGGCCGCGCAGCACCTCGCCCACCGCCTCGCGCGTCTCCGGGCGCGCCTCACGCGGCTCCGGGCCGAGCAGGTCGCGGCCGAGCGAGGTGGCGATGGCCGACGTCGCGACGTACGCGACGGCCGCGCACAGCACGACGAGGGCGGTGCCGTGCCGGTCGGCGCCGAACATCAGCCGCAGCAGGTAGCCGACGCCGGCCCCGGCGAAGGCCGCCATCGTGCCCGAGGTGACCGAGACGGCGTTCGCGGTGATCAGCTCGGCCCGGCCGACCACGCGCGGCAGCGCGGCCGAGAGCGCGGACAGGAAGAACCGGTTAACGCCCAGCACCAGCAGCGCGGACAGCAGGAACGGCGCGCCGTCGTAGCCGTACACCAGCAGCAGCGCGGTGCCGCCCAGCAGCGCGGCGCGGATCAGCGGCGCGCGTACGAGGATCTGCCGCCGCCGCCACCGGTCGATGAAGACCCCCGCGAACGGCCCGAGGATGGAGTACGGCAGCAGCAGCACCGCGGCGGTCGCCGCCGCCTCGGCAGCGGTGGCCTCCTGCTCGGGCGAGAAAAGCACGTAGCCCGCGATGCCCACCTGGAACACGCCGTCGGCGAGCGCGGAGACGAGCCGCGTCGCGAACAGGCGGCGAAAGTCCCGGCCCCGCAGGACCAGCCGCAGATCCGACGCGTACGACACGGCCACAGCCTAGATCAGCACGAGAAGCCGGACGGCCGGCCACCCCGTGGGGGGCGACCGGCCGTCCGGATGCGCGCGTGCGTCAGGAGAGCCGTACGCGCGGGTCGAGGAAGGAGTAGGCGACGTCCACCACGAGGTTGCCGAGCACCACGAAGAACGCGGCGATCAGCACCACGCCCATGATGACCGGCAGGTCGCCGTTGGTCAGCGACTGGACCGTCATCTGGCCGATGCCCTGGAGCCCGAAGACGGACTCGGTGACCAGGGTGCCGCCGATCAGGACGCCGATGTCGACGCCCGCCTGCGTGACGACCGGGGTGAGCGCGGACCGCAGGCCGTGCCGGTAGATCACCCGGCGCTCCGGCAGGCCCTTGGCGCGCGCGGTGCGGATGTAGTCCTCACCGAGCACGTCCAGCAGCGAGCCGCGCGTCAGCCGCGTGTAGACGGCCGACTGGAGCAGCGCCAGCGTGATCCAGGGGAGGATCAGATGCTGGAACCACTGCACCGGGTTGTCCTGGATCGGGACGAAACCGGTCTGCGGGAAGAGTTGCACCTTGACGGCGAGGGCGTAGGAGAGCGTCAGGCCGACGATGAACGCCGGCATCGAGATGCCCACGAGTACCGCCAGGGTGATGCCGCGGTCGAGCAGCGTGCGGGCGCGGGTGGCGCTGATGACGCCCGCGATGATGCCGGTCGCCAGCCACAGCACGGCCGCGCCGAAGATCAGCGACAGGCTGGCCGGCAGCGCGCCCCTGATCATGCTGGTGACCGAGCTCTGCGTGGCGAAGGAGTAGCCGAGGTTGCCGTGCAGGAGGCGTGAGACGAAGTGCCAGTACTGGACCGGCAGCGGGTCGTCCAGGCCCAGCCGGTGCCGTACGAGGGCGAGCGTGTCGGGGGTCGCGGACTTGCCGGCGAAGCGCGCCGCCGGGTCCTTGGAGGTGCCGAAGAACAGCAGGAAGACGCCCAGGGTGACGATCCACAGGACCAGGATCCCGAAGAGGACGCGCCGAATCAGGAAACGGAACATGCCGGTGCCTACTTCCTCTTCTTCCGGTTGGCCTTCTGGGCCGCGAACAGCCGCTCCGACCGCGGGTCGAGCGCGTCGCGTACGGCGTCGCCGAGGATGTTGAACGCCAGCGTGGTGATCAGCAGGAACAGCGCAGGGATGAACAGCGTCCACCACGCGACCGTGTAGCTCTCGGTCGCGTCCGACAGCATGTTGCCCCAGCTCGGCGTGCGCGGGTCGGTGCCGGCGCCGAGGAAGGACAGCGTCGACTCGAAGATGATCGCGGTCGGGATCGTCATCGACCCGAGCACGGTCACCGGCGCCATGAGGTTGGGGATCACGTCGATGAACATGATCCGTACGTTCTTCGCGCCGAGCGAACGCGCCGCCTCGATGAACTCCCGCTCCTTGATCTGGAGTACCTGTCCGCGGACGATGCGGCCGATCGAGGCGAACGAGAAGAACGTGATGACGAAGATCGTCAGCGGTGTGCTGGCGCCGAACGCCGCGGCGAGCGCGACGGCGAACAGCAGGTACGGGAACGACAGCGTCACGTCCATGAACCGGGCCAGGATCGTGTCGACCGCGCCGCCGTAGTAGCCGGCCGTCGCGCCGATGATGACGCCGAAGAACACCGCGAGTGCGGTCGAGAGCAGACCGACGAGCAGCGAGACGCGCGCGCCGTACACGGCGCGTACGAGGATGTCGCGGCCGAGCCGGTCCGTGCCGAGCACGTGGTGGCCGTTCGGGCCGACCGGCAGGCCGTCGTCGGTGACGCCGAACTTGCGGTCGCCGAAGTCGGGCTGGTAGCCGACCCACTTGCCGACGAGCGGCGCCGCCAGCGCCATGAGGATGAGCAGGATGATCACCGTGAGGGAGATCATCGCGGCCTTGTCGGTGCGGAGCCGCGCCCAGGCGAGCTGCCAGGGGCTGCGGCCCTCGATCGTGCGTCCGCCGGGAACTTCGGCTGCTGCCGGGACCGATGCCTCGGCTTCGAGATCAGTGAGGCTCATGATCGATACCTATGCGCTCGGGAGCGTTGGCTCGGTGGACAACTGCTCGATCGCCGCGTGGTCCTCGGCGAGGCTCTCCACCGAGTCGACGGGGTAGTGGCACGCGGTCAGGTGACTCGCGCTGTCGCCGCCGCGCACGATCAGCTCGGGCACGTCGTCGACGCAGTTCTCCTGTGCCTTCGGGCAGCGCGGGTGGAAGCGGCAGCCCGTCGGCGGGCGGATCGGCGAGGGCACGTCGCCGCTGAGCACGATGCGTTCGCGGCGCTCGGCGGCGTCCGGGTCGGCGATCGAGGCGGCGGACAGCAGTGCGCCGGTGTAGGGGTGGCGGGGATTCTCGTAGAGTTCCTCGCCGTCGGAGTTCTCCGCGATCTTGCCGAGGTACATCACCGCGACGCGGTCGCTGACGTAGCGGACGACCGACAGGTCGTGCGCGATGAAGACGTAGGTCAGCCCCAGCTCGTCCTGTAGATCCTTGAGCAGGTTGATGACCTGCGCCTGGATCGACACGTCGAGCGCGGAGACCGGCTCGTCGCAGACGATCAGCTTGGGCTTCAGCGCCAGCGCACGCGCGATGCCGATGCGCTGCCGCTGGCCGCCGGAGAACTCCGCCGGGAACCGGTTGTAGTGCTCGGGGTTAAGGCCCACGAGCTCCATCAGCTCCTGTACCCGCCGCTTACGGTCGGCGCCCGAGGCGATGCCGTGGATGTCGAACGGGTCGCCGATGATCGCACCGACGCGGCGGCGCGGGTTCAGCGAGCCGTACGGGTCCTGGAAGATCATCTGGACGTCGCGGCGGAACGGCTTGAGCGCGCCGCCCCGCATCTTGGAGATGTCCCGGCCGTCGAAGACGATCCGGCCCTTGGTGATGGGGTGCAGGCCGGTGATGCAACGGGCGAGAGTCGACTTGCCGCAGCCGCTCTCGCCCACGATCCCGATCGTCTCGCCCCGGTGCACCTTGAGACTCACGCCGTCGACCGCGTGTACGCGCGCGATCTCCCGCTTGAAGATGATGCCCTGCTTGATCGGGAAGTACTTGTAGACGTCGTCGATCTCGACGAGGACGTCGTCGCTCTGGCTCACTTCGCCTCCCCCGCGTCCACGACGGTGCCGGCCGACGTACGTCCCTGCGCCGCGGCCTCCTGACGTAGCCGTTCGGTGTCCGCGCCGAGGCCGGCGGCCTCGCCCGGCAGCCAGCAGGCGGACATGTGCCCGAGTGCCGGGAAGCCGTCATTGTCGGTGACCGCGCTGAGCGGCGGCTCGTCTGTCGGGCAGCGGTCCATGACGTACTCACAGCGCGGGTGGAAGGAACAGCCCGCGGGGAGGTTGATGAGCGAGGGCGGCTGGCCGGCGATGGGCTTCAGCCGCTCCTTGGCCCCGGTCGAGCCGGGGATCGACTCGAGCAGACCCTTGGTGTACGGGTGGTGGGGGCGGTAGTAGAGCGAGCGCCGGTCCGCGTGCTCGACGGGCTTGCCGCCGTACATCACCAGCACCTCGTCGGCGAGGTCGGCGATCACGCCGAGATCGTGCGTGATCATGATGAGCGCGGTGTCGAACTCGTTCTGCAGCCGCAGCATGAGGTCGAGGATCTGGGCCTGTACGGTCGCGTCCAGCGCGGTGGTCGGCTCGTCCGCCACGATGAGCTTGGGGTTGAGTGACAGTGCCATGGCGATCATCGCGCGCTGGCGCATGCCGCCGGAGAACTGGTGCGGGTAGTCGTCGACTCGCTGCTCGGGCTCGGGGATGCCGACCATGCCGAGGAGTTCGACGGCGCGCTTGCGCGCCTGTGCCTTGTTGACGTCCGGCTCGTGCTGCCGGATCATCTCGGCGATCTGCCGCCCCACTTTGTAGAGCGGATGCAGGCTCGACAGAGGGTCCTGGAAGATCATCGCGATCTCCTTGCCACGGACCCGGCGCAGTTGCGCGTCGGTCATGGCGAGAAGGTCCTGGCCCTCGAAGAGGGCCTCACCATCGATCAGAGCGCCGGCCGTCAGGCCGAGGAGCGTCTGGGTGGAGACGCTCTTCCCTGAGCCGGACTCACCGACGATGCCCAGTGTCTTTCCTCGCTCGACGGTGAACGACACGCCACGGACCGCCTGGACCAAGCCGTCTGATGTGTCGAAAGAGACCTTCAGGTCTCGGACCTCGAGAAGGCTCATGTCCTCCCCTTCGCGAAAGCATGCTGCCTCATGGGAGAGCCACAGCATTGTCTTACCTGAGGACGGCTCCGCCTGGGACATCGCCGCCATTGGACGGTACAGCTCCGTTACGGGAGCCGTACAGCAGTGCGGCCGGGCTCGCCGCCACCGACGCGCCCGGCCGCACTGCTACCTGCTGTTGTACGTCAGCTACCGGAGCCGAGCCACAGGTTGGTGTAGTCGAACTGCTGGGCGATCGGCAGCCATACGGCGCCCTTGACTCGCGTGGAGTGGTACCACGGGGTCTTCTGGGCCATGAAGGGCACGATCGCCGCGTCCTTCATGATCTGCATGTCGGCCTGGTGCCAGTAGTTCTGGGTCTCCTCGAGCGACTTGGCCGTGAGGGCCTTGTCGATCAGGCTGTTGGTCACCGGGCTGTCGTAGTCACCGTAGTTGGAGGTGCCATCGGCCCAGTTGCGGCCGTCGAACAGCGGGGAGACGACCGCGCGGCCGTTGTTGCCGAACCAGTCGGGGATCCAGCCGGGCGCCGCGACGTCCCACTTGCCGGCCAGGGTGTTGTCGGTCTTCTGCAGGAACTGCGTGTAGAAGTCGGCCTGCGGGACCGGCACGCCCTCGACGGTGATGCCACACGCCTTGAGGTCCTGCGCGTAGCTCTGGAAGATCGCCGGGTGGTTGCCCGCCTGGCGGTAGGCGGCCTTGAGCTTGAAGCCGTTCGGGTAGCCGGCCGCCGCGAGCAGCGTCTTGCACTTGCCCGGGTCACCCTGGCTGCCCGGCGTCGGGTACAGGTTGTAGTCCTGGTAGCCGACGCTGTCCGGCGGGATGACGGTGTTCAGCGGCGTGTTGTACTTCGGTCCGCCGTAGATGCGGGCCAGCGCGACCTTGTTGATCGCGTACTCGATCGCCTGCCGGACCTTGACCTTCTGGATCGCCTTGCCGGCGTTCGGGCTCTTGAGGTTGAAGACCAGGTACGGGTTGGAGTTCGGCGGGCCGTTGACCGTGAGGTTCGGGTCGTTCTTGGCCGCGAGCCGGCCGAGCGCCGACGCCGGCATCGCCACGTCCATGGACAGGTCGGCGCTGCCGCCCTCGACCTGCTGCTGCACGCTCTCGGGCGAGTCCTGGCCCTCGGTCACCTGGATCGCGTCGACGTACTGGTGGCGCAGGGGGTCGCTGTCCTGCTTCCAGTTCGGGTTCTTGGCGAAGGTGATCGACTTGCCGGGGTTGAACTGCGTGATCTTGTACGGACCGGCCGACACGAGGTGACGGAACTGGTCAGGGGTGCCCGGAACGTACTTGTAGTACTCGACCGGAACCGCCGACGCGAACGTCATGGCGAGCAGGTTGATGAAGTCCGAGGCGGGCTTGGTCAGCGTGAACTGGATGTCCGCGTCGTCCAGGGCCTTGACGCCCGAGATCTCGTGCCCGGTCTCGTACGCCTCGATGCCCTTGGGGTCCTGCTGGAGCTTCTTGTCCTTCAGGAACGGGTCGCAGTAGGACTGCATGCCCTTGATCGCCGGAAGGTAGTAGTTCGGGGCGCCGACGGGGGATGCCGGGTTGCACATGTGCTTGAAACTACGCACGAAGTCGCCGGCCACCAACGGCCGCGGCGGCTGTGAGTCCCACATGATGCCCGGACGGATTTTGATCTTGTACGTCAGGCCGTCCTTGCTGATGCCGCCGTTGTCCGGGGTGGGCATCTCGGCCGCAGCGTCGGGAACCGGGGTGCTGGACTCCTTCGGGTCCTTGGACGCCGGGTAGCCGAACAGCTGGCGCGAGTAGGTCCGCTGGAAGGCGCTCGACGTCGTGCTGTAGGCGCTGGTCGGGTCCAGGTTGTCCTGGCCGCCGGCGCCGACGAGCTTCAGCGTGCCGCCCTTCTTGGGCTTGCCGTCGTCGGTCTTGGTGCCGCCGCCGTTGCCGCCGCCACACGCGGCCATGCCGACAGCCAGCACGCCGATGGCGGCCGCTGCCTTCAGCCCCGTCCTTCTTCCAGTCATGTACGCCCTCCTCCGGCCTTGCGGCCGCCTAACGCTATGGGGTCAAAACGTGCCGGGGCAGGCACGCCTCAAGGTGCGAGAACACCCTGAGCCGGGGTCGCTGTCCAGCTCAGATTGGTAAAGAGTGGGACTGGTTACTCAACCGTTCAGATCGCGAGACAAGCCCGTGATGCGCGATGACATACCGTTAAAGGAGGATTGCACTACGTATCGGTGCCCAGCGCTCTCACCAAACGGGCATTTGCCCGAAATCAAGCACGTTTCCCGCTCGCATTCTCTTTAGCGGCAGGGGTGGCCAGGCAACTTGTACCCATGTTGTGACCTTCTGCGTTCCGCCAGGTTACGGCCAACTGTCAAATAAGATTGTAGGCCGGTTATTGCAGGTCGGAGACGCAAGGAGGCCCGTACGCGGTGCGTACGGGCCTCGTGATGCTCACAGAGCGTATATCGGTGTTCCAAACTGTCGCTGCTCCCGTGGCCTTCTGGCCACCGGCGCCGCCTGTTACCGCTCCACGTCTCCGGAGATGAAGCCCTCGACGGCCCGGCGTGCCTCGTCGTCGTTGTACTGCACCGGCGGGGACTTCATGAAGTACGAGCTGGCCGACAGGATCGGGCCGCCGATGCCGCGGTCCATGGCGATCTTCGCGGCGCGCACCGCGTCGATGATGACGCCGGCGGAGTTCGGCGAGTCCCAGACCTCGAGCTTGTACTCCAGGTTGAGCGGGGTGTCGCCGAAGGAGCGGCCCTCCAGGCGCACGTACGCCCACTTGCGGTCATCGAGCCACGGCACGTGGTCCGACGGGCCGATGTGCACGTCGGCCTTTGCCATCTCGTGCGGGATCTGCGAGGTGACCGACTGGGTCTTGGAGATCTTCTTGGACTGGAGGCGCTTGCGCTCCAGCATGTTCATGAAGTCCATGTTGCCGCCGAAGTTGAGCTGGTACGTGCGCAGCAGCTCGACGCCGCGGTCCTCGAACAGCTTGGCCATCACGCGGTGGGTGATGGTCGCGCCGACCTGGGACTTGATGTCGTCACCGACGATCGGCACACCGGCGTCGGTGAACTTCTGCGCCCACGTGGGGTCGCTGGCGATGAAGACCGGCAGGGCGTTGACGAACCCGACCTTGGCGTCGAGGGCGCACTGCGCGTAGAAGCGGTCGGCCGCCTCCGAGCCCACCGGCAGGTACGACACGAGCACGTCCGCGCGGGTCTCGCGGAGCACCTGGACGACGTCCACCGGCTGCTCGTCGGACTCCTGGATGATCTCGCGGTAGTACTCGCCGAGACCGTCGAAGGTGTGGCCGCGCTGCACGGTGACGCCGGACGGCGGAACGTCACAGATCTTGATCGTGTTGTTCTCGCTGGCGACGATCGCCTCGGACAGGTCCCGGCCGACCTTCTTGGCGTCCACGTCGAAGGCCGCGACGAACTCCACGTCGCCGACGTGGTAGTCGCCGAACTGGACGTGCATCAGACCGGGGACGCGGGTGTCGGGCGAGGCGTCCTTGTAGTACTCGACTCCCTGTACGAGCGAGCTCGCGCAGTTGCCGACACCGACTATGGCCACGCGCACTGAACCCATGCGGGGTGCTCCTTTTTCTCTTGATGGCCGGGACGCGCTCGCGTCTCTCAGCGGTTCTCTTCCTCTTGTTGCTGCGCGCGCTCGCGCCCGATCAGCTCATTGAGCCACCGGACCTCGCGCTCGACCGACTCCAGCCCGTGCTGTTGCAGCTCGAGCGTGTAGTTGTCGACTCGCTCCCGAGTGCGGGCCAGTGCGGCGCGTACACCCTCCAGCCGCTCCTCGAGGCGGCTGCGCCGGCCTTCGAGGATCCGCAGCCGGACGTCGGCGCGGGTGTGGGCGAAGAAGGCGAAGTGCACTCCGAAGCCCTCGTCCTCCCAGGAGGCGGGGCCGGCCTCGGAGAGGAGCTCCTGGAGGTGCTCCTTCCCTTCGGCGGTGAGCTTATAAACGATCTTCGAGCGGCGGGTCGCGGCCGGCCGCACCGGAGCGAGCTCCTGGTCGTCCTCCATGATCAGCCCCTGCTCCAGCAGTTGCTTCAGGCATGGATAGAGCGAGCCGTAGGAGAACGCGCGGAACATGCCGAGCAGGGTGTTGAGCCGCTTGCGCAGCTCATATCCGTGCATCGGGGACTCGTTAAGCAGCCCGAGTACGGCGAGTTCGAGCACGCCACCCTTGCTTCTCATGAACCCCTCCACTCGACCACTCGTCTCGATGTATCGCTCGAATGTATCGACTCGATACATCTGAACGATACGTCGAGAAGATCGCCGTCGCAAGCGGCGGGTCGAAGCGTGTGTCGATCGGGGGAGGGCAGGGGGTTGCCGACCGTCGTAGTCTGCTGGCATGTGGTCGCAGCGAATGGTCGTCGACTACGGACTCGCCCGCCGGGCGACGCTCGCCGACCTGTCCTCGGGCGGGCTGACGGTCGACGACGCCTGTGACGCGCATCCCTATCTGCTCCGTGCCGCCAAGTACCACGGTGAGCCGACCGACAAGACCTGCCCGGTCTGTGAGAAGGATCGCCTCACCCACGTGACCTACGTCTACGGCGACCAACTGGGCCGCTACGCCGGGCGGGTGAAGGCGACGAACGAGCTGCAGGAGATGGCCCGCGAATTCGGTGAGTTCCGGGCGTACGTGGTCGAAGTATGCCAAAGTTGTGGCTGGAACCACTTGACACTCTCGTACGTACTTGGACATGGAGAGACCTCGTCCGACGAGGGCAGAACCGCACGTACGTAACCGCGCCATGACGCGGAAACCCCGGCAGGCGGTCCCGCTCACTTGCCCGCCCCAGTACTGTCGGACGGATTGAACGCCGTACCCCAGTGAACGAGGTCGCGTGAGTTACAGAGGCGATTACGGGCCAGAGTACGGGCCATCGGGAGCCGACAGGCCCGCCCCGACCCGGCCGCAGACGCCGGTCGGGCGGTCGAACCTGCCCGCCCTGCCCAGCGGATCACCGCAGGGTGGCGTGCCGCACCCCGGCGGCCCGCCGCGTGGTCCGGGCGGCGGCCCGCCGCGCCGTACGGGCGGCGGCCCGGGTGGCCCCGGCGGTCAGGGCGGTCCTGGCGGACCTCGTGGCCGCGGGCCGGGTGGTCCTGGGGGCCCCGGCGGCCCGGGTGGTCCTGGTGGCCCTGGGCGGCGGCGTGCCGGCAGTGGCGCCGGTGGCGGCGACGGCCGTCGCGGCTCCCGCGGCAAGACCCCGGCCAAAGAGGGCTGGCGTCGTTTCGTCCCCTCCTGGAAGATCGTGCTGGCGGCGATGGGCATCGGCACCCTCGCGTCCATCTGCATGATCGGCGTCGCGTACGCGATGGTCAAGGTCCCCAAGGTGAATGCGGACACGACCTATCAAGGTTCCACGATCTACTACAACGACAAGACCGTCATGGCGACGATCGGCACCTCGCGGCAGATCGTGAACCTCAGCCAGATGTCGCCGAACATCCAGAACGCCGTGCTCGCCGCGGAGGACCGCAACTTCTACCACGAGCCCGCCATCTCCCCGACCGGCATCGCGCGCGCCGTCATCAACAACGTCTCCGGCGGTGACACCCAGGGTGGCTCGACCATCACGCAGCAGTACGTGAAGAACGCCTACCTGAACCAGGAACGCACGTTCACGCGGAAGTTCAAGGAGCTCTTCGTCTCGGTCAAGGTCTCCAAGCAGCAGAGCAAAGACACGATCCTGCAGAACTACCTGAACACGATCTACTTCGGCAACGGCGCGAACGGCGTGCAGGCGGCCGCCAAGATCTACTACAACCGCAGCGCGCAGAACCTCACCGTTCCGCAGGCCGCGATCCTCGCCGCCAACGTCAAGCAGCCGGGCTACTACGACCCGCGCAGCAAGGGCCAGCAGCTCACCGACACGATCGAGCGCTATGACTTCGTGCTCGACGGCATGGTCAAGATGGGCAAGCTCTCCCAGGCCGACTGCGACCGCTACAAGGGCCACCCGCCGATGACGCAGAAGAACAAGGGCGCCACGTACGCGGGCCAGAAGGGCTACCTGATCCAGCGGGTCAAGAACGCCCTGCGCAACATGAAGTTCTCCGAGCAGGAGCTGGAGACCAAGGGCCTGAAGATCTACACCACCTGGGACAAGAACCTTCAGGAGAAGGCCAAGGTCTCGGTGGAGCACACCCTTACCGCCAACCGCCTGCCGAATGACACCCGAGTCGGCCTGGTCTCGATCAATCCCAACAACGGCGAGATCGAGGCCGCGTACGGCGGCAAGGACTACCTCAAACGGTTCGTCGACGACGCCTTCTACGCCACCGCCCAGGTCGGCTCCGGCTTCAAGCCGTACGTGCTCGCGACCGCGCTGACACAGGACATCGGGATCAAGAGCCAGTTCGACGCCAGCGCCCCGGCCTACATCGACACCAAGGGCGACCGCGTGCACCTCGGCGATCCCGGCGCGTTCCAGGTGCACAACGACGAGGGCAACCCCACCAACCCGGTGGTGAACCTCGTGACGGCAACCCAGATGTCCTACAACACGGTCTACGTCCCACTGGGCTTCAAGGCCGGGTCGAGGAACGTCCTCAGCCTGGCGGAGAAGGCCGGTCTGCCGCACGACGCGATGGAGCCCCACGTCGGACAGGCCGGTTTCTTCCTCGGCCAGGCCTCGATGAGCCCGCTCGACCAGGCGACCGGCTACGCCACGATCGCCAACGACGGCGAGTACATCCGGCCGCACACCATCCGCAAGGTACTCGACTCCCACTTCCACCCGTACCAGCAGGCGCGCTGGAAGACGGTCGAACACCACCGGGCGTTCGACTCCGACGTCGCGCACGACGTCCAGTACGCCATGCAGGCCGTGGTGCGGTCCCCCGGCACCGGCGTACGCGCTGCCCTGCCGGGCCGTGAGGTGGCGGGCAAGACCGGCACCACCAACGAGAACAAGTCGGCCTGGTTCAACGGCTTCACACCGAAGCAGTTGGTGACCTCGGTCGGCATGTGGCGCTACGACGATCCGGTGACCAAGGGGAAGCACAAACACACGGGACGCTATGTGCCGATGCAGAACGTCGGCGGGCTGGCACGGGTCAACGGTGGTGACTTCCCGGCCCGGATCTGGCACGACTACATGAGCAGCGCGTTGCAGGGCAAGCAGGCCACGACCTTCCCGCCGCCCTCCTACGTCGGTAACTCCCAGGCGTTCGCCACACCGCGTCCCACGGCGCCGCCGACGCCCACGAGCACACCGACGCCGACCTGCCAGCCCGGCCAGAACCCGCAGGTCGACCACTGCCTGCCCGACCAGAACAACCCACAGCGGTTCTGCCAGTTGCACCCGAACGCCCCGCGGTGCCGGCAGACGCAGGGTCCGACGCCGCCGACCTGCCAGCCGCCACTGCCCGGCTGCCCGACGACGCCGCCGCCCCGCGGCGGTGGCGGGGGAGGCGGCGGCGGAGGCCAGCAGCCTCAGGCCGGCGCCGTCCGGCCGCTGAAGGACTAGCCCGCCACCATGGGGGAGCCTCAACTGATCGACGGGGCCGGAGGAGCCGCAGGTTCCTCCGGCCCCGCCGCCATGCGCACCGGACCGTGGCACCTGGTTCCGGCGCTCTTCGCCACGACCGTCGTGGTCTCGGTCCTCGGCTACGTGCAGAAGCTGCCGTGCCGCGGGGTCGGGTTCGACTTCGTGCCCACGGTGCGCAACGCCTGCTACACCGACATCTACCCGCTCTACTTCGGGCGCGGGCTCGCCGACGGCAAGATCCCCTACCTCGACAAGATCCCGGAGCCGGTCGAATACCCGGTGCTCACCGGCGGGTTCATGCACGTCATCGCGGAAATCTCGCGTCCGTTGGGCGGAGACGCCGTCGCTCGCGGCATGTGGTTCTATGACCTGACGGCCGTGGCCCTCATGCTCTGCGCCGTGGTGACCGTGATCGCCACCGCGTACTCCTCGGGGCGGCACGGCCTGCGTGCCGGACTGCTCGTGGCCGCCTCCCCCGCGCTGCTGCTGTCGGCGTACATCAACTGGGACCTGCTCGCCGTCGCATTGGGCGCGTGCGCGGTCACCGCCTGGGCCCGGCGGCACCACGCCGCCGCGGGGGTGCTGCTCGGCCTCGGCGTGTCGGCCAAGTTCTATCCGCTGCTCTTCCTGGGGCCGCTGTTCCTGCTCTGCCTGCGTGCCGGGCGGATGCGGGAGTTCGGCCGCATGTTCGCCGCCGCGCTGCTCGCCTGGCTCGTCGTGAACGTGCCGATCATGCTGGCGGCGTTCGACAGCTGGAGCCGGTTCTACACCTTCAACCAGCAGCGGCCTGTCGACTGGGGCTCGATCTTCTTCATGGCCGGCCGCGAGGGGCTGTCGTCGGTGAACGACGTGCCGACGCTCAACCTCATGGGCGAGGCCGGGTTCGGCGTGCTGGCCCTGGCGATCGCGGCGCTCGTCCTGCTCGCGCCCCGGCGGCCGCGGCTCCCGCAGGTGCTCTTCCTCGTGCTCGCGGCGTTCCTGCTGACCAACAAGGTCTGGTCACCGCAGTACATCCTGTGGCTGCTGCCGGTGATCGCGCTGGCCCGGCCGAAGCTCTCCGCGTACCTGCTCTGGCAGGCGGGGGAGATCGTCTACTTCTTCGGCATCTGGTGGTACCTCCTGGCCGGCTCGCTGCAACAGCCCGGCATGGGGCTGTCGGACACGCTGTCCGCGGTGCTGTCCGGGCACGCGCCGGCCGGCGGGATCGACGACCACGTCTACTACATCGCCCTGCTCGCCCGGTTCCTGACCGTCCTGCTGCTGGCCGCGCTCGTCGTGGTCGACATCCTGGTCCCACGGCTCGACCTCGTCCGGCGTGACGGCGTCGACGATCCCGCGGGCGGCGTCCTGGACGGTGCCGACGACCGGTTCGTGCTGCTGAGGCGCCCGGCGCCGCAGGCCGCCTGAGTGGCGCACCGTACGGGCGCCGAGCCAGAGCCGGTCTCCGTCGACCGTACGGCGCTCGGGATCTGGTTCGGCACCCGGCTGGGCGTGCTGGCCGTGTCGCTGGGCATCACGGCGATCTGGTCCTACGGCGATCTCAGGGACTCCTTCCTGGAGCGGTGGACCCAGTGGGACGTCGACCTGTTCATCGAGATCGCCAAGTACGGCTACCGCGGCGACCCGGCGCATCCGCAGGACGCCGGGCTGCCGGCGTTCTTCCCGGGCCTGCCGCTGCTGATCCGCGCGGTCCACTACGCCGTGCCGAGCTGGGAGCTGTCGGCGCTGCTGATCAGCCTCGTGGCCGGGGCGGTGGCGATGGTCGCGCTGGCGCGTCTCGGCGGCGCGGGCACCGGCCCGAAGGCGGTGCTGGCGCTGCTGCTCGGCCCGTACGCCGTGTTCCTGTTCGCGGGGTACTCCGAGACGCTGTTCCTGGGGTTCGCGCTGCCCGCCTGGCTGCTGGCGCGGCAGCGGCGCTGGGAGCCGGCCATGCTCTGCGCGATGGGCGCGGCGTGCGTACGCGTGACCGGCATCTTCCTCGCGGTCGCCCTCATCGTGGAGTTCCTCACGCGTGACCGGCGGTGGCGGATCGCGCCGTGGCTGCTGCTGCCGTTCGCGCCGGTCGCGCTCTACACGCTCTACCAGTGGCGGCGTACGGGGGACTGGCTGGCGTGGCAGCATGCGCAGCAGGAGGGGTGGGGACGATCGCTGGCATGGCCCTGGGACGCGTTCCGCACCACCTGGCAGGCGGCCTTCGGCCCGCACAACCAGTTCAGCGACGCGTTCCGCGTGGAGCTGGTCGCGGCGGTGGCCGGCGTCGCGCTGACCGGCTGGCTGCTGGCGCGGCGGCGCTGGCCCGAGGCGGTGTACGTCGGGCTGCCGCTGGCATCGCTCCTCACCTCGGCGTTCTACCTGTCCATCGGCCGGGCCGCGCTGCTGTGGTGGCCGCTCTGGCTGGCGATCGGCTCGCTGCGCCGCCCGGCGTACATCGTCGTGATCCTGGTGTTCGCGGCGCTGCTCGTCGAGGAGATCGCGTTGTTCACCTCGGGCTCGTGGGCGGGGTGAACTCCGGCCGATGATCGAGGACCTGCTGACCGGGCGGCTGGAACCCGGCGTCTACACCTGGCGTACCGACCGGCGGGAGGCGGCGCGCGGCGTCACCGAGGTCGAGCGCGCGGGCCGGCGGGTGCACTGGCTCGACGGCACCGGCGTACGCGACAAGAGCGCGCTGCTCGAACGCTGCGCGGAGGAGTTCTCGCTGCCCTCCTACTTCGGCCGCACCTGGGACGCGTTGCAGGACTGCCTGAACGACCTGTCGTGGGCGCCGGCCGCCACGGGACGGCTGATCGTCTACGAGCACTGGCAGGAGCTGGCCGAGGCCGCACCCGAGGTGCACCGGACGTTCACCGACGTGCTGGAGACGTCCGTGGCCTACTGGCGGGCGACCGCGACCCCGATGGCGGTCTTCCTGCTGGCCTGACGCCGGCGGCTCAGAGGTTGTCGCGCAGCCAGGCGATGTCGGCGGCCTGGCCGTCGCCCGGCGTCTCCACGATGACCGGCGCGCCCGCGTCGCGTACGACCTTGAGGATGAGCTCGGGGTCGATCCGGCCGTCGCCGAGGTTGGCGTGCCGGTCGGCGCCGGAGCCGAACTCATCGCGGCTGTCGTTGCAGTGCACCAGGTCGATCCGGCCGGTGATGGCCTTCACCCGCTCGACGACGTCGGCGAGGTCCTCGCCCGCGGCGTGCGCGTGGCAGGTGTCCAGGCAAAAGCCCACGTCGAAGCCGCCCAGGGCGTCCCACAGGCGCGCGATGCGATCGAGCATGCGCGCCATGGCGTTGTCGCCGCCGGCGGTGTTCTCGATCAGCACAGGGACGGCGGGAGTCTCCATCCGCTCGAACACCTTGCGCCAGTTGTCGAACCCGACCTGCGGGTCGTCGTTCTTCAGCACGTGGCCGCCGTGCACGATCAGGCCCTTCGCGCCGATCTTCGCCGCGCCCTCGATCTGCTGGGTGAGGATCTTGCGGCTCGGGATGCGGATGCGGTTGTTCGAGGTCGCCACGTTCACGACGTACGGCGAGTGCACGTACACGTCGACGTCGGCGTCGCGTATCCGCTCGTGTCCCTCGGGCAGCACGGGCGCCTTCCACCCCTGCGGGTCGCCGAGGAAGAACTGCACGGCCTCGGCCTTCTTGGCGGCGGCCGCGGCCAGCGGGTCGTCCTGGCCGACGTGGGCTCCGATTCGCAGCATGGTGACGAGCCTACGCGTCAGATCATGAAGCCGCCGTGCGAGAGGCCGAGTCCGACCCCGACGAACGCCAGCCCGATGCCGATGACGTTGACCCAGCGCTCGGTCGTGGTCGCGGAGACGAGCTGGGAGTACAGCCCGAACAGCACGGTCACGACCCCGGCGCAGACCGCGACGAAGTGCCCTGCGTGGATGACGCCGGCCACGAACGCGACGAGCCCGCCGACGAAGGTGATCGCCGCGAGAGAGAACTCGCGCGGGTGGCGCTGCGTGCGTACGTGTGGCATTGCGGCCCCCTTCCCCCTTCTGGGTGATTCCCCTGGTGAGGTGGGCCAAGCCGAGTGCGTTCTGTCAGACCCTCGCGATAGTGTCGAACGCAGTTTCGAGTGGAGGTTGTGATGATGACTCGCGAGCTGACGGCCGTCGACGACGTCGAGCTGATCGAGGAGCTGTCCCTGCTGACCACCCAGACCGCGCGCATGCGGTCGCGGATGGCCGACATCATGTCCGAGCTCGACCGGCGCAGAGCGAGCTGAGTCGCCGGGAGCGAGCCGAGTCGCCAGAGCAGGGCGATTGCGCTGCTGGTTGTTGGTAACCTTTGTCGATCGCGCGGAGCCGATCCGCAGCGAGACGCAAGGCCCTCCTGTCACGGAGAGACCGTGACCGCACCAGTCCAAAGGAGGTTGGGACCCGCATGCGTCGTTACGAGCTTATGGTCATCCTCGACCCGAACACCGAAGACCGCACCGTCGCGCCCTCGCTCGACCAGTTCCTCACCGTCGTCAAGACCGACGGCGGGAGCGTCGAGAAGGTCGACGTCTGGGGTCGCCGGCGCCTCTCGTACGAGATCGACAAGAAGTCCGAGGGCGTCTACGCAGTGATCGACCTGACGGCGGAGCCCGCCACGGTCAAAGAGCTCGACCGGCAGCTGAACCTTCAGGACTCCATCCTGCGTACGAAGGTCATCCGGCCCGAGGCTCACTGAGCCCTCCGGCCGCCCCACGTAATCGAATCTCTGTAGCTAGCTGGAGAGCCGCATGGCAGCAGGCGACACCCAGATCACGATCGTCGGCAACCTGGTCGACGATCCGGAACTCCGCTTCACCCCCAACGGCCAGGCGGTCGCCAAGTTCCGGGTCGCCTCCACGCCCCGATTCCGCGACCAGCAGTCCGGTGAGTGGAAGGACGGCGAGAGCCTCTTCCTCACCTGCAACGTCTGGCGGCAGGCGGCAGAAAACTGCGCCGAGAGCCTCCAGCGTGGCATGCGGGTCATCGTGCAGGGCCGGCTTCGGCAGCGGTCGTACGAGACCCGTGAGGGCGAGAAGCGCACCGTGTACGAGATCGAGGCCGACGAGGTCGGCCCGTCCCTGAAGAACGCCACCGCGAAGGTCAACAAGACCCAGCGGCAGGGCGGCGGCGGGGGCGGCGGCTTCGGCGGTGGCAACCAGGGCGGTGGCCAGGGTGGTTACAGCGGCGGCTCTGGCGGCTCCGGCGGCTCCGGTGGTGGCGGCGGCGGTCAGGGCGGCGGCTTCGGCGGCAACCCGCCCGCGGACGACCCGTGGGCGACCGGCGGCTCCGGCGGCTTCTCCGACGACCCGCCGTTCTAGCCCACCACCACCCCTCTCGAATCCAACCGACCATTCCCGCGCGAGCGGGGCTCTCCTAGGAGGAGCACCACGATGGCGAAACCGGCACCGCGCAAGCCGAAGAAGAAGGTTTGCCTGTTCTGCCAGGAGAAACTCTCCTACGTCGACTACAAGGACACCGCGCTCCTGCGCAAGTTCATCTCTGACCGCGGCAAGATCCGCGCTCGCCGGGTGACGGGCAACTGCACCCAGCACCAGCGTGACGTCGCCACCGCGATCAAGAACGCCCGCGAGATGGCGCTGCTGCCTTACACCAGCACGGCTCGCTGAGAAGGGGGACCGATATGAAGCTCATCCTGACTCAGCAGGTCTCCGGTCTCGGCGCTCCTGGCGAGGTCGTCGAGGTCAAGGACGGCTACGGCCGCAATTACCTGATCCCGCGCGGCTTCGCGATGCTGTGGAGCCGAGGCGCCGAGAAGCAGATCGACTCGATCCGCAAGGCGCGTAGCGCCCGCGAGATCGCGAGCATCGAGCAGGCCGAGTCGGTCCGGGGCGACCTGGAGCGACTGAAGGTCCGTCTCCGCACGCGTGCGGGCAGCGGCGGCCGCCTGTTCGGCGCCGTCACGCCCGCCGACATCGCGAGCGCGGTGAAGTCGGCCGGCGGCCCGGTGCTGGACAAGCGCCGCATCGAGGTGACCAACCCGATCAAGACGGTCGGCGCGCACAGCGTCGCGGTCCGTCTCCACCCGGAGGTCAGCGCCAAGATCGACCTTGAGGTCGTCAGCGGCTGAGAGCGGCTCGACAGTCAAAGGCCGGGCCCTGCAGGGCCCGGCCTTTCGCTTTGCCCCACCGGCGGAGGCGGCGGCGGTGGAGGCGGCGAAGCGCCGCGCCCAACCCCGGCATCACCGGCTTGCGGCAACGTGCGCGTGGCCGCCGCGGCTCCGATCCGCAGCGTCCTCCCAGTCACCGGCCATTGCTTTGCCTCACCAGGCTCTCGTCTTGGGTAAGTCTTCGGGTGGGTTCATCCTTCGTTCCACGTGAAACGCCCGGATCTTGTGCCGCTCGCTTTCGGTGATCTGCTGATTACGCTGGCGGTCTGTCGCGGACCGGGGGTGATCGCGATCGGCGACGAGGGGATACTTCGCCGGACTCTGCTGCGTACGGCGATCGGAGCCGCCGTCGCGGACGTGATGCTTGCCGGAGGTGCGATGCGTGCCGACGCGGACACCGCTCCGAGGATCTACACGCGCAAGGAGTGGGGGGCGGCGCCGCCCCGGCATCCGCCTCGGCTGCTCGAGCGGCCGCCGGACCACATCATCGTCCACCACACCGCCTCCCCCAACGCGACCGACACGTCGCGGGCGCACGCGTTCGAGCTATCGCGGCGGATCCAGCGGTTTCACCTGGACATGCGCGGATGGGACGACATCGGGGAGCAGTTGACGATCAGCCGGGGAGGGTTCGTGATGGAGGGGCGGGCGGGCAGCCTGCCGGCCATCGCCCGCAACCAGCTGATCGTCGGCGCCCAGTCGCTGCACCACAACCAGCACACCTTGGGGATCGAGAACGAGGGCACCTACATTCGGGACGAGGTGCCACCCCGGCTCTGGCGCTCCCTGATCGAGACCTGCGCCTGGCTGTGCATGGCGCACAACCTCGACCCCGCGACCGCGATCGTCGGCCACCGCGACTACAACAGCACCGACTGCCCCGGCGACGTGCTGTATCGGCGGCTCCCCCGACTCCGCAGAGAGGTCGCCCGCCTCATCGGCGAGAGGTCGGACGACCCGGCCGACCTGGGCGAAGCAGAAAACCCCCCAACCGAACGCCGGCGCGTGCTGCTGTCCCACCGCCGGCACCGAGGCACCCGGCACTGAGACAGCAGCCCGCCACCGATATCAGCCAGGGCAAGGTCCCGGCCGAGCCGGTGCGCCCACCGGCCCCGCATCCCCCGCGAGTGGGCCACGCACCCCCCGCGTGTCGGCCACCCCCGCGTGTCGGCCACCGGACCCCGCGTGTCGGCCACCGAACCGCGCCGATGTGATGCCGGCTCAGTGGATGCGGTTAGAACCGCACTTGTTCGTGGCCTACCGGATTGCGTCGGCAGGACTCCGGCGCTGAGCGTGGCGGATGAATGGGTGTTGACCAGGGCCGCACTCGCTCGTACACCGGTGGATTTCGGCATTGAGAGAGAGTGGGCCACAGGCACAGGGTCGACCGGCGCTCGGGCATGGGTCAGGTCTCGATGGTCATGTAGCGGGCCCGCCGCCGCGCGAGCTCGGGGTCGAGCCCTTCGACGAGAGCCCAGATCCCTGCCACCCGCTCGGCCCAGGCATCGGGTGGAAGGCCGCCCAGCCCCTCGGCCGCGAGGTCATCGATCGCCCGAGTAAGGCTGGCAAGCCGCTCGCCATGAGTAGAACACATGTTCGAGAGTCTAGCGTGATCATCTGACATTCGAGTGACTTTGCGGGACACCTGAAGCGCCGGTCGACACTCGACGCCCCGCGCGACACCGCGTCCCACGCCCACCACGCCCCCGTGGGTACCCGATGCTCTCACCACATCACAGGCTGCGCCAGGCGTCTTCGCCGCCTGTGGACGCACGACTCAGGGGTGGGTGAAGCCGCTGGTCGGGCAGCCTCTCCGCACGTCGGTAACCTCCTGCGGCCTGCACCGGGCCTGCACTTGGAGCTGCAGCGGGCCTGCACCCGACCTGCCGGGCCGACCGGCGGGTCGTCGGGCGCGGGTTCGTCAGCGGCGTACCGCTCCGGTGACGAGCCACGCGTCGTGGCGGGCGCGCAGGCCGAGTGTCAGCAGGCGGACGGCCATCCACACGCCGACGGCGAGCCAGAGGGCGACGAGGCCGCCGCCGTACACGTGCACGAGCCACGCCGCCGGCAGGAACGCCAGGGTCTGAATCATGCCGGCCACCGCCAGGTACGCCTGGTCGCCCGCGCCGATCAGCACCCCGTCCAGCACGAACACCACTCCCGCGATCGGCTCCAGCAGTGCGACCACCACTAGCGCGGCCAGCAGCTGTGACCGTACGGACGGATCGGTGGTGAACACGGCCGGGAGCAACGGCCGCACGGTCAGTACGAGCAGGGCGAACAGCACCCCGCAGGCGACTCCCCACTCGATCATCCGCCTGGTTGCCGCGCGGGCGCCCGCCACGTCTCCGGCGCCGAGGTAGCGGCCGGTGATGGCCTGCCCGGCGATGGCGATGGCGTCGAGGGCGAGCGCCAGGAGGTTCCAGACGTTGTAGGCGATCTGGTGCGCCGCGATCTGCGCATCGCCCATGCGCGCCGCCACCGCGGTGCTGACGACCAGGACGACGCGCAGGCTCAGCGTACGGATCATGAGGTTGAAGCCGGCGCCGGCCGAGGCGCGCAGCCCGCGGGCGTCCGGCCGCAGTGGTGCGCCGTGCCGTCGTGCCCCGCGCGCGACCGCGGCGGCGTACAGGAGTCCTCCGCCGGTCTGCGCGAGCACCGTGGCCCAGGCGGATCCGGCGATGCCCCAGCCGAGGCCGAGCACGAAGAGCGCGCCGAGTGCGCCGTTGGCCGCGAACATGCCGACCGAGACGTACAGCGGCGTCCTGGTGTCCTGCATGCCGCGCAGCACGCCGGTTCCGGCCAGTACGACCAGCATCCCCGGCGCGCCGAACAGGCTGATGTGCAGGTACGTCACCGCCTGCGGCACGACCCCAGGCGACGCACCGAACGCGTCCACAAGAGTCGGGGTGAGCGGCCAGCCCACGGCGATGACGAGTATCCCGATGACGAGTGCGAGCCAGATGCCGTCGATGCCCTGGCGGATGGCGGCCGTGAGGTTCCCCGCGCCGATCTGGCGGGCGACCGACGCCGTGGTCCCGTACGCGAGGAAGACGCACAGGCTGACGAACGCCGAGAGGATCTGGCCGGCCACGCCGAGCGCCCCGAGCGGCACCGTGCCCAGGCGGCCGACGATCGCCGAGTCGGTCAGCAGGAACAGCGGCTCGGCCACAAGCGCACCGAACGCGGGCAGCGCGAGGTGCAGGATCTCCCGGTCGCGCGGGTGGCGAAGCATCACGATCCGCCACGTTAACCACAATCAGCCACAAACAGGGAGTTGTCGCTTACCGGGTGCTGTGGGCAGGCCTGTGGATGACCGGCTCCCGAGGTTTCTTCAACCCACAGGTGGTGGATGGAGTTTTCGCAGTTCAGAGCCGCCATTAGTGGGACCGGCTCAGAAATCCACAGGTTGTCCACAGGTGCTGTGCACAGCCGTTCCGGCGTGTATGCACAGGCTGTCCCCAGCGGCCTCCACAACCGCCTTTGCGTACGGGGCGGGCAACACCCAAACTGTCGTAGCGGTGAGATAGACGTGGGGGATGTGAGCACTGGGGACGACAGGGGGTGTGGATGGTGAGTGTCGCCGAAATGTCGTCACGCGAGAGCGAGTTCGAGCGCACCCCCCCGCACGACCTGGCGGCGGAGCAGTGCGTGCTCGGCAGCATGCTCATCTCCCAGACGGCCATCGCCGAGGTCATCGAGCTGATCCAGGCCCGCGACTTCTACCGCCCGGCACATCAGACCGTCTACGAGCGCGTCCTCGACCTCTACGGCCGCGGCGACCCGGTCGACGCCATCACCATCAAGGACGAGCTGCTCAAGCGGGGCGAGCTGAGCCGCATGGGCGACGCGCCCTACCTCCACACCCTCGTCGCCTCGGTTCCGACGGCGGCAAACGCCGGCTACTACGCGAAGATCGTTCAGGAGAAGGCCATCCTGCGGCGGCTGGTCGAGGTCGGCACGCGCATCGCGCAGCTCGGCTACAGCACCGACGGCGCCGACGCCGACGACCTGCTCGACCGGGCGCAGGCCGAGGTCTACGCGGTCGCCGACAAGCGCACCGGCGAGGACTACGCGCCGCTGAGCGACATCATGCCGGGCGCCCTCGACGAGATCGAGGCGATCGGCAGCCGCGGCGGCCAGATGGTCGGCGTCCCGACCGGCTTCACCGACCTCGACGCCCTCACCAACGGCCTGCATCCGGGCCAGATGGTGATCATCGCCGCACGTCCCGCCATCGGCAAGTCGACGCTCGCACTCGACCTCGCGCGCGCCGCGGCGATCAAGCACCAGCTGGCCACCGTGGTGTTCAGCCTCGAAATGGGGCGCAACGAGATCACCATGCGCCTGCTGTCCGCCGAGGCGCGGGTCGCCCTGCACGCGATGCGCTCGGGCTCGATGAACGACGAGGACTGGACCCGCCTGGCCCGGCGGATGAGTGAGGTCGCCGAGGCGCCGCTGTTCATCGACGACTCGCCGAACATGTCGATGATGGAGATCCGGGCCAAGTGCCGCCGCCTCAAACAACAGCACGACCTGCGCATGGTCATCATCGACTATCTGCAACTCATGCAGTCCGGCAAACGGGTGGAGAGCCGCCAGGTCGAGGTGTCGGAGTTCTCCCGGTCGCTGAAGCTCCTCGCGAAGGAGCTCGAAGTCCCGGTCATCGCCCTCTCCCAGCTCAACCGAGGCCCCGAGCAGCGTACGGACAAGAAACCCATGGTGTCGGACCTGCGCGAGTCCGGCTCGATCGAGCAGGATGCAGACGTGGTGATCCTGCTGCACCGCGAGGACGCGTACGAGAAGGAGTCGCCGCGCGCCGGCGAGGCCGACCTGATCGTCGCCAAGCACCGCAACGGCCCGACCGCCACCGTCACGGTCGCCTTCCAGGGCCACTACAGCCGCTTCGTCGACATGGCACACTGACCGGGGCGAGGCCCCGGAGCAACGCGACTGTGCTGGGGCGGCGCAAGTGAGACGGGGCCGTCGCGGGCGCCGGATGCGCTCGCGAGGACCCCATGCAGGCGTTGCGGACTACCGCCCCTCGACGGCCCGCGGACGGGCCGGTGGAAACCTGGTGCGTCGGGTCAGCCGCCGTACCAGCCGCCGTACCAGTTGTCCCAGTTGCCGCCCCAGCCGCCCCAGCCGTCATCGTCGTCCCAGTAGCCGCAGTCATCACCCCAGCAGCTCTGTGGCACCACGCTCACCGTGTGCGTCGCGGGCCTGACCTGCTGCGCCGCGCCCGCCGGTGCCGCCGTGCCCACCGTGAGCGCGGCGAGTCCGGCGAAGGCGGTTCCGGCAATGGCTCCTGCGATGCGTGTCCTTCTCATGAAAGACCCCCCTCGGTCTGTTTCACGGCGCCGCGGGCGAGACACCCGCAGGCCAACCCATGAATTCGCCCGATTTCAATCAGGCTATGCCGATATGCCCTGATGGCGCGGTTGCCCCTGGGGGACATCTGCTCGTACAACCCCGGGTGACCGCGGAAGATCGACGGCCGGTCCGCTGTTGTGCACAGCCATCGAGAGGGGAACCCACATGCCGCAGGCGGTCAGGTACGAGGAGTACGGCGGGATCGACGTGTTGCAGGTCGTGGAGGTGGACCGGCCCGTGCCCGGCGCGGGTGAGGTCCTCGTACGGGTGAAGGCGGCCGGGATCAATCCGGGCGAGGCGGCCATCCGCGAGGGTGTGTTCGCCGAACGCTGGCCGTCGACGTTCCCGTCCGGCCAGGGCAGCGACCTCGCCGGGGTGATCGAGGAGGTCGGCGCGGGCGTCGCGGACTTCGCGACCGGCGACGAGGTGATCGGCTTCACACACAAGCGGGCCGCGCAGGCCGAGTTCGTCGTGGTCGAGGCCGAACACCTGACCCGGCGGCCGGAGAACGTCCCCTGGAACGTGGCCGGCGCCCTGTTCGTCGTCGGCACGACGGCGTACGCCGCGCTGCGGGCCGTCGCACTCGAACCGGGTGAGACGCTCGTCGTGTCCGGCGCCGCGGGCGGCGTGGGTTCGCTGACCGTCCAGCTCGCCCGGCGCGCCGGAGCCACGGTCGTCGGCCTGGCCGGCGAGGCCAACCACGCGTGGCTCTCCGCCCACGGCGTCACCCCGGTGGCGTACGGCGAGGGCGTGGCCGACCGCGTACGCGCCGCCGCGCCCGGCGGGGTGGACGCGTTCATCGACACCTACGGCGGCGGCTACGTCGAACTGGCGCTGACCGAGCTCGGCGTCGAGACGGACCGGATCAACACCATCATCGACTTCCCCGCCGTCGGCAAGTACGGCGTCAAGGCCGAGGGCAACAACGACGCGGCGAGCGCCGAGGTGCTCACCGAGCTGGCCGAACTGCTCGCCGGCGGATACCTCGAGATCCCCATCGCGAACGTCTATCCACTCGCCCGCGTCCGCGAGGCGTACGAGGAGCTCGAACGCCGCCACACGCGCGGCAAGATCGTCCTCCACCCCTGAGCACAGAAGTCCGAGAAGGGGGGCGTGGCGAAGGCCGTGCTCGGCACCGGCGCGCGCTGGGCGGCCCGCCGGGGCGCGACACGCCTGTAGGCGGAGGACGCAACGCGGCCGCCGGACTCCGCCGCTCGCACGGCCGCCACTTCCGGCTACTCGACCAGCCGCCGGTTGGCCAGGCTCCAGGCGAGCTTGGCCGCCAGCTCGTCCAGAAAGCCGTCGGCGACCCAGCCGACCTGCGGCTGGCGTCCCGAGTCGGCCAGGGCGCGTACCCGCTCGATCCCGTCTCGCTGCACCGCGATGACCGCGTCGACCAGACCCGCGGTGGACGTGAGGCCGTACGCGGCGGCGAACACCTCGATGCGGCGACGCCGGTCGGGCGGCGCGGGATGGTGCAGCCAGCGCAGGCACTCGGCGCCGTCGCGGAACGGCGCGGCGTACTCCAGCGCGTACGCGACGTCGTGCAGGCGGTCCGCCGGCCGCGCGTAGTCCCAGTCGAGGATCCCGGCCGGGCGCGCGTCCTGCCAGACGACGTTCCACGGGCCGAAGTCGCCGTGGCAGACGACCGCGCCGTCGCGCGCGCCCGCCTCGCCGGTATACCAGGCGAGGTCCGCGGGCGGCCGGAAGTCCGCGACCGCCTCGTGGTAGGCGCGCAGCAGCCGGGCGAACGCGATCAGCCCCGCGTCGCCGACCACCTTGGCCCAGCCCAGTCCGCCGGACTCTCCGCCCAGGTAGGTGAGGATCTCACGGCCCTCCCGGTCGATCCCCAGCACCCGCGGGGAGTACGGGAAATCGACCTCCTCCAGGTGCCGCAGCAGCGCGTGTACGGCTGGAGTCCACGGGTGCACGGGCCGCCGTACGGTGTCGCCGACGCGTACCACCCGGCGATGCGGCGTGTCCTGCAACACGTGTTCGTCCGGCATCGGCACTCCCTCGCGCGGTGGACGGGGCATCGGCGGCCGGGCTAGGGACGGTCGGGCGAGCCCGCCTCGATCCACTCGTACACGGCGCGTACGCCGTCGGCGAGGCCGGTGCGCGCGCTCCATCCCAGCTCGTCACGCGCGCGGCCGACGGCGAGGGCGCTGCGCAGCACCTCGCCGGCGCGCGCGGGCGCGAACTCGGGGTCGACCGCGCGGCCCGCCGCCTTGCCGACGACCTCGATCAGGTCCAGCACGCTGGTCTCGTGCCCGGTGCCGATGTTCCAGATCCCGGCCCGGTCGGTACGCGCGGCGGTGCGGAACGCCTCCGCGACGTCGCCGACGTAGACGTAGTCGCGGGTCTGGCCGCCGTCGCCGTAGACCGTGGGACGCTCACCGCGCAGCGCACGTCCGCAGAAGATGCCGACGACGCCTGCCTCGCCGGTGGGGTCCTGGCGCGGGCCGTAGACGTTGGACAGGCGCAGAGCGGTGTGCGTGGTGCCGTGGAGCCGGTTGTAGAGGCCGAGATACTGCTCGGCGCAGTACTTCGCGGTGCCGTACGGCGCCTCGGGGCCGGGCTGTTCGTCCTCGCCCGACGGCACCGGCACGCCCGCGCCGTAGATCGCCCCGCCCGTGCTCGCGAAGACCACTCGCGCCCCGGCGGCACGCGCCGCCTCCAGCACGTTGACCGTGCCGACGACGTTGACCGCGGCGTCCCTGGCCGGGGCGGTGACCGAGAGCCGTACGTCGATCTGCGCGGCGAGGTGACAGATCACCTCGGGCCGTGCCTGCTCGACGATCGCGGCGAGACCGTCGGCGTCGCCGATGTCGGCCGTGTGGACCGTGACCCCGGGCGCCACCCGACCGCGCCGCCCGCGCGACAGGTCATCCACCACGACGACCTCGTCTCCGCCGGCGAGGAGGGCGTCCGTCACATGTGAGCCGATGAACCCGGCGCCGCCGGTCACGAGAGTCCGCATGTCGGGCAAGCCTAGGCGCTGGGAGGCGGCGGCGCGGCCCCGGCTCCGGTGTTCTCACGGCGCGGGGGTACGGGCGCTATCCGGCCATGCGCCGGGCGGCCCGCTCCAGCACGCGAAGGGAGCCGAAGGTCTCCGCGATCTCCTCCTGGAGCGTCTCGCCGGTCGCCTTGCGCTCCTCGTCCGACAGCAGCACCTGGTTCGGCGCGAGGAACGCCACCCCGCAGGCCATCGCGGTCACCTGCATGAGCTGCACGGCCGCCGTCATCAGCGGATCGGTGGCCTCGACGTCGAGCGACGCGATCACGAGCGAGAAGTGCCGCAGCGCCGCGAACGCCGCCTCGAACGCGACCGTACGCTCGTCGCCCAGCGACGCCATCACCTCCTGGTACGCCGCCGCGATCCGCGCGTTCTCGGTCTCGACGTCCAGATCCTCGGGGAGGTCGCGCAGCTGCGCGTACGCGGAGGCGAGCAGCCGCCCGGCCAGCTCGGGCCGCTGCGACGAGGTCACCTCCGCGGGCAGGTCGCCGAGATCGGTGCCGAGCGCGACCAGCGCGTCGCGGACCTTTTGCGCCGCAGGATCATCCGTCATGGCGCAGAACTGTAATCAGCGCGACGACGCTCGTCACGAAGATGTCCACAGCGAGTAATTCCCGCCCCACTCCGCGCCGCCTTCGCCGTAGGCTTCGACCGGGCGCCACGAGGGTCGCGAGGCGCCAGCGCGATCGGGAAGGGACCCCCGTCATGAAGAAGTTCACGGGCCGTTACGTGGGTGCGGTGGGGCTCGGCTGCATGGGGATGAGCTGTGCCTATGCTGAGTCCGAGCGCGATGACCGCGCGTCGATCGCGCTGGTCAGGGAGGCCATCGACCTCGGCGTGACGTTCCTGGACACGAGCGACTTCTACGGCGCCGGGCACAACGAGGGGCTCGTCGGCCGCGCCCTGGCCGGCGTGCGCGACAAGGTCGTGCTCTGCACCAAGGTCGGCCTGATCGCCGATCCCGCCACCGGCGAGACCATCCGCGACGGCTCGCCCGGCCACGTACGCGAGTCGGTCGAGGCGAGCCTGCGCCGGCTCGACACCGACGTCATCGACCTCTACTACCTCCACCGCGTCGACCCGGAGGTGCCGCTCGCCGAGACGTGGGGTGTCATGGCCGAGCTGGTCGCCGAGGGCAAGGTCCGCCACCTGGGCCTGTCGGAGGTGAGCATCGCCCAGGCCGAGGAGGCGCACCGCGTGCACCCCGTCGCGGCGATCCAGTCGGAGCTGTCCCTGTGGACCCGCGACCCGCTCGGCGCGGACGGGAGCGCCGAGGACGTCGTGGGCTGGTGTGCCGCCAACGGCGCGTCGTTCGTGCCGTTCTCACCGCTCGGCCGCGGATTCCTGACCGGCGCGCTGACCACCGCGACCTTCGAGCGGACCGACTTCCGCTGGCGCCTGCCGCGCTTCCAGGACGGCGTGCTCGAACAGAACCTCCGCATCGTGGAGGTCGTGCGCGCCGTCGCCGAGCGGCACGGCGCGACGCCCGCCCAGGTCGCCATCGCCTGGACCCTCGCCCAGGGCGAGCACGTCATCCCGATCCCGGGCACCAAGAAGCGCCGCTACCTCCACGAGAACACCGCGGCCGCCGGCGTCGACCTCGACGCCGACGACCTCGCCGACCTCGACGCCGTCCCGGCCCCGGTCGGCGCCCGCTACTAGCGCGGCAGCCCGGCGCCGGGTCGCCCGGACTCGGCCAGGGCGTAGGGGCTCGCCATCGCGGCGGGGAGCCGGCCCGAGGTCCTCATCGGGAGCAGAAGGCGGTGCTCAGCCGGCGCCGCCAGGGTCCGTCACCGTCGCTTGGCGGCCGGTCGTCGTTGCGCCGGTAAGCGTCGTGAGCCGCTGTCTCGGGGTTCTCATCGGGAGCAGAGGGCGGTGCTCACGGCGGTCGTGAGGTCGTCGTCCTGGGCTTCGGGGCCGCCGGGGTCCAGATTCGCCATCACGGTCGCCTGGCGGCCGTCCGTCGTCGTGCCGCTGAGCGTCGCGAAGCCGAAGATGTCGCCGCCGTGCCCCCGGTACAGCCCGCCGCACGGCAGCGGGTGGCTCTCCAGCCCCAGCACGTACGCACGGCCGTCCGCGTTCCCTGTCGGCCGCGTGGTCGTCATCGCCCGCAGTTCGGCCGGGCGCAGCAGCCGCCCGCCCAGCAGAGCGGCGAAGAACCGCGACACGTCGCCGGCGCGGGAGATCAGCTGACCCGCCGCCCCGGTCACCGAGGGGTTGAACTCGGTCACGTCCTCCAGCGCCGCGCCCTCGCCGGTCCGTACATACCCGCGCGGATGCGGCACGGGGATCCTCACGCGGTCGCCCGGCACGTACGTCGCGCGCAGGCCCAGCGGCACGAGGACGCGTCGCCGGACCTCCGCACCCCACGCGTGGCCGGTCACCCGTTCGATCAGCAGCCCGGCGATCGCGTAGTTGGTGTTGGAGTAGCTCCAGCCCGCGCCCGGCGCGAAGAGCGGAGGATGGCGCGCGGCGGCGCCGTGACGCTCGCCGCCAGAGTCAGCGCGAGCGTGCCGCCGACCATGCGCAGATACCGTTTCACGTGAATCCTCCCTCGTCGCTTCGGGAGTCGTCACGCTAGGGACCGCGCCGTGTGGTCCGCGTCGCCCGCGAGAGCCGGCCGGGGCCGTCGTACCCGGGTCAGGGGTCCATCACCGCGAGGATGAAACGTACGTCCTGCGGCCCGTCGTTGACGTAGGAGTGCGGCCGGTCGCCGCGGAACACCGCCGCGTCGCCCGCCGCCACCTTCGTACAGCCCTCGCCGACGAACAGGGACAGCAGCCCCGACTCGACCGTGATGATCTCCCGGGTGCCGGAGGTGTGCGCCTCGCTCTCGCGTCGTTCGCCCGGCCGCAGTTCCCAGCGCCACAGCTCGACCGACGGGCGCGGATCGCTGCCCGCCAGCAGCATGCCGGTGCCGCCCGCGGGACCGTGCCACAGGACCACGTGCCGGGCGGCCGGGAACAGCTGGATGGGTGGCTCCTCCTCGACCTGGACGAGCCGCGTGAGCGGCGCGCCCAGGGCGTCCGCGACGCGGGTGAGCGTGCCGAGGTTGGGGTTGCCGCGCGCCTGCTCCAGCGCGACGAGCACGCCCTTGCTGACCCCGGAGCGCGCGGCGAGCTGGTCGAGGCTCCAGCCCCGGTCGCCGCGCAGGGCGCGTACGGTGCGCGCCACCGCGTCACCGACCTTGTCTGCCATGGCACACCACCCTAGGTGGTCATCTTATTGCACCGCACGGTACGATATTCCGACCGAACTGGAAGGGCCGTAATGCTGGAACGGATCTTCGTCGACGCCGACGTACGCGGCCTGCGCCCGGACTTCGCGGTGCTGCTGATGACCGCCGAGGGCCTGGTCAACGGACCTTCCAGCGGTACGGACGCGCCCGGCGCGGAGCCCGGCGAGCCCGGCGACGCGGAGCACGTCGAGGCGTGGCGCGAGGCGTACCGCGGGTTCGGCGTGAACCCCAAGCGCGCCCGGCCCTCGGTCGACGCGCTGCTCCGCCGCCCCGAGCTGCCCGCGATCAACCGCGTCGTGGACGCCTACAACGCGATCAGCGTCCGGTACGCCCTGCCGATCGGCGGGGAGGATCTGGACGCGTACGACGGTCCGGCCCGGCTGGTGCGGGCGGAGGGCACCGAGGAGTTCGGCACCGTCAAGGACGGCGAGCCGGTCGTCGAGCGTCCCGAGCCCGGCGAGGTGATCTGGCGTGACGACGCGGGCGTCACCTGCCGCCGCTGGAACTGGCGGCAGTGCACCCGCACGCGCATCACCGAGGAGTCCAAGAACGCCCTGTTCATCCTCGAACGGCTGGAGCCGTACCCGCTCGACCGTCTCGCCGAGGCGGGCGCCGAGCTGGCCACGCTGCTGCGCGCGATCACCCCGGACGTCGTGATCGTCACCCGGACACTGACACCATGATCATCGCTCTCGCGCTCGCGTCGGCGATCGTCTTCGGCGCGGGCGACTTCTGCGGCGGCGCGGCGTCCCGGCGCGGCGGCTCCACGCAGGTGCTGCTGGTCAGCCTGCCGGCCGGGCTCGGCCTGCTGCTGATCGTGGCCGTGGTGCTCGGCGGCGCGACCGAGCCGGTGGCGCTCGCCTGGGGCGCCGCGTCCGGCGTGGCCGGCGGCGCGGGCCTGCTGGTGTTCTACCGCGCGCTGGCCGAGGGGCCGATGAGCGTGGTCGCGCCGGTCTCGGGCCTGATGGCCGCCCTGCTGCCGGCCGTCGTCGGAGTGGCGCGCGGCGACCACCTGTCCGTCGCCGCGTTCGCCGGCATCGGCCTGTGCCTGCTCGCCATCTGCTTCGTCAGCATCGAGAAGGCCGATGAGAAGCACGTACGGCGGCTGCGCGGACCGCTGCTGGCCGTGCTCGCCGGCGTCGGCTTCGGGACGTTCTTCGTCCTCATCCGGCTGGGCGACGACGGCACGCTGTGGCCGCTCGCGGTCTCCAAGGCGGTGTCGGTGCTGATGGTCGTGGCCGTCGCCGTGGCGACCGTACGCGGGCCGGCGATGCTGCTGCGCGACCGCGTGACGATCTACGTCGCGATGCTCGCCGGCGTGCTCGACGTGCTCGGCAACGTGCTCTTCGTCCTCGCGGCGCGCGCGGGCATGCTGAGCGTCGCGGGCGTGCTCAGCTCGCTGTACCCGGCGAGCACCGTGCTGCTCGCCCGGATCGTGTACGGCGAGCGGCTGCGGCCGATCCAGCGCGTCGGGCTGCTCGTCGCGGTGGCCGGAGTAAGCCTCGTCACGACCGGCTGAGACTCTCCGATCCGGTTCAAGGGCGGCGACGGCCGAACGCGATGCCACGCCGTCCCCGGACGGGCACCTGCGTCCTGAAGCCGATACGCCCAGGTCTCCCGGCCCGCGAGGGGCCGGGAGCGCCGGGTTCAGCCGAAGTTGACGACGATGTCGGAGTGCTGCGGGCTCGACCGGAGTCCGGCCGACTCGAGTGCCTTGCGGTAGGCATCCATCATCGCGGTCGCGTCGTCGGCGGTGCCGAACAGGTCGCCGAGTTCGCGCCAGACCCGCGCGGTCGCCCGCGAGGTCTCCAGGTCGCCCAGTTCGTCGCGGGTGGCACGGAGCGCGCTGAGCGCCTCGTTGCGATCGCCGGTCGCGATCAGCGCCTGCGCCAGCATCAGCCGGGCGCGGATGGTCGTGACCGAGGTACCCGTCTCGGCGATCAGGTCGTCGAGGACGCGCCCCGCGATCGTGACGGCCGAGGACGGCTCGCCGAGCAGCACCTTAGAACGTGCCATCTCGATCCGGCACTCGGCCGCGTCCATGCCACTGAGCATCGGCTCGGCGGCGTTCAGGAGGTCGAGCGCCTTGCCGGCGTCCACCGGAGACGCGTCCGAGGGCAGGAGCGTACGCGCGGCGGTGACCCGCAGCCGCGCCTGCGCCTTGGCCTGGTCGCCGCCGGCGTGCAGGGCGAGGGCCTGCTCGGCGAGGTAGAGCGACTCGCCGCCCTCGCCCTCGTCCAGTGCCTGTCGGCTCGCCTCGACGTAGGCCGAGACCATCACGGCGGGATCGGGCTCGGAGGAGACCAGGAGTCGCTCGGCCAGCTCGTGCGCCGCAGCGGGTTCGCCGCGGTCGAGGTAGGTCGCGATGAGGGTGCGGCCGATCTCGGCCGCGTCCTCGCCGCCGAGCAGGCTCAGGTCCGAGAGGCGGCTCAGCGCGGACTCGCCCAGGGCGAGTGTGCGGCCGAGGTCGCCGGCGGCACGGTAGCAACGCGACAGCACGATCGTCACCGGCAGCCAGCCGGCGCGTCCGCGGTCGCGGGTCGCCTCCTCGCGGAGCTCCTCGAGGGCCTTGATCGCCTCCTCGCCGCGCCCCATCGTCTCGAGAGCGCGTGCGCGGCCCCAGCGGGCGCGCTTCATCAGCTCGGGGTCGTTGTCGACGGCTTCGAGGATCTCGCCGAACCACGAGAGTGCCTGCGGCGCGTCGCCGCCGAGGAGCGAGAGCTCCGCGTGGCGGGCGCGTACTTGCAGATGCAGACGCTCTTCCGGCTCGATGCCCTCGGAGAGGTACTCCGGCAGGCAGCCCAGCCGGCTGGCCAGCAGCCGTACGACCGCGGGAGTCGGGGTTCGCTTCCCCGACTCGATCAATGAGATGTAACTGTCGGACAACTCGGTCCCGGCAAGCTGGGCCTGAGAGAGGTGCTTACTCAGGCGCAGGTTACGGACTCGTTCACCAACGCTTCCTTGACCCGGCATCTCGACTCACTTACCGAAGGGCTTCACGCGGATTGGGTTACGACCTGATTGCGGCTTGCACTACCTCACAGAAGGAGGGTAACCCAAACAACTTGGACAAGGTGTAGGAGTTCGGGTCAAGTTACCTAGTAGAGATCAGTCGTCGGCAGAGTCACTCGTCGGAAAGATCATGCTGCAGACCTCTAGGTACAACTGCTCAGGATACGGGAGGTAGTCAACAACCCGGAAGGCTTGGTCTTGACCCGCCGACTCCAGCACGAACTCGCCATAGCCGAGCATCCGGCCGCTGATTGAACGCTGAAAGCTCATGTCGGTGACTTTGGCCAGCGGCATCATGGCCACCTTACGAGTGAGCAGCCCGGTGGTCAGGAGCATGCGCTGGTTGGTGATCACGAAGTAGTCCACGGACCACGTCGCCACCTTCCAGACGAACCATGCCAGCAGCACCAGCCACGCCCACCAGATCCAGTTGACCAGCGAGCCGTTGCGGTCGACGACGACATTGCTCAGCACACCCGCGACGACCAGCCCACCGAGCACGAAGGCGATGGGGGTCATCAGCACGGCCGGATGCCGTCGTACGGTGATCACCTGCTGCTCGTGCGGCAGGAGATAGCGATGTATGGAGGCCGGCGCGGAATCGCCGGGAGTGACGAGTCTCATGTCAGTGCGTTGACGAAGTGAGACAGCGAATCCCCTGCCGACGCCAGGCCGCTCGCCGTGTTGTGGACGACGCGGGCCGCGCCCCCCGGGGACTTGAGCAGGTAGAAGACCACAAAGGCCCCCAGTGCCCAAGTGAGGTACTTCTTCAAGGAACCCTGCCTCCCGAAGCCTGACCCACTGACCCGACTCAAGTAGTACACCAGCCGTGGATGTGGCTGCAAAGAGGCGCGTGGCCATATCTGGGTGCCGGAAAGCCTGTGGGTACAGGGTCAGCCGCCGCCGTGGCCCTCCGCGGCGGCGAGGGCGAGCACCTCCAGGTGACGACGTGCGATGCGCTCGACGAGCCCCGGTGAGGCGTCGCCGATCACCTCCTCGGCGCTGTGCCGCGCCGCCTCGACGCAGCGGATCACCATCTCGGCGGGGTGTACCTCGCCGAACTCCCGTGCGAGGGTCTCGGCGACCGCCTCATAACTCCACGCCATAACGCTCCCCGACGTCTTTCTCCGCCGCCCGTACGTGCTCACGGGCCAGCTGATCTCACTGTGTGTAGCAGACTATTACCCTCCGCGTACGGATCTTGAAACGCGGACCCGCGGGGCGTACGTGTCGTACGAGGCGCATGGGATCGCCCGGTGGCCGTTACCGGCCGCCGAGGCGTCCTCGCTCTCCGTGCGGATCAGCAGATCACGGCAAGATGGAAGAAGCGGTCGGCGATGTCGCCGGACGCAGTGCCGCGGTCGCGTGGACGGACCGGATCCGGCCAGTTCGGGGTACGGGACGGGCTGCTGATCTCCTTGGACATCGTGGGACTCCCCCTGTCTGACATGGCGCGACGGTCGCGCCCCCGCTGAACCAGATGTAGGGGGACTGAGTTGTCCGGCGTCGAGGGAGTTGTCCGGACAATCAACCTCGGACGACAATCGACTGTTCGACCGCGGCGGGGGCCGCGACGGGGGTTGTTGACGGGGGGCGGCAATGCCGCGACCAGAGGGTGTCCTGGGGCCTGGGCCGCCACAGGTGGAAGAGTTCGCCGCCGCGCTGCGCCTGCTGCGGGCCAAGGCCGGCGAGCCGGGGTACCGGGAGCTCGCGCACAAGGCGCATTTCTCCGCGACCACACTGTCGGACGCCGCGGGCGGCCGCCGGCTGCCGACGCTCGCGGTCGCGCTCGCGTACGTGGACGCCTGCGGCGGGGACCCCGCCGAGTGGGCGGAGAAGTGGCGCCTCGCGTCGGCGTCCGTGTCGCACGCGCCCGCCGACGGCCCGGCTGAGGAGGAAGAGGTTCCCTACCAGGGGCTGGCCGCGTACGGGCCGGACCGCGCCGCCTGGTATTTCGGCCGCGACGACCTGGTCTCCGACCTGGTCGGCCGCCTCGCCGACCGGCGTTTGGTCGCGGTCTTCGGCGCCTCTGGCAGCGGAAAGTCCTCGCTGCTGTGCGCCGGTCTCCTGCCGGCCGTGACCGGCGCCGCCGGCGGACGGGCACGGCCGGGCGCTCGCCGCGGCGCCGAGGTGCGGGGGCTGGTCCTCACCCCGGGCCCGGACCCGGTCGGGGAACTGGCCATCACCTTGGCCTCGGTCCTGTCCGTGCCCGCCGGTGCACTGCGCGCCGACCTTGCCGCCGACGCCGGGCACCTGCACCTGGCGGTGCGCCAGGCACTGGCCGGGCGACCGTACGACGCCGAGCTGTGGCTGGTGGTGGACCAGTTCGAGGAGATCTTCACGCTGTGCCAGGACGAGCACACGCGCGCCGGGTTCGTCGCCGCGCTGCTCGCCGCGACGCGTGCGCCGGGCAGCCGCCTCCGGGTCGTCCTCGGCGTACGCGCCGACTTCTACGGCCGCTGCGCCGAACCCCCCGACCTGGCGGAGGCGCTCGCCGACGCACAGGTGCTCATCGGCCCGATGACCGCACCCCAGGTGCGCGACGCCGTCGTACGCCCGGCGGAACGCGCCGGCGCGATGGTCGAGGGCGCGCTCGTCTCCACCATCGTCGCCGAGGTCGCGGGCCGTGCGGGCGCGCTGCCGATGGCCTCGCACGTCCTGCTGGAGGCGTGGCGGCGGCGCCGGGGCAGCACGGTCACGCTGTCCGGGTACGAGGCGGCGGGCGGCGTGCGCGGCGCGGTCGCGCAGACCGCCGAGCGGATCTGGCAGGACCTCGGCGAGGAGGAGTGCCGCGCCCTCCGGCACGCGCTGCTGCGCATGGTGGAGATCGGCGAGGGCGACGGCGCGGTCACCGCGCGCCGCGCCGACCGCGCCGAGTTCGACGCCGGCGACCCGGTGACCTCGGGCGTCCTGGAGAAGCTCGCGGCCGCACGGTTGGTCACCCTGGACGAGCGCACCGTACGCCTGGCGCACGAGGCACTGCCGGCGAAGTGGCCGCGGCTGCGGGACTGGGTCGATGAGGACCGCGACGGGATGGCCGTCCACCGGCGGATCACCCACGCCGCCGAGGTCTGGCGCTCGATGGACCGCGACCCCGACGGGCTGTACCGGGGCGTCGCGCTGACCCGCGCACGCGACTGGGCCGCGGGCCACCCCGGCCGCCTGACCGGCATGGAACAGGAGTTCCTCGACGCGGCGCGGCTCGCACACCGCCGCGCCGCCGTACGCCGCCGCCGCCGGATCCGGCTCTCCATGGGAGTGCTCGCCGCCGCGACCGCGGTGGTGACGGTGCTCGCGCTGCTCGCGGTCGCGCAGACCGGGCGGGCGCGCGACGAGCGCGACCTGGCACGCCAGCGGCAGCTCATCGCCTCGGCGCGCGCGCGACTGGACCGCGACCCGCAGCTCGCGTTCCTGCTGTCGCGCCAGGCGTACCGGATGCGGCCCGACGCGCAGGCCGAGACGGTGCTGCGGCAGTCGACCCTGAACTGGCGGGTGATCGCGCAGCACCAGGTGTTCGTGCCGCGGCTCAAGACCGCGGCGATCACCGCCGACGGCCGCGCCGCCGTCGCCGCGACCCCGGACGGGCAACCCTGGCTGTGGCGAGCCGGCGGCGGCCCCCCGGTCGCCCTCGCCGGCGCCGGAACCGACGTGTACGACGTCGCGATCAGCGGCGACGGACGGCACGTCGCCAGCTCACACGGCGACGGCACCGTACGGATCTGGGACGTGGCCGCCACCGGAGGCCCGTCCAGGATCTTGAGCGGGCAGCACGGCATCGTCCACGACATCGCGTTCAGCCCGGACGGCCATCACCTGGCCGGCGCCGACGACGCCGGCGCGGTCTGGATATGGGACCTGACCGGCCACGCCGCCCCGCGGGTCCTGGAGCGCGGCGGCACGAGCGACGTCATCGCCAGCGCCGTGGCGTTCGCGCCCGACGGCGGCCGCCTCGCCGCGATCGGCGGTGAGAACGATCCGATCCGCGTCTGGAACCTCAAGCACGCGTCCGCGCGGCCGGTCGCGCTCGGCGGTTCGACGGGCGCGGCCGAGGCACTCCTGTTCAGCCCGGACGGCCGCCGCGTCGCCGCCACCGTGGATGGCACCCTGCGGATCTGGCGCGCCTCCGGCGGCGGGCCGTTCGAGCTGGGCGAACCGCGCGGAGTGACGCCCCTCGCGTTCAGCCCCGACGGCCACCGCCTGTTCACCGGCGACTCCTACGGCGTGCTCGCCGTCTGGGCCACCGGCAGGCGGTCGGACCCGCTACAGCTGCACGGCCACGCCGGAGGCGTGCGCGCCGCGACACTCATGCGGGACGGCCACCTGGTCAGCGTCGGCGAGGACGGCACCGTTCGCACCTGGGACGTCGGCGGCCCGTACGACCCCACCGTGGTGCACCCGCACAAGGGCCTGGTGCACGTCGCCAGGTTCAGCCCGGACGGCCGCTACGTCGCCAGCGGCGGCTACGACGGCTCGGTCAGGGTGTGGCCGGCCACCGGTGCCGGCACGCCGAGGGTGCTCCCCGGCCACGAAGGCATGGTCCTGGACGCCGAGTTCGCCCCCGACGACGTCCACCTGGCCACCCTCGACACGTCCGGCGCCGTACAAATCTGGAACTGGCACACCGGCCGGCGGGAGGCCGCGTTCACCGTCAAGGCGGCCACCCGGCTCGCGTACAGCACGGCGGGCGACCGGCTGCTCGCCAGTGGACCCGGCGGCGTCACCGTACGTGCCGCCGCCGGGACCGCGGCGCGTACCGCGACGATGGCCGGGCCCGCGCGCGCCGGCGCGGCGTTCAGCCCCGACGGCACACGCGTCGTGGCCGGGGCCGAGGACGGCACCGTACGCGTCTACCGCAGCTCGGACGGACGCCCGCTCCTGACCTTCCGCGGCCACGACGGCCCGGTCGCCGGGGTGGCCTACAGCCCCGACGGCACGCACATCGCGAGCCTCGGCGTGGACGGCACGATCCGGATCTGGGCGGCGGACGGCGGCCGCCCGCCGGAGGCGCTCAGCGCGGCGGGCCAGGGCACCCGGGTGGTCTACTCACCGGACGGCGGACGGCTGGCCCTGCTCGGCGGCGACGAGCTGACCGGCATCCAGCTCTGGCCCGCCGAGGCCGGGATCGAGCCGGTCACGCTGCGCCGGCTCGGCGCCCGGCCGCTCGGCTTCGCGTTCGACCGCACCGGCGACCGCGTCGCGACGGCCGACGCGGACGGCGCCGTACGCATCTGGTCGTGCGAGGTCTGCGGTTCGACAGCGCAGACCCTGCGCGCCGCGGACACGCGCGCCACCCGCCCCTTCACCCCCGACGAGAGGCGTGCCTTCCTCATCGGCGGCTGAGCGTCACACGACCCCGTACAGGCGGTCGCCGGCGTCGCCGAGGCCGGGCACGATGAATCCGTTCTCGTTGAGGCGCGCGTCGATCGCCGCCGTGACGACGCGCACCGGCACGTCGCGACCGGCCAGCGCCTCCTCCATGTGCGCGATGCCCTCCGGCGCAGCGAGAAGGCAGATCGCGGTCACGTCGTCGGCGCCGCGGTCCAGCAGGAGCTGGATGGCCGCCGCGAGTGTGCCGCCGGTGGCGAGCATCGGGTCCAGGACGTAGCACTGGCGGCCCGACAGGTCATCGGGCAGCCGCGTCGCGTACGTCGTGGCCTTCAGCGTGCCCTCGTCGCGGACCATCCCGAGGAAGCCGACCTCCGCCGTCGGGAGCAGCCGAGTCATGCCGTCGAGCATGCCCAGGCCGGCGCGGAGGATGGGCACCACGAGCGGCTGGGGCCGGGTGAGGCGCACCCCTTCGGCCGGCCCGACCGGTGTGGTGACGGTCACATCTGCCACGCGTACGTCGCGGGTCGCCTCGTAGGCGAGGAGTGTCACGAGCTCGTCGGCCAGGCGACGGAACGTGGGGGAGTCTGTGGTCTCGTCGCGAAGCGTCGTGAGCTTGTGGGCGACGAGGGGATGATCGGCCACCAGGGTCTTCATGTTGGATCACGGTAGCCGAATGGATATCTGAGCACGGGGAACGTAACCCACTATGGACGATGGGATGAGTCCCGAGGAGGTCAGAGATCGACTCCGCCGCCGGGCGGTGTTCTTGCGAGAGCTGGCAGAGGCGCGCGAGCTCCGCAAGAGAGTGAGCCCTCGGCGATGGCGGCAGGAACGCATCCGCGCCACGGTCCGGATGCGGACGTTCCGCGCGAACTAGAGGGTTCTCGACGCGCCGGTTTCCCGGTGCGCGAGTTTCGCGGCCCCACATCTGTCAGGATGCCCGAGCAGGACGCGCGCCGGTGGGGTGAAGATGACGCAACTGGACACGGCGGACTTTGCTGTCGTGGTCTCTCGCGAGGACGACGCCTGGGAAGTAGAACAGCTTCCCATCGCGTTGACCGAGGATCTCGCGGGGTTGATCCATGCCCTGAGACAGCAGCCGAGCATGGCCGGCACGATCGGACTCGCCGCCGTCGGCGACGACTTCTTCATCGCGCTGCGCGTGCTGGCGGGCGAGGTGATGATCTTCCTGTCCGACGTCACGGCCTCGCTCGACTGGCCGCTGGCCGGGCAGGTCGTCGAATACCTCGAACTCGACATCCCCGACGACGAGGACCTCGACCAGGTGTTGCCCGCGGGCGACATGTCGATCTTCTCCGACCTCGGCCTGGACGAGATGGAGCTCGGGGCGCTCTCCGGCGACCTCGACCTGTATCCCGACGAGATGCTGTCGAGCATCGCAGCACGCCTCGGATTCGGAGCCGCTTTCGAGCGCGCGATCGAATAACCGCCGTCTTTTGGAGAGAATGAAGGCGTGCCGTACTTCTCAGTGGCCTTCGCGCGCAGCGACGCCGGATGGATCGGGACCGAGACCGACCTCGCCGAGGTCGCCGGTGTCGACGACATCACCGACATCATGCGGGAGACCGCCGTCGAGACGGCGGGTGACACGGTCGTCCTCCTCATCGAAGAAGAAGACGAGTGGTTCGCCGTCGTACGCCTGGACGACGGCGGCGACCCGCGCGTCTTTCTCTCCGACCCACGTGCGACCCTGACCAGCGATCTAGCCCGCATGCTCCACGAGCAGATCGGCGACGTCGACGAGGTACCCACTGATGACCCCGTGGGCGACTCCGGGCTGCTCGCCGACCTCGGCACCGAGGCACCACGGCTGACCGAGCTGGGCGAACGCAGGTTCCCCGGCGACGCGCTCTCGGTGATCGCCGAACGCGCCGGGTTCGCCGAGGACTACGACCGGCTCCGGTAGCCCATGCGAGAGCCGGCGCTGTCCGACGCCATGCGGCTCGCCCTGCGGGAGGCCCGCCGGGCGGCCGGCGATGTCCCGGTGGGCGCCGTCGTCCTCGACGCCTCCGGCCAGGTCGCCGGCGCGGGCGGCAACGAGCGGGAGCGTACGGGCGACCCGACCGCGCACGCGGAGATCGTCGCACTCCGGCAGGCCGCCGTACGACTCGGCGAGTGGCGGCTGGCCGGCTGCACCCTCGTGGTCACACTCGAACCCTGCACGATGTGCGCCGGCGCCGCCGTCCTCGCCCGCGTCGAGCGCATCGTCTACGGCGCCATCGACCCCAAGGCCGGCGCGGTCGGCTCCCTCTGGGACGTCGTACGCGACCGGCGGCTCAACCACCGCCCCGAGGTCGTGGCGGGCGTACTCGCGGAGGAGTGCGGCTCACTGCTCACCGAATTCTTCGCCCGCAGGCGTGACTGAACACCTGCCTACGTCCGGTAGGCTCCCGTCTTGGTGGAGTCGCCTAGTGGCCGAGGGCGCACGCCTCGAAAGCGTGTGATGGGGCAACTCATCCGTGGGTTCAAATCCCACCTCCACCGCGTGCTGGGCCATCCCTGCTCGTCGGCCCCTTCGGGGTCCGGCTTCGCCGGGGGCCGCTCCGTTTGCCCGGGGGGCCGAGCCCCCGGACCCCCGCGATCGACGGTTGCCGTCTTCTCGCTCGGTGCTCACTTCATTGCTTCCCTGGTGTACGAACCAGGTGCCGTCCCCCGGGGTGCTGGGCCATCCCTGCTCGTCGGCCCCTTCGGGGTCCGGCTTCGCCGGGGGCCGCTCCGTTTGCCCGGGGGGCCGAGCCCCCGGACCCCCGCGATCGACGGTTGCCGTCTTCTCGCTCGGTGCTCACTTCATTGCTTCCCTGGTGTACGAACCAGGTGCCGTCCCCCCGGGCCGTCCCCGGCCCCTGTCCCGGCCGTCCCCGGCCCCGGGCCTTGGTGGTTGGGCTTACTGGTGGCGTTGAGTAAAGAAAGCTTGACTGTCGGATTGCTGTCGATCGGGATCTCGGTTCTCTGCTCGGACGTCATGCTTACACAGGGTGGCGCGTCCAGGGGAGGATCGTTGTGTTCGGTCCGCAGGGGTTCGTCGTGTTCGCCTTTCTTGTGGTGTTGTTCGTTGGGGCGCTTTTCTGGCTTGTGCGGGTTCAGCATGTGGCGCTCAAGTTGGTGGCCGGGGTGTTGGCGTTTCCGCCGGCGATGATGTTCGGGGTTGCGCTCGTCAATGACTTCTACGGGTACTACGAGAGCTGGGATGACGCTTGGCGTGATCTGACCAATCAGGCGCCTGCCAGTGTTGCCAGCGTTCCTGATCTTGGGGGGCGGCTTGATCGAGTGCTCAGTGAGGCGGTGCACAAGCGGCAGGCGCGGAAGAACGGGTTTGCGATGGAGACCACCTTGCCTGGGCCGCAGAGTCGGATCAGTCGCCAGGGGATGGTCTACCTGCCGCCGCAGTACTTTCAGAAGCCGTACGCCTCTCAGCGCTTCCCGGTTATCGAGCTGATCCATGGCTCGCCTGGCTCGCCCAGTGACTACGAGGGGCGGTTGCGGATCTCCGGCATGCTGCGCAAGCTGATCGCGACGCACAAGGCCAAGCCGGTGGTGCTCGTCATACCCGATGCCAACGGGGGCATGGATCGGTCCACTCAGTGCCTCAACACGGTTCACGGCGAGCAGGACGAGACCTACCTCGCGGACGACGTGCCCGACGACGTGGCCGCGCGGCTGCGGGTGGCGCGGCCGGGGCCGGAGTGGGGGATCGCGGGGTTTTCCGAAGGCGGCTTCTGTGCGGCCAACCTCGCCCTGCGCCATCCCGACCGCTACGGCGTCGCGGCTTCGCTCAGCGGCTACTACGAGCCCCTGCGCACCAATCGCCTGCCCCGGTCGATCGATCCGTTCCACGGTGACAAGGCGCTGCGCGCCGCGAACTCACCGCTGAAGGTGCTGGCCCGGGCACTGCCGCCGGCGCCGCTGCCGCACTTTTGGGTGATGGCGGGCAACGCGGCCCAGAGCGACATGGTGCAGGCGCAGGCGTTCGTCGACCTCGTCAAGCAATACCAGCCGGACGCGCCGTTCCTGGTCGTCAAGGGGGGCCAGCACAACTACGTCGCGTGGCGTGAGGCGTTTCCGAAGATGTTCGAGTGGGCGACGGCGCAGGTCTAGTTCACGGCTGCGCGACGTCGAGGTGGACGGCGTCCAGGTCGAGCACGCGCGCGTGGAGCACGGTGCGCTGGTGCAGTGCGGCCCGCAGCGCCCGATGCAGGCCGTCCTCGAGGTAGAGCTGGGCGCGCCACTGCACGACGTGCGGGAACAGGTCGCCGTAGAACGTCGAGTCCTCGGCCAGCAGGGAGTTCAGATCGAGGCCGGCCTTGGTCGTGATCAGCTCGTCCAGACGCACCTGACGGGGTGGCACGCTGGCCCAGTCCCGGGAGCTCAGACTGTGCTCAGGGTAAGGACGCCCCTCCCCAACCGCCTTGAAGATCACGTGATGCAGTTTAGGCGGCGGCACGGGTGATCACGCTAGTTGTCGCACTCCAGGTCGGTATCAGATTGGTCGCTTGGCGCGTGTCCGGATACGAAAACCGCACGGACCGGCATCCGTGTGGATGCCGGTCCGTGTCGATGATCTGTGGAGTCGTTGTCAGCGCCGCGACCGACCGCCCCGCCACGCCCGGCCGCGACTGCGCCAGTCGTACCCGGCGCCGAATCCGGCCAGGTGCAGCGCGATCAACAGGAAGCCGATCGTGTCGAGCGTCTGGTAGTTGAAGAAGTCCGAGCCCGCACCGAGCCAGTCGCACAGGAGCGCGATGGCGAAGCAGACTGCGGCGACTATGGCGAGCATCTTGGTTGCCTCCTAGGTCGAGCGTCTCCCCCGAGATGCACCAGAGATCTCCGCTAAAAACGTGATCAAACACCCGGCAGGCAACAGAGTGGACACGGTGTGTCCTCAGTAGAGGATCCATAGTGGATCATCTGTATTAGGATCATCTGCTATGGTCCTTTTATGGTGATCTTTGATGAGCCCGTACGCCGGATCCTGGACGGCCGGAACTTCGCGACGGTGGCGACGGTGCGACCCGACGGCGCACCGCAGTCCTCGGTCGTGTGGATGAAGCGGGACGGCGACACGATCCTGTTCTCCACCACCGCCCGCCGGCAGAAGACCAGGAACCTCACCGCCGACCCGCGCGTCAGTGTGTCGGTGTTCGACCTGGCCAACCCGTACGACTCGGTGGAGATCCGCGGTACCGCCGAGCTGACCGTGGACGAGGGCAAGCGGCTGCCGCGCGAGCTCTCGCACAGATATCTCGGCGAGGACCCGCCGAAGGACGAGCCCGGCGAGGTCCGGATGATCGTCCGGATCGTCCCGGAGAAGGTCATCCGGTTCACGCCCTGACGGGGCCGGCGGATCAGCTCGGCAGGCCGGCGATGCGGCGGTGCAGGTGGTCGACCTGAGGTTCGTTCAGGCCGTGGGCGAGCGCCTGCACGTACGCCTCGCGTGCCCCCTCGAACTCGCCCTTACGCCGCAGCAGCTCGGCGCGGGTCGCGTGCCACCAGGGGTAGGCGTCCAGGTCCTCGATGGCGTCGACCAGGGCGAGACCGGCCTCCGGACCGTCGCGCTCGGCGATGGCGGCGGCACGGTTGAGCCGTACGACCGGGCTGTCCTGCACGCTCAGCAGCACGTCGTACCAGGAGACGACCGCGTCCCAGCCGGTCTCCTCATACGACGGCGCCAGCGCGTGGCACGCCGCGATCGCCGCCTGCACGACGTAGGCGTCCGGCCGGTCCGGCGTACGGCGCAGCGCGCGGCCGACCAACTCGATACCCTCCTTGACCGCCGCGTGGTCCCAGCGGCCGCGGTCCTGGTCCTTCAGCAGCAGCGCGCGTCCCTGGTCGTCGACGCGCGCGTCGCGCCGGGCGTCCTGGAGCAGCAGCAGCGCGAGGAGGCCGAGTACGGTCGGCTCGTCCGGCATCAGCACGGCCAGCAGCCGCGCCAGGCGCACCGCCTCGGCGGTCAGCGCCACGCGTACGAGATCGGCCCCGGAGCCCGCGGCGTACCCCTCATTGAAGATCAGGTAGATGGTGGCCTCGACTCCGGCGAGGCGGGCGGGCAGGTCCTCGGCGTCCGGCACCCGGTACGGGATCCGCGCCTGGGCGATCTTCTGCTTGGCCCGCGTGAGCCGCTTGGCCATGGTCGCCTCGGGGACCATCAGCCCGCGCGCGACCTCCGCGGTGGACAGCCCGCCGAGCGTGCGCAGCGCGAGCGCGACCTGCGCCTCCACCGCGAGGCACGGGTGGCAGCAGGTGAAGACGAGGCGCAGCAGGTCGTCGTGCACGGCCTCGGCGGGTTCGGGGCACGGATCGAAGAGGCTCACCGCCTCGTTCTCCTTCCCCGACCGCCGCGCCTCGCGCCTGATGACGTCGATCGCACGCCGTTTGGCCGTGACGAGCAGCCAGGCGCGCGGAGACTCCGGGATGCCGTCGCGCGGCCAGGTCTCCAAGGCGCGTACGACGGCATCCTGCGCGGCGTCCTCGGCCAGGCCGATGTCGCCGGTGACGCGTACCAGCGTGGCGAGTACGCGAGGTCGCTCCTCGCGCATCAACTCGGCCAGTACGCGAGGACACTCGCGTACCGGCGTCGTGGTCGCGTCACCGGCCATCGATCGTCAGAACTGGATGACGGGCCGGACCTCGACGGCGCCGTCCCATGCCGCCGGGATCGTCGCCGCGATCTTGACCGCCTCGTCGAGGTCGGCGCACTCGAGGACGTAGTAGCCGGTGATGGCCTCCTTCGTCTCGGCGTACGGGCCGTCGCTGGTGACGATGTCGCCGCCCTTGCCCCCGTTGACGCGTACGGTCGTCGCCGTCGCGGTCGGGTAGAGGGCGTGCCCGCCTCGGATCACCGCGGCGGCGGCCTGGCCGAACTCGGCGTACTCCTTCATCTCCTGGCCGTAGTCAGGAAGAGTCCAGTCGACATCGCGGGTGTAGGTCAGCGCGATATAGGTGGGCATGAGCTGCTCCCTCAGGCTTCGACCGGCGCTGTTCGCCGGGATTCACTCTAAGGACGATCGGCCTGGTCTGCGCCTGGACACTTGGCAAAGACTGATTTCAGGATTTTTCCGGCTCGGGGTCCGGCGTCCGCGTGAACGGCGTGGTGGTGGCGAGTTCGACGAAGCCGAGACGCCGGAGGATCGGGCGGCTGTCGGCGGACGCGTCCACCTGGAGGTAGCGGTAGCCGCGATCCCGGGCCAGCGTCGCCCGGCGGGCGACCAGCGCACGGAAGATCCCGCGTCCCCGCCACGACGGCAGCGTCCCGCCGCCCCACAGGCCGGCGAACTCGGTGCCGGCGTTGAACTCCACCCGCGCGGCGGAGATCGGGACGCCTCCGGCCCACGCGACGACGGCCTCGGCCCTGCCCTTCGCGCGTGCGGCCAGGAGGGCGCGCCCCGATTCGGCGTAGTCGCCGCCGAAGACCTCGTCGTGTACCCGTACGAACGCCTCGACGTCGTGCTCGGACGTGACGGGCTCGACGTCCACGCCCGGCGGCGGGCACGCGCCGAGGTCGAGGGCGGCGATCTCGGCGACCAGGAGCGCCTCCTCCGGTGCACGCGCGAACCCGGCCGCCGTCAGGCGTTCCGGCAGGTCGGCGGGCTCGTCGTAGGAGTAGTGCTTCCACTCCCACGGCCGGTCGGCGAACCGCCGTACCTGCTCGGCGATGACCGCGTCGGCGTCGCCGGCGTCCAGGTCGGACCAGACGACGCCGGTCCAGGCGCCGAAGGCACGTACGACGCGGCCGTCGTCTTCGAGGCGGACGTCCGCCGGGCGCCGCCGTACCTGAGCGTCGAAGGCGGCCAGCACCGCCGCGGGATCCATGCCGGTCACCCGACCAGAGCCCGCGGCCGGGCCGCAACCGGGTTTCACCGGATCGGGATCGGCACTCCGCGCTCGGCCTCGGGGCGCACGCCGAAGATCCGGCGGTCCTCCTCGCCGATCCGTACGTCGTTGATGCTGGCCTCCCGGCGGCGCATCAGGCCCTCGTCGTCGAACTCCCAGAGTTCGTTTCCGTAACTGCGCCACCACTGGCCGCTTTCGTCGCGGCACTCGTACTGGAATCGCACCGCGATCCGGTTTCCGCCGAACGCCCAGAGTTCTTTGCGGAGGGCGTAGTCGAGTTCGCGTTCCCATTTGGCGGCAAGGAACGCGGTGATCGCCGGTCGAACGGCGGGAAGGGAGGGCGGCTGTTCATTGGCGACGATCCTCTCTCGGCGGTTTCCGGCCTTGTACCCGGCACCGCCGCTCCGACGCATTCGGAATTCCATGAGACGGCTGGTTCGTAATGGCATCTGGCCGACTCCGCGACGATTGACAAAGGTTTCTTCTGCGCAGGCGGCGGTGGCTCCGTGGCTGGTGGTGGCCTGAGTGGGGTCTCCGGTGCGCCGGTGGCATTTCGGTCTGCGTTCTTATGTGGATATATCTGGCATTGAGCGGAAAATGGCACCGTCGTTTGGCGGGTCTTTCTCGGATCGGCGCTTGGAATGCGTTATAGAAAAGGGACCCGCTCGTCCGTACTGGATTCTTGGAGGTATCCCCAATGATGATCCGTTCCGTGTCATCGCTCGGGCTCGTGGCGGCGCTGTTCGCCGTTTCGCCGACCGCGGGCGACGGTGGCGCATCCAACGAGGGACCTCCGTTCTCGCAGGTCAGCGACTCTGTCGCGTACCTCACCGGCACCTACCGCATCACCACCGCCGACGCGATGCGCCGGATGCGTCTCGCGGTCGACAAGGACGCCCTGACCGGGCGGCTCGCCGGAGCGTTGCCCGAGGAGTACGCCGGTGACTGGATGGACCAGCGGCACGGAGGTGTCCTCGTCGTCGCGTCCACCCGCCCGGACCACACGCGTCAGGTCGTCCGCGGCCTCCCGCACGGCGACGAGATGCGCGTGGTCTCGGCCGCGTACTCCCTCGCCGAGCTCACCCGGATCCAAGGTCGCGCGGGCACACGTACGGGGACATACGCGCAGGTCGACGTCGTGCGCAACCGTGTCGACCTGTGGACCGACCGGCGGGCACGCGTCACCCGCGCCGTGCGCGCACTCGGCACCGACGGGCGCGCGGTCGAAGTGCGCACGGAACCGCGCGAGACGCCGACCGACTGCTCGGTCTATGAGTGCGATCCGCCGATCCGCGCCGGCATTTCCATCGGGATCGCCGACAAGGACGGGCGGCGCCTCGACTTCTGTAGCAGCGCGTTCAACATCAAGGACGACAAGGGCAACCTCTACACCAGCACCGCCGGCCACTGCTTCACCGACAAGAAGGGCGCCGAGACCATCACGAGTCCCAAGGACGAGTCCATCGTCGCGGACAGGCGCTGGGCGGGCTCGGTCGTCAAGAACGAGACCAACCCCCGACTCGACTTCGCCTTCGTACGCGTCGAGGACACCAGGAAATGGTTCCCGGACGGACAGCCGCGCAACGCCGACTACTTCAAGTGCAGCGAGGAGCACCAGCCGAAGACCTGCGACCGCGATCTGGAGAACCCGCTCTACCGGATCACCGACATCAGGCCGTACGCGAGCATGAGTGAGGGTGACATCGTCTGCATGTCCGGGGCGAGCATCCAGATGGCCAAGGTGAAGCCCGGCACCCGCTGCGGTGAGATCACCGCTCTGGAGAACGGCGGGATCCGCACCAACATCTGCGCCAAGCCCGGTGACAGCGGCTCGCCGCTGCTCGACCAGCCCACGCACAAGGCGTACGGCATCGAGAACTCCATCAACAGCGGCGGCGAGGGCAAGTGCGGCGCCGCCGAGGATCAGCGGACCAACTACACCCCGCTGTCCTCGGCGCTGGCGGCGGCGCACAGCTCCGACCACACGTACAAGCTGATCAAGAAGTGAGATCCGGTGCGTACCGCCCCACCCCGTTGTGCGGGCGGTACGCACCGGCGTCACTTTCCCCGTGGATCGATCAGGGTCTTCTCGAGTACGTCGACGGCCGCCTTCTCGACGTTCAGCACGATCTCGACCGAGGTCGAGACGTGCCCGCGAGGCTGGAGGCCGAGCAGTGCGCGCAGCGGCTGCTCGCCGTCGGCGACCGCCCGATACTCCTCGCCTTTCTGGAACGCGGACTTGCACGACGGGGGGCCGTCGGCCGGGAACCCGCCGACGCTCCACCCGCCGCCGACCTGGCGCCGGATGTGGTCCAGCTCGTGCGCCAGGATGATCTCGCGGGTGGCCAGCGTGTAGCCGTTCCACCGTGCCTCGTCGATGTCGGGTACGAGCGCGGTGCCGCCCGACTCGGTGCGGGTGAACCGGCCCGCGGGCAGCAGCTTGGTCACCTCGCGTTCCTGGCCGATGATCAGGCCGGTGTGCCAGCCCTCGCCCTTCCAGAACGGGTCCGCCTCGGCCGCGGCGTCGCTGGGGAGCGTCGCCAGCGTCTCCTTGCTGCCGCCGATGATGATGAGCCGGCCCTTTTCCCGTACCGCGGCCTCGACCGCGGCCAGCGCCGCGCGCGTCGGGGTGAAGTGGAGCAGGATCGCGATGCGTGTCATCAGGTCGGCGACGTGCGGAGGAGTGGGCACGCCGAGGTCGGCCATCGCGCGCCGCGCCTTGTCCGAGACGCCCTTCGCCTCGCCGATCGCCGCCTGGACGTTGCGGAACACCATGACCCGCCCGCCGGCGTACGCGTGCCAGAGCCGCGTGGCCTCCGCCGTTTCGCTGGTGCCGAGCACGGGCGCGGGCATCTCCTCCGGTGGCTTCTTGCCCGCGGTGTAGCGCCGGATGATGTTCGTGAGCTGGGTGAACGCTTCCTCGGCGAGCAGGAGCCCGGCGCCGACCCGCGCGGGCGCCCGGAACTTCTCGGTGGTCTTGAGTCCGGCGGTGAGCGTACGTACGTAGTCGTCGACGGCCTTGAGCATGCCGATACGCACGGAGAGGATCTCGTGGAACAGCTCGGGCAGGTCGGCGTCCTGGAGCGAGGCCAGTTTGGCCAGCGGCTGGCGCTTCAGCCGCTCGGTCAGTTGCAGCATCCGGTTGACGTAGATCTCCTCCGGCACCCCGGCGGCCGGGTGTCCGTACAGCCAGAGGAGCAGGTCCTCCAGGTTCTGGAGGTTCGCCGGGGCCGGGTCGGCACTCGTGATGACGGTGGCGAGCTGGTCGTAGTGCACCAGCAGTTCGGGGAACTGACTGATGAGTCCGGTCACGTCCGAATACGTCTTTGTACCGACGGTGAGAGCGGTCATGCCTACCCCTTGAGTGACGGAATGCTCCACGGCCGAGGGTAAGCCGCGCGTGCCACTGGACGGAATGGCCCGAAAGCGGACAGTGATCTTTTCGGTAAAAGCCTGGACTTTCTCGTGTGCCGGAGAGTATGGCGCGATCTAGGATGTCCCATGCGCATCGATCGGCTGGATCATTTGGTGCTGACCGTCAACGACGTCGACGCCACTGCGGAGTTCTATGTGCGCGTGCTGGGGATGACCGAGGTCACATTCCACCGTGACCGCCGCGCGCTCCTTTTCGGGACGAGCCGTATCCACCTCCACCCGGCCGGCCAGGAGTACGAACCGAAGGCCGCCCGGCCCGCGCCGGGCAGCGCTGACCTGTGCCTGATCTCCTCCGAGCCCCTCGACATGGTGATCGCCGAGCTGCGCCTGAACGGGGTCGAGATCGAAGTGGGACCGGTCGAGCGTACGGGTGCGACCGGTGCCATCAACAGTGTCTACGTGCGCGACCCGGACCGGAATCTCATTGAAATCAGCACCTATGTGGGTGCCGATCTGCGAATCTGCGGAACCGCCGCACGCGCCATTGCCGACCTGTCGCCCGAGCCGCCTCCGCCGTCCTGACATAATTGTCATCACCGGAGACGGCGGAGGGCATGCGAGCACGGCCCTTGCCGTTTTCTTCGAGGCTCACAAGATTGCCGTCGCCGCAGTAATCAATTGCCGGAGCGCGGCGTCGATGATCATGTGAACGCCCGGGGCGACGGCGCCGAGGGTGGGGTGAACGACGGAACCGCGGTGCGGGAGCGGACACTAAGCAGGTCATGAACCCGCAAATCCCCACAGACGCGGCGTTGTGGAGCCGAGCACGGGACGGCGACGAGGACGCCTTCGGCATGCTCTTCGATCGCCACGCCCGTACGGTCTACAACTACTGCTTCCGGCGAACGGCGGACTGGTCGGTCGCCGAGGATCTGACCTCCGTGGTCTTCCTGGAGACCTGGAAACGGCGCCGCGAGGTGAGCACGCGGACCGACTCGCTGCTGCCCTGGCTGTACGGGGTCGCGACCAACCTGCTGCACAACCACCGGCGCGCGCTCCGGCGTCACCGCGACGCCCTCGCCCGGATGCCCGCGCTCCCGTACGTGACGCCCGACGGAGCCGACGACGCCGCCGAACGTCTCGACGCCGCACGTCAGATGGACCGGGTGATGCGGTCGATCACGTCGCTGTCGCGCCGCGACCAGGAGATCCTCGCGCTCTGCGTCTGGGAGGGCCTCGGGTACGCCGAGGCCGCCGAGGCGCTGGGCATCCCGGTCGGCACCGTGCGGTCGCGGCTCTCCCGTACTCGGGAGCGGCTGCGCAGCGCCGTCGCCGAAAACCCCGCCGTGCTTTCCGTCAAGGAGATCTCATGACCGACAAGCTGCTGTCACCGCCCCCCGCCCACGACCTGCCGCCGGGCCACCACTCCGCACGCCGCGCGCATCTGCTGAGCGAGACGACCGGAACGGCGGCGCACCGCCGCATCGCCCGGCCGCTCGTGCTCAGCGGGGTCGCCGCCCTCGGATTGGCCGCCGCGGCCGCTGCCGTGCTGCTGGTGCCCGGATCGTCCACGGACCGTACCGGGGGTGGCGGATCGCTGCCCCCGGTGCAGAACGCCGCCCAGGTCCTCGGCCTCGCGTCCAAGGCCGCGGCGGCCCAGCCGGACCTGCGGCCGCGCCCCGCGCAGTTCCTCTACTTCGAGTCCAAGAGCGCCCAGACCGGTGCGGGCCACATCCACCGCAAGGCGTGGCTGTCGGCCGACGGCCTGCACGCGGGCCTGGTGATCAACTCCGGCGGCCCGCAGGGTCTCATGGAGACCTGGCTCTGCGACGGGAACGTCCCGTCGGCCTCGGACAAACTCGCCCTGAAGGGCGTGGCCAAGGTCGATCTGAACAACCCGCCGACCGGCTGCCACGGCCAGCCCGCCTACCGTACGGGCCTGCCGACGAGCGCGGCCGCCATGCGCACCTGGCTGTACCGCAACAGCCAGGGCGGCAACCCGCCGGACGTCCAGGCGTTCCGCACGATCGGCGACACGCTGCGAGAGTCCTACGTCGCACCGCGCGCACTGTCGGCGATGTTCGCGGCGGCGGCCAGACTGCCGGGCACGACGGTCATCAAGAACACCCATGACCTGACGGGCCGCGCCGGCATCGCCGTCGGCCAGGCCTGGCACGGCGTCCGCAGCGAACTGATCTTCGACCCGAAGACGTACGCGCTGCTCGGGGAGCGCGACGTCGTCGACAACGACCCGTCCTTCCACCCGACGGGCGGCAAGCCCGGCACGGCGTCGTGGAAGCCGGACCCGAAGCTGAAGGAGGGGACGGTGCTGTACTCCACCGCCACCCTGAAGACCGCGATCACCGACCGGGCAGGCCAGGCACCCATCGGCTGACCAGGCCGGAGACAAGGAGGGCCGGTACCCCGCCGGGGTGCCGGCCCTCTCGGCCCGGCGCTGAATGGATTTCTTGCCGCAGTCGCGGATCTCGCGTTTGGGTGCTCGTTTGATCGGGGCGATGGTGATGCCGTCGACGTAGCCGAGGTCTGCGATAGCGGTGAAGCCGGTGATGATCTTCACGCGACGGTCCACGGCCAGGCGGTCACGTCACTGCGGTTCCGGGTGCCCTGGGGGACGCCTCACCGGCCGATCTCCTGCCGGTTCGGCGGCAGGTCGATTCGATCGCGCAGGCCATCGTGGATGAAGTCGGCGGAGGCGAGGAAATCGTGTGGGAACCCGAGCGGGACGGCGCTCACCTCGTCGAGTCGGCCCAGATGTTCGTCGGACAGGCTGAGCCGGAGACTGCCCAGATTGTCGGCGAGCTGATCCGCCCTCCGGGCTCCGAGTATCGGTATCACCCCACCCCGCGAACGTAGCCAGGCGAGGGCGATCCGGCTGGCGGACACGTCCAGCTCATCGGCGATTTCGCTGACGGCCTCCGCGATGGCGAGCTTCGCTGGTTCGATCGCGTCCAGGCGACGGGGTTCGTCGGCGTTCCGGCGGTACTTGCCGCTGAGCAGTCCACCGCCGAGAGGCGACCAGGCGGCGACGCCTAGGCCGAGGGCATGCGCCATCGGCAGCAACTCCCGCTCCACCTCTCGTTGGACGAGGGAGTACGGGATCTGCAGACCGACGAACGGACTCCACCCGCGCAGCGCCGCGATCGTCTGCATTTGTGCGACGATCCAGGCCGGGGTGTCCGAGACCCCGATATAGAGCACCTTCCCTTTACGGACCTGGTCGTCGAGTGCCCTCACCACCTCTTCGGCGGGCGTGAGGTAATCCCAAGCGTGCAGCCAGAGTACGTCGAGGTAGTCGGTGTCGAGGCGGCGCAGTGACGCGTCGAGGGCCTGCACCAGGTGCTTGCGATGGTTGCCCCCGGAGTTCAGATCGCCCGTCCCGGTGTTCAACGAATATTTGCTGGCCAGGACGAAGTCTTCCCGCCTGTCGTGAAGGAGGCGGCCGACGATGGTCTCCGCGGTGCCGTTGGTGTACTTGTCGGCGGTGTCGATGAAATTCCCGCCGGCCTCGACGAATAGGTCGAACGTCTTGCGGCTTTCGGCCTCGTCGGCGCCCCAGCCCCATTCCGTACCGAATGTCATGGTGCCGAGGCACACTTCGGACACCCGAAGTCCTGAATTGCCCAGGAGGGTATAGCGCATCTCATTCTTCTTTTCGTGTCGTGTCGGTTCAGTTCGTGCAGGCCGTACTGCCGCCGTCGACGCGCAGGTTGGCGCCGTTGATGTACCCGGCGAGAGGACTCGCGACATAGGCGACGAGGTCGGCGACGTCCGCCGGGCGCCCCAGGCGTCCGGCGGGATTTTTCAGAACTTCTCGGAGCACGCCTGCCTCGATGTCCGGCCAGGCATCGCCCCAACCGCGGGTAGCGGCGACCCCCCGGTAGAAGTCCTCCACACCGGGTGTGACGACGATGCCCGGGCTCACGGTGTTGACGGTGATCCCGGTGCGGTCGAGGTGCTTGGCCAGCGAGACGGTCAGGTTCACAAGAGCGGCCTTCGTGGCGGCATAGTCCGGCATGGTGGCGAACGGTGCCGTGGCCTCCCCGCTGGCGATCTGCAGGACTCGCCCCCAGCGTCGTTCCCGCATACCCGGTGTGAACGTCCGGATCAGGCGCACCGCCGCGACGACGTTGCTGTCGTACAGGCCCAGCCAGTCGGCGGCGGTGGCCTTGTCCCAGGTGCTGTTCGCGTATGCACCGGCATTGTTGACCAGGATGTCGATACCGCCATCGAATCCGGCTTCGGCCACCTGGCGTACACCGGCCTCCGAGGTGAGGTCGCCGACGACCGACTGAGCGGAGCCGCCCGCCGCGCTGATGCGGCCGACCATGTCCGCGGCGGCGTCCGCCCGTCGCCCGTGGATCAGCACGGTCGCCCCCTCGGCAGCCAGCCTCTCCGCGATCGCGGCACCGATGCCGGCGGTGGAGCCGGTGACCAGCGCACGCTTGCCCGTCAGGCGCAGGTCCACGCCTAGGTACCCGCCCCGTCGTGGGACCGGCCGGTGGCCCCGACGGCCGACACGGTGCCCGACGCGGCGGCGAGCTCGGCGGCGACGCTGTCCGCTCCCAGGCCGACCATCCAGGTGAGCGGTGCCCCCGGGAGGAAGCTCTGCATGATCCCTTGGAGTTCTTCCTTGTCCGCGTCGGTCAGCCGTGTGGCGCCGCCGGCCAGGCGCCGCACCACCTCCCGGTAGTGCATCAGGTAACGGCGCTGCTCGGCGAACAGCTCGGGTCCGGCCGGTGCGCCGTGCCCGGGCAACAGGCAATCGAAGCCGGACAGTTCGTCGGCAACCCGATCAAGAGTGCCAAGCCAGGCAGCGACGTGACCGTCCGCGGTGTACGAGTGGGTGCCGTGGAACGCCAGATCGCCGATGAACGCGAGGTCCTTCCCGCCCGGGCGCCGTACCAGTAGATAGCTGTCCGCGTGGCTCTCGCCCGCACCCAACTCGCGGACCGTGATCGTTAGGTCCTCGATCAGGATCCGCTGCTCATCGGAGAGCTCGGTGTTGGGATAGTACGTGGCAGCAGGCCACTCGTTCCCGTATACGGGGCCCCACTGCGCCCGCTTGGCGTCGGCGATCTCGCGAATCGCCTTTGCGACACCATTCGTGGCGTACACCGGCACTTCCCGATCGCTGACGAGATCGAAGGTCCCGTTGAAATGGTCCGGGTGCGCGTGGGTGATGAAGACGCCGAGCAGAGGTTTGTGCAGCGCCGCCAGCCGGAGTTTGAGGGCTGAGATGTCGGAGGCCAGCAGGTTCGTGTCGATGACGACCACGCCGGCCGGCGTCTCCAGCAGATAGGAATTGACGAACAAGCCGCTGTCCGCGGCGGTATAGGTATGGACGGACCAGTCAGTCATTGTGACTCCTGTAAGGTCAGGCTCGGGATACGGCGACGCGAATTTCGAGCCCATCGCCAAACTGCGTTAGGAAGCTATGTGAAGCTTTCGCCCGGATCGTAGGCCGCCTTGACCTGGGTGATCCGGTGGAGGTTGTCGCCGAAGTAGGCATAGCCGGGATCGGCGATTTCCGGATCCGGGAAGTTGGGGTAGACACCGCCGGTGCCCCATGGTCGAGTCGACTGCCACGACCGGGTGAGCCAGGGCCCCGCGGCCGGCGGGTGAGGCCTGGACGCGCCGGGCTTGACCACCGCGGCGTGCTTGAGCAGGAACCGCTCCTCGCGGTGCGGGAATGCGGTGGCATCGGGGGGGACGCGGTTGTACGCGCCGCCCCAGGGCGAGAAGTCGAGCTCACGCGCCTCACCTGGGACGCGAGCCGCGACCAACTCTTCGACCAGCTCGTCTATCACCTCTCTCGGCAGCGATCGACGGAAGAACTCGGATTTGTGGAAGAGATGGCCTGCGTCGTCGCCCGGCGCTCGTTCGGCGAGACAGCGTTTCGACTCCGGCCACGACATGTCTTGACGCCACCTCGTCCGGGGCTCGACGCCGACATGGGTGATGAAGACGGCGAGGAACTCGTCGGTGGTCTCGGGTGCGAGCGCGGCCGCGGCACCCGACACGGTGACCAGCGGCGGACGCCGGGGGTCGGCCGGCGCGTTGAGGAGCAGGCTTGCGGCGAGCGGCTCGGGCGCGTCCGGTGCCCAGGTCTGCCATGCGTCGACGACGTGGGACGCGTGCCGGTAGTCCCAGGTGAGCTCGAAGACGGTACAGCGCGGAGCGGGGACGGTGGCGAACGTCAGCGCCGTGACGACTCCGAACCGGCCGGCGCCACCGCCGCGCAACGCCCAGAACAGTTCACTGTCGTGGTGCTCGTCGCACTCCACGGTTCGTCCGTCGGCGAGGACGACCTGCGCCTGGACGAGACTGTCGCAGGTCAACCCGTGGACGCGTCCGAGGACGCCGAGCCCGCCGCCGAGCGTGAGCCCCGCGATGCCCACCGTAGGACCACAGCCCGCTGGAATGGTACGACCGTGCGTGGACAGGCTGCTGTAGAGATCGGCGAGCTTCGCTCCGGCTCCGACGACCGCCATGTCACCGGACAGAGAGACGCTGTTCATGAGCGTGACGTCGATGACGACCCCGCTGGTCGATGAGCGTCCCGCGAAATCGTGACCGCCGCTGCGGATCGCGGTCGCGAGCGAGAAGCGGCGTGTGAACGAGACGACCTCCACCACGTCCGTCGCGGAACGGCAGCGGACCACCGCCTCTGGGCGAACGTTGTGGAACCGCTCGCCGGCCGGCTTTCGCACGGAGTCATACGAGGCGGAAGCCGCCAGCACGACCTCGCCGCCGATGTCCTGCGACAGGGCCTGCCAGTCCTTCGCCGACGGCGTCACCATGCCGGGTTCGCTTCCGGCGCCGTTCCCGGTCACGTCGCATCAGCCTCGGGGGTGAACAGCTTCGCTCCTGAGACGGCCGCGAGGCCGGCGCGCGCCACCTTGTCATCCTCGGCCTCGCTGCCGCCACTGCCGCCGATTCCGCCGACGGCCGTTCCGTCCACCTTGAACGGATACCCCCCGCCGAACAGGACAGCGCCGTCAAGCTCCGCGGCGCACTGCCGGGCGGCAGCCATCACTTCGTCGACCACACCCGCATTGAGGCTGGGCTTCACCGAGAGATTGGGCATGTGGGCGATTCCCTTCAAACGCAAACTCGCCGTTCACATGACCAGTCTCCGGCCTCCCGGAACCCTCGTATTGAACAAAACGGACGTCGCTGAGGGCGGACCCCCGTCTGGCAACAACGGCCGGACCTCTGGCTCCAGCGCATCCTCGTGATCTTGCGGCGGGGGCGGAACGGGAGATGTCAGTTCTCGCCCGACGACGGCACCGTCATCGTCCGGTCGCTGGAAAGAGCGGTGTGAAAGCTGCGGAATGCTCGTGGCCGGCGCCGCAACGCGTCGCTGTTTCAGTCAGGAAGCTGCCCGGTGACATCCTGGTGAAGCGCAGGCAATCGCGGCTCAGGTGTGACTGGTCCGCGTAGCCCGCACGTGCCGCGAAGCCGGCAAGGGTCGCACCCGCGGTTGGACGCGAGTGCCCAAGAGTGGACTGGACCTCGGCGAGTACCGCTTGGAAGCGCAGTAGGCGTTGCAGCGCTTTCGGCGCCATCCCCACCGCCGCCTCGAATCGGCGGCGCAACTGGCGATCCGAAATGCCAATGGCCTCGACGACCGCGCCGACCCGAGGCGCGCTCCCCGGCAGCAGGTGGCGCACCGCGTACTGCACGATCGGATCGGGGCCCGACCCGGCCGCGACCCGCGCAGCGATCTGTTCTGCAAGTACGGTCACGCCCTCCAGAGGTGAGGCGACCTCGGCGAGCCGCTCGCCCAGCTCCGATCCCCAGCACCCGGTGAGCACGTCCGCCGGTACGGCTCGGTCGAGGAGCTCGCCGGCCGGAACCCCGTGGAGAGCGACCGCCGCGCCGGGGTTGAACCGGGCACCGATGACCGTGGTGCCCGGCGGGATCAGCTGCAGGACCGGGCGTGTGTGCGGTCCGAGGATCTCGACCGAGGCGCCAATGCCGCACAGCAGGTGAACGCTTCCGTTCGGAACCATACGATGCCGGTACGGCGGGTCGGATGCCTCAACGTGGTGCACCCACAAACTCCAGACATGGGTCCGAAGCCGCAGTGGCGGCACGATCTCGCGGAAGGCGGCTGATACGGGCATCAGTACGAGTATGAGTGCACCACCATCCCGCGGCCAACCCCGCAACCTGCGCGAACATCCTCACCCGTGACGCGTACGGTGGCGCAATGATCAACAGCGACGGTGTGTGGAAACTCGCCGCGTGGCATCGCGACGGGCCGGACCGGTCCCCTGGCACTGTCGTCCTGAACCGTGTCCTCGATCCGGATGGCCTGACCGTTGTGTGATCGCAGGGGCGCGAACGGCATCTCGAACCGGTCGACTACGCGGGCGTACCGCCGCCCCGAGCGGCGACCGGCGAAGCGATTAACGGTCGAGCAGCGGTCGGCAGGCCTCACGGGCAGGTGACCGGCCGAGTGCTGGACGCCGACACGCACAGGGCGCCGCCGACATGATGCCTGGTCTGCGTGGCGGAGGATGCGAGATTCGAACTCGCGAGGGGTTGCCCCCAACACGCTTTCCAAGCGTGCGCCCTAGGCCACTAGGCGAATCCTCCGCGGATGAGCCTACCGGGTTTGTGGCAGCGGCTGTACATCGATAACGGCCTCGATCGGGAGCGGGCCGTAGAGGTGGGGGAACACGTCGTCGCCGACCGGCTCGTCGCGTACGTCCAGGCCATCCGGGTCGATGGTCAGCAGGACCAGGTCGTCCAGGTCGGCGTAGAACGCCAGCTGGACTCGGTGGGCCTGCTCCTCGTCGCGGGAGGCGTGGATGAACCCCACTTCGGCGAGCGTACGGCCGCGCGTCGAGACCTCGTACGGGCCGCCGGACTCGCGTGCGGCCTCCCAGTCACGGCTTTCGGCGATGTGGAAGATCGTCATTGGCGCGCCTCCAGAGATCGTTGGAACGGAGGAGAGCGTACGGGCCGAAGACGTGCACGGGATGCCTTAGACTCGGGCGAGACCCCTCGCGCGGCGTCATCCTGTGAACCTCCCCAGGGCCGGAAGGCAGCAAGGATAAGCAGGCTCTGATGGGTGTGCGGGGGGTCCTCTGCTTCTGATGAGGACGGACCCCCGATGAGTCTGGCTCTGTATAGAAAGTATCGGCCAGCGACGTTCGCCGAGCTCAAGGGGCAGGAACACGTCGCCGAGCCGCTTCAGCAGGCGCTGCGCAACGGGCGGATCAACCACGCCTACCTGTTCAGCGGGCCACGCGGATGCGGCAAGACCTCGAGCGCGCGGATCCTGGCGCGGTCGCTCAACTGCGAGCTGGGGCCGACGCCGGAGCCGTGCGGCAAGTGCGACTCGTGTCTGGCCCTCGGGCCGACCGGGTCCGGGCACATCGACGTCATCGAGATCGACGCGGCCTCCCACGGCGGTGTGGACGACGCCCGCGACCTACGGGAGCGCGCCTTCTTCGCCCCGGTGGCCGCGCGCTACAAGATCTACATCATCGACGAGGCGCACATGGTGACCCGTGAAGGGTTCAACGCGCTGCTGAAGCTCGTCGAGGAGCCCCCGGCCCACCTGAAGTTCATCTTCGCGACGACCGAGCCGGAGAAGGTCATCGGGACGATCCGGTCCCGTACCCACCACTATCCGTTCCGCCTCATCCCGCCCGGCACGCTGCGCGAACTCCTCGAGGAGATCCTCCAGAAGGAGAACGTGCCGTACGAGCCGGCCGCGATTCCCCTGGTCGTACGTGCCGGGGCGGGGTCGGCGCGCGACTCGGAGTCGATCCTCGACCAGCTCCTCGCGGGCTCCGGCGTGGAGGGCATCACGTACGCCCGCGCGGTCTCGCTGCTGGGCTACACCGACGCGACCCTGCTGGACGAGGTCGTGGACGCGGTCGCGGCGCGCGACGGCGGCGCGGTGTTCGCCGCGATCGACCGGGTGATGGAAGGCGGCCAGGACCCCAGGAGGTTCGCCGCCGACCTGCTCGAACGCTTCCGCGACCTGGTCATCCTGTCCAACGTGCCCGACGCGGGTGCGACGGGGCTGCTCGACGTACCGGCGGACGAGCTGGAGCGCATGCAGGCGCAGGCGTCGCGGCTCGGCCCGGCCGAACTCACCCGCGCCGCCGACCTGCTGCACACGGGCCTGACCGAGATGCGCGGCGCGACCGCACCGAGACTGCTGCTCGAACTCATCTGCGCCCGAATCCTCCTGCCGGGCGCGTACGACGACGAGTCGTCCCTGCTCGCCCGCCTGGACCGCCTCGAACGTCGCCTCGCCATCGGCGAAGGCGCCCCCGCGAGCGAGATGCCCCCGGTACGCCGCCCCCAGCCGCCGACCCCGACGAACGACCACACCGCCCGCACCGACACCCAACCCGCCCCACCCGGCCACCGGCCAACCGACCCCGCCCAACGCTCACCAGCACAACCCCCGCCAGCACAACCCCCGCCAGCACAACCCCCGCCCGCCCAGGGGGGCGACCCCACTTCTATTGTCCAGCCGGGCTCGCGCCGAGGGGAAGAGGAGCGGGTGGCTGTGGATAACTCTGGGGACTTGGGGGCTTCGGCGTCGGGTTCGTCGGGTTCGTCCTACTCGGGTTCCTCCTCGGGCTCGTCGCCCTCGGGCTCGGTCTCCCCGGACTCGTCCCTGGGTTCCAGCTCCTCCTCGCGAGGCTCGACCTCCTCGGGTTCCGCTTCAGGAGCGGCGGCTCGGTCCTCGGGGTCTCCGGCATCGCGCTCAGCGGCTTCTCCGGGATCACACTCGGCATCGCCGGTCTCTTCGGCTGCTTCCACCTCGGCCGATCAGCCGGCCCCCCCGACCGCCACGCAGGCGGAGTCCGGTTCGCGTACGGCGGCGGGCGGTGTCGACTGGCCCACGACGACCCGTCCCGGCGGCCAGGCGCAGAACACCACGCCCCCAGACCCCACGCCGGCCCGGCAACAGGCCCCGCAGCAGGCCCAACAGCAGGCTCAGCAACAAACACAGCCCGGTGCGGTCGACGTCGCCGCGATTCGCCGCATGTGGGTCGACATTCTCGAAGCCGTCAAACAGAAGAGCAAAGTCGCCTGGATCGTCCTCATGGAAGGCGTGGAAGTCGCCTCCCTCGACGGCAGCGTCCTCACCCTCGCATTCGCCAACGAGGGAAAACGCCGTGGCTTCACCTCCGGCGGCAAGGACGTCGTTCTCCAGGAGGCGCTCAAGGAGATTCTCGGCGTCGACTGGCGTATTGACTCGGTTCTCGACAACGGCCAGCAGGGCGGTGGCCAGCAGGGCGGCCGGCCCAGCGCGCCACCGCCACCGCCCACCAGCGGCTGGGGCGCCGCCGCGGCGCCGCCGCCGCAGCGCGAGGCTCCGGAGGCGCCCCGGCCGGCTCCCGCCGCGACCGGCATCGTGCCGCCACCGCCCGAGCCCATGGACGAGGCCGACGAGGTCGACCCCGAAGGCGACGCGGACGCGGGCAACGAAGCGGCCCTTACCGGCATGGCTCTGATCGAACAGGTGCTCGGCGGCAAGGTCATCCAGGAGATCGACAACGCTTGACCTGCGGTTTAAGCCTATTTAACACATGAGTACGCCACTCTGATCAAGAGCGCGGCGCCCCCGGCCGTACGGGCAGCGGAGCAATGGCCCGGCGCGGTGAGATGCCGGGAATTTCGATCACGGGTGGGCGCGTACCGGATCCGGAGCGAACCCCGTAGTCTCGTGCCATCGGACGATCGAACTAGGAGACGCCGTGGAACCCGGAGGCGAGCCGAATATCCAGCAGATGCTGCAGCAGGCGCAGCGGATGCAGGAGCAGCTCATGACGTTGCAGCGAGAGCTCGCGGAGACCGAGGTCGAGGGGACCGCGGGCGGCGGTCTGGTGACCGCCACGGTGAATGGGCAGAGCGAGCTGGTCAAGCTCGTCATCGACCCCGCCGCGATCGACGCGGGCGACCCGGCGGACACCGCCGAGACCGTCGCCGACCTCGTGATCGCGGCGATACACAACGCCGGTGAAGAGGCGCAGCGGGTGCAGGAGAACAAGATGGGCCCGCTGACCGAGGGCCTGAGCGGCCTCAGCGGCGGACTTCCCGGCTTCCCGGGCATGCCCGAGCTCTGAGAGAGACCCCCGCGACGAACCACAGACGAAGGGAGGAACCGTGTACGAAGGGGTCGTACAGAACCTCATCGACGAGCTGGGCAGGCTGCCCGGTGTCGGGCCCAAGAGCGCGCAGCGGATCGCCTTCCACCTGCTCGCCGCGGACCCCGCCGACGTCACCCGGCTGACCGAGGCGCTGCGTGAAGTAAAGGAAAAAGTCAGGTTCTGTAAGGTCTGCGGTAATGTGGCCGAGGCAGAAGAATGCCGGATCTGCCGGGACGCTCGCCGTGATACTCACGTGATCTGTGTCGTGGAGGAGCCGAAGGACGTCGTCGCGATCGAGAAGACGCGCGAGTTCCGCGGCCGCTACCACGTGCTGGGCGGCGCGATCAGCCCGATCGAGGGGGTCGGGCCCGATGACCTGCGCATTCGGGAGCTCATGAAGCGGCTGGCCGACGGAGACGTGACCGAGCTCATCCTGGCCACCGACCCGAACCTCGAGGGTGAGGCGACCGCGACCTACCTTGCCCGGCTCGTGAAACCGATGGACCTCACCGTCACGCGGCTCGCCAGCGGGCTGCCGGTGGGAGGCGATCTGGAATATGCCGACGAGGTCACACTCGGTCGCGCGTTTGAAGGACGGAGGCTGCTCGATGTCTGAGAACAGTTGGACCACTCTCGCCGATCGAGTGGCGAAGCACGTTGACACCTACCTGACGGTGCTGGAGGCGGTCGCCAAGGGCGACGCCGGCGAGTACGCCGTGCCCTACCTGCTCCTGGAGGTCTCGCAGATCGCGATGGCCGGGGCGCAGCTCGGCGCGAGCACCGACGTGATCCTCCCGGACAACTGGGAGCCCGACGTCGGCGAGGACCCCGACCTGGACGCCGTACGGCAGGGGCTGGCCGAACGCCTCACCGAGGTCGATGACTACACCGAGATGTTCGACCCGTACAAGGACGACGAGACCACCGCGTACCGGCTCTCGGACGACCTCGTGGACGTGGCGAGCGACCTGGTGCACGGCCGGCGACACTATGAGGCCGACCGCAAGCTCGAGGCGCTCTGGTGGTGGCAGTACAGCTACTTCAACCACTGGGGCAACCACGCGGGCGCGGCGCTGCGAGCCCTGTACGCGGTCTCGGCGAGCGCGCGCCTGGACGTCATGGAGGAACAGGTCGCCGGATAAGGAACGTTTGCGGTCCGAAGCCACAAAAAACGCAAATCTCGCATAGCGGGATATCGCTTCGCGGGTCGCACCGCTGACCTCGGTAGACTCTGGCGCGTCAAGCCAACGCCTGATCTGAGGAGTGCACACGCGTGGCTCTTGTCGTGCAGAAGTACGGCGGCTCCTCCGTCGCGGACGCGGAAAGCATCAAGCGCGTCGCCCAGCGCATCGCCGCCACCAAACGCGACGGGCATGACGTCGCCGTGGTGGTCTCCGCGATGGGCGACACGACGGATGAGCTGATCGACCTGGCCAACCAGGTCAGTCCCCTGCCACCGGCACGTGAACTCGACATGCTGCTCACCTCGGGTGAGCGCATCTCGATGGCCCTGCTCGCCATGGCCATCGCCAACCTGGGTCACGAGGCGCGGTCATTCACCGGTTCCCAGGCCGGGGTGATCACCGATGGCAGCCACGGCAAGGCGCGCATCATCGACGTCACGCCGGGCCGCATCCGCGGTGCGCTCGACGAGGGACTGGTCGCGATCGTGGCCGGCTTCCAGGGGGTCTCCCAGGACTCCAAGGACGTCACCACGCTCGGCCGCGGCGGCTCCGACACCACGGCGGTCGCCCTCGCGGCCGCGCTCGGCGCCGACGTCTGTGAGATCTACACCGACGTCGACGGGATCTTCACCGCCGACCCGCGCATCGTCCCGGCGGCCCGGCGGATCCCCGACATCTCCTATGAGGAGATGATGGAGATGGCCGCCTGCGGCGCCAAGATCCTGCACCTGCGCTGTGTGGAGTACGCCCGGCGCTACGGCATGCCCATCCACGTACGGTCATCGTTCAGCAACAAGACCGGCACCTGGGTCAAGGACAGCATCGAGGAAAACACGATGGAACAAGCGATCATCGCCGGCGTCGCCCACGACCGGAGCGAGGCCAAGATCACTGTGGTCGGGGTGCCGGACAAGGTCGGCGAGGCGGCGACGATCTTCTCCACGCTGGCCGAGGCCGAGATCAACATCGACATGATCGTGCAGAACGTCTCGGCCGCCGCGACGAGCCGTACGGACATCTCCTTCACCCTTCCCCGTACGGACGGCCAGACCGCGATGTCGTCCCTCAACAAGATCAAGGCGCGCATCGGATTCGACTCGCTGCGCTATGACGACCAGATCGGCAAGGTCTCACTCGTCGGCGCCGGCATGCGTTCGCACCCCGGTGTGACCGCCAAGTTCTTCGGCTCCATCGCCGACGCCGGCGTCAACATCGAGATGATCTCCACCTCCGAGATCCGGATCTCCGTGGTCGTCGACCAGGACGACGTCGACGCCGCCGTCACCGCCGCGCACCGCGCCTTCGACCTCGACTCCGACCAGGTCGAGGCCGTCATCTACGGCGGGACCGGCCGATGAGCGCGCGCAGGCCCACACTCGCCCTGGTCGGCGCGACCGGCGCGGTCGGCACCGTGATGCGTGAGATCGTCTCCAGCCGCGACGACGTGTACGGCGAGATCCGTCTCGTCGCCTCCGCCCGCTCGGCCGGAAAGCGCCTGCGCGTACGCGGCGAGGACCTCGTCGTCCAGGAGCTGACCCCCGAGGTGTTCGACGGCGTCGACATCGCCATGTTCGACGTGCCGGATGAGGTGTCGAAGGTCTGGGTGCCGATCGCCGCCGAGCGCGGCGCGGTCGTCGTGGACAAGTCCGGCGCCTTCCGTATGGAGCCCGACGTCCCGCTCGTCGTGCCCGAGGTCAACCCCGAGGCCGTACGCGAGCGGCCGCGCGGCATCATCTCCACGCCCAACTGCACCACGCTGTCGATGATGGCCGCGATGGGCGCACTGCACGCCGAGTACGGCCTGGCCGAGCTGGTCGTCGCCTCCTACCAGGCGGTCTCCGGATCGGGCGTGGCCGGTTCGGCGCGCCTCTACGACGAGATCGAGGCCGTCGCCGGCGACCGTACGATCGGGCAGACCGCGGGCGACGTGCGCAAGGCGATCCAGAACCGCCTCGGCGACGCGGAGTCGCCCTTCCCCGCGCCGGTGGCCTTCAACGTCGTGCCGTGGGCGGGCTCGCTCAAGGAGGACGGCTGGGCGTCGGAGGAGCTCAAGCTCCGCAACGAGTCACGCAAGATCCTCGGCATCTCCGGCCTGAAGGTCTCCGCCACCTGCGTACGCGTCCCGGTGATCACCACCCACTCGCTCGCCGTGCACGCGACGTTCGAGCGGCCGGTCGACGCCGCGGGTGCGCGCGCGATCCTCGAGGCCGCGCCGACCGTGGTCGTGCTGGACGACCCGGAGAACGCGCGTGTTCCCCACCCCGGCGGACGTCGTCGGCACCGACCCGACGTACGTCGGCCGCATCCGGCAGGCGCTCGACTTCCCCAACACGCTCGACCTGTTCGTCTGCGGCGACAACCTCCGCAAGGGCGCCGCGCTGAACGCCGCGGAGATCGCCGAACTGGTCGCGGCCGAGTTCACCGAACTGAACAGGGAGGCCCGGGGTCCCCCGGGCCTCCCACGTTTCACGCGAAACATTCACCCCGCCGCAACCCATGCGGACCTCAGGCGAACGTGATGTCCCAGTGCGTCGGCTCGCGGGCGAACGTCGAACGGTCGGCCGTCCGGTACAGCGCCGCGCCGTCCCCGCGCCGCGGGATCCGCTGGTAGTTGTGGCGTACGAAGTGGTTGAGGCAGTGGTTGGGCAGGATGTCGAGCTTGTACCCCGCCCCGTGGCTACGCGGCCCGGACGCGTGCCCGCGCTCGGTGCCGCCGGAGATCACCAGGCCGCAGCGGCTGTCCTCTCGCAGCCGCAGCACCCCGTCGAGCGTCGACGGCTGCAACCCGTCGAGAGACGTGCAGTGCGGGTTGCTCCGGTGCGTACAGTGCCCGGAGGAGATCCACCTCAGGCCCGCCAGGCGAAGCAGTGAACCTGCCTCCGCCTGGCGCATCAGTCCTGATGGCGTCTTACGGTCGTGTGTCCCTGCATAGGCCGTTCCGGCCGTCAAAGCGAAAAAAGCAACGGCACAGCCGGTAATGACGGTCAGTCGTGTCGACATACAACCTCCCCGTACATGTCGCATGCGCCAAGCCGCAGCATCTGCCACGCGCGACGCGACACGAGGGGAAGAGACGCGCCGTTTTGCCGAATGACCGCCGAACCCTGGCCGGGCCATGGCCTGCGCCGGCGCATCGCGGAAGGAGACGTACAGTGTCGGCTGTGGCCGTACCGACCAAGTCCGAGCAGACACGGGATCTGATCGCCAAGACCGCTCTGCGGCTGTTTCGCGAGCGCGGCTATGAGGCCACGACGATGCGGGCGATCGCCACCGAGGCGGGCGTCTCGGTCGGCAACGCGTACTACTACTTCGGGTCCAAGGAAGAGCTGATCCAGCTCTACTACGAACACTCCCAGGACGACCACTCCGAGGCGTGCGAGGCGATTCTCGCCCGCGAGAGTGAGTTCCGCGCGCGGCTGCTCGGCGTGCTGCGGGCCCGGATCGACACGCTCCAGCCGTACAAGGAGTTCGCCGGCAAGTTCTTCAAGTACGCGGCCGAGCCGTCGAGCCCGCTCAGCCCGTTCAGCACCGAGTCCGGCCCCGTACGCGACGCGGCCATCGCCGTCTACCGCGAGGTCGTCGCGGGCTCCACGCTCAAGACGGATGCCGAGATCCGCGCCGACCTGCCCGAACTCCTCTGGCTCTACTCCATGGGCGTGGTCATGTACTGGGTGTACGACAGCTCACCGGACGCCGCCAAGACGTATCGCCTGGTCGAGCGCACCGTGCCGCTGATCGACAAGCTGGTCGGCCTCGCGCGCCTGCCGGGCATGCGCGGGATCGTACGCGAGGCCCTGTCGACCTACCGCGACCTGCGCGCCTGAGAGCCCCGCCCGCTCACAGGAGGTCCAGGTGCTTGCGGGCGAAGTCGATCGTCGCGGCCATCTGCCGGATCCGCTCCTCGACCACCAGCGACCCGTGTCCGGCGTCGTAGCGGTAGACCTCGTGCTCCTTGCCCAGCTCCCGCAGGCGCGCGAGGTAGTTGTCGATCTGGCGGATCGGGCAGCGCGGGTCGTTCTCGCCCGCCATCACCAGCACGGGCGTCACGACCTGGTCCACGTACGTGATCGGGGACGAGGCGGTGTACCGGTCGGGCACGTCGGCCGGGGACCCGCCGAACAGGGACCGGTCGAACGCCTGCAACGCCTCCATCTCGTCCTCGTACGCCGCGACGTAGTCGGCCACCGGCACGACGCCGATCGCCACGGACCAGTCGTTCGGCTGCGTGCCGATGCCGAGCAGCGCGACGAAGCCGCCCCACGACCCTCCGGTCAGCACGAGCTTGGCGGGGTCGGCCAGGTGGGTGGCGACCGCCCAGTCGCGTACGGCCTTGATGTCCTCCAGCTCGACCAGCCCCGGGCGGCCCTCGATGGAGTCGCGCCACTCGCTGCCGTAGCCGCTCGAACCCCGGTAGTTCACCCGTACGACCGCGAAGCCGTGGTCGACCCACGCGGCGGTGTCCGGGGAGAACGCGTCGTCGTCGTAGGCCGCGGGACCGCCGTGGACGTCGAACACGGTCGGGTACGGGCCGGCGCCCGGCGGCTTGGAGATCAGCGCGTGCACGTCGCCGCCCGGACCGGTCACCCAGGCGTCCTCGACCGCGACGGAGTCCGGCGAGGGCTCGCCCGGCGGGGTCAGCACGACCGCGCCCGAACTCGAGCGGATCACCGGCGGCGCGGCCGAGGAGGACCAGAAGAACTCCACCGTGCCGTCCGGGCGCGCGGTGGCCGAGCGGATGACGCCGCGCGGGGTGTCGATCTGGGTGAGCGTGTCACTGTCGAGGTCGTACCGGTACAGCTCGTCGCGCGCGTGGTGGGACCGGGAGATGAGCAGCGCGGAGGCGTCGGGGTACCAGTCCGCGCCGACCTCGCCGGACAGGTCGAGCGTGATCTCGCGGACCGTGTCGCTCACCGGGTCCCAGATCAGCGGCTCGGACCGGCCGCGCCGCTCGTGCTCGACCAGGAGCCGCTGGTCGCCCGCCACGGGTGCGAACGCCATCGCGCTCAGGCCCTTGCCCGGCCCGTCCCACAGGTCGGCGACGGTCGCGCCGTCGGCGCGTACGACGCGCAGCGCCATGTGCCGGCTGTCGCCGTGCTCGCTGTGGTTGATCGCGACGAGCGACTCGTCCGCGGACAGGTCGATGACGTACGCGTCCTCGTCGCGGGAGTACAGCACGCGCGGCTCGGCACCGGGTGCGCACCAGTGGATCGACGAGCCGCTCTCGGTCGTACGGCCGATGACGGCCACGCCGCCGGCGCCGACCGCCAGCCCCGCCGGGTAGGACGGCTCCAGGACCGGCCCGGAGTCCGCGCCGCCGCCGAACGGCTCGCGCCGCCACACCCCGAACTCGTCGCCGTCGGTGTCGGCGAACCACCAGATCCACTCGCCGGTCGGGTCGATGCCGCCCATCCAGGTGCCGTTGGGCCTGTCCGTGACCTGGCGTTTCGCGTCGGTCGTACGGTCCCAGGCGTAGATCTCCCAGGTGCCGGTGATGTTCGACCGGTAGATGTTGCGGTGCGGTGCGTGCTGGGCCCAGCTCGGCAGGCTCACCCGGGCTGCGCGGAACCGGGCCTTCCAGCGTTCGTCGTCGACCATGCGCCAAGCATGTCAGTCCGTTGCGACACCCGCGGGCAGGGACCGCAGACGCATCATCGCGGTCCGGGTGCCAAAGCCCCAGTCGAGCATCTTGGCGGCGCTGGCGAACCGCCGGTTCGGGTCCGTGGCCGTGCTGTTCAGCACGAGGCCGATGAGCGTGCGCCCGTTCCGCTTGGCCGCGAACACCAGGGAGTATCCGGCGGCGTCGGTGTGCCCCGTCTTGATGCCGATCGCCCCGCCGTAGGAGCCGAGCAGGAGGTTCGTGTTGGCCCAGTGGTACGCGGCGTGCCCGCTCGTCTTGCTCAGGGAGTAGGACTGCCGCGTCACGACCGCGCGGAAGTTCGTGCTGGTCATCGCGTAGCGGGCCAGCAGGATCAGGTCGTGCGGCGTGGAGTAGCCCTCCTTGTGCGACGACGTGGGCAGCCCGTCGGCGTTCAGGTAGTGCGTCGAGGTCATCTTGAGCGCGGCGGCCTCCTTGTTCATCTTGGCGACGAACTTGGTCTGGCCGGGCCCGTAGACGTCGCCCAGGGCGTAAGCGGCGTCGCAGCCGGACGGCAGCAGCATGGCGTTGAGCAGTTGCCGTACGGTCACCTTGTCGCCGGTGCGCAGACCGGCGGTGCTCGCGTCGTTGTGCTTCACGTGGTCGACGTAGGACTTCTTGACGGTGACCGTCTTGTCCAGGTTGCCCGCGCGGATCGCGATGATCGCGGTCATCATCTTCGTGATGCTGCCGATCGGCCGCTTCGTCGACGTGGCGACGCCCCACAGCTTCTTGGCCTGGTCCGCGTCGTAGAGGTACGCGCCCTTCGCGGTGACCCCGGACGGTGCGGACGCCGCCTGCGCGATCACCGCGCTCACCGGACGCGCGGTCGCGGGCGCCGGGGTCTTGGCGTGCTCGGGCGTCGCGGCGCTCACGGCGACCGGGACGGAGCCGAGGAGTACGGCGCCGGCGGTGGCGGCGATGACGCGGGCGCTGAGGCGCATGGGAAACTCCAGCATCGGGGGGAATCTAGATGCATGCTGGCAGGCCGGGCATTTCCCCGGCAACCAGAGGACGAAATTCCGGTCGATACATCATGCCGGTTTCGGACAGACCCTGGAAGGGCTTGCGGGTTCTGAACCCGTCCGGCCCCCGGTGGCTTACCGTTGAGGGGTGGCGTCGCAGTCCTCGACCGAGTCAGTTCCCCGGCAGGCCGGTGAAGGCGCCGAGGAGGTCACTCACGGCTATCCTCCGCCCGCCCGGCCGGTTGGCTCCACCGTCGTCGCCTACTGCGGTGTGGTGATGACCGTACGCGGGGAGTCCTCGGCCGCTCCGCCGCCCGACACCTGCGCGGAGTGTGCCGCAATCTGGAAGCGCAAGCGTCGCCGCTCCCGCTGACGGCGGGCATGCTTGGACCCATGGACTCTGAATTGACGCTGATGGCCGTGCACGCGCATCCCGACGACGAGGTGCTCGGCACGGGGGGTATCTTCGCCCGCTATGCCGATGAGGGCATCCGCACGGTCCTGGTCACCTGCACCAACGGCGAGCAGGGCGACGGGCCGGGCGGGATCAAGCCCGGCGAGCCCGGCCACGACGAGGCCGCCGTACGCGAGGTGCGGCTCACCGAGTTGCGCGACTCGGTCGCCCACCTCGGCATCGAGCACGTCGAACTCCTCGGCTACCGCGACTCCGGCATGGAGGGCTGGGACACCAACACGGCCGACGACGCCTTCTGCAACGTTCCGATCGAGGAGTCCGCCGCCCGCCTCGGCGAACTCATGGAGAAATACCGCCCCCAGGTCGTGGTCACCTATGACGAGAACGGCGCGTACGGGCATCCGGACCACATCCAGGCCCACCGGATCGCGGTCGCGGCGAGCAAGGCCACCGGGATCCCGAGCAAGTTCTACTACACGGCCGTGCCGCGCGAGCGGTTCCGCGAGCTGATGGCACGCATGGCCGAGTTCATGGAGGACGACGGCGTCCCGCGTGAGCTGCCCGAGGACTTCGGCACGCCCGACGAGGAGATCACCGCCTTCGTGGACGTCGCACCGTACGCCGAGCGCAAGCTCAAGGCCCTCGGCGCACACGCGAGCCAGGGCGACAACATCTTCTTCCTGCGGATGCCCGACGACGTGGTGCACTCAGGTGTTCGGCACCGAGTGCTTCGTACGGGTGGAGAACAAGGTCGAGGCCCCCGACAAGGAGGACGACCTGTTCGCCGGCCTCCGCTGAGGCCCGGACCTCGCGATGGTGGTGCCAGCACCACCATCGCGGGGTGTGTCAGCCCCCCGTACCACTCGGGTGCCGCCTGGATGGGATCGCCAGGCACAAATCCATAGCGTCATCAGCGAACTCACCCATAACGAGGAGAACGCTGATGAAACAAAATTTGGCCGCCCGGCTGGGAGGCTGGAGCGCGCGCCACCGTAAGACGGCGATCTTCGGCTGGCTGCTGTTCGTGGTGGCCGCGGTGCTGATCGGCGGGATGACCGGGCAGAAGCAGTTGACCGACGGCGAGCAGAGCACCGGCGACTCCGGACGTGCCCAGCGCATCATCGAGGCCGCGGGCATCAAGGACCCGGCCTCGGAGATGGTGCTCGTGCACAGCTCCGCCGTGAACGGTTTCCGCGCCGCCCTGCCGGAGGTCGCCCAGGCCGTACGCTCGACCGGGCGCACGACCGGGCTCCGCGAGCCGCTGATCTCCAAGGACGGTCACGACGCGCTGGTCCAGTTCGACATGACCGGCGACGCGGACAGCGCCGCCGACCGCGTCGTGCCGGTGGAGAACGCCGTGGCCTCCGTCCAGGCCCGGCATCCCGACCTGCGGATCGAGGAGTTCGGCGACGCCAGCGGCGAACACTGGTTCGACAACAGCATGGGCAAGGACTTCTCCCGCGCGGAGATGACCGCGGTGCCGCTGGCGCTGGGCATCCTGCTCGTGGCCTTTGCCGCACTGCTCGCCGCGCTGCTCCCCGTCGTCATCGCGGTGACCGCCTTCCTCGCCGCGAACGGCCTGCTCGCGGTGTTCAGCCACGCCATGCACATGGACAGCTCGGCCAGTTCGGTGATGCTGCTGATGGGGCTGGCCGTCGGCGTCGACTACTGCCTGTTCTACCTGCGCCGCGAGCGTGAGGAGCGCGCTGCGGGACGCGACCGGGAGACCGCGCTGCGGATCGCGGCGGCGACGTCGGGCCGTTCGGTGCTGGTGTCCGGGTTGACGGTGATGGTGGCGATGGCCGGGATGTTCCTGTCCGGTCTGAGAATCTTCGACGGTTTCGCGATGGCTTCGATCCTGGTCGTGCTGATCGCCATGATCGGCTCGGTCACCGTGCTGCCGGCCCTGCTCTCGCTGCTCGGCGACAAGGTGGAGTTCGGCCGCATCCCGTTCCTGCGCCGCAAGCGCTCCAGCGGGCGGGCCTGGAACGCCGTGCTGCGCCCGGTCCTGCGTCACCCGGGCATCTCCGCGGCACTCGCCGCCGGCGTCCTCGTCATCCTGGCGGTGCCCGCCCTCGGCATGCACACCGAAAAGCTCGGCATCGAACAGCAGGTCCCGCGCGGCACCCCGATCATCACCACCTACGAGCACATCAGCAAGGCGTTCCCCGGCGGCCCGAACCCGGCGTCCGTCGTGGTCAAGGCGGCCGACATCCAGGCGCCCGCCGTACGCTCGGCGATCACCTCCTTCGAGTCCTCCGTACGTGCGAGCGCGGAGTTCGGGCAGCCGCTCCGCACCGAGGTGCACGCGGGGCAGAACGTCGCGGTGATCCACGTGCCGCTCGCCGGCAGCGGCACGGACGCGACCTCCCAGCACGCCCTCACCACCCTGCGGAAACAGCTCGTGCCGAACGCCTTCGGCACGGTTGCCGAGGCGCGCGTCGGCGGCGACCTCGCCTCCTCCGACGACTGGAACACCCAGCTTCGGCGCAGCATCGTGCCGGTCTTCGTGTTCGTGCTCGGCATCACGTTCCTGCTGATGCTGATCTCGTTCCGCTCGGTGCCGATCGCCGCGACCGCCATCGTGCTCAACCTGCTGTCGGTCGGCGCGGCGTACGGCGTGATGGTGGCGGTCTTCCAGCACGGCTGGGGCGCGAGCCTGGTCGCCACGCACGGCGTCGGCGCGATCGAGGCATGGCTGCCGCTGTTCATCTTCGTGGTGCTGTTCGGCCTGTCGATGGACTACCACGTGTTCGTCGTCTCGCGGATCCGCGAGGCGCACGACCGCGGCGTACCGACCTCCGAGGCGGTCGCGCAGGGCATCCGCTCGACGGCCGGCGCGGTCACCAGCGCGGCGGTCATCATGGTCGCGGTGTTCGCGGTCTTCGGGACGCTGTCGATGCAGGACTTCAAGCAGATGGGCGTCGGCCTGTCCATCGCAGTGCTCCTGGACGCGACGATCGTCCGCGCCGTACTGCTGCCCTCGGTGATGAAGCTGCTGGGCGAGAAGAACTGGTACCTGCCGCGCTGGCTCGGCTGGCTGCCGAAGCCCTCCCACGGAGAGGAGCCCCCGGCCGCCCTCCCGCCGACCCCGGCGTACGAGGCTGCCCAGGGGTGACGCCCCTCTCGGGGGTCGCTCGTTCACAGAGCCGCCAGTGAGGCCAGGGGCCCTCGCTGGCGGCTCGGCCGTGATCAGAGTGCTGAACCCGGGCGTCGGTCACGTGCTCCTCGGCAGCAACACCGCGACGCCGAGGAAGGCGATGGCCGCGGCCATCGGAGCCGCCGTCGCCGCGCCCCCGGCCGGCCGCGCCAGCACACCGACGGCCACCGGGACCGCCGGCTGGGCGACCCCCCACGACAGACCGAGGAACGCGAACCATCGCGGCCGGTCCTCCGCCGGCGCGCGTTCGGCGGCCAGCGCCGGCCAGTGGCCGAGCAGGGCGCTGCCCGCCACCGCCCATGCCAGGTAGGCCGCGACGGTGAGCGGCACGTTCGCGCTGAGGGCCATCGTCAGCGCGAGCACTCCGGAGGCGACCAGCATCGCGACCGGCCGGCCGGCGAACGGCGGGCGACCGGTGCCAGCACCGCCGCCCCGGCCAGCGTGAGGCCCGGCGCCCACGCGGGCGAACCACGCTGAAGCAGTACGAACGGCGTGAACATCAGGATCGTCAGATAGCCGAAGGCGTACGCCGTGGCGGTCCCGGTCAGCTTCACCAGAGCGCGCGGCGGCCGCCAGCGCCCCTCACGTACGGCGGTCTCGGCGCGCAGCCGTGGCACGCGGTCGAGGAGGACGCCGCCGGCCCAGCGCGAGGCCAGCGCCGCGACCCCGAACGCCGTCAGCGCCGCCGTGACCAGGTGCGGGCCGGCCACCACGGCCAGGAACGCCAGCGCGAACGCGCCGACCTGGTTGAGCACGCGAACCCAGAGGAGCACCCTCATCTGTGGATAACTCTGAGTATCGATGCGATCACGCTACATAATGCCTTCCATGACCAAACCCATCAGTCCAAGTACGACGAGCCGCACCCGGTCTTCGCCTTCGAGCGCTTCATCGACGCCGAGGGCCGCGCGGAGGTCATACGGGAGTACGACGCACTGGTCGTGCCCGGTCTCCTGCAGACACCGGAGTACGCACGCTCGTTGATCGCCGCGGGACGGCCGAACGCCCGGCCGGAGGTCATCGAGAGCCTGCTGGCCGCCCGGCTCGAGCGGCAGGAGATCCTGTCGCGCGACGATCCGTCGACCTACTGGATCGTCCTCGACGAGGCCGTGCTCCGCCGCCCGATCGGCCCGCGCCGGTGACGTCTCCCCTGGCCGGGAGGACGCGAGGTGCTCCTCGGGCAGCTCGACGCCCTGCTGGAGGCGGCGCGGCGGCCGGGTATCACGATCCAGGTGATTCCGCTGTCGACGGGCGCGCACAGCGGATTGACGTGCGGTTTCACGGTTCTGAGCTTCCGTGACGAGGCTGACGTCGCCTATACCGAGGACCACGAGCGAGGCCACTTCCGTGAAAGAATCGACCTCGTACGCGGGTGGTTCGCGGTGTATGAGGCTCTGCATATGGTGACCGAGACGGCTGCGGCGTCATTGGAAATGATCCGGCAGATCAGGGAGACGTCATGACCCCTCTCACCAGCCAGGACTGGCGCAGGAGCAGCCATTCCGGAAGCAACGGCGGCCAGTGCGTCGAGGTGGCCGAAATCGCGGCCCGGCGGCGTGCCGCAACCCGCACTTGACAGGAGTTGGGTCCTTCGCTGACTCATGCACGCTATAACGGCATGAGTGCCCGTTCGCGAAGGAGACTCATATGGCGAAGCTGATCTACTCCTCCATCACGTCGCTCGACGGCTACGTGGCGGACGAGGACGGCAAGTTCGACTGGAGTGCGCCGGACGCGGAGGTGATGGGCTTCCTCAACGAGATCGAACGCCCCCTCGGCACCTACCTCTACGGGCGCGGGATGTATGAGGTGATGTCCGGCTGGGAGACCGCACACGAGCGCCCCAACCAGTCCGAGACCGGACGCGACTTCACCCAGCTCTGGCAGGCCGCCGACAAGGTCGTCTACTCCCGCACACTGGACGAGGTGACGACGAAGCGTACGCGGCTGGAGCGTGAGTTCGACCCCGAGACCGTACGCAAGATGAAGGACTCCGCCGAACGCGACCTGAGCGTGGGCGGCTCCGACCTCGCCGGGCAGGCGCTCAAGGCCGGCCTGGTGGACGAGGTCCACTTCTACCTCTGCCCCATCGTCGTTGGCGGCGGCAAACCGTCCTTGCCGGGCGACCTCCGCCTGTCCCTCGACCTCATCGAAGAACGCCGCTTCACCAACGGCGTCGTCTACGTCCGCTACCTGACCACGGCCTAGCCTTCGTCGCTGCGGCGATGTGTCACCACGTTCGCCGGTTCGCCGCGTAGGAACGCGGCCACGTTATCGACGCAGGTGTCGGCCTTGCGCGAGGTCAGCAGGATGCCCGGTGCGGTGGTCAGCCGGTCGTCGGGGAAGTCGATGTCGTCGAGCGCCGCTCCGGCCAGGCGGCCGCTCCACAGCGCGTCGGCCAGCGCCGGCTGGTCGATCAGGCCGGACGCCGCCCCGTTGACGAGATACGCACCGGCCCGCATCAGGCCGAGTTCGCGCCCGCCGACCAGCCCCTTCGTCGCGGTGGAGAGCGGAACGTGCAGCGAGACGACGTCGCTCTCAGCCAGCAACGCGTCCAACGGCCGGAACTCGACGCCAAGCTCGCCTGCCTCCCCGTCCTCCCACCCACCCGCCTGCCGGTCCATCTGCCCGGCCATCCGCCCGTCGTTCGGTCCACCCATCTGCCTGTTCGTCTGGCCGCCCACCTGGCGGTTCGTGTGGCCGGCCGGAATGGCCGGAGCGCAGGCCAGTACGCGCATGCCGAAGGTCGTGGCGATTCGGGCGATCTCGGTGCCGACGTCGCCCATCCCCACCAGGCCCAGGGTCTGGCCGGCGAGGTCACCGCCGTCGAGGCCGCGCCACGGGTATTCGCCGTCGCCGGTCGACTCGACGCCATGGGCGAGCGCGAACAGCAGGCTTATCGTCCGCTCGGCCGCGCCCAGGCCGGCATGCGCCGGAACGTTCGCGACCGTCACGCCGTGCCGGGCGGCGGCGTCGACATCGACGTAGTCGTAGCCGGTGGCGCACACCGAGATCATTCGTAACCTCGGCAGGTGCCGGAACACCTCACCGTCCAACGTCGTCCAGCCCAGGACCACGATGTCCGCGTCGGCGGACCGTGCCACCACCTCCTCGGCGTCGTGCGGGCCGTCGAAACAGCGAGTCACCTCACCGAGAGCGCCGAGCCGGCCCAGGTGACGGCCGCTGAGCTCGACCTCGTCGAGAATGACTATCTTCACGTTCACGGGCACGCCTCCGGGATCGGGTAGCCGACGTCAGCTTAAGGCCGTGTCTCGTGAATTAAATTTCTGGACGAAACGTAATAATTCAGACGACTGTCACCGCCATTCCCGGCCGGTAACGCTGGGAACCCGGGCCGCGGCGGTGCCCAGGCCGGTGGGGGAAAAGGAGAAACGCGGCGCGGTGACCTCGTGGCGGAGGCGTACGAGCTCGGCCTCGGTGTAACGGACGCACCTGCGGTGCCATTCGAGGATGCCCGACATCCATTCCTTCAGATCGTCGGCGTGTCGCCTGAGGGCGTCGCGTGCCTCCTCGTCGAGGTCGTGTTCGTCGAACATCGTCGGCATGTCCTCCGCGACGATGTGCTCGAACTCCTCCATGCGTGCCTTCATCAGCTCGGCCGTGATGGCACTCGCCCGCTGCCGGTCGACGCCGAGGAAGTTCTCGATGACCAGTACGAGGTTGTGGACCTCGCCCTCGAACTCGATCTCCTTCTGGTACGAGAACAGGTCGTTCGTGAAGCAGGCGTAGTCGTGCGCCGCGGTGTCGAGTTCGTGCATGACACGCGTCTGGTAGATCTCCGGCGGGACGACGTCGGCGTACGCGAGGCGGGCCAGGCTCCGCGTCAGGTCCGAGCCGAACGTCCGGCGGCGCATCTCGACGTAGTCGATCGGGTCGGGGATGCGGTTCTGCGCCTGGTTGGCCAGCTCCCACAGCCAACTCGCCGTCATCCGCTCCACCGCGCCGCGGAACTCCCGGCGCCCGTCGAGAGTCATCGGCCCGGCCGTACGGGACCAGAGATCGGCCAGGCCGCGTTCGAGCGGGTTGGCCGGCTCGGGGACCGGGGTGCCGTCGAGCGGCATGAAAGCGGACAGGCGGTCGTTGCAGTGCTTGGCGCCCGCGAGGTCACGGGTCGCGCCGAACACCACCGGGAAGTAGTCGTCGCCGAAGGTGCCCCACGACAGCCAGTCGGTGGACAGGTTCAGTTGGTCGGGGCTCGCGTCGGCGTGGATCATCGCCGCGCAGCGGGCCAGGTCGATGCAGACGAAGCGCTTCTCGTCCCACACCCCGCCGGCCTCCACACCCGGCACCGAGTCGAAGAAACCCATCTCCCGAGCCCAGCCGACCGAGTAGCGCCGCGCGTCATCGATGTGCGGGCTCGTACGGATCGGGAAGGGCATATAGAGGTCGGGCACTGGGAGGTGCCCGACCGGCTGGAACGGGCGGTGTGAGTGCTGCCGTACGCGGTGCCGCAGGCCCATCGCGACGGTGGCGGCGGCCGTGCCGAGACCGGTCGGCCCCGAGGGCAGGTCCTTGACACCGCCGTCGTTCATGTACCGGCTCGACCGGGCGTGCCACTCCTGCCCGCCGGACTGCCAATCCTGTAGCCCCTTGATGTACGCGGTGACGGCGGCCGACTCGGGCACCGTGGCGGCGTGCTCGGCCAGCAGGCCCGGCACCTCGATCAGCGCGGTCGTCTCGAACTGCTGTAGCCGCGAGGTCAGCAGGTCGTTGACCAGGTCGGCGGCCTCCTGGGTCGAGCAGCCGAAGAAGTGCTCGAAGACCAGGACGGCGTTGGAGTTCTCGCCTTCCTCCTGTACCTCGCGCTGATAGGAGTAAAGGTCGTTGCGCAGGTGGACCGCGTCGGAGAACGTGTCGGACAGCACCTGCATCGGCCGCCGGTCGGCGAGCCACCGGGGGATCTCGGCACCGGCCGCGAACTCCACGAGGTTCGCCGACCAGGGCGCGCCGCCGACCCGCCGCCGCATCTGGACGTACTCGATGGGGTTGGCGATGCGACCGCGGTCGATGTTGTTCAGCTCCCACATGGATTCGACCATCAGGTTGTGGGTGCTGAGCGTGAACCGCCGGCGCCAATCGCCCGACATCGCCGGGATCGTACGCGCCCAGAGGTCTTTGAGGCCGGCCTCGGCGGGGTTCTCCGGCTCGGGCGAGGCCGCGCCGTCGGCGGTCATGAACAGCTCAAGCCGCTCGATGTAGGCCCTGGCGGCCGGGAGGTCACGTGAGTACTTGAACTGTTCGAGAAAGTCGTCGTCGAAGAAGAACACCCAGACGTACCAGTCGGTGATCAGGTCCAGCGTCGCGGCATCGCAGTCAGGATGGGTATAGGCACACATCAACCCGTAATCCATGCGGGCCAAATCCGATTCGTCCCAGATAAGACCGCCGCCGGGTTTCGGTGCGTCGAGCATCCCCTTCTCGCGTGCCCAGGCGGTGCTGTGCTGGCGAGAATGCTCCAGATTCGGGTTGATTCGGGCGGGATACGGCATGTAGAAGTCGGGCATCACGAATGGCTGCATGGGGAGATGATTACCCGTGGACGGCGAGAGCAATACCTGGATCAGGGAATGACCATGGATTTGTTTGCGCGGGCCCTATGGTGAAATGATTTATTTGTCTTGAATGTCGCGCTTATCCGTCCGTGCTGGTGAGGAGCGCGGCATTGACCGCCTCCGCGGCGGAGGCCAACTCGGGATACTCGACCACCTCGATCCCGGCCGCCTCCAGCGCCGCCACCCCGTGTGCGTCGTCCACGAAGGTCGGCGGCTCACGCCAGGCGATGACCACACGAGGGACCTGAGCCGCGATGATCAGCTCGGCGCAGGTACGGTGACTCGACATCCTGCGCGTGCAGGGTTCGAGGGAGCTGTAGAGCGTGTGCACCCGCTCGGCCCCGGGCTTTTGGAGCGCTACCTCCTCGGCGTGGACGTGCGGCCGCTCACGGGAGAACCCCCGCGCGACCTCGACGCCGCTCGCATCGACGACGATCGCGCCGACGGAGAACGCGCTCGTACTGGGCGGACACTGCTGGGAGAGCTCGATGGCCAGTGACAGCCACCGGCGATCGTCGGCGGGACTCAACACCATCCGACTGTCTCACGTGGGCAGATAACGCAGGAGCGCGACGTCCCCAACGGCACGTACCTCGGCCAGCGTCATCCGCCGACCTGGCCCGTTCGGGTAGGCACCCGGATTGACGAACCGCGGCGCTCGCGGGTCGCCGACGAAGAACGGCGCGATCGCGAGGTGGATCTCGTCGGCCAGACCAGCGGTCAGGAACTGCGTGTGGAGGGTCCCGCCGCCCTCGACCATGAGACGCCCCACCCCTCGCGTGCCGAGGTCGTCGAGCATCGCCGCGAGATCGAGCCCGGACCCCAGCGCCCGTACCTCGGCCCGGTCGCCGAGGAGTTCGGCCAGCTTGGGCGCGACGGCCGCGGGACAGTAGACGAGTTTGTCCCCGCCGTGCTGCCAGAACCGCGACTCTGGGTCGAGATCACCACTGGCGGTGAGGGTGACCTTGAGCGGATACGGAGGCAGCCCACGCCGCTCGCGCTCCGCCCGTCGTACGGGAGAGTTCACCAGGAGCCGAGGATCGTCTCGCCGGACCGTGGCCGCCCCGACCAGGATCGCGTCACACCCGGCCCGTACGTCATCGACACGGTCGAAGTCGGCCGCGTTGGACAGCCTGAGCCGCTCCGGCGTCGCGTCGTCGATGTAACCGTCGATCGAGGTGGCAACGCTGAGCAGGACGTACGGTCGCTGAACCATGTGCGCGCCGCTTCCGAGCGCCGACGATCAGCGACTCTCGGCGCCGGCCGCGTGAGTGAGCTGCCCGTACGCCTCGGCCAGGGAGCGGAGCGTCTCCCCGGAGACGAAGTTGCCCTTCGCGATGCTCTTGGCCGCGAGCTCGGCATCCGTCTTGATCGCATTGAGCAGCGCCACGCGCGTCTCGTCCCGCAGGGTGGTCTCTTCCTCGGAAATCGCCATGCAGCCGACCCTAGCCGCACCCACCCCCGCCGAGCGGCACCCGACACCGGTTGTGAGGCTCCCTACTGGGCTTTAGCCGTGAAGGTGCCGCTCAACCGGCAGCGGGCAGCGGGCAGCGAGGATGACCCCCCCATCTGACACGATGAGGTGCGAACTCATTGCGGGAAGGGGACGAAAATGCCGGAGCCGGGGACCCTCGCTGACGATCCGTTCGCTGGTCGGCAGCCGACCAGTCACGAACGGATGACGGGACTGCCCTGGGATGCGTCGTACCACGACGGCCCCGCACCCTGGGATCTCGACCGTCCGCAGCCGGCGATAGTGCGCCTCGCGTCCGAGGGCCGATTCGCGGGACCGGTGCTCGATGCGGGCTGCGGGACCGGCGAGAACGCTCTTCACGTCGCCTCACTGGGACTCCCGGTTCTCGGCGTTGACGTGGCTGAGACGGCGCTGGCGAGCGCCCGAGCGAAGGCCGTCGCACGTCGGATCGAGGTCGCGTTCACTACGGCCGACGTGTTCGAGCTGGACCGTCTGGGCCGCAGGTTCGAGACGGTGCTGGACTGCGGCCTGCTCCACACCTTCGACCGCGACGAGCGAACAGAATACGCGGAGAGTGTCGCGTCGGTGACCGAGCATGGTGGAACCCTGTATGTGTTGGGCTTCGGCGACGAAGGTCCCGGCACCGGCCCGCATCCCATAACTCGGGGAGAGCTGAGAGCGGCGTTCAACCTCGGCAATGGATGGAATGTCTCCGCCATCGAACCGGACCGCGTTCAGACGAGATACCACGACGAGAACGGCGCACCGGCCTGGCTCGCTACGATCAAACGGATCTGACCGCTGTACTAGAGGCACTCTATTGTGGGTGATCCCCACCGGCCGCCGGCGAGGTCTTGAGCAAGAGTCGTGGCCAGGCGTCGGCAAGCCAGTCGGCGAACTGCGCTGGGCGCCAGCCGCGTTCCTGTATGAGCAGCACCCAGTACTCGGCGCTGTTCATGCTCCAGATGACGTCGGCGACCTGATCGTCGGACAGGTCGTCGCGGAGCTCCCCGGTACCGCGCAGGTCGGCCGCGAACATCCGCATGTTCGCGGCGCGGCGCTGCGCGATCTCGGTCCAGAGCGAGGCGCATTCGGAGTCGGTGGCGGCGGCCGTGCGAAGAACGACGAACACGGGGGCGAGGCGCTCCTGGATGGCGGCAATCGCGTGCGCGTACACAGTGATCTTGGCGCGGGCGGTAGGCGCGGCGCGTACCTTGAGCACATAGTCGCGTTGCTCGGCGGGGACGGCCTGACCGGTGCCGGAGATCGCGGTCTCGACCAGTTCGCGAAGCAGGGCGGGCTTCCGCCCGGCCGTCGCGTAGATGGTGTCCACCGAGACGCCGGCACGCGCCGCGATCGCGGCGATCGTGGTCGCGACATAGCCGTTGCCGACGAAAAGCTCACGTGCCGCACCCAAGATCGCTTCGCGGGTCGCCGCGGCCTGCTCGATCCGGCGCGGCGAGTGGTATCCGCGCTTGGGGCCCTTGCCATCGACAGCCATTGGCCGTACCGTCCCAAGTATTCATCCGAAAGTGCTTCGGATCATATCTCAGGAGGCTGTGTCATGGTCTACGCCTATGTTCAAGACGTCCCGATCGGGGAGGAGCTGTACCGACGGATCATCACCGAGCTCGGCCCCGAACCGCTGGAGGGCGCCCTGCTCCACCTGTGCGTCCGTAACGACGACGGCAGCCTGCGCTACATCGACGTCTGGGAGTCCAAGGAAGCCTGCGGTAAGGCATTCGAAAACCCGAATCCACTCGGCCGTCGACACCGCGTTCGGCGGCTCTCGCCCAGCAGCCGAACCAACCGTCAACCGCCTCGACATACTGCATGCCAACGGAGCGCTTCTCAAGGAGAGCTGGTCCTGACCCGCCGCGGTGGCGCGACCCTGCGCAAACCCAAGGCCACGCAAGATCGAAAAATGGGCTCCCGAGTGCTGAAATGGAAATGGGACGATCCGAAGATCGTCCCACAGAATTCCCACAGGGCCAGATAATGGCCCTTCGTCCCAGACCCAGAAAGCGGGCCTGACCTGTGTCGGGGTGGCGGGATTCGAACCCACGACCTCTTCGTCCCGAACGAAGCGCGCTACCAAGCTGCGCTACACCCCGGTGGCCGCAGGTCGCCCTACAGCGCCTGTGCCGTCCCCCACTCTAGCGGACGTTCACCCCTCCCCGCGCCCGAGTATCGGGACCAGCGTCAGTAGGGAGGCCTCCGGTGGGCAGCAGAAGCGGACCGGTGCGTACGGTGAGGTGCCCAGGCCCGCGGACACGTGGAGCCATGACGGGCCGTGCCGGTGCAGGCCCTTCACCCGGGCCCTCTCGATGCCGCAGTTCGTCACCAGCGCGCCATAGAACGGGACGCACAGCTGGCCGCCGTGTGTGTGGCCGGCCAGTAGCAGGCGGTAGCCGTCCGCGGCGAAGCGGTCCAGGTTGCGGGGTTCTGGGGAGTGCAGCACGCCGATGCCCAGGGAGCCTGGCGACACGGGACCGGCGATCTGGTCGTAGCGGTCCTTGCCGATGTGGGAGTCGGCCACGCCGCCGAACTCCACCGCCACGTCGCCGACCTTCAGGCTGCCGACGTGGTTGTTGAGGTCGAGCCAGCCCGCCGCGGTCAGGGCCGCGCCGAGCTCCTCGTACGGCAGGTCCGGCACCGTACGGCTGTTGTAGTCGGTGCGGCTCGTACGCCACAGGTAGCGCGCCGGGTTCTTCGGCACCGGGGAGTACATGTCGTTCGAGCCGTACACGAACACGCCGGGGCGGTCGAGCAGTGGGCCCAGCAGGGACAGGAACGGGCCGATGGCGTCCGGGTGGGAGATCGAGTCGCCCGTGTTGACGACCAGGTCGGGCTCCAGGGCGTCCAGGGCGGCGACCCAGGAGATCAGGCGGCGGCGGCCCGGGGTCAGGTGCGTGTCCGAGATGTGCAGGATCTTCAGCGGCCGCTGTCCTGGCGCGAGCACGGGCACGTCGTAGCGGCGCAGGCGGAACCAGTTGCGTTCGATGACCGACGCGTAGCCGACGCCGGCGACGCCCAGCCCCAGAACGCCCAGGGGGAGGCCATATCTCTTCAGCACCTCTCCATCGTGCCAGACCCTCAAGACCGAATATTGGAAAGCAGAGCACCGGCGGGCAGGGCAAGATGATGACCATGTTGAAGGAGAAGCTGCAGGCCGACCTGTCCGTGGCGATGAAGGCGCGTGATGAGGTCCGCACCCGTACGATCCGGATGGCGTTGACGGCGCTCACGAACGAGGAGGTCTCGGGCAGGCAGGCGCGCGAGCTGTCCGACGACGAGGTCGTCAAGGTGTTGCAGCGCGAGGCGAAGAAGCGCCGCGAGGCGGCCGAGGCGTTCGCGGACGCCGGGCGTACGGACCAGGCCGAGGCCGAGCGGGCCGAGGGTGTGGTGCTCGACGAGTACCTGCCCGCGCAGCTCGGCGACGACGAGCTCGCCGCGCTCGTCTCGGACGCCATCGCCGAGACCGGCGCCGAGGGGCCGCGTGCCATGGGTCAGGTGATGAAGGTCGTGACGCCCAAGGTCGCCGGCCGTGCCGACGGCCGCCGCGTGTCCGGTGAGGTCAAGCGGCAGCTCGCCGGCTGACGACGGCTCACCGGCCGACGGCCGGCCCGGCGGCCCGGCCGGCTAGTTGAACGGCCAGATGCCCCCGGTCGCCCGTTCGCCTGCGCCGCGGACGGCCGGGGCCGTTGCCGTTGCTCACGAAGATCACGACCGACGTGTCCTTGTCCGACTTCACGCCCGCGCTCGGCGAGGTGTAGGCCACCGTGCCCTTGCGCTGGTTGGAGTCGATGGCGCGTGGTGAGACCTGCACGTTGAAGCCGGCGTTCTCGATCTGGCGCTGGGCCTCGGCGACCGCCATGCCGCGGACGTTCGGGATGCGTGCCTGGCCCAGGCTGCCGAAGTCGCCGAGCGACGTGTGGAACGACGTCGGCCGGGTGCCGCGCAGCGCGCCCTCCATCGACGACTGCCAGATGGCGCCGATGTTCGCGCCGTAGATGCCCGGGCTCGGTGTGGCCGAAGGGCGCCGCCGGGTCGCCGTACCAGACGGCCGCCGCGAGGTCGGGCGTGTAGCCCGCGAACAGCGCGCAGGAGTGCGCCTCGCAGGTGCCGGTCTTGCCCGCCGCGGGCCGGCCGATGCCCCTGCCGCGGCCGGTGCCGTTGGTGAGCACGCCCTGCAGGATCCGGGTGGTCTCGTCGGCGACGCTGGAGTCGACGGCCTTGCCGCACTTGGCCTTCGGCACCTTGATCTTCTTGCCGTTGGCGTCGGTCACGTCGTTGATCGCGACCGGCGTGCAGTACTGACCGCGTGCCGCGAAGCCGGCGTACGCGGCGGCGAGGTGGGTGACGTCGATGTTGTTGGTGCCGAGCACCTGGGAGGGCACCTGCTGGAGCGGCTGGCCGTTCGACTGCCGCATGCCGAAGTTGGCCGCCATGCGCACCGAGTCGCACAGGCCGACCCGTTGTTCGAGCGCGGCGTAGAACGTGTTGATCGAGTCCCACGTGCCGGTGTTGAGGTTGGCCGTCTTGCGCTTGGACGTCTCGGCGTTCCCGAGCGTCCAGGAGTCGGTGTGGTTGCCCTTGCAGTCGGTGAGCCCGCTGACCGTCGCGGTGTTGGGCGCCGGCAGCGTCGTGCCGACGCTGAACCCCTTGTCGAGCGCGGTGGCGAGCGTGAAGATCTTGAAGGTCGAGCCGGCCGAGTAGCCGCCGTTGCCGCCGTGGGCGTAGTCGGCGGCCAGGTTCAGCGTCGTCTGGCCCTTCTTCTTGTGGTCGCCGTACGCGTTGCTGACCACCATCGCCTTGATCTCGCCCGTACCCGGCTTGACCATCGCCTCTGTGGCCGTCCTGCTGCGGCTCGGGCGCAGGGAGAGGGCGCGTTGCGCGGCCGCCTGCGCCTTCATGTCGAGCGTCGTACGTATGGTGAGGCCGCCGCGGTACAGCAGCCGCTCCCGGTCGCTCGAGGTCTTGCCGAACGCGGAGTTGCCGAGGATCTCGTCCTTGACGTACTCGCAGAAGAACGGCGCCTTGCTGTCGGCGCAGTCGGTCTTCGGCTTCTTGATGTGCAACTTGATGGGAGAGGCGGCCGCCGTGTCGGCCTGCTGCTTGGTGATGATCTTCAGGTCCGCCATGCGGTAGAGCACGGTGTTGCGGCGGTCGGTGGCGCCCTTCTGGTTGATCTCGGGATCGTAGAAGTACGGGCTGTTGGTCACGCCCGCCAGTAGCGACGCCTCGGGGAGGGTGAGCTCGGAGGCGTTCTTGCTGAAGTAGTACTGCGAGGCCGCCTGGACGCCGTACGCGCCGGAGCCGAAGTAGGCGATGTTGAGGTAGCCCTCGAGGATCTGGTTCTTGGTCAGGCGTTTCTCGACGTTGACGGCGTACCGCAGCTCACGGAGCTTCCGCCCGAAGTTCGGCGCTTTCGCCGCCTCGGCGTCCTTTTCCGTCTTGGCGTTCTCGACGAGGAGGTTCTTCACGTACTGCTGGGTGAGCGTCGAGCCGCCCTGCTTGATGCCGCCGTCCTGCGCGTTGGTGACGAGGGCGCGGAAGGAGCCCTTCATGTCGAGCGGGCCGTGCTCGAAGAACCGCGCGTCCTCGATCGAGACGATCGCCTTCTGCATGATCGGGGCGACCTGGTCGAGGCTCACCGACTCGCGGTTGTGGTAGTAGAACTGGGCGATGACCTGGCCGTCTGAGGAGTAGACGGTGGTGCGCTCGGGTGGCGGCTTGAGGCTGAAGCCGTCCGGCAGGCTCTGGAAGCTGTCGGAGGCATCACGCGCCGCCATGCCGACGCTGCCGATGCCCGGCAGCGCCAGAAGACCGACGAGAACCCCCGCGAAGGCAGCCGCCCCGAGTAGTCGCAGCAGCTTGACGATCACGTGTTCCTGATCTTCCCTCACAGCCATCACGACCCATAGGTTACGCGGGACGAGAGGTACATATGGCGCAGGTCCGCGCAGACGGATGACTAGTTCGTTGCCGTCGGATGGCCCGGAGGGGCTATTTCGAGAATGGGCCCATCGGGGGCTGTTGAATCCCCCCGCCGTTCCGTAAGTTCTTCTCCCACGGCTTTCGTATGGCGGCCTGACGTCCGCGCCCGTCTGGCCGGGGCTCGCAACGACAACCGACCAAGGGGAGTGGGGCCAAGATGTGGATCACGGATTGGACCGCCCGCGCCGCCTGCCGTAACGCGGATCCCGACGCGTTGTTCGTGCAGGGCGCCGCGCAGAACCGGGCGAAGCTGATCTGCCGTGGCTGCCCTGTGCGCACCGAGTGTCTCGCGGATGCCCTCGACAACCGGATCGAGTTCGGTGTGTGGGGCGGCATGACCGAGCGCGAGCGTCGTGCACTGCTGCGGCGGCGTCCCGACGTCACGTCGTGGCGTGAACTCCTGGAGACCGCCAAGGAGCAGTACGAGCGGTCCCAGGATCCCGAAGAAGAACTCGTCGCGAGCTGAGACCTCCGCGCCCGGCCTGGCCGCCGCGCAGGCGGTCAGGCCGCGGTGCTCTTCTCGCCCGCGAGGTCGCCCGCGATGCTGCGCAGACCTTCGAGGTCGTGCACGTCCTCGGCCATCGCGCCGACCGTCACCACCGGCACCTTCGGGTGCGACGAGGTGAAGCTCTCGCGCAGCCGCGTCTCGCGCGCCGTGACGTGCATCCGCTCGGCATGCATGCGCAGCAGCGCCGCGGTCAGCGGGTGGTTGCCGCGCGCTTCCAGCGTCTCCGCGGCCGCCTGGCTGCGCACGGCCGACAGGTGCGAGGCGGCGGGCCGGTGCACGCGGTTGACCACGAGGCCGGCCAGCGGCATGCGTTCCTCGGCGAGTCGCTCCACGAAGTAGGACGCCTCGCGCAGCGCGTCGCGTTCCGGCGCGGCCACGACGAGGAACGCCGTGCCCGGCGCCTGGAGCAGCTTGTACGTCTGCTCGGCGCGCTCGCGGAAACCGCCGAACATCGTGTCGAAGGCCAGCACGAACGTCTGCATGTCGCGGATCAGCTGACCGCCGAGCACCTTGGTGATGACGCTGGTGAACACCCCGAACCCGGCGGTCACCACCTTCATCCCGAACCTCCCGCCGGCCTTGGCCGGGGCCATCAGCAACTTGATGAGCCGTCCGTCGAGGAAGCGGCCCATGCGTTCGGGCGCGTCCAGGAAGTCCAGCGCCGAGCGCGACGGCGGCGTGTCCACGACGATGAGGTCCCACGCGCCGGAGCGGTGGAGCTGGCCGAGCTTCTCCATCGCCATGTACTCCTGCGTGCCGGACAGGCTGGAGGACAGCGACTGGTAGAAGGGGTTGGCCAGGATCTGCGCGGCACGGTCGGGCTCGGCGTGCGCCTCGACGATCTCGTCGAAGGTGCGCTTCATGTCGAGCATCATCGCGTGCAGCTCGCCCTCGGCGCCCTCGACCGGGCGCGGGGTGTTGTCCAGCTCGGTCAGCCCGAGCGCCTGCGCCAGCCGCCGCGCCGGGTCGACGGTGAGCACCACGACGTCGCGGCCGCGCTCGGCCGCGCGTACGCCGACGGCGGCCGCGGTCGTGGTCTTGCCCACGCCGCCGGACCCGCAGCACACGATGATCTTCGTGCCGGGGTCGTCGATCAGCGTGTCGATGTCGAACGCCGGTGGCGTCTTCACGCCGCACCCTGCTTTCTGAGCTCCTCGGCGAACTCGTAGAGTCCGGCCAGGTCCATGCCGTCGCTCAGCAGCGGCAGCTCGTACTGCGGCACGTCGGCGTCGGCCAGCTCGGCCATCTCGCGTTCCTGGAGCCGCGCGCGGCGCGCGTGGTCGCCCGCCTCGGCGGCGAGGGCCTGCGCGATCTCCGGCGCGTCGTCCTCCAGGCCGGCCGCCTTGACGCCCATCCGGATGGCCTCGACGTCGAGCTCGCCGTCCAGCGCCGCGGACAGGTCGGTCGTCGGGCAGGATCGGCGGCCGCACCATGTTGACCATCAGGCCGCCGACCGGCAGGCCGATCTCGCGCAGGCTCGCGATGCCGTCGACGGTCTCCTGGACCGGCATCTCCTCCAGCAGCGTGACGAAGTGGACGGCCGTCTCCGGGCTGCGCATGACCTTCATCACCGTGTCGGCGTGATGGCGGATCGGCCCCATCTTGGCGAGCCCGGCCACCTCGGTGTTGACGTTGAGGAAGCGGCTGATGCGGCCGGTGGGCGGCGCGTCCATCACGACGGCGTCGTAGATGAAGTGGCCCTTCTTGTCCTTGCGGCGTACGGCCTCGCTGGCCTTGCCGGTGAGCAGCACGTCGCGCAGGCCGGGCGCGATCGTGGTGGCGAAGTCGATGAGGCCGAGCCGGGTGAGCGCCTTGCCGGCCCGGCGGAGGTTGTAGAACATCTCGAGGTATTCGAGCATCGCCTCTTCGGGGTCCACCGCCAGGGCGTACACGTCGCCGCCCTCGGGTGCGACCGCGACCCTGCGCTCCTCGTACGGCAGCGGGGGGCAGTCGAAGAGCTGGGCGATGCCCTGCCGGCCCTCGACCTCGATGAGCAGGACCTTGCGGCCGCCGGCGGCCAGGGCCAGCGCGAGCGACGCGGCCACCGTCGTCTTTCCGGTGCCGCCCTTGCCGGTGACGACGTGCAGGCGCACGCCGTCCCAATCGGTGTCTCTCGCGCTCACCTTATCGAGGCTATCGTCCGGGTCTGAGCCTGCTCGCAGAGAGTGCAAGTGACGTCTGACACCCCGGGCTCCCAGAGGACTACTGTCAGAAGACGAAGGGAATCTGCCGGCTGAAAGGTGGGCCGCGTGGCTGAAGCGGCGTTCATTCTCCTGGGAATCATCGCATTCCTGGTATTTCTCGTGGTCATCGCGTCCGTGAAGGTCGTCCAGCAGGTCGAACGCGGTGTGGTGTTCCGTCTCGGTCGGGTGCAGCCGCACTTCCGCGCACCCGGGCTGACCCTGATCTTCCCGATGATCGACCGGATGACGAAGGTCAACATGCAGACCGTCGCCATGGGTGTGCCCGCTCAGGAGGGCATCACACAGGACAACGTCAGCGTCCGTGTCGACGCGGTGGTCTACTTCCGGGTGGTCGACCCGGTGAAGGCCATCGTCAACGTGCAGAACTACAACTGGGCGATCTCCCAGGTCGCGCAGACCTCCCTGCGTTCGGTGATCGGCCAGGCGGACATGCAGCAACTGCTGTCCGGGCGCGAGACGATCAACGCCGAGCTCCAAGGGATCATGGACCAGGCGACCGAGGCACCCTGGGGGATCAAGATCCAGCGGGTCGAGATCAAGGACGTCTCCCTCCCGGAGGGCATGAAGCGTTCGATGGCGCGGCAGGCGGAGGCCGAGCGGGAGCGGCGTGCGCGGATCATCACCGCCGACGGCGAGTTCCAGGCGTCCAAGCGGCTCGCCGCCGCGGCCGAGGTCATGGCGCAGGACCCCGCATCTCTCCAGCTGCGCCTGCTCCAGACCGTGGTCGAGGTCGCGGCCGAGAAGAACAGCACGCTCGTGATGCCCTTCCCGGTGGAGTTGCTGCGGTTCTTCGACCGGGCCGCGGGCGGTGACCAGACGCCGCGCGAGGGCAACCCGCGTACGAACCTGGCCGAGCGCCTCGCCAAGGCCGAAGAGGAGCTGGCAAAGGCCGACCAGCCCAGCTCGATCGCCTCGGCGGACGAGGTGCCGCCGGTCCTCGGACTGGAGAACGAGGACAAGCCGGGCATCGCCTCGCCCGCGCCGCCCGCGCAGGACGCGGCCGCGCCGAACGCGGATGGTGGTGTGTGGGGCGGCCCGGGCCACGGGGGCTAATGTTCCGCCTATGAAGAAGTGGGAGTACGCGACCGTTCCGCTGCTGGTGCACGCGACGAAGCAGATCCTCGACAACTGGGGTGACGACGGCTGGGAGCTCGTCACGGTCATCCCCGGGCCGAACCCGGAGAACCTCGTCGCCTACCTCAAGCGGGAAAAGGCATGAGCACGCCCGAGGAGCGTGCGGCGGCGCTCGGACTGGAGATCCCGGGCGTCGCGGCGCCGCTGGCCTCCTATGTCCCGGCCGCGCGCTCCGGCGCGTACGTCCACACCTCGGGCCAGCTACCCATCGTGGCCGGTGAGCTCGTCTCGACCGGCAAGGTGGGCGCCGACCTGGACGCCGAGCGCGCTGCAGAGCTCGCACAGATCTGCGCGCTCAACGCCATCGCCGCCGTACGCGCCGAGGTCGGCGAGCTGTCCCGCGTACGGCGCATCGTCAAGGTCGTCGGCTTCGTCGCCAGCGCGCCGGACTTCTACGACCAGCCGCAGGTGATCAACGGCGCGAGCGACCTGCTCGGAAAGATCTTCGGCGACGCGGGCACGCACGCGCGCAGCGCGGTCGGGGTGGCCGTGCTGCCACGCGACGCCCCGGTCGAGGTGGAGCTGATCGCCGAAGTCGAATAGCGTTCGGTCGGATTCCCGAACACGTTCGGTCGGATTCTCCGAGCAAGGAGGCGCCTTGGCGGACGCACCACGGTTCCGGCTTCCCGAACACCTGGCCGACCGCGCGCGCGACATCATCGAGGGCCGTACGAAGGCGGTCGCGCCGCGCGACGCCGCCACCGTGATCCTGCTGCGCGACGACGACGCGGACGGCCTGCTCGTCTACCTGCTGCGGCGCGTGTCCTCGATGAAGTTCGCGCCGGGTGCGTACGTCTTCCCCGGCGGTTCGGTCGACCGGCGCGACGGCGACCTGGCGGTCGGCTGGTCCGGCCCGTCGCCGGCCTGGTGGGGCGAGGCGTTCGGCGCCGCCGAGACGCTCGCGCGTGAGCTGGTCTGCGCGGCCGTACGCGAGACGTTCGAGGAGTCCGGCGTGCTGCTCGCCGGGCCGGCCGAGGACGCGATCGTCCCGGACACCAGCGCCGACGACTGGGAGGCCGACCGGCAGGGCCTGCTGGACCGGTCGCAGTCGCTGGCCGAGCTGCTGGCACGGCGCGGGCTCGTGCTCCGCGGCGACCTGCTGCGACCGTGGGCGCACTGGATCACGCCCGAGCTCGAAGAACGCCGCTACGACACGCGCTTCTTCGTCGCCGCGCTCCCGGCCGGGCAGCGTACGCGCGACGTGAGCACCGAGTCCGACCGGGTCGCCTGGGTGCGCCCGTGCGACGCCGCGGAGGCCGCGCTGCGCGGCGAGATGCCGATGCTCCCGCCGACACAGGTGACGCTGACCGAGCTGGCCGCCCACGACGACGTCGCCGGCGTCCTCGCGGCGCAACGTCGCATCCGGCCGCTGCTGCCCGAGCCGATCGTCACCGGCGACGGCGTCTTCCTCACGATGCCGGAGGGCCCCGGATGAGCATCGACGGCATGCGTACGGACCGCGCGCTCTGCGTCCTCGCGCCCAACGCGTCGCCGATGACGCTCGATGGCACCAACACCTGGGTGCTGCGCGAGCCGGGCGCGGAACGTTCGCTCGTCATCGACCCGGGACCGCTGGATGAGGCCCACCTGCGGCGCGTCGCCGACACCGCGGGCCGGGTCGCGCTCGTCCTGCTCACCCACGGCCATCCGGACCACGCGGAGGGCGCGCGGAGGTTCGCCGAGCTGGCCGGCCCGGTGCCCGTACGTGCCCTGGACCCGGCGCACCGGCTCGGCGAGGAGGGCCTGGGTGAGGGCGACGTGGTCGAGCTGGACGGCCTGCTGCTGCGGGTGCTGCACACGCCGGGCCACACGCCCGACTCCCTGACCTTCTGGCTGCCGGCCGACCAGGCGGTGCTCACCGGCGACACCGTCCTCGGGCGCGGGACGACGGTCGTGGACAGCCTGGGCGACTACCTCGGGTCCCTCGACCGGCTGCGGGCACTGGCCGAGGGCGCGCGGGTGATCCTGCCCGGCCACGGCGGACGGCTCGATGACCCGGTGGGCGCGCTCGACTACTACATCGGCCACCGCCGCGAACGCCTTCAGCAGGTCGAGGACGCGCTCGCCGCCGGCGACCGTACGGCGCGCGAGGTGGTGGAGCGGGTGTACGCCGACGTGGACCGGGCGCTGTGGCCGGTCGCGGAGGCGTCCGTACGCGCCCAGCTCGACTACCTCGCCGGGCGCGGCCGTCCCTGAGCGCCGCGGCTACCGGGAGCGCTTGCGCAGGCGTTCGATGTCGAGCACCTGGACGGCGCGTGCCTCGATGCGCAGCCAGCCGCGCTGGGCGAAGTCGGCGAGCGCCTTGTTCACCGTCTCGCGCGAGGCGCCGACCAGCTGGGCCAGCTCCTCCTGCGTGAGGTCGTGGTGTACGTGCAGACCCGTCTCGGTGGGCTGGCCGAACCGCTCGGCCAGGTCGAGCAGGGCCTTGGCGACACGGCCGGGCACGTCGGTGAAGACGAGGTCGGCCATGATCTCGTTGGTGCGGCGCAGCCGCTGGGCGAGGGCGCGCAGCAGGTGGATGCCGATCTCGGGGTGGCCCTTGAGGAACGGCCACAGGTCGCTGTGGCTGAGCGCGGCCAGCCGTCCCTCGGTCACCGCGATGGCGCTGGCCGTACGCGGGCGGGGGTCGAACAGGGAGAGTTCGCCGAACATCTCGCTCGGGCCCAACACGCTGAGGAGGTTCTCCCGGCCGTCGGGGGCGGTCCGGGTAAGCTTGATCTTGCCTTCGAGAATGACGTAGAGGCGGTCGCCCTCCTGATCTTCGGAGAACAGCGACTGGCCGCGTGACAGGTGCACCTCTGTGACCGTCGCGCGCAGCGCCCTGGCTCCCTCTTCGTCGAGCGCCTCGAAGAGCGGCGCGCGGCCGAGAACCTCGACGTCGCGGTCGTTCACATTGCCTCCTCGGTAACCTACGAGCATAAGTGTGACGCACGTCGCAGTGTGAATGTGACGCGGCCCCCCATTTACTCCGGGGGCTCCGACCGGCGGAACCACGGCGTCGGTCCCGCTCCGAAGCTCTACCCTGACAGGCATGGCGACGGATGTGACCTCGGCCCCTCGCGCGCGGGCTCGCAAGTGGGAGTCGGAGACGCGGCTCGGGCTCGTACGGCGGGCTCGCAAGATCAACCGGATCCTGGCCGAGACCTATCCGGACGCGCACTGCGAGCTGAATTTCGCGACGCCCTTCCAGCTCCTGGTCGCGACGGTCCTGTCGGCGCAGACCACCGACAAGCGGGTCAACCTGACGACCCCGGAGCTGTTCGCCAAGTACCCGTCCGCCGACGACCTGGCCGCCGCCAACCCCGAGCACGTCGAGGAGATCCTCAAGCCCACCGGGTTCTTCCGCGCCAAGACCAGGTCCGTCATGGGGCTGTCCGCGGCGATCCGCGATGATTTCGGCGGCGAGGTGCCGCGCACGCTCGAGGAGATGGTCACGCTGCCCGGTGTGGGCCGCAAGACCGCGAACGTCGTGCTCGGCAACGCCTTCGACGTGCCCGGCCTCACCGTCGACACGCACTTCTCCCGGCTGGTCAGGCGCTTCCGCTGGACCGCCGAGCCCGATCCGGTCAAGATCGAGTACGCCGTCGGGGAGCTCGTGCCGCGCAAGGACTGGACGATCCTGTCGCACCGGCTGATCTGGCACGGCCGCCGGATGTGCCACGCGCGGCGCCCGGCCTGCGGCGTCTGCCCGCTCGCCCCGCTGTGCCCCTCGTTCGGCGAGGGGCCGACGGATGAGAAGACGGCGAGCAAGCTGGTACGGCCCGGCCCGTTCTCGTGACGGACTACCCCGGCTGGCTGCGTGAGTTCGTCGCCGCGGCACCCCTGTCGGAGGTGCCCGAACCCTTCCGGCCATCCGGCGACGGCGCGCGCGCCGCGGCGGTGCTGATCCTGTTCGGCGAGGGCGCCCAGGGGCCGGACCTGCTGCTTCTTCAGCGCGCCGACACGCTGCGCAAGCACGCCGGGCAGCCGGCGTTCCCGGGCGGCGGCATCGACCCCGGCGACGACGGCCCGGTCGGCGCGGCGCTGCGCGAGGCCGCCGAGGAGACCGGACTCAACCCCGCCGGCGTGACCGTGCTGGCGCGGATGCGCGAGATGTACGTCTCCCACAGCGGCTACCGCGTCACGCCCGTGGTCGGCTGGTGGCACGAGCCGTCCGCCGTCGCCGCCGGCGACCCGGGCGAGGTCGCCTCCGTCGCACGGGTGCCGATCGCGGAGCTGACCGACCCGGCCAACCGGCTTCGGATCCGCGGACCCTCCGGTTATCTCGGTCCCGCCTTTCGCGCGCGTGGGATGCTCATCTGGGGGTTCACCGCCGGGCTCCTGCACCGCGTACTTCAGGCCGGAGGCTGGGAACGCCCATGGGACGAGAGCCGCATAGAGGACCTTCCACCCGAAGTCATCGACCTTGCCACGCGCGAGTAGTACCCCGTACGTACCTAAGAGGCGCGGATCTGGTCCACGGAGGCGACGTGCCCGAGCTCGTTTCCCCTATACGGTGATCCAGTGCTGGGCGATCATCTCCTCGATCTGATTCTGCTGGCGCTCGTCGTCCTCTTCGCGATCTCCGGATACCGGCAGGGCTTCATCGTCGGTTCGCTGAGCTTCGTCGGGTTCGTCGGCGGCGTCATCGTCGGCATGCTCGTCGCGCCGCCGATCGTCAAGGCGGTCGTGGGCGGCCCGGCCCAGCAGGCGCTGCTCGCCATCGTCATCCCGTTCCTGACCGCGACGCTGGGCCAGTTGCTGGCCTCCTCGATCGGCTCCGCCCTGCGCAACCGGGTGACCTGGGACTCGGCGCGCAGCGTCGACGCGGTCGGCGGCGCCTGCGTCAGCGGCATCGCGCTCCTGGTCGTCGCGTGGCTGATCGGCAGTGCCCTGGTGACCTCGCCGTTCGTCTGGCTGCGCACCCAGGTCAAGGACTCCACGGTCCTGCACGGAGTGAACACCTTCATGCCCGACCAGGCCAACACCTGGTTCTCCTCCTTCCGCGGCTTCGTCTCCAAGACCGGCTTCCCGCAGGTCTTCGGCGGCCTCGGCGGCGAGCCCGTCGTGGACGTGCCGCCCCCGGACACCAAGATCCTCAACACTCCTGAGCTGCGCTCGGCGCGGCGCAGCATCGTCAAGATCATCGGGACCGCGCGCAGTTGCCAGCGCAAGATCGAGGGCACCGGCTTCGTGTACGCCCCGGGCCGCGTCATGACCAACGCGCACGTCGTCGCGGGCGTCGACACGAGCCCGAAGGTCTTCACGATGGGCAACGGCACCTACAACGCACGTGTCGTTCTCTATGACTACAAGCGCGACGTGGCCATCCTCGCGGTACCCGGCCTGACCCTGCCGACATTGAAGTTCGACGGCACCGCCCACACCCGTGACGACGCGGTGGTGGCCGGCTTCCCGAAGAACCAGCCGTTCACCTCCCGCCCGGCCCGCATCCGCGCCGAGCAGAAGGCGCGCGGCCCGGACATCTACCACTCGGGCCAGGTCACCCGCGAGATCTACGCCATCCGCGCGCTGGTCGAGCAGGGCAACTCCGGCGGCCCGCTGCTGGCCACCAACGGCAAGGTGTACGGCGTCGTCTTCGCCGCCGCGCTGGACAACAAGGAGACCGGCTACGTCCTCACCGCCGGCGAGGTCGCACCCGACGCGCAGGCGGGCGTGAACGCCGTCGACGAGGTCTCCACGCAGTCCTGCTCCGACTGAGGTTCCCGCTGGTCAGGCTCCGCGCCGAGGTCAGCCGGTCAGCCTCGGTGCCAGGTCGGCGTCGGTCACGGCGCCGAGGCCGTCGCCCTCGATGCGGTCGGCCAGTTCGCGTGCCCGCGCGGCGAGGGCGGCCGCCGCGATGGCGTGCGGCGGCCGGTCGTGGGCGGCGAGGCGGTCCGCGGCCCGGCGGAGCAGCGACTGCGCGCCCTTGGCGTTGCCGCGGCGTACGTGCGTGAAGCCGACGGCCAGTTGCGCCAGGCCCTGCCACAGCTCGCGCTCGGCCTCCGGCGCGGACTTCCAGGCGGCCTCGAGGACCTCGTGCGCGTGGAAGGGGCGGTCGGCGTCGAGCAGCCGCTGCGCCTCGGCCAGCGCCTCGGCCGGGGACGGCGCATAGTCCTCCGGGACACGCTCCTCGCCCTCGGCGACGCGGGCCAGCGGCCGGCCGTACGCGTCGCGGGGCCGTGCGTTGCGTGCCCGGCCGGACTCGTCGCGGTCGCGGGTGCCGCTCACCGGTCGGGCTCGGGGTCGGACAGCCAGCCGATGAGCTCCTCGTCGAAGGAGGACGGGCGCTCCTCGTGCGGGAAGTGCCCGGCGCCCTCGATCAGCTTCCAGCGGTACGGCGCCTCGACGTAGCGGCCCGAGCCCTGCGCGCTGCGCGGCAGCACACACTGGTCGAGCGCGCCGTGCAGATGCAGCACCGGCACCCGGATCGGCACGCGCATCCGGCCCGGCGTACCGGATGCCGTCAGGGCGCAGCAGCGAACGGACCGTCCAGCGGTGATACTCCAGCGCGCAGTGCGCGACGCCCGGGATCTGGAACGCCGAGCGGTAGAGGCGCTCGGTCTCCGCGTCCGGCCAGCCCGGGCCCGACCAGTCGTTCAGCAGCTCGCCGATGAGCGCGGCGTCGTTCTTGACGAGACGTTTCTCCGGCGCGATCGGCAACTGGAAGCCGAGCGCGTGACGCACCGCCCAGCCCTGGCCCCGTACGTCCGTCAGCAGTGAGTGACCCAGCCGGAGCGGATGGGCCGCCGAGACCGCGACCAGCCGCTGCACGACCTTGGGGTAGTAGACGCCCATCGTCCAGGCCAGCAGGCCGCCCCAGTCATGGCCGACGACGGTCGCGTTCGCCTCGCCGAGCGAGCGCACCAGGCCTGCGAGGTCGTTCGCCAGCGTGGCCAGGTCATAACCGCGCGGCGGCTTGTCGCTGCCCCCGTAGCCGCGCAGGTCGACCGCTGCCGCGCGGTATCCGGCCGCCGCCAGGGACTCGAGCTGACGGTGCCAGGACCACCAGAACTCCGGGAACCCGTGCACGAGCAGCACCAACGGCCCGTCGCCCTGCTCGACGACATGGAACCGCGTGCCGCCGGCGTTCACCCCCCGGTGCCGCCACGGACCGTCGAGAAGAACGGCGGACTCGTCCGCCATCACTCGGTGAGGGCGGGTCGTTCGTCGTCGCCGCCACCGCGGCGCAGCATGGCGAGGTCGGCGCTGACCGTACGGCGGGTACGGCTCACACCGCTCATCTTCTTCATCCGCCACAGCCCGATCAGCACGAGAAGCGCCGCGAGCACGACGTACACGCCGGCGACGATGAGGAACGCCGCCCAGTTCCAGATGCCCAGCGTGATCAGGCCGTACGCGGCGGCGATCGAGAGCAGGATGACCACGACGGCGCCGGTGACGCCGGCCACCGCGAACAGGGTGCTGCCGAGCGCGGCGCGCTTGGCGTCGTCCTTCAGCTCGAGCTTGGCGAGCGCCATCTCCGACTTCACCAACTGGGACACACTGCCCGTGGCGAACTTGACCAGCTCGCCGATCGACATGTCCTCGAGCTGGCCGTCGGACCGTACCTCGGTCATGTGGACTCTCTCCTACTCCGTACGTGCCTGGAAGGCGACGGCGGCCGTCACCGCGCGGACGAGACGAAGATCGCCCTTGTCAGAGGTTAGCCCGGTCCGGGGTCACCCGTCGTGACCATCCCGATCCCGATTTCCGCGCGGAACACGAGCGGGAGGGCGCGGCTCACCGGCCGCGCCCTCCCGTCTCACGGTCCTACTCTTCGGCCTGCGCCGGCAGCTTGTCCTTGATCAGGTCCATCACCGTGCTGTCGGTGAGCGTCGTCACGTCGCCGAGCGAGCGGTTCTCCGCCACGTCGCGCAGCAGCCGGCGCATGATCTTGCCGGACCGCGTCTTGGGCAGCTCGGGCACGATCATGATCTGGCGCGGCTTGGCGATCGCGCCAAGGGCCTTGCTGACGTGGTTGCGCAGCTCGCTGACCAGCGCCTCGCCGTCGTCCACGGTGTCGCCGCGCAAGATCACGAACGCGACGATCGCCTGCCCGGTGACCGGGTCGGTCGAGCCGACGACCGCCGCCTCGGCGACCTTCGGGTTGGACACCAGCGCCGACTCGACCTCGGTCGTGGAGATGTTGTGGCCCGAGATGAGCATGACGTCGTCCACGCGGCCGAGAAGCCACAGGTCGCCGTCGGAGTCCTTCTTGGCGCCGTCGCCGGCGAAGTAGAGCCCCTCGAAGCGCGACCAGTACGTCTTGACGTAGCGCTCGTCGTCGCCCCAGATCGTCCGCAGCATCGACGGCCACGGCTCCTTGACCACCAGGAACCCGCCGCCGCCGTCCGGCACCGCCTTGCCCTGGTCATCGACCACGTCGGCCTCAATCCCGGGCAGCGGCCGCATCGCGGCGCCCGGCTTGCCGTGGGTGACACCCGGCAGCGGCGAGATCATCAGCGCGCCCGTCTCGGTCTGCCACCAGGTGTCCACCACCGGCGTACGGTCGCCGCCGATGTTGGTGCGGTACCAGACGTACGCCTCGGGGTTGATCGGCTCGCCGACCGAGCCCAGCAGCCGCAGCGAGGACAGGTCGTGCTCGGCCGGGATCTCCGCGCCCCACTTCATGAACGTGCGGATCGCGGTGGGCGCGCAGTAGAGGATCGTCACCTTGTACTTGGCGATCAGCTCCCACCAGCGGCCCTTGTGCGGCGTGTCGGGCGTGCCCTCGTACATGACGCTCGTGGCGCCGTTGGCCAGCGGCCCGTACACGATGTAGGAGTGCCCGGTGACCCAGCCGATGTCGGCCGCGGTCCAGAAGACGTCGGTGTCCGGCTTGAGGTCGAAGACCGCGTGGTGGGTCCAGGCGACCTGAGTGAGGTAGCCGCCGGTCGTGTGCAGGATGCCCTTGGGCTTGGCCGTCGTACCCGAGGTGTACATCACGTACAGCGGGTGCTCGGCGTCGTGCGGCAGCGCCTCGTGCTCCTCGCTCTGCCGGTCGACGTACTCATGCCACCAGACGTCCCTGTCGTCGTTCCACGCGACGTCCTGCTCGGTGCGGCGTACGACGAGCACGTTGCGTACGTGGTCGAGACCCTCGATCGCCTCGTCGACGGCGGGCTTGAGCGCGCTCGGGGCACCGCGGCGGTATCCGCCGTCGGCGGTGATCACGACGTGGGCGTCGCAGTCCTCGATGCGGTTGCGCAGCGCGTCGGAGGAGAAGCCGCCGAAGACCACGGTGTGCGGCGCGCCGATCCGGGCGCAGGCCAGCATCGCGATCACGGTCTCCGGGATCATCGGCATGTAGATCGCGACGCGGTCGCCCTTGTTCACACCCAGCTCGGTGAGGGCGTTGGCGGCCTTGCTCACCTCGCGCTTGAGATCGGCGTAGGTGATCGTGCGCGTGTCGCCCGGCTCACCCTCCCAGTGGTAGGCGACCTTGTCGCCGTTGCCGGCCTCGACGTGGCGGTCCACACAGTTGTACGCGACATTGAGCTGCCCGCCGACGAACCATTTGGCGAACGGCGGGTTGGACCAGTCGAGCACGGTGTCCCATTTGGTGTTCCAGTGCAGCCGATCCGCCTGCTTCTCCCAGAACGCCAGCCGGTCGGCGCTCGCCTCACCGTACGCGGCCTCGGTGACGTTGGCCGCCGCGGCCAGCTCCTCGGGGGGCGCGAACCGCCGGCTCTCCTGCAGGAGGTTGGACAGGGTCTCGGTAGGGGGTTCCTGCGCCACGTTGCGCTCCTTCGGTGAGTCGGTGGTCATCGCCCACTCCAGCAGTTACACACCGGTAGTGACAAGAGGCAGTGCCGTTGTCACGTGACCCCGCGCAGGGTATCCGGCGAGCGGCGAATAGTGTCATGTGGATGAGTGACCCATTGGCCCAAGTCGCGGGCCTGCCCGGGGTGTCCGAAGCCGCCGCGTCGGCACGAGAGTCGGTGGACCGGCTGCTCGGCCACCGCATCCTGCGGCGGCGTGGTCCGGAGGTGTCGGCGGAGTCGGCGTTGCGCGGGGCACGCGCCTCGGCCGCGCTGGAGGGCGCGGACGCTCCGCTGGAGGACGTACGCGCCGGGCTGGTGGAGGATCCGCTGGTCCAGGGCGCGCTGCGGGTGTCGGCCGCTCTCGGGTCGCTGCCGTGGCACAACGCGCCGCGTCAGGTGCTGGCGCGGCTGCACGCGCTCGCCGCGGCGGACGTCGCCGGCGTCGAGGTGGGTCGTCCGCGTGCAGGGTCCTCGGCGCGCGACCCGCTGTCGCTGGGGCCGCCGCCGTCGCCCGCTTCGGTGGCGGCGCGCCTGTCGTCCCTGAGTGACCTGCTGACCATGCCCACAGAGGCGCCGGCCATGGTCGTCGCCGCGGTCGCGCACGGCGAACTGCTCGCGTTGCGGCCGTTCGGGTGGGGCGACGGGATCGTGGCGCGCGCGGCGGTACGGCTGACGCTCATCGACCGCGGTGTCGACGCCAAGTCGCTGGTGGCTCCGGAAGTGGGACATGTGGAACTCGGCTCCGCTTATGGTGAGGCGATCCGCGCCTATCTGTCCGGCACGCCGTCGGGAGTCGCGCAATGGGTTCGGCACTGCGCGGAGGCGCTCAGCTTGGGAGCGCGGGATGCGTTGGCGGTTTGCGAGGCATTCGCGCGAAAATGAACCCGATGACCGAATTTCTTTATTAAAGCGAACGGCGCTCCCGAAGGAACGCCGCTCGCCGTCACGTCACACCGGGTTACCAAGCGTGCACCTTGATCAGTCGGATCGGGTCAAGCCCGTCTCGACACGCCTCCCGCGGCTGGTCGCGCGTGGGTGCCCGGCTGCCGTGCTCGGACACTTCGTCCGTGACACCTGTCTACGCCGCTTTCATGCAGATGACAAGCCCTCGGACGGAGAATGGCCGCTTGGGGTCCGCGGGGTGGCCGGCCCTGTCTCGCGAGCCTCTGTTCGCGGAGTGAAGGGTTCGTGTCCTTGCGGGAAAGCGGTTACATAGAGTGATCTATGTTCTGGTCGAACCAGCCGTTCTCGCTTGCAGATCGGTCCGCTACGCTGCGGCACGTGTTCTCGATGTGGCGCGGGTGGCTTATGTCCGAATATGTGGTGCTGGTCGTCGCAAGAGAAATAGAACGGCACTCGACGCAACGCGCCATGATGGGGCAGCATATGTCGAATCTGCATACACTGGGGGAGCTGGGTATGCGTTCTTGCTGACGATGACCCGGCATCCGATTTAGGGTGACTAACAGACTTCCTCGGAAAAACGGGTCCGGCTCTACCCCCCCAGAGCCGGACCGTCCGGCGACCCCCGCTCTCCCCCCCGGCGGGGGTCGCCTCGTTTCCGCAGGCAGGCATGACCGTCGTCGATACGGTGGCGCCTCTCCATAAGTTATCCACAGGCTGTGGACGCCTCTTCCGTGCCGTGGCCCGCTCAGCGCATGGTGTACCTCGTCTCGTCCTGAGGGGGCCTGCCATGTCCACCACCGTGCTCATCGTCTCCGCCGACGCCTCGCTGCTCGATGACCTCTTACGACTCGCCGCGGCCGCCGACGTGGAGGCAACCGTCGTCTCCGACGCCGTACGCGCCCGGTCGGCCTGGCGTGACGCCGCGCTGGTGGTGGCCGGCCACGACCTGTCCACCGCGCTGGCCGCCGGTCCGCCGCCGCGCCGGCCGGGGGTGATCCTGGCGACCTCCTCGCCGGCCGGCGAAGGCGTCTACCGGCTGGCCGTCGAGATCGGCGCGCAAGACGTCGTCGACCTGCCCGAGGCCGAGTCGTGGCTGGTCTCGCGGATGGCCGCGGCCGGCGAGCCGCCCGTACCGGCGGCTCTGGTGATCGGCGTCATGGGCGGCCGGGGAGGCGCGGGCGCCAGCGTGCTGTCGGCCACGCTGGCGAGCGTCGCCGCGCGCCGCGGGCTGCGCACCCTGCTGGTGGACGGCGATCCGCTCGGCGGCGGCATCGACCTGGTCCTCGGCGCGGAGGGCGCACCGGGCGCACGCTGGTCCGACTACGCCGAGCGCCACGGCCGGCTGAGCAGCGCGGCACTGCACGACTCCCTGCCCGCCCGCAGCGGCCTCGCCGTACTGTCCTGGCACCGCGGAGCGGTCGAGCCGATCACCGCCGAGACGATGCGCTCGGTGCTCGACGCGGCCGTACGCGGCTATGACCTGGTCGTCGTCGATCTGCCCCGGCAGGTCACCGAGGCGGGTGCGGAGGCCCTGGTCTCGGCCGACACGACGCTGATCGTCGTACCGGCGGAGGTGCGCGCCGCGGTCGCCGCCGACCGGGTCGCCGAGGTGGCCCGCCGCTACACGCGAGACCTCCGTCTCGTCGTCCGCGGTCCGGCGCCCGGCGGCCTCAAGCCCGAGGTCATCGCGGAGTCACTGCGGCTGCCGCTGGCGGGCGTGATGGCGGCCGACCGGCGACTCCCGGGCGCGGTCGAACGCGGGGAGTCCCCGGGCGGCGGACCCCTCGGCGCGTTCTGCGCACGCTTCCTGGGTGGCCTGACTGGGGGCGGGCCGACATGAGCGGCGACGTTACCTTCGCCCCCGGGTCCCGTACCCGCCCGAGGAGATCCCGCTCCGTTCCCCCCTGGACGGCGCCGCCGCAATGCCCGGCGTCCTGAGCACGAGAGGTCTGAGGGGACCTGCGGGCCTCCAGGCCCGCGGGCCCGTACAGCGGGCCCGGAGATGAGGAGGCTGACATGAGGAGGCTGACGTGAGCGACCTGACCGATGCCGTGCGAGCCCGGTTGATCGGCGCCGACGGCCTCCCGACCGCCGCCCAGGTCGCCGCCGCGTTACGCGCGGAGGGCCGGACACTGGGCGACACCGAGGTGCTCACCCTGGCCGGCGAAGTGCGCGCCGACCTGGTCGGCGCCGGCCCGCTCGAACCTCTCCTGCGCGACCCGGACGTGACAGACGTCCTGGTCAACGGCCCGGGCGAGGTATGGGTGGACGCGGGAGCGGGCCTCCGCCTGACCCAGGTCCGGTTCGCCGACGAACCCGCCGTACGCCGCCTGGCCCAGCGCCTGGCCGCCCTGGCCGGTCGCCGCCTGGACGACACGGCCCCGTACACGGACGCGAGACTGCCGGGAGGCGTGCGCCTGCACGCGGTACTCCCGCCGATCGCCTCGGCCGGCACGACGCTGTCGTTGCGGCTGCCGAGACGGCGAGCCTTCACCTTGGACGAGCTCGTCGCCGCCGGCACGATCCCGCCCGCCGGCGCCGCCCTGCTGGCCGGCCTCGTGACCGCGCGTATCGCCTTCCTGGTGACGGGCGGCACCGGTTCGGGCAAGACGACGATCCTGTCCTCCCTACTGACCATGGTCGACCCGGGAGAACGCCTGATCCTGGTGGAAGACTCCGCCGAACTCCGCCCGGCCCACCCGCACGTGGTCGGCCTGGAAGCCCGCCCGCCCAACGTGGAGGGCGCTGGCGGAGTGACGTTGCACGACCTGGTGCGCCAGGCACTGAGGATGCGCCCGGACCGCTTGGTGGTCGGCGAGGTGCGAGGCTCTGAGGTCGTCGCCTTACTGAATGCCCTGAACACGGGCCACGAGGGCGGCTGCGCAACGGTACACGCGAACACCCCGGCCGACGTCCCCGCCCGCCTGGAGGCCCTGGCGTGCACGGCCGGCCTGACCCGTGACGCGGTGCACAGCCAACTGGCCGCCGCCCTGGACGCAGTCATCCACCTGGTAAGAGACCCGTCCGGCCGCCGCCGAGTGGCCGAGATCTGCGTCTTCGAGCGCGGCCACGACGGCCTGGTCACCGTCATCCCGGCAGTCCACTTCGCCCCCAACGCCATAACAGAGGGCCCAGGCATGCCCGCCCTACGCACACGCCTGACAAGGAACCGATCATGAAATGCCGCGCTTCGCGTGGCGGCCCGCCACTCATCACCGACAGGACCGCGAACTCGAGTCCCGCAAGACCGACCGGCGATAGCCCGGCCGCCAGCCGTACCGCCGCCGCGACGGGCGGTCCACGACACGCGACGCGGCCGTTGTGTCTGTCACTGCTCGCCCCGGCCACTGCCTGGCGTTTCAAGGGGGGTGCGACATAAGCGTCCTTGTCGGCCTCTGTGTCTTCGCCTCTGTATTGGTCGCCTACATACCAACTCCTGCCACCCTTCGCCTGAAGGCCGTCCTCGGCTCTACGCCGCGGGCCGATCCGGTCCGGCTGGGTCAGATCACCGCGATGCCGGGCAGACGCCGCCGAGAGGCGGCGCGACGGCGCACCTCCGTCATCGAACTGTGTGACAGCCTCGCCGTAGAACTGGCCGCGGGCCGCCCGGCGGCGACCGCTCTTGCCTACGCGGCCGGCGTCCTCTCCATCCCCGGCCTCGCGCCGATAGTCGAGGCCGCCCGCAACGGCGATGACGTACCCGCCGCCTTCGTACGCGCGTCGACCGCGGAAGGCTGCGAGGGCCTGCGCCTCCTGGCCGGCTGCTGGCGAATCGGCATGGACCGCGGCGGCATGCTCGCCGCCGTGATCGAAGGTCTGGCCGAGGCACTACGCGACGAACAATCCCAGCGGGAGGAGATCACCCTGCAACTCGCCGGCCCCCGCGCCACCGCCCGCCTGCTGGCCGGCCTGCCGATCCTGGGCCTGGGCATGGCCGCCACCCTGGGCGCGAACCCCCTGACGTTCCTGCTCACCACGCTGCCGGGCTTAGCCTGCGTAATCCTCGGAGTCGGCCTCGACGCCCTGGGTCTGTGGTGGACCGCGAAGCTGGCAGAGGCAGCGGAACAAACCCACTGACCGACCCCCGTGGAAATGCCCTCTTGGAAATGCGCGCCATACACCATCTGTCCGCACCGAGCCCCACCCGCGTCAAGCCACCGGGGTGCCGTGCAAGCCGCCAGGATCGCACCGACCGTCGCGTCGACCGCCAGACCGCGCCGAGCCCACCGCCATCGAGTCCCACCGCCTCCCACGTAAGGAGGAATCGATGCTCCTGCCCCTGCTGACCGTCTTGTGCTGCGGCGCAGCCGGATTCCTGACAACGTCTGACGACCGCGTACGCCGCCGCATGGGCCGGTTGTTCCCGCCTCCGGACTCACCCGCCCCACCAGGCCCGGGCCGGGAGGCGCGGCTCCGGTGGGCGGCCGGCGCTCTGGCCGGTTTCGTCTGCGCCTTCCTCGTGGGCGGCCCGGTGGGCTGGACGGGGGGAGTGCTCGTGGCGATCGGGTGCGTGCGGGTCCTCTCACGTCTCGAACCCCGAGCGGTCCGGTTACGCCGAGCCCGGATCCTCGCCGAACTCCCGATCGCCATCGACCTTCTCGCTGCATGCCTGCGCGGGGGAGGCGCGTGGCACGAGTCCGTCGAAGCCGTCGCCGACGCCGTGGGCGGCCCGCTCGGCGCCGAGTTCGCACACGTGGCCGCGCGAATCCGCCTGGGCGCGGATCCGGCCGAAGAATGGCTGGGCCTCGCCGCCGCCGATCCGATTCTCGCCCCGTTGGGCAGAGCGGCCGCACGAGCCACCGCCGGCGGTGCGCCTGTCGCAGCCACGCTCGCCCGGCTGGCACGCGACCAGCGACGTACCGCCCGAGCGGCCGCCTCGGCCCGAGCCAGAACCGCGGGCGTACGCGCCGTGGCGCCGCTCGGACTCTGCTTCCTGCCGGCGTTCATCCTGCTCGGAATCGTCCCCGCCGTCGCCGGCATAGCCGCGAACATCGTGCTCCCCTGACCGAACCACAGCGGACGGCACTCCCTAGCTGTACGCCCAGAGAGGCTGGTCAAGCGGATGCCAGGTGGTTTGCCCCCGGCAGCAAATCCCCATGACCCGTGAGATGACGGTCCGCTGCTCGGATCATGTGTCTCGCGGCAGCCGGCGAGGGTCAGGAACATCGTGCGCACGGCGTTAATGATCGGCCGCTCGAAGTCCTCGAGCCGCATCCCGGCGAGCGGCGTCCCTTGACCGTCTTTCTGCGAGATGAGACTGACCGAGACTCGTCTGCTCGCGTCACTCGCGGCCACGGCATCGGCGTGTCGTCCACAGCCCCTCAGAGACGAGTGACGGCGAGCACCCCCGGTCAACAAAGTTATCCACAGAATGCCGTTCATCTGGTGCTACGGCGACGGTCCGGTCACGCTAGGTCATGAAAGGCGCATGTCGCGCCCCTGACCTGAGGAGATCCGAATGCACAGACTGTCCGTCCTGTGGCGCCGATGCCGCGCCTACGGCGACCGAGGCATGTCGACAGCCGAGTACGCAGTGGGCACCGTGGCCGCAGCCGCCTTCGCCGGCCTGCTGTTCAAGATCGTGACAAGCCCGGAAGTGCGGAAGATGCTCTTAGCGATCATCCACCGAGCCCTGAACTTGGTCGGATGACCAAACGAAGCCCCGCATACGTCCCGCTAGCCGATCCGACCACCCGAGCCCAAGGAGGGCCGACGACAAGGGATGACGACGAAGGAGCAAGCGATCGGGTCCTGAGAAGGAGTGGCCATGAATCGATTGCCGTGGAGCAGGTGTGCTCAATCGGTGCCGGACGAGGGGGCTTCGCATGATCCGGTTGGTCGTAAAACGAGGGTGCACAACCTGTGTCCGGGAGGGGATGGCGTCGCGTGACTCTAGGGGTCATGGATGGAGCGGGCGCGCGCGATTACTTCCGAAGAGGGGTGGCGTCGCGTGATGTGGATTGGTCTTGCGGCGAGGATGCGCGGCCGAATCCCGAAACGGGGGAGGCCTCGCGTGATTCGGTCGGCCGTGAAGCGAACGTCCGCAATCCGTTCCGCGATGGAGCGTCTTCGCGCGATCGGTCGTGCAAGGGACAGGCCGTGCGAACTGCCACGTCTGCGCCTGGACCAACGCGGTTCGATCACGGCCGAGACGGCCGTCGCATTCCCAGCCCTGGTGGTCGTACTCGCGGTCGCGCTGTGGGGAGTGAGCACTGCGTCCGCCGAGGTCGCCTGTGTCGACGCCGCCCGAGCCGGCGCACGCGCCGCAGCACGAGGCGAGCCACCGGCGATGGTCCGCGCGGCAGTACTCCAAGCCGCCCCACCGAACGCGCACGTCAGCCTGAGCCGCGACCCGGTGACGACAAAGGTCGTGGTCGAGGCCGAGACGCGGCCGCCACTCAAGGGGCTCTTCCCGGCACTGAGACTCAAGGCCCAAGCAGCCGCCGCCACTGAGCCGGAGAACGGTGGTTCCGCGCCCTGAGTCGATGAGGATACGGCCGTCGGCAAGAGTCACGACCTTGCCGAGCACCGCTGGCTGCGATCGGAAGGAGGTGGTCAACGGTGGCTGCGATCGGAAGGAGATGGTGAACGGGTGGCAGCGATCGGAAGGGACGTGGTCAACGGTGGCTGCGATATGGCGGCCAGGTCGGAAGGCGGCGTGAACGGGGCTGCACGTGACACCGACGTGCGCGACATCGCGGCGGCCCGCGCTCTCACCCCTGGCTTTGGGTAGGAGGGGAACCGAAAGTTTGGTGAGGACACGCCGCCGTCCGCCTCGGCATTCACCGGTCATCCTGGAGGGAGGCATCCCGCGGCGGGCGACGCCTGCCAATCCGACGCCGTGCGCCGCCCCCGCCACCTCAGCCGGTCCGCGACCTGTCGCTCTGTCGGCACGGCGCCTGTTGCCCCAGCGCACCGCACCCATTACCTAGTCGCCCGTCTGCCCACGCGCTGCGGCCCATCGCCCAAGCGTTGCCGTCGTCCACGCAACTGCGGCCCCGGTGTCCCATCGCTGTATGGCTGTACGGGGGTCGGCTGGCCGTGGGGAGATGCGCTTGGGTGCGGGACACGGGTGTCGTGTCGTGCGTGGTGCGGGTCGTCGTCGTTGGCGTTCCTGATGTGGCTTGGGCTGGCCTCAAGGAGTCCGTGTCGTTATTGGAAGGGGATGTGGATGACAGCGTCTTGGAGGGCGCGGCGGTCTGACCGTGGATCAGGCACGGTGTGGATGCTCGCGCTGATCGGCCTGACCTGGGCGGTTGCGGTGATGGCAATGACGGTGGGCGGCGTACGCGTGGCTCGGCATCGGGCGTATGCGGCGGCGGATCTTGCGGCGCTCGCTGCGGCCGCGCACGCTGCCGACGGGACGCGGAGTGCGTGTCGGCTGGCGGCCCTGATCGCGCGCGGCTCTGGGGGGAGACTTCGACGGTGCGTGCTTCGGGGCTACGTGTCGGAGGTGACGGTGACATCGGAGGTTCGGCATGTCCCAGCCATGGGGCGCTTGACGGCGACCGCGCATGCTCGGGCCGGCCCGCAGCGAATCCTTGGGCCGCGAGGCGCGCCCGGGCGTGAGCGCGGGTGCTGCGGTGCTGCGGGATCGGACCACGGTGGTGGCTTAGAGGCACGCGTCCGAGTGCGCCTTTGATTCCTGGTTTGTGTCTGAGCCATCGCTGGGCCTTGGAGGTAGCACCGCAGGTTGGGGTCGAGTCTCCACCGCGCTCGAGGCGGTCCAGCTCGTGGCGGACCCAGCGCCAGAAACATCGCCTTGGGCCTTCGATCTGGCGCCGCAGGGGCCGACAGTGGATCTGCGCGCCAGGGTGTTCGGCCCCCCGTCTGTGGGCGTCACTCATATCGACTGTGATCGTTGCAATTTGTGTAGATCCGTGCCTCTATTAGAGACACGGTCCGATAGGTTGCTGGACGGTCTGGCTTGAGGGCGCGGGGGTTCGCGTTCACTCGGGTATCGGCTAGCAGGCTCCGGATACCAGGCGACTGCCGTTCGGGGACTACCGCAGGTGGCGGGGTTCCTGGCGGTGACGGTGGAAGGTGCTCGACGAAGGGACGGCGTCGTGACGAGGGTCCGCAAGGCCATGGCGGTCATGCTGATGACTCCGATGGCCGGTGCCGTGATCGCCGTCGGTGTGAGTCGGCCCGCTGTGGCTTCCGGATGTCCGCCGTTCGCCAGTGCCACCATCAGCGGCCCCGCGGGTACGGTCACCACCGGATCGACGGTGCACGTCAGTGCCCAGATCAGCGGGTTGATGCTTCTGAAGGCCCATCTGCAGATCTCCGGTCCCGGCCTGAACAAGCAGGTCGGCAACAGTGTCACGAACGGCACGATCCGGGGGGACGTGACCGTCCCTCAGGCGGGTCGCTTCACCCTGGCGGTCATCGGGAACGGCACTTCGTGCACATACAAGACCGCGGGCTTCTCGGTGAAGGACAAGGCGAGTTCGTCGAAGCCGACCCATCGCACCACGCCGGGCGGGTCTGCTCGGCCGGGCGATGGTGTCGGCGGTGGCTCGGAAGGCCGCGCCGGCGGGCTGCCGACCGGGGCCGGCGGGAGTGCGGCGGGTGGCGACGACTACCCGCTCAACCCGCTGAGTGGTGCCTCGCCGTTCAGCCTGCCCGCTGTGGCGCCCGATGGTTCCGGTCTTGGCTTCACTTACCCCACCCCCGACCCGCAGGTCGCCGCCCCGCCTACCCAGCCGACGGCGCACGATGTCTCGCAGACCGCACCGATCAAGTGGGGGCAGAGTCTCGCCATCGCGCTGGTCCTGTTGGTCATCTCGGCGCACCTGGGCATGTGGTCACGGCGTCAGCGCCTCGCTGCCGAAGCCGCTCAGCTCACCAGAGGCGGTACGCGGACTGCGGGCGGTCGCCGGAGGCCGCGGGCGGCTTTCGCGAGGACCGGGACCAGCCTGCCGACTGACGATGAGATCGTCACCGGTGCCATCCCGGACCCCGTGGGGGCCGAGGCCGAGGCCGTTCCGGACGACGACCCCACCGCGACCGACGCGTCCCCCGCGACCGACGCAGAGAGCGTGACCGACGCAGAGCGTGACGCACGCAGAGAGCGCGGCTGACGCAGAGAGCGTGACGGACGCGGAGAGCGCGGTCGGCGGAGAGAGTGCGGCCGGCGGATGAGAGCGCTACGGCAGTGAGCGTGGCTGGTCAGTGGCTCAACATCACGAAGGTCGTCTGGACCGGTTCGTGTCCGATGTCGCTGCGCGTGCGGTCCCGGCGTGGGTTCGCCGGGCTTCCCCCGGTCGTCGCGGAGCGACCAGCCCACACCCAGGGCACGACGGGTCCCTCGGACCAGGGCGCGTACGCGCCGGGGTTCTCGCGGTAGAAGTCCGGGTCATAGAGCCCGCACCGCTCCATCTCCACTCCCGGTCGGGGACGACGCGTGGGCTCGCCGTCTCCGGCCGGCGTCGGCGGGTGGGCGGGCTAGTCGAAGAACGGGGAGACCGGGTCTCGATCTCGGGTGCCGGCGACCGGAACGTCGGTCGTGGTCTGGGTCGTACGGTTGCCCCGGGCGCGGGCGAGTTCGCGCTGGAGCTGCTGGCGTTCCATCTCCAGTGCGCTCAGCGACTCCTCGCGTTCCTCCCGCAGGTTGCGCAGTTCCTGCCGAACTCGCATCGACCTGCCCAGCGCCAGGGACGCTATCGCCAGGCCGATCACGAAGAAGACGGCGACGATGATTCCCGCTACGAAGACCTGGGCCTCCGACGTGACGCCGGGAACATTCTGGCCGAAAACGCTCAACGTCGCCGGGGTTGAGTTCTCCGCGACGATGCCGACGGCGACGCACACGGCGGCGCCCGCCAGGAGGATTCCCAAGAGGATCATCGGACGTCTCCCGAAGGACGGGGGCGGGATTTCAGAGACGAGTCACGATCTAACCAAAGTGGTGATTCGGTCAAGTCGCAAAGTTACTCCTGCGGCGCCTGCTTCAGCAGTGCGTCCAGGAGGTCCAGCGCCCCGTGTTTGTCCAGTGGCTCGTTTCCGTTGCCGCATTTCGGCGACTGGATGCACGACGGGCATCCGTGGTCGCACTCGCACGCGGCGATGACCTCGCGGGTTGAGCGGAGCCAGGACGGGGCGCGTTCGTAGCCGCGCTCGGCGAAGCCCGCTCCGCCCTCGTGGCCGTCGTAGACGAAGACCGTCATGCGTTCGGTGTCCGGGTGCAGGGCGGTCGACACGCCGCCGATGTCCCAGCGGTCGCACGTGGCGAACAGCGGCAGCAGGCCGATCGAGGCGTGCTCGGCCGCGTGGGCCGACCCGGCCACGTCATCGAGTGAGAGCGACGACTCCGGCAGCGTCCACCACACCGCGCGGGTCCGCAGCGTACGCGGCGGCAGGGTGAGTGGTCGTTCGCCCAGGACCTGGCCGCTCGCCAGGCGTCTCATCTGGTACGAGACGACCTGGCGTGTCACCTCCACGGTGCCGAAGCACAGCGTGGCCTCGCCCCAGGACGTGGAGCGCAGGGTCTCCAGGATCGAGATGTCGGTGACGTCGCGCGCCGTTGTCGTGTAGTCGGGGTCGGCCGCCTCGACCAGGGCCACCGAGTCGTCGAGCTGGAGGGTCTGCACGACGTACGACTCGCCCTGGTGCAGGTAGACCGCGCCGTCGTGGACCGTCGTGTGCGCGGACGGCTCGTCGACGGTGCCCAAGAGGCGTCCCGTGGCGGCCTCCACGACCTGTACGGGCGGCCCGCCGGCGCCGCGGATGTCGGCCAGGTCGCCGGCTCGCTCGCGTTTGGTCCAGAACCAGCCCGCCGGACGGTGCCGCAGCATCCCCCGCCGTACGAGATCGGCGACGACCAAGGGGGCCGACGGGCCGAACATCGGCAGGTCCGCCTCGGTCAGCGGCAGTTCCGAGGCCGCGGCGCACAGGTGCGGAGCCAGAACGTACGGGTTGTCCGGATCGAGAACGGTCGCCTCGACCGGCGTGCCGAAGATCGCCGACGGGTGGTGCACGAGGTAGGTGTCGAGCGGGTCGTCGCGGGCGATCAGCACCGCGAGCGCCTCCTGGCCGGAGCGTCCGGCCCGGCCCGCCTGCTGCCACAGTGACGCGCGTGTGCCCGGCCAGCCGCAGACGATCACCGAGTCGAGGCCGGACACGTCGACGCCGAGTTCGAGGGCGTTCGTCGAGGCGAGGCCGATCAGGGAACGGGACCGCAGCGCCTTCTCCAGCGCACGCCGCTCCTCCGGCAGGAAGCCCGCGCGATAGGCCGCGACCTGCGACGGCAGCGACGGCGAGATCTCGGCCAGGGCACGCTTGGCGCCGAGCGCGACCGACTCGGCGCCCCGCCGCGAGCGTACGAAGGCCAGCGTCTGCACGTCCTCCACGACGAGGTCCGCCAGCAGGTCGGCGGCCTCGGCGGTCGCGGTGCGGCGTACGGGCGCGTCGTGCTCGCCGCGCAACTCGGTGAGCGGCGGCTCCCAGAGCGCGAACGACGTCGCGCCGCGCGGGGAGGCGTCGTCGGACACCTCGGCGACGCGAAGGCCCGTGAGCCGTGAGGCGGCCTCGCCGGGAGCGGACGCGGTCGCCGAGGCCAGGATGAAGACCGGCGTCGTGCCGTAGCGCGCGCAGACGCGCCGCAGCCGCCGCAGCACCTGCGCGACGTGCGAGCCGAAGACGCCGCGGTAGCCGTGCGCCTCGTCGATGATCACGTAGCGGAGACGGCGGAGGTACGGGGCCCAGCGGGCGTGTCCGGGCAGCACGGTGCGGTGGAGCATGTCAGGATTTGTCAGTATGTAGTTGGCGTACTGCCGGACCCACGTACGGTCCTCGGGCGGCGTGTCGCCGTCGAACGTCGCCGCGCGGAGCTGGGCGAGCTTGAGTCCGCGCAGGGCGCGGAGCTGGTCGGCGGCCAGGGCCTTGGTCGGCGACAGGTAGAGAACGGCGCCGCCGTCGAAGACCGCGTCGAGCGCGGGCATGAGGTAGGCCAGCGACTTGCCCGACGCCGTACCCGTGGCGACGATCACGGACGTGCCCTCGTGCGCCAGCTCGGCGGCGCGTACCTGGTGCTCCCAGGGGCGGACGATGCCGGCGTGGCGCAGGCGGTCGAGCAGCAGTGGCGGCGTCCACGAGGGCCAGTCGGCGTGTCGGCCCGAGCGTGCCGGCACGTGCTCCACGTGGGTGATGCGCTCGCGGTTGCGCGGCTCGCCGAGCAGGCGGCGCAGGACTTCACCCGTGGGACGGGAGGGCGGCGCGTCATCGCCGCCGGACGGAGACGTATCTATGGCCTGCGTCACTCCTTCTCATCGGAGCGGTTCGCCGTGCGGAGGTTTCCAGTCTGGCATCCTGGGCACAACGCTTTGAACCATCACCCGTGGTGCCCCCCAGGGCTCTCATGAGACCCATGGCACGTAGGGAAGTCGCCCTGTGTGCCGATTTCGTGTAGACACGGTGGCGGAGCGTGGTTGAATCACGGCGGGGTTCCGTGCCCCGACTTCATACGCGGTACGGCGCAGGAGGATCTGTGGACCTGAAGGTTAATGACTACACCACTGATGATGACCTCACCGTCATCAACGTGGAGGGAGAGATCGACGTCTACACCGCGCCGAAGCTCCGCGAGAAGCTCATTGATCTGGTGAACAAGGGGAAGTACCACCTGCTCGTCGACATGGAGAAGGTGGAATTCCTCGACTCGACCGGTCTCGGAGTCCTCGTCGGCGGCCTCAAGCGCGTGCGGGCGCACGACGGCTCGCTCGAACTGGTCTGCACGCAGGAACGGATCCTGAAGATCTTCAGAATCACCGGGCTGACCAAGGTTTTCGGCATCTTCGACTCGGTCGACGACGCGCGAGAGCACCGCAAGAAGCAGAAGTAGGCCGGGGATGGCGCCCGAGATAGCCACCGTCGAGCTCACGTTCAGCCCCCTGCCGGTGCACGTACGCACCGCACGGCTCGTCGCCACCGCCGTCGCCCGGCGTGGCGGGGTCGAGGAGGCGTTGCTCGACGAGGTACGGCTGGCGGTGGGTGAGGCCTGCTCACGTGCGGTCGAGGCTCACCAACAGCAGTGCCCGGCCGAGCCCGTACGGGTGGAGTTGCGCGACGGCGCCGACCGCTTCGAGGTCGTCGTCGCTGATCGTGTGCCCAACGACGACCCGGCGGGCGGGGGGCCGACACAGGTCTCTTCCGACCTGGCCGAGCTCAACGGCGACCTCAACCTGGGGTTCGCCGTCATCGCGGGCCTCGCCGACGACGTCGACATCTCCTCGACGCCGTCCGGGGTCGAGATCACGATGAGCTGGCCGGCCAAGAAAGACTGACGGTTTCACGTATGGGAAGAGCCCTGCCGACCGCCGAGACGCGGTCGGCGGGGCTCTTCGCGTACGCTGGCCTGGTACGTCGCCGGAAAAGTGCCCCTTTAAACTGCGCGTGTATAATGTCCGTTTAGGTCAGACCGATCGGACCGTATTAGGGGACCGGCGGGCTCCGTGATCAATTGTGTGATTTGCGGAGTATGCGTTATTGACCAGGAAAGACGCATTTACCTAGCACCTGCAGATTAAGGTCAGGTGTAGGTGGCGTCACATCTCTATCCCGATGTCGTTAAGCAAACGAGCGGGCTTCTAATTCCGGTGAGGCATGCGTAGACTCCCGGCACCATTGCCCGCCTGACGCGTGGTAGTGGGCCGGTCAGCCCCCGTAGGCGACCGGATCTGACGCCCTGTCGAGGAGGATGCATGTCTGGGCTTCACGTGCCCGCCCAGGCCAGCGCCCAAGTGAATCTCGGCGGCAGTGACCTCAGTTTGGTGGTCATTGTCGGTGTGGTCGCTTTGTTGGCGCTGGCCGTTGCCGGTGTTCTGGTCCGCGAGGTACTCCGCGCCGGCCAGGGGACCGAGAAGATGCAGGAAATCGCGCAAGCTGTGCAGGAGGGCGCGATCGCGTACCTCAAACGCCAGTTCCGCACGGTGGGCATCTTCGTCGTCCTGATCCCCTTCCTGTTGCTCCTGCTGCCCGCGGAGACAACCGGGGTGAAGATCGGCAGATCGGTCTTCTTCGTCATCGGAGCGCTGTTCTCCGGCATCACCGGCTTCACCGGCATGTGGCTCGCGGTACGCGGCAACGTACGCGTGGCCGCTGCGGCGCGTGAGACCGGTGAGAAGGTCGCGATGCGCATCGCGTTCCGCACCGGCGGAGTCGCCGGCATGTTCACCGTCGGCCTGGGCCTGTTCGGCGCGGCCGTCGTGGTCTTCCTCTACAAGGGCCACGCGCCCGGCGTGCTCGAGGGCTTCGGCTTCGGCGCGGCGCTGCTCGCGATGTTCATGCGTGTCGGCGGCGGCATCTTCACCAAGGCCGCCGACGTCGGCGCCGACCTGGTCGGCAAGGTCGAGCAGGGCATCCCCGAGGACGACCCGCGCAACGCGGCGACCATCGCCGACAACGTGGGCGACAACGTGGGCGACTGCGCCGGTATGGCCGCCGACCTGTTCGAGTCCTACGCGGTCACGCTCGTCGCGAGCCTGATCCTCGGCCGGGTCGCCTTCGGCACCGAGGGCCTGGTCTACCCGCTGATCGTGCCGATGATCGGCGTCGTCACCGCGGTGATCGGCATCTTCGCCGTCGCGCCCCGCGCCAAGGACCGCTCGGGCATGAGCGCGATCAACCGCGGCTTCTTCATCTCCGCGATCATCTCCGCGATCGTGGTGGCCATCGCCACGTTCCTCTACCTGCCGGACTCGTTCACGAAGATGCACGGTGTGGACGCCGCCATCACCGGCGACAAGCACCTGGCCAACGTCGACCCGCGGTGGGTGGCGCTCGGGGCCGTGCTCGTCGGCATCGTGCTCGCCAGCGCGATCCAGCTCCTCACCGGCTACTTCACCGAGACCAACCGCCGTCCGGTCAAGGACGTGACCGAGTCGGCGCGTACGGGCCCGGCGACGGTCATCCTGTCCGGCGTCTCGCTCGGTCTCGAGTCGGCCGTCTACACGGCGCTGGTCATCGCCGCCGCCGTGTACGGGGCGTTCCTGCTGGGCTTCAGCAACACGACGCTGGCGCTGTTCGCGGTCGCCCTCGCCGGTACGGGCCTGCTGACCACGGTCGGCGTGATCGTGTCGATGGACACCTTCGGACCCGTCTCCGACAACGCGCAGGGCATCGCGGAGATGTCCGGCGACATCGAGGGCGAGGCCGCGGGCGTGCTGGAGCGTCTGGACGCCGTCGGCAACACCACCAAGGCGATCACCAAGGGCATCGCGATCGCGACCGCCGTACTGGCCGCGACCGCGCTGTTCGGCTCGTTCCGTACGACGGTGGTCGGTGAGCTGACCAGCGCGAACCAGAACGTCAAGGACGCGCTCGGGCCGACGTTCAGCACCTTCAACCTCGGCGTCGACAACCCGAACGTGCTGGTCGGCTTGATCATCGGCGCGGCCGTGGTGTTCCTGTTCTCCGGTCTGGCCATCATGGCGGTCGGCCGCGCGGCCGGGCGGGTCGTGATGGAGGTGCGCAAGCAGTTCCGCGAGCACCCCGGGATCATGGACTACAGCGAGAAGCCCGACTACGGCCGAGTGGTGGCCATCTGCACGGCGGACGCCCAGCGGGAGCTGGCGACGCCGGGTCTGCTGGCGATCATGACGCCGATCGCGGTCGGCTTCGCCCTCGGGTACGCGCCGCTGGGCGCCTACCTGGCGGGCGCGATCGCCGCGGGCGCGCTGATGGCGGTGTTCCTGTCCAACTCCGGTGGTGCGTGGGACAACGCCAAGAAGCTCGTCGAAGAGGGCCAGCTCGGGGGCAAGGGCTCCGAGGCCCACGCGGCGACGGTGATCGGCGACACGGTCGGCGACCCGTTCAAGGACACGGCCGGACCGGCGATCAACCCGCTGATCAAGGTCATGAACCTGGTGTCGCTGCTGATCGCCCAGGCGGTCGTGACGTACGCGGCCAACACGGCACTGCGGATCATCGTCACGGCGGTCGCGGTGATCGTGATCGTCGGCGCGATCGTCATCTCCAAGCGCCGCGCGTCCTCGCTCGACGACGGAGGCGAGCCGGCCGTCGAGACCGGCCGGGTGCCGGACGACGCCAAGGGCGTCGCCACGGGCGAGCCGGGCGACGGCAAGGACGAGACCGACGAGGAGACGGCGCGAGCCAACGCTTCCTGAGGTCGCATGAGAGTCGCATGAGTCAGTGAAAGGGCCGGGTGGCGACACCCGGCCCTTTTCGCGTCTCGCGCTTGAGGACTGGGTGATTCGCGCCCAGGCAGCGCGGGTCAGCGCCCGAGCGCCGCGCGATTTCGTGCCCGGGCAGAGGGCGGTCCCCGCCCGCCCTGGGGGGCCATCCCACTTCTATTGTCAAGGCTTGACCGGGTCGGGGTGAAGGGGGTCGGGCGGGCTGTGGATAACTTGGCGGGCGGGTCTGTGACGGGGCATGGTGCGGGGCGGGGCAGACTGTGGGGATGCAGAACACCCAGCCGTCCGGTGCCAAGGGTTTCGCGATCCTTGTGGGGATCATGGTCGGGATCGTCCTGACGATCATGGCGATCGCGGTCATCCTCTCGCCGCACCACTGATGCCCACGCTGATCGTGCTTCGGCACGCCAAGGCGGCCACGCCGCTCGGTACGCCCGACGTCGAGCGACCGCTCGCCGGTCGTGGGCGTAAGGACGCGCAGCAGGCCGGCGACGAACTGCGGGCCGCGGGTCTCGCGCCCGACCGCGTCATCTGCTCCACCGCGCTGCGTACGCGGCAGACGCTGGAGGGGCTCGGTCTCGACGTCCCGGTGGAGTTCGAGTCCAGGGTGTACGACAACGACGCCGACGAGATCCTTGACCTGCTGCGCGGGCAGTCCGGCCACCACACGCTGTTGCTCGTGGGGCACAATCCCTCGATGCACCAGCTCGTGTTCGGGCTGACCGGGGCCGCGGGCGATCACTTCCCGACCTCGGCGACGGCGGTCATCGAGTTCGACGGCGGCTGGGAGGACCTGTGGCCCGGCACCGGCCGCCTGGTCTCCCTGTGGGTCCCGCGCGGCTGACCCTGCCTGCCGCGGCTCTGCCGGGTGCCGGTGCCCGGCGCGCCGGCGTCTAGGGTGCCCGGTGCCCGGTGCCCGAGGCTCTCGCGCAGGTGCCGCGCAGCCGCGCGAACCGGCCGGCCGCTGCTGTCCATCCGCAGGGACCCGCCGGCCCGCCGACGCCTACTACGCCCCCCGTACGAGGCCGAGCGGCACCCGCGCTGAGGCGGGTCTCGGGGGCGTGTTCTAGTAGAGGGCGGTGTCTCGGGCGTACGGAGGTGTGGGAATGCGGTCGTCGCTCGCGTGGCTGCGCGCGACCTATGCCGAGTCCGAGGGTGAGATCGCGCCCGTGTACGGGACCGTCACCGCGGTCGGCGTCGCTCTGCCGCTGCTCGTCGGCCTGCTGACCGGGCGCGTCGCCGAAAGCGTGCTGGTCGCGCTCGGGGCCTTCTACGTCGCCCTGGCCGCGCCCGGCGGCCCGTACGGCGCGCGTGCGCGTGCCCTGGTCGTCGCGGTCGCGGTCGTCACGGTCTTCACCTGGCTCGGCGGCGTGCTCAGCGGCCATCCCTGGCTCGCGGTGGCGGCCGTGCCCGTCGTCGCGACGCTCGCCTCCATGCTGCCGTGGCTGGGCGCGACGGCGACGCTGTGCACCGTGCTCGCCGCGATACGCCCGGCGGCCAGTCCGGTGATCTTCAACGGCTTCCTGGAGATGTCCGGCGGCCTCTTCGTGTCCGTGCTCCTGGTCGCGCCGTGGATCACGCACCGGCTGCGCCCGCTGCGGATGGCGCTGGGAGAGGCCGCGGACGCCGTGGCCGCCGCGCTCGACGTCCTGGCCACCCCCGGCACGGACGACGAGGAGTGGGCCACACGGCGACGGCAGGCCTACGACGCCGTACGGCAGGCGCGGGTCACGTACGGGCTCTACCGTGCGGGTGGCCGTGAGGAGCAGGAGCGGCCGCGGCGGCTGATCGACGCGCTCGGGCAAGCGACGGATGAGGCGGTCACGTTGCGTGCGACGCTCGCCGCCGTACGGGCCGAGTCGCCGCCCGAGCACTGGGAGCGCGAGTGCCGGGTCGCGGTGACCTCGCTCGCGGCGCGCCTGCGGCTGCTCGCCGGGGCGATCGAGACGCGCGGCGACCGGCCCCTCGGGGACGCGGCGAGCGTCGCGCTCGAGCGGTTCGCGCGGGTGACCGAGGAGGTCCGCCAGACGTGGCTCGATGACCGGCTGGTCGCCGCGGCGCTCCTGCTGCGGGTACGGTCCGCGGTCGGGCGGATGGCCGCGACCGTGGACCGGGCGCGGCGGATCGCCGATCAGGGCCTGACGCTCGGCTTCGACGTGCCGCACCTGCCGGAGCGGCCGGCCGGTGTGCGCACCCGGCTGAAGGAGGCGCTCAGCACGCGTTCGCCCGGGTTCCGCCATGCGGTGCGCGTCGGTGTGGCGGTCGCGCCGGCGATGGCCCTGGGCACCGGGCTGAGGCTGCCGCACGGACACTGGCTGACCATCACGGTCCTGCTCAGCCTGCGCGACTCGTACGGTGACACGGTCAAGCGCGTGATCAAGCGGGTCGGCGGCACCGCCGTGGGCGCGATCGTGGCCGCCCTCGCCCTGGCCGTCGCGCCCGGCGAGGGCATGCTGATCGCGCTGATCTTCGTCGGTGCGCTCCTCGGGTTCACGTTCCTGCCGGCCAACCACGCGTACTGGATGCTCTTCGGGACCCCGATGATCATGTTGCTGGTCGACTTCTCCGACGCGCTGCACTGGTCGGCGGCCGCATGGCGTATCGGGCTCACTCTGGCCGGGGGCCTGTTCGCGCTGGCCTGCGCGCGTGTGTTGTGGCCCGCGGGGACGTTCCGTCAGGTCCCGGGGCAGTTCGCGGAGCTGATGCGGGCCCACGCCCGGCTCGTACGCGCGGTCGCGGCACGCTTCGACGGCGACGCCGACGCCCCGATCCGGCGGCGTACCGAGGAGGCCGCCGAGACCGGCACCGAATTGGAGGAGTCCGCGGCGCGCCTCGGCCGTGAGCCCGCGCCGCCCGAGGACCTGCTGCGGCGGCTCCAGGCGACGGGCGCGGCGGCGCGGAGCGTACGCGATGACCTGAAGCTGCTCGGCACGCTGCCGGAGGACGGCCTGGACGCCGGTCCGGTCTGCACGATCCTGGACCGGGTCGCCGACCATCTCGACGCACGCGCGGACGCCTCCCTGTCGGGGCCGGTGGGCGACCTCGCCCTGGACGGCCTGCTGGAGGAGTTCGACGATCACCTGTCCGGGCTCGACCGCCGCCGTCGCGACGAGCTGTCCGACGGTGTCGGCACCGACGCGGTCACGACGCTGCGGCGGCTGCTGGTCCAGGCGGCGAGCGCGCGCCACGCCGTACGCTCACTGGCCGCCGACGCCGAACGCCTCGCCGCCGGCGGACACGAGCCGGGCGGCTGAGCCTCAACCCTGCGGAGAGAACTCCGCGTCCTCGGCGTCGGCGGCGTCGATCTCCTCGCGTGAGATGCCGAGCAGGAAGGCGATCGTGTCCATGTACGGCACGTTGACCGCGGTGTCGGCCGCCTCGCGTACGACCGGCTTGGCGTTGTAGGCGATGCCGAGCCCGGCCACCGCGAGCATGTCCAGGTCGTTCGCGCCGTCGCCGATGGCCACGGTCTGGCTCAGCGGCACCCCGGCCTCGGCGGCGAAGCGTTCGAGCGCGGCCGCCTTGCCCGCCCGGTCGATGACCGGCCCGATGAGCCGTCCCGTGAGCCGGCCCGCCTCGATCTCCAGGACGTTGGCGGTCGCGTAGTCGATGCCGAGATCGGCGGCGAGCAGGTCGGTGATCTGGGTGAACCCGCCGCTGACGATCGCGAACTCGAAGTCGAGCCGCTTGAGGGTACGGACGAGGGTGCGAACGCCGGGGGAGAACTCGATGCTGCGCCGTACGTCGGCCAGGACGCTCTGGTCGAGCCCGGCGAGCATGGCCACCCGCTCGCGCAGGGAGCTCTCGAAGTCGATTTCGCCGCGCATCGCGGCCTCGGTGATCGCGGCGACCTGGTCGGCGCGGCCGGCGTGTTCGGCGAGGAGTTCGATGACCTCGCCCTGGATGAGGGTCGAGTCGACGTCCATGACGACGAGCCGCTTGGCGCGCCGCGCGAGACCGCCGCGCTGGACCGCGACGTCCACCTGCTGCTCGGCCGCCTCGGCGGCGAGCGCGACGCGCAGCCCGTCGGGGTCGGCGCCGGAGACGTGCATCTCGATACAGGTCACCGGGTTGTCGGCGAGGCGCTCGATGCGGTCGATGTTCGCGCCGTGTGCGGCCACCCGGCCCGCGATGGCGGCGAGGGCGGCGGGCCGCAGCGCGCTGCCGAGGATGGTGACGTGCAGGCCGCCCTGACGCCGCTGGGACGCGCTCCCGGAGCCGTTGCCGGAGCCGGTGGCCAGCTCGAGCTCCATGCCGAGGTCGGCGGCGACCTTCTCGGCGGCGGCGAGCACCTTGCCGACGTCGGTGTCGGAGCCGTAGAAGAGGAGGACGCCGAGGACGAGCCGACCGCGGATCACAACCTGCTCGACGTCGGCGACGGAGACCGGAAAGCGGGCCAGGGTGCCGAAAAGTCGTGACGTGACTCCGGGGCGGTCACGTCCGGTCAGCGTGATCAGCAGTGTGCGCTTCTTGGCATTCATGCTGTTCACTAAGCTACTTGCCGTCGGCGGTGGACTGCGCACCGGTCCACCATGCGGACAACCGGTGTTCGCCCGCAGGCGACGTCGTGGCCATCCGGCGGCCGAGTTCGGCGTGTCTTCGCTGGTCTCAGGCCGTGTCCAGACCGGTCACCTCGACCTCCGGGTGGGCGGCCGCCCACCCGGATGGTGAACAGGAGACCACCGTCGCCCCGCGCTCGCGCGCGGCCACCGCGGTGTGCGCCATCCCCAGGCTCGTCTCGCCCTTCGCCGTCAGGTGGACGGTGGCGACGGACTCGGCGTTGTCACGGGTGAGGTCGTCGGGGACGACCACGCCGAAGTCGAGCAGACACAGCGCACGGTCCACCTGCTCAGGCGTCTCCAGCCGCGTGAGGGCCTCGGTCATCGCGGTCATCGGGATGACGATCGCTTGGGCCGCAATGTCGAGCTCGTGCACCGCTTGGAGCACGTGCAGCGCGTCGCGGCCGAAGTCGCCGATGGCCGACGGGTCGAGGACGTAGCCGCCGATCACCGCTCCTCCTCGGGCAGGCCGAGCCGGCGGCGTACGTGCGCACGCGAGCGGGCGAACGCGGCCGGATCGCGCTGTTCGTGCGCGGCCAGCATCGCCTCGAGCCGGGTGCGTGCGTTGCGCTGCCGGGTCAGCATCTCCCGCAGTGCGCGCTCGACCACCGACGACGTGGAGTGCTGCCCGGCGAGCTCCTTGATCTGGGCGGCGATCTCGGCGTCCACGGTGATGGTGATGCGTTCCTTGACGCTCATACTCTGAGCTTACCAAGGTATGCGTCAGCGGATGAGGAGGTTCACGTCGCCGAACTCATGCCAGCGGTACTCCCGTTCCAGCGCCTCCTCGTACACCCGTTCCAGCAGCTCGTCGCCGGCCACCGCGGTCAGCATTCGCAGGTGGGACGAGCGTGGCTCGTGCAGGCCCGTCAGCAGGCCGTCCACCGCGCGTACGCCTGCTTCGGGCGTCACGACGTGCGAAGTCCAGCCGTGTGCGGCTCGCGCGAGGCCGTCCTCGGACACCGCGGTCTCCAGCGCGCGTACGACGGTGGTGCCGACCGCGATCACCCGGCCGCCCTCCCAGCGCACGTGGTTCACCAGGGCGGCCGTCGCCGGCGGCACGTCGTAGCGCTCCGGGTACGGCGGCTCGTCCTTCTCCGGCGACGCGACGCCCGTGTGCAGGGTGATCGGTGCGATCTGCACCCCGTGCGCCACGAGCCGCGTCACCAGCTCCGTCGTGAACGGACGGCCGGCGCTGGGCATCTCCGCGCTGCCGCCATCCAGGCCGGCACTCCCGAACACCGTCTGGTACGCCGACAGCGGCCAGTCGCGCCCGACGTAGCCGTACCGGATCGGCACCCCGTACCGCCGCAGGTAGGTCACCACGTCGGTGTCGATCCGTGCCCGCCACAGCCGCGGCGTGTGCCGCCGGAGCAGGGTCAGCGTCGCGCCGCCGGGCAGCGGGAACCACTCGCCGCACCGCCCGCCGTCGAACGGCGTCGTCGCCTCGCCCGTACGCAGCCGCAGCTCGACCAGCCAGGTGCCATCCGATCCCGGCAGCGGGCCGGAGAAGTGCACGGCGATCCGGTCCAGCCGTACGGCGGCGGGCAGCGTCGGCGAGGTGTTGACCACGAGCAGGTCGCCGGGGCGCAGGAGTTCGGGCAGCTCGGTGAACGGCCGGTGGGCGATGCCGTCGGGTGTGCCCGCGAGCAGCCGTACGCCGTCGCGTCGCGCCGGCGGCTCGTGTGCCTCCAGTGCCGGGGGAAGGGTGAAGTCACGCATGGGGAACCTCGATTCGGTACGCGGCCAGGGCCGCGATGAGGGCGATGACGGCCGCGCAGAGCGCGCCCGCGTTCAGGCCGGCCGCGTTCACGAGCGCGCCGGCCATGCCGACGGCGAGTGACGCGCCGAGGGTTTCGCTGATCTGGAGAGCGGAGGAGTCGGATCCCTGCGAGGACCCGGAGGAGAGCCGCAGCACCTGCACGCTGAGGGCGGGGAAGGCCAGGCCGATGCCGACGCCCGCGATGATCCAGGCGGGCAGCGTCAGCCAGCCGGAGAGGTGGAAGGACAGCGCGACCGCCCCGACGCCGACCGCGTGCAGGATCGCGCCCGCGACGACGAACCGTACGCGAGGGACGGCGGGGAACCGGCCCTGCCACCACGAGCCGGCCGACCAGCCGAGGGCGCCCGCGGTCAGCACGATCCCGGCCGTCGCCGGGCTGAAGCCGTACCTCGTGGTCAGCGTCAGCGGGATGAACGCCTCGGCGCCCGACATCGCGCCCATCAGGAGGCCACGCATCGCGATCGTGGCCGGCAGCCCGCGCCGCAACCGCGCCAGGCCGCGCGGCATGAGCCGCCGGACGCCGTACCCCAGGCCCGCGAGCCCGGCGACCGCGACGAGAGAACGGTGGTCCAGGCCCCAGAGCAGCGTCGCGGCCCCGGCCGACAGGGAGAGGGCCGCGAGCATCCGCCCGCGCGGCATGGCCTCGCGCCGGCCCAGCCCGCGCAGCGTGGGAGCCAGGGTGAGCAGCGCCGGGACCACCAGCGGCACGATGCCGAGGAACACCCATCGCCAGCCGAGATGCTGTGCGACAAGGCCGCCGATCGAGGGGCCGACGAGGGAGGGCACCACCCACGCGCCCGCCATCGCGGCGAAGATCTTCGGCCGGGACTCCTCCGGGTAGACCCGCGCCACGATGACGTACAGCGGCACGGTCGCAAGGCCCGAGCCGAACCCCTGGATCGCCCTCCCGCCGACGAACCACACCATCGTCGGCGCGGTGCCCGCGATGACCAGTCCGGCGACGAACACGGCGAGCCCGGTGAGCAGCGGACGCGCGGGCCCGCGTGCGTCCGCCCAGCCGCCGGACACCACGTTGGCCACGAGCCCGGCGATGAACACCGCGCTGAACGCCCAGGCGTACAGCGGCAGGCCGTGCAGGTCGCGCGCCGCGACCGGCATCGCCGTGCCGACCGCCATCGCCTCGAACGCGATCAGTGCGACGACCGAGACGATGCCGATCGTGGCCATCCGGTACGGCCGGGCGAGCAGCGACGGCGCACGCGGCGCGGCGTCGATGGTCGTCATGCCGTCATACCGCCAGGCCGGAGGTGGTGTGGCGCCCGCTCGGCGGCCGCTCGGCGAGCAGCCGCAGCAGTGCCGGTACGGCGGCGTCCTCGGGCCGCGGCGCGGCCTCGGCGTCCTCACCGGCGGCGGCGAGCATGGCGGTGCGCATCTCGCCCGGGTCCACCCACCAGACCGAGACGGCGGGCTCCTCGGCGGCGAGCACGTTCGAGAGCTGGTCGAGCGCGGCCTTGGTCGCCCCGTACCCGCCCCAGCCCTCGTACGGCTCGGTGGCCGCGTCGGAGCTGATGTTGACGATCGCGCCGCGGCGCTCCCGCAGGGCCGGGAGGACGCCCTGGATGAGCGCGAGCGGCCCGATCGTGTTGACCGCGAACGCGTGCTCCAGCACGTCGAGCGGGTACGCGGACAGCGACGGCAGCGGCGTCGCGCCGAGCGTGCTCGCGTTGTTGACGAGCAGGTCGAGCCCGTCCGCGGCGGCGACCAGCGCGGCGCGGTGCGCGGGGTCGGCGACGTCGCCGGCGACGACCGTCGCGTTCGGGAGCCCGGCGGCGGCCTTCGTGAGCGCCTCCCCGTCGCGTGCGTCGAGGATGATTTCCCAGCCTTCGGAGGCGAGCGCGCCGGCCAGTGCCAGGCCCAGCCCGCGCGACGCTCCGGTGATCAGTGCCTTCATGTCCATGACGCTAGGGCCTGGGGTGGCAGGCGGGCATCGGCCGGCGGGCCGGTCGGCCCTAGGCCGACCGCCCTAGGACCAGATGCCCATGCGGCCTGGGACCGAGTGCCGATCCGGCGGGCGCCCGCTCGGCGGTACGGTCGAGCCGTGGACACCGATCGGGACGCAGCGCTGCACGCGGTCAGCGCGGCCGTGCTCGCGGTCACCCGGCACCTGTCCGTACATGAGGTGTTCCAGGTGATCGTGCGGGCCGCCGCGCAGCTGCTCGACGCGCGCTACGCCGCGCTCGGGGTGCCCGACCACCACGGCTCGTTCGCGGAGTTCGTCGTCGAGGGCGTCTCCGATGAGGAGTGGGCGGCGATCGGGCCGCTGCCGCGCCAGCACGGGCTGCTCGCCGTGATGCTGCGCGAGGACAAGGTCCAGCGTTTGGACGACGTGCGCCGGGCGCCCGCGTTCGAGGGGTGGCCCTCGGCGCACCCGACGCTGCGCGACTTCCTCGGCGTGCCGATCCGCGACGGAGACGAGACCCTCGGCATCATCTTCCTGGCCAACAAGAAGCGGCCCGGCGGCTTCACCGCCGACGACGAAGAACGCCTCATCCTGTTCGCCGCGCACGCCGCCATCGCGCTGACCAACGCGCGGCTCTACGAGCGCAACCGCGAGCTGACCGTGATCGAAGAACGCACGCGGCTGGCGCGCGAGCTGCACGACGCGGTCGCGCAGAAGTTGTTCTCCCTCCGGCTGACGGCCGCGGCGGCGCTGGCCGCCAAGGATCCCGCGCCCGAGTTGGAGCAGGTGCAGACGCTCGCCAAGGAGGCTCTCGCGGAGCTGCGCGAGGTGATCTTCGAGTTGCGCCCCGCCGAACTCGAGGGCGACGGGCTGGCCGAGTCGCTGCGCAAGCACGTACGTGTCCTGGACCGCGTCTGGGGCGCGGGCCGCGGCCGCCGTACGTCCGTGCGGTTCGAGGGCGAGGAGACCGCGCTGCCGCCCGAGACGGAGGCCGTGGTGTTCCGCATCGCACAGGAGGCGCTCTACAACGCGCTGCGGCACGGACGGCCGTGCGAGGTGACCGTACGGCTGGCGGCGAACGTCCTGGAGATCCGCGACGACGGCACCGGCTTCGACACCGCCGCGGACACGCGCGACGGCCTTGGCCTGGCGTCCATGCGCGAGCGCGCGGCCTCCGTGGGCGGCGTGCTGGACATCGAGTCGACCGAGGCCGGCACCGTCGTACGCCTGGAGGTGCCCGCGTGATCCGCGTGCTGATCGCCGACGATCACCCGGTCGTACGCCAGGGGCTGCGGACGTTCCTCGGCGTGCAGGAGGACATCGAGGTCGTCGGGGAGGCGTCCGACGGCGCGGAGGCGGTCTCCCGCGCCGAGTCGCTCCAGCCGGACGTCATCCTGCTCGACCTGAAGATGCCGGACGTCGACGGGCTGACCGCGCTGCGCGAGCTTCGCGCACGTGGCGTCCCGGCGCGCGTGCTCGTGCTCACGAGCGCGGCCGAGCGCGGACGCGTGCTGCCCGTCGTACGCGCGGGCGCGTCCGGCTTTCTCTACAAGGACGTCGACCCGCACGCCCTCGTACAGGCGATCAGGGCCGTGCACGACGGGCACGTGCTGTTCGCGGCGGACGCGGCGGACGCGATGCTCGACGGCGACCAGGGCGACAAGGGCGCGCCGGCTCTCACCGAACGTGAGCGCGAGGTTCTGGTGCAGATCGCCAGCGGCCGGTCGAACCGGGAGATCGCCCGCGCGCTCGTCGTGTCGGAAAAGACGGTCAAGACGCATGTCTCGAACATCTTGCTGAAGCTCGGCCTGCAAGATCGAACCCAGGCGGCGCTGTACGCGGTGCGTCACGGACTCGCCGAGCGGTGACTCACAGAAATCCACCCTGTGATCCATGAGGCGTAAGTCGCGCCGGTCGAATATGTTGATGAAGCTCAGCAGTCGGCTGAGTGAACCGCACCGCCGAGGACGACATCGGAAGACATATGAGAGTTGCCATTCGCTACGCCGCGGGATCGGATGTCGGCCGTGCCCGCGAGAACAACGAGGACTCGGCGTATGCGGGCCCATGGCTGCTCGCGGTCGCCGACGGCATGGGCGGTCATGTTGGCGGCGAGATCGCCAGCTCCCTTGCCATCCAGGCCCTCTCCGCCGTCGACCACGAGGTCCCCCAGGCCAAGTTGGTCGAAGTCGTGGAGCGCGCCGTACTGGCGGCCAACCAGGCGATCGCCCGCAAAGTCGAGGACGAACCCGCACTACAGTCCATGGGCACCACGTGTACCGCGATGCTGTGGTCGGGCACCCATACGGCGCTCGCCCACATCGGCGACTCACGCGCCTACATGCTGCGCGAGTCGATCCTTTACCAGATAACCGAGGATCACACGCTGGAGAAGATGCTCACCGGCGAGGACGGAGCGGCGCCCCACCTGGCCAACCGGCTCGTACGCGTGCTCGACGGCAGGCCGGAGCGCAAACCCGACCTGTCGCTGCGCGAGGCGCTGCCCGGTGACCGTTATCTGCTCTGCTCCGACGGGCTGAGCGGCCCGGTGGACGCCGAGGCGCTGCACCAGGTGCTGACCACCGAGCCGGACGCGAACGGCGCCGTGCGCGCGTTGATCGCGGCGGCCAACCAGGGAGGCGGTCCGGACAACATCACGGTGATCGTGGTGGACGTCGTCGCGGAGGGAACGGAGGCGGCCACTCCGGTCGTCGTCGGCGCCGCGCAGGACTGAGTCGGCAACGATGGCCGCCCGCTCTTTAGCGGGCGGCTGGTTGTCTCCGCAAGGTCTCCAGCCGGTTACATTGTCCAGTCTGACCGGTTATTTCCTTGACCCGTACCCTGCGTATTGCGATATACGGGTCCACAGGCGTTATCACCAGGGGGGCGGGGTTTTGGACGTGGCACGGGGGCACGGGGTCGCGTCACGCGCCCGGGGACGGCCGGCCGTCGCACTCGAACGGGTGCTCGCCGCGTCGGCTCATGGCCCGCTCGGTGTCGCCCTCCGCCTCGGTGGTATGTCCGTTGCGGCGGTATTGGCGTCACTTGTACATCGCGTCCATGATCCCGGCATACTATGCCCGGTTCGGGCGCTTACCGGAGTTCCCTGTCCCTTCTGTGGCGGCACCACCGTGTTCATGGAGTTGGGGGCGGCTCATCCGGCCAGGGCTCTCGCCGCGAACCCGGTCGTCCTTGCAGGGGCGATCGGTCTCGCGACGGCACCGCTGGGATCGGGGCGCAGGTGGTGGGCGATCAATCCGCGCACTCGCGTCTGGATTCTCGGCGTGGTCGTCGGGCTGTCATGGGTCTGGCAGCTGGCCCGGTTCGGGTTCCTGCGGTTCTGAATTCCATATCCCATCCGGAGACCCGCGGAGCCCAGCTTGGCGGACGGGCGTTATTTCGACAAAGGAGAAAGAGCGTGAGCACCCCCTACGACCCGTACGGCCAGGGTCAGCAGCAGCCGGGCTATGGCCAGCAGCCCGGCTACGGGCAGCAGCAGCCGGGGTACGGCCAGCAGCAGCCCGGTTATGGCCAGCAGCAACCTGGCTACGGCCAGGGTCAGCAGCAGCCCGGCTACGGCCAGCAGCAGCAGCCGGGATACGGCCAGCAGCAGCAGCCCGGCTACGGCCAGGACTACGGCCAGCAGCAGCCGGGATACGGCCAGCAGCAGCAGCCCGGCTACGGCCAGGACTACGGCCAGCAGCCGGGCTACGGCCAGCAGCCCGCTGCGTACGGCCAGCCGGGTTATGGCCAGCAGGGCTACGGCGCCGGATACGGCCAGGGCCAGTACGCGAGCTGGGGCTCGCGCGCTCTCGGCTACATCGTCGACTACATCATCTTCGCCGGTCCGGTCATCCTGATCTACATCCTCGCCGCCGCCGCGCTCCAGGGCAGCACGGGCATCGCGGTCCTCCTGGAGTTCGTCGCGTTCGTCGTCTCCGTCGCGGGCGGCCTGTGGATCTGCTATCAGGAGGGCACCACGGGGCAGTCCATCGGCAAGCGCACGATGAACATCAAGCTGATCAGCGAGGAGACCGGCCAGCCGATCGGCTTCGGCATGGCGTTCGTACGCAAGCTCGCGCACATCCTCGACGGACTCGTGTGCTACATCGGCTTCCTCTGGCCGCTGTGGGACGAGAAGAAGCAGACTTTCGCCGACAAGGTGTGCAAGACCGTGGTCGTCCAGGCCACCTGAGGCACCGCGCGAAACGACCTGTGAAACGGGGATCCCGGCCGGGGTCCCCGTTTTCGTCGTCTCCGCCTCAGCGCACCGGATCCAGGACGCTATTGCAGGCGGCCACCTGCGCCCGGCGTACGGCGTGGTCCAGGTCGCGCAGCGCCTCCGCGCGGCGGCGTACGTGCGCCGAGGACAGGGCGGCGGCGTCGGTGCCGCGCGCGAGGTTCACGACCACGGCCAGGCGACCCGCCAGCGCCGCCACCCGGTGCGCACGCGGCGGGTAGCCCGGGGCCAGCCCGCCGACCTGCTCGTGGTGGTGCGACTCGCGCAGCGTGCCGAGCGCCTCGGCGATCTCCGGCCGCCACTCCAGCGTGCCGTCGACGGACATGAGCGATTCGGTCGCCTCGCGTACGGCGAGGGTCAGGCGGTGGTCGGCCTCGGGCAGGAGCGGGGTGTCGGCCACCGCGGACGGCGTCTCGTGCAGGCACCAGCGCGTGCCGACGTAGGAGGAGCCGCGCCGGTCCTCCTCCGGGACCAGCCCGAACGTACGGTCGCCGACGGCGGCGAGCACGGCCTCCTCCGCCTCGATCGCCGCGGTGTTGAACGCGGGCGGGCCGGTCAGCCCGAGCGGGTCGCCGGGGGCGGGCAGGGCCAGCCGCAACGCCGACAGCCCGGACACCCGCAGGCTCGCGAGGGCGGCGCGCAGCGGGACGTCGCCGGACTCGCACGGCAGACCGGTCGTGACATGCGGCCCGCCGAGGCGTTCGACGGCGTCGGCGGCCTCGTCGAGGCCGACGTGTCCCGTCAGCCATGCGTTGCCCCAGGCGACGAGGGCGGCCGAGGGATGTGAGACGCGCATGCCGACAACCATAAGGCGTCCGAATGCCGTAGGTTCGTGCCGGAGACCCGGTGCGAGCCTGGCGGCCCCTGCCGCCTGCGGCTTCGCGCGACACCGAAGGGATGCGATGGCCGGCGAGGTACTCAGGCTCGAGGGCGTCGAGATCCGGCGCGACGGGGCGACGCTGCTGCGCAATGTCGACTGGACCGTGCAGGAGGACGAGCGATGGGTCATCATCGGTCCGAACGGCGCGGGAAAGACGACGTTGTTGCAGGTGGCCGGGGCGATGCTGTTCCCGAGCGCGGGCACGGCGCACATCCTGGGCGAGCGGCTCGGCAAGACCGATGTGTTCGAGCTGCGGCCCCGCATCGGGCTGTCCAGCGTCGCGGTGGCGGACAAGGTGCCGGCCGAGGAGAAGGTCATCGACCTGGTCCTCACGGCGTCGTACGCCATCATCGGCCGCTGGAAAGAAGAATATGACTCCACGGATGTAACGCGCGCCGTCGAACTGCTCGACGCGCTCGGCTGCGCACACCTGATCCGCCGGCGTTTCTCCACGCTGTCGGAGGGCGAGCGCAAGCGCGTGTCGATCGCCCGCGCCCTGATGCCCGACCCGGAGCTGCTGCTGCTGGACGAGCCGGCCGCGGGCCTGGACCTCGGCGGCCGCGAGGACCTCGTGGCGCGGCTCACGGCCCTGGCCGTCGACCGCCTCGCGCCGACGATGGCGCTCGTCACGCACCACGTCGAGGAGGTGCCGGAGGGGTTCACCCACGCGATGCTGCTCCGCCGCGGCTCCGTGGTCGCCACCGGCAAGGTCGACGAGGTGTTCACCGACCAGCACCTGTCCAAGTGCTTCGGACTCCCGCTCCAGATCGAACGCCAGGAGGGTCGCTGGCACGCCCGTGCCGTCTCCACGTGACCCGGCGGCGCGGTGAGGCGGTCTCGTGACCCCGCTCCACGCCCTCGCGATCTTCGCGACGGGGCTGGTCGCGGGGTGTATCAACGTCATCGTGGGGTCCGGGTCGCTGGTCACCTTCCCGGTGCTCCTCGCGCTCGGCTATCCGCCGGTCACCGCGAACGTCTCCAACACCGTCGGCCTCGTGCCGGGCTCGATCTCCGGAGCGTACGGCTACCGGCGTGAGCTGGGCGGCCAGCGGTTCCGCGTGGTGTCGCTGAGCGTCGCCTCGGTGATCGGCGCGGTCACGGGCGGCCTGCTGCTCCTCAACCTCCCCGCGGAGACCTTCGAGATCGTCGTACCGGTGCTGATCGCGCTCGCCTGCGTGCTCGTGGTCGCGCAGCCGAGGCTCAGCGCCTGGCTGGGCGGACGGCAACGGCACCCGCACGGCGGCCCCTGGCTGTGGATCGGCGTGCTCGCCAGCGGGGTGTACGGCGGGTACTTCGGCGCGGCGCAGGGCGTCGTGCTGATGGGCCTGCTGGCGACGTTCCTCGACGAGGACCTCCAGCGCGTGAACGCCGTCAAGAACGTCCTCGCGGGCGTCGTGAACGGCGCGGCGGCGCTGTTGTTCATCGTCGTCGCCCACGTCGACTGGGCGGTCGCGGCGTTCATCGCGGCCGGCTCGTGCCTCGGCGGCCTCGTCGGCGCCTCCGTCGGCCGCCGGCTGCCGCCCGCGGCGCTGCGGATCATCATCGTGGTCGTCGGCGTGGCCGCGATCGTCAAGCTGGTCTGCTACTGAGCGCGCCGCCGCAGGAGCTCGGCGGTCGCCTCGTCGGCCGGCAGGAACGCCTCCAGCCGCAGCTCGGCGAGCGTCACGTCCACCGCGGTGGCGAACGAGGTCAGCGTGGTGATGAGCCGGAGTTCGCCGTCGTCGCCGCGCAGCCGCAGCGGCACGGCGAAGCCGACGTGGTCCGGCCCGTACGGCAGCGCCGGCACGTAGCCCTCCAGCTCGCCGATGAACGCGTCGAGGCGGCGGTCCGGGCTGCGCAGGGCCTGTGCGCGCAGGCTCTCGACGATGTGACGGCCCCACTCGGCGAGGTTCTCCACGCGCGGGGCCATGCCGTCCGGGTGCAGCGCGAGCCGGAGCACGTTGACCGGCGGCGTCAGGAGGTGCGCGGCCGCGCCCTCGGTCAGCACCCCAATGGCGGAGTTCGCCGCGACCATCACGCCGTAGGGCCGTACGACGACCGCCGGGTAGGGCAGGTGGCCGTCGAGGATCCGGTCGATCGCCTCGCGTACGGGCCGCAGGTCGGGGTCTTCGAGGCGTGACTCGGCGAACACCGGGGCGTAGCCGGCGGTGAGCAGCAGCGTGTTGCGCTCCCGCAGGGACAGCTCCAGTGACTCGGCCAGTCGCAGCACGATGGCGCGGCCCGGCCGCGACCGGCCCTGCTCGATGTAGCTCAGGTGACGCTGGGTCGTGCCCGCGCGCACCGCGAGCTCGAGCTGGCTCCAGCGTCGCGTCGTACGCCAGCGCCGCAGCTCGTCCGCGAACGGGTTGCCCTTCGTCATCGTGACCATGCTCCAGTCGTATCCGCACCGGGTGCCGCCGGTCGATTCCCTCCGCGGTATTGCCCGCGACCTGCCCTGGTCCCGAACATGGCCGCCATGATGAAGCCTTACACGAAGGTCGTGACGACCGATGACGGCGGTTCGGCGTTCGAGGACGCCGAGATCTCACTGAACGAGACGCGGATCGCCGACGGCGTGCCGCCGATGTTCGCCGGCGGCATGCCGAGCGGCGGCAACGTGATCTTCCTCCAGAGTGCGGGGTTCGACAGCGCGCCGCATCCCGCGCCGCGTGAGCAGTGGGTGGTGATGCTGCGCGGAGCGATCGAGGTCGAGGTCACGGACGGCTCCAAGCGGCGCTTCGGCACCGGTGACCTGGTGTTCGTCTCCGACACGTCGGGCCGCGGGCACGTCACGCAGGCGGTCGGCGAGCCGCCGTTCGAGGGGCTGTTCGTGCCCGTCGGCTAGGACCGTACGACCCGCCAAACCCGATTGAACCAGACATTAAGGGGGTAATAATCGAATAGACGTTCGAGAAGGGTGCGGGGTCATGAAGGGCGACAGAGTCGAGATCATGATCGATGCGGGCGGGGAGACGCGCACCTACGAGGTGGCGGCCACGCGTGCCGGCCGCCGGGTCGAGGTCGTCAACCGCCGGGGCGTGGTGGAGGTGACCGAGGTGACTCGCACGGGCACGCCGGTGCGCACCGCGCGGTTCATGGCCAGCCGGGTGCTCGCGCTGGTCGAGCACCCGTTCAACGATCGGCGCGAGCCTCCGCCCGCGATCATCGAGGACGAGTCCTAGGACCCCAGCTCGCTGATGAAGTCCGCGGCCGGCATCGGCTGGGAGAACATCGGGTAGTCGTACTTCAGCGCGTTGTCGTGCTCCTCCGCCGACGTGCCCGCGACGCAGTCGCTGAGGGTGATCACCCGATAGCCGTTCTCGTAGCCGCTGCGCATGGTCGACTCGACGCAGCAATTGGTGAGGAACCCGCCGAGGGCGATGGTCGTGATGCCCTTGCTGCGCAGGATGAAGTCGAGGTTCGTGCTGGCGAAGGTGTCCAGGCCGCGCTTGCCCTCGATCACGATGTCGCCGTCGGCCGGCGCGAGGTCGTCGGTGATCGCGGCGCCCCAGGACCCCTTGACGAACGCGTTGCCGTCGACGACGCCCTTCAAGATCCCGTACGGGTGCGCGCTGATCTCGTTGTAGCCCTCGGCGAAGGTGATCGGCGCGTGCATGACGGTGGCGCCGGCCGTGCGCGCCGCCTCGGCGACCTTGCGGGTGTTGGCGAGCATTCCGGTGCTCTCCATCACGCCGGACACGGCCTCGTGCAGCACGCCGCCCTCGGTCGTGAAGTCGTTCTGATATTCGATCAGTACGACTGCGGTCTTCTTCGGGTCGATCGCCATGTCTGCCCCCTTCTGTGGGTTCTCCGGACGCTAATGGGGCTGGTCGCGGGATACAAGGTTCCGCGGCGGCGGATCGGCGCGACGCGCTTGCCTCAGCGGGCCGGGCGTACCTGGATCATGCCGCTGTCCAGGACGCGGGTCTCGAAGGCCGGCTGGCGGCCGGTGGCCGGGCCGTGCACGACCGTGCCGTCGCTGACACGGAAGGTGCTGCCGTGCCACGGGCAGACCACGCAGACCTCGTCGTCCACCCGGACCATGCGGCCCTGGTGGAGCGGTCCGTCGAGGTGGGTGCAGCGGTCGGCGAGGACGTAGACCTCCTCGCCGTAGCGCAGCACGAACAGGCTGATGTAGCCGAGGCTGCGGTGGACCGGCCAGCCCTCGGGCAACTCGTCCAGCGGGCACAGGTCGTGCCAGCCGAGCGGGCCCAGGTGGGTGATCGACTCGGCGTGGCTCGCGCCCGCGCCGAGGCGGAACGCCAGGTGGCCACCGAGGTAGGTGCCGCCGAAGAGGGCCGTCAGGCCGAAGAGCCCGAGGGTCTTGCCCTGGCGGGTGTGGCCCGTAAGGCGGGCGAGCAACGACGCCGCGAACAGGCCGGTCGCGGCGATGGTGCCGACCGAGTGGACGATGCCCACGCGCTGCTGCTCGATGTGCAGGGACGACCAGTCGGCGGCGCCGGTGAGCGCCACCGGGATCGCGCCGGCCAGGCCCGCCGCCAGCAGCACCTGTGAGGCGCGGTCGCTGTCGGGCAGCAGGTCCAGTGCGGTGGCCGCCACCCAGCAGCCGACCGGGACGTCGGTCAGCGGAGGATGCGCGGGATGGCCGAGCGGCACCCCGTGCAGGACGTCCTTGAGCCGCCCCGGCGGCAGGAACCGCAGGATGGCGCCGGCCAGGCCGCGAGCGGGCCGGTCGAGAACGTGCGCGTGCTCAAGGTCTTCTGCGACCTTGAGCGGGCGGGGTACGGTCAGGGACCTGGAGATCCTGCTCACCCGCTGCCGGTTCACCGCACCTCCTCCGATGGCTCTGCTTCGGACACTAGCCTGCCGCGCGACCCCGACACCATGCGGGGGCCATCCTCCAGCGATTTTCTTCTGCGGATGGCCCTATGGCGAAGACAATTTTCGTCCATGAGCAGGGTTCCACCGAATGATGTAAACGAAACGCTCAATTAAGGCCATATCGCGTCATCAACCGGGCCTCGCGCGCTTATCCTGTCTCGTTTATCGTGAAGAACGTCCATGGAGAAATCGTCGGCACCCGGGGTGGTCGAGATGCGGCGGCTCGAGGCCGAGTTTCCGGGCTGGCGAGTATGGATCAGTGGCACCGGGCGCTGGTGGGCCTATCGCACCTCGGCCTGCGCGCTCACCATCGAGCAGCTGCGGGCCGGTTGCCGCCTGATCGTCCAGGCGGACACCGCCGAGGCGCTCGCGGCGGCGATCACGGCCGAGATCGAGGCGGCGAGCCGGGCCGGTGCCGCGGCACGCGACGCCGCCGCACAGCACGCCTCCTGAGGTCTGGCCGGGGCATGCGCCGCCGAGGCCGTTGAGAGCCGAGCGCGTTGAAAAGGGACGGCCCGGGAGCGGGCCGCCCCTTTCCGGGGGGTGGGGGAGTCAGCTCCCGTTGACGCCGAGGCCCCTGGCGACGTTGTCGCCCAGGTCCTTGGACACGTTGCGCCAGTACTCCACGACGCGCGTCTTCATCTCGGGCGTCACCTCGGGCCGCGACGCGTGGCCGACGATGTTGCCCGCGAGGTTGGCGCGGTCGGTGGCCGACAGCACGTTGTCATACAGCGCGCGCGGCTGGCCGTAGTCGTCGTCCTCCGCGTGCAGCGTGTAGGCCGCGCGTACGACCTCGCCGGTGACGCCGTAGCTCTCGCCGTCGTACAGCGACGGGTCGGCCTGCGGGCCGCCCGCGGTGTTCGGGGAGTACACCGGGTCGCCGTAGTTCTCGTACCGCATGGCGCCGTCCTTGTTGTAGGAGTGGACGGGCACCTTCGGCCGGTTGACCGGGAGCTGGAGGTAGTTCGGGCCGATCCGGTACCGGTGCGTGTCCGGGTAGGAGAACAATCGTCCCTGGAGCATCTTGTCCGGGCTCGCCGCGATGCCGGGCACCATGTTGGCCGGCTCGAACGCGGCCTGCTCGATCTGGGCGAAGTAGTCGTCCGGGTTGCGGTTCAGCGTGAGCCGGCCGATGTCGATCGGCGGGTAGTCGCCGTGCGGCCAGACCTTCGTCAGGTCGAAGGGGTTGAAGCGGTAGTCCGCGGCGTCCGCGAACGGCATCACCTGCACCTGCACGGTCCACGTCGGGTGCTCGCCCGCGGTGATCGCGTAGCTGAGGTCGCGGAGGTGGAAGTCGCGGTCGAGCGCGGTCTGCTCGCCGGCTTCGGCGTTGGTGAAGTTCTTCACGCCCTGGTCGGTCTTGAAGTGGTACTTGACCCAGAACTTCTCACCGCCGGCGTTGACCCACATGAAGGTGTGGCTGCCGTAGCCGTTCATGTGCCGCCAGGAGTACGGCGTGCCGCGGTCCGACATCAGGAAGGTCACCTGGTGCGCGGACTCGGTGCGCAGCGTCCAGAAGTCCCACTGCATGTTGTGGTCGTGCAGATGGTTGTCGGAGCGGCGCTTCTGGGAGTGGATGAAGTCGGAGAACTTGCTCGGGTCGCGGATGAAGAAGACCGGAGTGTTGTTGCCGACCAGGTCGTAGTTGCCGTCCTCGGTGTAGAACTTCAGCGCGAAGCCGCGCGGGTCGCGGACGGTGTCGGGAAAGCCCAGCTCGCCGGCGACGGAGGAGAAGCGCAGCAGCAGGTCGGTGCGCGCGCCCTTCTGGAAGAGCTTCGCCTTGGTGAACTGGCTGACGTCCTCGGTGATCTCCAGGAAGCCGAACGCGCCGCCGCCCTTGGCGTGGACGACGCGCTCGGGGACACGCTCGCGGTTGAACTGCGCCATCTTCTGGATCACGTAGTGGTCCTGAAGCAGCAGCGGTCCGTTCGGCCCGATCGAGAGCGAGTCGTGGTCACTGGGCGCCGGAATGCCGGCGTCAGTGGTCGTGATGGGCCTTTGGTCAGTCATGTGTGGCTCCCCCCTTGTCGGCCTGGCGGCAGTCCGGACAGAAACCCCAGAAGGTCACATCCGCCTCGTCCACCAGGTATCCGGCGTCATCGGCGGGTTCGAGGCAGGGCGCCTCGCCGACCGCGCAGTCGACGTCGGTGAGGCGTCCGCACTCTCGGCAGACGAGGTGATGGTGGTTGTCGCCGACCCGGCACTCGAAACGCGCCGGGCTACCCGCGGGTTCGATCCGCCGTACGAGACCGGTAGCGGTGAACGCGTGCAGGGCCTCATAGACGGCCTGGAACGACACGTGGCCGAGCCGGTCGCGCACCTGCGAGGTGACCGCGTCGACGTCGAGATGGTCTCCGGCGCGTACGGTGTCGAGGATGGCGAGCCGGGCGGCCGTCACCCTGAGCCCCGCCGAGCGCAACTCGGCGGCGGAATTCTTCGGGTGCTCCGTGTCCTTCACCCATCCACCGTATTCGCCAAACCTGAACGACTCAAGACAACGAGCGATGTATGTATCGGTCACCCGGAGGTGACCGGCCGCCCGCCGGACCAGGCCGGTACCACGGCCGCGGTACGCCAGGAGTACCGCGACGGAGGATGCCCGGCCCCCCGGCGGGCGCTTACCGTGGGGCAATGCGTGATTGTCGCCGGCTGCGCCGCGCGGTGCGCGGCCATCCGTACGCCGCCGACGCCGCCATCGCCGCGGTCGCGTACTGCGTCACCCTGCTGACCACACTCGGCAGCCTGCGGCCGTGGAACGGCCGGCTCGGCGTAACCGGGATCCTCGTCGCCGCGGTCGCGTGCGGCGTCCTGGTCCTGCGCCGCCGCCGGCCGTTCGCGGTGCTCGCCGTCGCCACCGCCGGGGCGGCGGTCTACGCCGGGCTCTCGGGCGCGCACGGCTGGGTGCTGGCGGCGCCGCTGGTCGCGCTCTACGGCGCGGCCGAGGCCACCGGGCGGCGCCGTGCGCTCCTGGTGGGCTGGCTGGTGGTGTTCGGGCTGGCCCTCGCGCACGCGCTCGCGCGGCCGTTGCCCTGGTTCAGCTCGGAGAACCTCGCGCTGATCGCGTTGGGCGGCCTGGCCGTGGCCGCCGGCGACGCCGCCCGCAGCCGCCGCGCGTACCTGGCCTCGGTGGAGGAGCGCGCCCGGTTCGCCGAGCGTGACCGGGAGCGCGAGGCCGGCCGCCGGGTGGCCGAGGAGCGCCTGCGCATCGCCCGCGACCTGCACGACAGCATGGGACACCAGCTCGCGCTGATCAACGTGCAGGCGGGGGCGGCGGTGTCGGTGCTCGGGCGCGACCCCGAGCGCGCCCGGCAGGCGGTCGAGCTGATCGGCCGGGCGAGCAGGGCCGCGCTGGAGGAGCTCAGCGGCACGGTTGGCCTGCTCCGGCGGCCCGGGGATCCGGTCGCGCCCGCGGGTCTGGCGGCGCTGGAGGACCTGGTCGCCTCGTTCGCCGACTCCGGCCTGCGCATCGAGCAGGAGGTGGACGGGCCGGTGCGGGCGCTGCCCGCGGCGGTGGACACGACCGCCTACCGCGTGGTCGAGGAGTCGCTGACCAACGCGCGCAAGCATGCCGGTGAGGCCGCCGTGCTGATCCGGCTGGCGTATCGCCCCGACGGTCTGCGGATCATGGTCGACAACGACGCGGAGGACCCGCCGCGGCCCGCCCGAAGCGAGCACGGGCCGGCCGGGCACGGGTCGGCCGGGCACGGGCTGGCCGGGATGCGCGAGCGCGTCACGGCGGCGGGCGGCCGTCTCGACGCCGGCCCGCGCGAGGGCGGCTTCCGCGTCAGCGTCCTGCTGCCGCTGCGAGGCGACACGTGATCCGCGTGCTTCTGGCCGATGACCAGGAGCTGTTCCGCGCCGGCCTGCGAGTGATCATCGACGCGGAGGCCGACCTGGAGGTGGTCGGCGAGGCCGCCACCGGGCGCGCCGCCGTCGACCTGGCACGCCAATCGCGTCCGGGCGTGCTGCTCATGGACGTGCGGATGCCGGACCTCGACGGCCTCGCCGCGACCCGGCAGATCAGCGCGGACCCGTCGCTGGACGGCGTGCGCGTGCTGGTCCTGACGACGTTCGAGGTTGAGGAGTACGTCTTCCAGGCGCTGCGGGCGGGGGCGGCCGGCTTCATCGGCAAGGGCGCCTCACCCGGCGAGCTCCTGGCCGCGATCCGCACCGTGAGCCGCGGCGACGCGCTGCTGTCGCCGGCCGCCACCAAGACCCTGATCGCCCGCTACCTGGCCCGCCCGGACGACGCGCTGACCTCGCCCGAACGCCTCTCGGTCCTCACCGCGCGCGAGCGCGAGGTCCTGTCCATGGTCGCCGCCGGCCTGACCAACGACGAGATCGCCGACCGCCTGGTGCTGAGCACGCACACCGCCAAGACCCACGTGAACCGCGCCATGACCAAACTCGGCGTACGCGACCGCGCGCAGCTCGTGGTGATCGCCTACGAGACCGGCCTCGTACGCGCGGCGTCATCGCCGTACCACGGCCGCGGTACGCACGGGATGACGCGGGCGGGCGACGACGGATGAGCCCTCGCGCTGCCACCGTCGAGACTCCTCGACGGAAGGGAAGTGCGACGTGGCAGACGGGGTGGAGTGCCGGGGCCTGACCAAGGACTTCGGCGCGCACCGGGCGTTGGACGACGTGTCGTTCACCGCCCCGATGGGCGCGGTCACCGGCTTCGTGGGCGTGAACGGAGCGGGCAAGACGACCACGATGCGCATCCTGCTCGGGCTGGTCGCGCCCGACGCGGGCGAGGCGCTGGTCGCGGGCAAGCGGTACGCCGACCTCGACCGGCCGCGGCGGGAGGCCGGTGCGGTGCTCGACGGGCTGGGCGCGCACCCGGGGCAGACCGGACGCGCGTTCCTGCGCGGGCTCGCCGCGGTCGCCGGGATCGGTGACGGGCGCGTCGATGAGGTGCTGGAGCTGGTCGAGCTGACCGCGGCGGCGGGGCGGCGTACGCGCGGCTACTCGCTCGGCATGCGGCAGCGGCTCGCGCTGGCCGCCGCCCTCCTCGGCGACCCGCCGATCCTGGTGCTGGACGAGCCGGCCAACGGGCTGGACCCGCTCGGCATCCGGTGGATGCGGCGGTTCCTGCGCGAACTCGCGGACGACGGGCGCTGCGTGCTCGTCTCCAGCCATCAACTCGGCGAGTTGGAGGCACTCGCGCACCGGGTCGTGATGATCCACCAGGGGCGCGTGATCGCGGAGTCGGCGATGGACGAGCTGGCCGCGAGCGGCGCCGGGCTCGAAGAGATCTTCTTTGACCTGACCGGTGCGGAGTCGCACGAGCGGAAGGCGTGACCATGATCACTCTGATCGTCAGCGAATGGCGCAAGCTGCGTACGACGCCCACGATGTGGTGGCTCTTCGCCGCCACGGTCGTGGTGGCCACGGGCGGCACGATCCTGGGGTTCGTCACCGCCGATTTCCATCACCTCACGCCGCACACCGAGCCGTGGTTGCGGACCGGCCTGCACATCGTCGGGCTGTCGAGCACGCTCGCCGAGGTCGCGGGGATCATCGGCATGGCCGGGGAGTTCCGGTTCGGCATGGCCGACCAGACCTTCCTGTCGACGCCGCGGCGCGGACGCGTGGTGGCGGCGAAGGCGGTGGTGTACGGCCTGCTGGGCGCGGTCTTCGGAGTCGTCAACGCGGTCGTGTCCCTGGCCACCGCGTGGATCTGGCTGACCGCGAAGGGCATCGGGCTGCCGTTCGGCGAATCGCTGCTGTGGGAGATCATCGCCGGCGGGATCGGCTCGGCGACGCTGTTCGCCCTGCTGGGCGTGGGGCTCGGGGCGCTGCTGCGCAACCAGGTCGTCACGATCGTCGCGGTGCTGGTCGTGCAGACCGCGATCGAGCCGGCCATCCTGGGCGCGAGCACGAACGTGGGACGGCTGATGCCCTCGATCGCCGCCGAAGGGCTGCGTAGGTTCCCCCTCGACGATCTGCTGTCCGCCGGTCCTGCCGCGGCGGTGCTGGCCGGCTGGTGTGTGCTCGCCATCGCGGCCGGGCTGCTGCGCCTGCGCCGGGCCGATCTCAACTGATCCCGGTCAGGGCGGCGGCGAGCCGGGAGAGCTCCTCCTCGGTGTTGTAGTAATGCACCGAGGCACGTACGCGGGGCGGCGGGGTGACGCCCGCGTCGAAGCGGTAGGTCTGCTCCGACAGCCGTACGTTGATCTTCTGGGCGGCGAGGGCCGCGACCACGTCCGCCGCGGCGTGGCCCTCGCGGGTGAACGTCACGATGCCCGAGCGGCGCTCGCCGTGGTCGCGGACCGTGACGCCCGCGACCTCGCCGAGCATGGCGCGCAGCGTCGCGGCGAGGCCGAGCACGCGCTCCTCGATCCGCTCCAGGCCGAGCGCCAGTGCGTAGTCCACCGCCGCGCCCAGCCCCAGCTGGAGCGCGGCGGAGCGCTCATAACTCTCGAACCGGCGTGCGTCATCCTGCATCTCGTAGGATTCGGGGCCGGTCCACACGGCGCTGCGGTCGTCCAGGAACGTCGGCGCGACCTGCTCCAGCACCGCACGGCGTACGTAGAGGAAACCCGTGCCGCGCGGTCCGCGCAGGAACTTGCGGCCCGTCGCCGACAGCAGGTCGCAGCCGATCTCGTCCACGTCGACGCGGAGCTGGCCGACGGCCTGGCAGGCGTCCACCAGGTAGAGCGCGCCGGCGGCGCGGGTCAGCCTGCCGATCGCGGCGACCGGGTTGATCAGCCCGTCGTGGGTGGGGACGTGGTTGACCGCGACGAGCCGTACGTCATCGTCCAGCGTCTCGGCCAGGGCCGGCACCGAGACCTGGCCGTGCTCGTCGTCGGGCAGCACCTCGACGGTGATGCCGCGGTCGCGTGCGGCGTGCAGGAGCGCGATGGCGTTGCTGCCGTACTCGCCGGCCGAGGTGAGCACGCGGTCGCCCGGACGGAAGGCGATGCCGTAGAAGGCGGTGTCCCAGGCGCGGGTGGCGTTCTCGGTGATGGCGATCTCTCGCGGTGACGCGCCGATCAGCCGGGCCAGCGAGGCGTACGTGCCGGTCAGCCGGTCCATCGCCGCGTCGGCCGCCTCGTAGCCGCCGCCCAGCGCCTCGGCCTCCAGATGGCCGCGCACCGCGTCGAGCACGGGCTGCGGCTGGAGCGCGGCGCCCGCGTTGTTGAGGTGAACGATATGCGCGCAACCGGGAGTTTCAGCGCGGATACGTGCGATGTCCAACAAGTCGTCCCTCCGAAAAATTCGGTCTACCCGGGTGAAGCAACGTGCCGGGTAACCGGCGGCATGGTCGCGGACATGGCATTCTGTGCGATCTACCCCGAGGTGGTGAGTACGATGCGGCGATCCTTGCTCCCTGTCGTCATGGCCGTGGCGACCGGAATGGCAGTGACCGCGACGGCCTGCAGCGACCGTAGCGATGCCAAGATGCCGCCGCTGAGCGTGCGGCCGTCCTCGCCGGGCGCGCCGACGTCGCCGCCCGAGACGGCGGCCAAGCAGCCGATCACGCTCGCGTTCGGCGGCGACACGCACTTTCACGCACAGCTCGCCGCGCGCCTCGCGTCTCCGCGTACCGCGCTCGGGCCGACCATCCCGGAGCTGAAGAGCGCCGACTTCGCGATGGTCAACCTGGAGACGGCCATCACCACGCGCGGCACGAAGGAGCCCAAGGAGTTCAACTTCCGCGCGCCGCCGAGCGCGTTCAACGCGCTGAAGGCGGCCGGTATCGACGTCGTCACGATGGCCAACAACCACGGCGTCGACTTCGGCAGCGTCGGCCTGGCCGACTCGCTGGCCGCGATCCGGCGGTCACGGTTCCCGGTGGTCGGCATCGGCAAGAACGAGGACGCGGCGTACAAGCCGTACTACGTGACGGTCAAGGGCACCCGGCTGGCGGTGATCGGCGCCACGCAGGTGCTGGATGACAACCTGATCGCGGGCTGGACCGCCACCGACCAGCACGGCGGCCTCGCCTCGGCCAAGAACGCCCCGCGTCTCGTCGAGGAGGTGCGCAAGGCGCGGCAGCAGGCCGACGCGGTGATCGTCTACCTGCACTGGGGCCAGGAGATGCGCCCGTGCCCGCTGCCGAGGCAAAAGCACCTGGCGGCGCAGCTGTCGCGTGCCGGCGCCGACGTGATCGTCGGCGGCCACGCCCACGTACCGCTCGGGGCCGGGTACTGGCACGGCAGTTACATCGACTACGGCATGGGCAACTTCTTCTTCTACGCGGCCAGCGGACGCACCGCCGACACCGGGATCCTCGAGCTGACCCTGCGCGGACGCAAGGTGACCAAGGCGCAGTGGAAGCCCGGCACGATCTCCGGCGGCGTGCCGCGGCTGCTCCAGGGCACCGCACGTCAGGCGGCCCTGACCAAGTGGAACGGCCTACGCGCCTGCACCGGGCTGACCGCCCGCCCCTGAGATCAGGTCGCGATACCAGGCGTAGGACGCGCGGGGCGTCCGCCGCTGGGTCGCGTAGTCGACGTGGACGAGGCCGAACCTCGGCTCGTACCCCTCGGCCCACTCGAAGTTGTCCAGCAGCGACCAGACGTAGTACCCGCGCACGTCGGCGCCCTCGTCCATCGCGGCGCGTACGGCGCCGATATGGCCGGACAGGTAGTCGATCCGCGGCCGGTCATCGAGCGCGTCGTCGTAGGAGCAGCCGCTCTCGGTGATCTGGATCGGCGGCAGCGCCGCGCCGTACCGGTCGCGCAGGCGCAGCAGCAGGCGGTGCAGCTCGGCGGGTACGACCGGCCACCCCATCCCGGTCGTCGGCGGCGAGCCGGGCACGTCGGTCATCGCGAACGGCAAGGGCTCGCCCTCGGCCGCCGCGGCGATCCCCACCGGGTTGTAGTAGTTGACCCCGAGCACGTCGATGGGCGCGGCGATCGCGGCCAGGTCGCCGTCGCGTACGTGCGGCAGCTCCCGGCCGAGGTCCGGGTAGCCGCCGCGCAGGATCGGGTCGGTGAACTGCCAGCTCAGCAGGTTGTCGAAGCGTTCGGTCGCGGCGAGGTCGGCCGGGCTCTCGCTCGCCGCGACCCCGGGCGAGTAGTTGTTGGCGATCCCGATCGCGCGGGCTCCGGCGGCGCGCAGTGCCGGGACGGCCAGGCCGTGGCCGAGGAGCTGGTGGTGTGCGACGGGCAGCGCGTCGAGCATCAGCGCCTTTCCCGGCGCGTGCACGCCGAACGCGTAGCCGTAGGCCATCACGACCATCGGCTCGTTCAGCGTGATCCACAGCTCGACCCGGTCGGCCAGCCGGTCGGCGACGATCGCGGCGTAGTCGGCGAACCGGTACGCCGTGTCGCGGTTCAGCCAGCCGCCGGCGTCCTCCAGCGGCTGCGGGAGGTCCCAGTGGTACAGCGTGAGCGCCGCGGCCAGGCCGCGCTCGCCCAGCCCGTCCACGAGCCGGTCGTAGAAGTCCAGGCCCCTGGCGTTGACCGGGCCGCCGCCGGTGGGCTGCACGCGCGGCCACGCGACGGAGAACCGGTACGCGCGCGCGCCGAGGCCGGCGATCAGGTCGAGGTCCTCCGGCCAGCGGTGATAGTGGTCACAGGCGACGTCGGCGGTCGCGCCGTCACGTACCCGCCCCGGTTCGCGGCAGAAGGTGTCCCAGGTCGAGACGCCGCGGCCGTCTTCCTCCGTGGCGCCCTCGATCTGGAAGGCCGCGGTGGCGACCCCCCACTGGAAATCGGATGGAAACCCCGAAGCCGGACTCACTGTGACCTCCCGGAAATGTGAGGAGGTTTCGGATCCTACGGGGGTGTGGGTTCGTCGAAAAGGCATGATTGACCATGTGACGACGGATACCTCGGCGCTGCGCCGACGGCCTGCCCAGCGGCGGAGCGCCGAGCGCGTGCAGCGAATGCTCGACGCCTGTGCGGAGATCATCGACGAACAGGGCTACGACGGCCTGTCCACGACCAAGGTCGCCCAGCGGGCCGACGTCGCGATCGGGTCGGTCTACCAGTTCTTCCCCGACAAGCGCGCGGTCGCGCAGGAGCTGGCGCTGCGCAACCTGGAGATGTTCGGCGAACGCGTGGCGCGCGGGCTGGCCGAGGGCGATTTCCCGCACTGGTACGACGCCGTCGGCACGGTCATCGACGTGTTCGTCGACATGCACCGCACCGTCCCGGGCTTTCGCGTGCTGCGCTTCGGTGACATCGCCGACGTACGCCTGCTCGACGGGGGCGAGGAGAACAACGCGGTGGTGGCGGACCGGCTGCGGGTGTTGCTGGTCGAGGCGTTCTCGGTGCCCGACACCGATGAACTGGCCCGGGCGCTCGCGGTCGCGGTCGAGGCCGCCGACGCGGTGCTCAAGCTGGCCTTCCGCGACATACGCGACGGCGACCCCGAGCTCCTCGCCGAGGTCGAGCGCCTGATCACCGGATACCTGGCCCGCCACTTCGAGTGATCAGAGCCACCCCTGGCGCTGGGCCGCCCGCACCGCCTCGATGCGGTTGCGCGCCGCGGTCTTGCGGATCGCCGCCGACAGGTAGTTGCGCACCGTCCCCTCGGACAGGTGCAGTTGTACGGCGACGTCGCCGATCGTGGAGCCGTCGGCCGAGGCGGCGAGAACGTCGCGCTCGCGTTGCGACAGCGGGTTGGGGCCCGCGCTCAACGCGGCCGCCGCCAGTGCCGTGTCGATCACGCGTTCGCCGTCCAGGACCCGGCGGATCGCCGCCGCCAGCTCCTGCGCCGGGCTGTCCTTGACCAAGAACGCCGACGCCCCGGCCTCCATCGCGCGGCGCAGGTACCCCGGGCGGCCGAACGTCGTGAGGATGACGATCCGGCAGTCCGGCACGACCCGGCGGATCTCGGCGGCGGCGGTGAGGCCGTCCTTGCCGGGCATCTCGATGTCCAGCAGGGCCACGTCGGGCCGGGTGCGGGCGGCGACGGTCAGGGCCTCGTCGCCGTCGGCGGCCTCGCCGACCACCTCGATGTCGGGCTCGAGGTTCAGGAGGGTGGCGAGCGCACCGCGCACCATGCCCTGGTCCTCGGCGAGAAGCACGCGGATCACGGCGATGACTCTAGGGTATCGGCCGTCCGAAAAGCCAAGATCATGCCGGATCGCCGGCCGGCTCCCGTGGGGCCGACGCGGCGAGCGGCGCGCGTACGGCCAGTTGGAAGCCGCCCTCCGCACGCGGCCCGGCCGTGAGGGTGCCGCCCGACAGGGCGACCCGCTCGCGTACGCCCCGCAGGCCGTTGCCGTGGGAGTCGGCCGCGCCCTCGCCGCCCGTGCCGTCGTCGCTGATCTCCAGGACGGCCTTGCCGCCCAGGATCTGGACCGAGATCGTGGCCGTGCGCGCGCACGAGTGGCGGACGATGTTCGTGACGCCCTCGCGTACCGTCCAGCCGAACAGGCCGTCGAGCTCCTCGGGCAGCGGTGTGCCGGAGGTCTTGATGGTGAGCTCGACGTCGGCGGCGCGCAGGACGTTGCGTGAGTTCTGCAACTCGTCGGCCAGGTTGCGCCGGCCGTACCCGGAGATCGCCTCGCGTACGTCGGCGAGCGCCTGCCGGGCCACCGTCTCGATGTCGTGCACCTCCGCGAGGCTCCGTGCCTGGTCGAGGTCTGCCAGACGCGTGGCGACCTCGCTCTTCAGCACGATCAGCGACAGGGTGTGGCCGAGCAGGTCGTGCAGGTCGCGGGCGATGCGCAGGCGTTCGTCGGTCGCGGCCAGGCGTGCCACCTCGCCGCGCGCCTCGCGCAGTTGCACCACGAGGATCCGGCTGGTGCGGAAGGCCAGCATCAGCAGGCCGATGGTCAGCGTCTCGAAGGTCAGCAGGGCCAGCGTGCCGCCGGGCGCGCCCAGCGCGAGGCACACGGCGAACGTCAGCGCCGTCGCGCCGATCACCCCGCGCGGTGCCCACCGGGGCGGGAACGTCATGGCGCACGCGACGCCGAGGTAGACGGGCAGGCCACCCCAGTCCGCGCCGAAGACGGCCGGCAAGGCGACCGACAGGGCGGTCGTGATGCCGAACATGATCCATGTGGCGCGGGTGGTGACGCTGCTCCACGGGTCGTTGGTGACGACGAGCCCGACGAAGCTCGCGGTGTAGGTCAGCAGCGCCGCGATCCCGACCGCGATCTCCATCGGGGGGCGGCCGTGCCCGAACAGGCCGTTCAGCGGCCACAGGTACAGGTACACCAGACCGAGCGAGGTCCACACCGCGCGCCGCAGGCGGCTGGGTGAGGACACTCGCTCGTCGTCGTCCGGCAGGAAGAGACTCATCAGGAACGAACGGTAGCGCGGCGGTAGGCGATCACCGCGAGCGCACCGAGGACGACGGTCCAGCCGGCGAGGATGAGACCGTCCGAGGCGGGCGGCGTGTGGCCGCCGACGACACTCCAGCCGAGGTCGGCGAACCGGTTCGACGGCGTCCAGTGCGCGATCTGGCGCAGCGTCCTGGGCAGGATGCTCACCGACATCCACAGGCCGCCGAAGATGGACAGGCCGAACAGGCAGGCGATCGTGACCGGCTGCGCCGCGTCGGCGCCGACCAGCGAGCCGATCAGGGTGCCGAGCGCGGCGAACGGCAGGGTGCCCACCCACATCAGGGCGACCATCGCGACCCACTGACCGGGCGACAGGCGTACGTGCTGGGTCAGCGCCGCGGTGAGACCGACCAGGACGATGGCCGGCAGCGCCAGGCACATCGACGCGAGCACCTTGGCGGCGATCACGGCCCACGGCCGCAGCGGCGTGACCTGGAGCTGCCGCAGCCAGCCGCTCTGCCGCTCGGCGGCCAGCCGCGCGCCGGTCGTGGTCAGCGACGCCCCGAGCGCGCCGAAGGAGGCCATCGACACGAGCAGGTACGTCTTGGCGGCCAGGCCGGTGTCGGAGTCGACGCCGCCGTTCTTGGCGAAGATGTTGGACCACAGCAGGTAGAAGGCGACCGGGATGGCGATCGTGAAGAAGACGAAGCGGCGGTCGCGGTACATCCGGCGGATCTCGAGGGCGAAGTAGCGAAGCATCGCGGTTGTCCTAACGTGTTCGGGGCGGAGGTCAGCGGTCGCCGGTGAGGGACAGGAACGCCTCTTCGAGGTCGGCGCCCTTGACCTCCAGGTCGCGTACCTGGACGCCGGACGCGTACAGGGCCTGCACCGTCGCGTCGGGATCGGTGGTGCGCAGCTGGGCCGAGCCGCCGCGCACCTCGATGCCGGTTACCCCCGGAAGCGTGTCGAGGCCGGCCGTGGGCTGGTCCCCGATCGTGAACCGGACCGTACGCCCGCCGGCCGCCGACTTGATCTCCTGTGCGGTGCCGTCGGCGACGATCTGCCCGCGCGCCATCACGATGATCCGGTCGGCGTTCTCGTCCGCCTCTTCCATGTAGTGGGTGGCGAACAGGATGGTCCGCCCGCCCGCGGCGTACTCGCGCATGCTCGCCCAGAACGAGCGCCGCGACTCGACGTCCATCGCCGAGGTCGGCTCGTCGAGCACCAGCAGCCGCGGCGCTCCGGCGACGGCGAGCGCGAACCGCACCCGCTGCGCCTGCCCGCCGGACAGCTGGTCGGCGCGGCGCTTGGCGAGGGAGGTCAGGCCCGCCAGCGCGAGGACCTCATCGAGCGGCATCGGCTCGGGGTAGAGACGGCGGACGAACTCCACGACCTCCCGTACGGTCAGCCCGGGGACGAGCGCGCCGTCCTGGAGCATCGCGCCGACCTTGCCGGTGCGTACGGCCGCGTCCGGGGTGTCGCCGAAGACCTCGACCGTCCCGGCCGAGGGGCGTACGAGCCCGAGCAGCATGCCGATGGAGGTGGACTTGCCGGCGCCGTTGGGTCCCAGCAGCGCCACGGCCTGGCCGGCGCCGATCTCCAGGTCGAGGGTCTCGACGGCGCGTACCGTGTCATAGCTCTTCGACACCGCCGTGAAAGTGATCGCGTTCATGGGGACAACGCTAGGTTCGCGCAGGCCGGCGCCGTAGTGCCGCCGATCCTGCCTTCACGATGACAATTGTCATGCCCGGTCCGCGCTCAGCGGTCCTGGGGCCGCGGCCGTACGAGGCCCTTGTCGTAGGCGAAGATCACGAGTTGTACGCGGTCGCGCGCCTGGAGCTTGGTCATGATCCGGTGGACGTACGTCTTGGCGGTGGCCGGGCTGAGGTGCAGCGCGCCCGCGATCTCCTCGTTGGTGAGGCCCGCCGCGACCTGCTGGAGCACCTCACGCTCGCGGTCGCTCAGGATGTCCAGCGCGGGCGCGGGGTCCGCGGGCGCGGGCTGGGCGGCGAACTCCTTGATCACCCGCCCGGTGAGGCCGCGGCCCAGCAGGCCCTCGCCGGAGGCGACCACGCGGATCGCGTCCAGCAGCTCGTCCGGGGCGGTGTCCTTGAGCAGGAAGCCCGCGGCGCCGGCCCGGAGCGCGCCGAAGATGTAGTCGTCGTGCTCGAACGTGGTCAGGATCAGCACGTGCGCGCCGCGCAGCGCCGGATCGTCGGTGATGCGCCGGGTCGCCTCGATGCCGTCCATCCCGGGCATCCGGATGTCCATCAGGATCACGTCCGGCGCGGTCGCGCGCGCGCCCTCGACCGCGGCCTTGCCGTCGGCGGCCTCGCAGACCACGTGCATGTCCTCGGTGGAGTCGATGAGGAGTCTGAAGCCGGCGCGTACGGTCGTCTGGTCGTCGGCCAGCAGTACACGGATCGTCATGGACGGGCCTCCTTCAGCGGCAGGCGCGCGTGCACGCGGAAGCCCCCGCCTGGCAGTGCAGTGGTGTTGAGCCGCCCGCCGGTGGCCGCGGCGCGTTCGCGCATGCCCTGGATGCCCAGGCCGTACGCGCTGCGGTCGGCCAGTTCGACCAGGCGGCCGTCGTTGGTGACCGCGATATCCAGGTTGTCGGGAGTGAAGGTGAGGGTCACCGCGACCTTGGTGACCTGGTCGGCGTGACGGCTGATGTTGGTGAGGCTCTCCTGCACGATGCGGTACACGGTGAACCCGACGATCGCCGGGATCTCCGAGCGCCGCCCCGACTCGTGCAGGGTCACCGGCAGGCCGGCCGCACGGCTCTGCTGGATGAGGTCGTCGAGGTCGTCCAGGCCGAGGCCGGGACGCTTGAGCGGCTCGGCGATGCCGCGGAGCAGGCTCAGCGTCCGGCGTATCTCGCCGAGCGCGGAGTTGCTCACCGTGTTGATCGTCTCCAGCGCCTCGCGGCCCGCCTTCGGGTCCTCCTCGACGAACCGCGCGCTGACCGAGGACGTCACACTGATCGACATCAGCGCGTGCCCGACGATGTCGTGCAGCTCACGGGCGATGCGCAGGCGTTCTTCGGTGACGCGCCGCCGCGCCTCGTCCTCGCGCTCGCGCTCGGCGCGCTCGGCGCGTTCCTCCGCACCCAGCACGTACGTCCGCTGGGTCCGCACCCACGCACCCGCGAGGACGGCGAACGGGACGGTCGCGAGCGTGCCGAGGTTCTGGAAGTCATACGAGGGGATGCTGGCGGAGATCTCGGCGACGGCGAAGCCGACGAGCAGCGTGCCGATCGCCGCGCTCAGCGCGGTCGCACGCCCGCAGTAGCGGCCGACCGCGTAGAGGGCGAAGAGGACCGCGGGACTCGCCGGAAAGCTGAGGCGCAAAAGCATACCGAGAACGCCGGAGAAAATGAGGCAGACGACAAGGGTGAGGACGGGATTCCATTTCTTGGCGAGCAGTACGAGGCCGAGCAGCACACCGAGCGGCACCGCCCCGGCGGCATGGCCGCGGACGTGCACGTAGGGTAGGTACACGGCGAAGACCCCGGCCGACAAAAGTACGTCGGCAGGGGTGACCAACCGTCTGGCTTTCAAGGTCCCCCCGTCGCAGCCACACTTCGATCATTGGTCGGGCCCTGCCTCGCCAAACCTCACGTCACTGCCCAGTGAGACACCATAAGCCACATACCCGCAGGTCAACCGTGGTTGTACGGTCAAGTGTCACCCAGGGGTGGACGGATTGCCCCGTACCGACTACGTAACGTGGACCCTGCAAGACCACGGACCATCGATAAGGCCTGGCGCGTCGCGCTTGAATTGGGGGATTCAACGGGGGACGCGACGCGAAGGCCGTTCCCAGGGGCCTTGGATCTGTACCCGTCCAGGCCGCAAGGAAAGCGAGCGTTCGCGGGCCGGGGCTTCTTTGGGGGAAGGGGCCGACCGTCCGCGGACGCTCGCATTTCCCTTTCTTGGGCAAATTCAGACCCCGGTGAGCACCTCGTAGCGCACCGGGATGACGCCTGATCCGAGACCGCCGACGGCCTGCATCGCGGCGCTGGACAGGTCGAGACAGCGGCCGTGGACGAACGGACCCCGGTCGTTGATCCGCACGACCACCGACCGGTCGTTGTGCCGGTTGATCACCCGTACCCGCGCGCCGATCGGCAGGCTACGGTGCGCCGCGGTGAGGGCGCCCGCGTCGAAGTTCTGGCCGCTCGCCGTACGGCCGCCCATGCCGTAGTAGGACGCCTGGCAGGCGCCGCGGGAGAGGATCCGGTGGCGTCGCCTGGGCTTGGGCGGCGTCGGCTGCTCCGACGGGGTCGTGCTCGGCTCGGGCTCTGGCGGCGGCGTCGCGGCCGGGGCGGGCGGCTCGTCACGTACCGGCCGCCTGCCGTGGGTGCGGCCGCCGCGGGTGGCGTGTCCGGTGCGGGAGATGCGGGCGCGGTTGCCGTGGACGAGCGGCCGCGGCGGTATCGCCGTGCGCGCCGTCAGGCTGGCCGAGGACGCCCCGGTGCCGGCTCGGGTGACCGCGAACAGCGTGGTCGCGGCGAGCCCGGCGACGGCGACGAACGTCGTGATGAGGGTCGTGCGGAGGGTCGTACGCAGGTCGGTCGAGGGACCGGGGTGACGATGTCGGCCGGATCTACCCACAAAGGGTCCTTTGCTCGGGGACAGGACATCGAGTCCCGGCGGCGGGCCGCCGGTCCCCGATCGGCGCGGGCGATGGAGGCCCCGCGCACGAGTCCCCGACCCTAGGGGTCACGGGCCGTGGTCACGTCCGAAGTGCAGGTTTCGGTACGTCAGTTGGCCCCGGGGCGGTGATCACGTGACCCGCCCCGGGCGAAATGCGGGGAGTTCAGGCCTCGACGCTTTCGGCGCCCTCCGCGATGGCCTCGTGCACCTCGGCGTGACGCTGGGCCAGCTCCTGCTCGTGTTTGGCCCGGTCGAGGTCTTCGGCGATCTGCTCGTCCTGCTTCATGAGCTGGACCAGGTCGGTCTTGGCGTGGTCGAGCACGCCCATGTCCGCGTACGCCTTCTGTACCTTGTCGCCCCAGAGGCCGATGTCGCGCACGCACGGGACGATGCGGGTGAACAGCAGCGACTGGTAGAGCTGGTAGATCTCGCCGGTGTTGACGTGGTGCATGCACTCCTCGACGGGCATGTCGAGCGTCTCGAAGACCTCACGGCCACGGAAGCGGTCACGCATGAGATAACAGCCCTCGACCACGAACTCCTCGCGCTCGGCGCGCTCCTTGGAGGACAGCTGCGCGTAGTAGTCCTTCAACGCGAGCCGGCCGAACGCCACGTGCCGCGCCTCGTCCTGCATGACGTACGCGAGGAGCTGCTTGACGAGCGGGTTGGTCGACATGTCGCGGTAGACGCCGAACGCGGCCAGCGCCAGGCCCTCGATGAGCACCTGCATGCCGAGGTAGGGCAGGTCCCAGCGGCCGTCGGTCAGCGACTCCTCCAGCAGCTTGGCCAGGTCCTGGTTGACCGGGTAGTACATGCCGATCTTGTCCTGGATGAACTTGTTGTACAGCTCTACGTGGCGCGCCTCGTCCATGACCTGCGTCGCCGCGTAGAACTTGGAGTCCAGGTCCGGCACCGACTCGACGATGCGCGCGGCGACCGTCATCGCGCCCTGCTCGCCGTGGAGGAACTGGCTGAACAGCCAGGTGCCCTGATGGCGGCCGAACTCATCGCGCGCCTTCTGCGGCATCCGATCCCACAGGTCCGTGCCGATCAGCGGGTTGAGCTCCTCGGGGAAGCCGGCCACGTTGTTCGGGTCCACGGGGACGTCCCAGTCGATGCGCTTCTGGGCGTCCCACTGCTTGTCCTTGCCCTTCTGGTACAGCGAGAGCAGCCGGTCACGGCCGCCGTCGTACTCCCAGTTGAACCTGGCCGCCCCGGAGGCGGGCACGTCCCACGTGCCCTCAGGGACCGGAATCGTGTAGCGGTCGAGCATGGTCATGGGGGATCCTCCCGTGAGGGCGGGCTTTACATATGTTGGTAACACGTAAAGTCGTGGGCCGCCACCGCTACTCATGGAAGAGTTCGGTCAGTTGTTCCGCGCGAGGTGTGAGCGTCACCCGTACCTCGCGTCCCCTCCGCTCGCGGAGCACGAGTCCGGCGGCGGCGAGACGCTCGCAGTGATAGGTGACCGCGCTGGGCGCGAGCCGCGTCAGGGAGGCCAGCTCGCCCATCGTGCTCGGCCGGGTCAGGACGCTCAGCAGCCGGGCGCGTACGGGGCCGAGCAGGAGGCCGAGCGAGTCGCCCGGCGGCACACCGTCGAACACCCGTACGGCCCCGGGCACGGGATAGCCCAGCCACACGGTGTCCGGCCGGTCGAGGCTACAGATCAGCGCGTCGCCGCCGGAGATCATCGGAACGAGCACCAGCGGCCGCCCTGCCAGCGCGAACCGTGCCGGTTCCGGGTCGCGGAGCCGCAGCACCCCGTCCTCGAACCGGCCGCTCGGATGGATCCCGCCGAGCACGGTGCCGAGCCCCCCGCGTACGGCCGCCGACCCGACACGCGCGACCTCGCGGTCCAGCAGCGGGCGCGCGTCGTGCCACACCGGCCGCATCGCCGCCCATACCTCGCTCATCGCACCCGCGTACGCGCACAGCCACTGCCGCGGCCGCCGCGCGACCGCCGCCCAGTGCGGCGGCGGCCGGTCGCCGAACGCGCGGTCCAGGTCTTCCAGCAGGTCATCGGCCGACAGATCGCGCAGCCGCTCGATCTGCTCCTCGGCGGGAGTCTCCAGGATCGGGTCCAGCGGGCTCACGCAGTCCGGCGTCACGGAGTGGCCCGGCGCGACGAGCGGCCAGATCGCGTGCGCGTGCGCGGGCGAGACGGCGGCGCGGATCCGTCGCCGCCACGACTCGGGTGCGCCGCGCCGCCGGCCGCCGAGGGCGTCCGTGGCGAGCGCCAGCACCGACAGGTACGGGTTCAGCGACACGCGTACGGACACGTCCTCGAGCCGGCCGATGTGGAGTTCGGTCGCGGCGGCCTGCTCTGCTGACGACGTCACGGTCGTTCCCCCGTCTCGGCTGAGACAGGTGGGACGTGTGTACCGGCCGGCAGGTTCCGCTACGCGGTCATCCTCGCGTCAGCCGTCCCCACGTGCGGCCTGGTAGACCGCTGCCATGTCCTCGTCGCCGTGGCCGAGTTCGAGCGTCCGCAGGAACTGCTCGCGCACGGCCTCGGCGATGCGCGGGTTGGCCCCGGCGGCGCGGCCCGCGGAGGAGACCAGCCCGGCGTCCTTGGCCGCGCCGGCCGCGCGGAAGCTCAGCGGCAGCGCACCCGAGATGATCGCATCGCCCTTGATCTGCGCGTACGGCGAGTCCACCAGGCCGCCCTTGATCGCTTCGAGGAACAGCCGCGGATCGAGGCCGAACGCCTCCGACAGCGCGACCGCCTCGCCGGTGGCGGCGGTCAGCGCGAGCACCCAGCTGTTGGCGACGAGCTTGAGCCGGGACGCCTCGGTGCCCTCGCCCACCCACATCGTGCGGGAGCCGATCGCCGCGAAGACCCGATCGAGGCGCTCGTCGCGCTCGCCGGAGGCCAGGACGACCAGCGTGCCGTCCTCGGCGGGCTTGCGGGTGCCGAGCACGGGGGCGTCGACGAACCGCACCGAGCGCGCACGCGCCAGCTCGGCCAGCCGGTCGGCGGCCGGTGCGCCGACCGTGCTCAGCTGCGCCCAGATCGCGTCCTCCTCCATCGCGGGCAGCACGCCGGCGATGACCTGCTCGACAGAGTCGCCGTCCATCAGCATCGTCACGACCACGTCCGCGCCGTCGGCGGCCTCGCCCGGCTCGTCGCACACGACACCGCCGTCCTCGGCGAGGGGCTCGGCCTTGGCGCGGGTACGGTTCCAGGCACGCACGCCGATGCCGGCGCGCAGCAGATTGCGGGCGATCGGCTCGCCCATGATCCCGGTTCCGAGTACGGCAACGGTCATTTTGTCCATGAAAGCCCTCCTACCCGGCACCGGGACGCCTGATCTCCGGTGCGACGAGCCTCACACCGCGAGGGTGGCCGAGAGCCGCCCGGCCGTACGGCGCATGATCGGCACGACGTCGTCGATCACGTTGAGCGGCAGGCGCGCCTGCGGGCCGGAGATGGAGATCGCGGCGAGCGTCGGCGTGCCGGTGAGGGGCACCGCCACGCAGCGCACCCCGATCTCCTGTTCCTCGTCGTCCAGCGCGTAGCCGCGCCGCCGGATCCGGCCCAGCTCCTCCAGCAGGGCGGCCGGGTCCGTGATGGTGCGCGGGGTGTGCGCAGGCAGGCCCGTACGGGCGATGATCTCACTCGCCACCGGGTCGGTGAGCTGGGCGAGCAGGGCCTTGCCGACGCCGGTGCAGTGCGGGTTCACCCGGCGGCCGACCTCGGTGAACATGCGCATCGAGTGCCGCGAGGGCACCTGCGCGACGTACACGGCCTCGTCGCCCTCCAGCACGGCCATGTTGGCGGTCTCGCCGACCTCGTCCACGAGCTGGGCGAGCGAGGGCTGTGCCCAGCTCCCCAGCAGCCGCCCGGCCGTCTCGCCGAGGTGGATCAGCCGTGGCCCGAGGGCGTAGCGCTTGGACGGCTCCTGGCGTACGTAGCCGCGGTTGACCAGGGTCCGCATCAGCCGGTAGATCGTCGGCATCGGCAGGCCGGAGGTCTCGGCCAGCTCGGTGAGCGCCAGCCGTCCGCCGGCGTCGGCCAGGTGCTCGAGCAGCTCGAACGCGCGCTCGATGGACCGTACGCCGGACGCGGCCCGCGTCTCCGAGTCATCGGCACTCACCCGGCTCCTCCTCATCCCCGTTTCCGGCATCTTACGAAAAGGATCGTTTCGTCAGGCGAAACGATCGACGTGCCGACGTTACAAGGAGTGTCGGCACGGTTATAGAACGTGATGACCGCTCAGGTGGGTGCTCTGCCGTGCCCGCTCCCCCTCGAAGACCGTCCGGCTCACGTCTGGGGGACGTCGCGCCATGAAGGTGATTTCCAGGACGCTACTGACGTTGGCGACCGCCGCCGGCGGCGTGTTGATCATGTCCGAGCCGGGGGTCGCCGCGCCCGGCGTCCACCTGGTGACCTCGATCCGCATGCTGCCGCACGAGCCCGGAGTGGCACGGTACGCGGTGACGGTGCGGCCCGTGGGCGGCCCGGCGCGCGCGGTCACCCTCGTGCTCGGCACCCGCAGGCCCGCGGCCTGGACGAGCATGGCGTCCGGCTGCCTGTCGAGCGCGGACCGGAGCACGCTGGCCTGCGACCTCGGCGACGTACGCGCCTCGGAGCTTCGGACGCTGCGGCTCGCGGGGCGGCCGGACGTGTTCGCCGCGATGCCGGTGGTCGCGCGCGCCGGGGCCGCGAACGCACCCTCCGTCGCGATGTCGCTCGGGGCGGCGCGGCCGGTGGCGATGCGGTCGTCCAAGGCCGCCAGAGCATCGGCAGGCAGGGTGTCGGCGGGTAGGGCACACGTGGGCAGGGCGTCGGCGGGAGTGTCGCTGGGCGGGTCGGCTTCGGAGCTGCGGCTCGCACACCGGCCGGTCGACGTGCCGCCGGCGAGTCCTGACGTCGCGGCACCGTCGCCGGAGGTCTCGCCCGAGGCGTCGGCCGCTTCCGCAGCCTCGGCCGCGCCGGTCGAGTCGGCCGAGCCCGCGGAGTCGGCGGCGGCCGAGTCTCCGGGGGTACTGCCGCAACCGGCCGGTCCCCTGCGCCCGCAGGAGCGCGGAGTGCCGGCCCGGCCCGGCGTACGGCTGGCGCGTACGGGCGCGCCGGCGGGTGTGCCCGGCGCAGCCGCGCGGTTGCCGGTCGTGCCGCACGCGCCGATCATTCCGCACACCCCGATCGTGCCGGACCTGCCCGCGAAGGCCCCGGCCCTGCCGCCGGGGGTCCCGCCGTCCGGCGGGCCGCTGAGTGGGCCGGTGGGTGGGCCAATGGGTGAGCCGCCGCTCGGCATCCTGCCCGGAGGGTCCGCCGGCATCCTGCCCGGAGGGCCGTCGGGGCCGCTGGTGTCGGCTCCGGCGGCGTTGCCGCAGCTCGCGCCGCAGACCCCGCCCGGCACTGGCATCACCCGCCTGGACACGGCGTCGCCGGCGGGTGCGATGCAGGCGGGCCGTACGTCGTGGACGACCCTGATCGCGATCGCCGTCGCGGGCGAGGCGGGGCTGCTCTGGCTCGTCGCCGGCCTCACCGTGCTGCGCCGCCGCCGCGGACGGCACAGCGTCGTGCGTAAGTATCGTGGCCCGCTCGTGTCACGTCTGTTGCACTGAACCGGCGATTCCCCGTCGGCGAGTACGTCACTATTCTTGCGTACACGCATGGGTTCGTACTCAGGGGAGCCGAACGAATGGCAGCTACGGGGTTGTCCTGTCCGAAGTGTTCGGGAATGTGGAACACACACGACCGAAGCGGCGTCATCATCGACGAATGCGCCGGTTGTCAGGGGGTCTTTCTCGACCGCGGTGAGCTGGAGCGACTCATCGACGCCGAGAGCGAATACCTCGCCAAGATCGATCCGCCGAGTGACGCGGACACGCTTTACCACGGCCGCCACCGCCGGGGCATCATTCATCAGGTCTTCACACCGGACGAGTAATCGAGGCACTCGGCCGCCGCGAGGGGAGCGAGCCGGTCGATTCAGCCCAGCCAGCCGGGCCGCACCATCCCCGACTCGTACGCGAGGACGACGAGCTGGGCGCGGTCGCGCGCGCCCAGCTTGGTGAGCACCCGGCTGACGTGTGTCTTCGCGGTGGCCGGGCTGACCACGAGCCGGGTCGCGATCTCGTCGTTGGACATCCCGGCGGCAACCAGGGCCATGACCTCGCGTTCGCGGTCGGTGAGGGTGTCCAGCTCGCGCGACGGCGGCGGCAGCTTGATCCGCGCGGCGAACTCCGCGATCAGCCGGCGCGTCACCGACGGCGCGAGCAGCGCGTCGCCGCGCGCAGTGACGCGTACGCCGTGGATCAGCTCGATCGGGTCCGTGTCCTTGACGAGGAAGCCGCTGGCCCCGGCCTTGAGCGCGGTGTAGACATAGTCGTCGAGGTCGAATGTGGTCAGGATCACGACCTTGACCTCGGACAACGTCGCGTCGGCGGCGATGCGCCGGGTCGCCTCGAGCCCGTCGAGCACCGGCATCCGGATGTCCATCAGCACCACGTCGGGCCGGCTGGCCGCGGCGAGGCGCACCGCCTCGGCCCCGTCGCCGGCCTCGGCGACCACGGTGATGTCGTCCTCGCCGTCGAGGATCGACCGGAAACCGGCGCGTACGAGCCTCTGGTCGTCGGCGAGCATGACCCTGATGGGGGAGTCCACCCGCTCATCATCGCCTACGCGGGCGAAACCGGACTCAGCGGCAGTGACGCGCGTACGAGGAAGCCGCCGCCGGGGCGGGGAGCGGCTGCCAGCGTGCCGCCGAGGGTCGCCGCGCGCTCGCGCATGCCGCGGATCCCGTTGCCCTCGGGCGCGGTGGCGCCCTCGCCGTCGTCGCCGACCTCGACGATCACCTGCTCGGCGTCGTAGCGCACGAGCACGGTCGCGGTCGCCGAACCCGCGTGCCGTACGGCGTTGGTGAGCGCCTCCTGCACGATCCGGTACGCGGCCAGGTCCACCGGCGCGGGCAGCGGGCCCGGATCGCCCGAGACGATCAGCCGTACGTGCAGCCCGGCCTCCTTCGTCTGCGTGATCAGCTCACCGAGCCGATCGAGTGAGGGCGCCGGGCCGAGCGGCTGCTCCTCGTCGACCTGCCGGAGCACGCCGAGCGTCGTACGCAGCTCCTGGAGCGTCTCCTTGCTGGCAACCTTGATCGCACTGAGCGCCGAAAAGGCCTGCTCGGGCTCGCGGCGGTGCAGCGCGGCCCCGGCCTGCACGTTGATCAGCGAGATCTTGTGCGCGAGCACGTCGTGCACCTCGCGGGCGATGCGCAGCCGCTCCTCGGTCGCCCGGCGGAGGAACTCCTCCTCGCGCGTACGCTCGGCCTCGTCCTTCCGCCGCCTCGCCTCGGCGACGTACGCCCGGTGGTAGCGGCTGACCTCGCCGGCGCACAGCACCAGCAGCACCCAGGCCAGGACGCTCGCGAGCCGGACCGGGTGGGTCGGCCCCACGAGAAGCTCGGCCGAGGCGCAGATCGACAGCCCGACGGCCGTGCCGAAGTAGGCGGCGAACCGGTGGCCGTTCGCCGCCGCCAGGAACGACGCGACGGCGAACGTGAGCATCTCCGGGCCGTCCGGGAAAGGCCCGATGTAGTACAACGCCGTCGAGGCGGCCACCACCGTGACGGCGGGGACAGGGAACCGCGAGCGCACGGCGAGGGCGGCCGCGCCCAGTGCGATCATCGCGTACGCCTTGACGTCGGCGGTGTGGAACCCGCGCGTGTGGAAGACGGTGCCTGCCATCACCAGGGCCCCGACGATGCCGCCGAGGACCAGATCGGCGCGCCGCACGTACCTGCTCACGCCTGCACGGTAGACCACCCCCGCTCCTCCTCAGGTACGGGTCGATGCTCTCGTCGCAGGTCGAAGGGGTACTAATGGAGGAAGGACCGAGATTCGACGACGGTCGTCGTGGCCGTCAGATCGGGAGTCGGCGATGGCTGCTACGCCCAGGCCCCTGGCTGAAGCGGCACGGGGGATGGATGAACGGCTCGGCGGCGCCGGGTTCTTGAAGAAGGCGCTGAAGAAGGTCTTTCCGGACCACTGGACGTTCATGCTCGGGGAGATCGCCCTTTACTCGTTCGTGATCATTCTGGCGTCCGGTGTGTTCCTGACGTTCTTCTACAAGCCCGGTATGAGCGACGTCGTTTACCGAGGGTCCTATGTTCCGCTTCGCGGCCTACGGCTGAGCGAGGCGTACGAGTCGTCGCTGCGCATCAGCTTCGACGTGCGCGGCGGCCTGCTCATCCGGCAGATCCACCATTGGGCGACGCTGACTTTCCTGGCCGCGATCGTCGCGCACATGCTGCGCAACTTCTTCACCGGTGCGTTCCGCAAGCCGCGCGAGCTGAACTGGGTGATCGGCGTCGTCCTGTTCATCCTGGTCATGCTCAACGGGTTGTTCGGCTACTCCCTGCCCGACGACCTGCTGTCCGGCACCGGGATCCGGATCCTCGAAGGCGTCCTGCTCGCCATCCCGATCGTCGGGTCGTACCTGTCGATGTGGGTGTTCGGCGGAGTGTTCCCGGGCGATGAGATCATCCCGCGGCTGTTCACCATCCACGTGCTGCTGATCCCGGGGATCCTGCTCGCCCTGATCCCGCTGCACGCGGTCGTACTGACCTGGCACCAGACGCACACGCAGTACCCCGGCGAGGGCCGCAGCGAGCACGTCGTACGCGGCAAGCCGTTCTTCCCGGTGTTCATCCTGAAGACGCTGGCGTTCCAGCTCTGGGTGTTCGCCGGGATCGCGTTGATGGCGACGTTCTTCCAGATCAACCCGATCTGGCTGTTCGGGCCGTACAACCCGGGCAGTATCAGCGCCGGCTCACAGCCCGACTGGTACATGGGCTGGCTGGAGGGCTCGCTGCGGCTCATGCCGGCCTGGGAGATCAACGCGTTCGGGTACCCGATCGCGATGAGCGTGCTGATCCCGGCCCTCGTGGTGCCCGGACTGATCTTCACCGCGCTCGCGGTCTACCCGTTCCTCGAACAGTGGGCGACCGGCGACCACCAGATCCACCACCTGCTCGACCGGCCCCGCGACGCGCCCGTGCGGATGGGGTTCGGCGTGGCCGGGTGCACGTTCTACGGCCTGCTCTGGCTGGCAGGCGGCAACGACCTGATCGCCAAGACGTTCGACATCCCGCTGTTCGGCACGACGTGGTTCTTCCGCGTCGCGGTGATCGTCGGGCCGTTCATCGGGTTCGAGGTCGCCCGGCGGATCGCCCTCGGCCTGCAACGCGGCGACCGCACGATGCTGGTGCACGGCGTGGAGACCGGCGAGCTGATGCGGATGCCGTCCGGAGAGTACGTCGAGCGGGAGCGCCCGGCGCTGACCGAGGAGGAGGCCGTGCTCCGCAGCCGTCGCCTGCCCCAGGCCCTGCCGGGACTGGGACCCGACGGACGCGGCGTCGAGCCGAAGGACGCACGGCATCCGATCGCGCGAGCCCGCCACCGGCTCAACCGGCTCTACGCCGAGGACGTCGTGCCGCTGCCCAACGGCGAGAGCGAGAGACCACTGCCCGACGGCGAGAGACGTCCCGCCGTCGAGCGTGATGAGCCTTCGTCGGCCGAGCCGAAGCCTCCGGCCGAGCCGAAACCGCGGTGACTGATCCGGCCGTTCTCCGCACGTCTTCCCTCCATGCGGAAGCGAACGGCCAGGGTCTGGTCTGGACGGCTGCTCGGACGGCTCAGGTCTCCAGCAGGGCGGCCTCGATCGCGCGGTGGAAGGTCGGGAAGGCATAGATCATCTGCCGGAGGCGCTCGACCGGAACCTCGCCGTGCACCGCGACCGCGAGCGCGCCGAGAAGCTCGCCGCCCAGCGGCCCGGCCGCCGTGGCGCCGACGAGCACGCCGCCGCTCTCGACCAGCTTGAGAAACCCCTCGGCCTGGTGCAGCCAGCCACGCGTGTTGTTCGCGAGGTCGGTGGTGTAGACGGTTACGTCGTCGCCCCGGTCGCGCGCCTGCTGCTCGGTGAGACCGACCGCACCGATCTCGGGGTCGGTGAAGGTGACGCGCGGCAGCGCGCGGTAGTCGGCCCGCGGCCCGTCCTCGCCCAGGATGTCACGTGCGGCGATGCGGGCCTGGTAGACCGACACGTGCGTGAACGCGCCCTTGCCGGTGATGTCGCCCACCGCCCACAGACCGTCGCCGGCGCGCATCCGGTCATCGACCTCGACGGTCCGCGCGTCCGCGTCCAGCCCGACCGTCTCCAGCCCCAGACCGCCGAGGTTCGTACGACGACCGAGCGCGACGAGCAGCCGCTCCGCGCGCAGGTCGCCGTTCACCACGAAGCCGCCGTCGTACCGGACCGTCTCGGCCTTCGCCCCGACCCGTACGTCGATGCCCTCGTCCTCGAAGGTCTTCTTGACCAGCGCGCTGGACTCCGGCTCCTCCAGCGCGACGAGCCGCGGCGCCGCCTCGACCACGGTGACCCGGCTGCCGAACCGGCCGAACACCTGCGCCAGCTCACACCCGATCGTCCCGCCGCCGAGCACGATCAGCGACTCCGGCCGCTCCTTGGTCTCGATGATCTCCCGGTTCGTCCAGTAGGGGGTGCCGCTGAGGCCGTCGATCGGCGGCACGGCCGGCGCCGTACCGGTCCCGAGCACGATGCCGCGGCGCGCGCGAAAGACCTCGTCCCCGACCGTGACCTCCTTCGGCCCGGTGATCCGCCCCTTGCCGCGTACGAGCCGCCCCCCTTTGCCAGTGAAGCGCTCGACCGCGGCGGTGTCGTCCCAAGCCGCCGTGACCTCCTCCACCCGCGCGGCGACCGGCGCCCACTGCGCCTCGATGTCGGCCGTACCGGCCAGGCGGGGGATCCGCCGCCCCTCGGCCAGCGCGTCGGCCGCGCGGACCATCGCCTTGCTCGGAATGCATCCCCAGTACGGGCACTCACCTCCGACCAGGCGATCCTCGATACCGACCACGCTGAGCCCGGCCTCGGCCAGACTCCCCGCGACCTCTTCCCCACCCGGTCCCATGCCGATGACTACGACGTCGACGTCCATAGCCGAGATCATCCCCCGTCTCGTCAGTTCGCGACACTCTGGCCGATGGCGCGCTCGTAGAGCCTCCTGATGTCATCGTCGAAGTAGGCGCTGTAGGAGACGGCGTCCTCAAGCCCCCCCGTCTGGTACCCCCCGATCACCCCGACCACCTCACCGCGCTTGGTCTTGGGGTCGTAGTGGGTGAGCCAGGGACTGCCGCTCGTACCGGGCGGATAACCGTTGCAGGCGAATCGCATCTGGTATTTACGCAGCCGAGTGATCTTGTTGATGCAGGTGACAGGCTCGCCGGAACTGGTGGGATAGCCGGTCACCCGGACGATGTTGCCGAAGCCCTGGTCGATGCCGAGGAGGTTGGAGCCCAGGATGTCCTCGATGTTCCGCCCGCCCTGCTTGTCGAGAACCGCGAACCCAACATCAAGATCCGGATCCGAGGCGTTCGCCCACCGCGCGTCGACGAACTGGGACTTGACCTTCCAGATCCCGTACGGGGCGGTGCCGTTGCGGTAACCGGGGACGAAGACGAGACTGCTGAGGTAGGCCCCACCCCGCCCGGAGTGCACACAGTGAGCGGCCGTGATGATGAGATTACGAGCCGGACTGTCGACGGCGCTGGCCGTACAGAAGTGGTCGCCCTTGGTGTCGTGAGAGAACAGCGCCCCGACCCGCTTCCCAAAACTGGCCGGCTCCGCGGTCGGCGTACCAGTGGGGGGGTGAGCACGGAGGAAGCGCTCCCGACTCCAGGTCGAGCCCTCGCCCGCGGGCCGAGGCAGCCCACCCCCGGCACAGCCCCCCGCGAGCGCGCCGACCAGCGTCACCGCCACCACGACCCTGCGCATCGCGACCCCCTTTGCGCTTTCCTTCCCGTATGAAATAACTCGGCAAACTCCAGATTGCCTGAGGGCCGTACGGGAGGCGGGCGGGCGGCGCCACGCCGGATGCGCTACTTCGAGGAGGTCGTGGGACCGGAACGGGCAGTGCCGGGTCGGCACCGTGCCCTCGTTCTCGCTACCGCGGTGCGGTCGACTTCCTCACGGTTTCGGATACGCGAATGGCCGCTTCCGCCGGGTTCTCGTGTTCCCAGACCCTGATCACCGTCCAACCGGCTTCGGTGAGCAGCCGGTCGGTCTCGGCGTCTCGTGCACGGTTGCGCACCACCTTCTCCGCCCAGTAGTCCGCGTTGGTGGCAGATCTGGTGTGATGGTCCGGACAGCCGTGCCAGAAACAACCATCCATGAAGACGGCGACTCTCGCCCTGGTGAACACCATGTCCGCGGTCCTACGGACCTTCGGCAAGGGGCGCACCGACACGCGGTACCGCAGACCGAGCGCATGGGTGGCCCGACGCAGAGCGAGTTCCGGTTTGGTGTCCTTGCCCTTGTTGGCCTGCATGCTTTTGCGCACGCCCTCGCTCGAAGCGTGGGGAGGTCTGACGGCGGTCATTGGGACCACTTTAGGTGAGTTCGACGTCAAGGCGTGCGAAGCAGTTCGCGTCAGCCGGCCGCATCGCCCACGCTGCACAAGTAGTCGTAAACGGTGCCCGCGAGCACTCGTGCCAGTCCGATCGGTACCGCGTTGCCGATCTGACGCGCGATTTGAACCTTACTGCCACACCATAGGAAGTCGGGTGGAAATCCCTGGATCAGCGCCGCCTCATAATGAGTGATCGGTCGATGGGCGACCGGGTGAAGATAGCGTCCCTTCTCGGGCTTGTAGAACTCCGTACGGATGGTCACAGAAGGTCGAGTGGCGTGTAGCCGCCCCATGACGTCCTGCGAGCCGGTTCTGTGATTCCGCCAGCTGTCAGTAGAGAGCTCGCGCGGAAGGTTGTGCCGGTTTCCCCCAGGCGGAATCGCCTTGTACCGATTCAACGATTTTTCTTGGGGATTGCGTCCGATATGTAGTTCGGTGGTTCGGAATGTGCCTGGCAGTTCAACGCCCAAAGGTGAGCATCGTCGATCAGGTAGAGCGGTCTTCGACGTCTCAAGAGGAGTCCGAGCGAAGATCGTGCTGACGGGGATCCATGGCCGTCGACCGGTGCTGTCCAACTCCGGGAACAGCGGGCCGGAGGTCGGCTTGCGGTGTGTCGGCGCGGGATATCCGAGCGCTTGGCCATCGAGGTGAGCATCGATGAGATCGCGGCGGGTGGCGAGGACGATCGCGCGCCGCCGAGCCTGCGGGACCCCGTAGTCGGCCGCGTTGAGGACCCGGACCTCCTCGAGATGGTAGTCGCGAAGCTCGCCACCCGGCTTCTCGGTGGCCGTGAACAGGGCATCGTATTCGGGAGACCGAAGAAAGCGGTCAACGTTCTCCATCACGAAGACTTTTGGATGCAGCAGGTTGACGACCTTTGTGTATTCACGCCAAAGCTTGTTGCGAGGATCGTCGACATCACCCTTACCGAGCCCTGAGAAGCCTTGGCACGGCGGACCGCCCAGGATGACGTCGACATCCGATGGGACCGGACCGGAAGGCCACTGTGCGATGTCTCCGGCGAAGACGAGATCTTCATCGTCGGGTCCGGCGAAGTTCGCCGCATAGGTCGAGGCCGCGGCGACGTCCCATTCGACGGCTCCGACAGTCCGAAACGGTGAAGAAGTCGCGTCGGCAGCAGACCGGAACTCATGGAAACCCTGCGTCAGACCGCCACAACCTGCAAAGAGATCAACGACGTTGATCGTGTCGCGGGCGGCCGTCGTCATGATCGTATTATCTCGTCATCCACGGGGCCGTTGGGGCGATTCGCAATAGATGTTACCGCTAGGTCAGTGCGTGCGCGATTCGCCTGCCCACCGCCTCGGCCACCGGAGGCGGCACGGCCTGGGCGATCTGGCGATAGCGGGAGGTCTTCCGGCCGGCGACGACCCAGTCGTCCGGAAAGCCCTGAAGGAGCGCTACCTGCGGAATCGTCAGTCGGGGCAGGCCATCACGGCCGTTCTTGCCGACCCCGTGGACGAGGACGAACTCGGGAGGAGGAGGGAAGTCTCCAAGACTGCTGCCGTTGATACCCAGCCGTTCCCATGCCTTCTTGGCGCCGGTCGGGCCGAGGTCGGCGCCCCCGTGCTGTTTGGAGCCACCGACGATCGTCGGTGCGATGCCGGCCGCCGCCTCCGCCCAGGCATCGGCGCCGCTCCAACCTCCGATCGCCATCGATTCGCGGAGAGCGGCTCCCACCGTGGGCGGTGTCTCGGTCGGCTCGGGCCATCGGAAGCGGTCGAGGGCGCTCGGTGCCATGGCGACGAGAACGCTGTGCTCTCGGCGTTGAGGTACCCCGAAGTCCTCAGCGTGGAGAGTGCCCCACACGAAGCCGTAACCCAGGTGATGGAGCATCTCGGAGACGAACTTGCGGCGCTCCGCGAACCTGTCGTCGTTCAGCAATGGCGAGACGTTCTCGATCATGATCGCTCTTGGGCGTACCTCGCTGGCCAACCAAACGGCGGCCTCGATGAGATCGCGCTCGTCCTCGGCGCCACGCTGTCGCCCGGTGATCGAGTATGGAGTGCGCGGCATCCCGCCGGACAGCAGGTCCACATCGAGGACCTGCCGATGTTCGGCTCCGGTGAAGAGCCCCAGATCCGTCTGCATCACGTCCCAACCGGGGCGGTTGGCCGTGAGCGTGGCACAGGCATCGGGGTCGTTCTCGATCAGCATGACGGGCTCGAAGCCGGCGCGTTCGAGTCCCAGCGCCTGGCCACCCGCTCCCGCGCAGATCTCAAGGCTGCTGAGCATCGCGCTCTTGCCCCGTCTCCCGGCCACGTACCGGTGCCTCTTCGAAGAGCTTCGTGAAGAGAGGAAGCAGCGCTCCGACGGTGTCCGGTGGCACCGAACCGTCATCCGGTCCGTCGGGCAGAGCCTCGTAGGGAACGTGTGCCATGCCGACCTGGTCGAGCCAGGTCCGATACGCATCCGGGTCCGGTCTGGTATCGGGGGCGATGATCTCGAAGACCAGGGTGCTCGCCGCAGCGTTGATCGCCTTGGTGAGCGCGTTGACCTCTCGCCCCTGGCGAAGTGTTTGCGTGGTGAGCAGTCGGATGACCGCCTGAGCGGTGGGGCGGTGATGCGTGATCGCCAGCCGCAGCGTCGTGTTCAACACGTCCTGATTTCCACACGCGATCTCCACCGGCCGATAGTCGCTGCCGTCGCGGAACAACTCGGCGGCCCACCAGAGGCGCGAGAACACCTGAGTGTGGAAAGGCCCGCAGAGGCGGAGCGGGCTGACGGGCCTTGGCGCGCCGTCCTTGTCGCGTCCGGTATGACGCCACAACGCATAGTCCGATCCCAGGCGTAGCGCGAGGAAGTTCCACAACCCTGACTCGGCAGCCTCTCTCCGAGTCAGGCGCAGGACCGCGTGAAGTCTCGGCGCCAACCATGCGTCGGCCTTCGTCGGTGAGTCGGCGAAGCGACGCATCGCCTCGTCGACCAACTCGCGGAGTGGTTGGGCCTGCCAGCGTGAATCGTCGCCGAGAGGGACGCAGGCCGCAGCGAGCGCGTTCTGGGGAAGCTTTTCTGTACCGAGGAGTATGGCGACGCTCAGGTACTTGGACGCCTCGCGGTCAGGGAGCAAGGCGAGGCATTCGGGGGGCTTCGTCGCGGCCCGTGGGACGCTCATGCGTACTCCTTGCGGTCGAACATGCGGATGAAGCCGCCGAGGTGTCGAGGCGTCATCGCCTGCCTGCCAGCGGCGTGAAGCAGTCGGGTCTGGAGGTCACCGCCGCCCTCACCCAGGTCCCTCCGCGTGACCACCTCGAAGAGGGCGTCATCGGGCGACCGATCAGGGAACATGTCGGGCAGCATCCGCCTGAGCACCGAGTCCCTCCAGCCACCTGGCCACACGGGCTGTCCGTCCTCGGCGCCCGCCGCGTATACCGCTGCGCTGAACATGGCGGTCCAGGCGTCCGCCGCGATCTGAGCCGACAGAGCGTTCCGCACGGCGCGGTCACTGCTGTGGAGCAAATGAGTGAGTCCCTCGAAACCGGTGTTGAGATAGACGATCGGTTCGTCGGCGCTCGCATCGACGCTCCAAGGGTCGTTCCTGTATGGGTGAAGATGTGGATGAGCCTCGTCGGCGAAGTTCACCGAAACGATTCGCATCTCCCGTTGCTTGAGGGGTCTGCGCGCCTTCAGATCGACCGTCCAGTGATGTTCGGTGGATCCGATCGCCCGACCGGCCACACCGCCGACGGTCGCGACCACGTGTCCGGACAGGTCGACCTGTCCGACATGGTGATCGCGATGCAAGGTCACGGTCCCCGTCCACAAGCCGTCGTCGCTCTCGTGGCGCAATGGGGTGACGGTTCGAGTCTGGGTGCGGCGCTCTGCCGCGACGATCACGCAGGTGACCTCGGACCAGCGAGGAGAGTCGAGCTCTGCCTGCGGGACCTTCAACCGAACATTGAGCCGGGCCTCCTCCCACGCGGAGCGTTCGACCTGATGCAGCGCGATCATCCGGTGGCTGCCCGAGATCATGCCGAGGTGAAGTGGGATCCCGTCGAGTCTCGCCTCGCGTATCTCCAATGAGACGTCGCCCACGAGCGTCGGATAGGGAATGAACCTCTTCATGAGGCCGACTCCTTCACACGGCGGAGATCCACCTCGGCGATCGCCATGTCGGTGCTCACCGGGTGGCTTAGTACGTCGCTGATCCCCGTGAAGGCAGCGGTCCGCACACCTGGGGTGAACTGCAGATTCATCGCGTCGGTCACCTCACAACCGGTCTCGGCGACCAGCTGCACCCAGCTGCCCTCCGGTTTGGGACCGGACATGGTCGCGAATCGAAGCGTGGGCGTCATGAGCCACGGATCGCTTCGCTCCGGCAGCTTGACCTCCACACGTAGCCGCAGGGTGCCGTCCGCCAGGATGGTTCCGTCGACGTCCTTGACAGCGGGAAAGCCGGGACTCCGCGGCGTAGGCGGAGGATCGAGATTGAGCAGGTCTCGAAGGGCCGCGGGACCTTCGTCGCTCTTTTCCTCCGGCCGACGGAGGATCCGACGGATCTCTTCAGGCATCGCCGCACGGAACTCGCGGAGCCGAGAGGCCGCCCCTCGCGCATACGTGGCGGTCAGGTCATCGGTCTTCTTCCAGTCGTTGTGCTCCGGAGGTTCCGCCGTACGGAGAAATCGTTCGGCGGTCTCCGCATCGGCCGTATCCGAGTCCGTCGCATGACCGGCCAGGAGAACGGCCTGGAAACGGGGCGATCCCATGGGGAGGTCGGTGATCGGACGCTCCATAACGACCATTCGGCTACTGCGCATACAGACCAGGCGATTGGGCGTCGGGTCCTCCTCGTCCGTGGCGGTCAGCAGGAGTACGGCGCTGTGCTGCGTCGAACGACCCTTGGGGTTCTCCTTGAGAGGCGGAACCGAGAGGGCGACCGAGGCCTGGACCACATCGTCGGCCGACGTCAGCGCCGGGACGGTACTGCCTTCGAGGAAGGACTTCACGGCGCGCGCGCGAGCTGGCTGGAATCGATGTGGATCGACCGATTCTTCGGCCACCACGACGACGCCGTTGCGCAAGGTGACCACGGACGCCTCGAGCATCGGAGCCATGCCCGTAGGCGCGATCATGCATGCCCAAAAACTCTCGGCGAGGCCGCGGACGAGAGCGCCGTGCATCTCCTCCAGCCCGTTCGTCTCACCGGAGCCATCGTGCGCACCCACTATCAGGAACGACGTGCCCGGGTCGTCGCTCTCCCGCCGGAGGAAGAGGTCGTCGACCGTGCGTTCGTCCGCCCACCAGGACCGCGCCGCCCCGTCGTGCTGTGGATCCGGTACGCCGAGCCAAGCAGGCCCCGCGTAGTCCGTGCTGCCGAGGCGCGCCAGGGCAGGTCCAGTCGGCCTACGAGGCGTCGTTCGCTACGCCCGCCGTACGGCTCGGACAGGGTGCTGTTGATAAGGACGAGGCCCAATCGGCTGGTGGCCCACAGCGTGGCTTTACCGAGGCCATACGAACCACCGGCGGTGCCCCGCTTGTAACTGTCCAACTGCCGGCGTACGACTGCGGCGAATCGGCCATCCTCGTAGTCGTTCCCGGTCAGTCCGCGGGCGTTGTAGTCACGATCCGGAGCGGCAGGAACGCCCGGTCTCGCGAAGGTCTCGCGGTACATCGGTGAGTACTCGGCCGACCTTCTGCCGGGGATCCGCCGCGGCCGCGAAATGGGGCTCGAGCGCATCCCAGCGAAGCGTTCGCTGGAAACGATGGAGACGTTCGCCGGAGATCTCATGGAGCGTGTAGCGGACTTCATCAGGTAACCGAGGTCGTGGCGTTCATCAAGGCTGTTCTGGGTGGCCTCGCGTGCGAGCACCGACAGATCCGCGTCGAAGGCGAAGGCCGCGGCGTTCCCGAGTTCCCTGCCACCGTCCACATGGCCGCGCCGGTGGTACCAGAACAGATCATCAGCCGGGTCGAGCCCGTCCTCCCGGCTGAATACCGAGCCGGCGCTGAGGGCGAGGATCTTCTCGATGGCCTGAATCTTGTCCAGCCGGGGCTCGGCCCGCCCGGTCACCCAGGCCGACACCGCCGCGCGGGTCACCTCGAGCTCCGCGGCCAACTCGGCCTGGTTCATCCCGCGTCGGCGCAGTTGGCGGGCCAACCACAGACCGAAGCTCTCGGCATCTTCCACCGGATTCCTATCCTTGGTAGGTATTTGACGACCTGATAGTGCGTCAACCAGTGGTTGTTTGTCGTCGAACTCCTAGCTCCTATCTCTATATTGGGATCTTGGGTATAAGTCCTACAATGTCAGTGATTTCGCGTATCTGTCCAATTGTGTCGTCGTGAAGCTCAATGGGCTATATGTCCTTCTAGGTGGAAATTTGCCTTCGGTCATGGAATCTGGCAATATGGCTCCTCCCAGAATCGGGCCAGCAGAGATTTCTCGGTCTGATATGTCGCGCCGTGTTCCTTCTCCGGTCGGCCGGAAGATGTTACGAGGAGGTGTGGAGGGAGCCCGCGCATGCTGGCGCCGGGTCGGGCGACGCGCGCCGCTGGTCAGGCATGCCTTTAGTCGGTCGCCTCATACTTCCCTGTGACTTTGAGCTGAAAGGCACCTTCATGGCAGACTCGACCGAGGAGTCTCAGCCTCATTCGGCCCTGAGTGCTGAAGAAATCTACTGTTACTTCAGCGCTGAAAATGATCTTTCTTTTTTCGATCACTCCATTGACTCCCGCACAGAGTGGAAGAATTCCCACTCTTGATCTCAAGGTGTCGGGTAGCGGTGAATTCAGGTTGGGCTGGAGCTGACCAGTAGGATCCGTATCGCCCGGCTGAGTGGACATACTCCCTCCCCGCTTGGACGTTGATCGAGAGGGCGATTCCTGTCAACCCGGTATCGGTGCGCGGCGTCCCTACCAGGACGGGAACTGCCCTCCCCTGTGCTCACGCTCATCGCGCGGGCCGGC
>CAWCZF010000002.1:0-1505362 GCA_963799975.1 uncultured Actinomycetota bacterium | reverse complement strand
CTACGGCCAGCAGCAATATGGCCAGCAGGGTTACGGGCAGCAGCAGTATCCCCAGGGCCAGGCAGGGCAGCAGGGCCAGTCCGCGCCAGCCGGGCCAGCAACCGTCACAGCAGGGGCAGTCGCCGGAGGGCCAGCAGCAGTACGCCCAGGGTTATGGTCAGCAGCAGGGCTATGGCCAGCAGGGCTACGGTCAGCAGCAGCAGTACGGCCAGCAGCCCGCGGCGTACGGCCAGCAGCAGGGGCGGCTCTCCCCGGGTGCTATCGCCGGCCCCGCTGGTCCCCACCAGTCCGGCCAGACCGGCGGAGAATCGCGGCAGAAGCTGTGGATCGCCCTCGGCGGCGGCGCGGTCGTGCTGGTCGTGCTGTTGGTCATCCTGTTCTGTGCTCCGCCGTGAGCCGGGAAGGCATCTTCCCAACTCGCTGACGACTAGGACAGAATGCCGACGGAACAAACCGTCGGCATTCTGTCGTTGTAGACGACGACGGACCACGCCACGCCGGTGTGGTGAGCCTTGTTTTGACCCGTGCGCTGGTGTTGGGTAGTCTCTCCCTTCGTGCCCGCGGGTTCGCGGGTTCAACGTGCGTGCACACCGATCTCGGCGCCTCGCCGTCACGAGGTGACCGGCTCTGAAGTCAGCGTGCGGCGCGGATTCGACTCCCTGAGTTCATCCGGCCTTTCTGGCTGAGGCCGGACGGGCGTGCGCGACACGCCCGACCACGGGGGTCGGAGACAGAAGCAAAACGGCAGGTCACGGCCGCGCAGGCTGTGACCGGCTGGCCGCGCGAGAGCACGGCAGACCAGCAATGACTTACGGCTCGGTACGAGGAAGACGGAGACGCGGTGCCCACGATCCAGCAGCTGGTCCGCAAGGGCCGCCAGGACAAGGTGACCAAGAACAAGACGCCGGCGCTGAAGGGAAGCCCGCAGCGCCGCGGCGTCTGCACGCGCGTCTACACGACGACGCCTAAGAAGCCCAACTCCGCGCTTCGCAAGGTCGCCCGTGTCCGGCTGACGAGCGGGATCGAGGTCACGGCCTACATCCCCGGCGTCGGACACAACCTGCAGGAGCACTCGATCGTGCTCGTGCGCGGCGGCCGTGTGAAGGACCTCCCGGGTGTTCGGTACAAGATCATCCGGGGGTCGCTCGACACCCAGGGTGTCCGGAACCGGAAGCAGGCGCGCAGCCGCTACGGCGCGAAGAAGGAGAAGAGCTGAATGCCTCGCAAGGGCCCCGCAGGCAAGCGCCAGCTGATCGCTGACCCGGTGTACAACTCACCGCTGGTCACCTCGCTGGTCAACAAGGTCCTTCTCGACGGCAAGCGGTCGATCGCCCAGAGCATCGTGTACGACGCCCTGGAAGGCTGCCGGGACAAGAGCGGCAACGACCCGGTCGTCACGCTCAAGCGCGCGCTCGACAACGTCAAGCCGACCCTCGAGGTCCGCAGCCGGCGTGTCGGTGGCGCCACCTACCAGGTGCCCGTCGAGGTGCGTCCGGCGCGCAGCACCACCCTCGCGCTCCGCTGGCTGGTCCTGTACTCCCGGCAGCGGCGTGAGAAGACCATGACCGAGCGGCTGATGAACGAGCTGCTCGACGCCAGCAACGGCCTCGGCGCGAGTGTGAAGAAGCGCGAGGACACGCACAAGATGGCGGAGTCCAACAAGGCCTTCGCCCACTACCGCTGGTAACCAGCACCGTACGAGACACGAGGACGCGAGAAGTGGCTACTCAGACCGGCGTAGACCTGGCCAAGGTCCGGAACATCGGGATCATGGCCCATATCGACGCGGGCAAGACCACCACGACCGAGCGGATCCTGTACTACACCGGCGTGAACTACAAGATCGGTGAAGTCCATGAGGGCGCGGCCACCATGGACTGGATGGAACAGGAGCAGGAGCGCGGCATCACGATCACGTCTGCCGCGACCACCGTCCACTGGGCGGTGGATGACGTCGATCACACCATCAACATCATCGACACGCCCGGTCACGTGGACTTCACCGTCGAGGTGGAGCGCAACCTGCGCGTCCTCGACGGCGCCGTCGCCGTCTTCGACGGTGTCGCCGGCGTCGAGCCGCAGTCGGAGACGGTCTGGCGGCAGGCCGACCGGTACGGCGTCCCGCGGATCTGCTTCGTCAACAAGCTGGACCGGGTCGGCGCGGAGTTCCACCGCTGCGTGGACATGATCGTGGACCGGCTGCACGCCACCCCGCTGGTGCTCCAGATCCCGATCGGCGCCGAGGCCGACTTCAAGGGCGTCATCGACCTGGTGCGCATGAAGGCCCTGGTCTGGAACGCCGAGGCGGCCAAGGGCGAGATGTACGACGTGGTCGACATCCCCGACACCCACGTCGACGCCGCCCGCGAGTGGCACGACAAGCTCGTCGAGACGCTCGCCGAGGCCGACGACGAGATCATGGAGCTGTACCTCGAGGGCAACGAGCCCACGCTGGAGCAGCTCTTCCCGGCGATCCGCCGCGCCACGCTCGCCGGCAGCCTCACCCCGGTCCTGTGCGGCACGGCCTTCAAGAACAAGGGCGTGCAGCCCCTGCTCGACGCGATCATCCGCTACCTGCCCTCGCCGCTCGACGTCGAGTCCATCAAGGGCCACGCCTAGCGCGACGAGGAGAAGGTCATCGAGCGCAGGCCGAGCGAGGACGAGCCGTTCTCGGCGCTGGCGTTCAAGATCATGAGCGACCCGCACCTCGGCAAGCTCACCTTCGTCCGCGTCTACTCGGGCGTGCTGGAGTCCGGCACTCGGTCCTGAACAGCGTGAAGGACCGCAAGGAGCGCATCGGCAAGATCTACCGGATGCACGCGAACAAGCGTGAGGAGATCGCGCGCGTGGGCGCCGGCGACATCGTCGCCGTGATGGGTCTCAAGCAGACCACCACGGGCGAGACGCTGTGCGACGACAAGCAGCCGGTGATCCTGGAGTCGATGAACTTCCCGGCGCCGGTCATCAACGTCGCCATCGAGCCGAAGACCAAGGTCGACCAGCAGAAGCTGGGCGCCGCGATCCAGCGGCTCGCCGAGGAGGACCCGTCCTTCCAGGTGCGCACCGACGACGAGACCGGCCAGACCATCATCTCCGGCATGGGCGAGCTGCACCTCGAGGTGCTCGTCGACCGGATGAAGCGGGAGTTCAAGGTCGAGGCCAACGTCGGCCGTCCGCAGGTGGCCTACCGCGAGACCATCCGCCGGAAGGTCGAGAAGGTCGAGTACACCCACAAGAAGCAGACGGGTGGCTCGGGCCAGTTCGGCCGCGTCATCATCGACATCGAGCCGCTCGGCGGCGGTAGCGACGGCTACGAGTTCGAGAACAAGGTCACCGGTGGCCGCATCCCGCGGGAGTACATCCCGTCGGTGGACGCGGGCTGCCAGGAGGCGGCCGAGTTCGGCGTGCTCGCCGGATACCCGCTGGTCGGCGTCAAGGTCACCCTCCAGGACGGTGCCTACCATGACGTCGACTCCTCGGAGATGGCCTTCAAGATCGCCGGCTCCATGGCGTTCAAGGAGGCGGCCCGCAAGGCCGACCCCGCGCTGCTGGAGCCGATGATGGCCGTCGAGGTCACCACTCCCGAGGACTACATGGGCGACGTCATCGGCGACCTGAACGGCCGTCGCGGCCAGATCCAGGAGATGGGCGAGCGTCACGGCGTCAAGGTCATCAAGGCGACCGTCCCCCTGTCCGAGATGTTCGGATACGTCGGTGACCTGCGGAGCAAGACCCAGGGCCGGGCTGTGTTCACCATGCAGTTCGACTCCTACGCCGAGGTTCCCGGGAACGTCGCGCAGGAGATCATCGCGAAGGCGCGCGGCGAATAACGCGCTCGCCGAGGTCCCCAATCAGCCATTCACGAAATACGGCCGCAGGGCGGCCGAGGATCCAAGGAGACACCAGTGGCCAAGGCCAAGTTCGAGCGGACGAAGCCGCACGTAAACATCGGCACCATTGGGCACATCGACCACGGTAAGACCACCCTTACCGCGGCGATTACCAAGGTGCTCCACGACAAGTACCCGGACCTGAACCCCTTCACGCCTTCGAGGAGATCGACAAGGCGCCGGAGGAGCGCGAGCGCGGTATCACGATCTCGATCGCTCACGTCGAGTACCAGACCGAGAAGCGTCACTACGCGCACGTGGACTGCCCGGGTCACGCCGACTACGTCAAGAACATGATCACCGGCGCGGCGCAGATGGACGGTGCGATCCTGGTCGTGGCCGCGACCGACGGTCCGATGCCGCAGACCAAGGAGCACGTGCTCCTGGCCCGTCAGGTCGGCGTCCCGTACATCGTCGTGGCGCTCAACAAGGCCGACATGGTCGACGACGAGGAGATCCTCGAGCTCGTCGAGCTTGAGGTCCGCGAGCTGCTGTCGGAGTATGAGTTCCCGGGCGACGACCTCCCCGTGGTCCGCGTCTCCGCGCTCAAGGCGCTCGAGGGCGACGCCGAGTGGGGCGAGAAGATCATCGAGCTCATGGACGCCTGCGACGAGAACGTCCCGGAGCCGGTCCGTGAGACCGACAAGCCGTTCCTGATGCCGATCGAGGACGTCTTCTCGATCACCGGTCGCGGCACGGTCGTCACCGGCCGCATCGAGCGTGGTGTCGTCAACGTCAACGAGACGGTCGACATCATCGGCATCCAGGAGAAGGCCACCACGACCACCGTCACCGGTGTCGAGATGTTCCGCAAGCTGCTCGACCAGGGCCAGGCGGGCGACAACGTCGGCCTGCTCCTGCGCGGCATCAAGCGCGAGGACGTCGAGCGCGGCCAGTGTGTCATCAAGCCGGGCACCAACACCCCGCACACCGAGTTCGAGGCGCAGGTCTACATCCTGTCCAAGGACGAGGGCGGCCGGCACACGCCGTTCTTCAACAACTACCGCCCGCAGTTCTACTTCCGTACCACGGACGTGACCGGCGTCGTGCACCTGCCTGAGGGCACCGAGATGGTCATGCCGGGCGACAACACCGAGATGCGTGTCGAGCTCATCCAGCCCATCGCGATGGAGGACGGCCTCAAGTTCGCGATTCGCGAGGGTGGCCGCACCGTCGGTGCGGGTCGAGTCATCAAGATCATCAAGTAGTTGCACGGCGCGGCGGTCGGAGCCTGCACAGGCCCGGCCGCCGCACCACGACTCCCGACTTCACCGGGACACCTCCGCGCGGGACGCGAAAGCGGCTCTCGCGGGGGGCAATCCAGCGGCACCTAGGAAGCAAAGGACACCGAGGCCACAATGGCGGGACAGAAGATCCGCATCCGGCTCAAGGCCTACGACCACGAGGTCATCGACACTTCGGCGCGAAAGATCGTCGAGACGGTGACGCGCACTGGCGCCAAGGTCGCCGGCCCGGTGCCGCTGCCGACCGAGAAGAACGTGTACTGCGTCATCCGCTCGCCGCACAAGTACAAGGACAGCCGCGAGCACTTCGAGATGCGCACGCACAAGCGCCTGATCGACATCATCGATCCGACGCCCAAGACGGTCGACTCGCTCATGCGGCTTGACCTTCCGGCCGGCGTCGACATCGAGATCAAGCTCTAAGGGCATCCAGAGATGAGCAAGCAGAGAAAGGGCGTTCTGGGCGAGAAGCTCGGTATGACCCAGGTCTTCGACGATGAGGGCCGGATCGTTCCGGTAACCGTCGTCCAAGCTGGGCCGTGCGTCGTCACCAAGGTGCGCACGCCGGACGCCGACGGCTACTCCGCCGTCCAGCTCGGCTACGGCCAGATCGACCCGCGCAAGGTCAACAAGCCGTTGACCGGGCACTTCGAGAAGGCCGGCGTGACGCCGCGCCGCCACATCGTCGAGCTGCGCACCGATGACGCGACCGAGTACGAGCTCGGCCAGGAGATCACCGTCGAGGTGTTCGAGGCCGGCCAGCGTATCGACGTCACCGGACGCAGCAAGGGCAAGGGCACCGCGGGTGTCATGAAGCGCCACGGGTTCAAGGGCCTCGGCGCCTCGCACGGCACCCAGCGCAAGCACCGCTCGCCCGGCTCGATCGGTGGCTGCGCCACGCCGGGCCGCGTGTTCAAGGGCCTGCGCATGGCCGGACGGCACGGCAACACGCGTACGACGGTCCAGAACCTCACCGTGCACGCGATCGACGCCGACAAGGGGCTGCTCCTGATCAAGGGCGCGGTTCCCGGACCGAACGGCGGCCTGATCCTGGTGCGCAGTGCCGCGAAGGGGGCGAAGTAAGTGACCACCAAGATGGACATCGAGCTCGCTCCGGAGATCTTCGAGGCGAAGGTCAACGTGCCGCTGATCCACCAGGTCGTGGTCGCGCAGCTCGCCGCCGCGCGGCAGGGCACGCACAAGACCAAGACCCGCGGTGAGGTCTCCGGCGGCGGCAAGAAGCCGTACCGGCAGAAGGGCACCGGCCGCGCCCGCCAGGGTTCGACCCGTGCGCCCCAGTTCGCCGGCGGTGGCACCGTCCACGGCCCGCAGCCGCGCTCGTACGTGCAGAAGACGCCCAAGAAGATGAAGGCCGCCGCCCTGCGCGGCGCGCTGTCGGACCGCGCTCGCTACGGTCGCGTGCACGTGGTGTCGGCTCTGGTCGAGGGCGACACGCCCAAGACCAAGGACGCCGTCGCCGCGCTGCGTTCGATCACCGAGGCCGAGAAGATCCTTCTCGTCCTCCACCGCGAGGACGACCTGACCTGGCTGAGCATCCGCAACGTCGCCGAGGTGCACGTGCTGATGTCGGACCAGCTCAACACCTACGACGTGCTCTGCAACGATGAGATCGTCTTCACCGAGCAGGCGTACGAGGCCTTCGTGAACCACGCCAGTGGGAAGGAGAAGGCCAAGTGACCAGGATCTCTGACCACCGGGACATTCTCGTGGCGCCTGTGATCTCCGAGAAGAGCTACGGCCTTCTGGACGAGAACAAGTACACCTTCGAGGTCCGTCCGGGTGCCAACAAGACCCAGATCCGGCAGGCCGTCGAGTCGGTCTTCGGGGTCAAGGTGACCGGCGTGAACACCATCAACCGGCAGGGCAAGCGCAAGCGCACCCGGTTCGGTTACGGCAAGCGCAAGGACACGAAGCGCGCCATCGTGAGCCTGGCCGAGGGCGAGCGGATCGACATCTTCGGAGGCCCGGTCTCATGACCGTCTCCTCCGTGGCGTGCCGCTCTCGTGAGGGAGCGCGCGTGCGCGACCTCCGGGCCTCAGACACCACGGAGGGCCGGTACGGATCGGCAGAACTTCCGAAGACAGACAAGGGATGAACGAAAAAGATGGGCATCCGTAAGTACAAGCCGACGACGCCCGGTCGCCGCGGCTCGAGTGTCGCCGACTTCGTCGAGGTCACTCGCGCCGAGCCGGAAAAGTCGCTCGTGCGTCCGCTCCCCAAAAAGGGCGGCCGCAACGTCCACGGCCACATCACGACCCGGCACCAGGGCGGCGGACACAAGCGTGCGTACCGGGTGATCGACTTCCGGCGCGCCGACAAGGACGGCGTGCCGGCCAAGGTCGCGCACATCGAGTACGACCCGAACCGCACCGCGCGGATCGCGCTGCTGCACTACGCCGACGGGGAGAAGCGCTACATCCTCTGCCCGACGGGCGTGAAGCAGAACGACCGCGTCGAGAACGGTCCGGCCGCCGACATCAAGCCGGGCAACTGCCTGCCGCTGCGCAACATCCCGACCGGTACGGTCGTGCACGCGATCGAGCTGCGGCCCGGTGGCGGCGCGAAGCTGGCCCGTTCGGCCGGCTCCGGCGCCCAGTTGCTGGCCAAGGAGGGCAAGTACGCCACGCTGCGGATGCCCTCCGGTGAGATGCGGATGGTCGACCTGCGCTGCCGTGCGACGGTCGGCGAGGTCGGCAACTCCGAGCAGTCGAACATCAACTGGGGCAAGGCCGGCCGCATGCGGTGGAAGGGCAAGCGCCCGACCGTACGCGGTGTGGCGATGAACCCGATCGACCACCCGCACGGCGGTGGTGAGGGCAAGACCTCCGGTGGCCGTCACCCGTCGAGCCCGTGGGGCCAGCCAGAGGGTCGCACGCGGAAGGCGAACAAGCCGTCCGACCGGCTCATCGTCCGTCGTCGTAGCAAGAAGAAGCGGTAGGAGTCGACCATGCCACGTAGCCTCAAGAAGGGCCCTTTCGTCGACGACCACCTGACTAAAAAGGTGGACGCGCAGAACGAGAAGGGCACCAAGAACGTCATCAAGACGTGGTCGCGGCGCTCCATGATCGTGCCCGACATGCTCGGACACACGATCGCCGTGCACGACGGCCGCAAGCACGTTCCCGTATTCATCACCGAGGCCATGATCGGTCACAAGCTCGGGGAATTCGCCCCGACGCGGACCTTCAAGGGCCACATCAAGGACGACCGCCGCAGCCGGCGCGGCTGATCGTAACCGAGAGCGAGGAAACAGCGATGGAAGCCAGGGCCCAGGCGCGGTACGCCCGCGTCACGCCCAGAAAGGCCCGCCGCGTGGTGGACCTCATCCGCGGCATGCAGGCCGCGGAGGCTCAGGCGGTGCTGCGGTTCGCCCCTCAGGCTGCGAGCGAGCCGGTGTACAAGGTGCTCTCGAGCGCCATCGCCAACGCCGAGCACAACGACAAGCTCGACGCCGACACGCTCTGGGTGAGCCGTGCGTGGGTCGATGAGGGACCGACGCTCAAGCGCTACCGCCCGCGTTCGATGGGCCGCGCGTACCGCATCAACAAGCGCACCAGCCACATCACGGTCGTGGTCGAGTCTCGGCCCGAGGGCGACAAGGCCGGTGCCGGCAGGAAGTCCGGCGGCAACGGCCGCAACAAGACGAGGAGGACCCGCTAGTGGGGCAGAAGGTAAACCCGCACGGGTTCCGACTGGGCATCACCACTGACTTCAAGAGCCGGTGGTACGCCGACAAGCTGTACAAGGACTACGTCAAGGAAGACGTGTCGATCCGCCGGATGCTGACCCGCGGCATGGACCGCGCCGGCATCTCCAAGGTGGAGATCGAGCGCACCCGTGACCGCGTCCGCGTCGACATCCACACCGCGCGTCCCGGCATCGTGATCGGCCGCCGTGGTGCCGAGGCCGACCGCATCCGCGGCGACCTGGAGAAGCTGACCGGCAAGCAGGTCCAGCTCAACATCCTCGAGGTCAAGAACCCCGAGATCGACGCGCAGCTCGTCGCGCAGGGCGTTGCTGAGCAGCTGTCCAGCCGGGTCGCGTTCCGCCGTGCCATGCGTAAGGCGATCCAGAGCGCCATGAAGAGCGGCGCCAAGGGGATCAAGGTGCAGTGCGGCGGCCGCCTCGGCGGCGCCGAGATGTCGCGCTCGGAGTTCTACCGCGAGGGCCAGGTGCCCCTGCACACGCTCCGCGCCGACATCGACTACGGCTTCTACGAGGCACGTACGACATTCGGCCGCATCGGTGTGAAGGTCTGGATCTACAAGGGCGAGGCGCCCACGAGCCGCGCCGAGCGTGAGGCCGCGGCCGCCAAGGAGCGTGCCTCCGGCGGCGGTGCCGGTGGTCGTCGCGAGCGGCCGCAGCGTCGCGGCGGCGGCGGCGGTGGCGGTGGCGGCGGCGGCGGCGGTGGTGGCCGCGGCGGACGTGGTGGCGAGCGCGGCGGTGACCGCGGCGACCGCGGCGGCCGTCAGCAGCAGGCACCCGCTCCCGCGAGCGCGCCGGCCGAGCAGCAGGCGACTGAGACGGCTGCGCCGTCCAGCGCGGGTGAGGGGAGCTGAATTACCAATGCTGATCCCTCGCAGGGTCAAGCACCGCAAGCAGCACCACCCGAGGCGTCGGGGCATGGCCAAGGGCGGCACCAAGGTCGTCTTCGGTGAGTTCGGCATCCAGGCCGTCGAGGGTGCCTACGTCACCAACCGGCAGATCGAGGCCGCACGTATCGCCATGACCCGGCACATCAAGCGTGGCGGAAAGGTGTGGATCAACATCTACCCCGACCGTCCGCTGACCAAGAAGCCGGCCGAGACCCGCATGGGTTCCGGCAAGGGTTCGCCGGAGTGGTGGGTCGCCAACGTCAAGCCCGGACGAGTGATGTTCGAGCTCGCCGGTGTCCCGGAACCGCTGGCGCGCGAGGCGCTCCGCCGCGCGATGCACAAGCTTCCGATGAAGTGCAAGTTCGTTAAGCGTGAAGTGGGTGAGGCGTGATGGCTGCCAACGGCCTTACCGCCGATGATCTGCGGTCCCAGCCCGAGGAGGAGCTGGTCACCAAGCTGAAGGAGGCCAAGGAGGAGCTGTTCAACCTCCGCTTCCAGGCAGCGACGGGCCAGCTCGAGACGCACGGACGGCTCCGCGAGGTCAAGCGCGAGATCGCCCGCATCTACACCGTGATGCGGGAGCGGGAGCTCGGCATCGTCGTGTTCGCCGAGCAGCCCGCGGAGGAGTCGACCGATGAGTGAGCAGAACACCGAGACGCAGGCGCGGAGCTACCGCAAGATCCGTGAGGGTCTCGTGGTCAGCGACAAGATGGACAAGACCGTTGTGGTCGCCGTCGAGGACCGCGTCAAGCACGCCCTGTACGGCAAGATCATCCGCCGTACGACCAAGTACAAGGCGCACGATGAGTCCAACGCGTGTGGCGTCGGCGACCGGGTCCGTCTGATGGAGACCCGCCCGCTGTCGGCCACGAAGCGCTGGCGCGTCGTGGAGATCCTTGAGAAGGCCAAGTAAGGGATCGACGTCGGCGGACACCACGTCCGCCGCGCCGGCCCCCGGTAAATGGCAGTCGCCGCCGAGCGGCTGAAGGATCGAATCCGCCAGGCTCGAAAGAGAACCGGCGAGACTAACAGGAGTTGACGTGATCCAGCAGGAGTCGCGACTCAAGGTCGCCGACAACACGGGTGCCAAGGAGATCCTTTGCATCCGCGTTCTCGGCGGCTCGGGTCGGCGCTATGCGGGCATCGGCGACATCATCGTCGCGACCGTGAAGGACGCCCTTCCCGGAGCCGGCGTGAAGAAGGGTGATGTCGTTAAGGCCGTCGTCGTGCGCACCCGCAAGGAGCGCCGCCGTCCCGACGGCTCCTACATCCGCTTCGATGAGAACGCGGCTGTGCTCATCAAGGACGGCGGTGACCCGCGTGGAACCCGCATCTTCGGGCCGGTCGGCCGTGAGCTGCGCGACAAGAGGTTCATGCGCATCATCTCGCTCGCGCCGGAGGTGCTCTGATGAAGATCAAGAAGGGCGATGACGTCGTCGTCATCGCAGGCAAGGACAAGGGCGCGACCGGCAAGGTCATCTCCGCCGACCCCAAGCGTGAGCGCGTGGTCGTCGAAGGCGTGAACCTCGTGAAGCGTCACACGCGGGAGACCAACCAGGGTCCGCGCGGCGCCAAAGAGGGCGGGATCGTCACCAAGGAAGGTGCGATCCACGTCAGCAACGTGGCGCTCGTCGCAGACGGCAAGCCCACCCGCGTCGGTTACCGCATCGAAGACGACGGCACGAAGGTTCGCGTCGCGCGCCGTACCGGTAAGGACATCTGATGACCGCCGAGACCACCACGCAGGAAGTCCCGCAGCCGCGGCTCAAGCAGCGCTACCGCGAAGAGATCGCGGACGCGATGCGCAAGGACTTCGGTTACGCCAACGTGATGCAGATCCCCGGGCTGACCAAGATCAAGGTCAACATGGGCGTCGGCGACGCCGCTCGCGACTCGAAGCTCATCGAGGGCGCGGTGCGCGACCTGACCACCATCACCGGGCAGAAGCCGGCAGTGGCGCACGCGAAGAAGTCGATCGCGCAGTTCAAGCTGCGCGAGGGCATGCCGATCGGCGCCCACGTGACCCTTCGCGGCGACCGCATGTGGGAGTTCCTCGACCGGCTCCTCTCCCTCGCCCTGCCGCGTATCCGTGACTTCCGTGGCCTGTCGCCCAAGCACTTCGACGGCAACGGCAACTACACCTTCGGGCTCACCGAGCAGGTGATGTTCCACGAGATCGACCCGGACAAGGTCGACCGTCAGCGCGGTATGGACATCACGATCGTGACCACCGCGAAGACCGACGACGAGGGCCGGGCGCTCCTGCGGCACCTGGGCTTCCCGTTCCGAGAGAACTAGCGGGCGGCCGGCCCGTCCGGCGGCCGTCAGGCAACGAGGAGAACACAGATGGCGAAGAAGGCTCTGATCGCCAAGGCGAACCGGAAGCCCAAGCACGCCGTGCGCACCTACACCCGGTGCTCGCGCTGCGGGCGTCCGCGCGCCGTCTTCCGCAAGTTCGGCCTGTGCCGGATCTGCTTCCGGGAGATGGCGCATCGCGGCGAGCTGCCCGGCATCACCAAGTCCAGCTGGTAAGCCGGCACTCGGTTAAGCCCAGCATTCGTAAATGACCAACAGGGCGCCCGAACAGGGCGTCCACGACCACGTCGAAGGTCCGTCGCAGACGGAAACCGCGGCGAGGAGGGCCCAGTAGGCCATGACGATGACCGACCCGATCGCAGACATGTTGACACGTCTGCGGAACGCGAATTCGGCATACCACGACACCGTGGCCATGCCGTACTCGAAGATCAAGGCGCACATCGCCGAGATCCTCCAGCAGGAGGGCTACATCTCGGGGTGGAGCGTCGAGGATGCCGAGGTCGGCAAGAAGCTTGTGGTCGACCTCAAGTTCGGCCCGAGCCGTGAGCGTTCGATCGCCGGACTCAAGCGGGTGTCCAAGCCGGGCCTCCGGGTCTACGCGAAGAAGGACAACCTGCCGAAGGTCCTCGGTGGTCTCGGCGTCGCGATCATCTCGACGTCGTCGGGCCTGATGACCGACCGGCAGGCCGGCAAAAGCGGAGTGGGCGGGGAAGTCCTCGCCTACGTCTGGTAAGGGGAGGGAAACAGCATGTCGCGCATCGGACGTCTGCCCATCCCCGTGCCGAGCGGCGTCGACGTCAAGGTCGACGGCCAGAACGTCACGGTCAAGGGGCCCAAGGGCGAACTCAAGCACACCGTGGCCCGCCCGATCGAGGTCGTCCAGGAGGACGGCCAGGTCAAGGTCGGCCGCTCCAGCGACGACGGACCGATCCGTGCCCTGCACGGGTTGACCCGTACGCTCATCAACAACATGGTCGTCGGCGTGACCGAGGGCTACAGCAAGACGCTCGAGATCGTCGGCGTCGGCTACCGCGTCCAGGCGCGGGGCAGCAACCTCGAGTTCTCCCTCGGCTTCAGCCACCCGATCACGGTGGAGCCGCCCGCGGGCATCACCTTCCGCGTCGAGCGGCCGACCCAGTTCGTGGTCGAGGGCATCGACAAGCAGAAGGTCGGCGAGGTCGCCGCGAACATCCGCAAGCTGCGCAAGCCCGACCCGTACAAGGGCAAGGGCGTGCGTTACCAAGGCGAGCAGATCCGCCGCAAGGTCGGAAAGGCTGGGAAGTAGTCGTGCCTGTGAGCAAGACTCAGGTCCGCAAGCGGACCTCGTCGCGCACCTCGTCGCGAACCCGGCGGCACCTGCGCGTCCGCAAGAAGATCCAGGGCAGCGCCGAGCGTCCGCGCCTGGTCGTCACGAAGTCCGCGCGGCACATGTCCGCGCAGATCATCGACGACGTCGCCGGCCGCACGCTGGTGTCCGCCTCGACGCTCGACTCCACGCTTCGTACGGACGAGGGCGACAAGACCGCCAAGGCACGCAAGGTCGGCGAGATTCTGGCCGAGCGCGCCAAGGAGATCGGTATCTCCAGTGTGGTCTTCGACCGCGCGGGACATCGTTACCACGGCCGCATCGCGGCTCTGGCCGATGGCGCGCGCGAGAGCGGGCTGGGGCTTTGATGACCCGCTCGCAGCAAGTGACCGACGAGAAGAGGAACCACTAATGGCAGCACCACGTCGTGGCGGCGGCGAGCGGCGCGACCGGCGTGATGATCGCCGGGGTGGCGCCGACAAGGGCCAGTCGTACATCGAGCGGGTCGTAGCGATCAACCGGGTCGCCAAGGTCGTCAAGGGCGGTCGGCGCTTCAGCTTCACCGCGCTGGTCGTGGTCGGCGATGGCAACGGCACCGTCGGTGTCGGCTACGGCAAGGCCAAGGAGGTGCCCGCGGCGATCGCCAAGGGTGTCGAAGAGGCCAAGAAGCACTTCTTCAAGGTGCCGCGGATCCAGGGCACCATCCCGCACACCAGCCAGGGCGAGGAGGCCGCGGGTGTCGTCCTGCTCAAGCCGGCCAGCCCCGGTACCGGTGTCATCGCCGGTGGACCGGTGCGTGCCGTGCTGGAGTGCGCGGGCATCCACGACGTCCTGTCCAAGTCGCTGGGCTCCTCCAACGCGATCAACATCGTGCACGCCACGGTGGCCGCGCTGAAGCAGCTCAACCGGCCGGAGGAGATCGCGGCCAAGCGCGGCCTGCCGATCGAGGACGTCGCCCCCGCCGCCATGCTCAAGGCCCGCGCGGCCGGCAGCGAGGCCAGGCAGGAGGTCGGGTCATGACGAACCTGAAGATCACCCAGGTCAAGTCGAAGATCGGTGGCAAGCAGTACCAGCGTGACACCCTGCGCACTCTGGGACTCCGCCGGATCGGCCAGAGTGTCGTCCGCGAGGACCGTCCCGAGGTGCTCGGGATGATCCAGACCGTACGCCACCTCGTGACCGTCGAGGAGGTTGACTGATCATGGGAGCTGAGACGCCGCTGCGGCCGCACCACCTGCGGCCCGCTCCGGGTGCTCACAAGGCCAAGACCCGCAAGGGTCGCGGCGAGGCGTCCAAGGGCAAGACCGCCGGACGCGGCACGAAGGGCACGAAGGCACGCGGATCGGTCCCGGCCGGATTCGAGGGCGGTCAGATGCCCCTGATTCGCCGGGTGCCCAAGCTCAAGGGGTTCAAGAACCCGTTCCGTGTCGAATACCAGGTCGTCAACCTGGGACGACTCGCCGACCTTTACCCTGAGGGTGGCGAGGTAACGCCGGAGGATCTGGCGGCGAAGGGTGCGGTTCGCTCGGGCCGTCCGGTCAAGATTCTCGGCACTGGTGACATCTCTGTAACGGTGCAGGTCAAGGCGCACGCCTTCTCAGGCTCCGCGAAGGAGAAGATCACAGGTGCCGGGGGCACTGTCGAAGAACTGTGAGTACCAGCCCTTGTGGGAATCGCCCCCGCCAGAAGCCGGCGGGGGCGTCAGCCCATGCGGGGGCTGTTAGAGTGCGATCGGCGGCTGTCGTCGTCGCTTACCATCGACCGGGGCCAGTTCGTGGCCATTGGCCGGAATTCGCGCAGGAGGAATGGTGCTGACCGCGTTCACTCGGGCGTTCCGAACACCCGACCTGCGCAAGAAGCTTGTCTTCACGCTCTTCATCATCGCGGTGTTCCGGCTGGGCTCCCAGCTACCCGCGCCCGGTGTGAACACAGGCGCCATCCACCGCTGTGTCAATGTCGCCACCAAGGGCGCCAACGGCAACATTTACGGGTTGGTCAACCTGTTCAGCGGCGGTGCCCTGCTCAAGCTGTCGATCTTCGCGCTGGGCATCATGCCCTACATCACCGCGAGCATCATCCTGCAGCTGCTGACCGTGGTCATCCCGCGCCTTGAGACGCTCCGCAAGGAGGGCCAGGCCGGCACCACGAGGATCACGCAGTACACCCGCTACCTGACGATCGGCCTCGCCGTCCTCCAGGGCACCGGCATCGTCGCGATGGCCAGCACCGGCAACCTGTTGCAGGGCTGCACCGAGGACCTGCTCTGGAACAAGGGCTGGTTCACCATCGTCACGATGGTCATCGTGATCACCGCCGGCACCTCGGTCATCATGTGGCTGGGCGAGCTGGTCACCGACCGCGGCATCGGCAACGGCATGTCGATCCTGATCTTCACCCAGGTCGTCGCGGTCTTCCCGAGCGAGTTCTGGAACATCTACAAGACCAAGCACGGCTTCGTCTTCGCGATCGTGCTCCTGGTCGGCGTCGCGATCGTCGCCGGCGTGGTCTTCGTCGAGCAGGCACAGCGCCGCATCCCGGTGCAGTACGCCAAGCGGATGGTCGGCCGCCGGATGTACGGCGGCACCTCGACCTACATCCCGCTGAAGGTCAACCAGGCCGGCGTCATCCCGGTCATCTTCGCATCGTCGCTGCTGTACCTCCCGCAGCTCGTGGTGCAGATGTGGCACAGCACCAACCCGGTCAGCACGTTCATCTCCAAGTACCTGGTCAAGGGCGATCACCCCATCTACATGGGCATCTACTTCGTCCTGATCATCTTCTTCACCTACTTCTACGTCGCGATCACGTTCAACCCGACCGAGGTCGCCGACAACATGAAGAAGTACGGCGGGTTCATCCCCGGCATCCGGCCCGGACGGCCGACCGCGGAGTACCTCGACTACGTGCTGACCCGCATCACCGCGCCCGGCGCGCTCTACCTCGGGCTCATCTCCCTGATCCCGATGATCGCGTTCGGTCTCATCGGGGCCAGCCAGAACTTCCCGTTCGGTGGCACGAGCATCCTGATCATGGTCGGTGTTGGGCTGGACACGGTCAAGCAGATCGAGAGCCAACTCCAGCAGCGCAACTACGAGGGCTTCCTGCGGTAGTGCGCATCGTGCTCGTGGGCCCCCCCGGAGCGGGCAAGGGGACACAGGCCCAATTCATCGCATCGCATCTGTCGATCCCGAAGATTTCGACAGGTGACATCTTCCGCGCGAACGTCAGCGGAAACACTCCCCTGGGGCAGAAGGCCAAGGAGTACATGGATCGTGGTGACCTCGTCCCGGACGAGGTCACCATCGCCATGGTGAGGGACCGGCTCGCCGAGGACGACGCCCAGGAGGGCTTCCTGCTCGACGGCTTCCCGCGCAACGTCCCCCAGGCGGAGACCCTCAAGAAGATCCTCACGGAGATGGACCGCAGGCTCGACCTCGTGCTCGAGCTCGTGGTCGACGACGACGAGGTCGTACGCCGGCTGTCGGGCCGCCGCACCTGCCGCAAGTGCGGCCGGATCTGGCACGTGGCCTTCGACCCGCCGGCCAAGGACGGCGTCTGCGACGTCTGCGGCGGCGAGCTGTTCCAGCGCGACGACGACCGCGAGGAGACCATCAGGCACCGCCTGGAGGTCTACCAGGAACAGACCGCGCCCCTCGCGTCGTTCTACGGGGATGAGGGCATTCTGGTGGGCCTGGACGCCACCGGGCCCGTCGAGGACGTCACGGAGCGGGCTCTCGCCGCGCTCCGCCGGTTCGCCGCCTGACCCAGGGCGGCGCGGCCGTATGCGGTCATCCTCGGATCCCAACCCCCACACCAGGTGCGGAGCGACAAGTGTGGAAGAAGCGTAAGCCGGCCATCCAGATCAAGTCGCGCGACCAGCTCGCGGTGATGCGCGAGGCCGGCCTCGTCGTCGGCCGGACGCTCCAGCGCCTCACCGAGGCCGTACACCCCGGGGTCAGCACCGCCGAACTCGACGCGATCGCGGAGGAGTCGATCCGCTCCGCGGGCGCGACGCCGTCGTTCAAGGGCTACCACGGATTCCCCGCCACCATCTGCACCTCGGTCAACGAGGAGATCGTGCACGGCATACCCAACCCGGACAAGGTGCTGCGCGAGGGCGACGTCATCTCCATCGACTGCGGCGCCATCGTCGACGGCTGGCACGGCGACTCCGCGGTGACGGTGCCGGTCGGGGAGATCAGTGCCGAGCTCCAGCGGCTGCTCGCGGTCTGCGAGGCGTCGATGTGGCGCGGCATCGGCGCCGGTCTGGCGAACGGCCGGCTGAGCGACATCGGCCACGCGGTCGAGACCTATGTGCGCGGCCAGGGCGACTATGGCATCGTCGAGGAGTATGTCGGCCACGGGATCGGCACGCAGATGCACATGGATCCGGCGGTGCCCAACTACGGCGAGGCCGGGCACGGGCCCGAGCTGCTTCCCGGCATGTGCTTCGCGGTCGAGCCGATGATCAACCTCGGCTCCGCGGCGACCCTGCTGCTCGACGACGAGTGGACCGTCATCACCGGCGACCGGCGCTCCTCGGCGCACTTCGAGCACACCTTCGCCGTCACCGAGGACGGCCCCTGGGTGCTCACCGCGCTCGACGGCGGCGCGGCACACGGTTTCTCTGGCCGTGACGAGAGGATCAAGGATGGCGCTCAATCCTGAGATGCGGGCCTCCGACGCCGACCGCGACCGGGTCGCAGCGGCTCTGCGGGAGCACTGTGCTCAGGGGCGCATCGACGTCGAGGAGCTGGACGAGCGGCTGGAGGGCGTCTACTCCGCGCGTACCCTCGGCGACCTGCAACGCGTGACCAACGATCTGCCCGAAGAGGACATGTACGAACTCCCGGTGCCGGCGTGGCGCCAGTCCACCCCGGCCCGACGTACGGGCGGCGTGGTCACCCCGGGACTCATGCGCACGGGCTGGGCCACCTACGCCACCGTCAACCTGATGTGCATCGTGATCTGGCTACTCACCGCGGTGCCGTCCGGCGCCTGGTACCCCTGGTGGATCTGGGTGGCCGGGCCGTGGGGCGCCGTGATGGTCGCCGGGCAGATCTTCGGCCACGACGACCGCTGACTCAGATCAGCACTGCCCTGTCGTCCACGGGCCGAAAGTGCGTGACGGTGTGCCGGCCGTCCACAAGATGCAGCGCGAAGCCGGGCGTCGCGTCGGACAGCGCCGGCGGGCCGCCGGGGTCGATGCGCCCCTGGCGGAACGTGCTGGGGCAGGTGGCGGCGACCGTACCGGCGAAGCCGCAGACCGACCCGGCGTGCACGTGCCCGGCGATGACCCGCACGACGTGGGGATGACGAGCGAGGACGCCAGCGAGGCGTTCGGGACGCCGCTGGCCCATCCGGTCGATCCAGTCGACGCCGACCCGGTACGGCGGATGGTGCATCGCCACCACGGCCGGTGTGCCCGGCTCCTCGGCGAGCGCGGCGTCGAGCCACTCCGGATTCGCCAGGTCGCCGCCGGACTGCCCGGAGATGGTGGTGTCACAGCAGACCAGCCGGACGCCCCCCACGGTGACCGCGTACTCCACCCCCGGCAGCGCGGGGAACGCCGCCAGCAGCGCGCCGGCGTCGTCGTGGTTGCCCATCAACGGGTACACGGGCATCGGCAGCCGGGCGACCTCGGCACGGACGAGCGCGTACTCCGAGGGACGCCCGTGGTCGGCCAGATCGCCGGTGAGCACGACGGCGTCGGGCGGCCGTGCCAGGGCCAGCACGCCGGTGACCGCCGCGCGCAGGGCCAGCGTCGGCGCCGGGTCGTCGTCGTTGAGGTGCAGGTCGCTGAGCTGTGCCAGGATCGTCATGGCTGGTGAGTCCATCACGAGTGCGCGGGAATGACTACGTCCACTACTCTGTTGTAAGTCAGGTGGAGTGGCCGCCTCGTGGTTGAATCCTGATGGATTTCACTTTCTCGCGGCCGGTGACGTACACTTCTTTGTCGGTCCTGTGTCGGCTCATGCCCGCGTGCTGCTTCTATGCCCCGGGTGCCCCGCGCGGACCGTTCTCCTGACGAACCGATCAGCGAAGCGCGGAGGACATGCCCAAAAAAGAAGGGGCCATCGAGATCGAAGGCACCGTCGTCGAGTCTCTCCCGAACGCCATGTTCCGGGTAGAGCTGGACAACGGTCACAAAGTTCTCGCCCACATCAGCGGGAAGATGCGGATGCACTACATCCGGATCCTTCCTGATGACCGCGTGGTCGTGGAGCTGAGTCCGTACGACCTCACCCGCGGCCGGATCGTCTACCGCTACAAGTAAGCATCAACCCACTGGGGTTGCCTTCCCCGCGTCGGCAGCGCGGGGGTGACCCTGTGTATGAGGAGACCCAGTGAAGGTCAAGCCGAGCGTTAAGAAGATCTGCAGCAAGTGCCGCGTCATCCGCCGGCACGGCCGGGTCATGGTCATCTGTGACGACCCGCGCCACAAGCAGCGTCAGGGCTGAGCCAGGCCCGCGCGCGCCTGCGACAACTGAAGACGTTCCGCGGCTCCTCGAAGGAGCGACCCCCGGTCGGAGGCCGGGGCCTCACCCGGGCAGGTGAGGGGTGCGGAGCGCAAGACCTCCGTGAAACAGAAGGGAACTGCCCGAGATGGCACGCCTCCTCGGCGTCGACCTCCCGCGCGAAAAGCGCCTCGAGGTCGCTCTGACCTACATTTTCGGCATCGGCCGCACCCGTGCGCTCGAGACCCTCAAGGAGACCGGCATCAGCGGTGACCGCCGGGTCCACGAGCTGGGCGACGACGAGCTGGTGCAGCTCCGCGACTGGATCGACGGCAACTACAAGATCGAAGGTGATCTTCGCCGCGAGGTCCAGGCGGACATTCGTCGCAAGATCGAGATCGGGTGCTACCAGGGCATCCGGCATCGTCGTGGACTCCCGGTCCACGGTCAGCGCACGCAGACCAACGCGCGTACGCGCAAGGGCAAGAAGAAGACCGTGGCCGGCAAGAAGAAGACCGGCAAGAAGTAGTCCCGCGCCCGTGCCGTACCAGCGGCCGGGCCCGCGGACCGACCACCTCCAGGAGACTTGAGAGCAGATGCCGCCAAAGAGTCGTGCCGGCGCCAAGAAGGTGCGCCGCAAGGAAAAGAAGAACGTCGCTCATGGGCACGCCCACATCAAGAGCACGTTCAACAACACGATCGTCACGATCACGGACCCGGTGGGCGCCGTGATCGCATGGGCCAGCGCCGGCCACGTGGGCTTCAAGGGCTCGCGTAAGTCGACGCCGTTCGCCGCTCAGATGGCGGCCGAGGCCGCCGCGCGCCGCGCCATGGAGCACGGCATGCGCAAGGTCGACGTCTTCGTGAAGGGCCCGGGCTCGGGCCGCGAGACCGCGATCCGGTCGCTCCAGGCGACCGGCCTCGAGGTCGGTTCCATCCAGGACGTCACCCCCGTGCCGCACAACGGCTGCCGCCCGCCCAAGCGCCGGCGCGTCTGAGTTAGGAAGAGAGAGATGGCTCGATACACCGGCGCCGACTGCAAGCTGTGCCGCCGCGAGAAGATGAAGCTGTTCCTCAAGGGCAGCAAGTGCGACGGGCCCAAGTGCCCGATCGAGATCCGGCCCTACCCTCCGGGCGAGCACGGCCGCGGCCGGCCCAAGGAGAGCGAGCACATGCTTCAGCTTCGCGAGAAGCAGAAGGCGCGCCGCATCTACGGGGTCCTTGAGGCCCAGTTCGTGAACTACTACAAAGAGGCCAACCGCCGTACGGGCAAGACGGGTGAGAACCTGCTCAGCCTGCTCGAGCGCCGCCTCGACAACGTGATCTACCGCGCCGGCTACGCCAAGAGCCGCGACATGGCCCGCCAGCTCGTCCGGCACGGCCACTTCACGGTCAACGGCAAGAAGGTCGACATCCCGTCGTACCGCGTCGCCGAGCGCGACATCATCGAGGTTCGCGGCAAGTCGGCCGAGCAGACCCCGTTCGTGGTCGCTCGCGCCGAGGCCGGCGAGCGTCCCGTGCCGGCCTGGCTCGAGATCGCCCCGGACCGGCTGCGCATCCTCGTGCACTCGCTCCCCGTCCGTCAGCACATCGACGCGCCGGTACAGGAGCAACTGATCGTCGAGTGGTACGCCAAGCGCTGACCACTCCTGGGGGCGCGCGCCACCCTGGCGTGCGCCCCGGCGAAGGCAAGATCGCGGCAGTCAAATAGCGGGCGCCGCGGAAAAGGAGTAATCCAATGCTCATCGCACAGCGACCGACTCTCACCGAGGAACAGGTCGACGAGTTCCGGTCCCGGTTCACCATCGAGCCGCTGGAGCCGGGCTTCGGCTACACCATCGGCAACTCGCTCCGCCGTACGCTCCTGTCCTCGATCCCCGGTGCCGCGGTCACCAGCATCCGCATCGAGGGCGTGCTGCACGAGTTCTCCACGATCCCCGGGGTCAAGGAGGATGTCACCGACATCATCTTGAACCTGAAAGAGCTCGTCGTCTCCTCCGAGCACGACGAGCCGGTCGTGATGTACCTCCGCAAGCAGGGCCCGGGCGAGGTCACCGCCGCCGACATCGCGCCGCCGGCCGGTGTCGAGGTGCACAACCCCGAGCTGCACATCGCCACGCTGAACAACAAGGCGAAGCTGGAGATGGAGCTCACCGTCGAGCGCGGTCGCGGCTACGTCTCCGCGGCGCAGAACAAGCAGCCGGGCCAGGAGATCGGCCGGGTGCCGATCGACTCGATCTACTCCCCGGTCATGAAGGTCACCTACAAGGTCGAGGCGACGCGTGTCGAGCAGCGTACCGACTTCGACCGGCTGATCGTCGACGTCGAGACCAAGCCCGCGATGCTGCCGCGCGACGCGGTGGCCAGCGCCGGCAAGACCCTCGTCGAGCTGTTCGGCCTGGCGCGCGAGCTCAACGTCGAGGCCGAGGGCATCGACATGGGCCCGTCGCCGACGGACGCCGCGCTCGCGGCGGACCTGGCGCTGCCGATCGAGGAGCTGAACCTCACGGTCCGGTCCTACAACTGCCTCAAGCGCGAGGGCATCCACACCGTGGGTGAGCTCGTGGCGCGCAGCGAGCAGGACCTCCTCGATATAAGGAATTTCGGCGCCAAGTCCATCGAAGAGGTCAAGCAGAAGCTCAACGACATGGGCCTCACGCTGAAGGACTCCCCGCCCGGGTTCGACCCGACCGCGGCGGCGGACAACTACGGCGACGAGGACCAGAGCTACGCGGAGACCGAGCAGTACTGATTCAGGAGCACGAGGTGACGAGCGAGCGGAGTGGCCGGCGAGGTACGAGCCGTCCGCGAAGCGAGTGAGGAGCCGAGTGCGACCAGAAGGCACGCACGAGGTGACGAGCGAGCGGAGTGGCCGGCGAGGTACGAGCCGTCCGCGAAGCGAGTGAGGAGCCGAGTGCGACCAAAGCAGGGTGGGCGGCCTGATCCGGGCCGCCCACATGGTCATTCGATACTCGGCGGGCCCTGTCCCGCCGGACCGACGCCGGTACCTCATACGGCCGGCGCGGGTTGAAAAAGGAGAAGCACTCATGCCCCAGCCCACCAAGGGCGCCCGTCTCGGCGGCAGCCCCGCGCACCAGCGCCTGATCCTGGCGAACCTCGCCACGGCGCTGTTCGAGCACGGCCGCATCAAGACGACCGAGGCCAAGGCGCGGCGGTTGCGGCCGCTGGCGGAGAAGCTCATCACCAAGGCCAAGCGCGGCGACCTCGCCGCGCGGCGTCAGGTCCTCAGCGTCGTGCAGGACAAGAGCGTCGTCCACACGCTGTTCACCGAGATCGGCCCGCGCTTTGAGACCCGCCCCGGCGGGTACACGCGGATCACCAAGCTCGGCCCGCGCAAGGGCGACAGCGCCCCCATGGCGCTGATCGAGCTGGTCGAGGAGTCGGCGCCGGTCGCGACGACCTCGCGCCCGTCCCGTGCGTCGCGCAAGGAGACCCCGGCGGCGGCCGAGGAGCCGACGGCGTCCGACGTCGAGGAGAGCCCGGCGGAGGAGCCCGCGGACGACGAGCCGCAGGACACCGCCCCCGCGGAGGAGACGGCCCAGGCCGAGACGGCCCAGGCCGAGAAGGCCCAGGCAGACGAGTCCGAGGACAACAAGTAACTCACGCTTTGTCTCGAGCCCGCCGTGCCCTACGGGACGGCGGGCTCGATCTTTGAAAGAGTTGTGCAATGGCCAGGACACGGAGAGCATGGATACGGGGTCACCGCCGACCGGGCGGACCCGAAGGGCGACTGACATGGACGAACACCGGTCCTCTCCTGATCCCATGACTGCCCTCATACGCCTGCGGCTCGACATCGGCTACGACGGCTCGGACTTCGCCGGCTGGGCGCGCCAGCCCAGCCAGCGCACGGTGCAGGGAGTCATCGAAGAGGCCCTCGGGCGCGTGCTGCGCCTCGACCCGCCGCCGGTGCTGACGGTCGCGGGCCGTACGGACGCGGGCGTGCACGCACGCGGCCAGGTCGCGCACGTCGTCGTGCCGATCGCGGCCTACTACCCGCTCACCGGCACGCTGCCGCGCCGGCTGGCCGGGATCCTGCCCGCCGACATCCGCGTCTGGCGCATCGGCCAGGCAGAGGAGGGCTTCGACGCGCGGTTCTCGGCGATGTCGCGACGCTATGTGTACCGCGTGTCCGACAACCCGATCGGCGTGGACCCGATGCGCCGCCACGAGGTGCTGTGGCATCCGCGGCCGCTCGATCTCGACCGGATGAACGCCGCGTCCGCGCTGCTGCTCGGCGAGAACGACTTCGCGGCGTACTGCCGCCGCCGTGAGGGCGCGACGACGATCCGCCGGCTGCTGCGCTGTGACTGGGCACGCGACCGTGCCAACATCGCGGTGGCCACGATCGAGGCGGACGCGTTCTGCCACTCGATGGTGCGCGCACTGGTCGGCGCGCTGATCTCGGTCGGCGACAGCCGCCGGCCGATCAACTGGCCGGCCGAGGTGCTCGCCCACGGCGAGCGCGACTCCGCGGTCCAGGTGCTTCCCCCGTACGGGCTCTCGCTGGAAGAGGTCACCTACCCCGACGCCGCGCACCTGGCCGACCGCGCGCAGGAGACCCGCCGCATCCGGGTGCTCGGCGGCGTCTCACCCGAAGAACGCCACGCCAGCTAGACCACTCGTACGCCCGGCGGCCCGTGCGTCACTGCCGGGCGCGGCGCTCGATCGGCCGCGCGGTGGCGTCACGGAACGCGCCGCTCACGGTCTTCAGGGTGTTGTCCTTGGCGGCGGGCTTGTGCGCGTCGGCGTACATCGCGTACGCGTAGCTGATGTAGCGGCCGCGCAGCGTGCTCGTCGCGTAGCCGCCCGCCTTGTCGATCTTCGGTGCGCCGGTGGCCTTCATGCCGCGGAACCACACGTAGTGCGCCGGGTCCTGTGCCGTCAGCGCGGCCTTGGCGGCGGCGTCCGTCGGCATCACCGCGATCCCGGCCGTCACGGCGATCTTCTTGTCGCTCGAGAGGAACGTCGCGCGTACGACCCGGCGGCAGTGCTGACGGGTGAGTTCCGCCGCGAACTTGCCGTTGGCCGCCAGTGAGCAGTGGTCGTTGATGACCGTCTTGACCCAGGAGAACTTGGTGCCCGCCAGGGTTACCGTCGAGGACGGGAAGACCTCGGTGATGGTCAGTGGCCTGGGGTCCTTCTTCTCGTCCCTGATGTCGACCGGAACATGCTTGGGCTTGTGCCGCGCGCGGGTCCGCTTGGGCGTCGGTGTCGGCGTCGGCGCAGCATGGGTCGGCGGCGGAGGCAGAGCGTGGACGGCCGGGTGCTCCTTGGCGGAACCGCCGGAGAGCTCCGTCACGGCCAGCGCGCCGCCGCCACCAAGGACGAGTGCGGCGAGGAGGCCGCCGCCGACGAGGAGGGCTCTGCGCGCGCCTGAGGGGCCTTCGTGGTCGCCGCTGTGGGGCGGGCGCATGCCTGGGCCGCCGGGGAAGCCCGGTCCGGCGCCGAGCCGCGGGATCGGGCCGGTGGAGGTGGCGCCGAGGTCGCTCGGCGGCTCCGGCGGTGCCTGCGGCGGCGTGCCGGGCGGCAGGATCGCGTCGGGGGTCAGCGCGGGCCCGGGGGTGCTGGACGTGGGGCCGTTGTCACCGCCGACCCGCACGATCGCGAGCGTCCGCTGACCGCCCGCGTCCTCGAAGGTCACCGTCTGGCCGCCTGCCTCCGGCACGGGCATGCCGGGCGAGGGCGGGGGGCCGCTGAGCGAGCCCTCGGGGGTGGCCTGCCCTGCGTCGGCGGACGAGAAGGCGTCGGCCGGGGTGCTGGGCGCCTCCCCGCCGGACCGCGGGCCGTGCTCGGCGGTCGAGTCGGCCGCGCCGTACGGGGGCGAGCCGTGGCCTGCCTTGGCGGCGGGGCCGGATTCGACGCCGGGATCCGCCGGCGCGTAGGGCGGGAAGGGCGGCGCACCGCCGCTGGACCCGAGCCCGAACGCCGCGTCCTCGCCGGGCAGGCTGTTACCGCCGGTCGCGGTGCCGTTCACGCCGGGTTCGGCGGCGGGGGTCGCCGGATCGCGCGGGGGGAAGACCGGAGTCTCGGGTCCCGTGCCGTACGGCCCGTGCTCGGCGGGCAGGCCGTGACGTCCGTTCGTGCCGTGCTCGGTGGCCGGGCTCACTGGGCTGTAGGGCGGGAAGCCGATCGAGGCCGGGCCGTACGCACCTGTGCCGTGGGGCGGCAACGGGCTGCCCGCGGTCGCGGCGCCGGGAGACGTACGGTGCTCGGCGGTCGGGTCGGCGACGTCGTTGCCGAAGTCGCCGTACGGCGGCTTGGCGGTCGCGGGCCGCTGCGCGCCCAGGCCGCCGTAGGGCGCGGGGGGACGGTACGGGTCGTCGGTGACGGTGCGCTCGGCCTCGGGGAGCGGTGAGCCGTAGGGCGGCGGCCCGCTCGCTACGGTGCGCTCGGCCTCGGGGTAGCCGAAGCCGGTCGGCGGCGGGAACCCGTACTCATAGGAGCGGGCGTCCTGGGCCAGGGGACCGAGTGGCGGCGGCGGAAAGTCGGGCGGGCCGACGCGGTCCTGCCCAGGCAGCGGCGTGCCCGTGGCGGGTGCCGTCTCGTCCGTGGGCGGGGTCGGCTGTGCGTCCGGCGTGGGGCCGCCGGGGCGCTGGGGGAGCGGCGGGGTCATGATCTCCTCGGCGTCGGATGCCACCGACGACCCGGAGGGGACCGGGATGCCCGGTTGCGAGTCGGCGGTCGGGAAAACGACAGCGGGCTTGTCCGTCGAACTCTGGCCGAAGTGCGGCGGAGCCGGAGTCGGCGGATGTGGCGGAACCATCTCTTCCCCCTCTCTGAAGGGAAGAGAAGTCTCGTCATGGCCAGACATGAGTCACCAGAGTATTAGCTGGGGCCCATGTTCATGACGGTTTGCCCTCCATTGACCGATAGTTCAGTGCGGTGCGCAGGTTGCTGCCGTACGTCGTGCTCCGGACGAAGGAACTCACGGCCGCGTAGTCGCCCTTGGCGATCCGCTTGCCGTTCGGGTATTGAACCCAGCTCATGATCAGGTAGTGGCCGTCGACCTCGGCGGTGGTCAGCGACAGGCCCTGGCCGATCTTCCGCGTCGAGCCGGCGCCCGGCAGCGCGAGAATGAAGGCGTCGCGCTGGTTGGACGCGGTCTTGACCGCTGCCGCCGCGGTCTCGGTCCGCAGGTTGAGCACGCCGATGGTGCCGACGAACTTGCCGTTGGCGAACGTCGCCCGCAGCACCTGGGTGCAGCCGGCCTTGGCCAGCGTCTTGCGGAAGCTCGTGCCGTGAGTCGGCGGCGCGCACTTGCGCTCCGCGCGGCGCGCCGTCATCACATAGCGGCGGCTGCCCGACTTGAACGACCTGGCCTTGAAGACCTCGTTCAGCGTGAGCGGCTTCGGGTCGGTGGTCCGGGTCTTCAGCCGGTCGCCACGGCCCGTCTCGGTCGGCGTCGGCGTGGGGTTCACGGTCGGCGTGGCGGGCGGAGCGCTCGTCGGCGCCGCGGCGGTGGGCTTGGCCTTGTCGTCTCCGCCGGAGGTGAGCGCGAGCGCCGTACCGCCGCCGATCACGACGACCGCGGCGACGGCGGCCGCACCGATGACCAGCCGTTTGCGGCCTGAGCCGGAGCCCTCCTCGCCGGGCTCGGGGTCGTACGGGCCGTTCCCGCCGCCGTACGGCTCCGGCGGCTCGGCGCCGAAGGCCGGGCCGTAGCCGCTGACGAACGGCTCGCCTCGCGGGGGCCCGTTCCGCGGGCCGTACGGGTCGGGCTCGGATCCGAAGCCGCCGCCGTACGGAGGAGCGTGCTCGGTCTCGCGCGGACCGCCGGACGGGCCGCCGGGACCACCCGGTCCGAACGGCCCGCCAGGGCCACGGCCGTGCGGCGGCCCGCCGTAGGGATCGTTCTGCGGGTCCTCGTACCGGCCGCCGGCGGGAGGCTCGTCGTAGACGGTCTCCTCGTATTCGGCCTGGTCGTCGACCGGGCCGTACGGCGAGTGCGGCGGCCGGGATGGACTCCAGCCGCCGGGCTGCTGCTCATCACCCGGATAAGACATGAATGCGACCCTACCGGCTCGTATCAGGTGATCAGCCGTTTACCGGAAGCCGAAGTCCTGCGTCCACCACGGCCCTCCCGAGCCGTACGCGACGCCGATTCCGACCGCCTTGAGGCTGCAGTTCAGGATGTTCGCGCGGTGGCCGGCGCTGTTCATCCAGCCGGTCACGACCGCCTGGGCGGTGGCGTACCCCATGGCGATGTTCTCGGCGCCGGGCTGGCTGTAGCCGTCCGCCTTGATCCGGTCCCACGGGGTACGGCCGTCCGGGGTGTTGTGGTCGAAGTAGTTACGTACGTGCATGTCCTGCGAGTGCTCGCGTGCGGCGGTGCGCAGGCGCACGTTGAGGTGGAGTGCCGGGCAGCCGTGCTGGGCGCGCTGGAGGTTCGTGAGCCGGATGGCGAGGTCCTCGGCGGACAGGTTCTTCGCCGGGGCGGCCGCGGCCGCGACGGTCCCCGGCGACTTCGGCTTGCCGGTGCGTACGAGCTCGGCCGGCGCCGCCGCGCGGGTCGGAGTGTGGTGCGTGCGCGTCGGGGCGTGCGTCCGCGGGGTCGGCGGCTTCACGGCCGAGCCCTCGGGGGTCGGGGCCACGACCGCATCCTGTACGGGCCGGTCGGACGGGGCGGCGTGGCCCGCGGTCATGTACCGGTTCGCCGCGAAACCGACGGCGACGAAGAACGCGATCGCAAGGATCACGAACGCCTGGACACGGCGTTTGACGGAGATCACACGCATGGCGGACAGCTGGTCCTCCAGGGGGCTGCGGAGGACCAGCACTATAGAGGTGCCAATGACCATCAGTGCGCCGTTCTGGAGTAATCCCTGATATATGCTGTCAATCGGACGAGCGCTGATCGAGTCGATCATCGTCCGGAGCGATGGCAGGAGGGCGGCTGAGGCCGCCCGCTTTGACCCGCACATACGTGGGCCGGTATCCTGCCAGTTCGTTGTGTGCGTCAGCGTGCCCGTTCTTCGGGCCGTTTGACCATCGAGGGGCTGCGAAGGACGTCGGCCGTCCCCCGGACCCTGTCTCTGTTGTCAGACATGAAACGAAGGCTTACGACCGTGCGCACCTACACCCCTAAGCCCGCTGACGTCGAGCGTCAGTGGCACGTCATCGACGCGACCGATGTCGTGCTGGGTCGGCTCGCCAGTCAGGTCGCGACCCTGCTTCGGGGTAAGCACAAGCCCATCTACGCGCCTCACCTCGACACAGGCGACTTCGTGATCATCGTCAACGCCGACAAGGTGGCGCTGTCGGGCAAGAAGCTGGAGCAGAAGAAGGCCTACCGCCACTCGGGTTACCCCGGCGGCCTGCGCTCGATCACCTACTCCGACCTCATGGCGAAGCACCCGGAGCGGGCCGTCGAGAAGGCGATCAAGGGCATGCTCCCCAAGAACACGCTCGGCCGAAAGATGTTCGGCAAGCTGAAGGTCTACGCAGGCCCCGAGCACCCGCACCAGGCTCAGCTGCCGGTGCCCTACGACATCAAGCAGATCGCGCAGTGACGCGCGGCGTCGAGACAAGATCCTGAGGAGTCCCGTGGCTGAGCCCACCGGTGTCGAATCGCCCATCGAGGGCGCCGAGTTCGAAGAGTACGTGGGGGACTACACCTCCGAGTCCGCTGAGGTCGTCGTCGAGGAGACCCCCCGTCCGGTGCTGACCGGCCCCGCCGCGGGCACCGGCCGCCGCAAGGAGGCGATCGCGCGCGTCCGCATCGTCCCGGGCAGCGGCAAGTGGACGATCAACGGTCGTCCGCTCGACGCGTACTTCCCCAATAAGGTCCACCAGCAGGTCGTGAACGAGCCGTTCGTGACCCTGGGCCTGGAGGACCAGTTCGACGTGATCGCCCGCGTGCACGGCGGCGGCGTGACCGGCCAGGCCGGCGCGCTGCGCCTCGGCATCGCCCGGGCGCTCCAGCTCGTCGACATGGACAACCGGCCGCCGCTCAAGAAGGCCGGCTTCCTCACCCGTGACCCGCGGGCGAAGGAGCGGAAGAAGTACGGCCTCAAGAAGGCCCGCAAGGCTCCGCAGTACAGCAAGCGTTGATCGGCCCTGTGCGGCGATCGACCGGTCCGGCCTCGGCCGGGCGAGATCGCCGCACAGGACTTCGGCGGTTCCGGCATAGCGCGGGACCGCCGATCGCTTTTGTTCGAGGGCCGGTCGGCCGACCTTTCCCAGTGCGACTGTGGGGTACTACGTGTCACGTCTGTTCGGAACCGACGGTATCCGGGGGGTCGCCAACCGTGACCTCACCGCCCGGCTCGCCCTCGACCTCGCGGTGGCCGCCGCACGCGTACTCGGCGAGGTCGGCGCGTTCGAGGGCCACCGGCCCCTCGCCGTGGTCGGCCGTGACCCGCGCGCTTCGGGAGAGTTCCTGGAGGCGGCGGTCGTGGCCGGGCTCGCCTCCGCCGGCGTCGACGTGCTCCGCCTGGGCGTGCTGCCCACGCCCGCCGTCGCGTACCTGACCCAGTCGCTGGGCGCGGACCTCGGCGTGATGCTGTCCGCCTCGCACAACCCCGCGCCCGACAACGGCATCAAGTTCTTCGGCCGCGGCGGCCACAAGCTCGCCGACCAGATCGAGGACCAGATCGCGGCACACCTCGGCGAGGACTGGGCCGGCCCGACCGGTCCCGGCGTCGGCCGCGTACGCGAGGCGCAGGGCGAGGTGGAGAGCTACATCGCGCACCTGCTGTCCACGCTGCCCGGCTCGCTCGACGGCGTACGCGTCGTGGTCGACTGCGCGCACGGCGCCGCGTCGGGCGTCTCTCCGGAGGCGATGCGCCGCGCGGGGGCGAGCGTCGTCGCGATCGGCGCCTCGCCGGACGGTCTGAACATCAACGAGGGCTGCGGCTCGACCAACCTCGAACCCCTTCGGCGCGCCGTCATCGAACACGGCGCCGACCTCGGCATCGCCCACGACGGCGACGCCGACCGCTGCCTCGCCGTCACCGGGTCGGGCGAGCCGATCGACGGCGACCAGATCATGGCGATCCTGGCCGTCGAACTCCGCGAGGCGGGCCGGCTGCCCGGCGACACTGTCGTGGCGACGGTCATGTCCAACCTGGGCTTCAAGCTCGCCATGCGCGAGGAGGGCCTCAACGTCGTCGAGACGACGGTCGGCGACCGTTATGTCCTGGAGGCGATGAAGGCGGGCGGGTACGCCTTCGGCGGCGAGCAGTCCGGTCACGTGATCATGCTCGACCACGCGACGACCGGCGACGGTCTGCTGACCGGCCTGCACCTGCTGGCCACGGTCGCCGGCCGCGGCCGCCCACTGGACGAACTCGCCAAGGTGATGACCCGGCTGCCGCAGGTCCTGATCAACGTCACGAACGTCGACAAGTCACGCGCGAAGACCTCATCCGAACTCTCCGCCGCCGTCGCCGCCGCCGAGGCGGAACTCGGCGACACCGGCCGCGTGCTGATCCGCCCGAGCGGTACCGAGCCGATGGTCCGCGTCATGGTCGAGGCCACTCGCGAGGAACAGGCCCGCGCCGTCGCCGAGCGTCTGGCCGAGGTCGTCCGCACCGCCCTCTGACGCCTGCCGCCGAGGCGGAACTGGGCGACACGGGCTGCTGCGCCCGAGCGATACCGAGCCGATGGTCCGCGTCATGGTCGAGGCGACCCGCGAGGAGGCCCGCTCGCCATCGTCGTCCGCAGGGGATGGGCGGCGATGGAGTCAACGCTCTGGCGGTCGGCCGCGTGGCTCAGTCGGTGCCGGTGATGGACAGGGTGCGGAGTTTCCAGCCGGCGAACAGGACGCCGGCGGCGGTCAGGGCGATCAGCAGGGGGACCGCGGTGGAGCCGTGGACGTCCGAGGTGACGGCAGTGGCGTTCGTGCTCAGGTCGGTGATGGTGATGGCCCACTGGCGGATCGACAGGGTCTTGGCGCCCGAGGCGTAGCGGGCGAGGAGGTTCTCCCACACGAGGGCGTAGATCAGGCCGATCGTCACGGCGAAGCGGCTCAGCACCGCGATCGCGATGAACAGGGCGCAGTACGCGATGCCGCCCACCAGCGCGCCCAGGGCGAAGCCCGTTGCCAGACCCGCCGTCAGGCCGCTCATGATCACGGCGGACAGGAAGATCGGGACTACGCCGAAGCCGGTGACCAGGGCGACCGCGACCAGGAACTTCGTGGTCGAGATGACCGGGCGGGCGAGCGGCTTGGTCATGAGGTACATGATCTGGCCGTCGTCGATCTCCGGGGAGATCACGCCGGTGCCGGCGAGCAGGGCCATCAGCGGCAGCAGCGCGCCCAGGCCGAACTGGGTCAGCAGGGCCGCGGAGGTGTCGAGGTCGCTGTTGCCGGTGACCCGCAGGCCGATGCTCAGCAGCAGCAGGACGGCGGGCAGCGCGAAGAGCAGGAGCGCGCGACGGCGGCCGAGCATTCCGCGGAAGGTGATGTACGCGATGGTGGAGTTCATGAGGCGACCAGGTAGGAGAAGACGCTTTCAAGGGATTCGTCGGCCGGGGCGACTTCCAGCAGCCGGATGCCGGCCGTACGGGCCACCTGCGGCAGCAACTGGGTGAAGCGGGCGAAGTCCACGGCCTCGACGGCCAGGCCGGCGGGGGTCAGCTCGACGCCGCGGGTCGAGTCGTCGGCGATGAGCGCGGCGGCCAGCCGGCGGTCGTCGCTGGAGCGGATGGCGAACATGTGCGGGCGGTCGGTCATCAGCCGGCGGATCGCGCGGAAGTCGCCGGAGGCCGCGTGGCGGCCCGCGATGATGACCTCGATGTGGTGTGCGAGCCGCTCGACCTCTTCGAGGATGTGCGAGCTGAACAGCACCGTGCGGCCCTCGGCGGCCATCTTGCGTATCAGGTCCATCAGCTGGAGCCGCTGGCGCGGGTCCATCCCGTTGAACGGCTCGTCGAGCAGCAGCACCGGCGGGTCGTGCACGAGGGCGGAGGCCATCTTGACCCGCTGCTTCATGCCCTTGGAGTAGGTGCCGATGGCGCGGTCGGCGGGCGGGAGCATCTCGACCATCGCCAGCGCGCGGTCGGCCGCCGCCCCCGGCTCGGGGAGCTTGTGCAGCTTGGCCATCGAGCGGACGAACTGGCGGCCGGTGAGGAAGTCATAGGCCGCCTCGCGCTCGGGCACGAGGCCGATGTGCCGGTAGACGGAGGGGTTCTTCCAGATCTGCTGCCCGTCGATGCCGACGTGGCCGTTGGAGGGGGACAGGAAGCCGCCCATCATGTGGATCAGCGTGGACTTGCCGGCGCCGTTGGGGCCGAGCAGGCCTGTCACGCCGGGCCCGACGGTCATGGTCACTCCGTTGACCGCGACCACGTTGCCGTACCACCGGGAGACGTCCCGTAGCTCCAGGACGCTCACGACGCCTCCTCGATCGGATCGTGCTGACAGGTCACTGTGCGCCCGCCTTCCGGAACCGCAGGTAGAGGATGGCCAGCGCGCCGGCCACGACGGCCGCGCACACGAGCGTGAAGACCGGGCCGCCGAGGCCGGACGGCGGAGGCTCGGCCGCGGACACCTTGGCCCGCAGCGCCCAGACCTGTACGCCGTCCACCAGGTTGAAGGGGGTGAACATGCCGGCCCAGCGGGCGACCGTGAACTTGGTGTGGTTTTCCGCGATGCCCTGGATGGCGCCGACCGCGGCGGTGCTGATCAGGTAGACCGCCATCACCGCCGTGACGCCGAAGCCGCGGCGCGGGGTGAACGCCGCCACGACGAGCCCGAGCGCGGCGAGTACGAGCGCCAGGATCAGGCAGCCGCCCAGCCCGGCGGCGTAGCGGACCGCGTGGGTGGCGAGGTGTTTCTGCTCGGTGGCGAGCGCGCCGGCGAACAGGATCGTGACCGGCGTGGCCATCAGGATCAGCAGCGCCGTGGCCAGCGCGGCGTATTTGGCCAGCACGTAGTCCATGCGGGACAGCGGGCGGGAGAAGTAGAGCGGTGTGACGTGGAACCGCAGGTCGCGCGCTGCGAGCACCGGCGCCTGCGCGGCCAGGAAGAGCGCGATCAGCGCCTGTAGGAAGATCGCGTAGCTCTCGTAGCGGATCAGGGCGACCGCCCGTCCGTCGCCGATCCGCGACGCGAGCGCCGTGACGGCCACGCTGACCGCCGCGGGCAGCAGCATGATCGCGAAGAGTAGGAACGGCATGATCTTGGCCTTGGCCGGCCGGCCGAGCCCGTACGCCGCGCGCAGGTTGTGCAGGAACAGGGCGCGGACGGCGTAGGAGCGGCCGAGGCGCGGGCCGTCGTAGTGGCGGTAGCCGATGTCGTGGATGACGCTCGTCATGAGGAGAACACCTCTTCGATCCGGTGGCGGCGGTTCTCCATGCGGACCAGGGGCAGGCCGAGGTCGGCGACGCAGTCGCGCACGACGTCGTAGGTGGCCTCGTCGGCGATATCGACGAGGAGGCCGCGCCCGTCGGGATGGACGCGCAGGCCGGTCGTGGAGAGCCGGTTGCCGAGCGTGTCACGGTCGGCGGGGTCGTCGCCGACCTCGACCGCGAGCACCCCGCTGACCTGGGTGAAGGCGGTGACCGCCTGGGACCGCAGCAGCCGCCCGCCGTCGATGATCACCAGGTGGCCCGCGACGCGTTCGAGCTCGCCGAGCAGGTGGGAGGTGACCAGGACGCTGATGCCGAACTGCTCGCCGATGCGCCGGATCAGGGCGAGCATCTCGTCGCGGCCGGCGGGGTCGAGGCCGTTGGTGGGCTCGTCGAGGAAGACGAGCCTGGGGTCGTGCACGAGGGCCTGGGCGAGCTTGACCCGCTGCCGCATGCCGGTGGAGTAGCCGCCGATGGGACGGTAGCGCTCCTCGTAGAGCCCGACGTGGCGAAGCGTGTCGGCGGCACGCTCGCGCGCGGCGTTGGCCGGCAGGCCGGACACCCGCGCGACGTGCACGATGAACTCCGTGGCCGAGACGTCCGGCGGCAGGCAGTCGTGCTCGGGCATGTAGCCGACCAGCTCACGGATCTTCATCGACTCGCGTACGGTGTCGAGGCCGAGCACGGTAGCGGTGCCGCTGGTGGGCGGGAGCAGCCCGAGCAGGATCTTGATCAGGGTCGACTTGCCCGCGCCGTTGGCGCCGACCAGCCCGACGACGCCGGGCTCGATGTCGATGGTCAGCCCGTCCAGGGCGAGCACGCCGGGGAACTGCTTGCCGAGCCCCCGCGTGGCGATGATGGACATGCGCCGAACCTAGTGGACCGGTATCGGCCCGTCGTCCCCCTTGGGCAGTACCCCCCACCCCCCTTAGGGATGAGAAGCGACATCGCCGGGTCTGTCCCAAGTCGTCCCAGGTCACCGTGAAATGCGCATACATCAGCATTTAGGGGGCATAGCACCGCCAAAAAATCTTGGACGGTGGAGATATGGCAGTGCCACGGCGCTTGGGGACCACGCTGGGTTCGGCGGCCGTTTCGGTCTTCCTGATGGCCGGATGCGCCGGCAACGTGTCGCTGTCCGGCGACGGCCCGTCGGGCTCGTCACACAGCAAATCGCATAAAGGGGACAAAAGCGACGGGAAGGGCAAGGAGGGAGCGGCTCGTAAGGAGCTGGCCAAGCTCAAGGACGCCACTCCGCACAGCATGAGCGGCTACAGCCGGGAGCAGTTCGGCCAGGCGTGGAAGGATGAGGACCACAACGGCTGCGACACCCGCGACGACATCCTCTCCCGCGACCTCGACAAGGTGACGAAAAAGGGCAAATGTACGGTGATGTCCGGTGAGCTGGACGACCCGTACACGGGCAAGACCATCACCTTCAGCAAGTCCCACGCCATCGAGGTGCAGATCGACCACATCTTCCCCCTCGGCCTGGCCTGGCAGATGGGCGCGTACGGCTGGACCGAGGACAAGCGCACCCAACTGGCCAACGACCGCGACAACCTCATCGCCGTCTCGGGCCGGCCGAACGAGCAGAAGAGCGACAAGGGCCCGGCCGAGTGGCAGCCGCCCAAGGCGTTCCAGTGCACGTACGCGGAACACTTCATCGGCGTGGCCGACGAATACCACCTGTCGGTGACCCACGCCGACCACGGCGAGCTGAGCGACATGCTCGACACCTGCTGAGCGAGCACCTGAGCCGGCACACGGAAGAGCGCCCGGCCGAGGCCGGGCGCTCCCGCGCGTTTCGGGGGCCTATCCGCGCTCGGGCTTACGCGGCCGTCCCTTGTGAGAAAGGCCCAGAAGCCGGGCGAAGACGCGGAAGGGCAGAAGAAGCACGTTCACGGTCGTCGCCACAACGGCACTGAGCGCTGCGATGATACGGCCTGCCATCAGACTCTCCCTTCGCTGCGCAAAGGTGCGTGGAGGGTCCCCCATACCCGGCCTGCGCGTTTTACACGGCGAGGGAGGCCAGGTTGACGACCGTACGCCAGTTGCGCATCGTCGAGGGCACCTTGAGCCGTCGGCCGACCACGGGCGGCAGTTTCGCGCGGCCTGTGCCGTTCGGCAGGCTGAGGTAGATCTCCCGTTCGCCCGCCCACATCCTCTCGGGCGCGAAACGCTCCAGGTCGGCACCCTCCTGCCAGTCCGGAGCCGGCGGCCGCAGCAGGAACGCCACGCTGAACAGCACCGGGTCGGTGACCTCCATCGGGCTGTCGTCGACCACGCGTCGCATCTCCTCGCCGGTACGCAGGATGACCTCAGTGGTCAGCCCCAGGTCGGCGGCCAGCCGGTCCTCGATCCGCGCCGCGACCTCCTCGGCCGGCGACGGGGAGGTGAACACCGCGTTGCCGCTCTGCAGGTAGGTCTCGACGTCGGAGTACCCCAGCGAGGACAGCAGCTCGCGCAGCGCCGGCATGGCCAGCTTCTTGTGGCTGCCGAGGTTCACCGCGCGCAGCAGGGCCACATATCTCGTCATCACGCTTCTACTCCACGGTCACGGACTTGGCAAGGTTGCGCGGCTGGTCGACGTCGTGTCCCTTGGCCGTGGCCAGCTCGCAGGCGAACACCTGGAGCGGGACGGTCGCCACGAGCGGCTGGAGCAGCGTCGGCACCGCAGGGACGCGAATGAGCGTGTCGGCGTACGGTGCGACCGCCTCGTCGCCCTCCTCGGCGATCACGATCGTACGTGCGCCGCGGGCACGGATCTCCTGGATGTTGGAGACGATCTTGTCGTGCAGGATCGGCCGGGCGCGCGACGGGACGATGACCACGACGGGCAGGCCCTGCTCGATCAGCGCGATCGGGCCGTGCTTCAGTTCGCCGGCGGCGAACCCCTCCGCGTGCATGTAGGCGAGCTCCTTGAGCTTCAGCGCGCCCTCCAGCGCCACCGGGAAGCCCACGTGCCGGCCCAGGAACAGCACGCAGCGCTCGCCGGCCAGCGAGCGGGCCAGCTCGCGTACGGGCTCGATGGTCTCCAGGACCTGCGCCACCTTCTGTGGCATCGTGCCGAGGAGCTGGATCATGGCGAAGACCTCGTCGCCCCACTTGGTCCCGCGCACCTGCGCCAGGTACAGCGCGATCAGGTAGACCGCGATCAGCTGGGTCAGGAACGCCTTGGTCGAGGCGACCGCGATCTCGGGCCCGGCGTGGGTGTAGAGCACGCCGTCGCACTCGCGCGGGATGGTCGAGCCGTTGACGTTGCAGATGCCGAGCACGCTGGCGCGCTGCTCGCGCGCGTGGCGTACGGCCATCAGGGTGTCCATCGTCTCGCCGGACTGGGAGATCGCGATCACCAGCGTCGACCGGGTGAGGATCGGGTCGCGGTAGCGGAACTCGCTGGCCAGCTCGACCTCGCAGGGGAGCTGGGTCCAGTGCTCGATGGCGTACTTGGCGATCATCCCGGCGTGGTACGCGGTGCCGCACGCGACGATGATGATCTTGTCGATGTCGCGCAGCTCGTCGTCGCTGAGCCGCATCTCATCCAGCGTGAGGCGGCCGTCCTCGCCGATCCGGCCGAGCAGCGTGTCCGCGACCGCGCTCGGCTGCTCGGCGATCTCCTTGAGCATGAAGTAGTCGTGACCGCCTTTTTCGGCGGCCGAGACGTCCCAGTCGACGTGGTACTCCTTGACCGCGGCCGGCTCGCCGTCGAAACCGGTGACGGTCACCCCGGAGGGGCGCAGCTCCACGATCTGGTCCTGGCCCAGCTCGATCGCGTCGCGCGTGTGCGCGATGAACGCCGCGACGTCGCTGGCGAGGAAGTTCTCCCCGGAGCCGACGCCGACGACCAGCGGGGAGTTGCGGCGTGCCCCGACCACGAGGTCCGGCTCGCCGGCGTAGACCGCGACGAGCGTGAACGCGCCCTCCAGCCGCCCGCAGATCCGGCGCATCGCCTCGGCCAGCCCCGCGCCCTTGGCCACCTCCTCCTCCAGCAGGTGGGCCACGGCCTCGGTGTCGGTGTCGGAGGTCAGCTCGTGGCCGCGGCGCTCGAGTTCGAGCCGCAGCTGGGCGAAGTTCTCGATGATGCCGTTGTGCACGACGGCGACCGAGCCGGTGCAGTCGACGTGCGGGTGGGCGTTGCGGTCGTTCGGCGGCCCGTGGGTGGCCCAGCGGGTGTGGCCGATGCCCGACCGGCTCGGCGCGTCGCCGCCGTAGCCGCCGTCGCCGCCGGGTGGCTGCGTGCCCGCGAGCGCTTCCCGCAGGTTGGCGAGCTTGCCGGCACGCTTGGTCACCGAGAGCTTGCCGTCGGAGGACACGGCCGTGCCCGCCGAGTCATAGCCGCGGTATTCGAGCCTGGCGAGGCCCTCGACGACCACGTCGAGGGCCGACTGCGAGCCGACGTACCCCACGATTCCGCACATGCGGGCCACATTAATGGGTCCAGGTGAACGGGTAGACCACCGCCGCGCCACCAACTCAACGGCGTATTAAGGAAGTGTAAAAACCGTCAGCCGGGCTAGTGTCACCTGTCATGACCAGCACCGGGGCCGGTGGCACGCCCAGCCCGTACGTCGAGTTGGACCGCGAGGCGTGGCGCGGGCTGCGGGCCGGCACACCCCTCGATCTCTCCCCGGAGGACCTGGAGGAGATCCGTGGTCTGAGCGACCCGATCGACATCGGCGAGGTCGAGGACGTCTACCTCTCACTCGCCCGGCTGCTGCGGCTGTTCGTGGCGGGCGACGGTCGGCTGCGCGACACGGTCAGCGGTTTCCTCGGCGAGCCGGTGGCGCCCACACCCTTCATCATCGGCGTCGCGGGCAGCGTGGCGGTGGGCAAGTCGACGGTGTCGCGGCTGCTGCGCGCCCTGCTCGCCCGTGGTCCGGGCGGCCCGGTGGTCGAGCTGGTCAGCACCGACGGCTTCCTCCACCCCAACGCCGTACTGGCCGAGCGCGGCCTGATGATGCGCAAGGGCTTCCCGGAGTCCTATGACCGGCGCGCGCTGCTGAAGTTCGTCTCCGAGGTCAAGGCGGGCGTCCCCGAGGTGTCCATGCCGGTGTACGAGCCGCTGCGGTACGACATCCTGGCGGGCGCACGCCAGGTGGTGCGGCGGCCCGACATCCTCATCGTCGAGGGCCTCAACGTCCTGCAGAGCGCCAAGCCGGGCGGCCTGGCGCTCTCGGACCTGTTCGACTTCTCGATCTACGTCGACGCGCGGGTGACCGACATCCGCCAGTGGTACGTCGAGCGCTTCTTCGACCTCCGCCGCACCGTCTTCACCGACAAGCGCTCCTACTTCCACCCGTACGCCGAGGTGGATGACGACGAGGCGGCGGCGCAGGCGGAGCGGTTCTGGCGTGACATCAACGAGGTCAACCTCGTGGCCAACATCCTGCCCACCCGCGCCCGCGCCACCCTGGTGCTCAACAAGGACCGCGACCACCGCGTACGACGGGTGCGGCTGCGCCGGATCTGACCGCCCGTGCGGCGCCGGCTCAGCGGCCGCGCAGCAGCGGCAGCGCGCAGCAGGCCGCCAGCGCCGCGGTCGCGGCCAGCGTGACGCCCGTGACGGCCAGCGGGTGTCCCGTCGGCGGTGCGATGCTGAGGAACAGCGTGCCGAAGGTCGCGACGCCCACCACCTGCCCGAGCTGGTTCACCATGACGAGCAGGCCACTGGCGTCCGCCGCGTCCGCCACCGCCACGTGCGTGAGCGCCACCGCCAGCAGCGGGCCGAACGCCGCGCCGAGGCCCAGGCCGGTCACGGCCAGCGCCGCCTCCAGCGTCACGCCGCCCGACGCGAACCGGGCCAGCCCCAGGTAGCCCAGGCCGGCCACCAGCAGCCCGAGCATGATCATCGGGCGGTGCCACCGGGCCGGCGCACGCCGCCAGTTAAGGCTGGACAGCGCGAACCCGGTCGCGCCGGGGGCGAAGAACAGACCCGCCTCGATCGGGGTGAAGCCGCGGTCGCCCTGTAGGTGCAGCGCCAGGGTGAACAGGAACCCGCCGAAGGTGGCCATGCACAGGAAGATCGCCGCGAGAGCCGCACGCATGCCGGGCGCGCCCGCCACCCGGCCGGGGATCAGCGGCGAGGCCACGCGGCGCTGTATGACGGCGAACACCCCGGCGACCACGACGCTCCCGCCGAGCATCAGCCATCCCCACAGCGGCCAGTCCTCCTCGTGGCCGAGCACGAGCGGCACGACGAACAGCAGGGTGGCCGCCGAGAGGGCGACCAGCCCCGGCAGGTCCAGGCCGCGGCCGCGTTCGCCGCGGTCGCCGGGCAGCGTACGCGCACCCAGGACCAGCAGCACCAGTCCGATCGGCACGTTCACCAGGAACACCGGCCGCCAGCCGGTGCCGAACAGGTCGGCGCTGACGAGAACGCCGCCCGCGACCTGGCCGACGATCGTGCCGCCGGCCAGCACCGCGCCGTAGAGGCCGAACGCGCGCGCACGCGCCGGGCCGGCGAAGTTGCGCTGGATGAGGCTCATGACCTGCGGCACCATCAGCGCCGCACCGGCGCCCTGTACGAAGCGGAAGCCGATCAGCAGGCCGGTCGTCCCGGCCAGGCCGCAGGCCAGCGACGCGGCGGTGAACACGGCCAGGCCGGTCTGGAAGGCGGTCCGGTGCCCGAGGATGTCGCCGAGGCGCGCTCCGGTGACGAGGAGCACGGCGTACGCGATGGTGTAGCCGGCGATGACGAGTTGCAGCCCGGCGCCGGACGCGTGCAGGTCGCCCCGGATGGTCGGCCCGGCGACGTTGACGACGGACACGTCGAGGATGGCCATGAACTGGCCGAGCAGGATGATCGTGAGGAGCCGGCCGAGCCGGACCGGTGTACGGGACGCGGGTGCGTCGACGGTGATCTGGGCCATGGGGCGAGCCTGGGGCCATGCGGGCCCGCGTGGAGAGAGCCCCGTTATACCGGTGTTGCCAGCACCTGGCACGTCGGCGCCGTACGGGTGAGGATTGCGGGGTGACCGTGACCTTCCCCCACCGGCGTACCGAGCTCGCCGCGTTCCTGCGCAGCCGCCGCGAGCGCATCACGCCCGCCGATGTCGGCATGCCCCCAGGACCGCGCCGCCGTACGCCGGGGCTGCGCCGCGAGGAGGTCGCCCAGCTCGCCGGGGTCGGGATCACCTGGTACACCTGGCTCGAACAGGGCCGGCCGATCAACGTGAGCACGCACGTGCTGGAGTCGATCGCACGTACGCTCCGCCTGGACCCGGCCGAGTCCGAGCACCTGTTCCGGCTGGCCGGGGTCCTCGCCGCGGAGCCGCCGCGGCCGGTGCGCGAACGCCTCGAACCCGAGGTGCAGACCGTCCTGGACGCCATGGGCGACCTGCCTGCGGCGATCTTCAACAGCCGCTACGACGTCCTCGCCTGGAACGCCGCCTACGCCGCGATGTGGCCGCGGATCGGGAGTGGCCGGTGGGGCGCCAACCTGCTGTGGTGGTCGTTCGCGGTCCCCGGCTGCTGTAGCACGTTCGTGAACCGCGACCAGGAACTGCCGCAGATGGTCGCGACCTTCCGCGCGGCGTTCGGCCGCCACCTGGGCGAGCCGGCCTGGACCGAGCTCATCGAGCACCTGTCCGCGGAGAGCGCGGAGTTCGCCGCGATGTGGGCCGCGCACGACGTGGCCGTCCCGGCGACGCGCGTGAAGGTCTTCCAGCACGCCGCGGTCGGCCAGGTGAGCATGTCGGTGGTCAGCTTCGCGGTGGTCGCCACGCCGGAGACACGCCTGGCCGTCTACACGCCGGTCGACCACGAGAGCCGCACGCGCCTGGACTGGCTGATCGAGCACCCGGACGCACCCGCCGTCGACCCGGCGCACGTCCACACCACCTGAGCACCCGCCCGGCGTTAACCTGATCCCCGTGATCGTCGGAGTGGGGATCGACGTCGTGGACATCGCCCGGTTCGCCCGCTCCCTGGAGCGTACGCCCGGTCTGGCCGTACGCCTCTTCACCGAGGCCGAGCGCGTGCTGCACCCGCGCTCGCTCGCCGCGCGGTTCGCGGCCAAGGAGGCGCTGGCCAAGGCGCTCGGCGCGCCGGCCGGCATGGCGTGGAAAGACGCCGAGGTGCGCAAGGACGTCTCGGGGCGGCCCCTCCTGCACGTCGAGGGCACGGTCGCGGCGGTGGCCGACCGGCTCGGCGTCACCTCCTGGCACATCTCGCTCAGCCACGACGGCGGCCTCGCCGTCGCGGTCGTGATCGCCGAGCACATCGACTGACGAGAGGATCGGCCATGCGGAACGCGCATGAGGTGGGCAAGGTCCGCGCTGCGGAGCGCGCGCTCATGGCGCGGCTGCCCGAGGGCGCTCTCATGCGGCGTGCCGCGGCCGGTCTCGCCGCGGTCTGCGCCGGGCTGCTGCGGAGCGGGCGCGCCGGGGTGATCGGGCCCGGCGAGGGCGTGTACGGCTCGCGGGTCGCACTGCTCGTGGGCGGCGGCGACAACGGCGGCGACGCCCTGTATGCCGGGGCGCTGCTGGCCCGGCGCGGCGCGCGCGTCACCGCGCTGCCGGCCGGGTCCAAGGTCCACGAGGGCGGTTTGGCGGCGCTGCGGTCGGCCGGGGGCCGGTCCGTGGACGCGACCGGCGTCGACGCCCGGCCGGTCGAGGGTACGGCGGCCGGGGAGCTGGCGGCCGCAGACCTGATCATCGACGGGATGCTCGGCATCGGCGGCCGCGGCGGACTGCGCGAGCCATACGCCACGCTCGCCGGGCACGCCGCGCGCACATCCGCCACCGTCGTGGCGTGCGACCTGCCGAGCGGCGTCGACGCGGACACGGGCGAGGTGTCCGGCCCCGCCGTACGCGCCGACGTGACGGTGACGTTCGGGACGTACAAGCCGGGGCTGTTCGTGGACCCGGGCGCCGGGCACGCGGGCGTGGTCGAGCTGGTCGACATCGGTCTCGGGCCCTACCTGGGCGACCCGGACCTTTGCCTGCCGCAGGCGGCCGACGTCGGCCTGTGGGTGCCCGCGCCGGGCCGTGAGTCCGACAAGTACCGCCGTGGGGTGCCCGGGGTGGTGGCGGGCAGCGAGACCTTCACCGGGGCCGCCGTGCTGTGCGTCGGCGGCGCGATACGCGGCGGCGCGGGCCTGGTGCGGTTCGCGTCGGCGCGGCACGCCGTCGAGCTCGTACGCCACCGCTGGCCCGAGGCGGTGACCACGGTCGTGGACGAGTCCGTCGCCGACCTGGGGCGGGTGAACGCCTGGGTGGCCGGCCCCGGCCTGGGCACCGGAGAGCGCGCCGAGGCGCTGCTGGCCGAGGTGCTCGCCACCGACCTGCCGGTCCTGGTCGACGCCGACGGGCTCACCGTCGTGGCGCGCCGCCGCGAGCTGGTCTGGCGCGACGCGCCGACCGTGCTCACCCCGCACGCCGGGGAACTGGCCCGGCTGCTCGGCACCGACGCCGACCAGGTCGAGGCGCGGCGGCTGGAACACGTGCGGCGTGCCGCCGAGGAGTTCGGCGTGACCGTACTGCTCAAGGGGTCCACCACGGTGATCGCCGAGGCCGGGCGCGCGGTGCGGGCGAACCCCACCGGCACGCCGCGGCTTGCCACCGCGGGCAGCGGCGACGTGCTGTCCGGCCTGATCGGCGCGTTGCTCGCGGGCGGCGCGACCGCGATGGACGCCGCCGCCGCCGGGGCGTACCTCCACGGCGTCGCGGGCCGTCTCGCCGCCTCGGGGCCCGGCGCGGAGCCCGGTTCGGACCGTGAGGCGCCGATCGGCGCGTACGAGGTGGTCGAGTCGATCCCCGCCGCCTTCCGCACGCTGTCGGTCTGAGCGCGGGCGGCCGACGCGCGGTCCGCATGCGGCGCGATCTGCGGCGGTGCGGGAATGGTGTGGTTCGTGTCGGCCTCGGCGCTGGTCAGACGCTGCCACACTTGGTGCATGAGCGTTACCACGGCGGCCCGCGTCGACCTCGCGGCGATCACACACAACGTCGAGTCGCTGCGGCGGTGCGCCGGAGACGCCGGCCTGATGGCGGTCGTGAAGGCCGACGGGTACGGCCACGGCATGGTCCCGGCCGCGCGAGCCGCCTTGGCCGGTGGCGCGTCCTGGCTGGGCGTCGCGACGCTGGACGAGGCGCGTGGCCTGCGGGCCGCCGGGATCGACGTCCCGGTGCTGTGCTGGCTCTACGCGCCCGGCGAGCGGTTCGACGACGTCATCGCCGCCGGAGTCGACCTGTCGGCGTCCTCGACGAGCCAGGTCGCCGAGATCGCCCAGGCCGCCGGTCGGGCGGGCCGTCCGGCGCGGCTGCACCTGAAGGCCGACACCGGGCTCTCGCGCGGCGGCGGCACCCTCGCCGACTGGCCCGCGCTCGTGGACGCCGCGCTGCGCGCGCAGGCCGAGGGACGCGCGGCGGTCGTCGGACTCTGGTCCCACCTCGCCTGCGCGGACGAGCCGGGCCATCCGTCCATCGCCGTTCAGCTCCGTGCGTTCGACGACGCCGTCGAACTCGCCGAGAAGGCCGGCGTACGTCCCGAGGTCCGCCACATCGCCAACTCCGCCGCCACCCTCACGCTCACCGAGGCGCGCCATGACCTCGTGCGCACCGGCATCGCGGTCTACGGCCTGGACCCGATGCCGTTGGAGCCGTACGCGCGGCGGGTCGGCCTGCGCCCCGCAATGACGCTCACCGGACGGTTGGCCCTGGTCAAACGGGTCCCCGCGGGCAGCGGCGTGTCGTACGGCCACCGCTACACCACCGCCGCGGAGACGACGCTCGGCCTCGTACCGCTCGGGTACGCCGACGGGATCCCGCGGCTCGGGACCAACCTGCTGGAGGTCTGGGCGGCGGGCCGCAGACGGCGCGTGGCGGGCTCCGTCTGCATGGACCAGTTCGTCATCGACGTCGGCGACGACGAGGTACACGCGGGCGACGAGGTGGTCCTGTTCGGGCCGGGCGACCGCGGCGAACCCACGGCACAGGACTGGGCCGAGATGCTCGGCACGATCTCATATGAGATCGTCACCAGGATCGGAGCCCGGATACCGCGCACGTACGGTGGAGAGACCGAATGAACAAGAAGCGAGTCGGCCTGGTCGGCGCCGCGGTCGGCACGGCCGGCGCCCTGGGAGTCGGCGCCGTGGTGGCCGCGCGCAGGTACGCCGTCGGGCGTGACCGGCTGCGCCCCGACCCCGACCGCGGCGAGCCCTTCGGCCGGCTGCGCGGCCGCCCGCAGACCGTCGTGGCAACGGACGGCGTCCCCCTGCACGTCGAGATCGACGGGCCGCGCGACGCACCCCTCACGATCGTCTTCAGCCACGGCTACTGCGTGACACAGGACTCCTGGCACTTCCAGCGCCGCGACCTCGCCGCGAGCGATGTGCGAATGGTCTTCTGGGACCAGCGCAGCCACGGCCGGTCGGGCCGCAGCGACCACGCGCACGCCACCATCGACCAGTGCGGCGACGACCTGCGCGCGGTGATCGAGGCCACCACCGAGCCCGGCCATCCGCTGCTGCTCGTCGGCCACTCGATGGGCGGCATGACGATCATGGCGTTGGCCGACCGGCACCCGGAGCTGTTCGGCGACCGGATCGTCGGCGTCGCGCTGGTCAACACCTCATCCGGCGGGCTGGCCGACCTGACGCTCGGCCTGCCGCAGTCGCTCGGCAAGGTCGTACGCGTCGCGGTGCCCGGCGTCGTACGCGGCATGAGCAAGGGCGGCCGGATCATCGACCGCGGCCGCCGGATCGGCGCGGACGTCGCCTTCGTCATCACCCGCCGGATCGCGTTCGCCGACCGTACGGTGAGCCCGTCCGTCGTGGAGTTCCTCGAGCGCATGATCGGCGACACGCCCGCCGACGTGATCGCGGAGTTCTATCCGACGCTCGCCGCGCACGACAAGCTGGCCGCCCTGAGCGTGCTGCGCGCGCTGCCCGTCGTGGTCGTCGTCGGCGACGCGGACCGGTTGACGCCGCCCGCGCACGGCCGGGCGATCGCGGCGGCGCTGCCGGACGCGGAGCTGGTCGAGGTCGCCGAGGGCGGCCACGTCGTGATGCTCGAACACCCCGAGGTCGTCACCGGCGCCATCGCCGGACTGGTCGAGCGGGTGCGGCCCGTGGCCGAGGAGCGGTCCGCGTGAGCGCGCCGATCCTGGTCCCGGTCGACGAGGCGATGCGCGACCTGGGTCGCCGGCTGGCGGGGCTGCTGCGCGCCGGCGACCTCGTCCTGCTGTCCGGGCCGCTCGGCGCGGGCAAGACCACGCTGACGCAGGGCCTCGGCGACGGCCTGAAGGTCCGCGGCCCGATCACCTCGCCGACCTTCGTCATCGCGCGGGTGCATCCCTCGCTGGCCGGGGGGCCCGCCCTCGTGCACGCGGACGCCTACCGGCTCGGCGGCCTGGTGGAGCTGGACGACCTCGACCTGGAGCTGGCCGACGCGGTGACCGTGGTCGAGTGGGGCGGCGGCATCGCCGAGGGCCTGTCCGACGACCGTCTCGAGATCGTCATCGACCGCGGCGAGACCGACGAGCGTACGGTCACCGTGACGGGCGTCGGCCTCCGCTGGGCGAGCACCGACCTCGCCCGCCTCTGACCGCCAGAAGCCCCGCCCGACCCGCGTACGAGCCATGCGCGGCGCGGGTGCACGCGAATGCGAGCGGATGCGCGCGGGCGAGCTGCGTCTCGCGCGGCGGCGGGTCGTGTGGATCTGGGCGGGCGTTGTCTCCGGGGCCCGCGCGGGAGATGATTGCCTGGCTCGCGTCGCACTCGTGACTCGTAGTGGCCGAGGCGCGCTACGCTCTGGGATCGTGCTGGTCCTGGCTTTCGACACCGCGACCGCCGCGGTCACCGTCGCCTTGAGCGAGTGGTCACCGGGGCGTCCGCCGCGTCTGCGCGCCGAGTCCAAGGTCGTCGACCGCAGGCGGCACGCGGAGGTCCTCGCGCCGGCGATCGAGACCGTGCTCGGTGAGGCACGCGTGACGCGCGCGGAGCTGTCCGCGATCGGCGTCGGCGTCGGCCCGGGTCCCTACACGGGGCTGCGGGTCGGCCTGGTCACGGCGCGGGCGCTGGGCGCCGTACTCAAGATCCCTGTGCACGGCGTCTGCACCCTCGACGCGCTCGCGTGGGAGTCGCGGCGCACCGAGCCGTTCGTGGTGGCCACCGACGCGCGCCGCAAGGAGGTCTACTGGGCGCGCTATGACTCGGCGACCGTGCGCGTCGCCGGTCCGATGGTGAGCGTGCCCGCCGAGGCCGCCGTTCCCGGGCTGCCGGCCCTGGGCGAGGGCGCGCTGCTCTACCCCGACGTGCTCAAGGGCGAGGTCCCGGCGCTGCCGTCCGCAGCGTCGATCGCCGAGATCGTCGTCTCGCGGCTGTCCGGCGGCCCCGGCCCCGAGCTGCTCCCGCCCGAGCCGCTCTACCTGCGCAAGCCGGACGCGCGCGAGCCCGGGCCGCGCAAGCGGGTGACACCGTGACGATCCGCCGGATGACCGCACAGGATCTGCCCGGCGTGATGGAGCTCGAACACCTGCTGTTCACCGACGACGCCTGGTCCGAGGACACCTACCGCGACGAACTGGCCGACCCCGGCGGCACCCGCCACTACGTCGTCGCCGAACAGGACGGGGTCCTCGCGGGCTGGGCCGGCCTGGCCGCCTCCGGCGGGCAGGCCGACGTGCTCACCATCGGCGTACGCCCCGAGCTCCAGGGCGGCGGGCTGGGCTCGGCGCTGCTGACCGCGCTGCTGGACGAGGCCGCCGAGCGCGGCTGCGGCGAGGTGTTCCTCGACGTACGCGCCGACAACGACCGGGCGCGCCGGCTCTATGAGCGCTTCGGCTTCACCGCGGTCGGGGTGCGCAAGCGCTATTACCAGCCGTCCGGAGTGGACGCCATCGTGATGATCCGTGAGTCGCGGCCGGGCGAGCTGCCCGCGCGACGGGGGGTGGGGACGTGAGGGACCGGCCACTGGTGCTGGGCATCGAGACCTCGTGCGACGAGACCGGTGTGGGCGTGGTCAGCGGCCACACTCTGCTCGCCGACGCCATCGCCTCCAGCGTCGAGGAGCACGCGCGGTTCGGCGGCGTGGTCCCGGAGGTGGCCTCGCGCGCGCATCTGGAGGCGATGACGCCGACGGTGGACCGCGCGCTCGCCGAGGCCGGCGTGACACTCGACGACGTCGACGCCATCGCGGTCACGGCCGGCCCCGGCCTGGCCGGTGCGCTGCTCGTCGGGGTGGCCGCCGCCAAGGCGTACTCCCTGGCCCTGGGCAAGCCGCTCTACGGCGTCAACCACCTCGCCGCGCACGTGGCCGTCGACCAGCTCGAACACGGCGCGCTGCCCAAGCCGTGCGTGGCCCTGCTCGTCTCCGGCGGCCACTCCTCGCTGCTGCTCGTGCCCGACGTCGCCACCGACGTACGCCCGCTGGGCGCCACCGTCGACGACGCAGCCGGCGAGGCGTTCGACAAGGTCGCCCGGGTGCTCGACCTCGGCTTCCCCGGCGGGCCGCCCATCGACCGCGCGGCGCGGTCCGGCGACCCGGCGGCGATCTTCTTCCCGCGCGGCAAGTACGACGACGGCACCTATGACTTCTCCTTCTCGGGGCTGAAGACCGCGGTGGCCCGCTGGGTCGAGTCACACGAGCGGGCCGGCGAGCCGGTGCCGGTCGCCGACGTAGCGGCGGCGTTCCAGGAGGCCGTGGTCGACGTGCTCACCAAGAAGGCCATCGCGGCCTGCAAGGACAACGACGTGGCCCACCTGCTCGTCGGCGGCGGCGTCGCGGCCAACTCACGGCTGCGGGCGCTCGCTCAGTCGCGCTGCGAGGCCGCCGGCATCGAGCTGCGCGTGCCGCGGCCGAAGCTCTGCACCGACAACGGTGCGATGGTGGCCGCGCTCGGCGCGGAACTCCTCGCCGCGGGTCTGCCGCCCTCGGCGCTCGACCTGCCCGCCGACAGTTCGCTGCCGATCACCGAGGTGCTGGTCTGAGTCAGGACCGGGCGGCCGGCGCGCCGAGGTCGACGAGGGCTTGTTCGAGAAAGTCTTCCAGCGCGGTCATCTCGACCGGCGTGATCGGCCGGTCGGGCCGCTCCGGCAGCAGGTCGAGCGCGGTGCGCAGGTCCCAGTAGGGGTTGTGCCGGTAACCGCCGCAGACCTGGTCGTAGGCGGCCACGAACCGGTCGGCGACCAGCACGTCGTAGCGGCGCGCGAGGTGCCATCGCATGTGGGCGACGTCGACCGCGACCGGGCCGGAGGAGGCGCCGGACCAGTCGACGACGCCGGTCAGCCGACCGTACGCCCAGAGGGTGTTGTCGGGGTGGTAGTCGCGGTGGATGAAGCGCGGCGTCGCCCCGGGCGCGGGCCCGCCCGCGACGTCGAACGCGCGCTCCCACAGCCCGGGGCGGCTCGCGCCGCGCGGCGCGAGGCGCACGTCCAGCGGGTTGTGCGGCCGGTAGGGCGGCATCGTGGCCGCGCCGCCGACCGCGTGCACCGACAGCAGGCCGGCGGCGAGCTGGATGAGGTATTCGGGGAGTTCTTGCGGCGCCGGCCGTGGCGGGTGGCCGAGCAGCCGGGTGATCAGCAGGGTCGGCGTCTCGCAGTGCGCGCCCGAGGGGTCCGCGGCCACCAGCGACGGCGTCGGGATCTCGCAGGCGGTGAGGAGCGTCAGCGCGGCGATCTCGCGCTCGGGTGAGAACTCGATGTCGACGTCGGGCCAGGCGGCGGAGGACCAGCGGCGGAGCACCAGCCGGTGCACGGTGCCGGAGCGGCTCTCGGCGAGCAGCGCGTGGTTGATGTGGGACAGCCCGCCGACGAGCGGGCGGACCATCTTCACCTCGCTGCCGGACCCCAGGCATTCTTCAACCCAGCGCAGCACGGCGGCGCTGGGTGGATCGGAGAATCCGGGGAAGGTCACGGCACCCATCCAAACGGATCCTGCGGCGTATCGGGAGTGATTTTATGAATACCGCACCGAGTGAACGGCATGTCATTGCGGTGAAACGATCTCCTTGGGATCGCCATTAACGGCGAATCCCCGCAAATGCCAATATGTGCGGCATTCTACGTATAGAGCCGTGAAATGGCCGCTCTGGGACGTGAGAGCGGCCATTTCCTCACTCCTTGCTCTCCCGGCTGTCCCGCCGCGGCCGGAACAGGGCCTCGGCCAGCGCGAGCATCGTCTCCTCGAGCGTCATCAGCCGCTTCATCAGGTCCTCGTGTACGGACGCCATGCGCTGCGACATGTCGCGCTGTGCGCCGTCGACCTTCTTGCTGACATCGTCCTGTACGCCGCCGACCTGCCGCAGCAGATCCTCGCGAAGGACCTCCATGTGCTTCGTGAGGCCGGCGCGCGACGACTCGATGATCTTGGACAGCGTCTCCTCGGCCTCGTCGCGGTCGGGCCGTGCGCGCAGCTCGTCGACGAGCGGGTCGATGGCCTCGGCGAGTCGTTTCTCCAGGCCGTCGAAGCGGTCCGTCGGGTCGATGAACGGCCGGTCGCCGATGGCGGCGAGCTTGCGGTGCAGCTCGCCGATCTCGAGGGTGACGGGGAGCTGGCCGATGCGCTGGTTGATGCCGTCGACGCGGTCGTCCACGCCCTCGATCTTGGCCTCGAGCCCCTGGAAATGCCCCTCGACGCCCCGGAGCTTGCCGGAGAGGCCCTCGACGCGGCCGTCGATGCCGTCGAGGCGTCCGCCGACGCCCTCGACCCGGCCGTTCACCGCGTCCAGGCCCTTCTCGACGCGCTCGGCCATGTCGCCGAGCGACTGGTCGATCTTGCCGGTCACCCCGTTGATCTGGTGTTCGAGCTTTTCGGACCGGTGGCCGAGGTCGGCGAGCGTCTTGTCGAGCCGGTTGAAGCGTACGGACGCGGCCTCCATCGTGCCGGCGAGCCGGTCGAGGCGCTTGGTCAGGTCGTCCATCTGCTGCGCGGCACGCAGCGTCGCGTCGGTGATGCTCTTGCTGGAGTCGAGCACGGTCTGGATGCGGGCCAGGCCCTCGTCGACGTTCTCGGCGATCACGCCCACGTCGGCCCACAGCGAGGGCAGTTCGGCGACCGGCTTGACCTTCTCGCCGACGGACTCGATGTGCTCGGCCAGGCCCTCGGCCCACTCCGGCGGCTTGCCGTAGAGCTCGTCGACCTGGCCGCGTACGGAGTCCAGCTGGGTCGTCAGGCCACTGAGCTCCCGCTCGCGCACCTCACGGAGCAGCCACTCGATGCCCTCGAGCCGTTGATGGATCTCGTCCAGGACCTGGCCTGTCGAACGCTGCTCGTAGACATGATCTTGAGCAGCGCGGGCCAGCAATTCTCGCATTCGATCCGAGACCGGTTGACCTCCTGTCTGCAGGAAGCTGTGATTGGTGTCCACCCGGGGAGCTCCTTCGTTTTGCCGGGTCGTCGGCCTGCGCGCGGCGGGCTGGCCGAGAAATGGCAGTGGCGTGCGTCGCGAAGGGACACTCTAATGAGCCGACCATGGTCATCGAGCGTAAGCAAAGAAATTCAGGGAAAAGAGATCCTTATCCCGGAGCGGCCGAATGCCGCATTAGTCGCGGCGATGACGGCCTTCGTACGGCGCCCCGATCGGATGCGCGTTCGCCGAGGTGGCGGCCGAGGGCATGCGCCCGAGGAGCCGGTCCAGCTCGCCGCGGCCGAGGAAGACCCCGCGGCAGGCAGCGCACTCGCGCAGTGGGACGCCGCCGCGCTGGAAACTGACCATTCCGGCGCCGCACTTGGGACATTGCAGCACGGCGTCGGTCATCGTCGTTCCCCATTTCCCCCGTGCGCCCGGCCGGACGCGCCACGTGCCGCGCGCCCCGGCGCGGATTACGCATGATGCCAAGAGTAGTCAAGCCAATACGGCAATAGTCGCAGTGTTTGCCTTAGGCTGGCGTGTCTGCTGCCGTGACCTGGTGTCGGCGGGCGGTGCAGATGAGTGCGAAGGGTGCGTCGCCGACACGCGTGAGAACGACGACCCACTCGCGCGAGCCGGACGGCCGCAGATCGCGCCGCAGTCGTTCGACGTCGGCGGCGAAACCGCGCTTCTTGATGGTCAGGACGCCGGCGTCGCGCGCCCGCAGCGCCGCCCGCAGCCGTTTGACCGAGAAGGGCAACACGTCGTGGATCTCATAGGCGCGCGCGAAAGGCGTGACACGTAGCGTGTCGGAGGTGATGTAGGCGATGCGAGGATCGGCGAGCGCCCCGTCGACCGTGGCCGCGACCTCGCCGACCAGATGCGCGCGTACGACCGCTCCGTCCGGCTCGTACAGGTAACGCCGCCAGGCCGACACCGGCGGGGGCGTCGCGTCGGCGCCCGCCGTCATCGTGGCCGTCTCGGCGCCCTCCCGCAGCACCGTCGCGCGGCGCAGCGTGGCGCCGCGCGGTGCGCCGGACAGGCCGCCGAGCCAGAGCGCGGCCTCCTTGACGTCGCCGCCGTCGGAGATCCACTCGGCCTCCGCGCCGGGCGGTACCGCGTCGTGCGGGATGCCCGGCGCCACCTTCACGCAGGCGGCCGGCGCGACCGCGGCGAGGCCGAGCACGGTGCTGAGCGGCGGAGTGTAGGCCTCCGGGTCGAACACCCGGCCGCGCGACGTGCGCCGCCCCGGGTCGGCGAAGACCGCGGCGTGGCCGCGCGGATCCTCGGCGGCGGCGTCGCCCGTGCGAACGGCCGCCGCCAGGCCGAAGGCGCGTAGGTTCGCGCGCGCCACGGCGGCGGTCAGCGGGTCCAGGTCGACGCCGACGCCGTCGCACCCGGCGCGGCCCCGCGCGATCAGGTCGCCGCCGATGCCGCAGCCCAGGTCGAGCACGGTGCCCACGCCGCCCAGGCGGGCGGCGAAGCGCCGCGCACGGTGCCGCGCGACGCTGGCACGCGTCGCCTGCTCCAGGCCGGCCGGCGTGAAGTACATGAGGCCGGCCTCGTCGCCGAACTTGGCCTGGGCGCGCTGGCGCAGGCGTACCTGCGTGAGGGCGGCGCCGACCAACTCGGGCGGGTGACGGGCGCGCAGCCGCGACGCGGTCGCCAGCAGTGCGCCCTCGCTCACGTCGGCCGCGCCCACCTCGCCGAGCAGCGACTGGCCGCCGGGGGTGAGCAGACCGGCGAAAGCGGCGATGTCCACGCGAAGACCGTAGCGATCCTCCAGAGCGACGCGCCCGGAGGGCGAGTGTCACGTCGGGTGTCACGTCAGCGGTCAAGATCAGGTCGCGCCGATGCAGCGGCCCAGGTCACCGGACGCGAATGCCGTGAGAGTCGCCCCGTGTTGACGGGCCCCCGGCCACGGCATAATCTCCATGACTGGCACTCTCATCATCCGAGTGCCAATCAAGCGACAGGCTGGTCTGGCACCCGCGACGGCAGACCGCCATGGTCGCGTCTCCAACATGCGGCTGGCCGCTTCGGTCGGCCGAGGATACGCAATCGAAGGGGAAGGTCAGATCGTGTCGACCGCCACCAAGGTTGTTCTCAAGCCGCTCGAGGACCGCATCGTCGTCCAGCCCCTCGAGGCCGAGCAGACAACTGCGTCAGGTCTGGTTATTCCGGACACCGCCAAGGAGAAGCCCCAGGAGGGCACCGTCCTTGCCGTGGGCCCGGGACGCTTCGACGACAAGGGCGAGAAGCGCGTGCCGCTCGACGTCAGCGTCGGGGATGTCGTGCTTTACAGCAAGTACGGCGGCACCGAGGTCAAGTACAACAACGAGGACTACCTCGTGTTGTCGGCTCGCGACGTGCTCGCCGTCGTCGAGAAGTAACAACCGAAGAAACTAGAGATGCACCGCCCCGGTCGTCCCCTGCGGGCGGCCGGGGCTGCGTGTGTCTGACGACATCCCTTACTTGGAGCTTCTTTCATGCCGAAGATCCTGGACTTCGACGAGGACGCACGGCGCGCACTTGAGCGCGGCGTCAACGCCCTGGCCGACGCAGTGAAGGTGACGATCGGCCCGCGTGGCCGCAACGTCGTCATCGACAAGAAGTGGGGCGCACCCACGATCACCAACGACGGTGTGACCATCGCGCGCGAGATCGACCTCGAGGACCCGTTCGAGAACCTCGGGGCACAGCTCGCCAAGGAGGTCGCCACCAAGACCAACGACGTCGCCGGCGACGGCACCACGACCGCGACCGTGCTGGCTCAGGCCATGGTCCACCAGGGCCTGCGCAACGTGGCCGCCGGCGCCTCGCCGATCGGCCTCAAGCGCGGCATCGACGCGGCCGCCGCCTACGTCTCCGACGAGCTGCTCAAGTCGGCACGCGAGGTCGACGACAAGGACTCGATCGCGCACGTCGCCACCATCTCCGCCCAGGACCCGAAGATCGGCGAGCTGATCGCCGAGGCGTTCGACAAGGTGGGCAAGGACGGCGTCATCACGGTCGAGGAGGCCCACACGATGGGCCTGGAGCTGGAGTTCACCGAGGGCCTCCAGTTCGACAAGGGCTACCTCTCGCCGTACATGGTGACCGACCCCGAGCGCATGGAGGCGGTCCTCGAGGACGCGTACGTCCTCATCCACGACGGCAAGATCTCCAACGTCACGGAGTTCCTGCCGCTCGCCGAGAAGGTCGCGCAGACCCGCAAGCCGCTGCTGATCGTGGCCGAGGACGTCGAGGGCGAGGCCCTGGCGCTCCTGGTGCAGAACAAGATCCGCGGCACCTTCGTCAGCGTCGCGGTCAAGGCGCCGGGCTTCGGCGACCGCCGCAAGGCCATGCTCGAGGACATCGCGGTGCTCACCGGCGGCCAGGTCGTCACCGAGGCCGTCGGCCTCAAGCTGGACGGCGTCGAGCTCGACATGCTCGGCCAGGCGCGCCGCGTGACGGTCAAGAAGGACGCCACCACGGTCGTCGACGGCGCCGGCGAGGCGTCCGCCATCGAGGACCGGGTCCGCCAGATCCGCCAGGAGATCGAGAACTCCGACTCCGACTGGGACCGCGAGAAGCTCCAGGAGCGGCTCGCCAAGCTCGCCGGCGGCGTGAGCGTGCTGCGCGTCGGCGCGGCCACCGAGGTGGAGCTGAAGGAGAAGAAGCACCGCCTGGAGGACGCGATCTCCGCGACCCGCGCGGCCATCGAGGAGGGCATCGTCTCCGGTGGCGGCAGCGCGCTCGTGCACGTCGCCAAGAACGGCTTCGACGCGCTCGGCCTGTCCGGCGACGAGGCCACCGGCGCCGAGGCCGTACGCAAGGCGCTCGTCGAGCCGCTGCGCTGGATCGCCGAGAACGGCGGCAACGAGGGCTACGTCGTGGTCTCCAAGGTCGAGCAGCTTCCCGTGGGTTCCGGCTTCAACGCCGCCACCGGGGAGTACGGCGACCTGATCGCCCAGGGTGTCATCGACCCGGTGAAGGTGACCCGCTCCGCGGTCACCAACGCCGCTTCGATCGCCGGCATGCTCCTCACGACCGAGGCGCTCGTCGCGGAAAAGCCCGAGGACGAGCCCGACGCCGCGGCCGGCGGCCACGGCCACGGCCACGGGCACTGAGCACGGCCCACACCGCGGTTTCGCACCGTCAGGAGGTCCTTGCCGCGTCAGCGCGGCGAGGGCCTCCGGGCGTTTTCGGGTCGGGTTCCGATTTCCGGGTTCTACGTTGGTTTCCAACCACGACTCGGTAGATTCGCCAATAATTTCCTCGCCGTCCGTGGTGGATGGCTTGTGTGTTGCATATGACACGGAAGGCTGACACGAGGGAGTCGTTCGACCACTCTGGGTGAGAAGTAGCCGCTCTGTCGTGCACTGTGACCATTCCGTTGTCATGAACGAGGCAGACAGGCGCGATCTCGGTGGGCATCATGCTTTCGTGACCGAGGGAGCAATCGCCGGGGCCACGTATCGGGGTGTAGCCGACGATCTACGGTTGAGTCGTCCGGGCAGGGGAGACGAGAACGATCTCCGCGACCTGACGAACCTCGCCGTACAAGGAGACCCGGCGGCTGTCGAGTCTCTCATCGGGCGAGTTCGTCCGATGATCGTTCGTTACTGCCGTGCGCGGCTCGGCCGGGTGTCCGGGCAGTACCACATCGCGGATGACGTGGCGCAGGAGGTGTGCATCGCGGTGCTGGGAGCGCTACCCCGCTATCGCGACATGGGCCGGCCGTTCGCCTCGTTCGTCTTCGGCATCGCGTCGCACAAGATCGCGGACGCGCTGCGCAGCGCCATCCGGGCCGCCGTGCCGACCGAGGACCTCCCCGACGGGCCCGACGAACGGCCGGGACCGGAGGAGACGGTCGTGCGCTACATCGAGGCCGAGCGAGCCCGCGACCTGCTCGACCGGCTGCCGGACCACCAGCGCGAGCTCGTTCTGCTCAGGGTCGTCGCCGGGCTGTCGGCGGAGGAGACCGGTAATGTACTCGGCATGTCGGCGGGGGCCGTACGCGTCGCGCAGCACCGGGCCATAGCCCGGCTCAGAGCGATGGCAAGTGAGGAGTCGATCGCTTGATTCGTGGTCGTGCCGCCACACCTGACCCCTTCGACCTCGGTGCGCTGACCAGCAGCGACGCACTGTTCGACGCGCTCTCCGCGCGCCGGATCCCGGACCCGGCGCAGACCGAGGACCCCGCCGCCGCGCTCCTGACCGCGCTGGTCGCCGACGTCGATGCGGGCGCTCCGCCGCTGCACGCACCCCTGCGCGCCGCGTGCGGTGGCACCTCGCCCTCCGTGCGCCGTCGCGGCACCCGTGTCTTCGTCACCTTCGGCGTCGTCGCCCTCGTCCTGACCTCGGGCGGCGCGGCGGCGGCCGGCGGAGGGGGCGACCCCGGGCTGATGGGCGCGGCCGCGCACGGACGCGCCGAGTCCGGTGGCGCGGAACGTTCCAACGACAACGCCCGGCGGCACGACGCGGCCTTGACCGTACGCCCGAACCCGCGCCGCGCCGCCAGGAGCGGCCTCGCGCCGGACCCGGGCGCCGTCGCCGACGCGGCGCGCGTACCCGAGGGCCGGCGCGGTCATCGCCCGTCACGCGCGGGCTGGACCCGTGCGCGGCCGGAGGTGCGTCACGTGCCGGCGCGTACGGATCCCTATCCCTCGCCGGAGACGCCGACGGGCAGGGCGATCGAGAAACCGACTGGAACACCGACTCCCCGGCCGGAGGACCCATCGCCCGCGCGGTGACCCCGCCCGGAGCGGCCGGCCGGATCAGCTGGAGTGGCCCTCTTCGCTGTCGATGACGCCGTCGACGTAGCCGCGCGCGTACTCCCAGCTCACGTAGTCGCTGGGTTCGGCGGCGATGGCGGGCTCGTGCACCCGTGCCGTGCCGTGGTCGAGCAGGTGCCGCAGATTGCCATAGAGCAGGTCCCAGTCGATGTGGTGCGGCTTGCCGCAGTCGGTGCAGTCGACCGTCAGGCCCTTGATGCCCAGGGGTTCGAGGAGGGCACGAAAGACCTCCAGGTCGGACAGATCCGCCAGGACGTCCTCACGTTCCGTCATGTTCAGCGGCACGATGTCGTCGTCCAGGTCGCCGAGCGCGGCGGCCGGATCTTCGGGGTCGTCCGCGAAGGGATCGAGCGGAGCGTCATCGTGCACAAACCCACGCTACTGCGCGGCGCAAGTCGGGGGTGCCGGGTCGCGGACACGAACCGCTCCGCCACGGAAGTTCCCGGTTTCGGACCGGTGCCGGAGCGTGGTTTACGTGCCGTCGCGTACGTGCCGTGGCCGGGCAGTGTGTCTCCGTTGTGTCCGCACGGTCTCTCCGCAGTGTCTTTATAGGGTCTCCGTAGGGTCTCCATCGGGTCTCCGCACGCGGACGCGCGTCCTAGGATGGAGGCAGGTTCCGCTGACCTGGCCCGATATCGCACCCATCGGATGATGCCAATGACTTCCGCGCCCGAGTCCGCCAAGTTCGCCCGGCAGGGCTACACCTACGACGACGTGCTGCTCGTGCCGTCCTACTCCGATCTTGGACCGGGCGACGCCGACACGGGCACGCGCCTGTCCCGCTCGGTGACCCTGCGGATTCCGCTGGTCTCCGCGGCGATGGACACCGTCACCGAGGCGCGGATGGCGGTCGCCATGGCACGCCAGGGCGGTCTCGGCGTGCTGCACCGCAACCTGTCGATCGAGGAGCAGGCGCAGCAGGCCGACCTCGTCAAGCGGTCCGAGGCGGGCATGGTCACCGACCCCGTCACGTGCTCGCCCGACGACTCGCTCGCCGACGTCGAGGGACTGTGCGCGCACTACCGGATCTCCGGGGTGCCGGTGACCGACGCCGACGGCGTGCTGGTCGGCATCGTGACCAACCGCGACATGCGCTTCGAGACCGACACCACTCGCCTCGTACGCGAGGTGATGACGCCGATGCCGCTGGTCACCGCGCCGGTCGGGGTGTCGCGCGAGGAGGCGTTCGCGCGGCTGCGCGCGCACAAGGTGGAGAAGCTCCCGCTGGTCGACAAGGGCGACCGGTTGCGCGGGCTGATCACCGTCAAGGACTTCACCAAGAGCGAGCAGTACCCGGGCGCCACCAAGGACGCCGCCGGGCGTCTCGTGGTCGGCGCGGGCGTCGGCGTCGGCGAGGAGGCCGAGCTGCGGGCACGCGCGCTCGTCGAGGCCGGCGTGGACGTGATCGTCGTGGACACCGCGCACGGCCACTCGCGCGGCATGCTCGACATGGTCGCCAAGCTCAAGGCCAACACACGCGCCGACATCATCGCGGGCAACATCGCCACCCGCGCGGGCGCGCAGGCGCTGGTCGACGCGGGCGTGGACGCGGTCAAGGTCGGGGTCGGCCCCGGCTCCATCTGCACGACGCGCGTGGTGGCCGGCGTCGGCGCGCCGCAGGTGACCGCGATCTATGAGGCGGCGCTGGCGTGCCGCCCGGCCGGCGTGCCGGTGATCGGCGACGGCGGTCTCCAATACTCCGGCGACATCGCCAAGGCCATCGCGGCCGGCGCCGACACGGTCATGCTGGGGTCGCTGCTCGCCGGCTGCGAGGAGAGCCCGGGCGAGCTGATCTTCATCAACGGCAAGCAGTACAAGACCTACCGCGGCATGGGCTCGCTCGGCGCGATGAAAAACCGCGAGCGCGGCGGCTCGTACAGCAAGGACCGCTACTCCCAGGACGGCGTCCTCGGGGAGGACAAGCTCATCCCCGAGGGCATCGAGGGCCAGGTGCCCTACCGCGGCCCGATCTCGGCCGTGGCACACCAGCTCGTCGGCGGCCTGCGCCAGGCGATGTGGTACACCGGCTCCCGTACGATCGCCGATCTCCAGGAGAACGCGGTCCTCATGCCGATCACCGGCGCGGGGCTGCGCGAGAGCCATCCGCACGACATCCAGATGACCGTCGAGGCCCCGAACTACCAGGTTCGTTGAAAAACCCTATGATCACGCCTTGGACGTCGAGGAAAGGACCTAGATGGCCGAGGTAGAGATCGGGCGCGGCAAGAGCGGCCGGCGGGCGTACGAGCTGGACGAGATCGGCATCGTGCCCTCCCGGCGCACGCGTGACCCCGAAGAGGTCAGCGTGGCCTGGCAGATCGACGCGTACCGGTTCGACATGCCGCTGGTCGTGGCCCCGATGGACAGCGTGGTCAGCCCGGACATCGCGATCGCGATCGGGCGGCTCGGCGGCTTGGGCGTGCTCGACCTCGAAGGGCTCTGGACCCGTTACGAGAGCCCCGAGTCGCTGCTCACCGAGATCACCTCGCTGGAGGACGCCGAGGCGACGCGGCGGCTCCAGGAGCTCTACGCCGAGCCGATCAAGGAAGAGCTGATCGGGCGGCGCATCAAGGAGATCCGCGAGGCGGGCGTGACGGTCGCGGCCCGGCTGTCGCCGCAGCGCACCGCGCAGTACCACAAGGCGGTCATCGACGCCGGGGTCGACCTGTTCGTCATCCGCGGCACCACGGTCAGCGCCGAGCACGTCTCTGGCCGGTCCGAGCCGCTCAACCTCAAGCAGTTCATCTACGACCTCGACGTCCCGGTGATCGTCGGCGGCTGCGCCACCTACACCGCGGCCCTGCACCTCATGCGTACGGGCGCGGCCGGGGTCCTGGTCGGCTTCGGCGGCGGCTCGGGCCACACGACGCGTACGGTGCTGGGCGTCGCGGTGCCGATGGCCACCGCGGTCTCCGACGTCGCGGCCGCACGCCGCGACTACCTCGACGAGTCCGGCGGCCGCTACGTGCACGTGATCGCCGACGGCGGCATGCGCCAGTCCGGCGACATCGCCAAGGCCCTCGCCGTCGGCGCGGACGCGGTGATGGTCGGCTCGCCGTTCGCGCGCGCCGAGGAGGCGCCGGGCCACGGGTTCCACTGGGGCAGCGAGGCTCACCACGAGGCGCTCCCGCGCGGTGCGCGGCTCGAGGTCGGCTCGATCGGCACGCTGGAGCAGATCCTCTATGGCCCCTCCAACGTCGCCGACGGCTCGATGAACCTCATCGGCGCACTGCGCCGCGCGATGGCCACCGCCGGTTACTCCGACCTGAAGGAGTTCCAGCGCGTCCAGGTCGTCGTGGCTCCCCACTGACCTCCTCTTGGCGTGATCGTCGTTCAATCTTCGGTCAAATCGCCTGGTCAAGCCGTCGGCAGGGATTAACGGCAGGCGCCGTTGTGGCGGAACTGGCGGCGACATAGCGTGGTTCCTGCAGACGACGCGAGGGAGTACGCAATGGCAGATGACGAATCGGCGAACGGACTCGGCAGCTCGCGTCTCGGCCCGGCCGAGCGGGAGACCGCGCTCGAGCGCATGAAGACCGAGGAGTTCGACGTCCTCGTGGTCGGCGCGGGCATCGTCGGCGCGGGCGTGGCCCTCGACGCGGCCACCCGAGGGCTGCGCGTCGCCCTGATCGAGGCGCGTGACTTCGCCTCCGGCACCTCCTCGCGTTCGTCCAAGCTGATCCACGGCGGCCTGCGCTACCTCGAACAGCGCGACTTCGAGCTCGTACGCGAGGCGCTGACCGAGCGCGGCCTGCTGCTCGACCGGATCGCCCCGCACCTCGTACGCCCGGTGCCGTTCCTGTTCCCGATGACGCATCGGGTCTGGGAGCGCTTCTACATCGGGGCGGGCGTCGCCCTCTACGACGGCCTGTCCCTGTCGATGGGCGGCGCGCGCGGCGTCCCGCACCACCGCCACCTGAGCCGTACGAAGGCGCTGCGCGTGGCGCCCTCGCTCAAGCGCGACTCGTTCGTCGGCGCGATCCAGTACTGGGACGCCCAGGTGGACGACGCCCGCTATGTCACGATGCTCCTGCGTACGGCCGCGGACTACGGCACCCAGATCGCCTCGCGTACCCAGGCCGTGGGCTTCCTGCGTGAGGGCGAGCGGGTCACCGGCGTCCGCATCCGCGACCTGGAGTCCGAGCGCGAGACCGAGGTGCGCGCCAAGCAGGTCGTCAACGCCACCGGGGTCTGGACCGATGACATCCAGGAGCTGGTCGGCGGCCGGGGGCAGATCCACGTGACCGCCTCCAAGGGCGTGCACCTCGTCGTGCCCAAGGACCGCATCCACTCCTCCAGCGGCATCATCCTCCGTACGGAGAAGTCGGTGCTGTTCGTGATCCCGTGGGGACGGCACTGGATCATCGGCACCACCGACACGCCCTGGGAGCTGGACAAGGTCCACCCGGCGGCCTCCAAGGCCGACATCGACTACGTCCTCGAACACGTCAACGCGGTGCTCAACGTGCCGCTCACCCACGACGACGTCGAGGGCGTGTACGCCGGGCTGCGGCCGCTGCTGTCGGGCGAGTCCGACGAGACCTCCAAGTTGTCGCGCGAACACGTCGTGGCCCACCCGGTGCCGGGCCTGGTCGTGGTGGCCGGCGGCAAGTACACCACCTACCGCGTGATGGCCAAGGACGCCGTGGACGCGGTCGCGCACGGCCTGGACGGCAAGGTGCCCGGCTCGTGCACCGACCAGATCGCCCTGGTCGGCGGCGCGGGCTTCCAGGCGATCTGGAACTCCCGCCAGCGGCTGTCGGAGTCATCCGGCCTGCACGTGGCGCGGATCGAGCACCTGCTGCACCGCTACGGCACGCTCGCCGAGGACCTGCTGGAGCTGATACGGGAGCGGCCCGACCTGGGCCGTCCGATCGAGGGCGCGGACGACTACCTGCGCGCCGAGATCGTCTACGCCGCGACGCACGAGGGCGCGCGGCACGTGAACGACGTGCTGGCCCGCCGTACGCGGATCTCGATCGAGACGTGGGACCGCGGCATCGGCGTCGCACGCGAGGCGGCGGAGCTGCTCGCGCCCGAGCTGGGCTGGTCCAAGGAGCAGACGGAGCGGGAGATCGAGTACTACGAGAAGCGCGTCGAGGCCGAGCGCATCTCCCAGACGCAGGAGGGCGACCAGGAGGCCGACGCGACCCGGCGCGGCGTGCCGGACATCGTCCCCACCATGACGCCCGAGTCGAGCGCCACGCACTGAGCGTCGCCGTCCCCGGTCGCCGGTCAGCGCCCTGAACAGGGGTTCTGTGGGGAGACTTGACCGTTTGAGGCTGTTCCGGTCATCAGTGGTTACTGTACGCTTTCGGCACTTCAGAGCTATCTGAGCGGTTTGCCGCTCTGTGTCCTGTTCGGGAGTGCCCGTGCCGAAGTCTCTCGTGGCCGCCGCCGGAGCGTGCCTGCTCGCGTGCCTCCACGCGACCGGCGCGTACGCGGATCCGGTGCCGCGGACCGGGCCGATCTTCAACTCCCCGGTGAGCGGCGTCACGAAGCGGGACGCGATCTCGGCACGGATCGCGAGCCTGATCACCGGCACTCCCGCAGGCGGCCGGATCGCCATCGCGATGTACCACTTCTCCAGCACGGACACCGCCGCCGAACTCCTCGCGGCCGCCCGTCGCAAGGTGAGCGTGCAGGTCGTGCTGGACCACGAGTCCACGTCCTACGCGGCGTACCGCAGGCTGCGGCGCGGGCTGGGCGGCGACACCAGGAAGGCGTCCTGGGCGGTCGTGTGCGAGGAGAGCCGCGGCTGCATCGGCCCGGAGTTCAACCACAACAAGTTCTTCCTGTTCTCCAGTACGCGCGGGGCCAAGGACATGGTCGTGCAGACCTCCGCGAACGCCACCGAGGGCGCGCGCGACACCCAGTGGAACGACGCACTGGTGCTGGCCGACCCCGCGGTCTACGCCGCCTACCTGGCCTACTTTCGCGACCTGGCCGCCCAGCACCATTCGGCGAACTACCACCGCACCGTGCAGGCCGGGAGGTATCGGCTCGACTTCTTCCCCTGGGCGAGCGGGGACCCGATCAGCCAGGCGCTCGACCAGGTCTCCTGCGCGGGCGGCACCCACGTCAAGCTCAGCGTGGGCCACCTCACCTGGGGGCCGATCGCCCGGCGGCTGTGGAAGCTGGACAGTGCGGGCTGCCGGGTGCAGGTGGTGTTCGACATCGTCGGTCCGGTGGCCATCGACGCCCTCACCCAGAAGGGCGGCCGGTACGGCAATCCCGAGACCCGTTATCTCACCGAGGGCGGCCGCTCGACGTACGCGCACTCGAAGTACCTGCTGATCGATGGCGTGTATCAGGGCCGGCCGCAGAAGGTGGTCTTCACGGGCAGCAACAACTACACGACGGTCGGCTTCCGCGGGCACGACGAAGCCATGATCACCGTCGCGGATCCGCAGCTGGAGGCGGAGTACGCGGCCAACTTCGACGCGGTTTTCAGGCACGGTCACGCGGTGAGACCCACCGACCCGGACTCGGTGCCCGCGTCCGTACTCGAACCGCCGGATCCGGACGCCGCCAACCACAGCCGCGAGTGAGGCGCGCCTGAGCGCCTAGGACGGCAGCGCGGGCCCCATGACCAGGTCCATGCCCGGGCCGTAGAGCTCGGCCGGCACGCGGTCGGGGTCGAGCAGGTGCTGGAGCGCCAGGCCGAACTCGATGGCCATGGCCAGCGCCGCGCGGTCCTCCGGCGACAGGCCGTCGTCGTCGCCCTTCTCCAGCCCGGCGGCGAGCCCCGCGCGGTGGCTCTGGTACCAGTCGGCGATGCGCCAGCCGGCCGAGAAGTCGCGCATGCCGAAAAGCCACAGCTCCATCAGCAGCATCACCTTCATCCGCGTCTCCTCGGCGGACAGCTTGCGTGCGTAGTGCCGTGCGGCGTCGGCGCACCGGTCGGCGCGCGTGCGTGCGGTGTCACGCAGCGCCGAGGAGGTGCGGTGGCCGAGTTCGACCTGCGTGTAACGGTCCAGCAGCGCCAGGATCAGATCGGTCTTGCCGGCGAAATTGGAGTAGACCGCGCCCTTGGTCATGCCGGCCTGTGCGGCGATCTCGTCGAGTGACGCTCCCCGGATGCCGTGCTTGGCCCACAGTCGCTCCGCGGCGTCCAGGAGAGCGGTACGCGTCTGCGCACGTCTCTCCTGACGAGGCGTCCGTCTCTGTTCTTCCGGGACGGCGCGTTCCTGCGGGTCGGAGATCATCCTTGCCCTTCCGTCGACATGCCGGTCACCCTCCAACACCGGAATACAAGGTTTTCCCATTGGACACCAGCGGAAAAGCAAGTTGAGTGACTCTGACCCCTCCTCGAACCGGCCGAAAAGCAGTTTGCGGAGTGTCCGCCTTCTCAAAACGGACTTGCTGGTTACCGGACGGTAGCCATCGTTCGGGCGAGGTTCTACGCTGCCTCCATGAGTTCAACCGCCGCGGGAAACGTCACTGGCCCGCCCGTACCGGCCGGCCTCGACCGGCTGACCGGACGGATCGTGTCCAGCGGAGCGACCGCGCCGATCGCGACGCCGTTCACCGGAGCGCCGCTCGTCGACCTTCCCGTCTCCGGTCCCGGCGACGTCGCGACCGCCTACGAGCGCGCGCGTACGGCGCAGCGCGCCTGGGCGCGGCGCTCGCCCGCCGAGCGCGCCGCGCCGTTCATCCGCTTCCACGACGCGGTCCTCGACCGCCGCGAGGAGATCCTCGACATCCTCCAGCTCGAGACGGGCAAGGCGCGGCGGCACGCGTTCGAGGAGGTCATGGACACCGCGGGCGGCACGCTCTACCACGCGCGCCACGCACCCGGCCTGCTGCGGGCACGCCACCGGCAGGGCCTGCTGCCGCTGGCGACCCGCACGATCGAGCTGCGCCACCCCAAGGGCGTCGTCGCGCTGATCTCGCCGTGGAACTACCCGCTCGCGCTCAGCGTGCCCGACGCCGTGCCCGCGCTGCTGGCCGGCAACGCGCTCGTCCACAAACCGGACACCCAGACGGCGCTGACCACGCTGTGGGCGATCGACCTCCTGGTCGAGTGCGGGATGCCCGCCGACATCTGGCAGGTCGTGACCGGCGACCCGGCGACGATCGGCGGCCCGCTCGTCGAGGCGGCCGACTACGTCGCGTTCACCGGGTCGACCCGGGGCGGACGGGTGATCGCCGAGCAGGCCGCGGGCCGGCTGATCGACTACTCGCTCGAGCTCGGCGGCAAGAACCCGATGATCGTGCTGGACGACGCGAACGTGGAGAAGGCCGCCCTCGGCGCCATCCGCGCGTGCTTCGCCAACGCCGGGCAGCTCTGCATCTCGATCGAGCGGCTCTACGTCCACGACCAGATCTTCGACCGGTTCGCCGAGCGCTTCACCGCTCGCGCAGGCGACATGCGGCTCGGCGCGGGCTATGACGCCGACATGGGCTCGCTCACCTCACAGCGCCAGCTCGACACCGTCACCCGGCACGTGGAGGACGCGGTCGCCGGCGGCGCGACGATCCTGACCGGCGGAAAGCCGCGGCCCGACGCCGGGCCGTACTTCTTCGAGCCGACCGTGCTCACCGGCGTCCAGCCGGAGATGGAGCTGTGCCGCAACGAGACGTTCGGGCCGGTCGTGTCGCTCTACCGGTTCTCCTCCGACGACGAGGCGGTCGCGCTCGCCAACGACTCCGAGTACGGGCTGAGCGCGAGCATCTGGACCGGTGACGTCGCGCGCGGACGCCGCCTCGCCGCCCAGGTCAGCGCGGGCACCGTCAACATCAACGAGGGGTACGCCTCCGCGTACGGCTCCTACGCCGCGCCGATGGGCGGTATGAAGAACTCCGGCGTGGGCCGTCGGCACGGCGCGGAGGGCCTGCTCAAGTACACCGAGGCCCAGACGGTCGCCAGCCAGCACTGGCTGGGGTTCGAGCCGGTCATGGGCATGCCGTACGAGAAGTACGCGGCGCTCCTCAGCCGCGGGCTGAAGACCATGAAGCGCCTGCGACTGAGGTAGGAGCCCCCTGATGGACTATGACGTCATTGTGATCGGCTCGGGTTTCGGCGGCAGCGTGACGGCGCTGCGGCTGACCGAGAAGGGCTACCGGGTCGCCGTGGTCGAGGCCGGCCGGCGCTTCGACGTGCCGGACGGCGCGCCGGGCGAGCGCCATCGCGCGCTGCCGAAGACCTCCTGGCGTACGCCGCGCTACCTGTGGGCGCCGGGGCTGGGGATGACCGGCATCCAGCGCATCCACCTGCTGCGCGGAGAGAAGGGCTCGCGTGTCCTCGTGCTCGCCGGGGCGGGCGTGGGCGGCGGGTCGCTCGTCTACGCCAACACGCTCTATGAGCCGCCGCAGCCGTTCTTCGAGGACTCGCAGTGGCGGCACATCACGGACTGGAAGGCCGAGCTGGGCCCCTTCTATGACCAGGCGCGCCGCATGCTCGGCGTCCGCACGAACCCGACGATGACCCCGGCGGACCACGCGATCAAGCGGGTCGCCGAGCGGATGGGCCGCGAGGAGACCTTCCACCTCACTCCGGTGGGCGTGCTGTTCGGCAAGCCGGGCGAGCAGGTCGCCGACCCCTACTTCGGCGGCGCGGGGCCGCGGCGCGTCGGCTGCACCGAGTGCGGGTCGTGCATGACCGGCTGCCGGGTCGGCGCCAAGAACATGCTGACCGAGAACTACCTCTACCTGGCCGAACACGCCGGCGCCCGAATCCTGCCGATGACCACCGTGACCGCCGTGCGGCCCTTGCCCGAGGGCGGCTACACCGTCGAGATCGCGCCCACCGGCCATCGCCGCCGCGTACGCCGCACGCTGACCGCCGCACAGGTGGTCTTCTCCGGCGGCACTTACGGCACGCAGAAGCTGCTGCACCAGATGAAGACCACCGGCGCGCTGCCGCGCCTGTCGGACCGCCTCGGCGTGCGCACGCGGACCAACTCCGAGGCGATCCTCGGCGTGGAGCGGTTCCGCCAGGCGGGCGACGACCACTCGCGCGGTGTGGCGATCACCTCCTCGTTCCACCCGGACGAGCACACGCACATCGAGCCGACGCGCTACGGTCCCGGCTCGAACGCCATGGGCGCGCTCCGGTCGCTGCTGATCGACGGCGGCGGCCGTACTCCCCGGTGGGTCAAGTTCCTCGCGGCCGCCGCGACCCACCCGCAGGACTCGGTACGCCTGCCGAACCTGCGCGGCTGGTCGCGGCGCACCATCGTCGCCCTGGTCATGCAGACCCGCGACAACTCGATCACCGTGGTGCCCTCGCCCTCAGGACGCGGACTGCGCGCCCGCCGGGGACACGGCGAGCCGAGCCCGACGTGGATCCCGATGGCACACCGCGTCGTACGCATGCTGGCCGAGGAGATGGGCGGCATGGCGGGCGGCACGTGGCTGGACCTGTTCAACATCCCGACGACCGCGCACTTCATCGGCGGCTGCACGATCGGGGCCACGCCGGAGGAGGGCGTGATCGACCCGTACCACCGGGTCTACGGACACCCGGGCCTGCACATCGTGGACGGCTCGTCGGTCTCGGCCAACCTCGGCGTCAACCCGTCGCTGACCATCACCGCCCAGGCCGAGCGCGCGATGGCGTTCTGGCCGAACCAGGGCGAGGACGACCCGCGACCGGCGCTCGGCGCGGCGTACGAGCGGCTGACCCCGGTGGCACCGAAGTCGCCGACCGTGCCCGCGGACGCTCCCGGGGCCCTGCACCTGCCGATCTCCCCGGCCTGAGCCGGGTTCCGTCTCATGCCTTCAGCGCGGCGAGGGCGGCGTGGACGACGTCGTCGAGCCGGTGCGGGTCGGGTTCGGCGCGTGCGACGACGTGCAGGCCCTGCATGAGGACGACGAGGAGGCGGCCCTGCGTCTCGCAGTCGACGTCCGCGCGGATCTCGCCGGCCCGCTGTGCGACGGCCAGCGCCCGCGTGATCGCACTCTCCAGCGCGCCGAACCCGCCGCGGACCAGCAGGCCCGCGGCCTCATCGGCGGGCAGCAGCTCGGCCGCCGTGTTGCCGAGCATGCAGCCGCGCCCGGGCGCCGTACGCGCCGCCGTCAGGACGTCGGCGAGAAGCGCGCCGACGCGCGGCAGCACCGGGCCCTCGGCCAGGATCGACGCGGCGGCCTCGCGCGTGTCGCCGGCGTAGCGCTCCAACGCTCGGAGGAACAACGCGTGCTTGTCGCCGAAGGCGCCGTAGAGGCTGCCCGGCAGCACGCCGAGTTCCTCCTTGAGCTCGCGCAGGGACGTCGCCGCGTAGCCGCGCCGCCAGAAGACGTCCTTGGCGCCGTTCACGACGTCGTCGTAGGCGAAGGAGCGCGGCCGGCCGGTTCGGGGCATCTCCGCACCCTATGACTTCTTGACACCGCGTTCAAGAAGACTAGAGTCCACTTATTGGTCGACCGATCAAAAAATAACCGGCACGCGTCGCGTACGGCCCGGAGCCGCCCGCCCTCGGACACTCGTCTACGAAAGGCCCCGCAATGATCATCGTCGCCGGTCACCTCCGCGTCGGCGCCGCCGACCGCGACCTCTTCCTGGCCCGATCGGGTGCGGCCGTTCGACTCGCCCGCGCCACTCCCGGCTGCCACGACTTCTCCGTCGCCCCCGATCCGCTCGACGCCGGACGGGTCAACGTCTACGAACGCTGGACCGATCGCGCCACCCTGTACGCCTTTCGCGGAGACGGCCCGGACGACGATCTGGGCGCCCTCATCGTCGGCGCGTCGGTCGACGAGTTCGAGGTGCTGCCGCCTGTTGGGTCTCGCCCCTAGACCCCGGCCGTCACGGCTTTTCGGCCCTACCCGAGCCGGGATTCGCGTGTGGTGCAACGTGATCGTCTGGTCCGGTGTTTCCTCAGGACGCGCGGCGACGTGGCCGCGGCTTCCCTGGGAGGACCGAATGAATCAGAAATCGTCGCGCGGCGGGCGGACCGTGCCGGGCCTTGTGCTCATCCTGTCCGCCCAGTTCATGATCATGTTGGACGCGTCCATCGTCACGGTCGCGTTGCCCGACATCCAGCGTGAGCTGAGCTTCTCGCCGTCCGGTGTGCAGGCGGTCGTCACGGCGTACAACACGGCCTTCGGAGGCGGGCTGATCCTCGGCGGGCGGGTCGGCGACCTGTTCGGCCGGCGTCGCGTGTTCGCGATCGGGATGGCCGGATTCGCGATGTCCTCGCTGCTGTGCGCCCTGGCGGCGAACGCGCCCATGCTCGTCGTCTGCCGCGTCGTGCAGGGCTTTTCGGCCGCGGCCATCGCGCCCACCGCCCTCGCCCTGCTGACCACCTCCTTCGCCGAGGGCCCGGCACGCGCCAGGGCGCTGAGCCGGTTCGGCATCGCCACGGTGCTCGGGTTCGTCGGCGGCCTGGTGCTCAGCGGCCTGCTGGTGGACTCGCTCGGCTGGCGGAGCGTCTTCGCCGTCGCGGTCCCGATCGGCGTGGTGATGGCCGTGCTCGCGCCGCGGCTCCTCCCGGCGGCCACGCCGCGACGTCGCCGGCTCGACGTACTGGGCGGAGTACTGATCACGCTGGGTGTGGCCCTGATCGTCATCGCTCCCGCGCAGGGCGGTGCCGCCGGGTGGACCTCGCCGCGGTGCGTCCTGTCCTTCGCCGCCGGGCTCGCCGCGCTGGCGATCTTCCTGGTCGTCGAACACCGCCATCCGGAACCGCTCGTACGCCTCGGCCTGTTCCGGTCGAGCACGCTGCGGATGGCCAACCTGGTGTCACTGGCGTCGGGCATGATGTCCGGCGCGGGCTACCTCCTGGTCACCCTCTACCTCCAGGAGGCCGGCGGCCGCACGCCGGTCCAGGCGGGTCTCATCGTCGCGCCCATTGGGGTGGTGAACCTCGCGCTCGGCGCGGTCTTCGGACGGCTGATCACCCGCATCGGCCTGCGGCGCTCGATCGCCGGAGCGACGATGGCGGCCGGACTGTTCCTCGCCGTCGTCGCCTCGCAGATGACGGCCGGGCGTGACCCGCTGCTGTTCGGCCTCGTGCTGCTCCCGTTCGGGATGGCGATGCTCGCCACCACGATCAGCTCGACGCTGGCGGCCACCTGGGGAGTCGCCGGGGACGAGCAGGGGCTGGCCGGCGGCGTGCGCCAGACCTCGTTCCAGCTCGGCATCGCTCTCGGCGTCGCCGTCCTGCTGTCGGTGGCCGCCGCGCGTACCACCGCGCTGGAGGCGGGCGACCCCGGCGCCGGGCACGCGCACGCGCTCGCGGCGGGCTACCGGCTCTCCCTCTACGCGCTCGCCGGCCTGGTGGTCGCGGTAGCGGTGATCGCGTTCTGCGGGACCAGGAAGCACGGCGCCGCACCGGCCGCTCCGCCCGCGTCACGCCGTACGCGCCCGAGGAGCGCCACAGGGAGCTAGTGGCCTGGGATCACGAGGCGGTGCCGGCTCCGCGCGCGCCGGGCCGGCACCTGGCGTATCTGGCAAAGGTCCCCCACGAGGCAAAACGTTCACCGCCACCGCACTAGACTGTGGCCATCCCGCGACCCCGAAAGGCGTTCTTGGTGTCCGTCGAGTCAGTCGAGCAGTCCTTCGACACGGTCCTCGTTGTCGATTTCGGGGCGCAGTATGCGCAGCTCATCGCGCGGCGCGTACGCGAGTGCCACGTGTTCAGCGAGATCGTGCCCTCGACCATGCCGGTCGCCGAGATGCTCGCCAAGCGGCCGAAGGCGATCATCCTGTCCGGCGGCCCCGCCTCCGTGTACGAGCCGGGCGCGCCCGCGGTGCCCACGGGCCTGTTCGAGGCCGGGGTGCCCACGCTGGGCATCTGCTACGGCTTCCAGGCCATGGCGCGTGAGCTGGGCGGCACCGTCGCCGACTCCGACATCGCCGAATACGGCGGCACCGGCCTGACCGTGCTCGAAGCGGGCGCGCTCCTCGCCGGGCTGCCCGCCGAGCAGTCGGTGTGGATGTCGCATCGGGTCACCTGTAGCGAGCCGCCCGCCGGGTTCGTCGTGACCGCACGCACCGAGGCCGCCCCGGTGGCCGCGATGGAACACGCCGAACGCGGCCTGTACGGCGTGCAGTTCCACCCCGAGGTCATGCACACCGAGCACGGGATGTCCGTGCTGCGGCACTTCCTCGCCGCGGCCGGCTGCCAGGCGTCCTGGACGATGGTCAACATCGTCGAGGAGTCCGTCGAGGCCGTACGCACCGCGGTCGGCGGCAAGCGCGCGATCTGCGGGCTCTCCGGCGGCGTCGACTCCGCGGTGGCCGCCGCGCTCGTACAACGCGCCATCGGTTCCCAGCTGACCTGCGTCTTCGTCGACCACGGGCTGTTGCGCACGGGCGAGGCACAGCAGGTCGAGAAGGACTTCGTCGCGGCCACGGGCGTCGACCTGGTCGTGGTCGACGCGGCCGACCGGTTCCTCGCCGCCCTCGACGGCGTCGCCGACCCGGAGCAGAAGCGTAAGATCATCGGCCGGGAGTTCATCCGGGTCTTCGAGGGCGCGGCACGCGAGATCGTGGAGTCGCACGGCGAGGCCGTGGAGTTCCTGGTCCAGGGCACGCTCTACCCCGACGTGGTCGAGTCCGGCGGCGGCACCGGCGCGGCCAACATCAAGTCACACCACAACGTCGGCGGCCTGCCCGACGACCTTCAGTTCTCGCTGGTCGAGCCGTTGCGGACCCTGTTCAAGGACGAGGTACGCCGACTGGGCGAGGAGCTCGGGCTGCCCGGTGAGATCGTCTGGCGGCAGCCGTTCCCCGGGCCGGGCCTGGCCATCCGGATCATCGGCGCGGTGACACGCGATCGCCTCGACCTGCTGCGCGAGGCCGACGCGATCGCCCGCGAGGAACTGACCCGCGCCGGTCTCGACCGCGACATCTGGCAGTTCCCGGTCGTACTGCTGGCCGACGTGCGCTCGGTCGGCGTGCAGGGCGACGGCCGCACGTACGGGCATCCCATCGTGCTCAGGCCGGTGACCAGCGAGGACGCCATGACCGCCGACTGGGCGCGGCTGCCGCACGACCTGCTCCAGCGCATCTCCACCCGCATCACGAACGAGGTCGCCGAGGTCAACCGGGTGGTCGTGGACATCACGAGCAAGCCGCCCGGCACGATCGAGTGGGAGTGACCCCGCGCGCGTTCAGGTGACGCGGGACGGCTCGGCGGAGAACCGTTCGTACGTCCGGCCGTCCACGATCTTGCGCAGCCGGTGCATGCCCTCCCACACGTCGGCGAAGCTCGTACTGATCGGCGCCGGGCCCAGCCGCAGCCGCGCGGGCGTACGGAAGTCCGGGATCACCTTGTCCTCGATCAGCGCCTGGGTGATGCGCCAGGCCTCGGGGTGGCGCAACGAGACGTGCGAGCCGCGGCGGCCCGGCTCGGCCGGCGTGGCCAGGCCCAGGTCCGGCAGCCACGCCTCGGCCAACTCGATGAGATAGCCGGTGAGGTCGAGGCCCTTGGCCCGCAGCCGGTCGATCCCGGCCCGCGCCAGCAGCCGTACGCCCTCCTCGACGGCCGCGATCCCCACGACGGCGGGTGTGCCAACGAGAAACCGGTCGATTCCGGGCGCTGGATCGTACGACGGGCCCATCGCGAACTGGTCGCGCTGGCCGAACCAGCCCCAGATCGGCTGCCGCACCACCGCCTGGAGCTCCTCGCGTACGTAGAGGAAGGCGGGGGCGCCGGGACCGCCGTTCAGATACTTGTACGTGCAGCCGACGGCGAGGTCGGTCCCGGTGGCGTCGAGCTCGACGGGTACCGATCCGGCCGAGTGGCACAGGTCCCAGAGCACGAGCGCGTCCGCCGCGTGCACGATCTCGTTGACCTCGGCCATGTCGGCCAGCGCACCCGAGCGGTAGGCGACGTGAGAGAGACTGACCAGCGCCGTGTCCGTACGCACGGCGTCGTTCAGGACGTCGAGGTCCAGGCCGGCGTCGATGTCGGTGTGGACGACGCGGAGTTCGAGGCCGCGCTGCGCCGCCAGACCCTCGAAGACGTACCGGTCGGTGGGGAAGTTGTCGTCATCGGTGACGATCACCGTACGGTCCGGGCGGGCGTCCAGCGCGGCCACGGCCAGCTTGTAGAGGTTGACGGTGGTCGAGTCCGCGACCGCGACCTGCCCCCCGGCCGCGCCCAGGAGGGTGGAACCGATCAGGTCGCCGACGCGGAGCGGAAGGTCCATCCAGTCGTGCCACGAACGGATGAGCCCCGCCCCCCACTCGTCCCGTACGACCCGCGCGACCCGTTCGACGGTGGCCTTGGGCAGCCGCCCGAGCGAGTTCCCATCAAGGTAGATCAGCTCAGGATCGTCGCGTACGAGGGCATCGCTCAGGGAGGCGAGCGGATCGGCCGCGTCCAGCGCGGCGGCGCGCTCACGTGACAAATCGGTCATACGCTCCACCCTAGGCTCGCTGTCCGACGCTGCGCGGCGACCGTAACACCCCGCGCGGCCGGGCCCCTGCGGCTCGCGGACCGGGGTCGGCGGTCGCGGATCGAGGGTCGGCGATCGGGTCGCGGATCAGGCGTCGTCGCCGGAGGATCCGCGGCGCTTCCGGCGGACGATCCGCCTGACGGCCCACAACGTCGCCACTCCGGCCACCACTGGGGCCAGGCGCTTGGCGATCGAGGGACCGGCGAACTCCAGGAGGTTGATGGAGTCCTGGTCATCGGCGCGTGCGGCGGGCCGCCTCGGCGCCGGCGCGGGCTGCGGCGTGCGGTCTCCGTCGGTCGCCGGCTCCGAGTGCGCCACCTGCGACTCTGCGGATCGCCTAGCGGTGGGCTCCGCCGCGACCGGCTCGACGGCGGTCTCCGCGATTGGCTCAGCGACGGCTTTGCCCACGCCGGTCTCGGTGGGGTCGGCGGAGCCGGTGGCGGTGGGGATCGGCTCGGTGGTCGCGGCCGCGATCTCCTCGGCGACCGAGATCTCGGCTGCGCCGGTCTCGCCGGCGGCGGCCTCAGTAGCGCCGGCACCAGCAGCGCCGGCAACCGCCGCAGCGGCGGTCTCGCCGGCGCCGGTCTGGGCGGTGCCGGTCTCGGCTGCCCTGGTCTCAGGAGCGCGGGTCTCGGCGGCTCTGGTCTTGGTGGCGGGCTCTCCCGCGGCCTGTGCTCCGGTGCTCTGTGTTCCGGTGGCGAGCGTTTCGGCCGCCGGCGTTTCGGTGGCCGGGGTTTCGGCGGCGGGTTCCTCACGGGTGAGTTCTCCGGCCAGGTTGGTGGCGAAGCGGCCGACCAGCTTGCCGCCGACCTCGCCCAGAATGTTGCGGCCGAACTGCGCGGGACGGCCCGTGACGTTGAGCTTCGTGTGTACCGTGACGCGCGTCTGTTCGCCCTCGTCGTGCAGTTGCGCCTCCACGGTGGCGCTGGCCGTACCCGAGCCGCGCGCCTCCTTGCCGGTGCCCTCGATGGACACGCTGTGGGCGCTCTCGTCTCGCGAGGCGATTCGGGCCGAGCCCTTGTAGGTGATCGTCATCGCGCCGAGCTTCACCCTCAGCCGCCCGGTGAACTCATCTCCCTCGATCGAGTCCAGCGTCGCTCCCGGCATGCAGGGCGCGATTCGCTCGACGTCGAGCAGGACCGGCCATGCCTGGTCGATCGGCACGGGGACGGTGAATTCATGATCGAGTTCCATGGCGCTCCTCTCCGGGTCAGCCGGCGCAGCCGAACCCGCGCACTGACCCCGTTGCCCGGCTAACGCAGAGTATGCACGAATGCATACCCCGCGTCCGCGAGGGCGAATATGTGATCAGTCCGACACGTTCGCCGTTTGACCCGCTGGTGCGCTATGGGCATTCTCGCGGTTCCGGGGAAGTCGGGCGACCCTCCGCAGGCCGGTGCCCGGTGCCCGACGGCGGGTGGCAGGGGTCATCCGGGGTCATCCCGGGCGCTCTTGGCCACGTCGCGGAACACACCATCTGCCGCGCCGGCCATGACGACTGCGCGGTGGATGAAGAAGACGCGCCGCTCCTCGAATCGGGCGACGTTTTCCGTACGAGCGCGTGATCAGCTCTCGACGGCCTTTTCCGGCATTTTCGCCTGATGTGTCCGGCGCACCTGGGAGCGGTGCTTGCGGCGGATACGCGCGGAGGCTTTGCGGATGCGTTTGGGGCGGCTGCGCGACATTACGATCTCCCGTGGTAAGGAGGCTTTGACTCAACGTATGCCTCAATACCCTCCGTAGGCCAGGCCTACGGAGCGCTTGCGTCACCCCACCCCCAAGGACGCTCGGCCGGCTCGCCGGTGTGCCCGTCGACCCCGATTTCACCAACGAACCGGGCGCGCCGGAGGTGGGCCACTCGGCGATGCTTTGCGGCGTTTGTCCAGCTTGACAAGGGGATCCTGGGGCCGCATGCTTTCCGCATGCCAGCGCGTACGCTTCCGGCCGCCGACGTGGACTCTCGCCACGCGGTCATCGCGCTGTGTCCTTCGTGTTGTCGCTGACCCGTATTCCCTCGGTCTCGTCAACCTTCGCGGCTTCTTCGCCGCGCATCCGAAGGACTTCTTCTCGTGAACTTCTCGGCCATCCCCGACATCACCCAGCAGGTTCGTGAGCCGGCGGCTGCCGGTCCGCCCACGATCGGGCGGCTGGCGGGCGTACTGCGAGACGTGGCCGCCCGGCCCGCCTACTGGTGGCAGCTGGCGCGGTTCGACGGGGTACCGGTGGCGTTGCCCGCCTTTCCCGAGCTGTGGCTTCGGGCCTGGCCGCCCGGCCACCGTGCGGTTCCGGTCGCGGCGCCGGGAGTGCTGGCGGTGCTGGCGGGGGAGCTGGCCGAACGGACGATCACGGAACAGGGCGTCGCGGAGCGAACGCTGCGGGCCAACCGCATCCGTGTCTACGGCACTCCGCTGCCACGGGAACTGCTGAACCCAGGCCCCGCGTACGCCCTGAGTCTGCACGCGGCGGCCGCCGGGTGAGCGTTGAGAGAATCTCCGAGCCGCGCGCCGGACTCCCGGGTGCTGCGGAGCAAGCTCCGAGTCGCGCGGTCAGTGGGACTCTCGGCGCTGCGGAGCAAACTCCGGACCGCGCGCGGTCAACGGGACTCTCGGCGCCGCGGGAGCAGGAGTCCGGCCCCGGCCGATGCGTCGAGGATGATGCGGCGGCCGGGTAAGCGTTGGGTGAACTCCGGGCCCCCGTGGTCATACGCCGATTTTCCCCCCGTAGCCTCGTTTCTCATGTCACGCTCCGCGCCACACTTGCTCTCCTTGGCGATGCTGGGTGCGAGCCTCGCCGCGCTGGCCGCTGCCATGGTGCTCGGCACCTCCCAAGCCGTCCCGTACTTCGGATCGACCAGCCCGTTCCTGACGCTGGGCGGCTCGCCGTCCCCGGCGGTGGTCATCACGCTGACCTGGTTCGCGGCGGTGAGCGCCGGGGTGGGCACGCTGAGCGGCCTGTACGCGCTGCGCCGAGGGTCGTTCGTCCGCCCCGGCCGGCTGCTCGCCGCGGGCGCCGTCGCCGCGTGCGTCCTGGCGCTGTTGCCGCCGGCCGGCTCCGTGGACATGCTGAACTACGCGATCTACGGGCGGATCGCCGACCTGGGCCGGAACCCGTACGCGACCACCCCGTTCCTGCTGTCCCGCACCGGCGACCCGGTCGGCGTACTGCTGCCGAGCGGCTGGCAGCGCGTCCCCACCGTTTACGGCCCGATCACGACGGCGATCCAGTGGGCCGCGGCGCATCTCGGCGGCAACGCGATGGCGCACATCGTGTTCCTGCTGAAGTGGGGGAACGCGGTCGCCTTCGTCGGTACGGGCATCGTCCTCGACCGCCTGGTCGGCCCGGACCCGGCGCGCCGCGTGCGTGCCGCTCTGCTCTGGACGCTCAACCCGATCATGCTCTTCTGGATGGTGGGCAGCGGCCACGCGGACGTGTACGCGGTGTTCTTCCTGGTGGTCGCGCTGTATGCGATGCGAAGGTCGGCACTGCTGGCCGGGCTGGCCGGGGGCGCCGCAGTGGCGGTCAAGGCGTCGTTCCTGTTCCCGGCCGCGGCGCTGGTCGCCGTCGCCTGGCTCGGCCTCGGCCGGGGAGGCGGCGTCTCGGAGGCAGACGCGAAGCCGACGGTCGTGGTCCGGCTCAGGCGTGCGGCGGCCGTGGCGACTGGCCGGAGGGCGAGCGCGGAGGCCGGGCCGACCGTCATGGAGCGGCTCAGGCGTGCGGTCGCGGCGGGGGCCGGGCTGCTGCTCGTCGGGGGCGGCGGCTACCTGCTGGCCGGACCGGCGGCGATCCATTCGCTGAGCACGCGTCTCGGCCGCAAGAAGGACCGCTACCTGCCCGTACCGGACTTCATCCTGTACCACCACGGCCTTTACACCGTGTGGATGGCCGTTCTGGCCGTCGCCCTGACGGTGTTCTTGTGGTGGCGCTCGGGCCTGCCGTTCGCACTCTGGCGAACCACGCGGGACGGGTCGCCGATCGGGTCACCGGCGGCGTTCCTGCCGGTGGTCGTCGTCGCGTTCGGCACGACGCTGGTCTCGCCCTTGCAGTACCCGTGGTACGACGCGATGCTCCTGCCCCTGCTCGCCGTGCTCCCGCGAACCCCGTACGCGCGCCTGGACTGGCTCCTCATCCTCCGCGGCGTGATGCTGGGCGTGATGACGCTGCCCGGCGTACGCGTGAGCGGGTATCAGCATCTCGGCGTGCGCTGGGCCAACCTCGCCTGGCTGATCCTCTTCGTCGCCGCCGTCTGGTGGGGGACCCGCCGCAACGCGGACACCGAACCGGCCACCGAGCCCGCCGCCCGAGCCGGCGAAGCCTCCCCGGCACCGGCGGGGTGACTCACGGTCGTCCGGGCCCGGTCGGGTACGAGCGCGGACGGCGTGAGCGGAAGACGACGCGGAGGAACAGGATCGCGGCGATGGTGACGAACACCGCCGGCAGGGTCCAGGCGAACGGGACGCGGTGGCCGCCGAAGCCCTCGATCAGGTAGCGGACGGCGATGGCGAGGAACAGGGTTCCTCCCACCAGCGCGGACGGGTCGAACCTATGCCGGGACACGGGTGACCTCCATGTCGCCGACCTTGCTGCGGATGTGCAGCACGATGGTCGGCGGCGACTGGGTGGGGGGTCCTTCGGGGTCGAGGACGCTGTGCACGCTCGCGCCCGGCCCACTCGTCACCCGGTGGTCGATGGTGATGTCGCCCAGGTACGCGTGGCCGTCCACCTCGATGCGTGCCGTGGACGGGACCTTGACGGCCAGCACGCCGAGTATCACCTGGGCGGACACGTGAAGGCTCTCACCGGGGGAAAGCGGTACCGAGGTCAGGTCGACCAGGCCGTGGCCGATGAGGACCCGATGGTGCTGGTCGGCCTGGGCGATGGCCGCCGGGCGCCACATCTGGTGATGGGTGCTGCGTGCCACGGCGGCGTTGCCCGCGATCGAGGTTGATGCCAGGGCGAAGGACATGAGGGCTCCAACGAAAACGAGCTTGCGGTCCCGGCCGAACCAGGCGGCAAGGAGGGTACCGACGGCGACGACGGAGAGCGCCCCGCCGATGACGACCTGAAGCCGGGCGAACATCGGCCAATGGCCGACGAACGCGTTGAGGACGACGGCCGCCAGCAGGGCCGCCAGCAGAGTGAGTCCGCTCAGGTAGGACCGGGGCCGCCGAGGGGTGGCGGCAGGGAACGGCGGCCGGGTCGCCGTGGCGATCGTGTCTTGGGGTTCGAGGGTGTACGGGGCGGTGCGGTGACCCAGGCGGGCCAAGTCGATCATTGTGTCGGACGGCTGGTAGCCGGCCGCGGCCGGGGGTGCCGGAGTCCAGGAGGAGAGCGGCCGGCCCTTGACCTGGTCCGGCAGACCCCTCGCCACCTGGACGAGGTCGACTCCGCGGGACCGGGCGACGAGCAGCACCAGACCGAACACGACGACCCCGGAGAGCGCGTCGCCGGAGCCCCAGTTGCCGATGACGCCGAACAGCATGCCGGCGGCCAGCGTCGCGCCGAGCAGCGTGAGCGCGGTGTCGCCGTCGAAGACGCGTTTGCCGGCCCGTTCCACCTTCGACGGGCCGCCGTCGGGCGCGCCCATCAGGAGGAAGGCGGCGAGGTAGACCAGGATCCCCACGCCCGTCGTGATCACCAGCAGGGCGAAGGCCACCCGGAACACGACCACGTCGATGCGCGTGTAACGGGCGAGGCCGGCGCATACCCCGGTGATCAGGCGGCCCTCCTGTGACCGGGTGAGCCGCCGTACGGGAGCGGCGGAATCGGCCGCGCCGGGTGGGTCGGTGGCGCCGGGAAAGCCGGTGGTGCCGGGGATGCCGGTCGTGCCGGCCGTGTCGTGGGAGTCGGCCGGGCCTGGGACGGACGTGGTGTCCTCCGGCGGGGCCGCCTCACGCGGGGCGTCGTCAGTGGCGTCGTCGGCCGGTGAGACGCTCTCCTCGTTCATGGGTTCATCGTCGCGGACCCGCCGCGCCCCTGCCATCCGGGAGACCCCTGACTCGTCCCTGAGGATCTCCGGGGTACCCCAGGGCGGTCCCCGATGCGCGCGGGCACGCGAACGTGTGACCATCGGACTGTGCCCGAAACACCCACCGACGTCACCCCGCGCCTGGAACGGCGAGCCGATGACCGGCTCGCCGTCGGCGTGTGCTCCGGGCTCGCCGAGCATCTCGGCCTCGAGGTCATCGTCGTACGCATCGCGTTCGCCGTCCTGATCTCGGCCGGTGTCGGCGTCGTCGCGTACGTCGCGCTCTGGCTGCTCGTCCCGCAGAACGGCGCACCCGAGAAGGGACGTGACCTCGCCCAGCTCTTCGCGTACGGCGCGCTGGTCTGCGGGCTGTCCCTGTTCACCTGGGGCGCGGGCGCGCTCACCTGGGCGGTCTGGCCGGTCGTCGCCGGCGGCATCGGCGTCGGGATCATCTGGCAGCAGGCCGACCCCGAGCGGCGGCGGCGCTGGGTGCGTAACAGCGAGGCCATGTGGCTGCGCAGCATCGTCGGCACGCTGCTCGTCGCCGGCGGCCTCGTCGCGTTCCTCGCCCAGAAGATCCATCCCGGGCAGGCCGGGCAGGTGCTGTTCGGCTCGATGGTCGTGCTCGCCGGGGTCGCGGTCGTGGTGGCGCCCTGGCTGCTGCGGCTGTGGCGCGACCTGGAGGGCGAGCGCCGCGAGCGGATCCGCTCGCAGGAGCGCGCCGAGGTCGCCGCGCACGTACACGACTCCGTCCTGCACACCCTCACCCTGATCCAGCGCAACGCGCAGGACCCGCGCGAGGTGCAGCGGCTCGCGCGTGCGCAGGAACGCGACCTGCGCGCCTGGCTGTACGAGCCGAAGGCCGACGCCGAGCAGCACCTCGCCGCCGCGATGCGCAAGGCCGCCGCCGAGGTCGAGGACCATCACGGGCTGCCCGTCGAGGTCGTGTGCGTCGGCGACTGCCCGCTCGACGACCGCCTCGCCGCCATGCTCCAGGCCGCGCGCGAGGCGATGGTCAACGCCGCCAAGCACGCCGGCGGTGAGCCGGGCACCTCCTCGCTGTCGGTCTACGCCGAGGTGGCCGGCGACGACGTATCGATCTTCGTACGGGACCGGGGGCGCGGCTTCGACCTCGATGCGGTCCCGGAGGACCGCATGGGCCTGAGAGAGTCCATCGTCGGGCGGATGGAGCGCAACGGCGGCAAGGCCGAGATCCGTACCGCCCCGGGCGAGGGCACCGAGGTCAGACTAGAGATGAGACGACAGGACCGATGAGGCGATGACACGCGTAGTGCTGGTCGATGACCACCAGATGTTCCGCAGCGGGGTGAAGGCCGAGCTGGGCGACTCCGTCGAGATCGTCGGCGAGGCCGGCGACGTCGACGAGGCGGTCCGGGTGGTCAAGGCGACCGTGCCCGACGTCGTACTGCTCGACGTGCACCTGCCCGGCGGCGGCGGGGTCGAGGTGCTGCGCCAGGTGCTGCCCTCGGAGACGCGGTTCCTCGCGCTGTCGGTGTCCGACGCCGCCGAGGACGTCATCGGCGTCGTACGCGGCGGTGCGCGCGGCTACGTCACCAAGACGATCTCCGGCCCGGAGCTGACGGACGCGATCGAGCGGGTGTCCGACGGTGACGCGGTGTTCTCGCCGCGTCTCGCCGGGTTCGTGCTGGACGCGTTCGCGGCCGCCGACGTGCCGGCCATCGACCCCGAGCTCGACCAGCTCACCCAGCGGGAGCGCGAGGTACTGCGGCTGATCGCTCGCGGCTACGCGTACAAGGAGATCGCCAAGGAGCTGTTCATCTCGGTCAAGACCGTCGAGACGCATGTGAGCAGCGTCCTGCGCAAGCTCCAGCTCTCCAACCGCCACGAGCTCTCCCGCTGGGCCGCCGCCCGCCGCCTCGTCTGAGCGCGGTCAGGGACGCGACGGCGCCGCCAGCCACGAGCAGGCGGGCGGGTCGGCCCGGCCGGGCCGGTAGTCCGCGCACGCCGACACGATGGCCGTCTTGATCGGGTTGCCCTGCTGGGCGTACGGGCCGGTGGCGGACGGGCGGTCGCAGGTCGGCAGGACCGCCGGGTCGGTGCGCGGCATGCCCGCCGGTGAGGCGTTGCTCTCCCAGCAGTTGCCGTCGCCCTGTTCGTCCCACCAGAAGTCGACGCCGTTCGGCGCCGCGACGCCCGCCGGACTCACGCCCATCAGGTTGCCGACGTAGCGGTTGCCGTGGGAGGTGTCGCGTGCCTTGGCGGGGTCGTTCTCGCCGCGACGGCTCGCCGGGATCCAGTACTGGGCGATGCCGTAGCGCCAGTTGCCGTACACGAGGTTGCTCGCGTAGGTGTTGTCGTCGCCGCCCGCGAGGAGCATGCCCGTGCCGACCGGCACCGCACGGCGCGGGCAGGTCGAGCCGCAGCCGCGGTAGAAGTCGGCGTTGTTGTCGAAGACCCGGTTCGCGACGAACATCGCGTGGTTCTGCGGCATGCCGACCGCCTGCACGCTGCTGTCGAGCATCGTGCCGGTGGAGTTGCCGTTGAACTGGTTGTCGTGCACGTACACCGAGTCGCCCGCGGTGCCGGAGTAGCCGATCAGGTTGCCGTACGAGCGGCAGCGGCGGATCTCGACGGACAGCCGGCCGCCGCGCTGGTCCGACGCCGAGGCCGTCGCGATGCCGGCGTCGCCGTTGCCGGACGCCGCGCAGTCGGTGATCAGCCCGTGGTCGGAGGTGTAGGCGGCGAGCCCGTTGCCGCCGTTGCCCAGGCCGCTGACCCGGTCGAGGACGAAACCGTCGGTCCCGGTGACGCTCACGCCGTCCTCGCCGAAGCCCTGGAGGGTCACGCCGCGCAGGTAGAACCCGTCGGCGCGCTCGGCGAGCACGCCGACCTGCTTCTTGCCGGAGATGACCACCGGGCCGCCGACGCCCTCGATCTGGAGGTCGGGCACGCCGGTGACGCTGATCAGGCTCTGGACGTGCGGGCAGGCGCGCTGGTCGGCATAAGACAGCGGGGAGCGTTCGCCGAGCCCGGCGCACCGGCCCTTGGGCGCGGTGAGCGCGGAGGTCTCGTGGTAGGTGCCGGGCAGCACGTAGATCGTGGTCCCGCGCGCGCGTACGGCGTCGATCGCCTGCTGGATCTCGTGGTATCGGCACTGGGCGGCGAGCTGCCGCGCGACGCCCGCCGCGGGCGCGGCCCCCGGACGGCAGACGACGAGGTGCTGCGTCGCGGGAATCGGCCGGTAGGCGGGTACGTGGTAGAGGCCGGGCGGCGGGGCCACCGCCCACGCGGTCAGCGGCGTGACCGGTCGCGCGTCGGCGGCGAGGGCCGGCGAGGCGGACCAGACGGTGGTCACGACGAAGACGATTGCGACGAGGAAACGTCGCGTGAACCGCCCCATTTTCCTCCCATACGGGCCGCAGATGCTCCCAGGTGCATCATGCAGGTCCGCCCACGACATGTCGACGCCCGCATCCGGCCATCCGGCCGTGCGACCTGCTCAGAGCTTCTGTATGGGCGCGTAGCGAAGGACGAAGCGCTTGACGCCGTAGTCACCGCCGAAGTCAACCGTCGCGGCGGCCTTCTCGCCCGCTCCGTCGACGGTGACGACCGTGCCGAGCCCGAACGCGTCGTGGACGACCCGGTCTCCCGTGGCGAGCGCGGGCACCGCGCGGTTGCCCGGGGAGCGTACGCCCGGCCGCTGGAGACAGCGAGGCCATCGCCGGGGCGCTCGAGGTCTCCGGAGCGCTGCCACTCGACCAGGGAGTCGGGGATCTCGGTGAGGAACCGCGACGCGGGGTTGTAGGACGGCGCGCCCCACGAGCTGCGCATCGTCGCGCGGGAGACGTAGAGCCGCCGCCGAGCACGCGTGATGCCGACGTAGGCGAGCCGGCGCTCCTCCTCGAGCTGCTTGGGGTCGCCGAGCGAGCGCAGGTGGGGGAAGACGCCGTCCTCCATGCCGGTGAGGAACACGACGGGGAACTCCAGCCCCTTGGCGGTGTGCAGCGTCATCAGGGTGACCACGCCGTCGCCGCCGTCGGGGCTGCGCTCGCCCGGGGGCACGACGCCGTTCGCGCCGCCGGGGATCTGGTCGGCGTCGGCCACCAGGGCGACCTGCTCCAGGAACTCCACCAGCCGCCCCTCGGCGGGCCGCTCCCGGATGGTGCAGTTCTCGAACTCGGCCGCCACCGACTCCATCTCGCGGAGGTTCTCGACGCGGGTCTCGTCCTGCGGATCGCGGGACGCCGTCAGCTCGGCGAGGTAGCCGCTCTTGGTCAGAATGGCCTCGACCAGCTCGGCCGGGGTCGAGGTCGCCACCAGCTCGCCGAGCTCGTCCAGCAGCGCGACGAAGTCCTTGATCTGGTTGAGCGAGCGGGTGGCGATGGCGGGCGCGTCGTCGGCGCGCCGAAGGGCCTGCCAGAACGAGATGCGCTCGCGGCTCGCCAGCGCCTCGACGCACGCCTCGGCCCGGTCGCCGATGCCGCGCTTGGGCACGTTGAGGATGCGCCGCAGGCTCACGGTGTCCTCGGGGTTGCCCAGGACACGGAGGTAGGCGAGCAGGTCGCGGATCTCCCGGCGCTCGTAGAAGCGGACGCCCCCGACGACCTTGTAGGGCAGGCCGACGCGGATGAAGACCTCCTCGAACACACGCGACTGCGCGTTGGTGCGGTAGAAGACCGCCACCTGGCCCGCCTTGACGTCCTCGTCGTCGCTGAGCCGGTCGATCTCCTGCGCGACGAACGCGGCCTCGTCGTGCTCGTTGTCGGCGACGTAGCCGGTGACCTGGGGCCCGTTGCCCTGGTCGGACCACAGGCGCTTGGGTTTGCGGTCGGCGTTGCGCTCGATCACCGCGTTGGCCGCCGACAGGATCGTCTGCGTCGAGCGGTAGTTCTGCTCCAGGAGGATGACGCTGGCGTCCGGGTAGTCGCGCTCGAACTCCAGGATGTTGCGGATCGTCGCGCCGCGGAAGGCGTAGATCGACTGGTCGGCGTCGCCTACCACGCACAGCTCGGCCGGCGCGAGCTCGTCGTCGTCGCCCTGCTGGCCGACCAGCTCGCGTACGAGCACGTATTGCGCGTGGTTGGTGTCCTGGTATTCGTCCACCATGACGTGACGGAACCGCCGCCGGTAGTGCTCGGCCACGTCCGGGAACGCCTGGAGGAGGTTGACGGTCGTCATGATCAGATCGTCGAAGTCGAGCGCGCCGGCCTGCTGGAGCCGCGCCTGGTAGGTCTCGTACGCTTCGGCGAGCGTCTTTTCCATATGGGTCGACGCCTGCGCACGGAACGACTCGTAGTCGATCAGCTCGTTCTTGAGGTTGGAGACCTGGGCGGAGAAGCCTCGCGGCGGATAGCGCTTCGGATCGAGGTCCAGCTCGCGGCAGACCAGCGCCATCAGCCGATGGGAGTCGGCCCCGTCGTAGATGGAGAACCCGCTGGGGAAGCCGAGCCGCTTGGCCTCGCGGCGCAGGATCCGCACACACGCGGAGTGGAACGTCATCACCCACATGGCGCGGGAGCGGTTGCCGACGAGCGCCTCGACACGCTCGCGCATCTCACCGGCGGCCTTGTTGGTGAACGTGATGGCGAGGATCTCACCGGGCTGCGCCCCGCGCTCGCTGAGGAGGTGGGCGATCCGGTGGGTGAGCACGCGGGTCTTGCCCGAGCCGGCGCCGGCGACGATGAGCAGCGGGCCGCCGTGATGCACGACCGCCGCGCGCTGGGCGTCGTTGAGGCCGTCGAGAAGGGGATGGCTTACGAGCGTGGACACTCAAAGAAGCCTACGGCCTCGGGCCGACAATGCGCGGCGAGCCGCGAGTACCGGTCCGGGCCGGCCGGCGTCTTCGCAGGTCAGGTTTACTTAGGCTGGATTTTACCCGGGCTGGCTTTTACGGAAGGCGTACGCCTCGCCCGCCGCCTCGGTCACCGCCGCGACGGAGGCGCCGGCGGCCGCCGCCGACGCGGCCGCCACCGCTCCCTCGACGAACGGCGCGTCGGCCAGCACGACCGTGTCCCCGTCGAGGTCCTCCAGGTAGGTCTTGGCGGTCAGCACCGAGCTGCCCAGGTCGGCGATCAGCACCACGCCCGCGCCGCCGTCGGCCCTGCCGACGGCCGACTCCAGCAGCTCCAGACTCGTGCCCAGGCCGCCGTCCTCGGTGCCCCCGGCCGCCTCCACGGTGACCTGGCCGACGCCCATCTGGCGTGCCAGCTCGGCGGCGCCCTCGGCGAGCATGCGGCTGTGCGAGACGAGCACGATTCCCACGTTTGCCATGACTTGGCGATCGTCCCCTTCGGGGTCAGGCCGTTTCGGCCAGTGCGCGGAACAACAGGACGGTCGAGGCCGCGCCGGGGTCCAGGTGGCCCACGCTGCGCGGCCCGAGGTAGCTGGCACGGCCCTTGCGCGCCTGGAGCGGAACGGTCGCCTCCGCGCCCTTCTCGGCCGCGTCCAGCGCCGCACGCGCCGCCGCGGCCAGGCCCTCGCCCGTCGCGGCCTCGTACGCGGCCACCGCCGGGGCCAGGGCGTCGACCATGGTCTTGTCGCCTTCCGCGGCCTTGCCGAGCTCCTGTACGCCCTCCAGCGCCGCGCGCAACGCCGCCCCGAGCGCCGCGGCATCCACCTCGGCCGCGTCGCCGAGCGCCTTGCCGGCCCGGCGCAGCAGGGTGCCGTACAGCGGGCCGGACGCGCCGCCGGTCTTGGAGACGAGCGTCCGCCCGGCCATGATCAACGCCTTGCCCGGCGGCAGGTCGCCGCCGTCGGCCAGCGCGGTCGCGGCGGCGCGCAGGCCGCGGTCCAGGTTCGAGCCGTGGTCGCCGTCGCCGATCGCCGAGTCGAGCCGGGTCAGCCGCGCGGCGTCCGCGGTGACCAGCTCGGAGAACCGCGTGATCCACCGGCGCGGGTCCATCAGCGCCCCCACCGCAGGCCGGGAGTCTCGACCGGTGCGTCCCACAGCTCGGTGAGCCGCGGCGTCAGGCGGCAGACCGAGATCATGCAGCCGGCCATCTCCAGGCTCGTCACGTAGTTGCCCACCAGCCGGCGCGTGACCGTCGCCCCGTGCCCGGTCAGCCACTGTTCCGCCGCCGCGTACGCGGCGTACAGCTCCATCAGCGGCGTGCCGCCCATGCCGTTGACCATCACGAGGACCTCGGCACGCGACAGCGGCATGTCGTCGTTGATCGCCGAGAGCGAGAAGTCGACGATCTCGCTCGCGGAGCGCAGCTTCGTACGCTCACGGCCGGGTTCGCCGTGGATGCCGATCCCGAGTTCGATCTCGTCCTCGCCGAGCTCGAACGTCGGCTGCCCGGCGGCCGGGACCGTACAGGCCGTCAGGGCGACGCCGAAGGACCGGCTGCGCTCGTTGACCTCCTTGGCCACTCCCGCCACGTCCGCGACAGAGGCACCGGACTCGGCGAGCGCGCCGGCGGTCTTCTCGGCGAAGACGGTCGCGCCGGTGCCCCGGCGGCCGGCCGTGTAGGTGCTGTCCTGCACCGCCACATCGTCGTCGATCACCACGGGTACGACCTCGACGTCCTCGTCCTCGGCCAGTTCGGCGGCCATCTGGAAGTTGAGCACGTCGCCGGTGTAGTTCTTCACGATGTGCACGACGCCCGCGCCGCCCGAGACGGCCGTGGTCGCGGCGAGGATCTGGTCGGGGACGGGCGAGGTGAACACCTCTCCCGGGCAGGCGGCGTCGAGCATGCCGTATCCGACGAACCCGCCGTGCAGCGGCTCGTGCCCAGAACCCCCTCCGGAGACCAGCCCGACCTTGCCCGTACGCGGCGCGTCGGCCCGTACGATGATCCGCTGGTCCAGGTCCACGCGCAGGGACGGGTGCGCGGCGGCCATGCCGCGAAGAGCGTCGAGGACCGCGTCGTCCACGTTGTCGATCAGTTTCTTCATCTGTCCGGAATACCCCGCGTAACTGCAAAACGCCAGAGTTACGGCCGTCCGGCCGGGTAAAGCCCGAGTCTTCCTTGCCGCACCTAGGATGTCATCGTGATCGAAGACGTGGAACGCGCGCTCGTGGTGATGGCCCATCCCGACGATGTGGACTTCTCGGCCGCGGGGACGGTCGCGACGTGGACGGACGCCGGAATCGAGGTCACGTACCTCATCGTCACCGACGGCGACGCCGGTGGCTTCGACGACGACCTGCCGCGTGAGGAGATGGCGCCCCTGCGGCGCACCGAGCAGCGCGCGGCGGCCAAGTGCGTGGGCGTCACCGACGTGCGCTTCCTCGGCTACCCCGACGGGCGGGTCGAGGCGACCCTCGACCTGCGGCGCGACATCGCGCGGGTGATCCGCCAGGTACGCCCGGACCGGGTGCTGATCCCCAGCCCGGAGCGCAACTACCAGCGGCTCGCCCCGAGCCACCCCGACCACCGCGCGGTGGGTTCGGCGGCGCTCGACGCGGTCTACCCCGACGCGCGCAACCCGTACGCCTTCCCCGAGCTGCGCGCCGAGGGCCACGAGGCGTGGGTCGCGCGGGAGGTGTGGATCTCCGGCGGCGGCTCGGGCGACCACTTCGTCGACGTCACCGACGTGTTCGACCGCAAGGCCGCGGCGCTGCGCTCGCACGTCAGCCAGATCTCACACCACGACGACATCGAGGGCATGCTGCGCGGCTTCCTGTCCGCCAACGCCCAGCGCGGCGGGCTCGCCGAAGGGCGAATGGCGGAGGCGTTCCAGATCGTCCCGTCGCAGTGAGCGTCCGCATCCTGCTCGACTGCGACACCGGCATCGACGACGCGCTGACCCTGCTCTACCTCGCTCCTCTGATCAGGTCCGGCGAGGTCGACCTGGTCGGCGTCGGCACCGTGCACGGCAACGTCGAAGCCCGCGTCGGCGCGCTCAACACGCTGCGCGTGCTGGAGCGCGCGGGCGTACGCGACGTGCCGGTGGCGGTCGGCGCCGCGCGTCCGATGGCACAGGAGGTGGAGTACGCCTCCGCGTGGCACGGCGCGGACGGCCTCGGCGAGACCGGCCTGCCCGAGCCGTCCGGCCGCCCGGCCGAGATCTCCGCGCCCGAGCAGATCGTCCGGCTGGCACGCGCACACCCGGGTGAGCTGACCCTGCTCGCGGTCGGCCCGCTGACCAACCTCGGCATCGCGCTGCTGCTCGAACCCGCGCTGCCGAGCCTGTTCCGCGACGTCGTCGTCATGGGCGGCGCCTTCGACCACCACGGCAACATCTCCAGCCACGCCGAGGCGAACGTCTGGCACGACCCGGAGGCCGCCGAACTGGTCTTCGCCGCGGCCTGGCCGGTCACGCTGGTGCCGCTCGACGCCACCCACCCGACCGCGCTGGACGGCGCGTGGCTGGACCGGCTCGCTGCGGGCGAGGGCGAGGTGGCCCGGTTCGCCACGCGGATCCTGGACTTCTACGCCACGGCGTACGAGCGGTCGCTGGGCGTGCGCGGCGCGGTGATCCACGACGCCCTCGCCGCGATGCTGGTCATCGACCCGTCCCTCGCCGAGTACGTCGACCGGCCCGTACGCGTCGAGCTGCGCGGCGAGCGTACGCGCGGTACGACGCTGTGGGACCGCCGCCGGTACGCCGACGAGGGCGCGCGCCCGCCGGTGCGTGTGGCCGTACGCGCGGACGCGGACGCCTTTCGCGAGCGGCTGCTCGCGAGCCTCCTCTGAGTGGGGGACTGGCCACGAAGCGTGTTGTGTGCTGAGATCACTTCATGGCAGGCGGACCCGGCGTTCTTCTCGACGTCTTCTGGGTGAGCCGCCGCCTCTATCTGTTCGACCAGCTCAGTCGCATGGGCCGCGCCGCGGCCCGACCTCGGTCCTGCACTCCCCGAGTCTTAGGAGCGGTCGAATGTCCGTCACGGACGACCTTCTGGAGAACGCCCGGCGCTATGCCGCCGGGTTCGACAAGGGCGACCTGCCGTTGCCCCCGGCCCGCCGGGTGGCGGTCGTCGCCTGCATGGACGCCCGCCTGAACCCGTACGGCCTCCTCGGCCTGTCCGAGGGCGACGCGCATGTCATCCGCAACGCGGGCGGCGTGGTCACCGCCGACGAGATCCGGTCGCTGGCGATCAGCCAGCGGCTGCTCGGCACGCGGGAGATCGTGCTGATCCACCACACCGACTGCGGGATGCTGACCTTCACCGACGACGACTTCCGCAACCAGGTGCAGGCCGACACCGGGATCAAGCCCGAGTGGGCGGCCGAGGCGTTCACCGACCTCGACACGGACGTACGGCAGTCGATCGAGCGGATCAAGGCCAGCCCGTTCATCCCGGTCAAGTCCTCGGTCCGCGGGTTCGTCTACGACGTCAAGACGGGTGAGCTGAACGAGGTGACCTGACGACGGCGGGGCGGCCTCGCCCGCGGGCGAGGCCGCCCTGTTTCCGATCACCCCGCCTCCTCCTGGGTACGGCTAGTCTGAGGATCTCTGAGGAGGAGGCGGAATGGCCGATCCGATCCGAGTCGTCGTCGCCAAGCCGGGCCTTGACGGTCACGACCGTGGCGCGAAGGTCGTCGCGAGGGCTTTGCGCGACGCGGGCATGGAGGTCATCTATACCGGCCTGCACCAGACGCCGGAGCAGATCGTCGAGGCGGCCCTCCAGGAAGACGCCGACGGCATCGGCCTGTCCATCCTGTCGGGCGCGCACATGACCCTGTGCGCCAAGGTCTTCGACCTGCTCAAGGAGCGCGACGCTCTCGACATCGCGGTCTTCGTGGGCGGCATCATCCCGAGCGGCGACTTCGCGGAGCTGGAGAAGCTCGGCGTGGCGCAGATCTTCACCCCGGGCGCGACGACCCAGCAGATCGTGGAGTGGGTCCGCGCGAACGTCGGCGAGTCCGCCGGCCGCTCCCTCGCCGACTAGCCCTCCTCCACCTCGTGGCCCGCGCCGGTGTTCCGGTCGCGCAGCGCGCTCCCGCGCTCCCGCGCCGCCGCGGGAGCCGCACCGGGCCCCGCCGGGCCGCGCGCCACGGTCACCAGTTGATGGATCGCCTCCCGTAGCCGGCGCGCCTGCGCATCCTGGCCCCGGCCGGCGGTGTGCGGGGCGGAGGGACACGGGCCGAACCGGTCCACCCACGCGCTCAGCGCCGCGAGGTCGGTCTCGTCGCCGTCCTCGCCACCCTGGCCCTGGTGCGCCATCTCACCTACCGCACCCGGGCGCCGCGGCCACCGGCCCCCGCCCCCGTACGGGCCACCTGAGGTGCCCCAGACTCAGGTCTTCTCGTTCTGACCACGTGCCTGCGCCGGTTCGCCCGCGGCGATGCGGGCGATCATGTCGCGGCTCTCGGCGGGCGGCAGGGCGACCCTTTCGAGGAGCTCCCACGTGTCCGTGAGATCGACGGGTGCCGCGGAGACGCCGAGAGCGCTGTGGACCAGAGACAGGGTGTCGCCGAGGTCGGGGAACCGCAGGACGTCGAACGGCCCGCCGAGCCCGGCGTGTGCGCCGACCTTCAGCGGGATGACGCGCACCGTGGTGTCGTCCTCTTCGGAGAGGGCGATCAAATGGGCGAGTTGCTCGCGCACGATTCGCTCGCGCCCCTTGATGATCGTCAGAGTGCCTTCGTCGAGGATCATATCGAGAGTCCGCCGTATTCCGCCGGGGCGATGCCTCTGGCGGTGGCTCAGCAGGTCCCATTCCTGGTCGGGATCGACCTCGGGGATCTGGTACGCGAATAGCATGCGGGCGTATTCCTCGGTCCGCACCAATGCGGGCAGGCTCGTGATTCCGAACGTCTGGATGAACGGTGATTCGGATTCGAGAGTGAGCAGGTCGCGTACGAGTGGCTTGAGGCGGTCGGTGTGGGGTCCGAGCCAGAGCGGGCCCGCCGGGCGCGAGGCCAGATCGATGAGCACGGAGCGCATCTTGTGCGGGGGGACGTGGTAGCCGTCCAGCAGCCGGCTTACGTCGTCCGGGCCGGGCACGCCGAAGCCGGTCTCGACCCGCGCGAGCCAGTTCGCGTCGCAGCCGAGCAGGGCCGCCGCTTCGCCGTAGGAGAGTTCGAGGATCTCCCGCAGCCGCCGCAGATATGACCCGAGCCGGCGGGCGTTGATGTTCGGAGTACGGTGGTGGACCGGCATCTAATCCCCAATCCGGAAATTCGGGAATGACCGTCTTTTCTTATTGCCGTGGATGGGCGCTCAAGGCCGTACGTTGGAGAAGGATACGGCGCATAACGCGGCGCCCACCGCGGAACTCCTTGACCATTTATTTGCGCACTGACCGCCCGGGCCGGAACCGGCGGGCACGGGGCTATGCCGGAGGTGCCGGCAGGATCGTCTGGTTCGCGGTGAGGGCCAGGACGACCAGCGCGGACGTCCAGCCCAGCGGTGCCACGCCCGCCTGCGCGCCGTGGGCGTCGACCTTCTCCGGGAACGAGCCCAGCGTCGAACGGTCGGCGATCAGCCAGTCCAGCCAGCCCTTGGCACCCGCCAGGTCGCCCGACGCCGCGGCTGCCAGCGCGAACAGGCCCGTCTCCGGGGTCCACGCCACCCTCGCGCCGTAGCCCTCGCCCGGCACCACGCCGCCGGTCGGCAGGCGCAGGCGCGCGCCCGTCCTGGTCACCGCGGCGAGCACGTCAGGAGACGGCGGGGCGAACGGCGGGGCCAGGAAGGTCACCGAGGAGTCCACCTGGCCACCGGACACCGGCGAGCGCGGATAGCCGTACGGGGCGAAGCGGCGTCCGATGCCCTGCTCCAGTCGCTCGGAGGCGCGGCGCCAGCGCTGCGCCTCGGCCGTCGCACCGCGCGCCGCCGCCAGCGCCGTCGCCGCGCGCAGGCCGGCCAGCAGCGGCGCGCACACGCCCAGGGTCGCCGCGTGCGGCGCCTGCTCGCGCGACGTGCCGCGCTCCCAGTAGTCGGGCGAGGGCGGCGGGAGGCCGTCCGAGCGCAGGGAGCCGGCCGCGCGGCCCGCCGCACGGCGCACCATCGGCCACAGTGTGTCCAGGTTCGCCGCCCGCGGATCGGTCTGGTGCAGGAACCACGTGGCCCACAGCACCCAGCCCAGGCTGTCGAGCTGCACCTGGCGTCCGTCGGCGACCGCCGTGCCGTCGGGGCGGTATCGGGCCGCCCACAGCCCGCCGCCGTCCTGCGCGCGTGCCAGGAAGTACAGCACCCGCCGTGCGTCCTCGCCGTGGCCGGTCACCGCGAACGCCGCGGCGGTGAACGCGCCGTCGCGCGGCCACATGTAGTTCCACCCGGCGTACCAGGAGGCGGTCGACGCGCCGTTCGGCAGCGTCAGCATGCGCAGGTCCAGCAGCGCGCGCGAGGCGGCGTCGCGTTCGGCCGGAGTGCCGCCGGGTACGCTGCCGTCCGCCAGCCACTCCTGGTCGGCGCGTACGGCCTCGGCCACGCGCGGGTCGTCGCGCCGTACCGTCACCGGGTCGTCGAGGCCGAACGGGATGAGCCGGGCGCGGCCGCCGGGCAGCCCGAGGACCGAACTGCCCGGGAGGTACGCGGCGCCCTCCGCCTCCTCCGGTACGACGGCGGCACGGGAGAACGGCCAGCCGCCGTTGCCGATCAGACCGGGGCTGCGCCAGTCGGGGCGGTCGTCGTCCGGCAGGGTGGCGGCGCAGGTCGCCGTGAGAGCGGCGACCAGCAGGAACGAGGCGACACGGCGCACATCCCGTGCCCTGTTCTTACTCACCCTCAACTCCCGGAAATCACGGCATCTCACGCACCAAGAGGTGGCAAACGCCTGTCGTTCATGTCCTCATTACCCGAGTGTCACCGATGCGAAGCACTCCTTGCGCCCCTGCGGTCGGTACAGGGCCGTGTTGCGACTAGGCTGCCTGGTCGGAGCGGACCGCTCGACGCGGTCGCAACCCCAAGTCGATCCCGTTAAGGACGGACCCCCGTGGACCTGTTCGAACATCAGGCGAAGGAGCTCTTCGCGGAATACGGCGTCCCGGTCCCGGCCGGCAAGATCGCCACGACGCCCGAGGAGGCCCGCGCGATCGCCGAGGAGTTCGCCGCCGCCGGCACCGCGCGCGTCGTCGTCAAGGCGCAGGTCAAGACCGGCGGCCGAGGCAAGGCGGGCGGGGTCAAGCTCGCCGACTCTCCCGCCGACGCCGAGGACAAGGCACGCCAGATCCTCGGTATGGACATCAAGGGCCACACGGTACACAAAGTGCTGGTCGAAGAGGCCAGCGCCATCGCACAGGAGTTCTACTTCTCCTTCCTGCTCGACCGCGCCAACCGCACCTTCCTGTCCATCTGCTCCGTCGAGGGCGGCATGGAGATCGAAGAGGTCGCCGCGACCAAGCCCGACGCCGTCGCACAGACGCCGATCGCCGCGCTGACCGGCGTCGACCGCGCACGCGCCCGTGAGATCGCGGCCGCCGGACGCCTGCCGGAGGAGGCCCTCGACGGCGCCGCCGAGCTGATCGAGCGCCTGTGGGCCGCCTTCGTCGACGAGGACGCCACCCTGGTCGAGGTCAACCCGCTGATCCTCACCGACGACGGCCGGGTCGTGGCCCTCGACGGCAAGGTCACCCTCGACGACAACGCCGACTTCCGCCAGGCCGAGCACGAGGCCCTGGAGGACGCCGCCGCCGCCGACCCGCTCGAGGCGAAGGCCAAGGAGAAGGACCTCAACTACGTCAAGCTCGACGGCTCCGTCGGCATCATCGGCAACGGCGCGGGCCTGGTCATGTCCACACTCGACGTCGTCGCGTACGCCGGCGAGCAGTACGGCGGCCAAAAGCCGGCCAACTTCCTCGACATCGGCGGCGGCGCGTCCGCCGAGGTGATGGCCAACGGCATGGAGATCGTGCTCGGCGATCCCAGCGTCAAGAGCGTCTTCATCAACGTCTTCGGCGGCATCACCTCCGGCGACGCGGTCGCGAACGGCATCGTCAAGGCCGTCAAGCTGCTGGGCGAGCGCGGCGAGACCGTGGACCGGCCGATCGTGGTCCGGCTCGACGGCAACAACGCCGAAGAAGGCCGCCGCATCCTCAATGAGGCCGCGATCGCGGTCATCGAACAGGTCGACACGATGGACGAAGCGGCGCGCCGCGCCGCCGAGCTGGCTTCGGCAGGAGTTTGAGATGGCGGTCTGGCTGACCGAAAATAGCAAGGTCATCGTCCAGGGGATGACCGGTTCCGAGGGCTCCAAGCACACCGCACGCATGCTGCGCGCCGGCACCGACGTGGTCGGCGGCGTCAACGCGCGCAAGGCCGGGCAGTCGGTCTCCTACGAGGGCCGGTCCCTGCCGGTCTTCGGCACCGTCGCCGAGGCGATGGCCGAGACGGGCGCCGACGTGTCCGTCGCGTTCGTGCCGCCCAAGTTCAGCAAGGACGCGGTGATCGAGGCCATCGACGCCGAGATCCCGCTGTGCATCGTCATCACCGAGGGCATCCCGGTGCACGACAGCACTTACGCCTGGGCGCACGCGGTGGCCAAGGGCAACAAGACCCGCATCATCGGCCCCAACTGCCCCGGCGTCGCCTCGCCCGGCAAGTCCAACGCCGGCATCATCCCGGCCGACATCACCACGCCGGGCCGCATCGGCCTGGTGAGCAAGTCGGGCACGCTGACTTACCAGATGATGTACGAGCTGCGCGACATCGGCTTCTCCACGCGCATCGGCATCGGCGGCGACCCGGTCATCGGCACCACGCACATCGACGCGCTCCAGGCGTTCCAGGCCGACCACGAGACCGACGCGATCGTGATGATCGGCGAGATCGGCGGCGACGCCGAGGAGCGCGCGGCCGCCTACATCGAGCAGCACGTCACCAAGCCGGTCGTCGGCTACGTCGCCGGATTCACCGCGCCCGAGGGCAAGACCATGGGCCACGCCGGCGCGATCGTGTCCGGCTCCTCCGGCACCGCGGAGGCCAAGAAGGAGGCGCTGGAGAAGGTCGGCGTACGCGTCGGCAAGACGCCGAGCGAGACCGCGCGCCTCATGCGCGACATCATGTCGCGCTGAGAGCCCGCGCTGACGTTCCTTTCGCCGGAGCCCCGGCACCCCGTCGCGGGTGCCGGGGCTCGGCGTGATCCCGCGACACGCCGGTCGCGCTGCCCGAGCCGGACGGCACGTGGCTGCGAGCATGGTGGCTGCCTGTGCCCGGCCAGCCGAGGAGTGACCGATGAGTCCGGACCGGACGTACGCCTCCGGCGCGGAGCCGGGTGCCGACCCCGAAGAAGAGCAGGTGGATCCGGTTCCGGAGGCGGTCGCGCGCCCGCTCGCCGTCTCCGGCATCGTCGCCGCCGTCTGGTGCGCCGGGCTCGGGCTCACCACGCTGACGACGATCACGCTGATCGGCTGGATCGCCGCGCCGCGTACGGCCATGGGCACCGGCCTGCCCGGGGTGTTCCGCACCGCCGTGAACTTCTGGCTGGTCTCGACACCACGCCGGCTTCTCGGTGCCGCACGGCCGCGTCGGCCTGCTGCCCCTCGGGCTGACCATCCTGCCGGGCGCGTTGCTGTTCCGCGGCGGCGGGTGGATCACCCGGACCGGGCGCGTACGCGGGCGGTACCGCATCGGCGTCGTGCACGCCGCGCTCGCGCTCGCCATCCCGTACTCCGTCCTCGCCGGCCTGCTCGCCCTCGCCGCGCGGTCCGTCGTCGTGACGCCGTCGGCCTGGCAGGCGCTCGTGACCTGCTTCGCGCTCGCGCTGGTCGCCGGCGGCATGGGCGCGGCGCGCACCCTCGTCGCTTCCACGACGAAGGGCTCGCCGTGGATGACGATGCTGATGCTGTTGCCGCACCGCGCGCGGTCGCTGGCCGCCGGGATCACCGGCGCCACCGCGGTGCTGCTCGGCTCCGGGTTGTTGATCTTCCTGGTCTCGCTGGTGTTCCACGTGTCGGAGCTGGCCGACATCTACGGCGTGCTCGGCCCCGGCGTCGTCGGCGGCGTCCTGCTGTCCGTCGTCGCGATCGCCTACCTGCCCAACGCCGCGATCTGGGCCGTCTCGTACGCCGTGGGCCCCGGCTTCGCGGTCGGCGCGGGCACGAGCGTGGCGCCCTCGGGAGTGTTCGTCGGCATGATCCCCGCCTTCCCGCCGTTCGCGGCGCTGCCCGCGCCCGGCCCCGCGCCGCTGGTGTCGTTGCTGGCGCTGGCCGTGCCGTTCGCCGCCGGGATCACGGGCGGCGTGCTGACCATCCGCGTGCTGCCGAGCGCGGTCGGGGAGGCCGCGCCGCTGTGGGGGTTCGTGTGCGGCGTGCTCACCGGGGGCGTGGTCGCGTTCCTCGCGGCCCTGTCCGGCGGCCCGGTGGGCGGCGCGAGGATGGCCGTCATGGGCCCGTCGGCCTGGCAGACCGGCCTGATGGCCGCACTGGAGGTCGGCGTCTCGGCCGCCATCGCGGCCTGGGCGGCGAACTGGCGGCTCATGCGCCGCATGCCGGTCGCCGAGGACGTCCCGGCCGAGGAGCCGGCGCGGATCCCCGACCGGCTGGAGTTCGAGGACCCCGAGCCGGTACTGGCGACGGTGGATCTGCACCCGCGGCTGCCCGACGGCGTCACGCCGATCGGCGAGCGCACCGACCTGCCCGGCGTGCCGCGCCCGCGTACGGAGCCCGAGCCCGGCTCGGTCACCCCGCTGCGCAAGCGCCCGCCGCGCGGCCGCCCGCGGTGAGTCAGAACATCGAGCGGTAGCGGTCGAGGGAGCCCTTCGGCAGGTGGAGCTTGTGCTCCATCTTCGGGAAGTAGCGGTCCTGGCAGGTCTGCTTGTCGGTGATCGTCAGGGACGAGGACCGGCACTTCTGGTAGCCGTTGAACTCCGTCGCGACCATGGCGCCGAGGGCGATGCCGGCCGCGGCCAGGGACAGGCCGATCGCGCCGACGACGACCGCCGCGATGGCGCCCGGAGCGCGGGTGAGGATGCGGCGGGCCCGTCGTCGTGCGCGTATGCCGCCGACGACACCCGCGATGAGCAGCGCCAGCCCGATCAGCGCGACCCCCGGCACCGGCAGGAAGAGCAAAAGCAGGCCGGTGATGCTGAAGAACATCGCGCGTACGCCGCCGCGCTCGGCGGCCGTCGGGGGCAGCGGTGGCGGGGGCGTGGACGGGGGAGGCGCGGGGGTCTGAGTCTGCTGCCCGCTCTCGCCCGGTCCGTGGGCGTCGCTCACGATGTCTCCTGGTTCGGTGGTGGCCGATGGGTGTGACGGGCGGCATCGGCTGCCGCCCGGTGGTCGGCCGAGCCCGGTCGAACAGCGGCCGATAGGCTGGTACGGCCCGCCCACCAGTCTGTATCTCCTGGGAGTCACGGTGTCCGCCCGGCTCGTCGTCCTCGTCTCCGGTGCCGGGACCAACCTACAGGCGCTGCTCGACGCCTGTGCCGACCCAGCCTACGGTGCCACGTCGTCGCCGTGGGCGCCGATCGCGACGGCATCGAGGGGCTGGCGCGCGCGGAGCGGGCGGGTGTGCCGACGTTCGTGGTGCGGGTCGACGACCACCCCACCCGCGACGCGTGGGACGCCGCGCTGACCGCGGCGGTCGCCGCGCACGAGCCGGACCTCGTCGTCTCGGCGGGGTTCATGAAGATCCTCGGCAGGCGCTTCCTCGACCGCTTCGGCGGCCGGGTCGATCAACACCCACCCGGCGCTGCTCCCGTCCTTCCCCGGCACGCACGCCGTGCGCGACGCGCTCGCGCTACGGCGTCAAGGTCACCGGCTGCACCGTGCTCTTCGTCGACGCCGGCGTCGACACCGGCCCGATCATCGCCCAGGAGGCGTGCCCGTGCTCGACGACGACGACGAGGACGCACTGCACGAGCGGATCAAGGCCGCCGAGCGCCCCTGCTCGTCGACACCGTCGGCCGCCTGGCCCGCGACGGATGGACCGTCGAGAACAGGAAAGTGAGGAGCGCGAGTGACCCGGATCGCGATCAAGCGCGCGCTGATCAGCGTCTATGACAAGACCGGGCTGGAGGAGCTCGCCGCGGGCCTGCACCGGCCGGCGTCGAGATCGTCTCCACCGGCGTCGACCGCGGCACGCATCGCCGCCGCCGGCGTGCCGGTCACGCAGGTCGAGAAGCTCACCGGCTTCCCCGAGTGCCTCGACGGCCGGGTCAAGACCCTGCACCCGCAAGGTGCACGCCGGGCTGCTGGCCGACCGGCGGCAAGCCCGACCACGTCGCAGCAGCTCGAAGAGCTGGACATCGAGCCGTTCGACCTGGTGGTCGTCAACCTCTACCCGTTCCAGCGAGACCGTCGCCTCCGGCGCGGCGCCGGAGCGAGTGCGTCGAGCAGATCGACATCGGCGGCCCCGCGATGGTCCGCGCCGCGGCCAAGAACCACCGCGAGCGTCGCCGTCGTCGTCGACCCGGCCGCGTACGCCGACGTGCTCGCGGCGGTCGCCGCGGCGGCTTCGACCTCGGTCGAGCGCCAGCGCCTCGCCGCGGCCGCGTACGCGCACACGGCGTCCTACGACGCCGCGGTCGCCTCCTGGTTCGCCAGCGTCTACGCCGCCGACGAGCGGCGGCAGCGGCTTCCCGCCTACATCGGCGCGGCCTGGGACCGCGCCGGCGGTGCTGCGCTACGGCGAGAACCCGCACCAGCGCGCCGCGCTCTACACCTCCGGCGCAGCGGCCGGCCTGGCCGAGGCCGAGCAGCTGCACGGCAAGGAGATGTCCTACAACAACTACGTCGACGCCGACGCCGCACGCCGCGCCGCGTACGACTTCGACGAGCCGTGCGTGGCGATCATCAAGCACGCCAACCCGTGCGGCATCGCGGTCGGCGCCGACGTCGCCGAGGCGCACCGCAAGGCGCACGCCTGCGACCCCGTGTCGGCGTACGGCGGCGTCATCGCCGTCAACCGCGCCGTCACCGGCGGACCTGGCGCGCGCAGATCGCCGACATCTTCACCGAGGTGCTGGTCGCGCCCGGCGTTCGACGACGACGCGCTGGAGCTGCTGACGGCCAAGAAGAACCTCCGGCTGCTGGTCTGCCCGGCGGGGCCGGCCGGCGCCGCGGAGTTCCGGCGGATCGACGGCGGCCTGCTCGCTGCAGACCGCCGACCGGATCGACGCCCCGGGCGACGACCCGTCCTCCTGGGAGCTCAAGGCCGGCGCGCCGGCGGACGCGCAGACCCTCGCCGACCTCGCCTTCGCCTGGCGCGCGCTGCCGTTCGGTCAAGTCCAACGCGATCCTGCTGGCCTCCGACGGCGCGACCGTCGGCGTCGGCATGGGCCAGGTCAACCGGGTCGACTCCGCGCGGCTCGCGGTCGCCGCGCGCCGGCGAGCGCGCGGACGGGCTCGGTCGGCGCCTCGGACGCGTTCTTCCCGTTCCCCGACGGCCTGGAGGTGCTCATCGACGCGGGCGTGCGGGCCATCGTGGCAGCCGGGCGGCTCGGTGCGCGACGACCGAGGTCGTCGAGGCCGCCGAGAAGGCCGGCGTCACCCTCTACTTCACCGGCGTACGGCACTTCTTCCACTGATCCGCCGCCTCGGACCCCTGAAAGGATGGCCGAATGACCGCACAGATACTGGACGGCAAGGCGCTCGCCGCGACGATCCGCACCGAGCTCACGGCGCGCGTCGAGGCGCTGCGCGAGCGCGGCATCATCCCGGGCCTCGGCACCGTGCTCGTCGGCGACGACCCGGGCAGCCAGGTCTACGTCGCGGGCAAGCACCGCGACTGCGCGCAGGTCGGGATCGCGAGCATCCGGCGCGACCTGCCCGCGACGGCGACGCAGGACGAGGTCGAGGCCGTCGTCGACGAGCTCAACGCCGACCCGGCCTGCACCGGCTACATCGTGCAGCTGCCGCTGCCGCAAGGGTCTGGACGAGCAGCGCGTGCTGGAGCGGATCGACCCGGACAAGGACGCCGACGGGCTGCACCCGATCAACCTGGGCCGGCTCGTGCTGATGCAGCCCGGCGCGCTGCCGTGCACGCCGCACGGCATCGTCGAGCTGCTGCGGGCGTACGACGTGCCGTTGCGCGGCGCGGAGGTCGACGGTGATCGGCCGCGGCATCACGGTCGGCCGCTCGCTCGGCCTGCTGCTCACCCGCAGCTCGGAGAACGCCACCGTGACGCCCTGCCACACCGGCACCAAGGACCTCGCCGCGCACACGCGCGACGCCGACATCATCGTGGTCGCGGCGGGCGTGCCCGGCCTGGTCACGGCGGACATGGTCAAGCCGGGCGCGGCCGTGCTCGACGTCGGCATCACGCGCACGGAGGCGGGCCTGACCGGCGACGTCGACCCCGCCGTACGCGAGGTGGCCGGCTGGCTGGCGCCGATGCCCGGCGGCGTGGGCCCGATGACCCGCGCCATGCTGCTCGCGAACGTGGTGGACTCCGCGGAGCGCGCCTGAGACGGCCTGAGTCCGGCGTGGTCCGAGTCCGGAATGGCCTGGGTCGGCCTGACGGCCTGCGGCTGCCTGGCCTGATCTGGCCTTGTGGGGCTTTGTCGGTCAGCTTGCCGCCCGGCGGCCCGGCGCGGCCGGCCGCCGGGTGCCGGACTGTTGCCGTGTGGTTCCGGTGCCAGTCCCGGCACCGGTGCCGGTGCCGCCGACCGCGCCGCCGCCCGGTCGCTGGCCCTCCGGACGCCGTGCGGTCTCCGGTGTGCGGCCGCCCTGCGGCGGCACGTGGACCGGCGGCAGCGGGCGTACGAGACCGAGCGCGATGACCTCGTTGGCCAGCCGGGTGCGCCGGTTGGCGCCCTCGGGGATGCGGAACTTCTGGTAGAGCCGCAGCAGGTGCTGCTTGACCGCGGCCTCCGTCACGACCAGGTCCGTCGCGATCTCGCGCGCCGTGGCCGGTGCCACGAACGCCTCGTCGGACAGCGCCGGCCGGCACAGCGACGTGAGCACGTCGATCTCGCGGCGGGTCAGGTCGGGTGCGACGGCACGGCGCAGTTCGACGTCGGGGTCGACGTCCTCGCGCGGGATGCCGCCCATGCGGCAGCGGGCGGCGCCGAAGCTCACGACGTCGCCGTCTTCGAGAACGCGCCGGGCGATCGGCCGTCCGTTGACACGTGTGCCGTTGCGCGAGAGACCGAGGTCCACCACGTAGACGTACGGGCCGCGCCGGATCAGCTCGGCGTGCAGCCGGGAGACGCTGGGTTCATCGAGTCTGATGTCGACGCCTCGCCCCCGCCCGATCGTGGTCACCTCGGGTCGCAACGGCAATACGGTGCCGTTCTCCTCGATCCGTATGAACGGGCCCTCCACGGCGGTCCCTCCCAGCTTAGTTAGCGACCCCTGTCTGCCGGGTTACCCGGAGCGGCCATGGTCACACCCTCCTACTGACCGGTAGGCCCGAGTACGACGGTAATCCCGGGGCATGACGAGCATTTTGGACGGGTATTTTCCGGGACTCCCGACACGGCCGTGACACGTGAGGCGGAGTCGCGATTTCGTGCCCCGCATGCATGATCGTCGGTGCCTGTTGACCGGCGCTGCCAAGATAGGGGGCATGTCTGAGCCGTACGGTCCGCCGGAGCCCCGTGGCCCGATGCCCGAGGCGCGCCTGCCACGGCCGCGCGCCGAAGCGCATCCGATGCCGGGGCCCGCGACGCCGCCGCCCCGGCGCGGCGCGGCCGACCACGCGCGTGCGCGCCCGGCGGTGCCGCACTGGCTCGCCCGCCTCCCGTACGCCTTCGTGCTGTGCGGCGTGGGCGCGGGACTCGCCGTCGTGGCCACGAACCACTTCCGTCGCGGGAGCATGCTCATCGCGGCCGCGGTGTTCATCGGGGCGCTCGCGCGGCTGCTGCTGCCGGAGAGTCAGGTGGGCCTGCTCGCGGTGCGTCGCAGGTGGCTGGACGTACTCCTGATGACGACGGCCGCGGTCGGCATTACCCTTGTCGCGTTTGTCGCAAAGGGGACCAGCGGCTAAATAACGCCCGCCCTCCGATAGCCTCGTCAGCGAGCCCAAACGAAGAACTGCTGACCAGTGTGGAGCGGACGAGCCGAACATGCGCGCCCTCGCTACCACGACGGAAGGGACAGCCTCAGCATGCCCAAGATCAAGGTAGCGGGCCCCGTCGTCGAACTCGACGGCGATGAGATGACCCGGATCATCTGGCAGTCCATCAAGGACCAGTTGATCCTGCCCTACCTCGACGTCGACCTGCGCTACTACGACCTCGGGATGGAACATCGCGACGCGACCGACGACCAGGTCACGGTCGACGCGGCGAACGCCATCAAGGAGCACGGGGTCGGCGTCAAGTGCGCCACCATCACCCCCGACGAGGCACGGGTGGAGGAGTTCGGCCTCAAGAAGATGTGGCGCTCGCCGAACGGCACCATCCGCAACATCCTCGGCGGCGTGGTGTTCCGCGAGCCGATCGTCGTCTCCAACATCCCGCGCCTGGTGCCCGGGTGGACCAAGCCGATCATCATCGGCCGCCACGCGCACGGCGACCAGTATCGCGCCACCGACTTCGTCGTCCCCGGCCCCGGCCGGCTGACCGTGGCCTTCGAGCCCGCCGACGGCTCGGCGCCGATGGAGTTCGAGGTCGCGGAGTTCCCCGGCGGCGGCATCGCGATGGGGATGTACAACTTCGACGACTCGATCCGCGACTTCGCCCGCGCGACGATGCGGTACGCCCTCGACCGGAAGTTCCCGCTCTACCTCTCCACCAAGAACACCATCCTCAAGGCCTACGACGGCCGCTTCAAGGACCTGTTCGCCGAGGTGTACGCGGCGGAGTTCGAGGCGGACTTCAAGAGCGCGGGCGTCACGTACGAGCACCGCCTCATCGACGACATGGTCGCCCAGGCCCTCAAGTGGGAGGGCGGCTTCGTCTGGGCGACGAAGAACTACGACGGCGACGTGCAGTCCGACGTGGTCGCCCAGGGCTTCGGCTCGCTCGGCCTGATGACGTCGGTGCTGATGACCCCCGACGGCCGTACGGTCGAGGCGGAGGCCGCGCACGGCACCGTCACGCGCCACTTCCGCCAGCACCAGCAGGGCAAGCCGACGTCGACCAACCCGATCGCGTCGATCTTCGCCTGGAGCCGCGGGCTCGCCCACCGCGGCAAGCTCGACAACAGCCCCGCGGTGACGGAGTTCGCCGGCACGCTGGAGCAGGTCTGCGTCGAGACCGTCGAGAGCGGCCAGATGACCAAGGACCTGGCCCTCCTCGTCGGCGGCGACCAGGGCTGGCTGACGACGCAGGAGTTCCTCACCGCACTCGATGAGAACCTCCAGAAGAAGCTGGGCTGAGCACCCACCACGTGAACGGGGACGCCGCGGCCGCGCCGGGCGTCCCCGTCGCCGCACCCTCGGGGCTTCGCGCCACGGACGCGCGATAACCTGGCCCGTGGAATATCTCGACGGCGAGAGACGTCCTCGGAGGCATCTGAGCCGGCCGGGTCCTCTCACAGCAGGAGTACACCGATGACCGTCAATGTGACCGTGACCGGCGCCGCAGGCCAGATCGGCTACGCGCTGCTCTTCCGCATCGCCTCCGGGCAACTTCTGGGCCCGGACGTCCCCGTACGGCTGCGCCTGCTGGAGATCCCGGCGGCGGTCAAGGCCGCCGAGGGCACGGCGATGGAGCTGGACGACTGCGCCTTCCCGCTGCTGGAGGGCATCGACGTCACCGACGACGCGAAGCACGCCTTCGACGGCGTCAACGTCGCGCTGCTGGTCGGCGCGCGGCCGCGTACGAAGGGCATGGAGCGCGGCGACCTGCTGGCGGCCAACGGCGGCATCTTCAAGCCGCAGGGCGAGGCGATCAACGCCGGCGCGGCCTCCGACGTACGCGTGCTGGTGGTCGGCAACCCGGCCAACACCAACGCCCTGATCGCCCGGTCGCACGCGCGCGACGTGCCCGCCGACCGCTTCACCGCGATGACGCGCCTTGACCAGAACCGCGCCGTCGCGCAGCTGGCCAAGCGCCTGGACACCCCCGTCTCGGAGATCCGCAAGGTCACCATCTGGGGCAACCACTCCGCGACGCAGTACCCGGACGTCTTCCACGCCGAGGTCGGCGGCCGCAACGCCGCGCAGGCGCTGAACGACGCCGACTGGCTGCGCGACACGTTCATCCCGACCGTCGCCAAGCGCGGCGCGGCCATCATCGAGGCGCGCGGCGCGTCCTCGGCGGCGTCGGCGGCCTCCGCGGCGGTCGACCACGTCCACACCTGGGTGAACGGCACGCCCGAGGGCGACTGGACCTCGATGGGCGTCGTCTCCGACGGCTCGTACGACGTGCCCGAGGGCCTGGTGTCCTCCTTCCCGGTCGTGTGCCGTGACGGCCGCTGGGAGATCGTCCAGGGCCTGGAGATCAATGAGTTCTCCCGCGAGCGCATCGACGCCTCGGTGCGCGAGCTGGAGGAGGAGCGCGACGCGGTGCGCGCGCTCGGCCTGATCTGAGCCCGCTCCAAGCGTCCGGCCGCCGGCGCCCGCCTCGCGGGCCCGGCGGCCGTTCCTATTCGGTCCCGGCGGTCTCGGCGGCCTTGACGGTCTCGGCGGCTTCCCCGGCACGGCGGGCGCGGTGGCCCAGGTACACCGCGGTGGCCAGCGGCCCGGCGATCGCGAGGATGAGCAACGGGATGCCGAGCCAGCCGGGGATCGTCGTTCCCGTGCACTCGCCGCCGTGCCGGTGACCGGCGGAGTCGTCGACGTAGACGCACTCACGCGTGGGCGCCAGCACGATGAGCCCGACCGCCACCGCGAGCCCGCCCGGCCAGACGAGCAGCCCGACGAGCTTGTCGCGCAGCGTCCACCGCCGCGAGGCGAGCAGCATGACGGCGCCCGCCACCCACCCGGCCACCGGAACGAGCACACCCCCGGCGAGGAGCAGGAACACCGTTATCGCGTCATATCGCCGCATGCCCTCCAGCATGGCGGCCCCGGCACCCGGACCGCGGCGTTTCCCCGACTTCGGTCAGCAGGCGGGGATGTCGTTTCCGCTGTTGTCCTTCGCGACGTCGTTGCCCCAGTGGGTGAGGTAGTACGCGGACACGTACGCGCCCGCGCCGTTCTTGCCGGAGTAGACGGCGTCGAGGTCGGTCCGCAGCCACCAGTGGTTGTACGAGGTCCCGCTGCCGACCTCGGCGCCCCAGACGCGGCAGTACACATAGCTGGTGCCCTGGTAGAGCACGCCCTGGGCGTCGGAGGTGTCGGCGGAGCGGTAGCCGACCGCGTCGGCGAAGGTGTCGACCCAGTACTTGCCGGTGCCGCCGCCCCCTCCGCCGCCGAGCACGTGCGGCCGGTACGCGTGGAACTCGCTGCCGGCGGCGAGCCCGTACGTCAGGACGCGGTGGTCGGTGCCGTAGCCACCCCGCTGTTCGTAGGCCCAGTAGGAGGAGTGCGTGCCGTCGACCCACTGCTGGAAGATCACCACGTGGCGGTTGTCGCTGTCGCCGGTCGAGTCGATGACCAGGTCACCGGTTTGCAGGCTGCCCATGGAGATCGGGTCGCTGACCGAACCGGCCGCGAGCCCGACCGTGTTGAGCCCGGGCGTGGACAGGCCGAGCGCCATCGAGGCGTAGCCGGAGCAGTCCGTACGGTAGCCGTTGTGGTAGGCGGTCTGACTGTAGGGGATGCGCTGGGCGGTGTGCGGATGCCAGGTCTCGGCGTTGGCGATCACCTGCGACGCCGCGATGGCGGGCGCGGCCACAGGCGTACGTGCGGCGAGACCTGACCTGTCGGCCGCGACGGCCGGGCGTGCGGTGCTCATGGCGAGCATCGCGATTCCCGCGAGCACGGCCGCGCCCGAGCGCGTTAACGAACTACGGATCGACATGAGGGGACTCCTCTGGCGGGGGACCATGTCAATAATCCGCACCATAAGAGCCAGGTTTGTTATTTACCAGACACATCCGGTCATGGTCGGTCGGCTACCCCGTTAACAGCGCCTAGGTGACGCGCTGAGCGCCCGCCGACGGGACCGCGGGGAGGAAGTGCGGCTCCGGCCAGTCACGGCCCGCGTACGCCTCCCTGACGGCCTCCTGTACGCCTGCGGCGCGCTCGTCGGGCGTCAGGGCGATGACCGAGCCGCCGAAGCCGCCGCCCATCATCCGTGCGCCGCGCGCTCCGGCGCGTACGGCGGCCTCCACGGCCAGGTCGGCCTCGGGCCAGGACACCTCGAACTGGTCGCGCAACGACAGGTGCGAGGCGGTCAGCAGCGCGCCGACCTCGCCGGTCGCACCCGCGCGCAGCAGGCCCACCGCCGCCTCCACCCGGTGGTTCTCGGTGACGACGTGCTGGGTACGGCGTCGCAGGACCGGGTCGCCGAGGCGTTCGAGCGCGTCCGCGAGGTCGGTGATGTCCCGCAGGGCGGGCAGGCCGAGCCGCTCGGCCGCTTCCTCGCAGGCGGCGCGGCGCGTGGCGTACTCGCCGTCGAGCAACTCGTGTTCGGCCCGGGTGTCGATGACCAGGAGCGTCAGGCCGGTCAGGTCGAGCGGCACCTGCGCGGACAGGCCGCTGCGGCAGTCGAGGAGCAGCGCGTGGCCCTCGATGCACAGCAGCGACGCCGACTGGTCCATGATCCCGCACGGCATGCCCACGAAGTCGTTCTCCGCGCGTTGCGCGATCCGGGCCAGTTCCGGCCGCGGCACCCGCGCGTCGTACAGCTCGCACAGGGCCAGCGCCACCGCGCACTCCAGCGCCGCCGACGACGAGAGGCCCGCGCCCTGCGGCAGGTCGGCGTCGATCAGGAGGGAGGCGCCGCCGACCGAGACGCCGGCGGCCTCCAGCGCCCACCCGATCCCGGCGGCGTACGCGGCCCAGCCGTCGACCGAGCCAGGTGTCGGGTTCGACACCTCGGCGGTCTCGGCCGACTGCGCCGAGCGGAGTTCGAGCACCCCGTCGGCGCGCCGGGCGGCGGTCACCGTGACGCCCTGGCTCAGCGCGATCGGGAGCACGAAGCCGTCGTTGTAGTCGGTGTGCTCGCCGATCAGGTTGACCCGGCCCGGCGCGTGCCAGACGCCCTCGGCCGGGCGTCCGTAGATCTCTTGGAAGTTCAATTGCTCACCATGCAGATCGGATAAGTCAGCGAGCATAGCGCTCACCGCCGCGCGAAAGCCCACGCATCCGTCACCATTGCCCGCAGGTCGCGTTCCGGCTTCCAGCCCAGGCGTTCGCTGATCCGCGCCGAAGACGCGACGAGTACGGCCGGGTCGCCGGGCCGCCGCGGGCTCTCCACCGCGGGGATGGCCGCTCCCGTCACCTCGCGGCAGACCTCGATCACCTCGCGCACCGAGTAGCCGGACCCGCTGCCGAGGTTGAAGATCTCGTGGCCGCCCGGTGCGCAGGCGTCCAGGGCCAGCAGGTGGGCGGCCGCCAGGTCGGTCACGTGGATGTAGTCGCGCACGCAGGTGCCGTCGGGTGTGGGGTAGTCGGTGCCGAAGATCGAGACCGACTCGCGCTCTCCCCGCGGCACCTTGAGCACGTTCGGGATGATGTGCGTCTCGACCGTGTGCCGCTCCCCGTACGCCCCGTACGCCCCGGCGACGTTGAAGTAGCGCAGGCTCACCGCGCCGATGCCGTACATGCGGGAGTACTCCGCGAGCGCCGTGTCGATGGCCAGCTTCGACGCGCCGTACGGGTTGGTCGGCCGCGTCGGGTCGGTCTCGGCGATGGGAGTGCGCTCGGGCTCGCCGTACGTCGCCGCGGTCGAGGAGAACACGATGCGTGGCACCCGGTGGGCCCGCATCGCGTCGAAGAGTGCCAGCGACTCGCCGAGATTCTTGTCCCAGTAAAGACCGGGCTTTTCCACCGATTCGCCCACGAGGGACTTGGCCGCGAAGTGCAGCACCCCGTCGAAGCCGGACGAGAGCACGTCACCGGCCGCGTCGCGGAGCGTGGCGCGGACCAGCGGCGCGCCGGACGGCACGGCGTCGGCGTGCCCGGTCGAGCAGTCGTCCAGCACCACGACCTCGTGCCCGGCCTCCAGCAGGCGGGCGGTGACCACACTGCCGATGTACCCCGCGCCTCCCGTGACGAGAAGCTTCATCAATACCTCCGGTAATCGTGAACGGGTACGCTTGCATCTCTAGTCTTTCCGAACAACCCACCAGGACATGGACGACCCACCTAGACATCGGCGTTTCCCATGACCGGGACGCTCGCGAGCGCGGCCATCGTCTTGGCGCTCATCATCATCGAGGCGCTTTTCGTCGCGTCCGAAATCGCGCTCGTCTCGCTGCGGGACAGTCAGGTCCGCGGCATCGCCCAGCGCAGCGGACGGCGCGGAGCGGCGGTGGCCAAACTCGTCAGCGACCCCAACCGGTTCCTCGCGGTCGTGCAGATCGGCGTGACCCTGACGGCCCTGCTCTCCTCCGCGTACGGCGCGGTGACGCTGTCCGACACCGCGAAGAAGGCGCTGATCGGGCACGTCGGCATGTCCGACGGACTCGCCGGGATCCTCGGCGTCATCGGCGTCACGCTGATCATCTCCTACGTCACGCTGGTGATCGGCGAGCTGGCGCCCAAGCGCCTGGCCCTCCAGCGGGCCGAGGGCGCGGCACTCCTGGTGGGGCCCTTCCTCGACCGGATGGCGCGGGTCTCGCGGCCGGTCATCTGGCTGCTCTCCCTGTCCACCAACGTCGTCGTACGCCTGCTGGGCGGCGACCCGAACACCTCCCGCGAGGCCATCACCGCCGAGGAGGTCCGCGCCCTGGTGGCGGGCAACACCGAGATCGCCCCGGATGAGCGCGACCTGATCGAGGAGGTCTTCGCGGCCGGCGAGCGCCAGTTGCGCGAGGTGCTCGTGCCGCGTACCGAGGTGGAGTTCCTCGACGCGGCGACGCCGCTGTTCAAGGCCGCCCAGATCGCCGCCGGCAGCCCGCACTCGCGCTATCCGGTCTACCGCGAGTCCCACGACGACGTCGTCGGGTTCGTGCACGTGCGCGACCTGCTCGACCCGCAGCACTCCGGCCGCGCCACCCCGGTCGGCGAGGTCATACGCCCGGTGCTCTACCTGCCGGCCAGCAAGCGGGTGCTGGCCGTGCTGTCCGAGATGCGGCGCGAGGGCCACCACCTGGCGATCGTGGTGGACGAATACGGCGGCACGGCCGGCATCGTGACGCTGGAGGACCTGGTCGAGGAGCTGATCGGCGACATACGCGATGAGTACGACGTCGAGGACTCCCAGGCGCGGCGGCTGCACGGCGGCGCGCTGGAGGTCGACGGGCTGCTCAACATCGACGACTTCGCCGACGAGACCGGCGTCGAACTCCCCGAGGGCCCGTACGAGACCGTGGCGGGCTACCTCATGGCCGTTCTCGGACATCTTCCGCAGGTAGGGGAGACGATCGTGGTGAGCGGGCATCGTCTCTCCGTCACCGAGGTCGACGGCAGGCGAGTCGCGCGCGTACGCGTCACTCCTCCGCCGGTCCCCGAGCCGGAGCACGACGACTCCTGAGAGACTTCACGTATGCCCAGCGAAGCCAACCCGTCACCCGCCCGGCCGCGCGTCCTGTCCGGCATCCAGCCGACCGCGGACTCGTTCCACCTCGGCAACTACCTCGGCGCCCTGCGCCAGTGGGTCGCCATGCAGGACACCCACGACGCTTTCTACTGCGTGGTCGACCTGCACGCGATCACGGTTCCGCAGGATCCGGCGATGCTGCGGCGGCGCACCCGGGTGGCGGCGGCGCAGCTGTTCGCGCTGGGCATCGACCCTGAGCGCAGCACGCTGTTCGTGCAGAGCCACGTGCGCGAGCACGCCGAGCTGTCCTGGGTGCTCGGGTGCATCACCGGGTTCGGCGAGGCGAGCCGGATGACCCAGTTCAAGGACAAGTCGGCCAAACAGGGCACGTCCGCGGCCTCGATCGGGCTGTTCACCTACCCGATCCTCCAGGCCGCCGACATCCTGCTCTACCAGGCCGACCAGGTCCCGGTCGGCGAGGACCAGCGCCAGCACCTCGAACTCACCCGCACGCTCGCGCAGCGCTTCAACCACCGGTTCGGCGAGACGTTCACGACGCCCGAGGCGTACATCCTCCAGGCCACCGCGAAGATCACCGACCTTCAGGAGCCCACGGCCAAGATGAGCAAGTCCTCGTCTTCGCCGCAGGGCATCCTCGACCTGCTCGAGGAGCCGGGCCCGCTGCGCAAGAAGATCATGCGGGCGGTCACCGACACCGGCAGCGAGATCGTCGCCGACGAGGCGAACAAGCCGGGCGTGACCAACCTCCTGCGCGTCTACTCGGCGCTGACCGACACACCGGTGCCCGACCTGGAGGAGCGCTACGCGGGCCAGGGCTACGGCACCCTGAAGAAGGACCTCGCCCAAGCCGTACTGGACACCTTCACCCCCATCCGCGAGCGCACCGAAAAGCTCCTGGCCGACGAGGAGCAGCTCGACCGGCTCCTGGCGCGCGGCGCGGAACGGGCGAGCGCGGTCGCCCGGCGCACGATGGAGGACGTACGCGAGCGGGTCGGGTTCCTGGGCCGTGCCTGACCCGGCCGAGCCGACCACCGAGCGCACCACTGGGCCGGCCATTGGGCCGGCCACCGAGCCGACCACTGGGCGCACCATCGGGGTGGCCATCCCCATCCCCGACCCGTACGGCAGCGCGCTGCAACGGTCGCGCCAGGCGCTCGGCGATCCGCTCGCCCGCTCCATCCCTACGCACATCACCCTGACCCCGCCGATGCGGGTCGCGGACGAGACGCTGGAGGAGATCGAGCGCCATCTGCGCGCGGTCGCGGCGGACGAGCGCCCGTTCCCCATCCTGCTGCGCGGCACCGGCACGTTCCGGCCGATCTCGCCGGTGGTGTTCGTCGCGCTCGCCATCGGCATCAGCGAGTGCGAGACCCTCGAACTCCGCGTACGCCGGGGCCCGCTCGATCGCCGGCCGGCCTTTCCGTACCACCCGCACGTGACGGTCGCCCACCACCTCTCCGATGAGCTGCTCGACCGGGCGTTCAAGGAGCTGTCCGAATACGAGGCCGAGTTTCCCGTCTGGGGGTTCTCGCTCTACGAGCACGGCGCGGACGGGGTGTGGCGGCCGCAGCGCGACTTCGCCTTCGGGGCCCGTTCGCCGAGCTGAAACGCCCCTTCGGGTCAGGGCTACTGAATCTTCTCGCCTGTCGCGGGTAGTGCGAAGGAATGGCGGCAGTGGTGCAGAGTCTGCGGCAAGGGGTCTCTTCGGTACAGGACGGCGTGCACGGCGTCCTGCGCCGGGCCCGCGGACGGTGGCGCACGGTCGACCATCTCGGCCGCGCGTACGTCCGCTACCGCGACCAGCGCGGCGACCGGCTCGCGGCGGCGCTGAGCTTCTACGGTTTCCTGTCGTTCTTCCCGCTTGTCGCGCTGGCCTTCGCCGTGACCGGATACGCCGTGGCGATCAGCCCGCACGCGCGCGACTCCGTCGCCAAGGCGATCGACCAGATCCTGCCGGAGCTGGCGAACCGCCTGCCGGTCGACCAGATCGCCTCCGCCAAGGCGGGCGCGAGCGTCTTCGCGCTGCTCGGGCTGGCCTGGAGCGGCCTGGGCTGGATCGGGGTCTGGCGCGAGTCGCTCCGTACGATCTGGCAGGGCGCGGGCGGCAACGGCAACACCGTCGTCAACCGGCTGCGCGACCTTGGCGTGCTCGCCCTGCTCGGCCTCGCGCTGCTCGCCTCGGTGATCCTGTCGTCCCTGGCCTCGGCGCTGACGCACGCCGTGCTCGGCTGGATCGGGCTGGCGGGCGTGCCCGGCGCGGGTTCGCTGCTGCGTCTCGTCGCGCTCTCGGTCGCGGTGGCCGCCGACGGCCTGATCTTCTTCGTACTGTTCTCCCAGCTCGCCGGCACCAAGGCGTCGTGGCGTCAGCTGCTGCGCGGCTGCCTGTTCGGCGCGGTCGGCTTCGAGGTGCTCAAGATCGGCGGCGCGCTGCTCATCTCGCACACCATGCGCAACCCGGTGTACGCCTCGTTCGCGGTGATCGCCGGGCTGCTGGTGTGGATCAACCTCTCGTCGCGGTTCATCCTGTTCACCGCCGCGTGGACGGCGACACGCCGGGTGGTCCTCAAGGCGGACGCCCCGCCGGAGAAGGACCCGGACGAGACCGCTGATGGGGTCAAGGGCGACACCAAGGACGGGGCCGAGGACGCCGCCGCACGCGGCCGGGCCACGGACTGATCAGCGCGACGCCTCGTCGCCGCGCGCGGCGCCGTCCTCATCCTCTTCGATCGGCTCGAACGCGCCGCGGCCGTCATCGGCCGTGACGTCGCCGTCCGGCTTCTCGGCGGCCGCCTGCCCGTTCGGCAGGTCGCGTACGTGCCCGTTCTCGGCGGACGCCTCGCCGGGAGGCGTCTCCTCGGCGGGCTCGGCGTCGTTGGCGTGCGGCACGCGTACCGTCCACGGGCCGGTGTGGTGCTCGGGAGTGGGATTCGGGCGCGTGTCCCAGGACGGCGGCCGGTCCCGGTCGGCCGGCACGATCGGCGCGCCCGCGACCTTGACATCGGCCGGCGGCATGCGCCGGAGCGGCGGCGGCTCGCCACGCGCGGTGTCCTCGCCGTACGGCATGAGGGCGGGCGGCGGCGGGCCGGCCGGGTCGTACGGCGGCGGTCCCTCGGCCGCGGGACGGCGACGGCGGCGCAGGCCGACGGCCAGCCCCGCGATGATCGCGACGGCCGCGCCCGCGGGCAGGCCGACCTTCCACCAGCCGAGGCCGCCCGATGAGACCGTCTGCGCGCCGGAGGCCGGCCGGCTCGCCGCGATCTGCCGTGGCCGCGGCTTGGGCTTGGCCGGCGGGGGGATCGGCTCCACGAGCGTGCCGACCGGCTCGGCCTTGGTCCGCTCGGCGAAGCCCCAGTTCAGCAGTTCGCGCGCGTCGGGCCAGAAGTCGGACTGCGCGTGCATGAGCGCGATCACGATCGTGTGCCCGTTGCGGGTCGCCGCGCCGACGAAGCTGCCCAGCGCGTGGCTCGTCCAGCCGTTCTTGCCGCCGATCATGCCGGGGTAGTGCTGGCCGACCAGCAGGTGGTCGTGCGTGCCGATCTCATAGCCGCCGGTCTTCTTGCCCTTCTTGCGCTCCTCCTTGGTCGGGAGCGCCGGCCAGTGGTAGAGCTCGGATCCCACGTACTTGCGGAAGTCCGGCAGGGTGAGCCCCTGCTTCATGATCAGCGCCAGGTCGTACGCGGAGCTGTGCTGCTGCCTCAGCGTGAGCGGCGGGTCGTCGTCCAGGCCGTTGGGCGTACGTGCGACGGTGTCGCGGGCCTGGATGCGCCGGGCCTCGGCGTTCATCGCCGCGAGCGTCTCCTTCATCCCGCCGCCGGCCTCGGCGAGCGCGATGGCCGCGTCGTTGCCGGACTGCATCAGCAGGCCGTGGAACAGGTCGTTGACCGTGTAGGACATCTTGGTGTCCAGGCCGACCGCCGAGCCCGAGGCGTTCACCGCGTTCAGCGAGGGGTGGATCTTCTTGTGCGGGTCGAGCCGGGGGATCAGCGTGATCGAGGTGAGGGCCTTGAGTGTGCTCGCGGGCCGGTAGTGCCCGTGCGGGTCCTTGGCCGCCAGCACGTTGCCCGTCTCCAGATCGGCGATGACGTAGGAGGACGCGACGATGTGCGGCGGCTCGGGCCCGTCGTGGCTCCAGACGTAGCCGCGGCCGGCGAGGCGCGCGCCGCCGATCGTGTCGGTACGGACGTCGGCGCGGGCCTGGGCGCGGGTCTGGGCGTGCGCAGGCGGGAGGAACAGACCCCCCGTAACGCCGCAGAGGGCGACGATGGTGACGACTTTTCGCATGGCGGCCCAACGCTAGACGACCGGTACTTGAATGACCACTGGGGTCTACCCCCGATAATGGTGCCTGATGAACACCTCTCGCCTCGCATCCGGATTTGTACTCGGTCTTGCCACATTCATGATCTTTGAATGGCTCATGCTGGCCAAGAATCTTGGTAGCGGCCCGGCACGGCCGACGGCGTTCTACGTCGTGCACGGAATCCTCGTATGTGTGAACATCGTTCTGGCGATCGTTCTCGGCACCATCGGCTGGCGGGCATGGAGTTCCTCGCGGCGCCGATGACGTGAGCCGGGCCGCGAATCGGGCATGACCGGTCAGGAACCGGCACACTGGAGCGGGAAGGGTGAGGGCACCATGGACTCCGAGTCGGGACTGCCGATCGAGCCCGTCTACGGACCGGAGACACCCCCCGGCGCCGCCCACGCCGCCGACTACGACGAAGCCGTCGGCCCCCCTGGGGAGTTCCCCTTCACCCGCGGCGTCTACCCCACGATGTACACCAGCCGCCCGTGGACGATGCGCCAGTACGCCGGGTTCGGCACCGCCGCCGAGTCGAACCGGCGCTACCACCAGCTGATCGAGGCGGGCACGACCGGCCTCTCGGTCGCCTTCGACCTGCCCACCCAGATGGGGTACGACTCCGACGCGACGATGGCGCACGGCGAGGTCGGCAAGGTCGGCGTCGCCATCGACTCCATCGAGGACATGCGCCTGCTGTTCGACGGCATCCCGCTGGACCAGGTGTCCACGTCGATGACGATCAACGCCCCGGCGGCCGTGCTCCTGCTGCTCTACCAGCTCGTCGCCGAGGAGCAGGGCGCGAGCGCCGGCGAGCTCACCGGCACCGTGCAGAACGACATCCTCAAGGAGTACATCGCACGGGGCACCTACATCTTCCCGCCCAAGCCCAGCCTGCGCCTGGTGGCCGACTCCTTCCGCTACTGCCGGGAGGAGATGCCGAGGTGGAACACCATCTCGATCTCCGGCTACCACATGGCCGAGGCCGGGGCGACGCCCGTACAGGAGATCGCCTTCACGCTCGCGAACGCACGTGAGTACGTTCGCGCGGCGGTCGAGTCCGGCCTGGACGTCGACTCCTTCGCCCCCCGGCTGTCCTTCTTCTTCGTGGCACGCACCACGCTGCTGGAGGAGGTCGCCAAGTTCCGCGCGGCGCGCCGCATCTGGGCGCACATGATGCGCGACGAGTTCGGCGCGAAGAACCCCAAGTCCCAGATGCTGCGGTTCCACACCCAGACGGCCGGCGTCCAGCTCACCGCGCAGCAGCCCGAGGTCAACATGGTGCGCGTCGCCATCCAGGCCCTCGCCGCCGTCCTGGGCGGCACCCAGTCGCTGCACACCAACTCCTACGACGAGGCCATCGCGCTGCCCAGCGAGAAGGCCGCGCGGCTCGCCCTGCGCACCCAGCAGGTGATCGCGAACGAGTCCGACCTGACCCGTACGGTCGACCCGTTCGCCGGCTCGTTCGCCGTCGAGTCGATGACCGACGACGTCGAAGAGGCGGCACGCGCGCTGATGGAGCAGGTCGAGGAGTTCGGCGGCGCGGTGAACGCCATCGAGAAGGGCTTCCAGAAGGCCGAGATCGAGCGGTCGGCGTACCGCGCCGCGCTCGAGATCGACAAGGGCGAGCGGGTCGTGGTGGGCGTCAACCGGTTCCGCACCGAGGGCGACGAGCCGTACGAACCGCTGCGCGTGGACCCGGCGATCGGCGAGGCGCAGGCCGCCAAGCTGGCCAGGCTCCGCGACGAACGCGACGGCGACGAGGTGCGCCGCCGCCTCGACGAACTGCGCGGGCTGGCCGAGAAGGAGGGTGCGGAGGCGATGAGCGGCGACATGTCCGCCGGCCACGCCAACCTCCTCCATCCGCTGCGCGAGGCACTGCGGGCCCGCGCGACGGTCGGCGAGGTCTGCGACGCACTGCGCGACGTCTGGGGCGTCTACGTGCCGCCGGACGCGTACTGACCCCCCGTTTCGGCCCAGGAGGACAGGAATGAGCGAGACGACCTGGCAGGCGAACATCGACGCGTACGAGCAGACGGTGCGGTCGATGCACGCGCTGGGCGGCGAACTGCGCGCGGAGGACTGGCCGCGCCCGACCGACTGCCCGGGATGGTCGGTAAAAGACCAGTTCTCCCACGTCCTGGGGGTCGAACGGTGGCTGGCCGGCGACGTCGACGACGGCGTGAGGCGTACGGTGGCCAACACCGCGATCGACGTCGAGGCGTTGCGCGACACCCCCGTCGAGAAGATCCTCGACGCACTGGCCGACGTGCTCGACCGGCGGCTCGCCGTGCTGCGGGCCGGCGGCATCGACCTGACCGAGGAGATCGAGACGCCGTTCGGCCGGATCATGCCGTACGGCGACTTCATGGCCTTTCGCGCCTTCGACATCTGGATGCACGAGCAGGACGCGCGACGGGCCGCCGGGCGTCCGGGCAACCTGGACGGACCGGCCGCGGACCGCTCGCGGCGCATTCTCGAAGGCGCCCTGCTGACCACGATCGGCAAGCGCGCGGCCGCCGCCCCCGGGCAGTCCGTGGTGGTCGAGACGCCGGAGTACCGCTGGCGCGTCGAGGTCGGCGAGGACCAGCGGGCGCGGTTCAGCGACGCCGAGGTCGAGCCGGTGGTGCATCTCCGCATGGAGTGGGAGACGTTCTTCCGGCTCGGCGGGGGGAGGGTCGACGGCAACGACGCCGATGTGGAGATCGCCGGGGACGCCGACCTCGCGGGCCGCATCCTGACGCGCATGGCCGTCACGCCATGAATGCCAGGCGTCGTCGGTCATGACCAGTTTGATCATTAGTAGGGATTGTGTGTAGCCGAAACAGGTGGACCCTGAGCGCACCGGTGCTCAGCCTGAGTCGACCGCACATCGCGGGGCAAAGCGCCCGCGGATGCGGCCGACGGGCCATGGCGGAGTGGCCCGCAGGCCCGAGTGGAATGGCCCGATATGGGGATGCCCGTCAATGGGCGGACATGCTGGCCGGATTGTGCCACGAGCGCGGCATTAACCTGCAAGGATTGAGACCGGAGGTTGGCCGTGGCCATCGAGTTCAACGCATCACGCGGGGCGACACTCGGCGTCGAGTGGGAGCTCCAACTCGTCGACGCCGAGAGCATGCGTCTGCGCCAGGACGCGCGCGAGGTGCTGGCCGCGCTGCCCAACATCAGCGAGGTTCCGGAAAACCCGAAAATCCGGCACGAACTCATGGAATCCACCGTAGAGATCGTGACCGGAATCTGTCACACGGTGTCCGACGCCCGCGCCGACCTCGCCGCCACGATCGCCGACCTGCGGTCCGTGACCGACCCGCGTGCCACCGCCCTCGCCTGTACCGGCACCCATCCGATCAGTGACTGGCGCGACGCCGTCATGGCGCCGGTCCAGCGCTACGCCGAGCTGGTCGAGCAGATGCAGTGGCTGGCACGCCGCATCCAGACCTTCGGCGTGCACGTCCACGTCGGCGTGCGCTCCGCCGACAAGGCCGTGCCGATGGTCAACGCCCTGGCCGCCTACCTCCCGCACTTCCTCGCCCTGACCGCGTCGAGCCCGTTCTGGAGCGGCCACGACACCGGGCTCGCGTCGAGCCGGGCGATCGTGTTCGGCTCGCTCCCCACGGCCGGGCCGCCGCACCTGCTCGCCGACTGGGCCGAGTTCGAGGAGTACATGGACACGCTGCTGCGGGCCGGCACGATCCGCAGCATCAAAGAGGTGTGGTGGGACATCCGCCCGCACCCGGACTTCGGCACCGTCGAGATCCGGATGTTCGACGGCATCCCGACGCTCCGCGAGGTCGGCATGGTGGCGGCGCTCTGCCAGTCGCTCGTGGAGCTCTTCGACCACCAGCTCGACCGCGGCTACACCCTCCCGAGCCCGGCCGCGTGGGTCGTACGCGACAACAAGTGGCGTGCCACCCGCTACGGCCTGGACGCCATCGTCATCACCGACGGCAAGGGCACGACGGCGCCGCTGCGCGACGAGCTCTACGAACTGGTGCACGAGCTGGAGCCGATCGCGGACCGGCTCGGCTGCGCCGAAGACCTGAAGGTCGTCTCGGAGGTGCTCGACCACGGCGCCCCGTACGAACGCCAGCGCGCGATCATCGCCGCCGGCGGTTCGATCGAGGACGTCGTCGCGGCGAGCATCACGGAGTTCCGGGAGGACAGATTCGTGAATCCACGGGAGGTGACACATGCGGGGATCTGAACTCCGCGGCAATGAGCCGGGCGAGTCGCCCGGCAGGGGTGGGTTGCAGGCGCAGCTCGACTCCTTTCTCGCCGGTCAGGAGGATCGGCTGATCGCCTTCCGGCGCGACGTTCACATGCACCCCGAGCTCGGGTACGCCGAGCACCGCACGACCGCTCGCATCGCCGAGGAGCTGACCGCGGCCGGGCTGCGGCCCATGCCGCTGCCCAAGGGCACGGGCCTGATCTGCGAGGTCGGCTGCGGCGACGGGCCCGTCGTGGCCCTGCGCGCCGACATCGACGCGCTGCCGCTGCCGGACGAGAAGGACGTTCCCTACCGTTCGACGGTGCCCGGCGTCGCCCACGCCTGCGGGCACGACGTGCACACGACGGTGCTGCTCGGCGTGGCGCGGTTCTTCGCCCAGCAGGCCGCCGCCGAGCAACTCCCGGGACGCGTACGGCTGATCTTCCAGCCCGCCGAGGAGAACCCGGGCGGCGCACTGGACGTCATGGCGGCCGGCGGCATCGCGAGCGTCGACCGGATCTTCGCCCTGCACTGCGACCCCCGCGTCGAGGTCGGCCGGCTGGGCCTGCGCGCCGGGCCGATCACCGCCGCCTGCGACAAGGTCAACGTCCGCGTCACCGGCCCCGGCGGCCATACCGCGCGGCCGCACCTGACCGCCGATCTCGTCTATGCCCTGGCCAAGATCGTGACCGAGCTGCCCGCCGCGCTGTCGCGCCGGGTCGACCCGCGGTCCAGCCTCAGCCTGGTGTGGGGCCGCATCTCGGCCGGCTCGGTGGCCAACGCCATCCCCGACGACGGCATCGCCCAGGGCACCGTGCGCTGCCTCGACGACGAGGCGTGGCACTCGGCGCCCGACCTGATGAAGGCACTCCTCGACTCGGTGGCGAGCGCGTACGACGTGAAGGCCGAGCTCGACTACGTCCGCGGCGTCCCTCCCACCGTGAACGAGAAGACCAGCGTCGACATGTTCCGCACCGCGGTGACCAACGTGCTCGGTGAGGATGGCGCGACCGGCACCCCGCAGAGCCTCGGCGGCGAGGATTTCGGTTGGTACCTTGAGTCGATTCCGGGCGCGCTGGCACGGCTGGGCGTGGCCGCCCCCGGCATGGCCGGCGCGTACGACCTCCACCGCGGCACCTTTGACGTGGACGAACGCTGCATCGCCATCGGCGTACGCGTAATGGTCGCGACCGCGCTCACCGCCCTCTGGGAGAGCAGCAGCGCGGGTGCCGCCGAGCCGGTGAACGAGCCTGCCTGATCGGCCGGCGATTGACGATCAGGTGGCTGACCTGTGACGACGGTATGTCCCGTTTGGTAACGGACACGTTGCGACACGGTAGGTTTGTTCCGCCCGCGCTCAGGTGCCCACTAGGGTCCAGGAGATTCGTGCCAGTGGCACATTTAGGGCGGGGCTGGGATTAACGGAGGAGCTACCTTGCGCCGTGGAGTGAAGATAACCGCCATTACGGCGAGTGCGGTCATGGCGTTGAGCGCCGCCGGTTGCGGTGGTAAGAAGGCGACCACCGGTGGCGACGGCGGTGGCGACGGCAAGAAGACCCTGAAGGTCGGTCTCGCCTACGACGTGGGCGGCCGTGGTGACAAGTCGTTCAATGACGCCGCCTATGCGGGCCTGCAGAAGGTGCAGAGTGACCTGAAGCTTCAGGTCAAGGACCTTGAGGCCAAAGAGGGCGAGAGCGACAACGACAAGATCCAGCGCCTGGACCTGCTGGCCCAGTCGGGCTACAACCCGGTGGTGGCGGTCGGGTTCGTCTACGCCCCCGCGCTGGCCAAGGTCGCCGCGAAGTACCCGAACACCAAGTTCGCGATCGTCGACGACAACACGGTCCAGCTGCCGAACGTGACCGACCTGCTCTTCGCCGAGCAGGAGGGGTCCTACCTCGTCGGCGCGGCGGCGGCCAAGAAGTCGACCACGGGCAAGATCGGCTTCATCGGCGGTGTCAACACGCCGCTGATCAAGAAGTTCGAGGCCGGCTACGTCGCCGGTGCCAAGAAGATCAACCCGAAGGTCAAGGTCCAGATCAAGTACATCTCCCAGCCGCCGGACTTCGGCGGGTTCAAGGACCCGGCCAAGGGCAAGACCATCGCCCAGGGGATGTACGACCAGGGCGCGGACGTGGTGTACGCCGCGGCGGGCCTGTCCGGCACCGGCTCACTTCAGGCGGCCACCGCCGTCAAGAAGTGGTTCATCGGCGTCGACTCCGACCAGTGGAAGACCGCACCGCCGGACGAGCAGCCGTACGTGCTGACCTCGATGCTCAAGCGGGTGGACACCGCGGTGTTCAACTTCGTCAAGAGCGTCGGCGATGGCACCGTGCAGAAGGGCGACGTGCGGTTCAGCCTCAAGAACGACGGCATCGACTACTCCACGTCGAACCCGTCGGCTCTGGGTGACCTGCCGACCACGCTGAACGACCTCAAGCAGCAGATCATCTCCGGAAGCATCACGCCGCCCGAGAAGTGACGGCGATTGTGCTCGGGCCCGGGAGGGTGGTTCACGCGGCCGCCCTCCCGGGCTCACTGGCGTAGGAGCAGCGCATGTCCACCACCGAGCCGGCGGTCGAGCTGCACGGCATCACCAAGCGCTTCCCCGGCGTAGTGGCCAACCACGACATCGACATCGAGGTCGCGGCCGGCACGGTGCACGCCATCGTGGGAGAGAACGGCGCGGGCAAGTCCACGCTGATGAAGATCCTCTACGGCATGCAGCGGCCGGACGAGGGAACGATCAGGGTGGCCGGCAAGGAAGCCGCCCTCCACAGCCCGTCCGATGCCATCGCGCTCGGCATCGGCATGGTCCACCAGCACTTCATGCTCGCCGACAACCTCTCCGTACAGGAGAACGTCGTGCTCGGCGCGGAGAAGCTGAACGGCATCGGCGCGCGTGCGCGCCGCCGGATCGAGGAGATCTCCCGGCAGTACGGGCTCGGCGTCCAGCCCGACCGGCTGGTCGAGCAGCTCGGCGTCGGAGCCCGGCAGCGCGTCGAGATCCTCAAGGTGCTCTACCGCGGCGCGAAGATCCTCATCCTGGACGAGCCCACCGCCGTGCTCGTGCCGCAGGAGGTCGAGGAGTTGTTCGGCAACCTGCGCGAGCTCAAGCGCGAGGGCCTGACCGTCATCTTCATCTCGCACAAGCTCGACGAGGTCCTCTCGGTGGCGGACACGATCACGGTGATCCGGCGCGGCACCACGGTCGACACGGTCGCGCCCGGCGACGTCACCGCGCGTCGGCTGGCCGAGCTGATGGTCGGCAGCGAACTCCCCGTGCCCGAGCTGCGCGAGTCCACCGTCACCGACGTCCCGGCGCTCACGCTGGAAGGCGTCACCGTACGCGACGCCGGCGGGCGGCCGGTCGTGGACGACGTCTCCCTGACCATCCACGAGGGCGAGATCCTCGGCATCGCCGGGGTCGAGGGCAACGGCCAGGCCGAGCTGGTCGAGGCGATCATGGGCATGCTGCCGATGGAGGCCGGCGTCGTACGCCTCGGCGAGGCCGACGTGAGCAGGATGGCCACGCGGCGCCGCCGTGAGGCGGGCATCGGGTTCATCCCCGAGGACCGGCACCGCCACGGCCTGCTGCTGGACTCACCGCTCTGGGAGAACCGCATCCTCGGTCACCAGACCACCCCGCCCAACGTCAGGGGCGTGCTGATCGACCGGAAGGGCGCACGACAGGACACCGAGCGGATCGTCGCCGACTACGACGTGCGTACGCCCGGCATCGACGTCACCGCCGACTCCCTGTCGGGCGGCAACCAGCAGAAGCTGATCGTCGGCCGGGAGATGTCGGGCGCACCGAAGCTGCTCATCGCCGCCCACCCGACGCGCGGCGTCGACGTGGGCGCGCAGGCCGCGATCTGGGACCACCTGCGCCGCGCGCGCGCCGACGGCCTGGCCGTGCTCCTCATCTCGGCGGACCTGGACGAGCTGATCGGCATGTCGGACACGCTTCGAGTGATCCTGCGCGGGCGGCTGGTCGGCGAGGCCGATCCCGCCACCATCACACCTGACCAGCTCGGCTCACTGATGACCGGCGCCGGAGAAGGGAGCGCCGCGTGATCTACCGGCTGCTCGCGAAGTCCTGGACGCGGACCGCCGTCGCGGCGGTCGTGGCGCTCGCCTTCTCGATCGTGATCACCTCGATCGTGCTGTCGGTCAGCGGGTTCAACCCGCCGTCGACCTTCCAGGCGATGTACGAATTCGGCATCAAGCCGGACAGCATCGTCAACACGGTGAACAAGGCCGGGGCCTACTACCTGTCCGCGCTCGCCGTGGCGGTCGGGTTCCGCATGAACCTGTTCAACATCGGCGTCGACGGGCAGTACCGGCTCGCGGTGATGCTGGCCGCGGCCGTCGGCGGCGCGTGGGCCCTTCCGGTGGTGCTGCACCAAGTCGTGATCGTCGCCGTCGCGGTCATGGTCGGCGGCCTGTACGCGGCCATCCCCGCCATGCTCAAGGTGACCCGCGGCGTCAGCGAGGTCATCTCGACGATCATGCTGAACCTCATCGCCTCGGGCATCATCGCGTTCCTGCTGAAACCCGGGCGGCTCGCCGTCACGATCGGCGCCAACAACATCGGCACCCGGCCGATCTCACCCTCCGGCCGGATGCCCGGCATCCCGTACCCGGGCAGCGACCTGAAGCTCTACAGCTTCCTGATCGTCGCCATCGTGGCCGGCATCGGGTACTGGTTCATGATCAATCGCACCAGGTTCGGCTTCGACCTGCGGGCGACCGGCATATCCCAGACCGCGGCGGTGGCCAGCGGCGTCGACGCCCGGCGCATGGTCGTCATGGCCATGGTCCTGTCCGGCGCGGTGGCGGGCCTGATCGGCATGCCGCAGCTGCTCGGCGCGTCCTACACCTACTCCCTGGACTTCCCGGCCGGCATCGGCCTCACCGGAATCGGCATCGCGCTGCTCGGCCGCAACGGGCCGGTCGGCATCGCGTTCGCCTCCCTGCTCTGGGCGTTCCTGGACGTGTCATCCCAGATCCTGGACTTCAACGACATCCCGAAGGAGATCGTGGCCATCACCCAGGCCGCGGTGCTGCTGTCGGTGGTCGTGATCTACGAGGTCGTGAAACGGGCCGGCCAGCGCATCGATCAGCGGCACGTCGCCGCGCAGCTCGGAGAGGTCCCCGCATGATCGAACAGGAGATACGGACGCCGGTCCCGGGCACCGGCGGCGACCGGGACCGGCGCCGCATGCGGATGCTGCTCATCGGGGCCGGCATCTTCGTCGCGCTGATCCTGCTGCGACTGATCACCGGCGAGTCCGACATCACCTCCAGCGGCACCATGGGCGCGACCCTCGCCCTCGCCGTGCCGATCGGCATGGCGGCGCTCGGCGGCATGTGGTCCGAACGCTCCGGCGTGGTCAACATCGGCCTCGAAGGCATGATGGTCTTCGGCACGTGGGGCGCGGCGTTCGGGTCCTACTTCAGCGGCGACCCCTGGCTCGGCCTGCTCGCCGGTGTGCTCGCCGGCGCGATCGGCGGCCTGTTGCACGCGGTCGCGACCGTGACGTTCGGCGTCGACCACATCGTGTCCGGCGTCGCGATCAACATCCTCGCGCCCGGCGTGACGCGGTACATGTCGGACCTGTTCTTCGCCAACGAGAAGGGCGGCGGCGCGACCCAGTCACCGCCGCTGCCGCACTTCCCGACCTGGAGCGTGCCTGGGGTCGGCAAGCCGCTCGGCTCGCTGGAGAAACACCACTGGATCCTGGTCTCGGACCTGGCCGGGCTCCTGCGCGGCGTCCTGACCGGCCTCTCGCCGCTCACCCTGCTCGGGATCCTGCTCGTACCGGTCTCTTTCTACCTCCTGTGGCACACCGCGTTCGGGTTGCGGCTGCGTTCGTGCGGGGAGAACCCCTTCGCCGCCGAGTCGCTCGGCGTCGGGGTCTACCGGATGAAGTACGCCGCCGTGGTGATCTCGGGCGGTCTCGCCGGGCTCGGCGGGGTGTTCCTGGCCATGGTGGCGTCCACGAACTATCAGGAGGGGCAGGTCAACGGCCGCGGCTACATCGGCCTGGCCGCGATGATCTTCGGCAACTGGCGGCCGGGGATGATCGCCGGCGGCGCGGGCCTGTTCGGGTACACCGACGCCCTGCAACTGCGCGGCGGAGCGGGCGCGGTGCACGCCATGCTCCTGCTGATCGGTATCGGGCTGCTCGCCCTGGCGGTCTGGCGTGGCTACCAGCGCCGGCTGGCCGGTGCGGCGATCGCGGTCGTGGTGGCGGTCGGCGTCCTGCTGTGGTTCTTCCTGACCGACGCGCTCCCGCAGGAGATCGTCACGTACAGCCCGCACATCACGACGCTGCTGGTCCTCGCGTTCGCGGCGCAGCGGCTGCGGATGCCCGCCGCCGACGGCATTCCCTATCGCCGGGGCGGCGGGAGCTGATGGCCGAGATCGACTGGGCCGCGCTGCGCGACGCCGCACGTACGGCCATGGCTCGTGCCTACGCGCCGTACTCCGGCTTTCCGGTCGGCGCGGCCGGGCTGACGGACGACGGCCGCATCGTGACCGGCTGCAACGTGGAGAACGCCTCGTACGGGCTGGGGCTCTGCGCGGAGTGCGGCCTGGTCTCGGCGCTGCACGGCACCGGAGGCGGGCGGCTCGTCGCGGTCTCGGTGGTCGAGCGCCGTGGCGAGCCGGTGATGCCCTGCGGGCGGTGCCGCCAGCTCCTGTGGGAACACGGCGGCGCCGGGCTGCTCCTGGAGACCGCACGCGGCGTACGGCCCATGAGCGAGGTGCTGCCGGACGCGTTCGGTCCCGAAGATCTGGAAAGGTGACGATGAGCTTCGACACGGTCGACGTGATCCGGGCCAAGCGCGACGGCGGCGAGCTGAGCCCCGCCCAGATCGACTGGACGATCGACGCGTACACCCGCGGAGACATCGCCGAGGAGCAGATGGCCGCCCTCGCCATGGCGATCTTCCTCAACGGGATGACGCGCGCCGAGGTCGCACGCTGGACCGACGCGATGATCCGCTCGGGCGAGCGGATGGACTGGTCCGCGCTCGACCGGCCGACCACCGACAAGCACTCCACCGGCGGCGTCGGTGACAAGATCACCCTCCCGCTCGCGCCCACGGTCGCCGCCTGCGGCGCGGCCGTGCCCCAGTTGTCCGGCCGCGGCCTCGGCCACAGCGGCGGCACACTCGACAAGCTGGAGTCCATCCCGGGCTGGCGCGCCTCACTGTCCAACGCGGAGATGCTCGACGTACTCGGCCAAGCGGGTGCGGTGGTGTGCGCGGCCGGCTCGGGCCTGGCGCCCGCCGACCGCAAGCTGTACTCCCTGCGCGACGTCACCGGCACCGTCGAGTCGATCCCGCTCATCGCCAGTTCGATCATGTCCAAGAAGATCGCCGAAGGCACCGGCGCGCTCGTGCTCGACGTGAAGGCGGGCTCGGGCGCGTTCATGAAGACCGCCGACGACGCCCGCGAACTGGCCCATGCGATGGTCGGCATCGGCAGCGACCACGGCGTACGCACCGTCGCCCTGCTGACCGCGATGGACACCCCGCTGGGCCGGGCGGTCGGCAACGCCGTCGAGGTCACCGAGTCGGTCGAGGTGCTCGCGGGCGGCGGCCCGCCGGACGTGGTCGAACTCACCGTGGCCCTGGCACGCGAGATGCTGTCCGCCGCCGGCCTGACCGCCGCGAAGGACCCGGCCGAAGCCCTGCGCGACGGCTCGGCCATGGACGCCTGGCGACGCATGATCACCGCCCAGGGCGGCGACCCGGACGCCCCGCTGCCCGAACCGCGGGAGTCCCACGAGATCCTCGCGCCTGCGTCGGGAGTACTCAGCCGCCTGGACGCGTACGCCGTGGGCGTCGCCGCCTGGCGCCTGGGCGCGGGCCGCGCACGCAAGGAGGACCCCGTGTCCGCCGCGGCGGGCGTCATCCTGCACGCCAAGCCGGGCGACACCGTACGGGAGGGCCGTCCGCTCCTGACGCTGCACGCCGACTCGGCGGACCGCTTCGACCGCGCCCTGGAGGCGCTGAACGACGGCTATGAGATCGGCGGCGAGCCGAACCTGCCGCCGCTGATCATCGACCGCATCGCCTGACCCCATCCCCGGAGATCTTTGAGTCGGCTTGCCAATGCCGAGAGTGTGACGCCCGCGCCTCGGGGGAGGTCCCGGTCAACGCCGGGACAGGGAGAGTTGCTCCCCGCGCCGGGACAGGGAGGGCACTCCCCGCCCGCCCTGGGGGGCGATCCCACTTCTATTGTCAAGGCGCGGTCGGCTCGGGGGGAAGAGGGTCTGTCGGGCTGTGGATAACTTGCCGGAGGAGACGGCCGGCGAGGAGCGATGATGCGACTGTTCTGCCTGTTCATGGCCCTGGGGCTGGTTGGTGCGCCAACCGTTGCGGGTAGCGGCGCCGCGACGCGCGACACGTCGGACACGGCGTTCGCCGGCGCTTCCGGCCGCGACGCGGCGGCGGTCGGCGGCGGGCCGCATGTCACCATCAAGGACGGCGTCACGCAGCCCGTCTTCTCCTATCGGGATGCGATCCGCGAGACCGTCTACGTCGACGTCCCCGTGGACAGTGATCACGACGGCAAGAACGATCGTGTCGCCGTGTTCGTCACCCGTCCGAAGGAGACCGCCACCGGGCTCAAGGTCGCCTCGATCGTCGAGGCCGGTCCGTACTACGGCGGCACCCTCGACACGCCCTACCACCCCGTCGACGTCACCGGCCAGCCCCGTCTCGCCCCCTGGTCGCCGCCCACCACTCGATGGCGTACCCCGGACTACGCCTACGTCTACTACGACAACTACTTCGTCTCCCGTGGCTACGCCGTGCTCGCCGCCAGCACCCTCGGCACCGGCGAGTCGACCGGCTGCCCCGGCGCGGTGAGCCCCGAGGAGACCACCGCGATGAAGACGGTCATCCAGTGGCTCACCGGGCACGCCACGGCGTACGGGCCGAACGGCGCCAGGGTCGTGGCCGACTGGTCCACCCGCGTCGCCGCCATGGCGGGCAAGTCCTACGACGGCACACTGCCGCTCGCCACCGCCGCGACCGGTGTCGAGGGGCTGAAGACCGTCGTGTCAGTGTCCGGCGTCGCGAGCTGGTACGACTACTACCGTGCGAACGGCGGTGTCGTCTCGCCCGGCGGGTACCCCGGAGAGGACGCCGACCTGCACGCCAAAGTAGTGCTGACCCGCCGTCACCCCGAGGTCTGCGCCCCGGAGATCCACGCGATCGAGCGGGCCATGGACCGCGTCACCGGCGACGACAACGCTTTCTGGGACGAACGCGACTTCGCCCGCCGCGCCGGCCGGTTCCGTGCGAGCGTGTTCGTGGTCGGCGGCCTGCACGACTGGAACGTCAAGCCCGGCCAGTTCCTCGGCCTCTGGCAGGCCCTCGGCCGCGCCGGAGTGCCGCGCAAGCTCTGGATCCACCAGGCCCGCCACGACGACCCCATCGACGTACGGCGGCAGGTCTGGCTGACGACGCTCGACCGCTGGTTCGCCCACTGGCTGTACGGGGCGCAGAACGGGATCATGGCCGAGCCCAAGGTCGACCTCGAGTACGCACCCGGCCACTGGACCACCGCCGAAGACTGGCCGGACCCCGCCGCGCACCCGGTCACGACCAGGCTCGCCCCCGCCCTGAGCACTGCGACCCCGAGCCCGACCAGCGCGACCTTCACCGACGCCCCCGCACGCACCGCCGAACAGCTCAGCGCCGAACCCGGCCGAAAGGACCCGAACCGCCTGATCTACCTCTCGCAACCGCTCACCCGCCCCACGCGGCTCAGCGGCACCCCCCTGCTACGCCTGCGCGCCGCGACCACCGGCCCCTCGCCCTACCTGACGGCGCTGATCGTCGACTACGGCCGCGCCGAGCGCTTCGACGGTTTCGTACGTGACGGCGGGAAATGGTGCTTCGGCGACAGTACGCCGACCGATCCAGGCTGCCGCCCGACCCGGCACTACGTACTGAAACCAACGAACCAGGAGATCGTCACCCGAGGCTGGACGGACGTGCGCAACCGCCATGACCTGTCGCGTACGGAGGCCGTCGTGCCTGGGCGGCCGTACGATTTCGGCTGGCCGCTGGAGCCGACCGACCACGTCTTCCCGCCTGGTCACCGGATCGGCCTGGTGATCATTGCCACCGACCACGACTACACGCTGCGGTATCCCGCCGGTACGCGGGTCTCGGTCGACCCGGCGGCGAGCATCGTCGTCATGCCGCTGGCCGCCAAACCCGCCGCGTGACCAGCCGCGAAACGACCCGTGAAACCAGCCGGGAAATAGGGTATGCCGGTCCCGTGCCGCCTGCGGGTAATCTGCCTGACGTGACCAATCGGCCTGTGCTCGACGACATCCGGCGAGCCCCCAAGGTGCTCCTGCACGACCACCTCGACGGTGGGCTGCGCCCGGCGACCATCGCCGATCTCGCCCGCGAGAGCGGCTATGACCGGCTTCCGACGACCGACCCCGACAGTCTGCGCACGTGGTTCGCGGAGGCGTCCGACTCGGGCTCGCTCGAACGCTACCTGGAGACGTTCGACCACACGGTCGGCGTCATGCAGACCGAGGAGGCGCTGACCCGCGTCGCGTACGAGTGCGCCGAGGACCTCGCGCACGACGGCATCGTGTACGCCGAGGTCCGCTACGCCCCCGAGCAGCACACCCAGGGCGTGCCCGGCGACGACTCGCCGGGCCTGTCGCTGGAGCAGGTCGTGGAGGCCGTGCTCAAGGGGTTCGCCGAGGGCGGCCGCGACCACGGAATCCGGGTCGGCACGCTGCTGACCGCGATGCGCCACCAGGCACGCAGCATGGAGATCGCCGAACTCGCGGTCCGCTACCGCGACGCCGGCGTGGTCGGCTTCGACATCGCCGGCGCGGAGGCGGGCTTCCCGCCGACCCGCCACCTCGACGCCTTCGAGTACCTCCAGCGTGAGAACGCCCACTTCACCATCCACGCGGGCGAGGCGTTCGGGCTGCCGTCGATCTGGCAGGCGATCCAGTGGTGCGGCGCGGACCGGCTCGGCCACGGCGTGCGCATCATCGACGACATCACCGACCGCGAGGGCGAGGCCCCGCAGCTCGGCCGGCTCAGCGCTTACGTGCGCGACAAGCGCATCCCGCTGGAGATGTGCCCGAGTTCCAACGTCCAGACGGGCGCGGCCAAGTCGATCGCCGCGCATCCGATCGGGCTGCTGCGCCGCCTCTACTTCCGCGTCACGGTCAACACCGACAACCGGCTGATGAGCGGCACGACGCTGTCGGAGGAGTTCGCCAAGCTGGTCGAGGCGTTCGACTACGACTGGGATGACCTCCAGTGGTTCACGGTGAACGCCATGAAGTCGGCCTTCCTCGGCTTCGACGAGCGACTGGAGATCATCAACGGGGTGATCAAACCCGGATTCGCCCAGTTGAAGTGGCGGTCCCACCCGTGACCGTCGCGGTGTTCCCCAAGGCGCCCCCCGGGGGGAAGGTCTTCCGCCCGGGCGGCATCCGCTTCGCCGGCTGGGCGTGGCTGGTGTTCGCGGTACTCAACTTCGCGGATCTTGCCTGGCGCGGCCGCGACGCGGCGTCGGCGGTCGCGGCGGCGGTGATCCTGCTGGGCTGCGGCGTCGCGTACACGATGGCGCTGCGTCCGTGCATCGTGGCCGACGACGAGGCCGTACGGTTCCACAACCTCCTGCGTGACGTACGCCTGCCGTGGTCGGCGGTGACGCGTTTCGAGGGCGGCGACGCGGTGTACGCCCACGTCGGCGAGCGTCGCCACCGCGCGTTCATCCTCCAGACGTCGCCGCGCGCGCGGGCCAAGTCGGAGCTGCGGGCCCGGCGCGAGGAGAAGAAGCTGCCAGAGGCGGTGGCGGAGTACATGCGGGGCCGTACGGCGACCGACTTCACCGTCGAGCAGTTGCGCGAACTCGCGGTGGACCGGAGCGGCGGTGGCGGCGGTGAGGTGAGCGTGACGTGGTCGTGGCCCGCGATCCTGGCACTCGCCCTGCCGGCCCTGCTGACCGTGGTGACGATCGTCATCGCATCGAACTGACGGAAAACTGGAGCGGACGACGGGATTTGAACCCGCGACCCTCACCTTGGCAAGGTGATGCTCTACCACTGAGCCACGTCCGCGTACGCAGCCCAGAATACCGGATCCTCAGACGAGACCGGCGTCATGTGCGAGCAATGCCACCTGTACGCGGTTGTTCAGGCCGAGTTTGGTGAGCAGCCGTGAGACGTGCGCCTTGACGGTCGCGACGCTCATGTAGAGCTCGGCCCCGATCTGCGCGTTGGACTTGCCCTGCCCGATGGCGACGACGACCTCGCGCTCGCGGTCGCTGAGGTCGGCGAGAAGCTCGCGTGCCGGGCTGTGGCGTGCCTCGGTGACCCGCGCGATCAGCCGGCGGGTGACGCTGGGTGACAGGATCGGTTCTCCGGCGACGACCCGGCGGATGGCGTTGATGATGTCGGCCGGCGGGGTGTCCTTGAGCAGGAAGCCGCCCGCGCCGGCCCGCAGGGCGCGTACGACGTGGTCGTCGGCGTCGAAGGTGGTCAAGATGATGACCTCCGGCGCGCCGGCGCGTGCGCGTACCGCCTCGGTGGCGGCGAGCCCGTCGACGCGTGGCATCCGGATGTCCATCAGGACCACGTCGGGTGAGTGCTCGGCGATGAGCGCGCCGACCTTGTCGCCGTCATCGGCCTCGGCCACGATGCGCAGATCGTCGGCCCCGGCGAGCATCATCGACAACCCCGTACGGACCAGGGCGTCATCGTCGACGATCAGAACGCGGATGGTCACGCCGCACAGACTAGCCGCGCTCCGCCGGAATGGCTCCTTTCAGGCGGGCCAGGGCAGCCACGCGTGGACGCGGAAGTCGCCCTGCACGGTGCGGCCGTGTTCGAGCCGCCCGCCGGCGAGCATCGCGCGCTCGGTCAGCCCGATCAGCCCCGCGCCGGATCCGGGGATCTCGGGTGTGGCCTCCACGAGGGGATTGCGCACCTCGACGGTCAGCCCCGCGCCCGCGGCGCCGCCCACGACGACGCGTACGGCGGCCCCCGGCGCGTGCTTGCGCGCGTTGGTCAGGCTCTCCTGGACCGTACGGTAGGCGCTGCGTCCGATGTTGGCCGGCACGACCATGCCGTCGTGGATCGTGTTCTCCCACTTCACCGCCATGCCGGCCCGACGCGACTCGTCGATCAGCGCGGGCAGGTCGGTCAGGCTGGGCTGCGGGCGTTCGGGCGCGCCGTCGCCCGCGTCGTCGCGTAGCACGCCGATCACCTCGCGCAGGTCCTGTAGCGCCTGGTGTGCGCTGGCGCGGATCACCCCGGCGGCCTGCGCGATCTCCTTCGGCGGCGCGTCCGGGCGGAACTCCAGCGCCCCCGCGTGCACGCTGAGCAGCGAGATCCGGTGGGCGAGCACGTCGTGCATCTCCCGCGCGATGCGGGCGCGTTCCTGGTGGCGTGCCTGCTCGACCCGCAACTGCTGCTCCGACTCGGCGCGCACCGCGCGGTCGCGGAAGGAGAGGACGAGTTGCCGCCGCGCGCGTACGAACATCCCCCAGGCGACGACGGCGGCCACGAGCACGGTGGTCCACAGGACCGCCACCCAGTACGCCTCGTGCGGATCGGGGTAGAGGGCCGAGTAGACCGAGGCGCTCACGAGGTGGGTGGCGGCGACGAGCGCGACCGTACGGAACCGCCGGTGCACGGCGACCGTGAACACCATGATCGCGGCCGCCCCGGAGGAGGAGGCCGAGAGCGCCCCGAAGCCGGCGAGGGCCAGCGCGAGCGGCACCGGCCAGCGGCGGCGCACCCAGAGGGCCAGGCATCCGACCGCGGCGAGGCTCGCGTCGAGGGCACGCGGCGGGTGGTGCGGCGGGTGCGGGCCGTACGCGGTGATGAACAGCATGAACGCGGCGAACCCGATCGCCAGCAGGAAGCACAGGACGTCGATCACCCAGTCGCGCGCGGATCGGCGTACGCGGTCCTCGGCGGCGTCGGCGGCGAGCAACGCGGGCAGCAGCGATGGATGGTCAGGCCGGGGCGCCGCGATACCGCTCATGGCTCAACAGAGTAAACGGGCAGGCCACGGACCGATAGCGACCAAAGTCGACGCCGGACGGAACTCTAGTAGGCCGACTCCTGCATCAGCCGGCGGCCGGCCTCGGTGATGCTGCCCGAGACCGAGGGATAGACCGCGAACGTGTGGGCGACCTGGTCGACCGTGAGGTGCTGCTGCACGGCCATGGACAGGCCCAGGATGAGTTCGCTCGCCCGCGGGGCGACGATCACGCCGCCCAAGACGATGCCCGTCGCCGGGCGGCAGAACAACTTGACGAAGCCGTCCAGGAAGCCCTGCATCTTCGCCCGCGGGTTGGTCGAGAGCGGCAGCTTGACGATGCGCGCCGGGACCTCGCCCGAGTCGATCTGTGCCTGGGTGACGCCGACCGCGGCGACCTCGGGGTCGGTGAAGATGTTCGCGGCCACCCAGCCCTGCTTCAGCGGCTGCACGGCCTCGCCGAGCGCGTGCCACATCGCGATGCGGCCCTGCATGGCGGCGACCGAGGCGAGCATCAGGATGCCGGTGCAGTCGCCCGCGGCGTACACATGGGCGGCGGACGTGCGCGAGACCTTGTCGACGCGGACGAAGCCGCGCTCGTCGAGGCGTACGCCGGCCTCCTCCAGGCCCATGCCGTGGGTGTTGGGCACCATGCCGACGGTCATCAGGCAGTGCGAGCCCTCGACCGTACGCCCGTCGGTTAGCGTCACCTCGACGCCGCCGGGGACGCGGCGCACGCCGGCGGCGCGCGAGCGGGCGAGCAGTTCCATGCCGCGGCGCTGGAAGACGTCTTCGAGCACGCGTGCGGCGTCCTCGTCCTCGTTCGGCAGCACGTGGTCGCGCGAGGACACCAGGGTCACCCGCGAGCCCAGCGCGAGGTACGCGCCGGCGAACTCCGCGCCGGTCACGCCCGAGCCCACCACGATCAGGTGTTCGGGCAGCTCGGGGAGGTCATAGAGCTGGCGCCAGTTGAGGATGCGCTCGCCGTCGGGCTCGGAGCCGCGCAGGACGCGCGGGGTCGCGCCGGTGGCGATGAGGACCACGTCGGCCTGGAGTCGCTCGTCGCCGACGGCCACGATCTGCGGGTCGACGAGCCGCGCCTCGCCGTGGACGATGCGGACGCCCTCGGCGGCGACACGCTTGTCGATGTCGGCGGACTGCGCCCAGGCGAGCTCGCGCACCCGTTTGTTGACGAGGGGAAGGTCGACCTCCAGGCCGCCGACGATGCCGTCGCCGCCGCCGGAGAAGCGGACGCCGAGCGAGGCCGACTCCGAGAGTGTGGCCATGCGGGTCGAGGTCGCGATGAGGGTCTTGGAGGGGACGCAGTCGGTCAGCACGCACGCGCCTCCGGGGCCGTCGCGCTCGACGACGGTCACCTCGGCGCCCAGCTGTGCGGCGACGAGAGCGGCCTCGTAGCCGCCCGGGCCCCCTCCGATGATCGCTATGCGTGTCACATGCTTCATTCTCCCGCACTACGGGAGTTAACGTGCCGCCACGCGCGTACAGGCCGTACGCTGGGCGACCGTGGCCTTGTATGCGGCGTACGCCTCCAACATGGATCCCGACCAGATGGCGCAGCGGGCTCCGCATTCCCCCCTGCGCACGACTGGGTGGCTCCAGGACTGGCGGCTGACCTTCGGCGGAGAGGGCCTCGGTTTCGAGGGCGCGCTCGCCACGGTCGCCGAAGCCTCCGGAGACCATGTCTTCGTCTCCCTCTACGACGTGCCGGACCTGGACGAACAGGCGCTGGACGAGTGGGAGGGCGCCGGCCTCGGCGTCTACCGCAAGATCCGGGTGCGCATCGCCACGCTCGACGGCGACGTGCTCGCCTGGCTCTATGTTCTCGACGACTACGAGGGCGGCCTGCCCTCGGCGCGCTATGTGGGCATTCTCGCCGACGCGGCGGAGAAGGCCGGTGCGCCGGACGACTACGTCAAGGATCTGCGCAGCCGGCCGTGCCGGTCGCTCGGTGACTGATCGAAATACCGCACACCTGGGTAATCTTGGCGGCTGTGAGCAACGACGCCTATCATCTCGCCCGCTCCGCAGCCGATGAGCTGCGCCAGCGCGCCGCCACCGACGGTTTCGACGTCGCACTGGTCATGGGCTCGGGCTGGCTGCCCGCCGCCGACGCGCTGGGCGCGCACGCGGTGGAGGTCGGGATGACCGAGCTGCCCGGGTTCGCCCCACCGGCCGTACCCGGCCACAACGGGCGCATCCGCGTGGTCGAGGTCGGTACGAAACGCGTGCTGGTCTTCCTGGGCCGTACCCACCTCTACGAGGGCCGCGGCCCGGCAGCCGTCGTCCACGGGGTGCGCACCGCGCTCGCCGCCGGCGTCAAGACGATCGTGTTGACCAACGCCGCGGGCGGCACCCGGCCGGAGTGGCAGAGCGTCGGTGACCCCGTGCTCATCGCCGACCACCTGAACCTCACCGGACACAACCCGCTGCGCGGCGCGACGTTCGTCGACCTCACCGACGTGTACTCGCCCGCGTTGCGCACCCTGGCCAGGGAGATCGACCCGTCGCTCGCCGAGGGCGTGTACGCCGCGATGGCCGGGCCCTCGTACGAGACTCCGGCGGAGATCCGCATGCTGCGGACGCTGGGCGCGGACCTGGTCGGGATGTCGACGGTCCCGGAGGCCATCGCGGCGCGCGAGGGCGGCGCCTCGGTGCTGGGTATCTCCCTCGTGACCAACATCGCCGCCGGGCTGGCCGGTCAGCCGCTGGACCACCAGGAGGTGCTCGCCGCGGGCCGCGCCGCCGCGGAGCGCATGGGCGGGCTGCTCGGAAAGCTCGTGAGGGGGCTGTGACCGACCGTACGCGTGCCGAGGCATGGCTGGAGCAGGACCCGGACCCGGAGACCCGTACGGAGCTGCGGGAGCTGCTCGATGACCCGGCGGCGCTGGCCGAGCGGTTCGGGGCGAAGCTGGAGTTCGGCACCGCGGGGCTGCGCGGCGAGCTCGGCGCGGGCCCGAACCGGATGAACCGGGTCACGGTCATGCGCGCCGCGGCCGGCCTGGCCGGGGTCCTGGCCGCGCGCGACGACCTCGCGGCGGCCCCGTCGGTCGTGATCGGGTACGACGCACGGCACAAGTCCGACGTGTTCGCCGAGGACTCCGCGGCGGTGCTCACCGGGGCCGGCATCGCCGTCCACCTGATGCCGCGGCCGTTGCCGACGCCGATCCTCGCGTACGCCGTGCGCCACCTCGGCTGCGCCGCCGGGATCATGGTGACGGCCAGCCACAACCCGCCGCGTGACAACGGCTACAAGGTCTACTGGCAGGACGGCGCGCAGATCATCCCGCCGCTGGACGCGGAGATCTCCGCGGCGATCGACGCGGTGGGCCGGGTGGACGAGCTGCCGCGCGGCGCGGACCGGCGGATGCTGGACGAGGAGATCGTCGAGGCGTACCTGCGTTCGCTCGCCCGGCTGCCCCTCGGCACGCACCGCGACCTGACCAGCGCGTACACGCCGCTGCACGGGGTCGGCGGCGAGGTGCTGCGGCGCGCCTTCGCGTGGTGCGGGTTCGCGGCGCCGGAGGTGGTCGCGGACCAGTTCACCCCGGATCCGGACTTCCCAACGGTGTCCTTCCCGAACCCGGAGGAGCCCGGCGCGATGGACCGGGCGCTCGCCCTCGGCGAGGGCCGCGACCTGGTGATCGCCAACGACCCCGACGCCGACCGGTGCGCGGTGGCGGCGTGCGGCCGGATGCTCACCGGCGACGAGGTCGGCGGCCTGCTCGCCGAGTACGTCCTGCGGCACACCGAGGGCGCCGACCGCCTCGTGGCCACCACGATCGTGTCCTCCTCCCTGCTGGGCAAGATCGCGGCCGAGTACGGCGTGCGGTACGCCGAGACGCTCACCGGCTTCAAATGGATCATGAAGGGCGGCACGGACGGGGACCGGCTCGTGTTCGGGTACGAGGAGGCGCTGGGCTACTGCGTCGGGGGCGACGACGGCGTGCCCGTACGCGACAAGGACGGCATCGGAGCGGCGCTCACGGTGGCCGCCATGGCCGCCGAGGCCAAGTCCGGGGGCCGTACGCTCCTGGACCTCCTGGAGGACCAGGCACGCCGGTACGGCCGGCACGCGACCGCGCAGCTGTCCGTACGTGTGGAGGACCTGTCGCTGATCTCCGGCGCGATGGCGCGGTTGCGCGAGTCGCCGCCCGCCTCGCTCGCCGGCCGCGCCGTGACCGCGTTCGACGACCTGGCCGAGGGCGTGGCCGGGCTTCCGCCGTCGGACGTCCTGCGGTTCGGCCTGTCGGGCGGCGGCCGCGTCGTCGTACGGCCGTCGGGCACCGAGCCGAAGCTCAAGTGCTACCTGGAGGTCGTGGTCGCGGGCGAGGAGCCCCCGGAGACGGCCGCGGCCGAACTCACCGCCCTCAGAGCCGCCGTGGCCGAGGTCCTCGACCTGTAGCGTGATTGTCCACAGGCTGTGGACAATCACTCAGTGCCGGTCGCCGTCCGGAAGCGGCAGGCCGTGCTGGCGCAGCCGGGCCCGCCGGATGTCGCCGAAGTTGATCACGACCACGAACGTGCTGCTCAGCAGGGCCAGCGCCGCCACGGCGACGCGGATGCCCCACTCGGCCGGCAGGAGGGCCAGGAGCACGCACACCGGGGTCATCAGCGCGAGGTGGCGCGCCATCATGCGGGCGCGCCAGCCCGCGTCCGTCAGGTCGTGCCGTACCCACTCGCGGTTTTCCGCGGGCAGCCGGAACCCCGCGGCGTAGCGGACACGCCGCAGGGGCCCCGGGTCACCGGGCAGCCGGGTCAGCGGAGACCCTCCTTACCAGTCGCCGCCGCCGAAGTCGCCGCCGCCACCGTCGAAGCCGCCGAAGTCGCCGCCGCCGATGTCGAAGCCGCTGTCACCGCCGCCTCCGTCGAAGCCGCCGCCGTCGTTGCCCCCTTCGTACCCGCCGCCGCCCCAGCCGCCGCCGAAACCGCCGCCGAACATCGAGCCGAGCGCGGTGCCGACCAGAAGGCCGCCGAGCATCCCGCCGCCGCCGAAGCCGGAGTAGTAGCCACCGGCGTACGGGGCGTACATCGGGCCCGCGTCCCAGTACGGCCGCTGCTGGCCGCCGACCGAAACCAGACGGGCGTCCGGGTCCTGGCCGGACAGCACGCGCTGCGCGTCGTCCGCGCACGCGGGCACCGAGCGCGGCGCGCCGCCCGGAGGCGCCCAGGAGACCTCCTGGACCGACGGGCCGTGCTGCGGGTTGAAGAAGCACGGTGCTCGCCGCTCGGGCACAGGACGGCCGTCCAGCCGCGCGCGTACGGCGGTCATGGAGTAGCGGCCGTCCTCCAGCGCCGTCGTCACGTCGCGCATGTCCTCGGGCCGCTGGGCCGCCTCGACGGCGGCCTTCGCACGCTCGTAGGAGTCGAGCGCCTTCTGGTACTCCTCACGCGTCTCCGTGGCGAGCTTCGGGTCGCGTACGTCGAGGTTGAGCGCGGAGATGTCCTCGCCGAGGCGCGTCACGTCCTCGTACACGCTCTCCTTCAGCTCGCGCATCTCCTCGGCCTTGCGCCGCTTGCGCCGCCGGGACACGACGACGAACGCGCCGACGACGCCGGCCACGATCAGGATGAGGATGAACAGCAGGACCAGCGCGCCCGTCGTACCGGCGGACTTCTTGTCCTGCACGGCCTTGTCGAACTTCTGGTTCAGGTTGAGGATCAGGCTCTTGAGGTTGGAGGAGTTGCCTCGCGCCTCCGAGACCAGGTCGGTGATCTTGCTCCTGCCCAGGTCGTCGTGGGACCCGGCGATGACCTTGGCCCCGTCGCCGTCGAGCATGATCAGCGTGCCCTTGCGGCCGAGGGCGCGGTCGAGCTGGGTCAGTCCCGCGGCGTTGACGCGATCGGTCTTGACGACCGCGATGCGGATCGTGGACTTGTCGTCCTTGAGCGCGCCGACCACGGCCTGCTGGTCGCCGGCGGACATGGTGGCGCCGGAGTCCTGCGAGAGGTAGAAGCGCTGCGACTTCAGCCCCTGGACCACGCTGTTGAACGGATCGGCGCCGGCCGGGGACATGAATCCGAGAAAGACGATCGCGGCCAGCACGGCGGGAATCGTCATACGACGTATCTTCATCGGGCCTTCACGGTGATCAGTTTTACCTTTGTTTTACTACGACGGGTGAGACGGCGCTGGAGTTCCGGTCAGGCACGCCGGAGATCGCCGCGCAGCACTCGCTGCACGAGATCCCCTCTGAACTGACCGTAACCGGTCGCCGCCCATACGCTACGCGCGGGATCGACCTCGTAGTACGGAGTCACGCCGTCTCTGAGCACGTCGGGCGTCTTTCGCGCACGTACGGCGCGTGCGCACGCGGCGCAGGACCGCACCGTGACGCGCTCGCGGCCGCCGACCGCGCGCCACCGCACCGCCACCGGCGCGTCGCCGTGCAGCGGGTTGAAGAAACACAGCGGGGTGCGCGCCGACACCAGCGCGTCGTGGCCCATGTCCACCAGGACCAGGACACCCGCCAGGTCCGGCAGCGTAAGCGCGGCGTCGAGGGCCTTCCCGGCCGCGCTGTAGGCGTCAAGCGCCTCGCCCAGGCGCGGGGAGTCGGCGTCCTCCAGCGTCTCGCCCAGCCGTACCAGCTCGGCCTCGGCGTGCGCGCGCACCTCGTCCGGGGAGCGCACCACGGCGGGCCGCCGCACGCGCCCCATGCGACGCCACCGCCACAGCAGCAGCGCGCCCGCCGCCCCGGCCACCGCGCCCGCCCCGGTCCCGGCGGCGTACGCGAGAGTGTGCCCGCCGCCTCCGGTCGGCTTTGGGTGCTCGGCGCGTATCCGCCGGTCGAGGGCCGCGGACTGTCGCTGGTACGCCGCGTGCGCCCGGCCCGAAGTGATCAGCCCGACGCACCGGGTCAGCCGGTCCGACAGCGAGGCGCTGTCCATCGCCGGATCGAGCGTCACCGCCCCGGCCGCGTCGCCGGAGTCGCGGTCGACGCCGTACTCCCAGGCCCTGATGGCGTTCGCGTCGTCCAGGGTCAGGTAGACGCCGTCGCGGCCCAGCCGGCGGTGCACCGCGTCGGCGAGGTGCTCGGCGTCCGGCCACTCACCGCCGGCGACCACCGGCACGACCACCGCGAACACCGGCGCGGGAGCGGCGCGGATCGCGGCGAGCAGCGCCCGGCGGTCCGGCAGCGCGGAGGCCAGCGACGGCGCGACGTACACCGGCGACCGCCGCAGTGCCGCCGTGATCCGCGCCAGGTCACTCGTCAAGGATCCTCCCGACCAGGTCGCCGAGCTGCCCGTAGCCGGTCCGCGCCCACGGCGTCGCGGCCTCGTAGTACGGGCGGCCGTGGTCGAGTAGGACGTCGGGCGCCCGGCCGTCGCGTACCGCCTTGGCGCACGCGGCGCAGACCCGTACCTCCAGCGTCGGCCGCGTCCCCGGCGCTCGCCAGCGCACCGCGATCGCGCCGTCGCCGTGGCGCGGATCGAAGTAGCACAGCGGAGCGCCGCCCTCGGCGGTGCGTATGAGGGCGAGCACGCCGGCGAGATCGGCGGTCGAGCACGCCCGGTCGAGCGTTCGGCCCGCGGCGGAGTAGGCGTCCAGGGCGCGGCCCAGCGACGGCTCGCCGGTCGCGTCCTCCAGCGACGCGCCGAGCGCGATCAGCTCACGTTCGGCGCGTGCACGCAGCTCGTCGTCGCCGGCCTCCCGCGCGGTGGAGAAGACCGTACGCGGCAGGAGGAGCGCGCGTGCGGCCGCGTGCGTACGGCGGCGGCGCAGCCACACCAGGCCGGCCGCGACCGCCGCGACCGCGACCGGCACGCCGATCGCGAGGCTCTCGTGACCCCCGTCGTCGCGTCGGCGGGGCGAGAGCGGCCGCGGCGTCGGCGTGCCTGGCGGGAGCGCCGCGGCGACGTCCTTCGCGTACGCCGCCGAGCCCTGGCCGGTGGCGATCAGGTCGACGCAGCGCGTCAGGCGTGCGTCCAGGGTCCGGTAGCGGTCCTCGAACCCCACCGCGCGGCCGGCGTCGCGCGCGGCCTGCTGCTCCTCGTCGGTGCCGCCCCACATGACGACGTCGAAGGCGTCGGAGTACGCGGGGTTGAGCGTGACGTACGCGCCGTCGCGGCCCAGATGGGACTGCACGACCGTGGCGAGCTGCTCGGAGGTCTGCCAGGTGCTGCCCGCCACGATCGGCGCCAGCACGACGTAGATCGGGACACTCGCGCGCCGGATCCGCCGGGCCAAGGCGTCGCGTCGCGCCTTCGGCAGCGCGCCGTCGTACGCCGGGTCGACGTAGACCGGCGACCGTCGCAGCGCGGCCGCGATCGTGGCTCCGTCACTCGACACCGAGATACTCCAGCACGCGTCCGGGCAGATCCCCGGTCTTGTCCGGAATCTTCTCCCACAGACCGGGCGCCTGATAGTACGGGCGGTTCCGGCCGTCGATCCGCACCAGGAGCGGACGCCGCGTGGCGGCCTTCCGGCAGCCCTCGCACAGCGGACGCCGGGCGTCGGGCAGCCCGTCCAGCCGCGCGCGTACGCGGTGCGGGGCCGTGCCGTGATACGGGTTGAGCACGCAGCGCGGCTCCGGGTCCTCGGTCGCGGCACGCAGCGCGTCCTGGCCGTCGAGGGCCAGCACGACCACGCCGACCCGGCTGCCGGGGTCGGCCTTCTCGTCATAAAGCAGCTTCGCGGCGTCGTAGTCGGCCATCGCACGCGAGTAGCCGGGACCGTCCGGCGCGGCGCCGATCGCCCGCGCCAGGCGTACGAGCTCGGCCTCGGCGGCGCGCCGCGCCCGCCCGCCGCTCAGCACAGGGGGCCGCGCCTGGCGGGCGACGCGGACGACCGCGGCGTACACGATGCCCAGCAGCAGCCCGCAAATGATCAACGTGGGGAGGAACGCCGCGAGGAACCGCCCGGCCAGGCCCGCGGCGGTCGCCTTCCCGTGCCGCGTGCCGGTGTCGGGCGCGGGCGGCGTGACCGGATCGGACTTCGGAGCCGACGGAGCACGGGCGAACGCGTCGATGACGTCGTGCAGCTTCCGCGGCAGCGGCTCGCCGTTCGTCGCCTGCTCGTAGGCGCGCGCGTCGTCGCGCGGCACCTGGTAGGACATCCAGTCGAGCCCGCCGCGCTGGTCGGCGACCAGGTAGACACCCGGCCTGCCGAGGCGCCGATGCAGCAGGTAGCCGAGGTACTCGGCGTTGCCGGCCGACTCGTCCTGGGAGAGCAGCGGAACGGCGGCCAGGTAGATGGGCACCCCGGCCGCGGCGATCTGGCGGCCCAGCGCCGTACGGTCCTCGGCGGTGAGCAGGTAGGAGACCTCGGGGTCGACGAACACCGGCGACTGCCGCAGCCCGGCGACGATCCGCCCGACCCGGTCCGCGGGTGCCGGCGCCGCCGGCGCGATCACCGTGACCGCCGCGAGCAGCCCCGCGGCCGGCCGGATCACCGCCGTCTCCGGCGCCTGGCCGCGAGCACGCCGATGCCGAGCAGTGCTCCGGCCATGCCGGAGTAGACCCCGTACCGCGTGGCCAGGTCGTACTCGTCGGCGGCCGTGCGGTACGGCTTGGCCTCCCACCCGGTGAGGCTCCTGGCGTAGACCTTCTCGTAGCGCTGCTGCGCCTGCCCCGAGCGGATGTCGGCCACGAACCGCTCGACGGCGCGTGCGACCCCGGCGTTGTAGGGCAGGGAGAAGGTGACCTCGCGCGCGGCGGGTTCGAGGGGGAGGCTGGTGCCGAACTGTTCGGCCGTGATGCCGATTCCGTTCGAGGGGACGACGAGATAGACGCCGCTTCGCCCCAGCTTGTCGTGCAGGAGCGCGATGAGCCGCTCGGGCGATCCCTGGGGATCATCGGATTCGCCGCTGTCGGGCACGACGGCGGCGTACGTCGGCGCGGGCATACGGCGGATCGCCGCACGTACGCGCGCGGCGTCACGCGGCGAGACGTCACGCGGCGCCTCGTCGGTGACGAACACCGGGTCGCGGGCGAGCGACGCGGCGATGTAGTCGGCGCGGGTGACCACCGGGGGCGTCTCGGCGTGCGCGGCCGGCGCCGTACCGAGGATGATCGCCGCCAGTGGAAGCCAGAGCCGGCGTCCGTCGCCGCGGCGCTCAGGCGTCCTTGATCTCACAGATCACCGCGCCGCTCGAGACGGTGTCGCCCACCTCGGCGGACAGCCCGCTGATCGTACCGGCCTTGTGCGCGTTCAGCGGCTGTTCCATCTTCATCGCCTCCAGCACGACGACCGGATCCCCGGCCGCGACGGTGGCGCCCTCCTCAACCGCGATCTTGACGATGGTGCCCTGCATGGGACTGACCAGCGCGTCCCCGCCCGCCTGGCGCGTACCGGCCTGCTGGCCGCTCCGCCGCTTGGCCGGCGCCGCGTTCTTGGCGTTGCCCGCCGCCGCGCCGAGCCCGGCGGGCAGCACGACCTCGATGCGCCTGCCGCCGACCTCGACGGTCACCCTCTCGCGCTCGCCGGCCTCCTCGGCCTCCTCGGCCTCCTCGTACGGCGGGATCCGGTTGTCGAACTCGGTCTCGATCCACCGGGTGTGCACCGCGAACGACTCGCCGGCGAACGCCGGATCCTCCACGACGGCCCGGTGGAACGCCAGGACCGTGGGCATGCCCTCGATCTCGAACTCCGCCAGCGCCCGCCGCGACCGCTCCAGCGCCTCGGTGCGGGTCGCCCCGGTGACGATCAACTTGGCGATCATCGAGTCGTACATCTGCGGGACGGTCATGCCCTCCTCGAACCCGGTGTCGAGCCGTACGCCGGGCCCGCTGGGCGGACTCCACCGCCGTACGGTGCCGGGCGCGGGCAGGAAGTTGCGCCCGGCGTCCTCGGCGTTGATACGGAACTCGAACGAGTGCCCGCGCAACTGAGGGTCGTCGTAGCCGATCGCGCCCCCGTCGGCGATCCGGAACTGCTCGCGTACGAGGTCGATCCCGGCGACTTCCTCCGACACCGGGTGCTCGACCTGCAACCGGGTGTTGACCTCCAGGAAGGAGATCGTGCCGTCCTGGCCGACGAGGAACTCACAGGTGCCCGCGCCGACGTAGCCGGCCTCCTTGAGGATGGCCTTGGAACTCCTGTAGAGCGTGTCCATCTGCTCGTCGCTCAGAAAAGGCGCGGGGGCCTCCTCGACGAGCTTCTGGTGCCGGCGCTGGAGGGAGCAGTCGCGGGTGGAGACCACGACGACGTTGCCGTCCTGGTCGGCGAGACACTGGGTCTCCACGTGCCGGGGCCGATCGAGATACTGCTCGACGAAGCACTCACCACGCCCGAACGCGCCGACCGCCTCGCGTACGGCGGACTCGTACAACTCGGGCACTTCTTCGAGAGTGCGCGCCACCTTCAGCCCCCGCCCACCCCCGCCGAACGCCGCCTTGATCGCGATCGGCAGCCCATGCTCCTCGGCGAACGCGACGACCTCGTCGGCGTCTTCCACCGGGTCCTTGGTGCCCGCGACCAGGGGAGCCCCCACCTTCTGCGCGATATGCCGAGCCTGCACCTTGTCCCCGAGCGCCATGATCGCGCTGGGCGGCGGCCCGATCCAGGTGAGCCCGGCGTCGATCACCGCCGTGGCGAAGTCGGCGTTCTCGGCGAGAAACCCGTACCCGGGGTGCACGGCGTCGGCACCACTGTCCTCGGCGACCTTGAGCAGCTTGCCGACATCGAGATAACTCTCCGCTGCGGTCTTCCCCCCAAGGGCAAACGCCTCGTCGGCGACCTGCACGTGCAGGCCGTCGAGGTCAGGCTCGGAGTAGACGGCGACACTGCCGATCCCCGCGTCCCGACAAGCGCGAGCAATCCGAACCGCAATCTCACCCCGGTTGGCAATCAGAACCTTACGCACGTTCGACTCCTCGCTCTTGCCGATCGCAACGAGTCTAAGCAAGCCAGAGCCACCACTCCGCAATGCCCGCCGAGTTGCAAACTTCGCCGAAGTCCGCACCGCTTGTCTCACGTGCAGGGCAACGGGCGGGGGGCGTCTCAGAGCGTGGCCGAAGCGTGATCCGCTACTGCCAGATTGCTTTTCACAGGGCCCGTACGGCGTGCGAAGCGGCGGTCTCCGACGCTGTGCCGTGAACGCCGGGAGTGCGTCCCGGCCCGGACTTCGATCTTCCTCGACGGGTGCGCCCGCGGCCCAGGTGCGATGGTGATCTTGAAGATGGCCGGCCGCCGGACCCTATTCGGCTGTGCCCGCGACGGATCGGGCGCATCCCAATGAGTGATGGCAGATTTGACCATCCATTCCGGCCATTGCGTAGGTGAAATATGTCCATGTCGTGCCATGTGCGGCTATGTGGGAAGTGATGCCGTCTTGGCCGTGATCTCGGAGGTCATGACCAGATGCGGACAGTCAAGACGCTGTAGATCGCGGTTGATGGAGCCGTCAATCAGCAGGGCAATCTAGAAACTCAGGGCAAAAACTCGTTAGGGTGAGTCTCGATGTCCATCAGGCCGCTCCCCGCCCCGCCCGCCAGGCAGCATCCGGATCGCGCGTCGAACCCGGGATGCAGGCAGGCCGTTCGACAGCGGGCCGTCGACCTTCGCCCGGCAGTCTCCGTCGCCCTGCCGCCGGACGTCGCTCAACTGGGGTCCCGACAGCCCCAGCATCCGTCGCCGCCGGATCGGTCCCCCGCCGATCGAAACCCCACTGTCAGGGAGAGGTAGACCAGCGCGAGAGCCCTGTCGCTCCGGCTGCCCGGGGCACAACAATTTGCGGATGAGCTCGATGGAACCAGCATTGACCGGTGATCGTCCTATCGACGGCGTTGGGCAGTCGATTCGCTCTCGGCATTACGCAGCGCTTGTCGGGCATCGGACTCATCTGAAAGCCATGTTTCATTTCACACGATAGTTCCAGAGAAGGGAAAGAAAATGGCCGGAGACAAGCGTGGAGGCAACCTCGCCGCCCTGCACGACCTGTCCAGCATGTTCAGCAAGCACTCGAAGAACCTCGACCAGATCATCCGTGACCTCAACGGCAAGACTGTGAATAGCCAGAACGACTGGTGGGGCCCGGGCGCCGAACGCTTCCGCCAGGCATGGCAGGAGGCCAAGAGCTCCTTCGACAAGATGGCCCACGCCCTGGAAGAGGGCGGCCAGGACGTCAAGAAGTCCGCCCAGAACATCGAGCACGCGACCAGCTAGCAGCTCTCTGTACAGCCGCTGAATGAGCTCTGCGGCGGAAAGGAGCTCATTCAGCGGCGGGGTCGTTGTCGGTTCTGGGATTGGCGCGGTGAGGCTGGGATGGCCAAGAAGATCGATGAGCAGGCTGTTGCGGGCGTGCTTCAATCCATTTCGTCCCTGATGGCGCCTGTGTCGCGCGTCGTGGGCCCGCAGTTGTGGCAGGGCGGCGCCGCGGGTCGCTTCGCGGGCACACTGGCCGGTCACAACAGGTCGCTGGCTTCGATGATGGACGAGGTCTGGACGGCCGAGAAGGCGACGAACAACGACACACCACCGGCACCACCGGGAATGCCGTTGGTAGCGCCGCCGCCGAGTTCCAGCGTCGCCCTCCTGAACCCGGACCTCGCGGACCAGATGGCGCGATCCCTGGACGCCGTCTCGGGGGCTCTGCCGGGCCTGGGCGGCAAGCTGTCCGCCTTGCTGGCTCCGGCCAGCCCGGCACCGGACACCGGAGTGTGCAAGTCGGTGGCGCGCTGGTGCGGCACCCAGGCCGGCATCATGCGTAACCGCGCGGAGTACGCCCGAGCATCCGACAAGGTGGGGGCACACTTCGTCGACGGCAACTCCCCAAACCGAGGGATGGGCTCCGTTCCGGACTCCGACACGTGGGGAACGCAGGAGATGGGGGCGCTCGGCAGACTGCAGGCGAAACTCTTCAATCACAGCGTCGCCGGCACCGGCCCGCAGGCCCGCGCCGACATAGCGACGATCGGCAGCGACCTGCATCGAAACTCACGCGATCCGTCGTACGCCGCCTATCTGGCCGGCTTCCTCGGCAACGTCACGCCCGGCTCGGTCGGAAAGTTGCCCTATTGGCTACGGAAGCAGAACGGAAGCAGTGGCCCTCCGCTCAAGCCGAGCGATACGAACATCATCGGCAACTACGGCGACGCGGTCGCTGCGATGTCACGCTTCGAGAGCCAGGCCCATCCAGGGAGCAAGAATCGTCCCATCACCGAAGGTGCTCTGGGCGCGTACGGTGCGGACTTGCCCAGCCAAGGGTTGCTGGTGAAATTCAGTCACGAGCGCTGGGACTCCCATGTCCTGGCTCAACTCGGTGCCGCGTCCCTGCGGTGGCGACTGAAGTATCCATCGTATGAGATCGGTAACAGTTCTCTCCCAGCCGAAAAAGCTCAAAGATACAACGACCTCCATGGTCCCCATGTCCCAAACTGGTATGGCCGAGACTGGGGCTTCTCGCCGGACCAGGCCGCGGACATGGACCCTGCCCTGAACATTCTGCGGAAAATCGGCACCCAGAAAGACGAGGCCGCTGCTCGCGAGCTCGCAACGTCCCTCTTGCCCGAGGATCTTCGTACCGGTGATCCCGAGAAGAAGCCAGCCCTCAGTTGGCTTTCCCGGTTGCCGGGTGATCGCTACACGTCGTTGCTACTCGCACCGGATTGGCTTGACCATGGGGACGCGGCCGGAAACGTGCTCAGGCTTGCCGTGACGCAACGCGCCGGAATGCCGAGTGGAGACCGCGAGCAGGCGGCGCGGGTGACGTCGGACATCATGAAGGAGATGGCGTGGTGGAACGGGACGGACAAGTCGGGCGGCGGCCGTGCGAAGATCGATGATCTTCTGCGGAAGGCTCACGTAAACGTGATGCCGTCAGGATTCGACAAGAGCGGCCAACACAGTCTCGAAATGGGATCGGGTCTACGAGCTCAGCTTTTCCAGGTGGCCAGAGAGAATCTTGGCTCGATCGCGCAAGCAGATATTAACTCTGGTGGGACCGATATAGTAAATATCGACCCGATGACAGGGAAAGATTTCTTCACCATCAGCGGTAAGGATGCCCAGGCGTTCCTGCGAAGCTTTGCGGCGGACAACAAGCAGTGGGCTCAGTTGGTCGTCGATTCGGACTATTACAATCAGAAGCTTTTCGCATGGGGGATACAACACCCGGAAATGATGGGTGACGCAACCAGCATGGCCGCCTTCCTCAAAGGTAGCCTAATAAATAGCTATGCGATGGAAAGAACGAATCGAGTAGATATCGATAAGAAGGAATGGCTGGAAGCCAAGAGTCGGCTTGAGTATCTGCAGGGCCTGGTTGGCGAGATGCTTCCAAAGGTTCCTCTGCCGCGTTTGATGCCATCTGTTAAAGAAGGGAAGCTATCAAAATCCGATAAGAAGACTCTCGGTGATGTTGAAGGAATGAGTGATGTCTATTCTCAGGGCACTGGCTGGTTGATAGCCAAGCTCGATGATGCAAAACAAAAGAAGTTTGAAGACGCGATGAATAAGATCTCTGGATATGATGAATACTATGCGGATAATCTATATCTGGACATGGCTATGGCTAAGCGTGCGGTCATAAACGGCCCGCTCGGCTTCTATAAAGATAAAAGCCTGGACGAGGTATTCGCCAAGCGCGGCAGTTTGTCGAAATCCGATAAAGATCTGCTCGTGGATTGGGCGATGCACACGAAGGTCGGGTCCAAAGACGGCTTCGACCTCATGACGCATGATGTCGAGCCGCCGCTCGATCATCAAGCTCCTTCGTCCCGCGACTAGAATCGCCGCGAGGTAATTCGTGCTACGAGAACGGCTTGCTCGGGATCTCGTGCGGTAGAACAAAGTCGTATACTCTGCCGCAGAGGGAGTCGGCAACTATGAAGGTTCCGTCGGTGCGCCTGACGATTCCTGTCGGACCCCCCGATGAAATCGCGTCCATCCGGCCATCGAAGTCCTTACATTCTTTGTCATCGCCCCAGGACGTAATCGATGCGGCGCCGTCTGTCTGGACGCTCAATATATGAAATCCATTTTCAACGGTTGTACTCGGGCCTACGAGAATAATTTGTCCATTATCGAGGCGTACTGCACCCGTTGACGTGTAGCCCACCTCTCGGCCGCTACGGGAGGTAGCGAACTTGATCCCCATGGCCGGCTTGTCCTGAGTGACGTGGACAAAGCCGTAGGGGCTGATGACTAGAAGGCCATGTTCTCCAGGAACACTGAGCAGTGCGGTCGGCAGGAGATCGGGACGCACCCTCAGCGCATTCGCTCCCTTTGCCTTCGAGACCGCGTCCGAGTAACCGGGAGGCGTCCACTCCCGGAGTTTTTCCTGGCCGACGACCTCGAAGAGTTGCCCACTAGTGTTGGCGATTACTGGCACCCCGTCCCATCGGATGCCGACCACTGAACCCCCCCAGGACGTGTCAAGGTCCTTGAGTGATTTTTCCGGCAGCTTCCGCCCTGAGGTGTCGACTACATTGATGCGTCTCTTCTCTTGTTCATTCCACGCGACGTAGTCTTTCTTCTTCCCATCGACAAGGTCGATGTGAGAGAGTAACATTCCGGACAGGGCATTGCTCATCTGCCAAATGACCCGACCCTGTATGACGAGTTGGTCTCCTTCGCTCGCCTCTCCCATCAGGTGGAGCCTGCCGTCGTTCGTTATGTGGGCGATGCGCCCGTCGGATCCGAAGCGGACGACGACGTAGACGGATCCATCCGGTGCCGCAGCAAGGCCGCCAATGGGTTCGATGTGCGTGCGCACCGCGTACGCCCCGTCGGTTGGGTCGCCACGCACGGCATCATTTCCGGCGAGGATGACGACCTGACCGGGCCTTGTCGGCTTCGGTGTCAAAGGCAGTGCCGCGACCTTCTCATGGCCTGTGCTCGAGCACGCCGCGATCAGGGCGAGCGCGGCACCGATGACGGCGGCCTTCGGTTTACGCACGGTCATGATGATGCCAGGGTCCGATCGGGTTTGGACAGGACGGCGTGAAATGACTAGCGCGGAAGCGCCACCTGTATTGGTTGGCTGGCGCCGAGGTTGACGATCAGTCCTCGGCCTATTGGGCCGGTTGCGCTCGTATTGCGTGGCAGGCGTATCCCGAGAAGGTCGCCGTCGTCCGATGACTGTGCGGCGAGCAGGATCCCCGACCGGGTCCGGCGAGCGTCGGCGATGAACCCGTTGTACATGCGACCTATCTCATCCGTCGTGCCCGCCACGAGAAGGCCGTGGTCGCCGTCACGGGCGGAACGCAACTGGGCGACCAACGCCTCATCCAGATCCGTCCTGTCCAGCAGTTCGGCGTCGTCGACCGCGACCACGTATCGCTTGTGGTCGCCGATCGCATTGTCGATCGCCTCCTCCTCGGCGGTTCCGTCCAGGACCGCGAGTACGCCGGGCCGGCCCTCCAGATCGCGCAGCGGGGAGCGGCGGGGGCAGACGAGCACGACCGGGACCTGACCGTCGCCGACCTTCGGGTCCAGCAGGGACGTCACCATGGTCGTCAGGGCGGTCGACCGGCCGGATCGCGGCGGACCGGCGATCGTGAAGCCCGGCCCTTCGGCCAGAAGATCGACCCCCAGCGGGCCGAGCTCGTCACCCCCCGCCCCGACCAGGGCCCACAGCGGCGATGGCGCCTTGAAGTCCGGCGTCCAGGGCGAGGGCCTCCGCATAGGTGACACGCACCGGTAGCTCATCGACGTGCAACGGCCTTGGCCCGCGGCGTGAATGGCCGCCGGAGCGGTCCGCTTCGCGCGCGATCCGTTGCAGCGCGGCGACCTGCGCCGTACCCGACAGGTTGGAGTCGAGAAGCGCGACCTGGGACTCGCGCAGCGAGGGCATCTCCGGTGCCGACCGATTCCAGTACGCGGCCCGGGGGCATGTCTGATGGGACGTGGCGTTCGTTGATGCCGGCGTAGTTGTAGTCGTTCGGGTCGGACATGCGGAGGATGAGGCGGTCGTCGAAGACGGTGGATACCTGGCCGCCCAGGCCGGATCGGTCGCCGGTGAAGACGGCGCGCAGGCCTACCGCCGCGCCCTCTCTCAGCAGCCGCAGCACTGTGTCGATCAGGCGTCCGTAGTCGTAGTTCTCGAAGGCGGCGACGAAACCCTCCCACCGGTCGAGCATCAGTAGCATCCACGGCAGGCGCGCGGACGGGGCGACGGCCGCTCGCTGCTCGGCCAAGGACGCGAAACCCGTGGCCGCCAGCACCTGTTGCCGCCGGGACACCTCCGTGTGCAGCCGGGCCAGCAGGCGTTCCACCCGTTCGATCTGGTCGCGGCCCACCACCGCGCCGCAGTGGGGCAGGGCTACCAGCGGCAGGAGGGCGTTCGCGCCGCAGTCGATCGCGTACAGGTGGACGTCTGACGGGGCGCAGGAGGACGCCAGGGAACCTGCCAGCGTGCGCAGTACCGTTGAGCGGCCCGAGCGGGACGAGCCCGCGACGTACAGGTGGCCGCCGCGTACCAGGTCGAGTGTCAGCGCCGTACGCGACTGGGCCGACGGCAGGTCCGTCAGGCCGAAGGCGAGCGGCGCCACGTCGTCCTCGTCCGCGAACACCGCCGGCAGGTCGTCCAGGGTCACCGACGACGGCAGCGGAGCTCAGCCACGGCGGGGCCTGTTCCTCGATGCCCGCGCGGTCGCAGGCCTCCACGACGGCGGCCACCAGCACCTTCAGGTCCGTCACCATCGCACGCTCGTCCTCGACGGGCTCCGCAAGGGCGAGCGGGCGGCCCAGGCGGGACCACGGCAGTGGCACCACCTGGGCCGGGGCCGACGACACGTTGCCCGGCCGCCGCCCGCCGACCCGCGCCGCCTGTACGGCCACCGGCGCGGCCGCGCCCGAGCGTACGTAGCAGCGGCCCGGCGTCGACTTGGAGATGCGCGCGGCGGCGGGGTCGTCCAGCACGTCCGTCGACTCGTCCGGGTCGGTGACGCGCAGGGCGATGCGGAGGTTGGTGTTCGCGCGGATGTCGCCGGTCACCACGCCCGCCGGGCGCTGGGTGGCCAGCAGCAGGTGGACGCCCAGGGAGCGGCCGCGGCGGCCGATGTCGACCAGGCCCTCCACGAAGTCCGGCAGCTCGCCCACCATCGCCGCGAACTCGTCGATGACCAGGACCAGCCGGGGCACGCGTACGGACGCGCGGCGTTCGCCCGCGTCGAACAGCTCGCAGTAGTCCTCGATGTCCTTGGCGCCCGCGTGCAGCAGGAGGGACTCGCGCCGGCGGAGTTCGGCGGCCAGTGACTCCAGGGCGCGTTCGGTCAGGTGGCCGTCCAGGTCGGTCACCATCCCGACGACGTGGGGCAGCGACGCGCAGTCCTCGAACGCCGCGCCGCCCTTGTAGTCGATCAGCACGAACGTCATCTCGTCCGGCCGGTTGGCCACGGCCAGGGACGCGATCATCGTCTGCAGCAGCTCGGACTTGCCCGCGCCGGTCGTGCCCGCGATCAGGCCGTGCGGGCCGTCCACCCGCAGGTCGACCGAGAAGGCGCCGTCCGAGGAGACACCGATCGGCACCGACGTCGTACGGCCGCCGGACTGCCACACCGCCTGGACCCGCGCGGCGGTCGGGGACGGCAGGTGCGCAGGAGCTCCAGCAGCCGGGTCGCATGCGGAATCATCGACTCGGCGTCGTCGCGCGACACGTCGCGTACGGGGGCGAGCGCTCGTGCCAGGCGGTCGCACCAGGCCGGTGTCACCTGGTCGGCCAGGACCGCGCCGACCGAGTCGAGGCCGTTGCCGTGCAGGCGTACGTGCGTTGGGCGGTCCCAGTCCCACACGGCGACGGCGGTGCACTCTTCGGGCAGCAGCCGCTCGTCGTCGTCGATGCAGATCGCGTGCAGGCCGACGCCGGGACCGCCGCTCAGCACCTGCGGCATGCCCGGCACGCGGCGCAGCCGCCGTGCACCGTCCAGGACCAGCAGGATGTTGTACGAGGCCGGGGCCGAAGCCGCGCCGAACAGCGACGACGGCTCAGCGGCGCGGCGGCGCTCGGTGATCCGGATCGCCAGCTCGGTGACGCGCCGGGCCACGGTGTCCGGGTCGGCGCCGATCAGCGCCACGCACTCCTCGCCCTCGCGCGGCGCGCAGTGCGGCAGCCAGCGCACCCAGTTCCAGTGCTGCCGCGGCATCGGCGTCGGCCGACAGGACGATGATCGACAGGTCGCGCGGGCTGTGTAGGGCGGCGGCCTGTGCGACCAGCCAGCGCGCCAGTGCGCGCGAGCGGTCGCGTGCCCCGGACAGGCCCACCACGCCGAGTTCGGCCAGCGGCAGCGGCACGGGTACGGCGTGGGCGACGGGCGCGGGGGGCATCTCGGGCTCGTCGCCCCCGCCGCGGCCGGCCCGCAGCTCGATGCGCGCGGGCAGGTCGGCCAGGCCGAACCGGAGGTGAAGGGTGTCCGGGTCGCCGACGCGGCGCTCCCACAGGCGGCGGCGCGGGCCGGTGGCGGTGAGCAGCACCTCGGCGGGGTCCGGCGCGAGCGCACGCCACTCGGACTGGTCCGCGCGGCGCATGGCTCTCCAGCGCGCCGTCGAACTCCGCCTTCTTCGCGCGGTACTCCTTCATCGCCTTCTTGTACGACTTGCGGCCGTAGAGCCGGTCGGCGATCCACTCGCCGACCTGGATGACCGGGTACGCGAGGGCCATCAGCGCCCAGTACCACTGGCCGGTGAAGACGACCATGACGATGCCGGTCGCGGCGAACAGCAGCGAGCCGAGCAGCCGCAGCCGCTCCCGCTGGCCCTTCTCGGGCTCCTGCGGCACCTCGATCCGGCGCGGCCCGGATTGAGCGCGGATCCGCGGCGGCCGGTTGTAGGCCAGCCCGCCCTCCTCGAGCGGCGACAGGTGGGCGTCCGGCGCGGCCGACGGAGCGAGGGTGAGCACCGTCGCGCCGACCGCCAGCACCCCTCCGGGCGGCCACTCGGCCGTACCGGTCAGCGGCTCCTGGTCCAGTGTCCCCGAGCCGCTCACCGTGACCCGTCGCGACTCGACCGTGACGCTGCAACGCATGGGCGGGTACGGACGGGTCCGCCAGGAGTACGTCCACGTCGGGACCGGTGCCGACGGTCGTCTCGCCGATGCCGAGGCGGTGCACGGAACCGGCCGCCGGGCCGCCGCTGACGCGTACTTCGGCGATGCCGGTCGGCTCGGCGAGCACGGTCGCGGGCGCGCCGCCGCGTGCGATGGCGACGAGCGCGCCGTCGCGGAGCAGGCGGCCCGCCGCGGCCGACGGATCGAGCATGCGGCCGCCGGCCCAGAGCGGATGCGGGGGATCCTTGATCCAACGTGCGCTCGGGAGCCGGACGACTTCCGCAAGCGGTTCTATAACGGATTCGGCGTTCAATGTGGCAATAAGTGCTCGCGCAACGGTCCCGACCGTCATATCGGAATCGCCGTTGACCACAACGTCACGGGGACCTTGATCGGTCAGCACCGTGAGCGAGATTCGCATTCACCCCTCCGCATCCCCAGCCTGCGGGACCACAATAGAGAGGAGGGGAGACGGTAGACAGCGGCTCGGGGGGAGTCGTTCCTTGATCACTTGACAAGATACGGGACTCGCTGCGCAAACAATCTGTCGTCGCCGCATTGACGCACGGCGGTAAGGGGCGGAACGATGGTTCGCCGCGCCCCCCGTCAAACGCAATCCAGTCCGACAATCAGCCGAAATTGGCGGAGCAGCCTGTGACGACGAGCAGTGATCGCAAGAGCGTCGCCGACACTTCCGGGCGTCCTTCGCTCGGTGCGGCGGCCGGCCAGCGCATCCCCGTACCCCGGCGGGAGCGCAAGCCGGCCATGGCCGCGTTGGCCGTTCTGCTCATCGTCGGCGGTGCGCTGATCAGCGCGTACCTCGTGATGGTGAGCGGCCAGCGCGTTCCGGTGATCAGTATTTCCCAGCCGGTCGCGGCCGGTCAGCAGATCCCGCCGTCCGCCCTGCGCGAGGTCCAGCTGTCGGCGACCGGCGGCCTCGACTACATCCCCTGGAGCGACCGCGCCAAGGTGACGCAGACCTTCGCGACGGTGACGCTCGTGAAGGGCGCACTCCTCACGAACGGCATGATCAGTACGGGCGCCTCGGTGGCCAAGGGCAGCGTCGTGATCGGTCTCGCGCTCAAGCCGGGCCAACTGCCCGCCGGCGGCCTCCAGCCGGGCGACCGCGTCGCGCTGTACGCCGTCGCCTCCCAGGGCGGCCAGAGCGGCGTGCAGAGCGGCACCGTGCTCGCCCCGGCCGCGACCGTCTACGACATCGTCCAGCCCGGCCAGAACGACATCCAGAGCGACCAGATCACCGTCTCGGTGACCGTCCCGGTCGGCGAGGCGCCCCAGGTGACCCAGGCGTCCTCGGCCGGCGCGGTGGTGGTCGCGTTGCTGCCGGCGGGCGAGAAGGCGCCGCAGACGCCGAAGCAGCCGCAGACGCCCAGGCAGCCGCAGTCTCGTCGTCGCCCGCGAACGATCAGCCGACCGGCCAGCCGTCGGCGACGCCGCGCGGCGACCGATCGACGGGCACCCCCTGATGGGGCTCGTCGTACTCGCGGCCGACAAGGGAGCGCCGGGCGTCACCACGGCGGCCATCGCGCTGGGCGCCGTCTGGCCGCGCCCGGTCCTGCTGGCCGAGTGCGACCAGGCCGGCGGCGACCTGGTCTACCGGCTGCCCGCCGAGGGCGGCGGCATGCTCAACCCCGCGCGCGGTCTGCTCAGCCTCGCCGCGACCGCGCGGCGCGGCCTGCGGGCCGAGCAGGTCTGGGAGCACACGCAGCGGCTCGACGGCGGTCTCGACGTCCTCGTCGGGCTGACCAGGGCCGAGCAGGCACAGGGCCTGACCTGGCTCTGGAGTCCGCTCGGCCGCGCCTTCGCCAATCTTCCCGGCGCCGACGTGGTGGCCGATTGTGGCCGGTTGGGCGCGGGATCGGCCGTGACCGATCTGCTGCGCGAGGCGTCAATGATCGTCCTGTTCACGCGCGCGACCCTCGAACACGTCGCTCACCTGCGCGAACGCATCAACACATTGTCGAGTGAGCTCGGCGGGCACGCCGCGACGCCGATCGGGATCGTGGTCGTCGCGGATCCGAGTGAATACCGGACGTCGATCACCGAGGTCGGCCGGATCATTTCCAACGCGAAACTGCCGGCGACGGTCCTCGGGGGTTTCGCGCTCGATCCGAAGGGTGCTGAAATGCTGAGGGGCCAGTGGGGCGGGCGACTCGACCGATCGCTGCTGATTCGCTCGGCACGGCAGATCGCCGGTGAGCTCGCGGCACGGGTCGCGGGCGTCACGGGGGCGGACCGCGAAGCGCAGGGAGTGGCAAGTGGACCACAGCCTCGTTAAGCGCCTCCGCCAGGAGGTCGGCAGCCGGCTGGCCGACCAGCGCCGGCTCGACGCCGCCAACGGCATCGCCGCGATGAACCCCGAGGACGAGCGCCAGTTCGCCCGCGCCCTCATCGGCCAGGTCCTGGAGGAGTTCGCGCGTGCCGAGATCGCCGCGGGCCGCCGTCCGCCCAACGCCGAAGAGGAGGAGCAGCTCGCCGCCGGCGTGCACGCCGCGCTGTTCGGCGTCGGCCGCCTCCAGCCGCTTGCTCGAGGACTCCGAGATCGAGAACGTCGACGTCAACGGCTGCGACCGCGTCTTCATCGGGTACGCCGACGGCCGCGAGGTGATGGCCGAGCCGGTGGCCGAGTCCGACGAGGAGCTCATCGAGCTGATCCAGATCCTCGCCGCCTACAGCGGCCTGTCCAGCCGCCCGTTCGACTCCGCCAACCCCCAGCTCGACCTGCGGCTGCCCGACGGCTCCCGGCTGTCGGCGGTCATGGACGTCACCGTACGGCCCGCGCTGTCGATCCGGCGCGCACGCCTCGGCAAGGTCTTCCTGGCCGACCTGATCGGCAACGGCACCATCACCACCGAGATCGGCCTGTTCCTGCGCGCCGCCGTGGCCGCGCGCAAGAACATCATGATCGCCGGGGCGACCAACGCCGGGCAAGACCACGCTGCTGCGGGCGATCGCCAACGAGATCCCCGGCGGCGAGCGCCTCATCACCGTCGAGCGTGCCCTCGAGCTCGGCCTGGACCAGTTCCCCGAGCTGCACCCGAACGTCGTGGCGCTGGAGGAGCGGCTGCCCAACTCCGAGGGCCAGGGCACGATCACGATGGCCGGGCTCGTACGCCGGTCGCTGCGCATGAACCCCTCGCGCGTGATCGTCGGCGAGGTCCTCGGCGACGAGATCGTCACCATGCTCAACGCGATGACCCAGGGCAACGACGGCTCGCTGTCCACGATCCACGCGAACTCCTCCTGGGAGGTCTTCAACCGCATCGCGACGTACGCGCTCCAGTCCGACGAGCGGCTGCCGATCGAGGCCACGCACATGCTGATCGCGGGCGCCATCGACTTCGTCGTCTTCATCGAGAAGCGCAACGACTACGAGCACGGCGGGCGGCTGCGCCGGTTCGTCTCCAGCATCCGCGAGGTCACCGGCTGCGACGGCCGTGTCCTGTCCAGCGAGATCTTCGAGCCCGCTCCGGACGGCGGAGCACGGCCCGCCGCGCCGATCGCCTGCGCCAACGAGCTCGTGCCCTACGGGTACGACCCGTCTCACGGAGCGATCTGGTGACCGGGGTGCTCTCGGGCGACCTCGCGCTCGCCCTCCTCGCCGGGAGCGCTGGCCGGCGGCGGTGTGCTGCTGCTCGTCATGGCGATACGCGGCGTACGCCCGCGGCCGGGCAAGCCGTCCGGGCCGCAGCCGCGAGCAGCTCGTCCGCACCTTCGCACGCGTACGGCCGCTCGCCGCCATCGCGGGAGTGGTCGTGCTGGTCGTCACGCGCTGGCCGGTCGCGGGCATCGGCGCCGCCCTGCTCGTGCTCGGCTGGAACAGCATCGGCGGCGGCGCGCCCGAAGAACGCCGCTCGATGGCGCGCCTGGAGGCGCTCGCCGCCTGGACCGAGTCCCTGCGCGACACCATCGCCGGCGCGGTCGGCCTCGAACAGGCCATCCCGTCGTCGCTGCGCGCCGTGGCCCCGGTGCTGCACCCGCACGTACAGGCGCTGGTCGACCGCATGCACACGCGGGTGCCGCTCGCCGACGCGCTGCGCAGGTTCGGCGACGACCTCGACGACGCGTCCGCCGACCTGGTGGTCGCCGCGCTGATCCTCAACGCGCGGCTGCGCGGGCCCGGCCTGCGCGACATGCTCGGGGCGCTCGCCGACTCCGCGCGCGCCGAGCTGGACATGCGCCGCCGCGTCGAGGCGAACCGCCGCACCACCCGCCGCAGCGTGCAGATCGTCGTCGGCGTCTCGGTGGGCACCGCGCTCCTGCTCGCGGTCGTCAACCGCACCTACGTCGCGAGCTATGACACGGTCACCGGCCAGCTCGTCCTCGCGGTCGTGGTCGGACTGTTCGGGGTCGGCTTCATCTGGCTGCGCCGCCTGGCCAAGTACGAGACGCCGCAGCGGTTCCTGGCCTCCGCGGACGCCGAAAAGCCGGGCGTACCGGCCGAGGTGCCCGAAAGCGTCGCACGCTGGCAGCGCAGCACACCCGGCAACGGCACCACCACCGCTCCACGAGGAGGCGCGCGATGACCGTCGCCCTGCTGGCCGGCGCCTTCTTCGGGCTCGGCGCGTACCTCCTCTTCCGTGCGATCTTCCCGCCGCGTCCCGGCCTGTCGGCGCGGCTCGCCGCCTTCGACGCCGCTCGCCGTCGGGGCGAGGCCGAGCCCTCGCGCCGTACCACCGGCACCGCCGAGCGGGTCACCGGGCTGCGCGCACGCGTCGGCCGGTCGCTGGCGGCCTTCTACGAGGCGCGCGGATGGCAGCAGCGGTCCGTACGCGCGGACCTGGCACTGCTGGACCGATCGTTCGAGACGTTTCTGGCCACCAAGTTCCTGCTCGCGACGGGCGCGATCGTGTTCATCCCGATCCTCGTCGCCTACTTCGCCATCCTCGGCCTCAACGTCGTGGTCGCCGTGCCGGTATGGCTGGGGATCCTGTTCGCGCTGGTCTTCTTCCTCCTGCCCGACATGCAGCTCCGCCAGGAGGCGGCCTCGCGGCGGCGCGACTTCCGCCACGCGGTCAGCGCCTTCCTCGACCTGGTCGCGATGAACCTCGCCGGCGGCCGCGGCGTGCCGGAGGCCCTGATGACCGCCGCCAACGTCGGCGAAGGCTGGGCCGTACGCCGCATCCGCGACGCGCTGTCCAACGCGCGGATCACCGGGACCACCCCGTGGCAGGCCCTGGGCCGGCTCGGCGACGACGTCAACGTGGACGAGCTGCGCGACCTGTCCGCGGCTCTCGCGCTGGTGGCCGACGACGGGGCGAAGGTACGCCAGTCACTGTCCGCACGCGCGGCCAGCATGCGCAGCCGCCAGCTCGCCGACATCGAGGGAAAGGCCGGTGAACGCTCTCAGTCCATGCTCGTCGCCCAGCTCCTGCTCTGTGCCGGTTTCTTGGTCTTCCTTGCCTATCCGGCGGTGATGCGCGTGGTCGCCTCCTGATGAGCCGGTTCCTGCCCCAGCCAACCCCTATCCCAACTGCGAGGTGCTCCATGCAGTGGCTGAATCCGATGAACGACCCCCTCGTCGCGTACGTCCGAGCGTGCGTCGGGACGCGGATCCACCGGTTGCGTACCGAGACCGACCGGACCCGCGGTGCGTCGGCGATCGAGTGGGCCATCATCACCGGCATCCTCGCCCTCATCGCGATCACTGTGGGCTGGGTCATCTACCGGCGGGTCACGGCCGCCGCCAACAAGATCAACGTGGACAACGGCCCCGGTAACTGAGGTGCGGCCGACGCACGACGAGACGGATTCGCAGGGTTCAACGTGACACGGACGAGCAAGCGTACGGACCGGGGCGCCAACACGCTGGAGCTCGCCCTGCTCACGCCGGTCCTGCTGCTCGTCATCCTGCTGGTGGTCCAGTTCGCCCTGGTGTTCCACGCCCGGCACGTCGCACTCGCCGCCGCGCAGGCCGCCGCGCGGGTCGCGCGCGAGCAACGCAGCGGAGACTGGCGGTCGGCGGCGACGGCGGAAGGGGTCGGTTACGTCAACAAGATCGGCCCGAAGCTGCTGACCCGTGTTCAGGCGGTGCCCGACGGGGGCGCGAACGAACGCGGGGTGACCGTCGCCGGCGACGCCATCCCGGTCGTGCCGTTCTTCAGGTTCCACGTCACCGAGCACTCCGGCGGCCCGGTCGAGTGCTACCGGCCCGACGTCGGCGCGGGGGAGACGTGCGCGAACCAGCCATGAGACGACGGGACGCGGGGACGATGGCACTCGAGTTGGCGCTGCTGACGCCGCTGCTCGTGGCCTTCATGATGGTCATGGTCGGGCTGGGCCGCGTCGTCGAGGCGCAGAGCCAGGTCGACGGCGCGGCGCGCGACGCCGCGCGCGCGGCCTCACTCGGCCGCAGCCGGCCGAGCGCGAACGCGGCCGCCACCGACGCCGCCCGGCAGACGCTCGGCGGCCGTAAATGGTGCCGCACCCTGCCGAACACCGTGGTGGACTTCTCCCAGTGGCGCCGCGGCGGTCAGGTCTCCGTCGCGGTCCACTGCGACATCAACCTGACCGGCCTGTCGCTCATCGGCTTCAAAGCCTCCAAGGCGATGACCGGTACGGCCACGGCGCCGATCGACACGCTGAGGAGGGTGGAGTGAGGCGGCCGGGGGAGGACCGGGGGACGGTGGCGCTGTTCACGGCGATCTTCGCCGTGTTCGTCCTTGTGCTGGCCGGCCTGCTGGTCGATGGCGGCCTCGCCATCCACGCCCGCCAGCGCGCCGCCGACATCGCCGAGCAGGCCGCACGCGCGGCCGCGGACGACATCGATGTCCCCTACCTGCGGAGCACCGGCCGGGCGCGCATTCTCGCGGGCGATGGCCCGTGCCGCCGCGCGCGGCTGCTCGCGAGCAAGTACTCCGAGGTCAGGCCCCCGATCGGGTGTGACGCCTCGGGTGGCCAGGCCGCGCGTGTCGACATCAAGATCCGGGTGAAGTTCCAACTGCTCAGCGCTTTCGGCTTCGCGGACATGACAATGTCATCGACGGCGTTCGCCCATCCGCAGGAGGGGATCTGACCCCGCTCTCCCACCCGCTACGACCCGAAGGAGTGAGCAGGTTGAGGTTCGCGGTTCGCCGACCGGCCCCCCGGCCGGTCTCCCCGTACGGTCGGCGTACGTACGGCGGCGTTGTCCCCACCCTGTGGACGGACTCCCCGGCACCGTTCGCACGCGTGTCCGACCGTCCTCGGGCGGGTGCGGAGCCGAGCGCGGTCGCGGGTCGCAGGACCCTGGCCCGGTTCCTCACCGCGCCCGCGAGCGATGCCGAGCTCGCGCGTGTGGCCGGGCTCGCGGACGTGGCGCGTATCGTGCCCGCCCCGCGACCCCCGGGCACGTACGCGGCATCCCGGCCCGAAGCCGCCGGCCATCGCCTGGGAGAGACGACCGAGCGGCTGCTGCTGCGTCACCTGAGCCACGGCCGGCGACCGGCCGTACCCGCACCCCCGGCGACCCGTGCCGAGCTGAACGCGCCATCGACCACCACCGACATCCCAAGGAGGGAGCGGCGTCTCCTCCCCGGCCGGCCGGCCGGGGCCATCACGTCGCGCACCCGATGAGCTCGATCCAGCGGCCGCCGGTCCGTATCGACCGCAGACGCAGCGCCGGCGACGTCCTCGCCGGCGTCCTCGCGATGGCCGCGCTCGTCGCTCTGATCCTCGGCGTGCCGTTCGCGCTGCTGACCTTCTTCGGCTCGCCGATCCCCGGCAAGCTGCCCTCCACCGAGACGCTGACCCAGCGGCTCGACACCGCGGCGCTGCTGCACGTCCTGGTCATCATCGTCTGGCTGGCCTGGCTGCAACTGGCCGCCTGCGTTCTGGTCGAGGTGTACGCGGGCATCCGCGGCGTCGGCGTACCCGCGCGTGTGCCGCTCGCGGGCGGTCCGCAGGCGCTCGCGCACCGGTTGGTCGTCGCGGCGCTGCTGCTGTTCACCGCCACCACCGCGGTCATGCCGGTGATCACCGGGGTGCGGGCCACGCACATCCAGCAGCGCGTCGTCACGCCCGAGCAGCGGAACGAGACGGCGCGGCCGGCCGAGCCGGTGGCCCAGCAGCCGGGCGCGGACAACCCGACGCTGATGGAGAAGGACGCAGTACGCAAGATCTACCGCGTCCGCCCGCCGGCCGGACGGCACCACGAGAGCCTCTGGGAGATCGCCGAGAAGTGCCTGGGCGACGGACGGCGCTACCGCGAGATCTACTCGCTCAACAAGGGCAAGCTCCAGCCGGACGGCACGCGCCTCACCATGGCCAGCCTGATCCGTCCCGGCTGGGTCCTCGACATGCCGGCCGACGCCACGCACGTGGAGATCGTGGACAAGGGCCCGTACGACGGGCAGCACGAGCACGGCGTACCGCACTCGCAGGTGCCCGGCGGCCTGCACCACGAGGGGTACGTCGACACCGAGCAGCAGGCGGTCGAGGCCGCGCGGCACGCGGCGCGGCAGGAGGCGCGGGATGACCGCGCCGACCGGGAGGCGGGCCGCCCGCCGATCGACGAGGGGCCCGAGGTGCCCGCGCCGGACGGTGCGTTGCCGCCGCCGCCCGTACAGACGCCCCCCGCACACGCCCCGTCCGCACAGACACCTCCCGCGCGTGAGCCGGTACGGCCGGAGCCGACGCGCCAGACCGCGCCGCCGGCCGTCGCGCAGCCCGTCTTCGGCTGGCCGCAGGAGCTGGCCGTGGCGTCGCTGCTGGCGGCCGGCCTGCTCGCGGGCCTTGGCCGCCGGCGGCGCGAGCAGCTCTGGCACCGCGCCTTCGGCACCATGATCCCCCGGCCGGACGGCGACGCGGCACTGGCCGAGCACGCCCTGCGCATCGGCGCCGACACCGAGGCGACGCGCCTGCTCGACCTCGGCCTGCGCCGGCTCTCCATGGCCCTGGCCGCCGACGACCGTACGCTCCCGACCGTGTACGGCGTGCACCTCGGCCCCGACAGCCTCGACCTGTGGATCGCCCCGGCCGACCGCAACCCGCCCGCGCCGTGGCAGGAGTACGACAACGGCCAGGTGTGGCGGCTGGACGCGACCGCGCTCGACGGCCTGGCCACCGGTGACCTCGCCGACGTGCTGGCGCCGTACCCCGGGCTGGTCTCGATCGGCACCAACGACACCGGCCGCATCCTGGTCGACCTCGAGGCGGCGCACGGACTCATCGCGCTGCACGGCCCGGCCGACGTCCGCCGCGCGGTGCTCGCCGCGGTCGCCGTCGAGCTGGCCACCAACCGCTGGTCGGACCACATGCGGATCACGCTGGTCGGCTTCGACGAGGAGATCGCGCTGGTCGCGCCCGACCGGATCCGCGTCGTGGGTTCGCTGGCCGAGGCGCTCCCGGAGCTGGAGGGACGCAGCGAGGAGGTACGCCAGGCGCTGGAGGCGTCCGGAGTCGACTCGGTGCTGACCGGCCGGTGCCGCGGCGTGTTCGGCGAGGCGTGGATGCCGCACTACCTGATCATGGCCGACCCGCCCGCGCCGGAGGAGGCCGAACGCCTCGTGGCCCTCGCGCGTACGGGCCGGCGCATGGCGGCCGGCTACATCGTCGCCGGCGAGGTCCCGGGCGCGACCTGGACCTGGGACGTCACCGCCGACGCTCGGCTGCGCGCGGGCGTGCTCGGCTTCGACGTCGACGCGCAACTCGTGCCCGAGCAGCACTACCGCGCGGTCGTGGAGCTGTTTCGCACCGCCGGCCGTACCGAGGGCGTCCCCTATGACGACCCGGAGGCCCAGCCGCCGGTCGCGCCGCCGGGTTCGGACGGGCACCCGGCCGTCGACATCCGGCTGCTCGGCCCGGTCGAGGTCGACGCGCCAGAGCCGCTGGACGAGAGCCGCCGCGCGATCTGCACCGAGGTACTCGTCTATCTGGCGACCCACCCGGAGGGCGTGCACCCGACCGTGCTCGGCGGCGCGGTGTGGCCGCGCGGAGTGTCGGCGGGGGTACGCGACGCGACCGTGGGGCGGGTGGCCGACTGGCTGGGCCGCGACTCGCGTGGCCGCGCGAACCTCTACTACGACGAGCGTGGCCGCATCCGGCTCGGTTCGGAGGTGCGCGTGGACTGGGAGATGTTCCGCTGGCTGGTCTGGCGGTCCGCGGCCGAGCCCGCCTCGGAGACCGCGTACATGACCTACGCGCTCGAACTCGTACGCGGCCGCCTGATGGACGGCCGCCCGCGCGGACGCTACGGCTGGCTCGCGACCGAAGACTTCGAGTACGAGGCGACGGCGCGTGTCGCGGACGTCGCGCACCGGCTGGTGCTGATGCGGCTGGACGACGGTGACCCGCGAGGCGCGATCGCCGCCGCGCACGCGGGCCTGCGCCTGGCCACCGGCGACGAGGGCCTGTGGCGCGACCTCCTGCGCGCCACCCACGCCACGGGGGACGCGGCCCAGGTACGCGAGGTCGTCGACCGGCTGCGCGACCGCGTCGAGGCCGACCCGTACACGGACCAGATGCAGCCGGAGACCGAGGCTCTGGTGGAGGAACTCCTCCCGCAGTGGCGCGGCGTCGCCGCCCGCGGCACGGGCTGACCCGCTCGTTATCGGTCGGCAGGCACCCGGCGGGCGAGCAGGTGGGCGTCGAGAAAGCCGCGTTCGGAGGCCGGATCGTGGACGAGCCGGGCGAACGTGACGAACCCGGCCCCGGCCAGCAGCGCGTCGAGCCGGTCCACGGGCCAGCTGTAGGCGGGCGTCACCTTGTGGTCGAAGCGGACCGGCTCCGCTCCGTCGGTCGCGAAGAACGAGACCAGGAACAGACCCTCCGGCGCCAGGACGCGCGCGACTTCGGCGAGTAGCGCGGGCACTTCCTCCGGCGGGGTGTGGATCAGCGAATAGTGCGCCAGCACGCCGCCGAGCGCGCCGTCCTCGACCGGCAGCGCCTCGATCCGCGCCTCGTCGAACCGCAGTGCCGGATGCGCCCGACGTGCGTGGTCGACCATGCCCGGGGACAGGTCGAGCCCGAAGGCGTCCACCCCGAGGTCACACAGCAGGGCCGTCACGTGTCCGGGCCCGCACCCGACGTCGGCCACCCGCGGATTCCCCGTCGCGCGTACCGACGCGGCGAAGCCACTGAGCATGACACGCGTGAACGGCCACCTCTCCAGCCGGTCGGCGAACATCGACGCGTACAGCTCCACGACCCCGTCATAGGCCGCCCTGGTCTCGTCCTGGTGCTCCACCACGGGACGAGAAGCTAACACCGTGATCACGGGGGCGGGCCCGGCCCGCCGGTCCGGTACGGCACGGGGAGGCCGCCGCGCTGGTCGATCACCGGTGGCGAGGGACGCGGCCGGATGTAGGGCTCCGGCGCGCCCAGGCCGGGAACCGGCGCGTACGGATCGGGGTGGCCGCGGAACGGCACCGGCGACCGGCATCCGCCGATCAGCAGGGACGTCAGCACGAGCGGCAGGGCGAACACCACCCGGCCGCCGGACGCTCGTCGGCGAGTCCCCACAATGCTCGCACTCTACCCGCCGCGCGACGGATTGTAAGCAGTTGACTACGAAGGGTCAGCTCGGCAGGCTTCCCGACCGCCACGCGTCGGGACCGTGGGGAAGTGCGCGGCGCAGGCGGCGTGCCGGCGCGGACCAGGCCGAGCGCCGCTGCTCCGGCTCGGCGGCCTCGCGTGACGCGCGGGCGCGAGCGGTCAGTACGGTGACCAGCGCGGCGAGTTCCTCGGGAGTCGGATCGCCGCGTACGACCTGGAGAAAACGTTCGGTCATCTTCACCCCTCCGAGGCTCTACAGAGGAATGTTCCCGTGTTTCTTCGGCGGCAACGTCGTGCGCTTCTCCCGAAGTGCGCGAAGTGCCTTGACGATCTGGCTGCGGGTCTCCGACGGCTTGATCACCGCGTCCACGTAACCGCGGTCGGCGGCGATGTAGGGGTTGGCCAGAGTGTCCTCGTACTCGGTGACGAGCTCGGCCCGCCGCGTGTCCGGGTCGTCGGCGGCGGCGAGTTCGCGCCGGTAGAGGATGTTGACCGCGCCCTGCGCGCCCATCACCGCGATCTGCGCGGTCGGCCACGCCAGGTTGATGTCCGCGCCCAGGTGCTTGGAACCCATGACGTCGTACGCGCCGCCGTACGCCTTGCGTGTGATGACCGTGACGAGCGGCACCGTCGCCTCGGCGTAGGCGTAGAGCAGCTTCGCGCCGCGCCGGATGATGCCGTTCCACTCCTGGTCGGTGCCGGGCAGGAACCCCGGCACGTCCACGAAGGTCAGCACCGGCACGTTGAACGCGTCGCAGGTGCGTACGAACCGGGCGGCCTTCTCGGAGGCGTCGATGTCGAGGGTGCCGGCGAAGTGCTGTGGCTGGTTGGCCACGATGCCCACCGACCGGCCCTCGACCCGGCCGTACCCGCACACCATGTTCGGCGCGAACAGCGAGTGGACCTCCAGGAACTCCCCGTCGTCCAGTACGTGTTCGAGCACCGTGTGCATGTCGTACGGCTGGTTCGGCGAGTCGGGGATGAGGGTGTCCAGCGCCAGGTCCGCGTCGAGCACGTCGAGCGAGGCGGCCACGTCGTACGCCGGAGGGTCGGACATGTTGTTCGAGGGCAGGTAGGACAGCAGCGCCTTGACGTAGTCGATCGCGTCCTGCTCGTCGGGCGCCTGGTAGTGGGCGACGCCGGACCGGGTGTTGTGCGCGTGCGCGCCGCCGAGGTCCTCGAACGTCACCTCCTCGCCGGTCACCGTCTTGATCACATCCGGGCCGGTGATGAACATGTGCGAGGTCTGGTCGACCATCACGATGAAGTCGGTGAGCGCGGGGGAGTACACCGCGCCGCCCGCGCACGGGCCCAGGACCAGGGAGATCTGCGGGATGACGCCCGACGCGTGCGTGTTGCGTTTGAAGATCTCGGCGTACAGGCCGAGCGCGACGACGCCCTCCTGGATGCGCGCGCCGCCGGAGTCGTTGATGCCGACCATCGGGCAGCCCGTCGTCAGCGCGTGGTCCATGACCTTGACGATCTTCTCGCCGAACACCTCGCCGAGCGAGCCGCCGGCGACCGTGAAGTCCTGGGAGAAGACCGCGACGGGACGGCCGTCGACGGTGCCGTGGCCGGTGACGACGCCGTCGCCGTACGGGCGGTTGGCCTCGACGCCGAAGTCGTGCGCGCGGTGCCGCGCCATCTGGTCGAACTCCACGAAGGAGCCCTCGTCCAGGAACGCGTCGATCCGCTCGCGCGCGGTCATCTTGCCCTTGGCGTGCTGCTTTTCGACCGCGCGCGCCGATCCGGCGTGCACGGCCTCCTCGCGGCGCCGCTCCAGGTCGGCGATCTTTCCCGCCGTCGTGTGGATGTCGATCTCACTGGACGGCAGCGGCTCAGGGGCGTGCGTGGCCATGCGGCCAGACTAGCCAGGAGTCGCGCGAGCCCCGCAGACCGGGGTGATCTCAGCAACCGAGACGGGCTCTGGCGGAGCCACTCGCACTGGCTACGCTGACCGCGTGTCCACTCGAAACTCCGCCCGGCAGGAGATGCCCGAGCCGCTGCGCGGCGACGTACGCCTGCTCGGCTCCCTGCTCGGCAAGATCCTCGTCGAGTACGGCGGCCAGGAGCTGCTGGACGACGTCGAGGCCCTGCGGCACATCGTCATCGCGACGCGCCGGGACGAGAAGGACGTCGACGACGTCGCGGCCATGGTCGGCGGCTGGTCGCTGGACCGCGCCGAACTCGTCGCCCGCGCCTTCACCGTCTACTTCCACCTGACCAACCTCGCCGAGGAGCACCAGCGGATCCGCACGCTCCGCGCCCGCGACGACGGCGGCGAGCCGCAGCGCGAGTCGGTGCGGGCGGCGGTACGCGAGATCGGCGAGGAGCGTATCGGCGAACTGCTCGGCGACCTCGAACTCCGCCCGGTCCTCACCGCGCACCCCACCGAGGCGCGCCGCCGCGCCGTGGTCACCGCGATCCTGCGGATCAGCGCGCTGCTGACCGACCTGGACGACCCGCGTACCGGCAGCGGCGAGCGCGACGAGATCACCCGGCGGCTGCTGGAGGAGATCGACCTGCTGTGGCGCACGTCCCAGCTGCGCCGTACCAAGCCGGACCCGCTCGACGAGGTACGCACCGCGATGGCGATCTTCGACGAGACGCTGTTCCGCGTCGTACCGGCGATCTACCGGTCGCTGGACTCCGCGCTGGCACCCGGCACCGGGGCGCGCCCGCCGCTGGCGCCGGCCTACCTGCGCTTCGGCAGCTGGATCGGCGGCGACCGCGACGGCAACCCGTACGTCACCGCGCAGATCACCCGCGAGGCGATCGGCGTACAGGCCGACCACCTGCTGCGCGCGCTGGCCCTGGCCTGCGCGCGCGTCGGCCGTACTCTCACCGCGCACGAGAGCACGACCCCGCCGTCCACCGCCCTGCGCGGCGCGCTGGCCGCCGCACGCGCGGCGCGGCCCGACCTGCATCGCCGACATCGGCAAGCGCTCGCCGGGCGAGCCGCACCGGCAGCTCGTGCTGTACGCCGCCGAGCGCGTCGAGGCGACCCGGCGGCGCGACGCCGACCTGGCCTATGACGGCCCGGCCGACCTGCTCGCCGACCTGCGCGTCGTACAGGACTCCCTGGCCGAGGCGGGTGCCGTGCGCCAGGCGTACGGGGAGTTGCAGCATCTGATCTGGCAGGTCGAGACGTTCGGCTTCCACCTCGCCGAGCTGGAGGTGCGCCAGCACTCCGGCGTGCACGAGAAGGCACTGGCCGAGGTACGCGCCGGGGGCGCGCTGAGCGAGCAGACCGAGGAGGTCCTCGACACGCTGCGCGTCATCGCCTGGGTGCAGGAGCGCTTCGGTCCCGACGCCTGCCGTCGTTACGTCATCTCCTTCACACGTACGGCCGAGGACGTCGCGACCGTGTACGAGCTGGCCGAGCACGCGGCGATCGGCGGGCGGCCCCCGGTGCTCGACGTGGTGCCGCTGTTCGAGACCGGCGAGGACCTGGAGCGCTCCCCGGCGGTGCTCGACGGCATGCTGCGGCTGGCGCACGTACGCCGCCGGCTGCTGGAGACCGGCCGCAGCATGGAGGTCATGCTCGGCTATTCCGACTCGGCCAAGCAGCTCGGGCCGACCACGGCGACGCTGCGGCTGTACGACACGCAGGCGGCGCTGGCGTCCTGGGCGGCGCGGCACGACATCCGGCTGACGTTGTTCCACGGCCGCGGCGGCGCGCTCGGCCGCGGCGGCGGACCGGCGAACCGCGCGGTGCTGGCGCAGGCGCCCGGCTCGGTCTCGGGCCGGTTCAAGGTGACCGAGCAGGGCGAAGTGATCTTCGCGCGCTACGGGCACAAGGAGATCGCCCGGCGGCACGTCGAGCAGGTGACCAGCGCGGTCATGCTCGCCTCCACGCCCGGCATCGCCGAGCGCACGCTCGCGGCGGCGGACCGGTTCCGCCCGCTCGCCGACCGGATCAGCGAGGCGGCCGAGCACACGTACCGGTCGCTGGTCGAGGCCGACGGCTTCGCCGACTGGTTCGCCCGGGTCAGCCCGCTGCACGAGATCTCCAACCTGCGGCTCGGCTCGCGCCCGTCGCGGCGCAAGGCGACCGCGTCGCTGGAAGACCTGCGTGCCATCCCGTGGGTGTTCTCCTGGACGCAGACACGCGTGAACCTGCCCGGCTGGTACGGCCTGGGCAGCGGCCTGGCGGCGGTGGACGACCTGGACGAGCTGCGCGAGGGGTACGCCGCCTGGCCGCTGTTCGCCGCGCTCATGGACAACGCCGAGATGAGCCTGGCCAAGACCGACCGCGCCATCGCCGAGCGCTACCTCGCCCTCGGCGACCGGCCGGACCTGTCGGCGGCGGTGCTGGCCGAGTACGACCGCACCCGCTCGCTCGTGCTCCAGGTCACCGGGCACACGCGGCTCCTGGAGGACCGCGCGGTGCTGTCACGCGCGGTCGAGCTGCGCAACCCGTACGTCGACGCGCTGTCGCACCTCCAGCTGCGCGCACTTCAGGAGTTGCGCGGCGGGATCGAGGACGACGCGCGGCGCGCGACGGGTCGAGGACCTGCTCCTGCTGGCCGCCGGCGGCGTGGCCGCGGGGCTCCAGAACACGGGATGATCCGGTCGAAATGGGCGGTTGACTGAGGGCATGGGCATCAGGTTCGCCGAGCCCGCCGACCGTACGGCGGTAGAGGAGATCGTCGAGGCGGCGTACTCGCCGTGGACGGACGTGATCGGGATACGGCCGCGGCCGATGTCGGCCGACTACGGCGACCTCATCGCGCGGCGATGCGTCCACGTGCTGGAGAACGGCGAGGTCGACGCGCTGATCGTGCTGCACGCGCTCGACGGCGTCCTGCTGGTGGAGAACGTCGCCGTACGGCCCGACCGGCAGGGCCGCGGCCTGGGCCGCCGGCTCCTGGCGTTCGCCGAATATCGCGCCCGTTCGCTGGGCCTGCGTGCGCTGCGGCTCTACACGAACGAGAAGATGGTCTCCAACATCGGGCTGTACACCTCGCTCGGTTACCGTGAGACCGAACGTGAGGCGATCGATGGACGGCACGTCGTGCACATGCGCAAGGAGTTGTAGCACCGGTAAAAGGATGCAACCCGGGACGGCGAGCTGTGTTTAACATAAAGTCAGAGGTGATGACCGTTCGCGAACAAGTCTCTCACCTCTCGCCGCTTCCGGCGTTTCGCCATCCTCGTCGATGTCGGATATCTCTATGCCGCAGCGGGTGACCTGCTGTTCGGCATCTCCTCGCGCCGTTCCTACCGGGTGGACGCCGAAGGGCTGATCAAGGCCCTGGAGGAGCGTGCCGAGGCGTGCATGCGGGGTGAGCTGCTGCGGGTCTACTGGTTCGACGCGGCCCGCGACCGGGTGCCGACCATCGACCAGCGCGTCGTCGCGCCGCTGCCGGGGGTCAAGCTGCGCCTCGGCAATCTCAACAAGCACAACCAGCAGAAGGGCGTCGACGCCCAGATCCGCGAGGACCTGGAGACCCTGGCCCGGCACGGCGCGGTCACCGACGCGATCCTCATCGCGGGCGACGAGGACATGGTCCCGGCCGTCGAGGCGGCGCAGACCTACGGCGTCCGCATCCACCTGTGGGGCGTCGAGCCGCCGTACGGCACCAACCAGGCCGAGCGCCTGATCTGGGAGTCCGACACCGTCGACGTCGTGCACGCCGAGTTCGTCAAGCCCTACTTCGGCCTGGACGCCACCCGGCAGGACGCCGAGGCGCAGCCGGCCGTCACGACGGCCGTGCCCTCGCCCACCGCGGTGTTCGGCAGCCGGCCGGCGCCCAAGCCGGTGCCGACGCCGGCCGCGATGCGCCCGCACCTGCCCAGCGTCGGGTCGGTCGCCAAGCTCGGCCCGGCACGGCCGCACATGGAGGAGATCGGCGAGCACATCGCGCACAAGTGGATCCTCACCCGCGGCCGCGACAACATCCGCGACCTGCTGCCCGGCCCGATCCTGCCCACGGTGATCGACAAGGAGCTGCTGATCGAGGGTGAGAAGGAGCTCGGCCACTCGCTGCGTCCCTACAAGGAGGCGCGCGACTGGCTGCGCGAGGGGTTCTGGGCGCGGGTCTACCGCGAGTTCGAGTTCGGCGTCGGGGTCTCGGGAAAGGCTCCGCGCTGAGGACCGCCAGGCTGCTCACAGTGAGCCATTCGCCCGTACACCGACCTCGACCGGCCGCCGCTGAACTCGCGCGCGCTGAACCGCGCCCTCGTACGCCCCGGCGGGTTCTGGCGCGAGATCCGGGTGGTCGAGGAGACCGGCTCGACCAACGCCGACCTCGCCGACCTGGCCCGCGACGGCGCGGCAGCCGGGCCTGGTCCTGGTCGCCGAGTCGCAGACCTCGGGCCGCGGCCGGATGGGCCGCACCTGGACCGCGCCGCCGCGCTCGGGGCTGTTCTTCTCGGTGCTGCTGCCGCCGGAGGACTCCGTCACCCGGCTCGGCTGGCTGCCGCTGGTCGCCGGGGTCGCGGTGGTGTCGGCGCTGCGCGGGTTCACCGAGGTCGAGGGGGTCGAGCGCGGCCGGATGGCCGAGCGCGACCCTCAAGTGGCCCAACGACGTGCTGATCGGCGAGCGCAAGCTGGCCGGCATCCTGGCCCAGCGCGTCGACGCCGGGGTCATCATCGGCGTCGGGCTCAACGTCAGCCTCCGCCCGGACGAGCTGCCGGTGCCCACCGCGACCTCGCTCGCGCATCGAGGAGCGCGCCGGCCGACCGCGACCCGCTGCTCCGCGCGATCCTGCGCGAGCTCGCCGTACGGCACGAGCGAGTTCGCGGCGCCGGCGAGGCGGCATCTGCGCGCGCGCGTACCGCGAGCTGTGCGGCACTCTCGGCCGGCATGTGCGCGTCGAGCTGCCCGGTGACGAGATCGTCTCCGGTGAGGCCACCGACGTCGAGGAGGCCGGTCGTCTCGTGGTCAGGGCACCGGACGGCGAGCATCTGCTCAGTGCGGGCGATGTCGTACATGTCCGGTAGTTGACGTCAACTGGACCGGCCCCCGACGCGCCGGTTTAATTGAAGTAATCCGTCCCCCCGGAGGTCGTTTGCATGGCCAGTGTTGCAGAGCTCAAGGGCGCCATCGCCCAGGCCGGCGAGGAGGCCGAGCAGGCCGTTCAAATGCTCGTCCAAGCCGGCGAACGAGCGGAGGCGGCGCTGCAGTTCCTGATCGCGGTGGCGCAGGGCAGCGACCACGAGTCGCTGAGCGGATCCCTGGGCGCCATGGGTGCAGGCGGTCGAAAGCATCGCCGAGTGCCAGGCCCAGATCGGCGCCGCGATCGAAGAGGCCAACAAATACTCCGAAGGGCTTTAGAACCATCACTGAGGACTGGTCCGACCCCTCGAATGCCCCAGGACCCGCTAAATGACCGTCAAGCCCAGCGATCTCCTCGCCGCCGTGCAGAAAGACGTCCGGCAGGCGCGCGCGACCATTCGCGCGCGCAGAAGCGACCTCGACGAGACGATCGCCGAGGCCGAGGCCGCGGTCGAACGCGCCCGCGCGGAGGCCGCCGCCACCACGGCGGCCCGAGCGGGTCCTCGACGAGTGGCGCCGGCTCGCCGGCGAGGCCGCGCCCGGCATCGCCTCCGCGCCCTGGGAACGCTGGGCGGTCGAGCCGGAGCCCAGCGAGGACGAGCCCTCGCTCTACCGCGTCGGGTCGGCTGCCCGGCGAGATCCCGGCGCTGGTGCCGCTGCTCGACGCCGGCCACCTGCGCGTCATCGGCACGGACCTGGCGACCGCCGACGCCGTGGTCGACTCCCTGCTGGTCCGCATCGTGGCGACGACGCGGCCGGGCTCGGTGCGCATCAGCCTGTACGACCCGCGCCGGCTGGGCGCCGGGCTCGGCGGCTTCCACGCGCTGTCGCGGCCCGGCCTGCTCACGGTCTACGGCGTCGAGGAGTTCAAGGACCTGCTCGGCGCGCTCGACCGCGACATCCGGCGAATCCAGCGCGACGTCCTCGGCGGCGGCCACTCCTCGCTCGCCGCGCTCGCCATGGCCACGGGGCGGCGCCCCGAGCCCTGGCAGGTCGTCATCGTGCAGAGCCCCGTACGCGGCTTCCGCGACGACGAGATCGCCCACCTGGAGAGCGTGATGCACGCGGGCGCGGCCTGCGGCATCCACGTGATCTGCCGCGACGCGCCGCTCGAGCCGACGCCCCCGGACATCGAGACCGTCGCGATCGGCGAGGACGGCACGGCTGCGCACCTCGATGACCGGCGACCTGCCGGTCACCGCCGAGCCGCCGCCGCCCGAACTCGTACGCGCCGTGTGCGAGCGCGCCGCCCGCTGGGTCGGCATCGAACGCGACCCGCCGCGCTTCGCCGAACTCGTCCCGCACCGCTTCTGGAGCGAGTCGTCCGCGCCGGGCATCCGCGCGCCGATCGGCGAGGACGTCGACCGGTACGAACCCGTCGAGGTCCTGCTCGGCGACGACCCCGTGCACGCGCTGGTCGGCGGCCCGCCGGGCTCGGGCAAGACCAACTTCCTCTACGCCCTGATCGGCTCGCTCGCCGCCCGCTACAGCCCCGACGAGCTGGAGTTCTACCTCCTCGACTTCAAGGAGGGCGTGTCGTTCGCGCGCCTCGCCAGCGGGCGTACGGACAAGACGTGGCTGCCGCACGCCCGCCTCATCGGCGTGAACATCAACAACGACCGGGAGTTCGGCCTCGCCCTGCTCCGCTTCCTCGGCCGTGAGCTCGAACGCCGCGGCGCGGCCGCGCGCGAGCACGAGGTCACCAAGCTGGAGGAGCTGCGGGCCGCCGACCCCGACGGGCACTGGCCGCGCATCGTCGCGGTGATCGATGAGTTCCAGGTGCTGATCCAGCAGTCCGGCCGGGTCACCGACGAGTCGATCTACCTGCTCAACGACCTGGCGCGCCGCGGCCGGTCCCAGGGCATCCACCTCGTGCTCGCCAGCCAGAACGTCGGCGGCGTACAGGCGCTGTGGGGGCGCGGCGCGATCCTCGACCAGTTCACGCTGCGGGTCGCGCTGCCCAAGGCGCGGCGCATCCTCGCCGACGACAACCTGGCCGCCCTGCAGGTCGCACGCTTCTGCGCCGTGGTGAACTCCGAGTCCGGCGCGCGCCAGGCCAACCGCGTCGCACGGCTGCCGGACGCGGGCGCGGCCGGCACGTTCGACGTGCTCCAGCGCGAGCTGTGGCAGCGGCGGCCCGAGCAGCCTCGCGCCGCCGCGCATCTTCGACGGCGCGCACGTGCCCTCGCTGCTGAGCGTGCCGGCACCGCCGCGCGGCGAGGGCGTGGTCGGCCAGCTCCTCGACCTGGCCGGCAGCGCCGCGACCGTGCGTTTCGACCGCAACCCGGGGCGCAACCTCGCCGTGATCGGCACCCGTACCGACGAGGCGTACGACGTGCTCTCCTCGGCGGTGACGTCGCTCGCGCGCGGGCAGGCGCCCGGATCGGCCGAGTTCGTCCTGTTCGAGGGCGAGCCGAAGCCCCCGCACGTCACGGCTGGCCCGCTGGCTCGCCGACGAGGGCCACGAGGTCGGCGTCGTCACCGAGCTGCCCGAGCCGGTGGACCGGCCCATACCCGTCTACCTGGTGCTGTTCGCCGTGGACGCGGTCACCGCGCGGTCCGCCGGCGTACGCGCGACGGTGCGGCGGCTGGTCGAGCACGGTCCGGACGGCCAGATGCACGTGCTCGGCTGGTGGCGCACGGTCGACCGGCTGCGTGCCGACGTCGTGGAGCGCACCGGTCCCGTACGCACGATCGACGCGTGGGTGGCCATGGACGTACGCGACAGCGAGCTGTCGCCGCTGCCGGGCGGGCAGTCGCAGCACTGGACCCCGCGCGTGCGCCGGGCGCTGTTCTACGACCAGCGCAACGGCAACATCCCCCAGCCGATCATCCCGTTCACCGTACTGAGCGAGGGCGAGTGATGGATCCGCAGACGGCACGGGAACGCTACAAACAGCTCTCCGCCGAGGCCGGGCGGCTGCTGCACGCCGCCGACGACGCCGGGCGGCGGCTGTCGGCGGCCGAGGAGGAGCGCACCGCGACGTACGCCTCGGTGGAGGCCGAGCTCGCGCACCTCGACCGGCTGGAGGATCGTGCCGCCGGCATCTGGCGTGAGCTGACCACCCGCTTCGGCCCGCACCGCACCGGGCCGCTGCCCGAGCCCGCCGACCGCCTCGCGCGCGGCCCCGCCGCGGAGGAGCTGCTGGACGACGCGCACCAGCGGGTACGCGAACCGGTCGACCATCCGCTCGCCGGGCGCTACGCGCGCATGGGCATGCTGGGGTTCGCCGCCGCGCTGGCGGTCACGCTGGTCGGGCTCGAGCTGACCATCGCCCTGCACGACCTGGGCAAGGCCCGGCTTTTCGCCGTCGGCCTGCCGGCGCTGGCCGCGCCCTGGCTGGGCTATCTGGCGGCGAACTCCTGGATCCGCCTCCGCACGTCGCACGAGGAGCAGGAGTACGCCGTCGACACGGCCGTCGCGGGTGCGCTGGGCGGCGGCGGAGTGTGGCTGATCGCGCTGACGTTCATCATTATTCGCGTCGCTACGTGATCATCACATTGGTCGGCTGAAGGGCCCGTTTTCTGTCAAGATATGCGCCATGGGTCTTCCGAAGAGCTCGTTGACCGAGGATGAGAGGATCATCCTCGAGTTTCACCCCCACTGGTCGACGCTCATCGCGACGATCTTCTGGGCGCTCGTCTCGATCGTCGTCGCCGGAGTTGTCATCTTCTTCATTCCGGACGGTGGCTCCCAGACGCTCATCCGCCTGATCGTCGCCGCGGTCGGCCTGGTCGCGGTCATCATCGTCGGGTTCCTCCCCTTCCTGCGCTGGGTGACGACGACGTACACGCTGACCAACCGCCGGTTCGTGATGCGCCACGGCATCCTGTCCCGCTCCGGCCGCGACATCCCGCTGGCCCGTGTGAACGACGTGTCGTTCCAGCACAGCCTGATCGAGCGGATGCTGCGCACCGGCACGCTGATGGTCGAGTCCGGCGGCGAGCAGGGCCAGCTCGTGCTGAAGAAGATCCCGCGCGTGGAGTACGCGCAGAACCAGCTCTACCGCCTGGTCGAGGAGATGACGGACGGCGACGGCATCAAGCCGTAGGCCGCGGATCGCTTCATGAGTGGTGGATTGCCGGACCCGCAGCGGCTCGAGGAGCTGCTGCTCGGCGGTGAGTTGCGCTACACGAGTCTCGGGGCGATCGAGGCCGCCGGGGTCCCCGAGGACTTCGCCCGGCGGCTGTGGCTGGTCCTGGGGTTCCCGCACGTGCCGGACGACGTGGTCGCCTTCACCGCGGCCGACGTGGCGGCGCTCGCCAAGGTCGCCGAGCTGGTCGCCGCCGACTTAGTCGGCGAAGAGATCGTGTTCCGCATGGTGCGCGCCGTCGGGCAGACGATGGCGCGGCTGGCCAAGTGGCAGGTCGACATCCTGGTCGAGGCGGTCACCGCGGATCCCCTGGAGCCGACGGACCCGTCCGCGCTGCGGCTGATCATGGGCAACGCGGAGTCGAACCTCGCCGAGCTGGAGCCGCTGATCACGCACGCCTGGCGGCGGCAGCTCGCGGCGGCGGGCGCGCGGCTGCTCGGCGGCCCAGAAGACGAGCTGTCCAGGGCCGCGCTGCCGAACGCCGCGGTGGGCTTCGCCGACCTGGTCGCCTTCACGCGTACGAGCCGGGACCTGGACGAACGCGAACTCGGCCGGCTGGTCGAACGCTTCGAGGAGACGGCGTCGGACGTGGTGGCCGAGCACGGCGGCCGCCTGGTCAAGACGCTGGGCGACGAGGTGTTGTTCAGCGCGGACACGGCACGTACGGGCGCGGAGATCGGCCTGTCGGTGGCCGAGGCGGTGAACGCGGACTCGGGCATCCCCGACGTACGGGTCGGCCTGGCGTACGGGCCGGTGCTGCCGCTGCGCGGCGACGTGTTCGGGACGACGGTCAACCTGGCGAGCCGCCTGACGGAGATGGCACGCCCGGGCACGACCCTGGTCGACGCGGGCCTGGCCGCCGAACTGGCCGCACTGGACGACGAGGCGTACGCGGTGGCCCGCATCCCCCGCCGCCGCGCGCAGGGCCTGGGCGTCATCCAGCCGTACGTCCTCCGCAGGTCGCCGGAGGGAGAACGGCCGTGACCGGGTCGCCGTTGCCGGACTGGCTCGGCACGCTCGACCAGGGCGCGCTGGCGGAGGTGCTGGCCGCCCGGCCCGACGTCTGCGGCCCGACCGAGCCGGCCGGGCTGGGCGATCTCGCCGCGCGGCTACAGGAGAGTCGGTCGGTGAAGCGGGCGCTCGTGCGCTTGACGCGGCCCGGTGCTCAGGTCGCCGAGGCGGCCGCGGCGCTCGGGCCGGACGCGACCAGGGTGAGGATCACGGCGCTGCTGGGCGGGCCCGGCGCCGCGGTGGACGAGGCGTTGACGGCACTGGCGCGGCACGCGCTCGTGTGGCCCGGCCGCGGCGAGGTGCTGCATGTCGCCGAACCACTGCGAGAGCGCCGGCCCACGCGGCGCGAAGCGGCGTGGACGGCGCCGTTCGACCCGTTCCCGCCCGTGCTGCCGACCGTCCCGGTCGATTCGGAACGAGTGGCGCCGGCGGCCGCCGCGCGGCTCGGCGAGTTCGTCGGGCAGGTGGCCCGGATGCTCGCCGAATGCGCGAGGCGGCCGCTGGGGGTCTTCAAGGCGGCCGGACTGCGGCCGAAGGCGTTCGAGCGGGTCATGGCGGCCGCGCATTGCGACGAGGCGTCCGCGCGGCTCGCACTGGCCTGTGCCCAGCAGGCTGCACTACTCGTCAGCGACGAGACGCACGTTCGCCTGTCGCCCTCGGGTGACGCGTTCACCTTTCTGCCGCCGGGTGAGCAGGCGGCCCGGCTGCTGGCCGCGTGGTGGGGGCTGCCGTCCACACCGACGCGTACCCCTTCAGGCGACGGCAAGCGGCCCAACCCTCTGGGCGCGCGGGCCGACTGTGACGGCTGCGTCCCGGTGCGCCGCGAACTCGCGAGGGTCCTGCGGGACCTGCCCGACGGGCAGGGCGTGCAGGCCCCGGAGGATCTCGCCCGGACGCTCGACTGGCATCGCCCGCTCGCCTGCGACGACTCCGGCCACCCGCCGCACAGCGCGCTGCTGGGAGAGGCCGTGCAGCTGGGCCTGGTCGCGTACGGGGTGCTCACCCCGTACGGCGAGCTCCTCGCCGCGGGGGACCACGCCGGTCTGGCGCGCAGAGCGTCCCGGCTGCGGCTGGAGTTCGCCGACCGTGCGACGATCGGCGCGGACCTCACGGTGACCGTACGCGGGACGCCGTCGCGGTGGCTGACCAAGGAGCTCGACGCGGTCGCCGACAGCCTGTTCGGGCCGGTATGGAGGATCAGCGACGAGAGCCTGCGGCGGGCACTGGACGCGGGCCTGAGCGCCGCCGACATCGAAGCCTGCTTCGCCGCGGTCAGCGCCGCGCCGCTCCCGCCGCTGCTGCGGGGCAAGATCGCGGAGGCGGCGAGTGGCCACGTCCCGTCGCTCCGGCTCCGTGAGGTGCCGGCCACCTGCGTCTTCCGCAGCGCCGACACCGAACTGCTCGCGCGCGCCGTACGGCACCCGGCACTCCAGGGCCTCGGCGTGCGCCTGCTCGCCCCGGGCGTCCTGATCGCCATGGGCCCTCGGGAGAGCGTGCTCGCGGCGCTGCGCGTCGCCGGGTACCCGGCGGCCGAGGACCCCGTTCCCGTGCCGCTGCCCCCGCCGGCCCCGTGCGATCCGCCGCCCGACGTCGACGCGCTCGCGGAGCGGCTGCACAAGGCTCCGCACGTCCCGCCGCCCGCCCGTACGCGGGCCCCGTCCGCCGCTCCCCGTCCGTCGCGCCGGCGTTCGCCGCTGGAGCGCGCGCAACGCGTCATCACCCGTGAGGCACGCGAGCTCAAGTCCGACGAGATCCGGCTCCTCGCACGAGCCGTCGCGGAGGACGGGCGGGTCCGGATCACCTACGTCGACCTGAACGGCGTGGAGACCGAGCGGGTCATCGCCCCTCCGTACGAGATGGTGCAACTGAACAAGAAGAAGCTGCTCAAGGCGATCTGCGAGCTGCGCAGCGCCGAGGCGGGACGGCCGGAGGAGCGGGTCTTCCACTACTCCCGAATCCAGTCCGTCGAGGCGGCGGACGCCTGACTCCGCCAGTCGGCCACGGAGAACGGCCTGTCAGTAGCCTTCAGTTCCGAATCTTGAGCGTCGTGATCGGGTAGCCGGCGTCCGGGGCGGTGTGGAACGGGTGGTCGGGATCGCCGACGTCGACGGCCGCGGCGACGCCGTCGACGCTGTAGTCGACACGTAGATACCACGAGGCATCGGTGTGGGCGGTCGTGGCTGTGATGCTGATGATCGCCTGCTCCTCGTTGGTCACTTGGTAGGAGAGTTTGTTGGCCGGGACGACCGAGCCGGGGATTGTCGGCGCTCCGCATTTTCGGTATCGGCCGGTCGGCATCGAGATCGATCGTGCCGAAATACTTGATCGGGCCGGCCGCCCCGCAGCCGTTCTGGTCGACTTTGACGGCGTAGGCGTGAGCGGGAGGGCGCCCGCTCCTGACGATTATCGTGTGCATTTCGGTGATCACTACGTTCTTGCCCGCAGCGGCCTGCAACACGAACGACACGCCGACCTGTCCGGCCGTCGCCGCATTGTTCTGCGCCAGGAAGGTGCGTATCTGGGACACGGACTCCGACGTCGACGGCGGAGGTGCGGACTGCGTGACGTAGGTGCCCAACAGGTCGCAGGCGTACTTCCCGTGCGAGTCCGGTGAGACGGTGTAGGTCTTGGTCAGCGGGACCGCGGTGGATGTGGCCGAGTCAGGCCACTGGGGACGGCATCGCCGATCGCGATGTTCCATGAGGCGGGTCTGGGAGGGAGCCAGGCTTGACACGAAACCCGACCGGCTCGGGTTAGGTTTGTCGGCAGGAGGTGGAGAATGACTGATCTGCCCGACCGGATCTCCTTGCGCGAGGTCGGCCCGCGTGACGGGTTGCAGAACGAGGAGCCGGTGCCGACCGAGGCGAAGGTCGAACTGATCGACGCGCTCTCCCGTACGGGAGTGGGGCGGATCGAGGCCGTCTCGTTCGTGCATCCGAAGGCGATTCCGCAGATGGCCGACGCCGCCGAGGTGTGGAGCCGGGTGCGTCGCTCCGGTGACGTGCGGTATTCGGCGCTCGTGCCCAACCTCCGCGGGGCCGAGCGTGCGATCGAGGCCGGGTTCGACGAACTCGAGGTGGTCGTCTCCGCGTCCGACACGCACAACCGCAAGAACGTCAACCGGTCCACCGAGGAGTCCCTGGACGACATCGCGAAGATCATCGCGCTGGCCCACGACCATGGGGCCACCTGCCAGGTGATCGTCTCCACCGCGTGGGGCTGCCCGTACGAGGGTGACGTGCCGGTAGAGAAGGTGGTCGGAGTCGCGTCGCGTGCCGTACGCGACGGGGCGGACAGTGCCTCGTTCGGCGACACGACCGGGATGGCCACGCCGCCGCGCGTGACGCGGCTCGTGGGGGAGTTCCGTACGGCCAACCCCGAAACCTCGCTCAACCTGCACTTCCACAACACGCGTGGCACCGGGCTGGCCAACGTGCTGGCCGCGCTTCAGCTCGGCGTGGCCGACTTCGACGCCAGCGTCGGCGGTCTCGGCGGCTGCCCGTACGCTCCTGGCGCGACCGGCAACATCGCTTCTGAGGAGCTCGTCCACATGGTCGAGGACATGGGCGTCGCGACCGGGGTCGACCTGGAGGAGCTCCTGGGCGTCGCCGCGCGTGCCGAGCAACTGGTGGGACACACGCTGCCCTCGCAGGTGCTGCGGGCCGGGCCGAGGAGCCGCACCATCTCCGCCTGACCCTTCCGGCCTGACCTGCCCGGATTCCGGATATTGCGAAGATAACGCCCCGTTGGCTTCAAGTTCATGCAAGGCGGGGAGCATATACGGCATGAGTGTCGAAGCCGGACATTTTTCCGGAGTAGAAGACGAGTTTCCGGAAGACCGGTTCCTCGACCGCGAGGAGAGCTGGCTGCGCTTCAACGAACGCGTCCTCGACCTCGCCAAGGACCTGGAGCTGCCCCTGCTGGAGCGCGTACGGTTCCTGGCGATCTTCGCCAGCAACCTGGACGAGTTCTTCATGGTGCGCGTCGCCGGGCTGGCCCGGCGCATGGCCACCGGGATCGCGGTGCAGACCGCGAGCGGCAAGCAGCCGCGCGAGGTGCTGGCACGTACGTCGGAGGTCGCGCACGACCTGATGCTCCAGCACGCCGCCACCTTCCGCGACGACATCCTGCCCGCCCTGGCCAAGGAGGGCGTGGAGATCCTGCGCTGGGACGAGCTCGCCGACGCCGAGCGCGAGGAGCTCAACCGGTTGTTCCGGCGGCGGATCTACCCCGTGCTGACGCCCCTCGTCGTGGACCCCGCGCACCCCTTTCCCTACATCTCCGGGCTCTCCCTCAACCTCGCCGTCCTCGTACGCGACCCCGAGACCGAGGAGACCCTGTTCGCGCGGGTGAAGGTGCCGCCGCTGCTGCCGAGGTTCCTCCAGGCGTCGCCGTCCCGATTCGTCCCGCTGGAGGACGTGATCGCGGAGAACCTGCCGCAGCTGTTCACCGGCACCGAGGTCATCCAGCACCACGCCTTCCGTGTCACGCGCAACCAGGACCTGGAGGTCGACGAGGACATCGCCGAGAACCTCCTCCAGGCCCTGGAACGCGAGCTGCTTCGCCGCCGCTTCGGCCCCGTCGTACGGCTCGAGGTCGAGGAGTCGATCACCCCCGAGGTGCTCGAACTCCTCGCCACCGAACTGGGCCTGGAGGAGAACGCCGTCTACCGGGTGCCTGGCCCGCTCGATCTCGGCGGCCTGCACGCCATCGCCGACCTGGACCGCAGCGAGCTGAAGTACCCGCCGTTCGTGCCCTCGGAGGCGGCGCTGCCGCACGACGTCAACATCTTCGCGACCCTCCGCGACCACGACGTCCTCGTACACCACCCGTACGACTCCTTCACCACGAGCGTCGAGCGCCTCATCGAGGACGCGGCCGCCGACTCGCAGGTCCTGGCCATCAAGCAGACCCTCTACCGTACGAGCGGCGACTCGCCGATCATCGACGCCCTGATCGACGCGGCCGAGGCCGGCAAGCAGGTCGTCGTGGTGGTGGAGATCAAGGCGCGGTTCGACGAGCGCGCCAACATCACCTGGGCGCGCAAGCTGGAACAGGCCGGCTGCCACGTCGTGTACGGCTTCGTCGGTCTCAAGACTCACTGCAAGCTGGCCCTGGTCGTCCGCGAGGAGTCCGACGGCACGCTGCGCCGCTACTGCCACATCGGCACCGGCAACTACAACCCCAAGACCGCCCGCATCTATGAGGACTACGGCCTGCTGACCGCCGATCCCCAGGTGGGCGAGGACGTCACGGACCTGTTCAACCACCTCACCGGCTACACGCGCGACACCGAGTACCACCGGCTCCTGGTCGCCCCGGACTCCCTGCGCGCCGGGCTCGTGAGCCGCATCGAGCGCGAGGCCGAGAACCACCGGGCGGGCCGGCAGGCGCGCATCCGCATCAAGTGCAACGGCCTCGTGGACGAGGCGATCATCGACGCGCTGTACCGCGCCTCGCAGGCCGGCGTGCCGGTGGACGTCTGGGTACGCGGCATCTGCGCCCTGCGGCCGGGCGTCACCGGGCTGTCGGAGACCATCCAGGTACGCAGCATCCTCGGCCGGTTCCTGGAACACTCGCGCCTGTTCGCGTTCGACAACGGAGGCGAGGCCGAGGTGTGGATCGGCAGCGCCGACCTCATGCACCGCAACCTGGACCGCCGGGTCGAGACTCTTGTGCGCGTACGCGACTCGGGGCACTGCGCGGACCTCGTCGGCCGGTTCGACCTGGCGATGGGCATGGACACGCAGTGCTGGCTGCTGGACGCCGAGGGCACCTGGACCCGCAACGGCGGCTCGGTCCACATCCAGACCCATCTCATGCGGACCCGGCGATGGAGGACCGTCGATGGCTGATCCCCCGGATCTGATCCACGCGGCCGGCGCCGTACTCTGGCGGCCCGGCGCGAAAGGTCCCGAGGTCGCGCTCGTCCACCGGCCCAAGTACGACGACTGGTCCTTCCCGAAGGGCAAGACCAAGACCGGCGAGCACGTGCTGCGCGCGGCCGTACGCGAGGTCTGGGAGGAGAGCGGTGTGTGGCCGACTCTGGGCCGCCGCCTGCCCGCACGCGAGTACGAGAAGGAGCGGCGGCCCAAGCGCGTCGACTACTGGGCCGCGACGGGCGGCGACGGCGAGTTCTCCCCGAACGAGGAGGTCGACCGGGTCGAGTGGCTGCCGCTGCCCGAGGCGGAGGAGCGGCTGAGCTACGAGCACGACGCCGACCTGCTGCGGGAGTTCGCCACCGGCCCGAACCGGACCACACCGTACATCGTGCTGCGGCACACCTCGGCCGGGGACAAGCACGAGTGGGACGGCGATGACCTGCTGCGGCCATTGGACTCGCGCGGCCGCGCCGAGGCGGGTCACCTGGCGGAGGCACTGGCCGGGTACGGGCCCACGCGCGTGTTCAGCTCGGCCACCGCGCGCTGCATGGAGACCGTGCTGCCGTACGCGGCCCGCATGGGCGCGGACATCCGCACGGACTGGGCGTTCTCGATGGGCACGCCGATGGCGGCCTCGAAGGAGGCGGCCGGCCGGTACGTCCAGTTGCTCGCCGACGCCGTGCCGACCCTGGTCTGCACCCACGGCGAACTGGTCCCCGACCTGATCGGCCGCGCCTGTGAGGTGCTCGGCGCACCCCCGCCGGAGGACGCCCACCTGCCGAAGGGCGGCTTCTGGGTGCTGCACACCGCCGCCGGCGCGCTCGTCTCCATCGAACGCCACCGCCTGTAGCCACGCCATGCGGCCTCGTCGCGTCGGCGGCCGCGTATCGGCCAGGCGGACGGCGGTCGATGTGATAGTTCTCGTATGCCGTCCGGACTGGGATGAAAGGTGTGTGATCGGATGCCGCACGAGGTACGCGGGGTCATCGCGCGATCGAAGGGTGCGAAGGTCTCCGTCGAGACGGTCGTGGTGCCCGACCCTGGCCCGGGTGAGGCGCTGGTCAAGGTGCAGTCCTGCGGTGTCTGCCACACCGACCTGCACTACCGCGAGGGCGGCATCAACGACGACTTCCCGTTCCTGCTCGGCCACGAGGCGGCGGGCGTCGTCGAGGCGGTCGGGGACGGTGTCGCGGACGTCGCGCCCGGCGACTTCGTCATCCTCAACTGGCGCGCGGTCTGCGGGCAGTGCCGCGCCTGCCTGCGCGGCCGTCCCTGGTACTGCTTCAACACGCACAACGCGGCACAGAAGATGACGCTGACCGACGGCACCGAGCTGTCCCCGGCGCTCGGCATCGGCGCGTTCGCGGAGAAGACGCTGGTCCACGCCGGGCAGTGCACCAAGGTCGACCCGGCCGCCTCACCCGCCGCGGCGGGCCTGCTCGGCTGCGGTGTGATGGCGGGCATCGGCGCGGCGATCAACACCGGCGGCGTGACGCGCGGCGACTCGGTCGCGGTGATCGGCTGCGGCGGCGTGGGCGACGGCGCGATCGCGGGCGCGGCACTGGCCGGCGCGGCGAAGATCATCGCGGTGGACGTGGACGAACGGAAGCTGGAGTGGGCGCGCGGCTTCGGCGCGACCGACACGGTGAACTCCCGCGAGACCGACGCGGTCGAGGCGATCCGCGCGCTGACCGGCGGCAACGGGGCCGACGTCGTGGTGGAGGCGATCGGCCGCCCCGAGACGTACGAGCAGGCGTTCTACGCGCGTGACCTGGCCGGCACGGTCGTGCTGGTCGGCGTGCCGACGCCGGACATGAAGATCGAGCTGCCGCTGCTCGAGGTGTTCGGGCGCGGCGGGTCGCTCAAATCCTCCTGGTACGGCGACTGCCTGCCGTCCCGCGACTTCCCGATGCTCGTGGACCTCTACCTCCAGGGCCGGCTCGACCTCGACGGGTTCGTGTCCGAGACGATCGGGCTGGACGACGTCGAGGAGGCGTTCGCCAAGATGCACCGCGGCGACGTCCTGCGCTCGGTGGTGATGCTGTGACCGCGATAGAACACCTGGTGACGTCGGGCACGTTCAGCCTGGACGGCGGCACCTGGGACGTCGACAACAACGTCTGGCTGGTCGGCGACGACAGCGAGGTGCTGGTCATCGATGCGGCGCACGACGCGGACGCGATCGCGAAGGCCGTCGGCGACCGCCGGCTGACCGCGATCGTCTCCACGCATGCGCACGACGACCACATCAGCGCGGCGGCGGCGCTCGCCGACCGTACGGGCGCGCCGATCGCCCTGCATCCTGGCGACGCGGTGCTGTGGCGGATGACCTATCCGGACCGCGAGCCCGACCGTGCCCTGGCGGACGGCGGCATGCTGACCGTGGCCGGCACGACCCTGCGCGTCCTGCACACGCCGGGCCACGCCCCGGGCGCGGTCTGCCTCTACGCTCCCGACCTGGGCACGGTCTTCACCGGCGACACGCTGTTCAACGGCGGCCCGGGCGCGACGGGCCGCTCCTACTCCGACTTCGGGGTGATCGTGGAGTCGATCCGCGACCGGCTGCTGACCCTCCCCGCGGACACGGTCGCGCGTACGGGCCACGGCGAGTCCACGACGATCGGCGACGAGGCTCCCCACCTGGAGGAGTGGATCGCGCGGGGACACTAGGCGTGGGCGGCCCCTCACCAGGGGCCGCCGCGCACGTCACTCGCTCGGGGGTACGGCGTAGCGCTGGAGGTAGAGCTGCTCGCCGAGCTTCTCCAGGAGTTCGAGTTCGGTCTCGAGGTAGTCGACGTGCTCCTCCTCGTCCTCGAGGATGCGCTCGAAGATGCGGGCCGAGGTGACGTCGCCGCGCTCGCGCATCAGCTCGATCCCAGGGCGCAGCCGTCCGACGGCCTCCATCTCGATGGCCAGGTCAGAGCGGATCTGCTCCGGTACGGTCTGGCCGATGCGCAGCGGGTTGATCCGCTGGTAGTTCGGCAGGCCGGACAGCATCAGGATGCGGTCGGTGAGGGTCTCGGCATGCCGCATCTCGTCGAAGGACTCGGCTCGGGTATGTGCGGCGAGGGCCGTGAAACCCCAGTGTTCCTGCATCTTGGCGTGCAGGAAGTACTGGTTGATCGCGGTGAGCTCGGCCGTCAGCTGCTCGTTGAGCAGGGTGAGAACGTCGGTGTCGCCTTCCATGCCACCCAATCGTGGCACGGCCGGCGCAAAGCGCAAGCAATACCGCCAGGTGACCGCTCAGGCGGCGCCTTCGAGGACCTTGCCGCCGTCCTGCAACAGGGCGCAGATGCGAGTGACGCATGAGCCGCAGCCCGGGCCGCATGCCGCACGCCGCGCGTACCTCCTTGGCGGAGCACGCGCCGGCCGCCATGTGCGCACGCACGACGTCCTCGGTGACGGCGTGGCAGACACAGACGTACATGGCGGGAACCTCTCCGGGGGGCGGGCGACGATAAGGTAAGGCTCCCCTAAGCTAACTCACGGATCCCGGTTTTGGCCACTCTCGCCTGGTCCGTACCAGTGTCGGATACGTCACACCTATCGAGGAGCGTGTGAGTCGATCACTTGGGGGAAATTGACCGGTGTGATGCGTATATGGCCGGGTGATCCTTATCCCCTCGGTGCCACCTATGACGGCGCGGGAACGAACTTCTCCCTCTTCTCCGAGGCCGCCTCCGGGGTCGAGCTATGCCTGTTCGACGACGCGGGCGAGGAGACGCGGATTCCCCTGTCCGAGATCGACGGGTTCGTCTGGCACGGCTACGTGCCGTGGGTCGGCCCGGGCCAGCGGTACGGCTTCCGCGTGCACGGGCCGTACGAGCCCGAGCGCGGCCTGCGGTGCAACCCCGCCAAGCTGCTGCTCGACCCGTACGCCAAGGCGATCGAGGGCGACGTCGAGTGGAACGAGGCGCTGTTCGCCTACCGCTTCGGCGACCCGGACACCCCAGAACGACGAGGACAGCGCGCCGTACATGCCGAAGAGCGTGGTGATCAACCCGTTCTTCGACTGGGGCGAGGACCGCTCGCCGCGCACGCCGTACCACGAGACGGTGATCTACGAGGCGCACGTGAAGGGGCTGACCCAGCTGCACCCGGGCCTGCCCGGACATGGAGCGCGGCACGTACGCCGGCCTGGCCAACCCGGTCATGGTCGACCACCTGCGCGACCTGGGCGTCACCGCGATCGAGCTGATGCCGGTGCACCAGTTCGTGCACGACGACGCGCTGATCGCAGCGCGGGCTGTCGAACTACTGGGGCTACAACTCCATCGGCTTCTTCGCCCCGCACAACGGCTACGCCGCGAGCGGCGGCCGCGGTCGCGCAGGTGCAGGAGTTCAAGCTGATGGTGCGGACCCTGCACGAGGCGGGCATCGAGGTCATCCTCGACGTGGTCTACAACCACACCGCCGAGGGCAACCACCTCGGGCCCGACGCTCGGCTTCCGCGGCATCGACAACGCCGCGCTACTACCGGCTCGTCGACGACGACCCGCGCTACTACATGGACACCACCGGCACCGGCAACAGCCTTAACGTGCAGAGCCCGCACGCGCTCCAGATGATCATGGACTCGCTGCGCTACTGGGTGACCGAGATGCACGTCGACGGGTTCCGGTTCGACCTGGCCTCCACGCTGGCCCGCGAGCTGCACGCCGTGGACCGGCTGGCGGCCTTCTTCGACCTGGTCCAGCAGGACCCGGTCGTCTCCCAGGTCAAGCTGATCGCCGAGCCGTGGGACGTCGGCGAGGGCGGCTACCAGGTCGGCAACTTCCCGCCGCTGTGGACGGAGTGGAACGGCAAGTACCGCGACTCGATGCGCGACTTCTGGCGCGGCAAGCGAGAGCATGCTGCCGGAGTTCGCCAAGCGGTTCACCGGCTCCAGCGACCTGTACGCCAATGACGGCCGGCGGCCGCTCGCCTCGATCAACTTCATCACCTGCCACGACGGGTTCACCCTGCACGACCTGGTCTCCTACGACCACAAGCACAACGAGGCCAACGGCGAGGACAACCGCGACGGCAACGACGACAACCGCTCCTGGAACCACGGCGTCGAGGGCGACGACCGACGACGCCGACATCCTCGCCGTACGCGAGCGGCAGAAACGCAACTTGCTGACCACGCTCCTGCTGTCCCAGGGCGTGCCGATGATCTCCCACGGCGACGAGCTGGGCCGCACGCAGCGGGCAACAACAACGCCTACTGCCAGGACACCGAGCTGAGCTGGGTCGACTGGACCGACACGGCCGAGAGCGGCGCGCTGAAGGGTTCGTCCGGCGGCTGACCACGCTGCGCCGCGACCATCCGGTCTTCCGCCGCCGCCGCTTCCTGTCCGGCGACAACGCCACGTGGTACACCACCGACGGCAACCAGATGGCCGACGTCGACTGGGAGACGCCGCTACGCGAAGGCGATCACGATCTTCCTGAACGGCGACGCGATCACCGAGCCGGACCGGCGCGGCGAGCCCGTGCGCGACGCGTCGTTCCTGCTGCTGATCAACGCCTCCGAGCAGGACCTGACGTTCGTACTGCCCGAGCCGAGCACCGGGGCATGTGGACCTGCGTGCTCGACACCACCACCAGCTACGCGCTGGAGGATGAGGAGACCGCCGCGATGGCCGGGGACAAACCGATGGTCGAGGCCCGTTCGATCCAGGTGCTCCGTCGTGTCTAGGATCCCCGCCGACGCCACGTACCGGCTGCAGTTAGCGCAAGGGCTTCGGGTTCGCCGAGGCCGGCGAACTCGCCGGCTATCTCGCCGCGCTCGGCGTCTCGCACGTGTACCTCTCGCCGATCCTCCAGGCCGCGCCCGGCTCGTCGCACGGCTACGACGTGGTCGACCACTCGCGGATCTCGGCGGACCTCGGCGGCGAGGAGGCCTTCCGCGACATGGCCGCCCGGCTCCGCGAGCACGGGCTGGCGATCATCATCGACCTGGTGCCCAACCACATGGCGATCCCGGTGCCGGAGATCTCAACACCGCGTTCTGGGACGTCCTGCGCGACGGCCCGGACTCGCCGTACGCGAAGTGGTTCGACGTCGAGTGGTCCGAGGACGGCTCGTGCTGCCGGTGCTCGGCGCGCCCGACGACCAGACGAGCCGACTGACGGCGACGTGGTCCGCTACCACGAGCACGTCTTCCCGCGCGGCGGCCGCTACCGGCTCGGCTACTGGCGCGAGGCGGTGCCGAACTACCGGCGGTTCTTCGACATCTCCACGCTCATCGGGCTGCGCGCCGAGGACCCGGAGGTCTTCGACCGTACGCACGCGCTGCCGCTGCGGCTGCTGCGCAAGGGCCTGGTCGACGGCCTGCGGATCGACCACCCGGACGGCCTCGCCGATCCGCGCGGCTACCTGCGCAGCGCTCGCCCGGCACGACACGTGGATCGTGGCGGAGAAGATCCTCGCCGAGGGCGAGGTGCTGCCCGCGGACTGGCCCTGCGCCGGGACCACCGGCTACGACGCCCTCGGCATGGTCGGCGGCCTGTTCACCGACCCGGCCGGCGAGACGGCGCTGACCGAGACCTACACCGGCCTGACCGGCGGCACCGGCGACTTCACCGAGGTCGAGCGCGAGGCGCAGGCGGTACGCCGCCGAGCGGCTGCTGGTGCCCGAGGTCGACCGGCTCGCCCGGCTGCTCGCGCGGATCCTGCCCGAGCGAGGACGCCGCCGAGCTCCGGCAGGTGCTGGTCGAGCTCCTCGTCGCGATGCCCGTCTACCGCACCTACGTCGTCCCCGGCGAGGAGCCGTCGGCGCGCGACCTGGAGATCGTCGCCCAGACGGCCGCGCGAGGCGCGCGCCGTCCTGCCGCGCGGCGAGCTGCTCGACCGCGTGGTGCCGCTGCTCCTCGGGCTGACCGGCCGCGATCGCGCTGCGGGACGAGTTCTGCCGTACGGTTCCAGCAGACGTCCGCGCCGATGATGGCCAAGGGCGTCGAGGACACCGCGTTCTACCGCTGGTCGCGGCTCTCCTCGCTGAACGAGGTGGGCGGCGACCCGGCGAGGTTCTCGGTGCCGCCGGCGGAGTTCCACGAGTACTGCGCGGAGGTCGCCCGGGACCGGCCGGCCACGATGACCACGCTGTCCACGCACGACACGAAGCGGCAGGAGGACGTACGCGCCCGGCTGGCCGTGCTGTCCGAGCTGCCGGGCGACTGGGCCGAGGCGGTCGGCGCGCTGGCGCGACCGCGCGCCGGACAGCCCGCTGGAGCCCGACCTGGACTACCTGATGTGGCAGACGCTCGTGGGCGCGTGGCCGCTGTCCGCCGACCGGCTCAAGGAGTACCTCACCAAGGCGATGCGCGAGGCCAAGACCCGTACCTCCTGGTACGCACAGGACGCGGCGTACGAGGAGGCGGTGCTCGCCCACGTGGACGCGGTGTTCGCGGACGAGGCGCTGGTCCGAGGACGTCGCGGCCTTCGCCGGGCGGCTCGCGCCGTACGCGCGGGTCAACTCCCTGAGCCAGAAGCTCGTGCAGCTCACGATGCCCGGCGTGCCCGACGTCTACCAGGGCTGCGAGCTCACCGGGCAGTCCCTCGTCGACCCGGACAACCGCCGCCCGGTCGACTACGCCCGGCGCCGCGAGCTGCTCGCGGACCTGGACGCGGGCACGCTGCCCGCCGACGTGGACGGCGAGAAGCTCCTCATCACCTCGCGGGCGCTGCGGCTGCGGGGCGAGCATCCGGACTGGTTCGCGAGCGGGTACGAGCCGCTCGCCGCGGAGGGGCCGGCGGCCGACCACGCGCTCGCCTTCCGGCGCGGCGGCGTGATCACCGTCGTGCCACCCGGCTGCCCGCCGGGCTACCCCGCCGCGGCGGCTGGGGCGCACACGCACCTGCCGCTGCCGGGCGGCCCGTGGCGCGACCTGCTCACCGACCAGACGTACGCCTCGCCGGTCCCGCTCGCCGGACTGTTCGGCACGCTTCCCGTCGCCCTCCTGGTCGAGACCGCATGAGGTACGACGTGTGGGCGCCGGACGCCGCGAACGTCGAGGTGGCAGGCCGGTGGCCGCCGGTACGCCGATGACGCCGGACGGACGCCGCGGCTGGTGGACCGCGGAGGGCGAGGGCGAGGACTACGGCTTCGTCCTGGACGGCGACGGGCCCTTCCCCGACCCGCGTTCGCCCTGGCAGCCCGACGGCGTGCACGGGCTCAGCCGCGCCTATGACCACGGCCGGTTCGCCTGGACCGACGGCCTGCTGGCGCGGGACGGCCGCTCGCCGGGAGCGTCGCTGTACGAGCTGCACATCGGGACCTTCACGCCGGAGGGCACGTTCGACTCCGCGATCCGGCGCCTGGACCACCTGGTCGACGCTCGGCGTGGACACGGTCGAGCTGATGCCGGTCGCCGCCTTCCCCGGCCGGCAACGGCTGGGGGTACGACGGCGTCGCGCTGTGGGCGGTGCACGAGCCGTACGGCGGGCCGGACGGGCTGAAGAGGTTCGTCGACGCCTGCCACGGGCGCGGGCTGGCCGTCGTCCTCGACGTCGTCTACAACCATCTCGGGCCCAGCGGCAACTACCTCGGCAAGTACGGGCCGTACTTCACCGACGCCCACCGGACGCCCTGGGGCCCGGCGGTCAACCTCGACCGGCCCGGGTCGGACGAGGTGCGCGCGTTCATCGTCGAGAACGCGCTGATGTGGCTGCGCGACTACCACCTGGACGGGCTGCGGCTCGACGCCGTGCACGCGATGCAGGACGGCCGGGCGCTGCACATCCTGGAGGAGCTGGCGATCGCCGTCGCCGGCCTGCGGGCCGCGACCGGGCGGGAGCTGTCGCTGATCGCCGAGTCCGACCTGGGCGACCCACGGCTGGTCACCTCGCGGGAGGCCGGCGGGTACGGGCTGGACGCGCAGTGGAACGACGACTTCCACCACGCCCTGCACGCGGCGCTCACCGGCGAACGCCAGGGCTACTACGGCGACTTCGGCTCGATGGCGGCGCTGGCCAAGACGATGACCAGGGCGTTCTTCCACGACGGCACGTGGTCCAGCTTCCGCGGCCGTACGCACGGCCGTCCGGTCGACCCGCTGCGGACGCCCGGGCCACCGGTTCTTCGGCTTCCTCCAGAACCACGACCAGGTCGGCAACCGCGCCACCGGCGACCGGATCTCCGCGTCGCTGTCGCCGGGGCTGCTCAAGGTCGGGCGCCGGGCTGCTGCTGACCTCGCCGTTCACGCCGATGCTGTTCATGGGGGAGGAGTGGGGCGCGTCGACGCCGTGGTGCTTCTTCACCGACCATCGCCGAGCCGGAGCTGGCGCGCGCGGTGAGCGAGGGACGGCGGCGGGAGTTCGCCACGCACGGCTGGGCCTCGGACGACGTGCCGGACCCGCAGGACGCCCGAGACGTACCGGCGCTCGCTGCTGGACTGGGACGAGCACGGAACGCCGCCCCACGCGCGAGCTGCTGGAGTGGTACCGCGCACTGATCGCGCTGCGACGCTCGTGCCCGGACCTGACCGACGCGCCGGCTGACCGAGATCGTCGGTGAGCACGGCGACATCGTGGATCGTGGTGTACCGGGGCGGCGGTGCGGATCGCCGCCAACCTCGGCAGCGAGCCGGTACGGCTGCCGGACGGGCGAGCTGCTGCTGGCCTCGGAGGAGGGCGTGCGCCCCGGCGGCGAACTTCCCGGTGAGTCGTTCGCCGTCCTGCGGACGGAGGATCACACGCGGAGCTGACGGTCTCTTGCCTGAACAGGAGGCTGCGGTCAGTCGCCGATCGCCGCGTACGCCGTGGTCCAAAAGTCCTGGAACACGCGCGGGTGCCGGGGTGAGGTCATCGCGCCCTGCGTCATCAAGACCCCGGCCAGGCCCTCCGCCGGGTCGGCGTAGGCCGTCGTGCCGAGGCCGCCCGTCCAGCCGAAGCGGCCCGGCCGGCTGGCCAGGGAGTCCCGGCGGCAGTCGACCGCGACGCCGAAGCCCCAGCCGCCCGTGCCGAAGAAGATCTCGTTGCCGGCCTTCTGCTCGGGCGTCAGGTGGTCGGTGGTCATCACCTCGACCGACGCGCGGGACAGGACGCGGCCGCCGTCGCAGCGGCCGCGGTCGAGCAGCATGCGGCAGAAGGTCAGATAGTCGTCCGCGGTCGAGAGCATGCCCGGCGGGCCGCCCGCGCCGGACGGGAAGACCGGCGGCCGGTCCCACCGGCCCGCGCGCGGGTCGGGCCACCGCGTCAGCGCCCCCGTCTGCGGGTCCGTCGCGTACGACTCCGCGATCCGGCCGAGCTTTTCGTTCGCCACGTGGTAGCCGGTGTCGCGCATCCCCAGCGGATCGAGGACGCGTTCGGCGAGTACCTCGGGGAGCGGCCGGCCGTCGGCGCGGGCGATCAGCACGCCGAGCACGTCCGCGGCGGTGTGGTACATCCACGTCGTCCCCGGCTGGTGCAGGAGCGGCAGCGCGCCGAGCCGCGCGATCCACTCGTCCGGGCCGCACTCGCCGCCGTCCTCGATCGCCGCCAGCGCCCGCTGGATCGGGTACGTGCCGGGCTCGGCCATCACCGCGCCCGTCCCGAGCCGGAAGGTCAGCAGGTCACGTACGGTGATCGGCCGGTCCGCGGGCACCGTGTCCTCGACCGGGCCGTCGACGCTCCGCAGCACCCGCGGGGCGGCGAGTTCGGGGAGCAGGCCGTCCACCGGATCATCCAGCCGCAGCCGGCACTCCTCGATGAGGCTCATCGCCGCGACCGCGGTGATCTGCTTGGTCAGCGAGGCGATGCGGAACAGCGCGTCGCGGCGCATCGGCGCGTCGCCGCCCAGCACCGGCGTGCCGAGCGTGATCTCGTGCGTCTCTCCGTGCCGGTGCACCAGCCCGACCAGGCCGGGCACGTCGCCGCGGTCGACCGCGCCGGCCAGCACCGCGCGCATCCGGTCGAGCCCCGCCGTGGAAAATCCGCTCATCGCCGCTCCTGTCTCCGGTCCTCGCAACCTACCGAGCGGGATGCCGGCGGGGGCCGCTCAGGGTGCGCCGAGGCCGCGCATGCGGCGGTAGGCCTCCAGGCCGTCGGGGACCCAGTCCCACTCGGGGAGGCGCCGGGCCAGCTCCTCCTCGGTCAGGAAGGCGTGCCAGGCGACCTCTTCGGCCTGCGGCGACACCGGCAGGTCGCAGCGGACCTCGTACACCCGGGACCACCACGTGTGCCCGGCGCCCGCCCGCCCTCGAACAGGAACGAGAACAGCGGCGCGGGCCGGGCCAGGCCCGAGACGCCCAGCTCCTCCTCGGCCTCCCGCAGCGCCGCGTCGTCGTAGGACTCGCCCGCGCCGACCACGCCGCCGACGAACATGTCGTACATCGAGGGGAAGACGAGCTTGCCCGGCGTACGGCGGTGCACGAAGATCCGGCCCGCGCCGTCGCGTACGAAGACGAACACGCAGCGGTGGCGCAGCCCGCGCGCGGTCGCCTCGCCGCGCGTCGCCTGGCCGATCACCTGGTCGTTCTCGTCCACGATGTCCAGCAGCTCGTCGCCGAGCGGCGCCAGCCGCTCCACACGCGGAACCACTGCGCGACGACCTCGTCCGGTCGTCCAGCGGCGATCGCCGTGCCGCATCTCCGCGCTCCGCCAGTAACCGCTCGTGGCCGCGCGCCACCCGCCACCGAGCGTGGCCCTCGCCCTCCCGGCACGTACGCGAGGTCGACCTCGCCCAGCGGCACCACCCGTACCTCGGTCGTCTCCACCACCGCCACCGGAGGCCGGCCGAGTCGATCATCACCGCGCGTTCGCCGGCCACGGGCAGCGGCTCGTCCAGGGAGTAGTCCTCCAGCAGGCCCGTCGTCGCGGTCTTCGCGCCGGACAGCACCGCCGCCACGAGCCGGTCGCGCAACGGTCCCGGGAAGGCGAGCTCAAGCCGGGGCAGATCCTCGTGCGGCATCCCTCAGGCTAGGCGGCACCGCGGGCGGCCGGACGGCACGGGGTAAGGTCCGATCGTGACCGAGCACACAATGCAGCCATCACAGGATGAGCCGGGCCACCCTCACCTGGCGGAGCTCCGCGAGACGATCGAGCGCGGCGGTTCGCCGAAGTACCACGACGCCAACGCCGCCAAGGGCAAGCTGTTCGCACGCGAGCGGATCCGGCTGCTCGTCGACGCCGGTTCGTTCGTCGAGGACGGCGTGTACGCCAACGCCCTCGCCGGCGACCTGCCCGCCGACGGCGTCGTCACCGGGACCGCGACGATCCAGGCGGCCGGCCGGTCGCGCTCATGGCCAACGACTCGACGGTCAAGGCCGGGCTCCTGGGGCGCCCGTACGGTCGAGAAGATCGTCCGGATCATCGAGAACGCCTACCGCACCCGCGTGCCGATGATCTACCTGGTCGACTCCGCCGGCGCGCGGATCACCGACCAGGTCGAGATGTTCCCCGGCCGCCGCGGCGCGGGGAAGATCTTCCACACCCAGGTACGCGCGAGCGGCTCGATCCCGCAGGTCTGCGCGCTGTTCGGGCCGAGCGCGGCGGGCGGGGCCTACATCCCGGCCTTCTGCGACTTCGTGGCGATGGTCGACGGCAACGCCTCGATGTACCTCGGCAGCCCGCGCATGGTGGAGATGGTGGTCAAGGAGAAGACCACGCTGGAGGAGATGGGCGGGGCGAAGATGCACTGCTCGGTCTCCGGCTGCGGGCACTTCCTGGCCAAGGACGAGCCGCAGGCGCTGGACGCCGTACGCGACTTCCTGTCCTACCTGCCCGTCCAACTGGCGAGCAGGACGCCGCCCACGGCCGAGCCGCGCGACCCCAAGCCGGTCGACCTGCGCAAGCTCGTGCCGGCCAGCGAGCGGGTCGCCTTCGACATGCGCCGCTACGTCAAGGGGCTGCTCGACGAGGACTCCTTCTTCGAGATCCACAGCCTGTGGGCGACGGAGCTCGTCGTCGGCTTCGGCCGCCTCGACGGCCGGGCCGTCGGCGTGGTCGCGAACAACCCGATGTTCAAGGGCGGCGTGCTGTTCGTCGACTCCGCGGACAAGGCGGCGCGGTTCATCCAGCTCTGCGACGCTTTCAACGTGCCGCTGCTGTTCCTGTCCGACGTGCCCGGCTTCATGGTCGGCACGGCGGTCGAACGGCAGGGCATCATCCGGCACGGCGCGAAGATGATCACGGCGGTGTCCGAGGCCACCGTGCCCAAGATCTGCGTAGTCGTCCGGAAAGCGTACGGTGCCGGGCTGTACGCGATGGCGGGCCCGGGCTTTGACCCCGAAGCCACTATTGCGTTGCCTACCGCCAAGATCGCGGTGATGGGCGCCGAGGCGGCCGTGAACGCCGTCTACTACAACAAGATCATGGCGATCGAGGACGAGGAGGAGCGCGCGGCGTACATCGCAAAGCTCCGCGCGGAGTACGAGGAGGACATCGACATCGTCCGCCTGGCAGGCGAACTCGTCGTCGACGCGATCGTCGAGCCGGAGGACCTGAGGCGCGAGCTCACGGCGCGGTTCGCCGCCGCCCGCGGAAAGGATCGATCGTTCTCGAACCGCCGACACGGAGTCACGCCGGTCTGAAGGTCGTGCCAATTACCGCTCATTAGCTCGGATTTGGCCCCTTCCTAGGAGCTCTATGACTGGCAAATCGCAGGTCAAGCCCCCTCTACTACGGAGGAAACGTTCTTGAATAGCTCTACGATCGGCTCATGACCTCAGTACTGCTCGCCGAGGACGACACGTCCATCTCCGAGCCTCTTGCCAGAGCTTTGCGGCGGGAGGGATACAACGTCGAAGTCAGTCCCGACGGTCCGCAGGCCCTCGAACGGGCGCTGGGGGGCGGGGTGGATCTGATCGTGCTCGACCTCGGTCTTCCCGAGCTCGACGGCCTCGAGGTGGCCCGCCGCGTACGGGCCGAGGGCCACGGCGTGCCGATCCTGATCCTGACCGCCCGTGCCGACGAGGTGGACACCGTCGTGGGCCTCGACGCCGGGGCCGACGACTACGTCACCAAGCCGTTCCGGCTCGCCGAGCTGCTCGCCCGCGTCCGCGCCCTGCTGCGCCGGGGCAGCACCGAGACGCCCATCGTGCAGGGAGTGCGGATCGACGCCGAGTCCCGCCGGGCCTGGATGGGCGACCAGGAGCTGCAGCTCACGACCAAGGAGTTCGACCTGCTGCGCGTGCTCGTACGCGACGCCGGCAAGGTCGTCACCCGTGAGCAGATCATGCGCGAGGTGTGGGACACCAACTGGTGGGGTTCCACCAAGACCCTCGACATGCACATCTCCTGGTTGCGCCGCAAGCTCGGGGACGACGCGGGAAGCCCTCGCTACATCACGACCGTTCGCGGAGTCGGATTCCGGTTCGAAGCGCGGCGACTGAGGGTCAGGTTCCCGGTCAGGACCAGGCGGACCGTGACGTGAACCACGGCATCACGTCACGGTCGGAAGAGAGGGACCCCCATGAGGCGACGTCTGCTGCTGTCGACGCTCGCCGTCGCTGTCGTCTCCGTGCTCCTGCTCGGCATCCCGCTGGCGTACTCCACCGAGCGCCTGATCTACGACGAGGCGCAGCAGCAGGTCGAGCGCGAGGCGGCGACCGTCGTCGCGGGCGTCAACCTCCGTGAGGAGATGCGCCAGTCGATCACCGGCGACCAGATCGCCAAGGAGTTCCCGAGCCGCTACATCGTCGTGACGCTGGCCGACGGCACGCAGATCACGGCCGGGGAGGCCCCGGCCAAGAGCGACCACGTGATCACGAAGATGGCGGCCAACGACCGCGGCATCCACGTCCAGGTCTCGCGCGACGCCGCCGACGTCGAGGCCGACGCCGTACGCACGTTCCTGCTGATCGGCAGCCTCGTCGTGCTCGGCGTCGGGGTCGCGGTCGCGCTCGCGATGGTGCAGGCGCGCAAGCTGACCCTGCCGCTGATCGACCTGGCCGAGACCGCCGACCGGCTCGGGTCCGGCAACGCGCGCCCGCGGCGGCGACGCTACGGCGTGCCCGAGGTCGACCGCGTCGCCGAGGTGCTCGACCGCAGCGCCGTGCGCATCGCCGACCTGTTCGCCGCGAGCCGGGAGTTCGCCTCCGACGCCAGCCACCAGCTGCGTACGCCGCTGACCGCGCTGTCCATGCGGTTGGAGGAGATGGTCGAGGCCGCGGAGTACCCGGACGTCGTACGCGAGGAGGGCGCCGCCGCGGCCGCCCAGGTCGAACGGCTGGCGGCCGTCGTCGAGCAGCTCCTCGCCCGTGCCAAGCACGACCCGACCGGCGACGCGGTCCCCATCGGGGTCGACGACGATCGTGACGCAGCAGGTCGAGGAGTGGGAGCCGGTCTTCCGGCGGGAGAGCCGCCGGATCGGCATGTCGGGTGTGCGCGGGCTCACCGCCGTCGTCAGCCCGGGCGGCCTCTCCCAGATCGTCGCGACCCTGCTCGACAACTCGCTCGTGCACGGCGACGGCCGGGTCACGATCCACACGAAGGAGACCCCGACCTCGATCGTCGTGGAGGTCGGCGACGAGGGCGCGGGTGTGCCGCCGGAGCTCGAACGCCGGGTGTTCGACCGCAACGTCAGCGGCCGGCAGGGCACGGGCCTGGGTCTCTACCTGGCCCGCTCCCTGGCCACCGCGGACGGCGGACGGCTGGAGCTGGTGCGCTCACGCCCGGCGACGTTCGCCATCTTCCTGCGCAAGCGCGAGGAGGCGCTGCTCGCCAAGGAGCGCGTCGTCAGCGGGCCCGCCTGACCGGACCGGCCGGTACGGGCTGACCACCCGAACAGGCTCACCGGCCGGCACGGCACTGAGCCGGCACGGACTGACCGGCCGGTACGGGCTGCTGGGGCGGCTCCTCGGCCGCTGACTCTGACTCCGCCTCGGGCAGGCCCGTGTGCGGGTCGACGGGCGGGGCCGACGAGGGCAGGAACACCCATTTCTTGTACGCCCAGAACCGGAACAGCGGTCGCCGCCGCGGTGCCGACGACCTGCGCGACGTTGAACGCGATGCCGTTGTGCAGGCCCATGACGTAGTGCGTGACGCCGATGAACACCCAGGTGATCAGCAGGCCCACGCCGTTGAGCACGAAGAACAGGACGTATTCGCGGCCGAGGCCGCTCGTGTCGCGGTGCCGGAAGGTCCAGAAGCGGTTCGCGAAGTAGGAGAACGTCGTCGCGACGGCCGTGCCGACGCCGAACGACGTCAGCGGCCCCACGCCGAGGCCCAGGTGCAGCGTGTCCGAGATCCCGATCGTGATGACGAAGTTGAGGATGCCGATCACGCCGAACTTTGCGAGCTCATGCACGAGATGGGCGAATCGTCGGTACAGCTCTACGGCGATTCTCACAAAGGAAGACCTTTCGTTCGCGGTCGCGGTTGATCGCGCATCCTCGGCAGGCCCGCAACTCTCCATACCCCCGGCACGACGAGGATAGACGGGGTTCGTGGCAGCATGTGCCTGTGGTCCCAGATTCTGGCAGCCGCCGATCGTGGCCGCCCGAGGTATGACGGGATCAGGCTCATGTCTCTCTCCGACCGAGGTGATCATGGACTACCGGCTCGACGACGAGCACGAGGCCCTGCGCAAGACCGTTGAGGAGTTCGCCCGCGACGTCGTCGCTCCACAGGCCGAACGACTGGACGCCGACGAAGAGTTCCCTTACGACATCGTTCGCCAGATGGGCGATATGGGGTTGTTCGGACTGCCGTTCCCTGAAGAGTACGGCGGAATGGGCGGTGACTACTTCGCCCTCTGCCTGGCACTGGAGGAGCTGGCACGCGTCGACTCCTCCGTGGCGATCACCCTGGAGGCGGCGGTGTCGCTCGGCGCGATGCCGATCTTCCGGTTCGGCACCGAGGAGCAGAAGCAGACCTGGCTGCCCGACCTGGTGACCGGACGCGCGCTCGGGGCCTTCGGGCTGACCGAGCCGGGCGGCGGTACCGACGCGGGCGCCACCCGTACCACCGCCAAGCTCGTCGACGGCCGGTGGATCATCAACGGCACCAAGTGCTTCATCACCAACTCCGGCACCGACATCACCCGCCTCGTGACGGTCACCGCCGTCACCGAGTCCGGGGGCCCCAAGCGCGAGATCTCCTCGATCATCGTGCCGACGCCGCACGACGGCCTCACGGTCGCGCCGAAGTACTCCAAGGTCGGCTGGCACGCCTCCGACACGCGTGAGCTGTCCTTCAGCGACTGCGACGTGCCCGAGGAGAACCTCCTCGGCGAGCGCGGCCGTGGCTACGCCGGCTTCCTGTCGATCCTGGACGAGGGCCGCATCGCGATCTCCGCGCTCGCCACCGGCCTCGCGCAGGCGCTGCCTGGACGAGTCGATCAAGTACGCCAAGCAGCGCACACGCCTTCGGCACGCCGATCGGCAAGAACCAGGCCATCGCCTTCAAGATCGCCGACATGGAGGTGCGCGCGCACACCGCACGTCTCGCCTGGTACCGGGCGGCCGAGCTGATGATGCGCGGCGAGCCGTTCAAGAAGGAGGCGGCCGTCGCGAAGCTGCATTCTTCGGAGATCGCGGTGACGAACGCGCGCGAGGCCACCCAGATCCACGGCGGCTACGGCTTCATGAACGAGTACCCGGTCGCGCGGCACTGGAGAGACTCGAAGATCCTAGAGATCGGTGAGGGCACCTCCGAGGTCCAGCGCATGCTCATCGCCCGCGAGCTGGGCGTCTGGAGCACGGATAGGCTGCTGGGGTGACGGACACGGAAGGCCTACCGGCCGTCGGCATGGTGGGCGGCGGGCAGCTCGCCCGCATGACCCAGCAGGCGGCGATCAGTTTGGGAGTGACGCTGCGCGTCCTGAGCGACAGCGCACACGCGTCCGCCGCGAGAGTGGTCTCCGACGTACGCGTCGGCGACCATCTCTCCCTCGATGACCTGCGCACCTTCGCCAAGGACAACGACGTGGTGACGTTCGACCACGAGCACGTCCCGGGCGAGCACATCGCCGCAATGGAGGAGGCCGGGACGCCGTGCCGTCCCGGCGCCGCCGCGCTGCTGCACGCGCAGGACAAGCGGGTGATGCGCGAGCGGCTGAGCGGGCTCGGCGTGCCGGTGCCGCGTTACGCGCCGGTCGCGACTCGCTCGCGGACGCCGAGGAGTTCGGCGTGTGGCCGCTCGTGCTCAAGGCGGTCCGCGGCGGCTACGACGGCCGCGGCGTGTGGGTCTGCGAGACGCCCGCCGAGGCGGCCGAGGTGATCGAGCGCGCCGCCGCCGCGGGCGTCGCGCTGCTCGCCGAAGAGCACGTGGCGTTCCGCCGCGAGCTGGCCGCGCTGGTCGCCCGCTCGCCGTACGGCCAGGGCGCGGCGTACCCGATCGTGGAGACCGTGCAGCGCGACGGCATCTGCCACGAGGTGATCGCGCCCGCGCCCGGCCTGCACCCCGACCGGGCGGAGGAGGCACAGCGGCTCGCGCTGGACATCGCCGAGCGGCTCGGCGTGACCGGGCTGCTGGCGGTCGAGCTGTTCGAGACCGACGCCGGACTGGCTGTCAACGAGCTGGCCATGCGGCCGCACAACTCCGGCCACTGGACGATCGAGGGCGCGCGCACGTCGCAGTTCGAGCAGCACCTGCGCGCCGTGCTCGACCTGCCGCTCGGCGACACGCGGCCCACCGCCCCCTGTGCCGTGATGGCCAACGTCCTCGGCGGTGACGACCCGCGGATCTACCCGCGCTACATCCACGTCATGGCGCACGATCCGGCCGTCAAGGTGCATTTCTACGGCAAGGAGGTCCGGCCTGGCCGCAAGATCGGGCACGTGACCGCCCTCGGCGACGACCTCGACGAGAACGTGAGCGCGCCCGGCACGCCGCCGACTACCTGCGGTACGGCCCCCGGTGAGCGTCGGCGTGGTGATGGGCAGCGACTCGGACTGGCCGGTGATGAAGGCCGCCGCCGAGGCGCTGGAGGAGTTCGGCGTGCCGTACGAGGCCGACGTCGTCTCGGCGCACCGCATGCCGCACGACATGATCGCGTACGGCGCGCGAGGCGGCCGCGCGCGGGCTGCAGGTGATCATCGCGGGCGCGGGCGGCGCGGCCCATCTGCCGGGGATGCTCGCCTCCGTCGACGCCGCTGCCGGTGATCGGCGTACCGGTGCCGCTGAAGTACCTCGACGGCATGGACTCCCTGCTGTCCATCGTGCAGATGCCCGCCGGAGTCCCGTCGCGGCGGTCGCGGTCGGCAACGCGCGCAACGCGGGCCTGCTGGCCGTCCGCATCCTCGCGGCGCCGACGACGGCCTGCGTGAGCGCATGGAGGAGTTCCAGCGCGCCCTGCGCGACCAGGCCAAGGCCAAGGGCGAACGGCTGCGCCGCGAGCCCGGCGCGACCCCCTAGCCGGTCAGGGGCAAGGTGGGGGATGCACTCACCGCGGGACCGGCAGGCGCAGGCGGGACCACTCGATCGCCGGGCAGCGGTCCATGACCACGTCCAGGCCCGCGTCGGCGGCACGGCGCGCGGCGTCCGCGTCGACCACGCCGAGGGGGAACCACAGCGCCCTGACTTCGCCGTCCACGCGCGGGCCGTACGCGGCGAACAGGGCGATCGCCTCGTCGGCGACCTGGCCGGCGTGCTCGGCGCGGCGGTAGCCGCCGACGACGTTCACCCGCGCGGTCACCGCGGCGAGCGAGGGCGCTCCGGGCTCGCCGAGCACGCTCTCGGCGGCCGGATGGACCGGCACGATCGTCTTCCCGCGTTTCCCGAGCAGCTCGGCCATGTCGTACGCGGTCCGTCCGGGGTTGTCGCGCAGGCCCACGAACGCCCAGGTCTTCGACTCGGTGAGGATGCGCCGGATCACGGCTTCGTCTCCGTAAGGGTCGCTCATGAGACTCTCAACCGTCTCCCGGCGGGTTGCCTTCCCGGTGCGCGTTCCCGGCCCGTCTCAGGGGCGCTGACCGGCGGCGACGAGGATCCGGCGGATCGTGGTGCCCGACAGGTCGGACTTGCGGACGAACGCCACGTCCTCGCGTACGGGCATGTCGACGAGTCCTCCAGCGCGTACGTGGAGATCAGGATCAGGACAGCGGCGCCGGCGGCGTACGGCACGCGATGGAGTCGACCAGGTCGAAGCCGCTCTCCTCGCCGAGGTTGACGTCGATGAGCATCACGTCGGGCCGCGCCGACGACATCATGCGGAGGGCGCCCACGCTGTCCGAGGCCACCCCGACGACGCTGATCTGCTCGCGTTCGAGCAGGTCGCGAGCGACCTCCAGGAAGCCGTCATCGTCGTCGACGATCAGGCATCGGACACCCATGTCCACCACAGTACGCGCGGATTTCGGCGGTTACGGGTAGCCATAATCCGGGGGTAGGGCTGGCAGGTATAGGCAAACGGTGGGTGGCGGTGCAGACGCCGGGCGGGCATGCCTCCAGGGTGGAACCTGTCCTGACCGGCGCACCGATCGCTAGGACGGCTGTGGAACCAGCATCCGACCCGCCCCCCGGCCCGCACTCGTCCTCTGGCCCGCATTCGCATCCGTGGTTCCGACCGGTCCGCCGACTCCGACTCCTCCGCCGACGCGTCCTCTGGCCCTGATCCGTCCTCCGGCCATGGCCCGTGCCCGCCGGCCACCGTGTACCTGGCGATCAGCCTCCCGGAGGGCACGATGCCGGGCGGTCTGCGCCAAGATCCAGATCGCGCTCGCCGAAGCGGCGCGGAAGGTGACCGAGGCCGGGACCCCGGTGCGCTACCTGAACGGCATGTACATGCCCGCGCAGACCCGCCTGCTCTGCGTCTTCGCCGCCGAGGAGCCCGGGCGCCGTCGACGCGGCCGTGCGAGCTGATCCAGCTGCCGTACGTGCGGATCGAGGCCATCACCGATCGAGAGCCCGGCCCCCGCCGACCGGCGGGAACCGGGCACATGACCATTCGTCAGGGCCGGCCCAGCGCGCGGTAGTGCCAGCCGGCGGCCCGCCAGCGCTCCGGGTCGAGCGCGTTGCGGCCGTCCACGATGTTGCGCTCGGCGACGACAGGCCGAGCTCGTCCGGGTCCAGCTCGCGGAACTCGCGCCACTCGGTGAGCAGCAGCACCACGTGCGCGTCGGCGGCGGCGTCCTGCGCGGACGTGCCGTACGCCAGCTCCGGATGGGCTCGCCGCGCGTTGTCCAGGGCCTGCGGGTCATAGACGGTCACGTCGCCGCCCTGGGAGCGGATCGTGGCCGCCACGTCGAGCGCGGGCGAGTCGCGGATGTCGTCGGAGTTGGGCTTGAACGCCGCGCCCAGCACGCCGACCGTACGGCCGATGAAGGAGCCGCCGAGCAGTTCGCGCGCCAGGTCGACCATGCGGATGCGGCGCCGGATGTTGATCGCGTCGACCTCGCGCAGGAACGACAGCGCCTGGTCGACGCCCAGCTCGCCGGCCCGCGCCATGAACGCGCGGATGTCCTTGGGCAGGCAGCCGCCGCCGAAGCCGAGGCCGGCGCCGAGGAACTTGCCGCCGATCCGGTCGTCGTGCGAAAGCGCCTCGGAGAGCTTGGTCACGTCGGCGTGCGCCGCCTCGCAGACCTCGGCCATCGCGTTGATGAAGGAGATCTTGGTGGCGAGGAAGGCGTTCGCGGAGACCTTGACCAGCTCGGCGGTCGCGTAGTCGGTGACGATCAGCGGCACGCCTTCGGAGGTCATCGGGGTGTAGACCTCGCGCAGGATCTTCTCCGCGCGGTCGGACTCGACGCCGATGACGATGCGGTCCGGGTGGAGGGTGTCCTCCACGGCGAAGCCCTCGCGGAGGAACTCCGGGTTCCACGCGAGCTCGGCCAGCTCACCGACCGGGGACAGCCGGGAAAGCCGCCGGGCGAGCCGCTCCGCGGTGCCCACCGGCACGGTCGACTTGCCGATCACCAGGCACGGCCGGGTCAGCCGTGGCGCGAGCGCGGTGATCGTGTCGTCGACATAGGTCAGGTCGGCGGCGTACTCGCCGGGCTTTTGCGGGGTGCCCACACAGACGAAGTGAACGTCGCCGAACTCCGCCGCCTCGTCGTAGGACGTGCTGAAGCGCAGCCGCCCGTTCTCGAGGTTGCGGCGCAGGATCGGTTCGAGGCCGGGTTCGAAGAACGGCAGCTCACCGGCGGACAGCCGGGCGATCTTTTCGGCGTCCACGTCGATGCCGAGCACCTCATAAGCCCAGGTCGGCCATGCAGGCCGCGTGGGTGGCGCCCAGGTAGCCAGTGCCGATCACGGTCAAGCGTTGTGCCAAGGCCCTGCCTCCCATCGATGAGAAATTGATGCCCGACCCCATTGACGTCCCCACGGGCCGATCGCGATGCTACCGGCCCTACTGGCGAGTAGGTGGACGGCGTACGATCGGCACATGACCCCAGACTTTCCTCTGTACGAACTCTCCGAGGAGCATGTGCTGCTACGAGAGACCGTACGCGCCTCGCCGACGACAAGATCGCCCCGACCGCGGCCGAGACCGATGAGAAGTCGGAGTTTCCCCAGGCCGCGTACGACGCGCTGGTCCGGTCGGACCTGCACGCGGTGCACATTCCCGAGGAGTACGAGGGGGTCGGCGCCGACGCGCTCGCCACGGTCATCGTGATCGAGGAGGTCGCCCGCGCGTGCGCCTCCTCGTCGTTGATCCCCGCGGTCAACAAACTCGGCACGGTTCCGATCCTGCTGTCCGGTTCGGCGGATCTGAAGAAACGGTATCTGAGTCCTGTCGCCCGTGGTGAGGCCATGTTCTCCTACGCGCTCTCCGAGCCCGAGGCCGGCAGCGACGCCGCGGCGATGCGCACCACGGCCGTACGCGACGGCGACCACTGGGTGCTGAACGGCACCAAGCGCTGGATCACCAACGCGGGTGTGTCGGAGTACTACACGGTGATGGCGGTCACCGACGCGTCGCAGGGCGCGCGCGGCATCTCGGCGTTCGTGGTGGAGAAGAACGACCCGGGCGTGAGCTTCGGCGCGCCGGAGAAGAAACTCGGCATCAAGGGCTCCCCGACCCGCGAGGTCATCATGGACGACGTGCGGATCCCGGCCGACCGGATCATCGGCGACGAGGGCACCGGCTTCAAGACCGCCCTGGCCACCCTCGACCACACGCGCGTGACGATCGCCGCTCAGGCGCTGGGCATCGCCCAGGGCGCACTGGACTACTCGATCAAGTACGTCAAGGAGCGCAAGCAGTTCGGCAAGCCGATCGGCGACTTCCAGGGCATCCAGTTCATGCTGGCCGACATGGCGATGAAGCTGGAGGCGGCGAGGCAGCTGACCTACACCGCGGCCGCCAAGTCCGAACGCCGAATGCGCGGTGCACGCGAGAAGGACCTGACGTTCATCTCCTCGGCCGCCAAGTGCTATGCCTCGGACGCCGCGATGGAGATCACCACCGACGCCGTACAGCTCCTCGGCGGCTACGGCTACGTACGCGACTACCCGGTCGAGCGCATGATGCGCGACGCGAAGATCACCCAGATCTACGAGGGCACCAACCAGATCCAGCGCGTCGTCATGTCCCGCCAGATCCTGAAGTAGGCCGTTGACCTGAAACGACGGGAGCGTCGAGAGTAATCCGCCCAGGTCGGCGGTGGGAACGTCAGGTTGGTACAGCTCAGCGTCCGGCCTGCTGAGAATCCGGCCTACAGGCCAGCCGCCCCCGCACCGTGCGGGCCGCGGGGCGGCGGTTCGATCTGGTGGATGAGGCGTTTGAGGTGGGTGATCTCGTCTCGGAGGGCCTGGTCGCCGGCGGGGGTGAGGGTGATCCAGGTGCGGGGGCGTCGGCCTTGGTAGCCCTTTTCGATGTGGATCAGTCCGGCCTTCTCCAGGACGGCGAGGTGCCGGCCGAGGTTTCCGGCGGTGAGGTCGAGGGTGGTGCGCAGGAAGCCGAACTCGACGCGGCGGGCCTGGTCGGCGATGGTGAGGATGCCGAGCCGTACGCGTTGGTGGACGGTGTCGTTGAGACCGTTGACGGGGTGCTGGTCGGTGTCGTCGAGGCCGTTGACGGGGGGCTGGTCGGTGTGCTGGCCGGAGTGGTCGGTCATGACGTGGTGCGGTGACGGGGCGACTGGGTCAGGGCGAAGCCGAGGGTGCCGAGTAGGAGGAACACGCCGGGGATGGCCAGGCGGGGCAGGGTCGACCAGGGTGAGGTGGGGGCGATCCCCGCCCAGCCGGTACGGTCCGTAGTGATCGGCGCTAGCTCGATGACCAGGTAGGCCAGGGTGAAGAGCAGCAGGGCGCGGCTGCGTTCCAGCCAGGACAGCACCAGCAGAGGCAGCCCGACGGCTGCGGCGTCTCCGGCGAATCGTACGAGGAAGGTGGTCAGCCCTGCGGTGGGATCGAGGTGCAGGCCCCAGAAGTCGACCGGGGCGCCGGGCGTCAGGTGACGGGTGGCCCAGAACTCGGTGACGGCCACCAGGGCGGCGAGGCCGATCCCGGTGAGGACGTAGGGGCGGACCGGGGTGCCGACTCCGCGGTTGCTGGAGCGGCGGATGTAGAAGACCGCGGTCGCGGCGTAGGCGAGGCCGATCCCGAGCGTCCAGTAGACCGCCGACCAGACCGGGGACCCGTGCTTGATGACGACACAGGCCGGGCTCGTGCCTGCCGAGGCGTGGATCTCCGGGCAGGTGCCGGTCTGGACACTGAAGGTGAAGCGGTTGAGGAGGATCCCGCCCAGGGTGAACACGCCCAGAAGCAGGAGGGGGAACCAGGTGCCGCGCTGGGCGTCGAGGACCCTGCGGCTCAGGTCGCGGAAGTCGGCGAGGAGTTCGTGGGGGGCGTCCGGTGGCGGCATCGATGACTCTGTCATGCATCTAGCTTTGCATCGCAGACTAGTCATGACAAGAGAATAATCTGAAGAAGCTAGCTCAGATGAGGTATCGAACTCCTCACGCGGGCATCAGCCACAGGGAACGGGTCGTCGCGTTGCGCCAGCTCCTGAAGTAGGCGATCCGCAGCGACCCCGGCCGTCCGGGTACGACGACCAGGGCCTGGTGGCAGCCCGGGCACACCACATGCATGTACGACGCGGGCGGTGCGGTCACCGGCCACACGGCCTCGCAGTCGTGCGCGCCGTGCAGGATGTGGAAGCTCGCGCACGTGTCGCAGCGGATCACGTGGCCCCTCGGCAGGTAGCCGCCGTCCTTGAGCTGGCGGTACTCCGCTCGCATCGCGCGCCCCCACGTCGCGATCAGGCCGGTGGCCGACCCGTGCATCGTGAGGATCTCGGCCCAGGTGAGATGCCGTAACGTCCCGTCGGGGCACCGGGTGCACGGGGATCCGGCCGGCTTGTGATGATCGTAATATGTAAAGTGAGACATCGGGCCCCCGCTCCGTACGGCACCTTTTCACGCGTAGCCAACAGCCGAAGCAAGCGATCCCGCCATCCCGCCACCACGGGATTGACCCTTGTGTCCCACCGTGATAAGTCGTCACTCCATTATGCGAATGACCACCTTTCCCAGGGGAGCGGTGTCCGCGTAATAGGCGTACGCCTCGCGAACGGCGGTGAAGTCGAAGACCCGGTCGATGACGGGCCGCAGGCGGTGCGCGGAGATCGCCCGGTTCATCGCCTCGTGGTCGGCGCGGTTGCCGACGAACAGCCGCCTGATGCTCACCAGCGACGACGCGAGCGCGTCGCCCGGGATCTCCAGCGTCGAGCCGGGGGTGCCGGCCGGGGCCACCGACGCCCACAGCAGCACGATCTCGCCGTAGAACGCCGCCGCGCGCACCGACTGCTCGATGGTGGCCGGCCCGTTCGTCTCCACGACGAGGTCGGCGCCGAGCCCGCCGGTGGCCTCGCGCACCTCCTGCCACCACCGCGGCGTCGCGGTGTAGTCGATGACGTGGTCCGCGCCCAGCTCGCGCAGCCGGGAAGCCTTGGCCGCGCTGGACGTCGTGGCGACCACCCGGCAGCCCATCGCCTTGGCGAACTGGAGCGAGAACAGCGCGACCGACCCGGTGCCGAGGGTCAGCACCGTCTGCCCAGGATGGAGCGGCGCGCCACCGGTCACCGAGTTCCAGGCGGTCAGCGCCGCGCAGGGCAGGGTGGCCGCCTCCTCCCAGCTCAGATGGTCCGGTACGGCAGTCGCCCACTGCTCGTCCAGCAGCGCGTACTCGGTGAGCATGCCATCCAGCGTGCAGCCGAGTTGGTCGATCAGATCCGGCCGCAGCCGTCCGTCGTGCCAGCGGGGCCAGTAGCCGCCGACCACCCGGTCGCCCACGGCGAACCGGCTGACCGCCTCGCCGACCGCCACGATCTCGCCCGCTCCGTCGCTGAGCGGGACCACGCCCGGAGTCGAGGGCAGCGGATAGCGCTGGTTGAGGATCAGCAGGTCACGCCGGTTCAGCGCGGCCGCGTGCACGCGCACGAGAATCTGGGTGCCGGTCGGCGCGGGGCGGGCGGTCTCGGCGGCGACGATGCCGTCGACGCTGCCGGGCTTGTCCAGGAGGTAGGTGCGCATGGTGGCCCCGTTCACGGCGTCTTGGAGTAGCCGAGGGCCTCGACGATCAGGCCGTCGCGTACCCGCATGAGGTTGACGCCGCGTACGGCGCTCGTGCCCACGCCGTCGAACACCCCGGGCCCGGAGCCGAACCGGGCGCGCCAGCGGATGGTCGCGCGGTCCCCGGCGACCACGACGTCCTCGGGCTCGAAGGAAACGCTCGGGTCGGCGGCGAGTTCCTGCCAGAAGGCGAGGCACGCGGCGCGGCCCTCGTACCGGGTGCCGTCGGGGGCGGGCTGGATGGACTCCATCACGCAGTCGTCGGCGAGCAGGCCGGCGAGAGCGTCGGGGTCGTGCTGAAGGAAGGCTTCGTTGAAGCGGCGGATCACGTCCGCGACATCTGACATGCCGCGATCGTCGTGCCAGGCGCGCGACCGCGGCAATACCTCCCAGGGTATGGCCCTGACCTGCGCGGATCGCCTTACCGGGGGCGGCGCATCTCCTGTGTGCCGCCGCCCTCGTCCGGCGGGCTGAACGGCGACCGGCCGCTGCCGTACTGCGGCTGCTGCTGCGTCGGCTCATGCAGCGGCGCCTCATAACCCGAGCGCTGCGGGTCATAGCTCGTCCGCTGCGGGTCATAGCCCTGGTCGTAGCCGCCGCCCTGCTCATACCCCTGGTCATAGCCGCCGTACGCGGGCGGCTGCTCGTCGTGGCCCGTGTGCCGGCCGGCGACCGGCTCACCGAGGCTCGGGTCGCGGTAGGGCTCGCGCCGTTCCGGCAGGCCGTACTCATAGCCGGAACGCGAGGCGGCGGCAGCGTCGGCGTCGTCGTCGGAGGAGGAGGAGGAGGAGGTCGCCCGCCCCCGCCAGCGGGACGGGAAGAACGAGGCGAACAGCAGGCCCACCCCGGCGAAGAGGATGAAGCCCTCCTCCTCGAGCCCGGCGAGCGTGACGCGCTGCTCCTTGAACGGGAACCGGTTGATCAGGTCGGCGGTGGTCTTCTGCGAGACGAAGAACAGCACTCCGGCCAGTGTCAGCACGACGCCGCCGACGAGCGAGGTCAGCGGGGAGAGACGTGACGCGGCCATGAGGCCGAACACGACCGCCGCCGCCGCGATCAGGCCGCCGCCGATCCACTTGTCCTGCTTGTGGAACTGCGTGACGTACCCGTGCTGCAACCGATAGGTGCCGAATATCAGCAATGCGGCGAGAGCGGCGGTGAGCACCACCCCCGCGAAAAAGCCCCAGGTGTGGCGAGCGCCGTTGGACATCGCTACTCCTTCAGAGTGGCCGCGACCCGCACGATCCGGCGTTAGGTCAGCAGGCTAGTAGTCAAAGGCCTCATTTGGGGAAATGTCGTCTAACGGGTTGGGCGGTAATGATCACTTACAGAGATTCTGCGTCGCCGTTCTCGCGTTGATCTTTTGACCGCCGGTCGTGGGCGTGGCCGACGTCGCGACGGTGACCTTGACCGCCTTCGCACCCGTCCACGCCGTGCCGACCACGACCTGGAGCCGTGGGCCGAGCGAGGGCACCGCCTTGACCTTCGCGCCCGGGATCGCCGCCTTCAGCGTACGGGCCGAGTCGGCACGGCCGGGGCCGTACTGGATCAGGGTCGTCGTCGTGCCGTGCCGCGCGCCCGGCACCACGGTCGTGCCGAAGCCCGCCTTGTGCAGGTCGTGGGCGGCCTTCGCGGCGAGACCGAGGGTGCCGACGCCGTTGACCACCCGTACGTCGATCTGACCCGGCGGCACCGTCAGGCCGGGGGTCTTCGCGGTGGCCGAGGGCGTCGCGACCGGGGTCGCGGGTGCGACGATCGGCTTGTCGTCCTCGATCTCCTGGAACAGCCGGTCGCCCGCCGGGCCGTCCCACAGCACGGTGGACTGCCGCTGGCCGCCGATCAGCACCATGTTGTCGGGGTTGGCCAGCGGCACCGTCGCGAAGGCGATGCTGTCGGTGCTCATGCCCTTCATCTGCATGGCCAGCGCGGTCAGGGTGTTCTTCGACAGGCCCTTGTCGGCGCGGATCGCATCCAGCGAGGCGCTCAGGAAGGCCGGGAACTTGGCCGGCTCGCTCAGCGCCTTGTGCACGACCGCCGACATGAACTGCTGCTGCCGGTCGATCCGCCCGAGGTCGCTGCCGCCGGTCAGCGTGTAGCGCGCGCGGGAGTAGGCCAGCGCGGTCGGGCCGTCGACGTTGCTCTTGCCGGCCGGCAGCCGCAGGCCGCTCTTGGGGTCGTTGATCGCCGCGGGGGTGCAGACCGTGACGCCGCCCAGCGCGCTCACGACCTTGATGAAGCCGAGGAAGTTGACCTCGACGTAGTGGTCGACGTGCACGCCGGTGGCACGCTCGACGGTCTGTACGGTCAGCGGCGCGCCGCCGTACATGTAGGCCCAATTGAGCTTGCCCTGCCGCTCGCCGACCTGGCTGCCCTTGACTCCCTCGGAGCCGTTCGAGCGGTGCCCGGGGATGGTGACGAGTGAGTCGCGCGGCAGGCTCACCACGGTGATCTTGTCGTGCTTGGAGGAGATGTGCACCAGCATCATCGTGTCCGAGCGCTGCCCGTCGATCTTGCCCAGGTGGAGCTGGTTGATCTGCTGGGTGCTGAGGCCCTCGCGCCGGTCGACGCCGGTGAGCAGGATGTTCATCGAGCCCTCGGGGCCGGCGTCCGGGCGGTTCTTCAGCCCGCCGAAGGCGTTCACCCGCTCCACGTTGCCGAGGACGTAGTCCTGGAAGACCCATCCGCCGCCGGAGAACACCAGCACCGATGCCGACAGGGCCCCGGTCGCCACGATGCCGCGACGACGGCGGCGCGCGCCGCCGCGTGAGTAGGAGTGGCGGGGGCGGCGATCCACCGTGACGTGGGTGGACTCCGCGTCGCCGACCGCGACGCCCTCGGGCCGCTCGTCCTCGCCTGCGGTGGCGGACGGGCGAGGCCGGAAGTAACGCTCCTGAGGGTCGGACTCGGTGTCTTCGGACATGCCGGCTCCGCCTCCCCGAGGTGCCGAAGTGCGGCCTACATGGCCTACATTGCCGCGTACCGCGCGTTCGTACAGTACCGTGGCGCCGTCATGAATCCCTCGCCTAACACACCCCTCGCCGGAAACCGCGTGTGGCCGGCGGTGTCCGTGATCATGCCGGTGCTCAACGAGGAGCGCCATCTCGCCGAGGCCGTACGCGCCATCCTCGCCCAGGAGTACCCCGGCGAGCTGGAGCTCGTGCTCGCCATCGGGCCCTCGCGCGACCGCACACAGGAGATCGCCGAAAAGCTCGCCGCCGACGATCCGCGCATCGTCATCGTCGCCAACCCCACCGGCCGTACCCCGCAGGGCCTCAACGCCTCCATCCAGGCCTCGCAGTACTCCATCGTCGTACGCGTCGACGGGCATTCGGTGCTGCCCGCCGACTACGTACGCGCCGCGGTGGAGACCCTGGAGGAGAGCGGTGCCGACAACGTCGGCGGCATCATGGCCGCCGAGGGCGTCACGCCGTTCGAGAAGGCCGTGGCACGCGCGATGACTTCCAAGATCGGCATCGGCAACGCGCCGTTCCACACCGGTGGCGGCGCGGGCGAGGCCGAGACGGTCTACCTCGGGTCGTTCCGGCGCAGCGCGCTCGAACGCGTCGGCGGCTACGACGAGACCTTCGTACGCGCGCAGGACTGGGAGATGAACCACCGCATCCGCCAGACCGGCGGCAAGGTCTGGTTCACCCCCCGCATGCGCGTGACGTACCGGCCACGGCCCAACATCCGCGCGCTGGCCAAGCAGTTCTTCCACACCGGCAAGTGGCGGCGCGTCGTGGGCCGCGAGCACCAGGGCACGCTCAACCTGCGCTACCTCGCGCCGCCGATCGCCGTCGTGGCGATCGTCGCCGGGGTGATCGCGGGTGCGTTCGGCTTCTGGCCGGCCTGGATCCTGCCGGGAGGGTACGCCGCCGCGCTCATCGCCGGCTCGGTGCCGACCGGGCGCGGTCTGCCGCTCTCGGCGTGGCTGCGGCTGCCGATCGTGTACGCCACGATGCACCTGTCGTGGGGGCTCGGCTTCCTCCTCAGTCCGCCGAGCCTGGGACGTCCTCGCACGTAGTGAACCGCTCGGCGACGATGAGGTCGGCCGGGTGGGTGATCTTGATGTTCCGCTCGCTGCCCGCGACCACCACGATGGGGACCTCGGGCCGGTAGCGGTGCACGACACCGCAGTCGTCGGTCGGCGGCTCGCCCGCGAACCCCGGATCGGCGAGCGCACGCTCGTACGCGGACCGTATCGTCGCCAGCCGGAAGCCCTGCGGCGTCTGGAAGCGGCGTAGCCGGTCACGGCGCGGCATCTCCGTGACGCGGCCGTCCTCGACCACGACGACCGTGTCCGAGGAGGGCACGGCGACGGCGACGGCCTCGGCCGCGGCGAGCGCGGCGACGCACTCGGCGATGATCCGCCCCGACACGAACGGGCGGGCGGCGTCGTGGAAGAGCACGAGGTCGCCGCCGGGCCGCGTCTCCAGGGCCGACAGCGCGCACAGCGTGGAGTCCGTACGGCTCGCGCCGCCCTCGATGACGCCCGTGACCTTGGCGTACGGCGCGGCGGCCTGCTCGGCCTCGGCGACGTGGCCCGGTGCCATGACGACGAGGATCTCCTCGACCTCCGGCGCGGCGTCGAAGGCGCCGATCGCGCGGGAGAGGATCGAGCGGCCGCCCACCGTCGCGAGCTGTTTGGGCCCGTCAAGGCCGAGGCGGCGGCCCGTGCCTCCGGCCAGGACCACCGCGATCACGCTCATGGCCCGGAACTCTACTGTCGCGTGCGTTTGGGCGGTACGCGCGACGGTAACCTAGGGGGATTCTCCAACCGACCGGCGGGCGAACGGATGTTTACGCCGAGGCAGCGGCAGGGTGACGGTCACGGTAAGGTCGGCGCTCGTATCTCGGCCCCTCGCGGAGAGGCCCCACGACCCTGAAGGACAGTGAGATGACGTTCGGAGGGCGCCGATGACGTTGGCACTGGTCGTCGCGACCGAAGCGGTCGCGGCCGAATCCACGCCGACGGCCGGACTGGCGCTTCGAGGCGGCAGCGTGGCCGGCCGGCTGCTGGAACAACTCGAGTCCCTCGGCGTCGCCGACCGCCGGGTGATCGCCCGGCCGGAGCACGCCGGCGAGTTGCAGCGGCTCGGCTGCGAGGTGATCGAGTCCAAGGGCCTCGCCGATGACCTGCGCGAGATCGCGCGGATCGTACGCGGAGCGCGCCGGCCCGTCCTCATCCTGCACGGCGACGTCGTGGCGCACGGCGAGGTGCTCGCCCGTCTCGTCTTCAACTCCAAGGCCCCCGCCTCCGCGGCCGCCACCCGCGTACCCTCGATCAGCGGCGCGCCCAACCGGCCCGTGATGCGTATCCGCCGGGGCCGCATCGTCTCGGCGGGCACGCCCTACCACCAGGTCACCGACCCCAACGCCCTGTTCCGCGGCGTGCTGCGCGTGGCGGCGGAGCAGACCGGCGCGCTCGCCGCCGCCGCCGAGCGCCTCGCCGAACTCGCCGACATCCCGGACGGCCTGACCGAGATCAGCCCGGTCCGCGTCCTCTGGCAGACCGCGGACGAGCCGCAGGAGACCGCCGGCGGCGACGTCGAGGCGGAGAACGCGGCCCTGCCGCCCGTCCTCGGCAGCACGCCGGTCACCGGCGACGACGCCCCGGCGCTGCTGCTCGCCGGCCTGGTCCGCTCGGGCGTCAAGGTCACCGCGCGCGGCAGCCACGAGCTCGTCTGCGAACGCGTCCTCGACCAGGCGCAGGCGACCGCCGCGCAGCAGGCCGTCGACGCCGTCGACGAGGACCGCGTACGGCTCGACGCCGCGGTGAAGAACAACGACGGTTTCTTCACGACCTACGCGGTGAGCACCTACTCCCGCTACATCGCCCGCTGGTGCGCACGGCACGGCTGGACGCCCAACGCCGTGACCGCGATCTCGATGGCGATCTCGGTGGTGGCCGCCGCGTGGTTCGCGACCGGCCACCGCTGGGGCATGGTCATCGGCGCGGTGTTCTTCTACTTCGCGTTCGTCTTCGACTGCGTGGACGGCCAGCTCGCCCGCTACTCCCGTCAGTTCAGCACGCTGGGCGCGTGGCTCGACGCGACCTTCGACCGGGCCAAGGAGTACACCGTCTTCGCCGGGCTGGCGGCCGGCTCGACCGCGGCGCGCCGTGGGCAGCTCGGTGTACGGCGGCGACGTCTGGTACCTCGCCGTCGCCGCGCTCACCCTCCAGACCTGCCGGCACATGGTCGACTTCGCGTTCGGCGCCTCCAAGCGCCGTACGCCGGCGGAGCCGATCCCGGTGCTCTCGCTGGCGATGCCCGACGACAGCGCGCTCGACGAGCCCGAGCCGTCCCGCCGCCGCCCGAGGGGCGGCGGGCTGAGCCACCTCGCGATCTGGCTGTCCGCGCGCTCGGAGCGGGTGCGGGCCTTCCACTGGTTCAAGAAGATCGTCGTGCTGCCGATCGGCGAGCGGTTCGCGCTCATCGCGTTCACCGCCGCGATCTTCAACGCGAGGGTCACGTTCCTCGCGCTGCTCGCGTGGGGCGGTTTCGCCGCCGCGTACACCGTCGGCGGCCGGTTCCTCCGCTCGCTGGCCCAGCCGAGGGCGGCGCCGAGCCGATGGCTGAGACAGAGTGAGCGACGCAGCACTGCTGCCCGGCGGGATGTCCGCCGCGCCGGAGCGGAGAGTGCCGCGCGAGGAGTTCCTCTTCCACGGCGACCGGCTGGTGGCCTACCGCGACGACGGCCCGGTCGCGCGTACGCTCGGCCGGCTCAGCGGCGGCCAGCTCCCGCCCCTGCTGCCACTGCTCGTGGCCGCCATCGTCGTCGGCATCCTGCTGCTCGCCGGGGTCACCGGCCAGACCAGCCCGGCGATCTTCGCGCCGGTGCTGGCCCTGCTGCTCGCCGGGCCCTCCTCGACCCACACGCACAGCGGGCGGCTCGACTGGCTGGTGCCGCCGATCATCCGGGCGATCGAGTACGGCTACCTGGCCACCCTCGCCTTCGCGCACGGCGTCTCCAAGCCGCTGACGTACGCCTTGATCGGCGTGCTCGCCTACCACCACTACGACACCGTCTACCGCACCCGGCAGCGGCTGTGGCCGGCCCGCTGGGTCTTCCGCGCCGGACTCGGCTGGGACGGCCGGCTGCTCGTGGCCGCGGTGGCCACACTCGCCGGCGTGCTGCCGGTCACCATCGCGGTGCTGACCATCTACCTCGGGCTGCTGTTCGGCATCGAGAGCGTCTACACCTGGACGCGGACCGGCACGGGCAGCGGAGTCATGATCAACCTCGAGGAAGAAGACGAAGCAGAAGTGGAGGCCGGATCATGATCGGAATGGTTCTCGCCGCCGGCGCGGGACGCCGGCTCCGCCCGTACACGGACACGCTGCCCAAGGCGCTGGTGCCCGTCGACGGTGAGACGACGATCCTGGACATCGCGCTCGGCAACCTCGCCGAGGTCGAGCTCACCGACGTCGTCATCGTCGTGGGCTACCGCGCGGGCGCGGTCGAGGAGCGCAAGGCCGGCCTGGAGAGCCGGTACGGCGTCACGATCACCCTCGTGCACAACGACAAGGCCGAGGAGTGGAACAACGCCTACTCGATGTGGCTCGCACGCGAGTTCTTCGCCGAGGGCGTGCTCATGGTGAACGGCGACACCGTCCACCCGGTGAGCGTCGAGCAGACGCTGCTCGGCAACCGCGGCCCCGACGTCCTGCTCGCCGTGGACGACGTGAAGAAGCTCGCCGACGAGGAGATGAAGGTCATCCTCGACTCCGACGGGCACCTCCAGCGCATCACGAAGCTGATGGACCCGGCGAGCGCGAACGGCGAGTACATCGGCGCGACGCTGCTGGAGCCCGCCGCGGCCGAGCCGCTCGCCGACGCGCTCAAGGCGACCTGGGAGCGCGACCCGGACCTCTACTACGAGGACGGCTACCAGGAGCTGGTCGACCGTGGCGGCAAGATCGCGGTCGCGCCGATCGGCGCGGTGGACTGGGTCGAGGTCGACAACCACGACGACCTGGAGAAGGCTCGCCGGATCGCCAAGGCCTACTGACGTGCCGCTGCTCACCCGGATGCTCCCCGCACCGCTGTCGATCGACGTGCGGCGCGGGGCGATCGCCCACCTCGGCGAGCTGCTCGCCGACCGGCGCATCGCCACCGAGGGCCGGGTGGCCATCGCGGTCGGGCCGGGCCAGGGCGACCAGATCGCCGAGCACGTACGGCCCGACGCTGCGCGAGTGCGAGGTGTTCCGGGTCGACGGCGGCTTCCGTCGACGCCGCCATGGCGCTCGGCTCGCGCCTGCGCGGCGGCTCCTACGAGGCGGTCGTCGGCATCGGCGGCGGCCGGACGATCGATGCCACCAAGTACGCCGCGACGCTCGCCGGGATGCCGATGGTGTCCGTCGCGACCAACCTCTCCCACGACGGCATCTGCTCTCCCACGGCGTCGCTGGAGCACGAGAAGGGCAAGGCGTCGTTCGGCGTGACGATGCCCCTCGCGGTGATCGTGGACCTCGACTACGTGCGCTCCGCGCCCGAACGCCTCGTACGCGCCGGCATCGGCGACGTGCTCAGCAACTTCTCCGCGGTCGAGGACTGGATGCTGTCCCACCGCGAGCAGGGCGACCCGATCGACCGGCTCGCGCTGACGTTCGCACGCAACGCCGCCGAGGCGCTGCATCTTCCAACCGCGTTCGATCGAGTCCGACGACTTCTTGACCGTACTGGCCGAGGGGCTCGTGCTGTCGGGGATGGCGATGGCCTTCGCCGGCTCCTCGCGGCCCGCCAGCGGCGGCGACCACGAGATCCTGCACGCGATCGACTCACTCTTCCCCGACACCGCCAACCACGGCGAGCTGGCCGGCCTCGGGGCCGCGTTCTGTTATCACCTGCGCGCGACGCATCTGGGCGAGGGCGCCGAGCGCCTCGGCGAGATCGTGACGTGCCTCGACCGTCACGGGCTGCCCAAGACGCCCGCTGACATCGGCCTGACCGTGGAGCAGTTCGCCCAGGCGGTGGCGTACGCTCCGCAGACCCGGCCCGGTCGTTACACCATTCTGGAGCACCTCGGCTTGGACGAGCGTGCTGTGCTGAAAGCGGTACGCGAATATGTCGGCACCTTCGCTGGCTGAGGTCAGGTCGGGTGGGCAACCCCCCGGCCTGAAGGATCGGCGCAACGAGGAGCACTGGGCGGGGCGGCTCTACATGCGCCGTATCTCGCCCTACTTCACCTGGCTCTTCGTCCGGATCGGGTTCAGTCCGAACCAGCTCACGTACCTGATGATCGTGTGCGGGGTGCTCGGCGGCGCGGCCGTCGCGGTGACCGGGCGCGGCGTCACGGGCCTCGTCTGGGCCGTGGTCGGCGCGCTCCTGATCCAGGCGTACCTCCTGCTCGACTGCTCCGACGGCGAGGTCGCGCGGTTCCGCAAGCGCACCTCCGTCACCGGCGTCTACCTCGACCGGATCGGGCACTACATGTCCGAGGTGGCGCTGCTCGTCGGCCTCGGCGTACGCGCACAGGGGGCGTGGGAGAACGGCGGGTACATCGAACTCGGCCTGCTCGCCGCGCTCGGCGCCGCGCTGATCAAGGCGGAGACCGACAACGTCGTGGTCGCCCGCGCCAAGTCGGGCCTGACGGCCGACCCCGCGACCGGCGACCGCGCCCTGCGCCCGGAGTCGACCGGCCTGGCACTGGCGCGCGAGGCCGCGTCGCTGCTGAAACTGCACCGGATCATCGGCGCCGTCGAGCTGTCGCTGCTCATCGTGGTCGCGGCCGTGATCGACCAGGTGACGGGACACGAACTCGCCGCCACCCGCGTGCTCACCGTCGCCGTGGCCGCGGTGGCGGTCGTGCAGACGGGCCTGCACTTCGTCAGCATCGTCGCCTCGCGGAGGCTCAAGTGAAGCTGTCAGTGGTCGTGCTCACGATGGGCAACCGCCCGGCCGAGCTGGACCGCGCCGTCGACAGCGCGCTGATGCAGAAGGACGTCGAGGTCGAGGTCGTGCTCGTCGGCAACGGCGCCGACGTGCCGGGAATCTGGCCCGACAACGTCACGCGTCATCCGGCTGTCCGAGAACGTCGGCATCCCGGCGGGCCGCAACCGCGGCGCCGAGGCGTCGGACGGCGAGCTCATCGTGTTCCTGGACGACGACGGCTGGTACGACTCCGCCGACCTCGGCGCGCACCTGCGGGACCGGTTCACCGCCGAGCCGAAGCTGGGCATCGTCTCGTTCCGCGTCCGCGACCCCGAGGGCGGCCCGGGCGAGCGTCGGCACGTGCCCCGGCTGCGGGCCGGCGACCCGCTGCGCTCCTCGAAGGTCACCACCTTCCTGGGCGGCGCGTGCGCGGTACGCCGCGCGGTCTTCGACGCGGCCGGTGGCCTGCCGGAGAACTTCTTCTACGCCCACGAGGAGACCGACCTGGCCTGGCAGGCGCTGAACGCGGGCTACCACATCGTGTACGACGCGGACTGCGTGATGTACCACCCGGCCGTCGCCCCGACCCGGCACGCGATGTTCTACCGCCTCAACGCCCGCAACCGCGTGTGGCTGGCCCGCCGCAACCTCCCCTGGCCGATCGCCCTGACCTACCTGGGCGTCTGGGTCGGTATGACGATCGCCCGCGAACGCAAACTGGCGTCCCTGCGCCCGTGGTTCGGCGGCTTCCGCGAGGGCTGGCGCAAACCGGCCGGCCCCCGCCGCCCCATCTCGTGGCGCACGGTCTGGCGAATGACCCGCCTCGGCCGCCCGCCCGTCATCTGACTCCGGCCGGGGCGAGGGCCGTCGCGCTAGACGAACTCCGGGGCCGTGCTGAGCACGGCGTCCAGGAGGCCCGGGAAGCAGGCGTCGAGGTCGGTGCGGCGTAGCGTCAGGATTCGCTGAGAGCCGCGTACGTCGACGCGCAGGATGCCTGCCTCGCGCAGGATGCGCTGGTGGTGGGAGAAGGTCGACTGGCTGATCGTCAGGCCGGCGTCGTGGTGGAGCCGGGTGCACGGGGACTCTCCCTTGCGCGCCAGGGTGCGGACGGTGAGGAGCCGTGCGGGGTCGGCGAGTGCCGCCATCACTTTTGCCAGGCGTAGGTCCCCGACGGCCGGGTGGGTCTGATCCGCGGGCACGCTCATGGGCCGATCATAATCCATGGTTGCGCCTATATCGACAGTCATCGTAGTATTCCAAGCTCATCGATATCGACGAGCATCGATATAGGGAGCTGTGATGGTCGATCGGAACCCCCGGCTGATGTTGCCGGTGATCCTCGCGGGTTACTTTATGTACGGGTTCGACGGCAACGTGGTCAACGTCGCGATCCCCGCCCTCCAGCGCGACCTGCGCGCGGGGCCGGGTGCGCTCGAACTCGTCGTCGGCGGCTACGTCTTCGCCTACGCCACGGGCCTGGTGACCGGCGGGCGGCTGGGCGACCTGTTCGGCCACCGCCGGCCGTTCCTCATCGGCATGGCCGGGTTCGTCGCCGCCTCGGTGCTGTGCGGCCTCGCGCGTACGCCGGGTGAGCTCGTCGGCGCGCGGCTGGTCCAGGGGTTCGCGGCGGCCGTCATGGTGCCGCAGGTGCTGGCCCTGATCACCGCGACGTTCCCGGCGGCGACGCGGTCACGTGCTCTCACGTGGTTCGCGGTGACCGGCGGGATCAGCGGCATCTGCGGCCAGGTGCTCGGCGGCCTGCTGCTCGTCGCGGACGTGTTCGGCCTCGGCTGGCGAGCGATCTTCTTCGTCAACGTGCCGGTCGGGGCGGTCGTCCTGGCCGCGGCGGCGCTGCTGTTGCCGCGGACCGAGCCGGGGCGGCGGGCCGGGCTGGACCCGCTCGGCGTCGCCGGGATCTCCGGCTCCCTGGCCCTCGCCCTGGCGCCGCTCGTCCTGGGCCGCGAGACGGGCCGGCCGCTGTGGACGTGGGTGTCGCTGGCGGCCTCGGTGCCCGTGATGGCCGCCGCACTCGCCTGGGAGCGCCGGCTGGCACGCTCCGGCGGCCGGCCCCTGCTGGAGCTCGATCTGTTCCGCGACCGGGCGTTCACCGCCGGGCTGGCGATCAACGCGGCGTTCATGGCGTTCTTCTTCGGCTTCATCTTCGTCACGTCGCTGCTGCTCCAGGCGGGCCTCGGCCTCAGCGCGTTGCGTGCGGGGCTCGCGTTCGCCCCGATGGCCGTACTCGCGATGGCGGCCGCACTGACGGGACGCCGGCTCGCGGCGCGCCACGGCCTGAGGGTCCTGGCCGCGGGCTGCGCGATCACCGCGCTGAGCGTGTTCGCGATGGCCGTGGACCTGCGGGTCGAGGGCGGTCAGGTCACGGCGGCCACACTGATGGTCTGCCTCGGCCTGATGGGGCTCGGCAACGGCCTGATCCTGCCCGCGCTGATCGGCGCACCGCTGGCCGGAGTCCGCCCGGCCGAGGCGGGCGCGGCGGCCGGCATGCTGTCCACCGCCCAGCAGTTCGCCGGCGTCACGGGCGTCGCCGTGCTGGGCACCGTCTTCTTCTCCCGCCTCGGCGGCGCGCACGACCGCGCCGGGTACGCCGCCGCGGCCGAGGCGGCCACCTGGATCACGCTCGGCATCACCCTCGCGATGACCGCCCTCGTCCCGGTGCTCCGCCGCGCACCGCAGGTGGTCCAGCCCGTCCTCGAACGCCGGTGACCAGGCCGGGAAAGACGAAGGTGCCCCTCACCGAACCGGTGGGGGCACCCTCGCGTGCGCGCTAGACGGGCTCGCCGATCTCCAGGATCTCGCGGCTGCGGCGGGCGGCCAGATCGTCCACCGCCTGGGCGAACCGGGTCATCGCGTCCGGGGAGTCCGCGCCCAGCAGGTGGTGCTTCAGCGCCGTACGACGGTCGGCCATCGGGTCCGGGCCGCGGCTCTCCACGGCCGTCAGGATCTCGCCGAGGCCGGCGCAGCCGCGGTCGACAAGGTAGGCGGCCGACGCGCTCGGGTTCTCCTCGCGGAACTCATCCTCGGCCAGGTTCGCGCCGTTCGTCACCACGTACGGCTTGCCGCTGGCGATGAAGTCGGCGACCACGCTGGAGATGTCGGTGATGAGCAGGTCGGCGCGGTTGAAGCAGGCGTACAGGTGCGGGATGGTGCCGGTGACCACGCGGTGGCGCCACCAGCCCTCGGCCTCCCAGTACGCCTGCTCGCACTCGGCCGCGGTGTCGTGCCACAGTGCGTCGCCGGCCAGGTCGGCGTGGGCGGCCACGCGTGACGCCTCGGCCTCGTCGGCCTCGCCGCCGCTCTCCCGGCCGAGCGCGGCGAGCCGGGTGGTCAGCTCCTCCAGGCGTCGCCGTGCCGTGGCGGAGGCGGCGGGGTCGGCCGGCCACTGCCCGGAGGCGTCACGTGCCGCGTTGGCCTCCGCGATCATCTTGACGATCTTGCCGTGGGCCCGGCGTACGGCCGGGTCGGTCTTGCCGGCCATCGGGTGCGGCTTGTACAGCAGGCGTACGTGCGGCGCATGGTCGAGCAGCAGCCGGACCAGCTTCGGGCCCATCACCGCGACCGACGTGTGGTACTTGTCGCCGGTCCAGCCCTCCCACGTCGGCGCGTACAGGACGGTGAACATCGGGTCCGGGGTCGCGCCGGTCGTGTCGATCGGGGCGAGCTGCGGGCGGCCGACCTCGACGATCTCCTCGTCACGTACGCCCGCGTCGCTGCGCAGGTAACGCTCGCGGCCGGCCGGCCCGGCCACCCACACCTCGTCGTAGACCTTGCTGAACGGGCTGAAGCTGGCCGCCTTGTCGCTGTCGCCGTGGCCGATGAACACGCAGCCGATCTCCGGCAGCCGCAGCATGTGGATGTTCTTGCCGGCGTTGGCCGGGAACAGCGCCACCCGCGTGCTCTCGGGCATCGCGAAGTTCATCATCTCGGTGCCGCCGGGAAAGCACAGGATCGGCGAGGACGTACGGCCGAGCAGCGGCAGGTTCCCGCGTTCCCGCATGATGATCATCTTCTTGCGGTCGAGCCGGTCGAACGTCTCGAGCCACATGTTGACCTGGTAGACGCAGTCGTCGGCGCCGGAGAAGTACAACACGACCTCCGGCCCGTACGCGGCGACCTCCTCGGCGATCAGCTTGAGCACGCCCTCGCGGTCGGCCAGGTGGCGGTTGAGCCGTACGTGCCAGGCGGTCACCGCGATCGTGCCCAGCGCGGCCGCGAGCGCCAGCCCGAGGCCGCAGGCCACCGGCCAGGACGCGCCGACCGCGACGGTGAGCAGCGCACCGGCCAGCACCGGCGCGTCGAAGTAGACCATGGTGCGGTGCTCGCGGACGAAGAACGGCGGCGGCCCGGGCAGCCGCAGCCGCGCCAGGTCGAACCCGCGGGTCAGCACCGGGAGCTTGCGCCGCTCGGTGACCAGGATGGCCAGGTAGGAGTGGAACGCCCGCAGGATGTGGACGAGCACCAGAGTCGCCGCGACGGCGGCGAACCACCGGCTGGACAGGGTGTTCTCGCGGGCGAGCAGGATCAGCAGCGCCGCGGCGCGCGCCAGCGCACGCAGGGCGACGCCGAGGCCGACCTGGCTCAGCGCGTTGCCGAAGTAGGCCGCGCGGCGTACCAGGAGCGCCTCGGTCGCGTACCCGGCCAGCGCGAACACTCCGACGAGCGCGGCGCTCGGCCACAGTGCCGCGCCGACGAGCAGCGCGTACGACAGGACGAGCCCGGCGGCGGTGGCCGGACCGGCGGGGTCGCCCTCGAATCGGCGGACGACCTGCTGGAAGACGCGTGCGGGGCTCATGCGATGGACCGATCGTTTTCCGAGATGACGTGGTGGTGTGACAGGGCGGAGACCGCGGCCTCGAAGCGCTTTCCGGCGTCGAGCTCGTCCGGGCCGATCAGGTGGTCGCGCAGCTCGCGCCGCCGCTCGGCCATCGGGTCCAGGCCCTCCTCTTGCGCCTGCGCGACGATCCCGGGGAGTTCGGCGCAGTCCGGGCCGACGAGGTACGCGGCCAGGGCGGCGGTCGGGAACAGCGCGCGGAACTCCTCGGCGCCCAGGCCCTTGACGTTCGCCACGGCGTACGGCTTGCCGGTCACGATGAAGTCGCCCGCGACGCTGGAGATGTCGGTGACCATCAGGTCCGCGTGGTTGAAGCAGTCGTACACGTGCGGGCGCGGCCCGGTGATGACGCGGTGCCGTACGTGCCCGCCGGCCTGCCAGTACGCCTCGGTCCAGGCGTCCTCGGTCTCCCGCCACTCGTCGGAGGAGCCGACGCGCGCGGTGTCGCGGGAGATCTGTGCCTCGTCGCCCGCCGTCTCGTCGCCGCCGAGCGCCTCCAGCCGGCGCGTGAGCGCCTTCAGCCGGTCGGCGTGCTCGCCGCCGCCGGTCTCGCGCGAGGCGTTGGCCTTCTCGATCATCGCGACGATCTCTTCGTGCATCGCGGTGGCCCGGGGGTCGCGCGTGCCGGTGAGCGGGTGCGGCTTGTAGAGCAGCCGGATCCGCGGCGAATGGTCCAGCAGCGTACGTACGATCGCGGTGCCCATCGTCGCGACCGAGCTGTGCGCCAGGTCGTCCGACCAGCCCTCCCACGTGGGCGCGTAGAGCACGGTGAAGATCGGGTCCGGGGTGGTGCCGCTCGTGTCGATCGGGGCGAGCTGCGGGCGGCCGACCTCGACGATGTCCTCGTCGCGTACGCCGGTGCGCATGGTCAGATAGCGGTCCCGGCCGGCCGGCCCGGCCACCCACACCTCGTCGTACGCGCGGGCGAACGGGTTGAAGCTGGCCGGCTTGTCGCTGTCGCCGTGGTTGACGAACGCCGACCGGATGCCGGACATCCGCAGCATGTGGAGGTTCTTGCCGACGTTGGCCGGATAGAGCGCCGACCGTACGGTGGACAGGTCGAGGCGCGTCATGTCCATCGTCTTGGGCACGCACAGCACGGGCGTCCGCGTACGGCCCAGGAGCGGCACGATCGCGCGCTCGCGCAGGAAGATCACCGCCCGGTGGTCCAGGTCGTCGACCGTGGACAGCCACATGTTGGCCTGGTACGCGGAGTCGGGGGAGCCGGAGAAGTACAGCGCGACCTCCGGCCGCTGCTCGGCGAGCCGCCGGTTGACCACGTCGAAGATCCGGTCCTCGTCGGCGAGGTGCCGGTTGCGCACCGCGTGCCGGACCATGAGGGCCGTGGCGGTCAGGCCGAGCGCGTACGCGACGGCCAGCCCGCCGACGCCGGCCCACAGGCCGAACAGCGCGCCCGCCAGCACGGGAACGTCCAGGTGCAGCATCGTGCGTGAGTGCCGCGTGGTGAGCCAGGGGTGCGGGGCGTCCGGAATCCGCAATTCGGACAGGTCGAAACCGCGGGTGACGACGGGGAGCCGCCGCCGCCGGATCACGTACAGCGTCAGCGCGGAGTACGCGCCGCGCAGCCCGTGCAGGCCGAGCAGCCCGACCGCCAGTACGGCGAAGGCACGGTCGCCCGCGTGGCCCTGCCGTACGAGCAGGAGGAGCAGCGCCAGCTCACGGAGCAGGAACCGTACGGTGACGCCCGCGTTGACCTGCGCCAGGCGTTCGCTGATGCCGGCGTCCTCGGCGCGCGAGGCGACCGCGTCGGCAGACGTAGGCCACCAGCGCGGTGACCGCGAAGGCCCACGTGTTGGGCCACAGCGCGGCCGCGACCGTGGCCGGATAGGACAGGACGAGCAGGAGACCGACCAGCCGGTCGCGAGAGAGCAGCGTCATCGGGCGACCGCCGTCGGGTCGTGGCGGCGGATGTCGACCGTGTGGCCGGTCAGCTCGGACAGGAGCACGTCGATCGAGGTCAGCGCGACGTCGCGGGACGACAGCAGGGAACCGGCCGGCTCCGGCCGAAGGCACGCGTACGCATCGGCGTCGCGGTGCGCTCGGGGTTGATGCAGTTGACGCGTACGCCCTCGTCGGCCCACTCGTCGGCGAGCGCCTGGGTGAGGTTGACCGTGGCGGCCTTGGCCGAGGAGTACAGGCTGTACCCGGCGCGGCCGCGCGTGTAGCTGCTGGAGGTGTAGAGCAGAAGCTGGCCCTTGGACTCGCGCAGGTAGCCGATGGCGGCGCGGGCGATGTGCAGCGGGCCGAGGTAGTTGACCCGCAGCGACTCCTCGACGATCGGCGTCGTCGACCTCGTCGAGCCGGCCGGTGTGCAGGACGCCCGGCGGTGTTGACGACGTAGTCGATCCGGCCGGTCTCGCTGTGCGCCTTGGCCAGCGCCGTCTCGATGTCGCGCTGGGTTCTCCACGTGGGTGCCGGTCGTCGGACCGGGAGAAGGCGTACACCCGCGCGCCGAACGTACGTGACAGCTCGGCGATGTCCGCGCCGATGCCCTGGCTGCCGCCGAAGATCACGACGGTCTTGCCGGCCAGGCTGCTCGCGTAGTCGGTCTCGGTGCCGGGCGCGGGCGGCGGCGCCTGCGAGGACAGCTGGAACAGCTTGTCCGCGATGAACACGTCGACCGGGTGGGTGACCTTCATGTTCTGCTCGCTGCCCGCACGACGACGATCGGCACGTCGGGCAGGTAGCGCAGCACGACGCTGCAGTCGTCGGTGGCCGTGACCTTGCCGCCGGTGAAGTCGGGGTCGGCCAGCGCGAGCGCGTACGCCTCGCGGATCGTCGACAGGCGGAAGCACTGCGGCGTCTGCCCGCGGCGCAGCAGGTCACGGCGGGGCACGTCCTTGATGACCGTGCCGCCGTAGTCGTCCACCTTGATGATCGTGTCGGCCGACGGGATCGCCACGTCGACCGCCTCGTACCGCTCCAGCGCCTTGACGCAGTCCTCGATCACGCGCTGGTCGACGAACGGCCGTACCGCGTCGTGGAAGAGCACGTTGGCCTCGGGCGTCGTGGCGCGTCACCGCCTCGATCGCGCGCATCGTGGTCTCGGTGCGCGTGGCGCCGCCCTCGATCACGCGTGACACCTTCGTGCATCCGGCCGCGGCCGACGATGGCCTCGGCCTCGGCCACGAAGCCGGGCGTCATCGCGCACGATGATCTCGTCGATCTGTGGAGCGCTCTGGAAGACCTGCAGCGTGTGCTGCATGATCGGCTTGCCGGCGATCTTCACGAGCTGCTTGGGGATCTCCAGTCCCATCCGCTGACCCGTGCCACCGGCCAGGACGACTGCGACGTTGTGCAACTTGATCCATCCTCAATAGATATGATCGAGGGCGAGGATAGCGCCGATATAAGCGGTGAAAAGCGCCACATTACGGAAGTGAACAGTACGTAACGATTTTGGGATTCTTTGGGTCCTTGATCAAGCCTTTACGTCGCTGCGGCGTCCCTGCGCGTGGCGGCGCGTGAGCTGCGTCACGAACTCCGCCGGAACCTCCGGCGACGCCCGCGGTCCACCTTGACCCTCGCTGTCATGCGGCCATCATCAGTGGTCGGCGCGCGGACCCCGTACGCTCGGCAGTCTCGCGTTAATGGAGGTGATCACTGTCGAGGCCGCGCGGAGCCGGTGGCGCGCCGTGCCGGGCGTTCTCGCGACCCTGGCCACCCTAGTGTGCGGCGTGATGCTGGCCGACCATCTCATCCTCCAGGCGGAGTGGTGGCAGGTGGACCGTACCGTCACGCACGTCCCGCGTCCGCCGCTCGCCGACCTCGGCCCGCCGGCGGGCCCGGTCACCACGAGCTGGCAGCTCAGCACCCCGGTCGGCGACAGCGCAGCTGCCGGCCTATGACCGGGTCGCGTACACGGTCGTGGACGGCGAACTCGTCGTCGTGTCGGGACACGGCCTGACCGTGCGCGACGCGCGTACGGGCCGCGAACGCTGGCACTACTACCGAGGCCAGTGGTCGCTGCTCGGCTGGGCGCGTACCGGCCAGGTGCTGATCGCCTACCTTGAGCGCACCGGGCACCGGGGCAACCGCCTCATGGTCGGCCTCGACGCGGTCAGCGGCACCCTGCTCTGGCGGCAGCGCGGCGACGTACCCGCGGCGACCGAGCGCACCACGCTGCGCTGGCCGGCCGGCGCGGGCGTCGTGATCGTCACCGAGGACGGGCGGCACACGCTGTACGGGCGGTCCGCGACGAACGGCCGCCGGATGTGGACCAAGCACCTCGCGCACGGCTGCCTGCTGCCCGAGGCCGCGCCGTACGGGTCGGGGAGCAGCGAGACCGTCGCCGCCTTCGGCCTCGACTGCGGCGCACGCGACCGGACCATCGCGATCGACCCGCGAACCGGCCGCACCCTGTTCACCGCGAACGCCGCGCACGCCGCCGTGTCCGTCACCGAAGACGTGACGGCCGTCTTCGACGGGTCCGTGCTGTACGCCTACGACCGACGCGGCCGCGCTTCCTGACCCACCGGGGCGATGACGTCTGCCGGGACATGTGCCCGACCGCGGTGTCCGGCGGCCACCTCCTGATCGCCTACGACCTCACGCACCGGCCGGAGGACGCCACCGACGCGACGGCTCGAGTCCGTCGACGTCGCGACCGGCGCGACGGCCTGGCGGCGGTCCATGTCGGGCTACGCCGCGCTGTCGGTGGCCGGCGGCGTGCTGTACGGCCTGCGGTCCCGGCTGGCCGATCCCCTGCTGCCCGCCGGCATCGACGTCATCGACCCGGAGACGGGCGCGGGGACGACCGTGCCCGCTCCGCTCGTGACACGACCGGGCCTGGACGGCGTACGGCCCTGGCTGGCCGCGGGCGGCGGCCTCCTGTACGTCGCGGTACCGGCGGCGCGCCCTCGGCCGTACGGCGGAGCACGGCTGGTGGCCCTGCGCGGCGGGGTGCGCGGCGCGGGGCCGCCCGAACTCGCCGGAGTGCCGCCCGGCGACTGGCCCGACGCCTGCTCGCTGCTGGGCAAGCACGACCTGCCACCGGGATACGCCGGCCAGGAGTCCCCGGCAAGCGTCGAGGGCCTGCGCCTGCCCGCCGCCTGCACGTACCGGCCGCGGCACGAGAGGTCGCGCCCGTCGAACGGCCCGGAACACGAGGCGAGCGCGCTGTCGGTCACCGTCCAGTGGGTGGCCGCCGACCCGGGCACGGCGTCGTCCCTGTTCTGGGCGGCGCGCGACACGCAGAACGGCGTCCGCGACCCGGTACACGCGGGCGACGCGGCCTACGGCCTGGGCGCTCCGTCGGGCACCGTGGTGATGAGAGTCGGCCGCACGATCGTCACGGTCACCGCCGGTCTGCCGGGCACCGCCACCCGCCTCGCGGCCCTGATCGCGACCCGGTTGCGGTCGGCGACCTGAGTCGGCTGTGCCGTACCGGGCACGACCCTTGGCCTGTCAAATCACCATGGTCTATCACGCGCGGGACGCGTAGAGTCTTCGATGCGATGCCCGTTCAGCTCCCTTTCAGGCCGAGTTTCGCAGTCATGCCCACCGTGTGGGTCGACGCGGGAGACGGCATCACCGAGGCCGCCGACAACCTGGCCCGGCAGGTCGGGGAATTCTGCCATGCGGTGAGCGGTAAGCAGCCGTTCGGGAGTGACGATCTGGGGAAGGCGGCCTTCGAGGGGGACGAAAAGTCGCCCGGGTTCGCGCGACAGCGGGATGGATTGCTGGAGGATCTCGCGGCGGCGGTGAACCTGCTGCGCGGAATGGGTGCGGGACTCGTCGTCTCGGGCGGGCGCTACGTCGAGGCCGACGGCACGATCGTCGATCAGTTGGGCGGGCGGCGGCAGCCAGGCCCGCCGGGGGTGCCCGGCGGCGTAGCGAAGTACGTGCTGCCGCAGGTCGCCGGGGGTCGGCCGACGACGGTGCCGCCTCCGGCGATCTGGCTCCAGACGCTCTGGGTGCTCGAGGCGGTGGGGCTTGGATGCCCGTGGCCTGACGGTGACATCGACGGCGTCAAGGCACTGCGGGACGCCGCGCGAACGATGGGGGGCGTCGTCCGCGCTGCGGCCGCTGAGGTGAACACACAGGTCGGCCAGGTGACGGGCAGCGGTTACGGCGAAGCCACCGATAGGTTCGGATCGACCGCTCGTGCCGTGTACGGCGAGGGCGGACTGCTCGACGAGGTGGCTGACAACTGTGAGCAACTCGCGCTGTACTGCCAGCGGTGCGCCGACGGGATCCTCCTGTCCCAGCGGCAGTGCGTCGTATCCGCGATCTTCGTCCTTACGTTGATCATTTACGGCAGTGCGCTCGGAGCGCTGACCGAATCGCTCGTGCTGCCCCTGATCAAGCTCGAAGGCTGGAAGCTGCAGTTCGTGCTACGGGTGATCCGTGAGGCGGTGCTGGGGGCCACCTTCGGCGGCGGGCTGGACGGTATCTCGCAGGTTTTCCGCGGCCAGGGGTTCGACTCGGGAGAGCTCCTCAACTCGCTGTGGCAGGGCGCGCTCGCAGGCGGGCTGATGGGCGGTGCGCACGCGAGGCTGCCCGCCATGCTGTCCCGATTCACCGCACTGGCCGGCCTGAGCCGTGCGATGGAGTCCTCCGGTGTCAGCGGCCTCGCGTCCCGGTTCGCCGTCGGCGGCGGTATCGGAACCGTGGCGATGGCCACGTCCGGCTGGGCGAGCGGGCACGGCTGGGACTGGAAACATGCCGCCGAGACCGGCTTCGGCATGGCGGCCGTCGGCGCGGGCACCGAGGTCGCCGGTCGCTTCCGGCCTCCTGCCTCGCACGCCATAAGCGAAGGGACCGTCGTAGACCCGGTCGGACAGGACGAGATCGTCTCGTCTTCGTCGAGCGGCCCGCTCGCGTATAAGGTGTCCGACCCGTCCGGTGTGGTGCACGAGCAGCCGCCGTACGCCGTCACCGACGTCACCGACGTCAACGGCGAGGGCGGTGCGTCGAGCGGATCGTACGGCGGTGAACCGGGAGGCGGAACACGCGTCCCACGTCTGGCCACACTCGCCGACGCCGACCTGGGTGACGGCACGGTCGGCGCGACCCGCATCGCCGACCGGGTCACCGAGCCCCATGGTCCGGCCGACTCGATCGCCGGGGTTCACGGCGGGGCGGAGCCGGTGGTCGAGGTGGCGGACCCAGCACGCGGCGAGACACACGCGGCGACGGGCACAGCGCACCCGGTGGTCGGCGTGGCGGACCCGATGGCAGGTGGTCTCACCGTGGCCGACCTGCTCAACGATTCGCGGCCCGGGAACGCCGGGCCGAACACGGGTGACCATGGTTCCGGGGACGCGTCGAGGCCGATGGCGCTCGCCGGTCTCGACACGGGCACCGGAGGTCACGTCATCGCCGACCTCCTCAACGGCCCGCAGCACGGGCCGCAGGAGTATCGGCAGGCGGGAGGAGCTCGCCAAGAAGGCGCGGCCCCGCCCCTCGGCGTGCAGCCGGTCCTCGTGGCGGAGCCGCACGCCGGTCATCCGGCGGTCGACGGGCCCGCCCTGCTCGCGGAGCACAGCTCAGGGTCCCATGACGCGCCCAAGGGCACGCACGAAGTCCCGGACCGGTACGGGCGAGGCGGCCTGCTCGTCGAGACCGGACGCATCCCGGATGCCGCCCCCCTGGTGGTCGACGCGGCGCAGCGGCTGATGCGCGACCTGCCGGAGGGGTTCGGTGACTGGGTGCGCGTCTCGTCCGAGGACTTCGGGCGGACCTTCGCGGAGGACCCCTTCGCCCAGGACGCCTATGCGTACGCGCGGGTCCGTGACGGTGTGAGGGAGGTCGTTCTCAATGAGAACGCCTTCCGCGATCCCGCGGCGCTGAGCGAGCGCCTCGCCGCGGAGGCGAAGGACGGCTGGACCGTCCCCAGCGGGGGAAAGGTCGACAGTGTCATTTATCACGAGGTCGGCCATTTCCTCGCGGACCGGATTCTGGCCGATCCGGTCCTGCGCGCCAAGCTGAACGAGGCGGTCAGCGATGTCGTGGGCAGGCCGTACGACGCCGCGGATCCGCACGACGATCCGGCGCTGCGGACCGCCATCGAGTACGCCCTGTCGACTAATGGCGCGGAGGACCCGCACCAGATGATCGCGGAGGCGTTCGCGGACCACATGCTCGCGCGCGACGACGCCCGTCCGCTCGCGAAGGCCGTCGGCCCGGTGATCGACGAGTTCCTCTCCAGGGGGGACGCGTTCACGGCGGAGGCTCCGGCCCTCGTCGGCGGCCATGCCGGCGACGGGACCCTCACAGGGCACCCTGCGGGCGAGATCCATTTCCGGGCGGGCACGGGGGAGCCGCACGGCGATTCGGTGCCGGCAGATCCGCCGATTACCTGGCGCGATGAGCAGCGCAATGTCCGCCTGTCGAACGGTCGGTTCCATACGGATCCGGCCACCGCGGCCCCCTACGCCGTGACCGCGGACATGGGTCCCAAGGAGAGGTACACGCCGACCCCCGCAGCCGCCGTGCAGATCAGTGCCGTGGCCGCGGAACGTGCCTTCGTGGTGGCGAAGAGGGATCGGTACCAGAGAGAGCTGGAGATAAAGCTCGGGCAGATCGGAGAAATAGGAAATACCGACGCATATGTGAGCAAGGAGAGACTCCGGAACCAGCACCAGATCCTGCTCCAGCGAGCGCGCGGCGAGCACACTGAGCAGACGATGAGGGACGCCGTCGCGCTGGCCGACGAGATCCTCGAAACGGGTATGGGCCGAATCGAGGCCGATCAGCTAGTGAATCAAAAGAGCGAAAAAATTGCCACGATAGCCGCCATGGACTACGCGACGAATGCCCGTGGCGGAAAGCTGCTCACGCCGGCGAGTGATACTCCCGGAAAAAGAGACACCGTGGATGTCGCCGCCTTCGTCGCTGGGAGGCGGCCGACACTGATCATCGTCGAGGCGAAAGGCGGCCGTTCCCCGCTCCGCGGGAGAAACGTCGTCGCGGACGCGGCCGGCGGCCGGATCCGCGTGCAGCAGGGCACTCGGCCATATCTCGCGGAGATCCTCCGCATCGACCAAGACCTGAGAGCCGCGCTCGATGCCGACCCGGAAACGCGGAGACAACTCAAGGCGGCGCTGAGGAACGGCACGCTGAGGGTCGAATACCATTATGTCCACTGGTCGCGCAGGGGAATAATCTCCCGGGCAGAGTTCAACATCAACAATCCGGACGGAACGCCATTCTCTCCGACCACGATCGCGGGCGTCGCCTCCCTATGACGCCACGGGTGCGTCGGCGGCCGGAACAGGCGATGGACCCGTTGGGGTATCGTCGTTGAGCATGGTCGAGCGACGCGTGTTGCCGGAAGGTGCCCTCGCCGCCCTGGTGACCGGCCTGCGGGATCTGCGATGGTCGTGGGACGCGGCCGAGATCGACGGTGTCGCGGAGCGCTTCGGCTGGAGAGTCGACAGCCGGAGCGCCCGAGTGATCGGGCTGGACGTCGGCTTCGGGTTCCACACGGGGACGGTCGAGATCGACAAGAAAGGCCGCGTGGAACGACTCCACGTCGCCGTCTGCACGCCCGTACCCGAAAGCAACGCGACGTGGCTGCGGGACGTGTTCGCCACCACCGTCGCGGCGGCGACCTCGGCCCTGGGCGAGCCGACCTCGCGCGTGCCGGGCGGCCTCCCCGAGGTGTGGTGGCGCAACCGGGAGAGCACGGTCGGGGTGGTCCGCATGTCGGTCCAGGTCGACGTCTTTCTCGCGGCCAACACCTCGCTGGACGACTTCGGCCGGGCGCCGGATCAGGAGTGGTGAGCGCCGTGGACTGGGACACTCTCGCGAGCGGCCTCGCGGACGAGCTACCTGACCTGGAGGCCGGCACGCTGGTCGTCATCACCGAGCCCGGTGAGGATGGGCTGACGCGGTATGCGCAGTTCGCCCAGGACCGTGCCGTCCTGCGCGCAGAGGTCATCGCCGACCACTTCCTGGACGAGTCCGTCCGTGCCACGAAAGACGGCAGGCGTGCGATCGCCGGCGCGGGCTGGAACCCTCCCGACCCGGACGCCGGACACCACAATTGGTGGTACACCCTCTCCTGGCCGGCGACCTCGCAGCGATACCGCGACCTCTCCGGGATGACCGTGCGCGCGCTCCGCGACGGTTACGGCATCGGCGACGCCTCGGTCCTCGTCTACCAGGCATGGAACTCCGACACGAACGTCCCGACCGACCTGCCGCGCCTCGGTCTGCCCTACTGGAGGTGAGTGGTGCGCCGCCGCCCGAGCATCTGTGACGCCTGCGCCCGGCTACGCCAGCGGCCGAATCCGGGTGCCGTGACCTCCGCGGACCGGTATATCCCCCACTGCGACGCGTTTCCGGACAAGGTTCCGGCCGAGATCTACCTCGGCGGATTCGACCATCGCCGGCCCTACCCCAGTGACAACGGCATCCTTTTCACCATGCGCGACGGCGGTGAACGCGCCCTCACCGCGTTTGACCACCGGGTCGGACCGGGCCCGCGAGGCTGAACGTCGCGCAGGCCGCACTCGACCTGATCGAGGGCCGCCTCGAAGGCCGCATCGAAGGCCCGCGTGAAGACATCATGACGTGCCGCGTTTCGGAGGACCTCTCAGACCTCGGCGGCGGCCCAGTCTTCGAGTTGGGCGACGAACAGCCGGGCGTGCTCGGGCCAGTGGTAGTGGGCGCGTGCCGCCTCGTAGCCGCGCTTGCCCATGTCGACGCGGAGCGCCGGGTCCTCGCGCAGGCGGCGGATGGCCGCCGCCGTCGCCTCCGGGTCCTGGAAGGGTACGACCAGCCCGCAGCCGCCCTCAGTCACGATCTCGGCGGCGATCGGGTTCGGCGTCGTCACGACCGGCAGGCCGCGTGCCATGTACTCCACGACCTTGGTCGGCATCGAGTGCCGGTAGTTCGGCGAGTCGTGCAGCAGGGCGAGGCCGGCGGTGGCGCCCTCGGCCATGCGCAGCGCGCGGTCGTTCGGCACGAAGCCGTGCCAGCGCAACAGCCCGGCGCCCTGCGCCTCGTGCAGCAGCGGCCGTACGCTCGCGTCGGCGGCGCCGATGAGTTCCAGCGTGATCCCGTCGCCGCTCAGAAGCCGCGCGAGCTCGATCAACTCGGCCGCGCCGCGGGCGAGCGAGAGCTGACCCACGTAGACGACCCGGTCGTCGCCGGGCGGCGCGGGCGGGGTGTCCGGCACGCTCGTGGTGTTCGGCACGACCGGATGCCTCTCGCGGAACCGGTCGCGGTAACCCTCCTCGGCCAGCAGCAGCTTCAGACGCCGCTCGGCACGCCGCTCCAACCGCCGTACGCCGAACCGCAGCGGTACGCGCAGCGGCGCCGGCAGCCAGCCCTTGGCGCCCAGCGCCGCGGCGGTGTCCTCGTGGACGTCCCAGACCGTACGCGACCGCAGCTCGCGCGGCACCGCGAGCAGCAGCTCGGGGTCGTGCAGGAGCACGAGGTCGGCGTCACCGCCGTGCTTCTTCAGCACGCGCCGCGCCCTGCGCAGCGCGTGCACCCGACGGCGGCCGGTCGCGCGCGGCACGTCTACCGGCGTGAGCTCCGGCCACGGCGTGACCTCGCACGCGTGGAACGGCGCCATGTAGGTGATGTCGTGGCCCGCATCGAGCAAGGCGCGTATCTGACGGTGCAGAATTCGCGCATCCTCAGGATGGTGGACGACCGTGCCGACGAATATCCGCATCGCTTTCACTTCACCGGAGAGTGTGGCGGCAGGGGCGCGCGGGGCAGGTGAACAGAAAATGAACTCTGGATGTCATTAAGGTCACAGCAGCTCGATGCGCTCGGCGAGTGCACCGTCCACATGCCGCGTACGGCCACGTGTGTCGAAGAGCAGCCGGGCGTGCGTGGTCAGCGTCTCGGCGTCGTACTCGGCGTGGTCGGTGAGCACCACGACGAGGTCGGCCTCGGCGAGCGCCGTGCGGAGCACACGGACCCGCGGCACCGGCGCGCCGTCGATCTCCCAGTCCTCCACGTGCGGGTCGTGGAAGCTCAGGTCGGCGCCCATCTTGCGCAGCCGCCGCGCGACCGGGCGGGCCGGCGACTCGCGCTGGTCGGCGATGTCGGCCTTGTACGTCACGCCGAGCAGCAGGACCTTGGCGTTCTTCATCGCCCGGCCCTCGCTGTTGAGCAGCGCCTGTGCGCGCTCGACCACGTAGCGCGGCATCCGGTCGTTGATCTCCTGGGCCAGCTCGACGAACCGGAACGGGTAGCCGAGCGAGCGGACCTTGTACGACAGGTAGTTCGGGTCGATCGGGATGCAGTGGCCGCCGACGCCGGGGCCCGGGTAGAACGCCTGGAAGCCGAAGGGCTTGGTCGCGGCGCACCCGATCGCGTCCCACAGGTCGATGCCGAGCTCGTGGCAGAACACCGCCATCTCGTTCACCAGCGCGATGTTGACGTGCCGGTAGGTGTTCTCCAGCAGCTTGGCCATCTCGGCCTCGCGGGTGCCCTTGGCCTGCACGACCTGTTCGACGAACTTGCCGTAGAAGCCGGCGGCCGCACCCGCGCAGGCCGGCGTGAGGCCGCCCACGATCTTGGGCGTGTTGGCGACGCCGTACACCGGGTTGCCCGGGTCGATCCGCTCCGGCGAGAACGCCAGGTGGAAGTCCTCGCCGGCGGTGAGCCCCGACTCCTCCAGGATCGGCCCGAGGACCTCCTCGGTCGTGCCCGGGTACGTCGTGCTCTCCAGGACCACCAGGGCGCCGGCCTCCAGGTGCCGCGAGACCGTCTGCGCGGCCGCGCGTACGGCCGTCAGGTCGGGCCCGCCGTCGGTCGACAGGGGCGTCGGCACGCAGATCACGACCGTACGCGCGCCGTCGAGGACCGACTCGTCGCGGCTGGGGGTGAAGCCCGCGGCGAGCATCTCCTCGACCTCGGCCGGGCTGACGTCGTCGATGTGGGAGAGCCCCGCCTTGAGCCCGTCCACGACGCGAGAGTCGCGGTCCAGGCCGGCGACCCTCAGCCCGGCGCGGCACGCCTCCCGCGCGAGCGGCAGGCCGACATATCCGAGTCCGATGACCACCAGGTCCACCTGGGTGGCTCCCTTCACGATGCTGCGGCTGCTTGGGCGATCTCCCGGTAGGGGCCGAGATAGCGGGCGCTCACGGCCCGCCAGGTCCGGTGCTCGGCGACCCACTCTTGGGCCGCCCGGCCGATCTCGCCGCGTGTCCTGGGACTGTAAATGAGCTGCTCCAGACTATTCGCCCAGGAATCCGGTTTTTCCGGAACTGTTAACGTTCCGGTCACGCCCGGTTCGATGATTTCGCGGAGTGCTCTGACATCACTTGCTATTACTGGGATCCCCCCGGCCATCGCCTCCAGCGGCTTGAGCGGCGTCACCAGCTGGCACACCCGGTCCGCCGTTCGCGGGACCGCGAAAACATCGAGGACGGCTTGATAGCGACGCACCTGGTCGACCGGCACCCGCCCGGTGAACACCGCGGATACCCCCAGCTCAGCGGCCTGGCGTTCGAGAGCGGGCCGTTCTGGGCCATCGCCGACGAGCAGCAGGGTGAAGTCGCCGCGCAGGGCGGCCGCCTCGATGAGTGTGCCGATGCCCTCGAATCCGTAGAACGTCGAGGTGAGCCCCACGACGACGTCACTCGGCGCGATGCCCAGCTCGGCCCGGAGCTCCGTGCCATCGGGAAGCGGCGTCAGGAACTCCTCGTCCACGGCGTTCGGCACGACGAGCACGTCGGCCACGCCGCGGCTCTCGATCTCCTCCCGCATGGCCTCGCCGAGCGTGACGACGAGGTCTGCCGAGAGCATCCGTGCGGTCTCCACCTCGCGGGTGAGCCGGTAGAACGCATCGGCCTCGGTACGCGACGGGTCGCGCGAGAGCCAGGAGTCCTCCAGGAAGCCGCGGACCTCGTACGCCACGGGCAGGCCGTACCGTTCGCGCAGCTCCAGTGCGACGCCGGCGTTCAGGTGGTTGCTGACCGCGTGCAGCACCGACGGCCGGAGTCGCTCGACGAGGCGGCCGGCCAGGTCGGCGGCCTTGTGGATCTCCCGTACGGGGCCGCGCGGCGGCACCCACGGCAGCAGCCGGTGGTAGGCGATGCCGTCGACCGAGCACTCCGGGCGCGCGTCGGCGACGCCCTGCGCGAGGGGATGCCCGAGCCGGGTCACGACGTGCGGTTCGAGCCCGAGCTGCCGCTGCGCGACCGCGATCCGATGCGTACGCACCGTGTATCCGGCCTGTGTGGCGGGCAGCGCGTTGGTGACCAGGTGCAGCACACCGAACCCGCCCTCGCCGGGCCGTGCGGCGGCCGCCGGAGCGCGCCGGCCACCCTCGCGGCGGGCGGCCTTCGCCTGGTCCGGGCCGATCGCGGCCAGCAGGGCGCGCAGGTCGCTCGTCTCGTCCGACTTCGGGGTTGGTTTGCCCCATTTCGCCAGCCGAGGGCGTACCCTCCCTGGGACACCGCGGAGCGCCAGCCGTACGGCGAGCCGGACCGCGCGCCGAGGATCGTCGCGGATATTCCGCCACGCCAGCGCCGCGGAGAAAAAGATCATCTTGGCCACCTGCATGGCGGGCGAGGCTAGGGACCTTCAATGAACGAGAGGCAAACGTGATCGCGCACGTCCTCGGTGCTCGGCCGAACTTCGTCAAGGCCGCACCCGTCATCGCCGCGCTGTCCGACCCGCGGGGCCTCGCTCCGGTCACCGGCCATGAGCAGAGAGTGATACACACGGGTCAGCACTACGACGAACGCATGTCCGAGGTGTTCTTCCGCGAGCTCGGCCTGCCCGAACCGGACGTCAACCTCGGCGTGGGGTCCGGCAGCCACGCCGCGCAGACCGCGGCGATCATGATAGCGCTGGAGAAAGAGTTCACCGAACGTTCACCTGAGCTGGTCATGGTGTACGGCGACGTGAACTCCACCATCGCCGCCGCACTGGTCGCGGCCAAGCTCCACATCCCGGTCGCCCATGTCGAGGCCGGGCTGCGCAGCTTCGACATGACGATGCCCGAGGAGGTCAACCGGCGGCTCGTCGACCAGCTCTCGGACCTGCTCTTCGTGACGAGTCCGGAGGCGATCGGCCACCTGGCCGCCGAAGGCGTGGACGTGGACCGGGTGCACTTCGTCGGCAACCCGATGATCGACACGCTGCTCTCCCACCTCGACGCCTTCGACACCGCCGCGGTACGCGCCGCGCACGGGCTGCCCGAGCGCTACATCGTCGCGACCCTCCACCGGCCCGCGAACGTGGACGACCCGGAGGTCGCCGCCGGGCTGGTCAAGCGGCTGCACGAGATCGCCGACCTGGCCGACGTCGTCATGCCGGTGCATCCGCGCGGCCGCAGCGTGCTGACCGACGCCGGGCTCGATGACCATCCGCGGGTCACGCTGCTCGAACCGCTCGGCTACGTCGACTTCGTCGCGGCCGTACGCGGCGCGGCCGTCGTCGTCACCGACTCGGGCGGCGTGCAGGAGGAGACCACGATCCTCGGTGTGCCCTGCCTGACCGTACGGCCCAACACCGAGCGGCCGATCACGATCACCCACGGCACGAACCGTCTCGTCACCGCCGATGACCTGGTGCCCGCCGTGGAGCGTGCGCTCGCCTCGGTCGCCGGAGAGCGCGAGGTCCCCCCGCTGTGGGACGGCAAGGCCGGGCCGCGCATCGCGCGCGTCGTACAGGAGCGTCTCGATGGCTGACCGGCAGGTGGCACGGCTGAAGGCGGCGCTGGCCGACCGCGACGCACGCGTGCAGATCCTCGAGTCGCGTGTCGCCGCGCTGGAGGCGTCGACCTCGCTGCGCGTGGGCCGCGCCGTCACCGACGCGGCGCGCAAGCCAGGCAAGGGCGTCGTGATGCTGCCGCGCGAGTTGTACCGCATGTGGCGGCACCGCGGCGCGCCGAACGTCGTGACCTCGGTGGACGCGCGCGAACGCCCGATGTTCAGCGCACGCGACGAGGATCGGCTGATCGCCGGCTCGGTCACCCGCAGCCCCATCGTGGCGGGCGTCCTCGGGCCGGACGCCGCCGAGGCCCTCGGCCGCGCGGCGCACGTCGTGCCGCTGATGCCGCACGACGCGCGCGCTCGTGCTCGACACCGCCGACGTCGACCTGGTGATCGTGGACGCCGCCGCGGGCGCGGCCGGCGGCCCGTGGGCCTACCTCGGCGTGCCCGGCGTGCCCGACCGCGAGCGCGCCCTGCTGGCTCTCATGGAGGTCGCGCGGGGCCGCAACCGGCCGGTCGTGCTGTTCGGCTCGGCGCCGGGCCTGTCCGGGCTGAGCTGGGACGCGACCCTGAAGGACGGCACCGCCCTGGACGAGGCACTCCCCGGGCTCTGCGCCCGGCTCGGCATCAACTGACCAATGAACGCGAAAGGAAAGCGCGTGCGCGCTCTCGTGTACGGCGACGTCGACCTCAACCTCATCGACGGGTCGGCGATCTGGGCTCAGGCGATGGTGCAGGCGCTGCACGAGGCCGGCGTCGAGGTGACGTTCGTGCTCAAGGCCCCGGTGCGTACGGACCGGCTCGTCGAGCCGCTGGACCGGCTCGACGGGGTCACCGTGCGGCGGCGCCCCGAGGAGGCCACCGCGTCGCTGACCGTCGAGGAGGCGGCACAACTCCTCACCGAGCTGGACGCGGCCGAGCCGTATGACCTCGTCGTCGTACGCGGGCGGCGGCTCGCGGTACGGCTGACCGGGACGCCGCTGGCCGGGCGGCTGTGGACGTACCTGACCGACGTGCCGCAGAACGTCGCCGAGCTGGCCGAGTCGACGGGCGTGCGCGGAGAGCTGGCGGCGGTCGCCAAGGCGTCGCGCTTCCTGCTCTGCCAGACCGAGGAGCTGCGCTGCTTCCTGGAGGGCGTCCTGCATAAGGCGGCCGGCAAGTGCGTGCTGTTCCCGCCGGTCGTCGCGCTGCCCGCCGGGCTGGAGCCGCCCGCCGAGCACGTGCCCGGCCGTACGCTGAAGCTCGTCTACACGGGCAAGTTCGCGCCCCGCTGGAACACCTACGAGATGACCGCGCTGCCCCGCAGGCTGGCGGCGCGCCACGTCGACACCGAGCTGCACATGATCGGCGACAAGATCCACCACGATCGGCGCGACCCGGGGTTCTCCCGCCGGATGCGCGTGTCGCTGGAGTCGACGCCCGGCCTGATCTGGCACGGCGGGCACCCGCGCGCGGAGGCGATGCGCCTGGCGGCGGGCTGCGACGTCGGGCTGTCCTGGCGGCACCCCGACCTGGACGCGAGCCTCGAGCTCTCCACGAAGGTCCTTGAGATGGGCGCGCTCGGGCTGCCGGTCGTGCTCAACCGCACCCCGATGCACGAGAACCTCCTCGGCGCCGACTACCCGCTGTTCGCCAACACCGAGCAGCAGGTCGTCGACGTCCTCGCCGAGGCCGCCGATCCGGCGACGTACGTGCGGGCGCGTGAGCGCTGCCTGAGCGCCGCGAGCGAGCTTCACCCTGGAGGCGGCGGCCGGTCGGCTGCGCCGCTACCTGCGCCAGGCGTTCCCGCCCGCACCCGGGGGCGCGGCGCGTACGCGGATCGTGGTGGCCGGGCACGACCTGAAGTTCTTCACCCGCCTGCTCGACCACCTGCGCTCGCTGCCCACCGTCGAGGTGCGGGTCGACCGCTGGCCCGCGCTCGGCACCCACGACCCGGAGGCCAGCCGGAGCTGGCCGAGTGGGCCGACGTGATCGTCTGCGAGTGGTGCGGGCCGAACGCCGTCTGGTACAGCGAGTGGCTGAAGCGCAACGGCCGGCCCGACCAGCGCCTCGTCGTACGCCTGCACCGGTTCGAGCTGTACGGCGCGTGGCCGGGCCGCCTCGACATCGACGCCATCGACCAGGTCGTGTCGCGTGAGCCCGCACTACGCCGACCTGACGCGCAAGATGACCGGCTGGCCCGCCGACAAGGTCACCGTGATCCCGAACTGGGTGGACGACGCGCAGTTCGGCCGCGCCAAGCTGCCGGGCGCCGCGCACCACCTGGGCGTGATCGGCATGGCCCCGTGGCGCAAGCGCCTCGACCTGGCCATCGACGTGCTCGAACGGCTGCGGCGTGAGGACCCGAGGTTCACGCTGTTCGTGAAGTCCAAGCTGCCCTGGGACCTGCCGTGGATCTGGAACCGCACCGAGGAGCGGGAGACGTTTCGAGGCGCTGTTCCGCCGGATCCGCCGCTCGCCGGTGCTCGCGCCGGCCGTGGTCTTCGACCCGCCCGGCCCCGACGTGGCGTCCTGGCTGCGGCGCGTCGGGTTCGTGCTGTCCACCAGCGACGACGAGAGCTTCCACCTCGCGCCCGCCGAGGGCATGGCCTCCGGCGCGGTGCCGGCGCTGCTGCCCTGGGAGGGCTCGGACCGCATCTATGACCGCGCGCTGGATCCACGAGGACGCCGGCGCGATGGCCGGACGCGATCGCCGCGATGGTCGCGGAGGGCCGCTGGGAGGAGGAGCGGGCGCGGGCACGCGAGGAGGTGACGCGGTCCTACTCCCTCGACCTCGTCTGCGACCGGTGGGCCGAGCTGCTCACGCGCTCCCGGGACGGCGCAGCGGGACGAACGCCCACGACATATCCGGCTCCAGCGCCCAGTGCATGACCTTGCGTACGGGCGGGGTGCACAGGATCGTCGCGAGCACGCGCGCCCGCCACGGCGGTCACGGCGACGCCGGGCAGGGTGTGCAGGAACGGCGTGTCGTACCAGCCCTGTACTCCATCAGCTTGGTGAAGAAGCCGTGCAGCAGGTAGGCGTAGAGCGTCGCGCCGCCGAGGCCGGTGAACCACGTGCTTGCCGCGCCGGCACCAGCGTGAGGAACGCGATCACGAGGATGGCCGCGCCGAGCCAGCAGCCCGAGCCGCATGCCTGAGCCGGCGAGGTTGCTCGACGTGCATCGTCGGCGTTGCCGTTGCGCCAGTACACCCACTCGGTGGTCATGTGCGGGTCGGCGACGAACAGCGTGAAGACGAACGCCAGCACCAGCGTGACCGCGCCGAGCACCCGCGCGCCGTGGCCGCTTCAGCATCTCGAAGTGCTCGGGCTTGAGCATGAGGCCCGAGCACGTAGAACGGCACCAGGCCGAACGTGCGGTTCATCTCCAGCTCGCCCGGCAGCTCGGTCATGCCGGCCAGCAGTGAGATCACCACGGCCGCGCCGACCGGCCAGCGGATCTGCTGCCAGACCGGGCGTGGACAGCCGCCACAGGAACAGCGCCATCAGGAACCACGTCAGGTAGTACGGGTCGAGCAGGCTGACCTGGAACTCCGATTGCCGACCGCCCAGTGATAGGTGGAGTAGGCCGTCTCGAAGATGACGTACGGCACGCCCAGGTTGGTGATCAGCTTGCGCGCCTTGCCGCCGCTGAACGTGAAGTTGCGCGAGAAGTAGCCGGTGATCACGATGAAGACCGGCATGTGGAACGTGTAGACGAACAGGTAGGCCGCGTGCGCCAGCCGTACGTCGCGCAGGCCCACGATCGAGTGGCCGGCCACGACGAGCACGATGGCCATGAATTTGGCGTTGTCGAAGAACGGATCGCGCGGTCGCCGCGCGGGGCGCTGTTCGACCACCGCCTCGCGTGCGGTCGGCCGGTCAGTCTGGCCGGCGGCCCGCCGACGGGGATACCGGTCGGCGTGGCAGCGGGTGTGGTCGGAGGAAGGCTCGGCGAAGTCATCGATTTCCGTGGGAGAAGACGGTGAACGCGGTCCCGGGGCAGGCCCCTGAACCGCGAACGACCCTACCTAGGCGGCCCGGTGTCGTACGCGCGACGTCGGAGAAACTGTCAGCAAGCTCTCAGCGTGTCACGGCGCCTTGCAGGCGTCGTCGGCCGCGTTGACCGCGCCGGAGGTCTTCGGGATCGCCGCAGGCTGCGTGCCCTTCAGCCCCTCCCAGTTGGCTCCAAGGACGAGGTCGACCACACCCGAGGTGACCGATTGGTTAGGAACCGGTTTGCCGCCCGGCGTCACCTGGGCGAGCGCCGCCGCCTGCCGGTCCGCGCCGGTGCCGTAGGCGAGCTGGGTCTGGCTCGGCTTGGCGGGCGAGGTGCCGATGCCGACGACCGCGTAGCCGCGCGCGGTCAGCTGGTCGCCGACGCGCTGTGCCAGGCCCGGCGTGCTCGTGCCGTTGAGCACCCGCACCTTGATCTGCGCGGGCGGCATGCTCGCCTGCTTCGCCTGTGCGGGCGCCTGGATGTGGTTGTCGCTGCGGATCGCGGCGAACAGGTTGTTGGCGTCCGGCTGCCGCCACTGGATCCGGTTGGGGTCCGGCGCGTACGCGCCCCACGGCACGGTGATGAACTGCACCTTGCCCGCGGACATGCCCTGGACGCTGCCCGCGACCTTCTTCATCTCATCGACGCTGAAGTCCTTGTCGGTGGTGACCGACTTGGTGGCCGCGTCGAGGAAGCTGTAGAGCTTGGCCGGGCTGGTCAGCGTGCCGTTGCTGGTGGCCTTCTTCACGACCGCGCCGAGGAACTTCTGCTGCCGCTTGATCCGGTCCAGGTCCGACCCGTCGCCGAGTCCGTGCCGGTTGCGCACGTACGCGAGCGCCGTGTCGCCCTTGACGATGTGCCGCCCGGCGGACAGGTGCAGCTTGCTGTCCTGGTCGTCCACGCGCTGCGGGAGGCAGATCTCGACGCCGCCGAGGGCGTCCACGACCCGCTTGAAGCCGGAGAAGTCGACCTTGACGAAGTGGTCGACGCGTATCCCGGTCAGCGTCTCGATCGTGTGCATGGTGCAGCCGGCGCCGCCGTTGTTGAACGAGGAGTTGATCATGTCCAGGTGGGCCGGGATGGTCCGGCCGCTCTGCGACCTGCACTCCGGCAGCTGCACCATCGAGTCGCGCGGGAAGCTGATGCCGATGGCCTTCTTACCGCCGGGGGAGAAGTGCAGCAGGATGATCGTGTCCGAGCGCTCGCCCTCCGCCTTGCCGTACTTGGCGTTGGCGCCGTTGCGCTGGTCCGAGCCGATCAGCAGGACGTTGAGCGCCTGGTTGAGCTTGGGCGGCCGGTGGGTGCCGAGTTCGGCGCTGACGTCCTCATGCGTGATGTTGCCCTGGAGCTTGCGGTACGTCCCGTACGCGACCAGGCTCATGCCGACGAGCACCGCGGCCAGCCCGACCGACACCCAGCCGAGCACACGCCAGACGATCCCCCGCCGCGGCCCGCGGCCTGAGGGATCGTCGTATTCGGTGTACTCGTAGTCGCTGAACATTCGGCCCTAAAGGCTAGGTCGGGTCGCGGAGTGCGGTGAACCGAGCACCGCGGTGGCGCGCTCCACAGATATACGTCGATCCAGTCGGTTTTGTTCGGGATTTTGACAGATTATTACTGACCCGTCCGAGGTCAACGGGCCGGTCAGCCCCTCGATCAGCCCCTCGCGTGTGGCGAAGGACACAGTCGTGAGGACGCGCGTCGCACGCGGAGTCGCCGCTCCCGCCGCCACGAGCTCCGCCCCGGTCATCGTCTCGCCCTCGACCTCGACCACCGGGACGTCGCCGGAGACGGGCGCGGCGAAGCGGTCGCCGTACGCGCGCACCTCGATCGCGTAGTCGGTGACGCCGGGCGGGCACTCCGCCAGCGGCGCCCCGAGCGAGTGCAGCGACAGGCCGACCACCTCCGAGGCCCCCGGCACCGCGAGCGCGGCGGCCAGCCGTACGGGCGACGCGGCGACGATGTCGGCGTCGGCGGGGATCTCGCCCTGGTCCACCGGCAGCGCGGTCAGCCCGGCCGCCCAGCAGGCGTACAGCCAGACCGCGGTCTGCCAGTGCACGGGCAGCGCGAGCGCGACCCTGCCGCCGGGCTCCGCGCCGAGGCCGTCGACCAGGAGGTTCGCCGTCTTGGCCACCCAGTTCTCGAACGTGCGCACGGAGAACTCCACCCGCTCTCCGGTGGCGTCGTCGTAGAAGGTGACGAGCGGGCGGGACGGCTCGGCGGCCAGCGCGCGGCGCAACAGGTCAACGGGATGCGACATGAAAGTGAAGACTAGAGGCACGAAGGCGTGCGGCGCGTGAGCCGGTGGTACGCATGGGGCCAGAGTGCGGCAAGGGCGGCCCGTGCCGCGGCCGGTCTCCGCGCGGCCGCCCGTCGTCGCTCTGGTCTAGCCTGACTCGTTGTGCCGGCGAGCGGTTCCCCCGGCGAGCACGAGCCTGACCATGGCCCATGGTCGATCCACGTAACCCATTGGTAAGGTCACGCTGTGCAGCTGCGGTATGACTCCCGGCTCTACGCCACGCGGCCACGCGCCGCGCGCGGCGGCGCACACGCGGACGACCGCCGAGGTACCCCATGAACGCCTATGACACCGACGAGAGCCCGAGCCGGTTCCGCCGCCGCCCGCCCGAGGCGGACCCGCCGCCCTCGCGCGCGGGCCTCGCCCTTGCCCGGCTGACCGTCGCGCCCGCGCTCGTACTCCTGTCCTGGCTGGTCGTCGCGCTGCCGCTGCTCATGGTCGGCGCGCTGACGCCACTGCCGGCGATCGCGCTGTTCGTGCCGGTGGCGGTGCTCGTGCTCATCTTCGGCCTGCGGGCCGTACGGCCGCCGGACGGCGCTCGGTGGGGCTCGTGGTGGACCGTGGCCGGCGTGCTCGCCGTCGCGGCGGCCTTCTGCGTCGTACAGCTCCTGACCTTCTCCCAGCAGATCGTCGTGCGCCGCGACCCCGCGTCGTACTTCAACTTCGCCACCTGGCTCGCCGGGCACGGGTCGCTGCCGATCCACCCGGCGCTCCAGGCGTTCGGCGGCGCCGACCCGTCGCTGTCCTTCGGCAGCCCGGCGTTCTACCAGGACGGCGGCGTGCTGTGGCCGCAGTTCATGGCCGGTACGCCGATGATCCTGGCGCCGGTCGGCCGCCTCTTCGGCCCGTACGCCATGCTCGCCACGATGCCGTTGATCGGGGCGCTGGCGGTCGTGTCGTTCGGCGGCCTCACCGCCCGTCTCGTCGGGCCGCGGTGGGCGCCGGCCGGCGCGCTGCTCCTCGCGTTGGTCTGGCCGATGATGATGATCTCGCGGTCGATCTACAGCGAGACCGCGGCGCTCGTGCTGACGTGCGGCGGCCTGGCTCTGGCGATCGACGCGGTGCGCGTGGGCCGGCGGCTGCCCGCGCTGCTCGGCGGCCTCGCGCTCGGGCTGACGATCCTCGTGCGCATCGACGGCCTGCGCGACGTGCTGCCCGTCGTGGCGTACGCGGGCCTGCTGGTCGCGCTGCGCCGCCGCACCGGCCCGCCGCTGCTGCTCGGCCTCCTCGTCGGCGTGGGCGCGGGAGTGCTCGAGGGCTACACCATGTCCCGCCCGTACCTCCACTACGTACGCGGCTCGCTGATCCCGCTGGTCTACATCGCGACGGCCGTGGTCGTGGTCACGGCGGTGGCGTGCGTGCTCATCCGGTGGCGCGGGCTGCCCGACCTGTCCCGGTGGCGGCTGCCGGACCTGGCGCTGCTCGCGACGTTCGCCGTGATGGCCTTCTTCGCAGCGCGGCCCGACTTCCAGATCGTCCGCCGGGTGCCGACCAACCCCGACGACCAGGCGAACGCCGGCTACATCACGGCGCTGCAAAAGTCGCTGCGGCTGCCGCGGGATCCCTACCGGCAGTACTCCGAGCTGAGCCTGCACTGGGTGACCTGGTACATCGGCGTGCCCGCCACACTGCTCGCCACCATCGGGGCCGGCCTGCTCGTACGCAAGCTGCTGAACCGCCGGCGCACCGACTGGGCCCTGCCGTACGCGGTGATCGTGTGGACGACGCTGACGACGCTGTGGCGGCCGGGGATCACGCCGGACCAGCCGTGGGCCGGCCGCCGGCTGATCGTGGTGGTGCTGCCGGGGCTGCTGCTGTTCGCGCTGTGGGCGGTGGCCTGGGCGATCCGGTCCGTACGCCGGCTCGGGTACGGCCCGCAGGTCGCGGCCGTCGCCGCCCTGGCCGGCGTCCTGCTGATCCTGGTGCCGACCGTGCTGACCTCCGCCGGAATGGCGTTCACCCCGACCGAGCAGGGCGAGGTGGGGCAGGCGCGCGCCCTCTGCCGCTCAGCTCGGCCCGCGGCCCACGGTGCTGCTCATCGAGCGCGTGACCGCCGACCGGTTCACCCAGCTCATCCGCGGCATGTGCGGCGTGCCGACCGGCCGGATCGCGACGCGCCCCGGGTCGAACACGGCCGCGTCCGAGGACGTCTCGCGGATCACGGCCAAGGTCGTCGCGGCGGGCCGCCGCCCGATCCTGCTGGGCGCCAGCTCCGCGGACGTGGCGCCGTACGGGCGGCCGCGGCGCGTGTTCCACGTGCTCACCCGCCGCGACTCCAGCAGTCTCGTCGCGGCTCCCAAGGGCACCTGGACGCTACAGCCTCAACGTGTGGCTCGTCGCTCCCGTGTACGCGGGGTGAACTCTGCGTACTCTGGGGTTCGTGGACCGTACAGGCCGAGTATCCTCGCCGGGCGTGACTACCACGCCCCATGTGACGATCGTGTTGCCCTGCTACAACGAGCAGGATCACGTCATCGACGAGGTCGAGCGCATCTGCAAGGCGATGGACGCCAGCGGCCACACCTACGAGCTGCTCGCCGTCGACGACTGCTCCACCGATGACACGCTCGCCCGCCTCGAAGAGGCCGCGCCGAACTTCCCCTTCATGCAGGTGGTCCCCTTCCACCGCAACGGAGGCTCCGGCACCGTACGCCGCATCGGCTCCCAGCAGGCCAACGGCGACATCGTCGTTTGGACCGACGCCGACCTGACCTATCCGAACGAGCGCATACCCGAACTGGTCGACATCCTCGACACCGACCGTACGGTCGACCAGGTCGTGGGCGCGCGCCTCACCGAGGAGGGCTCGCACAAGTTCCTGCGGGTGCCGGCCAAATGGTTCATCCGCAAGACGGCCGAGCGCCTCGCCGGGCAGAAGATCCCCGACCTGAACTCCGGGTTGCGCGCCTTCCGCAAGGACGTCGCCGAGCCGTACCTCAAGCTGCTGCCGCCCGGGTTCTCCTGCGTCACGACGATCACGCTGGCGTTCCTGTCGAACCAGCACGACATCCGCTACGTGCCGATCGACTACTACAAGCGCGCCGGCAGCTCCAAGTTCCACTTCGTGCACGACGCCTACCGCTACATCCTCCAGGTGCTGCGGATGGTCATGTACTTCAACCCGCTCAAGGTGCTCATGCCGCCCGCGCTGTGGCTGCTCGGGCTGGGCATCGCCAAGGGCGTGTTCGACATGGTCGTGCACCCGGTGCGGTTCGCCAACAACACCGTCATGATCTTCGTGACCGGGCTGATCATCGCGTCGCTGGCGCTGCTCGCCGACCTCATCGTGCGCTCGCGGGGAGACACGTGAAGATCGTGATCGTCGGGCCGGCCTTCCCGTACAAGGGCGGCGGGTCACACCACACGACCGAGCTCGCCCACCGGCTGGCCGCCGCGGGGCACGACGTGACGCTTGAGTCGTGGAAGGCGCAGTACCCCTCGTTCCTCTACCCGGGCGAGCAGACGATCTCCACCCCGGAGGGCGTCCCGTACCCCGGCACGCGCCGCACGCTGGCCTGGTATCGGCCGGACGGCTGGTTCCGTACGGGCCGCCGGCTGCGCGCCGCCGACCTCGTGGTGCTCGTCGTGCTCTCGCCGGTGCAGGTCCCGGCCTATCTCGGGATGGCGTACGGACTGGCGCGCCGGGGCGGCGGTGGGCCGCGTCTGGTGGCGCTGTGCCACAACGTGCTGCCGCACGAGCGCAAGCCGTACGACGTGCCGTTGATGCGTCGGCTCCTGCGGCGCGCGGACGGCGCCCTGGTGCACTCGGCCCAGCAGGCGCAGCTCGCCCGCGACCTCGCACCCGGCACGCCCGTGCTCACCGCGGGCCTGCCGGCGCACCTGCCGACGCCGCCCGGAGGCCACCGCATCGTCGTCCCCGACGCCGAGCCGGCCGACCACCTGCTGTTCTTCGGCATGGTGCGGCCGTACAAGGGTCTCGACGTGCTGCTGCGGGCACTGGCCCAGATCCCGGACGTGACGCTGACCGTCGCGGGGGAGTTCTGGGGCGGCGTCGAGGACACGCGTGCGCTGATCACCTCGCTCGGGCTGGAGTCACGTGTCGAGCTGAAACCGGGCTATGTCCCGGCGGACGAGGTGCCGAAGTTGTTCGCCGGCGCCGACGCGCTGGTGCTGCCCTACCGTACGGCGACCGCCTCGCAGAACGTCTTCATGGCCTACGAGCACGGCGTCCCGGTGATCGCGACCAGGGCGGGCACGCTGGCCGACCACGTACGCGAGGGCGTCGACGGAGTCGTGTGCGAACCGGACGACGAGGCGTCACTGACGGACGCACTGCGCCGCTTCTACGCCCCAGGCGAGCCCGCGCGACTTCGTACCGGGGTCAGGCCCGTGGACGCGGAGCCGCACTGGAAGACCTACCTGGAGCAACTGCTCAGCCGCTGACTTCTACGCCGATCTGCCCCCAAGCGCTCACTCGTTCGCTAACCTTGTGTAATCGAAGAATCGCACTAGGTGAGAGCGGGTAGGGCGTGATCGTGCCGCTGCAAGCGGACTTGGCGAATGATCACTACTCCGTCGAGGACTGGCTTGACCTGCCCGAGATCGCCGGGCATCGGGTCGAGCTCATCGACGGCAGCTTCGTGGTGAGTGCCATGCTGTCGCTGAACCACCAGCTCGGTGCCGGGCGGCTGAGCACGTTCCTGTCAGCGGCCGCACCGCTCGACATCGAGGCCGTTGGTGCCGTCGGCGTGCGCACGGCGAACGAGGTGGCGGTGCCGGACGTGATCGTCGCCGATACGGCTGTCCTCTTGTCCGGTGCCCAGGTATTACTCCCTGGGCAGCCCCACCTCGTCGCCGAGATCGTCACCCCCGGCAGCCGCATCCGCGACTACCGCGACAAGCCACGAATCTATGCCGAGGCGCGCATCCCGAACTTCCTCCGCGTCGAGCTGGTCGAGACCGCCCCGCCCTATGTCGAGGTGTTCGGCCTCGGCGACGGGGGATACACCCTCGTCGCCAAGGCGAGTGCGGGGGAGACGCTGGAGCTGACCGAGCCGTTCCCCGTCTCGTTCGACCCGGGACGCCTCATCGGGCCCCGTGCCTAGACGGTGATGCCCTCGATGTGGGGCTGGAGCAACTTGAGGAGGGCGCGCTTCGGCTTGGCCCCGGTGATCTGCTGGACGGGTTCGCCGGCCTTGAACAGCAGGAGCGTCGGCAGCCCGAGCACGCCGTACCGCGACGGGACGTCCGGGTTGGCGTCGTAGTCGAGCTTGGCGATCTTCAGCTTGCCGGCGTGCTCCTTGGCGATCTGGTCCAGCACGGGGGCGATCATGCGGCACGGGCCGCACCACGCCGCCCAGAAGTCGACCAGTACGGGCGTCTCGCTCGCCAGCACGGCCGTGTCGAAGTCCGCGTCGGTCACGGTGAAGGTCTCGGCCAGGTCAGCCATCTGCTCAATCTCCCTCCACCCCGCCACCCGCACGGCGACGAGGCACAACAGAAGACAAGTCACGAACCCCCGAGCTTGTTCCCGGTTGGATTATGGCTGTTGCCCCGCTCGAGTCCTGGGTTCGGCTGGTCTTCCAGGAGTTCGGCTTTGTCGACGGCAGGGTGGCGGGAGCCCAGGAGCACGGCGGCGCCTGCCCAGGTCAGGTCGGCGACGGTCATCACCACCCGTGAGGCCAGGGCGACGACCAGGGGAGCGCCCGACGCCAGCACCGGGCCGAGGGCCACGGTCAGGGCCGCCTCGCGTACGCCGACGCCGCCGGGGGCGATCACTACCAGGAAGCCCGCCGTGAAGGCCAAGGCGTACGCGCCCGTCGCCAGGAAGAGGCCCCCGCCGCCCGCCGCGCGTACGAGCAGCCACGCGTGGACGCCGAACAGCAGCCAGCCGACCACGGTCCAGGCCACCGTGACGATCATCGTGCGCAGGTTCGCCGTGCGGGCCAGGGGCTGGCGGCGGGCCAGGCGCAGGGCGCGGTCGAGGGCCCAGGCCACGATGCGCGGGTGCAGGAGGGCCAGGAAGATGGGTGCGAGGATCAGCAGCCACCAGTAGCGGTGCGTCGCGTCCGCTGAGGTCAGCGGCAGCGTCACGGCGGCGACCGCGCAGCCCGGTCGCGATCGTGGTGGCCATCGCGAGCAGTGCCGCGCTGGCTCCCCGCTGCCGGGGCACGTGGTGTTCCTTGGCGAGTTCCATCTGGGCGACCAGGGCCCACACCGAGCCGGGGATGTACTTGCCGAGCTGGGAGACGAAGTAGATACGTACGGCGGCGCGCAGCGGCAGTGGCGAGCCCATGCCGGCCAGCAGGGACCGCCAGGCGAGCATCCACGCTCCGAGTCCGAGGAGGCCCGGCGCCCAGGGCGGCGGCGATGTACGGCCAGGACAACGCGGTCACCGCGTGACGCGTCTGGTCCCAGCGGGACGCCAGCCCGTACACGCAGAATGCCAGTGCCACGACGACCAGCGCCACGCGTGGCAGGCGACTCGATCGCAGCCGGGAGATCACACGGGTCAGGGTAGTCGGTACGGCGGAGCCCGGAGCATCGCCGCGGCGGAGGGACGACGCGGGTGAACACTCGGTGATCAACGAGATGCGCGCTCGGCCGCCCCCGTACAGTGGGCTCGCGATGAAACTCAACGACGCAAAAGCCTTCGTGGGCCACCAGGTGCACGTGTGCCGGTTCCGCGAGGCCGGGACGCTCCTTCGCTGGATGGGCGACGATCTGCGCGGCAAGCGGGTCCTCGACGTCGCCGGCGGCGACGGCTACTGGGCCGGGCAGGCACGCAAGCGCGGCGCCCACGCGGTCTCCATCGACCTCGCGCGCGGCAAGATGCTCTATGGCCGTACGCTCCAGTCACACCCCGGCGCTGATCGAGTGCGACGCGCTCCGGCTGCCGTTCGCCGACGAATCCTTCGACGCCCTGCTGTCCGTGTGCGCGATCGAGCACTTCGACGACGGCGGCGAGGCGCTGGATGAGATGTCGCGCATCCTCAAGCCCGGCGGCGAACTGTTCATGTCCGCCGACGTGCTCAGCCGGTCGCGTGACTGGCCCAAGCTCCGCGAGGCGCACTGCGCGAAGTATCACGTGCAGCACACCTATACGCACGAAAGCCTGGCCGAGTTGCTGGGCGACCGCGGCATGGAACTCGTCGACCACTCCTACCAGTTCCGCAGCCGCAGCACCGAGCGCCTCTATCTGTCGCTTTCGGCGTACGGCGGGCGGGTCGGGATTCAACGCCGCCGCGCCGCTCACGCCACTCGTGGCACTCGCGGATCGACGCAGTCCGAACGACCGTGGCAGCATCGTGTTGATCAGGGCGCGCAAGAAAGGATGACGTCCCCCGGTTCGGGACTGATCGGCGTAGGCTTCCGATCGGGGCGTGATCCCCACCACTTCGGCACCTAAACGAGGGGGCGACTGTCAACGTGGTGCCTCGTGTCCTCGTCGACGCGACCGCGGTAGCCGCTGACCGCGGTGCGCTGGGGCGATATGTCGATGGCCTGGTCGCCGCGCTGCACCGCGTGGACGCCGATCTCGCCGTCGCGTGCCAGCGAGCGGATGAGGAGCGGTACAACCTGCTCGCGCCCAAGGCGCGGGTGGTGGCCGGGCCGCCCGCCATCGCCCACCGGTCGGCGCGCCTCGCGTGGGAGCAGACGGGCCTGCCGATGGTCGCCAAGCAGGTCGAGGCGGACGTCATCCACGCGCCTTACTACTCCACGCCGCTGCGGCCGGGCGTGCCGGTGGTCGTCACGATCCACGACGTGACCTTCTTCGCCGAGCCCGAGGTGCACAACCCGGTGAAGGCGACCTACATCAAGTCCGCGACACGCACCTCCGTACGCCGCGCGGCCCGGCTGATCGTGCCCTCCAAGGCCACCCGCGACGAGATGGTGCGCCTGCTGAACGCCGATCCGACCCGCATCGACGTCGCCTATCACGGCGTCGACCAGGCGATCTTCCACCCGCCGAGCGAGGACGAGCGGCGGCGCGTCTCCGACCGGCTCGGGCTGCACGGCCACCCCTACATCGCCTTCCTCGGCGCGCTCGAACCCCGCAAGAACGTCCCCAACCTGATCCGCGGCTGGGTGCAGGCCGTCCGCGGGCTGAATGACGTGCCCGCGCTCGTGCTGGCGGGCAGCGGCGGCTGGGACGACGACGTCGACGCGGCGCTGGCCGACGTGCCACACCAGTTGCGCGTGCTGCGGCCCGGCTACCTGCGCTGGTCGTCGCTGCCGGGCTTCTTCGGCGGTGCGCTCGTGGTGGCATTGCCGAGCCGCGGGGAGGGCTTCGGCCTCCCGGTGCTGGAGGCGATGTCCTGCGGCTCCACCGTGCTCACGACCCACCGCTCATCGCTGCCCGAGGTGGGCGGCGACGCCGTCGCCTACACCGAGCCCGACCCCGACAGCATCGGCACCGCGCTGACCGGGCTGATCGAGGACGAAGAACGACGGCGTACGCTCGCCGATGCCGCCGCCGCGCGTGCCGCGGAGTTCACCTGGACGGCGTCCGCGGAGGCGCACCTCGCGTCGCTACCAGCGCGCCGCCGAACTCTGACGGCGCCGCACACCCGAGGCCCAACACTGACAAGGGAGAAAAACGCTGGAAGCGATCCTGCTGGTCGGAGGTAAGGGCACGCGGCTGAGGCCGCTGACGATCTCCACCCCCAAGCCCCTGCTTCCCACCGCCGGCGTGCCCCTGCTGGAGCACCAGCTGAGGAAGGCGCGCGCGGCCGGTATCCGGCGCATCGTGTTCGCGACGTCCTACCGGGCGTCGATGTTCACCGAGGCGTTCGGTGACGGCTCGCGGCTCGGCCTCGAACTCGTGTACGTCACCGAGGACGAGCCGCTCGGCACGGCCGGTGCGATCCGCAACGCCGCGACGGAGCTCGACCTGCGACGCCGACAGCCCGGTCGTCGTGCTCAACGGCGACATCCTGTCCGGCCACGACCTCGCCGCCCAGCTCGCCATGCACGACAAGGCCGGCCCCGCGGTCACGATGCACCTCACCCTGGTCGGCGACGCACGGCGCTACGGCGCGGTGCCGACGACCTCGGAGGGCCGGGTCCTGGAGTTCGTGGAGAAGTCGCCGAAGCCGCCGACCAACCAGGTCAACGCCGGCTGCTACGTCTTCCGGCGCTCGGCGATCGAGGCGATCCCGGCGGGCCGGGTCGTCTCGGTGGAGTACGAGACGTTCCCCGGACTGCTCGCCGCGGGCGAGACCATCATGGGCTACGTCGAGGGCGCGTACTGGCTCGACGTCGGCACACCCGCCACGTTCGTGCAGGGCTCCTGCGACCTGGTGCTCGGCCGGATGATCTCCCCGGCGGTCACGCCCGGGGGCGGCGTGCTGTTCCTCAGCGGGTCCAGGGTCGCCCCGGAGGCCGCGGTCTCCGGCGGTACGGCCGTGGGCGCGGGCGCGGTGGTCGAGTCCGGCGCGACCGTGGAGTCCAGCGTGCTGTTCGACGGCGCGGTGGTCGAGCAGGGCGCGCGGGTGTCCCGCTCGGTGATCGGCCGCGACGCCCGCATCTGCGCCGGTGCCGTACTGGACGAGGCCGTCATCGGCGACGGCGCGACGGTCGGCGCGGGCAACGAACTGCGCGGCGGGCTGCGGCTGTGGCCGGGCACCCAGCTTCCGCCGACCGCGGTGCGTTTCTCCTCCGACGTCTGAGGCTCCTGTGCTCACCCGCGAGTGGCGTCCGGACTGGCCGGTGGACCTGCGCCTGACGCTGGGTGCGCACCGGCGCGGCGCGGGCGACCCCGCCTACGCGCTCACGCCGGACGGCTCGGTGTGGCGCGCGTCCACGACGCCGGACGGCCCCGGCACCCTGCGCGTGCTGTGCCGGGGCGGCACGGTCGAGGGCCAGGCGTGGGGGCCGGGTGCGTCCTGGCTGCTGGACGGCCTGCCGGAGCTGCTCGGCGCGGCCGATGACCCGGAGTCGTTCACCCCCGGGCACGACGTGCTGCGCACCGCCGTACGCCGGTTCGGGCACTTCCGCGTGGGGCGCAGCCGCAACGTCTTCGAGGCCCTGGTGCCGGCGGTGCTGGAGCAGAAGGTCGTGGGCAAGGAGGCGTGGCGCGCCTGGCGTTATCTCCTGCGGGGCTTCGGCGAGGTCGCGCCCGGCCCGCAGCCGCTGCGCGTACCGCCGCCGCCGCGAGTCTGGGCCGCGATCCCGTCCTGGGAGTGGCACAGGTCGGGGATCGAGGCCGTACGCGCCCGGACGATCATCGGCGCGGCACGGGTGGCGAGTCGGCTGGAGGTCGCCGACACGGCCGAGGCCGACCGGCGGCTGCGTTCCCTGCCGGGCATCGGGGTGTGGACGTCCGCCGAGGTACGCCAGCGCGCGCTGGGCGACGCGGACGCCGTCTCGGTCGGCGACTACCACGTCCCCGGCATCGTCGGCTGGGCCCTGACCGGCCAGAAGGTCGACGACGCCGGAATGCTGGAGCTGCTCGCGCCGTACGCCGGGCATCGCTACCGGGTGACGCGCATGCTCGAACTCTCCGGCAGCGGCCCGCCTCGCCGAGGCCCGCGCATGCCCGTCCGCGACTACCGGGCTTTTTGACATAAGAAAGGCATTTCCGGCAAATCTGCGCCGTGCGAATTGGTATTTCCTTGCTTCGCCTCTCCATTTCTTTGCGAGAATTGGCCCGATCAGTCGCGGTCACGGGAGGAAGAAGGACCAGGTGGCGAAGGCATCCAAGGGCAAGTCGAAGTCCCTCTCCCTGTTCGGGAACGAGGTCAAACGGTTCCGGCTGGCGGCGAATCTCTCCCAGGACCAGACCGGGGCGAAGGCCTACGTCAGCGGTGCGAACATCGGCCAGATCGAGCGCGGCGAGGTGCGCTGCCAGGAGGAGACCGCCGAACGCCTGGACGAGGTGCTCGACAGCCGCGGCTCGATCACGTCCCTGTGGAAGCAGTGCGTCAAGAGCGCGGTCTTCCCGACCTGGTTCGACTGGTGGGAGATCGAGGCGGAGGCCACCCAGCTCGCCACCTACCAGGCCACCGTCGTGTACGGCCTGCTTCAGACCCCGGAGTACGCGGCGGCCCTGCTGCGCGGCGACAAGGCGGCCGTCGAGGCCCGGATAGCGCGCCAGGAAATTTTCAACCGCGAGGACCCACCGCCGCCCCGACTCTCCGTCCTGCTGTACGAGGGCGTGCTCACCAACCTGGTCGGCGGCCCGGAGACCATGCGCGACCAACTCACTTATCTGCTGGCGATGGCGGAGCGGCCGAACATCGTCATCCAGGTCGTCCCCGCGCCGCTCTCGTCAGCCGCGTCCTCCGGCAGCTTCGAGTTGGCCACCCTGGCGGACCGGAGCGAGGTCGCGTACACCCACATGGCGGCGCGTGACCTTACGCTGAACGAAGCCGACGACATCAGGGCGCTTTCGGAGGCTTACGATGAGATTCGCGCTGACGCTCTTCCCGCCGAGATGTCGAAGCGCCTGATCGAGCAGATCATGGAGGAACGATGGACAACGTGAACACCCCCACTTGGCGCAAGAGCATGCGTAGCACCGGTAACGGTGGCTCGTGTGTCGAGCTGATGGTCGTGGAGAGCCAGAACGCCTGATCCAGCAGATCACGGAGGAACGATGGTCAACGTGAACGCCCCCACCTGGCGTAAGAGCAGCCGCAGCGGCGGCAACGGTGGCTCGTGTGTCGAGCTGACGGTCGTTGAGAGCCGTACTCGCTGATCAGAGCCCTCTGCCTTCCCATGGCAGGGGGCTCGAATCTTGCCCGGACGAGGGGTGCCGGGAATAGTGAAGCGTTCTCCGGCGTAGTTTGCGGGCATGAGCGATCCGAGTCAGCCCACGTCCTCGCCGACCGCCGTACGCCGGGCGCTCGCCCGAGCACGGGACGGGAAAACGCTCGACGTCACCGAGGCCGAGATCTTGCTCGGCGCGCGGGACGACCAGTTCGACACACTCCTCGACCACGCCTCCCGCGTCCGCGACGCCGGGCTGGCGGCGGCGGGCCGGCCCGGTGTGATCACCTACAGCCGCAAGGTCTTCATCCCGCTGACGCGCCTGTGCCGCGACCGGTGCGGCTACTGCACGTTCGCGACCGTCCCGGGCCGTCTCGACGCGCCGTACCTCAGCCCGGACGAGGTCCTGGAGATCGCCCGGCAGGGTGCCGCGCTCGGCTGCAAGGAGGCGCTGTTCACCCTCGGTGACCGGCCGGAGGACCGCTGGACGCAGGCCGGTGACTGGCTGCACGCGCATGGCTACGACGACACGCTCTCCTACGTACGCGCGATGGCGATCCGGGTGCTGGAGGAGACCGGGCTGCTGCCGCACCTCAACCCCGGCGTGCTGACCTGGCAGGACCTTCAGCGGCTCAAGCCGGTCGCGCCGTCGATGGGCATGATGCTGGAGACGACGTCGCGCCGGCTGTTCGAGCAGCGGGGCGAGGCGCACTTCGGCTCGCCCGACAAGGACCCGGCCGTACGCCTGCGGGTGCTGGAGGACGCCGGGCGCTCCAACGTGCCGTTCACCACCGGCATCCTGATCGGCATCGGCGAGACCGTACGCGACCGGGCCGAGTCGATCTTCGCGATTCGCAAGGTGGCGCGTGAGTACGGCGGGATCCAGGAGATCATCGTCCAGAACTTCCGCGCCAAGCCGGACACCAAGATGCGCGCGACCCCGGACGCCGACCTGCGGGAACTGGCCGCCACGATCGCGGTGACCCGCCTGGTCCTGGGCCCCCGCATGCGCGTACAGGCACCGCCGAACCTCGTGGACGCCGACTACGCCCTGATGCTCCGCGCGGGCATCGACGACTGGGGCGGCGTCTCACCGCTCACTCCCGACCACGTCAACCCCGAGCGCCCCTGGCCGCAGATCGACGACCTCGCCGCGCGCACCGCCGACAGCGGCTTCACGCTGCGCGAACGCCTGACGATCTACCCGGAGTACGTCCGGCGCGGCGAGCCCTGGCTGGACCCGCGCCTGGGCGCGCACGTCGCGGCACTGGCCGACGACGACGGCCTCGCGCGCGCCGACGCCATGCCGGAGGGACGCCCGTGGCAGGAGCCGGACGGCGGCTGGGCCGACCAGGGCCGTACGGACCTGCACGTCGAGATCGACTCCACCGGCCGTACGAACGACCGCCGCGAGGACTTCGCCGAGGTCTACGGCGACTGGGACGCCCTGCGCGACCGGCTGCCCGCCCAGGTGCCCGTACGGCTCGACGCGGACGTCTCGGCGGCTCTGCGCGCCGCCGAGCGCGACCCGGGCCGCCTCGCGGACGAGCACGCGCTCGCGTTGCTGCACGCCGGCGGCGACGGTCTGGAGGCGCTCACCCGGCTCGCCGACGACCTTCGCCGCGACGCCGCCGGCGACGACGTCACGTACGTCGTCACACGCAACATCAACTTCACCAACGTCTGTTACACCGGCTGCCGCTTCTGCGCGTTCGCCCAGCGGCGCACCGACGCCGACGCGTACACCCTCTCGCTGTCCCAGGTCGGCGACCGCGTCGACCAGGCGTGGGCGGCCGGGGCGACCGAGGTGTGCATGCAGGGCGGCATCCACCCCGACCTGCCCGGCACCGCGTACTTCGACCTGGCGCGCGAGGTGAAGAAGCGCGCCCCGGACATCCACATGCACGCGTTCAGCCCGATGGAGGTCGTCAACGGCGCCTCGCGTACGAACAGCTCGATCCGCGACTGGCTGATCGAGGCGAAGGCCGCGGGAGTCGACTCGCTGCCCGGCACGGCCGCCGAGATCCTGGACGACGACGTGCGCTGGGTGCTCACCAAGGGCAAGCTGCCCGCCGCCGAGTGGATCGAGGTGGTCACCACCGCGCACTCGCTCGGCATCCCGACCACCTCCACGATGATGTACGGGCACGTGGACACGCCCGCGCACTGGGTGGCGCACCTGAAGCTGCTGCGTTCGATCCAGGAGCGTACGGGGGGCTTCACGGAGTTCGTGCTGCTGCCGTTCGTGCACCACAACGCGCCGATCTACCTCGCCGGGCTGGCGCGTACGGGCCCGACGCGGCAGGAGAACCGCGCGGTGCACGCCCTCGCGCGGATCCTGCTGCACGGCGCGATCGCCAACATCCAGTGCTCCTGGGTCAAAATGGACGACGAACTGTGCACCCAGGTGCTCCAGGGCGGCGTCAACGACCTCGGCGGCACCCTCATGGAGGAGACGATCAGCCGGATGGCCGGGTCGGCGAACGGCTCGTTCAAGACGATGTCCGCGCTGGAGGACATCGCCGCACGCGCGGGCCGCCCGGCACGCCAGCGCACCACCACGTACGGCGAGGTTCCGGCCGAACGCGTCGCCGCCGCGCGTGCGACGGACGGAGTGGGCCACTTCCTGCCCATCGTGTCGTGACGCCGCCCCGCCGGGTGCTGGTCGCGGGAGTCTCGGGTGCGGGCAAGACGACGCTGGCCCGCAGACTGTCCGTACGCTGGGGGCTGCCGCACCACGAGCTGGACGCCCTGCGCCACGGCCCGGAGTGGACGCCGCGCCCGGAGTTCGCCGCGGACGTGCGGCGCTTCGCCGCGGGGGAGCGCTGGGTGGCCGAGGACCAGTACCACTCGGTCCTGGGCGACTTCCTGTGGGAGCACGCCGACACGGTGATCTGGCTCGACCTGCCGCGGCGCACGATCATGGCGCGCGTCATCCGCCGGTCGTTCGGCCGCGTCCTCACGCGGCGCGAGCTGTGGAACGGCAACCGCGAGCACCTGCGCGACTGGTCACGGCCGGACCACCCGATCCGGTGGGCGTGGAAACGGGCGCATCGCAACAGCCGGGAGACCGCCGGGCGCGCGGCGCGCTTCCCCGGCGTGACCGTCGTACGCCTGCGCACGGCCGGTGAGGCACGCCGCTGGCAGGCCACGGGGCTGACGCCTCGTCAGCGGAGCGCGATGAAGTCGTCCGGGTCGCGTGGCGGGCGGTCGCGCGGGGGCGCGGCGGCGTGACCGACGCCGACCGCGCCCATCGGGTCCCAGCTCGCGGGCAGGTCCAGCGCCTCGCGTACGACGTCGGCGCAGAACATCGTGCTGGACACCCAGCACGAGCCCAGGCCCTCGACGGCGAGCGCGACGAGGAGGTTCTCCACTCCCGCGCCCATCGCCACCAGGAACATCTCGCGCTCGGCCCGCGACCTGCGGGGGTCCGGGTAGTCGTGTGAGCCGTCCATGACCAGGCACGGCACGACGAGGTACGGCGCGCGGCGGAGCACGTCGCCGCGCCGCAGCCGCTTGGCGATCGACTCCTCGCTGAACCCGTCGCCGCGCAGGTCCGCCTCCCACGCGTCGCGCATGGCGTCCAGCAGCCGGTCCTTGGCCTGCTCGACCAGCACGAACCGCCACGGAGTCGTGTGGTGCGGCGCCGGCGCGGTGATCGCGGCCGACACCGCACGGCGTACTGCCGCGCGGTCGACCGGTTCGCCGTCGAACTCCCGAATCGTGCGCCGCGCACCCAGCACATCCGCGGAGCCGTAGCGGAACAGGTCCTCATCGGCGGGCCGCAGCAGCACGCGCGCGCCGGGGCCGTCCTCGTCGGTGACCAGGTGGCCCAGGCCGCGTACGACGGCCACAGGGACGCCCGTCAGCTTGCCCTTGACCAGGTCGGCGGCCGAGGCGACCTCGTCCGCCACGGACGTCGTCGTGGCCTCCAGCAGGTTGCCGTACGTGTCGGTGCGGCCCCGCAGGTCATCCATCGGCCGCACGCCGGCCGCGCCGATCGCGGCGTCCGTCAGGCCGAGGCGCCACGGACGGCCCAGCGTGTCGGAGACGAGCACCCCCGCGCGTACGCCGGTCAGGTCGCGCAGGCCGGCGCGGATCCGGCGGGCGGACTCATCGGAGTCCACCGGGAGCAGCAGGACGGTGCCGGGCTCGGTGTTGGAGGCGTCCACCCCGGCCGCGGCCAGGACGAGGCCCTGCCGGGTCTGCACGATGCGGGTGCCGCCGCGGCGGGCCACGACGCGTACGGTCTCGGCGTCGATCGCCTTCTCGCGGTCGCTCGCGGTCAGGATCCGGCCCTCCGCCTTGCTCACGATCTTGGAGGTGACGACGAGGATGTCGCCGTCGCGTAGGTCGGCGCCTGCGCCCGCGATGAGCCGGGCGATGTCGTCGCCCGCGCGGACCTCGGGCAGGCCGGGGATCCCGAAGACCTCGAACGCCCCGGTCACGCGCCCAGCTCCGCGGCGAGGCCGAGCGCGGCGCGCGCGATGTCCGCGGTGGCCTCGGTGTCGGTCATCAGCAGCGGCCGGGAGCGTACGGCGATGCCGTCCAGGTCGCCGGCCAGCCCGGCGTCGGCCGTGTCGACCAGCCAGCCGTCCAGCAGCTCGGCACCGTAGTGCCGTGCCACCGCGCCCGCGGACGTCTCGACGCCGATCGCGGTCAGGCACGCGTCGGCCATGCCGCGTACCGGCGCGCCGCCGATGATCGGGGACACGCCGATGACGGTGTTGGCCGCGACCGCCTCCCGTATGCCCGGGACGGCCAGGATGGTGCCGACGCTGACCACCGGGTTGGACGGCGGCAGGATCACCAGGTCGGCCGCCTCAAGGGCCGCCAGCACGCCCGGCGCGGGCTTGGCGTCCTCCGCACCGACCGCGGCGATGCTCCGCGCCGGCGTCTCGGCGTGCAGGCGTACCCACCACTCCTGGAAGTGGATCGCCCGCCGCCCCTCGCCGTCCTCGACCACGACGTGCGTCTCCACCCGGTCATCGGTCATCGGCAGCAGCCGCACCCCCGGCCGCCAGCGGTCGCACAGCGCCTCGGTCACGGCCGAGAGCGGGTAGCCGGCGTCGAGCATCTGCGTGCGTACGATGTGGGTGGCGAAGTCGCGGTCGCCGAGAGTGAACCAGGCGGGCCCCACCCCGTACGCGGCCAGCTCCTCGCGCAGGGTGAAGGTCTCGGCGGCGCGGCCCCAGCCCTGGTCCTCGTCGATGCCGCCGCCGAGCGTGTACATCACGGTGTCGAGGTCGGGGCAGATCCGGAGTCCGTACAGGGAGATGTCGTCACCGGTGTTGCCGACCACGGTGATCTCCGCCTCGGGGACGGCGTGCCGGAGTCCGCGCAGGAACCGGGCGCCCCCGATTCCGCCGGCGAGTGCCACGATGCGCATGCGGACAAGTCTGACACCACTGGCCCCGACCAAATGCGACGGACCGTGTGCTTGTGCGAAGCTGAGCCCTACCGATTACTCAATGGAGCTGGTTCGTGAACAAAGACGTGCAGCGGCTGCGGGAACCCGGAGCGTGGGTCCTGCTCGGATCGGTCGCACTACAGATCCTGTCGGGGCTGGTCGGACTGCTGTTCGACCGCGGCAGGCTGCCGTTCACGCTCCAGGCGTTCCAGTTCGTCACGGCTGACCAGTTCTTCACCAGCGTGACTCTGGTCGCGATCGTCATCGTCGCGGTGCTGCTCGCCACCCGCCTCGGCGGCGGCCCGACCCCGATGGCGAAGACGATCGTCCTCGCCGGCCTCATCATGCTCGGCGTCACGGCCCTGCTGGACGTCGTCTGCGTCCTCGCCGGCCTGGGCGCCGGCGGCGGCGAGACCGGCATCCTGCTGGACAGCGCGGCGACCGCCAAGTTCACGATGTTCCTGTACGGAGCCGCCAAACTGGCCGTACTGGCCGTCGGGGGCTACTACCTGTTCAGCGTGTACCAGTCGTTCGGCCCGAGCCAGGCGGGCCCGCAGTACCCGCAGGCGTACGGCCAGGCGCCGTACGGCCAGCCTGGGGGGTACGGGGCGCCGCAGCAGCAAGGGCCGCCGCCGGTCTACGGGCAGGCGCCGCCGCAGCAGTACCCGCCCCAGGGCGGTTACGCGCGCGGTCCGTACGGGCAGCCGGGTCAGCCTGGCCAGCCTGGACAGCCGGGTCAGCCCGCGTACGGCCAGCCGGGTCAGCCGCCGCAGCCGGGCGTGCCCGGCGCTCCGGGCGGGCGTCCGCAGCAGCCGTACCAGCAGCAGCCGCCCGGCCCGCCGCAGCCCACCGGCCAGCCGTCCTCCTCCTCGTCACCGTCTGAACTGGACGAGGAACTGGAAGGCGACTGGACGCGTGCGTACGGCGGCAAGAGCGACCGGCCCAAGTCCGACGACGACAAGCCGGAGGGCTCCGCCTCCGACCGGTCACCGACCCACGACCCGTACCGGCCGCCGGAGTAAGCCCGCCGGTCCGCCCCACCCGCTCCGGACGCGGTTCCGATCCCCGGCCTCTCGGCCTGGGGACCGGCATCGCTTCCGGAGCGGTCGCATGTCGGGCACCAGCCAGCACCCCGCCCCCCTCACGCCCACCTAGTCCCGCGCCCCCGCCCCGCCCGCACCTCGCACCCTCCTCCGAGCGCCGCGCCTCCGAGCCCCGCGCGTCCGCACCCCGAGTTCCGCACTCGCATCTCGCGCTCGGCCCTCCGTGCTCACGCCCTCCACCCCCGGCACCCTCGGCGTCTCCCGCGCCTCCCGTGCGTCGGTGATGGGGGCTACGGGCATTCATCCGGCGCGCGTTCGGCACCGACTCTCCGAAGGGTGTTCGGCACACCGGCTCTCCCGGGGCGATCGTGGCGGAACCTCCTGGTTCCACCGCTCCCCGGCCGGCGAACCATCCCCGCAGCGCACCGGTTGTGAACCCCGCTGTGAGAAAACCCTTCCCCCAACTTGCTTGGTTCGCGATCACGTAACCGCAGGTCATCCGCATTTTTTTAGCCCCACCAGACCTTCGGTGCCCGATTCCGCTTGACGTCTGCGGTCGCACACGCGTGTAATTTCATGGGTGTAGTTCTGCGCCTTCCCGGGGGACAAGTGACAGGGGAGGCGAGACCAGGGGGGCTCCACGGAGCTAGGAGGTGCGCTATGGGCGAGGTGCTCATCCCGCTGGCGCACGGCACAGACGGTGAAGAGTTGGGCTGGCAGGAGCGCGCCCTGTGTGCGCAGACGGATCCGGAAGCGTTCTTTCCGGAGAAGGGTGGCTCCACTCGCGAGGCCAAGAAAGTGTGCCGCGCTTGCGATGTACGTGCGGAGTGTCTGGAATATGCGCTCGGCCATGACGAACGTTTCGGTATCTGGGGTGGTCTGTCCGAGCGGGAGCGCCGCAAGCTCAAGCGCGCCGCCGGCTGACCCGGCAAGCGAAACACACGACGGCTGATCTCAACCAGCCACACAGCGGGCGCGCCTGAACCAGGGCGCGCCCGCTCTGCCATACCGGGCTGTTTCCGGGTTCGCGAATCGCAGGCGGGATGACCATGACACTCACTCGGTCGATCAGTCACTTTGCCGTGTTGTTACGCCTGTGGCCGGTGGGATCGGCGTCCACCGGACGCGCCTGCGCCGGTGAGGTCGGGCGTCGGGCTTGTGGACAAGGCATACGTGACGGGTGGGTTCGCGTATTCTGGTCTGCCGTGCCGGGCGGTCGAGCCCGGTCCGGACGATCATTCGGATGAAAATATTGGCGCCCAACCTCGATCGCCACGTCGTCACAGCAGTGCTCGTCACCCACGATGGCGCGCGCTGGCTGCCCGAGACGCTCAAGGCGCTGCTGACGCAGAGCCATCCGATCGACCGGCTCGTCGCGGCCGACACCGGGAGCACCGACGCCGGGCTCGCCATGCTCACCGAGGTCGTCGGTGACGGCAACCTCCTCAACCTCCCGGCCGCCACGCGTTACGCCGACGCCGTACGCGAGACGGTCGCGCATCCGGCCGCCGAACTCCTCGTCCCCGGCCCCGACGGCGTGATGGGCCACGACCGCGTCGAGTGGATCTGGCTACTGCACGACGACTCGACGCCCGCGCACGACGCTCTCGAATGCCTCCTCCGAACCGCCGAGAACCACCCGCCCGCCTCCGTCCTCGGGCCCAAACTGCGCGACTGGGACGATCGCCGCGTCCTGCTCGAGGCCGGCGTCGCCATCGACCGTACGGGCCGCCGGGAGACCGGGCTCGACCCGCTGGAGTTCGACCAGGGCCAGCACGACACGATTCGCGAGGTGATGGCGGTCAGCACCGCCGGCATGCTCGTACGCCGTGACGTGTGGGAGGAGGTCGGCGGCCTCGACCCGGTCTTCGGCCTCTACCGCGACGACGTCGACTTCGGCTGGCGCGCCTACGCCGCCGGGCACCGCGTGCTGCTGGCGCCGGACGCCGTGGTCTACCACGCCGAGGCGGCGGCGCGCGGTGAGCGTCAGGTCGCGTTCGCGGCCGATGACCGGCGCAGTGCGCTGCTCGTGCTGTTCGCGAACCTGCCGCTGTCCGCGCTCGCACTGTCCCTGCCGTTCAACATCGTCGTCTCGCTGCTGCGCGCGGTCTTCTACGCCGCCGCCAAGCGGCCCGGTGCCGCGAGCGCGGAGTTGGGTGCGCTGCGCAGCGCACTGTTCCGCGCGCCGCGCCTGCGCCGTGCCCGGCGTCCGGGGCTGACCGCCAGTGGCGTCAACCGGTTCCAGCCGCGCTGGCCGACCCTGCGACGGCTGCCGGACCTGTTCGTCGGCCGCCGGCTGCCCCTTCCGACCGCCGAGCGCGGTGCGCTGCGGCGCGCGCTGCGGCAGCCCGGCGTGCTGATGACGTTCGCGCTGACCGTGGTCGCGCTCGTGGCCGGGCGCGGCCTGATCGCGAGTGGCGGCCGGCTCGGCGGCGGCGCGCTCGTCCCAGCGTGGGGCGGCGCGAGTGACCTGTGGGCCGAATACCTCACCGGCTGGCATCCGGTCGGCCTCGGCTCAGGCGTCGGCGCACCGCCGTACGCCGGGCTGCTCGCCGTCTTCTCGACGGTCCTGCTGGGCAAGCCCTGGCTCGCGGTCCTGATGATCCTGCTGGTGAGCGTGCCGCTGGCCGGTCTGGCCGCCTACGTCGCGGCGCGGCGGCTCCGGGGGGTCGGTGTTCCGGTCGCGGTCTGGGCCGGTGTCACGTACGCGCTGCTGCCGGTCGCGACCGGCGCCATCGCGACGGGCCGCATCGGCACCGTGGTCGTGTTCGTCCTGCTGCCGCCGATCTGCGTGTACGCCGGCCGCATGCGCGCACCCGAGTCCCGGCACGCCGCCTGGGCGGTGGCGCTGCTGCTCACCGTCGCGACGGCCTTCGCGCCGCTGACCTGGCCGCTCGCGGTGCTCGTCGGCGTGCCCGCTCGCTACGCGCTCGGCGGATGGCACGCCGGGCGGCGCCTGGCCGTGGCGCTGGGCGTGCCGCCGCTGCTGTTGCTGCCCTGGATGCTCCACCTGCTGGCGCATCCGTCGGAGTTCCTGCGCGAGGCGGGCCTGGCGGCGGCGGTCACGCGGCCGGCCCCGGGGGCGCTGGTCATGCTGAGCCCGGGCGGTCCGGGCACGCCGGTCCTCTGGGTGACGGCCGGGCTCGCGGCGACCGGCCTCGCGGCGCTGCTGCTGCCCCGGCAGCGTACGGCCGTGCTGACCGGCTGGCTGCTCGCGCTCGCCGGGCTGCTCGTCGCGATCCTGGTCCTGTCCAGGGCGGCCTGGCCCGGCGTCGGGCTGACCGTCGCCGCGGCGGGCGTGGTCCTCGCGGCGTCGGGCGTGCTGCACACGGCGGTCGCGCGGCTGCGAGCGCCCGGCCTGGTCCCGCGCGCCGCGGCGGGGCTCGCCGTGGTCGTCGCCGCGTCCACGCCGCTGCTCGCGGCCGGCACCTGGGTCCTCCACGGCACCCACGGACCGCTCGCGCGTGCGAACCCCGACGCGTTTCCGCTGGTCGTCGAGGCCAACGCGACCCGGCCCCGCATGCTCGTGCTCGCCCGGCGGCCGGGCGGCCCGGTGACCGCGACGGTCCTGCGCGAGCGGCTGCCGTTGCCGGGCGAGGAGACCGCGCGCGCCCCCGCCGCCGCGCGCGGCCACCTGCGCGCGGCGGTGGCCGGGCTCACCTCCGGCACCGGGAGCGCCGCGGCGCTGACTCGTTTCGGCATCGGGTACGTCCTGGTGCCCCACCCCGACGGCGACCCGCTCGCCGGTGTCCTGGACGCGACGCCCGACCTGGCACGTCTCGGCCGCACCTCGCGGTTCGGGCTGTGGCAGCCGACCACGCAGGCCGGACGGCTCATGCTCCTCGAGGGACGCACGGTCACGCCGCTCGCGGCGGGCGGCATCGACGCCAGGGTACGGATCCCGCCGGGCGCGGAGGGCCGCACACTCCTGCTGGCCGAGCCCGCCGGCCACGGCTGGCACGCCACGATCGACGGCCACGCGACGCGGGGGCGCACGTACGACGGCTGGGCGCAGGCGTACGACGTCCCGGCGGCCGGGGGGTCCGTCACGCTGCACCGGGGCATGGCCCTGCGGCACGTGTGGGTGTCGGCGCAGGGCTTCGGACTGATCGTGGTCACGCTGCTCGCACTCCCGACCGCGCAGTGGACCGAACGCCGGCGACGGCATCGTCGCAGGCGCGGCGGCCACGCGCGCGTCGAGCAGACGCCGGTCCTCGAGGGAGCGGAGTCATGAGCGCCGCCGCCACGGCACGCACGGTGCTCGCCCGCGCCTACCGGGTGACGCGCGTGGTCTTGCGCGGCGCGTTCCGGCTCCTGCGCGGTGCCGTACGCGCGGTGCTGGCGTTCACGGTGCGGCTCTCCTCGGCGCAGACCCGGCCGCGGTGGATGAACGCGCTGCCCGGCAACCGGTTCGCGCTCGCCGCCCTCGTCGTGCTGGCACTTGCCGCGCTCTACGGCGTCGCGGCCCTCGCGCGTCCGGCGGACTCCGCGCGGCGCCGTGACGTCAACGTCCCGGTCACCTCGGCGAACGCCGCCTGCCCCGACACGCATGACGCGCGGGTGAGTGCGGTCACGCCGCCCGGTGAGCACGGACCGGGCAAGGCGTGGGTGCCCGGCACCTCGGTCGCGCTGACCACGCCCGGTACGGCCTGGTCCGCGGACGTGAAGAAGAAGGGCGCGGGCCCGTGGCCGTTCGCCGCGTACGGCTCGCTCGCGCCCGGCCTGACCGTCGAGCAGACCACGACGGGCGGCGGGCTGGCCGACACCCGCTGCGCGCAGCCCGCCACCGATCTGTGGTTCGCCGGCCCCGGACCGGCCGACGCCGAGAGCGTCGAGCCTGTACCTCACGAACGTCGATGACCGCGGCGTGACGGCGGTCGTCGGCGCGCTCAGCCCCGACGGCTCCATCGAGACGCCCGAGGGCCAGAACGACCTGCGTCATCGGCCCGCACTCCACGCGCGTGATCCAGATCGGCGTGCAGACCGAGGGCTTCGGTCAGGCCGCGGCCGACACCGGACTCATCGCGTTGCACGTGCACGCCACCAGCGGAAGGGTCGCGGCGCGCCGTACGCGTCGAGCGCAAGAAGGGCGCCGACTGGCTGCCCGCGACCGAACCGGGCACCAGCCTCGTGGTGCCGGGCGTGCCGTCCGGCAGCGGCCGCCGCCGGCTGCTGGTCGCGGTGCCGGGCCGCGACGTGGCCGCGGTGAGCGTCCAGGGCATCGCCAAGGACGGCGTGGTCAACCCGGTCGGCCAGCGAGTTCTCCAGGCCCCGTCGCTGGCGGTGACCGCGTTCGACCTGGGGCTGGGCGGCAAGTCCGCGGCGCTGCGGTTCACCTCCAGCAAGCCGATCGTCGCGGCGCTCGTCGCCGACGATGGCGCCGACTTCGCGGTACGCCGCGGCCGCGCCCTCGCTCGCGGGCCGCGTCGGCCTGGTCGCCGACGACCGCGACCAGACGACACTCCTGCTCACCGCACCGGGAGCGGCGGCCTCGGTACGCCTCACCCAGATCATGGCGCAGGGCCCGGCCGGTACGCCGCGAGACGTCACGGTTCCGGCCGGCCGTACTCTCGAGGTCGCGATGCCGCCGCCGGCCGCGCCGGTTACGGTCTGTCCATCGCGCCCGACGCCGGGTCGGGGCCGGTGTACGCCGCGCGGCTTCTGCAAGATCAAGAAGCAGGGCGTCACCGTGCTGCCGATCAGCGCCGGCCCGTACGGTCGCGGCACTGCCGCCCGTACGCGACGTGCCGCTTCCGTAACCGTCGCAAACCGGCCGCAACGGATCTGCGTTTCGCGGTCGTACCGCAGGTTTACATTGCGTTTGGCGATGGGGTCTCGACGGCTACTTGACAGTTAAAGTACGCTTTATGACAGGCGCTGACAACGTCTTTACAACAAGTCTTAGCAAACGGATCGAGGACTCTCCCCCCGCCACCTTGGAGAGGCCGATAGGAGGCCGATGACCTGCGGTATATCGCGATCATCGCCGACCCGTTTCGGTCAAGCCGAAGATGACCGCACTCGCCGTAGAGGACGCTCACGCATGTTCGAAACCCATCGGGATGATGTTCCCCGTTTCTTTTTGGTCCTCCGTCGCGGAAATCCCCGTTGCCGTCATCGGCATCGGGTGTCGCTTTCCCGGCGGGGTCGACTCGGCGGACGCGCTCTGGACGGCGCTCGCCGAGGGCCGTGACCTGGTGACCGAGGTCCCCCCGGAGCGGTGGGACGCCGAGGCCATCTACGACCCCGAACCCGGCATCCCGGGCAACTCACCTTCGCGCTGGGGAGGCTTCATCAACGATGTGGCCGGCTTCGAGCCGGCCTTCTTCACGTTGACCGAGCACGAGGCCGAGCGGATCGACCCGCAGGCACGGCTGCTGCTGGAGACGGCGTGCGAGGCGCTGGAGCACGCCGGCCTGCGGCCACACGGCCTGAACGGTTCGGCCATCGGCCGTGTTCGCCGGCCAGACCCACGACGAATACCTGACGCTGACCGGCGACGAGCCCGCGCAGTGGGACGCACACAGCGTGACCGGCACGGACCGCTCCTCGGCCACCGGCCGGATCAGCCACCTGCTGGGCCTGCGCGGGCCCGCGGTGACCCTCGACAGCTCCGGCTCCTCCTCGCTCGTCGCGGTCCATCTCGCGTGCCAGGCGCTCCGTACCGGCGAGGTGGACCTCGCGCTCGCCGGCGGCGTCTCGCTCGACCTCACCCCCAGCGGCGCGTTCGCCTACACGACGATGGGCGCCCTGTCCCCGACCGGCCGGTGCGACGCGTTCGGCGTCGAGCGCCGACGGGGTCGTACGGCGGCGAGGGCTGCGGCATGGTGGCGCTGAAGCGGCTGCCCGACGCGGTGGCCGACGGCGACCGCGTGCTCGCCGTGCTCCGTGCGCACCGGCGTCAACCACCACGGGCGCGTGGCTCGGCGCGATGACCGGCCCGTCCGAGGAGGGCCAGCGCGTCCTGCACGAGGAAGTGCTGGCCAGGGCGGGCGTCGACCCGGCGCGCGTCGGTCTCGTCGAGGCGCACGGTGCGGGCCTGCCCGCACGGCGACCCGGTCGAGTACGCTGCGCTGCGCGCCTCGTACGGCACGGGCGAGGAGGGCTGCGCGCTCGGGTCGGTCAAGACGAACCTCGGCCACTGCGAGGCCGCCGCCGGGATCGCCGGCCTGATCAAGGCGGTGCTGGCGGTCCGGCACGGCCAGATCCCGCCCAACCTGCACTTCACCGGGTGGAACCCGCGGATCGACGGCGAGGGCGGCCGGCTGTTCGTGCCGACCGCGCCTGGTCCCGTGGCCGGTCACGACCGGGCCGCGCATCGCGGCCGTCTCCTCCCACGGCGCCTCCGGCACCAACGCGCACGTCCTGCTCGAACAGCCCTCGCCGGAGCGGCCGTCGCCCTCGCGGCCCGGTCCGCGGTTCGTCGCCGTGGCCGCTCGCCGGGCGAGCGCGCACGTCCTGCTCGAACCCGCGCCGCCCCGGCGGCCGGAGGCCGCGCCGGGGCCGCGGCTCTATCCGCTCTCAGCCGGGTCCGACGACGCCCTCGCGGGCACCGCGGCACGCGTCGCGGACTGGATCGAGGGCGACGGCGCAGGCGTGCCGCTGCGCGACGTCGGCCACACGCTGGCCCACCGCCGGGAGACGCGCGTGCACCGCGCCGCGATCGGCGCCTCCTCGCGCACGGAGCTCATCGACCGGCTACGCCGGCTGGCCGGCCGTACGATCGGCCGACGCCGTTTGGACCGGGACAAGCGCGCGCCGTACCCAGGCCCCCGTCTTCGTGTTCTCCGGTCAAGGCGCGGTCCAGGGACCGGGCTGGGCCGTCAGTCTCCTGGCGGCCGAACCGGCCTTCGCGGAGGCCGTGGACGTGCTTCGAGCCCCTCATCGCCGCCGAGGCCGGCTTCTCGGTCGGACGCGCCGCCCTGACCGGCGGCGACGCGCCGCTGCGCAGCCCAGCCGGTGCTGTTCGTCACGCAGGTGGCGCTCGCGGCGGCCTGGCGCGACCGGGGCGTCGAACCGGCCGCGGTGATCGGCCACTCGATGGGCGAGGTCGCGGCGGCCGTGGTGGCCGGGGCGCTGTCGCCGGCCGACGGCGCGGCGGTCGTCTGCCGGGTCTCGAACCTCCTCGCCGGCGCGGCGGACGAGAGCGCGACGGCACGCGTCGAGCTCGCGTACGGGCAGGTGCGCGCCCAGCTCACCGCCGCCGGCGTCGAGGACGTCACCGTCGCGGCCATCCCGTCGCCGTCCTCCACCGTCATCTCCGGAGACGCCGGGCACGTACGCTCGCTCGTCGCGGCCTGGGGGCCGAGAACGTGGCCGCGGAGCTCGATCCCGGGCGACCCGGGCCTCGGCGGTTGCGCGCGCCGGGGCACGCGACGAGCTGCGGCCGGCGCTGGCCGGTCTGGACGCCGCGCGAGCCGGACCTGACCGTCTACGGCACCGTGCTGGAGCGACCCGTACACCACGCCCGTCGTTCGACGCCGCCTACTGGGCCGACGCCGTACGCGGGCCGGTGCGCTTCGCCGCCGCGTGCGTCGCCGCGCTCGCCGACGGCCACCGGACGTTCGTCGAGGTGTCGCCGGACCCGCTGCTGTGCCCGGCCGTACGCGAGAACGCCCAGCGGATGGGCCGCGACGCGACCGTCCTGCCGACGCTGACGCGCGACCAGAGACGAGGTGCCGTCCGGCCTGACCGCGCAGGTCGCCGCCGCGTACTGCGCGGGCGTGCCGGTCTCCTGGCGCGAGCACGCGGACGGCGAGCCTCGCCGACGTGCCGCTGCCGCTGTGGGCCAAGCGCCGGCTCTGGCTGCCCGACTACCTGCGGCGCAAGCGCGACGCCGACCGGCACCAGGGCCGGCCCCTGCTCGGCACCCACGTCACGCCTCCCCGACGCGCCCGGCGAGCACCTCTGGCAGGCCGACGCCGGCACCGCCGTGTGGCCGTGGCTGCGCGACCACCGGGTCGACGGCCGGCCGGCGATGCCCGGCGCCGCGTACGCGGAGATGGCGCTGGGCGTGGCCGCCGACCTGTTCGGCGAGCGGGTGCCGTGCGAGGTGCGCGACCTGACCGTGCACTCCTCGGTCGCTCCTCGACGAGCACACGCTTGCTCACCACGCGCGCCGTACGCGGCTGGCGCCGGACACCGCGAGCGTGGAGTTCCTGGCCGACCTCGACGGCCGCGCGCCATGCGTCGCGTCCGCGACCGTGCGCCGTCTGCCGGCCGAGCCGCCCACGGCGTGGGTGGACGTGGCGGCCGCGCTCGCCGGCCGGCCGAACGCCGAGGACCCGGGACCGGTCTATGCCGGGCTGGCAGCCAGGGACTGCGGCACGGGCCGTGCTTCGCCGCGCTCGACGCCGTCCACCGCCGACCGCCGACGACGACAGCGTCATCGGCCGTGCCGGGCTGCCGGCCGGCCTGCGCGCCGCCGCCGGCGCGTTCCGCGTGCATCCGGTGCTGCTCCATGCGTGCCTGCTGACCGTCGCCGCGCACCCGCGCGTCCGCGGGCAGGACGTGACGTTCGTGCCGCTGCGCGTCGGAGCGCTGCGCCGCCTCGGCGACCCGAACCGCGCCGTCTGGTGCGAGGCGCGGGTGCACGCGGTCGGACGAGGACGGAGCGCGCGCCGACGTACGGCTGCTGGACGAGGACGGCGCGGTGGTCGTCGAGCTGCTCGACGTCCAGCTGGGCGCGGCCGCACGCGACGCGTCGGCGGTACGCGTCGGCGACCGGCTGCTCGGCCATCGACTGGGACGAGCTGCCCGCACCCGGCCTGCCCGCGCCCGGCAGCCGGGTCCTGGCTGGTGCTGGCCGAGGAGGACGACCAGCTCGCGGACGCGCTCGCCGGCGCGCTCGGCTCGGCGCTGCTGGCCACGCCGCTGTCCTACCGCGACATGGGCGCCGAGGCTGTGCGACGCCACCTCGGCGACGAGCATCGGCGCGTCGTCATGCTCTGCCCCGCTCCGCTGTCGAGACCGTCGGCGTCGAGACGGTCGAGCGCGCACGCGACCGCGTACGGCGGCTGACCGACCTGGTGCGCGCGCTCGCCGAGGCCGGCAACGCGCCCGCGCCTGTACGTGGTGACCCGCGAGGCGCGTACGCCGCACGGCGCGGGCGTGCCCAACCTCGAACAGGCGCCGCTGCGCGCCGTGTGCCGCGTCGCGGGCGCGGAGCATCCGGGTCTTCGCGTCACCCACGTCGACGTGGACGCCGACGGCGGCGACCCCGCCGACCTGGTCGCCGAGCTGCTCGCCGACTCGGTCGAGGACGAGATCGCCTGGCGCGGCGGCACGCGGTACGCCGCGCGGCTGCGCCGTGCGCCGCTGGGCACGCGCGAGCGACGCACCGCCGACGTCCGCTGCGGAAAGGACGGGTTCGCGCCCGTCCTGCGCACTCCGGGCGACCTCGGCTCCTTCGAGCTGGTCACCGCGCGGCGGCGGCGGCCCGGCCGGGGCGAGATCGAGGTGCGGGTGCACGCCGCGGGCCTGAGCTTCCGCGACGTACGCGCCGCCGCGGACCGTACGCCGGGGGTCGTTCGGGCTCGACTGCGCGGGGGAGGTCATCGCGGTCGGCGAGGGCGTGACCGGCCTGCGGCCCGGCGACCGGGTGGCCGCCTTCGCGCCGGGCTCGATGGCCTCGTTCGTCACGCTGCCGGCCGTCGCGGCGTTCCGCGTGCCGCCCGCGCTGTCGTACGAGGACGCCGCGACGATACCGGCGGCGTACCTGCTCGCCGGGCACATGCCGTGCGCGATCTCGCCCGGCTGCAGCGGGGCGAGCGCATCCTCGTCCACTCGGCCACCGGCGGCGTCGGCATGGCCGTCATCGCGCTCGCACAGGCGGCCGGGGCGCGGATCCACGCGACCGCCGGCAGCGAGTCGCGGCGCGACCTGCTGCGCGCCATGGGCGTCGAGCACGTCTATGACTCGCGCACGCTGGAGTTCGCCGCGCAGGTGCGCGCCGGCGACGGACGGCGAGGGCGTCGACGTCGTCGTCAACGCGCTGGAGGGCATCGCGCTCCAGGCCGGCCTGGACCTGCTGCGGCCGGGCGGCCGCTTCATCGACGTCGGCGGATCCGCCCACGACCGGCTGCGGCTGTCGCCGCCCCGGCACAACATCACCTTCGCGGGCGTCGACCTGACCGCCGAGGGCGACCGGCTGACGGCCCTGACCGGCACGCTCATGCGCGAGATCGGCGAGGAGGTCGCGGCGGGCCGGATCCACCCGCTGCCGCACACGGCGTACCCGATCGACGCGGTCGCCGAGGCGTTCCAGGCCATGGCGGCGCGCGAGCACACCGGCAAACTCGTGATCGTCTTCCCGGTCGAGGGGACCGTACGCGCGATCGTGCCGCCCGCCCAGGTGCCGGTCGCGCGCAAGGACGGCGCGTACGTCGTCACCGGCGGGCTCGGCGGACTCGGGCTGCTGCTCGCCCGGCACCTGGCCGAGGAGGGCGCGGGCCGCATCGTGCTGAACGACCAGGAGGGCCCGGCCGGGGAGCCGGGCCGGGTCATCGAGGCGCTGCGCCGGGCCGGCACCGACATCGGCCTCGTACGCGGCGACCTGTCCGACCCGGCCACCGCGCCCCGGCTGATCGCCGCGGCCACCGCCACCGGCCTGCCGCTGCGCGGCGTGGCGCACGCGGCGGACGCCGCCGAGGAGGCGGCCATCAGCCGCATCGACGACGAGTTGCTCGACCGGGTGTGGGCGCCGAAGGCGTTCGGCGCGTGGCACCTGTTCCGCGCGGTCGCCGGGCACCGCCTCGACTGGTGGTTGTCCTTCTCCTCGTCCGCCGCGCTGATCGGCGACCAGGGCCAGGCGGCGTACGCCGCGGCGGACGGCTGGCTCGACGCGTTCACCGCGTACGGCCGCTCGCTGCGGGTGCCGGTGCAGAGCCTCAACTGGGGCGCTGCGCGCCGAGGGCGGCCCGCGAGGTGCCGTGCCGGTGAGCCCGGCGGACCGGGTCGCCGCCATCGACCTGGTCCTGCGCCACGACCGGGCGCAGACGGGCTACCTGCCGTTCGACGACGCGCGGATGTCCATCGGCGACCGTGTGCGCACGACGCCGTTCTTCGCCGCCCTGGCACACCACGACCGCCCGGCGGACGGCGACATCCTGCGGATCGACCTGCTCGCCGCCGACCCCGGCACGCGGCACAGCCGCATCACCGAGTACATCGTCGACCAGAGCAGCGCGATCCTGCGTCTCGACCGCGCGGAGCTGGACCCGGACAGCCCGCTCACCGAGTCGGGCCTGGACTCCATGTCCGCGCTCGAACTCCGGTCCGGCCTCGAACGCGGCCTCGGCATCCGCATCCCGGCCCAGGCGATCTGGGAGCACGGCACCCCGGCCGCGCTCGCCGCCCACCTCGCCGCGCACATCGGAGAGCGCGCCTAGCGTGCGAATGGGCGGGTACGGGGCCCGTACCCGCCCATTCCGATTTCAGCGGCCTGCTATTTGACGATCGTCGCCCCGTAGTAGGCGAGCGAGCTGTTGATCGTCACGAACGCCGCAGTGCCCGGCGCTGAGCATCTCTGTGTGCCCGGCCCGCAGAACGGCGAAGCTCACCGAGCAGTAGCCGATGTGGGTGGCGTCCACGGGCCAGGTGATCGCGCCGGCGATCATCTGCCGCTGGCTGTACGCGGCCGGCAGTACCCGGATGGGCACGCGTTCGCGCTGCGCGTCGACGGCCCGGCTGACGCGGGCGGGCAGTGCGCCCTTCCAGTAGATCCACAGTGCCCGGTGTTCCGGCATCGCCGAGATGCCGGCCAGGCCGTCGGTGGGCCGGATCGTGGCGCTGATGGCCTCCGCCGCGGTGACCAGCCGGCGCTGCGTCGCCAGCAGGGCCGCCCAGGAGGCGAAGCCCCCGGGCACCGCTCGTACGGTGGCCGCGGCGGGCCGGCCCGTCGCGGAGGCCGGAGCGGCGGCGCCCGCTCCGACGGAAATCCGTTACGGCGCGAAGTCGGTGGCCGGCTCGCCCGGGTTGGCGGAGGCGTGCGGGGCCCCGGGCGGGACCATTACGAGCGTGCCGGGCCCCGCACCTGGGGCAGGTGGCGGACCGGGCACCGGTCGCCTGAGCCTCGGTGGTTTTGTCTTGGAGCTACCTCTGCCGGCGGCCGGGCAACCAGTACGGCGGCTTCATCGTCCCCGGCTCGGCGTTCGCCGACTTCCACGTGACGGTCAGCCAGTGGTTCGACGACCAGGACTACCGCTTCATGCATCACCGGGTCACCGGCCTGGCCGGGTAGCTCACGAAGTCGGGGCGAACAGCCGGCCGATGCGCCGCCAGGCGTCCTCGGCCGCCTCCCGGTCGTGGGTCTCGCGGTCCTCGTTGAGGAACCCGTGGCGCACGCCCGGGTAGACGACGATCTCGTGCTCGACGCCGGCCGAGGCCAGCGCCTCGGCGGTCGCGCGCCGGTGGTCGCAGGGGACCACATGGTCGTCCTCGCCGACGAGCAGCAGCACCGGCGCGGTGATCGCCGGAGTACGGGACAGCGTGGGCTCGGGCCGGCCGAGCGGGATGTCGCCGGTCGGCAGCCACCCGCCGTACGCGACGGCGACCGCCGACAGCTCCAGCGCGGTGGCGGCCAGGTACGCGACGTGGCCACCGACGCTCAGCCCGACCATGCCGACCTCGGCGGCCCCCTCCGCGCGCAGGTACGCCACGGCGGCCCGTACGTCGGCGATCGCCTGGTCGCGGGTCAGGCGGTGCAGCAGCGCGAAGCCGCGTTCGCGGCCCTCGGCGTCCTCGTGCAGCTCGATGCCGGGCGCCTCGCGGTGGTAGAGGTCGGGCGCGTATGCGAGCAGCCCGAGCCCGGCGAGCCGGTCGCACACCGCGCGCACGTGCGCGGTGACGCCGAACAGCTCCATGCCGACCACGACTCCGTCGAACGGCCCGTCGCCGCGCGGGCGCGCCAGGTATCCGCTCACGCGCGGCTCCGGCGAGCCGGACCGGCCAAAGCTCGCGTGGTCGTCGTTCGGTGTGGTCATGGAGGCCACGCTAGGAGGTCCCTACAGTGGTATCCAGCTTCGGTTCTTACTGGTAACAGGAGTATCAGGATGCACGAGCGGCAACTCGCCGACCTGCTGCGCACCCGCCGCGACCGGCTGCGGCCAGGCGACGTCGGGCTGCCCGAGGGGACCCGGCGGCGCGCTCGCGGGCTGCGCCGCGAGGAGGTCGCCGGGCTGGCCGGGATCTCCACGACCTACTACACGTTCCTCGAGCAGGGCCGGGACGTGCACCCGTCACGGCAGGTGCTGGACTCGCTGGCACGCGCGCTGCGGATGGACGCCGCCGAACGCGCGCACCTGCACCAGCTCGTGCACGGCGAGGCGTCGCCCACCTCCGCGGCCGAGATCCTGAACCCGCAGGTCAGGGCCCTGGTCGAGCGACTCGACCCGGACCCGGCCTACGTCACCGGCCGCACCTGGGACGTGCTGGCCGCCAACCGCGCCGCCCGGCTGCTGTGGACCGACTGGCCGTCGCTGCCCGCGCCCGAGCGCAACATGCTGTGGTGGACGTTCACCGACCCGGCGGCGCGTACGGTCCTGGTGGAGTGGGAGACCGAGGCGGCGGTCCTGCTGGGCCGCTTCCGCGCCGCGTCGGCCCGCCACCCCGGCGACCCGGCGTTCGCCGCGCTCCTCGAACGCCTCTGCGCGGCGAGTCCCGAGGCACGCGCCTGGTGGGCGCGGCACGACGTCACCGCCCTGTCCTCGGGCGTCAAGCGCCTACGCCACCCGCGGCTGGGTGAGTTGTCCCTGCGGCACCTCGTGCTCCAGGTCGCCGACGACACGGAGCAGAAGGTCGTCACCTTCTCCGCGGGCGACGCTGACCGCGAACGCCTCGCCGCGCTGCTCCGACCGGCCGGAGAACCTGAGCCGAGCCCCTAGTCGTCCGGGGAGTCATAGGTCGGGTCGATGGACTCCGGGGCGAGGCCGAGCAGGTCCGCGACCTCCTCGACCACCACGTCGCGTACGAGCCGTGCGCGGTCGCGCTCGTCGTCGCCGCCCCGCGCCTCCACCGGGCGGCGGTAGACGACGATGCGCGGCGGACGGCCGTCGGCGGCCGGGATCAGGCGGCTGAGCGGCACCACGCCGGCGTCGAACGGGCCCGGGTCGGCCGAGGGCACCTCCTCCACGGCGAACTCCACGCCGGCCAACTCGCGGCTCCAGCGCTGTTCGAGCCGGTGTGCCTCCTCGCGCACGAGCTCGTCGAAACGTTCCGCGCGCGTGCGTGAGATCGGCGCCTCGGCCGGTGCGAGCGGCCCGCGCATGCCGCGGCCGCGGCGGTCACGACGGCGCGTGGTGGGACCTGTCACCCGTGATCGCACGTCTTCGAGCATAGTCCGCCCGAATCGTCCTCCGGGGCGCAGCCGGGCGGACCATGGGGCCGATCTGCTCCTGATCACGTCCGCCTCCTCCAGGGGGTCACCCCCGGGATACCCGGGCGCACTCGCTGCGACGATTCGTCGGTGCGCGCGGCCGCGTTCCCGGCGTCGCGGGCTTCGCCGCACGCACAGGCGTGCGCTCCGCTCGTACGGGGGCTGTTGAGATAAAGATCCGTTATGCGGTCGCCCGCCTGAAATACGGCGACACGAAGTGAGGATAGTGGCGCGGGTGTGGGGGGAGGGGATACGTTCCCGTCGTGAGCCCCGTCCGCATCTGCTCCCGCACCGCGTGCAAGCAGTCTGCTGTCTATACGCTCACGTACGTCTACGCCGACTCGACCGCTGTTCTCGGCCCGCTGGCTGCGTACGTCGAGCCGCACTGCTATGACCTGTGCGCCGAGCACGCCGAGCGGCTGACCGCCCCGATGGGCTGGGAGCTCGTACGCCTCCCCGCGGAGGAGACCGAGCCGAGCAGCGACGACCTCGAAGCGCTCGCCAACGCCGTGCGCGAGGCCGCCAAACCCATCACGCCCCGGCAGGAGCCGGTCGGCCAGGGCACCGAGGTCGGCCGCCGCGGCCATCTGCGGGTCCTGCGCTCGGACACGCCCCGCAAGCCCTGACCGCGTCCCGGTAGGCTCTCGATACGCCGTTTACGACACCGTGCCGAAGCAAGGGGCCAGGAGTGAGTGACCTCACCAAGATCTTCAAGGCGTACGACATCCGTGGCGTCGTCCCGGACGAGCTGAACGAGGAGATCGCCGAGGCCGTGGGTGCGGCGTTCGTACGCGTGACCGGTGCCACGGCGATCGTCACCGCACACGACATGCGCGCCTCGTCCGTCCCGCTGTCCGCCGCGTTCGCCCGCGGCGCCGCCGCACAGGGCGCGGGCGTGATCGTCGCGGGGCTGGGCTCCACCGACATGCTCTACTACGCCAGCGGCAGCCTCGACCTGCCCGGCGCGATGTTCACCGCCAGCCACAACCCCGCCCAGTACAACGGCATCAAGCTGTGCCGTACGGGCGCCAAGCCGGTCGGCCGCGACACCGGGCTCACCGAGATCCGCGAGCTGGTCGACGCGGGCGTGCCCGCCTACGACGGCCCGGCCGGCGCGATCACGCAGCGGGACATGCTGTCCGGCTACGCCGCCCACCTGAAGACGCTGGTCGACCTGTCGGCGATCCGGCCGCTGAAGGTCGTCGTCGACGCGGGCAACGGCATGGGCGGCCACACGGTGCCCTCGGTCTTCGAGGGGCTGCCGATCGACTTGATCCCGCTCTACTTCGAGCTCGACGGCAGCTTCCCCAACCACGAGGCCAACCCCATCGAGGCGGCCAACATCGTGGACCTCCAGGCCGCCGTGCGCGAGCACGGTGCCGACATCGGGCTGGCCTTCGACGGCGACGCCGACCGCTGCTTCGTCGTGGACGAGCGCGGCGAGCCGGTGGCGCCCTCGACCGTGACCGCGCTGGTGGCCGTACGCGAGCTGGCCAAGCACGGGTCGGGGCGGATCGTGCACAACCTGATCACCTCGCGCGCCGTACCGGAGATCGTCCGCGAGCACGGCGGCGAGCCCGTACGCACCCGCGTCGGGCACTCCTTCATCAAGCAGACCATGGCCGAGACCGGCGCGATCTTCGGCGGCGAGCACTCGGGTCACTACTACTTCCGCGACTTCTGGTTCGCCGACTCGGGCATGCTCGCCGCGATGCACGTCCTGGCCGCGCTCGGCGGTCAGGACCGGTCGCTGTCGGAGCTGCTGGCCGAGTTCACCCGCTACTCCGCCTCCGGTGAGATCAACAGCGAGGTCTCCGACCAGGCGGGCGCGATGGCGCAGGTACGCGCCGAGTTCGAGGGCCGCGCGGGCGTCACGATCGACGAGCTCGACGGGCTCACGGTCGGCCACGCCGACTGGTGGTTCAACCTGCGGCCGTCCAACACCGAGCCGCTGCTGCGGCTCAACGCGGAGGCGGACGGCGAGGACGTGATGGCCGCCGTACGCGATGAGGTCCTCGAGATCGTACGGAAGGGAAACGCATGAAGATCGACTCCTGGCTGCTGGAGATCCTCGCCTGCCCCAACTGCCGGGGCGAGCTGCGGACCGACGAGGCCGCCGAGGAACTCATCTGCACCGGCACCTGCGAATACGCCTATCCCGTACGCGATGACATCCCGGTGCTCCTTGTGGACGAGGCCAGGACTCCCGCATGACGCTCCCGTGCCCAGGAGGGCCGGCCCGGCGATGACCTTTCCCGGGCCCGGTGCGGCCGCAGACCACGACCGCCTCGACGATCCGGAGACGCTGTCCGCGGCGGACCCGGGTGAGATGCTGCGCCACGTCGCGTCGGCGGCCGCCCAGGTGCGCGAGGCCCAGCTGCTGGCCACCGAGGCCGGTGTCGAACGGATCGCGTTCGGCGGGCGGCCACGTGGCATCGTCGTGGCGGGCATGGGCGGATCGGGCATCGTGGGCGACGTGCTCGCCGCGGTGTGCGGCCTGGGCTGCCCGGTGCCGATCACTACCGTGCGCGGCTACCGGCTGCCCGGCTGGGCCGGCGCGGCCGACCTCGTGATCGCCGTCTCGCGTTCCGGCCGTACCGAGGAGACGCTCGGCGTCGCGGCCGACGCCGCGCGCCGTGGCTGCCGGCTGCTGTGCGTCGGGGCGAGCGGGTCGCCGCTCGCCGAGATCGCGGTGCAGTCGGGCGCGGTGTTCGTGCCGGTCGCGCCCGCGGCGCAGACGCGCGCGGCGCTGTGGGGCCTGACCGTGCCGACGCTGCTCGCCGCGAGCGCACTCGGCCTGGCGCAGGTCACGCCCGCCGTGCTCGAGGCCGCCGCCGAGCGCCTGGAGGAGATGAGCCACCTGTGCCGCCCGGCCAGCGAGTCGTTCGTCAACCCGGGCAAGCAGACGGCGCTGGAGCTCGCGGGCTCGATCCCGATGATCTGGGGGACCTCGCAGCTGACCGGCGTGGTGGCGACGCGGTTCGCCGCCCAGCTCGCCATCAACGCGAAATATCCCGCTATAGCGGGTGAGTTGCCAGAGGCGAACCACGGGCAGGTCATGACGTTCGACGGCGTCTTCGCCGGCGCGACCGGCGAGGACGACCTGTTCCGCGACCGGGTCGACGAGCCGGAGCCGACGCGGCTGCGGCTGGTCGTCGTCCGCGACACCGACGAGCACCCGCAGGTGGCACGCCGCCGCGAGATCTCCACCGAACTCGCCGACGAGCGCGGCGTCCACGTGACCGAGCTGACCGCACGCGGCGACCACCCCCTCGAACGCCTCGCCGGGCTGATCGCACACGTCGACTACGCGAGCGTGTACCTCGCGCTGGCCCTCGGCGCCGACCCGACGCCCGTACCGGCCATCCAGGCACTCAAAGTGAGGATCTCATGACCCCCGTGGACCGGCCGTGAGCGCCGAGGGCGGCAGCAAGGCCATCGCCGCGGCGCTGGCGGCCAACCTCGGCATCGCGGTGGCCAAGTTCGTGGCGTTCGCGTTCACCGGCTCGGCCTCGATGATGGCCGAGGGCGTGCACTCGATCGCCGACTCCGGCAACCAGGGCCTGCTGATCCTCGGCCGCAGCCGCTCCAAGCGCGCCGAGACGAGCCGCCACCCGTTCGGCTACGGCCGCGAACGCTTCTTCTACGCCTTCATCGTCGCGGTCGTGCTGTTCACGGTCGGCTCGCTGTTCTCCCTGTACGAGGGCTGGCACAAGATCACCGACCCGCACGACATCGAGTCGCCGGTCTGGGCGTTCTGCGTCCTCGGCCTCGGCATCCTGCTGGAGGGCTACTCCTTTCGTACGGCGGTCAAGGAGTCCAACCTGACCCGGGGCGAGCAGAACTGGGTGACCTACATCCGCCGGGCGCGCGCACCCGAGCTGCCGGTGGTGATCCTGGAGGACTTCGCGGCGCTGATCGGGCTCGTCGTCGCCCTCATCTGCGTCGCCCTGGCCGTGACCACGGGCAACGGCGCGTGGGACGGGGTGGGCTCGGTCGTCATCGGCCTGCTACTGGCCTTCGTCGCGTTCGTCCTGGCCGTGGAGACCAAGAGCATGCTCATCGGCGAGTCCGCGGTCGGCGAGATCGAGAAGAAGATCATCGCCGAGCTCGACTCGGTCGCGGAGATCGACCGCGTCATCCACCTGCGCACCCTGCACATCGGCCCGGAAGAGCTGCTCGTCGCCGTCAAGATCGCGGTCACCCACGACGACACGGCCGCCGAGGTCGCCCGCGGCATCGACGCGGCCGAGAGCCGCATCCGCGAGGCCGTCCCGATGGCACGCCACATCTACATCGAACCCGACCTCGACCGCGCCCGCTCAAAGCCGGAGAGCACTGCCTGAGCGGACTCAGCCCTCCGCGCCACCCGGGCGGCCGGGCACGCCGGCGGCGCGCGGGTCGATCGCGCGGTCGCCGAAATCGGTCGGCCAGGGCACTCCCAGCGCGTCCCACCATCTCAGGTAGGGCTCGCCCAGAACCCACGGCATGGCGCCATCGAGGGCCCAGGTCGACGAGAGCTCGTCGAGAACCGAACGTGGCCGATCGAACAGCTCGGCGGCCGCTCCGCGCGACCGCGGAGTGTCGTCGTCGGGCAGCGGCGCCTCGTCCTGCTCGCTGATCGACGCGACGTGCACGGCCGTTCCGTCCGGGCCCAGCACCATGGTGGTGACGCCGTACTCGTCGTAGTCGGCGGCTGCGATCGCCCGGGTGCCCCACCGCGGGAGCAACGTCTTGATCGTGGCTGCGAGCTGTGGCCCGAAGTCGGCGTAGACGAAGATCCGGTGGCCCTCCGCGAGGACGCGCAGCGCTCCGTCATGGGACGCGCAAAGCGCGGCGACGAACCCATCCAGGTCCCGGCCGGCCGTCAGATCGACCACGGCCCAGCCACTGAACGACGACATGCGCGAACGATACCGGCACCGAACCGGCGGCGATCACGCGACACCAAACCGGTGTCAGCGCGATACGCGGTCAACCCGGCGGCCCCGTGGTCGGCCCGACGGCCGAACTGAGAATGTCGTATGCACGTTTCGCTCGGAGATTCGTGAGGTTGACCATGTCCTCCAGATGGCCCGGCACCGCGACACATGTCGCGCCGAACCCGGGGTCCTTTCCGTCGCCGTTGAAGAACGCCTGCCCGATGTCGTCGTCGCCCCAGCACGCGCCGGCCGGGGGCGAGCTGATCGCACAATCGGTCGACCGCGGTCCCCAACGTGTTCGACGCCCCGGCCATCGCCTGCCCGGAGGATTTCCACGAGTCGGGATCCTGCTCAAGAGAGTACCCTTCTGCGGCGTTTGGGCTGATCCGCGCGGGCAGATGTCAGGTCCGCGTCGACCGGTCGCCCCGCGGTCAACCCGTCGGTGCGGGGGACCATTTGAGGATGTCGTACGCGGCCTTCGCCACGGTCGCCCTGAGCGGCAGGTCGGGGAAGCCGGTCCCCGCCACGACGTCAGGCGGCCACGCCTTGCCCGTGCGTGCGTCGTGAAGCAACATGCGGTACGCCGGATCGTGCTGGATGATCTCGGCGACGTGCCACGCCGAAGCGTTGATGTGGTCCCACCCGTTCGTCGTCGCGATCTGCGCGACGAGGCCGCTGAGCTCCCTCGCCTCGGAGGCGCGCACGTATTCCACCGTCTCGACCTCGTGCTGCTCCCATGCTGCGGTATGGGCTTCCCGCAGCGTGTTAGGCGAGGACTGCTGCGGCGAGTAGATCTCCCGTGGGGTGCTGTAGACCAGCGCGGCAGAGTTGTCCATCCGCATGCCGACCAAGATGTCGCTGAGGACCGACCCGATCTGGTCGGGAAGGTGGCCGGTCGTGTCAAACCGGAGGTAGTCACTTCGCGTCACTCCCATGAGCCCGAGCCACTCGTCGACGCCGAGCGGGCCGCGCCGCAGCGACGGGTCGATGACGACCTCGTGTACCTGGCCGGTTTCGTGCCGGACCTGGACGACCGTCGCGACATGGAATCCCCACCCAACGTCTCCGCCCTGCGGCGTCGCGGAGTGCACCACGAGCGTCGGCGACGTACGGACCACGAAGATCTTCCTGGAGGAGTAACCCCATTCGGCGAGCTTCACCGCCATGTGGTGAGCGCGGTCATAGCAGCCGCCCTCGGGGAAACCGAAGGGGATCTTGAGCTCGAGCCCCTGCCGGTTCCGGAACGTCTCGTTCGACAGCCGGTCGTACAGGTCCCTGACCTCGGGTACCGACATCACCTGCGTCTCCAGCGGGCCCTCACCGAGAAGATGGGCGAGATAGTCCGCCTCGGGGCGGGGGAACTGGTCGCGGATGCGCTGGAGCGCCTCGTCACCGTAGTGGCTGCGGAAGGCGTCCTGGAGCGACCAGTTGCTCTCGGGCGCCCGGCCGGTGCGGCTGAGCAACGCGCTGACTCGCGGACCGTCGCCGTTCATGATCGCATCGTGCAGCGCCACACTGAACCTGTGGTCACGCACGTCGATGGAGGCGTGGTCGCCCAGCGCCTCTAGCGGCATCGTCTGGTCGGGCAGCAGGTGCGGGAGATAGGGCTCGACGTCGACGTTGAGCCGCCCCTCGGCGTAGGCGGTGACGATGTCCGTACGCAGGTCGCGGCCGGTGGCCTGCCGGTAGGTCAGGTCGAGGCGGTGGGCGGCGGCCGGATCCTGCCGCAGCTCGTGCAGCCGGGCGAGCACCATTCCGCCGTCGACGTCGGCACCCGTCAGTGCCGCGCGCAGGTCGGCCGCCAGCCGGGCCGGATCCGCCGATCGCACCTCGGCCCGGGGCCCCGCCATGGCGGTCGGGCGAAGCTCGCGGAGCAGGGACGGCGGGACTTCGGTGGCCGGAGCGGTGTCGGTGTACCCGGCGTCGCGCAGCAACGTGTCCAGGTAATCGCGGCCCACGACCGGGATCCGCGAGTCCGGAGGCAGTGGTTCCGGCGGAAGGTGGGCGCCGCCCGGGTCCCCACCGTGGGAGGGGGAGCCGTCACCCGGTCCCTCCGGGTGAGAGGTGTCTCCGTTCAACAGCGCGTTGATGCGCGAGGAACCCGTGCTCGGCCCGTCCTGCGGGAGCCGCCGGTCGCCGTGCGGCGGGTTGGTCCCGGTGGCGTGCCGGGCCGGTTCGCCTCCGACCGGCGGTGGGTTCTCCGGCGTCCGGCCCGGCGAGGTGGCTCTCCCCGTGACCGGCTGTTCCCCGCCTCCCAAGGCGGCGGCGATGTTCTGGCGGACGGGTTCGACGATGGCGGGCGATGGGACGGTGCGGGACGCCGTGACCTGGGCGGCCGGTTCGTGGACTGGCGGGATGCCATCGCTGTGGGCCGAGAGTGCGGCAGGGGCGCCCTCGGCGGCGAGCCGGGTCGCGGGCGGTGCGTGCCGGTACACGTCGTGCCCTGGGACGCGATCGGTGTTCTCGTGGGGATCGGCGGTCCAGACGGGGCCGCGGGCGTCGCTGGGGACTTGGCCGACCTCCGTGGTGCCGACCTCCGTCAGCTCGCCTGGCCCGCCGTGGACGACGACGGCGGCGACGTGAGGGTCGGCGGCGCGGGTGTCGTCGTGTGGCTCGGCCAGGGGGTCGAAGGAGCGGCCGCCGGTGCCGAAACGGGCGATGATCGCCCGGCCCGCGCCTTTGAAGCCCTCGATGCCGGCCATGCCGAATCCGAATTCGGCGGCCTGGGCCAGGTCGACGTGTCCGTGGTCGAACACGGCCTGGGCGGCGACGTTGCCCGCGGTGCCGGTCGTGCCCGCGAACGCGAACCGGGTCAGGCCGCCCTTGAAGCCCCCCGTCTCCAGGTAGGAAGCCAGCGCCTTGGTGAAAGGGCCGCCTCCCCGGCCCACCCACGCGCCGGCACCGCCCATCACGGCCCCGGCGACCGCGCCCTCGCCGGTGCCCTTGGCGAGTTCGCCGAAGCTGAAGCCCTTCTGCAGGCCCTCCTGGATCCGGGCGTACTGGCCGACGGCGTCCAGGCCGCCGCCGAACCACGCGCCCATGAGCACCGACTTGGCGAGTCCTCGCAGCAGGGTTCTGAGCGCGATGCCTTCGGCCTCGGTGGTGGCGGTGGCGGTGGCCACCGAGCCGCCCAAGGTGGGCACCGAGAGCGCCGACGCGAGGATCCAGGTCGCGATGAGGAACGCGCAGGAGAGCTCGAACTGCAGCCAGGCCGCGTTCTTCTGCTTGATCAGCGTGTCGACCCAGTCCGCGAGCCAGTCGCAGACCGACGTCAGCCACGCCAGGCCGCCGCTGTCTCCGCCGCCCCGGAGCGCCTCCGCGAAGGAGGCGAAGTTCTCGGTGGCCGCGCCGGAGTTGGCGGCGGTCACCGTGGCGGCGTGCGCCGCGACCTCACGTGCCACGGCCTGGACCGACCGCCCGGCGGCACGGAACGCCTCGCTCATCGCTTTCATCGCGACCAGATCGCCATCAGGCCACTGGCAGCCGCCCACCAGCGTCTCCAGCAACCGCAGGACCCACACGATCCCCGGCGGCGGCGGATCGGACGTGACCAGGCCCTGCGACGCCGGCGGCAGCCGGTACGGGTTCAGCGTGGCGAGTGCGTTGTGGTCCGATCCGGCGGGCAGCGCCGCGCCGATCGTGCTCGCCTCGTCGGCGACCTGGTAGTTCTGTCCCGAGACGGTCAGCACTCCGCCGGTCGCGCGTACGAGGTTGACCATGTCCGCCAGGTAGCCCAGCACCGCGTCACGTGTCGCGCCGAACCCAGGGCCCTGCTCGTCGCCGTTGAAGAACGCCCGCCCGATGTCGTCATCGCCCCAGCACGCGCCCGCCGCGGCGAGCTGATCGCACAATCGGTCGACCGCGGTCCCCAGCGTGTTGGACGTCTCGGCCATCCCGTGCCCGGCGGTGTTCCACGTGGCGGGAACCGCCGTGTAGCCGGCCGGGGTCACCGTCGCTCCGATGCGGGCACGCGCGAGAGCGCTCCGGACCGGACACGCACGCGCTCACCTCCGACCGGCTCGTGACGGGGTCTGTCGTCAGACGCGGGACTTCCCCGGAGGGGTTCCGATTGTGGCATTTCAGCAGATTTTGGACAGAGAACATAGGCGCGCCGCGCCGTACGGCAGTCGCGAGTGCCGCGGCGGGATGACCGGCGGTGCGGCGAGCACCGCACGACCCCGGCGGCGCGGCTCAGGCTTCCGTCTCGCCACCCGGCGTGACCAGGCCCGACTCGTACGCCAGCACCACCGCCTGTGCGCGGTCGCGCAGGCCCAGCTTGGTGAACACCCGGGCCACGTGGGTCTTGACGGTGTGCTCGCTCACCACCAGGCGGGCGGCGATCTCGCTGTTGGACAGGCCGCCCGCGATCAGGCCGAGGACCTCGGTCTCCCGTGCGGTCAGCGTCGCCAGGCCCGGGGCGGGGCGCGGCCGGGTGCGCCGCTGGCGGGCGAACTCCTTGATCAGGCGGCCGGTCACTCGCGGCGCGAGCAGCGCGTCGCCGCTCGCCACCACGCGTACGGCCGCGACGAGGTCCTCGGCGGTGGAGTCCTTGAGCAGGAAGCCGCTCGCCCCGGCCGACAGCGCCTCGTAGACATATTCGTCCACGTCGAAGGTGGTCAGCACGAGCACGCGCGTCGCGGCGTTGGCGGGGTCGGCGAGGATGCGTCGCGTCGCGTCGATGCCGTCCAGGTGCGGCATGCGGATGTCCATCAGGACGACGTCGGGGCGGTGGCTCCCGGCGAGGTAGACCGCCTCACGGCCGTCTCCGGCCTGGGCGATGACCTCGATGTCGGGTTGGGCGGACAGGAGTGCGGCGAAGCCGGCGCGCACGATCGTCTGGTCGTCCGCGATCAGCACTCGGATCATGAACGCCGATTCTGGCCTACCGGAAGGTCGGCCTGCACGGCGAATCCACCCTCAGTACGCGGACCTGCGGCGAAGCGGCCGCCGAGCATCGTGGCGCGCTCGCGCATGCCGACCAGCCCGTGCCCCATCACCTTCGTACGGTCATCCACCGACGTGGCCGGCGCCGCCGAGCCGTCGTCGGTCACGCGTACGGCCAGCCGGTCGCCGAGGTAGTTCAGGTCCACGCGCACGCGCGAGCCCGGCGCGTGCCGGCGCGCGTTGGTCAGCGCCTCCTGGACGATGCGGTACGCCGACAGTTCGATGGTCGTGGACAGCGGGCGTACGGCGCCGTGCACGTTGAGGTGGGCCTGGCCGCCCGCGCCGCGGTGGCTGTCGATCAGCTCGCCCAGCCGGTCGAGGCGCGGCTGCGGCGTCACCTCGGGCTCGGCGCCCGGCTCGGCGCGCAGCACGCTGAGCAGCCGGCGCATCTCCTCCAGGGCCTCGCGCGCCGCGCCCGCCATCTCGGCGAAGCCCTTCTTCGCCTCGGGCGACAGGTTCGCGCATCGTGTACGGCGCGGTCTCCGCCTGTACGGCGATCATCGACACCGAGTGCGCGACGACGTCGTGCAACTCGCGCGCGATCCGGGCGCGCTCGCGCAGCACCGCCTGCTCGTGCTGGACGGCGTTGAGCCGGGTCAGCGTCTCGCTGTTGCGCTCGCGCTCCTCGTCCATGCTGGCCTCGGCCGTCTCGACCGTACGGCGGGCGTCGCCCAGCCCGAGCGCGGCGACGACGGCGACGATCGCGGCCGGCCAGGGGATGTCGTCCAGGCTGCCGGAGGACGAGGTAGACCACGCCCACGGCCGACGACGCTGGCGACGCCGAGCACGCCGGTGGACTGGCGCGGCAGCTGCTGGGCCAGCAGGAACAGCGTGTAGAGCGCGGCGAAGGCGGTCGTGGCGAGCAGCGTCTGCCCGGACAGCAGGCTCGCGGCGAAGGCGCCCAGCGCGATGGCGGCGGACGGGCGCAGCGACTCGCGACGGAACATCAGCGGCACCGTCGCGGCCAGCGCGAACCCGCCCTGGAGGCTGACCGCCGGCAGATGGTGCAGCGGCAGCTCGAACAGCGCGGCGAGCGCGAGCACCGCGCCGGTGACCGGGCCGTACCACCAGGACGTGCCGAAGCGCCGCCACGCGTGCGCCCAGCGCAGCAGCGGAGGCGTACGGGGCGCGGGGGCCGGGCGGGCCCGGCCGTGCGTACATCGTCCCGCCGGGGGAGACGTGCGACGGAGTCGGGCGGCGCGCTCCGGCCGTAGAGGCGTCGCGACGAGGCGGCTCGTCAGCGGCCGCAGTAGTCTGCCGATGGCGTTGATGATCCACAGCAGGACCTGGCCGACGGCGGTGACCACCTGAGCTGCCAGGCGCCAGGCCGCGGGTCCGGCTTCCTGGAGGAAGTCAGGTTTGTCGTTGGTCACCCTTTATCTTGACCCCCGAAGCGCCCATGCTCGCCTCACCGTACGGAGCGATTTCCCATCCCTCGAGACCGGCGTCGTGTCCACCTGGAGGACGATGCGAGGTCCCTCCCTCAGGCGGACGCGCCGGTACCGCACCGGGGCGTAACTTCTCTCCTGTGACAGGGTGCCGTCGCCTCCGTACTAGGGGGTCCGGAGGCGTCGGCGCCTGGTCCGTCATCCGGCCTTCGCGGGTTCGGGTGGCGCGGCCGGTCCCCTCGCCGGGTGGCCGTCGTCCGTCCGTTCGGTCTCCTGACGGGATACTCCCCCGCGGACGGCATGATCGGGCACACCATGGGCTGGGGTCGCCTCGATCCGGCCACCCTGGCGAGGCCTCCGACCAGCCGGTTCGCAGGTTCAGCGCCGGCCGCGCAGCAGGCGCAGCGCCTTCTCCTTCTCGAAGTCCAGCGCGCGCGCCGGAGGCGCGGACAGCCGCCCGATGCGCTCGCCGAGCTCCCGTACCGCCGCACGTACGTCGGGCTCGGCCAGCACCCGCAGCCCGAAGGCCAGCTCGGCCGGGTTGACGTCGTACCGCTTCTCCAGCGTCAGCGCGAGCGCCACCGCGCGCAGCTCGTCCTCGCCGAAGCGCCGGTGCCCGCGGGGCTCGCGGGTCGGGGGGCAGCAGCCCGAGGGCCTCGCGGTAGCGGAGCATGCGGGGCGAGGTGCCGAGCCGCTGGGCGGCCTCCGTGATGCGCATGAGGCCTATTCTGACAAATCTGTGTTAGAAACAGCCCGCGTTGCCGTGCATCGCGTCCGGCGTGCCGACCTACACTCGCACCTGACACCGACTTCCAGGGAGCACTGCAAGCATGGACTACAAGGTCGCCGATCTGTCGCTCGCGGCGTTCGGCCGCAAGGAGATCCAACTCGCCGAGCACGAGATGCCCGGCCTCATGGCGGTCCGCAAGGAGTACGCCGAGTCCCAGCCGCTGCGCGGCGCGAAGATCATGGGCTCGCTGCACATGACGATCCAGACCGCCGTGCTGATCGAGACCCTCGTCGAGCTGGGCGCGGACGTCCGCTGGGTGAGCTGCAACATCTTCTCCACCCAGGACCACGCCGCCGCCGCCGTCGTCGTCGGCCCGTACGGCACGGCCGACGACCCGCAGGGCGTCCCGGTCTTCGCCTGGAAGGGCGAGACGCTGGAGGAGTACTGGTGGTGCACCGACCAGGCGCTCGCCTGGCCTGACGGCGAGGGCCCGAACATGATCCTCGACGACGGCGGCGACGCCACGATGCTCGTGCACAAGGGCGCCGAGTACGAGAAGGCCGGCGCCGTGCCCTCCGCCGGCCGAGGACGACCCGGAGGAGTGGAAGGTCGTCCTGGAGCTGCTCCGCCGTACGGTCGACGGCTCCGGCCGCTGGACCGCCGCCGCCGAGCGCATCAAGGGCGTGACCGAGGAGACCACCACCGGCGTGCACCGTCTCTACGAGATGGCCAAGGCCGGCACGCTCGCGTTCCCGGCGATCAACGTCAACGACTCGGTCACCAAGTCCAAGTTCGACAACAAGTACGGCTGCCGGCACAGCGTGATCGACGGCCTCAACCGCGCCACCGACGTGCTGATCGGCGGCAAGGTCGCGGTCGTCTGCGGCTACGGCGACGTCGGCAAGGGCTGCGCGGACGCGCTGCGCGGCCAGGGCGCCCGCGTCATCGTCACCGAGATCGACCCGATCTGCGCGCTCCAGGCGGCGATGGACGGCTTCCAGGTCACCACCCTGGAGGACGTCGTGGAGACCGCCGACATCTTCGTGACGACGACCGGCAACTTCAACATCATCACGCGCCGACCACATGGCGCGGATGAAGCACCAGGCGATCGTCAGCAACATCGGCCACTTCGACAACGAGATCGACATGGCCGGCCTGGCGAAGCTCCCGGGCATCGTGAAGGAAGAGGTCAAGCCGCAGGTCCACACCTGGACCTTCGAGGACGGCCACATCGATCATCGTGCTCGCCGAGGGCCGGCTGATGAACCTCGGCTGCGCCACCGGCCACCCGTCGTTCGTGATGTCGAACTCCTTCACCAACCAGGTGATCGCCCAGATCGAGCTGTTCACCAAGACCGACGAACTACCCGATCGGCGTCTACGTCCTGCCCAAGCACCTGGACGAGAAGGTCGCCCGTCTCCACCTCGACGCGCTCGGCGTCAAGCTCACCGAGCTGACCAAGGAGCAGGCCGTCCTACATCGGCGTCGACGTCGAGGGCCCGTACAAGTCGGACCACTACCGGTACTGATGAAATCTGACGTCTCGGACCCCGGACTCGCCGAGTCCGGGGTCCGGCGTATCGAGTGGGCCGACCGCTCGATGCCCGTGCTGCGGCAGATCCGGGAACGGTTCGCCGCCAAGCGCCCGCTGGACGGCCTGAAGATCGCCGCGTGCATGCACGTCACCACCGAGACCGCGAACCTCATCCGTACGCTCCAGGCCGGCGGCGCCGAGGTGGCCCTCGCCGCGTCCAACCCGCTGTCCACCCAGGACGACACGGCCGCCGCGCTCGCCGAGGAGTACGGCGCGGCCGTCTTCGCGCGCCAGGGCGTCGACCGCGACGGCTACTACCGGCACATCCACCAGGCCCTCGCGATCGGCCCGGACCTCGTCCTGGACGACGGCTGCGACCTGGTCAACACCCTGCACACCGAGCGCCTCGACCTGGCCGCCGGCGTACGCGGCGGGTGTGAGGAGACCACGACCGGCGTCATCCGGCTGCACCAGATGGCACGCGAGCGTGCGCTGCGCTTCCCGATGGTGGCGGTCAACGACACCGACACCAAGCACATGTTCGACAACCGGTACGGCACCGGGCAGTCGACGCTCGACGGCATCGTCCGCGCCACCAACACCCTGCTCGCCGGAAAGACGATCGTCATCGCCGGCTTCGGCTACTGCGGCCGCGGCCTGGCCGAACGCTCGCGCGGCATGGGCGGCCGCGTCGTCGTCACCGAGATCGACCCGGTGAAGGCGCTGGACGCCGTGCTGCAGGGCTACCGCGTACAGACCGATGGCGCGCGCCGCCGAGGACGGCGACGTGTTCATCACCGTCACCGGCAACGTCGACGTCATCGGCGCCGAGCACTTCGCCCGGATGAAGGACGGCGCGATCCTCGCCAACTCCGGCCACTTCGACGTCGAGATCGACGTGCGCGCGCTCGCCGACCTGGCCGTCGAGGTCCGCCGCGAGGTGCGCCCGCAGGCCGACGAGTACGTCCTCGCGGACGGCCGCCGCCTCGTGCTGCTGGCCGAGGGTCGCCTGGTGAACCTCGCCGCCGCCGAGGGACACCCCGCCGCCGTGATGGACATGTCCTTCGCCGACCAGGCGCTCACCTGCGAGTGGCTGGTCGGCCAGGACCTCGCGCCGGGCGTGTACGACGTGCCGGAGGCGATCGACACCGAGGTGGCCCGGCTCAAGCTCGCCTCGATGGACATCGAGATCGACGCCCTCACCCCCGACCAGGAGACGTACCTGTCGTCCTGGCGACGCGGCTCCTAGGAGGGCACCGAATGCCTCGTGGCACGTACCTCCATGACGCGGGCGTCGAGGAGCGCTTCTCCTGTGCGCCCGACGGCGGCGGCTGGCGCTACACCGCCGAGCGTACGGACGGCGGCACGATCGAGCTGGTCGCCGACGGGCGCTGGCGGCCGGCCCGGCTCCAGGTCACCGCGGGCGAGCACACGCTGCGCGGCGGTACGGTCGGGGCCGAACTGCTCTGGGTGACCGGCGGCCGCGAGCGCTCCGCGCGCGCGGCCGGCTTCCTCGGCGACTCCCCGGGCCTCCTCGTCGCGGTGGCCCGCTCGCTGGGCCTGGCCGAGCGCGAGAGCGCCGACGTACGCCTGCTCGCTGCTGACCGAACCCGCGCTCGCCGTACGTACGGTGCCGCAGCGCTGGACGCTCACCGAGATCGCCTGGCACGACGCCGACGAAGGGCGGCTGCCGGTCGAGCGCTATGAGGTCACCGACCTGGAGACCGGCGAGATCTCCGAACTCCACCTGGCCGGGGACGTCGTCGTCGCCGCGCCCGGCATCGAGCTGACCGACCTGGACGACCCGCCGAACTTCCCCTGATCCGCCCCGTACGGGCGCCGTCAGCGGCCCGGCGGCAGGAACCTACGGGCGGCGCGCCCGGATCGGGCGAGCCGCCGAGCCACTCCGGCCGGGCCCGGGACCGGGGTACGGCGGCCCGTACGCCGGCGGCGGGGGACCACTGACCGCGATGACCGGCGCGGGGGCGAGGCGTCGGCACGCCGCGGCGGCCGATCGCGTCACGCCGCGCGGCGCGCTGGGCGAGCCGGATCTCCTCCCGGCGACGGCGTTCGGCCAGCACCGCCGACAGGTAGATCTCCGGCCGGAACCCCGGAGGCGGCGGCGGGCCGGCGTACCGCAGACCTCGCCGGTGAGCCGCGCCCCATCTCGTCGCGTACGCGGGGCGCCAGCTCCCAGAAGCGCGTGAGGTACTGCCGCGCGGCCATCGCCACGTTGTCCGGCAGCATCGCCAGCTCCAGCGAGGCCGCCCACGGCGCGAGCTGCTCCGGCATGATCGCGACCGGGCCGAGGAAGACGTTGACCGGCACGCGGTCCTGGATGACGATCGTGCCCGCGAACAGGTCACCGAGCCGCTTGCCGCGCGGGTTCAGCAGCGAGGTGATCAGCGCCGGCGAGCCGAGCAGCGCCCAGATCTCCAGGAACCCGGCCAGCGCGCGTACGAGCGCCTGCCGGAACCGCTCCGGGCCGCCGTCGTCGCCGACGACGCGCAGGCCGACCGCGAGCTTGCCGAGAGTACGGCCGCGCGTGAGCGTCTCGGTGATCGCCGGGTAGCCCACGAACACGGTGACCATGAAGACGATCGCCAGCCCGACCGTCACCGCGGAGTCCATCACGGCCGCCGACAGCCCGACGAAGATGAAGCAGATGTAGAGCACGAAGACCTGCAGAAGCATGTCGACGAACAGCGCGAGGGCGCGGCTGGCCAGCCGCGCGACCCGGATGTCGAGTGCGACGGCCTCGCCGGTCACCAGTTCGATGGGCACGTGCCCTCCAGTCGAGAATCTCCGCCTGAGAGTAGTGTGCCCGTCTGTGGACGTCGACGCCTTCGTAGCCGCGCACAACGCCGAGTGGCGGCGCCTGGAGCAACTCGTCAACCGCGGCACGCGACGGCTCAGCGGAGTCGGAGATCGACGAGCTGGTCGAGCTGTACCAGCGGGCCGCGACCCACCTGTCGGTCGTACGCTCCAGCTCACCCGAACCCGCGCTGGTCGGCCGGCTGTCGTCGCTGGTCGCCCGAGGCCGCGCCGCGGTCACCGGCGCGCACGCGCCGATGTGGCGCGACGCCGCCCGCTTCCTCACGGTCTCGTTCCCGGCGACCGTCTACCGGGTGCGCTGGTGGTGGCTGGGCTCGGCGGTCATCTGCAACCTGGTCTCGCTGGTGATCGCCGTCTGGGTGGCGCGCAACCCGGAGGTGCAGAGCGTCGCTGCTGTCGCCGTCGGAGATCCGCCAGCTCGTCGACCACGACTTCGCCAACTACTACACCGAGCACGCCGCCGGGGCGTTCGCCTTCCAGGTGTGGGTGAACAACGCCTGGGTCTCGGCGCAGGCGCTGATCTTCGGCATCCTGCTCGGCATCCCGACGATCTTCGTGCTCTGGGGAAACCAGCTGAACCTCGGCGTCTCGGCCGGCCTGATGTTCGCCCACGGAAAGGGCGCGATCTTCTTCGGCCTGATCCTGCCGCACGGCCTGCTGGAGCTGACGGCCGTGTACCTCGCCTCCGCGGCCGGTCTGCGCCTCGGCTGGACGATCATCGACCCGGGCCCACGCCGCCGAAGCCACGCCCTGGCCGAGGAGGGCCGCGCGGCGATGAGCATCGCGCTGGGGCTGATCGGCGTACTCGCGGTCTCCGGCGCCATCGAGGGCTTCGTCACCGGCCACGTCCACATGACCTGGCTCCGCATCGCGATCGGCGTGACTCGCCGAAACCGCCTTCCTGACGTACGTGATCGTCTTCGGCCGCCGCGCCGTCCGCGACGGCGACACTCGGCGACGCCGAACTCGTCCCGGAACCGGCCCCGAGTCGCCGCCTGACGGTTTACGTGAACGGATCCGGACCGATATAGTCGACGTTCCCATCCAGCGTGGCGCGTCGGGCTCGGCTCCCAGATGATCAGCCAATCGGCGTGACGATCTCGAATGGCCACGCCCCAGGACCCGATCTTGCGAACCGTCTTTGCCGTACCCGCATGTCTGCCGGGATTGTGTTCAAGAAGATCCAGGATCCTGATCAATGCGATCGAGTAACGCGACTGTTGACCAGGGGTCCGTGTCGAGCCATCGATACGCGCGGTCGGCAGCGGGGCTGAAGTGGAGGTTTGCCGCTCATGGGCGACTAGTGGTTACGCTCCGGGCGTGGGCGCATACGCTCCGGATGTGCCCTTGCTTCGTCTATCGCGGCCATGATCTCGGGATTGGCCAGTAGCCGAGCCTCGAGCTCCTCATCCGATATCTCCGGCTTTAGGAGGATTGTTCCGTCGGGCTGTTGAATTGCCCGGTATTGCTTGTGTCTGAGGCTCGCCGAGTGGCTCAGATCGAGGTCGGCGTGCCGCTCATCGTCAAGCTCGACGAGAGGTTCCTCGTGCTCATACGCGGGTATCGGATCGGCCATGGCCTTACCCTATGGCAAAGTCGTCACAATCCGCAGTCTCACCGTCGTTCTTCGGAGTCGTCTGGTTCATACGTATAGTGACCAGGTCCAACTTTTCTTGCTCAATACGCCAATAGTTCGCAATGCCCGCAACGGCGTATTCGGCTGATTTGTCTAGTCGGTCGGCGTTGACACTTCCCCGGCTCATGATCTCGATGGCGAGAAGGACCTGATGCGGCCGGACGGGAAGCAGATCGGGGTCGCCCGAGAACACGAGCACGTCAGGACGCCGATTGTGCAGCGGGACGTCTGAGAGTCGCAGGTCAACGTCCGTCGTCACCTGCCACGGCGGAGGTGCCGCGGCCTCCAGGGAATTGGCGAGCCGTCGCGTGATGCGGTTGTGCCTCGGTGTCGCGGAGGGGGACGCGATGATGCTTCCACCGACGATTTCGATGCGTCGGCAGACCTCGTCCGACATGCGATCGTATTCCTCGGCGGTGACACCTTCCCTCGGAAGCGTCACGCGGACCTCCCCAGGGCGAGCGTTGCTCAGTCGCTACCCGTGCAAGGCTACGGTACGTCGCCGGTCAGAGGCGGCCGGCGGCTTTGAGGGAGAGGTACGCGTCGGCCAGGGCGGGGGCGATCTCCTCCGGTGGGGCGTCGACGACCTCCACGCCGTACTTGCGCAGTTCCGCCGTCACCCGCCGCCGGTCGGCGTGTGCCCGCTCGGCCGCCGCCGCGTCGTACACCGCCGCCGCGTCGCCCCGCGCCCCGGCCATCTCGCTCACCCGCGGGTCGCTCACCGCGGCGATCATCACCAGGTGCTTGGCCGTGAGCTGCGGCAACAGCGGCAGCAGGCCCTCCTCCATCGCGGTCGCGTTCAGGTCGGTCAGCAGCACCACCAGGCACCGCTGCCGTACGCGCGCCAGCAGCGTCGAGACCATGCCCGCCGCGTCGGCCTCGATGAGTTCCGGCTCCAGCGGCGCCATCGCGCGGACCATCGCGGTCAGCAGTCCCGTACGCGTGCTGCCCTCCACCCGGGCCCGTACCTGCCGGTCGTACGCGAGCAGGTCCACCCGGTCGCCCGGCCCGCGAGGCCAGCGCGCCGAGCAGCAGCGCCGCGTCCATCGAGCAGTCCAGCCGCGGGATGTCGCCCACCCGCCCCGCCGCCGTACGGCCCGTGTCCAGCACCAGGTAGATGCGCCGGTCGCGCTCCGGCCGCCAGGTCCGTACGACGACGTCGCTGCGGCGCGCCGTCGCCCGCCAGTCGATCGATCGTACGTCGTCGCCGTCCACGTACTCCCGCAGCGAGTCGAACTCCGTGCCCTGGCCGCGGATCAGCGCCACGTGCTGGCCGGTCAGCTCGCGCAGCCGGGCCAGCTTCGCGGGCAGGTGGCGGCGCGACGGGAACGCCGGCAGCACGCGTACGGTCCAGGGCGCGCGAGCGGGAGAGCTGACGTGCGGCGAGGCCGCAGCGGCCCGCACGACCGGATCGTGACCGAGACCGCGCGGCGGTCGCCCCGGCGCGTGGGCAGCAGGCGCATGTCGACGCGGCGGCGCTCTCCCGGCGGCACCGAGAGTGCGACCTCGCGCGGGGCGGCGCCCGCGCTCGGCGGCCAGGCGTCGCGTACGTCGGGCGCGCAGCCGCCGGCGGCCGAGGTTCTCCACGATCAGCGAGACGCCCGCCTCCTCGCCGAGGCGTACGTTCGTCTCGCCCGACCGGTGCAGGCCGAGCGCGCGGATGTTGCCGGCCAGCGCGAGGTCGGCCGCGACCAGCGCGACCGGATGACCGCGTTCACCGCGAGCAGCGTCCACCAGCTCGGCGCGACCACCAGCACGACCGTCGCCGAGCAGTGCCAGCAGCCCCGTACGGCCGGTCAGTGCCATCAGCGGGGCGCGGGGACGGTGGTCAGCACGCCGTCGAGCACGCCGTCCGTCGTCGCGCCCTCCAGCTCGGCCTCGGGCCGCAGCTGCACACGGTGGCGCAGCGTCGGCCGGGCGAGCGCCTTCACGTCGTCCGGGCGCACGTAGTCGCGGCCCGACAGCCAGGCCCACGCGCGCGCGGTGGCCAGCAGCGCGGTCGCGCCGCGCGGGGAGACGCCGAGCTGCAAGGACGGCGACTGCCGGGTCGCGCGGCACAGGTCGACGACGTAACCGCTGATCTTCGGGTCGACCCGGATCCGGCGTACGGCCTCGCGGCCGGCGGCCAGGTCCTCCGGGCCGGCGACGGCCGAGACCCCGGCGGCGTCCAGGTCGCGGGGGTCGAAGCCGGAGGCGTGCCGCTGGAGCACCGCGATCTCGTCGTCGCGCGAGGGCACCGGGACGTTGAGCTTGACCAGGAACCGGTCGAGCTGCGCCTCGGGCAGCGGGTACGTGCCCTCGTACTCGATCGGGTTCTGCGTCGCGCACACGACGAAGGGGTCGGGCAGCGGGCGCGGCAGGCCCTCGACCGACACCTGGCGCTCCTCCATCGACTCCAGGAGTGACGCCTGGGTCTTCGGCGGCGTCCGGTTGATCTCGTCGGCGAGCAGCAGGTTGGTGAAGACCGGCCCCTCGCGGAACTCGAACTCCGAACTCCGGTTGTCATAGACCAGCGAGCCCGTGACGTCGCCGGGCATCAGGTCGGGGGTGAACTGCACCCGCTTGAAGTCCAGCTTCAGCGTCTGCGCGAGAGTGCGGATGAGGAGGGTCTTGGCGACGCCTGGCACGCCTTCGAGCAGGACGTGCCCACGGCACAGCAGGGCGATGACCAGGCCCGTCACCACGGCGTCCTGGCCGACGACCGCCTTGGCGACCTCGCCGCGTATCGCCATCAGCGCGGCGCGTGTGTCATTGGCGGTCGTGTCATTGGCCACCGCCTCACGCGGCTCCACGTCCACCGGCTCGGCGCCGTATTCGCCGGACCACTCGCTTCGCTCGGTCACGAGTTGCGAACCTGCCTTTCGAGTTCGTCGAGGTAGCCGGCGAGCCGGACCAGCTCGGCGTCGTCCATTGGTGGAGGACCGTACAGCGCGCCGCCGATCGTCGCGTGCGCCTCCCCGGTATGCGCCGCGATCCCGCCGATGATCTCTGCGGCCATGTTCGGATCGGCGGCGGCGCTCTTGGGCATGCCGAGCAGCGCGGTGAGGCGTTCGAGCGCGCCGGTGCGCAGGGCCAGCGCGGCACGGTCGCCCGCGCGGCGTGCGCGGTAGAGCCGTGCGCGGCCCTCGACGGCCTCGGCCGAGCGCACCACCACGGGCAGCGGCTCGACCACGACCGGGCCGAGGCGGCGGGCGCGCCACAGCGCCACCAGCACGACGGCGACGACCGTCTGGAGCACCGCGAGCTTGACGCCGAACGGCACCAGGTCGCCGAACGTCTTGCGGCCGGTGCCCGGCGGCGGCGGATCCGGCAGCAGCCACACCACGGTCGACCGCGTGCTCAGGAGGTTCATGCCGAGAGCGGCGTTGCCGTCGTCGGCGAGACGCTCGTTGGTGAACGGGAGACCGGTGCCGAGTACCGTGACCTCCGCGCCGTTCACCGGCAGCTGGACGAGGTTGGGCTTCCCGCCGTCGAGGTAGCACTTCGTCGCCTCGGGCGGCGTGTCGTAGACCTGCGAGTCGAACAGGCCGACCTGCCCGGCTTCGGAGGCGGCCGGGAGCGCGCAGCCGGGTGAGAAGGTGCCGAACGAGCCGCCGGCCGGGACGACGCCCGGGGCGAGCGCGTCCAGTGCCTCCCCGTCCGGCTCGACGAGCAGCCGGTCGCCGGGCAGGTCGCGCAGGACGGTGAGGTCGGCGGGCCGCAGCCGCTCGGACCGCGTGACGACGAGGATCGCGTCGGACGCGGCGCCCATCCGGCTCGCTGCGGCGGACACGCTGCGCACGACGTCCACCGGGACCCCGTGCTGCCGGGTGATCTCCGCGAGCGCGTGCGCGCCCTGCCGGTCCGTCGAGTCCGGATCGAGGTACTCCGGGCGTACGGCCGGCCGCAGCGCGGCCAGCACCACGCCGAGCACGGCCAGCGCGAGCACCGCGAGGAGGATGCCGCGCGAGCGCCGCCAGCGCCGCCGCGCGACGTGCCCGGCGCTCTCGTGCGCGGCGGAGGGCGCCGGCGCGGTCGCGGTGCTCAACGGATCGCCTCCGAGACGAGCGGCACGGGCCGGGCCGAGCGCAGCCGCTCGTCCAGCTCGGTGAGCCGCCGGTAGCCCTCGGCGTCGCCGGTACGCCCGCCGTACCAGACGTCGTCGAAGATCCGTACGCCCGCGGCGAGCTCCTCGGCGTGGTCCGGCAGCGTGGCTCCCGCCTCGATCGCCAGCTCATCGGCCGTACGGCCGGGGCGCGGCTCGACGATCACACGTTCTTCGAGGTCGCGGGCGATGGCGCGGAGTCGCTCGCGGATGGCCTCGGGCCAATCACCTGCGGCGGCGTGGTGCTCGGCCGTGGCGCGGTGGTCGCGCGCGGTCGTGTGCGCGTCGTCGAGCAGGCCGCCGCGCTCGCCGGGGTTGCGCCGCATGCTGCCCGTACGCCACCAGATCACCGCGGCGATGAGGACCAGCAGGCCGATCAGCACCACCAGCGCCGCCCAGCTCGTGCCGCCGCCGCTGTGGTTGCCCGGCGCGCGGTCGAGCACGGAGTGGAGCCAGTCGTTGATCCGTCGCATGAGGCGGTCGAGGAAGGACGGCTCGTCGCGATGGTAGATCTGCTTCTGCAACTCGCGGCGAGCGAGTTCGCGCGCCTGGTCGCGGCCGACCGGCGGAGGGACGTACTCGATCATCGATGCCATCCCGTCGGCGGCGGCGGGTTTCCGTGTACGGGCGGCGGCGCGGGAGGTCCCCAGCCGGCCGAGACGCGCGGCACCTGCGGCTGGCGGCCCGAGCCCGCTGCGGTCAGCGGGCCCGGCAGCCACGCGGCGAGCACGTCGTCCGGCGGGTCGAGCTGGAGTTCGAGGTCGAACGCCTCACGCCGCATGCGCCGGTCGGCGTACAGGATCGCGATGACGCCCGCGTTGAACGGGTTGACGAGCGTGCCGGCGATGATGCTGCCGACCGCGGCGAGCGCCAGCAGGGCGATGAGCGTGCCGCCGGTCGGGTGCGGGTTGACGCCGAGCACGATCCGCTCCGCGACCACGAACGGCATCGGCAGCACCACGAACCCGGCCAGCACCGTGATCACCTGCGAGAGCACCAGGACGCCGAACGTACGCCACCAGCGGCCGCGGACGATCTCCGCCGACCGGCGCAGCGAGGCGAACACTCCGCGCCGCTCCATGACGAGGATGGACGCCGACATCGCGAACCAGACGTACCCGGAGACCATCAGCACGAGGGCCAGCGGTACGCCGAAGACCGCCGACAGCGCCTGCACGCCGTCGGGCGATCCGGCCGCCACCGCCGCGACGAGCGGCGCGAACGGGATCGCCACCGCCGCGACCACGAGAGCGGTCACGATCACGGCCGTGCCGGCCAGGCGCGGCACGAACGGCCGCGCGGTGCGCCAGGCGCGCGCGAGAGAAGTCGTGCGGCCCAGCAGCGTACGCGCCATGACCGGCGCGAGCAGGCCGCTGAGCAGCAGCATGATGAAGAACGTCAGCAGCATGCTGCCGGCGGCGGTGAGGAACGCCCAGCCGACCGAGCGGTTCGAGCACCCCCGGGGTGATCTCCGTACGGGCCTGGGAGCCGATGACGAAGTACTGCGCGAGGGTGATGACGACCTGGGCCGCGCACGTGAGCACCGCCGACATGCCCAGGGTGGCGCGCGGGTTGCGGCGGATGTAGGTGACCGCGCCGTCGAGGATCTCCGAGACGCCCAGCGGACGCAGCGGGATCTCGGCCTCCAGCTCGGCGTCGTCGTCGGCCGCCGTGTCCTCGGGGGCGGCCGGCGCGGGCGTGCCGGTCGCCTCCGGAGCCTCGGCGGACGGCGCGCCGGAACCGGGAACCGCCCAAGGCCGCGGGTCGGTCACGCCTTCTCCCCCGTAGTTCTGGTCACCGATACGGCTCATCCTGCCACGCCGAAGGTGCCCACGTGATCACGCGCGCGGACTCCCTGGATTCACCGATGAATAGGGCAAAATGGTGATGTGGAACCACTGCGATGGGTCGATCCCCCCGAGGGGCCCGCAGTGGCGTTGCTCGACCAGACCCGCCTGCCCGGCGAGGAGACCGAGCTCGTCTGCCGCGACGTGCCCGACCTCGTGCGGGCGATCAAGAGCCTGGCCGTACGCGGCGCGCCCCTGCTCGGGATCGCCGGCGCGTACGGCGTCGCCCTCGCGGAGGCGGCCGGCGGCGACGTACCGGCCGCGGCGGAGCGACTCGCCGGCGCGCGGCCGACTGCGGTCAATCTCGGCTGGGCGGCGCGCCGGGCGCTGACGGCCTGGAAGAGGGCCGCGGCGCCCTCGCCGAGGCGCACGCGATCGCCGCCGAAGAGGCCGAGGCCAGCGCGCGCATGGGCGCGCACGGACTGACGCTCGTCCCGGAGAACGCCCGCATCCTGACCCACTGCAACGCGGGCGCGCTGGCCGCGGGCGGCGAGGGCACCGCGCTCGCCGTGGTCGTGGCCGCGCACCGGGCCGGCCGGCTGAGACACCTGTGGGTGGACGAGACACGCCCGCTCCTCCAGGGCGCGCGGCTCACGGCGTACGAGGCGAAACGGCACGGCATCCCGTACGCGGTGCTGCCGGACAACGCGGCGGGCGGCCTGTTCGCGGCCGGCGAGGTCGATCTCGTGGTCGTCGGCGCCGACCGCATCGCCCGCGATCACAGCGTCGCCAACAAGGTCGGGACGTACTCCCTCGCCGTGCTCGCCCACCATCACCGGGTGCCGTTCGTCGTGGTCGCGCCGACCAGCACGATCGACACGGACGCGCGTACGGGCGGGGACATCCCGATCGAGCAGCGGGACCCGGCGGAGGTGACGAGGTTCGCCGGACGGCCGATCGCGCCGGAGGGGAGCGCGGCGTTCAACCCCGCGTTCGACGTCACCCCTGGAGATCTGGTATCGGCGATCGTCACGGAGCGAGGGGTCATTGCACGGGAGAACGGGGGTAACCTTGGCCTGCTTGGGGGTCCGGAAGACAGTCGCCTCAACCTACGCGGACGATGAGGGTACATGAAAGGACGCGTGCTGGTCGTCGATGACGACCTCGCTCTGGCCGAGATGCTCGGCATCGTGCTTCGGGGAGAGGGTTTCGAGCCGTCCTTTGTGCACGACGGGGACAAGGCGCTCGAGGCCTTTCGTGAGACCCGCCCCGACCTGGTGCTGCTCGACCTGATGCTGCCCGGCATCGACGGTATCGACGTATGCCGTCAGATCCGGGCCGAGACCGGTGTGCCGATCGTGATGCTGACCGCCAAGAGCGACACGGTCGACGTCGTGCTCGGCCTCGAATCCGGCGCCGACGACTACATCGTCAAGCCCTTCAAGCCCAAGGAGCTCGTGGCGCGCGTACGCGCACGGCTGCGCCGCACCGACGATCCCGACGCCCGAGCTGCTGCAGATCGGCGACATCGCGATCGACGTCGCGGGTCACTCGGTCAAGCGCGGCGACCGGCACATTCCGCTCACCCCGCTTGAGTTCGACCTGCTGGTGGCCCTGGCACGCAAGCCGCGCCAGGTCTTCACCCGCGAGGTGCTGCTCGAACAGGTCTGGGGCTACCGCCACGCCGCCGACACGCGGCTGGTGAACGTCCACGTCCAGCGGCTCCGAGCCAAGATCGAGAAGGACCCCGAGCACCCGGAGATCGTCGTCACCGTACGCGGCGTCGGCTACAAGGCGGGGCCGGCCTAGCGCCCGGCCGGCGGCCCCCCGCGATGAGCGTGCGGATCCCCCTGCGAGCGTCGGCCCGTCGCGGCCTGCGCCTGTCCCGCCGTCTCCTGCGCGGCGCGCTGGGCCGCGCGAACGCGAGCTGGCGGCGCTCGATCCGCGTACGCGTGGTCACCACGACGCTGGTCGTCTCCGGCCTCGTCGTCGCGGTGCTCGGCGTGTTCCTGATGCAGCAGATCACCAACGCGCTGCTGGAGGCCAAAGAACGCGCGGCGCTGCTCCAGCTCGACGACGGCGTCGGCGTCGCACAGGGCCGCCTCGCCACCGGGCCGAGCGACCAGGAGACGACGAACGGCAAGCTCAACGACGTGGTGACCACGCTGGCACGCCGCAGCGGACCGGCCGGCCTGTACGAGGTCATCATCATCGACGAGAACGACCCGGGCATCGCCGGATTCAGCAGCAACGCCATCAAACTCGACAGCGTGCCCGCCCGCCTCACCGAGCAGGTCGAACGCTCCCTCGCCAGCACGCCCTACCGCACGTACGGGCGGCTGAGCTATGAGGACGGCACCTCGGCGGCCGGGCTGATCGTCGGCACGAAGGTCAACGGCTACCAGCTCTACTACCTGTTCCCGCTGAGCCAGGAGCGGCAGAGCCTGACCGTCGTGCAGCGAACGCTGTTCGGCGTCGGCGCCGCGCTCGTCCTCCTGCTCGCGGCGATCGCCTACCTGGTCACGCGCCAGGTGGTGATCCCCGTACGCCTCGCCGCCCAGTCGGCCGAGCGCCTGGCCGCCGGCCGGCTCGAAGAACGCATGAAGGTCCGCGGCGAGGACGACCTCGCCCGGCTCGCGACCTCGTTCAACGACATGGCCGCCAACCTCCAGGAGAAGATCGTCCAGCTCGAGGAGCTGTCGAAGGTCCAGCGCCAGTTCGTCTCGGACGTCTCCCACGAGCTGCGCACGCCGCTGACCACGATCCGGATCGCCGCCGACGTCCTCTACGAGGCGCGCACCGACTTCGACGCGCTGACCTCGCGCTCGGCCGAGCTCCTCCAGAGCCAGCTCGAACGCTTCGAGGGCCTGCTCGCGGACCTGCTGGAGATCAGCCGCTACGACGCGGGCGCCGCCACACTGGACGCCGAGTCGATCGACGTACGCGAACTGGTGCTGCGTGCGGTCGGCGACACCGAGGACCTCGCGGAGCGCAAGGGCAGCAAGCTCATCCAGCAGTTGCCGGGCGAGGCGACCATGGCCGAGGTCGACCGCCGGCGCGTCGAGCGGATCCTGCGCAACCTGCTCGTCAACGCCGTCGAGCACGGAGACGGCAAGGACATCGTGGTGAGCGTGGCCGCCGACCGCGACGCCGTGGCCATCGCGGTCCGCGACCACGGCTGTGGCCTGCGCCCGGGCGAGGCGCACATGGTCTTCGACCGCTTCTGGCGAGCCGACCCGGCCCGCGCGCGCACGACGGGCGGCACGGGCCTGGGCCTGTCGATCTCCAAGGAGGACGCGCGACTGCACGGCGGCTGGCTACAGGCGTGGGGCGAACCCGACCAGGGATCGCAGTTCCGGCTGTCGCTGCCGCGGGTGGCGGGCGCGGAACTCCGCGGCTCGCCGCTACCCCTGGTGCCGCCGGAGGTCGAGCTGCGCCGGGCCCCGTACCTCGAACTCAAGCTGGAGGCCGACGCATGAGCCTCCTCGCCCGCCGCGGGTGCGTGGCCGCGGGACTGCTCGCGGCCGGCGTGCTGACGGGGTGCGCGAGCGTGCCGTCGGGCGGGCAGGTCGTCGGCGGCCGGGTGACCGGCGGCCAGCAGCCGATCGACGACCCGTACGTCCGCGTCATCCCGGTCGGGCCCGGGCGTGACTGGGATCCCGGGAAGATCATCACCGCGTTCCAGGCCGCCTCGGGCAGCTTCGACGGCCCGAACGGTGAGCACAAGGTCGCGAGGGAGTACCTGGCGTGCGGCGGCTGCTGGCGGCCGGGGGTCGCCACCATCGTCTATGACCGGGTCGAGCAGTCGTCGGTGCAGTTCGACGGCGACCGGGCGTCGGTGACCGACGAGGTGTACCAGCTCGGCCGGATCGGGTCGGACGGTCAATATCTCGCGGACAAGCATAATTTCAAGCAGACGTACGAGCTGCGGAGCGACGCGCAGAAGCAATGGCGGATCACGCAGCTCCCGCAGGAGCTCCTCCTCAGCCGTAACGACGTCAACCGCGCCTTCCGCACCCTGGACCTCTACTTTTTCGCCCCGGACGCGCAGGTGCTGGTCCCGAACCCGGTGTTCATCCCGCTGGTCAACCGCACCTGGCTGTCGGAGCAGCTCGTGAAGCAGTTGCTCGGCGGCCCGACGACGTGGCTGCGCGGCGCCGCCGTCCGCAGCGGTTTCCCGTCCGGCACGCAACTGCGGAGGCTCGGCATCTCCGGCGGCGTGGCGATCGGTCGACCTGAGCCGGCAGGCGCGCAGCGGCGACCTGCGGAACATGTCGATCCAGCTGATGTGGACCCTGAGCCAGCTGCGCGAGGTCGACGAGCTCGAACTGAAGATCGACGGCAAACCCGTACGCGTGCCGGGTGTCAGCGGCACCGTACAGCCGGCGGGCATCTGGAACGGCTTCGACCCGGACGGCGACGGCGACGTGCCGCACGGCTATGTGCGGACCACGGATGGGCGGCTGGCGAGGATCGACTCGGTGCCCCAGGTGCTGCTGGACAAGCTGCGGGTATCGCACCCGGCGATCTCCTATGACACGCGCCAAGTGGCGTCCGTGGGCGGTGGCGGCGGCACGGTGACGGTGACGGACCTGACTGACGGCACGACGCGTTCGGTGCTGCACGCCCGCCTGCAAGGCGGCCGGTTCAGCACACCGTCGTGGGACTGGCGCGGCAACGTGTGGGCGGTCGAGTCGAACGCCGGCGGCTCGAGACTGTGGGAGATCGAGGGCGGCACGACGAAACGCGCGGTGGACGGCTGGACCCTGGCGCCGTACCCGGTGAAGGCCATGCGTATCTCCCGAGACGGCACCCGCGCCGCCGCGATCGTCCAGATGGGAAATACGTCACAGGTCCAACTGGGCCGAGTCGACCGAGCCCCGACGGGCGGCCTGCAGGCGGAGGGGTTCATCGCGATCAGCTCGGACCTGCAGGGCGCCATCGACCTGGCCTGGCGAGACGCGGACCACCTCGCCGTCGTCGGAGTGACGCAGGGGAACCCGTCACCCCTCCTGTACGACGTGCCGGTCAGTGGCGCCGCCATCGCCGCCCATGGTGGGCCCGGGCGGCGACATGAAGGCCATCGCCGCCTACCCGGGTGCCGCCTTACTGGTCACGCAGCACGTGTCGAACCCGCAGTCCTTGGACAACGTCTGCAGACTTGAGCGACAAGTACGGCGAGTGGAAGTGCTTCGACCGCACGTCCGATCCGGCGTACCCAGGCTGACGCCACGTCCCGCTGGCCTGCGGCCAGCAGCCAGCAGCCAGCAGCGTGCGGGGTGCGGGTGCCAGGTGCGACCCCCGGGCCGCCGACCCGCCACCAGCAGCCAGCCGGGTGCGACCCCCGGGCAGCAGCAAGCGGGGGTTCTATCGCTTTATCGCTTCTCCTTGTGATCGTGGGGGGGTGGGGAACCAGCCTCCTGAGCGGCGTTGGGTGGCGGCTATTACTGCGGCGGCAGGTACTTCGGCGCCGGCGGCGCGTAGGGCTCGGGCTGCCTCTGCGAGGGTGGCTCCCGTGGTGATCACGTCGTCGACCACGATCACCCGCAGGCCGCTTAGGTCGATTCGGGACTGGAGGGCGCCGGTGAGGTTCGCCGCGCGGGCGGTGGCGGTCAGGCCGGCCTGGTCGGCGGTTCGGCGGTGGTGGGTCAGGGCTTGGATGCACGACACCGGGGTGCCGGGGGTGCCCGACTCGGCGTTTTCGGCTTCGGCGGCAGCGTGCATCGCCGTCGGATGTGCGGCCTGGCGGTTTGCAGCTCGGTGGTGTGCAGCTCGGCGGTTTGCGGCTCGGCGGAGCGGCGATGCCTGGGGGTCGGCCGCTTCGGGGCGGTCGCCCAGCCTGGCCAGGGTCGGCCGGGTCTGCCCGGGTCGGCCTGTGGACATTCGGGTGGCCTCTCTGGCGGCCGCCTGTGCGATGGCCAGCGTCGGGTCTCGTCCTCGGCGGCGTATTGACGTGCGGGAGGACGGGACGGGGGCCAGGAGGATCGGCGGTGTCACACCCGTCGCTTCCGCAGCGGTCAGCACGGCGCCTGCCAGCGCGGCTCCCAGCGGTCCTGTCAGGCCCGTCAGGCCGCGCTCCTTGTGTGCCACGATCAACTCGCGGACCTCGGCGCCGTACGGTGCGACGGCCCACGGCGGGGGTAGGCCCGGCGGGACGGGTGCCGGCAGGCTCATCCGGGCGGGTGCGGTGAGGCTGCGGCCGCAGGCCGTGCACAGGAGGCCGGACACCGCACCGCACCCGGCGCACAGTTGGGGGAGGACCAGGTCGAGGGCGGCGGTGAGGATGCTCATGTCGGCTGAGCCTGCCGTTGATGTGTGCTTGGCGCCAGATCCCTCCACAGCCTGTGGATAACTCTGTCGGCTTCTGCCCCCGGCGCGTTGGACGGCTGTCCAAAAGGCCGCGCCCAAGCCATCAGCCGCCCGGTCAGGTGTGGCTCTTCCGTTTGTGCGGAAGAGCCTCGCCCAGCACGCTCATTGGCTCGCGCGTAGAGGCCCGGTTCGGTCGTGTCGGATCGGGTCGGTTCGGTCAGGTTGGGGCGGGCCGGGTAGGTCGGCCGGGTCGGCCGGGTCGGCCGGGCCGGGTGGGTCGGGTGGGTCAGCGCGGGCCGGGTGGGTCAGGTTGGTGGGGTGGGGTCGGTTGAGATGTTGCGGCGAGAGGTGGGTGTCAACGGGACGTGACCGCGAGCCGAGGGCCGCACGCAAACGACGCGAGCATTGGTGCGTCCGTAGCCAATCGGAGCAACGCGTGTGGCGTCTGGCGTCGAGCGTGGATGTTCGGCTTCGTCGGGTCGCTGGGGCGTTGCGGCCTGTGCCTTGTGCGGTAGGTGTCAACGGGTTGTGACCGTGAAGCGGGTGGCGGGCCGTACCCAGCCCCTGGCAAACGCCACGGACCGACGGCACGGAGGGCATGGACGCGCGGATGGCATGGACGGCATGGACGGCGGGTGACGTTCAATGCCGCATCGCGACTAACACCCGCCTCGGAGCGTGTTCGGCCCCTGCCGGGGGACCGTGCGGCCGGTGCGACACGCCGACGACTCGTGGGCGGGCAAGTGCCCGAATTCGACTACGCAAAGTAGTGGATTATCGGCCGTCCTCCCCTGGACCAGGGGCGATCGACTGAGCACGATACGCGACGGGTCATGCACATTGCGCTAAGTGTCGGGAACCTCGCGAAGGCATCGGCCAGGTCGCGCCCCGAAGGCCCGTACATCATGCGTAACCGGACCGGGGCCGGCTCGACTGCGGGAGTGGAGAGTCCGAAACCTGGCCCGTCAATGACTATCCGTGTTCTTCCGGGGTTCCCCACCTGACATTCGAGGCGTAAGGGGTTAGCGTTCCTGGCATGACACCCGCCCGGGTCCGTGGTTGCGCCGAGTCTCAACCGGCCCGGCAAGCCGATGCCAGCCGCAGGCTAAACGGCCCACGTAAGGCGACTTCTCGTCGACTGATCACGGTGCGGCTTAGAAGTAAGTCCTGCCCCGCCGGAGGATCAGATGTCCTCCGGACCGGGAGAAGAGCAGTAGTGGCGAGAGCGCCGCGAGACTCTCAGCAGGCGGATGTGGGGACGAAGACCAGGTCGGCCGGGCGGGTGTTTCCCTGCGTCTTGGCAATCGAGTGTTGCAACAGGGAGTGTCGAGCCCGGCCGCCCCGTGCCGGGTGCTCTTAAATACCGGGAGGAGGGGGGTCCCCAAGTGGACATCATCGTCAAGGGACGCCATACGGACGTAGGCGACCGGTTCCGCCGTCATGTGGACACCAAACTCGCCAAGGTCGAGAAGCTGGATCCCAAGGTCATCAGGGTCGACGTGGAGGTTTCTGAGGAGCACAACCCTCGCCAGTCCGACACCCGAGAGCGCATCGAACTCACCATCGTCTCCCGCGGCCCGGTGATCAGGGCCGAAGCCGCGGCCGATGACCGCTACGCCGCGCTCGACCTGGCTCTCGGCAAGCTCGAGGCCCGGCTGCGGCGCATGTCCGACCGCCGCAAGGTGCACCACGGCAACCACGGCCGCGCCAGGCTCGCTTCGGCGCTCGCACCCGAACTCGAGGACGGATCCGCGATCCTCGAAGGGGCCGCGGAGACGGCCACCGCCACCGCTACGGCGGAGCCGTCCGGGCCGGTGGGACGAAGAACCCGCCCAGCCCGAAGCCGGCGACATCCTGCCCATCGCCATGGAAGGCGACGGACCGGTCGTTCTGCGCGAAAAGGCGCACAAGGCAGACCCCATGACCCTTGACCAGGCTCTTTTCGAGATGGAACTGGTCGGTCATGACTTCTATCTCTTCCGCGACAAGGAGAGCCTGCGTCCGAGTGTCGTATACCGCCGCCGAGGCTGGGACTATGGGGTCATCCGTCTAGTCGAGGAGTGACGCTGCGCTTGCGCCGCGCCATCACCTCGACCACTCTGGTCCCAGGCGCGTCCCGCAACGGGGCGCACCTGGGACCAGTCGTTGATCACGCACCCCCGCGACAACACGCCCAGGACTCGCCAATGGGCCGGCGCACCGTTTGGAGGAGGAGTTGACCGAGGCTCCGCAGACTCGTGACACCGTGGCCGGTGATCCCATCCGCGTCCTCATCGTCGATGACCACGCCCTGTTCCGCCGTGGCCTGGAGATGGTCCTCAACGACGAGGACGGCATCGAGGTCGTGGGCCAGTGCGGCGACGGCCAGGAGGCCGTCGAGCAGGTGGGCGACCTCGTACCAGACGTCGTGCTCATGGACATCCGCATGCCGCGGCGCGGTGGCATCGAGGCGTGTACGGCCATCAAGGGCCAGGTGCCGAGCGTCAAGATCGTCATGCTGACCATCAGCGACGAGGAGGAGGACCTCTTCGAGGCGATCAAGGCCGGTGCCACCGGCTACCTGCTGAAGGACGTCTCCATCGACGAGGTCGCCGACGTCGTGCGCGCGGTGCACGACGGCCAGTCGTTCATCAGTCCCTCGATGGCGTCGAAGCTGATCTCGGAGTTCGCGGTCATGGCCAAGCGCGGTGACGAGCGTCAGGAGCAGGTGCCCGCGCCCAAGCTGACCGACCGGGAGATGGAGGTCCTGCGCCTCGTGGCGCGCGGCCTCGGTAACCGGGAGATCGCCAAGGAACTCTTCATCTCCGAGAACACCGTCAAGAACCACATCCGCAACATCCTCGAGAAGCTCCAACTGCACTCGCGGATGGAGGCCGTGGTCTACGCGGTACGGGAGAAGCTGCTCGAGATCAGCTGAGCGCGCGACCGGTCGGTCGGGGCCTGCGTTCGGCTTGGCGCGGATGGCGAAGCGTGTTTGAGGTGGCTGGACGCGCTGCGGTCGAGGACGCTCACGACGAGCTGAGCGCACGCCGGTGACTCTCCGGAGGCCCGGCCACGCGTGGGCGGACCGTGCTGGAGAGCGACAGACGGCGCTCAAGACGAGCCGGGGCGTCGAGAGTCTCCGGCACCCGCCTCGTGCGCGGTGGCCGGACGAGCCGCTGCTGACGAGAGTCGACCGAGCACGGTGGTCGGCTGCGGCACGGGCGACGCGTGTGGCCCGGCCTGGACGAACGCTCCGTCCCGGGTCAGCTGAGCGCGGCGGTCAGCGGTGCGGCTAGCGCCGGTGGGTCGAGGTGCTCCACCCGTACGGTGTCGCAGCCGACCCATGACGCGGCCTCGCGCAGGGCCTCGGCCAGATAGGTGACGGAACGCTCTGTTTTGCCCGGTGTGCTGACCGCGGCGGGCTCCAAAGATGCCTTTCGCGCCACCAAAGTGTGGCCATCGCGGGCGGGATCCACCCGGCCGATCAGCCGGCCGCCCGCGAGCAGCGGCATCGTGAAGTAGCCGTGCACCCGTTTGAGCTTGGGCACGTACGCCTCCAGCCGGTGGTCGAAGGCGAACATGCGCTGGGTCCGTTTTCGGTCCCACACGAGCGAGTCGAACGGCGAGAGCAGTGTCGTACGGTGACGGCCGCGCGGCACGTCGTCCAGCGCCGATGGGTGCGCCCAGGCCGCGCCGGACGCCCATCCCGGTACGGCCACCGGCGTCAGCCCCGTCGCCGAGATCACCGCGTCCACCTGGTCGCCGCGCACGCGTACGTAGTCGGCCAGGTCGGCGCGCGTCGCCACGCCCAGCGACCGGCCCGCGCGGGCGACCAGCGTCGTGATGCACTCGTCGTCGCGAGGTCGGGCTCGCGGAGGGCGGCCGGGACGGCGCGTTCGGCCAGGTCGTAGACGCGCCGCCAGCTCGAGCGCCGCGTGCACACGACCTCGCCCGTCGCCAGCAGGAACTCCGCCGCGATCTTGTGGTCGGTGCGGTCGAACCACTCGCCGCCCTTTTTGGCGCCGCCCAGCCCGCTCGCGGTCAGCGGCCCCTCGGCGCGCAGCCGCGACAGGACGTCCTTGCACGCCTGCTCCGGCGTGTCATGCCAATGATGACCACGGCGGACGTACGCGCGCCGGCGGAAGGCGTAGAGCGGCCAGTCCTCGATCGGCAGCACGCACGCGGCGTGGGACCAGTATTCGAAGGCGGTCGCGCCGTTCCAGTAGGCGTGCTCGACGCTGGACCGGCCGACCGCGCCCAGGCGCGCGTACGCGACCAGCTCGTGTGAGCGCGCCAGCACCGAGATCGTGTCGAGCTGGACCGCGCCGAGGTGACGGAGCGTCCCGAGCGAACGCCGCGCGCCCGGATCGCCGCGCAGGCCGCCCTGGTGACTGGTCAGAACACGCCCGAGCAGGCCCTGCGCGCGCAGTTGGATCCGGCGTGCCTGCTCAAGGGTGAGCTCCGGGGGAGGCATGACCCGATGCTAGAGGCAGGTACCGACAGAAATGAGGGTCAGCCGTGCGGCTTGGTCGTGGCCGGGTCGGTGGCGATCTCGGGACCGGTCAGCTCGCCGCGTTCGCCGCCGGCCAGCTCCGAGTGGTGCCGTTCTTCCGGAGTCACGCGAGGGCCGTCCATGATCACGTCGTCGAAGATGCGTACGGCCAGGGCGATGACGCCGCCGACCGCGATGATCCCGACCCCGATCCAGAACAGCCACCACTTCGGCTGCGGCACCAGTGCGGCACCTCCGACGCCGAACCCGATCCAGATCACGATGACCGCCAGCCATGAGCTGGCGCGACCGGCGTGTGAGTTCTGGGCCATGCGTCCCTCTCCGCGAGTTACGCTCGTGTAGTCGTGCGACGAGCGATCACACGTCCGTGTTCATTTTGTACACGATGGTTTGGCACGATCATGGCAAACCCCGGCGCGGTCGCGGGCGCACCGGGTCTCATGATAGTGACGGTAGTCCCGCTGTACGGTTGTACTCGCCTACGATGACACCGTACGGGTCGTGTATGGCGCCTCCGGCACGACCCCCGGCGATACCACGAATGCTTCGAGGAGCTCCCGAGAGTGCCAGTAGTCATCGACAAGATCCTTCGCGCCGGCGAAGGCAAAGTTCTGCGTAAGCTCAAGCGGATCGCCGACCAGGTCAACTCTATCGAGGAAGACTTCGTCGACATGAGCGACGCCGATTTGCGCGCGCTCACCGAAACTTACAAGGAGCGCCTCGCCGATGGCGAGAGCCTCGACGATCTGCTTCCCGAGGCGTTCGCCACGGCCCGCGAGGCGGCGAAACGCACGCTGGGCCAGCGACACTTCGACGTGCAGGTCATGGGCGGCGCGACGCTCCACATGGGCAACATCGCCGAGATGCGCACCGGTGAGGGCAAGACCCTGACCTGTGTGCTCCCCGCCTACCTCAACGCCCTCGCGGGCGAGGGCGTGCACGTCGTCACGGTCAACGACTATCTGGCCAAGCGCGACGCCGAGTGGATGGGCCGCGTGCACCAGTTCCTCGGCCTCGAGGTGGGCGTGATCCTCGCCGACATGACGCCGGACGAGCGCCGCAAGGCGTACGAGGCCGACATCACGTACGGCACGAACAACGAGTTCGGCTTCGACTACCTGCGCGACAACATGGCCTGGAGCCTGGACGAGTGCGTCCAGCGCGGTCACCACTTCGCGATCGTGGACGAGGTCGACTCGATCCTCATCGACGAGGCGCGCACCCCGCTGATCATCTCCGGCCCGGCCGAGCAGAACTCCAAGTGGTACACCGAGTTCGCCAAGATCGTGCCGCGGCTCAAGCGCGCCTCCGACGGCCCCGAGGGCGAGGACGGCGACTACCAGGTCGACGAGAAGAAGCGCACGGTCGGCATCCTGGAGACCGGCGTCGAGAAGGTCGAGGACTGGCTCGGCATCGACAACCTGTACGACTCGGTCAACACGCCGCTGGTGAGCTTCCTCAACAACGCGCTGAAGGCCAAGGAGCTCTACCGCAAGGACAAGGACTACATCGTCAACGCGGGCGAGGTCCTGATCGTCGACGAGTTCACCGGCCGCGTCCTGCACGGCCGTCGCTACAACGAGGGCATGCACCAGGCCATCGAGGCCAAAGAGGGCGTGACGATCAAGGACGAGAACCAGACGCTCGCCACGATCACCTTGCAGAACTTCTTCCGCCTCTACGCCAAGCTCGGCGGCATGACCGGTACGGCGCAGACCGAGGCGGCCGAGTTCAACAAGATCTACAAGCTCGGGGTCATCCCGATCCCGACCAACAAGCCGATGATCCGCGAGGACGTCTCCGACGTCGTCTACAAGACCGAGCAGGCCAAGTTCGAGGCCGTGGTCGAGGACATCAAGGACAAGAACGACAAGGGCCAGCCGGTCCTGGTCGGTACCACCTCGGTGGAAAAGTCCGAGAAGCTCTCGCGGATGCTCAAGCGGCGCGGCGTACAGCACGAGGTGCTCAACGCCAAGCAGCACGAGCGCGAGGCCATGATCATCGCCGAGGCGGGCCGCAAGGGCGCCGTCACGGTCGCCACCAACATGGCCGGCCGCGGCACCGACATCACGCTCGGCGGCAACCCCGACCACATCGCCGACCAGGCGCTGCACGCCCAGGGCCTCTCTCCGCTGGAGACCCCGGAGGAGTACGAGAAGGCGTGGCCGGACGCGATCGAGAAGGCCAAGCAGGCGGTCAAGGAAGAGCACGTCGAGGTCGTCGAGGCCGGCGGCCTCTACGTCCTGGCCACCGAGCGGCACGAGTCGCGGCGCATCGACAACCAGCTGCGCGGCCGTTCCGGCCGTCAGGGCGACCCGGGCGAGTCGCGGTTCTACCTCTCGCTCGAGGACGACCTGATGCGGCTGTTCAACTCGGCCCGCGTCGAGGCGATCATGACCCGGCTCAACATCCCGGACGACGTCCCGATCGAGTCGAAGATCGTCTCCAACGCGATCCGCTCCGCCCAGCACCAGGTGGAGCAGCAGAACTTCGAGATCCGCAAGAACGTCCTCAAGTACGACGAGGTCCTCAACCGCCAGCGCAAGGTGATCTACGCCGAGCGCCGTCGTGTCCTGGAGGGCGCCGACCTGCACGACCAGATCGAGCGCATGATCGACGAGGTCGTCGCGGGCTACGTCACGGCGGCCACCGCCGAGGGCTTCCCCGAAGAATGGGATCTCGACAAGCTCTGGAAGGCGTTCAAGCAGCTCTACCCGATCTCGATCAGCTCCGAGGACCTGATCGAGGAGGCGGGCGGCCAGGCGGGTCTCACCGCCGACCTGCTCACCGAGCAGATCGGCGCCGACGCCCAGGCCGCGTACGTCAAGCGCGAGGAAGAGTTGGGCGCGGAGGTCCTGCGCGAGCTGGAGCGCCGCGTCATCCTCTCCGTGCTCGACCGCAAGTGGCGCGAGCACCTCTACGAGATGGACTACCTCCAGGAGGGCATCGGCCTGCGTGCCATGGCCCAGCGCGACCCGCTGGTCGAATACCAGCGCGAGGGCTATGACATGTTCACCGCGATGCTGGAGGCCATCAAGGAGGAGTCGGTCGGCTACCTGTTCAACCTCGAGGTCGAGATCGCCGAGGAGGAGCAGCCCGCGGTCGCCGGTGTCGGCGCTGCGCCCGTCCAGGTCACCGCCACCGCCGAGGCCGACGCCGAGGCCGAGGCCGACACGGAGACCGAGACCGACGACACCCCGGAGATCGTGGCCAAGGGACTCGGCGAGCCCAGCCGTCCGCAGGGCCTCAGCTACAGCGCTCCGACGGTCGACGGCGACGGCGGCGTGGAGACCCACACCGAGAACGGCGAGGACGCCTACGTCAACGTCTCGCGCAACGACCCGTGCCCGTGCGGTTCGGGCAAGAAGTACAAGCGCTGCCACGGAGACCCGCGCAACCTCTGACCGGCGACACCACGGACGGCCCCGGGCGCCCCGCCCGGGGCCGTCTCGCCGTTCTGCCGAGAATGGGGAGTGACCGCCCCGTGGCGTACGCCCGGGCAGTGGGGTTGAGGGCTGGGTGGGGCTCAGGGCCGGTGCGGCGATCCTCTCTGGGCACGCCCGAGAGGATCGCCGCACTCGCGTTCCAGCCGGATCAGCCCGGCACTGTCGTCTCGACGGCGGTGCACCGCCAGCGCCGTGAGTGCTCCAGTCGCAGCGCCAGGGCCTGGACGCGCGTCCCGAACCGGGCCACCGCCGCGACCTCGGCGGCCTCCGGCCGCGGCTCGCAGATCCGTACGGACGCCAGCGACGGCGCGGCGCACGGCAGCCGCCCGCTCAGCGGATGCAGCCGCTCGAACAGGTCCGGTGTCGTACGCCCGGCCAGGTGGTGGCAGGGCCGTACGCCGGCCAGCACCTCGCACAGGAGTTGCGCGATCAGCCGCGCCTCCGCCCGCAGCGCCGGCCGCCCGTCGCGTACGACGCCGAGCACCGGCCGTGCCGCGGGCACCGGCGGCCCCGAATCCAGGGCGAGAGCCAGAGACCCGTGGATCGCGACCGCGGGGACGCGCTCCTCGTACGTGATGAGCCGGACCGGCGATGTGGGCATCGTGAACAGACCTCCCGGGTGCTGCCGCCACGTACGCGACGGCAGCCACACCAGAGACGGCGGCATGGCCGCTGATACGGCCTGACCGGATCCGGACGATCAGCCGGAGAGGGGTCCTACTTCGTCGCCGCGCGGTTCCGCCGGGGGATCTCCAGCGCGCTGTGCAGCTGGTATCGGTCGGCCCGGTAGGTGGACACGGCCAGTTCGACGCAGGCGCCGTTCATGAACGACCGCCGCTGCAACAGCAGGACGGCGCTGCCGCGTGCCAGGTCGAGCAGGCGCGCGTCGGCGGTGTCGGCGATGCCGGCCTCGATGGTCTGCTCGCCGGCGTCGAAGACGACGCCGAAGCGCGTCTCCAGCACGTCGTACAGCGACGCGTCGCTGAGCTGCACGTTCAGCAGGCCGGGTGCGACGGTCGCCGGGATGTGGGACCGTTCGACCGCCATCGGCTCGCCGTCCGCGGTGCGCAGGCGCTCGACCACGTGCACGCCCGTGCCCGGCGGCACGTCGAAGATCCGGGCGAGGTGGGCGTTGGCGGGCGTGGTGCGGCGGTCGAGGTCGCGCGCGCCAGGTTCGAGGCCGCGGGCTCGCATGTCCTCGGTGAAGGAGACGAGTCGCAGCGGCATCTCGATCTTGGGCCGGGCCACGAAGGTGCCCTTGCCGGGCACGCGGTACAGGCGGCCTTCGGTGACCAGGTGGTCGACGGCCTGCCGTACGGTCATCCGCGACAGCCCGAAGCGCTGGCACAACTCACGCTCGGACGGGATCGGTGCGTCGACGGGCAGCGCGTCGTCCTCGATCAGGTCGAGGAGGATCTCCCGGAGCTGGAAGTACTTGGGTACGGGGCTGGACGGATCGATCTTGCCCATTGGGTACCTCTGGCAGCAGAGTCGGGGAGTGAAGTAGGGTTCCTACTGGTCTAGTCCGGACTAGACCACACGTCCAGTTAGCGTGTCAATGCAGGTCAGGGCTACGAAGAAGTAACGACGCGATCACTCGGAGCCCGCAACGGCCGGGCGGCGCGACCCGGACGCATGAGCCGTGGCACACGGCGAAGGAGGCCCCATGACCCGCATGCGGACCGAGATCGGCGAGCAGGCCACCGCCCTGCGCGCGACCCTCGACGCACTGCTGCCCGGCGTGGCCGAGATCGGCATCCTGGGCCGGGAGACCCGCCAGGTCCTGTTCGTCGCCCGCGGCTCCTCCGACAACGCCGCCGTGTACGGCAGCTACCTGATCCAGACGCACGCGGGACGGCTGGCCACCCTCGCCTCGCCGTCGTCGCGACCACGTACAAGCGCAAGATCGACCTGACCGGCGTGCTCGCCGTGGCGATCAGCCAGTCGGGCCGGACCGAGGAGATCGTCGAGACCCTCGACTGGGCGGCACGCTGCGGCGCGCGCACCGTCGCGGTCACCAACGGCGCGGGCTCGCCGCTCGCCGAGGCCGCCCAGCTCGCGCTCGTCACCAGGGCCGGCGACGAACTGGCCGTACCCGCGACCAAGACCTACACGACCCAGCTCGCGGCGCTCGCCGTGCTCGCCATCGGCCTCGGCGCGGCGGTCGACATCGCCGACCTGCGCCGCGCCCCCGACGAGGTCGACCGGCTGATCGCCGCGACCGAGGCCACCGACGCCCTGGCGGAGATCGTCGAGGACCTCGCGGGCGTGCCGGGAGCGGTCGTGTCCGGCCGCGGCATCGCGTACGGCACCGCGCTGGAGCTGGCGATCAAGCTCAAGGAGGCGTGCTACCTGCACGCCATGGGCCTGTCGTACGCCGACCTGCTGCACGGCCCGATCGCCGTCGTGGACGAGCGCACCCCCGCGATCCTGGTCGCCGCCGGTGAGGGCCCGACTCTGGCCGGTACGGTCGCGCTCGCCGAACGCGTCACGGCAGCGGGTGCGAAGGCGTACGGCGTCGGCGGCGGCCGTATGCTGGCCGAGGCGTCCACGCGTGCGCTTCCCGGTCCGGACCTGCCGGAGTGGGTCGCACCGCTTGCCCTGATCGTGCCCGGCCAGTTGCTCACCGAGGCGCTGGCGCGGCGGCTCGGGATCGATCCCGACGTCCCGCGCGGTCTGGGCAAGGTGACCCAGACGGATTGATGAGGGGGAGTTTTTCGATGGCCGAGCGCCGTGTCACGGTCGAGTCGGAGGCGGGGCTGCACGCCCGCCCCGCCGCGCTGTTCGTCCAGGCCGCCACGAAGGCGCCGATGGACGTCGCCGTGGGCCGGCCGGACGCCGATCCGGTCAACGCAAAGAGCATTCTGTCCGTCATCGGGCTGGACGTACGCCACGGCGAGGAGATCGTGATCAGCGCCGAGGGCGACGGCGCGGACTCCGCACTCGACGAGCTCGCCGCGACGGTGACCGCGAGCGGTGCCTGACCGGCTGAGCGGCCTCGGCGTCAGCCCCGGCGTCGGCGCCGGGCCCGTACGCCTCATGGCCGCCGCCGTGCCCGAGCCGCCCGCGGGCGAGCGCCACGGCGGCGACGCCGCCGCCGAGATCCGCGCGTGCCCTGGGCGCCCTGGAGACCGTCGCCGCCGACCTCGAACGACGCGGCGAGCGCGCGGGCGGCGAGGCGCGGGACGTGCTGACCGCCCAGGCGATGATGGCCCGCGACCCGGGCCTGGCCGAACACTCCGAGCAGAAGATCGCCGACGGCGCGTCGGCGGCGCGCGCGGTCTACGAGGCGTTCGGGGTGTTCCGCGAGATGCTCGCGGGCGCCGGTGAGTACGTCGCCGCGCGCGTGGCCGACCTGGACGACATCCGTGACCGTGTGGTCGCCGCGCTGCTGGGCGTGCCGATGCCGGGCGTACCGGACGCGGCGGTGCCGTTCGTGCTCGTCGCGCGCGACCTCGCGCCCGCCGACACGGCACTGCTCGACCCCGCGAAGGTCGCCGGATTCGTCACCGAGGAGGGCGGCCCGACCAGCCACACCGCGATCCTGGCCCGCTCGATGGGCGTCCCGGCCGTGGTCGCCTGCCCCGGTTGCACGGCGCTCGCCGAGGGCGTACCGTGTCCTGGTCGACGGCGGCTCCGGCGCGGTGATCGCCGGACCCGGCGGAGGAGGAGGTCGGCCGCGCGCGCGAGGCCGTCGCCGCGGTGCGCACGCTCACCGGCCCGGGCGCGACCAGGGACGGGCACGCGGTGCCGCTGCTGGCCAACGTCGGCGGCCCGCGCGACGTGGCCGCGGCGCTGGAGCACGGCGCGGAGGGCGTCGGCCTGTTCCGCACCGAGTTCCTGTTCCTGGACCGTACGACGCCGCCCGGCGAGGACGAGCAGGAGGCCGCCTACCGCACGGTCCTGGAGGCGTTCACGTACGTGGTCGTGCGGACCCTCGACGCGGGCGCCGACAAGCCCCTCGCCTTCCTGCCCGCGCGCGCCCGAGGAGCCCAACCCGGCCCTGGGCGAACGCGGCCTGCGCATGTCGCGCCGCCACCCCGAGGTGCTCGCAGGCCCAGCTGCGCGCCCTCGCCCGCGCGGCCCGCACGGCTGCCGGTGGAGCTGCGGGTCATGGCGCCGATGGTGGCCGACGCCGAGGAGGCCGCTGCCTTCGCCGAGGCGTGCCGCGCGGCCGGCATCGCGCACGCGGGTGTCATGATCGAGATCCCGGCGGCGGCGCTGCGGGCCCGCGACCTGGCCGCCGAGGCCGACTTCTTCAGCATCGGCACCAACGACCTGGCCCAGTACGCCTTCGCGGCCGACCGGCAGGTGGGCGCGCTGAGCGGGTTGCAGGACCCCTGGCAGCCGGCCCTGCTCGACCTGGTCGCCCTCGCCGCCGAGGGCGCGGGCGGCAAGCCGTGCGGGGTGTGCGGCGAGGCGGCCGCCGACCCGGTGCTGGCGTGCGTGCTGACCGGCCTCGGCGTGACCTCCCTGTCGATGAGCGCACCCGCCCTGCCCGCCGTACGCGCCGCGCTGCGCCGCCTGCACGCTGGAGGAGTGCCGCCGCCGCCGGGGCCGCCGCACGTACGGCACGCGACGCCGCCGGTGCGCGGCGGCGTGCACGTGCCGAACTGCCCGGCCTGTCCGACCTGGGACTCTGACCCCGCGTGCGCGCGAGGTTTGCTCTTGGCCTGCGGAGTTATTAGCGTCGTGCGCGTGCGACGGACGACCGGCTGGAAGATTCGGGTCCGCTCTCGCGGCCGGTGCGATGGCCGCGTCCGCATGCCATCCGTCCGGTGCCGACCACCGCGGCACCCCAGTCCGCAGCGCGGCGGGGTCCATGCCGCCGTCGACCCGGTCGCCGCCGCCTCCGCCGCCCGAGGTCGCCCTCGTCCAGCAAGATGAGCGTGCGGGAGAAGGTCGGCCAGCTGTTCATGCCGACCATCCCCGGCGACACGCCCGCGGCCGGCGCGGCCCTCGTCAAGCGCTACCACCTCGGCGGCGTGATCTACTTCCCGCTCAACCTGCGCACGCCGCGGCAGACCGCGGCGCTGTCCAACGGCCTGCAGAAGGCCGCGCTGAAGAACGGCGGCGTGCCGCTGCGTGATCAGCACCGACGAGGAGCAGGGGCCCGTCTCACGGCTCCCGTACGTCACCCGCTTCCCCTCCAACAAGCTGCTCGCCTCGACCAAGGACCCCGACGAGGACGCACGCCTGGCCGCCAAGGTCACCGGCGAGGAGCTGCGCGCGGTCGGCATCAACCAGGACAACGCCCCCGACGCCGACGTCAACATCAACCCGAACAACCCGGTGATCGGCGTACGGTCCTTCGGCGCGGACCCGAAGAAGGTCGCCCACCTCGTCGGCGTGGCGATCGACGCCTACCGCGCCACGGGCGTCGCGGCCGTGGCCAAGCACTTCCCCGGCCACGGCGACACCGACGACCGACAGCCACACCGGCCTGCCGATCATCAACCACTCCAAGGCCCAGTGGGAGAGCATCGACGCGCCGCCGTTCAAGGCCGCCGTCGAGCACCACGCCGACGTGATCATGACCGCGCACATCGTGGTGCCCGGCCTGGACAAGTCCCGTGACCCGGCCACGATGTCCAAGACCGTGCTGACCGGGCTGCTCCGCGACAAGCTCGGCTTCCAGGGCGTGACCATCACCGACTCGCTGCAGATGGCCGGGGCGACGATCAAGTTCGGCCCCGAGGAGGCGGCGGTACGCGCGATCGTGGCCGGGGCGGACATGCTGCTCATGCCGCAGAACCTCGGCCGCGCCTACAACGCCGTCCTCGCCGCCGTAAGTCCGGCCGCATCTCCCGCGGCCGCCTCGACGACGCCGTGACGCGGATCATCCGGATGAAGAACGAACGCGGATGTTCCATCCGTACGTCGACGTGGCCAAGGCCGCGCACGTCATCGGCTCGAAGGACACCGCGCGGCGGCGCGCAAGGTCGCCGCCGATGTCCGTGTCCGGCGATTGATGTCCGCTCCAGGCGCGTTGACGCCCGCTCCCTGAGCGTGGCTAAGTTTCAGGGGCTGGCCAGGGCCAGTCATTTTCTTTCGCGCATCTCGGGGGCGGAAGGAGTTACCGATGTCCCGTCGCCGACGGCTCATTGCGATAGGTGCCGCGTCGGTCGTGGCCATGGCCGGTCTTGGCTCAGGCACCGCGAACGCCGCCAAGGCCGCCCGCACCAGCCCGGCAAGGACAAGAAGTCCTGAAGATTCTCAACAAGATGACGCTGGAGGAGAAGGTCGCCCAGCTGTTCGTGCTGCAGGTCTACGGCACGAGCGCGGACACGACCGACCCCACGGCCGTCGCCGCCAACCAGAAGCTCTACGGCGTCGACAACGCCCAGCAGCTGATCGCCAAGTACCACCCCGGCGGGATCATCTACTACTACGGCGACCCGCCGAACCTCGCCAGCCCGGCAGCAGGTCGCCCACCTCTCCAACGGCATCCAGCAGGCGGCCATGCCCAGCGCGTGCCGATCCCGGTGACCATCACGACCGACCAGGAGCAGGGCACCATCGTCAGCCGCGTCCCCGCGCCGTTCACGCAGTTCCCGGGCGCCAGGCGCTCGGCGCCGGGCGCACGCCGCACGACGCGTACACCACGGCGAAGATCACCGGCCAGGAGCTCAAGGCGATCGGCATCACACAGACTACGCCCCCGACTCCGACGTGAACGTCAACCCGGCCAACCCGGTCATCGGCGTCCGCTCCCCGGCTCGGACCCGTCGCTGGTGGCCCAGATCGCGCCCGCCGAGGCCTCGACGGCTACCAGGCCGCGGGCGTCATCGCCACGGCCAAGCACTTCCCCGGCCACGGCGACACCGACACCGACAGCCACACCGGCGTGCCGATCATCAACCACACCAAGGAGCAGTGGGAGAAGCTCGACCTGCCGCCCTTCAAGGCCGACATCGCGCACGGCGTCGACTCGATCATGACGGCGCACATCATCGTCCCGGCGCTGGACCCCTCCGGCGACCCGGCGACGCTGTCCAAGCCGATCCTCACCGGCATCCTCCGCGACCAGCTGCACTACGACGGCGTCATCGTCACCGACGCGCTCGGCATGGCAGGGCTCCGCGCCAAGTACGGCGACGACCGGATACCGGTGCTGGCGGTCAAGGCGGGCGTGGACCAACTGCTCAAGCCGCCGGCGGACGACAGCGGCAACGGCCTGTACGGCCTGCAGCGCAACTCGCTGATCAACGCGGTCAAGAGCGGCGAGATCAGCGAGTCGCGCATCGACCAGTCCGTGTACCGGATCCTGCGAGCAGAAGCTCAACCACGGCCTGTTCCAGCACCCGTACGTGGATGAGAGCAAGGTCGCCTCGCCGCGTCGGCACGCCCGCGCACCTGGCGACCGAGCAGCAGCATCACCGACAAGACGACCACGCTGGTCAAGAACGACGCCGCTGCCGCTGAAGCCCGACAACCGGAAGATCCTCGTCACCGGCTACGGCGTCGTGACCACGCAGACGCTCGCGAACGACATCGCGCAAGCGAGGAGCCGGTCACCTCGGTGTTCTCAGACCGGCACCACCCCGTCGCAGGCGACGATCGACCAGTCGGTGGCCCAGGCCAAGAACAACGACCTCACCGTGGTCACCACCAACGCGGCGTGGAACAGCACGGCGCAGCAGAACACTCGTCAAGTCGCTGGTGGCCACGGGCAAGCCGGTGATCGTGGCGTCGGTGCGCGACGCGTACGACATCGGGTACTTCCCCGACGGTCAAGAACTACCTGGTGACGTACGGCTACACGCCCGCGTCGCTGGAGTCGCTCACCAAGGTGCTCTTCGGCGAGATCAGCCCGAAGGGCAAGCTGCCGGTCATGATCCCGGTGGCCGGCCATCCGGACCAGACCCTCTACCCGTACGGGTACGGGCTGACGTTCGGCAAGTGATCGAACGGGGGACGGCGGCGAGCGATCCCTCCCCGCCGTCCCGCCGTGGTCACCCGCTTCTTCGCGGTCGTAGACGGCCTGGATGGCGGCGACCGTGTCGCCGTGCCGCTTGGCCCACTCGGTGAGTTCCAGCAGCGACGCGTGGAGCTCACGTGCCATCTCGGTGAGGGAGTACTCCACCCTGGGTGGAACGACCGGATGGACGGTGCGTACGAGCAGGCCGTCCCGCTCCAGCTTCCGCAGCTTGAGCGTGAGCATGCGCCTGCTGATCCCTCTCATCGACCGTTCCAGCTCTGTGAACCGGACCGGACCCTGGGCGGCGGCCACCAGGATGCCGATGCTCCACTTCCCGGAGACGTGATCGAGAACCTCCGAGACCGGGCACGCCTCGCTGGCCAGCGCTCAATGCTTCAGGAACTCGCAGACCGCGCAGCGATCATGGACGCTGTCATCGCGTACGCGACGGCCGTGGACACCAGGGACTGGATGGCGCTGAGCGCGATGTTCACCGGCGACGCCTGCTGGGAGTACGCCGGTTCGGGCGAACGGCTCCACGGGCCGGCGGCGATCGTGGCCAGGATCAGCACCAGTGTGGAGCGTTTCGACGCCACCCATCACCTGAACGGCAACCATGTCACCACAGTGCGTGGTGACGAGGCCGAGCACACGTGCTATTACCAGGCCCAGCATGTCCGTCTTGGCCTGCCCGATGGGGAGAAGTTCCTTGGCGGGGGCCGCTACGACGACCGGCTGCGTCGCACTCCGGACGGCTGGCGGTTCACCCATCGCAGGATTACCAGCGTCTGGAGTGAGGGAAACCCCGCCGTGATCGCGTCCTGAGGCAGGCTGACGGTTGCCGGCGGAGACGCGGGTTCGAGTAGGCGTCAGCGTGCCAGGCGTCGGGCCGCGAGGCGGGCGGCGCCGAGGGCGCCGTCGCCGGCGCTTGCCGGGTCGGCGCCGAACCGCGCGCGCAGGCCGGTGCGCACGGCGTCGGCGACCGGCCCGTCGCCGAGCAGCGACCCGGCGACGACCAGGCCGTGCTCACGGCCGGTCAAGGCGGGACGCACGGCGTCCACGTCGCGCAGCAGGCACCCGGCCGCTTCGCGATGATCTCGCGGGCGACCGGGTCGCCCTCCTCGGCCGCCGAGCTGACGAGCGGGGCCACCAGGCCGATGGCCGACGGCGGCCTCGCGTAGACCTTCTTGATGATCGCCTGGCCGGCAGTGCCGGGTCCGCGGGCGGCCCGGCGGCCAGCGAGGCGACCAGCGGTGCCGCCGCCGCGCCGAGCAGGGCGCGTCGGCACGGTCTCGGCGAGTACCGTCGACCGCCCGCGGCCGTCGTAGGCGCGCATCGCGGCGCGTACGGCCTCGACGCCGATCCACACCGCCGACCCCTCGTCGCCGATCAGCTAGCCGTAGGCGTCGGCGCGGCGCTCGATCTCGCCGTCGTTGATCACGGCCGCGCCCGCGCCGGTGCCCGCGAAGACCACGATGCCGGCCGGCTCGGTCGCTGCCCGCGGCGAACGCGACCGGGATGTCGGTGACCACCTCGGGCTCGCCGGCGATGCCCGCCGCCGCCCAGGCGGCGTTGGCGGAGGCGACCACCCGCGTCGCGGCTGGCCGCGCCCGCGCCCGCGATGCCGAAGACGCCGCCCGACGACGCGTGCCGGGTCCAGGGAGCCCAGCGCGGCGGTCAGGGCGGTCGTCAGCGCGTGTGGCGGTGCCGCCGCCGGAGTTGGGGTTGGCGCCCGGGCCGCTACCCGTAACCCGCGAGGAGCCATCGAGCGTGACGATCGCGGCCCGCGTATGGGTGCCGCCCGCGTCGACGCCGACGACGTAGTTCTCCGGCCGATTCAGAACACACACAGTGACGGTAGAGCATGAAACGTTGACATCGCACAGTTTTCGTAAGAAACTTTCCGCCATGAGGAAGGTCGGGCCCGAATCCGGGCTGGGGGCCGACGCGGCAGGCGCATCTCCGCTCAGTACGGTCGTACGCGTCCGCTCCCTGCTGCCATCGCTGCCACCTGCGGAAGCGCGGGTCGCGCAACGGGTCATCGACGACCCGGAGGCGGTGGCCAACTCCACGATCACCGAGCTGGCACAGTCCTGCGGCACGTCCGAGACCACCGTCATCCGGTTCTGCCGGGCGATCGGTTTCTCGGGCTATCCGGAGCTGAGACTGACCCTGGCGACCGAGGCAGGACGAGCACAGGGAGTGACCGGCGGCCGGATCGTCGGCAGCGACATCAGCGCGGACGATACGCTCGAACAGGTCGTCGAGAAGATCGCCTTCGCCGACGCGCGTGCGGTCGAGGAGACCGCCAACCAGCTCGACATCCAGGTGCTCGACGAGGTCGTCACCACGATCGTCGACGCCCGCCGGGTCGACGTCTACGGCGTCGGCGCCAGCGCCTTCGTGGCCTCGGACTTCCAGCAGAAGATGCATCGCATCGGCCGGACCTCCTACGCGTGGTCCGACGCTCACATCATGCTCACCAGCGCAGCGGTGCTGGAACCCGCCGACGTCGCCGTCGGGATCTCCCACACGGGCACCGACGGTGGAGACGATCGACGCCCTCAGCGTCGCGCAAGCCGCCGCGGCGCCACCACGGTGGCGCTCACCAACTTCCCTCGCTCCCCGATCGCCGAGGTCGCCGACCTCGTCCTCACCACGGCGGCCAGGGAGACCACGTTCCGATCCGGAGCGACGGCGAGCCGGCTGGCCCAGCTCACCGTGATCGACTGCGTGTTCGTCGGCGTCGCGCAGCGTACGTCCGGGACCCGTGAGCATCTGGAGGCGACACTCGAGGCGGTCAGAGTCCGCCGAGTGCGTCCCGAGCGGAGGCGCAGGTGAACGACAGCATGCCCCTGGCGGTGCTGAGGGAAGTACCCACCGAGGTACGCAATCCGCGCACCACCGAGATCGACGTGCTGCCCACGATCGAGATCCTGCGTCTCATCAACGCCGAGGACGCCGGCGTCCCCGGCGCGGTGGCCGAGGCGCTGCCCCAGCTCGCCAAGGCGGTCGACCTCGAGGTCGAGGCGCTGCGCGGCGGCGGGCGGGTGCACTACTTCGGCGCGGGCACCTCCGGGCGGCTCGCCGTGCTCGACGCGGCCGAACTGCCGCCGACGTACGGCATCGAGCCCGGTCTCGTCGTCGCACACCACGCGGGCGGCATGGGCGCGATCTCCCAGGCCATCGAGAACGTCGAGGACGACGCCTCGCTCGGCGCGCGTGACGCGGGCGACGTGCGCCGCGGCGACGTGGCCGTCGGCGTCACCGCGAGCGGCCGTACTCCCTATGTCGTCGGGGCGCTGCGCTGCGCCGCGGCGGCCGGCGCGCACACGGTCCTGATCAGCTCCAACCCGGCCGCGGTGGCCGGCGAGGAGGTCGAGGTACACATCGCCGTGGACACCGGACCGGAGGCCGTGTCGGGTTCGACGCGGATGAAGGCCGGCACGGCGGCCAAGCTCGTGCTCAACGCGATGTCCACGGCGGCGATGGTGCGGCTCGGCCGCACCTACTCCAACCTCATGGTCAGCATGAGCGCGCTCAACTCCAAGCTCCGCGGCCGTCTCGTCAAGATCCTCGTCGAGGCGACCGGCATGGACGCGGAGACGTGCGAGGAAGCCCTGGCCGACGCGGCCGGCGACACGCGCACCGCCCTTGTCTCCCTGTTGTGCGAGGTCCCGCCGGGCCGCGCCGCCGAAGCCCTGGCCGGCTCCGGCGGCTCCGTTCGCGAGGCGATGCGCACGATCCGTGGAGATGCCTGATACCCCGGGGGTAAGAGAAAGGGTCCACCTTCTTATGCGTAAGATCTGCACGGCCATAGCGGCGCTCAGCGTCGTACTCGCCGCCCCGGCGTGTGCCCCGAGTACCAAGAGCGGCAGTGACAACGTCACGCTCACCGTGCTCTCCTGGCGCCCCGAGGACACGGCGGGTTACAAGAAGATCTTCGCCCCGTTCGAGAAGAGCCACCCGAAGATCAAGGTCGCGTTCAAGCCGATCAAGAACACCGAATACCTCACGGTGCTGCCGACCGAGCTGAAGAAGTCCGTGGGCGGCCCCGACGTCGTGCAGCTCAAGCCGTACGGGCCGATCCAGTCGCTGATCTCGGCGGGCAACCTGGCGCCGCTCGACGGCCAGGTCGACGTGGGCAAGTGGGACCCGTCGGTGCTCCAGGCGGCCAAGGGCAAGCAGGACGGCAAGCTGTACGGCGTCCCGTACGCCATGCAGACGCTCCAGGTGCTCTACAACAAGAAGATCTTCGCCGACCAGGGCCTCCAGCCGCCGACGACGTGGGCGCAGTTCATGGCGATCTGCGACAAGCTGAAGAAGGCCCACATCACGCCGCTGTCCACCAGCGGCCTCCAGCCGTGGGTCCTGGCCATCGACCACCAGATCTTCGGCGCGACCCGCTACGGCGGCGACGACTTCGCCAAGGCCGCGATGGCCGGCACGAAGAACTTCACCGACCCGGACTACACCGCCTCGCTCGACGTGACGGCCAAGCTCAAGCCGTACTACCCGGACAAGGTCACCGCGGTCGACTACCCGGACGCGCAGACGCTGTTCACCAGCGGCAAGGCCGCGATGTACCCCGGCGGCTCGTACGAGGTCGGCCCGTTCGTCAAGGCAAACCCCGACCTGCAGATCGGCTTCTTCGACGCACCGCCGCCTCCCGGCGCGAAGGTCGACCACGCGCTGACCTCGGGCTTCGTCGACGGCTCCTACGGCGTGAACGCGCACTCCGGGCACAAGGCCCAGGCCATCGAGCTGGCGAAGTGGATGGCGACGCCGGAGTTCGGCCAGCTCTACGCCAACACGCTCAAGCAGATCTCGGCGGTGCCCGGTACCACCCCGGGCGACCCGCTGCTCGCGCAGTCGTACCAGAACTTCAAGGCGCACGGCGCGACGTACATGATGGTCGTCGACTTCGGCTACGGGAACCCGCTCGGCCGTGACCAGGAGGGCGAGGCCCTGCAGAAGATGCTGGGCGGCGAATCGGCGACGGACGCGGGCAAGCTCGTCCAGAGAGGCATCTCGGCGTGGTTCAAGCCCAGCGGCGGCTGATGACGCCCGCACCGGCGGAGACGACGACGACCACCGGTCCCGGCGGCGGGAGCACCCGCCGCCGGGCGCGGCGCTGGCACCTGCTGCTGTTCTTCCTGCTGCCGGCGCTCGCGCTCTACACCGTGTTCATCGTGTACCCGCTGGTGTCGGCGCTTCAGTACAGCTTCTTCGACTGGACCGGCACCCGCCAGAACGGCTTCGCCGGCCTGGCGAACTTCCGCGACCTGTTCACGAAGTACCCGCTGAGCGAGCAGGTCTGGCGCGCGCTGGCGCACAACAGCATCTTCTTCGTCGGCACGATGCTGATCCAGACGACCGCCGGGATGCTGTTCGCGGTGCTGCTGCACCGATCGCGGCGCGGCAAGCGCTTTCTGCAGACCGCCTACATCCTGCCCCACCTGGTCAGCCCGATCGTGGCCGGCTACCTGTGGTCGATGATGCTCAACCCGCAGTTCGGCGCGATCAACGCCGCGCTGCGCGGGATCGGGCTCGGCTCCCTGGCCCAGCCCTGGCGCGGCGACCCGCACCTGGCGCTGCCGGTGGCGATCATCGTGAACGCCTGGCAGTGGGTCGGCTTCCCGATGCTGCTGTTCGCGGCCGCGCTAGCCGGCATCCCGGACGAATACCACGAGGCGGCGCGCGTCGACGGCGCGTCGGCCTGGCAGAGCTTCCGGCGTGTGACGTTCCCGCTGCTCACGCCGGTGCTGGGCATCGTCACCGTGCTGACCTTCATCGGCAACTTCAACATTCTGGACCTGATCTACGCGTTGCAGGGGTCCAAGGGCAACCCGGCGTACTCCACGGACGTGCTCGGGCTGTTGTTCTACCGGACCGCGTTCGAGAACCCGGACGCCAACGCGATCGGCCAGTCCTCGGCCCTCGCCGTCTGCATGTTCGTCCTGATCTTCGGGGTGTCCATCGCCGCGACCCGTTTCTTCCGCCGGATGGAGGGACGCCTGAAATGAGCGCCTCCGTACTGGCGCCGGGCCGGGTCGCGGCGCCGAAACCGCGTCGCCGCCGCCCACGCCGCGGCGTGATCGCCTCGACCGTGCTGCTCTGGGTGTACGCCGCGGCGGCTCTCGCCCCGCTCGTCATCATGGGGCTGGGCTCGCTGCGCACCGAGCAGGCGCTCGCGACCAAGCCGATCGGCATCCCGCTGCACCCGGCCTTCGAGAACTACGCGAAGGCGTGGTCGGAGGGCGGCTTCAGCTCCTACTTCGTCAACTCGATCGTGGTGACGGTCGGCTCGGTCGTGCTCGGCACGGGCGTCGCGGTGCTGGCCGCCTATCCGCTGGCGCGCTACCAGTTTCCGGGCCGCGGCCTGCTGACCGCCTACTTCCTGGCCGGCCTGATGCTGCCCATCCGCCTGGGCATCGTGCCGGTGTTCTACCTGCTCAACTCGATCGGACTGATCGACTCGCGGATCGGCCTGATCTGCGTGTACGCCGCCAGCGGCGTGCCGTTCGCGATCTTCGTGCTGACCGCGTTCTTCCGCGCCCTGCCGATGGAGCTGGAGGAGGCCGCACGCATCGACGGGGCCGGCGAGCTGCGGATCTTCGCCCGGATCATGGTGCCGATGGTGCGGCCTGCGCTGACGACGGTGGCGCTCTTCCAGTTCATCCCGCTGTGGAACGACTTCTTCTTCCCGCTGGTGCTGATGGAGGACGACAAGTACACCCTGCCCGTCGGCCTGACCCGCTTCGTCGCCGAGTTCGAGGCGGCACACGCGGAGCTCTACGCGGGCCTGGTCATCACCACGATCCCGTTGGTCGTGCTCTTCCTGCTGGCCACCAAGCAGATCGTCGCCGGACTCACCGCGGGCATGACCAAGTAGATCCCCGCGCCCTACCATCGTGCCGTGAACGTACGCGGACTGATCGTCGACTGGGGCGGCGTGCTGACCACGTCGCTGAAAGACGCGATCCTCACGTGGATCGAGAAGGACGACATCGAGCTCGCCGGCTACCGCGAGGTGATGCTGGAGTGGGTCGCCCGGTCTTACGCGGGCGACGGCGTGGTCAGCCCGATCCACGGGCTGGAGGACGGCTCGGTCCCGGCGGCCGACTTCGAGCGCGACCTCGCCGCGAAGCTGCGCACCCGCGACGGCGGCGCGGTGCCCGCCGAGGGCCTGCTGGCGCGCATGTTCGCCGGGTTCGAGCCGGTCGAGCCGATGTACGACGCGCTGCGCCGCGCGCGTACGGCCGGCGTGCGCACCTGCCTGCTGTCCAACTCCTGGGGCAACGCCTATCCGCGCGAGCGGTTCGCCGACATCTTCGACCAGGTTGTGATCTCCAGCGAGGTGCGGCTGCGCAAGCCCGACCCGGCGATCTTCCGGCACGCGCTGGACCTGCTCGGCCTGGAGGCCGCCGAGTGCGCGTTCGTCGACGACATCCGGCCCAACGTGGAGGCCGCCGAGCGTCTCGGCATCACCGGCGTGCACCACACCGACGCCGCGAGCACCGTCGAGCGCCTCCAACAGCTCCTCGGGGTGTCGCTGGGGTAGTTCGCGCATTCCGCACCGCGTACTGGCAGACTCTCCAGGGACATGCGCGTCTACCTTCCGTCCACGCTCAGCGGCCTCGCGGCGATCCTTCGTGATCGCAAACTCGAGCCCGCGCCGCTCACCGGCTACGCCGTCACGCCGGCGCTGCGCGAGTGGTACGCCTCGGCCGACCTCGAGGAGCTCGAGTACGCCGCGATGTCCGACGCCGCCAAGGACTCGCTGCGGATGCTCGCCGCCGACCCGGAGGAGGCGTCACGCCGCGTCGTGATCGTCGCGGAGGTCCCCGACGAGGCGATCGCCTTCGCCGTCGGCGACGCCGTGGACGCCGACGAGCGCGCGATGGTGCGGGTCACCCAGCCGATCTCCTTCGACCGGATCGTCTCCGGCCACGTGGACGACGCCGAGGCCGAGCCCGACGTACGCGCGGCGCGTGCCGCGATGGCCGACGCGGACGCCGGCGACGACGACGCGCGCTTCACCGTCGACGGCGCGGCCGGGCACGAGCTCATGTGGTACGCCACACAAGAACTCCCGCACCTGTTCTCCTAACCCGGCTTATGCTCGTTGCGTCATGCATATTGTCTGGGATTGGAATGGCACGCTCTTCGACGACCGTGATGCCATTCTCGACGCCACCAACGAGGTGTTCCGCTCCTACGGCCTGCCGCCGATGGGGCTGGACCACTACCGCTCGGTCTACAGCCGTCCGATCTGGGCCTCCTACGAGCGGATCCTCGGCCGGGCACTCGAAGACGGGGAGTGGGAGCGGCTCAACGCCGCGTTCCACGACTCCTACCACCGGCTGATGGAGCGCTGCCGGCTCGCGTCCGACGCCCGTACGGTGATCGACGCGTTCGCGGGCGAGGGGCACACCCAGTCGGTGCTGTCGATGTGGCAGCACGACCGGCTGACCGCGGCCGTACGCGCCCTGGGTCTGGGCCCGGTCTTCCGCCGGGTCGACGGGCTGCTGCCGGAGCAGGCGGGCGGTGAGAAAGCGGAGTTCATGGTGGCTCACCTGGCGGCGCTCGGCGTACGGCCCGCCGACGTCGTCATGATCGGTGACAGCGTGGACGACGCGGCGGCCGCGCGGCACGTCGGCGCACGCGCCGTCCTCTACACCGGGGGGCTACAGTCGCGTGCCGATCTCGCGCGGTTCGGCGTTCCGGTGGTCGAACGGCTCTCCGATGCCGCAGTGCACATCTGACCTGGATCAATGCCGGTTTTGTCGGGTAAGAGCATCACGTGCGACGATGCCCATGACGACGACGTCGAAGAATCCGCTGGGGAGTATCAATCATGGACGCTGTGACGAACGTGCCGGCCCCTCTCAACGAGCCGGTCAGGACGTACGCCCCCGGTAGTCAGGACCGGACCTCGCTCGAGGCGAAGATCAAGGAACTCGCAGGTGAGCGGATCGACCTGACCATGACCATCGGCGGCGAGCAGCGGCTCGCCGCCGGAGAGCCGATCGACGCCGTCGAGCCGCACAACCACGGCCACGTGCTGGGCCGGATGCACGACGCCACCGCCGAGGACGTCGGCGCGGCGGTCGAGGCCGCGCGCGCGGCGGCACCCGGCTGGCGGGCGATGTCGTTCGACGACCGCGCCGCGATCTTCCTGCGGGCGGCCGAACTCCTCGCCGGGCCCTGGCGGTCCACGCTGAACGCCGCGACGATCCTCGGCCAGAGCAAGTCGGTGCAGCAGGCCGAGATCGACGCCGCCTGCGAGCTGATCGACTTCTTCCGCTTCAACGTCGCGTTCGCGCGCGACCTGATCAGCCAGCAGCCGATCTCCTCCCCGGGCGTGTGGAACCGGATGGAGTACCGGCCGCTGGAGGGCTTCGTCGTCGCGATCACGCCGTTCAACTTCACCGCCATCGCGGGCAACCTGCCGGCCGCGCCCGCGCTGATGGGCAACGTCGTGGTCTGGAAGCCGTCCCCGACGCAGACCTTCTCCGCCCACTTCACCATGCGGCTGCTGGAGGAGGCCGGCCTGCCCCCCGGCGTGATCAACCTGGTGACCGGCAACGGGCACGCCGTCTCCGACGTCGCACTCCGCCAGCCGGACCTGGCCGGCATCCACTTCACCGGCTCCACCGCCACCTTCCAGCACCTGTGGCGCATGGTCGGGGAGAACATCGCCGGCTACGACGGCTACCCGCGCCTCGTCGGCGAGACCGGCGGCAAGGACTTCGTCGTCGCGCACCCCTCGGCCGACCCGAAGGCGCTCGCCACGATCCTGGTCCGCGGCGCCTTCGAGTACCAGGGCCAGAAGTGCTCGGCCGCCTCGCGCGCCTACCTCCCGCGCTCGCTGTGGGACGGCATGCGCGACGAGCTGCTCGGCACGGTCGAGTCGCTGACCATGGGCAACGTCGCGGAGGACCTGTCGGCGTTCATGGGCGCGGTGATCGACGCGCGGGCGTTCGCCAAGCACAAGGAGGCGCTGGCGCGCGCCGCGGCCGCCGACGACGTCATCGTGCACGTGGGCGGCGGCGTGGACGACTCCGAGGGCTACTTCGTCCAGCCGACCATCCTGGAGAGCGCCGACCCGGCCGATGAGATCTTCACCAAGGAGTACTTCGGCCCGATCCTCGGCGTGCACGTCTACGACGACGGCGACTACGACGCGATGCTCACCCAGATGGAGAGCGCGGCGCCGTACGGCCTGACCGGGGCGATCGTCGCGCGCGACCGTACGGCCATCGCGGCCGCCGCAGACAAGCTGCGCTACGCCGCGGGCAACTTCTACATCAACGACAAGCCGACCGGCGCGGTCGTCGGCCAGCAGCCGTTCGGCGGCGCGCGCGCCAGCGGCACCGACGACAAGGCGGGCTCGATGCTCAACCTGACGCGGTGGGTGAGCGCCCGCTCGATCAAGGAGACGCTCGTCCCGCCGACCGACCACCGGTATCCGCACATGGGCTCCTGAGCCCCGACGGACGGGGTGGCTCTCACCAACCATGGCCTGGTGAGAGCCATCCTCTTGTGAGCTGGGCGGTTGCGCACCAAGGGGCATAACCCCCACGATTGGTCGTCGCCCCGAAACCACCGCAGGAGACCGCTATGCCCCGTCTGGTGCTGTGGAACGTCGATCACACCCTGGTCGACGTCGGCCGGGTGACACGGGACGCGTACGCGGAGGCGTTCGCGCAGGTGACCGGGCGGCCGCTCGTACGCCTCGCGCCCACCGCGGGACGTACCGAATCGGAGATCATCTTCGAGACCCTCGCGTTCAACGACGTCGTGACGACCGAGGACCATCTCGCGGAGTTCATCGCGGCGCTCGGCGACGGCGTTCGCCGCCCGCCGCAAGTCGATCCGCAAGGACGGCCGCGTGCTGCCCGGTGCGCGCGAGGCCCTCAGCGCCGTCGGCCGCCTGCGCGAGGTCATCCAGTCGGTGCTGACCGGCTCGATCAAGCCGCAACGCGATCGCCAAGCTGACCGCGCTCGGCCTGGACAAGTACCTCGACTTCGAGGTCGGCGGCTACGGCTCGGAGACCTACCCGAAGGCCGCGCTGGTCGAGCTGGCGCGCACGCGTACGGCGGCCAAAGTACGGTGCGCGCATCACCGAGGGCGCCACCGTCCTCATCGGCGACTCGCCCAACGACGTACGCGCCGCCCAGATCAGCAACGCGCGTACGATCGCGGTCGCCACCGGCAACGCCACCGAGGCGGAGCTGCGCGGCGCGGGCGCGGACGTCGTGCTCCCCACCCTCGCCGACACCGACCGCGTCGTACGCGCCGTGGAGTCCCTGACCGGCGACGGACGGCCGTGATTACGGGCGGCGGCCCGGAGACCGGGACGACGGACCCGACACCGGCCTACAAGGTCGGCGTCTATGAGGACTACCTCGACGACGAGCGGTCCTGACCGGCGGCGCGCGAAAACCGGTCGACTACGCGTGCGCCCGCTGCGAGCATCCCGGAGGGGTACCGCTCTCAGGAAAAGGTGACCGGTGGAGCCGCACGAGTACGCGAGCCAGGACGCCGTCGGGCTGCGCGACCTGATCCAGGCCGGCGACGTCACAGCAGCCGAGGTCGAGAGGGCCGCACGCCGGGCGCTCGAGGCGGTCGATCCCCGGCTCAACGGGCTCGCCCTGCCGGTGTTCGAACCGGCGCTCGACCACGCGCCCGACGGGCCGTTCGCCGGAGTGCCGTTCCTGATCAAGGACAGCGGGCCGGTGGCGAAGGGCGTGCCGTTCTGCATCGGCAGCCGCGCCATCCGCGGCGCGGTCGCCCAGGACGACACCGACCTGATGCGCCGGTTCCGCGCCGCCGGGCTGGTCACGCTGGGCCTCACCACGGTCCCGGAGCTGGTGATCAGCTTCTCCACCGAGTCACTCAAGTACGGGCCGACGCGAAACCCCTGGGACCTCGGCCGCGGCGTCGGCGGCTCCAGCGGCGGCGCCGCCGCACTGGTCGCGGCCGGTGCGGTGCCCCTCGCCCACGGCAACGACGGCGCCGGCTCGCTACGGATCCCCGCCGCCTGCTGCGGCCTGGTCGGGCTCAAGCCGAGCCGCGGCCGTACGCCGTGCGGACCGGGAATGGGCGAGTTGGCATTCGGGATGGCGTACGAGTTCGCCCTCACGCGTACGGTCCGTGACGCCGCGCGGCTGCTCGACGCGGTCCAGGGCCCCGGCGTCGGCGACAAGTACACCGCGCCGCCACCGCTCCGCCCGTACGCGGACGAACTGGGCGCCGATCCCGGCCGCCTCCGCGTGGCGGTGACCACACGGGCGTGGTCCGGCGCGGACGTCGACCCGGAGGTGGCCGAGGCCACCGTGCGAGCCGGACGCCTGCTGGAAGAACTCGGCCACCACGTCGACGAGGCGAGCCCGGCGGTCGACTGGGCGGCCGTCATGCGGACCGCCCACGTGGAGGCGGCCTCGATCGTCGCTCCCGGCTGATGGCGCCGAGAGTGCCGGACCCGGCACAGATGGAGGCCGTGTCACGGCAGGCAATGCGGGTGGCCGCGGAGCTGACCGCGCTCGAACTCATCGCCGGCCTGGACGCCCAGAACCGCGTGACCCGCGCCGTCGGCGCGTTCTTCACGGAGTACGACCTGCTCGTCACCCCGGTCCTGGGACGGCTGCCCGCCCCGCACGGCACCCTGCGCTACGACGACCCGGACCACACGCTGACGAGCTGGCTGGACTCGCTGTTCGACTACGCGCCGTTCACCCCGCTGTTCAACATCTCCGGTCAGCCCGCGGTCAGCCTGCCGCTCGGCCAGAGCCGGAGCGGGCTGCCGATCGGCGTGCAACTCGTCGCCCCGTACGGTCGGGAGGACCTGCTGTTCCGGCTGGCGGCCAGGTTCGAGGAGGCGGTCCCATGGCGCGACCGCGTCCCGCCCGTCTCGGCCGCCCGCTGAGGGTCCCTCTCAGGCGGGCCGGCGGGCGGTGAAGTGCGTACGGCCCGGCCGGGGCGTCACCCGTACGCCGGTGAGACCGGCCGCCTCCAGCCGGCCCGGCAGGGTCGCCGGGTCGACCGGGACCAGCGTGTCACCGAGGTGGATGAGCCGGAACCGCAGGCTCAGCCGCCCGTCGCTCCCGGCGAACACCCCACCCGGCCGCAGCACCCGCCGGACCTCGGCGAACAACCGGTCCTGTAGCTCCGGCGAGGGCACGTGGTGCAGCATCGTGAAGCAGGCAACGCCGCTGAACGACGCGTCCGCGAACGGCATCTCCGTCGCGTCGCCGTGCACGATCTCCACGTCGAGCTCCCGCCGCAGCCGCGCGACGTACTTCTCGTCCACCTCCAGCGCGGTGAGCCGCGGGACACGCTCGGCGAGCTGCCGGGTCGTCACGCCCAGCCCGGGGCCGAGCTCCAACACGTCATCGCCAAGGTCGACCCCGCCGAGCACCGCGGGAAACAGCCCCGTACGCACGTAGTCGGCCCACTTGCCGGAGGCGCAGATCCGGTCGTGGAGCAGGTTCATGTACCGCACACTAGGAGCCTGTGCGGGGCGGCGTAAACGAGCTATTGTGCCGAGTGATGTCGCGATTCAGCCACTCCTTCGACGACGGCGCGGTGCTGGTGGTGGCGTTCGAGGCGGCCGGCGGACACTTCGCCCGGCATCGGCACGACCAGCACCAGCTCGCCTGGGCCTCCTCGGGCATGCTCACGGTGTCCACCCACGAGAGCCGCTGGCTGCTGCCACCGACCCGCGCCCTGTGGATCCCCGGCGGCGTTCCGCATGTCACGGCCGCCGACCGGCACACCACCCTGCACAGCGTCTACTTCGCCGCCTCCCGCGGGCTCGACGCCCACGCCCCGGTCCCGCTGGCCATCGGCGGTCTCGCGCGCGAACTCCTGGCCCACCTGGGCCGCCGCGACCTGGACCCGGCCGCGCGCGTACGGGCCGAGGACGTCCTGCTGGACCAGCTCGCACCGGTGCCGGTGACCGCGATCACAGTCCCGATGCCCCGTGACGCCCGTGCGATCGAGGTGGCTCGCGCGGTGATCGACAACCCGGCCGACGACGCGACGCTGGAGGTGTGGGCCCGGCGCGCCGGCGTGGGCGGCCGCACCCTGGCACGCCTGTTCGCCACCGAGGCCGGCATGCCCTTCGGCCGCTGGCGCACCTACGTACGGCTGCGGGCCGCCCTGCCCCTGCTCGCCGGCGGCATGCCGGTGGCCGCCGCGGCCCGGCGCGTCGGCTATACGACCCCGAGCGCCTTCGTCGCGGTGTTCCGCAAGGTCATGGGCGTCACACCGGGAGCGTATTTCACGGATCGATAGCCGACGCGTTCAACCGAAGGACGGTCCCCTCACGCCGCCGGCTTCCCTTCTTCCGGCGAGGCGGCCATCGGCGTGATGCCGTCCAGACGCATGCCCTGAATGGGCGCGGTCTCGTCGCGGGATCCCACCACCCCCGCGGAAGGCGACTGCGCGCGGCGTTCCTGGATGATGGGGGTGACCGAAGCGTGGTTCTTCGCGTCGATGGTCTTGCCTGCCAGGAGCAGCACGAGCACGTTCTCCCGATCGATCGCCGTGTCCGCCTTTTCGAGTGCCCGCCGAAACGTCGCCGCGTGGATCACCTCTGGCCTGGACCTGATCCGAACGATCTTGACGATGGCCGCGCACAGGGCGCAGCCCACCAGCACGACGGCGATAACCAGCAGGGTGGCCGTGCCCGGGTGTCCCGCTTGCGCGATGATCGCTGTCGGCGCGGTGACGGCGGTCATCCCCGTCCCCCAGTGCCGGAGGGCGGACCAGCGCCCCGGAGGGCTACCGGTTGGACGTCGCGGCGAAGACACACTCGCCTCCACCCGGACAGGCGGCATCACCTGCGATCAAGTGACTGGTCCGGTACAGTGAGTAGCCGACCTTGCGGCGGTTGTTGTCATGGTTTCGCCTCAAGTCGGCATTGCCGGAGTTGTTGCATTGCTCCATACTCGGAAGCCTCCAAACATTGGGATGTTCTGGGGAATTTCGGTAATAGGAAGGGCCGCCCGTCCCGCTGATCTGGGCCAACAGATCGACGGATTCGATGGGCGGCTCTTGCCGTGAATGGGTGATTGGTCCTCTAAAACCAAAACGACCCCTCCCGGGCGACCGCAGATACCACATGCCCCAACCCCGGGCTACGTGCAACTCGGGAAGGGAGTGGGACTGGTCTGGTGGGAGGGGAGGAGGCTCCGTACAGGGCCAGGTCGTTTGCTCAGGGCGGCGACCGCATGTTCGGACCTCGTTCCTGGGCGCCCCGGAGGCGCCGACCTAGCGCCGGGCCATCCGCTCGGCGACGACATTGCACCTTGCAGAGTACCCGAATGCCGTCGGCATTGTGCTCAAAGATCTCCGCCTCCTTATACCTGGACTGCATCGCCCTTGACCTGCGGTGATGGCTAGTGTCCATACCGAATACCGTACGGTATTTGAAAGTGTTGGCAATCGAGTGAGATTGCCATTTTTATGGCGAAAGATAGGTGTATGCGGTTTAGTGTCCGGTCCTAAAGGGATACGGGGCTCAGCGGTGCGCCGCCCATCGGCGTCCGCCGTCCCCGTTGCTCCACACGAGTCCCGGCCGTTTCATGGTCGTCGTCTATGGTGCACAGCGTGGCGGGGATGCCGATGCTGGGTGTGCGATGACGATCGTTGGGAGGCGTGACGTGTCCGTTGCCGAGGGTGAGCTGCTCTGGGAGCCGTCCGAAGACGTGCGGCGCGACTCCCGTGTCGCCCGGTTCATGGCCGGGCGCGGCCTCGGCTCCTACGACGCGTTGTGGCGGTGGTCCGTCGCCGACGTCGACGCCTTCTGGGACGCGGTCTGGGACCACTTCGCGGTGCTCGGCGAGCGCGGCGACGGGCCCGTACGCGACGGTGCGCCCGGTGACTGGGGTGTGCCGCCCGGCGCGAAGGCCGCGATGCCCGGCGTCCGCTGGTTCCCCGGCGCGACGCTCAACTACGCGCGCAACGCCCTGCGTCCCGGCCGGAACCAGGACGCCGTCGCGGTGCTCTTCCGTGCCGAGAACGGCGCCGAAGCCGCCCTGACCTACGGCGAGCTGGCCGTCCAGGTCGCCGAGGTACGCGCCGGCCTGGCCGCACTGGGAGTGGCCAAGGGCGACCGCGTGGCCGCGTACGTGCCCAACATTCCCGAGGCGCTGGTCCTGTTCCTGGCGACCGCCGCGCTCGGCGCGATCTGGTCCTCCTGCTCGCCCGACTTCGGCGCGCCCAGCGTGATCGACCGGTTCACCCAGATCGAGCCCGCCGTGCTGGTCGCCGTCGACGGCTACCCGTACAACGGCAAGCGCTATGACCGGCGCGACGTCGTCGCGGACATCCAGGCCGCGCTGCCCTCGCTGCGCGCGACCGTGCTGATCCCCTACCTCGACGAGGCGGCCGAGCCCCCGGCCGGCGGCATCCGCTACGACGACCTGCGCAGGCCGGGTGCCGAGCCCGCGTACGAGGAGGTGCCGTTCGAGCATCCCCTGTGGATTCTCTACTCCTCCGGCACGACCGGCCTGCCCAAGCCCATCGTGCACGGTCACGGCGGCATCGTCCTCGAACACCTCAAGTCGCTCAGCTTCCATCAGGACCTCGGCCCCGGCGACGTCTTCTTCTGGTTCACCACGACCGGCTGGATGATGTGGAACTACCTCGCCGGCGGCCTGCTCACCGGCGCGACGATCGTGCTGTACGACGGAGCGCCGAACGGCGACGCGCTCTGGCGGCTGGCCGCCGAGACCGGGGTGACCTACTTCGGCGTCGGCGCGCCGTACATTCTGGCCTCGATGAAGGCCGGCCTGGACCCGCGCGGCCGCTATGACCTGTCGCGGGTACGCGGGGTCGGCTCGACCGGGTCGCCGCTGCCGCCCGAGGGCTTCGCCTGGCTGTACGACCACGTCGGCGCGGACCTGCTCGCCGGGTCCTTCTCCGGCGGCACCGACGTCGCCACCGGCTTCGTCGGCCCGTGCCCGCTGCTGCCGGCGCGCGCGGGCGTCATCCAGTGCCGCGGCCTCGGCGCGAAGGTCGAGGCGTACGGCGACGAGGGCGAGCCGGTGGTGGGCGAGGTCGGCGAGCTGGTGCTGACCGAGCCGATGCCCTCGATGCCGATCTCCTTCTGGAACGACGAGGACGGCGAACGCTACCGCGAGTCCTACTTCGCGATGTACCCGGGCGTGTGGCGCCACGGCGACTGGATCAAGATCCTCCCGGACGGCGGCAGCGTGATCTACGGCCGCTCCGACTCGACCCTCAACCGCGGCGGCGTACGCATGGGGACGTCGGACTTCTACCGGGTGGTCGAGGCGTTCGAGGAGATCGCGGACTCGCTGGTGGTCGACACCGGACGGCTCGGGCAGGACGGGCGGCTGCTGTTGTACGTCCAGCTCGCCGACGGCGCGGAGCTGACCGAGGAGGTCACGGGGCGGATCCGCGCGGCGCTGCGCTCGACCCTCACGCCCCGGCACGTACCGGACGAGATCCACGCGGTGCCCGGCATCCCGCGCACGCTGTCGGGAAAAAAACTCGAGGTGCCGGTGCGCAAGATCCTGCTCGGCACCCCGGCCGAGAAGGCCGCCAACCGCGACGCGATGGCGAATCCCGAGGTCCTGGCCTACTTCACGCCCGTATCCGGACAGTAGCGGGTCGACTATCTGACCACCCCGGAGTCGGCTAAAAGAGAATTTCGGGTTAACCTGACCGCCGTGAGCGCAACACCACAACGGCGTGGTGAGGCCGCCTCCGACCCCGGCGTGCCCGGTGACGGAGCCGGCCCACCCGGACGTAATTTCGGTGAAGAGGGGGGGCGCCTCACCTACGGCGCCTACCTGAGGTTGCCGACCCTGCTGGACCAGCAGGTGCTCGAATCCCAGCCGCCGGCACGCGACGAGCTGCTGTTCATCTCGATCCACCAGGTCTACGAACTCTGGTTCAAGCTCCTGCTGCACGAACTCGGCGAGATCCGCCGGGCGATGACCGAGGGCGAGGTCTGGCTCGCCCGTCACCTGTTCCGCCGCGTACACGCGGTCGAGCGGGTGCTGATCGACCAGATCCAGGTCCTGGAGACGATGACTCCGCAGGACTTCCTGGCCTTCCGCGAGCAGCTCGCGCCGGCCAGCGGCTTTCAGTCCGTGCAGTTCCGCGAGATGGAGTTCCTCTCCGGCCACAAGGACCCCGCCTTCCTCAAACGGTTCCGCGGTCTCACCGACGACGAACGCCGCCGCCTCGACCGCAGGCTCGCCGAGCCGTCCCTCTGGGACGCGTTCGTCACGCTGCTGAGCGGCCGCGGCCTCCCGGCGGGCGACGACGATGAGATCAGGGAGTCGCTGGTCAAGGCGGCACACGACCGCGACCGCCACGACGACCTGTGGCAGCTCGCCGAGGATCTGCTGACCCACGACGAGATGGCCGCTCTCTGGCGACAGCGGCACGTCCAGATGGTGGAACGCCAGATCGGTACGAAGTCGGGCACGGGCGGCTCCACCGGCGCGCCTTACCTCCGAAGCAGGCTGGACCTGCGGTATTACCCGTTGCTGTGGGAATTGCGAACCCTGCTTTGAGAAGGCACTGAGGGAGAATTCAGAGATGAGCGGCGAAGCGTCCGGTCGGCCGGCGATGTCCAAGGAGGATCTGCTGCGCCGTGCGGCGGAGACCTGCGTCAACCACGCACACGGCGTACGCCCGCAGACCGGCGACGTCCTCGCCTACCTTCGTCTCTACTATCGGCACGTCGCCCTGGAGGACCTGGTCGCCCGCGACCCCGCGGACATCTGGGGCCCGGCGATGTTCCACCGCCAGCTCGGCGAGAACCGCCCCCAGGGCCGTGCCAAGGTGCGCGCCTTCACCCCGACCGTCGATGACCAGGGCTGGGACTCCGGGCACAGCGTGGTCCAGGTGGTCACCGACGACATGCCGTTCCTGGTCGACTCGGTGACGATGGAGCTCAACCGGCACGAGCTGTCCACTCACCTGATCGTCCACCCCCAGCTGAAGATCTGCCGCGACGTGACCGGCCGCCTCCAGGGGATGGGCGACGGCGACGGCCTCGTGCTGGAGGAGTCCTGGATCCACCTCGAGATCGACCGGCAGACCGAGCGCACGGTGCTACAGGAGCTCGAGAAGGACCTCCTGCGGGTGCTCAACGACGTACGCGCCGCGGTCGAGGACGAGCAGAAGATGCGGGCCCTGGCCAGGACCATGGCCGCCGAGCTCGGCGAGAAGCGCCCGCCGCTGCCCGACACCGAGACCGCCGACGGCGTCGAGCTGCTCGACTGGCTGGCCGATGACCACTTCACGTTCCTGGGCTACCGGGAGTACACCCTGGAGACCGGCGACGAGGGCGAGCGGCTGCGCGCGATGCCCGGCACCGGCCTGGGCATCCTGCGCGCCGACCAGCCCGAGTCGACCAGCTTCGCCTCGCTGCCGCTGGAGGTGCGCGCCAAGGCGCACGAGCCACGGCTGCTCGTGCTGACCAAGGCCAACTCACGCGCCACCGTGCACCGTCCCGCCTACCTCGACTACGTCGGGGTGAAGAAGTTCGGCGACGACGGCGAGGTGGTCGGCGAGCGGCGCTTCCTCGGACTGTTCACCCACACCGCGTACAGCGAGAGCATCGAGCACATCCCGGTGCTGAACCACAAGCTCACCGCGGTCCTGGACCGCGCCGGGCTGGCCGCGGACAGCTATGACGGCAAGGATCTCGTCGAGATCCTGGAGACCTACCCCCGCGACGACCTGTTCCAGATCTCGGTCGACGAACTGTTCCCGATCGCGATGAGCGTGCTGCGCCTGCGCGAGCGCAAGCAGCTCCGGCTGTTCGTCCGCAAGGACGCGTACGGCCGCTACATGTCGTGCCTGGTCTTCCTGCCCCGCGACCGCTACACCACGCAGATCCGGCTGCGCATCCAGGAGATCCTGCGCTCGGCCTTCAACGGCACCGGCACCGACTACAGCGCGATGGTCGGCGACTCCGCGCTCGCCCGCCTCCACGTTGTCGTACGCGGCCAGCGCGGGCGTCCGCTGCCCGACGACGTCGACCTGACCGAGCTGGAGGCGCGCCTCGTCGGCGCCACCCGGTCATGGGCCGACGACCTGGTCGAGGCCATCCTCGACCAGTGCGGCGAGGAACGCGCCGGCGCGCTGACCCGCCGCTACGCCAACGCCTTCCCCGAGGGGTACAAGGCCGACTTCCCGGCACGTACGGCCTGCGCCGACCTCAAGCGCCTCGAAGGACTCACCGAGCCGGGCCAGATCGCGATCAACCTCTACGAGCCGTACGGCGCCGAGGTCGGCGAGCGGCGGCTCAAGATCTACCGGCTCGGGCCCTCGATCTCGCTGTCGCACGTGCTGCCGCTGCTGCACAACATGGGCGTCGAGGTCGTGGACGAGCGGCCGTACGAGATCGTGCCGGAGCACGGGCGGCGTTCGTGGGTCTATGACCTGGGCCTGCGGTCCGAGCCCTCCGCTGAGGCGGAGGGCGTGGACATCAAGGAGCTGTTCCAGGACGCCTTCACCGCCCTGTGGCGCGACGACGTCGAGAGCGACCCCTTCAACACGCTCGTGCTGCGCGCCGGGCTGGCCTGGCGGCCGGTGATGGTGCTGCGCGCGTACGCCCGCTACCTGCGGCAGACCGGCACGATGTTCAGCGAGCGGTACATCGAGCAGGTGCTGGTCGCCAACCCGCGCATCGCGCGGCTGCTCGTCAGGCTGTTCGAGTCGCGGTTCGACCCGCGGCGACGCGAGGACGCGGTCGCCCACGAGGAGATCGGCCCGGCGATCGTCGAGGAGATCGAGGGCGCGCTCGACGCGGTCACCAGCCTCGACGAGGACCGCATCCTCCGGAGTTTCCTGTCGATGATCTGCGCCACGCTGCGCACGAACTACTACCAGCGGACCGCGAACGGCGCGCCCAAGCCGTACCTGTCGCTGAAGTTCGACCCCTCGGCCATCCCGCACCTGCCGCTGCCCAAGCCGGAGTTCGAGATCTTCGTGTACTCCCCGCGGCTGGAGGGCGTGCACCTGCGCTTCGGGTCGGTGGCACGCGGCGGACTGCGCTGGTCCGACCGGCGCGAGGACTTCCGCACCGAGATCCTCGGGCTGGTCAAGGCACAGGCGGTGAAGAACACCGTGATCGTGCCGGCGGGCGCCAAGGGCGGGTTCGTCTGCAAGCGGCTGCCCGACCCGGCCGACCGCGAGGCGTTCCTCGCCGAGGGCGTCGCGTCGTACAAGCAGTTCATCAGCGGCCTGCTCGACATCACCGACAACCTCGTCGGCGGCGAGGTGGTGCCCGCGGCCGACGTCGTACGGCACGACGGCGACGACACCTACCTGGTCGTGGCGGCCGACAAGGGCACCGCGACGTTCTCCGACATCGCCAACGAGGTCGCCGCCTCCTACGGGTTCTGGCTCGGCGACGCCTTCGCCTCGGGCGGCTCGGTGGGCTATGACCACAAGGGCATGGGCATCACCGCGCGCGGCGCGTGGGAGTCGGTGAAGTACCTCTTCCGCTCGCGTGGCGTGGACGTGCAGCGGGAGGACTTCACCGTCATCGGCGTCGGCGACATGTCCGGCGACGTCTTCGGGAACGGCATGTTGCTGTCGGAGCACATCCGGCTCATCGCCGCCTTCGACCACCGGCACATCTTCCTCGACCCGGATCCGGACCCGGCGGCCTCCTTCCGCGAGCGCGAGCGGATGTTCGCGCTGCCGCGCAGCTCCTGGGCCGACTACGACACCCGGCTGATCTCCGCGGGCGGCGGGGTCCACCCGCGTACGGCCAAGAAGATCTCGCTGACTCCCCAGGTGCGCGAGGTGCTCGGCATCCCCGGCGAGATCACCGCGCTGACCCCGCACGAGCTCATCCACGCCATCCTGTGCGCGCCCGTCGACCTGCTCTGGAACGGCGGCATCGGCACCTACGTCAAGGCGTCCGCCGAGAACAACGCCGACGTCGGCGACAAGGCCAACGACGTGCTGCGGGCCGACGCGACCGAGCTGCGCTGCAAGGTCGTGGGCGAGGGCGGCAACCTCGGCCTCACCCAGCGCGGACGCGTGGAGTTCGCGCTCGGCGGCGGCCTCGTCAACACCGACTTCATCGACAACACCGCCGGTGTGGACACCTCCGACCACGAGGTGAACATCAAGATCCTGCTCGACCAGGTCGTACGCGACGGCGAGCTGACCGACAAGCAGCGCGACACGCTCTTCCTCGACATGACCGGCGAGGTCGCCGGCCTGGTCCTGCGCGACAACATCGCGCAGAACGCCGCGCTCGCCGCCTCACGCGCCCAGGCGTCCTCCATGCTGCACGTGCACGGCCGTTACCTGCGCAAGCTGGAGCGGGACGGCAAGCTGAAGCGGCGGCTGGAGTTCCTGCCGGACGACAAGACGCTGTCGGAGCGGCGGCAGGCCGGCATCGGGCTCACCGGGCCCGAGTTCGCCACCCTGCTCGCGTACACCAAGCTCACGCTCGAGGCGGAGATACGCGACTCGGACCTGCCCGATGACCCCGACCTGGCCAGCCGCCTGGTCGACTACTTCCCGACACCGCTGCGCGAGCGGTTCCGCGCCTACATGGACACCCATCCGCTGCGCCGCGAGATCATCGCCACCTCGGTCGTGAACGGCATGGTCAACGACAGCGGCATCACGTTCGCGTTCCGCATGGGCGAGGAGACCGGCGCCTCGGCCTCCGACATCACCCGCGCGTACCTCGTGACGCGTGAGGTGTTCCACATGGAGGACTTCTGGCGTTCGGTGGACGAGCTGGACTACCAGGTCGACACCGCCACGCAGATCTCGATGCGGCTGGAGGCGCGCAAGCTGACCGAGCGCGGCGCCCGGTGGCTGCTGCACAACCGCCGGATGCCGTTCGACATCAGGGACACCGTCGACTTCTTTGCCGCCGGTGCGTCCGCGCTCGCCGTACACCTGCCCAAGCTGCTGGTCGGCCGCGACCTGGAGGGCTTCGAGGAGCGCCGCGACCGGTTCGCCGGCGTCCCGGACAAGCTCGCCGAGCAGGTGGCGATGATGGTCCCGGCGTTCTCGACGTTCGACCTGGTGGAGATCGCGCACAGCACCGGCCGTACCCCCGAGGAGGTGGCCGAGGTCTACTTCGACCTGGCCGAGCGCCTGGAGCTGTCCCGCCTGCGCGAGCGCATCATCCAGCTGCCGCGCGATGACCGGTGGAACTCCATGGCCAGGTCCGCGCTCCGCGACGACCTGTACGCCGCGCACGCCGCCCTCGCCCGCGACGTGCTCGTCACCAGCGAGCCCGGGGTCGGGCCGGAACAGCGCCTGGCCACCTGGGCGGAGAAGAACAGCGCCGCCGTCGCTCGTGCGGCACAGACGCTGGGGGAGATCTGGGAGGCCGACAACCTCGGCGTCGCGACCCTGTCGGTGGCGCTGCGGGCGATCCGTACTCTCGTGACCGCCTCGACCCTGCCCGGCTGAGAGCACCGCGGCGGGGGCCCGGCCCCCGCCGCGAGCCGGATTCCAGATTCGTACGGTAGTCGATCGGTCACTGTGCGAATCTGTCGGCATGCGTCGACAGCTGGCCGCCCTGACGGCCGTGATACTCCCTGTGTCCGCGTGCGGCTCTCTCGGATCCGCCCATCCCGCTCTCACCAAGACCCAGGCCGCGCAGGTCCTGGCCAACTACCAGTCGGTCAACAACCGGGCCAACGGCAGCCTCGACGCGGGGCTGCTGGCCACGGTCGAGACCGGCGCCCAGCTCGAGATGGACCGGGCCGGCTACCGCCTGCGCCGGGCGAAGAAGGACAACTACGTCCCGTTCACCTACTCCCGGCCGGCGTTCTACATCCCGCGCCAGGACGACTTCCCCCGATGGTTCGCGGTGGACGCGACCTCGGACAGCACCCGGCACGCCCTGCTGTTCGTGCAGAGCCGCGCCGAGGGCCCCTGGCTGCTGGCCGCCGACCCGTTCCCCTCGTCCGGGCTCGGCGGCATCGCCCTCGACAAGGACGGCTACGCCACGGCGGTGAGCCCGGGCGACAACGGCGGCGCCGTCGCGCCGAGCAAGGTGGCCGGCGTGCACGCCGCGACGCTGTCGAACGGCGGCGGCGGCATGGCTCCGGGCCCGTACACCTCCGAGTCGCGCGCCGCGCTGACCAAGGTCGAGGCCGCGCTGCACAAGAACGGCGTGACCCTGACCTCGGACTTCGCGCCGGACCAGCAACGCTCCTTCGCGCTGCGCACCACCGGCGGCGGCGCCCTGGTCTGGTACGTCGTCCGGCAGAGCGAGCGCTATGACATGGTCGACCCCGGCGCCGTCAACACCGGCGGAGACCTGGCGGGCCTCGTGACGGGCCGTGTAGGCCACCACCTCAGTTCGACCGCGCTGATCCAATACCTCGCCGTGGTGCCCGACCACGGCGACACCCGGGTGATCGGCACCTATCGCAAGGCGGTGCAGGCCACCACGTCGTGACCGGGCGCCGCTCCAGCGGGCCGCCTCAGTGCGTGGGCACGGCCGCCTTGACGGTGCCGCCGTCGGCGGCGATGATCGACGCCTTGTCGCCGCTGACGCCCTTGTCGGGCTGGGGCGGCACCAGCGCGGCGAACTGGAGCGTCTGGGTCACGTCGAGTTCGCTGTGCACGAGGTCGGACGCGATGAACGGGGCCGCGTCCCTGGGTATCGGCACCCGGCCAGGCTTCTTCTTGCTCTTGATCGACACCGCGTCGCGGCTCAGGGCGTACAGGACGATGCCGCCGCCGTCCGTGGTGGCCAGCGGGAAGATCGGGAACGCGGTCGCGGAGTAGACCGTGTTGACCTTCAGGCCGGTGCTCTTCTTCGGCTTCGTCGCCTTCTGGTCGGCGGTGTAGAAGCCGGTCGTGTACTTGCCGGCCGCCATGACCTTGGCCGCCACGTTGCCCGGCCCCTCCTCGGCGAGCGTCGCCTGGATGGAGGGCACCACGCGCGGCGGGATCAGCAGGCGCGCGTCGAACGTCGCGAGCGGCTTGGCATAGCCCTCGCCGTCGACCGCGATCTTCGGCGGCTTCTCCTTCTTGTCCAGCATCGTGGCGAGGCTCAGCCGCCAGCGCATGGTCGGCTTGCTGCGGACGAACCCCATGATCATGGTGTGGTGGTTCTTGCCGTCCGCGTCGCTGCGGCCCACGACCGCCACGAACCACTGCACGCCCTCCGGCAGCAGCCGCGGCACGTACAGGGTGGGTGCGTCGTAGCGGTAGCGGGGAACCGGGTCGCCCGCCGCCATCGCACGGCGGAACATCGCCGCGGTGAGCTGCGACTGCCCCTCACTGGTCCACCACAGGGCCAGCCGCTCGTCGCCGCTGGCCCGCGCCACGTCGTCGTTGACCACGAACGAGCGGAACGCGCGGGTGGCCGTCTGCGGCGTCAGCGGCTCGGGCGGAGGAGTGCTGTAGACGGTGGATTCCGCGGCCGCCGGTCGCGTACGCGCGTGCTCGCGCGAGTGCGAGCAACCGGCCACTGCGGCGAGGGCCAGTGCCATCGCCAGGGCAGGCACAAGCGCTGTCTTCATACTCCCCGGCCGATCATTGTTACCGCTGTCGGGCAGAGTATGCCAGGCACCTCCAACTCTCCCGAGCGGGAGGTTGATCAGGCGGCGGCTCGCGTACGCCGGTGGCCGGGCCGAAGGTAGGCTTTCGACCGTGGCAGCCATCGATCCGTCCGAAGAGATGAAAGAGCTCGGCGCGATGCTCAGCGGCGTCGAGGCCGTGCTCGACCTCGACGGCATGCGCCGTGACATCGGTGAGCTACGCGAGAAGGCGGCCGATCCCGAGCTGTGGAACGACCAGGAGCGTGCCCAGCAGGTGACCCGGCGGCTCTCCTACCTCGAAGGCGAGCTCGGCAAGGTCGAGGGGCTGCGCGGCCGCCTCGACGACGCGGGCGTGCTGTTGCAGCTCGCCGCCGAGGAGGGCGACGAGGAGACCCGCGGTGAGGCCGAGCGCGAGATCGGCGCGCTTCGCAAGGAGATCGAGCAGATCGAGGTACGCACGCTGATGTCGGGGGAGTATGACTCCCGCGAGGCGCTCGTGACGATCAACTCGCAGGCGGGCGGCGTCGACGCGGCCGACTTCGCGCAGATGGTGCAGCGGATGTACCTCCGCTGGGCCGAGCGCCACGGCTACCCGACCGAGGTCTATGACACCTCCTACGCCGAAGAGGCGGGCCTGAAGTCCACGACGTTCACCGTCAAGGCCCCCTACGCGTACGGCACGCTCCGCGGCGAGCACGGCACCCACCGCCTCGTCCGCATCTCGCCGTACGACAACCAGGGCCGCCGCCAGACCTCGTTCGCCGGGGTGGACGTGGTCCCGGTGGTGGAACAGACCGACCACGTCGACATCCCCGAGGACGAGCTGCGGGTCGACGTCTACCGCTCCAGCGGGCCCGGCGGCCAGGGCGTCAACACGACCGACTCCGCGGTGCGGATCACCCACCTGCCCACGGGCATCGTGGTCTCCTGCCAGAACGAGCGCAGCCAGTTGCAGAACCGCGCGACCGCGATGACGGTGTTGCAGGCCAAGCTCCTGGAGCGCAAGCGTCAGGAGGAGGCGGAGCGGATGAACGAGCTGCGTGGTGAGTCCACCAGCTCGTGGGGCACGCAGATCCGCAACTACGTCCTGCACCCGTACCAGATCGTCAAGGACCTGCGCACCGGCGTGGAGGCGGGGAACCCCACGGCCGTGCTCGACGGTGACATCGACGGCTTCATCGAGGCCGAGATCCGGTGGATGCGCCGCCTGGAGGCCGGCGACGGCGAATAGCGGGCTAGTGCAGCCCGATCTTCAAGGCGATCAGCAGGGTCAGCGCCAGGATCAGCGCGCCGAGCAGCACCGGTGAGACGCCGAAGGGGCCCGGGTGGTGCACCTCCGCGCGTGCCGCCCGGCAGGCCGTGCAGCGTCCTTCGACGACGGGTCCCGCACACCGAGCACAGATCAGGTGTTCGCAGCTCATCTGGCTCCTCTCCCAGGTCGTTTCGAGGGAGGGACCGGGCCGTTGAGAGCCCCGCCCATCCCATGGCCGCATCCGGCGTCGGATGCGGACCGCCGGTGCGGATGATGCTCGGTTGCACCTATGGGTGTACCCAAGTTGGACGATCCATGCCAGTCTCCCCCTTAGACTGCTGCTTGGCCAATCGGCCCCTGCTCGTAGCGGCGGACCGTAAGGCACCGTGAGGGCGCCTGTCCCTCAAAAGACAGCCGTCCTCGTTCCCCACCCCCTAGACTGACACGTCGTGATGCAGCCGTGATCCACTTCGATAACGTCACCAAGGTCTATTCGCACCAGAGCCGCCCGGCCCTCCAGGGCGTCAACGTCGCCGTCGAGAAGGGCGAGTTCGTCTTCCTCGTCGGTCCCTCCGGCTCTGGCAAGTCGACGTTCCTGCGCCTGATCCTCAAGGAGGAGCGGCCGACTCAGGGCGGCATCCACGTCGCGGGCAAGGAGCTCAACAAGCTCACCAACTGGAAGATCCCCCACCTGCGCCGCCGCATCGGCTGCGTGTTCCAGGACTTCCGGCTGCTGCCCAACAAGAACGTCTACGAGAACGTCGCCTTCGCGCTGGAGGTCATCGGCAAGCCGCGGCGCTTCATCCGCAAGGTCGTCCCCGAGGTGATCGACCTCGTCGGCCTCGAGGGCAAGATGCACCGCATGCCGGACGAGCTGTCCGGCGGCGAGCAGCAGCGGGTGGCCATCGCGCGGGCGTTCGTCAACCGGCCGATGATCCTGCTCGCCGACGAGCCCACCGGAAACATCGACCCGGCGACCAGCATCGGCATCATGAAGGTGCTCGACCGAATCAACCGGACCGGCACCACGGTGGTCATGGCCACGCACGACGCGGCGATCGTCGACGCGTTCCGCAAGCGGGTGGTCGAGCTCGAGGACGGCCGCGTCGTACGCGACCAGTCCCGAGGCGTCTACGGCCAGGCCTACGGAGGCGTGTAGCCTCCGCGGGAACGAGCGACCACTCACTACGAACGACCAAGGACAGCGAGGCATGCGCGTACAGTTCGTTCTTCAGGAGATCTGGATCGGTCTCCGCAGGAACCTCACCATGACCATCGCGCTCGTCGTCACCGTCGCGATCGCGATGGCGCTGTTCGGCACCGGCGTCCTGCTCAAGATGCAGGTCGACAAGTCGAACAACTACTGGTCGGACAAGGTCGAGGTCTCGGTCTACCTCTGCAACAAGCTCAGCGCCAACCCGTCCTGCAACAAGACCGAGCCGAGCCAGGACGCGAAGAACCAGATCAAGGCCCAGCTGAGTCGATGCCGCAGGTATCCAAGGTCACCCCGGAGACCCAGGCGCAGGCGTACCAGCGCGCCAAGGACCGGTTCAAGGACACTCCGGGCTTCTCCGACACCATTCAGCTCGGCGACATCCCCGACTCCTTCCGGGTGAAGCTCAAGGATCCCAAGCAGTACGCGGCGGTGGTCGCGCAGATGCAGGGGCGCCAGGGCGTCGACCAGGTGATCAACGAACGCGCGATCCTGGAGAAGTTCTTCAAGATTCTCGGCGGCCTGCAATGGGCCGCGCTGATCATCGCGGCGATCCAGGTAGTCGCGGCGGTCCTTCTGGTGGCCAACACCATCCGGCTCTCGGCGTTCAACCGGAGGCGGGAGACCGGCATCATGCGGCTGGTCGGGGCCTCCAACCTCTACATCCAACTGCCGTTCGTGCTCGAAGGCGCCATCGCCGGCCTGATCGGCGGCCTGTTCGCCGCCGTACTGCTCGGCTTCTCCAAGGTGTTCCTGCTCGGCCGGCTGCAGAAGAATCTTCAGTTCGCGACCAAACTCGGCTGGCTGGACGTCACCCAGGTGATCGTCTTTTCGGTGTGCTTCGGCGTGGTGCTGTGCGCGCTCGCGTCCTTCCTCACCCTCCGCCGCTACCTGAAGATCTGATCCGGTGGCCTAGGCTGAGCTCAGTGCCACGCGAAGAGGGTCGAAAGGTCATCGCGCAGAACCGGCGCGCGCGTCACGACTACCTGATAGAGGACACCTACGAGGCCGGCCTCGTGCTCACCGGCACCGAGGTCAAGTCACTGCGCGCGGGCCGGGCCAACCTCACCGACGGATACGCCCACATCCGCGACGGCGAGGTCTGGCTCGAGGGGGTGCACATTCCCGAGTACACGCATGGGGACGTGGACCAACCACGCCGCTCGCCGCCCGCGCAAGCTGCTTGCTGCACCGGCGGGAGATCGGCAAGCTGACCGGCACGATGAACGAGTCCGGCTGGACCCTGATCCCGCTGTCCCTGTACTTCAAGGACGGACGGGCCAAGGTCGAGATCGCGGTGGCGCGCGGCAAACGCACGTACGACAAACGGCAGGCCATCGCCAAGCGGGATGCGGCGCGCGAGATGGAGCGCGCACGCGTGGCACGGTTCAAGAGGCGCTGATGGTCATGCGACGGGTCCGCGGCGTGGCCGCGGCGGCAGGCGCACTGCTGGTCACGACGGCTCTGTCGGCCTGCGGCCAGTTTCGCCGAGCCCTCGCCGCTGCCGACGGTGCGCGACTTCCTGGTGGCCTGGCAGAACGGCAACTACACCGGCGCCGCCAAGCAGACCAACGGCGGGCGCAAGACGGTGGCCGGCGCGCTCGAGGCGCTGCCGGGCCAACTCGACCTCGCCTCCCTGCACCTCGCGCTCGGCCACGTGCGCAAGCAGGACGCGAACAACGCCACGGCGCAGTTCGAGGTCCGGATGGACCTCGGCGACAACGGCCCGCCCTGGGACTACGGCAGCCAAATGCGCCTGCACCGCTCCGGCGGGCACTGGAAGGTCCTCTGGAGCCCGGCGATCATCCATCCCCGAAGCTCGGCAAGGGCCAGCGGCTGGCGGTCGTGACGGAGACGCCGCAGCGCGCGTACATCCAGGACTCCAAGGGCCGCTCGCTGACGAAGAAGACCAAGGTCGAGATCTTCGGCGTGCTGCCGGGCCAACTGCCCGAAGCCGACGCCACCCTCGACCGGCTCTCCAAGATCACCCATCTGGACAAGGACCGCGTCCTCGGGCGCGTACGCTCGGCGCCGCCGCAGGCGTTCCTGCCGCTGGTGACCCTCCAACTGCCCGCGCAGGCCGGCGAGGCGGCCCAGTTGCTCCAGGTCCCGGGCGTGCAGGCCCGCAGCGGCTACCTGCCGATCGCCCCCGCGGCGGCCGGCGACGTCATCGGCGAACTCGGCCCGGCGACGGCCGTGCTCCTCCAGCAGGTCGGCGCGCCGTACCAGCCGGGCGACACGATCGGCGTCTCCGGCCTCCAGGTGCTCGACCAGCGGAGACTGGCCGGCACACCCACCGTGAAGGTGGTCGCCCAGACCCCTCGGGCACGGCCAGCCAGGTGCTGTACGAGCTGCCGGGCGCGCTGAGCGAGCCGGTGCGTACGACGGTCGACCAGCGGGTGCAGGTGGCGGCGGAGAACGCCCTGAGCGCCGTACACGCGCCCGGCGTCGCTGGCGGCCGTACACCAGGCGACGGGCGAGGTGCTGGCCGCCGCCGACCACCAGACGGACGGCAAGAACCAGGCGCTCGAAGGCCGCTACCCGCCGGGGATGACCTTCAGCATGGTGACGACGCAGGCGCTGCTCGGCTACCACCAGAAGGTCGACGCCGCCGTGCCGTGCCCGGCGACGTACAAGGTCGGCGACCAGGTGTTCCACGGCCTCGTCCTCGCGCGGCAAGACGTTCCAGAGCAACTTCGTGCGCAGTTGCCCGACCGCGTTCGCGTCCCTGTACCGCTCCCTGGCGTTCCAGGACCTGCGCACGAGCGCGACGCGCTTCGGCATCGGGGTGCCGTGGAGCCTGCCGCTGCCGTCCTTCTCCGGCTCCGTACCGCCGCCGGCCGACGACGCCGAACGCGCCGCGTCGATGGTCGGCCAGGGCCGCATCCAGGTGAGCCCACTCGCGATGGCACTCGCCGCCGCCACCGTGGAGAGCGGCACCTGGAAGCCGCCGAGCCTGATCAAGGACCCGGCGACGCCACAGTCCATCCAGCCCCGCTCCCTCGACTCGGACTCGATCTCGGCACTGCTCCCGATGCTGCGCGCGTCGGTCAAGTCAGGACCGGCACGCGCGGCGAACCTGCCGGGCTCCCCGGTGAGCGGCGTGATGGCCGTGGTGCCGTACGGGTCGGGTAAGACGGTGACGTGGTTCGTGGGCTTCCGCGGCAACGTCGCGTTCGCCCTGGCCATCGAGGGCAAGGTCAACGCCGCGGAAGTGGCGGCGAAGTTCCTGAGAGCCGTCGCCTGACGCTTGGCCAACTCTTGACGCGGGCGCCGCAACCCATCCCCGTGGCCGCCGACGTCTTACCAGATGACTGAGATCCCGCTTGGGGGGTTGCGGGCTCAGTCGCCGTGATGAGACCAGAGCCTCGTCTCGGGGGAGGCTCTGCCGTCCGGACCGGCCCGACCCTGCCGGTCACCCCCGTGGGTGTGCCTAGTCCACGCCCACGGGGGTTCTCATCAGTGCCCGTCTGCCCGGCCAGGACCACGGGAATTCGCACGTTGGGTCGTGTGTCCGTCGCTCCACCCCGGCATCTCCCAGGACCCACAGCCACCTGCTCCTTCGCTGGTCGCCGCCGGCGGGGATCACGTTGGCGTGGCCTTGTTGTACGTGTACGGTCGCATGTGACGGGTGCGTCCGGTTGACAACTGAACATGGGGGTGATCGGTTTCGACTTTGGTATGTCGAGACACGGGGAAGCGGGCCGAGGGTTGCGGTTGTGACCTCGTTAATCCTGTAACCGCAAAACAACAAGTGCCAACTCTAAGCGCACTCAGTTCGCCCTTGCCGCCTGAGGTTAGGTAGCGAACTTGTCAGCCCGGGAGCGTCTCCGACTCGGGGTCTGGCATCGTAAGGAGACTCAACCTGTAGTCCCGGCCGCGGGAACAACAGGGAAACCAAACAGCGGCTGAGCCTGTCGGCGACACGCCTGCGTGAGCGCCGGGGCTGAGAAAACGTTAAGCAGGCTGCGCCCGGAGAAGCCCTGTCTTGGTACCGAAGGACGCGGGTTCGATTCCCGCCACCTCCACCCATGCGGCCTTACTCGAACACCCGCCCGCCAGGGCGGTCGCGAGTAGGGCCGTTGTGTTGTCTGCGGTGGTGTCGCTCAGGTGAGCTGCGCCGCCGCTTTCGCGTTCTGCCCTGTGCACGTCGATGAACGGGGCGAAGGGCTCGGTCGGCTCGTCGCCGTGGACGCGTGCCGGGCCGTCGTCGGCGTCGACGTAGAGACCGAATGAAGATCGCCTTGTTGAGGACCTTGCGGCCTCGGTCGTCGGCCAGGCGGTAGAGCTGTCGCGGGCGTTGGAGAAGCTCCAGGACCGTACGTATGGCGTCGCGGCCGGATTCGAGATCTGGACGCTCCGTCTGGGCGATCTTGTGTTCCAGACGGGTGCGGGCGTCGCGGATGCGCCGTAGGCGTTCGGCGATCTTCTCGCGTGGCCAGTCGGGATCGCCGACCAGGTCGAGGTACTGGTCTTCCTGGGCGTTGAGCCTTTCGATCTGCTGCTTCATGCCGCCGATGAGTTCACCGTTGACCGTGGCGGTGGTGCTGAGAGCGGTGTCCACACCCCTGTGGATACGGTCGCGTAGGTCGCTGGGGATCGTCACCGTGACGTAGTGGTCCGCGACCGCCTCTTCGACGTCCGCGATCGGCATGTAGGGCAGGTCGCAGGTGTGGTTCTGGCGGCCTCGGCAGATGTAGTAGAAGTACACGTCACCGCGCCGGTTCTTGCCTCGCATGATCATGAGGCGGCGTTTGCAGCGCCTACACCAGACCGTCCCCTTGAGGTAGTGGTTGTGGGTGCGAGCGCGTGTCCCTCCACCGCGTTCGACGTCGAGGATCTCTTGGACGCGGTCGAACAGTTGCTGGCCGACCAGCGGCTCGTGGCGGCCTCGGTACTCGACGCCTTTGTGGCTGACGTAGCCGAGGTAGTAGCGGTCGCGGAGAAGCTTGCCGATGCTGTTGAGCGAGATCGGCGTTCCGGCGGGATAGCGCTTGGTCGGCCTGGTCCTGAGTCCGGCGTCCGTCAGGGCCTTGATGAGGTCGTGAAAGCCGTACGTTCCGGAGGCGTACAACTCGAATGCCATGCGGATGAGAGGGCCGCGTACGGGGTCGACTTTGACGGTACGGACCTCGCGTCCGTCGAATTTCTCACGGGTGTTCAGGTAGCCGATGGGCGCGCGTCCAACCGAACCGCCATTGATGACCTTCTGGCCCATCTTGTAGGCGATATCCGCACCGGACGCGCGTGACTGGTATTCGTTGACCGCGTCGAGCACCGTGCCGACGAGGTCGCCCATCGGGTTGTCTTCGGTGTAGTCGGTAACCGATATCAGCACCGCGCCGGCCGCGCGTAGGTCGCGTTTGGTGATGGCCGCGTCGATCGTGTTGCGGTGCATGCGCGAGCGGGCGTAGACGATGACGTAGTCGACGTCGCGCTTGGCCTTGATGCGCGCCATCATCTCCTGGAACCGAGGCCGGGCCTCGACGGTGGTCGCGCTGCGGCCCGGTTCGAGGTACTCGTCCACGATGTCCGCGCCGAGTTCGGCGGCGCGGCGTTCTCCTGCTTTGCGCTGCGCGGGGAGGGAGATCCCCTCAGGGTCGTAGTCGGTGTTGACCTGGCCCGACGAGGACACCCGGAGGTAGAGGACGGCTCGCTTGCGGTGGTCGTTCTGTGGAGGCATGGCGATCACCTCTCCTCGCGGGTGTGCTCGGCGATGATGGCGCGGATTTCTTGGATGGCCTCGTCCGGCAGGCCGTAGCCGTTCCGTAGGAGGTCATCCAGTTCCGGATAGGGGAGGCCGGCGAGTCCGAACAGCTCGCTCGGGTTGAGGTCCAAGACCTTCGCGAGCCGCACGAGGCTCGTCGGCGATGGCTCGTCAACCTCGTCCTTGAGTAGCCGGTTGATCGATGACATGGGGATGCCGGTCGCCTCGGCGAGTCCGCGGAGGCTGTGACCGCTGTCGCGCCGTGCCTGCTCCAGACGTCGGCCAAGAGTGAGGCCGCTGGACGCGTCGGGCGGCATGAGAACCTCCGCAGTGCTGGGGGAGTTCTCACGCTACCCGAGGTGTTCCGATTTCGGAACAGAGTCGGCGATGAGGAGGAGGGCTTGCATGAGCGACTCCTCATCGATGGTCGTACGGCGCTTTCCGTGAACCCTGATGCGCTTCATCGGCGGACGCGTCACCTCCTCTCTGTTCGCACGGCGTGTAGCCATGAGGAGGGGCGGTCGTGCCGTGCACGCGTGCAAACGTCCTCTATACGTGCAGGCGCGTGCGAGGCTTGCACGTGCACGACCGTCCGTCCGGTCACGTTCCGTGCGTACGGGCTCGCCACTGGCCTCGTAGGGTCTGGACGGCTCGGCCGGCCTTTGCGTGGTCCTTGAGGCGGTAGTAGACCCATCGTCGGCTCTTGCCTGACGCATTGACCAACGCGGCCACCGACACGCCACTTTCGGGCGCATCCAAGAGCGCGCGCCACAGCCGTTCCTCTGCGGGGGGAGTCTCCTGGGACTCCGGCTCGTCCGCTTCCGTCTCGTCGTGTTGGCGGGGTGGATTGAGGACAGGCCGGTTGGCGCTGTGCAGGCGCGCGGTGGCCGCGACGTCGTCGTCGGTGATGAGGTAGGCGCGGGCGCGTTTCGGTGTCGGGTGTTCGGGTGCGGAGATGAGGAATTTGCCGGGCGCGTCGAGGGTGTGGGCGTGCCAGCCGGCGTTGTACATGCCTTGGCCGAGGATGAGGTCGACGTCGCGGCGTTCGCGTACGCGCAGGGTGATGCGTATGTCCATCTGGGAGCGTGCGGCGCCGTGGCCCATGGCTTTTTGTGTGGGGCGTTGGGTGGCGGCGAGGAGGTTGACGGCGACGGCGCGGCCTCGGCGGGCGATGGAGTCGGTGTAGGCGGTGGCTGCTTCGGGGAGTTCGGCGTACTCGTCGATGACGATGATCAGCGCGGGGCGGGTCTTGGTCGGCTCCCAGAGGCGTGCGCCGGCTTGGCTGGACTCGGCGGCGCGGCGGTCCAGTTCGGTGACGGCTTCTTTGAGTACGGCGATGGCCTGGTCGGGTGTGGTGGCCAGGCGGCCCAGGGAGGAGCCCAGGGGCGGAGTTCCATGCCGCCTTTGAGGTCGATGCCCCAGATCACGACGTCTTCGCATGCGGCGAGTGCGGCGAGGATGACGTTGAGGACGCCGGATTTGCCGGAGCCGACGACTCCTCCGACGAGTGCGTTGCGGCGGAGTAGGAGGACGGCTGCGGGGGTGGCGTCCTCGAAGACGCCCAGCGGGATCGGCTGGGTGATCGAGCGGACGTCGGAGGCGCGCCAGGGCACCGGGCGGGAGTGCGGGTCGGTGTGCAGGACGCGCATGAGGAAGTGGTCCGCGCGGTCGTCGGTCGGCTTCGATCCGTACGGCTCCGGGGCGGGTGCCGAGTGCGGATTCGATGGCGGGCAGTTTCGTGAGTGCGTCGGCGACGGTGTGGCCTCGGCGGAGGCCGACGCGGGCGGTCCAGCCCCAGGCGTCGACCACGGCGGACATGATGCGGGAGCCGTTGAGGCCGATGGACTCGGCGATCTGTGGCCAGGCCGCGAGTGTGCGTTCGACACGGACGCGTGCGCGTCTGCGGCGGTGGGTCCACCACGGGATGGACAGCAGGGCTCCGCCGACGAGCAGGAGTTGCGGAAGGGGGTAGCTGGTGAGTCCTGCGGCGGTCGCGGCCGCGAGCCAGGCGCCGATCCGCGGTGGCCGCTGTGGCCGCGTACGCGCGTTCGATGAGCCGGGCCAGGCCGATGCGATGGCCCAGGCGCAGGAGCGCGAACACGGCCACCATCGCGGTGGCGAGGATGCCGGGCCACCAGCCCGGATGGGTGGCGTGGAGGAGCCAGCCGGCGAGGGCGGTGAGGGTGGCGGTATAGAGGGGGGCGAGTTCGGAGCGGTAGCGCCACAGCCAGCGGCCGATCAGGACGCCGATCATGTCGGGTAGCTGGTCCTCGGAGGTGATGAGCACCATCGGCTGTACGCCGTGGCGGCTCATCTTGCGGGCTTGGCGTCGCATCTGACGGGCCTTCATCGTCCGGCCCGCCGTGTGCTTGGCGTGCAGCTCGTCGCGGAGGTAGGAGAGCGGGTCGTCTTCGCCGTCGTGGTGGGCGCCGAGGGTGGCGCGTGCGGCGGCGAGGAGGTCTGCGTAGTCGAGGCGGGTACGGGCGAGGGCGGTGGCCAGGGTGGCGGTGTCGGTGAGGGCCGTGTCGATGGTGTGCCAGTAGTCGGCGAGTGTCGGGAGTGTGGTGGCGAATCCGGCGATGATCTGTCGTGCGGTGTCGTTTCGGGTGGTGACCTCCTGCAGATCAAGCCTGGTGTTGGGTGGGTTGTTGGGCACTAGGCATCGCCTCCTTCGGTCGGGTGCGGGTGGGTCAGGCGCCGGTGAGCCAGTGCACGACGCCGGTCACGAGCTGGTTGATCTGGGGTGCGGCGTCGGTCGCGGCGAGGAAGAACCCGAACAGCAGGCACAGGACCGCGTGCCAGACGCGCAGGCCCATGAACCGCCACGCCACGTACGCGCCTGCGCCGAGCAGGGCCACCAGCGGTACGGATACGGTCATTGTGCTTCACCTCCTTTCAGAGGTAGTCGTTGCGGGACTTGCGGCGCTGCCAGCGGGCGCGCGAGCGGCATTTGCGGCAGCGCCGGTTGCCCCATTCGGTGAGTGAGCCGCATAGGCAGCGGCGTCCGGAAAAGCCGTCCGGGATTCGTCGCATTTCGATTACCTCCGTCCATCCACGAGCGGAGACGGGCTCGGCGTCTTTGCGGACATAGACGCCGAGGACGGATCGGGCGAAGCCGGCGAGCGGCGTCGGAGGTTCGACGTCGAGGGCGGTCCAGGGCGCTTCACGGTGTGCGCCGATGAGGACGAGCAGGATGAGGACGAAGGCGAGTACGCCCAGGCCAAGGGCGAGGAGTGCGATGGTCACTTGGTCACCGCCCCGAACAGCCGGCGGAACGTGCGGCGAACGCGGCGGGGGCGGGCGGTGCGGCGTCGCCAGGAGTCGCGGGCGCTGCACTTGACGCAGAGGCTGTACTTCTTCTCGGCGTGCGCTCCGCAGGGGCAGCGCCACGGCTGGGGGTACGAGTGAGCTGTAGTAGAGGTTCATCGGTGCTCCTCTCAGAGCCCGGCATCCTGGTCGCGCCTCTACCGACATGAGGGCATGCATGTAAACGAGTTGCGCTGAATAGCGGCTCGCAGTGTTTTGGCTTATCGACCGAGATTCCGGGCCCGAAGCGAATCGGGGGTTTCTCTTACGCCCCAAAGATGCGCTTATCGGCCGAGACGAGCACCAGCCTGGCTGGACGTGTTGATGACGTCTTACTAAGGTCAAGTAGTCCTGAGACGTCCTGCGATCCGGTCGGGTAGATGACGAACGAACGCCTAAGAGCGGCAATGCTCGAACGCGGCATGACACTGGCCGCACTCGCCGAGGCGCATCGGCGTCGACGAGAAGACCATCGAACGCTGGATCACCCAAGGCCGGACCCGTACCGGCGCCACCGCTACGCTGCGGCAACGCATCTGGGCGTGGACGAGACGTACCTGTGGCCGGACGCGATCTCCCGCCAGCAGGTCGCCACGGCCTCCGAGAGCGAGATCGTCAACGTCTACCCACACCGCTGGGCCATGCCCCGGGACGCGTGGGGACGTCTGTTCTCCCAGGCCCAGGAAGAGATCGGCATCCTCGTCTACGTCGCGTTGTTCCTCGCCGAGGACACCGGCATTCAACGTCTGCTGGAGGAGAAGGCCAGAGCCGGCGTACGCATCCGCGTCCTGCTGGGTGAGCCGGACTGCGCGGCGGTCGCCCAGCGCGGCGAAGAGGAAGGCATCGGCGACGCCATGGCAGCCAAGGCCCGGAACGCCATCGCCCTCTACCGGCCGCTCCGCCGGCTCGACGGCGTGGAGTTCCGCCTCCACGACACGATCTTGTACAACTCGATCTACCGCGCCGATGACGAGCTGCTCGTCAACACCCACGTGTACGGCAACGCGGCCTCCAACGCCCCGGTCTTCCACCTACGAGGTGTGGCCGGCGGAGACATGGTGACGCTCTATCGTGAGAGCTTCGAACGCGTCTGGGACGGCGCCAAGCCACTCACGGAAGACTGAACCATGCCAGGCCGCATCGACTACCACGACGACCCGAACGCCCCCGAAGCCGAACAGCATGGTCCCATCGGTCAACGTCGTCGTGGTCAACGACGATGGCGACATCCTGCTGATCCGCCGGACCGACAACGACAACTGGGCCCTGCCCGGCGGCGCGATCGACCTCGGCGAGTCCGCCGCCCAGGCCGCCGTCCGCGAGACCCAGGAAGAGACCGGCATCACTCGCGAGATCACCGGCCTCGTCGGCATCTACACCGACCCGGTCACGTGATCCACTACACGAGCAACGACGAGGTACGCCAGGAGTTCTCGATCGTCCTCACCGGCCGCCCGACCAGCGGACAGCCGACGCCGAGCAGCGAATCAAGCGAGGTCCGCTGGGTGCCGGCCGCCGAAGTCCAGGCGTACGAGATGGACCGCGCGATGCGGAAGCGGATCGCCCGCTACCTGTCACCGGACGACGCGCCCGAGATCACGTAGCCGCCATCTGCACGCGCTCGATCACCCGTACGGCCCCGATGAGGTGCGCCGAGGACTGCTGGATGAAGCGGGTGACGAGATGTCCCGCGCCGTAGCGCGTCTGTATCTCGCTGATGCGGTCTTCCACCTCCACCCGCTGCCCGTCCGGCGTCGTGGTCATGTCGCAGTAGGTCAGCGCATCAGACAGGAAGCCCGAGGCCGGAGTGAACTCCTTCGCCAACGCCTCGGCCAGTCCGCGGTCACGAGCTTCGTTGATCGCGCACGAGTGGTACGCCACCAGGCCGCACAGCACGGCGTCCGCGCCCTCGACGTCCCGCAGTAGCGAGCCCCGTCGAGAGGATGGAAGCCGGTGACCGCCAGATCGGGCGTGTAACCGATGTCATGCAGCCACGCGGCGCTTTCGAGGAGCCCGGCGTCGTCACCGAGGATGGGGGCCAGCGACCGCGCTTGGCGGGCGACCCCCTGAACGTGCGCCCATCGGCGCGGCAGCGGCGATTCCAGCAGCGTACGGGCGATCTCTCGCGCCCAGTCAGCTTGTCCCATGCCCCGAAGCTAAACGGGAGAGCCCGGACGTCCACGGGCATGCGGGTGGCGTCTAGGGACGTCTTCCCGGACGAAACGTCCCTGCCGTTCCAGTCTCGATGAGGCCGGTCTTGCCGAGTTCGGCGAACGCATCGAAGAGTCGGGGACAAGTTCACGATCTGCGATGCGCGCCCGGAGCACGCTCGCGCTCTGGGCGTACACGCCCCACGTTGTCCCTCGCGCACTCACCGTCTGCCCTTTGCTGCGTCGCGCTCTCGCCCCGATGCGTTTGCGGCGTGGTCATCGCATCGGTCTGGACAGCTCGATCTCGATCAGTCAGGTAGTACCGGGCCTGTTCGGGATACCTGCCGATCAAGATCTTAAGCTGCTGAACCTCAACGACTTGCGACGCCCCGGTGAAGTGCATCGAGTCCAGCATGGCGTAAAAATCCGCAAGTGACCGCTGAAGCCGGTCTTCGATCGCGCTCATTCGACCTCCCGCTGCCAGTCTTCGGGCGGCCGGACGTAGCTGCCCTTGTGCGGCAACGTCCACAGGTAGCCCTGTTCCCGCAGAGCTGCTGTGGCGTGACCGACGACGCGAGAGGAAGCTTTGAGTTCATTGACGAGTTCATTCTGCGAAGGAATCCGGCAACGAGGCTTCCAATCACCAGATTCGATATTTTCGCGCATGAACTCGGCGACCTCGCCGTACTCTGCCGGTCATCGCGTCTTGCCTCCTTTGTCCCTGAGAGAGGTCCGCCTCAGGAGAATCCTTCTCATGGCTCCGTAACTGCATTCGAACTGATCCGCGACCTGCCGGATCGACCAGCCCTGCTCATAGAGCCGCACGGCATCGCCCTCCATCTTCTCTTTAACAGGGTCTGTCCCGTTGGTGCCGCTGCGGAATAAAAGGACGTCCCCACGCAGATAGCGACGATGGCCGCCGGGAGTCGATAAAGCGACCCGCAATCTTCCGATTCGAGACCATCGAGTGACGGTGCTTGCGTTGACGCCCAAAATGTCCGCTACCTCGCGTGGCGTTAGAAGGTCATCATTTGCAGAGGGCCTCTCACAATCTTCAAGGGACTTTTCCATTAGCTCTAACGTGAGTGACCGCCGGGGGCGACCGCGGCCTGTCCTGAAATCTGTCACGGCGCCTCTTCGATCAGGCATTTGCACCAGACGATCTTTCCGCCGGTATCGGGCATTTCGCAGCCCCATTCCTTCGACAGTGTCTGAACGAGCAGCAAACCGCGGCCCGTCTCGTCGTTCCTCGAGGCCACGCGTCGTAACGGCAGGACGGCGCTCATGTCCCACACCTCGATCAGCAGCGACTCAGCTACCACCGAAAGGCTGAGGTAGACCGGCTTCACCGCGCCGGCGTAGACGCGCTCGTCCACCGGCCCGCCGACACCGCCGGTCGCCCTCACGGCGTTCGTAACCAGCTCGCTGACGAGCAGCTCAACAGTGTCCGCCATCGCGGACAACTGCCACCCACCAAGCACCCGACGCGTATACGCGCGAGCCTGGCCGACCTCCGATGGCAACGCGGCCAGGAGCATGAAGCTCGATCGTGGGGCTAGGTTCATCGTCCGCCTCGCAGCTTGCGACCTCTCGGACGTGATGGCAACGGACCGTCACGTGTGAGCAGCCTTCCGCCCAGCAGCCGACGTCTCCACCGGCACCTAGGGACGTCTCAGGATTTCTAGAAACCCCTCATAGACGTCCGCAGACGACTCTGACACGTCCTTAGACGTCCCTGAAAGGCTCCCATAGCGTCGGCTCCAGCTCAGCAATCAACCACGCGCGGCGCTGGGGCGCAGCACCACTACGAGGGGCAACATGAACGAGAGGCTGCGTGACGCGATCGACTCTTCCGAAGTCGACGTATCCACGATCGCGACCCGCCTCGACGTCGACCCCAAGACCGTAGAGCGCTGGATAGCCGGCCGCGTACCGTATCCACGCTATAGACGGTCGCTCGCTGACCTTCTCGGCGTCGATGAGTACGAGATGTGGCCACAGATCACGCAACGACGAACACTAGCGAGCCAGGAATCGGCAGCTATCCAGGCCGCATATGCACATCGATGGGCCGTACCTCGCAAGGTATGGCTAAGTCTCTTCGGCTCAGCTGAGCATGAGATCGGCATACTGGCCTACGCGGCCCTATTCATCGCCGAAGACAACGGAATCCTTCGAATTCTCGCAGACAAAGCCCGCGCAGGTGTGCGTGTAAGAATTCTGCTCGGTAGAGCCTGACAGCCCCCACGTCGCCGAAAGGGGTGCCGACGAGGGAATCGATAGTGCCATCGCGGCCAAGATCCAGAATGCGGTTATGCTGTATAAACCACTCACCGAAATCGAGACCGCAGAGATTCGATTTCATTCCACAACACTCTATGCATCGGTGTATCGTGCGGACGACTCTTTCTTGATCAATACGCACGCCTACGGGGCCGCAGCCTCTCACGCTCCGGTCATCCATCTCAATCATGCTGCATCCGGTGACATGGCCGAGACTTACCTGACCAGCTTCGAGCGAGTGTGGGAAGGAAGCAATGAGCATTTTTGAGTCTTCCCATAGCTTGAGTCGTCACCGCGCCTGGATGCGTTTTTCAGATGCGGACTTTCCGGTCTGATTAATGTGGTCGATGCATTGCTATGGTCCGGGGTGCGAGTAAAGGTTATTGCTTGGGATATAGCTGTCCGTTATATGCAACAACGGGTCGCGGTCTCGGATTCTGCCAAGTAAAGGCAATTGTTTTCGTTGTGTCGCCAAACGAGAATCTAAGTGCGGCTGGCTGATGGGTGGCCCCATCAAAAGGGCCGCCGTCATTTTCGGTAGGCCGGAAGAGGGAAATGAGAAATGCGATACCACCGAACCAAACTATACCGCCGCACAATTCGCCATTATTTAGCACTAGTGGCCTGATGTCCCGTATAATAGAGAGGCTTTCCAGTGTCATGGGAGCGCTTAGTGCTTGAGAGATATAAAGCCCCGTCATTTCTGGCCATGCTGCCTGGCCAAATAGTAGGCGAATGTATGCAGAATTATTTGGGTGGATTACTGGAGTGCCTCCTGAAGTAAATACTTTAGCTGCGGTATGTGTTAGAAGTGTTTTAAGAAGCCACCGTTGAATATTGTCGCCTGAAGTAGCGATGGTTTCGCTTTCGGCAAGCGGATCTTCTGTGGTCAATAAAAGAAGTCCATAATATCGCAAGGCCATAGCCAATAGGTGCGCCGATTCGTCTAGCGGTGAAAGCTGCGAGTTGTGGGTTTGGCACAATACCTTCGTTTTGAAGGAGGAGATGCCTATGGTTTTCCGGTCCTCGCCGTGGTTCCACGGGTATCTGTAGGTTGTAATATGATTACCGCCAGAGACGCGGAGCACGCTGTCGCTGATGAAGTGCTCTCCTGACAACTTCTTGGAACATCCTCCGATGGAAGACGCATAGCAACGGGGGTTAATGTCTGCGCCGCTCTTCAGCGGCTCTTCATATGGCACAGTCTCAGGATAGTCGCCGCTTACGACTCAGGGACGTTGCCGTGAGCGCATGGGTCGTATGACCGGGGCTCGCCCGTCACCCGGTGAATGCAACTCTGCGGCTGAGCACGCATGGCCGCGTCGGCTGTTCACCTCGGCTCGTGCCGATCATCCATGATGAGAAGCGGACCGAGCTCTGTCCGAAGCTTCGCGACCTGGTCGTTTGTGTTCGAGTAAGTGGTCGTTAGGTCCACTGCGGACCTGGGACCGGTGTGGTCGGCGACTTTGTCGCCTTCCTGCTGGTCCTTCGTCGTTTGCCCAGGGGGACGACCCCCTGGAACCCCCGATGTGAGGGGCCTCCGCCCCCCACGCCCCCCGTGGGTTGGGGCCGGTGATCAGCTTGATGGCGTCGTTCGTGTGTCAGCGGCGGTGTCGCGGGCCGTCGTCTGGCTCGGATCGATCGGGAGCCGGCCTGGCTGTCGGGGCTGTCATCTGGACGCACTGGTCCTCCTCGGTGTCGCTGTCTTCGCTGGTGCGCCAACTGCCTGACCTGTGTGGCTTGGCCAGGTCGTTCTGCTGGTGGTCACAACCGCCGCAAGCAGGGATCCACAGGCGGACGGTCTGCAAGCTCGCCACGTCGTGGAATGCGGCATCAGCATGCTCAAACAACAGCGCGGCGTGGCTACGCGCTTCGACAGGCTCGCGGTCCGCGGCAGCCCTGGTCAGCACGTGAGCGACCGCTGGATCGGGTGGCGCTGGAGCAGGGCACGGGCCCGTGCACGGGAGAGATTGAAGGCGGTCCATGAGTCGCCGTGCTGGAGGGTGTCGGCGACGTGGTGCAAGGCGCAGGAGCGCTGGGGTTCCGGGAGATGGTCGAGGGCAGAGGCCGCGTCGGCGGACAGGCCGGACAGGTAGGCGAGGTCAGCCTTGCCGGTGTGTCGGAGATGGTCCACGTTGCGGGTGGCGATGAAGCCGTCGGGGTTGAGCAGGCTGAGGCCCAGCAGGCCGGCTGCTCCGCTCGCCGCGATCGCGCGGGGCAGCCACGCCGCTTTGAGGCGCATGCCGGCGATGGTGATGAGGACGATGACCAGGCCCATCCAGAGTTCGAAGGCGTGCACCCAGAGCCGCAGCCTGGTCCAGCCGTAGGCCTCTTCGTAGAGGTACAGCCGGCGTAGTGCCACGGCGACGACTACCAGGGTCAGTGCGCACAGCAGACCGAGGAGTGTGCGGATGGTGGCGCGGTCGGCCCGTTTGTCGGTCGGGGCGTAGCGGATGGCGACGGCCACGACCAGCAGGACCAGGCCGGTGACGATCAGCAGCTGCCAGAAGCCCTGCCGGGCGTATTCCGCGTACGTCAGGCCGGTGGAGTGCAGCAGGTGGTCCTTGTCGGAGGTCAGCAGCACGTCGGCCTGGACCGCGACGAAGCCGAGGAACAGCAGGTCGAGTGAGGCGATCGGGATGGCCCAGGGAGTACGGCCGACGGGTGACGCCGCAGGTGGCCGGTTGAACCGTGGTGGGGAAGCAGCGAGGAACGCTCCGGTCAGGACGACGATGGTGGTACAGCCGAAGATGAGGATCCGCAGGAGCAGCGGCCAGACCGAAAGAGCGGGGATCAGGCCGGCGAGGGCCTGGCTGAACGCGACGTCGGCAGTGGCGAACAGGGTGCCGAACACTCCAAGAAGCACGAACGTGACGAGGAGCGAACCGGCCACTCGCCGGGTAGGCCGCCTCCCGGACCCGGCGAGCGTGGCCAGGCCATGGCCGATCCAGGGCACTGAGCGCGGCGTGGCCAGAAGGAGTGAGAGTCCCCCGCCGAGCACCTCGATCCAGGAGCGGCCGCCGGTCAAGGCGTAGGACCCGAGCGGTACGGCCAGCGAGATCGCCAGGGCGGTGAGCCAGCCGGCGTCGACCAGAGCGGGCAGCGCCAGCAGCGCCATCGCGAGCGCGGCGAAGATCATTGACGTACGGCTACGGCGGATCACCGGGTACAACGTGGCCGACACTGTCATCCCCACGAGCAGCACGTTCAGCCCTGGGCGCGCCGGGAAGCACAGCGCGGCCAGCAACCCCGCCGCCGCGGCCCCGGCCGCCGATGTCGGCGAGACCCGACGCGGCGCCTCCGGCCACTCGACCGGCAGCGGCCGGTTCTGCGGCGTCCCGGCCACCGGGGACCGATTCGACCGGGTCCACCTGGACAGCAGCGGTGGAGCCGAGCCGGTGAGGGTGTTCCCGGGCTGCCTCCGTGGGCCCGGTGTCGAAGGTTCGGCCGCGGAGTCCGGCCGCGGGGAACTGGGAAGATCGGTCATGACGGTGCTCCTTGAGGTTGCGGAAGGACGACGCGGATGAGGGAGTCGGCCACGGCGATCTGCCTGCCGTGCAGGTCCGCCACCCAGCGCGTGATGGCAAGGTCCGGGCACGTACCGCCGTCGGGAGAGCCGGCGTACGGGGCGAAGCCTCGGGAGAAGTCGAGTAGCTGAACGACCAGGCGGCCGAGGCGTCCGGTCTAGGTCAGAGGGCCGTCGTTCACTTGGGAGGTGGCGGGGGTGACGCCGTCCGCGACGTTCCCCAGGACGGCTCGCAGCGCGGTGATGGGAGTACGGAGCTCGTGTGACACGTTGGCGGCAAACTCCCCTCCGGGCCTGTGATCAACCGGTGATCAGTGCGGTCATCATGTCGGCCCAGGCGTCGACGAGGACGCCGTCATCGACGGTGAGCGTTGTCATGCCGAGGAGGGGGAGGACGCGGGAGGAGATCAGTGCGCCGAGCCCGATGGCGGCGACCGCTCTGGCCTTGTCCGGGCTGAGATGGTCGCCCGCCCGGTCACGGACCCACTCGGCGAACTGTGCGGATGTGGCGCCGAGCAGTTGGTCGACCGCCGTCTGGACGAGTTGGGGCCGGGCGCGGGCCTCGGCGGCCAGGATCTGCAGCAGTTCGTCTTCCCGGTCGAGCTCTGCCAGTGTGTAGCGGGCGCTGATGGTCAGTTCGCTTCGCAGATCACCGAGGCCCGTGAGCAGGCTGCGGATGTCGCGTAGTGCGCTGAGCCGGGCCAGGTGGCGTTCGATCCCGGCCGCCAGCACATCCTCCTTCTTGCGGAAGTGGTGGTATAGGCCGCCGGCTCCTGGTGCCAGGCCGGCCGCGGCCTCGATCTGGGCCACGCTCGTCCCGCGGTAGCCCTGACGGCCGAACATCTGCATGGCCGCGTCGATGATCCGGTCTCGCGTTGGCGTTGACACTCTCATGGCCTAAGTAAATACTTAGACCAACAAAGTGGCAAGTTACCTGGAGTGAAGAGTGACCAGTCCCCGAGACTCCTCGTCTTCTGGCCCCGCGGCACCGCAGGGCCCGCTCGGCCGGGGCGTTCCGCTGATCGGGCGGACGGTACGAACCACCGGAGCGGCCGCCGTGGCCGCGCTGCGCGGCCGCTCCGGCGAGCACCACCGCCGGGTCGCCGCTCAGTACGCCGAGCTGCTGGGCAACTCTCGGGGCGTGCTGATGAAAGCAGGTCAGGTGCTCTCACTCACCGCCCTGGCGCCTGCGGTATCCGACGAACACCAGAGCGTCTACCGGGCTGCGCTCGCCCGCCTCCACGACGACGCGCCGCCGATGCCGGAAGGGTTGGCGGCCGACCTGATCGAGGCGGAACTGGGCGTCCCGGCGCACCAGGTCTTCGCCGACTTCGACCCCCATCCCATCGCGGCGGCGTCAATCGGGCAGGTCCATGCCGCCAGGCTCACGGACGGACGCCGCGTCGCGATCAAGGTCCAGTATCCGGGCGTCGCCGACGCGATCCGCACCGACCTGCGCAACGGCGAGCTGCTCTCCACCTTTCTCCAACTGGGCGTCGGCCTCACCGGCGCGCGGGTCGACGTGAAGGCACTCGCCCGGGAAATCACAGCGCTGATCGAGGATGAGACGGACTACCGCGCCGAGGCTGCCAGTCAGGCCAGGTTCGCGGCCGCCTACCGCGGCCACCCGTTCATCCGGATTCCCGAGGTGATCCCCGGGTTGTCGACCGGCCGGGTCCTCACCATGGACCTGGCCGAGGGGCGCCGCTGGCCACAAGCGCTCACGGCATCCGGCGTGCTACGGGACCGGTGGGGTGAGGTGATCTATCGGTTCGCGCTCGGCAGCTTGCACAGACTCGGCGCCATCAACGCCGACCCCCAACCCGGCAACTACCTTTTCCACGACGACGGCACCGTCACCTTCCTCGACTTCGGCTGCGTCAAGCGTCACACTCGCGAGCAGATCACGACTCTGCAGGTAGCGGCGCAGGCGGTTGTCGATGGCGACGCCTACGCACTCGGGCGGGTGCTGGTCGGTGCCGGGTATCTCGACCAGGGCGACCCGCCGAGCCCCGAGGACCTCCTAGCGTGGCTCACCGAGGCACTGACGCCGCTCGTCGCGCCGCAGCCGTTCACCTACACTCCGGAACTCGCCGAGACCCTGGTACGTACGGGCCTGGCGCGGAATGGCCGGTACGCCGCCGTCACCCGCCGACTGGATCTTCCCTTTGACCTGATCTCGCTGGTCCGCGTCAACCACGGGCTGACCGCCATCCTCGGCGCGCTGCGCGCCAGCGGTGAGTGGGAGGCGATCCGTCGCGAATACGCCGAGACCGGCGAGGCGGCCACGCCTCTGGGTGAAAGAGATCGCGGATTCTGGCGCACCTGCCCACTCCCCCCAGCTCATCCGTAGCCCGGGCCGGGCCTTTCGCCGATTCCGCTGTTCACATGCCACTGGCTCAGACGACGAGGTGAGGATGCGGCAACTCCGGCTCCGACCACCGGTGCGATCGGTGGCCACGTACGACCCGCGCCGGCCCGGATGCGTCACGAGTGGGCTCCGGTTCTCGCATGGACCGGTCCTGGGCGTCGGCCGCGCGCGGTTCACTGCTTCGGTGACAGCCATCGTCGGGACCTGCCTGTCCAAGGACAGCGACCCCGACGACGGCTACCTCTATGGGTTTCAACGAGTTCGATGAGTCAGCGACACCACGTTCGCGCTGTCCGTATCTGGCTTGGCTTGTTCACCGCCGGACTGGTCGTGGCCGGGCTGACCGCGTTTCCACTGGAGTACGAGTCGCGGCTGGTCACCGACTGGCTTCACGGCAGTGGACTCGCTCACCGCTTCCCGCAACTCGCGGCCTGGCTGGAACACGCCCATCACGGCCTCGTCGACAGCTACACGCGTTACCCGTTCCTCGCCTACGGCACTGACTGGCTCGCCTTCGGCCACCTGACCATCGCCGTGGCCTTCGTCGGTCCCATCCGCGACCCGATCCGCAATAAATGGGTCGTCCAGTTCGGAATGATCGCCTGCATCATGGTGATCCCCATGGCGCTGATCAGCGGCCCACTGCGCGGTATCCCAGCGTTCTGGACCCCGATCGACATGTCATTCGCCGCGGTCGGCGCGATCCCGCTTCTGATGGCCTACCGGCACATCCGCGTACTGGAACGGCACACGTGCCGCGACATGCTGAGATCGCGACCTGACCAGGCGCGGTGATCGGTAATCGTCGTGAGCCGGCCGTCGGCCGATCTGGCACCGGTCAGCGCTGCATCACGTTCTCATCGAAGCGCTGCGGGCGATGCGGAAGCCCACGTCGTCGATTTGGAACGTTGGGTGGCTGCGTCGGCGGACTGAGGCTCGGCAGCTCCAGTGTTCGTCGGACCATCCGCCGCCTCGGAGTACCCGATACGTGCCGTAGGCCTCGGCGTCGTAGATGTCCCAGCACCATTCCCAGACGTTGCCCAGCATGTCGTACAGGCGCCACGCGTTGGGTTGTTTGCCGCCCACATCGTGTATTCGCTCCTGCGAATTGCCGCAGTGCCAGGCGATCTCGTCGAGTCGGCCGTATCGCGGGCCGGTCGTGCCGGCTCGGCAGGCGTGTTCCCACTCGGCTTCGGTCGGGAGGCGGTAGCCGTCGGCAGAAGTGTCCCACTCGACGTCGGTATGAAAACGATACGCCGGTGCCAGGCCCTCGGCTTGGGACAGGGCATTGCAGAATTGGACCGCGTCCAGCCACGAAACACCTTCGACGGGCAAGCGCTCACCTCGTGTGGTGCTTGGTCGTTGGGCTGTGACCTGGGCGTACTGTTCCTGGGTGATCGGGAACGTCGCTAGTTCGTACGGCGCGAGTTCGACCGGCCAACGGCGTTGCGTTCGCCGGTCTGACAGCGTCACCTGGCCCGGCGGGATGGCGACCATCGGGTTTCCCACGCTCGCATCCATGAGCAGGCGATTCTACCCGCATGGAGCGGACCCCTCCCTCGTCGCGGCGGGCCTGCTCCGGGCCGCGTCACCACGACGATCTCAGGGGCATTTCAACCCGTGATCGGTACTTTTTGCTACCTTCCAGACACCACACGTGATGTCCTGGCTCACGGGTCACGTGTGGAGTCCATGAGGTGCGGGTTCAGTACGACGGGGGTTGCGGCAGGATGCCGAATTGCGTGAGGTGCGGCACGGTGGTCCAGTTAACGAGTAGCCGGTAGGACGGTGGCCTGCTCGACGCCCAAGGCAACGTGAAGGCGAAGCCGGAATTCGCCGGTGTCGACGAGTCGCACTTCGCGCTGACCTTGCCGGTGGGGGGAGCCGAGGGTCGCGACGGCGCAGTGGCTCATCGTTTCCGCGCAGGGCAAGAATTTCGGGGACGACGTCAAGGTGGGCGTCGTGTCCAGTTGCGGAACATGGGCCCGCAAGGTGGGTACCTCGACTCCTGCGAGTGGGTGTGGAGCGGCCTGCCGGCGTTCAAGGATCTCAAGGGCAACGTCACGTGTGGCGTCTTCATCCACTCCACGGTCCGCGGTGACACGAGCGAGTGGACGATCAAGGTCGACGGCGTCGGCGGCGGACAGCCGTTCGGTGCGGGCTCGACCGTCTTCCTGGACAACGGGTACACCGAGGCCGGCGCCCTGGTCGCGTACGGCAACGTCGGCAAGAACGCCGCCTTCGCCGACTTTCCCCACCATGATCGGTTCGTCTTCACCAGCACCGATGACGAGCTGCGGAAGTCCTGCGGCGGATGGACGGTCACGGCGGCGCCCGCGCCCGGGACGCTCATTCCCCTTCAGGCCGCCACCCATCTGGCGAACGACTTCGTCGGCAGGCTCACGGGTTCGGCCATCAAGGACGGGCCGGTGGCGGGCGAGCCGTACGAGATCCACTACGACTCCGGGAGTTGGTCGCTCAACGTCCCGACTCGACGAAGTCGTTGCCCTACGCCCTGGCCGAGAAATACGCCAAAACCGCGGACGGCGGCGTCTCGGGCTTCGGCTACGCCGCGTACGGCGGAGGGACGCACCTGTTCCTGGGCCGGACCCGAAATTCGTCGACGCCTTGATGAGGTGGCGTACGGACGTGCCGCTGTGGCAGCCCGGTTTCCCCTTCTTCCCCGAGGCGATTCCCGGGTTCGAGATCGGGTTCCGCTTCTCCGGCGGAGAGACGCTGACCGTCCCCGGTCTGCTGGGGACGCTCGACACCGGCGCGCCGGAGATGGTGCTCCGGCTGAATGAGGACGATCCCCAGAACGGGGGCCGCGCTCGGCAAGTACTTCACCTCCGATGGGTACTGGAAGCCGTGGAACAACGCGGACTACGACCGTGACGCCAAGATGATCAGCGATCGGTGTCAGGTCACGGTCGCCTTCACCGACAGTACGGGCGCCGTCTCGTCGTACGCGTTCACGGCGGGCTCCGGGTCCAGTGCGGTCGCGGTGGGGACGTGGAAGGGCAACGTCCCGTGATCGGTGACGGACGCGGCCCCGCGCAATCGCTTCACTCTCGGGAACACCATCATCCGCTACTGCAAGGCGATCTACTTCGACATCGCGGGGAAGCGCGTCGGCTTCTCGTTCCGCTAGCAGTCGGTCCACGAAACGCCGGCCGTGGATGAACCACACCCGGCCGGCGTTTCGTGGTCGGCGCGGGAGGAGGCTGTTCTCGCCTGACCATCGTTGGCCAGGACGTGGCCGTTTCTATTACCAGTTGCTATTGCGGTACGTAGCATCAGATCGGTGAAGAGGTTGACAAAGAATGGTGATAGTTTGCCGTATTTTGCTGCTAAAGCGTCGATTTGGGTAGTTTCTCTGCTGACCCTGACGACCATCACGGTTGCCGATTTGGTTTTTGAGGGCAAATCGGGAATATCCGGAATGTTCGCTGTGGTGCCTGCTCTGGCGGTGGTACAGAATGCCGACCGGCGGCGGTTCCACCTGATCGGCGGCGTCACCGTCGCCACCTGCGTCGCGTTGGCGGCTTTCCAGTGGCGTGGTGACGTGCTGGCCTCCGCCGCCGGCGTGACCGTGGTGATGGTCGTCTGCGGGACCGGCTGCCTCACCCACCTGCGCCGACTGGCCGAAACCCAGGCGGTGGCCGAGGCGGTTCAGCGCGCCCTCCTGCGGCCGCTGCCCTCGCGTCTTGGCCCGTTGCGACTGGAGACTCGGTACCTCGCCTCCGCCCCGCAGGCCAAGGTCGGCGGCGACGTCTACGACGCGGCCTGGACGCCGTACGGCATCCGGCTGATGATCGGCGACGTCATGGGCAACGGGCTGGGCGCCGTGGAGACGGCCGGGCGGTTGCTCGGCACCTTCCGCGAGGCGGCGTACGAGGAGGGCGATCTGGACTCTCTGGCCTGGCGGCTGCACGTCGGCCTGTGTCGCAGTCCCAGCGTGGGGGAGTTCGAGGTGTTCGCGACCGCGCTGTTGATCAGCATCTCTCCCCGGGGAGACGTCGCCGAGGTGCTGTCGTGCGGCCATCCGCCGCCGCTGCTCCTGCCGGCCGAGGGCGGAGCGGCGGAGATCGAGATCAGTTCGCCCCTGCCGCCTCTCGGGATGCTGGAGTTCCGCCACAAGCACAGCAAGGTCGAGGTCGGCCTGCGGCCGGGCGATGGCCTGCTGCTCTACACCGACGGATTCACCGAGGCCCGCGACGCGAGCGGAGAGTTCTTCCCGCTGGCCAAGCGCGCCGCGTGTGCCGCGCCGTCGGACCTGGTCCAGTGCCTGGTCGACGACCTGGCCGCGCACGCGGGCCCCGGTCTCGCCGACGACGCCGCCCTGGTTCTGATGCGACGTCAGCCGGCCGGCGGGACCGGCACGGGGCAGTAGGCGCGGCGCCGACGCGGTCGACGTGCCGGTTCATCCTGCTCGCCCCCGCCCGTAGTCCAAGCCGCGTTGATCCGTACAGCTCCGCAGGGTGACACCTTCGTCACTGTGCGTTCAGTTTTGTGTACACATGGGACCCCTTCACGATCTCGTGGCATCACCTTTAGTGTTCGTCAAGTAACGCAACGCATTACTGGCTATTTCACGTGATAGGCAATGCCGCCCGGTTAGGCCGTCGGGGTGCTCGGCCGAGTCGAATGCGGGCACCCGCAGAAAGGAAACAGGCCATGGCCCTCGCCAGCGTCTACCAGAGCGACGTCGCCAATTATTGGAATGCCGAACGCAATCCGGTGAACCTCCGTCTGGGTGACGTCTCCGGGATTTATCACCACCACTACGGCATTGGCGAGGTCGACTGGTCCGTCCTCGATGTGGCCGGCGACGACGCCCGCGAAGACGCGGTCATCACCGAACTGCACCGGCTGGAGAACGCCCAGGCCCGGCTCCTGCTCAGCCATCTCGGCGACATCCGGCCCGAGCACCGGTTGCTGGATGCCGGCTCGGGGCGCGGCGGCTCCAGCATCATGGCGGGTGCGACGTTCGGCTGCCGGGTCGACGGGGTCTCGATCTCCCAGACCCAGGTGGACTTCGCCAACGACCAGGCGGCCAAGCACGGGGTCGCCGACAGGGTCCGGTTCCACCTCAAGAACATGCTCGACACCGGGTTCGAGGCCGGCGCCTTCCACGCGATCTGGAACAACGAGTCGACGATGTACGTCGTCCTCGACGACCTGTTCGCGGCGCATTCCCGGCTGCTGGCGCGCGGGGGACGCTACGTCACCATCACCGGCTGCTACAACGACGTCTACGGGCTGCCCTCCAGAGCTGTCTCCACGATCAACGCCCACTACGTGTGCGACATCCACCCCCGCAGCGCCTACTTCCGCGCGATGGCGGCCAACCGGCTCGTACCCGTCAACGTCATCGACCTGACCCCGGCCACGATCCCGTACTGGGAACTGCGTCAAAAGGCGTCGGTGGCGACCGGCATCGAGGACACCTTCCTGGAGGCCTACCGCAACGGCGGCTTCCAGTACCTGCTGATCGCCGCCGACCGGATCTGAGAGCACGTCCGATGTCCGACCGAACAGAGGATGAGCTCGCATGACCCCGACTCGTGAGCCGTGCGACGCCGGCGGCCGACCGGCCGCGACGGGCGCATGGCCGGGCATGCCGACCGGCCTGGGCACCTCCGCGGCGCTGCTGCCCGCCCTGCTCGCCGCCGCGGGCCCCAGCCGCCAGGCGCCTCTCCTGTCCGAGGCGTCACCCGGCTCGGTCGGCGGGCTCTATGCCGACCGCACCTGGGGCGACGGGTCGCATTCGCCGCTCTACTGCCCGCTTCCCGAGCGTGTGGACGAGGGCCTCGCGGAGGAGGTGGACGCCCGGCTGAGGCGCTGGGCGCGTACCCGCGGGTTCGACGACCATGAGCTCGACGCGCTGGACAAGGCCGCCTTCGGCCGGCTGGTCACCCTCGCACACCCCGACACCGACGACCCCGACGCCCTCCTCGTCGCCGCGCAGCTCAACGCGAGCTGGTGGGCGGCCGATGACTACTACGCCGACGACACCGCCCTGGGGGCCGTACCCGCACGGCTTCCGCAACGCCTCACGCTGGCGATGTCGGTCATGGACCCGGTCCCGTCCGTGGGCGACCTCACCCCTCCGCTGCGCGCGGCGCACGAAGACGATCTGGTCCTCAGAATGCTGGACTCGGCCGTCACCCATCTGAGCCGGCACGCCACTCCGGCGCAGGTCCAGCGTGTCTGCTATTCGACCTTCGCCATGTTCGTGAGCTGGACCGCCTACGCCGCCTGGCGCGAGACCGGCGAGGACCCGCCCGCCTGGGAGTACCTCGCGGCGCGCCAGCACGACAGCTTCTACACCTCGATGACGCTCATCGACGTCGTCGGCGGCTACGAGCTCCCGGCCGACCTCTTCTACGAGCCGCGCGTACGCCGCGCCGCCATGCAGGCCGGCACCGCGAGCGTGGTGGTCAACGACCTTTACTCAGTGGCCAAGGACGCCGCCGACGAGAACCCCGTCTGCAACCTCGTCCTCCTCATCGCCGCCGAGCGCGCCTGCTCCGTCGAGGAGGCGACCGAGATCACCGTGGCCCTGCACAACGACCTCGTACGCGACTTCGAGGCCGGCCACCGCGAGCTCGCGGCCCTCCCGTCGCCCGAACTCCAGCACTTCCTGCGCGGCCTGCGGGCGTGGATGGGCGGCGGCTTCGAGTGGCACGCCACCAACCCCCGCTACGCCCAGCGGTCCTAGCCGTACGCGAGCGAAGGGAACGACGGCGAAGGGAACGGCACGGTCATTCGCCCGGCAGGCGATACACCGACACGTGTGAGCGCGAGTCCTCGGTGAAGTCGGTGTACGACCAGTCCGCGTGCCTGCTCTCCAGCTCGAACCCGGCGATACGGGCCATCAGATCGAGCTCGGCGGGCCAGACGTAGCGGTGCGGGCTGCGGAAGAGCCGGGCCTCCTTGCCGTCGCCGAACCGGAAGTGGTGCGAGACGATCCGCTGGTTCAGCGGGTCATAGGTGTCCAGGCCGATGTATCCGGGCTCGGCGTTCCACACCGTGGCCTGCTGACCTGGGGAAAGCCCGCGGAGCCCGGGCACGCCCAGCTCGACCACGAAGCGGCCGCCGGGCGTGAGATGGCGCGCCGCGTTCTCGAAGCAGGCCACCTGCTCCGCCTGGGTCAGCAGGTTCGAGAGCGTGTTGTAGACGAGGTAGACGAGTGAGAAGGTCCCCGGGGCCACGGCGGAGGCCATGTCTCCGGCCACCACCGGGATCGTGTCCTCGCCGGCCTTCGTACGCAACTGCGCGATCATCGGGCCGGACAGCTCGATCCCGGCCACCGGCACGCCGCGCTCGGACAGCGGAACGGCGACCCGGCCGGTGCCAATCGCCAACTCCAGCGCCCGCCCGCCGCCGGCCAGCTCGGCGAGGCGGTCGACCGCCGGCCGGAGGACCTCGGGAGCGAACATCCCGGCGTCGGCGGTGTCGTAGCGCCGGGCGGCCTCCGCGTCCCAGATGTCTTCCTGTCGCATGGCGGCGATCCTGTCAACCACTGTGCGGGGGAGTCCAGCGGTTTTGTTCACCACGGGCGTTTTCGTGCGTACGGCTCAAGGGCGGTCGGCGGCGGGGGCGGTCCTTTTCACTTTTGCGGGCCGACGTACAGCCAGGAATCGTCCTGGACGACGAAGTGGCTGTGTTCCTCCAGGTGCCCGGGGCGGTTCCGTTCGAGGTAATGGGCGCGGAAACGGACGGTTCCCTCGGTGTCGAGAAAGCCGCCACCCGCGGTTTGGAGGATTTCGAGGCGCTGCCATCGAAAGGCCGGGTCGAAGCCGATCCGCGCGGGTCGCGTCGACGGATGCCAGGTGCGCAGAAGATAGGGCTCGTCACCCACGGAGAAAGCGCTGAATCGCGAGCGCATCAGCCGTTCCGCCGTCGGTGCCTTCGCATCGCCGCGGTGGAAGCGTCCGCAGCAGTCGTCGTACGGTGCGATCAGCCCGCAATAGCAGTTTTCGACGGCAACGTCCGGGCCCTCGTGCTGAGTCATGCGCCTCATTGTGGTCCGCGGCTGGGCCGGCTCGCCACCGCCAAACCAGACGGGACGTTGCAGGTCAGCCCGGTCGGGTTCTCCTACAACGCCGACCTCGAAGTGATCGACATCCAGGGCTACAACATGGCCGCCAGCAGGAAGTACCGCAACGTGAACGACGACGGCCGGGTGGCGTTCGTCGTCGATGACATCGCCTCGGTACGGCCGTGGCGGGTCCGGTGCCTGGAGATCCGCGGGTACGGCGAGGCGATCGAGTCCCCGTCGGACTCCGCGGCCGGCGACAGCGAGCCCATCATCCGCGTCCATCCTCGGCGGATCATCAGCTTCGGCCTCGGCGACACCGACGTCGAACCGCACCGCCTGGTCCCTGGTCTGGCGCCGGGCTGGTGCACGACCGCGGCATCGTCTGGGTGCCGGACTACGTGGCCGGGGCGGGCGGCGTCGTCTACGCGATCACGGTCGAGCTGCGCCGCGGCACCGTCGATGACCGTCCTGCAATTCGTCTTCTGGCGCTTCGGCCGGATGCTGCGGGACACCCGTTTCCCTGCCGCCGGCCTTGCGCGGGCAGATCGGCCGCCCGTGGATTCGACGTCGATATCCTGACGAGTAAGGGTTCTCGCGTGAGGGGGTGCCGTAGGTGAGGGACGAATCCTGCATAGGCCGTCTCGGCGTCCTCCTCATCGGCACCCGTGGTTCGGCCGGGCCGGGAGAGGCGCTGGTGAAGATCCGTGGCGGGTCGGAGACCTTTCTCGCGTGGTCGGAGACTCCGCTGCCGAAAGACGCCACGGTGCTGATCATCGAGTCCCGCGGAGCCCGTACGGTCGAGGTCATCGCGTGGGACGGTTCGCCCGATGAGATTGCGGGCAGCGCTGGCTAGCGCCGGAGCCCCCGACGAGCGTAGCGTCACGCGCAGTTTCGGAACGTAGTTCCCTGCGGCGTGATCACCGCAGGTCGACGGGGCTCTCTTTTTTATAATGCACAAGGAGACTAGTGATGTTCGGCTACCGCGTACCCGCACCCGATGAGGCCATGCTGATTTCCGGAGGACGGGCGGGCCGCAACGGCGCACCCTTCCGCGTCGTCACCGGTCACGGTGCCTTCATCCTTCCAGTCTTCCGCAAGGTGCGGTTCCTCACTCTCGCGATGTGCGAGGCGGAGGTCTCCGAGACCTGCGTCACGAAACAGGGGATCGCGCTGAACGTCCGATCGGTGATCGCGTTCAAGGTCGGCAACGACGCCGAGAGCATCATCAACGCGGGACAGCGGTTCCTGTCCGACCAGGACCAGATGTCGACGCTCACCGGGCGGATCTTTGCCGGGCACCTTCGGTCGATCATCGGCTCGATGACCGTCGAGGAGATCGTCACCGAGCGGCAGAAACTGGCGATCGAGGTGCTCGACGGCTCCAAGGCGGAAATGGCCAAGATCGGGCTCTCCGTCGACTCGTTGCAGATCCAGTCGATCGACGACATGAACACCGGTTACATCGACGCGATGGCGGCGCCGCACACCGCCGCGATCCAGCGGCAGGCGCAGATCGCGCAGGCGCAGGCGCAACAGGCGGCGGCCGAGGCGCAGCAGGAGTCCCAGCGCAACCAGGCCGAGTACGCGCGGAAGACGGCCGTGGTCCAGGCGCAGTACAAGGCCGAGATCGACCAGGCGCAGGCCGGCGCCGCACAGGCCGGGCCGCTGGCCCAGGCACAGGCGCAGCGCGAGGTCATCGCCGCACAGACCGAGCTGGCCGTACGCGAGGCCGAGCTGCGTCAGCAGCAGTTGGTCGCCGAGGTCGTACGCCCCGCGGAGGCCGACGCCCAGCGGGTGCGCATCATCGCGCAGGCCGAGGCGGAGCGCATGAAGATCCAGGCGGAGGCCGCGGCCTCGCACGACCGCGTGGCGCTCGACCGAATGCTCATCGACCAGCTGCCGCAGATCGTCCGCGAGGCGGCAGGCGGCCTGTCCGGCGCGAACGTCAACGTGTTGAACGGCGCGGACGGCCTCAGCGAGATCGCGGCCGGCCTCGTCGGCCAGGGGCTGACCATCCTCGACTCGATCAAGAAGAACCTCGCGACGTCCACCGACGAGACCAGCACCCCGCGGCGCGAACTGCCGGACCGTAAGACAAACTGACCGGCGGACCGGCCGAGCCCGGGCTGACTCGCCGAGCCCGGCCGGACTGACCGGGCTCTGCCGGGCCCTGCGGTCGGGGCGGTTACCCAGAGGTCAGCCGATGGCGTGGATGAACATGTAGTCGGCGTGGTACGGGCTGGCCACCGTGGGCTGGGCGGCCGGGTCGCACTTGCCGGCCGGCGCGACGCCGCCGACCGTGTTCAGCCGCAGGATCTCGTCGGTTCCGGCGAGCATGCCCGTCGGCCTGCCCGCCTGGGTGGTCGCGACGTCGAGTTCGGCGATGTTCCCGGCCCCGTTCGCGGTCTTGGTGAGTACGGTGCCGGTGACGGCCGAGCGGTCTGGCGCCCGCCACTCCGGCGGTCCCGCCGGGCCGGACTTGGCGAAGAAGTGCGCGATGCCGTGCTCGAGCGAGGCGCTCACGTTGTCCTGGGTGAACGCGAACGTGCCGTCGGGCTGCTTCGTGCAGGCGTAGATCTGCGCCCCGCGTACGACCGACGCCGTGAAGTTCCGCAGGAGCGCCTGCCTGATGTCGATGGTGCTGCTCAGCTTGTGCATCTGCCCGCGTACCGCGCCGCTGGGGAACTCCCCGGTGTGCAGGTCGACGTAGGAGGCGCCCGGGTCGGCCTTCAGATCCTCCAGCAACCGCTGGTCCTTGACCTGCACGGTGCCCGTGACCGACGACCCCAATTCCATTGTCCAGCGGAGCGTGCGGGCGGGGGAAGGGGCGTCGGTCGGCTGTGGATGACTCTGGGATTCCTGGTCGGCGTCCCAGCGCCTCTGTGACTTCCTGGGCGGCGTCCGGGAGGATGGGCGCATGCTCGATCATCTTGCGATTCAGTGCTCCGACCTGGCCACTAGCGCCGCCTTCTACGATGCCGTGCTCGTCCCGCTCGGCGGTTGCCGTGTCATGGACTTCGGTGACGCCATCGGGTTCGGTATGGCGTCCAAGCCGACCTTCTGGATCGGCCGGCAGTCCACCGGCGACGGCTTTCGTGAGTCGCATATCGCCTTTGCGGCCACCGACCGGGCGGCCGTACGCGCCTTCTTCGAGGCCGCGACCGCGCACGGTGCCGAGGTGTTGCACGAGCCTCGGTCCTGGTCGGAATATCACCCCGGTTACTACGGGGCGTTCGTCCGCGACCCCGACGGGAACAACGTCGAGGCGGTGTGTCACGTGCCGGAGTAGGCGGCGCTCCGGCGGGCGGTGATGATCCAGGCGCGGGAGTCGAAGAACACGCCGCTCTCGGTGGTGTGGGCTTCGATCATGCCGCGCAGGCGGCGGCGGGCGTCCTGGGCGGTGGCGGCGTCCAGCGGGGCGAGGTACTCACCGGTGGCCCGGAGCCCGAGCACGAGGTCGTAGGCGGTCGCGCCGTCCTCGCCGTAGTAGACGGGCTCGTGCACCTCGGCGAACCGTACGTCGGTGAAGCCGGCCGTACGGAGGAGCGCCTCCGTGGCGTCCGGGTCGGCGAGGGAGAACGGGTCCGGCCCGGTGAGGGCGGCCGAGGTGCCGATGGCGGCGCGTACCGCCCAGGACCATTCGTTGCGCTCGCTGCTCTGCCAGACCAGCAGGACCAGCCGCGCGTACGGGCGCAGGGCGGTGGCGATGTTGGCGAACGCGGCGGCCGGGTCGGTGAAGAACATCACTCCGAACCGGCTGACGCACAGGTCGAACTCCGGTGTGAAGCGATGCACCTGCGCGTCCGCCTGCTGGTACGTGACGTTGCCCAGTCCCTCGCTCAGCCGCCGTGCGTGCGCGATCGCCTCGGCCGACAGGTCCACGCCCAGTACGGTTCCGTACACGGCGGCGCGTGCGGCGTCGCGCGTCGACTCGCCCGTGCCGCACCCGATGTCCAGGACGCGGTCGCGTGGGCCGACCGCGGCCGCGGTACGGAACAGCGCGTTGTGCGGAGCCACCTCTTGATCGAACAGGGCGGCGTTTCGTACGCGGTGCTCGCTCGCGGCGTGTTCATCGGACATCCCAGACCCCTTTCCGACGCACAGCGATCCTAGAGTGGGCGCATGGGGCGTACCGTCACCGCACTGGTGACCAAGGGTGACGACGTGCTGGGGACGGTCGGGCCGTTCGCGGTGGCCACGCCCTGGTGGGCCGATGTCGCGCCCGTCGTCGAACGCCTCGCCGGCGACCTCGGCGTCCCCGTCCTGGTCCTGCGTCTCCTGCGGGTCGAGGACGGCGACGGCGCGCGCGACGGCCACGTCACCTACCACGCCGAGGCGCTGGAACCCCCCGTACGACCACCGCCCGCGCCCCGAGGCGATCGGCCGGCCGGCGACGACGAGCTACGCGCACCGTGGGCCCGCGTCGACGGGCTGCGGGAACTCCTCGCCTGGGCGGACGGCGAACTCGCCGCGGCCGGGCGGCCGCGGACCGGCCCGGTCGACCAGCGCCGTACCTGGAACCTCGCCGGCCTGTTCCGGCTGCCGACCGGGGCCGGGCCGGTCTGGCTCAAGGCCACCCCCCGTTTCGCGGCCGACGAGGCGGCCGTCATCGCGGCGTTCGCGCGGGTGGACCCGGCGCTCGTGCCCGCGGTGCTCGCCTCCGGCGAGCGGCGGATCCTCCTCGAAGAACTCCCCGGAGAGGACTGCCGGCACGCGTCGCCGGAAGCCGTCGCGGCGACCATCGAACGCTTCGTCGCCGCCCAGGCGGCGGTGCGCGATCCGGGTGGGCTGCCGGACCGCCGTACGCCCAGGATCATGGCGATGGTCCGCGGGCTCCTCGACGGGCCGGTCGGCGACGAGCTGACCCCGGCCGAGCGTACGGCGGCGCACACGCTCGTACGCCGCTGGCCCGAACTCGACGCGTGCGGCCTGCCGGACACGGTCGTGCACGGCGACTTCCACCCGGGAAACTGGCGCGGCGGCGGCGATGGCGCGGCGGCCGTGCTGGACTTCGCCGACGCGTACGTCGGCAACCCGGTGCTGGACGGCCTGCGGGCCTGCGACTTCCTGCCCGAGGCCACCCGGCCCGCCGCCGTACGCGCCTGGGTGCGTGCCTGGCGGGCACACCGGCCCGGCAGCGACCCCGCCCGCGCCCTGGAGATCGGCGCGCCTCTCGCGGACCTGGCCTATGCCGTCCGCTACCAGGAGTTCCTGGACGGCATCGAGCCGTCCGAGCGCGTCTACCACCTGGGCGACCCCATCACCGTCATCCGCCGGGCCCTGCGCACCGAGAAATGAACCGCCGCCGAACCCGCCGGGCCATGCGTACTGCTTTAAGGAATTTGGAAGCGACCGAAACCGGCCAGCGGATGAATTTTCAACGACAATGGCGATTCGCTGCCTCTCATCAATGCCTTGGCGCAGCTCAACACGGGTGACGGCACGGCGGCGAGCCGACTCGCGGCCGACTGCGAGTGGGAGGCGAACTGTGTCGTCCTTGCGGCCAATTAGGGAAGTGAGCGATCCTCCGGATGTCGCGATGCCGCACCCCCGAGAACGGCGGCGCCGCGTGTTTACTCTGAGCGAGGAGTCAGATGACAGTCTGGACGGATCGGCTCGACAAAATCAAGGCCGGCCAGGCCACAAAGCCAACGGTCGTTGAAATTCTCCGGCTTCCCGACATCGTTTCCTGGCAGACCGGACAAGTAGTAACAAAGTGGGAGATTGATCAGGACTTCTTCACCAGTGGCGGCCAGCTCTTCGGTGGCTACCTCGGGGCGCTCGCCGATCAGGTGATGGGGCACACCTCGATGACGGTGCTCGAAGACGAGAAGATGTTCCGCACCATTCAGATGAACATCACGTTCTATCAGCCCATGCGAAAAGGCGTGCTTTGGATCACCGGCAAGGTCACGCACAAGAGCCGTCAGGCCATTCACGTCACGGTCGAATTCTCTGACGTCGACGGCACCCTCATGTGCTCGGTGGCGGGTATTCAGATCATCCTCCCGATGAGGTCCGAAGCCGGCCCGGATGAAATGCTCGAGGCCGTGGTGGACAGACGTTCATCCGCCTGATCCGGGCGAAGTCCGGCCGGGGTGCGCCGTACGGCGCCTGCCGGACGCGCCGTTTCATGGCGATACACCCCGCATCGGGCAGGTGTCGACGGGTACGTCCCGACTCGCTTTGACCCCGGTCCCCAGGGCCTGCTTTGACGCCGGGTCCGCGGGGAAGGTCCCTGGTTGATGACTGTTGCCATCGCGCTGTTCACCGCCGACCTGCGCCTCCACGACAGCCCCGTGCTGCGCGGCGCGCTCGAGTCGGCGGACCAGGTGGTGCCGCTGTTCGTCCTGGACGACGGGGTGCGCGCGGCCGGGTTCGCCACGCCCAACCGGGCGGCGTTCCTCGCCGGCTGCCTCGCCGACCTCGACCGGGCGCTGCGCGACCGCGGCGGCCGCCTCGTCGTGCGTACGGGCGACGTCGTCGGGGAGGTCTGCCACGTCGCCGAGCAGGCCGACGCGGCCACGGTGCACGTCGCCGGCGACGTCAGCGGCTTCGCGCAGCATCGCGAGGAGCGGCTGCGCACGGCGCTCGCCAAAACGCGCCGCGAACTCCGGGTGCACGCGGACGCCCTGGTCGTCGTCCCGCCGGGCGAGGTGGCGCCGGTCGGCAAGGACCACTTCGGCGTCTTCACGCCGTACTTCCGCCGCTGGAGCACCGCGGGCAGGCGCCGCCCACTGGGCGCGCCGCACAAGATCGCGGTGCCCGAGGTCGACTCCGCACCGCTGCCCACGGCGGCGACGATCGCCTCGGGGCGACCCTCCGCCGAGCTGCCGCCGGGCGGGGAGACCGAGGCGCGCCGCCGTCTCGACGCGTGGCTGGCCGGCCCGATCGACCAGTACGCCGACCTGCACGACGACCTGGCGGCCGATGGCACCTCGCGGCTCTCGCCGTACCTGCACTTCGGCTGCGTCTCGCCGGTCGAGCTGGTGCACCGGGCACGCGAGCGCGGCGGGCCGGGCGCGGAGGCGTTCGTGCGGCAGGTCGCCTGGCGTGACTTCCACCGGCAGATGCTCGCCGACCGGCCCGCCGCCGCCCACGACGACTACCGGCCGCGCGGCGACCGCTGGCGTGACGACGAGGAGGACACCGCGGCCTGGCGCGACGGGCGGACCGGCTACCCGCTGGTCGACGCCGCGATGCGTCAGCTCGCCGCCGAGGGCTGGATGCACAACCGCGGGCGGCTGATCACCGCGAGCTTCCTCGCCAAGACCCTCTACGCCGACTGGCGTGTCGGCGCACGGCACTTCCTGGACCTGCTCGTCGACGGCGACGTGGCCAACAACCAGCTCAACTGGCAGTGGGTGGCCGGCACGGGCGCGAGCACCCGGCCGGGCCAGGTGCTCAACCCCCTCGTACAGGCACGGCGGTTCGACGCGCGTGGCGACTACGTACGCCGCTGGGTGCCCGAGCTGGCCGCCGTCGACGGGGGAGCGGTGCACCGGCCCTGGCTCCTGCCCGCGGACGCGCGCCGCCGGCTGGATTACCCCGATCCGATCGTGGACCTGGCCGAGGGCCTGGCCCGGTTCCGGAGGGCACGTGGTGACTGAGATCCCGCTCTGCCTCGTCACCGGGGCGACCGGCTACATCGGCGGCCGGCTCGTGCCGGCGCTGCTCGCCCAGGGATACCGCGTGCGCTGTGCCGTGCGCTCGCCCGAACGGCTGCGCGACCATCCGTGGGTCGACCTGGTCGAGGTGATGCGCGCCGACCTCACCCAGGCCGAGGCCGCACGCCGTGCGCTGCACGACGTCGACGTGGCGTACTACCTGGTGCACGCCCTGGGCAGCGGGAGCGACTTCGGCGAGACCGACCGGCGCACCGCAGAGACGTTCGCGGCCGCGGCCAAGGACGCCGGTGTACGACGCATCGTCTACCTCGGCGGCCTCACCCCGCCGGGCCCCGACCAGGTGTCGGAGCATCTGCGCTCGCGCACCGAGGTCGGTGCGATCCTGCTGGCCTCTGGCGTGCCGACCGCCGCGCTCCGCGCCGCCATGGTGATCGGCTCGGGCTCGCTGTCCTTCGAGATGATGCGCTACCTCACCGAACGCCTGCCGGTGATGGTCACCCCGCGGTGGGTGCGGACGCGGATCCAGCCCATCGCCGTACGCGACGCGCTCCGCTACCTCGTCGGCTGCGCCCGCCTCCCGCCCGAGGTGAACCGGACCTTCGACATCGGCGGCCCCGACGTGCTGACGTACGAGCAGATGATGCGGCGGTACGCGGGGATCGCCGGCCTTCGGCCGCGCCGGATCCGGCCGGTCTCGGTGCTCTCGCCGAAGCTGTCGAGCCTGTGGATCGGGCTGGTCACGCCACTGCCGAGCGGCGTCGCACGTCCGCTCGTGGACTCGCTGAAACACGAGGTCGTCTGCGGCGAGCACGACATCGGCGCGTACGTGCCCGATCCGCCCGAGGGCCTGATCGGCTTCGACCAGGCGGTCGCGCTGGCGCTCCAGCGCATCGGCACCGACGACGTGGCCACCCGCTGGTCGTCGGCGTCCGTGCCGGGCGCGCCGAGCGATCCGCTGCCGACCGATCCGGACTGGGCCGGCGGCAGTCTCTTCGTCGACCTGCGCGAGTCGCCGGTCGAGGCGTCGCCCGAGGCGCTGTGGCGGGTGATCGAGGGCATCGGCGGCGCGAACGGCTGGTACTCCTGGGCGCTGGCCTGGTCGGCGCGCGGACTGTTCGACCGGCTCGTCGGCGGAGTCGGGCTGCGGCGCGGGCGGCGCGACCCGTACCGGCTGCGCGTCGGTGACACGCTGGACTTTTGGCGGGTGGAGGAGCTGGACCCGGGGCGGCTGCTCCGGTTGCGCGCGGAGATGCGCCTGCCCGGCCTCGCCTGGCTCGACCTGTCCGTGGACGAGCGGGACGGCGGGACGTGGTTCCGTCAGCGTGCGCTGTTCCACCCGCGCGGGCTCCCAGGTCAGCTCTACTGGTGGGGTGTCAAGCCCTTCCACGGGATCGTCTTCGGCCGCATGCAGCGCAACATCCGGCGCGCGGCCGAGGCACGCGAGGACTGTTCGCCCCGGCCGCGTGCTCCTAATCTTGGCGCGTGAAGAACTTCGTCTCCGGGGTGCGCTACTTCGCGCGCGGTCTCGGCTGGGTGGCACGACGTCCGGGGCAGTGGCTGTTCGGCCTGATCCCGGCGCTGATCGTTCTCGTCGTGTACGCCGCCGGGCTCACCGCGCTCGGTGTCTACCTCGGCGACCTCGTACGCGCCGTGAGCCCGTTCGCCGACCACTGGGCAACCGGCATGCGCGACACCGTACGCGTGCTGATGGGGGTCCTCGTGTTCGGCGCGGCGGTGATGCTCTCGATCGTCACGTTCACCGGCGTCACGCTGGTCGTCGGCGAGCCGTTCTACGAGGGGATCTCGGGCCGGGTGGAGGAGTCGATGGGCGGCCTGCCCCCGGAGGCGGGCGTCTCGCTCTGGCGGCAGCTCATGCGCGGCCTCGGCGACGCCGTCGTCGTCGGGCTGATCACCGTGATGTTCGCGGTGCTGTTCTTCGTCCTCGGCTTCCTGCCGGTCGTCGGGCAGACCGTCGTGCCGGTCGTGGCGGCGCTCGTGGCCGGCAACTTCCTCACGCTCGAACTCACCGCGATCGCGCTCGAACGGCGTGGGCTGCGCCGCCGCGAGCGGTTCGCGCTGCTGCGCCGCCACCGTGCGCTGTCGGTCGGCTTCGGCACGGCGGTGTTCGTCGTCTTTTTGATCCCGCTGGGCGCGCTGCTGGCGATGCCGGGGGCCGTGGCGGGCGGCACGATGCTCGCCCGCGAGCGTTTCGCGGGATACGGTGTCTCGCCAGGTCAGGATGTGTCTCCGGTGAATGTGCGGTGAGCCGTACGTAACCTTCGTGCCACTCTGCGGATAACAACCTGTGGCCTGAGTGTAATTAGTGACGTAAGCGAGAATTGTTGATCTTCACGTACCCTGTGCGGCATGTCGGATCAGGGGGACGCCGCGCGGTGGCGACCGGCCACGAGCCAGAGGGACCAGTACTCCGCGGCGGATGACGACGCGACCGGCCCGCTGCCGGTCGTCTCGGATGAGGACGACGGTTCGGGCTTCCCGCCGAGCGCACCGGCCTGGTCCTCTCCGTCGTGGTCCGCGACGGCGGATGACGACGACGCGCCGACCGGCGGGTTCCCGGCCATCCCGCCGCGGGAGGAAGACCCGCCGCCGCCGGCCGAACGCTCGCCGTTCGAGCCCTTCATGCCCTTCGAGCCGGCCAAGCCGTCTCAGTCGGCCAAGCCGTCTCAGCCATCGGACGAGCCCGCGGGGCCCGAGGAGCCCGCCGAGGACGCCGACCGGCCGTACGGGGCGTTCGAGACCCCGGCGCCGCCGTCGCGCAACACCGCGTACGGGGCGTTCGAGGCCCCCGCGCCGCCGTCGCGCGACACCGCGAGGCCGGGTGCGAACGGCTCGATGCCGCGGTTCGACACCGAGCCCGCGGACGAGTCCCCGTTCGGCCCCGCTCCCTTCGGCCACGACCGCGGCACCGCCTTCGACGAGCGGCCGCCGGAGCAGCCGCGCCCGCAGCGCACGTACGGCCTGGACCGGCTGGTCGAGCCGGAGGCGCCGTACGCGCCGCCGCCGCCCGAGCGGAACGTGACGGCCGAGGACGAGGCCGCCGAGAACGACTTCTTCGCCTCCGATGACCATCCGCCGATGTGGGACAAGGTCGTCGCACCCGCCGGGCCGCCGCCCAAGCCGGGCAAGCCGAGCAGCGGCAACCTGCGGCTCCCCGACTGGATGCGTGACGAGAACGGCAACCCGCAGGAGCCGCCGCCCGGCCCCGGCGGCCTGCCCGAGGCCGACGAGGGCCGCTCGAAGCGCCCGCTGTTCATCGGCCTGTGCGTGCTCGTGGTGGCCCTGGTCGCGGCGGGCGGCGTCTACGCGCTGAAGGGCCACGGCGACGGCACCGCGCCGGACGCCGGGGGGCCGACTCACGAGAGGCCGGTACCGACCCCGACGCAGGCCGCGTCGAACAAGCCGTCGACGCGCAAGACCATGCCGGTGTTCAAGGGCACGCACACGAAGGCGGCCGGGCGGATCTCCGACGCGCGCGCCGGCCTGTCGTACGCCCGGCTCGCCCCGCCGTGGGCGGCTCCGCAGGCGAACAGCCCGATGAGCGAGATCGGGTTCAGCGCCAGTCAGTTCGCCGTGACGGAGAAGACCGGTACGGAGCCGAAGCACTGGGCGCGGCTGATGAGCGCGCCGCTGTCCGGGGCCGCCAAGGCCGCCTACCACGGGCCGGGTTCCGCGCGCGCCGCGACGACCGAGCTCGCCAAGGTCTACGAGGCGCGGATGTTCGGCTTCCGGCACCACAAGCGGGTGCTGGCCTCCCAGCCGCTGAACGTCGGCGGGCACAAGGGATGGCTGGTCGGCGACTACCTGACGTACCGTCGCGCGGACACCAAGGCCACCGGCGACATCGTCGCGGTCGCGGTCGTGGATACCGGCCGCAAGACGCCCGGCGTCCTGTTCATGACGGTGCCCAACACCAGCAGGCCGCTCTGGCCGGACGTGAACTTCGTGGTCCACTCACTCCGGGTGCCCTAAGGCGTACCGGCCGGTAAGTATCATACCGAATGCCATTCCAATAGTCCGCGCGCGGCCTCTAGTCTGGGCGCAAGAGGACGTCGCGAATGGGGTGTGCAGATGGGCATCGGGCTGACCGAGGAGCACGAGGCGCTGGCCGACGCGGTACGCGGATGGGCGGAGCGCAACGCCCCCGTCAGCGTCGTACGCGCGACTCTCGACGCCGGCGAGGAGAGCCGCCCGGACTTTTGGGCCGGCCTCGCCGAGCAGGGACTGCTCGGACTGCACGTGCCGGAGGAGTTCGGCGGGCAGGGCGCGGGGCTGCTGGAGCTCGTGGTGGCCCTGGAGACCCTCGGGCGCGCGATGACGCCCGGCCCGTTCCTGCCGACCGTACTGGCCAGTGCCGCGCTGCTGCGGGCCGGCGAGTCCGCCAAGGTGCGTGCCGAGATGCTGCCGGGTCTCGCGGGCGGCGCGACGATCGGCGCGCTCGCCCTGAGCGGCGGGCTGACCGGCCGGCGTACCGACGCGGGCCTGACGGTCAGCGGCGTCGTCGAGCCGGTGCTCGGCGCGGCGCAGGCCGACGTGATCGTGCTGCCGGTGAGCACCGAGGAGGGTGAGCGGTGGGCGGCCGTCGACGCCGCCGGCCTCACGGTGACCCCGCTGCCGAGCTTGGACCGTACGCGGCGGCTGGCGCGGGTCGAGGCCGCCGACGTGGTGGTCCCGCTCGACCGGATCCTGACCGGCCTGACGGGTGAGGAGGTCCTCGACCTCGCCTCGCTCCTGTTCGGCGCCGAGGCGGCCGGTCTCGCCGCGTGGTGCGTCGACACGGCGTCGGCCTACGCGAAGGTGCGCGAGCAGTTCGGCCGCCCGATCGGGCAGTTCCAGGGCGTCAAGCACAAGTGCGCACGGATGCTCATCGCTCTGGAGAAGGCGCGCGCCGTCGTCTGGGACGCCGCGCGCGCCTCCGACGACCCGGCCGACGAGTCGGGCTTCGCCGCCGGCGTCGCCGCGGTGATCGCGCCAGACGCCGCGCTCCAGTGCGCGCGCGACTGCATCCAGGTGCTCGGCGGCATCGGGTTCACCTGGGAGCACGAGGCCGGCCTGTACCTGCGCCGCGCCTCTACGCTGCGGGTGCTGCTCGGCCCGGCCAAGGACTGGGCCGGCTCGGTCGCGACGCTCGCCCTCGGCGGCGTACGCCGGGCGGTCGAGGTCGAGTTGGACGAGGACACCGAACCCCTGCGCAACCGCATCCGCGCCGAGGTCGCCGAGCTGGCCGTGATCTCCGACGACCGTACGCGTGCCGCGCGGATGGGCGACGAGGGCTGGGTGTTCCCGCACCTGCCCAAGCCGTGGGGCAAGGCCGCCTCCCCGATGGAACAGGTACTGATCCTCCAGGAGCTGCGCGCCGCGCGGGTCAAGGGCCCGCAGCTCGGCATCGGCGCCTGGGTGGTCCCGTCGCTGGTGACGTACGGGACGCCGGAGCAGCAGGAACGCTTCCTCGCGCCGACGCTGCGCGGCGAGATGGCGTGGTGCCAGCTGTTCAGCGAACCGGGCGCGGGCTCGGACCTGGCGTCGCTCCAGATGAAGGCCGAGCGGGTCGAGGGCGGCTGGAAGCTCACCGGCCAGAAGATATGGACCTCGGTCGCCCGCGAGGCCGAATGGGCGATCTGCGTCGCCCGCAGCTCGACCGAGCCGAAGAAGCACGACGGCATCACCTACTTCCTCGTGGACATGAAGTCCGAGGGCGTGGACGTACGTCCGCTGCGCGAGCTGACCGGCGACGCGATGTTCAACGAGGTCTTCCTGGACGGCGTCTTCGTCCCCGACGACCGCGTCGTGGGCGAGGTCGGCCAGGGCTGGAAGGTCGCCCGCAACACGCTGAGCAACGAGCGCGTGCAGCTGTCCGGCTCGAACGCCCTCGGCGCGGGCACCAAGGAGCTGCTCGGCTTCTTCGCCGACACCGAACTCGACGGGGTCAAGCGGGCCGAGCTGGGCGAATACCTGTGCGAAGGCCAGGCGATCGACCTGCTCGGCCTCCGGCTGACGCTGAAGCAGATCTCGGGCCACGAGCCGGGCGCGGAGGCGAGCGTACGCAAGCTGCTGGGCGTCCAGTACAGCCAGCAGGCCGCCGACTTCATCTGGGAGTCCCAGGGCGCGGCGGCCGCGTTGGAGGACCTGAGCGCCCCGAACGGCCTGTGGGCGCGCTACATGCTGTTCAGCCGCTCCATGACCATCTATGGCGGTACGACCGAGGTCCAGCTCAACGTCATCGCCGAACGCATGCTCGGCCTGCCGCGCGACCCGGAGCCCGGAAAATAACGTTCAGCGTGCCCGCTGGAACCAGGTCATCCGCCGTCGGCGGGCGGACCAGGCGGCGACGACGCGGTCGAGGTTGACGCGCACATAGGCGTCGGTCTCGGCCGCCAGCATGCTCTTCATCTCGGGGAGGAGGGCCCGCTCGTCGCGCGCCTCCGCCGTCTGCACCGCCTGGCGGCGTACGGCGGGGTCCTCGTCGCCGAGGGCGCGCGACAGCAGCGCGCGGGTCTCGCCCGCCGCCTGGGTGAGGAAGTACGTCGCCGTCTCGCGGGTCCCGGCGTCCGGGCCGGTGACGAGCGGTGCCAGGTCGGCCACGGTCAGCCGGCCGCTGCCGGCCAGCGCGTCGATCGCCTTCCGTCTCACCTCGCGGTCCGGGTCGGTGAGCAGCGCACGTGCCGGCTCGGCGACGTCCGGCACGCCGAGCGCGCCCAGTGCGCTGATCGCCCCGGCACGTACGGGCGCCGCCGGGTCGGCCAGGGCCGTACGTGCCGCGCTTTCGAGCGCCGGGACCTCGCAGCGCCACGCGACCACCATGACCGCTTCGCGTACGAGGGGATCTCGGTCGGCTGCGGCCGAGGCGAGGGCCTGCGCGGCGGTCGCGGTGACGGCGGGCAGGGCGCGCAGCGAGGCCGCCGCACGCGCGCGCCGGTGCGCGGAAGGGTCGCCGGCCAGCACGCGGAGCAGAACGGGCTCGTCGCCGGGGAGCTTCTCGCCGAACCAGGTCACGTCGTAGCCGGCGAGCAGCTCGTCGAGCCAGCGCTCGTACCAGGACAGGAAGTCCTCGTCCTCCAGCACATAGGGCGGCGGGACGCCGTTGAGATCGGCGTTGACGAGCCGCCCGCGCCCCGGGCCCGAGACGACGAGCTGGGTGTAGCTCGTACAGCCGTGGTGCACGACGGCGAGGGTGCCCTGGAGCGGATCCGTACTCTCGTCCGGTCCGCAGAAGCCGTCCCACCAGTCCGGCGAATACCGCTTTCCGGGCGTGAACGGGCTCGGCTCGGCCAGCCCGCCGGAGTCGGACACCTCCGCGTACGCGTCGGCGAGTGTGAGCAGTCCATAGCCCGGACCGGCGCCGCCGTCGCCGAGTTCGACGACGAACCGGCGGTATCCCTCCGGAAGGGCGATGCCGTGCTCGGCCTCGAACGCGGCGACGCTCGACTCCGGCAGCGGCGGGTTCAGCCGGAAACCATGTTTGCCCGCGCCGAACGGCGTGAACCGGCCGGGGACACGCGCCACCTCACCGAGCTTGTCCGCGATCCGCGACAGTCGCACGTCCACGCTCGTCCCCCCGCCGCCCGCCCGATCGATCCACTCTACGGCGGGGCAGCCACAGCAGTGCCGCGGTGATCGCGGCGAGGCCGCCGAGACGCAGGCCCAGGTGCACCGCGCCGGACGGCAGGTGTTCGCCGAACATGAGGGTGCCCGCCACGACCGTGTAGAGCGTGGAGATCACGCTCGACACCGGGGCGACGATCGACGCGCGGCCGCGTTGCAGCGCCGTCTGGAAGACCAGGAAGCCCGCCACGGTGACCGGTGCCAGCAGATACAGGTACGGCGACGCCACCGCCGAGCGCAGGATCGCCACCGGGCCGTGGAAGTCGATCGAGGCGGACAGGCCCTTGGTGAACATGCCGACGACGCCGTACACGATGCCCGCCGCCACCCCGTACGACGCGTCGCCCGCCGGCCGTCGGTGGCGTCCGCCGCCTCGGGCCGCCGCCGCGAAGACCGCCAGGCCCGCCAGCGTCGAGGGGACCGCGACGATCAGTACCCGCAGCACGTGCCCGTCGTCGCCCGCGGTGTCCGTACGCGGGTCCAGCGAGGCCACGACGCAGATCACGCCGGCCGCGATGCCGGCCAGCCCGGTCCACTCGTTGACGGTCAGGCGTTCGCCCAGGACGGTCACGGTCAGCAGCAGCAGGAATGCGATCCCCGAGGTGAACACCGGCTGGGCGACGGTCAGCGGAATGCGCGTCAGCGCCACGAGCTGGCAGGCCAGCCCGGTCATGATCAGGGTGAAACCGGCCATCCAGCGGGGGTTCGTGACGAGCATGCGGGCGAGGTTCAGCGGAAGGCGTGCGTTCAGCGGCGGCAGCGCCGCCAGCGCGCCCTTCTCCAGCACGAACCCGGCGTTGAAGGCCAGCGTGGTGATGAGCGCCAGTACGACGCCGAGGATCACGTTCGGCCCGCCGCCGGCACGTACGCGCTCACGCGCGCCGCGCCTGGACCAGCAGGATGCTGGCGGCGGAGGGCCAGCGGCAGAGCAGGCGGTCCAGCGGGCGCAGCACCAGCGGCACGTCGTTCCACGGCGCGCCGTCCACCCGCTCGCACGCGAAGCCGCGCGCGGTCAGGAACTCGGTGAGCGCACGCCTGGTGAACATGCGCAGGTGGCCGGCCACCTGGCTGCCCGGACGGCCGTACACGCCGCGCAGGCTGACCTCGGAGAACACCGGCTGGACGCCGACCGCCAGCAGGCCGCGGTTGTACCAGGCGGCGAGGTTCGGCGTGGACAGCAGCAGCCGCCCGCCGGGCCGCAGCACCCGGTGGATCTCATCGATCGCGGAGTCGGTGTCCACCAGGTGCTCGATCACCTCGCTGAGGATGACCACGTCCACGCCGCCGGTGCCGAGCGGCAGGCCGGGCGCGTCGATCGCGCCGCGTACCAGGAGCAGGTCCTCGCGCTGCGCGTGCCGCAGGGCCATGATCGACCAGTCGATGCCGACCACGGTGTGGCCGAGCCGCCGCATGAGCCGGGTGGCCGAGCCGTCGCCGCAGCCGACGTCGACGATGACCTGCGGCCCCTCGGCCTCGGCGAGTACGGAGGCGAGCATCCGCAGCTGCCGGCGCGCGCGGAACGTACCGGAGCTGACCGGGACCCGCGGGTCCTCATAGAACTGGCGGAGTGCACCGTCGTCGGCGGGCGGGCCTCCGGTCGTGGTCAACGGCGCTTCTTTCGGTGGTGCCGGCGTCCGCCTGCTGCCGCCGCCGGCGCGCGATCTGTCCGAGCGACATTCTGTGGTCGCTGTTGAAGGACTGTCAACGCTGTCAGCAGGCTATTGTCGATCGGTCAAGAGTGCTTGGCACCTCGTACCGGAGACGACCGAATGGCCTCACGTGCCTCCACCGCCCCGGCGGCGCCGGAGTGGTTCCGCTCGCTGCGGCTCCTTCGCGCCTTCCGCGCCGAGCAGGCCGACCCCGACGGGTTCTACTCGCTGCTGGCCGGCGACGCCGCGGACCAGCTCGAGCGGCACATCGGCCTGGCCGGGCGTACGGTCGTCGACGTCGGCGGCGGAGGCGGCTACTTCAGCTCGGTCTTCCGCGAGCGCGGCGCGCACTGCGTCCTGGTGGAGCCGGACCCGCGCGAACTGCGCCGCCGCGGCGACCCGCGGCCGGACTCCGTGGTGGGCGACGGCCACGTGCTGCCGCTGCGGGACGCGAGCGTGGACGTCAGCTTCTCCTCCAACGTCCTGGAGCACGTACGCGACCCTGATGCCTTCATCGACGAGCTCGTACGCGTGACGCGGCCGGGCGGGCTCGTCTACCTCGCATACACGGTCTGGCTCTCCCCGTGGGGCGGCCACGAGACCTCGCCGTGGCACTTCCTGGGCGGCGCGTACGCGGCACGGCGCTACGCGCGCAAGCACGGGCGGCCGCCGAAGAACCGGTACGGCGAGAGCCTGTTCGCGGTCGGCGCGGGGACGGTGCTGCGGATGGTGCGCGCGCGGCCGGACGTCACGGTGCTGGAGGCACGGCCGCGCTACCACCCGCGCTGGTGCGGCTTCCTCGTCCGGCTGCCGTGGCTGCGCGAGCTGCTGACCTGGAACCTCCTGCTGATCCTGCGACGCGACTCATGACCGGCGAACCGGCGCTCGACGCACGGTTGCTCGCCCTGCTCGCCTGCCCGGTCGACAAGGGCGCGCTGCTGTACTTTCCCGACGAGGGCGTGCTGTACAACCCGCGTCTGCGGCGGAGCTACCGGGTCGAGACCGGCATTCCGATCCTGCTCGCCGACGAGGCCGAGACCGCTTCGGCCGAACTGCATGAGACGCTGGTCGCACGGGCCGAGCGCGGCGAGGCGCCGGCCACCCTCGGATGCGACCCGGCCGAGCTGGTCAAGCAGGCCGTGGCCGATTAGGCGGGCGCCGATGCACCGTGGCCGGGTGCTCGCGTGCGCGGTCCTGTTCGCCGCGGCCGCGTGCTCGTCGCCCGCGACCTACGTCCGCGCGGTGCCCGACACGGCGCTGGACTCGGCCTGGCAGCGGGCGGGCGACTCCGCCGGGCCGGGGCAGTGGAGCGGTGCGGACGGCACCGCTTCGGTGCGGCTCCCGGACGGGCGGGTCGCCTGGTTCTTCTCCGACACCTACCTGGGCCCGGTGAACCCCGACGGCTCCCGGCCGCCCGACGCGGGCTTCGTGCACAACTCACTCGTCGTACAGGACGGCGACCGCCTGACCACGGTGGCCGCCGACACTCCCGTACGCCCGCCGCCCGGCACGCCGGGGTGGTACTGGGCCGCCGCGGGGCACGTCGAGGGCGGACGGCTGGTGGAGTTCTACCACCGGCAGAACGGGTTCGGCCGGTTCGGCGATGACTGGGACTTCACCGAGCAGGGCGTGGCGGTGGCGACGTTCTCGCTGCCGGGCCTGCGGCTGGAGAGCGTACGCGAGCTGCCCGGCGGATGGCCGCCGCCAGGGCGTACCCCGATCATGTGGGGCTCGGCCGTCTTCGACCAGGGGCCGTGGACGTACGTATACGGGTACCGGGGGCACCTGGACCGGCCGGAGCACCCGAAGTGGCTCACGGTCGCGCGCGCCCCGCGCGGGCACGTCGCCGACGTGGCGCGCTGGCGGTACGACACGGGCGGCGGCTGGTCGGCGGACCCCGCGCAGGCGGCCGAGCTGACTCCGGTGGACAGCGGCTTCGGCATCACACGCGTCGGCCGCTCGTACGCGCTGGTGACCCGGCGGCCGTCCGCGGACCTCGGCGACGGGGCGATCATCGCGTACCTGTCCGGGTCGCCGACCGGCCCGTTCCGCGCCTCGGACAGCGCCCTCGTCTACCGCGCGCCGGAGACGGCTGCGGGCCAGTACGTCTATCAGGCACGGGTGCACCCGCAGCTCGCCGGGCACGGCCGGATCGTGCTGTCGTACAACGTCAACTCCACGCTCGTGGACGCCGACTGTGTGCGCCAGTATCTCCGCCAGGCGTCGGTCTACCGGCCGAGGTTCGTGTCCGTACCGCTCGGCGCGTTCCGCCGCGGGTACGCCGCCCCGCCCGCGCCGCGAACGGCCGCGCCCTCCGGGTGGTATGGGAGCTGTCCTAAATTGACAAGCCGTTGAATAAGGGTTAAGCGTGGGGAGCGCCTCATTGGCGGCTTGTTGTTCGTTTGGCTCGACGACGGTGAGCGAATGAGCACGTACGGCGATCCGGCCCCGCCGGTCCGCGGCCCGAGGCGGCGGCTCAGCCCCGACGACCGCAAGCGCGCCCTGATGACGGCCGCCCTCCAACTGTTCCGCGAGCGTTCGTATGACCAGGTCTCGGTCGATGACCTCGCGGCGGCGGCCGACATGTCCCGGCCGCTGCTCTACCACTACTACGGCGGCAAACAGGGAGTCTTCGTCGCCGCCTTACGGCAGACCGCCGAGGACCTGCTGGCCGCGATGCGCGCCTCCGCCGCCGGCTCGCCGGACGCGTGGCTGTCCGCCGGCGTCGCGGCGTACCTGGACCACGTCCAGGCGAACCCGGTCGGCTTCTCCGCCCTGATCGGCCACGGCTCCAGCCCGGCCGCCGGCGACCGCGGCACCGTCCTCGGCGAGACACGCGAGGCCATCCTCGAACAGGTGATGGCCGGCCTGCGCCCGGCGACCGACCCGCCGATGCTGCGTACGGTGATCAAGGGCTGGATCGGCCTGGTCGAGGTGGTCAGCCGCCAGTGGATGGAGACCGGCCGGCCCGACCGGGCCGAACTCGAACACATCCTCGTCGACATGTTCGCCGCCGCCCTGGAGACCACGGCCCGCCACGACCCGGCCGTACGCGAGGCACTGCGTTCCCGTACGTGGAACTGACCGAGTTCGCTTCGGAGGAGCGGGGCGGCAGGCGTGCGTCGGGCGAAAGGTTCTTCGCTGGTCTCGGTCAGCGGAAAGAAAGCTCCTCGCTACCTCGAGAATCCGCAGCAAATTGTCGCTGCGACGACTATGACGGGGTAATCGAGATCGCGGTATCGCGTTCGGCCATCGCCAGGTGGGTGCCGACCCGGGCATGCCGGTTTCGCCGAGTGACCATTGGTGGCCAACGCCGCTATCGCCGGGTCGCCTAAACGCCTCCGGGAAACGATCCCGAGCAGCAGAAAGCGGTAAAGGCCGGAACAACAGGCGGCGACTCGGCTCGACAAGAAGGGTTGGCGACATGGTGCCGAATCGCATTCTGTCTGGCCTAGGGTGGCGCCACCAGGGGTTGGCGGGGGGAGAGGGCGACATGGGGATCGGGCTGACCGGGGAGCACGAAGCGCTCGCCACCTCGGTGCGGGGCTGGTGCGCGCGGCACGTCACGCGGGACGTCGTACGGGCGGCGGTGGCAAACGGGCCGGTCGGCGAGGGGCGGCCCGCCTACTGGGGGGAACTGGCCCGGCAGGGGCTGCTCGGGCTCCACCTGCCCGAACGCCACGGCGGCCAGGGGTTCTCCCTGGTCGAGCTTGCGGTCGCGGTCGAGGAGACCGGGCGGGTGGCGCTGCCTGGTCCGTACGTGCCCAGTGTGCTGGCCAGTGCCGTCGTCAACACCGCCGAGGACGCCGACACCGCACTACTGCGCGATCTCGCCGACGGCACGCGCTGCGGGGCGGTGGCGCTCACGGCCCGGCTGCGCGGGCGGCGCGACGGTGGTGCGCTCGTCGTCGACGGGGTCGCCGAACCGGTGCTGGGCGGCCTGCCCGCCGACGTCTACGTGCTGCCGGTCGCGACCGGGGACGGCGACGCCTGGGTCGTGCTGGACCGCGCGCAAGTCGAGGTCCAGCCCCTCGACGGCCTCGACAAGGTACGCGGCGTCGCGCGGGTGACCGTACGCGACGTCACCGTGCGACACGAACTGCCCGGGGTCACCACCGCCGACGTACGGGGCATCGCCGCGGTGGTGCTCGGCGCGGAGGCGTGCGGCGTCGCCGGATGGGCGGTCGACGCGGCGGCCGCGTACGCGCGGGAGCGTCAGCAGTTCGGGCGGCCGATCGGGCAGTTCCAAGGGGTCAAGCACAAGTGTGCCCGGATGCTGGTCGAGCTGGAGCGGGCGCGCGCAGCCGTCTGGGACGCGGCCCACGCGGCGGCGGGGGGTGCGGACGGCGACCAGGTCGCGTACGCCGCCGGGGTGGCGGCGGCGCTCGCGCCCGACACCGCGGTCTCGGCGACGCAGGACTGCATTCAGGTGCACGGCGGCATCGGCTACACCTTCGAGCACGACGCGCACCTGTACTACCGGCGGGCGCTCACACTGCGCGCCCTGCTCGGGCCGCCCTCGGGCCCGCACCAGGAGCTCGCCCGGCTGGCCCTGTCCGGGGTGACCCGCAGTCACGAGCTGGACCTGCCCGCGGAGGCCGAGCCGTTGCGCAGGGAGATCAAGGCCGAGGTCGCCGCCCTCGCGGCTCTGGACGGGCGGGACCGTGCCGTACGGCTCGCCGCGGGCGGCTGGGTGCAGCCGCACCTGCCCCGGCCGTGGGGCCGGGACGCCTCGCCGCTCGAACAGGTGATCATCCACGAGGAGCTGCGGGCCTCGGGCGTACGGCCGCCGGCGTTGATGATCGGCGCGTGGGTGGTGCCCTCGCTGGCCGCGCACGGCACGCACGAGCAGCGGGAGCGGTTCCTGCCGCCGACGCTGCGCGGCGAGATCGTCTGGTGTCAGCTGTTCAGCGAGCCCGGCGCGGGCTCGGACCTGGCCGGGCTGCGGACGCGCGCCGAGCGGGTCGAGGGCGGGTGGGCGATCTCCGGGCAGAAGATCTGGACCTCACTCGCCCGGCAGGCCGAGTGGGGGATCTGCGTCGCGCGTACGGACCCGGCCGCGCCCAAGCACGACGGGATCACCTATTTCCTGGTCGACATGGCCGCCAAGGGCATCGAGGTACGCCCGCTCAAGGAGCTGACCGGGGACGAGCTCTTCAACGAGGTCTTCCTGGACGAGGTGTTCGTGCCCGACGACATGGTCGTCGGCCCGGTCAACGGCGGCTGGCGGGTGGCGCGCGGCACCCTCACCGCCGAGCGGGTCAACCTCTCGACCGGCTGGCAGCTCGGCGCGGACCTGCCGGGGCTGCTGGCGCTGGCCGAGGAGCTGGGCGTGGCCGCCGATCCCGTCGTACGTGACGGTCTGGGGCGGCTGGTCGCGGACGCGCACGTGTTCGCGCTGCTCGGCGTACGTGCCACGCTCAAGCAGTTGTCCGGGGTGGACGCCGGCGCGACGGCGAACGTCGGCAAGCTCGTCGGCATGGAACACGGCCAGCGCGTGACCGAGTACGGGTTCGGGCTGCTCGGCGCGGAGGGCGCGCTCACCGGGGGGCACGCCGACGGCCCGCGGCGGCACTGGACCCGCCTGCTGCTGGCCACCCGCGCGATGACCATCGGCGGCGGCACCACCGAGGTGAACCTCAACGTCATCGCCGAACGCCTGCTCGGCCTCCCGCGCGACCCGTGAGCGTCCGGTAGCGTTCGCCCTCCCATGGGAGGACGGCACACGCTAGTGGCGGCCGCCGCCGGGCTCGTGCTCGGCGTGCTGGCGATCGGGCCCGCGCTGGCCCCCGGGTTCACGCTGTCCTACGACATGGTGTTCGTGCCGCATCCGGTGTTCACCCGTGCGACGTTCGGGCTGACCGGGACGCTGCCCCGCCACGTGCCCAGCGACGCCGTCGTGACCGCGCTCTCCCACCTCGCGCCGGCCGAGCTCGTGCAGAAGGCGATCCTCGTCGCGATCTTCGTACTCGCGTGCGCGTCGGCGTCCACCCTGGTCCCCGGCGGGCGGCTGCTGCCGCGGCTGGCGGCGGGCGTGGTGTACGCGTGGAACCCGTTCGTGGCCGAGCGCCTGCTGCTCGGCCAGTGGGCCCTCCTGCTCGGGTACGCCGCGCTGCCCCTCGTCGTCGGTGCGGCGGCGCGTGGCGACCCGCGGCGGCTGCTGATCACGCTGCTGCCGGCCGCGGTCGGCGGCTTCGCGGCTTGGGCGGTGTCCGCCCTCGTCGCGCTGATCGTCACCGGCCGCCGGCGTGCCCAGGCCGGTACGGTCGCGGTTCTGCTGGTGACGGCGCTGCCTTGGCTGGTGCCGAGCCTCCTGCGGGCGAACCAGGTCCCGGCCGACCCGGCGGGCGTGGCCGCGTTCGCCGCGCGCGCGGACACCCCGTTCGGCACGCTCGGGAGTCTGCTGCTGCTCGGCGGCGCGTGGAACGGCGAGACCGTGCCCGGCGGCTACGGCGGTGCGCTCACCGCGGCGCTCTGGCTGCTCGTCGTGGTCATCGCGATCGTCGCGTACGCGCGCGAGAGCCGGATCCGCGGCCTCGGCGCGGCGGCGGCGGCCGGGTTCGCGGTGGCGGCGCTCGGCGCGGTGCTGCCCGGCGTGCTGCGCGGGGCGATCGGCCTGTGGCCCGGCTTCGCCTTGCTGCGGGACGGCCAGCAGTTCGTCGCGCCGCTGGCGGTCGTCGTCGCGGCGGGCGCCGCCGCGGCGGCCGCACGGCTGCCGGACTGGACCGCGCCCGCGCTGCTGGTCCCGCTGCTCCTGCTGCCCGGCCTCGCGTGGGGCGCGGGCGGCCGGTTGCGCGCGGTGCACTATCCGGCAGACTGGGCCAGGGTGCGCGCGGTCGTCGCCGCCGACCCCGGCGACGTGCTCGTCCTGCCCTGGGAGGCGTACCGCGGCTATCCGTGGAACCGCGGGCGGCGCGTCCTGGACCCGCTGCCCCGCTACCTGCCCGCCCGCGTGATCGTCAACGACGGCGTACGCGTCGCGACGCCGCACGGGCGGCCGATCGCCCTGGCCGCCGAGGACCCGCGCGCACGCGAGCTGGATGGCCTGGTCCGGTCAGGCGCGCCGCTGACTGGGGCGGTGGCCGCCCGCGGCGTACGGTACGTCGTGGTCGACGGGGCCTTTCCGGCCGGCCGGCTCATCGGCGCTGACCTGCTGATCAAGGGTCCGGAGATCATGCTCTACCGCATCCCGGGCACAGTTACGGCGCAAACGTCACATCGTGCGCAGTGGCCCGTCTACATTGCCTTGTTTATTACGTTTGGAGCATTTTTCTGGTCAGGCGGAGTACCGCTTAGTAACCTCAAACAACGATCACTGCCGAAGGAGTCATGATGCGAATCGCCGCCGCGGCGCTTGCCGGAGTCGTGCTGGCCTTGTTGACCTCATTCGGCGTGGTCCGCGTCGTCACGACATCGGGGAACGACCCCGTCTCCAAGCCGCTGTACAACTACGGCACCCGGTGACCGGTGGGCCCGCAGGGCTCGCCCGCCGAGGCGCTGCTTGACATCGTCGTCCCAGCCCGCAACGAGGCCGGCCGGCTCGCCGACGGTCTGACCACCCTGTCCGAACGGCTCGCGCGCCTGCACGTGGGCGGCACCATCATCGTCGTCGACAACGGCAGCACCGACGCGACCGCCGACATCGTACGGCGGTGGTCGGGCCCGGTGCCGGTGCGCCTGCTCCGGTGCGCGCGGCCGGGCAAGGGCGCGGCGGTGCGCACCGGACTCCTCGCCACGACCGCGCCGTATGCCGGGTTCTGCGACGCGGACATGGCCACCGACCTGGACGTCCTGCAAGACGTGCTGGCCATGCTCGGCTCCGGGGCCGAGGTGGTCATCGGGTCCCGCCGGCATCCGGAGTCCGACGTCGAGGTCTACAGCCGCCCGCTCCGCCGTCTCGGCGCCCTCGCGTTCAGCCGCCTGTGCCGCGACGTCACCGGCGGAGTCGCCGACACCCAGTGCGGCTTCAAGTTCTTCACCGGGCCGCTCGTGCGCGCGGCAGCCGCCGAGCTGCGTACGGCCGGGTTCGCCTTCGACGTCGAACTCCTGCTGCACTGCCGGCGGCTCGGCGCACCCATCACCGAGATCCCGGTGATCTGGCACGACATGCCGGGCTCGACGTTCTCGGTCCGCCGGCATGCGGGCGCCTGCCTGCTGGACCTGCTGCGGATCCGCGCCGCGGCCCGGCGCACGTCGCCCGCGACGCCGCGGGTCACGGTCGCGGACGAGCTGCACGCGGGATGACGAACCGCGCGTCCGCCAGGGTGGCGATCGTGAACTGGCGCGATCCATGGCACCCGGCGGCGGGCGGCGCGGAACGGTACGCGTGGGAGCTGGCCCGGCGGTTCGCCGCGGACGGCAAGCGTGTCACGTACGTCACCGGGCGTGGCGCAGGGCAGGCACGGCGTGGCACCGCCGACGGCGTGCGCATCGTCCGGCTCGGTGGGCGCTTCACGCTCTATCCGCTGGTCCTCGGCTGGCTGCTCACGCGCCGCCGCTCCTTCGACGCCGTGCTCGACTGCCAGAACGGCATCCCGTTCTTCACCCCCTGGGTGCTGCCGCGCGGCGTGCCGGTGCTGTGCGTCATGCACCACGTGCACGACGAGCAGTTCGGGGTGCACTTTCCGCCCTGGCTCGCCCGTCTCGGGCGGCTCCTGGAGGGGCCGGTCGCCCGCCGGGCGTACCGGCGGCACGCTTGCGTCGCGGTCTCCGTCTCGACCGTGGCGGCCATGCGCGAGCGGCTCCGCTGGACCGGCCCGGTGTACGTGGTGCCGAACGGCGTGACCCCGCCCGTGCCCCCGGCGGTACCGCCCGCCGAGGGTGCCGAGCTCGTGTGCGTCAGCCGGCTCGTCCCGCACAAGCGGGTCGGCCGGCTGCTCGACCTGGCCGAACGCCTCCCCGTACGGGTGCACATCGTCGGCCGGGGGCCCGGGGAGGCCGCGCTGCGCGCGCAGGTCGCGGCCCGTGGGCTCGGCGATCGCGTGTTCCTGCCCGGATATCTGCCCGAAGCCGACAAGATGGCCCTCGTCGCCCGCGCGCGGCTCCACCTGAGCACCTCGCGCGGCGAAGGATGGGGGCTGAGCGTGACCGAGGCCGCGGCGCTCGGCGTGCCGACCGTCGCGTACGACGTCGACGGCCTGCGCGACGCGGTGCGCGACGGAGTGACGGGCTGGCTCGTACGTGCCGGCGAGGAGTTCGACGACGTCGTGGAGCGTGCGCTGAAGGAGCTGGCCGAGCCGGGGCGGCGCGCCGAGATCGCCGCGTCCTGCCGCGACTGGGCCGCGCAGTTCGACTGGCCGGCGAGCGCGGCACGCATGTCCGCGCTGGTCGAGGCCGCCATCGGCCGCGGCACCGCGCACAGCACGGCGCCGGGCGCGGCCGTGGTCCGGGCGCACGGCCGCGACGAGGTGGCCGAAGGCCCGGTACGCGACGACCTGCTCTCCGCCGGGGCCGTGGAGGTACGGGCGGCCACGGACCTGGAACGGCTGCTCGGGCGGGCCGGTGGATGGCCGCGGTGACGCACCCGCCGGCCGCCGCACCGGCCGTGGCCGAAGACGGCGAGGTGGATCCCCGGCTGCGTGACCACCTGCGGGTGCTGCTTTGCTGTCTCTTCCTCTGCCTCCTCGCCACCGCCACCCGCCCTGGCAAGATCCTCGCCGACACCAAGATCGACATGCCGATCAACCCGATCGGCTTCCTCGGCCGTACGCTGCACCTCTGGGACATCGAGCAGTTCGGCCAGCTACAGAACCAGGCGGTCGGCTACCTCTTCCCGATGGGGCCGTTCTACGCGCTCGGCCACCTCGCCGGCGTCCCGCCCTGGATCACCCAGCGGCTGTGGCTCGGCATGCTGCTCTGCGTCGCGTTCCTCGGCACGCGCGCGCTCGCGGGCCGCCTCGGCATCGGCAGCACGGGCGCGCGGCTGGTCGCCGGCCTCGCGTACGCGCTCAGCCCGCACGCGCTGAGTTCGATGGGCACCAACTCCTCTGAGTACCTGCCGCTGGCCATGCTGCCCTGGATCATCGTGCCGCTCGCCACGGTCACGCGCCGTGACGGAGCGGAGAGCCGGCGCGGCAGCGGGCGGATCAGGGCGGCCGCGCGGTCCGGGCTGGCCATCGCCTGCTGCGGCGGCATCAACGGGACCGCCGTCGTGGCCGCGGTCGCCGTGGCCGGGGTGTTCGTGCTCACCCGGCCGCGCGGCGTCGCGCGGTTCCGGCTGCTCGGCTGGTGGAGCGCCGCCGCGCTGATCGCCAGCGCCTGGTGGTCGGTGCCGCTGATCCTCACCGGCAAGTACGCCTTCTCGTGGCTGACCTACACCGAGAAGGCCGGGACCACCACCTCCACGGCGAGCTTGGTCAACGTCTTCCGCGGCGCCGAGCGCTGGGTGAACGCGCTGATCGTGGACGGGATCGTCTGGTGGCCGCTCGGCCGTGCGTTCACCGTCGAGACGCTGCCCGCCCTCGCCACCGGCGCGGTGGCCGCGCTCGGGATCGCCGGCCTGGTGCGCCGCGGCCTCCCGGAGCGTACGTTCCTGCTCGTCAGCGTGCTCGCGGGCGTCCTCGTCATGGTGTCGGGGCACGCGGGGCCGCTCGCCGCAGACGCACGGCACCTGCTCGACGGACCGCTCGCGCCGTTCCGAAACCTCTACAAGTTCGACGGTCTCGTGCGGCTGCCGATCGCGCTGGGCATCGCGTACCTGCTGACGCCGCTGGGCGCGCGCCACCATCGGCATGAGCGGCATCAGCGCGACGAGCCGCGCCAGTGGCGCGGCTGGCCGGCGCTGGCCGCGCTGGTCGCCCTCACCGGGATCGCGGTGCCCGTGCTCACCACCGGCATGTCCGCCGCCGGCGACTTCCGTGCCGTGCCGCAGTACTGGCGCGACGCCACGACCTGGCTGAACGGCCACGCCGGCGAGCAGGGCGTCATCGTGGTCCCCGGGTCGCGGTTCGCCGAGTACCTGTGGGGCCGGCCGATGGATGAGACCAGCGAGGCGCTGATGCACGCCCGCTGGGCCGAACGGCAGCTCGTCCCGGCCGGTTCGCCGGGGATGACCCGGCTGCTCGACGCGATCGACCAGCGCATCACCAGCGGCGACGGCTCGGCCGGGCTCAGCGAGGTACTCGCCCGCATGGGCGTGCGCTACATCCTCGTACGCAACGACCTGCGCCGCGAGGACCTGCGCGGCGCGTGGCCCGCGCGCGTGCACGAGGCGATGGACTCCTCGCCCGGCATCAGCCGCGTCGCGTGGTTCGGCGACGTGCCGGCCGGCAGCGACCACCCCGACGACGCGATGAACGCCGTCGACCAGCCCTATCCGCCCCTGGAGGTGTACGAGGTCGCGGGTGCGGACGGCGTCGTCAGCATGACCGGGATGGACCAGGCGCTGCGCGTGTACGGCTCGCCGGAGGCCATGCTGACCATGGCCGACAACGGGCTCCTGGGCGGCCGTCCCGTACTGCTCGACGACGACGATCCCCGGGCGCCCGGGCGTGCGGCGGTCTCGGACTCGCTGCGCCGGGTGGAGCGCAACTTCGGTGAACTGCGCGGTCAGACCTCGCCGACGATGACCGCGGAGGAGGATCCCAAGATCTCCGGCGACCTGCGCGACATCATGGACAACGCCTGGGACCACTACTCGACGATCGCCTCCTACACCGGCGTGCGCGACGTCCTGGCTTCCACGTCCGCCTCCGACGTCGGCTCGATCGCCCAGCTCGACAACCCCGGCACGCTCCCGTACGCCGCCTTCGACGGCAACCCGTTCACCCAGTGGGAGACCGGCGGCTGGAACGGGCCGGTCGGCCAATGGCTCCAGGTGGACTTCGACCGGCGGCTGACGCCGGCGAACGTCACCGCGGTGTTCACCCAGGACCCGTGGCTGGGGCCGCCGCCCGTACGTATCTCGGTCTCGACCCAGGCCGGCCGGATCGCGCAGAACCTCGCGCCGACGTCCGCCGCCCAGCGGCTGAAGGTGCCCGCCGGGCCGACGACCTGGCTGCGGATCCGCGTTCTCGGCCTCGCGGCCAAGCCCGCCGTGATGGCGCTGGCCCGTGTCGGCGTCACCGAGGTGCACGTCGACGGCGTACAGGCGGTCCGGCACTACCGGCTCCCCTCGACGCCGGGCGGCGGCGCCGTGGTCATGTCGCGGTCGCCGGGACGGCTCGCCGGCTGCATGCTCGGCTCGATGCGCTGGGTCTGCTCGCCGCTGCTGGGGCGCGGGGACGAGGAGGGGTACGGCTTCGACCGTGTCTTCAACTCGCCGCTCGCGGCGAAGGCGCACCTGGCCGGCACGGCGGCGCTCACCGACACCGCGCTGATCCAGCGCTACCTGAGCACCGACCCGTACCTGCGCGCGACGGCCAGCTCGGTCTCGACCAGTGAGCCGGCGGGCATGGCGCGCTCGGCCTTCGACCGCGACCCGAAGACCACGTGGGTGCCGGCCGTCGGCGACGCCGACCCCTCGCTGTCCCTGACGTGGCGGCGCGCGACCTCCGTACGGCAGGTGACCATCCAGCGCCCGCGTGACGCGAGCGGCCTGCTGAACGTGCGCGTGGAGGGCGACCACGGCGCGTGGCGGGCGGGCGTGATCGGCGCCGACGGCGTGCTGAACATCCAGCCGATGCGGACGAGGCATCTCACGCTGCGATTCCCCGGAGAGTTCCCGCAGGTCACCGACGTTGTGGTGTCGAACGTCCCGACGTTCGGGCCGGCCGGTGACACGCCGATGGAGTTGCCGTGCGGCTTCGGCCCGCAGCTTCGGCTGAACGGCGTGAACGTGCCGACGCGGGTGAGCGGCACTTTCGCCGACCTGCTCGCCGGCCGCGCCATGAGCTTCGTCGCGTGCCGCGCGCTCGCCCTCCGCGCCGGCGTGAACGAGCTGAACCCGGTGCCCTTCGACGCGTTCCGCGTCGACTCGGCCGTGGTCGACCCGGACGGCGCCCTCGCCGCGGCGCCTCCGGCCCAGCCGTCGTACGTGCGGGTCACGCGCTGGACGCTGGAGGACCGGCGGGTCGAGGTCGACGCCGACCAGGACTCGTACCTGATCGTCAACGAGAACCAGAACGCGGGCTGGCGCGCCACGGTCGGCGGCCACGTGCTGCGCCCGGCGCGCGTCGACGGCTGGCGGCAGGCGTGGGTGGTGCCGAAGGGCACCAGCGGGACCGTGCACCTGTCCTACCGGCCCGGGCACTCCTACCGGGTGGCGCTGCTCGCGGGCCTGGGCGCGCTCCCGCTGCTCGTGCTCCTCGTGCTGTGGCCGCCCCGCTGGGTGCCGCTGCGCACGCGCACGCGCGGCCTGCCCGGCCGCGAGCGCGCGATGAGCCGCCCGGCCGCGCTCGTGGGCGAGGGCGCGGTGGTCCTGGTCGCGGCGGGCGCGGGCTACTGGGTGAGCGGCCTGGTCGGCATGGCCGTCGCCGTGCTCGCCGCCGGGGTGTTCGCCTGGGCTCCGCGTACGGCGCGGCGGCGCCTCCAGTCACCGTGGACGGTGGCCGGCGTGCTGTTCGGCGCGGTCGTCGTGCTGGTCGTGAGCCGGTACGTCCACGGCCCGCACGTCCAGGTGTTCGCCGAGACGCTGCCGCGGCTGCTCTGCCTGGTCGTGGTCGCGCGGCTCGCCGTGGCGCTGAGCGGCGCGGCCGACCGGCTGCCGGAGGCCCTACCCGGAGCGCCAGCGCCGCGAGGCGAGCCGCAGGACCGGGCGTTCGAGGAAGGAGAAGGAGGCCGTGGCGACGGCGACGGTGAGCGACGCGATGACCGGGAACTCCACGTAGAAGTGCCCGGTGAAGGGCACGTGGCCGGTCAGGTCGTACCAGCCGACGGAAACGGCCACCTGCCAGAGGAAGACGCCGTAGGAGATCCGGCCGAGGAACCGCATGACCCGGTTGCCGAGAACGGCGCGCATGAACGGGTCGTCGGCGGGGGCGAGGGCGACCGGGGCGACGGCGAACAGGGCGACCAGGCCGTACATGAGGATCCTGAGCTCGGCGGTCCAGACGGTGTCGGTCGTGACGAGGTCGGACGGCCCGGTGAACGGTGATGCGGCGATGCAGTACAGAACCGCCGCTGTCGCCCAGCAGGTGCCCCACGACCGTGCGATCGTGGTGCTGAAGCGGGTCGCGGCCGCCGAGCCCGTACGCGCCCACACCGACACGACGGTCAGCGCCATGCCGATGGAGAACCACCAGAAGTAGCGCGGCAGCCACACCCCGATCTGCGGCTGGTAGCTCGGGTGGAACATGAAGATCGTGAAGACGAAGGACGTCGCGGCGTAGCCGGCGAGGGCGGTGAGCAGCCGCCGGGCGCGCCGGTCGGCGTCGGGCGTCCCTCGCTCGCCCAGCCGCGCGTACCGGGACAGGATGGCGGCGGTGATCGGCAGCGCGGCGTACCAGGCCACCTCGACGGTCAGGCTCCACATCTGCCCGAGGCCGCTCGGCCCGAGCACGGTGTGCCACCACGGGTGCTGCGGGTAGGTGTAGGTGAGCGTCAGCAGCTTCAGCCACGTCCAGGCGTCGCTCACGTGGGAGGTCAGGATGATGACCATCACGTACGCGACGACGAGCCAGTACGCGGGCAGGATGCGCAGGGCGCGCCGCCACAGGTACCCGCGTACGCGTACGCGGCGGCCGTCGTGGACGTCGAGCAGGTGCGTCACCCAGGGGCGGTAGAGCAGCAGGCCGGACAGCGTGAAGAAGACCGGGACCGCGATCGCGCCGCCCGAGAACAGCCACGCCGTGGCGTTCTGCCGCAACGTGTTGCCGGTGTCGGCCGCCACGTGGAACGTCAGCACACCGAACGCCGCGATCGCGCGTACGCCGTCGAGCGCGCTGTAGCGTTCGTCCGGCCGTGGTCGCCCGGTCGCCGGGGGCGCGTTCGTCGTGGGGGCTGTCACAGAGCTACCTCCGGTGCCGTGAAGCAGCAGCCTACGCGCAGGTAACGTGATCGTCACAAAGACCACGCGACCCGTCAGCAAATGCCTCATTCATCTAGAATCCGGGCTAATTTCACCCGGGAGGTCAGCGGTGCGGCGCAAGCTGGGATTGGTGTTGATCGGCGCCGGAGCGTTTTTCATCGCACTCGCTCCGTTGGTCCGTTTCTACGTGGCGCGGCAGATCGTCGCCGCACCGCTCAACGTCTATGAGAAAACGACACTGCGCGCGGAAAACGCGACCTACCTGGACACCAGCAAATGGCGGATCCAGAAGGGCGCGACCGTCACGGCCACCAACACGACGCGTGGCGACGCCCACGCCGGTGACGGCAAGCTCGCGGTCTGGGACTCCTTCACCTCCGTCGAGGACACGAGCGTCAACGCGAAGATCGAGACGCAGGCGCAGCGCGCGGTCTTCGACCGCCGTACGGCCGAGCTGACGAACGGGCACGGCGCCTCGGTGGGCACCGACTCCAGCGTGAAACAGTCCGGCATCGGGCTGATCTGGCCGGTCGGCGTGAAGCGCAAGTCCTACCCGTACTTCGACATCTCCACCAAGCGCGCCTGGCCGATGAACTACGAGGGCGAGGAGAAGGTCCAGGGGATCAAGACCTACCGCTTCGTCCAGCAGATCCCGCCGACCGTCACGGCCTCGATCAAGCCGGGCGTGCCCGCGTCGCTGTTCGGCATGACGCCCAAGCAACTGGCACAGCTCCCGGGCTATGACAAGAAGAACAACGCGGTCGCGGTCGACCAGGTTTACGAGTCGACGGTCACGGTGTGGGTCGACCCGCGTACCGGCGCCCCGGTCAACCAGGAGCAGAAGGTCACCCAGTCGCTGCGCACGAGCGACGGCGTCGACCGCCTCGTGGTCGCCGACCTGGACCTGAAGATGATCCCCGAGAGCCAGAAGCACCTCGTCGACCGGTCCAGCAGCGACGCGTCCAAGCTCGTGGTCGTCCGGTCCGTGCTGCCGTACGGCGGTGTCGTGCTCGGCGTGATCCTGCTCGTCGTCGGCTTCATTCTCGCCTTCAGCGGACGCCGCAGGCCGGCGCACGCGGAAGGCTCCCGGCCCGCCGACGGTTAGCCGCCGGGCCGGGAGCCCTGGGGTAGTTCCGGGTCAGCCGTCGATGCGGTGCTGGGTCCAGAACGACGTCAGGTCGGTCGAGGTCAACGCCTGTGCCGCCGCCTTGAACTCGGCGGTCGTGGAGACGCCGTACCAGTGGGACTGCGCGTAGTTGAAAGTCAGCGTGGTCATGGCCGAGGTGCCCAGCACCCGGCTCAGATCATGCAGCGCGCAGCGCCCGTAGGCGTACACGACCGTCGAGTAGCGGCTGGGGTGCGCGTCCCAGTACGCCATCGAGTTGGTGATCTTCTCGGCGGACGAGGCCCAGGAGACGTTGTTCCAGCAGCCGCTCCCGGTGATGCCCTGGTAGAGGTCGGTGGCGTAGTCGGCGAACGACTCGTCCAGCCAGGGGCTGTTGTACTCATCGTCGCCGACGATGCCGTACCACCACTGGTGCGCCTCCTCGTGCGCGAGCGCCGTGGAGCTGACCACGTCCAGTACGAACCCGGGGTACTCCATGCCGCCGAACCAGAAGTTGTTGTCCAGGACGACGTCGGCCTCGGTGTAGGGGTACGCGCCGAACCGCTGCGCGTGCGCGTCCAGCGCCGACTTGGTGGTGTTCAGCATCGAGTTGGCGGAGCTGGAGGAGATGCTGCTCACCCGGTAGACGTTCACGCGTACGCCGGCGGGCGAGGTGCCCGAGACCTCGGTGAACGGCCCGGCCGCCCACGCGAAGTCGCGCACCTTCTTGGCGACCGCCGTCGTGATCGTACGGCCCGAGCTGCCGGGCGAGTCCGTGGACGTGCCGGTGGCCGGGACCTTGAGCGTGGTGGGGTGGTCGAGCGTGACGTTGAAGTCGCTCGCGAGCGAGTAGAACGACTCGCCGTTGTTGGTGTACGGGTCCAGGTGCCAGCCCGCGCCGTCGTGCACGGCCAGCACCGGCAGAGCGTTGCCGATGAAGTTGTAGGACCCGTCGTGGCCGAACCGGTCGGCGCCGCTCGGCACGACGATCGACAGGTTGAAGCCCACGGTGCCGCTCGCGCCCTGGGCCAGCGGCGCGGGCAGCGTGATCTGCAAAGCGGTGCAGCCGACCGTGAGCGCGCCCGCCGTGCCGCCGGTTACGGAGGAGACCGTGATCGGCGTGGACGGGCAACTGCCGTGGTAGTTGTCCCACAGCCGCAGGTAGACCGAGGTCAGCGGGTCGGACGCGGCGTTCGTGAAGGTCACCGACTCGCGGCCGGTCCAGGTCGTGCCGGAGGTGTTGCTGCTCAGACTGACCGTGTACGACGGCGAGGCGGGCGTACGTGTCGGGTCGCCGGCGAGCTTCACGGCCGCCGGGGCGTGCCTGGCCGTGTGCGTGGCCGTGTGCCCGGCTGTGGCCGGGTGCTCGGCCGTCGCCGCGTGCGCGGCGGTCAGCGGCGCCATCGCGGCCACCGCGGCCGCGAAGATCGCGATCTTGGTTCTCATCATGAGGTCTCCCGAGGATGAGAGGGCCCCGAGGTCGCTCCTGCGTACCCCGGGGCCCCCTTGCTAGATCACGGTCAGGACGCGTTGACCGCCACGTCGTCGACGACGAAGCTGGTCTGCAGCGAGGAGTCCTCGGTGCCGCTGAACGACAGCGTCACGGTCTGGCCCGCGAACGAAGACACATCGAAGGTCCTGTTCGTGTAGCCGGACGCGGCGTTCGCGTTGCTGTAGGTGCCGAGGGTCGTGCTGCCGATCTTGACAGTGAACTTGTCGTAGACGGTGCTGCCGGACTCGCTCGTGTCGATGTGCAGCCAGAGGCTGAGCGAGGCGTGGCAACCCGCCGGGATGGTGATCGACTGCGTGGCGGTGTCGGTGTGGGTGGTGCCGTAGCCGTCGAACCAGGCGAAGTGCGTACCGGAGTGCGCGCTCTCACCGCTGCCGTTGGCGGAGACGACGCCGGGGGTGGTGGTCCACGGCGTGGTGCCGGACTCGAAGCCGCCGTTGGTCACCTTGTCGCCGGGCGAGGTGCAGCCGCCGCCGATCGGGTTGACCGTCCAGGTGAAGGAGGCCGTTCCGGTCAGGTTGGAGGTGTTCTTCGCCGTGACGACGGTGGTCGAGGTGCCGGCGGTGGTGGGGGTGCCGGAGATCAGGCCGGTGGAGGCGTTGATCGACAGGCCGGCGGGCAGGCCCGTGGCGCTGTAGGTCAGCGTCTGGCCGTTCGGGTCGGTGGCGTTGATCTGCAGGCTGACGGCCGTGCCGACCGTACTGGTCTGGTTACCGGGGTTGGTCACAGTCGGTGCGCCCGGCTGGCCGGGGCAGGTGCCCGGAACCGGGTCCGAGCCGGTGACGCTGACGGCCGCCCAGGCGGCGTTCACGGCGTTGTACTCGGTGCAGTGGGTGCCGTACAGGTCGGCGGCGGCCTTCAGCGAGTCGGTACGCGCGTTGGCGTAGTTCTCGTTGCTGTTGGCGTACGACGCGAGCGCCCGGTACCAGATCTTGGCGGACTTGTCGTTGCCGATGCCCGTGAGCGTCGTGCTGTTGCAGGTCGGGCTGTTGCCGTACCCGTGGTCGCCGCTGCCGACGGCCAGCAGGAAGAACCAGTGGGTCAACGGGCCGAGCGAGTAGTGCGGGTCGAGCGAGCCGTTGCCGCTCGTGTAGCAGTTCGGCGACGCGCCATCGAGCGAGGGGTTGTACATGTAGCGCAACGGCGTGTTGTTGCCGTTGATGTTGATCAGCTCGCCCATGGTGTAGTCGGGCACGTCGTGGGAGTTGTTGGCGTAGAACTCCACCATCGTGCCGAAGATGTCGCTGGTGCCCTCGTTCATGCCACCGGTCTCGCCGTTCTCGCCCCAGCCGGTGAGCGCGCCGCTGACGCCGTGGCTCATCTCGTGACCGGCCACGTCGATCTCGACGAGCGGACGGGCGTTGCCCGAGCCGTCGCCGTACGTCATCTGGGTGCCGTCCCAGAACGCGTTGACGTAGGCGTTGCCGTAGTGCGTCCGCGACGGCACACCGGCGCCGTTGCCGAAGATGCCGTTACGGCCGTGGGTGTTCTTGTAGTAGTCGAACGTCTCCGCGGCGCCGAAGTGCGCGTCGACGCCGGCCGAGGCCGGGTCGCTGTTGGTGCCGTTGCCGAACGTCCCGGTGGTGTTGCTGAAGGTCGTGCCGGTACCGCTCGTGGCGTGGTTCAGGTTCGTGGTGAACCCGTTGCCGTGCGAGGGGTCCTTCATCGAGTACGTGCCACTGGTCAGCGTCAGGTCGATCGGCACCGTGCCGCTGTAGATCGAGTTGCCCGTGCCCGCGACCAGCGGCGTGATGCCCTTGGCGGCCTGCGCGGCCTGCTGCTGGGCCGGGGAGAGGAGGGTGTCGATCTCGTCCCGCTGGGTGACGACCTTGCCCTTGGTGGCGTCCACGAGAACGTGCAGGACGCTCGGGGTCTGGTCGCTGCGAACGCCGCGTACGACGGTCTCCCAGACGAGCTGTGAGGACCGGCCGGTGGCCCACACGGCGAGGTGCGGCGTGCCGACCGAGGCGACCGTCCCGTGCAACTGCGCACGCGACGTGCCGGCGGCGGCCGAGGGGACGACCTTGGGCGTGGTGGAGACGGCCGCCGCGGGCGTGGCCGTCTGGAGCGCGCGGTAGGAACCGCCCGGCTTGAGATGGACGATCAGGTCGCCGCCGTAGACGGGCAGCCCGTGGAACGTCCGGTCGAAGCGCACGTCCGCGGCGCCGCTCTTGGCGACGACGACCGTACGCGGGGTGAACGCGTTGCCCGACCTGACGTGGGCCGTGCTCTTGTGCGCGGACAGCGCCTTGCGCGCGTCGGCGACGACCTTCTTCCGCGTACTGGCGGAGGGGTTGGTGGTGAAGTCGTCCTTGCTGAAGGCCGAGTGGCCCGCGGGCTGGGTCTTGGCCGCGGGCTTGGCGGGTTTGGCGGCGTTCACCGGCGAGGCGCCGGCGGCGGGAGCCGCCAGCAGCGCGGCCGCGACGGAGAGTGCGGCGGTGGCCGACACTGTCGCGATGCGTTGTCTGGACATGGGCGGAGGGATTCCTTTCGCCATGGGAGTGTTGCGGCCCGCAGTGGCGGGCAGGCGTAAAGGGGACAGGATCGGGCGTCCGGCGGGGGATGCCTGTGGGGGCGATCCTGGCGGTGTTCGGTTCGCCGGCGACACGGGGCTCTGGCGGGGAAGGCCCGATGAAGCGGCGCCGCGACGGCGAGCCGTGACGCGGTCGGCGATCCCGGGTTCGCGAGCCCCGGGGCGCGTTGCGCGGTCCGGCTGCGAGACCTCCTTCCGGTTCCCGGCGGAGTGACGCGTTCGCCGCCTCCTGGTCAGGAGTCTCCGCAACGGGGGCGGGCCCGAGAAGGCACCCCCGGGAGCCGTAGGGATATCCCTAGGGGTACTGGCCCTCACCGGCCAGGGTGATGTGCCCCGGCTGGCGGCCACCCTGACCACGGCCCGGGTGTGGTGTTCAGGCGATCGTGTCGGAAGGTGTGGCTGTGGGGTGGGCGTGTCCCGGCAGGGCCAGGCTGGCGACGGAGCGGTTTCCGTTCGCATCAATAAGGGTCGCCGTGACGTATGCCGGTTTCTTGCCGCGTGGGGCCAAGAACACGTAGGGCTCGACGATCCATGAGCCGGGCGGAAAATCCTGGTCGATCGCCCACGACCTTTCGATCCCGTGAGTTCCGCCCTCGGTGTCGAGAAGAACGAATGGCTGCTGTCCCGCGGTCTCCAGGTGACTCGGCCTCTGGCCTGTGTTCATGACCATGATCCGGGTGATGACGAGTTCCAAGCCGGGCGCGGCGTCCTCCGCGAGGGAGCGGCCCACCCGAAAATGCCGCGCTACCCGTACGGAACGGACGCGGACCAGGAAACTCGTCCGGTCATTGTGGATTGTTCCGGTCGCCACAGGCGTCGGCGCGGCCGTCGCGGATGGAGTGACGGACGGGCGCGAGCGGGTTCTGACGGAGGGCGTTCCCGTGCAGCCGGCGACGAGCAGGACAGCGGTAAGGATGAGGGTCGATGCACGCACCTCCTCAGGACGCATGAACGCCACGACGGGTTGCCTGGGTTCTGCCGTCCGTCAGAGGATGCCGGCGTTGCGGGCGGTTTCCTCGATCAAGTGGGCGACGATGACTCGCCGGAGAGGCTTGCCCTCGGTCGGCGTCACCCGCCCGCCGCGCCCGGTGGCGGCACGGCATCCAGCCTCCATCTGGCCCTGCGGATCGCGGCGCACTTCGAGGTCCCGGTCGAGGTGATCTTCTCCACCGCGCCGCTCCCTCGCCTCGGTGCCCTTGGCCGCTCCCAGTGACCTCTGGTCTGGCCGGCCATCGGAACCAAGCCGACCCCGAACAGCGAAACACCCCACGGGCCAGAGGCTTCCGCGGGGTGCTTCGTTTGTGCTAGTCGTTGCGCCGTTCGTCAGTGACGGCGACCTCTACGCAGTCCGCGCCGCCGTTGCCGCTACGGGTGGACTTTCGCCAACTCATTGTGCCCATCGTTCAATCGCCTTTCTTATTATTTCGATCGATTGTCTCGCCGAACGGGCTTCGGCAGCGATCGTTAACCAAACGCGTTTCATAGCTGCAACTTCAACGGGATCCTCGAGCACGTCACCGCTGAACGCATCGTCCACATAGGCGTATTCCTGGCCGTCCATCGCCGCGATTCCAAAGGCCCCCGCGAGTCCCGGATAAGCCCCCGTGTCAGCCTCCACAACCTGAATACTCACGTTCGGCTGCTGTGCGACCTCCAGAAGTCGCGTGAGTTGCTCGCACATGATTTGCGTATTTCCGACGAGTTGGTACAAAACCGACTGGTCAAGTATGGCCACGAACGTGAGGGCATTCTCCGAATCGAGAATTTTTTGCCGCGCAACACGCTCTTCGATCTGCTCGTCTATGTCATCGACCAAGCGGCCTGAGTTCACAATGATCTGCCGAGCGTAGTCCGAGGTCTGAAGCAGTCCCGGGACGATGAGGGGCTGAAACCACAGAAGCGACGTCGCGTTGTCTTCAATCTCACGCCATCGCCCCATGTACTCGGGAACCGGTTCGGAGATCACGAGATCGTCCCGCAAGCGCTTGATGTACCCGTTCGTGCCAAGGGCCTCTTCCACTCGGGGGATGTCCTGCGACTGCGGGACGCGCCGGCCAGCTTCCCAAGCCCTTATGAGCGCCTCGGACACGTGGACCGCTTTCGCCAATTCCTCCCGGCTAATCCCTTTTGCCTCACGAGCTAGCCGGATCTCGTTAGCAAGGAATTGCCGCGCAGTCTTGCGATTGCTGGTCATCGTCGCGTACATCCTCGAACAGATCGGGGGCCGAGGCTGTCACAGGGCCGTAGCCATGCTTGGGGCCCACAGCCTACGCGGCAAACGTCACCCTGATGGGACGGATACGGAGAGGAGTGACGATGACTTCACCTACCACGACGAGTGCGGACGAACTCGTTAAGCGCCTGGTCGAGGCGTGCAAGATGGAAGGACTGAACGTCGACGTGTACGAGCCGTCCACACGGGTCAAGGCGCGGATCAAGGTCTTCAGCCCGAACGGCAACGGCCATATGGACGAGATCCTCACGATGCGGCCGGACGGCGGCAACGTGCTCACCTGGTACTGGTCCTGGGACTGCCCCGGTGGCCCCGCGCCGGTGGGTCCGGCGGCGGACGTCGAGCATGCCGTCAAGCGGATCAAGAACGTCGTCGCGTACGCGGTGATGTGATGCCGCCCCTGATGGCCACAGACCGTCCTCTCCAGGACGCGCGCCACACGGGACGGGCCCCGGCGTCTCTTGGATCGAACAGTGCGGCCTGCTCACCGCCGGGAACCCGCTCCTGCGAGGCGGTTGCCAGATCAGCAGGCGAATTGCTCACGCCGAGGGAGGCCGCCGAGATGTTCGGAGTGAGACCCGCCACGCTTGCCCGGTGGGCGCGTGCCGGCCAGATCGCCGTCCAGCCGACCCCCGGCGGCCACCGACGCTACCTTCGCTCGGCCGTCCGCGCGCTCCTCAGCGAGAAGCAGCGCAGCCCGGCCGCCGTTCAGCGTGAGATGGACGCCATACGCCTCTACGAGCAGGGATGGAGCATCCGGCGCGTAGCCAGGGAGTTCGATACCGGCTACGGCGTGATGCGCCGGGTCATCCTCAAGCACACCACACTGCGCAGCCGCGCGGGAACCCAAGGTTAGCCGCCCCAAAGCTCGCGGCCTCGGATGACGCCATCGGCCGCCCCGCGCCGGCCTCCCCAGGTCGTGACCTTGCCGCACACCAGGAAGCACGTACATGACGATCACCGAAAGCACGCCGATCCACCTGCTGGGCCTGCCGATCAAGACGTACACCGACCTCGTCACTGCGGACGAACCACCACGAACCGCTGCGGACCTGCTGGCCCTCTGCCGCGATGGCCGACTGTCCCGGGTCCCTGCACTGAGCGAGCAGGAGATCCGGCAGATCACGACCCGGCTTCGCGACCTCGGCTTCGACCCACGCAGCCCGCGGGCCTCCTCGCCGCAGAGTGAGGCGGAGGGTGGCCATTAGCAACTCCTCACCCGCAGGCCATGGCCTCCGGGCCGCCGTCCCGCCGTCGCGCTCTCGCCGGAACGCCCTGTCAGGCGGGGCGGTCGCCGGGGTGGCGGAACGCGGCCAGGCGCGCGATGTCGACGCGGGAGCGTACGCCGAGCTTGCGGTACGTGCGGGTCAGGGCGGCCTCGACCGTCTTGACGCTGACGAACAGGCGGGCGGCGATCTCGCGGTTCGTGGCGCCTTCGGCGACCAGGACCGCGACGCGGCGCTCGACGCCCGCCAGCGCCCGCAGCGGGTCCGCGTCTCCCGCGACCTTCGGCACGCCCACGTCCAGATGGTCGAGTTCGGCCGCGACCGCCGCGACCCATGGCGCGGCCTTGGCGCGGGAGAACACCCGGTGTGCCGCGCGCAGTGACTCGCGGGCCGCCGGTGCGTCGCCCGCGCGTGCCCGCAGGCGACCCAGCTCCAGCCGCGCCCGGCCCTCCTCCAGCGGGTACGGCGACGCCGCCAGCGTGGTCACCGCGCGTGCCATGTCGTCGGCCGCCTCCGTGTCGCCGCGTGCCGCGGCGACCAGCGCGGCGACACGGTCCAGCACCGCCAGCACGCCACGCCGGCCGAGGCGCAGCGCGTCGCGCCGCGTCTCCTCGATGACCTCCGCCGCCTCGTCGACCGCGCCGACGGCGACCAGCGACTCGGCCAGGTCGGCCTGCCAGCGCCGCAGAGCAGGCTCGGCGAGCCCCTGGTCCCGCTCCAGCCGTCGTACGCGCCGCAGTGCCTCGGCCGCGCCCGCCACGTCGCCGCGCAGCAGCCGGATGTGGCCCGCCGCGTGCAGCGCGTGCGGCAGGAACAGCAGGTCGCCGTCGTCCTCGCTGTGCGCGACCGCGCGTTCGGCGGCGGCCAGCGCGCGGTCCAGCGAACCCCCGGCGGCCTCGGCGAACGCCATCGCGCACGCGCCCGGGCCCGGGCTGAGCTCACTGTCCTCGGCCAGCCGCACGCACTGCTCGGCGAGGTCGAGCGCACGGTCGCACCGGCCGCGGAAGATCTCCACCTGCGACGAGCCGTACAGGCACATGAACAGGCTCTCCACCGCGCCCCGCTGCCGTACGGCATAGGTCAGCGACCGCAGCTCGGCCCGCGCCTCCTCCAGCCGGTCGCGCATCAGGTGGTGCCGGTAGCGCAGGTAGACCGGGCCGTTGTGGTCGAACCGGATGGCCGGGTCCTGCGTGCCGGCCAGCGCACGCGCCAGGGTCTGCTCGGCCTCCGGCCGGCCCAGGCTGAACTCCGCGAGGGCCTGCTTCGTCAGCGCCAGCACCTCCGTACGCCGGTCGCCGGCCTCGGCGGCGAGCCGCGCGGCGGTGGCGGCCTCGTCGCGCGCCCGCGCCGCCGAACCCTTGACCAGCCACGCACGCCACGCGAGCCGGTAGTGCACGGGGGCGAGCAGCGCGGGGTCATCGCGTGCGTCCGCGAACGCGCGCGGGAAGACGTCGTCCAGCTCGGCGAGGGCCTGCCCACCGGAGTCGAGCAGCACGATCCAGGCACGTACGCGCTCGGCGGGCAGCGAGGACTGGGCCAGCACCTCCTCGGCGATCCCGCGCGCCAGCCCGAACTCACCGGAGGCGAGCGCGTCCTCGGCCGCGGTGAGCCGCAGCCCCGCCTCGTCCTCGCGCCGCGTCGTACGGTCGGCGGCGAGCAGCCCCAGCCGTGCCGCCGCGGCGTGTGCGCCACGCCGCCGGGCGGCTGTGGCGGCCTCGCTCAGCGTCGCGGCGACCTCGGCGTCGCGGCCCGGGGCGACGAGGGCGAGATGGCGTGCGCGTTCGACCGGGTCGGTCACGGCGTCGGCGAGCGCCGCGTGCACGGCGAGCCGGTCGCGTTCGGGCGCCTCGGAGTAGAGCACGGCCGACAGCAGGGGATGGGTGAACCGTACGGCCTCGCCCGGTGTGACGATGCCGGCCTCACGCGCCTCGGCGACGTCGGCGTCGGCGTCGGGCCGTCCCGCGCCGCGCAGGAGGACGAGCGTGGGGCGGGCCACCGCGCACGCGGTGAGCAGCGTGCGCCGTGCGCCGGGCGACAGCGCCATCAGCCGGCCGAGCATGAGGGAGCGCAGGCTGTCGGGTACGGGCAGCGGCGCGGCCGGGTCGAGCGGCTCGCCGTGTCCGGCGAGCGCGCGGCCCAGCTCCACGGCGAAGAACGGGTTGCCGTCGCTGGCCCGGTGCACCTTGGTCAGTACGCCGCGCGGCAGGTCGAGGTCGGCGAGCAGCCGGGTGACCTCGGCGGCGGTCATCGGCGGCACGTCGAACGTGCGGACCGGCGGAGGGCACAGCCGCGGCTCGGGCCGCGGGTCGCCGGGACCGGTGCGCTGGCCGACGAGGGCGTGCAGCGGCAGGCCGTGCGCGCGGCGCGCGATGAACGCCAGCAGCTCCGCGCTCGGCCCGTCGAGCCACTGTGCGTCGTCCACCACGATCAGCACCGGGCCGGCCGCGCACAGGGAGCGGAAGGTGGCCAGCACCGCCATCCGCAGCCCGAGGACGTCGCGTTCGCCGACCGGGTCGGTACGGCGGAGCAGCGCCGACTCCAGGGCGGCGCGCTGGTGCTTGGGCAGTGTCGCGAGTACGTCGTCGCCGGTCCCGGCCAGGAGGTCGATCAGCCCGAGGAAGGGCAGGTGGCGTTCGGTCTCCGACAGGGCGCACTGGAGCACCTGGCGGCCGGTGCACTCGACGGCCAGCGCGGACAGCAGGGTGGACTTGCCGATGCCGGCCGGGCCGGTGAGGAGTACGCTGCCGCCGGCGGTGAGGTGGCCGCGCGCGCCGGCGAGTAAGGGCCCGCGGTCCACCAGGGCATGGGCAGGACGCCCGCCGACCGGTCCCGCCACCATTGGCGGACCGGCCGTACCACGGACCGCTCCGAACGCTTCGGTCATCCGCGATGGCCCTCCGGACGCTGCCGCTCTCAGCGTGAGCCCCGGCGCGCAAGTTAACAACGGGTCATACCGGCGTCAACACCTTAGTCGGGACCAGTGGTGTCGAATTTCTGATACGTGTTCCATCCGGGTCCTTCCCCGGCGTCCTGGCGATGCATGGCCCTTACTAGAACACGTTGCAGTTCGGTGGAGAGAATGCGTATTGTGTCGGATCGTGCGGACACGGGCGACGGAACTCCTCGGCATCGAGTATCCGATCTTCGCGTTCAGCCACTGCCGCGACGTGGTCGCGGCGGTGAGCCGCGCGGGCGGCATGGGCGTCCTCGGCGCGCTCTACTTCACCCCGGAGGAGTTGGAGACCGAGCTGTCCTGGATCGACGAGCACACGAGAGGCCGCCCGTACGGCGTCGACGTCGTCATGCCCGTCAGCTACGAGGGCGCGGATCTCGGCGACGCCGGCGAGACGCTGAGCCGGCTGCGGGACATGATTCCCGAGGGGCACCGCGCGTTCGTCAACGCGCTGCTCGAACGGCACGGCGTCGCACCGCTGACCCGCGAGGGCGCGGGCCGCTACCTGCTCGGCTGGACCGACGCCACCGCGCGCCCGCAGGTCGAGGTGGCGCTGAGACACCCGATCGGGCTGCTCGCCAGCGCGCTCGGCCCGCCGCCGCCCGACGTGGTCGAGCAGGCGCACCGGCGCGGCGTGACGGTCGCCGGGCTGGTCAGCAGCGCCCGGCACGCGCGCAAGCAGGTCGACGCCGGGGTCGACGTCATCGTCGCCCAGGGCGGCGAGGCGGGCGGGCACACCGGGGAGATCGCCACGATGGTGCTCGTCCCCGAGGTGGTGGACGCGGTCGGGCGATCGACGCTGGTGCTCGCGGCGGGCGGGATCGGCCGCGGGCGTCAGGTCGCGGCGGGCCTCGCGCTCGGCGCGGACGGCGTGTGGACCGGCTCGATCTGGCTCACCGTCCAGGAGGCGGACACGCCCGAGGCGTCCCGCGACCGGCTGCTCGCCGCGACCTCGCGCGACACCGTACGCTCGCGCTCGTGGACCGGAAAGCCGGCCCGGATGCTCCGTACGGCCTGGACCGACGCGTGGGAGGCGCCCGACTCGCCCGGCACCCTGCCGATGCCGCTCCAGTTCATGCTGATCTCCGACGCGCTCCAGCGGATCAACCGCGCCGGGGCGGGCGAGCTGACCACCTTCCCGGTCGGCCAGATCGTCGGCACGATGAACCGGGTGAAGCCGGTCTCGCGGGTGATCTACGAGCTGGTCGAGGAGTACGCCGAGACGATGGAGCGGCTCGGCGGCCTCAGCGCGGACTGACCGCGTCGATCTCGGCGAGGATCGCCTTCTTGCGCTCCGCCGGCAGGAACGACGCGCGCACGCCGTTGCGTGCCAGGTTCGCCAGGCTCGCGGCGTCGAACCCGAGGTCGCGTGCCACGGTGCGGTACTCCCCGGTCAGCGTGGTGCCGAACATCGGCGGGTCGTCGCTGTTCAGCGTGACGAACAGTCCCTCGTCCAGCATCCGGGGCAGCGGGTGCGCGGCGATGCCGGGCACCTGCCGGGTGCACACGTTGGAGGTCGGGCACACCTCCAGCGGCAGCTGCGTCTCGCGCAGGTACGCCAGCAGCTTCGGGTCCTCCACGCAGGCGATGCCGTGCCCGATCCGCTCGGCGCCGAGGCCGTGGACGGCCTCCCAGACGGTCTCCGGCCCGCTCATCTCGCCGGCGTGCGGGACGCTGTGCAGCCCCGCGGCCTTCGCGGCGCGGAACGCGTCGCGGATCGCCTCCTCGTGCCCCTCCCGCGCCTGCTCGACGCCGCCGATGCCGAAGCCGACGAGCGCCTCCGGCGGGTGCTCCAGCGCGTGCTCGATCGTCGCGCGCGCCGCCTCGGCGCCGAACTCGCCCGGGATGTCGAAGACGTACGCGACCTCGACGAGACCGGCGGCCTCGCGGGCCGCCAGGTCGAGGGCCTCGGTCACCGCCGCCATCGGCATGCCCGCCATGACGTGCGAGAACGGTGTGACGGTCAGCTCCACATAGCGGACGTTCTGCGCGGCGAGGTCGCGTGCCGCGCCGACGACGAGGGCCGCGACGTCCTCCGGCTCGCGTACGAGGCCGTTGACCGCGAAGTAGACCTCGGCGAAGTGCGGGAAGTCGCGGAACTCGTAAAAGCGCCGCAGTGCCTCTTCGTCCGTGGGCACCCCGTGCCCGGGGTGCCGTCGTGCCAGTTCGAGCACGGTCGGCAGCGAGGCGGAACCGACCAGGTGAACGTGAAGTTCGACCTTGGGCAGGGCGTCGATGAACTCATCCAGCGCGGTCATGGGCCCGAAGCTAACAGCGAGCAACCGGCGCAGGCGAGCGTAAAGGGCTGTATCTAACATCAATTGGTGAGGTTTACCCCGGAAAGCGGGCGTCCGGGCCCCCGTCGCCTCGCGCGGCGGCCGGAGAGCTGGAAGAGTCGAGCCGAGGACGCGAGACGAGGGAGTGGCACGGTGAGCGAGATGGTCAATGAGAACGCCGCGAAGCTCGCGGTGCTCATCGACGGTGACAACGCGCAGCCGGCGATCACCGAGGGGCTGCTGGCCGAGGTCGCCAAGTACGGCACGGCCCATGTCAAGCGCGCGTACGGCGACTGGACCGGCACCAGCCTGAAGGGCTGGAAGGAGCAACTGCTGACCCAGTCGATCCAGCCGATCCAGCAGTTCGCCTACACCAGCGGCAAGAACGCCACCGACGCGGCGATGATCATCGACGCGATGGACCTGCTGTACTCCGGCCGCTTCGACGGGTTCTGCATCGTCTCCAGCGACAGCGACTTCACCCGCCTGGCCGCGCGCATCCGCGAGTCGGGGCTGACCGTGTACGGGTTCGGCGCACGCAAGACGCCCAAGCCCTTCGTCGCCGCCTGCGACAAGTTCATCTACTTCGAGAACCTCGACTACGCCCCCGCCGCCGCGGCCCCCACCGACACGCCGCGCCGGCCCGCCGCGCGCTCGACGTCCGCGATCACCTCCGACGCCGCCCTGATGAAGCAGTTGCGCAACGCGGTCGAGGCCGCCTCCGACGACGACGGCTGGGCGGCGCTCGCCCACGTCGGCCACATCATCACCAAGCAGCGCCCGGACTTTGACTCCCGTACGTACGGCTATGCCAAGCTCAGCGACCTGATCGCGGCGGTGACGCAGTTCGAGCTGGTCCGCCGCAGCCCCGGAGACGGGAAACCGGCGATCATCTACACCCGCGACAAGCGCCACCGAAACTAGGCGAACGCCCCGCCCGTGCCGAACGCACGCGCCGCGAACCGCTCGCCGATCCGCAGGTAGCCGGCCGCGTTGGGGTGGATGCCGTCCGGCAGGTCCGCCAGATCGTCGACGCCGAACAGCTCGCGTCCGTCGAGGAAGTGCAGGTTGGGGTCGCGGCGCGCCCGCAGCCGTACGATCTCGGCCATCGTCTCGCGCAGCGCGGTCATGGTGAGCGTGTCCTCGGGCAGGTCGTCCGGGTCGCCGAAGAACGGGTACGGGAAGCCGTCGCCGGGATCGATGCCGGGCACGTCCTCGGCCTTGGGCAAGATGATCGGCGAGACCACCAGCAGCGGCGTGTCCGGATGCCCGTCGCGCACGGTGTCGAGGAACCCGTGCAGCGCGGGCCCGAGCGTACGCGGCTTGAACGCGCCGCGCGCGACGATGTTGGTGCCCGTCTTGACGCTGACCAGGTCGGCCGGCAGGTCGCGGATCGTCCGCGCGACGTACGGGTCCAGCACCGCGTTGCCCGCGAACCCGAGGTTGGTCACCTCCACGCCCGCGAGCGTCGCCGCGACCACGGGCCACGCCCCGGTCGGCGAGTCGGCCTCGACGCAGTGACTGATCGAGCTGCCGTGGTGCACCCAGCGACGACGGCCGTGCGGCTCGGGCGGGTGCACCGGCGCGTCGGCCCGCAGCGCGACCAGCTCACAGGGGGTCTGCGGCGGCAGCCACAGCTCGACCTCCTTCATCCGCGCGGGCAGCGCGGCGAACCCGACCGTGCCCGGCAGGCCGCGCGCGAGCCGGCCGCGGTCGCGCGTGTGCGGCAGCCGCAGGACGTGGCTCACCGGCACGTCGGTCTGCCCGGCCGGCCGTCCGTCCACCCGCAGGTCGACCATGCCCGGCGACACCGGGCCGGGCCGGCCGTCGAAGTGCCGGATGACGGTCAGGACGTCGAGCTCCAGGACGGTCGCCTCGGTACGGAACACGAGCCGTACGCCCGAGGGCATCGTGGTGGTGAAGTCCATGAACGCGTCCGGGTACTGCTCGCGCGTCCACGCGGGCAGCCGGCGCGGCAGCACCCCGAGTGAGCGGCGCTCCAGGTCCAGCGCCCCGCGGATCTCCACCGGGCCGTCCACAAGCGGGATCTCCCGCATCTCCGTCATCCCTGCTCCTCACGACGAGCGCGCGGCAGGGCCGGGCCGCTCGCCGAGTGCGCGGTCAGCGGCCGATCACCCAGGCGAGGACGCGGCCGGCGGCGAGGTAGACGCCGGCCGCGAGAAGCCAGTCCTCGGTGAGCCGCGCGCGCGGCGACCCGCCGGTGAAGGCGTCGTGGAACGGCGTGGCGAGCCACGCGCCCGCGCGCAGGAAGGCGTGCGCGATGTCGTTGGCGGGGTTGGCGTTCCACCAGGTCAGCGCGATGCCGATCAGCAGGATCAGGGAGACGGCCATGGCCGTGCCCCAGATGAGGCGGCCGATGCCGTACCCGAGTCCGCGGCGGCCGCGCGCCGAGACGTTCCAGCTGCCGAATCGCAGCGGCCCGATGTGTGCGGTCATCCGAGTGGCCTCCTCCGCCGTTCCCTCCGGAGGTTGTGCCTCGAAAGGCCGCCGCCAAACGGCCACTTCGCGTAAGAGCGGGCTCAGCCGTCCAGCCAGTGCGAGCGCCAGCACGGGACCTCGTGGTAGCGGCGCAGGGTGGAGACCGCGGACAGCCAGGCCGTCCAGCCGGGGTAGGGCGGGCCGCCCGGGTACGCCAGGCCGAGCGAGAGCAGGGTGCCGTCGCCGTCGTCGTCGAGCCGCCAGGTGGAGACGCCGGAGTCCTCTTCCAGGGTCAGCAGCCGGCCGGGCCGCACCGCGCCGACCGTGCCGATCGGGCCGCCGCCGTGGATCGTCCACGTGCCGCCCGGCCGCGCGTCGAGCTCCACCTTCAGGCCGAACCATCGGCTGAAGTGCCCCGACTCGGTCAGCGAGGCGAACACGCGGTCTCGCGGTGCGCCGATGACCACCTCCGCGCGCAGGTCGGTCGCGGTCCAGTCGCAGCGGGGCGTGAGCGGCCGCCCGGTGAGATGGTCGATGAGGTTGCCCACCGCGAGCGACCAGAAGACCGTCAGGGCGATGTCGGCCGGATAGCCGGACTCCTCGCCGTCGAAGCAGGTCTGGGTGATGGTGATCGCGGTGGCGTCCGCATCCAGCTCCTCCAGCCGGATCTCGGTCGTGGTCTCCTGGCCGTGCAGCCGCCAGGAGAAGCGGAGCACGCCGTCGCCGCGGTGCAGCAGCCGCTGACGCGGCTCGTCGCCCTCGGGCGTGTGGCGGCCCCAGAAGGCGTACGGCTCCGCCGCGTGCTCGGCGAGCCACCGCGTCAGCTCCGCGGGGTCCGTCAGCGCGCGCCAGGCCGCCCCCGTGGGGGCGGGCAGCCGGGCGCGCAGCCGTACGTGCCGGGTCATGCCTGCTGCATCCGGGCCAGCAGCTCGGTCATCCGCTCGTGGGAGTCGTGCACACCGCGCTCCATGCCGGAGGCGACCATCCCGTCCCGGTCCTCGACGGACTGGAAGCTGGAGATCGTACGCACCAGCGTGCGGCCGTCGCGCTCGGTCAGGGTCAGCGTCTCCATGGCGACGTGCCCCGGCATGCCCTCGTACTCGAAGGTCTGCACGGTGCCGTCCGGCGACGGCGTGCCGTGGAAGACGCCGTGGAAGCCGGCCTCGTTGCCGTCGGCGTCGACGTGGATGTAGCGCCACTTGCCGCCGTCGCGCACGTCGTACTCGTCGATCCGCAGTGTGAGGTCGCGCGGGCCGAGCCACTGCACGACCAGCTCGGGGTCGGTGTAGGCGGTGAACACCAGGTCGCGCGGCGCGTCGAACTCCCGCTCGATGGTGATCAAGGTGCTGCCGGGCTCGGCGGTGATCTGTGTCTTGCTCATGATGCTTCTCCCTGTTCGCGGACCGCGTCGCGGTCGTGGTTGCCTTGCAGCGCCACGAGCAGCTCGTCGAGCCGTTCGTGGCTCTCGTCCCAGAACCGCTGGTATCGGGTCAGCCAGGTGGTCACCTCGCGGAGCGGCTCGGCCTCGAGATGACTGAGCCGCGCCGTCGCGCGCCGGGTGCGCGAGATGAGCCCGGCGTTCTCCAGCACCTTCAGGTGCCGGGAGATCGCCGGCTGCGACACCTCGAACGGCGCCGACAGCTCGGTCACCGTCGCGTCGCCCTCGGTGAGTCGCGTGAGTATCGAGCGACGCGTGGGATCGGCGAGCGCACCGAACACGAGGCTGAGCCGGTCGACGGTCATTTTCATAACCACCTTGTTCTAGAACGAATAAGTTAAGAATGCGGGCAGGGGGCATCGCTGTCAAGGGTCTTGCCGGATGTTCGACGCTCAGTCGAGCTGTTTGACCCGGTCGATGACCTCGGGGGACAGCTCGTTCGTACGGGAGAGGTAGTCGAGGATGACCGTGAGCTGCTCGTCGGTGTAGTCGTCCAGGAGCTTTTGGTACAGCTCCGCCACGGGTCCGAAGCGTCCGCTCAGCTCGCTGGTCGGCCCGTCGGTGGCGGCCTCCACGATGACGCGGCGGCGGTCCTGCTCGTCGCGGCGGCGGCGTACCATCCCGGCCTTCTCCAGTCGGTCGACCACGGCCGTGATCGCGCCGCCGGTGGTCAGGAACATGGCGTCGGCGAGCTGGCCCGGCGTCATCGGCCCGCGGAGCTGGAGGAGGTTGATGCACTGCATGTCGGTGACGTTGATGCCCGACCTGCTGGCGATCGCGTGGTGGAGCAGGACCGTCCACGTCGTGCGCGCCCGTGCCTGGTGACTCAGCTCGACGACGAGTTTCGCCCGGTCGGGCGCCGTCATGTGACCCACCTCTCACGCATTACTGACCTCTCGGACATAGAGAAGCTCTTGTGTGAGTCTACCTGCGCGGAGGCCGTTTAGCCGAGGAGATCACGCGCCCTCGGCGATCCTCTTCGCCCAGCGATAGTCGGCCTTGCCCGCCGGCGAGCGCTCAAGCTCCGGCACGAACGCGTACGTGCGCGGCACCTTGTAGCCCGACAGCCGACCCCGGCAGTGAGCGTCCAGGTCCTCGACCGGCGGCGCGTCGTCGTACGGCTGCACGACCGCCGCCACCCGCTCGCCGAACCGCTCGTCCGCGATCCCCGTCACGACCGCGTCGAACACCGCCGGATGGCCCTTGAGCACGGCCTCGACCTCCTCGGGGAACACCTTCTCGCCGCCGGTGTTGATGCACTGCGAGCCGCGCCCGAAGATGGTGATCGTCCCGTCCGCCTCCACCGTCGCGACGTCGCCGGTGAGCAGCCAGCGCACCCCGTCGACCTCGACGAAGGTCGCCGCCGTCTTCTCCGCGTCGTTCCAGTACCCGAGCGCGATGTGACCGCGCTTGGCGACCTGCCCGATCACCCCGGATCCCGGCGCGACCGGCCGCAGCGAGTCGTCCAGGACGGCCAGGCGCGCGTTGACCGGCCGGTACCGCAGGCCCGCCTCCGGCGAGGACCCCTCGACCCCGGACGCGGTGTAGCCCGACTCCGACGACCCGAAGCTGTCGATGATCAGCAGGTCGGGCAGCAGCGAGCGCAGCCGGTCGCGTACGGTCCCGGACAGGATCGCGCCGGTCGAGCTGAGTGCGGCCAGCGAGCCGAGGTCGTACGAGCCGGCCGCGATCTCCTCGGCGAGCGGGCGCGCCATCGCGTCGCCCGTGATGCCGAGCGTGACCACCCGCTCCCGCTCCACGGTGCGCAGCGTCTCGGCCGCGTCGAACCGCCGGTTGTAGACGACCGTCCCGCCCATCCACCAGGTGAGGAACGTCGTCATCTGCGCCGCACCGTGCATCAGCGGCGCGGTCGTCAACATCACCATGCCGCCCCCCGCCGAGGCCGCCGCGACCACCGCCTCGGGCGTCTCACGCGGGTCGCCGTACGGGTTGCCGCCCCCGAACGCCATGAACAGGTCCTCGCACCGCCACATCACGCCCTTCGGCATGCCGGTCGTGCCGCCGGTGTAGATGATGTAGAGGTCATCGCCGGAACGCGTTGCGAAGTCACGGCCGGACGACGCCGACGCGACCGCCTCGTCGTAGGCGACCGCGTGCGGCGAGGCGCCGCCTGCCACGATCCGATGCGCCAGCGTGGGCGTACGCGCGGCCGCCTCGGTGACGCGGTCCTCGAAGGAGGCGTCGTAGACCAGCGCGGCCAGCGCGGCGTCCCGGTAGAGGTACTCCAGCTCGGCCGCGACGTAGCGGTAGTTCACGTTCACCGGCACCGCACGGATCTTCAGCGCCGCGAGCACGGTCGCGATGTACTCCAGCCCGTTGTAGAGATGCACCCCGACGTGCTGCCCGGGCCGTACGCCCGCGTCGCGCAGGTGGTGCGCCAGCCCGTTGGCGTGCGCGTCCAGTCCGGCGTACGTCAGCGGCTCCCGTCCCGGCGGCACGAGCGCCGTACGGTCCCCGATCGCGTCGGCGAGACCCTCGAACAGGTCGGCGTGGTTGAAGTCCATCGCGCTCCTCGGCAGGGTGCTCAGGGCCGGTCGGAGCCGACGACCCACATCGCGTAGAACTGCGCCCCGCCACCGTACGCGTGCCCGAGCGCCCGGCGTGCGCCGTCCACCTGATGCTCTCCCGCCAGTCCGCGTACCTGCTGGGCCGCCTCGGCGAAGCGGATGAGGCCCGACGCGCCGATCGGGTTGGAGGACAGTACGCCGCCTGAGGGGTTCCACGGGATGTCGCCGTCCAGGGCGGTCGCGCCCGCCTCGGTGAGGCGCCAGCCCTCGCCCTCGTCGCAGAAGCCGAGGTTCTCCAGCCACATCGGCTCGTACCAGGAGAACGGGACGTACACCTCGGCGCAGTCGAGGTCTCGGCGCGGATCGGCGATGCCGGCCTGCCGATAGACGTCGGCCGCGCAGTCGCGTCCCGCCTGCGGGCTCACGGTGTCGCGGCCCGCGAAGAAGATCGGTTCGGACCGGGTCGCCGCGCCGTGCACCCAGGCGGCGGGGTTCGGCGCGCGGCGTGCGGCCGAGGCGGAGGCGAGCACCATCGCGGCCGCGCCGTCGCTGGACGGGCACGTCTCCAGGTAGCGGATCGGCTCCCACAGCATCGGCGTCGACTCCACCATCTCCCGCGAGATCCCGGGGATGCGCAGATGGGCGTACGGGTTCTTCAGCGCGTTCTGCCGGTCCTTGACCGCGACGAGCGTGCCGATGTGGCCGGGGGCGCGCGTACGCCGCATGTACGCGCGGACGTGCGGGGCGAAGTAGCCGCCCGCGCCGACCACGAGCGACGGCGTCAGCGGCGGGTGTGTGGACAGCGCCCAGGTCGCGTTGGACTCCGACTGCTTCTCCCAGGCGACGACGAGCACCCGGTCGTGCACGCCACCCTGGATCAGGCTCGTCGCGACCAGTGCCGTGGAGCCGCCGACCGATCCGGCCGTGTGCACGCGCGTCAGCGGCTTGCCGCGCGCGCCGAGCGCGTCCGCGAGGTAGGACTCCGGCATCATCACGCCCTCGAACAGGTCGGGCGCCTTGCCGACCACGACGGCGTCGATGTCGGCGAACGTGAGCCCGGCGTCCTCCAGCGCGCGCAGCGCGGCCTCGCGTACGAGCCCGGCCATCGAGACGTCGTCCCGCCGGGACCGGTACCGGGTCTGCCCGACGCCGATCACCGCGCATGCCTCAGCCATCGCTCATCACGCACACCAGGTTCGACTGGAGACAGGGTCCGGAGGCTGCGTGCGCCAGGACGCGGCCCGCCTCGCCGCGGTGGATCCACCCCGCCGCCTCGCCGACGCGGATCAGGCCGGTCGCCATGACCGGATCGGCGGCGAGCGGCCCGCCGGAGGGGTTGACGCGCACGTCGTCGCCGAGGCCGAGCGCCTCGCGCAGGATGAGCTCCTCGTGGCTGTACCGCGCGTGCAACTCGGCCACCTCGACGCCGCCGCCCCCGCCCGCCTTCTCGGCGGCGAGCGCGGCCGAGGCGGACCGGCCCAGCTCGCGGGCGCCGAGCGCGTGCGCGTCCGTACGGTGGTCGGCGCCGCGGATCCAGGCGGGGTGTTCGCACAGCTCGCGCGCCGTGTCGCCGGCGGCCAGCACGATCGCCGCCGCGCCGTCGGTGACCGGCGGGCAGTCGTGCGCCCGCAGCGGCGCCACCGCGTACTCCGCGTCTCCCGGATCGGCCAGGTCCAGCGCGTACGGGTTGGCGCGCCCGGCCGTACGCGAACGGGCGGACACCGCGCGCAGGTCGTCTTCGGAGTGCCCGAGGTCGAGGTACGCGCGTGCCTGGAGGGCGGCGAGCGACACGTCGTCCAGCCCGAGGGGCGCGAGGTGGTACGGGTCGAGCCGCAGCGTCATCAACTCGGGCAGCCCGGACTCGCCGTCGTCCCGTACGACCTGCGACGACTTGCCGAAGCCGTACACCAGCGCGGTGTCGAGGTCGCCGTGCAGCAGCCGTACCCACGCCTCGTAGAACGCCCACGCGGCGTCCATCTCGACGTGGCTCTCGGCGATCGGCGGCCACGCGCCGACCGCGTCGAGCGCCGAGACGAACGAGAACGGCGCGCCGGCGAGGTAGTCGAGCGAGCCGGAGCAGGTGAAGCCGAATCTCCGCAGCCCGGTCGCCGCCTTGATCTCGGCGATGACAGGGGCGAGGAGTTCGACCTCCGACAGCCCGGAGTCCGTGCCGGTGTGCTCGGTCTGCACGAAGGCCACGACCGCGACGCCGGGCCTCACCGGTCGTCCTCGTACGCGACGTCGGGCTCGCCGGTGGGCTCGAACCACCGGATGTTGGCCATGGTCTGTCCCCACTCTTCGCGCGGCCGCCACGCCGCGCGTACGCGCATGCCCATCCGCACCTGGCCGGCCGGGATCCCGGCGACGAGCGCGAGCATCGCGATGTCCGCGCCGTCGAGGAGGACGTACGCCGAGACGAACGGCACGTCGGGTGCGCGCGGGTCGGGGATGTTGTTCACCGCGAACGTGGTGACGGTGCCGGTGTCGGCCACCTCCACCTCCTCGGTGGTGGGCACGCCGTCCACCGGGCAGATCCCCTTCATCGGCACGTAGACCTTGCCGCACACCCCGCAGCGGTGGCCGAGGACGCGCCCCTCGGCGATGCCGCCGAGGAAACGAGTCAGCGCCCGGCCCGCGCTCAGCCGGTACGCCGCGCGTACGGGGGCGTTGACGCCGGTGACGCCGGGGCGGAAGCAGACGAGATCGCCGATCGTGCCGGTACGCTCCGCGCGCCACTGGGGCCGTACGCGCAGGCCGGCGCGCAGCGTCCTCGGCGGCCCGGCCCCGGGCTCGAACACGCCGAGGTCCACCGCGTGCACCATCGCGGTGTCCGCGCCGTCCGGGGTGATCAGCGCCCAGGCGAACGGCCGGTCGAGCGGGTGGCTCGGCCGAGGGCGCGGCACCCAGGCGTGCGTGCCGACGACGCACTCGGGCCCGACCTCGACGAACTCGTCGGTGACCGCCTCGCCGTCCGCGTCGCATTCGGCGGGCGGGAACAACACGCGGCCGTCCGCCGTGCGTACGCCGACGAGCCGCCCGTCGCGCAGCTCGGTCAGGAACCGCCCGATCACCGGCCCGACCGAGCGGGTGTACCCGCCGGGGAACTCCAGCGCGTGACCCGAGGTCAGCGAGGTCAGCGGCGGCTCAGATGGCGGCATCGCGGTCCTTCCAGTACGGGTCGCGGAGGCGGCGCTTGAGCAGTTTGCCGTTGGGCTCGCGTGGCATCCGCTCGATGAAGTCGACCGACTTGGGCCATTTCATCCGAGCCAGCCTGCCGTCGAGGGAGGCGAGGATCTCCGCGGCCAGCGGCGGGCCGGGCGCCTGGCCCTCGGCGGGTTCGACCACGGCCTTGATCTGCTCGCCCCACTCCTCGTCCGGCACGCCGAACACCGCGACGTCGGCGACCTTGGGATGCACCATGATCTCGTTCTCGATCTCGGCCGGGTAGATGTTGACGCCGCCCGAGATGATCATGTCGGCCTTGCGGTCGGACAGGAACAGGAAGCCGTCCTCGGTGAGGTGGCCGACGTCGCCGACGGTGAAGTGGTCGCGCAGCCGGTTCGCACGCGTCTTGTCCGCGTCGCCCTTGTACTCAAAAGACATCCCGGTCATCTTCATGTAAATCGTCCCCGTCGTGCCGGCGGGCACCGGCCGCCCGTCGTCGTCCACGACGAGCACCTCGCTGATCGGCCAGGGCCGCCCGACCGTACCGGGGTGTGCCCGCCAGTCCTGCGGGCTCGCGATCGTGCCGCCGCCCTCGGTGGCCGCGTAGTACTCCCAGACGCAGTCGCCCCACCAGTCGAGCATCGCCTGCTTGATGGGTACGGGGCAGGGCGCGGCGGCGTGGATCGCCCAGCGCATCGAGGAGACGTCGTACCGCAGCCTCGTCTCCTCCGGGAGGGCGAGCAGCCGCTTGAAGTGGGTCGGCACCATGTGGGTGATGGTGATCCGGTGGCGTTCGATCAGCCGCAGGGTCTCCTCGGCGTCCCAGCGGTCCATGTGCACGAGCGTGTGCCCCATGTGCAGCGACGAGCCGCCGAACTGCGTCACGGCCGTGTGGTAGCTCGGTGAGGTGACGAGGTGGGCGCCCGGCGCGCCCGCCGTACACCCGAAGAAGGTCAGCAGGAACGTCATCAGCTCGGCCGCGTCGTCGGGGTCGAGCCCGGACAGCGGCCGCCGCACCCCCTTGGGCCGCCCGGTGGTGCCGGAGGTGTAGTGCATGGTCGTGCCCGCCGTACGACGGTCGGGCGGCGAGTCGGGGCGGCCGTCGGTCAGTTCGGCGAGGTCGCGGAAGCCCGGGATCGGGCCGCCGACGGCGAAGCGGCGCCGTTCGTCCAGGCTCTGGGCCTCGGCGGCGAAGCGCTCGTGGACGACGAACGCCTTGGCGTCGCTGTCCTGGACGATGTAGTCGACCTCGGGCGCGGTGAGGTGCCAGTTGATCGGCGTGTAGTACCAGCCGGCCTGGAGCGCGGCGAGGTAGACGACCAGCCCGTCGACGCCGTTGGGCAACAACCCGCAGATCCCGTCGCCGGTCTCCAGTCCGAGGCCGCGCAGCCCGTGGACGAGCCGGTTGCAGCGCGCGAGGATCTTTCCGGCGGAGTACGGCGTGCCGTCCGGGTCGACCGCGGCGACCCACTCCGGGTCGCCTGCGGCCAGCCGCCAAAAACCCAGCGAGCCCATCGATCCCTCCCGGTGCCTCCCGGGGGCTCCCGGCGGGCAGAAGGTGTGCGTACGCCGCAGTAGATCACGTTCTCGTTTCGGTCGGCAAGGACTGTTCGATTGCGGTGTGGGTTACTAGAATTCGTTCTTGTTTAGGAGGGCGGCATGAGGCTGCCGATCAGCACCGCACACTGCACGGTGGAGCGCGAGGGCCCGGTCGTCACGGTGACGATGAACCGTCCCGAGGCGCGCAACGCGCTGAGCACCGACATGCTCGTCGGCATGGCCGACGCGTGGGCCTACATCGCCGCCACCGACGACGTACGCGTCGGCATCCTGACCGGGGCCGGCGGGCAGTTCTGCGCGGGCGCGGACCTGAAGGCGATGGGCGAGCCGCCGGCGGACGAGCGCGTACGGCGGCGTGCCGCCGAGCTGACCGACTTTCACTGGAAGGGCCTGCTGCGCGACGCGCGGCCGGCCAAGCCGCTCGTCAGCGCGATCGAGGGGTACGCGGTGGCGGGCGGCACCGAACTCCTGCTCGGCACCGACATCCGTGTAGTCGCCGAGAGCGCCACACTCGGCCTGTACGAGGCGCGGCGCGGCCTGTTCCCGATGGGCGGCTCGGCGGTGCGGCTGCCGCGCCAGATCCCGTACACGTTCGCGATGGACATCCTGCTCACCGGCCGGTCGGTGCGCCCGGAGGAGGCGCTGCGGATCGGGCTGATCACCCGCGTGGTGCCGGACGGCACGGCGCTGCGGGCGGCCCGCGAGGTCGCGGCTCAGGTCGCCGCCTGCGCCCCGCTGTCCGTACAGGCCATCCTCCAGACCTACCGGCGTACGGAGGGCCTGGACGAGGAGGCCGCGCTGAAGGTCTCCGACGAGATCGGCTGGCCGGTCTTCGCCACCGAGGACGCCAAGGAGGGCGCGCGTGCGTTCCGCGAGAAGCGGCCGCCGAACTTCATCGGCGAGTGACGCACGCCCGGCCCCCGCCGGGTACGCTCCGCGCTGACCTGGACCCGGCCGCCCCGCGGAGGAAACATGATCAACGGCGCGCATGTGATCGTCTACAGCACGGACGCCGACGCCGACCGTGCCTTCATCCGTGACGTGCTCGGGTTCGCGAACGTCGACGCCGGCGGCGGGTGGCTCGTCTTCAAGCTGCCGCCCGCAGAGCTCGCCGTGCATCCCACCGGCGAGGAGAGCAAACACGAGTTCCACCTGATGTGCGATGACCTCGAAGAGACGCTCGCGACGCTGGCCGCCAAGGGCGTGGAGCTCGCCCGGCCCGTCACGAGCGCGGGCTGGGGCGAACGGGCGGCGATCAGGTTGCCGAGCGGCTCGGAGCTGTCGCTGTACGAGCCGCGTCATCCGGTGGCGTACGACCTCTGAGAGACGCGTCGGCCGCCGCCTCGCCGAGCGCCTCCAGCAGCGCCGTCGTCGCGGGCGGCTCGGGCGGCTCGCCGTACGTCGCGGCGAGGACGTGGCGCTGTTCGCCCGGCAGGACGGCCGCGTGCACGGAGGGGTTGCGGGCGGCCAGCAGCGGCAGCCCGGGCAGGGTGGTCACGCCCAGGCCCGCCGCGACGAGCGCCTGTACGGCCACGAAGTCATCCGTCGTGAACGACACCCGCGGGCTGAAGCCGGCCCGCGCGCACATGTCCAGCAGGTGCAGCCGGCAGCGGTCGCACCCCGCGATCCACTCGGCACCTGAGTAGCGGGTCAGGTCCGGCTCGGCCTCCTCCGGCGTGACCAGGTAGCTCGGCTCGTCCAGCAGCCGCCGGGTGCCGACGCCCTCATCCTCGACCTCCAGGTCGTAGCGGAAGATGACGGCGGCGTCGACGTAGCCGGCGCGCAGCATGCGGACCGCCTCCGGGGGCTCGGCCTCGGTCAGGCTCACCCGCAGGCCCGGGTGGCGTGCGGCCAGCAGCGCCGCCGCCACCGGGACGAACGTGCCCAGCGCCGAGGGGAAGGCGGCCAGCCGCACACGTCCCTGGCTCAGGCCGACGTGCGCCGACAGCTCCTGCTCGGCCGCGTCGAGACGGCCGAGGATCTCCGCGCCGCGCTCGGCGAGCGTACGGCCTGCCTCGGTCAGCCGGATGCCACGCCCGGCGCGGCGTACGAGCTGCGCGCCCGTCTCGGCCTCCAGCCGGGCGAGGTGATGACTGACCGACGGCTGGGAGTAGTGCAGCTCACGGGCCGCGGCGGTCACCGAGCCCGTACGCGCGATGGCCACCAGCACGCGAAGTCGGGAAACGTCCAGCACAACCGCAACCTATCAACCGTGTCTATGGATCGACGGGAAGGTTGGCATTGGACCGATGAGTGGTACCGGCGTCACTCTAAGGGGAGATGGAGGTGTCCGAAAATGACGACCCTGGTGTGTGACGACATACGGCCCGGACTCGAGGACCTGGTTGCGGGCGTACGCGGCGCCGTGAGCCGGCACGCCGGCTGGCGGGAGACCGCCGTGCTCGTCGCCGCCGAACTCCGGCGCAACCTGCCCTCCACGGACGTCCTGACCGCCGACGAGCGGCTGGGCGACCCGGACGCCTACCAGAGCCACACTCTCTACGTCGCACCGGACGGCGCGTTCTCCGTCGTCGGCGTCGTCTGGCGGCCCGGGCAGGTCACCGTGATCCACGACCACGTGACCTGGTGCGTCTTCGGCGTCCTGCGGGGTGTCGAGCACGAGGAACTGTTCGCCTGCGAGGGCGGCCACCTGCGCGCCGTGGGCGTGAACGACAACCTCGCGGGCGAGGTGGCCGGCTTCGCCCCGCCCGGCGACATCCACCGCGTTCGCAACACCGGCGACGTCACGGCGATCTCGATCCACGTGTACGGCACCGACATCTCCCGCGTTGGTTCAAGCGTGCGACGCATCTATGACCTGCCCATATATCCCTAACCCCTTTTCCGGGTGCCCCGCATCCGTTTTGGTTCGGCGAAAAAGTGGCCTTATCCGGCCATTCTGAAACCGGCGAACATCAGGCGCGCGTCTACATGCGGACACCATCACGAATGGGGGAAGCATGACCAGGTGGAATCAATTCACGGGGACGCGCCTCATTGGTGGGCGCCGCCGCGGCGGCGCTGACGTTGACGGCGGGGGGAGTCGCGCAGGCGGCCCCGGCGACCGCGCAAGCGTCGGCCGCGGACGTCACCGTCACAATGGCGACCGCGTCCGTCATCGCCGTGGGCACGGGGGCCACGCTGACGACGACGGTCAAGAACAAGGGCGGCAGCCCCGCCTCCGGCGTCGCGTTGCAGATCACCTTGCCGCCCGGGTTCGACGTCTGGGAGACCAGCACCTCCTCCAACCTGCCCTGTGACCAGACCGGCCAGGTCGTGACCTGCGAGGGCGGACCCGATCTCGCCGCGCACACCGCGGAGTACCCCGTCACCCTCGCGTTGAGCTCGTTCTCGTTGCCCCCGGGGACCATCGCTCACTTCGCCGCGAACGTGACGACCACCTCACCGGAGTCGAACACGTCCAACAACGCCGCGAGCCGGACCGTGAAGGTGGTCGGCGTCGGCACCGTACAGGGCAACGTCTGGAACGACCTGAACGGCAACGGTCAGCGTGAACCCGGAGAGCCGCCGCTCAATGACATCACCAGCGTTCAGGTCATCAATCCCAAGGACGGCGGCGGCCAGGATTACGTCAACATCTTCGACGGCTTCTATTCGTTCGAGGGTGTGCGCGCGATAAAGAACATCGTCCGTGTCACCCTCAGCGGAACGGGCCCGTGGACGTTCACGACGCCGAACGTCGGCGATGACGCGACCGACTCCGACGTCGGCACGGTCTCCGCGACGCCAAGCGAGATCACCGGCGAGAGCGCCGCGTTCCGCGTCACCGCGGGCGGCGTGGTGACCGTCGACGTCGGCCTGGTGGCCAAGTCCCAGTGACGCGCGCCGCCGGCGCTAGCCGCCGAGCCGCAGAAGCCGGGTCGACTCGGTCAGCTCGTCCAAGACGTCCATGATCGGCTCGACCCCCAGCCCGGGGCCGGACGGCACCGTCATCAGGCCGTCCACCAGGCGGAACGGCGACGTGACATCACGTGAGTAGTAGCGATCGGAGGCCGAGACGTCACCGGGCAGCGTGCAGCCCGGCAGGGCCGCGAAGGCGAGGTTCGCGGCCCTGCCGAGGCCCGTCTCCAGCATCCCGCCGCACCAGACCGGCACGCCGTGCGCGGCGCAGACGTCGTGGATGCGGCGTGCCTCCAGGTAGCCGCCGACCCGGCCGGCCTTGACGTTGACGATCGAGCACGCGCCGAGTTCGAGGGCGTCGGCGGCGGCGCGCGCCGAGACGATGGACTCGTCCAGGCAGATCGGCGTGGTCAGCGCCGCGGCGAGCCGTGCGTGGCCGAGCAGGTCGTCCTCGGGCAGCGGCTGCTCGATGAGCAGCAGGTCGAAGGGGTCCAGCCCGGCCAGGTGCCGTACGTCGGCGCGGGTGTAGGCGGTGTTCGCGTCGACCTGGAGCAGGACGTCGCCGAACCTCTCGCGTACGGCGCGTACCGGCTCGAGGTCCCAGCCCGGCTGGATCTTGAGTTTGATCCGCGCGTAGCCCTCGGCGAGGTAGCCGGCCACCTGGTCCAGCAGCTCGAAGACCGAGTCCATGATCCCGACCGAGACCCCGGCCGGCACCCGGTCGCGCGTCGCCCCGAGATGGGCCGCGTACGAGACGCCGAGCGTGCGCAGCTCCGCGTCCAGCACCGCCATCTCCACCGCGGCCTTCGCCATCTCGTGCCCCTTGACGGGCGCGAACGCCGGGCCGAGCGCGTGCGCGGTGACGTCGGCGGGCAGCCGTGGCAGCAGGAAGTCGGCGATGACCTGCTCGGCGCCGTCCACGTACTCGGGGGAGTAGAGCGGCTCGGTGATGGCCACGCACTCGCCCCACCCCTCCGTGTCCGCGCCCAGCGCGCGTACGAGGAGGACCTCGCGTTCGGTCTCGGTGGCGAAGGACGTGCGGAACGGGGCGACCAGCGGGATACGGATCCGCCGCAGTTCGACGCCGGAGAGCCTCATCGCGTGACCTCCAGGAGGTAGTGGCCGGACCGGTCGAAGCCGGTGATGCGGTAGCCGGCGGCGAGCGCCCCGGCGAGCGCGGCCCGCTGCGCCTGCCGCCAGGCGAGGGCGCGCGGCGGGTCGGCGATCCGCAGCGCGGCGATGTCGGCGGGCGTGCCGACCGCCAGCCGCGCCGCGCCGCCTCGGTCGCGTTCGACCGGACGGCCGTCCGCGTCCTCGGTGAGCGTGAGCACGTCCGCGCCCGGCGGCTCGGCCGGCGCGCCGCCCTGGAGGGCCGCCGCCACCTCGGGCGACTCCAGCTCCCATGACACCAGGAGCCGGTCGCTCGGATCGCCCGCGTTCAGCTCGTCGGGCATGTCGCCGTAGAAGTCCGGCAGGTACTCCTCGGCGCGCGCGGCGAGTTTGGCCAGGTTGAAGTACGCGTTGCGCCGTACGAGGGGATCGTAGGTCCAGGTGATCGCGGTGATGCCGTGGGCGAGCGCCCACTCGCGCTGGTGCCGCTTGATCGCATACCCCGCGCCCTTGCCGCGCGCCACGACGCCGGTGATGTGGGAGTGCAGCGCACCGTCGGCGGAGGGGAAGGCCGCGCACGCGCCGATCATCGTCTCGCCCTCGTAGCAGCCGGAGACGTAGCCGCCGATGTACCGGATCACGACCATCAGGTCGTACGGCATCGGGTCGGTCGGCCGCCAGATCTCGGCGAACAGTTCCGAGGCCGCCCGCATGTCGTCCGTGGTGGTCAGCTCGCGTACGTCCATAGTCCGATCGTGCCCCGTCGCCGGGCGGGTCACTTGATGATCGGCAGCGGATTTCCGTCCGGCGGATTCGACGACGCGTGCGTGGGAGTCTTCGGCGTCGAACCGCCCGGGAGGTTCACCGAGACGGGCAGCGGGATGAGGTTCTGCAGGTAGACGTCGAAGAAGCGGCCGGTGCCGGTGTAGTCGGCCGCCTCGGTCGCGAACGGGGCCATCGCCTGGAAGGACTTGTCCAGGTTCTGCTGGTTGCGGGTCAGGATGGTGACGACCCGGTGGAGGTTCTTCAGCGTGGGGCCGATCGCCGCCTGGTTCTCCTGGATCGTGCCGCCGATCTGCTGGGAGAGCGCGACCGTACCGGACAGCAGCCGGCTGATCACCTGCCGGCGGGCGTCGATCTCCTGGAGCAGCAGCCCGCCGTCGTTCACCAGGGCCGCGAGGTCGCCGCTGCGGTCGGCGAGCAGCTTGGTCACGTTGCCGGTGTGCTGGAGCAGTTCGCCGAGCTCGTCGTCGCGCGAGGCGACCGCGCGCGAGACCTTCCGCAGGCCCGCGAGGGTGCCGCGGACGTTCGCCGAGGAGCCCTGCATGGTCTGGGACAGCGTGTCGAAGGCCTGCGCGAGCTGCTTGGTGTCGATCTTGGCAAGCTGGGCGCTGGCGTCCTGTAGCGCGGGCACCACGTCGTACGGGGCGGTGGTGCGCGACACCGGGATCTCCCGGTGCGGCGACTGGCGTCCCGCGCCCTTGGGCACCAGCGCCAGGTAGTGCGATCCGAGCAGCGTCTTGATCTTGATCTGCGCGCGGGTGTCGGCGCCGAACGACCGGCCGCTCGTGAAACGCACCTTCACGTGGTCGCCCTCGAGGCTCACGCCCTCGACCTTGCCGACCCTGACGCCCGCGATGCGTACCTCCTCGCCCGGCTTGAGCCCGGCGGCCTCGCTGAACGCGGCGGAGTAGGCGGTGCCGCCGGAGAAGCGCTGGAGGTTGAAGGCGAGCACCGCCAGCAGGCCGACGGTCGCCAGCCCGGCGATGCCGATCGGCAGCGGGTTGCGTTCCCGGAATGGACGCATCTGCGGGGGTACCTCGCGTCGAATCTGTGCGGGCGCGGCCGCGCGGGGCGCGGGGCGCGGTGAACCTCACGCCGCGTCGCGGTCGCTGTCGTGTCGGTGAACCCTACTGACGCGTATTTTCTCACGACAAGGACGGGCTGCCGGAAAAACGCCGGAGAAAAACGGCCGTCCGATATCCGGCCAGGTCAGCAACGCCTTACTGACGGCGCCTGGTGACGGACATCACGCGCGGCCGTGCGTCACGGCCCCGGCTGCTCTGGGGCCACTTCCGGATCGCTGTGGGCGGCTCCCCGGGCGCTCCGGGTCGCCGCTCGGCCGCCGCCACGAGGGCGATGGCGAGCAGCGCCAGGCCGTACGCGACCGTGGCGGGCCAGCGGCCGTGTTCGTACGCGAGGCCGAGCAGGCTGGCGGTCGTCGGCGAGACGCGGAAGACCTGGGACAACTCGGGCAGCAGCGCCTGCGTGCTGTACAGCGACACGAACGTCGTCAGCCCGACCACGAACAACGCCACGTTGACCCGCCGCAGACCAGGCGAGCCACGACGATGCCGCCCGAGCGGCTCGGGCCGCTCGGCGGGCGCGGAGCGCTCGGCGGCGAAGCGGCCGGCGGTCGGGCGGTCTGTGGCAGCGCGGTCGAGCGGCTCGTCGCCACCGAGGACGCGGCGCGCCGGGAGCTGGCGCGGGCCGCCGACCCCGACCACGGCGAGGTCGGCCTCGCCTTCCTGCACACGCAGGGCGCCGTGCTCGTACCCGAGCTGCTCGGCGGCTACCGCGCCGCCCACCCGCGCGTACGGTTCCGGCTGACCCAGGGCAGCTCCGAGCTCATCGAGTCCGCCGTCCTCGCCGGGCAGGCGGACATGGCGATCACCAGCCCGCGGCCGTCGGGGCTGGCCTGGCACCCGCTGACCACCGAGCGGCTGCGCCTTGCCGTGCCGACCGGCCACCGGATCGCCGGGCGCGCCGAGGTGGACCTGGCGGACATGGCAGAGGAGCCGTTCATCGTGATGCGGCACGGGTACGGCCTGCGCTCGATCACCGAGGAGCTGTTCCGCGCCGCCGGGATCCGGCCGGAGATCGCTTTTGAGGGCGAGGAGGCCACCACACTGCGCGCCCTGGTGGCGGCCGGCCTCGGCGTCGCGGTCGTGCCGCCGGGCGAGGGCGTGTCCGGCGTCGAGGAGACGGTCGTCGCGGGCGCGCGCCGCACGGTCGGCCTCGCCTGGGTCGCCGACCGCACCCGGCCACCCGCGGTAGAGGACTTCCGCCGGTTCGTGATCGCCCGTGCGGTCAGCGGGTGAAGTAGCGGCGGGGGTTGTCGACCAGCATGGTGTCGATGTCCTTCTCGGCGACGCCCGCCGCGCGCAGGGCGGGGAGCACGTCGTCGTGGATGTGCTCGTAGTGCCAGTTGGGCAGCGTCTGGGCGCGCATCTCCTGGAAGTTCTCCCCGAACCAGTCGATCCAGCACATCGCGTCGTGGCTCAGCACCATCCGCTCGGCGTAGCCACGTTCGCACAGGGCGACGATCGTCTCGACCCGGTCCGCCGTCGAGCGGTAGACGTCGATGCCGAAGCGGTCCATGCCCAGCAGCGCGCCCGAGTCGGCCAGGGCCATCAGGTAGTCGAGGTCGCCCGAGTCGCCGCTGTGCCCGATGACGACCTTGGTCAGGTCGGCGCGCTCGTCGCGGAGCAGGTCGAGCACCCAGCGGCCGGTCTGCGCGTGTGCGTTGGTGTGCACGGTGATCGGCGCGCCGGTCTCGCGGTGTGCGTAGGCGACCGCACGGCAGACGCGCTCGACGCCCGGTGTCGGGTCCGGATGCTCGACCGCGCACTTGAGGAACGCCGCCTTGACCCCGGTGTCGGCGATGCCCTGGTCGATGTCGCGGACGAACTCCCTGCCGAGCGGGTCCGGGCTCTCGTCGAACAGCAGGCCGGGCCCGCGGTTGAGGAACTGGAGCGGCGAGTCGGTGTAGTGGTAGTAGCCGGAGGCGACCACGATGTTCAGCTCGGGTACGGCCTCGTTGATGCGCTGGATGCGGGGGATGTAGCGCCCGCCACCCCACACCGTCGGGTCCACGAACGTACGGACGCCGCGCGCCGCCACCGAGCGGAGTTTGGCGATGGCGTCGGCGACCCGCTCCTCCTCGTCCCACCAGTCGGCGCCGTAGTTCTGGAGGTATTCCGTGCCGACGAAGAACACGTGCTCGTGCATCAGAGTCTGGCCGAGGTCGGCGACCTCGACGGCTCCGCGTACGGTCTCCACGGTGGGCAAGACGGCCTCCTCGAAACTAGAACCGGTTTCTAATTCTGGACCCCGGCCACGAGTCTGCGAACCCCTGACAGCCATCGATCCGGATCGGCCGCCTTGCGCCGCATGAACTCGGCCACCTCGGGGTGCGGCAGGATCAGGAAGCGCTCGGCGTCGAGCCCCGCGACGACCGCCTCGGCCAGCTCCTCCGGCTCCAGGATCCGGCCCGCCGCCGCGACCGTCTTGGCCGCCACGTGGTCCTCCAGCCCGCCGGTGAGCAGCGGCGTGCGCACGCCCTGCGGGCACAGGGCGCTCACCTTGATGCCCTGGTCGCCGTAGGTCACCGCCAGCCACTCGGCGAACGCCACCGCGGCGTGCTTGGTCACCGCGTAGGGCGCGTCGCCCGGCTGGGTCAGCAGGCCCGCCGCCGAGCAGGTGTTGAGCAGGTAGCCGCCGCCGCGTTCGAGCATGGCGGGGAGCACGGCGCGCGCGGCGTAGACGTGGGCCTGGACGTTGACCGCCCAGATCGTCGCCCACTGCTCGGCCGTCGCCTCCAGCCCCGCGCCGGTGCCGATGCCCGCGTTGGAGCACATGAGGTCGATCGGGCCCAGCGCCCCCGCGGCCTCGACCATCGCGCCGACCCGGCTCTCGTCGCCCACGTCGGTGCGGCACACGACCGTACGGCAGTCCAGGCCGGCGGCGACCCTGCGCGTGGCGTCCTCGTCGAGGTCGGCGAGGCAGAGGCCGGCGGCGCCCTCGGCGGCGAACCGCGTGGCCAGCGCGGCGCCGATCCCGCTGGCCGCTCCAGTGATCACGATGTTCTTCCCAGTCACCCGCATGGCAGGAACGTAACATCTGTCACTAGGCTGAACCTGATTCTGGTGTCACTTGTGGAAAACCTGTGGAAAGGCGTGAGTATGGGCCTCGAGACCGGCCTGACAGGCAGGACCGCGCTCGTCACCGGAGCGTCGCGCGGCATCGGCAAGGCGACCGCGGAGGCGCTCGCGGCGCAGGGCTGCAACGTCGTCCTGGCCTCCCGCAAGCAGGAGGCGCTGGACGAGGTCGCGGCCGAGATCCGCGCGGCGCACCCGGGCGTCGGGGTACTCGCCAAGGCCGCACACGTCGGCGACGCCGACGCCGCACGCGCCTGCGTGCAGGCCGCCGTCGAGGAGTTCGGCGGCCTGGACGTGCTGGTCAACAACGCGGGGACCAATCCGTACTTCGGCCCGATGGTGGACCTGGACGCCGCGCGCGCCGAAAAGACCGTGCAGGTCAACCAGCTCTCCATCGTGTTGTGGACCCAGCTCGCGTGGAAGCTGTCGATGGCCGAGCGCGGCGGCTCGATCGTCAACGTCGCCTCGGTCGGCGGCCTGCTCACCGAGCACGGCATCGGCTTCTACAACGCCACGAAGGCCGCCGTCATCCACCTCACCCGGCAGTTCGGGCTGGAGCTGGCGCCCACCGTACGGGTCAACGGCGTCGCCCCCGGCATCGTACGCACCAAGCTGGCCCGTGCCCTCTGGGAGGACAACGAGGCGGAGATCGCCAAGTTCATGCCGCTCGGCCGGATCGGCGAACCCGAGGACATCGCGAGCGCCATCGTGTTCCTGGCCGGCGACACGGCGAGCTGGATGACCGGCCAGACCATCGTCATCGACGGCGGCGGCGCCGTGCGCCCGTCGATCAACTGAGGAGGCCGCGCATGTCGCGCTGGGGACTGACGATTCCGCTGAACGGGGTGCCGCTCGCCGGGCACCGTGAGGTCCTGGCCGGCTTGGAGGACCTCGGCTACACCGACGTGTGGTCGGCCGAGACCAACGGCACCGACGCGTTCACACCGCTGGCCCTCGCCTCGCAGTGGGCCCCCGGCCTGCGGCTCGGCCCGGCCATCGTCCCGGTCTACACACGGGGACCCGGGCTGCTGGCCCAGCAGGCCGCGACGCTCGCGGGCCTCGCGCCGGGCCGGTTCGTGCTCGGCATCGGTACCTCCTCCCCGGCGATCGTGCAGCGCTGGAACGGCATCCCGTTCGAGGAGCCGTACGCGAAGGTGCGTGACACGCTGCGGTTCCTGCGCCGCGCGCTGGCCGGGGAGAAGGTCACCGACGAGGCCCTGGGCGTCAAGGGGTTCAAGCTGGACAACGCGCCAGAGACTCCGCCGGCGATCGCCCTGGCCGCGCTGCGGCCCGGCATGCTGCGCCTCGCCGCGCGCGAGGCCGACGGCGCGATCACCAACTGGCTGTCACCCACGGACGTACGCCAGGTGCGCGCCGAGCTCGGCGGCGAGACGGAACTCCTCGCGCGGATCTTCGTCTGCCCGACCGCGAACGCCGACGAGGCGCGTGCGCTCGGCCGCTGGATGATCGCCGCGTACCTGACCGTGCCGGTGTACGCGGCGTTCCACGAGTGGCTGGGCCGCGGCGAGCGGCTGGCGGCGATGAACCAGGCGTGGGCGGCCGGCGACCGCAAGGCCGCGCTGGCGGCCGTACCGGACGACGTCGTGGACGAACTGCTCGTCCACGGGCCGCCCGAGGCGTGTCGCGAGCGGGTGCGGGAGTACGTCGAGAACGGCCTCGACACGCCCATCCTCGCGGTGCTGGGCGCCGAAGACGTCAAGGTCGCGGACATGATCGCCGCGCTGGCCCCCTGAGTCCGCCCTTCACCGGCCCGGACGTTTGCCGGTCGTGAGGCGGGGCATGCAGGCCGCAAGCACGGCCCAGGCCGTGTCCGTCACGGAAATCGACACTAAGGAGCTGTTGACAGTGCTCACGCTGACCGACTCGGCGGTCCAGGTGATCCGTACCGTCACAAGCCAGCCCGAACTCTCCCCGCAGACCGGACTGAGGATCGCCACCCAGTCCCAGCCGGAGGAGGCGGGCACACTGGCACTCGCGGTCGCCGAAGGCCCAGAAGCCGGAGACGAGATCGTGGAGGACCAGGGCGCCCGGGTGTATCTCGAACCGGACGCCGCGTCGATTCTCGACGAGATGACGCTCGACGCCAGCGTCGACGACCAGGGAGACGTCACCTTCCGGCTCGCCGACAAGGCCGTATAACCCGCAGCAGCCGCGTCGGCGGCCCTGGACGATCGGCGTCCGGGGCCGTCTTCGTTTCATCCGCGCCCCCTGGAGGTCATGACGTGGAGTTCACCGGTATCAAGGCCATCGTGACCGGCGGGGCGTCCGGCATCGGGCTCGCCACCGCGCGGCTGCTCACCGAGCGCGGCGCCGCCGTCGCCTGCCTCGACCTCGCCGACCCGCCCGCACCCCTGTACGGCGTACGCGCCGACGTACGCGACGACGCCCAGGTGCGTACGGCGGTCGACCGGGCGGCGGAGCACCTCGGCGGGCTCGACGTCCTGGTCAACAACGCCGGAATCGGCGCGCAGGGCACCGTCGAGTCGGGCGGCGACGACGAGTGGCGCGACGTGTTCGAGGTCAACGTGTTCGGCATGGTGCGTACGGCACGTGCCGCGCTGCCGCACCTGCGCCGGTCCGAGCACGCCGCGATCGTCAACACCGGCTCGATCGCGGCCACGGCCGGGCTGCCGGACCGCGCGCTCTACTCGGCGACCAAGGGCGCCGTGCTGTCGCTCACCCTCGCGATGGCCGCGGACCATCTCCGCGAGGGCATACGCGTCAACTGCGTCAATCCCGGTACGGCCGACACCCCCTGGATCGGGCGGCTGCTGGCCGCGGCCGCCGACCCCGAGGCGGAACGCGCCGCGCTGGCGGCACGCCAGCCGAGCGGCCGGCTCGTCAGCGCGCAGGAGGTCGCCGCGGCGATCGCCCACCTGGCGAGCCCGCTCTCCTCGGCGACGACCGGCACGGCACTGGCGGTCGACGGCGGCATGGCCGGGCTGCGACTGCGGCCGATCGGCTCCTGAGCGGAACTTTGGGAAGGCCGTACGGCGGATGGCTAGGTTGATTTCATGCGCGTTGCGCTCTTCGTCACCTGCGTCAACGACACGCTGTTCCCCGGCACCGGGAAGGCGGTCGTCAGTCTGCTCGAGCGGCTCGGCTGTGCGGTCGAGTTCCCGATGGCGCAGACCTGCTGCGGCCAGATGCACTTCAACACCGGCTACCGCGACGACGCGCGGCCGCTCGCCCGCGGCTTCGTCGCGGCGTTCGCGGGCTACGACGCGATCGTGGTGCCGGCCGCCTCGTGCGCCGCGATGGTACGCGAGTGGTACCCCGCGCTCGGCGTCGCGCCGCCGGCCGGGGTCTATGAGCTGACCGAGTTCGTGGTCGACGTCCTCGGCGTCACCGACGTCGGCGCGTACTTCCCGCACACCGTGACGTACCACCCGACCTGCCACTCCCTGCGCTCGGTGAAGGTCGGCTCGCGCCCGCTCGACCTGCTGTCGCGCGTACGCGGGCTGACGCTGGTGCCGCTCGGCGGCGCGGAGGAATGCTGCGGGTTCGGCGGGACGTTCGCGGTCAAGAACCCATCGGTGTCCGCGGCGATGTGCGCCGACAAGGTACGCGGTGTGCTCGACACCGGGGCCGAGGTGCTCTGCGCCGCCGACAACTCCTGCCTGACGCACATCGGCGGCGCGCTGTCGCGGCAGCGTACGGGCGTGCGGGTGATGCATCTGGCCGAGATCCTCGCCGCCACGGAGGCGACGCGATGAACACCTTCGTCGGCATGCCGTCCTTTCCCGAGGCGTCATCGTCGGCCGTCGCCGACGCCCAGCTCCGGCACAACCTGCGCGCGGCCACCCACACGATCCGCGCCAAGCGCGCCGCGGTCGTCGCCGAGCAGCCCGACTGGGCGGAGCTGCGCGCGGCCGGCGCCGCGATCAAGGACCGTACGCTCCGGCACCTGGACACCTACCTGGAGCGGCTGGAGGTCGCGGTGGAGGCGGCGGGCGGCCACGTGCACTGGGCCGCCGACGCCGAGGAGGCCAACCGGATCGTGGTCGACCTCGTGCGGGCGACCGGCGAGACCGAGGTGGTCAAGGTCAAGTCGATGGCCACCCAGGAGATCGACCTGAACGCCGCGCTGCGCGACGCGGGCATCAGCGCGTACGAGACCGACCTCGCGGAGCTGATCGTGCAGCTCGGCGACGACCTGCCGTCGCACATCCTCGTCCCGGCCATCCACCGCAACCGCGCGGAGATCCGCGAGATCTTCCTGTCGAAGATGGCCGCGTGGGGCCGCCCCGCGCCCGCGGGCCTCCGCGACGACCCGCGCGCCCTGGCCGAGGCGGCACGGCTGCACCTGCGCGAACGCTTCCTGTCCGCGCGCGTGGGCATCTCGGGTGCCAACTTCGCGGTCGCCTCGACCGGCACCCTGGTCGTACTGGAGTCGGAGGGCAACGGGCGGATGTGCCTCACGCTGCCCGAGACCCTCATCTCGGTGGTCGGCATCGAGAAGACCGTGCCGACGTGGCAGGACCTGGAGGTCTTCCTGCAACTGCTGCCGCGTTCGTCCACCGGCGAGCGGATGAACCCGTACACCTCGATGTGGACCGGCGCGGCCGAGGGCCAGGCGTTCCACCTGGTCCTGCTGGACAACGGGCGCACCTCGGTGCTGGGCGACACGGTGGGGCGGCAGGCGCTGCGCTGCATCCGCTGCTCGGCGTGCCTGAACGTCTGCCCGGTGTACGAACGCGCGGGCGGCCACGCGTACGGGTCGGTGTACCCCGGGCCGATCGGCGCGATCCTGACACCGCAGCTCCGCGGCCTCGCCGGCCCGCTGGAGGAGTCGCTGCCGTACGCCTCGACGCTGTGCGGCGCCTGCTACGAGGTGTGCCCGGTCGCGATCGACATCCCCGAGGTGCTGCTGGACCTGCGGTCGAAGGTCGTGCTGCGCGGGCACCTCGGCGAGCGGCTGGCGATGGGCGCGGCCCGGCGCGTACTCTCCTCGCCGCGCTGGCTGTCCCTGACGCAGCTGTCGGCGGGCCGGCTGAGCCGCTGGACCCCGCGCCGCCTGCCGGGCCCGCTGTCGGCCTGGTCCGACACGCGTGACGTGCCACGGCCGCCGCGCGAGTCGTTCCGGCAGTGGTGGGCGGCGAACCGATGAGCACCTCCTCCCGCGACCGCGTCCTGGCCCGCGTACGCGCGGCACTGGCCGACGTGCCACGTGCGGAGTCGCCCTCGGACGTGCCGGTGCCGAGGGAGTACCAGCGGTCACGTACGGGAGTGGACGTGGTGGAACTCCTGGTCGACCGCCTGACGGACTACAAGGCCGAGGTGCGCGAGGTGGCCGACCTGGCCGGCGTGGCCGCGGCGGTCACCGAGACGCTGGCACGCCGCTCCTTCACCCGGCTGGCCGTCCCGGCGGGCGTGCCGGGTGAGTGGGTGACCTTCGAGGCCGTACGCGACGAGCCCGCGCTGACCGCCGCCGAACTCGACGCGGTCGACGGCGTGCTCACCGGCTGCGCCGTCGCCATCGCCGAGACCGGCACGATCGTCCTGGACGCGGGCCCGGACCAGGGCCGCCGGGCGCTGACGCTGGTCCCGGACTACCACCTGTGCGTCGTACGCCGGGACCAGATCGTACGCACGGTCCCGGAGGCGCTCGAACGCCTCACCCCAACGAGCCCGCTGACCTGGATCAGCGGCCCGTCGGCGACGAGCGACATCGAACTCGACCGCGTGGAGGGCGTCCACGGCCCCCGCACCCTTGAGGTCCTGATCCTCACGACGCCGTAGGCGCCGCTCACCGTCGCTCAACTTGGTCGCTCAACGTATTCTCGTGGCATACTCTCTGTGTTCATGTTCCGACTGTCACTGTCCGCCGGCCGAAACGGAGAGGTTGATGACCGCACAGCCAATCGATGAACCTGATCCTGATGACCCGGTCGAGATCCTGCGGATCCTGCCCGAGGCGCACCACGAACAGTTCCTCGCCGAGTACACGACCGCCGTGGAGCAGGCGGGGCGGCCGGAGCAGTACCGGCGGCTCCGTGACCTGCTGAGACTGTGGCGGTTGCGAGCGGTCGCCTACTCCGATCCCGGGTACGAGGCCCGGCTGGCGGCCGTCCGTTCCCGGAATGAAGCGGACTTCGTCCCCGTCGAGCGGGTGATGCCCGACTGGCCGGGTGGCCGGACGATCGAGTGATCTATCGCGCCGAGTCCGCCGGCGCCGCCGGACTCCGGCCCTGGGGTTCTCCGTGGACGACGGTGCCGAGCTCGTCCGGATCTTCGACATCGTCTGGGGCCGGACGCGGGTGTGGGCAGGGCGGGGCGTGGTGGAGGCTGCGGTGAGGCGGGTGGCGCGGCAGACTGAGGTGCATGGCCGAGTTCGACGAGCTGCGCGGTGAGGAGTGGCGGCGGTTGCTCGCCGCGGCTCGGCGCAGGCTGGACAAGACCGGCGGTGAGGTGACCGGCTCGGTCACGCTCGCCTACCCCTCTCCAGCAGAGCAGCTCGTCCTCGAACGTCTCGTCGGCGCGTCCCGTACCAAGCGTCCCGCCGTCCCCATGGCCGGGCTCGACGCCCTCCTGCGCGACGCGTACGGTGTCGGGCTCTGCAAGGCGCTCGCCTGGCTCGACCGGCCCGGGCAGCCCGCCGACATGAAAGGGGCGCTCGAGGCGGCCATGCGGTGCCGGTACGCCGGTGAGGGGTGGTTCTCCGGCTGGCTCGGCGGGCTCTCGCGCGACGGTACGGTCCGGCGGCTCGTGCAGCGCGGGGACGGCGACCTGCTCGGGTGGGCGGCGGCGGTGCTCGACCGGCTGCCCGCGCGCGACGTTCCGCTGCCGACGCTCGCCGAATGGGCCACCGGTGACGCGACCGCGCTGTCCGGCAAGCCGCTGGCCGCACTGGTGATGCGGGCGCTGGTGCTCTGGCAGGGCGCGCCGTCGCCGGTCGGCCGCGAGGCCGAGCGCCGGATCTGGAGCGACGCGGGCGTGCTCGCCGACGACCTCGCCAGTCAGGTCCTGGTGCTCGACCTCCGCGTACGTGAGGCGCGGCACCCCGTGCACGGCTGGCTGGACGACGCCGCGGCGGCCGGGATGCCGTTCCGGCTCACCCTTCAGCAGCTCATGGCCGGGCCGGTCACCCCGGCGGGGGAGCAGATCTTCGTCTGCGGGAGCCCGGTCGTGCTGCGTGCGGCGGCGGCCGAACTCGGTCCCGGCTCCGCGCCGCTCATCTGCACCGAGGGCCGCCTGTCCGCGGCGGCCGACCGGCTGCTCGGCGGCGTCGCGGCGGGGACCGGGATCCGCTGGCGGAACGACTTCGACTGGCCGGGCGTGCGCCTGACGGCCGCCGCGACCGAACGCTACGCCGCCCTGCCCTGGCGGATGGGCGCGGAGGACTACCTGGACGCCCTGGAGGCCGGCGGCGAGGAACCCCTGCCGGGCACGCGCACCGCGACGCCCTGGGATCTCGGGCTCGCGGCCGCGATGAGCCACGAACAGCGCGCCGGCCGCGAGGAGTGGCTCCTGCCCGCTCTCCTGGCCGACCTGCGCCGGAGCGCGCCCGACGCATAAGAACAGTAGCCATGGACATAGTAGCCATGTACTGTAAATCGGCATGAGCACGGCACACTCCCCGACGCCCGGCTACCTGGTCTGGCGGCTCTCCACCAAGTGGCGGGTCGCGGTCGACCGTGCGGTGGCGCCGCTCGGGCTGACCCATTCGCAGTACGTCGTGCTGGCCTCGCTGTACGGCCTGGCGCGAAGCGGCGGCCCCAGCCAGCGTGAGCTGGCCGACCACCTCGGCCTCGAACCCCTCTACATCTCCAAGCTGGCCCGCTCACTGGAGGCGGACGGCCTCATCGAGCGCGCACGCGACGCCGAGGACTCACGTACGGTCCGGCTCACCCTCACCGACGACGGGCGCGCCGCCGTACTCCCCGCCATCGTCACCGTCCAGAAACTGCTGGACCGGCTCCTGGCCCCGCTGGGCGGCCAGGACACCCCGCGAGCCGAGGCGTTCGTCCGCGACCTGACGATCCTGCTGGCCGCCCCGCTCGACCCCTCGTGAAGCAAGGAATCGTAAATGCCTGAGACACACGTGCTCGACGCGAGAATGCACTACGAAGATTCCGGGACCGGCACCCCGTTCGTGTTCCTCCACGGAAACCCCGGTTCCTCACACCTCTGGCGCAACATCCGCGGCCGCGTGGGCGAGGCGCGGTCGCTCGCGCCCGACCTCATCGGCATGGGCCGGTCCGCGAAGCCGGACCTCGCGTACGCCTTCGCCGACCACGCCCGCTATCTCGACGCCTGGTTCGACGCCCTGGACCTGGACGAGGTCGTCCTGGTCGGCCACGACTGGGGCGGCGCGCTCGCCTTCGACTGGGCGGCGCGCCATCCCGGCCGGGTGGCCGGCGTGGCGTTCCTGGAGAGCATCGTCAAGCCGGTGGAGTGGGCGGACCTGTCACCGCAGGCACGCGAGCGTACGGAGATGATCCGTTCCGACGCCGGCGAGGACATCGTCCTCGACCAGGACTTCTTCGTCCGCACGGCCTACACCGGCGGCGTGCTCACCCCGGTGAGCGAGCAGGACCTGGCGGCCTATCTCGCGCCGTACACGACGCGCGAGAGCCGGCGGCCCATCCTCGCCTGGGCGCGCCAGATTCCGCTCGGCGGCGAGCCGGCCGAACTCATCGCACGCATCGAGGCGTACGACGCCTGGCTCGCGGCGAGTGCGGACGTGCCCAAGCTGCTCATGACCTTCGAGGGCTCGCCGACGCTGATGATCACCGAGAAGACGGCCGCCTGGTGCGCGGCCAACATCGCCGCGCTGGAGACCGTCTTCTGTGGCAAGGCGGGGCATCACGCCCCGGAGGACCGCCCGGACGAGATCGCGGTCGCGCTCTCGGTCTGGGCGGACCGTCACGGGCTGCGCCAGGGGCTACCCCTCGTCGAGTGAGCCGTCCCAGGCCCATGCGAGGGCACGGGGGAGGCCCCAGTGCCCGAGGTCGGTGAGGCGGCGGTGCTCGTCGAGAGCGCCGATCGCCTCCCAGATCGGCACGATCAGGCCGAACGCGAACTCGATCGGCTCGCGGTCGTCCGCCTCGTAGTCGCCCTCGATCTCCGGGCAGTCGTCGGCGAGCCGGTAGAGGTCCTCCGCCCACGCGCGCGTGCCCACGCCGCCGCGGACCAGGCCGATCACCGCGCCGGCCCAGTCGCCGTGCTGGAGCGTCATCAGCGAGCTCTCCTCGTGGCTGCCGAGCCCCGACTCGCCGTTCATGGACACGAGCGCGCCGGCGGCCTGGAGCCACATGGTCTCGTCGTCGGCGGGGGCCTGCTTGCCCCAGTCGGCCGCGGCGGCGAGGTGACGGTGCGGCCATTCGGTCAGATGGGTGCGGATCCGCTGCGTCGCCTCGGCCAGTTGCTCCGTGGGGACGGTCGCCGAGACGGCCTCCGGCAGCGCCTCGCGGAGCAGGTCGACCGCTGCGCGGTCGGCCTCCTGCCACTCCTGGAGGAAGCCCTCGGCGTCGAAGTCCGCGAGATCGTCGTAGCTTTCCACGCCACCGGCAGACGGCCGGGTGACGTTCTGGTTGCTGTCGCTCACGCCTAACGACTGTAGTGGCGTCGAGGTGGTGCTGCGCCCACGGCCGTGCGGGGCCGCGACGGTCGGCCTGAACCGGTCAAGATCCCGGCCTGAGCAGTGGGAACGGGATCGTGTCGCGGATGTTGCCGCCGGTGAGGGTCATGATCAGCCGGTCGACGCCCATGCCCATGCCGCCCGCTGGGGGCATTCCGTACTCCAGGGCGCGCAGGAAGTCCTGGTCCAGGTCCATCGCCTCCGCGTCACCCCCCGCGGCCAGCAGCGACTGCTCGGTCAGGTTGCGGCGCTGCACGATCGGGTCGATCAGCTCGGAGTAGGCGGTGCCGAGTTCGAGGCCGAAGACGATGAGATCCCACTTTTCCGCCAGCCCGGGCGCGTCGCGGTGCGGACGGGTCAGCGGCGAGGTGGCCGCCGGGTAGTCGCGTACGAACGTCGGGGCCCGCAGCGTCGACTCCACCAGCGTCTCGAACAGCTCCTGCGCGAGCTTGCCCTGGTCCCACTCCGGGTTGTGGTTGAGCCCCACCCGGTCGGCGTGTTTCTGCAGCGTGCGCAGCGACGTCGCCGGGGTGACCTGCTCGCCCAGCGCCTCCGACACCGAGTCGTAGACCGTGATCTCCTGCCATGGCTCCGCCAGGTCGTACTCCACCCCGTCGCGTACGACGACGGTGCCGCCGACGCCGGCGCGAGCGGCCGCGATCACCAGGTCGCGGGTGAGCGTCGCCATCGTGTTGTAGTCGCCGTACGGCTCGTACGCCTCCAGCATCGTGAATTCGGGGTTGTGCCGCGGCGAGACGCCCTCGTTGCGGAAGTTGCGGTTGATCTCGAAGACCCGCCCGACCCCGCCGACGAGCAGCCGCTTGAGGTACAGCTCGGGCGCGATACGCAGGTAGAGGTCGAGGTTGTAGGCGTTCATCTTGGTGGTGAACGGACGGGCGGCGGCGCCGCCGTGCACCGGCTGCAACATCGGCGTCTCGACCTCGAGATAGTCGCGCTCGCGCAGCGAGTCGCGCAGCGAGGTCACGACGTCGCCGCGCATCCGCAGCATCCGGCGCGCCTCGTCGTTGACGATCAGGTCGACGTAACGCTGCCGCGCGCGCGACTCCTCGGCCAGCGAGCCGGGGATGCCCGCGGCGGGCAGCGGATGCAGGCACTTGGCGGTGAGCTGCCAGGAGGCCGCCAGCACCGACAGCTCGCCCGTACGTGAGGTGATCACCTCGCCGTGCACGCCGACCTGGTCGCCGAGGTCGATGAGCTGCTTCCAGTGCCGCAGGGGCTCGGCGCCCACCGAGTCGGCGGCCAGCATCACCTGGAGGTCGCCGGACTCGTCGCGGAGCCGTACGAAGATCAGCTTGCCGTGTTCGCGCGCCAGCACGACCCGGCCGGCCACCGCCACGGTCTCGCCGGTGTGGGTGTCCGGAGCCAGTGCGCCGAACCGCGAGCGCACCTGGGCCGCGGTCGCCGTACGGTCAAAGCCCAGCGGGTACGGGTCGATGCCGGCCGCGCGCAGGCGGTCGAGCTTGTCGTGGCGGACGCGCTCCTGCTCCGACAGCCGACGGGCGGGCAGCCGCGCGGCGTCCGCGGTCTCCTCGATCTGCTTGATCCGCTCGACCAGCGTGGGCGACGGCGACGGCGTGTCGAGCCGCGGCTTGAAGAGGGTGGGCAGGAAGCCCTCGGCGCGCGCGGCGGCGAGCCCGATGCGCACGAGGTCGCGGCTCTGCGGGAAGCACATGAACCGCGGCGTCCACACCGGGTTGTACTTGGCGTTCGCCAGGAACAACGACTCGAGCTGCCAGAACTTCGAGGCCACCGAGAGCAGCCGGTACAGGATCCGCGAGATCGGCCCCGCGCCGATCGCCGACCCGCGCTCGAACACCGAGCGCAGCATCGCGAAGTTGAGCGAGACCCGGGTGACGCCGACCGACGAGGCGTTCTCGGCGAGCTTGGCCACCATGAACTCGTTGAGGCCGTTCTCCGCGTCGCGGTCGCGGCGCATCAGGTCGAGGGAGAGGCCCGGCCGCCCCCAGGGCACGAAGCTCAGCAGTCCGCGCCGCGTACCGGCGCCGTCGAACGCCTCCACCATCACGCAGCGGTTATCGGTCGGGTCGCCGAGCCGGCCCAGCGCCATCGAGAAGCCGCGCTCGGTGTGGCCGTCGCGCCAGCGGTCGGCGTCGGCGACCAGTTCGGCCATCTCCTCGCGGCTGATCGCGCCGTGCCGCCGGATACGCACCGTGTATCCGGCCCGCTCGACCCGGCGTACGGCCTGGCGCACCTGCCGCATGTCGCGGCCGTCCAGGTTGAAGTCGCGCAGGTCGAGGATCGCCTCGTCGCCGAGTTCGAGCGCGTCCAGCCCGCAGCGCCCGAACGAGGCGGCGGCGCGCTCGCTCGCGCCCAGCACGCCCGGGATCCACGCGTGCGCGCGGCACTCGGCGAGCCAGGCGCTGATCGCCGCGTCCCACGCCTCAGGGTCGCCGAGCGGGTCGCCGCTCGCGAGGCTGACCGAGCCCTCGACCCGGTACGCGATGCCGGCGCGGGAGTTCGGGGACAGGATGACGTCCTTGTCGCGGCGGAGCGCGAAGTAGCCGAGGGAGTCGCGGTCGCCCCACTCGGCCAGGAAGGCGCGCGCGGGCAGCTCCTCGTCGGGCGTGAGCACCGCGAGACGCTGGCCGGGGCGGAACAGTGCCCAGACGGTGGTGACGAGCAGGCCGCTGCCGAGGATGCCGAGGATGCCGTCGACCCAGATCGGCACGTCGACGTCGAGCTTCCAGCCGTTGTCGCCCGCGCCCAGGAGCGTCTGCAACCCGGCGTAGACCAGGTGGGTCCAGGCGGGCCCCTGCGGGTCGCGGTCGGTGAGGAAGACCAGCGTCGTCCCGATGACGCCGCCGACGACCAGCAGCACCGTGAACACCACGAGCGCGAGCCGCCGGTTGGCGCGGTCGGGCAGCGCGTAGAACTCCTTGCGCGCGGCGACCACCATCGCGACGACGAGGCCGAAGGCGCCCGCCGTGATCAGCTCGCCGTAGCCGCCCCAGTCCGACAGCCCGGCGAGGGCCCAGACCGCGAAGAACAGCAGGAACAGGACGACGCTGATCCGCCACGCGGCGCGCTTGCGACGGCGCACGCCCACCGAGACCAGGATGAGCAGCAGCCCGTACGGGAGGCTCGGATACCAGCCGAAGTAGTTGATGGAGCGGAGCACCCAGACGTTGAACATCCACTCGATCAGGCCGTACGAGAGCCAGGCGAGGACAGAAAGGACACCGGAGATGCGGAGGTACCAGAACAGGACGGTCGGCACGGCTTCGATCACCCGCCGCGTCCCAGACCGGCCCGCAGTCGACACCTTCGTCGTCATGTCGCTCCTGAGGTCGCGCGCATATTCTTTCTTTGTACCGGTGATTGGGTGTGCGTCAGGCCAACGAAAGCCCTCGCGGTGGGTATCGTGGGCGAACTATGCCGGAAAACCCCCTTCTTGCGCAGCGCTATCGTCTGCTCACCGAAGTAGGCCGCGGCGGCATGGGCACCGTCTGGCACGCCCGCGACGAGGTCCTGGGCCGCGACGTCGCGGTCAAGGAAGTGATCCTCCCGCACGGCTTCTCCGACGAGGAACGCGAGATCCAGCACAAGCGCACGTTCCGCGAGGCGAGGACCGCGGCGCGGCTCAGTCACCCCGGTGTGGTCACGGTATATGACGTCGTCGAGGAGGACGGGCGGCCCTGGATCGTGATGGAGCTGATCCGCGCCCGTTCGCTGCACGAGCAGATCAAGCGCGACGGCGTGCTGTCGCCGCGCGAGGTCGCCGAGATCGGCCGCCAGATGACCGGCGCGCTGCGCGTCGCGCACGAGGCGGGCATCCTGCACCGCGACGTCAAGCCGAGCAACGTGCTGGTCAGTGGCTCGCGTGCGGTGCTCACCGACTTCGGCATCGCGCGGGCGCAGAGCGACGCGACCCTCACACAGACGGGCATGCTCATCGGCTCGCCCGCCTACATCGCGCCGGAGCGCGCACGTGGGCGGGTCGCGGTGCCCGCCTCCGACATGTGGTCGCTCGGCGTCACGATGTACGCCGCGATCGAGGGCAAGTCGCCGTTCGAGCGCCCCGACGCGATGGCGAGCCTGGTCGCCGTGCTGACCGACGAGCCCGAGGACGCGCCGAACGCCGGGCCGTTGCGGCCGGTCATCGACGGCCTGCTGCGCAAGAACCCCGACGAGCGCCTGACCGTCGACGAGGTCGCCGCGATGCTCGACCGCATCCTGTCGGGCGAGGCCGAGCCGCCGCCCGCCGCGGCCGACACCCCGGTCGACGCGACGCAGCGGCTGCCGTCCAGCATCGAGACCACGCCGGACGAGCCGCAGGCCCTGCTCGACGCGCTCGAACCCCCGACGACCCAGGTGGCCGCGGCGGGCGAGTCGGGCTCGATGGCGTACCCGGTGCGGTCCATCGTTATCGTCGCCGTCGTGCTCCTGGTCTTTTTCGCCGTGTTCGTTTTCGCGACATTCAGCTGAATTACTCGGCTAACGTCGCCGATCACCCTCCAGCGGTCGGTAAGGTCCTCAGCTATGCCGTTCGGGGAGGGTTCGGTGCTCGGGCGCCGCTACCGGCTGGTGAACCAGATCGGTCGCGGCGGTATGGGCCGGGTCTGGCGCGCGCACGACGACCTTCTGCACCGCGACGTCGCGGTGAAGGAAGTGCTCTTTCCACCCGGTCTGTCGGCCGCCGACCGCGAGGTGCTCTTCGAGCGCACGATGCGGGAGGCGCGCTCGGCCGCGCGGCTCTCCCATCCGGGCATCGTCACCGTCCACGACGTCGTGGAGGAGGACCACCGGCCCTGGATCGTGATGGAGTTCGTACGCGCGCGGTCCCTCCAGCAGGTCATCGACGGCGAGGGAAGGCTGGCGCCGCAGCGGGTCGCCGACATCGGCGCGCAGATGCTCGCCGCGCTGCGGGTCGCGCACGCGTCCGGTGTCCTGCACCGCGACGTCAAACCGGCCAACGTGCTGCTCGACACGCGCGCCGACGGCACCACCCGTGTCGTGATCACCGACTTCGGCATCGCGCGCATGGACGGCGACGCCACCCTCACCCAGACCGGGCTGGTGCTGGGCTCACCCGCCTACATCGCGCCTGAGCGTGCCCGCGGCGACCTGGCGAGCCCGTCCTCGGACCTGTGGGCGCTCGGCGCGACGCTCTACGCCGCGTGCGAGGGCCGCAGCCCGCACGAGCGGGTCGAAGCCATGGCGGCGCTCACCGCGGTCCTGCACGAGGAGCCGCCGCCGCCGCACTTCGCCGGGCCGCTCGCGTCGCTGCTGATGGGGCTGCTGGTCAAGGACCCGGCCCACCGCGTGACCGCCGACCAGGCCGCCGCCGACCTCGCGCGCGTCGCGCGCGGCGAGACGATGCCCGCGCGGCGTACCGCCCCGACCGAGACCTGGCACGACATCCCGGACGCCTCCCGAGGGCCGTGGACGCAGGAGTTCGGCGGCGCCGAGCCGCCGACCGACCAGACCGTACGCGAGCTGAACGGGTCCGGCACGTACCATCCCGAGCCTCCGCCGGTGCGCGAGTCCGTCGCCTCGCGGCGCAGGCTCGTCCTGATCGTGGTCGTGGTGGTCGTCCTCGTCGCCGCCGCGATCGGCGCGACGCTGCTGCTGACACACGGCACGGCCGGCGGCACGCCGGAGCGCCCGACATCGACGCCGACGCCGACGGCCACGCCGACGCCGACGCCGACCCCACACCGACACCGACGCCCAGCGCGCCGCTGCCGCCCGGCTACCACCGTGAGGCGGGGCCGGACGGCTCGACGATCGCGGTGCCCGTGGGCTGGACGCGGCAGGTGCTGAGCGGCGCCTCCGTACGCTGGACGGATCCGTCGACGGGTGCGCAGATCCAGGTCGACACGATCCCCTGGGGCACCGCCGACGCGGCGGACCACTGGCGCAACTTCGCACGCGAGGTGCGGGCCAAGAACACCCTGCCCGGCTTCCAGGAGCTCGGGCTGCGCGACCACACCGTCGTGCAGCGCTGGCCCGCGGCCGACCTGGAGTACACCTGGGAGACGCGTGACCACGGCAGGCTGCGGGCGCTCGACCGCGGCTTCACCGCGAACGGGCGGCAGTACGCCATCCTGGTCGCCGCGCCGGCCGGGCAGTGGAGCCGCTATGAGTTCATGCCGGCGGTGATCTCCGACGCGTTCCAGCCGGGCCGATAGCGACGGAAGTTGGCTACCGAAAGTAGTCATGGACGGCCCGAGCGATGCAGTTTTCGCACAATGAGTCAATGAGCGACTGCTCTCTGTCACGATGGTGTGTGTCCGGCACTGATCGTGAAGGGGGGCTCCCGTGCATCCGACTGTACGGGCGGCCTACCCGGCGGACCGGACCGCGGTCGCGTCGGCCCGGCGGTTCGTGCGCCAGACGCTCGTCGAATGGGGCGCCGACGACGCCATCGACGACGCGGTCCTGCTGACGAGCGAGCTGGCCACCAACGCCGTCATCCACGCGCGCACGCCGTTCGAGGTGATCTGCCGGGCGATCGGCGCCTGCGTGCAGGTCGAGGTGGTCGACGGCGACACGACGCGGGTGCTGCCCGCCCCCGGCAAGGGCGATGACCCCGACCGCGTCAGCGGCCGCGGGCTGCTCATGCCGATCGTGCTCGCCGTCGAGTGGGGCGTCTCATACGGCGCCGCGTCCAAGACGGTGTGGTTCCGCCTGTGCACCCGCGCCGAGCCGGCCGCGGCGGAGTCGATCCCGGGCGTCGAGCTGATGCGCCCGGCCGGCGGGGCGTACGACCTCTACGACGTGTTCGAGGCCGCACCGCACCGCTGGCGGTTCGCCGTCGGCGGCGTACGCGGCGCCGGCCCGGAGGCGGCCACCGTCACCGGCCTGGCCCGGCACGGCCTGCGCCTCCTCGCCGCGGAGGGCCACGGCGTCGCGGCCGCGGTGACCCGGCTCAACCAGGCCGTCGTACGCGAGGGCGCGAGCGGGCGGCCGATGACGCTGCTGCACGGGGAGCTCGTCAGCCGTACGGACGCGGGCGTGCACCTCTCGCTCGTGTCGGCGGGGCATCCGCCGCCGCTGCGGCTGACGGCCGCGGGCGACGTCGTGCCGGTCACCGGTGCGCAGCCGCTGCTCGGCGCGGCACGCGACACGCGCTTCCGTGCGGAGGCGGTGGACCTCGACCGGGGCGAGGCGCTCCTGTGCGCCCCGGGCCGTGAGTTCCCCGAGGGCGCCGATCTCACCGCCGACCTCACGACCGATCTCACTGCGGGCGAGGTCGCGACCCGGTTGAGACGCTGCGCCGAACCCCCGATCCTGGTCCTGCGCGTACGCGGTTAGCGGCCGGGCGGTCAGTGGTGCGGGCGCAGCCCGTCGAAGACGAAGCCCAGGGTGCGGGTGCGCAGGTCGGCGTCCCACTGGTTGCGTTCGGCGGCCATGCAGATGCCGCCGAGCACGGCCAGGAGTTCGGGCAGGTTCAGGTCCGGCCGTACCTCCCCGGCCTCCTTGGCGCCGGTCAGCAGCCGCTCGATCGCGTTCCGCATGTCCCGGCCGACGTCCGCCATGCCGGCCTTGGGATCGATGCCCGCGTCGGTGAGCACGTCGGCCAGGGCCTTCTTCTGCGTCGCGTCCGCCACAATGCGGGTGAGGTACGTGAAGAACGCCGTGCCCGGGTCCTCGGCGGCGGCCAGCGCGTCCGCCTCGGCGACGAGCCGCTGGGTGCGGTCGATGATGATGGCCTGGTAGAGGGCCTCCTGGGTGGGGAAGTGGCGGTAGATCGTGCCCAGCCCCACGTCGGCGTGCCCGGCGATCGTGCGCATCGACGCGGACAGGCCGTCGCGTGCCAGGGCGACCTCGGCCGCCGCCAGGATGCGCGCCCGGTTGCGCTGCGCGTCGGCGCGCAGGGGCTTCGCCTCGCCGGCCATTCGTCCTCCTCGGTGCATGGACAAACGGAACAGTTGTTCCGTATAGTTTCACGCTAAAGCGGAACACTCGTTCCGATTCTAGCTCGACCCGTGAAGGGCACCACCATGCAGTACACCACGCTCGGCCGATCGGGCCTCAAGATCTCCCCAGCATGCCTGGGCACCATGAACTTCGGCACCTCCGGCGGTGTCGCGAGCTGCGACGAGACCGAGGCCCGCCGCATCGTCGACGCCTTCCTGGACGCCGGCGGCAACATCATCGACACCGCCGACGCCTACACCGGCGGCGAGTCCGAGCAGATCGTCGGCCGCGCCGTCAAGAACCGGCGCGACGAGGTCGTCCTGGCCACCAAGGCGTTCCTCCCGCAGGGTGCCGGACCCAACGACCGCGGACTCTCGCGGGCGCACCTGACCCGGGCGCTGGAGGCCAGCCTGCGGCGACTCGGCACCGACCACATCGACCTCTACCAGTGCCACCAGTGGGACGACTCCACGCCGATCGAGGAGACCATGGCCACCCTCGACGGCTTCGTACGTTCCGGCAAGGTCCGCTACGTCGGCTGTTCCAACTTCACCGCGGCCCAGATCGTGGAGGCGCAGTGGGCGTCGCAACGCGTCGGCGCCACGGGGTTCACCAGCCTCCAGCCGCAGTACTCCCTGGTGGCGCGCGGCATCGAGGCGGAGATCCTGCCCGCCTGCCGTCGGCATGGCCTGGGCACGCTGGTCTGGTCACCGCTCGGCGGCGGCGTGCTCACCGGCCGCTACCGCCGCGGCGTCGCCCCGGACGCCGACACCCGGATGGGCCGGCTGTACGCCTCACCCCTGCCGAGGGCGCGCGCCTGGGCCGATGACCTGCTGAACGAGGCGAACCTCGACGTCGCCGACCACGTCGTGAAGCTCGCCGCCGAACTCGGCACCACCCCGGCGGCCGTCGCCCTGGCCTGGGTACGGCGGCGGCCGGACGTCACGTCCGTCATCATCGGTCCCCGCACCCTCGACCAGCTGCACGGCAACCTGACCGGCCTCGACACCGACCTGCCGCCCGAGGCGGCCGGCCAGCTCGACGACGTCTCGCGGCCCCGCTAGTCGAGCCAGCCGGGCTTCACCAGGCCGGTCTCGTAGGCGATCACGACGAGCTGGGCGCGGTCGCGGGCGTGCAGCTTGATCATGGCGCGGCTCACGTGGGTCTTGGCCGTCGCCGGGCTGACCACCAGGCGCGCGGCGATCTCCTCGTTCGACAGGCCCTCGGCGGCCAGGGCCATGACCTCGCGCTCGCGGTCGGTCAGTGTGGCCAGCTCGGCGGTGGCACGCGGCTTCTTGGCCTTGGCCGCGAACTCCGCGATCAGCCGCCGCGTCACGCTCGGCGACAGCAGCGCGTCGCCGCCCGCGACCTCGCGCACGCCGCGTACGAGCTCGGCCGGCTCGGTGTCCTTGACCAGGAAGCCGCTCGCGCCGCCTCGCAGCGCCTCGAACACGTACTCATCCAGCTCGAACGTGGTCAAGATGATGATCCTCGTGGCGGCGAGCCGCTCGTCGCGGATGATCTGGCGGGCGGCGGACAGGCCGTCCAGCACGGGCATGCGGATGTCCATCAACACGATGTCCGGGCGCTCGCGCCGTGCCAGGCGTACGGCCTGCTCGCCGTCGCCGGCCTCGCCGACCACCTCGATGTCGGCCTGTGCGTCGAGCAGTGCGCGGAACCCGGCGCGTACGAGGGCCTGGTCGTCGGCGAGGAGGACGCGAATCGGCCCGGTCATGTCGTCTCCGTCTCTCGCACCGGCGGATCGGGCGCCGGCCGCGGCACCGGCAGCCGCGCCTGGACGCGAAAGCCGTTCGCGTACGGTCCGGCCGACAGGTCACCGCCCAGGGCGGCGACGCGCTCGCGCATCCCCGGGATGCCGTTCCCGCTCCCCGGCAGGTCGCCCGGCGCTCCCCGCCCGTCGTCCTGTACGACCACGAGCAGTTCCGCGTCCCCGTACGTGAGCCGTACTTCGGCGGACACGCCGGGCCCCGCGTGCCGGGTGACGTTCGTCAGCGCCTCCTGGACGATGCGGAACGCGGCCAGGTCGACGCCGGCGGGCAGCGCGCGCCGCTCGCCGGTGGTCCGCAGGCTCACCGCGATGCCGGCGACGCGGGCGCGCGACAGCAGGTCGGCCAGGCGCGCGAGTCCCGGAGCCGGAGTGCGGGGCGCGCTCTCGTCGACCTGGCGCAGGACGCCGAGCACGGAACGCACCTCGGTGAGCGCCTCCTTGCTCGCGTCCTTGATCGCGCTCAGCGCCGTACGCGCCTGCTCGGGTTGCTCGTCCATGAGGTGCAGCGCCACGCCGGCCTGAACATTGATCATCGAGATGTTGTGCGCGAGCACGTCGTGCAGCTCACGCGCGATGCGCAGCCGCTCGTCGCTGGCCTGGCGGCGCTCCTCCTCGGCCCGCGTACGGCGGATCTGGTCGGCGCGCTCCCGGCGGACGCGGACGATCTCGGCGCCGGTCAGGACGAGCAGCAGCCAGGTCAGGACCGCCAGGTCGTGGCTGAGCGACCAGTCCTTGAGCCGGAACGGGCCGGCGGGCAGGAGCGGGCCCAGCCCGGCGAGCGCGGCGAGACCGGCGCACGCGATGGCCCACGCGGCGATCCGCCGGCCGGCCATCACCCCGGCGACGAGCGCGACGACCAGGCCGAGGAAGACCGGGCCGAAGACGTATCCCCGCAGGAGGTACAGCACTGTGACCGTCATCACCGCGGCGGCCGCGGCGGCCGGGAAACGGCGGCGGAAAAGAAGGGCGATCGGGCCCGCGGCGAGGAGCGCGTACCCCAGAATGTCAAGGTGCAGCGGCTGGTAGCGGGCTTGGCCGTCGGCCCCCCTCGAGCCCATGACACCCGCGAAGCACACAAGGAGCGGGACGACGAACACCGGCAGACTGCTCGGCCGCCACCGTGCGGTCCCACCGTCGCCGTTCACACCTGAACCCTAGGAGGTCCAGGTACGTACAACATCGTGCGACGGTGGACATCGCGGCTACGCCGACGGGAGTAGCCGCCCGCTGACCTCGCATTTACCAGTCGTTTGCCGACCATCCACAACACTGTGGGCCGGGCAACGTGCTGCCCAAATGGGAGGTGCCGCTGCGACTCGGGTGTCGGAAGTGGACGGAGTCGGCCGGTGAGGCGGATAGCGTGAACCGGCCGGGCGCCTCATCCAGCGCCCCTGTACTCCGTCCGGAACCATGGTTCGTCCCTGTTCGGGGGCGGACCGGATCGTGAGAGGGACATCGGTGGGACTGACGAGCGGGGCGTTCCTCGCCTTCCTGATCTTGGTGGCCCTCGGCCTCGGCGCGGTCACGATCTGGTGGTGGCCGAAGTTCGCCGGCGCCGGGGTACGCATGCTGCTCGCACGTACCGGCCTGTTCGCCGGCGCCCAGTTGACCCTGCTGATGGTGTTCCTGCTCGCGGTGAACAACTACTTCCTGTTCTATGCCTCCTGGTCGGACCTGCTCGGCACGAACCACCAGCCGGTGCACGTCCAGACCAACAGCGCCCTGATCACCAGCGGGCCGAAGGGCACCGGGCAGCCCCTGGCACGCCAGATGACCGGCTTCGACAAGAAGAAGAAACCCGACCCGGCCCACGACGGCCAGATCGAACAGGTCCAGATCCAGGGCGCGCGCACCGGCCTGACGACGCAGGCCCTGATCTTCCTGCCGCCGCAGTACTTCCAGAAGCCGTTCGACAAGCACCGCTTCCCCGTGGTCTATGACTTCACCGGTTTCCCCGGCATCCCCGAACAGCTGGTCACCCGGCTGAAGGTGCCCGCCACCGCGCTCCAGGAGATGAACACCGGCCAGATCCAGCCGATGATCATCGTGATGATGCGGCCGACGCCGACGTCGGTGATGCCGAGGGACACCGAGTGCACGGACGTGCCGGGCGGCCCGCAGGTGCTCAGCTTCTACACCCAGGACGTCGCCGAGGCACTCATGTCGACGTACCGGGTGGCGACGAGCAACCGCGCCTGGGGCGCGATGGGCGACTCCACCGGTGGCTACTGCGCGGTCAAACTGGCGATGAAGGCGTCGGACCGGTTCACCGCGGCGGTCTCGATGGCGGGCTACTTCTACCCGCGCCAGGACTGGCAGACCGGCGACCTGTACGGGGGCAGCAAGCAGGTCAAGAACGACAACAGCCTGATCTGGCATCTCCAGCACTTGCCCCCGCCGCCGATCTCGGTCCTGGTCACCACGAGCCCGGACGGCGAGCGCGACTTCGGCGAGGCGAGGAAGTTCCTCCAGGCGGCCCGCGACCCGCTGGCGACCGACAAGATCCTCGTCCCGGGCGGCGGCCACAACCCGCGCACCTGGCGCCGCGTCCTGCCCAGCGCCTTGGTGTGGCTGAGCCAGCACCTGCAGAACGAGGGCGCCTAGCCGCACCGGCGACCCGCCGCCGTTTCCACTCCGCTCTGGTCCTCGGCCGGGTGCCGTCATCCGTCAGGGGAGAGAAGGGCTTGCTGTCTAACAGTCGCGGGGTCCAGCGCATCGGCAGGCGTTTGATGCCGTTCTGGAAGTTCGAGCGCAAGCGGATCGGTTCGCCGGCGGGTTCGAGGTCGTCCAGGCGGTCCAGGACGGCGGTGAACATCGCGCGCAGTTGCAGGCGGGCCAAATGTGCGCCCAGGCAGAAGTGCGGGCCGTGGCCGAACGTCAGGTGGTCGTTGTCCGTGCGCCCCACGTCGAACCTCGACGGCCGGTCGAAGACCTCCTCGTCGCGGTTGGCCGAGGAGAACCAGACCACCACCTTCTCGCCCTTGCGGACCGGCACGTTGCCCACGACCGTGTCGGCCGTCGCCGTACGCCGGAAGTTCATGACCGGGGTGAACCAGCGGAGCATCTCCTCGACCGCGCTCTCCAGCAGGGAGCGGTCGGCGCGCAGGCGTGCGAGTTCGTCCGGGTTGCGCAGCAGGGCGAACATCCCGCCCGGCAGGCCGTTGCGCACCGTCTCGTTGCCGGCCACCGCGAACAGCCAGAAGAGGTTCTCGAACTCCTCCACGGCGACCGTGCCGTCCTCGTCGTCCACGTGGTGCATGAGGGCGGTCATGACGTCGTCGCCGGGGTGCCGCCGCTTGTACTCGCCCAGCTCGTGCGCGTACGCGTACAGGTCGGGCAGGCCGGCGCGCGAGCGCGGGTTCGCCGGGTCGCGCGGGCGCAGCGCCACCGCTCGCCGCGCCATCTCGGTGGCCTGCGACGCGTCGAAGGCCGCGCTCACGGAGTACTCCGCGTCCTGGTAGCCGATGACGCGGTTGGACCAGTCGAACAGCAGCCACCGGTCGGACTCGGGGATGCCGAACACGTCCGCGAGCGTCAGCAGCGGCAGGTCGGCGGCGATCTCCTTGGCGAAGTCCGCCTCGCCCTTCTCGGCCACCGCGTCGACGAGGAAGCGCGCGCGCCGCTCGATGTTGGCGGCGAGCCGGGCGACGGCGCGCGGGGTGAACGCCTTGGTCAGCAGCCGCCGCAGCCGTGAGTGCTCCGGCGGGTCCATGTTGAGCATCATGCGGCGTACGTAGTCCAGGTCCTCGGCGTCGCGGATCTGGGTCGCGCCGAGATGCGAGGAGAACAGCCGTGGGTTGCGCAGCACGTGGCGTACGTCGGCGTGCCGCAGCACCGCCCAAAAGCCCGGCCCGGCCGGCCAGTCGTCGACGGGCTTTTCCTCCACCCAGGCGACCGGCGTGGAGTTGCGCAGCCGCGTGAGCGCGTCGTACGGCACACCGCGTACGTAGGTGTCCGGACTGTAGATCAGGTCAGAGTCGGAGATCGCATCGCTGACTCGCCGTTGAGCCATGTTCCTTCCCTCCCGCGTCCTAGGACCGTAACCTCTGCCCGGCGCTGGATCCAGGGCCGGTTTCGGCCGTTATGACCGCCGTGGAATGGGCCCCGGACCGGGGGAGTTGCTGCTTTCATGAGCCTGACTCTGCCTGGAGCCCCCCTGTCCGGCCGCCCCTCGGGCGTCTTCAACGGTGATGTGCAAGCCCCCGGTCACCTCCTCTACTTCGAGCCGACGCCCAAGCGGATCCGGGTGGAGTTCGGCGGCGAGACCGTCGCCGACACGACCGGCGCGCACCTGCTCTTCGAGACCGGGATCCTGCCCGTCTACTACCTCCCCGAGGCCGACGTGCGTACCGACCTCCTGACGCGTACGGACCATTCGAGCCACTGCCCGGTGAAGGGCGACGCGGCGTACTGGACGATCTCGGCCGGCGGCCGTACGGCGGAGAACGCCGTGTGGGGCTACCCCGAGCCGATCGCACCCTGGCTCAAGGGCTACGTCGCCTTCTACTGGGACCGGATGGACGCCTGGTACGAGGAGGACGAACAGGTCTTCGGCCATCCGCACGACCCGTACAGCCGCATCGACATCCTGCGCAGCTCGCGGAACGTCCGGGTGAGCCTGGGCGGCGAGGTGCTCGCCGAGTCCGCCCGCCCGGTGATCCTGTACGAGACGGGCCTGCCGGTCCGCTACTACCTGCCGCGCGAGGACGTATGACTGGACGCGCTGAAGGCGTCCGAGACGACGAGTTACTGCGCCTACAAGGGCGAGGCCGCCTACTGGGCGCATGACGGCGAGGACGTCGCCTGGACCTACGAGGCGCCGCTCCGTGAGGTCGAGCCGGTACGCGACCTGGTCTGCTTCTTCAACGAGAAGACCGACATCGAGGTGGACGGCGTGCTGCGGGAACGGCCCGCGTCACCCTGGTCCTGACCCCCTCACGCTCACGGCGCGAGGACGGCGGCGAGACGTGACAGCCCGTCGTCCCCGTGCCCCGCGTCCACCGCCCGCCGTACGACGGCATGCGCGGCGGCGAGCACGCCCGTGTCCAGGCCGTGCGTACGCGCGGTGTCGATGATGTGGGTGAGTCCGGCGGCGGCCGAGGTGACGGTGGACCGCTCGCCGGGGTGTTCCCCGTCGTCGAGTTGCCGGGCGAACCTCGTGGCCATCTCGGGCAGCAGGGCGAAGACCGCCTGGGCATGCGGTGCGAACTCGCCGCCGGGGATGCCCTCGGCGCGGGCCAGCGCCAGCCCGTGGACGAGGCCGCTGACCGAGGTCCAGAAGATGTCGAGCAGCGCCACGTCGAAGGCCGCCGCCCGTCCGTGATCCGCGCCGAGATGGGTCGCGGTGCCGCCCAGGCTCGCCAGTACGGGCCGGTGCGCCCGGTAGAGGTCCTCCGGCCCGCTGTAGAAGACGGCGGCCGAGTCCCGCCCGATGGTCGGTGTCGGCGTCAGGATCACGCCGTCGAGGTAGGCGACGCCCCGCTCGCGTGCCCACTCCGCCCGCCGCCGTGCGTGCGCGGGCGTGGTGGAGGTGAAGTCGACCAGCGTACGGCCGCGCAGCGCCTCGGCCGCGGGGTCGAGGACGGTGCGTACGGCGTCGTCGTCCAGCAGGCAGGTGACGACGAGCGGGCTCGCGGCGACCGCGTCGGCCGCCGTCGCCGCGCCGGTCGCGCCGCGTTCGACGAGGGGTGTGGCACGTGAGGCGGTGCGGTTCCACACCGTCGTCGGGTGGCCGGCTCGGACGAACGTCTCCGCCAGCGCCCGGCCCATCGGGCCCAGGCCGATGACGGTGACGGGCGTGCCTGGTGCGGTCATGAGTGCTCTCCTCGGAGTGTTTGACGGTTGGGTGATCGTCAAACTAACAGAAGAGTTTGATTAACGTCCAACCATCAAACCGCACGGTAGGCTGTGCGCATGAAGGCGCAGGCGCACTGATGCGAGAGCCGTTCCACCCGCCGGCCGCGGACATCGCCCTGGCCTCGGTCATGCACGCGCTCTCCGACCCCGTGCGCCTGGAGATCGTGGCGCGCCTCGCCGACACCGACGGCGAGAACTGCGGGGGCATCGGCAGCGGCATCGACGTGCACAAGTCGACGATGTCCCACCACTACCGCGTGCTGCGCGAGGCCGGTGTCACGCTGACCACGATCGAGGGACGGGCACGCGTCGTACGGCTGCGCCGCGACGACCTGGAGGACCGGTTCCCCGGGCTGCTCACCTCCGTGCTGACCGCCCTGGGGCCGCCGAAGCTCGTGACCTGACCGGCCACGAGGGACGCCCGGTTCTAGACGCAGAGGGCGTCGAGGCGCTCCAGCGTCCTGGTCATGGCCTCGATCCAGATGCGGCCGTCCTTCATGCCCTCGCGCTGCCGGTCCGGCACGCGCGAACAGTCATAGATCTCGGTCACGACGGTCGCGTCCGTGCCGTCGGGCCGCAGGTCGTAGCTCCACCGCTGTCCCCACCGGCCGCCGGCCGAGCGGGCGTCCGGGTGTCCGTTGCCCGGGCGCGGCTCCCAGCCGATGCGGCGGCCGGGCTCGAACTCGACGACGTGGTTGTCCATCTCGTAGTCGCCGTGCCGCTCGTAGTACATCCGCATCGCGAAGACGTCGCCGACGGCCGAGACGGGCGTCTCGGTGACCGCGCCTCGCAGCATGCCGGAACCGTCCAGGTCGAGGTGCTTCTTCGGGTCGGCCAGGATCGCGAAGACGACCTCGGCCGGGGCCTCGATCCGCCGGGACACCGTCACCAGTCCGCGCGTCGAATCCATGGGCGCATCGTACGTCGCGGGTGCAACGGGTTCCGTGCCGTTTCCGCCCCATCTTCCCCCGAAGGCACCCCCGTGATCCCGCCCCGATGATCAATAGGGTGCCGATCGGGATGCCCAGGGGCGACACCCAGCACGTACCGCGAGCACGAACCCGGCCCTGCCCGCCGCATTGAATGCGCGACGGGCAAGCTTGTTGGTCCCGTTTCAGCGCAATCGCCGCCAGATGCCGCGAAAGCGGCGACTCAGGCGGTGCCGGTCCATTTGCTGGATGTGGCGGGCCCGTTGATGACGTTGTCACCTTCCATGTTGTACGCGGTCACGTACGCCTTGACGCTCTCGCCGGAGTACTTCGACGTGCTGACGGCGAGGCAGTTGCCGTGCCCCTCTTCCTCGGATCCACTGTATTTGGCGTAGGACGACCCGCCGTTCGTCGAGACGTACATGTGGCCCTCGGCATGATGTCCGTCCCCCGCGGTGTCACAGACATCGAGCTCGAGCACGCCGTTGCCTTTCGCGACCAGGTACGAACTGGCGCCCGCGGTGTCGGCCTCGCGCACGCAGCCGCAGCTCGGCGGGACTGGAAATGCGCTGGCCGTGGTCGGCGACAGCGCAACGACCCCAAGTCCTGCGCCGGCGGCCATGAGCGTTGACAGAGTCTTCCGTATGTTCCAGGTCTGAATCATCGTGGCCGTGATCGCGCCGACCCGAAGCCTCCGCTGCGAGAGTCCGGCCTTGTGGTCGATCATCGTGTACTCCCTTTGTTCGGGGGGTGTGGATCCCAAGTGGATCCCTCCCGGCTTATGTCAGGATCGCCGACTCCTACACTGATGCCGTTGACAATGCACGCCAATTTATTGACTTTGAGTGTCAATATCCCTGGGAGTCGAGGCGGGGTGGTGAACTCCCTTAATGGAGTTCTGGCGGAACCGGACGTTCGACTCGGCGTCCGCGTCCGTGACCGGATCGTGCTGGAGGCGATCAAGGCCGGCAGGCTCACGCTCGCGAATCTCGGGACCTGTCTTCGGAGGGCCCTCATTTCGGTCGAAGAGGACACGCGTCCGCCCGGTCGATGACCGCCCCGGCTTCTCGGCGTAACGAGGGCGGCCGAGAGGGAAAATGCCGTGACGTGACCGTTATCTTGTGACTAGTCTCGCTGTAACGCTCCATACCGGACCAGTTGCGACGACGGGGGTCCCAGTGCGGATTCGGTTCCTCCTGATCGCCCTCACCGCGTTCGGCGCGGCCGCCTGCGGCAGCGGCCGGGCCGGGGCCGTGCCCCGGATCCGGCTCGACCATTCCACCGCGCACTCCGCCGCGCCCGCGCTCACCGACGCCGGGCCGGCGCCCGGGACGCTCGCCGAGTCCTGGCACGTCGACACGCCTTCGCCGGCCGGGGCCGTGTCGTCGACGCCCCGGCTCGTGGCCGGTCAGTTCGTCACCGCCACCGCCCAGGGCGTCGACGCCCATGACGCGGGCACCGGCCGGGCGCGCTGGCACTACCGCGAGCGCGGCCGCCGGGTGACCGCCTACGCCGTGACCTCCGGATCGCTCGTGATCATGACCGACGACGAGAACATGGACCGGCGTACGTCCCGCTGGACGGGCCTGGACGCGGCGACCGGCCGGGTGGAATGGAGCATCCCCGCGCCCGGCTACCGGCTTCCGGGCGGCGACTCCCTCGGCGCGGCTGCCGGGCAGGGCATGCTCCCGCTGATGCCGGTCACCGGCGGCGGGATCCGTGGCCTCGACGCACGTACGGGCCGTCTCCGCTGGACTCGGCAGGTCGCCGAGCGCGGCTGCACGACGCCGATCGTCGGCCAACTCGGCGCCGAGGACACCGACGGCAGCCTGTTCGCGGTCAAGGAGAACTGCGGCGGCCGTACGCGCCTGCTGGCCCTCGACCCGGCCACCGGCGCCGTCCGGTGGGCCCGCGACGTACAGCAGCAGGGCATCACCCGCGTACGCCAGGGGATCACGCTGATCGACGACGCGCGCGGGCTCGTGGTCCTGGCCGCGGACGGGCACGCGGTGACCGACGCGCGTCACGTACGCCGGTGCGAGGAGCCCTGCCGGTTCGCGGTGGCCGGCGACCATGCCGTCGTGACGGGCGCACGCGAGGCGCTGACGGTCGACCTGCTGAGCCGTCAGGTCCTCTCCCGTCCGCTCACCACGGCCTACGAGGCGCTCACGGTCGCCGCCGGGCAGGTGTACGGCGTGCGCGGGGAACTCGGCGAGAGCCGCGACCCGGCCGGCGTACGGCTGCTGCCCGCCGCGCTCGACGTCATCGACCCGGCCGCCGGGACCGTACGCACCGGGCCGGCGCCGTTCGCGCTGGCCGCGGACTCAGGGGACGCCGGGCGACGCGGCGTCTCGTGGATCGCGGTGGCGGGCGGCCGTCTCTACGCCGGTCATCTCGCCGCCGGGGCGTTCCGCACCACCGCGTACGCAACGGCGCGGCCGGGGCTGCCGGGTGAGCTCGGGGGAGTGCGCGCGTCGGACTGGCCGGACGCCTGCGCGGTCGCGCCGGGATACAAGTCGGCCGCGCCGGCCTCGCCCGAGGCCGGCACGGTGACCGTCGGCGCGGTCACGCTGCACAAGCTCTCGTGCGACTATCGGCTCGCGGGCGACGCGCGCCTCGACGTCGTGTGGGTCGCGCCCACGCCCGACGACGCGCACCGCCTGCTGACGGTCGAGGAGCCCGCGCAGCCCGTACAGGTGGACGGCGCGGACGAGGCGTACGCCTTCGTCTCGCCGGCGGTGCTGTGGTTCCGCGCGGGCCGGTACGTCCTGCGGATCGGCCAGACCGGCCTTGAGGCGCAGGCGCTGGCCTCGGCGGTCGCCAAGCACCTGCGGACCCGCTGACCCGGTGCTGCCGGTCAGGCGCGCAGCACCTTGATCCCCGCCTCCTCGTACGCGGCCGCGTCGGCGTCCGCGTCGGTGACCAGGATGTCGACCTCGCCGATCCCGCAGATCTTGGCGAACGCGCGCGCGCCGAGCTTGGAACCGTCGGCGACCACGACGATGCGTTCGGCGCGGATCGCCATCTGCCGGTTGATGCTCGCCTCGTCCTCGTTGGCGCAGGTCGCGCCGCGGTCGACGTCGAGCCCGCTCACGCCGAGAAAGGCCAGGTCGAGGGTGACCTGGTCGAACACGCCGTTCGCGAGCGGGCCGACCAGCTCATACGACTGCGGCAGCGCGACGCCGCCGGTCAGCACGATCTTGATGTGCGGGCGTACGACGAGCTCACCGGCGATGTTGAGCGCGTTCGTCACGACGGTCACCGCGGGCGCGCTGGACTCGGTGTGCAGGTCGGCGCGGGTGGCCAGGGCGCGGGCGACCTCGGTGGTGGTCGTGCCGCCGTTGACGCCGACGACCGCACCCGGCTGGACCAGGTCGGCGGCGACCGCCGCGATGCGCTGCTTCTCCGAGGCACGCCGCGCGCTCTTGTACCGGAGCGGAAGGTCGTACGTCACGGTGTGGGCGACGGCACCGCCGCGGGTGCGGGTCAGCATCTGCTGCTGCGCGAGCTGGTCGAAGTCACGGCGGATGGTCGCGGCGGACACCTTCAGCTCGGCCGCCGCCTCCTCGACACTGAGCCGTCCGCGGCTCGCCAGCAGGGAGAGCAGGGTGTTCCACCGCTCGTACCGGCTCATCGGAGGCCCGGCGGGACAGAACGCCTACGTGTGCTCCGCGTGTTCACCCCACGCCTCCCCATGCTCGATCGTGGGGGCAGGGTGCAGGTCAGCGGTTAGACCAGCTGCCGCCCGTGAGCTTTACTGATCGTACATCGCACCCATCGCGCACGAATGTGCACGCGCCGGTAAGCATCACCTCATAGCGTGGCGAATGCGTCGGTGCCCTAGCCGAGCAGCCATTCGCCGGTGTTGACGCTGACGAGCCCGTGGCGGGCGGCGGCGATCACGGCCTCCCGCTGGGAGTGCACGCCGAGCTTGGTCAGCACGCTCTGCACGTGACTGCGGGCGGTGCTGCGGGTGATCTTCATGGTGCGCGCGAGGGTCACGGTGTTCTCGCCGCGTACGAGCCGGACTAGCACCTCGCGTTCGCGCGGCGTGAGGTAGTGCGCGAGCCGCTGCGCCTCGCTCCGCGGCCGCGGCGGCATCCGCGAGCCGGTGGCCGGATCGACGACGACGTCACCCGCGTGCACGCGGGCCAGCATGGCGACGATCTCACCGGCCTGCTGGCCCTTGTGCGCGAAGCCGCGTACCCCCGCGGCGAGCGCGGTGTCGAGCAGGTCGGCGTCGATCGAACCCGACAGCACCACGAACCGCGTCTGCGGCGCGGCGCGTACGAGCTCGGGCAGGTGGTCCAGCGCCGACCCGGCCGGGAACTGTAAGTCGATCAGGCACACGTCGGCGGGCGCCGACCTGAGCAGCCGCAACGCCGCTTCGGGGGAGTACACCACGCCGACCACGTCGTGACCCGACTCGTCCAGCACCAGGGCGAGTGAGTCCGCGAACACCGCGTGGTCGTCGCAGACGACGACCTTCACGGACGCGCCGCCGACGGCAGCAGGATCCGCACCCGCGCGCCGCCGAGCTCGCCCCGGCGTATCTCCAGCCCGCCGCCGTAGCCGGTGACCAGGTCGTGCACGATGCCGAGCCCGAGTGAGGCGAGTCCCGCCGCGCCGGCGCCGAAGCCGGGACCGTCGTCGTCGACCTGGACGACGGTCCAGCCGTCCGCGGTCTCCACGCTGACGTCGACGCGTTCACGTGAGATCCGGCAGGCGTTGTCGAGGATGTTGCGTACGGCGCGCCAGAGCGCGAGCGGGTCGATGTGCGCCCACGCGGGGCCCGCGTCGTAGCCGACCCGTCGTACGGACGCGAGCCGCAGGCCGGCGACGATCTCCCCGACCAACTCGTCCACGCGTACGCGCTCGGGACTGGGCAGCCGGTCCTCGGGCCGCTCGTCGTCCTCGTCGAGGCGGCGCAGCAGGTGGTCGAGCCAGCGCGTCTCGCCGAGCAACGCCTCGACGCGCCGGCGACTGGCGGGACCGACGTCGTCGGCGACGGACACGGCGGACGCGAGCATGATGATGGTGCCGAGTTCGTGGCGAATATCGTGCCGGATTCTGCGTCGCCACAGGTCAGGGTCGCCGGTCGACGGAACCGGCAACCGCATCGCCTCTGTGGTCGCGCCACGCTCCAAAAGCGTGGGCGAAGAGCGTGACTGTCCATCCATCATGGCAGACCCCCGTCTTCGGAAAACACGGACCAATGTTGTCGACCGTCATCCTGTAGGACGCCGAAGTCCAGGCAGGCGCCGGTAAAGACAGTGTTGCTGGCCGGAGGTGGTCATGTGGTCACTCAGGGTCAACTTTCCGCGAACCTCGGGCGTCTCTGTGCAATCTAAGGTGCGAAGACGTAGTCGTTTCAGGTCGCGTCCGTTATTACCGAAAGTAACTGTTATTTCAGCGCTCTGTAATGCAAATCGGCGTGTCGCACACTCCGCGGCCGCAATGCGGTACGCGCGGACAGAATGCGGCGCATGACGCCATATCCACAGTCGAAGCGAGCGGCCACCTGCCGGATACTCCGGCCCTGCTCGTAGAGGCGCACGGGCATCCGCGGCCAGCCGCTCCTCGGCCTCCCAACCGCCGTTTCCCTGTCGACGTCGCGCTCCCAGGGTGTTCGGGTGTACCTACGTGCAGTCCGGATCCAGTGGCGAGGCGCGGTAGACCTCGTCCAGCGTCGTGGCCAGGGTGGCCGGGTCGCAGCGGTCGGCGACTCGGGCCAGGGCGGCGCGGCTCATGCGGCGGGCCTCGGCCGGGTTGTTCAGGAGGTACTCGATCGCGTCCGCGAGTTGCCCCGCGTCGCCCGGGGCGGTCAGCAGGCCCGTTTCGCCCGCGCGGATGATGTCCGGGCCCGTCGGGGCCACCGTGCCGACCAACGGTACGCCCGCGGCGGCGGCCTCGACCGCGGCGTACGGGATGCCCTCGTGGCGGCCCGTCATCGCGAGTACGTCGAAGCCCGGCAGCAGGTCGGCCACGTCGTGCCGGTGGCCCAGCCACAGCAGGCGCTCGCCGCCGAGGCGTTCGGTCAGGCGACGGCTCACCCGGCGCGGCAGCCGTGCCACCGGGCCGCCGTCGCCGTCCGCCCAGACGCCGTAGACGTTCGACGGCGACCGGGCGATGGCGCGGGCGAACACGTCCGGGCGGCCCGCTCCGTGCGCCGGGCCGATGCCGCCGACCACCTGCGCGCCCAGGGGCAGGCCGATCAGGCGGCGTGCCCGCGTACGCGTGCCGGTGCCGCGTGGCACCTCCACGGCCGGCCAGATCGCGCGGATACGGGCCGGCGACGCCAGGCCCAGCCGCAGCGCCCGCGAGGCCGTACGGCCGCCCACGGCGAGGAACATGTCCGTCTCGCGTGCCGCGCGGCGTTCGGCCGGGGTCGGTGACGGCGGGCGGTACCAGGTGTGCACCACCCGTCGTACGCCCGCGGCGGAGGCGGCGAGGCGGCCCGCCGTCCCCTCGTGCGTGTGGACCACGTCGTACCCGGCGAGGGCCGCGGTCAGGCCGGTCACGCGCACGACCGGCACCCCCGACTCCTCGGCCCAGGAGTCGAGGCCGCCGGGCAGGCGGGTGATCACGGTGTGCGCGTACGCCGACGGGTCCAGCGCGAGAGCGGCGGTCAGCGCGGCGCGTGCCGGGCCGCCCTCGAACCGGTCGAGGACCAGGGCGACCCGGAGCGGGGTCACGCGCGTTCCTCCAGCGGCCGGTACTCCGGCAGCATGCGCCGCATCAGCAGCCGTACCTCGTCGTCGGCGCCGCGTGCGGCCGCGTCGAGCAGCGCGGTGAGCGGCTCGTTGCCCCCGTGCGCCGGCACCGCGGCGCGGGTGGCGTAGATCAGCGGATGGGCGGTGCGCAGCCTCTCCTCCGAGTCCGCGAACGAGCGGGCCCGCAGGCGCTCGCCCGGGCCCAGGCCGGTGAACCGGATCGTCACGTCCGGCACGCGCAGCCCGTCGACCAGCGCACCCACGACCGGCAGCACCGGGACGGGCGGCCCGGTGTCGAGCGCGAACGTCTCGGCGTCCTCGGCCATCGCGGTGGACTCCAATACCAGTTCGGCGGCCTCGCGCGCGCTCATCAGGTGGCATGCGGCGTCGGGGTGGGCGACGGTGACGGGACGGCTCGCGGCGAGCCGGTCGGCGATGCCGCGGAGGGGTGACGCGCCCGAGCCCAGCACGCTCCCGGCGCGTACGGCGGCGAAGCAGGTCGGGCCGCCCGCCTCAGCCTGGAGGACGAACTCCGAGAGCCTGCGGGTGGCGCCCAGCACCGAGACCGGCTCGGCGGCCTGGTCGGTGGAGACGAGGACGAAGCGCTCCACCGCGTGGCGTACGGCCGCGCGCGCGAGGTTGCGGGTGCCGAGCACGTTGGTGCGCACCGCCGCGGAGGGCTGCCGCTCCAGCGGGCGAGGGTCGTTGTTGAACCCGGCCACGTGCAGCACCAGCTCGGGCCGTACGTCCTCGAACAGGGCGTCGACCCGCGCGGCGTCCCGGATGTCCACGACGGCGGGCCGCCCGGTGTCGCTCTCGGCGGTCAGCTTCGCCAGGCCGTCCTCGTCGTGGTCGAGTTGGACGAGCGAGGCGGTCTGCAGGGTGCGCAGCCGCCGGCACAGCCGCGCGCCGACCGCCCCGCACGCCCCGGTGACCAGCACCCGGCGGCCGGAGACGAACCGGCGTCCGCGCGTCGTCGCGACCGTGAGTTCGTCGCGCCCGTTCAGCCGCAGCGGACGCGGCGGCCCGGCTCCGGGCGGGAGGTAGCGGACGTCCAGCCCGGCCGCGCAGACCTGATCGACGAGCCGCGCGATGCGTACGGGCGGCAGCGAGGGGATCGCCACGATGACGATCTGCGCGCGCACCGGCCAGGTGGCGCCCGCGATGTCGCCGGTGCCGCCGAGGACCGGCAGCCCGGACACGTGGCCGTCCGCCTCGTCGTCGATGAACCCGACCGGCACCGGGCCGCCGCCCTCGGTCTCCAGCAGCGCCTTGGCCAGCGTACGGCCGGCGTCGCCCGCACCGACGATGACGGCGCGGGCCCGGCCGTCGCCCCCGTGGCACCTGCGTTTACGCAAAGGTCAGCCCCGCCCGTTTTCCACGAACGCCCCTCTCGCCTGCGCCGAGAGTACGGGTGCCGTTACCACGCCTGAACGGGCATCGAGACGATGAGGAACTACGCCAAATGGGGGACCCGTTCACATCGGAGGATCATCACCGGGATTCGACGGTCGCATGCCGGCGCGCATCGCCACGGTGATCGCCTCGAGCGCGGAGTGCGCGTCGAGCTTGGCGAGGAGGTTCTGGGTGTGGGTGCGTACGGTGTTGGCCGACAGCCCGAGGCGCCCGGCGATCTCGGGCCGGCTCAGCCCGTCGACCATGCAGCGGAGCACCTCGCGTTCGCGCGGCGTGAGGTCGGCGAGGTCGTCGCCGTCCGTGCCGCCGCCGTCGGCGAGCAGCCGCCGCAGCACCTCGCCGAGCAGCTCCGGCGGTATCCATCCGCCGCGCCCGGCCGCGCCGCGGATCACCTGCGAGACCAGGTCGGCGCTCTCGGTCTTGGGCAGCCAGCCCACCGCGCCCCGGCGCAGCGCGGTCACCATGGGGTCCAGGTCGGTGATGCCGCTGAGCACGACGACGCGTACGTCCGGATATCGGCGGCGCACGATGTCCAGCGCGTCCAGGCCGCTCTCCTCGCCGAGCACCAGGTCGAGCACGACGACCTGCGGAGACTCTGTCGCGATGAGCGCGGTGGCACGCCGGATGTCATGCGCGACGGGCAGCACCTCAAGGTCGGGTTCGGCGCTGAGCCGGGCGGCGAGCGCCTCGGCGAACAGCGCCTGGTCGTCGACGATGAGGACGCGGATTGGCCTCATGGGGCACAAGGATGGCGTACGAGCCGCCGTGCCGGACCGCGCATCCGCGGGAGAACCCGGCCACCGGCCGAATTGACGTACCGATATGACCGAAATAGGGGCATTAATGCCTCGCGAGGGTGGCACGATCGGGACATGACCGATCCGGGATCGCTCGCGGAAGTCCGTGCTCGCATCGACGACCTCGACGTCGGCCTGATCCGCCTGCTGGCCGAACGGCAGTCGCTCGTACGTGCGGCCGCCGCCTTCAAGGCCGATGAGCAGGCGGTTCGCGCGCCGGGCCGGGCGGCGAAGGTGATCGCGATGGCACGTGAGCGCGCCGAGGCCGCGGGTCTCGCGCCCGCGGTCGCCGAGTCGGTCTGGCGGGCGATGATCGACGCTTTCATCGAGCTGGAACTCGCCGAGCAGGCCGGCCGCGGCGACGCGGCGGGAGAGCCGCCGGTCAGCGGTACGTGACGCGGCAGAGTCGCTCGATGCCTATGCCGCTGATCAGCAGGCGTTCCTCGGCGTTGCCGAGGAGGTCGGCCGTCCAGGTGGTGAACCCGCCGTCGGTAACGCCGACGTCGCCGTCCGGCGTGGTGGCGGAGATCTCGAAGCCTAGGCGATCGAGCCGCTCTCACGCAGCGCGGAGATCTCCTCGTCGGTCAGCCCCAGCTCACGCAGGGCCGCGTCCGTGTGCTCGCCCGGGCGTACGGGCGGTGCGGGGGTCTCGGCGGCGGTGCGGCTGAAGCGCGGCGCCGGCGCGGGCTGGGTCAGCCCGGCCACGTCGACGAAGCCCGTACGCGCCGCCGCGTGCGGGTGTGCGGGGGCCTCGCCCAGGCTCAGGATCGGGGCCACGCACGCGTCCGTGCCGTCGAAGATCTCCGCCCACTCGTCACGCGTACGCCGTTTGAAGACCTCGGTGAAACGCGCCTTCAGCTCCGGCCAGCGGTCCTGCGCGTACTGGGGCGGCAGGTCCTCGCCCGCGAGGCCCAAGCCGGTCAGCAGGGCCGCGTAGAACTGCGGCTCCAGGGCTCCCACGCTCACGAACAGGCTGTCGGAGGTCTCGTAGGTGTCATAGAACGGCGCGCCCGTGTCGAGGAGGTTGGTGCCGCGAGCGTCCTGCCACTGGCCCTGCCCGCGCATGCCGTGGATGAAGGAGGTGAGCAGCGCGGCGCCGTCGACCATGGCCGCGTCCACCACCTGGCCCCGGCCAGAGCGCGACCGCTCGAACAGGGCCGCGAGGATCCCGACGGCCAGGAGCATGCCGCCGCCGCCGAAGTCGCCCACGAGGTTGAGCGGAGGCAGCGGGCGCTCGCCGGCGCGGCCGATCGGGTCCAGCGCGCCGGCGAGTGCGATGTAGTTGATGTCGTGGCCGGCCATCCGCGCCATCGGGCCCTCCTGGCCCCAGCCCGTCATCCGGCCGTACACGAGGCCGGGGTTGCGCTCCAGGCAGACGTCCGGGCCGAAGCCGAGCCGCTCGGTCACCCCCGGGCGGAATCCCTCGACGAGGACGTCGGCGGTCTCGATGAGACGCAGCAGCACGTCGACCCCGGCGGGGTCCTTGAGGTTGAGACCGACCGAACGTCGGCCGCGGCCCAGCGGGTCGATCGACGCTCCGCCGCCGACGCTCGTCGGACGGTCGACGCGGATCACGTCGGCGCCCAGGTCGGACAGCACCATGCAGCCGAAGGGCGCGGGTGCGAGACTGGCGATCTCGATGACGCGGACACCGTGCAGCGGTCCCATGCTCACCTCTCAGGTCGGTCGGCACACTGTAGAACGTGCCGACCGACAGGGCGCGCGGGACTTGCTCAGGCCGCCGGAAACCGTGGAAGGGGCGCGGCGGGGGCCGCGCCGGGGGTCACAGTGCGTTCACGAACCTCGACAAGGAGTCGCCTGCCGACGTAAGACTGCCGAGTGCGTTGTGCACAACGTGAGCCGCGCCTGCCGGGGACTTCAGCAGGTAGAAAACAACAAAGGCCCCGAGTGCCCAGGTGAGGTACTTCTTCATTGGCGCTCCCGCCTCCCTACGAACGCCGATTTGCCGCCAACGTGTGGCGAGGACGGCATCCTTCCGGTTTCAGTTGTTCTGGTGCGAGCCGCCCGGCGGGCGGACCGTCATCGCGACCGTATGTCTCCCAGTTGAGTATCACCGCTTCGCTGCATTCTGTCGCGTGTCAACTTTGACACACATCGGTGGGACGGGACGACCGAGAACCCAGACGCGGTGCGTGGTTTCGTGTATCCGACCAAATGTACTGGTCACAACGGTCTCGCAGTACTTCACGCGTTCCGTCGCGAAGGTCGGGACAATGCGAACGAGACGATGCGAGAGGGACGGTTGCGCCGAACGTTTCGTCGCGGAGCGTGTCGGCCGGTCACGCGCGGTCGGCATTCGTATTCGCCGCGGCGCGCGGCGCGAGACTCGTTCTCGCCGGCGCGTGCCCAGAAGCGCGCAGATCTACGCCGTCCGCTTCCGGACAGATCCTCAGGGCCCGGATGGCATCGGCAAAGAACGCTGTGGCCTGCGGAAATGCGTAACGGACACGTCTGACGGGTAATTCCTCCTTACCGTACGCGACCGCCGGGGGGCGGCGTTCGCGTGGACGGCGGGAGACTCTTGCGGCTTCCCAACGACCAGCTCATCAGGGTGCGCGTCACCGTCATCGCGATGGTGGTGACGGGCCTCATCGCCCTGCTCGCGTACGGCGCGCTGCTCGCCTTCATCCGCATCCAGGCCGGCGTGCAGCTCGCCAACCAGCTCGCGTTCACCGCGCGCCAGGTGGGCGCGCTCGCTCGCGCGGGGCATCTGACCAGCCCGATCGTCAGCGGCACGCCCGGCCTGATCCAGGTGCAGAACGAGCGGCGGCAGGTCGTGGCCGCCAGCCGTTCGGTACTCGGCCTGTCGGCCCTGCGCGCGCCGCGACCGGCGGGCGATGCGCCGCTGTTCCGCCGCGTCTGCCCGGGCAGCCGGTGCTTCACCTCTGTCGCGATGCGGGTGGCCGGGCCGTCCGTGGCGCTCGCCGGAGGAGGCACCGGGGTCCTCACGGTGTACGTGCTGGCGCCCGAGCCGGGCCTGTTCCCCCGGCCGGGGCTGGCGGTCTTCCTCGCGCTGGGCATCCCGGTCAGCATCGGCGCGGCCGGGGCCTGGCGCTGGTGGCTCGCCGCACGCAGGCTGCGGCCGGTCGAGCTGATCCGGGCCGAGCTCGACGAGATCAACGCAGCGGACCTGCACCGCCGCGTCTCGCTCCCGCCCGAGCGTCACGAGTTCCACTGGCTGGTGCTGGCCGTCAACGCCACGCTGGACCGGCTGGAGGCCGCGGTCGAACAGCAGCGGCGTCTCGTCTCCGACGTCTCCCACGACCTGCGCAGCCCGATCGCCGGGCTGCGCGCCGAGCTGGAGGCCGCCCTGATCGACCCGGAGGGCACCGACCTGCGCGCCGCGCTCGGCCGTACGCTCAAGAACACCGAGCGTCTGCAGAACATCGTCACCGAGCTGCTCGCGCTCGCGCGGAGGGAGGCCGGGCTGCCGGGCCGGTCCGAACGCGTCGACCTCGCCGACCTCGCCGAGCGCGAGGTGGCCCGGCGGCCGCGCCGGGTCTCGGCCAAGGTGGACGCCGAGCCCGGCGTGGTCGCGCGGGTGAACGACGTCGACATCGGCCGGGTGCTCACCAACTTGCTCGACAACGCCGCCCGCCACGCCGACTCCGAGGTGATCGTGACGGTACGCCGGGAGGACGGCGAGGCGGTCGTGGAGGTCTTCAACGACGGCGAGGCCATCGCGTCCGGCGACCGCGAGCGGATCTTCGAGCGCTTCATCCGCCTGCCGGCCTCACGTCGGCGCGACTCCGGCGGCACCGGGCTCGGCCTGGCCATCTCACGTGACATCGCCGGCGCGTACGGCGGCTCGCTGCGGCTCGCCGACGACGACCTCGGCACCCGCTTCGTCCTCACCCTCCCGCTGCTCCCCGACGCCTGACGCGCCCCCGGCCACGTGCGCCTGCCGTGCGGCCCGACTTCAGGCCGCGGCGCGCTCCGGCAGCGGCTCGGTGACCGGCCCGGCCGCCGTACGTGGCTCGCGCAGGAGGCACGCCACCGCCGGAGCCGTCACCGCGCAGACCGCCGCGAGCACCCACGACACCGTGTGCAGCGCCCCGGTGTAGGCCGCCGCCGCCGCATGAGCCGGGACGCCGCGGGCGACCGCGCCGGCCAGGTCGCCCTGGTTGAGCAGGTTCGCGGCACCGCCGTCGCCGAGGCGGCTAGCGGTGAAGCTCACCAGCAGCGATCCCACGACGGCGATGGCGATGGTCTCCCCGCCGATCCGCGTCGTGTTGAACATGCCGGCCGCCATCCCGGCGCGCGCCGGCGCCACGCTGCTGACCGCGAGGTTGTCCAGCAGGCCGAAGGAGATGCCGATGCCCGCGCCGATGAGGACGAGCGGGCCGAGGACGGCCGCGGGGCCGCCGCCGGGCCGGATCACGGTGAGCCAGGCCGCGCCGCCGCCGGAGAGCAGGAGCGCGGCGACGACCTGGTGCCGAGCCGGGATCCAGCGGGTGGCGTAGGCCGCCGCCGCCGGGAACAGGAGCGTCGGCACGCCGAGCATCATCATCCACACGCCCGCACGCGCGGCGCCGATGCCGCCGGTGGCGATGAGGTACGACGGCAGGTCCATGGCGAGTGGCGTGAACACCGCGACGAACGCCGTCACGGCCAGGCACAGGCCCAGGAACCGCCGCTGTGCCAGGAGGGAGAGGTCGAACATCGGCTCGGCCGTACGGCGCTCCACGGCGGCGAACGCGCCGATGAGCAGCACGAACCCGGCGAATCCGCCGACGACCTGCGGCCGTGCCCAGCCCGCCTGCGGCCCCTCGATCAGCGCGAAGATCAGCAGTACGAGCGCGGCCGTGAAGGTGACCGTGCCCGCGACGTCGACGCGGCGCGCGTCCGGGTTGCGCGACTCAGGCAGGGCGCGGGTGAGCAGCAGCAGGCCGCCCCCGATCACCGCCGGCACCGCGAACACCGACCGCCAGCCGAGCGCGTGCACCAGCGCCCCGGCGAGCGTCGCGCCGAACGCCAGGCCCAGCCCGACGACCGTGCCGAAGGCGCCGAACGCCCGCGCACGCGCCGGGCCCTCGAACGTCTGCGCCAGCAGCGCGCTGCCGCTGGTGATCGTCGCCGCCGCGCCCACGCCGGCCAGGGCGCGCGCCAGGTCGAGCGCGACGATGTTCCAGGCGAGCGCGCCGAGCAGCGCGGCCCCGGCGAACACGGCCACGCCGACGGTGAACAGTCGCCGGCGGCCGAACAGGTCGGCCAGCGAGCCGAAGGCCAGCATCAGGCTGCCGAACGCCAGGTCATAGCCGTTGACGACCCACTGGACCGGGGCGAGCCCGGCGTGCAGGCCGACGCCGATGTCCGGCAGGGCCACCGAGACCCCGGCCATGGCGAACGGCATCAGCAGGCACGCGACGCACACGGTGAACAGCACGAGAGCGCTGCGCTTCACGTTCGATCCCTCCCGAGATCTCGATCACGATCCGAGGGACCAAGGACACCGCCCCCGCAGGTGGCCGGTCCAACAGCCGATCGGAGACGCTGACAACCACCGGTTGTCGTGCCTGGTCAGGAATATCCCCGCGCGCCGCCCTTGTTCCGCGAGGACGACGGAGGGAGGCCGGGTGGACCTGGACCTGGCGCGGGTGCGCGCGTTCGTCGCGGCCGCCGAGCGGCTGCACTTCGGACGCGCGGCCGAGCACCTGTCCCTCAGCCAGCAGGCGTTGTCCAAGCGCGTCGCACGCCTGGAGGACGACCTCGGCGTCCGGCTGTTCACCCGCGGCAAGGCCGGCGTCGAGCTGACCGAGGCCGGGCGGCGCTTCCTCGAACCGGCCATCCGCGCGGTCTCCGCGGGCGACCTCGCCGTGGCCGCGGCGCGGCGCGAGGACCGCCCGCTGCGCCTCGACGTCTGGGGCCACATGTACGTCCCGACCCGTACCGTACGTGAGGCGCTGGCCGAGGTTCCGGACCTCGGCGTGGAGCTCGGGGCCAGCCGCGACCTGCCCGCCGCCGTGACCTCCCTGCGCCGCGGCGAGATCGACGCCGGGTTCGGCCGGGTCCATCCGCTGGAGGACGCCGGCACGCTGACGCACCGTCTCGTACGCCTGGAGCCGCTCGACGCCGTCATGAGCGCCGGGCACCCGCTGGCCGGGCGCGTACGGCTGCGGCCGGGGGAGTTGCGTGACGGCGCGCTCTGGTTCCCGGCCGCGATCGACCGGCTGGACTACCTGCGGAGGTTCGCCGCCCACTTCGGCGTGCCGGCCGACTTCGGCGGCGTCAACCTCGGGCTCGGCGCGCTCGCCGAGCACCTGCGCGCCGAGCCGCGGCAGGTCTCACTCCTGCCCGCCGACGCGCCGCTGCCGCCAGGCCTGCGGGCCGTACCCCTGGTCGACCCCACGCCCCTGTACGCCTGGTCGCTGCTGTGGCGGCGGCACGAACCGCACCAGCTACTGCCGCCGCTGCTGCTCGGGTTCGCCGAGACCGGGCGGCGCCGCCGCTGGCTGGAGTACGACCCGGCGGCGGACTGGCTGCCCGACGTCGACCTGGCGGATCTCCCGTCGGCTACTGCGGGTTACGCCACATAGGCCAGACGCACGGGCCGCCGCGCGGCAGCCGCAGCTCGCCGGTCACGCGGAAGCCGAACCGCTCGTAGTACGGGATGTTGCCCTCCTTGGAGGACTCCAGGTACGCCGGGAAGCGCCGGTCGTCACAGCGGGACAGCCGCGACCACAGCAGTGCCGTGCCGAACCCGTGCCCCTGCGCGGCCGGGTCGGTGCCGAGCACGGCCAGGTACCAGTGCGGTTCGAGCGGATGCGCGCGCTCGATCTCGGCCAGCCCGCGCATGACCGGGTACGTGCGGGTGCCCAGCACGCTCACCAGGGCGGGGAGCTGGCGGAGCTGGGCGGCGACGGAGATCTTCCAGCGGCCCGGCGGGTCCCACAGCGCCCCGGCGAGGATACGGCCGCGGTACTCGGCCAGCTCGCTGACGCCGTTCGGCAGGTGCGCGTGGCGGAGCAGCATCGCGAACATGCGGGCCATGCGTTCCGGATGCCGCGGGAACATCCAGCGCCACACCGGATCGTCGGCGAAGGCGCGGCCCAGCACCGCGGCGAGCGGATCGGCGTCGGGAGCGGTGGCGTCGCGAACCGCGTTCATGCACCGAGTGTTCCGTGCAACGATCTGTATGTGAAGATCCTGATTCGGGTGGTTACGACCGCCATCGCGCTGTGGGTCGCGACGCTGGTCATCAGCGGCATCGACCTGACCACGGCGTCCCTGCCGCGCAAGGTGGGCACGCTGATCGCCGTCGCGATCGTGTTCGGTCTGATCAACGCCTTCCTCAAGCCGATCGTCAAGACCCTCGGCTGCATCTTCTACATCCTCACGCTGGGGCTGTTCGCCCTCGTCGTGAACGGGCTGCTGCTCTGGCTCTCGAGCTGGGCCGCGGACCGGCTGAACCTGCCCTTCCACGTGTCCGGCTTCTGGGCCGCCTTCTGGGGCGCTCTCGTGGTCGGCGTCGTGAGCTGGCTGCTCAATCTGTTCGTGCACGATGACGACGACAACGACTGACGCCGTACGCTGGCCGGGCCCGGTCAGGCGGGCAGGTCGGCGGCGTCCAGGTGGTCGGTGCTGTTGGCGGCGACGAGACGCAACTCGCCGTCCTGACGCGCCCACATGGTGAGCGAGGCGTTCGGCACGAGCGTGCGCTCGATGTCGAGCACCTGCCGCTCGGTGAGGCGCTCGATGACGTAGCGGGTGAGTACGACGACCGCGTCGTGCGCCACGACCAGGACGCGGCCGCCCGCGTACTCGCGCTCGATGTCGGCCAGCGCGCTCCGCAGCCGCAGGGCGACGTCCGCCCAGGACTCTCCGCCCGGCGGCCGGTAGTAGAACTTGCCGGTGAGCCGCTTGCGCGCCGCCTCCTCCGGATAGCGCGCCGCGATGCCGCGCCCGGTCAGCGCGTAGAGCACGCCGGTCTCACGGTCGCGCAGCCGCTCGTCGTAGCGCACCGGCGGACCGGTGAACTCGGCGAGCGCGATGCGCGCGGTCTCTGCCGCGCGTACGTACGGCGAGGAGATCACCGCGGTGGGGCGCTCGCCGGGCGGCATCGCGGCCAGCCGCCGGCCCAGCGCCGCCGCCTGCCGGCAGCCGATCGCCGACAGTGGCACGTCGGGGTCGCGGGAGCCGACGGCGATCTCGTCGAGATCGCCGGACTCGGCCGCCCGCCAGGCGGCGTTGCCGACGCTTTCACCATGCCGGACCATCGCCAGCCACTCGAGTGAGCTCACAGCACCCCGACCTTACCGGCCACTCATGACATCGGGCACGCCTGCCCACAGGTCAGGCGGATGAGCATCTCCAGGAAGACCTGCTGGATCTGCCCGGGGTCGAGCGTCACGAACGCCTGCCCGCCGGTGATCTTGGTGATCTGCTGGAGGGGATCGGGGTCGATGTCGGGGCCGAACGCGATCGGCACGATCGGGACCGGCTTGAGCGGGTCGGTGGTCTGCCGGAGCTGCTTCAGCAGATCTTGCAGGATGATCGTGTGCCCCGGGTCGTAGTTCATGCCGTCGGTGAGCACCACCAGGACGTTGTTGCGGTCCGGCTGGTACGTCCGCACGGCCTCCCGGTACGCGGCGAGGACGGAGTCGTACAGCCCGGTGCGGGTGCCGAGGACGGGCCGCGCGGCGTTGAACGCGGCGATCACCGCGTCGCGCTGAGTGCCCGCGCCGACCTTCTGCGCCTGCGGCCGGTACGGCACGAGCTGCCGGTAGTCGCGGCCGTGGTCCAGCCGCGTGCTGAACTCCCAGAGCGCGACCTGGGAGTTGTCGCTGAGGATCTTGGTCCCCTCGATCGCCGCGCGCGCGGTCGCCTGCATGCGCGTGTCGTTGGTGCGCGGCACCGGATCGCCCATCGACGGCGACACGTCGAGCAGGATCAGCATCCGCGCGCCCAGCACCGTACGCTGCCACATCTGCAGGATCCGCCCGACCGTCGCCGCGTCCTGCGGCCGGGTGGGCGCCGGGGCCTCGGACGCGACGCCGTACTTCGGGTCGAATCCGGTGCCGGCCACGCCCTCGGGCGTCCGCAGCCCGAGCGACTGGAGCACCTCGCGCGCCTGCGACTGCGCGAGCGCGGCGCGGAAGTCCTCCACGGTCCGCATGCGCGCGCGGTCGGTGGTCACCGAGACGTACGGGAAGTCGAGGGCGAGCGCGCCGTCGCTCGGGTACCGGGCGCTGACCGGCCGCTGCGCGTCGGTGTGGTTGTGCTGCCAGACCGACTGTTCCGGCATCACGACCGCGGTCGGCGGGTCTCCGCCGCGGAACATCGCCTCGTACGCGGCCTTGTCGTCGGGCAGCGCCGCCCCGAGGTCGGAGTACAGCGTGATGGCGAACGTGCCGAGCCCGTTACGCCCGGGGCCGGACGCCTGGTGGGCGAGCATCAGCGCGCCGAGCCCGGCCGCCTGCGTCGTCGGGTCCAGGAACCGCACGCGTACCGTCGGCCTGGCCGCACCGGTGCCCGGCAGGCGCGAGGACAGCAGTAGCTTCCAGCTCACGTCCTTCGGCGACCGGCCCTCGGCGGCGGCCAGCACCAGCGGCGAGGACGCGATCGAGGTGCCGGACGGGCGCACGGCGCTGGCGCCCAGGCGTGTGCGCCGGGCGACCGGCAGCCAGAGCGAGGAGTCGGGAATCCAGGCGTCGGGCCGTGACGCGCCAGGCGAGGAGCCCTGCCCGGACAACACGCCCGCGACGTCCGCGGGTTCCTCGCGCTCGACGGTGACGCGGACGCAGGTCGTACGCGCGTTGTAGCGGCCGGCGGTCTGCTCGATCGCGGGTGCGATCGAGGGTGTCGCCGCCACCGTGATCGCCTCGGCCCGGCAGCCGTCCGCGTGGGAGCCCATCGAACAGGCAGCGGAAGCCGGAACCATTGCCAGCAGCAGGACCAGTGCCTTTGTCCCCAACGTGCTCCCGTAGATGCGACGATGAAACATCCGCACATCCCGTCCCCGATCGATGACGGCATCCCGTCATTTGCCCGGAGATTATCCGGTTAAGCAGCCAATCAATGGTCTTTTTCCTGACATTCCTTCTGAGCTGTGGCGATGCAGTGAGATAACACCAGTCACACCCGTCACACGCACTTCTTGGACCGCTCGTTTCCCAGGAGATACTTTGGACGCCCGTCCCCTTGACGAATTGAAATACCTGACGTCGCATCGGGCACTGACTAAACTCGCAGGTGTGGGACGTCACGTCTCTTCGGAGCACAAGCGTTCGCTGCGCGGCCGGTTCCTGCTCGCGCTCCTCGCCATCGTCGTCCTCATCGGCGCGGCGGCCTTCGCGGCGTACCAGATCTGGGACCAGAGCCGCGAGCAGACGCCCGTACGCCCGGGACACAACCAGGCACACGCGTCACCGACGCCGCAGGCCGTAACGCTCGCGATCACGGTGACGGGCGTCCAGTGCCAGGTGTTCGTCCAGGTGCCGGGCGGCGACATCCTGGTCAACCGCAGCCTCGTACGCGGCCAGTCGGTGCGCTTCGAGGAGAGCCGGCTGAGCGTCGTCCTGGGAGACGCGAGCGCGGCCCAGGTATGGGTCAACGGCCACCCACGCCCGGCCCCGTCCGGCGGCCGCCTCGCATTCACGATCACCCCGAACTGACCCCGCCCGTTCCCACCGGGGCGGGGGACGGGCGGCCCAGCGGGGAGGCGTCCCGCTTTACGGACACCCCGAACTGACCCCGCCAGGGCAGGGGACGGGCGGGCCAGCCGGGGCCGCGGGCTCCAGCGGGGCACGACGCCGGTGAGGCCGATGAGGCGGTGTGGCGGTGGTGCGAGGGGACCTCACCACGTGTGGCGGGTGGGGTCCCCTCGCTGCGGTCAGCGTTGGGCGGAGCGGCGGCGGGCGAGGGCCAGGCCGCCGGCGCCTGCCGCTGCCACGAGGATCGCCAGGCCGATCCACCACCAGCCCGCGCTGGAGGTGTGGACCGGTTCCTGCGTGGCCGGTTGTGCGGCCGGCGGGGCCGAGGTCGATGCCCCCGCCGATGACGAGGCCGACGCCGTCGTGGACGGGACCGCGACGGATCCGCCGCCCTTCGAGGTGAACTTGTATTCGCCCGTCACCGGGTGCCCGTCCGGTGCGACCACGCGCCAGCCGACCGTGTAGACGCCCGCCGCCAAGGGGCCCGCGACCTGTTCGGTCACGTGGTTGTCCACGGCCTGCGGCTTGCCCGACTCGTGGTGGTGACCGCTCGCGTCCACCACGATCACGCCCGTGAAGCGGACCGGATCGGCGAACGTCAGCTGGATCTGCGCGGGCCCGGTCACCGTCGCGCCCTTGGCCGGGTCGGACGAGGTGAGCGTCGTGTGCGCCTGCGCGGGCGCGGCGGTCGCGACGACCCACAGCAGCGCCGCCGCCGCGGCGGCCGCGGCGGGCCTCATGCCGCGCGCCTTCGCGTCAGGCCGTACGTGCCGACCCCGACGCCGATGACTCCGGCGGCCAGGCCCAGTCCGCCGAGCAGCCGCGCCGTGCCGTCATGGCCGGACGACGACCCGGACGCCGACCCCGACGACGAGCCGGACGCGGCGGCCGGTTTCGCCGCGGTCTCCTTGGCCGCCGCGACGAGCCGTACGGTCGGCGCGGGACGTTCCGGCTCCTGCCCGCCGTCGCCCGGGTCCTGGTCCCAGGCGACGACCTCGCCGCCTGAGTAGGTCTGCTTGGCCTTGAACATCAGCCGGTTCGTGTCGGTCGGCAGCGGCCCCATCGACACGTCGAACTCCTGGAACTGGCCGGGCGCGATCTTCCCGCCGCTCCAGGTGATCGTCGAGATGGCCTTGGTGATCTCGCCGTCGTCCGACTTGAGCGGGGTGGCGAGTTTGGCCTCCGTGACCTTGATCGTCCAGCCGGGCACCGGGCGTACGGAGACCGACGCGATCGGGTGGTCGGCGGGCAGGTCGACCTCCACCTTCGTGGTGTCGGTGCCGTGTTCCTCGTTCGGGACACGGAACGACACCTTGGTGTACGAGCCCGGCTCGGCGGTGTTCGGGTTCGCCGTGACGTGGGCCGAGGCGGCCGACGCCGCCAGGGTCAGGGCGAGTGTCGCCAGGCCGGACACGGCCGCGGCGCGCTGTGACATGCGCATGAGGGGGGTGGTCTCCGTTCGGGAAAGTGAGAATGCCGAAGACCCGGATTCACCGGATCCGGATGCGTCTCGGCGCTCGGCTCAGGCGGGCGCCGCCCACGGAGAAGGCGGACCGCGCCGTACGAGGACGTGGCGAAGACGGACCTCACGCGGCCGGGCGGTCGCGGCGGCGCGAGGGGCGCTCGGCGCGGCCGCGGTTGGCACGGGCGGTGCGGAGGACAGCAGGGCGCGCACCGGCCATGCGACCGAGACCGCGAGCCGCCGGGCCAGCCGCCACACCGCGCGCTCGCCGCGGCGCAGCCACCACGCCGACACGACGGTCGCCACGACGTGGGCGAACGTCATCGCGGCACCGCCGGAGGACAACGACAGCGACGAGGACAGCGAGGCCGCGTGACCGTGCCCGGGCATCTGGCCGTGCTGGGCCGCCGCGAACAGGGCGTGCAGCACGAACTGGCCGCCGAGCAGGCAGCCGAGGATCGTCGCGAGGGAGCGTTCGGCGCCGGCGAGCGAGGCGCCGAGCGCGGTGAGCAGGACCATGCCGGCGGCCGCCGCCATCGGCGGCACGGCCATGCCGGAGACCATGGTGTGTCCGGTGATGGCCAGCCCGACGCACACGGTGGCGAACACCACCGCGCGCGCGGCACGGTACACCGGGGCTGTCGGCATGACGCCTCAATTATGGTTCCACCCCCGCGCCCGGTGCCATCGGCCCACCCCCGCGAGCACGCGAAGAGATGGCCGGAGGCGGCCTCGGCGGCGGTACGGCGGCCGAACCCGTTGGCCGCGCCCTATTGACGTCGTGATCGTTAGTACTTAACTTCCATACAACCACGTCTCGACGTTGGATATTTTCGAGCACCCGGGAGTTCCATGGTCCCGCCCGTCTCACGCCTCTCCCGTCACGGCGGCCGCGTCACGGCCCTCACGGCCCTCACGGCGCTCCTGCTCGGCGCGCTCGCCCCGGCCGCCGCGCAAGCCGCCCAGACCGCCCAGACGGCACGGCCACACGTCGGCGTACGGTTGCGGGTGATGGCCTACAACATCCAGGCCGGTGCGGGCGACGATCACGTCTTCGACCTGGAACGACAGGCTCGCGCCATCGAGTCCGAGCACCCCGACCTCGTCGGCCTCGAAGAGGTCGACGTCGACTGGGCGACCCGGAGCGACTACACCGACGAGGCCGCCTGGCTGGCCCGCCGGCTGCACATGCACGTGTTCTTCGCGCCGATCTATGACCTGCCCCCGGACCGTACGTCCGCGCCCGACCGGCGGTTCGGCGTCGCGCTGCTGTCGCGGTTCCCGATCCTGCGGGCGCGGAACCTCTCGATCACCCGGCTCTCCACCCAGGTGCCCGACCCGGTGCCCGCGCTCGCGCCGGGCTTCCCCGAGGTGCTCCTCAGCGCGTACGGCCGTCCCCTGTGGGTCTACGTCACCCACCTGGACTACCGCGCCGACCCGGCCGTACGCGAGGCGCAGGTCGCCGACATGGACGCGATCATGGACCGCGGGCACGGGCCCAAGCTGCTGCTCGGCGACTTCAACGCCCAGCCGGACGACCCCGAACTGGCGCCGCTGTGGACCCGGCTCACCGACGCGCTCACCGCGACCGGGCAACGCGGTACGCCGACCTGGCCCGCCGGCGCGCCGACGAAGCGGATCGACTACGTGACCTACTCGCCCGGCCTCCGCGCCACTCGCGCGTACGTGCCGGACACGCTCGCCTCCGACCACCGGCCCGTCGTGGCCGACCTCAGAGGCCACTGAAGGGGGACGTGATGACGACACGACGAGGAGTGCTCAAGGGAATCGCGGTCACCGGGGCGGCGGCGCCGCTCGCCTCCGTGAGCGGCACCGCGTCCGCCGCGCGGGCCGGCGGCGTGCAGACCGGCTTCGAGGCGCTGCACGCGGGCGGCTACCAGGAGCTGAAGGGCCAGAAGGTCGGCATGGTCGCCAATCCGACCGCCGTCGTACGGGACCTGACCCACGAGGTCGACGTGATGCACGCCTCCGGGAAGGTCGACCTCGTCGCGGTGTTCGGCCCCGAGCACGGCTTCCGCGGCTCGGCGCAGGCCGGCGGCTCCGAGGGCTCCTACAAGGACCCCCGGACCCAGATCCCGGTCTACGACGCGTACGCGAAGTCGGCACAGCAGATCGCGGCCGACTTCACCAAGGCCGGCGTCGACACGGTCGTGTTCGACATCCAGGACGCGGGCGCGCGGTTCTACACCTACATCTGGACCATGTACGACTGCATGCAGGCGGCGCAGCTCGCGGGCAAGCGGTTCGTCGTGCTCGACCGGCCGAACCCGCTCGGCGGCACCGAGGCGACCGGTCCCGTGATGCACCCGGAGTACACCTCCGGCGTCGGCCGCCAGGCGATCTCCCAGCAGCACGGCATGACCGTGGGCGAGTTGGCGCTGCTGTTCGACAAGGAGTTCCTCGGCGGCAAGGTCAAACCGCAGGTGATCAAGATGCGGGGCTGGCGGCGCGGCACGTACCACGACCAGACCGGGCTGCCCTGGGTGATGCCCTCGCCCAACATGCCGACGCTCGACACCGCGATCGTCTATCCCGGCATGGGGATGTTCGAGGCGCTGACCATCAGCGAGGGGCGCGGCACGACCCGCCCGTTCGAGCTGGTCGGCGCGCCGTTCCTCGACTGGCACTGGGTGGACGCCCTCAACGCGCTCGGCCTGCCCGGCGTACGGTTCCGCGAGGCGTACTTCGCCCCCACCTTCTCCAAGTGGGTGAACCAGAACTGCTCCGGCGTCCAGGTCACCGTCACGGACCGCCGCAGGTACGACTCCATCCGTACGGCGATCGCGATGATCGTCACCGCCAAGCGGATGTACGGGAAGGACTTCGCCTGGCGCGAGAGCGCCGCGCCGTACTGGATCGACAAGCTGACCGGCTCCGACCTCGTGCGAAAGGGGGTCGACGGAGGCTCAACGACGGACCAGATCGTCGCCTCGTGGCAGGGCGAACTGGCACGGTTCCGCACCCAGCGGGCCCGTTATCTGCTGTACCGCTGAGGAGGAAGAATGCGCCGCCCCCCGCGCCGCCCCCTGCTGTTCCTGCTGGCCGCCGCGTGCCTGTTCACGCCCGCCGTCGCACACGCCGCACCGATCGCGAAAGCAGCGAAGGCCGCACCGAAAGCGAGCGGACCGCCGACCGTGACCGCCGATGACCTGAGGTTCACCCCGGGCCGTACGCTCCACTACGGCTCGGCGGAGTCGGCCGGCCTCACGCCCGACCAGGTCGCCGCGATCGCCACCGACGCCGCCGCGTACGAGACGGCGCTGCCCGGCGCCGCGCATCCGCTGTACCCCGGCGCGGTCGTGCTGGCCGCGCACAACGGGACGATCGTGCAGCACAGCGCGTCCGGGTACGCGCTGCGGTATTCCGACGACAAGCCCACCGAGCTGCCGCCGGACCAGTGGATCCCGATGCGCGACGACACGATCTTCGACCTCGCGTCGATGTCGAAGCTGTTCACGACGCTCGTGGCGCTCCAGCAGGTCGAGCGCGGCACGATCAGCCTGGACGCGACCGTCGCGTCGTACCTGCCCGACTTCGCCCAGAACGGCAAGGGCACGATCACGCTGCGCCAGTTGCTCACGCACACGAGCGGCCTGGAGCCGGACCTGCCGTTCTTCAACTACCAGGGCCGCGCGGCGCAGGAGCAGGCGCTCTACGCCGAGCAGCCGCAACACGCGCCGGGCACCGCGTACGTCTACTCCGACCTCAACCTGATCACCATGCAGTTCATCCTGGAGAAGGTGACCGGCACGACCCTCGACGTGCTCGTACGCGACGGGGTCACCGGGCCGCTCGGGCTGCACGACACCGGCTACAACCCGCCCGCGTCGGAGAAGCAGCGGATCGCCGCGACGGAGTACGAGCACGTGCCGCCGGCCCAGCTCGACCGCGGCCTCGTCTGGGGCCAGGTGCACGACGAGAACTCCTACGCGCTCGGCGGCGTCGCCGGTCACGCGGGCGTCTTCTCGACCGCGCACGACATCGCGATCGTCGCCCAGATGATCCTGGACGGCGGCCGCTACGGCCACACGCGAGTGCTGACGGACACCTCCGTACGGCAGATCTTCACGAACTTCAACGGCGCGTTCCCCTCGGACTCGCACGGCATCGGCTTCGAGCTGAACCAGCGCTGGTACATGGGCGGCCTGTCCTCGCCGGTGACCGCCGGGCACACCGGCTACACCGGCACCGACATCGTGATCGACCCACTGTCGCGGTCGTTCAGCATCCTGCTCACCAACCGCGTGCACCCCAGCCGCAACTGGGGCAGCATCAACCCCGCGCGCGTGGCCGTCGCACAGGACCTGGCGCTCGCCATCCCCGTACGCCCCGCCAAGGGCCGCGACGCGTGGTTCTCCCAGACGAAGAACCGGACCACCGCGACGCTCGCCGCCCCGGTGACCGGCGCCACGCGGCTGTCCTTCGACCTCTGGTACGACACCGAGGAGAGTGACCTGGGCGTGCTGGAGACGTCCGCCGACGGCACGACCTGGACGCCGGCCCCGTTCTCCCTGAAGTCGGGGCACAACGCCTGGACCTCGGACGGCACGTTCTCGGGCTTCGCCGGCCGTCGCTGGGCGCGGGCCACCGCGACGCTCCCGGCGGGCACCGCGCAGGTCCGCTGGCGCTACACGACCGACCCGCTGTACCAGGGCCGCGGCGTGTACGTGGACGGCGTACGCGCCTATGACGGCTCGGGCCACGTCGTGTTCGACGGCGAACGCGACGCGGACGCCGCGCGCTTCGTCGCGAACGGCTGGGTTCTCAGCTCGCACTAGCCGCCCGCCCGGCCCCGATCCGCGCGGATCGGGGCCGGTCTGTCTGCGCGGCGAGTACGTTACGTGAGCGGGCGCTCGAGACCAGCGGCTATGGTGGGCGGTGAGGGGAGTACTTCCCAGCGCCGGCCCGGTCAGCACGGACGTCCCTTGCGGCGTCCCCGGGCGGTGGCCCACGGTCCGTGGGTGAAGGAGACCTCGGACGAATGAATGAGCCGTTCGAGGAGCCCGCATGCCCACTGTCACCCCGTCCGTCGCATCACCGACGCTGTGGGCGGTGACGCTCGCGGGCGTGCTGTTCTTCTTCGCACTGGACTTCGTGTTGACGCGCCGCCCGCACGCGGTCAGGTTCCGCGAGGCGCTGCTCTGGACGGGCTTCTACCTGGCGCTGCCGGTCCTGTTCGGGATCTTCGCGTGGCAGCGGTTCGGGTCGGAGACGGCCGTCGACTACTTCACCGGTTACCTGGTTGAAAAGTCCCTGTCGGTGGACAACCTCTTCGTGTTCATGCTGCTGATCGCCGCCTTCGCGGTGCCGGCCGTGCTGACGCAACGGGTGCTGCTGTACGGCATCGCGGGCGCGCTGGTGCTGCGCGGCATCTTCATCGCGATCGGCGCGGCCGCGGTGCAGACGGTCGCCTGGACCTTCCTGATCTTCGGCGGCATCCTGCTGTTCACCGCCGTGAAGATCCTCCGAGACACCGTGAAGGGCACCGATCACGAGATCGACGTGTCGTCGTTGCGGTCGGTGCGGTTCGTCCGCCGCTTCATGCCGGTGACCGCCTCGTACGAGGGCCCGCACCTGATGGCCCGCCACGGCGGCCGCCGCGCCCTGACGCCGCTGGCGCTCGTGGTCATCGCGGTGTTCGCCACGGACCTGGTCTTCGCGGTCGACTCGATCCCCGCCGTCTACGGCGTCACCCAGGACCCCTACCTCGTCTTCACCGCCAACGCGTTCTCCCTCTTCGGGCTGCGCGCGCTGTACTTCGTCCTGCAGAGCACGCTGAGCAAGCTCGTCCACCTCGGCTACGGCCTCGCCGTGATCCTGGCCTTCATCGGCGTGAAACTCATCCTGCACTGGGCACACGGCACCTGGGGCCGGGTGCCGGAGATCCCCACCCCGCTCTCGCTGGCCGTGATCGTCCTGACGCTCGTGACGGTCACCCTGACCAGCCTGTACGCCGGCCGCCGTACCCCCTCGTCGCTCTCGCATCGCCCCGACCTCAGCCACCGGTGACCGCCGCCGCCGGCGCGTCGTCCCCAGCGCGCGGCGCACCCCTCTGCTGATCGGGATCCCGCCGGATGGAACGGCGCGGAACGGGATGGAACGCCCTCCTTGGTGACGGGCCAGTCAACGATTCACCCCGAGGCGCCTCCGGTAGTCAGATCCCGCCCCCCACGAAAGCAGAGCGGAAATGAAACTTCGTACTGCCTCATGCGCTGTCGCCCTCGGCGTGACGGCCGCCCTCACCGCCATCGCGCCGAGCGCACAGGCCGCCGCACCGGAGAGACCGGCGGCCTCCACCGGCCATCAGGACCTCGCGAAGCTCGCCACCACCCTGGAGCAACGCCTCGGCGCGCACAGCGCCGGTTCCTACCTCGACAAGGCGACGGGCAAGCTCACCGTCACCGTCACCGACGGCTCCTCCGCCCAGAGCGTACGTGCGGCCGGTGCGGTGCCGCGCATGGTCCCGCGCGGCCGTACGGATCTGGACCGGGCGACCAAGGCGCTCGACCGCTCCGCACGCATCGCCGGCACCTCGTGGGCGGTCGACCCGGCCACCGACCAGGTCGTGATCTCGGTGGACGAGTCCGTCAAGGGCGCCAAGCTGGCCAAACTGGAGTCCGTGACCAAGAAGCTGGGCGCGGCCGCCCGAGTCGAGCGGGTCAAGGGAAGCCTGAGCACGCTCGCCGGCCCGGTCATGCAGGACGGCACGGCCATCTTCACGGCGGCGGGCCGCTGCTCGCTCGGCTTCAACGTGTTCACCATCGGCGGAGGAGCCGACTTCCACTACTTCATCACCGCCGGGCACTGCACGCACGCCGGCTCGACCTGGTACTCCAACCAGGGCCTGACCAGCTTCCTCGGCAGCAACTCGGGCAGCACGGGCGTCTTCGGCCCGGGTGGCGACTGGGGAGTCGTGCACTACGAGGCCGCCGGAATCCACGTCTTCGGCACGATCGCCGGGAGCGGCCAGACCATCACCGGCGCGGGCGACGCGTTCGTCGGCGAGTCGGTGCGGCGCAGCGGCAGCACCACCGGGGTGCACAGCGGCACCGTCACGGCGCTGAACGCGACCGTGAACTACCCGGAGGCTACGGTCAGCGGCCTGATTCGTACGAACGTCTGTGCCGAGCCGGGCGACAGCGGCGGCCCGCTGTACGACGGCGCCACCGGGCTCGGGCTCACCTCCGGCGGCAACGGCGACTGCTCCAGCGGCGGGACGACGTTCTTCCAGCCGGTCGCCCCGATCATGCGGGACGACGCCTTCCAGATGTGGAGCTGAACTGAGCGGGCCCCGGCGGGCCCGACCGTGAAAGCACCGGGCCGCCGTCGACCACAGGAGGGTCGGCGGCGGCCCGGCCACGCGTTGTGGGTCCGGCCGTGAAGACCGGCCAAGTCAGATGCGCCCGGCGTGCTCGCGAGGCGCCGATGCCGTGGCAGGCATGACGCCACCCGGCCCGGCATGGCGCAGGCCCGCGGGCAGTGTGTGCACGCCGCGTAAGTGGACCAGGAGGGTGCCGCCCCGGTGCGCGACCTCGGGCGCACCAGGGACGAAGAGGAGTTCGGTCGCGGGCCGGTCATCGGCCCGGCCTCCCACGCGCGGCCGCAGTAGGGGCAGCGGCCGCGTGCGTCGACGGTCGTTCAGAGCTTGGTCATCTTGTCGTACGGGGCCGTGATCCGCTCCTGTCGGGGACGGAAGTCGACGAGCACGGCGACCTCGTCCTCGACGCCGATCACGACGCCGAGACCGTACTGGTCGTGGTTCACTCGGTCATCGACCGCGAAGCGCTCGACCGGCGGAGCGGCCGCCGGTGGTTTGAACGGGCTGGTGGGCAGGTGTCGCCGGGTCGCGGCGCGGGGTGGCTTCACCCTCACTAGTATGCGCCCGCCAGACTCCAAAGGATGTGGATACCCGCCAGGATGATCCGCGAACTCCCGATCAGGCCGCAAGAATTTGTTTCAGCGCGGTCATCCGTTCACGCCGGTACACCTTCATCCGCGCCGCCGCCTCCGCGTCGCTCCGCCCTCTTCACGGCGTTCACCGGGCAAAGGGTCTCCAGGGCGAGCCCAATTTACGTTGCCCGGCCCGCCGCTCGGCGTGTCGCGTCAGCCCAGGGCCGTACGCAGGGCGGAGAGCGTGGGCCCGAGCGGTGCGTCGAAGGCGAGGAGGGCGTGGCCGTCACCGCGCGTGACGCCCTGGTTGATGATCGCGACGGGGACGCCGAGCCGGTCCGCGTGCCGGACGAACCGGTAGCCGGACAGCACGGTCAGCGAGGAGCCGAGGACGAGGAGCAGGCCGCCGCGCTCGGTCAGCCGGTAGCACTCGTCCACGCGAGGGGGCGGGACGTTCTCCCCGAAGAAGATCACATCGGGCTTCAGCACGCCGCCGCAGCCGTCGCACGCGACGACCCGGAACGCCGCCATCCGCTCCTCCGGCAGCACCGCGTCGCCGTCGGGGTTGATCTCGGCGACCTGGGCGGTCCAGCCGGGGTTGGCCGCCGTCAGCCGCTGGTGCAGTACCTGCCGGGCCGTACGCCGCCCGCAGCCGAGACAGACCACGCCGTCCAGGCTCCCGTGCAGCTCGATCACGTCGCGTGCGCCGGCGGCCTGGTGAAGGCCGTCCACGTTCTGCGTGATGATGCCCGCGATCAGCCCGCGTTCCTGGAGGCCGGCGACCGCCTGGTGGCCGTCGTTGGGCGCGGCGCGCGCCACGTGCCGCCAGCCGAGGTGGCTGCGCGCCCAGTAGCGGCGGCGCGCGGCGTCGCTGCCGACGAACGCCTGGTACGTCATCGGCTCGGCACGCCGCCGGCGCCCGGTCTCGCCCCGGTAGTCCGGGATGCCGGACTCGGTGGAGAGGCCGGCGCCGCTGAGCACCACGACGTCGCCGTCCGCGACGAGATCGGCCAGCCTCGCGAAGGCGGAACGCGTGTCCGGCGCCGGCGCGCCGCCTCCGTCTGCCGTCCGAGTCATTCCACCATCGTGCCCGATGTCACGAAGTGCCCTGCGTGGTGGACGCCGAGTCCGAGGGCGCAAGATGGATGCCATGTGCCGAAGCATCAAGACCCTGCGCCCCCCGGCCACCGAGGCCGTCACCGACGACGACATCCGCGCGGCCGCCTTGCAGTACGTACGCAAGGTGTCCGGATTCCGCAAGCCCGCCGCACACAACGAGGCCGTCTTCGAGGCGGCGGTCGACTCGATCACCCGCGCCACCGGCGAACTGCTGGCCCACCTCGAGGTACGCGGCGCACGCGCGCGTACCTGACGTGGTCAGCCGGCCGGAGCGTGCGCCGCCACGGTGACCGCCGCCCGTACGAACGAGGCCAGAGCGGGCGACCGGCGGCCCTCGGGCCAGGCGAGCAGGAGCGTGGTCGGCGCGGCGTCGAGCACCGGGACGCAGCTAAGGTCGGCGCGGATCAGCTCGCGCGCCGACGCGGGCACGACGGCGAGCGTACGGCCGAGCGCGATGAGCTGCATGAGTTGGCCGACCTCGCGCACGACCGGCCCGTCGGCGTGGCCGGACGTGCTGCCCGGCCAGCGCGGCATCGTCTCGCCCGCCAACTCGGCCAGCACCACCGCCGGCCGTGCCGCCAGCCGGTGGTGCGGAGGCAGGATCACGACCTGGTCCTCGACCAGGAGTTCGGCCGTGTCGAGACCGCTGAGGTCGTTGGTGTCGTGCAGCAGCCCGACGTCGGCACGGCCGTCGCGCAGCATCTCCACGCGCTCGCCGACGCCGCACGCCACCTCCACCGGGACCGCGCCCGGCTCGGCGGCGTACGCGGCCAGGATGGACGGCAGCAGGGCCGCGTCGCCGCCGGGCTTCATCGCGACTACCAGGCCGGGCCGGCCGGCGCGCTGGGCGAGCCGGGTGGCGGTGGTCACCGCCTCCAGCGCCCGTCCGCCCTCGCGTAGCAGCACCTCGCCGGCCGGGGTCAGCGCCACGTGGCGGCTGGTCCGTTCGAGCAGCGTCACGCCGAGGCGGCGTTCGAGCCGCTGGATCGCGCGGGACAGCGGCGACTGGGCGATGCCCAGCCGCGCCGCCGCACGCGTGAAACTCAGTTCCTCGGCCACCGCCACGAAGTAGGAGAGTTCCCGCGTCTCGACCGGATCCATGCTCGCAGGGTATCGATCACGGGCGAGCTGGTCTTGGCCTCCGGCACCGGTGCCGTGGTGGGGTCGGATCCATGAGAGACGACATCGCGCTGGTCACCGGAGCGAACAAGGGGATCGGGCGGGAGGTCGCCGCCCAACTGGCCGCGCTGGGCATGACCGTGCTGCTCGGCGCGCGCGACCGCGAGCGCGGCGAGAAGGCGGCAGCGGCTCTCGGGCATGCGGTGCGTCCGGTGGCGATCGAGGTCACCGACCCGGCGAGCGTACGGGCGGCCGCCGCGTACGTGGAGGAGCACTTCGGCCGGCTCGACGTGCTGGTCAACAACGCGGGCATCTCCGGGGACGTCACCCGCCAGCGGCCAGGCGCGGCCGACCTCGCGGTGACACGTGAGGTGTTCGAGGTGAACGTGTTCGGCGTGATCGTGGTGACCGACGCGATGCTGCCGCTGCTGCGCCGCTCGCCCGCCGGCCGGATCGTGAACCTCAGCAGCAGCCTCGGCTCGCTCGGCCTGATGTCCACCCCGGGCACCCACCAGGCGAACCTCGCCGCCTCGACCGCGTACCGGCCGGCCAAGACCGCGCTCAACGCGCTCACCGTGCAGTACGCGCGGGAGCTGCGTACGGCGGGCATCCTGGTGAACGCCGCCGACCCGGGCGGCTGCGCGACCGACTTCACCAAGCACATCGACCGCCCGATCGACCGTACGGCGGCACAGGGCGCGGCGATCGCCGTACGGCTGGCCACCCTCGGCGCCGACGGGCCGACCGGCGGATACTTCAACGACGACGGCCCGGTGCCGTGGTGAGTTATCCACAGCCTGTGGAGATCTCCTCCGCTCACGCGGTCCAGCGCGACAATGGTCCCGGATGCCTGCACAATGCATCCCGAAGCTCAGCGAGAGGGCGGGGACCGTGTCGACGTCGATTCACCAGAAGATCGCCGAAGAGATCGGCGTGCGCGAACACCAGGTGCAGGTCGCCGTCGAGTTGCTCGACGGCGGGGCCACCGTGCCGTTCATCGCGCGCTACCGCAAGGAGGCGACGGGCACGCTCGACGACGCACAGCTGCGTACGCTCGAAGAACGCCTGCGCTACCTGCGCGAGATGGACGAGCGGCGCGCCGCGATCCTGGAGTCGATCGAGTCGCAGGGCAAGCTCGACGACGCCCTGCGCGCCCAGATCCTCGCCGCCGACACCAAGGCGCGGCTGGAGGACATCTACCTGCCCTACAAGCCCAAGCGGCGCACCAAGGCGCAGATCGCGCGCGAGGCGGGGCTGGAGCCGCTCGCCGACCTGCTCCTGGGCGACCCGTCGCTCGACCCGCACGCGACGGCCGCGCCGTTCGTCAAGGACGACCTCGACGCCGCGGCGGCGCTGGAGGGCGCACGCGCGATCCTGGTCGAGCGGTTCGCCGAAGACGCCGACCTCATCGGCGACCTGCGCGAACGCCTCTGGTCAAAGGGCCGGATGGTCGCCCGCGTACGCGAGGGCAAGGAGGAGGCCGGCGCGAAGTTCGCCGACTACTTCGACTTCGCCGAGCCGCTGACCCGGCTGCCGTCGCACCGCATCCTGGCGCTGTTCCGCGGTGAAAAGGAGGAGGTCCTCGACCTCACGCTGACGCCGGAGGACGACGAGGGCGAGGTGACCGCGTACGAGCGTGGCATCGCGCACCGGTTCGAGGTGCCGCTGAGCCGCCGGTGGCTGGCCGAGACGGTCCGCTGGGCCTGGCGCACGCGCATTCTGGTCCGGCTCGACCTGGACCTGCGGCTGCGCCTGCGGCAGGACGCCGAGGACGAGGCCGCGCGTGTCTTCGCCGCCAACCTGCGCGACCTCCTGCTAGCCGCCCCGGCCGGCACCCGCACCACGATGGGCCTGGACCCGGGGTTCCGCACCGGCGTGAAGGTCGCGGTCGTGGACGCGACCGGCAAGGTCGTCGCCACCGAGACGATCTATCCGCACAAGCCGCAGGGCCGCTGGGACGAGGCCCTCGCCGTGCTCGGCAAGCTCGCCAAGCGGCACGACGTCGACCTGATCTCGATCGGCAACGGCACGGCGTCACGCGAGACCGACCAGCTCGCCGCCGACCTGATCAAGCTGATGCCGGGCCTCACCAAGATCATGGTGTCGGAGGCCGGCGCCTCGGTGTACTCCGCCTCCGCGTACGCCTCGCAAGAGCTCCCCGGCATGGACGTATCGCTGCGCGGCGCCGTCTCGATCGCCCGCCGCCTGCAGGACCCGCTCGCCGAGCTGGTCAAGATCGACCCCAAGTCGATCGGCGTCGGGCAATACCAGCACGACATCTCCGAGACCAAACTGTCCCGCTCGCTAGACGCGGTCGTGGAGGACTGCGTGAACGCGGTCGGCGTCGACGTCAACACGGCCTCGGCGCCGCTGCTGACCCGCGTGTCCGGCATCGGCTCCGGCCTCGCCGAGAACATCGTCCTGCACCGTGACGCCAACGGCCCGTTCCGGTCGCGCAGGGCGTTGAAGGAGGTCCCGAGACTGGGCCCGAAGGCGTACGAGCAGTGCGCGGGCTTCCTGCGCATCCGCGACGGCGACGACCCGCTCGACTGCTCCAGCGTCCACCCGGAGGCCTACTCCGTGGTGCACCGCATCTTCGCCGCGACCGGCCTGGCGTCGGGCGGCGGCGACGTGTCGGCGTTGATCGGCAACACCACGGCGCTGCGCTCGGTCAAGCCGCAGGACTTCGTCGACGGCGCGTTCGGCCTCCCCACGATCACCGACATCCTCAAGGAGCTGGACAAGCCGGGCCGCGACCCCCGGCCGGCGTTCAAGACCGCGACGTTCAAGGAAGGCGTGGACAAACTCGGCGACCTGGAGCCGGGCATGCTCCTGGAGGGCGTGGTGACGAACGTCGCCGCGTTCGGCGCCTTCGTGGACGTCGGCGTACACCAGGACGGCCTGGTGCACGTGTCGGCGATGTCGAAGAACTTCGTCAAGGACCCGCGCGACATCGCCAAGCCAGGCGACATCGTCCGCGTGAAGGTCCTGGACGTCGACATCCCCCGCGCCCGCATCTCCCTCACCCTGCGCCTGGACGACGAGCCCGACCGCCGCAAACCCGCCGACAGCCGCCGAGACGCCGTCGGCCGCGAAGGCGGCGGCCGAGAGGGAGGCGGCCGCGACGGAAGCCGTGGCGGCGGAGGCCGGGACAACGGCCGCGACGGGGGGCGCGGCGGCGGAGGCCGGGACGAGGGCCGCGACGGCGGCGGGCGCCGCCAGGGCAGCGGAAGCAACCGCCGCGACGGCGGCAAGCGACCACCCAGACCCCGCCAGGACCGCAGCGACTCCGGCTCCGGCGGAGGTGCCCTGGCCGACGCCCTACGCCGCGCCGGCCTGGACAAGGGCCTCCCCGACTCCTAACCCGCCGGGGTTGGGTGTCGGCTGGGGTGGGGGTCGTCCGGGTTCCTGGCCTTGCCGGGGTTCGGTGTCGGCTGGGGTGGGGGTCCCCCCGGCTCGCGATCCCCGGTGTTGGTTCTGACCTGGGCTTATCTGGGTTTCCCGCGAGTGGGTCGGGTACACCACGGCTGGTGACGCGATGAGAAAGGAACGGCGATGACTCAGCGACCCGAGACGATGCCGGATACCGACGCCGTCGCCCTGCTGGAGCGGCAGCACGAGGAGATCCGCCGCCTCTGCCAGAAGGTGGAGTCCACCATGGGCACACGGCAGGCCGAGGCTTTCGAGCGGCTCCGCCGCCTGCTCGCGGTGCACGAGACCGCCGAGGAACAGGTCGTGCACCCCCTCGTACGCCGCGCCGTCCCCCTCGGGGACCAAATCGTCGACGCCCGCCTGGACGAGGAGAAACGCGGCAAACAGATGCTCCGCGAACTCGAGCGCATGGGCACCGACGACCCGAGTTTCCCGCCGATGTTCGCCCGGTTCCGCTCGGCAGTGCTCGAACACGCCGAACGCGAGGAACTCGAGGAGTTCCCCGCGCTGCGCCGGCGCGGCGAGGCGGAGTTGCGCGGGCTCGCCGCCGCGATCAAAGCGGCCGAGGCCATGGCCCCCACCCACCCGCACCCGGGTGTGGAGTCGCCGATCCGGAACATGCTCTTCGGCGGACTCGCCTCGGTGACCGACCGCCTCCGCGACCTGGCCCACACCCGCCGCCCGTCCAGGAAGCGCCGAGCCTAGGAGCACCGTCACTCGCCAACGGCCGTGGAGCACCGTCTCCCCCCGGTCGGAGCAAGGTCGGTCTCTTCCTGCCTGACGTCGGAGGGCACTCTCACGTCGGCAGGGCACTCCCACGGCGGTGGGGACTCCCACGTCCGCAGGGGCACCCCTCACGTCGGTGGAGGGCGCCCCTACGTCGGTAGGCACTCCCGCGGGGGCGGGCCACCTCCACGTCAGCGGGGGCACCCCCGCGGCGACGCGGGAGTGCCCCCTGTGGGTGGCTGTCAGGCGGTGTGGGCCGGGTCGCGGTTGAAAGCCGCCCTTGACCACAGGTACCCGGCAACCCCGATGGCGCAGCACCACGCGACCGCGATGATGCCGTTCGTGCCGATTGCGGTGCCCATCAGCAGGCCGCGCAGGGTTTCGATCACCGGGGTCAGCGGCTGGTATTCGGCGAACCAGCGCAGTCCGGTCGGCATCGAGTCCGTCGGGACGATCGCGCTGCCGATGAAGGGCAGCATCTGGAGCGGCAGGGCCGTGTTGCTCGCCGCCTCCGGGGTCTTGCTCACCAGTCCGAAGGCGGTCGACATCCAGATGAGCGACAGCGTGAGCAACGTCAGCAGGCCGATCGCGGCGATCCACTCGACCGGGCCGGCGGTCGGACGGAAGCCTATGAGCATCGCCACGCCGATGACGAGCAGGACGCTGATCATCGTTTGGATGACGCCGCCGATGACGTGGCCGGTCAGCACGGAGGCGCGGGAGATCGCCATCGTGCGCAGGCGGTTGATGATGCCTCCGGTCATGTCGACGCAGACGGCCACCGCGGTGGTCATGCAGCCCGCGGTCACGGCCATCAAGATGATGCCCGGGGCGACGTAGTCGATGTACCGTCCGCCGCCCGACCCTCCGCCGCCGCTCACGCCGTGGGTGAGCGCGCCGCCGAAGACGTACACGAACAGGAGCAGCAGGAGCACGGGCGTCGCCACGACCGAGAGCGTCATGGTGGGGTAGCGCAGCGCGTGCCGGAGGTTGCGGCGCAGCATGGTCGCGGAGTCGGTCATACCGATGGCCAGGGCGTTCATCGGGCGTTCCCCTTCTGGGAGGTGAGGGCGAAGAAGACGTCATCGAGGTCGGGCGTGTGTACGGAGAGGTCCTGGACCTCGACCTTCTCCTCGTCGAGACGGGCGAGCAGCGCGCGCAGGGAGTGGAGGCTGCCATCGCTTGGGACCTCGAGGGTGAGTGCGTCGTCGTCGCGCCGCACCTCGCCCAGCGCGTACGCGGCCGAGGCGAGGTCGTCCGGCTCGGTGAACCGCAGCCGGATGTGGCCGCCCGGGATGCGGCGCTTGAGCTCCTCGGCGGTCCCGTCGGCGACGAGCCGTCCGCCGTCGAGCACGGCGATCCGGTCGGCGAGGCGGTCGGCCTCCTCCAGGTACTGCGTGGTCAGGAACACGGTGACCCCGCCCGCGACGAGTTCACGTATCAGGTCCCACATGGAGTGCCGGCTCCGCGGGTCCAGGCCGGTGGTCGGCTCGTCGAGGAAGATGACGCGCGGGTCGCCGACCAGGGTCATCGCGAGGTCCAGCCGCCGGCGCATGCCGCCCGAGTAGGTGGAGGCGACCTTGCGGCCCGCCTCGACCAGGTCGAACCGGTCGAGCAGCTCCGCGGCGCGCCGCCGGCCCTCGCGGCGGCCGAGGTGGCGCAGGTCCGCCATGAGGATCAGGTTCTCCTCGCCGGTGAGCATGTCGTCCACGGCGGAGAACTGGCCGGTGACGCCGATCGCGGCGCGTACGGCGTCGGGCTCGGCGGCCAGGTCGTGGCCCGCGACGCGTACCTGGCCGGCGTCCGCGCGGATCAGGGTGGACAGGATCTGTACGGCGGTGGTCTTGCCCGCGCCGTTCGGCCCGAGCAGGGCGAAGATCGTTCCTTCTGTGACATCCAGGTCGACGCCGTCGAGGACGACCTTTTCGCCGTAGGACTTGTGCAGGCCGGTCGCGGTGATGGCCGATGCGGTCATCTCTTCCTCATCTCTGTGCAAGATCTCGATGCAAGGGGGGTCAGACGCGGTGGATCACGATGTCGCCGTAGCCGGTGCGCGCTCGCACCTCGACCGTCTCCTCGGCCTGGGCGGGTCCGTCGGTGGCGTTCAGGAGGTTGCGTACGTCGCCGTACTGCGAACTCACGTCGAGCCAGGCGGCGGTGCCGTCCGGGATGCCGATGTCGAGCGCGCCCGCGGAGGTCTCCAGCACGACCGACCCGCGTACGCACTCGCCGATCCGCACGCTGCCGTACGCGGTCTTGGCGCCGACGCCGGACAGCGCGCGGTCGACGGTGATGTCGCCGTTCGCCGAGCTGAGCCGCAGGTCGCCGGTGACCTCGCCGACGCTGACGGCGCCGTTGGCGGACTTGACCGTCGCCGCGCCGTCGACCCGGCGGATCCGGATCCGGCCGTTCGCGGTGGTGACGTCAGTGCGTCCGATGGACTGGTCCATCGTGATGTCGCCGGTGGAGCTGTTGATCCGCGACTCGCCGAGCCGCCCGGTGCAGCGGACGTCGCCCGCCGCGTCTGCGTCGATGCGCGAGCCGGCGGGCAGCTCGATCGTCACGTCGATCGCGCCGGTCCAGCCGAACACCGACCACATCACGGTCTTGCTCGCACGTACGGTCAGCTCGCCGTCCGCGAACTCGACCTGGACGTGTTCGGCGGCACGTACGTCGGCGTCGCGTGCGGGGTTGGCGGGCCGTACGTCGACGACCGTGTCGGTACGGTCGGTGGCGCTGATCCGCAGGGTGCCGACGGTGAGGGAGATGGTGGCGAGAATGGGCTCGGGCGTGGCGTAAACAGGCATGAGTTTTCCCTTGAAGTCAGTGGTGGAGGGAGGGGGGCGGCTAGCGGACCCAGCCGGTGTAGCGGTTGCCGCTGGAGGGCCGCTTGCGCCCGCTCCGCTCGGCGGGTTCGAGGGCACTGGAGACGGCGCGGACCAGCCAGGCGTTGACCGAGAGGCCGTCACGTCCGGCGGCTTCGTCGATGTGCGGCTTGAGGTGTTCGGGCAGCCGCAGCGTGATCCGCGTCGTGCCGCCTTCTTCGGGTTTGTCGGCGGCCGGGGGCCGGGGGGCGGTCTCGGGCGGGCCGGCGGCCTCGAACCGGTCGGCCAGGGGTGACGTCACGACGAACTCGGGCTCCCGCCCGCGCAGCCGTACGTCGACGGCGCCCGGGGCGAGTTCGCGGGTGATCTCGTCCGCGGCGGCGGACAGCGCCTCCAGGAGGGCGAGCCGGGTGGCTGAGTCGAGCGAGGCGGAGAGTCGCTCGCCGAGTGCGCGGGCGTCTTCGCCGCCGGCGCTCGCGGCGACGGCAAGTTCGCGGCGGAGGCTTTCCACATAGGGCGTCAGGTCCATGACGTCACTATGACATCACTGCGACGTCATAGCAAGCGGCGTGACGTCGCCAAGCACAAAAAAGGCCGCACGCCTGATGCGTGCGGCCTAGCTGTTGAAGAGTTATGCCTGGTAGAAGGCTTGCGTCGCGACGGCGTCAGATGATGTCACCAATGCCGCCACGCGACGTCAGTCGCCGGAATCCGCCAGCAGGCCGAGGCCGATGCCCAGCATCCAGACGTCCTTGCTGATGCCGACCCCCGCCGAGGTCGGCCAGACGCTGCCCGGCTTGTGCAGGCCCGGCGTACGCATGTACATCGTCAGGAGGCTCCCCGCGAAGCCGGTGAGGAACGTGCCGGCGACCCGGTTCGGGACCACGGGGGCGAGCAGGGCGACCCCGGTCGCGATCTCGGCGGCCGCGAGTGCCTTGAGGAACGTCGCCGGCGGCACCTTCCGCAGGAACGGGAAGGCGTTCGCGGCCGTGCCGTGCACCGACACGGCCTGCTCCTCGCCACCGCTCCACTTGTCCCAGCCGGAGTGCAGCACGTACGCGCCGGTCGCAACCCGGGTGGGGACGTCGCGGAGGTGAAATCGCATGGGAACTCCTCGCAGGCTCAGCCGGTGATCTTGCCGAGCCTACCGGCGGGGAACTCGCCGGGTCCGGCGGTCGTGCGGGCGATGCCGCCGACGTGCGACCGGGGCGCCCGGTGGCTCTCAGGCCGCCGCATACGGCTCATGGCGGTGCCGTACGCGCGGCGCGGGCCGGGCGCCCCGGTGGATCAGGGGGCCGGTCAGTTCGCCGCCGCGGCCAGGGCCACGCGGCGTGCGTCCAGAAGGGCCATCAGGGCCGGTGGGTCGGGGACTCGCATCGGCTTGAGCTGCATGTCCAGGGGCTGGATCGCCTGTCCCGCACGTACGGAGACCGGGCCGTGGACCGCGACCAGCGGAACGTGAGCACCGAGGATCTCCTCCTCCCCTTCGGGCACCGACTGGGCCAGCAGGTACCAGATGCCTTCGGGTGCGCTGTCGAACCTGAACCGGCCGGGTTCGCGCAGCACCGCGCAACTGGCCGGATGGCCCTTGGGGATCGTGTCGGGGAAGAGACCGAGAAAGACAGGGCGGGTCTCGCCGGAGATCCGGATCTCGCCGTGGACCACGGTCGTACGCCGTAATCCGTGCTCGCCCGCGGCATAGGGCGGGCACCCACGCAGTTCGCGGTACGCCGACGGTGCGAGGCCCACGCTGCTCTTGAACCGGGAACTGAAGGTGCCGACGCTCGAGTAGCCGACCCGGTGGCTGATTTCAGTGACGCTGAGCGCCGTCGAGAGCAGCAGTTTCTTGGCTTCCTGAAGACGTACGGCGGACAGGAAACGGCCCGGCGAAACTCCGGTTATTCTTTGGAAGAGGCGGGTGAAATGAAATTTGCTGAACATCGCCGTGCGAGCCATGTCATCGATGGTGATGCGGTCGCCCATGTTCTGATAGATACTATCGATGACGCGTTGGATGTTCCGTTCTGTCTGCTGCTCGTACGGGCCCATTCCTTTCGCTTCCTTCCCGGGTCGGGGACCAGGTGGGCAACCAGGCGGGGTGGTCCTGGCGACAGCCCGTAGCCGATCCGGCGTCCGGTCGTGTCCGGGGTCGGAGGGCGGCCATGCTGCCTAAGCCATACCCATAGAATAACAGTTATCCCATTTTGCCAGTCTTTCGCCGGTGAACAATATTTGTCACACGACAACACTTGTTCATGTTTATTGGTCGCCCTGTTCGTCATATATCGCCGGTGTCGGCAAAATGGCCATAGCGGCGAACCGGGCCGACCCGGTTCGCCGCTCCTGGAATGGCTATGTATTCGCCTGTCCGAGGGAGGTGCTCGGCACCGAATGGGCCTGGCGCCGAAGGGACTGCGCGAGCTGGTCCCAGTCCTTCGCGCACTGCTGGGCGATCCGCAGGATCGCCTCGGCGCGATGGGGCGGCACGGACTCGGCCAACTCAGGCCAGTCCGCGATGGCCGAGCTGGCGAAGAGCAGCCGCAGTATCCGGCGGCCTGGGCCGGTCAGCCGCAGCGCCGGATCCTTCGCGAGCCGTTCGAGGAGCGCGGGCACCTCGTCGTCGTCGGCTATGTCCACGTGGACCGCCTCTCCCACCGCGTACGGCTCCGTGGGCGGCTTTCTCTCGTCGGCCTTGCGCCCCGGCGGGATCGGGTCCTCGCCACGGCGCAGCCGGCAGCGCACGTCGTGCGCGGTTCCCAGCGACACCCCGGCGGTCTTGGCGATCTCCCGCAGCGACGTGCCGGGTTCCTCGGCGATCACGAGAGCCGCCCGGCGCCTGCCCTCGGTGGCGTCCAGCGGCCGCGCCCGGCCGTCGAGTCCTTCGCGCGTGTTCGACTGAGGAGATTCGGCGGTTGAACGCCCGCGGAGCGTTCCGACCGTTTTGGCGGCCAGGCCCGTGTATCGGGCGATCATGCGGTTGGAAAGGTGCGGCTGGGTCGAGATGATCTGTGCCGCGGCCGCCTTGCGGTCGGCCAGGCACAGCGGAAGGCCGTGGGCGACGTTCTCCGAGACGGCCCGTATGAAGGCGTATTCCTCGCTGCCGTCGAAGAACACCACGTCAATGGTGTCGCGCCCCTTGAGAATCGCCGCCCGTACGCGATGCAGACCGTCGATGACCCGCATTGTGGAACGATGCACAAGGATCGGCGGCAGCGGGGCGTCGGTCTCGGCCAGGCGCTGTACGTGCTCGACGTCCGTGACTCTTCGCGGAGTCGGGCCAGGGCGCAACGAGTCAATCGCCACGATCGCCCGCCCTTCGGTGGGAGCGGAACGCTCCACCGGCTGATCGTTTGTGGTTTCTGCCACCTCTGCTGTTGTGTGAGCCCGACTCACGAACTGACCCCATCCCTGCTGTCGCGTCGCGCGTGACACCGACGCCTCCACATCGATTGGATTGGGGGGCGGCGCTCACTCGCGATTCGCTGGTCGATCAATCAAAAAGATACCGGCTGGCCGAGTTTTGGCAATGTCGCGAGCGGTGCAATTTGCACGTTCAAAGTGGTTGATCCGCTACGCTTGGTGTCGAGCCGCTGTTCAGACGGAGCGGCGAGTGCGCGTAACGCGCGGCTACGCTCGGCAATCTAGCGCCGAGGGTAAATGGCGGTCACCGTTGAGGTGAGATCATCCGATGAAGTATTGACTTTCGCCACGGCTGAGCTAACGCGCGGATATAAACGCGGTCATCGCTTATGTCAACCCGAGGATCCGTTGGATCCGCTGGATCCGTTCGACCACGGGCGCTTGCCGAGCGTCTGGAGGTGGATCATCAGCTCGGGCACGCGGTCATCCTCCACGAGCCCGGGCAGCAGGAGCCGCCACATCGTGGCCAGATGCGTGTGCAGGTCCCCTCCGGTGGGCTGGAGCGAGCTCATCCGCTGTAGGCCGGCGAACGCGGCCACGACGAACTCCGCGACGACACGGGTGTCGGCGCCGATGCGCAGATCGCCCTGCTCACGTGCCTCGCGCAGGAGCTCCTCGACGATGTCGGCCCACCCCGCGAACAGGCGCGGCGCCGAGGGCCCGATCAGGTCGAGCTCGCACGCGAGCCGCGTGCTCGCGCGCGCCAGCGCGTCGTCGCGAAGGATCTCGGTCGCCTGCCAGAACAGCTCCAGCAGCAGCCGGATCGCGCTCTTCTGCCGGCGGCGCAGGTCGCTGATCAGGCTCGGCCAGACCTCGTGTTGTTCGCTGAGAATGGCCAGCGCAAGATCTTCTTTGGAGGGGAAGTGGAAGTAGAGAGCGCCTTTACTCACTTGACGGCCGGTGACGATGTCCTGAAGGCTCGTACCGAGGTAACCACGGGCCTCGAAGGTCTCCGCAGCAGCCGTCAGGATGACGTGCCGTGTACGCTCTGCTCGCCTCTGCATGCGCCTGCCCAGTGCTCGCCAATTAAGGCTATTCTATAACGGTCGTCCTCCAATCGTTGATGGGCCTAGGACCAGGGCGAAGTCCCAATCGGCCGCCGGCGGGGCCGCCGATAATTGCCCTGCCTGCCCCCTGGGCCGATGGCCCGGCATTCTGGGAGATGCGCCAGGACCTTCTGGGGCATTCGTCCGACGTATTGACGCGCGGTCACCCGGCCGGGAAATACCGGTTGAGGCGGCCTTACTCGGCGTACCCGAGTGGTGGTCAGGCCCCGGGGTACGCCGTGCCGGCGGCTCCGCGCCTGAGCGAGCCCGCGTACCTGGGCCGTCGTGCCGCGGCGAGGCGCTGCCGGCCCCAAGGATCACCCGCCGCCTGATCGCCCGCTTCACGGCGCTGCGGGCCGGGGAGCAGGTGTCGGAGGAGCGGCTGTCGGTCCTCACGCAGCGCGAGCGCGAGGTCCTCGCGCTGGTGGCCGTGGCCTGAACAACGCCGACTTCGCCCAGGCCCTGGTCCTGAGCCCGCCCACCGCCCGCACCCACGTCAGCCGCACCATGATCAAGCTGGCCGCCCGCGACCGCGCCCAACTGGTCGTCATCGCCTACCAGACCCGCCTGGTGACTCCCTAGCCCGTCGCGGCACGGCCGAGTCATGACGGACCCCTTACGGCGGGCGTGGGAAAACCCCAGGTGATGGCCGCGCGACCTACGGTGAGGACCATGACCAGGTACTCCGGCACCAGCGCGACGGCCGCGGCCGCGCCAGGGCGCTGACCGCCGATGTCCACCGATGAGAGCGACGGCTACGGATTCCCGTCGCGGCTGTGGCGCGCGATCGAGCGACGCCGCCCGCCCGGGTTCGGCCGGTCGCGTGCCTGGCGGAGCCCGCTGCGCGGCCCCTGGCTGACCTCGGTGTTCGGCCTGGTCCTGCTGGTGGCCCTGCCCATCGTGATCATCACCGGGCTGCTGTCGTACGCCGCGTACGCGCCGAGGTTCGGGCAGGCGTTCCCGGCGCACGCCGGGTGGCTGCGGCTGCCGTACTTCGACTGGCCGACCCGCCCGGTCTGGCTCTACCGGCTCACCCAGGGCGCGCACGTCACGCTCGGGCTGGTCCTCGTGCCGGTCGTGCTGGCCAAGCTGTGGTCCGTGGTGCCCAAGCTGTGGGCGTGGCCGCCGGCGCGCTCGCTCGCCCAGGCGCTCGAACGCCTGTCCCTGCTCCTGCTGGTCGGCGGCGTCCTGTTCGAGATCGCCACCGGTGTGCTCAACATCCAGTACGACTACGTGTTCGGCTTCAACTTCTACACCGCGCACTTCTACGGCGCGTGGGTGTTCATCGGCGCGTTCGCCGTCCACGCGACCCTCAAGCTGCCGCACCTGGTACGCGCGCTGCGCTCCCGCCCGTTCGGCGAGGAGATGCGGACCTCGCGTGCGGACACGCGGCCCGAGCCGGTCGATCCCGAGGGCCTGGTGGCCGCCGACCCGGCCCCGGCGACGGTGAGCCGGCGCGGCGCGCTGGCACTCGTGGGCGGCGGAAGCGCCCTGGTCGGCGTCCTGACGGTCGGCGAGACCCTCGGCGGCGGCGCGCGCCGGGTGGCGCTGCTGGCGCCGCGCGGCGGCTACCGCGAGACCTCGGCCGACTTCCCCGTCAACCGCACCGCGGCCTCGGCGGCGATCAGGCCCTCCGACGTCGGCGACGCCTGGCGGCTGGTGCTGGTCGCCGGCGCACGTGTCCTCCAACTCGACCGGGCACGGCTGCTGGCCCTGCCGCAGCACACCGCCGCGCTGCCGATCGCCTGTGTCGAGGGGTGGTCGACCGTGCAGACCTGGAGCGGCGTACGGCTGCGCGACCTCGCCGCCCTCGCCGGCGTCGCGCACCCGTCCTCGGCACACGTACGGTCACTCGAACGCGGCGGGACCTTCAGCCAGGCGACGCTCCAGCCCAACCAGGTCGCCGACCCCGACGCGCTCCTCGCCCTGCGCGTGGGCGGCGCCGACCTGGCGCCCGACCACGGCTATCCCGCGCGGATCATCGTGCCCGCGCTGCCGGGCGTGCACAACACCAAGTGGGTGCGCTCGATCGAGTTCCGGAGCGGCTGAGATGCGCGAGACACTGACCGCGGTCACCGACTTCTGGCGGGCGCACCGGCCGCATCCGCTCGCCCTCGCCCGCCGTGCGCCGGGCGGGCTCCGGACCTTCTACGGTGCGCGCCCGCTGCACCTGCTCGGCCTGATCGGCTGCTTCGCGCTGGCCGGGTACGCGGCCACCCGTACCCTCACGAACCCGCAGTGGCCGGTGATGCTCGCCTGGTTCCTGGCCGCCGTCATCGGCCACGACCTCGTGGTGTTCCCGCTGTACGCGCTCGCGGACCGCTCGCTGACCGGGGCGCTGTGCCTCCGCCGTCGCGCCACGCGGCCGCTCGTGCCCCTCGTCAACCACCTCCGGGTGCCCGCACTGGGCGCGGGACTGCTGTTCCTGATCTTCTTTCCCGGGATCGTCCGGCAGGGGCGGCAGACGTACGAGGCCGCGACCGGGCACACCCAGCAGCCCTACCTCGGCCGGTGGCTGCTGATCGTCGCGGTCATGTTCGCCGTCAGCGCCGTCTGCTACGCCGTACGGCTCGGCCACGTCCTGCGCGGCCGGCGCACGCGGAGGCCCGAGTGATCCCGACCAGGCGGCTCGACCCGCCGGCCACCACCGAGCGCGTACGCGCCGCGGCCGGGCGCGGGTGGGTGATCGCCTGGGCGCTGCTCATCGCCGTGATGTTCGCCTGGGGACATGTCCTGCGGCGTTCGGGGCGCTCGCCCGAGGACGCGCTGCCGCCGCTGCACGCGACCGCGCGCCTGCTGACCTGGCAGCTCCTCCCGGCCGTCGCGGTCGCCGCCGCGGTGGTCGCCGCCGCGCCCGCCGTACGACGGCTGCGGTGGCCGCTGCTGCTGCCGGTCGCCTGGGCGGCCGCGGCGGCCTGGGCCTGCGCGCTCGCCGTCTCGGAGGGCGGCGGCGGGCTCACCGGGCCGCTCACCGCGCCGGGCGAGTACTTCGGCGGCCTGGCCGCGCTCGGGGACCACCCGCTGCGCTGGCTCGCGACCTTCACCGCGAAGGCCCAGGCGTATCCGATCCACGTCAAGGGACACCCGCCCGGCCCGATGCTGTTCCTGTGGTGCCTGGACGCGGCCGGCCTGCACGGGCCCGGCTGGGCCGCGGCCGTGATCATCGCGGCCGGCAGCTCCGCGGCGGTGGCGATCGCCGTCACCGTACGTGCGCTGGCGGGGGAGGAGACGGCACGGCGCGCGCTGCCGTTCCTCGTGCTGATGCCGCTGGCCGTCTGGATCGCGACCAGCATGGATGCGCTGTTCCTGTGCGCCGGAGCGTGGGCGGTGGCGCTGCTGGCACACGCGTGCGCGGGCCGGTCGCCGCGCGCGCTCGCCTGCGCCGCCGGTCTGCTGTTCGGTCTCCTGCCCTACCTCAGCTACGGGCTGCTGCCGCTGTTCGCGCTGCCCCTGGTCGTGCTCGTGCTGGCGCGGCCGCGGTGGAGCGTGGTCGCCGTGCTGGTCGCCGCGATGGCGGTCGTGCCGTCGGCGTTCACGCTGGCCGGGTTCTGGTGGCCGGACGGTGTGGCGGCGACCCACCTGGCGTACGTGACGACCGGGGGATCGAGCCGTCGGCCGTACCTGTACTTCCTGCTCGGCGACTTCGCCGTGCTCGGCCTGCTCGCCGGTCCGGCGGTGGCACGTGCGGCGCCGTTGGCGGCGCGGTCGCTGCGCCGGGGGGCCGGCACGCGGCCGGTGGCCCTCCTCGTGGCCGCGGCGCTGGCCGGCACGGTCGTCCTCGACCTGGCCGGCCTCACCCGGGGCGAGGTCGAACGCATCTGGGTGCCGTACGCGGCCTGGCTGGTCCCCGCCGCGGCGCTGCACCCCGCACACGGCAGGCGGTGGCTCGCCGCCCAGGCCGCGACGGCCGTCCTCGTCCAGGCACTCGTCCACTCGTCCTGGTAACGGGCGGGCAAACTTCTCCGCCGCGATTGCCGCGACGAGACTGACGGTGTTTACCGAGGGAACATATGTTGCGTATATGCGACGCTAAATAGAGGGGGTCGGGGCGGTGCATTTGCTGCGTACGGTGGTCCTCGCCGGTACGGCGGTGATTTTGGGAGGGGCATCGCTGCAAGTGAACGCCGAGGCGGCGACGCTCCCCGCGTACGACCACTTCCACGGCCACCAGAGCAATGGAAACGGCTCGTACAACCGGATCTCTTCGCCCGCGAACAGTCCCAACTTCAATACCGGGATCCAGCATATTATCAACGCCAATTCCGGCGGGAACACCGTGGTCCAGGCCAGTGTCTGCAAGCGGCGGCATTACTGCTGGGTGTCGCAACGGTCGTACGTGCACGGCTGGTAGTCAGCCGGTGTCGCTCTCATCCCCTTTACGTGCGCTCGCCCATGCCGCGATCTGCGTGCGCGAGGTGAAGCCGAGTTTCACCAGAATGTGCTCGACGTGGCATTCGGCGGTGCGCTGGGCGATGACGAGCCGGGCGGCGAGGTCACTGTTGCTCATGCCTTCCGCGACGAGGTCGGCGACCTGCTGTTCCCGCGGCGTGAGCACCGCGGGCTCGGGCACCTCCACCCGCGCGCGGTGCGGCTCGGTGTCCTGCCCCAGCGCCATGGCGATGGCATCCTCACGGCCGAGGGTCGTACCGCGCTGAAAGTTCGCCGTGTACCGCTCGGTGCCCAGCACCTCGCGCAGACGTGCCTCACACCGCTCGTGCGCGTCCGCGTACGGGCGGAAGCCCGGCAGGGAGAGGCCCATGAGCCGCCGGAGCCTGGCCGCCGCCCCCAGCAGGCAGGCGGCGTGCTCGTGCTGCCCGTCCGTGGCGGTCGCCCAGCCGAGCGCCTCGATGCTCCACGCGGGGCTGTAGCGGTAGCCGTAGGCGTGGTCGAGGCCCAGGCTCTCCTGGAACAGGGCGATGGCCTGCCGGGTCTCGCCGGCCCGCCAGCGCTCGATGCCGGTGACCCACACGGCCATCGAGATCTCGCCCAGCGCGTCGGCCTTCTTGGCCACCCTCCTGCACTGCGCGGCGTACTCGGCGCTGCGCTCGTCCCCGACGAAGGACGCCGCGATCGCCAGGTAGAACGCGGTGAGGAACACCTCGCTCATGTCGCCGTTCCTGGAGACGGCGTCCCGGTTGGACCGGTTCCACTCCAACGCCGCCTCAAGCCGCTGGACGGCGTCCTTGTAGTCGCCGCGCAGGAGGGCCGCCCGGCCGTACAGGAAGGTGATGAGGGCCTGTGAGCGGGCGTCGCCCGACTCCTCGGCGTACTCGCGGCACTCCTCCATCAGCGGCCACGCGAGGTCGAGTTCGCCCTGCATGAGGGTGAAGGTCGCGTTCATCATCAGGGCCTTGAACCGCTCCGGACCGGGCTCCTTCTCCTGCCCGAGAATGCGGTCGAGCCAGTGGCGCGCCTCGCCGAACGCGCCGTAGAAGACCCAGAACCCGTACAGCGCCGCGGCGATCTCCAGCGCCGCACGTGCCTCGCCGGGCATGGTGAAGCAGTGCTCCAGCGCGACGCGGAAGTTGGCCCGCTCCCGGCTGATCCGGGTGAACCACTCGACCTGCCCCGGAGCGAACCAGCCCTGCCGGGCGCGCTCGGCCAGATCGCGGTAGTGATCGCGGTGCCGGCCGCGGAACTCCTGTTGCTCGCCGCTCTCGATCAGGCGCTCCTCGCCGTACTGGCGAAGGGTCTCCAGGAGTTGGTAGCGCGCACGCGCGCCGTCGTCCTTGCGTACCAGGATCGACTTCTCGATGAGCGCGGCCACCAGATCGAAGACGTCCTCGCGGGCGATCGGGCCGCCGTCGCACACCTGTTCGGCCGCCTGGAGGTCCAGGCCGCCGGAGAAGACCGAGAGCCGTGCCCACAGCGTCTGTTCTTCCAGGGAGCACAGCTCATAGCTCCAGTCGACCGCCGCCTGGAGCGTCTGCTGCCGCGGCGGCGCGCTCCTGGACGGCCGGCTCAGGAGACGAAAACGGTCGTCGAGCCGATCGAGGATCTGCCCGGGCGACAGCACCCTGAGCCGTACGGCGGCGAGCTCGATGGCCAGCGGGATGCCGTCGAGACGCTGGCACAGCCGTGCGACGTCACTGCGGTTGGTCGCGTCGATCGTGAAGTTCGGCACCACCAGCTCCGCGCGCTTGGTGAACAACGCGGTGGCGCCGTACTCGCTGAGCGCGCCCACGACGTTGCCGTCGTCGGACTCCGGCACCGACAGGGGCGGCACCGCGAACACGAACTCCTCGGGGAGGCCAAGGCGCTCGCGGCTGGTGGCCAGGATGCGCAGCCCGGGCGCGGAGGCGAGCAGTCCGTCGATCAGCTCGGCGCACGCGTCGAGCAGGTGCTCGCAGTTGTCCAGCACCAGAAGCAAGCGCTTGTCCTGCAGAAACTCGGTCAGGGTCTCGACCGGTGCCCGTACCGCGGGGTCGGGCAACGAGAGCGCGGTCGTCACAGTCCGCGCCAGCAAGGCGCGGTCTTGTACGGAGGCCAGCTCCACGAGCCATGCCCCGTCTGGGAACCCACGCTTGACCTCGCCGGCGGTCCGCAACGCCAGACGGGTCTTCCCGACTCCGCCGACGCCCGTGAGCGTCAGCAGCCGACTACGCGACAGATACTTCTTCGCGTCGGCCACCTCTTGCCGGCGGCCGACGATCTCCATCGCGTTGATCGGGAGATTGCCTACAGCGTGCCCAGTCCCCCTCCTGGTCACGGGCCTTATAGTACGGGGCCGGGGCAAATTAAACAGAACGCGGTGCTGGTGTGACGGAGGGGGCGTCACGTGGGGGCTCGCAGGGCGCCGGGGCCGGCATGAGGGGGCAGCGGCCCCAGCGCCCCGCGTGAGGGGGGACCGGGTTCCGGGGTTGGCTTCTGTGGAGTTTTCATGGTTCGCGTGGCGCCTTGTCTCACTGACCACCATGCCTGAGGGGCGTCCGGCCAACACCGTGACGACTACCTATTGCGCTACCTATCCCTACGCACGCGTAGGTCGCCACCGCGAGATCATGGCGGCGGGCACGGGGTTTCCGTGCGTACGTACGCCCCGCGCGTCAGGTGTCCCGCAGGCACAGATCCGCGGGGTACGGGGCCAGATAGGTCTGCTCGGCCGTCCAGTGCAGCCCTCCGCCGGTCGCGTGGCCGCTGAGCAAGGCGATCGGGACGCTGAGCGGCAGCTCACCGCTCTGGTACGCCCGGATCTTGTCGAGGACGTCGTGTCTGCGCGCGTCGTCGAGGCGTTCGCTGATCTGACTGAAGGCATGCTGCATCGCGTTGGCGTTGCGGCCTCGGGTGGTCTCGCCCGCCAGCGCCTCGCCGAAGGTACGCCGGTAGGCGGCCTCGGTCTCTCCGCGTGGCCGCCGCCCGCCCTGAGCGACGATCCGGCCGGCCTGCCGGTAGCGGACGGGGTCGTGGGCGAGGATCTGGAGCTTGTGCCGGGTGTGGAAGTCGACCAGGTCACGCGGGCGCCACCGGCCCGTGAACAGTGCGCGGAGCCGGGCCCGCGCGAAGATCCGCTCGACGAACCGCTCCCGCGGCACGGGATCCTCGAGCCGCTCGTCGTCCTCGACCGGCAGCAGCGGGAACGCCGTACGCAGCCCTGCGGCGAACAGGCCGCGGCCGGTGGCGGCCTCCTCGCCCGGCCCGCCGTACGGCTCGGCCTTGATCACGTAACCGTCGAGGTCGGGCGGCAGTGGTAGCGCGGGGGCACCGGTGGCGGCGTGGCCCGAGGGCCGGCCCTGGCCCGTCAGCCGCCACGTCTCCCAGAGCGCGCCCAGGCCGAGTTCGATCTCGGCGGCGTAGGGCGCCCAATCCACGTGGGGACCCAGATCGCCGGTGAAAGCGCCGCCTGGCCGGTGCTCGCGGTCGAGCAGGCAGCCGGAGATCCCGATGCGCGGCCCCATGACAACCTCCTCGCGGTGTCTCAACCCCAATTTAGCCGCCGGCGAACGAGCGGTTCCCGCCGCTCCCCGGCAAGTCCACGATTCGGCCATCGCACGGCAAGGACCACGGACGGCGGCCGGTCCCGCCGCCCGTACGCGAGCCGGGAGGTGTTCACTGCGACGTGAGGGGTAACGAGAGGGTCCGTACGTGAATCGGGAGGAGAAATTCTCCGGCCGCACACGCGGCTCATCGCTGGAGGTCATCGTTATCAAGCTCTCGCTCACGTTGTGCCTGCCCAGAGACGCCGAGACCGCGCGCCTGACGCGGGAGGTCCTGGACGCCTCCCTGACCGCGCTCGGCGTCGCCGCCGACATCCGCGACGACATCACGCTCGCCTTGGGCGAGGCGTGCGCGAACGTCATCCAGCATGCCGACCTCAGCGACGAGTACGAGGTGCGCGTCGAGCTGACCAGCACACTCTGCGTCGTCGAGGTCGTCGACACCGGCCGGGGGTTCGACTCGGCCTTCCTGAGCCAGGCTCAGGCCGACCAGGTGGCCACCGCCGAGCACGGCCGCGGTTTGCAGATCATCGACGCCTTGGCGGAGAACCTGCGGATCACCAGCATCCCGCTGCGCGGCGCCATGATCCGCTTTGAGAAGCACCTTCAGATGAGCCCTGGCCTGCCCGCCTGACCTGCCCCAGGCGGGTCGCGCGGGCTCGCCAGCCACGCGAGGGCCTCCTCGACCGTGGCCACGGACGGCGCGTCCGGCGGCGGCGGGCGGTCGATCATCACCACCGGCAGGCCGAGCCGCCGGGCGGCGGTGAGCTTGGCCGAGGTCATCGCGCCACCGCTGTCCTTGGTGACCACGACGTCGATGGCATGGCGGCGCATCAGCTCGAGTTCGCCCTCGACCGTGTACGGGCCGCGTGCCAGCAATACCCGCATGCGCGGCGGCGCGGGCGGGCGCGGCGGGTCGACGGACCGCATGAGAAACCACCGACGGTGATCGCCCGCGAAGACGGGCAGCACGTCACGGCCCGTGGTCAGGAAGACGCGCTCTCCCGGGAGATCGGTGGCGGCGGCCGGTGACGGCACCCGCCGCCAGTCGTCGCCCGGTCCCGCGACCCAGCCGGGCCTGCGCAGGACCAGCAGGGGTACCCCGGTGGACGCGGCGGCGGTCACGGCGGACGCGGAGATCCCGGCCGCGAACGGATGCGTGGCGTCGACCATCGCGTCGACGCGTTCGGCCGCGAGCCAGGCGGCCAGCCCCTCCGGTCCGCCGAACCCCCCGGCGCGCACCCGCCCCTCGGGCCGCATCGGCTCCGCGACCCGCCCGGCCAGCGAGCTGACCACGTCGAACCCCTCCCGCGCGGCCAGGCGGGAGGCCAGCGTACGTGCCTCACCGGTGCCGCCGAGCAGCAGGACGCGCAGGCTCACCCCCGCATGGTAGGCCCGCCGCGCTGGGCCAGACTGAACCGCATGCGACAGATCATCGTCATCGGCATCGGCGCGGGCGATCCGGAGCAGGTGACCATGCAGGCCGTGGCCGCGCTCAACCGGGTCGACGTGTTCTTCGTGCTCGACAAGGGCTCGGTCAAGCGTGAGCTGACCGAGTTGCGGCAGGAGATCCTCGACCGCTACGCGGGCGACCGTACGTATCGGACGGTATGGGGGGCCGACCCCGACCGGGACCGTACGGCTCCGGCCTACACCGAGGCCGTGGACGACTGGCGCCGCCGCCGCGCGGACGTCTGCGAGGAGCTGATCGCGGCGAACCTCGGCGCGGACGAGACGGGCGCGTTCCTGGTCTGGGGCGACCCGGCCCTGTACGACAGCACGCCCGCGATCCTGGCCGACGTGCTCGCACGCGGCGGCGTGTCCTTCGAGGTCGAGATCGTGCCGGGCATCAGCAGCGTGTCCGCCCTCGCGGCCCGGCACCGCATGAGCCTCAACCAGGTCGGCGGCTCGGTACAGATCACGACCGGGCGGCGGCTCGCCCAGGGGTGGCCGGGCGGCGTCGACGACGTGGTGGTGATGCTCGACGCCCGCACCGCGTACGCCGGCGTCGCCGAGGCCGGCACCGAGATCTTCTGGGGCGCCTACCTCGGCATGCCCGACGAGATCCTCGTGTCGGGCCCCGTGGCCGAGGTCGGCGAGCGGATCGCGGCGCTGCGCGCGGAGGCGCGGCGGCGCAAGGGCTGGATCATGGACACCTACCTGCTGCGACGCCCCAAGGGGACATTGACGCCCGGCGACGCGCCCGACTAGCCTATCGATCGATCGATCGGGACTTTTAGGCTGGTAGCCGGGCTTTGGAGGGTCGTTGTCGTGATGCCTGTGGTCGAGTACGGCTCCGATGAGGGCGTCGCGCGGATCCATCTCAACCGCCCGCAGCGGCTGAACGCCGTCGTGCCGGAGCTCGTGGAGGAGCTCGTACGCGCGCTGGCACGTGCGCGGGCGGAGCGGGTGCGGGCCGTCGTGCTGGCGGGCAACGGGCGGGCGTTCTGCTCGGGTCATGACCTGAAGGCGGAGACGCCCGTGCTGGAGGCGCGGGCGAGCCGCGAGCGGCTGGACCGCATCCAGGAGGTGACACGGGAGATCCGGCGCGCGCCGTTCCCGGTGATCGCGGCCGTGCACGGGTACGCGCTCGGCGCGGGTTGTGAGTTCGCCCTCGGATGCGACCTGGTCGTGGCCGCCGAGGACGCGCGGTTCGGCTTCCCCGAGGTGAGTGTGGGGCTGAGCGTGACCGGCGGGATCTCCCGCCTGCTCACCGCGGCGGTCGGCGCGCTCAAGGCCAAGGAGCTGGTGCTGCTCGGCGAGCACTTCACCGCGGCCGACGCGTTCCGGCTCGGCCTGGTCGCCCGCGTCGTCGCCGCCGGCGCGCACGAGACGGCCGCGCTGGAGATCGCCGCCGGCCTGGCCGCCAAGCCGCCGTACGCGCTGGCGCTGGCCAAGCACTCCATCGACCGGGGCGTGGACGGCACGGTCGAGGACGCGTTCGCCCGCGAGGTCGCCGACGCCCAGCTCACCGAGTACGCGGGCGAGTCGGACCAGGCGCAGGACGAGTGGCGGTCCCGGTGACCCCGGACGTGGCCACCCTGCTGCGGCGTGCCGCCGAGCGCTGGCCGGACCGTACGGCGTGGACCTTCGACCAGACCGGCGAGTCGCTCACGTTCGGCGAGGTGGAGACGCGCAGCGCCGGGCTCGCACGCACTCTCGCGGGCCTCGGCGTACGCCGGCGGGACCGGGTGGCGGTGCTGCTGCCCAACATCCCGGACTTCCCGCTGCTGTGGCTCGCGCTGGCGCGCCTGGGCGCCGTCATGGTCCCGCTCAACGTCAACTACCGCTCGCACGACGCCGGGCACGTGCTGACCGACTCCGGCGCCAAGCTGCTGGTCACCGTCGCCGCGCACGCCGAGTCGGCCAGGGGCCTGGGCGTGCCGGTGCACTGCCTGGGAGACGGCGCACCCGAGGCGGACGTCACGCTCGACCACGTACGCCCCGAGGACCTGCTCAACATCCAGTACACCTCCGGCACCACCGGGCTGCCGAAGGGCTGCCTGCTGCCGCACCGCTACTGGACGGTGCTGGCGGACAGCATGGCGACCGCCTTCCCGCACTTGGACGAGCACGACACGATGCTCACCTGCCAGCCCTTCTACTACATCGACCCGCAGTGGAACGTCCTGGCCGGGCTGCGCTCCGGCGCGCACCTGGTGGTGCTGGACCGGTTCCACCCGGCGTCGTTCTGGGACAAGGTGCGCGAGTACGAAGTGACCTACTTCTACTGCCTGGGCCTGATGCCGGCCCTGTTGCTCCGGATGCCGCCGAGCCCCCGCGACCGCGAGCACGCCGTACGCGCCGTGCAGTGCTCGGCGATCCCGCCCGCGCTGCACCGCGAGCTCGAAGAACGCTGGGGTGTGCCCTGGCTTGAGGCGTTCGGTATGACCGAGACCGGTGCCGACCTGCGGGTCGACGCCGACGACCACGACGAGACCGTCGGCACCGGGTGCATCGGCCGGCCGCTCGCCCACCGCGACGTACGCATCGTGGACGAGGCCGGCGAGCCGGTCGACCGCGACGTCGTCGGCGAGATCGTCCTGCGCGGGATCGGCCTGATGGACGGCTACCTCGGCCACGAGGAGGCGACCGCGCGCGCGTTCCGTCGCGGCTGGTTCCACACCGGCGACCTGGGCCGGATGGATGACGCGGGCCGGGTGTACTACACGGGGCGGCTGAAGGACATGATCCGGCGCAGCGGGGAGAACATCTCCGCCGCCGAGGTCGAGGAGGTCCTCCTGCGGCATCCGGCCGTACGCGCCGCGGCGCTGGTGCCGGTGCCCGACGAGCTGCGCGGCGAGGAGGCCAAGGCCTACGTCGCGACCGACGGCACGGTCCCGGCCGCCGAGCTCGCCGCCTTCTGCGCCGAACGGCTGGCCTACTTCAAGGTGCCGAGATACTGGGAGCTGCGCGACGAGCTGCCGATGACGGCGTCGGCGCGGGTGGCCAAGGGCGAGCTCCCACGCGACGCGGCCGGCGCGCATGACCGGATGACCCCATGAACCCGCACTTCACCTGGGACAGCCCGGTCTTCTTCGACGAGATGGACCCCAACGGCACGCTGCACAACAGCCGGTTCGCGGTCCACGTCGAGCGCGCCCTGTCGGCCTGGAACGAGTCCGAGGGCATGGCCTGGGAGCGCCACGAGGACCGCCACGAGGACCTGCGATACGCCGTGCGCGCGTTCACCATCGAGTTCGCCGCTCCGGTCACCGCGCCGGGGCCGATGCGGGTCGAGCTGTGGCTCGACCGGATCGGCACGACGAGCGCGGTGCACCGGTTCCGCTGCGCCGCCGTCTCCGGCACCCCGACGTACGCGACGGGCGACCGGACCATCGTGAAGGTCGGCCGGTCGGGCGGCGCCGAGCCGTGGAGCCCGTGGTTCCGCGAGCTGGCCGGGAGGTATGCGACCTGATGCGCATCGACACCATCCTCACCGGCCTGACCGCCGTCACCGTCGATCCGGCCCACCCGTCGGCGCACCGGATCGGCATCCACCACGGCCGCGTCGTCGCCCTCGACGACGACCTGGACGGCGTCGCCGCCGCCGAGGTCCTCGACCTGGACGGCGCCACCGTCGTCCCGGGCTTCGACGACGCGCACAACCACATGGTCCTGTACGGCCTGTCGCTGACCGAACTCGACCTGGCCAGCCCGCCGATGCGCACTCTGGACGACGTGTACGACGCGGTCGCCGACCGCGCGCGGACCCAGCCGCCCGGCACCTGGATCATCGGCTTCGGCTACGACCAGAACAAGCTCGGCGGGCATCCGCACCGCGACCGGCTCGACCGGGCCGCGCCGGACCACCTGGTCTGGCTCCGGCACACCTCGGCGCACATGTCGGTGGTGAACGGCCGCCTGCTGCGCGAGATCGGCGACCGTACGCCGGCGGCGGGCGTGGCGGACCGGGAGACCGGGCTGCTGGAGGAGCAGGCGCAGGAACTCGTGAGCGACCTGCGCTACCCGCTGCCGCGCGAGCAGATCGTCGCGGCGATCGCCGCCGCGAGCGAGCGCTACCGCGCCGAGGGCATCACCTCCTGCACCGAGGCCGGGATCGGGCTCGGCTGGATCGGCCACTCACCGGCGGAGGCCGCCGCGTACCAGGAGGCCTATGACACCGGCGCGCTCGGCGTACGGGTGCGGCTGATGGTCACCGGCGACACGGTGCATCCGGTCATCGGATCGCCCGGCGCGCTCGGGATCGACCTCGGGCTGCGCACCGGGTTCGGCGACGACCGGCTGCGGCTCGGCGCGGTCAAGGTGTTCGCCGACGGCTCGCTGATCGGCCGTACCGCCGCGATGGGCGACGACTTCGCCGACCGGCCCGGCGACCGTGGCTACTTCCAGCTTCCCGCCGAGGAGCTGCGCGAACGCATCGTCGCCGCGCACACGGGCGGCTGGCAGGTGGCCGCGCACGCCATCGGCGACCGTGCCATCGACCTCGTCCTGGACGCGTTCGAGGAGGCGCAGGCGCGCGTACACCGGCCGGATCCGCGGCATCGGATCGAGCACTGCGGCGTGGCACGGCCCGACCAGGTCGCACGCCTCGCCGCACTCGGCGTCGTCCCGGTCCCGCAGCACACCTTCGTCGGCCAGATCGGCGACGGCATGCGCGCCGCGCTCGGACCGGAGCGGGTGCCGTGGTGTTACCGGCACCGGTCCTTCCTCGACGCCGGCCTGGTCGTGCCGGGCAGCTCCGACCGGCCGGTGGTGCGCGGCGCACCCCTGCTCGGCATCCGCGACATGGTCCTGCGGCGTACCGAGAGCGGCGAGCCGTTCGCCCCCGAGGAGGCGGTCACGCCGCTGGAGGCGCTGCGCGCGTACACGCTGGGCTCGGCGTACGCCGCGTTCGAGGAGACGCGCAAGGGCAGCATCACTCCCGGCAAGCTCGCCGACCTCGCGGTCCTGTCCGCCGACCCCACGTCCACCGCCCCCGACGACATCGCCGGCATCCGCGTGCTGGCCACGCTCGTCGGCGGCCGTATCCAGGAGACCTGATGCCGGTACGACCCGCCGAACCCGCCGACTTCGAGGAGATCTGCGCGATGCTCGTCGCGCACGCCGCCCACGAGGGCGCCGACCACGCGGTCCTGCACCGGCAGGAGACCTACGATGCGCTGTTCGGCGACCGGCCGGTGGCCTGGGCCCACATCGCCACGCCGCCGGACGCCCCGGAGACGGTCGCCGGGTTCGCGCTGTGGTACCCGACGTTCTCCTCCTGGGAGACCCGGGCCGGCATCTGGCTGGAGGACCTGTACATCAAGGCAGAGCACCGGAGGTACGGGCTGGGCCGCGAGCTGCTGTCGGCCCTGCGCGACCTGACCCCCGGCCGCGTCGAGTGGGACGTCGCGCACGGCAACGAGGCGGCCGAGAAGTTCTACCAGAGGCTGGGCGCCGAACCGGTCGGCGGCTGGACCCGCTACCGCTGGCGGCAACGGTGAACCGGCCGCCGCGCACCGACGGGCGCGTACGCGCCGCGGCGGTGACCCTGTTCGCGGCCAAGGGCTTCCACGGCACCGGCATCCGCGAACTGGCCGACGCCGCGGGACTCTCGTCGGCGACGCTCTACCACTACGTCGGCACCAAGGAGGATCTACTCGTCGAGATCATGCAGACCAGCCTCGACCGCCTCCTCCAGGCCGCCCACCAGGTGATACGTGAGTGCCCGTCCCCGGTGGCCGCGCTGAGCGGCCTGGTGCAGACCCACGTCGTGGCGCACGCGCTGCAACGCGCCGAGACGGTCGTGGTCGACACCGAGCTGCGCTCACTGACGCCGTCGCGTCGCGCACCGATCATCGCGCGGCGCGACGAGTACGAGGGGTTGTGGGCCTCGGTGATCGACAACGGCTGCGCGGCCGGAGTGTTCCACGTGCCCGACGCACGGGTGGCACGGCTCGCGCTGCTCCAGATGTGCAGCGGCGTCGCCAACTGGTACTCCCCGCGGGGGAGCCGCGAACTCACCGACGTCGCCTCGACGCACGCGCGGCTGAGCCTGGCGATGCTCGGCGCCGACACCGAACCCGGCGTCCCGCTCGTCGCGCACTATGTCCGGCTCGTCGCCGACGTGTGGGGTCCGCAGATCACCGCCGACCCGAGCTGAACCGGCTCCTGCGGAAGACCTGTTTGACCAGGTACGGTGCCATCGTTCACTGGATCGCTCGATCAGTGACTTTGTCATGGTTCGGTCCGGTCGCGGACATGTCGGGGGAGTCTCATGGCCATGTTCTGGCGCACGCGTTCTCGCCGCTACGGCCTCCTCGGCGTGGCCGCACTGGTCGTCTGCGCCGCGGTGGTCGCCGTGTTCGTGGTCCGCTTCTCCGCCGGGAGCGACGACGAGTTCGCGGGCACGGTCGGCCGGTCCGGCGGTGTGCTGGGCCCGAGGGCGTCGCTCGCCCAGGTCGCCGTACCCCGAGGCGCGGTCGCACGTACCGCGAAGATCACGATGGGCTACGCGGACGCGCCCGGCTCCGCCTACCTCGACGGGGCCGCCGCGCCGGTCGGCCGTGCCGTCGAGGTCCGTACGTCCTCGGCGCTGCCGGGTGCCTCGGTGCGACTCCCGTTCGGATCGGACTCGCTGCCGGCCGGCACCACGATGACGAACGCCTTCATCGCCGTGTACAACCCGACGTTCGGCGCCTGGATCCCCCTCCGGACGACCTACGATCCCGCGTCCCGCCACCTGACCGCCCTCGCGCCCCATTTCTCCCGGTTCCGCGCGTACGTCGTGAAGCACGAGAGCAGCGCCTGGTCGACCGCGAAGCCGGGCCTCCAGGCGTTCGGCGAACTGGCCGGCGGCGAACTCCAGGCGATGGCCAATCGCGACCCAGAGCGTGTCGACTGCCACGCCGCCGACGCGGAATGGCAGGTCCATGCGTCGGCGCCGCAGCTCAAGGGCTGCGTCGTGCCGAAGAGCAAGGCGGATGAGACGCTACGCCTCCAGTCGGCCCTGCGGTTTCCGCTCAACGTCACCGCGCCCGCCGGGATGAAGGCGGCCCCGCCGGAACGCGACTTCGACGCCGCGCCGGTCGACCTGCTGACCCGGGTGATCGAGTACGTCGACGGCTCGGGCTACGTCGGCCCGCGCGGCAAGGGCGAACTCGCCGTGTCGTCCGGCGCCGCTGACCGCCGTCGTGTCACGCTGCGGCCCGACCGGGCGGCGCTCGCCACGCGTACCGTGCTCGGCGTCTACGGTGCCATGGCCGGTGACGCGCACTTCACCGAGAAGCTCCTCGGCGACGCCGCCGTCCGCGCGAAGATCATCGCTGCCGGTGCGCACGCGGCGAACGTCCAGGAGCTCCTCACCGGGCTGAAGCCGGTCATCGCCTACGACTCCAAGATCAAGAGCCGGGACGGCCGGTCGCTGAACGCCGCCGCCATGGTGCTGGACAGTGTGAACTGCTCGTGGTCCAAGCTCGGCGGCGCGCACGCCGCGGTGGACGCGCCCTTCCCGGCGGCCGCCCAGTCCGCGGTCACGACCGCCAAGAACTGCGTCGGCGGCACGCTGCGCACCTTCAACGCCGAAGACGCCGAACTCACGGAGTTCCTCAACGCGATCCCCGGCGCCATCCAAGGGCTCGGCGGGCTCGGGGACGCGACCACGCCGGGAGCGCCGCACCCGGGCACCCGGCTGTTCGTCACCGCGTCGCGCATACGCGTCTACCTGGCCGGCGACGGCGGGGTCGCCTCGTCCGCCGTGTACAAACCGGCGAAGGTGTCGCTGTCCGGCACCTCGACGCTGGACCTGCGGAACATGACGTGGGACTGGACCGCGACGCGCGCGGTCGGCACCGGAGAGGCGGTGGTCAACGCCTGCGACCCGAGTTGCGCCGACGGAAATCTCGTCACCGCGCCGGTCCGTGTCATCCTCAGCGCCCCGCAGAACGCCTGCGGACGCCGCTTCTTCACCCGTACCGAGATCCACTGGACGGGACGCAAGCCGCCGGGGAACCCGGCTGATCCCTTGGTGTTCACCGGGCCGCCGGGCTGCTAAGGCTCGGGGCTCAGCCCGCCGGGCGGCCGAGGTCGCGGGCGCTGACCAGGCCGGACTGATACGCGAAGACCACGAGTTGGGCGCGGTCACGCGCGCCGAGCTTGGTCATCGCGCGGCTGATGTGGGTCTTGGCGGTGGCCGGGCTGAGCACCATCGACGCGGCGATCTCGTCGTTGCTCATGCCGTGCGCGGCCAGGGCCACCACCTCGCGTTCGCGGTTGGTGAGGGCCTCCAGGCGCGCCGTGCCGAGAGCGTCCGGCGGGCGGGCGACGAACTCGGTGATCAACTGCCGGGTGACCGCGGGGGACAGCAACGCGTCGCCGCGCATCACCACGCGCAGCGCCTGCAACAGGTCGGCCGGCTCGGTGTCCTTCAGCAGGAACCCGCTGGCCCCGGCCCGCAGCGCGCGGAAGACATACTCGTCCAGCCCGTAGTTGGTGAGGATCACGACGCGGACCGCGGCCAGCCGCTCGTCGCTCGCGATCTGCCGGGTCGCCTCGATCCCGTCCAGCACGGGCATCTGGATGTCCATCAGGGCGATGTCGGGCCGGTGCTCCCTCGCCAGCTCGACCGCCCGACGGCCGTCGGCGGCCTCGCCGACCACGTCGATGCCGTCCTCGGAGTCCAGCAGCGCGCGGATGCCGGTGCGGATGAGGGCCTGGTCGTCGGCCAGCAGGATCTTGATCACGCGGGTGCCTGCACGGGGAGCTCGGCCCTTACACGGAAGCCGCCCTGCTCACGCGGCCCGGCGTCGAGCCGGCCGCCGAGGGTGGCGACCCGTTCACGCATGCCGATCAGCCCGAGCCCGCGTGCGTTCGCCGGCTCCGCGCCGAGGGGAGCGGCGTCGTCTCCGTCTGAGTCCGTGCCGCCGCCTGAGTCCGTGCCGCCGTTCGCGTCGCCATTCGTGCCGGCGTCGGGGGCGTCGTTGTCGATCTGGACGGTCAGCGTGTCCGGGGCGTACCGGAGCCGTACCGACGCGCCTGCCGTACTGGCGTGGCGCGAGACGTTGGTGAGCGCTTCCTGCACGATCCGGTAGGCGGCCTGGTCGACCTCCGGCGGCAGGAGCCGCTCGGCCCCGGTCACCGTCACGGTAACCGTCAGGCCGGCCGCCTGCGCACGTGTGACCAGGCCGTCCAGTTGGCCGAGGCCGGTCCCGCCGTCGCCGTCGCCGTTGCGCAACACACTGAGCGTGGCGCGGAGTTCCCGCGCGGCGTCGGCGCTGGCCTCGGTGATCGCCAGCAGCGCGGCCGGGACCTCCTGGCCGCGCTTGCGCGCCAGGTGGACGGCCACGCCCGCCTGCACCCGGATCACGGAAATGCTGTGCGTCAGGGAGTCGTGCAGGTCGCGGGCGATGCGCAGCCGCTCCTCCACCGCCCGCCGCCGCGCGACCTCGTCACGGGTGCGCTCCGCCTCCTCCGCGCGCTGCTCGACCGCACGCAGCCGCAGGTACCACATGCGGAACGCCACCACGGTGACGCCCGCCGAAATGAGCCAACCGGCCCCGTAGAGCCGGCGCCTGGCATGATCCGTTCGCATTCCCCGAGCCTACGTGGCCGGTTCCCCGCCGTCGTACTCCAGGCGGAGGCATTCGCCCCTGCTCCCGCGGGAGTACCGGCACCCTCCCTCCGGTCCCCGCTGACCAGGCCGGAAAGACGCCGTGCGTACGACGACGGGGCGTGCCCGCGCCCGGCAGCATCGCCGGCATGACACAGACATCACGGTCCGAACCCGTACACGGCGGTCTGTGCGGTGTCGCCGGCCGGCTGCCCGGAGAGGTGCTGGCACGCGGCGTCGACGGCTATGCCGAGGCCGCCGCCACCGTCTTCGCCGTTGGCACGCCCGACCTCGTCGTCCGCCCGAGCGACGCGCCCGGGGTGGCCGCCGCCGTGCGCTACGCCACCGCCGCCGGCCTGGCCGTCACCGTACGGTCCGGCGGGCACAGCATGGCCGGGCTCAGCACCCACGACGACGGCATGGTCATCGACCTGCGGAACCTGTGCGGCGTCGAGGTCGTGGACCGGCCACGCCGCCGGGTGCGCGTCGGAGCGGGCGCGACCTGGGGGACGGTGGCCGCCGCGCTGGCGCCGTACGGGCTGGGCCTGACCGCCGGCGACACCTGTGAGGTGGGCGTGGGCGGGCTCACTCTCGGCGGCGGCATCGGCTGGCTGGTGCGCCGCCACGGGCTGGCGATCGACAGCCTGGTCGCCGCGGACCTGGTCACCGCCGACGGCGACCTGATCCGCGCCGACGCCGGACGGCACGCGGACTTGTTCTGGGCGCTGCGCGGAGGCGGCGGCAACTTCGGCGTGGTGACCTCCCTGGAGTTCGTCGCACAGCCGGTCAGCACCGTGCACTTCGGGGTGATCGGCTACGAGCCCGGCGACCTGGCGCGGTTCGTCACCGGCTGGCGTGATCTCGTCCAGGCCGGCGACGAGGGCCTGACCACCAGTCTCAACCTGCTGCCTCCGGTATCCGGACGGCCCGCCGGATCGTCCGGGGTCATGATGCGGTGCTGCTACGCCGGCCCCGACGGCGAGGACGTCGCGGCCGCGCTGCGCCCGTTCCGCGCGCTCGCTCCGGTGACCGCCGACACGGTACGCGCGATGCCGTACCGCGACGTGCTGGCGACCTCCCCGCCCCTGCCGCCGGGGGCGGGGATGGAGATCCGCAACGCGCTGGTCCCGTCCCTGGACGCCGCGACGGCCGGCGCCATCGCGGACCTGCACGCCGACGGCGCGATGGTCGAACTGCGCGGGCTCGGTGGCGCCGTCGCCCGCGTCGCGCCGGACGCCACCGCGTACGCACACCGGGACGCCGAGGCGCTCGTCGTGGCGGGCGTGATGGTGCCCCCCGGCGCGTCGCCGCGGCTCGCCGCCGCGCCGCTCGCCCGCTGGTCCGCGGTCGCGGACCGGAGCCGCGGCGCGTACGTCAACTTCCTCGGCACCGCGACCGACGCCGACGTCGCGAGCGTCTACCCGCCCGCGACGTACCGGCGGCTGGCCGAGATCAAGCGGCGCCATGACCCCGGCAACGTGTTCCGCCGCACACACAACATCCGCCCCGCCTGCGGCTGACCCGCCGCCCGTACCTGATCAGAAGGGACTCTCATGTCCGAAACCCGCTCGGCGGCCCGCCCGGCCGCGCCCGGTGCCGCCCCAGGGCCGCCGGCCGCGCGGCAGGGGTTGTCGCTGGTGGTCATCGCCACCGCCCAGTTGATGGTGGTGCTCGACGCGACCGTCACGAACGTGGCCCTGCCCAGCATCCAGAACGCACTGCACTTCTCCGGGTCGAACCTGGCCTGGGTGGTAAACGCCTACGCACTCGCTTTCGGCGGGCTGCTCCTGGTCGGCGGCCGGTCCAGCGACCTGCTGGGCCGCCGCCGGATGTTCGTCATCGGCCTGCTGGCGTTCTCCGCCGCGTCGCTGGCCGGCGGGTTCGCCACCTCCCCGGCGTGGCTGCTGGCGGCACGCGCCGTACAGGGCGCCGCCGGCGCGGTCGTCGCGCCGGCCGCGCTGTCGCTGATCGTCACCAGCTTTCCCGAAGGCAGGCCGCGTGCCCGCGCCATGGGCGTGTACTCGGTGATGAGCGTGGCGGGCAGCGCGATCGGGCTGGTGGCCGGCGGGCTGCTGGTCAGTTACGCGTCGTGGCGGTGGGTGTTGTTCATCAACGTGCCGTTCGGGATCGCCGCGGCCCTGGCCGCTCCGATGTTGCTCACCGGGGCGCCGCGGCTGGCGGGCCGTCTCGACATCCCGGGCGCGTTGCTCGGCACGGCCGGCGTCTCCGCGATCGTCTACGGCCTGTCCGGCGCGGCCACCGGCCCAGACGGCGTGTCCCACTGGGCCGACACCAAGGTGGTCGCCTCCCTCGCGGCCGGAGTGGTCCTGCTCGTCGCGTTCGGCCTCGTCGAGGCCCGGAGCCCGCACGCGCTGCTGCCCGGCCGGCTGCTGCGTGACCGCGGCCGGCTCGGGGCCAACCTCGTCATGCTCGGCGTGGGCACCGTACTGTTCGGCGTGTTCTTCTTCCTGACCCTGTTCGCGCAGGAGATCTGGGGATATTCACCCATTCGGGCGGGGTTGGCGTTCCTGCCGCTGGTCGCCGCCGTACTGGCCGGTTCCGCGACCGCCTCCACGCTGCTGCCGCGGATCGGCGCCCGCCCGCTCCTCCTGACCGGCACCGCGGGCTGCGCCGGCGGCCTGTACTGGCTGTCGCTGATGACCGAGCACGCGGGCTACGCCGGCGGACTGCTCGGCCCCCTCCTGGCCATCGGCGCCGGACTGGGCCTGGTGTTCGTGCCACTGCCGCTGGCCGCACTCGCCGGGGTCGCCGACTCCGACTCCGGAGTGGGCGCCAGCCTGCTGAGCTCCTGCCGCCAGATCGGTGGCGCCATCGGCCTGGCCGTACTGAGCACCGTCGCCTGGACCACCGCCGCCGGCTCCGCCCGTACGGGAGCCACCCACCACCACGCGCTGGTCACCGGCTTCGACCGCGCCTTCACCGTCGGCGCCGGCCTCACGGTCCTCAGCCTGCTCGTCACGCTCGTCATGATCCGGCGCCACCGGCCCGCTCCGGCCGCCGTACCGGAACTGGCACTGCCCGAGGCCGCCCCGGCGCAGCGTCATGGCAGCCGTACGTGACGGACGATGTAATCGACAATGTCGTCGAAGCCGACCTTCTGCGCCGTGCCGCCCTGCTGCGTGAATTCTTCGTAGAGCCCGTAGAGCGTCCGCTGGAGGCCGGCTATCGACATGCTGTTCCCGGCCTCCTGCCGACGTGTGATGAGTTCGTCGGCCGCATTCGGGTCGAGGGCGGGAAATCGCCGAGGGTCGCTTTCGGCGGCTCGGGAGGTGCGGTTGAGGACGAAGTTGCGACCGTCCCCGTGCCGTAGGGGTCCAAGTTGGAGATCAACGAACGTCTGGTCACTCCGTAGCGGTCGATGCAGTGATATATCCGGGACGCTGGTTTCTGCGAACAGGGCCATCTTGGGTTCGGTCGCCGCCAGATAGCTCGAGACTTCTTGATCGAGTTCCGTTGTGCCGAGCAGCACGATGAGCACGTGTCGATCGAGGACATCGCTCAGTCTGGCGGTGACTTCCGCTAGGCCGCCCCGAAGGTTACTCGCGGCCATCCGGTCCGCGTCGTCCAGCAACCCCAATCTCTCCACATCGCGTATCAGTAGTTCTCCGGCCATTTGCATGCGGTGGGCAATGGACATGTTCGGGGGCAGTTTCGTGTGAAGGTCGACGATCGTGCACCCCATCCCGCCGTCGCGGGTCACCTCGCTCAGCCAGTGCGCGCACCGGTTGATCAGCGATGTCTTCCCGGTCCCGCCAGGCCCGGCGACCAGCGTGAGGATCCCTTCGTTCATCAGACGTGCGGGATCGCCGACAGCGCCCTGAAAGTCGGTGAAAGCCCTGTTGCTGCGTCCGATGTCCACATACAGCGGCAGGTGGTCGGGGAACTGCCATGGGTTCAAGGGCGGTACCGCGTCGTTTCCCGAGTGCGGGATACGGAACGGGTTGACGGTGGCGGCCGTCGAGGGACGCGGACGCTCGGCTGGAGGGAGTTCGTAGATGAGGCCGCGCGGAGTCCGCAGCCGTACGGGGCCGCTTCCGATGTTCATCCGCTCCGTCGTGCCGTCGGGGACCTGGACCCAGGATCTGGGCACCCCTTCACCAGTGACCTCGACGAACCGGGGGTCGGTGTCCGGTACGAGAATCGCCGCCGTGCCGTCGCCGGAGAGGTTTCCCAGGACCAGCGTCTCCCCTTCGCGCCGGATCCTCAGCGGGACGTCGTTGAGGATGTGCACGATGCGGGCCACGTCCTGCCCCGTGACGTGTTCGGGATGCGTTTGCAGCGTCAAGCGGACGCTGTTGTCCTGCTGCCGCGCCGCCATGGCCAGTTGCCACGCGGTCGGGGTCCGACGTGCCGGCGGGGGCAGCCGCTCCCAGGCTCCCGCGAACCACTCGGCGATGCCCGCGCGTCCCTCGTCGGCGAGGGCACGCAGCGAAGGGGCCAGCGCGGCCTCCAACTGTTCCGGAGGGCTCCCCAGCATCGACAGCCAGGTGACACGCTCCTCGATCAGCAGAACCGGGCTCAGGTGCTGATGCGTGTGCGCGACGATCGCGCCGAGGTCGTGGATGGGATCGGCCGGGTCGCTCTCACGCAGGAGACGACCGAGGATCTCGCGCAGGCCCGGTAACACCTCGGGTCGGAAGGTGATCGACCCGGCGGCACGCGAGACCACCTGGTCGGCGAACCACAGGTCCGACTCGGCGCCCACGTCCAGCGTCGGCAGAACGGCGAGCCTGACGGCTCGCATGAGCTCGGGTTCGATCCGGGTGGCGATGCTCAGCGGCACGGCGAGCCCTGCTGCTCCCGGTGAAAGCCCGATCATCGCAGGATCGCCGCCACCTCGGCCGCGGTGGTGCCCCGGTCCCAGCTGATGAGGCCCATCGCCGCGGCCGCCCATCGGGGCCAGCGGCTTTGGGGGAGCGGGACGAACGCGATCGGTTCGCACTCATGCCGGCGGACCGTACGTGCGAACTCCTCCCATTCGTTCCGTGTGCTGCTGTGCGGGTCGTCACCCAACCCGCCCAGCCCCAGGTCGGACAGGACGAGCACCCGAGTTCCAGGAGCGGGTGCCCGGTAGGCACGCCAGGTGCGCGGCGGCCCGTGGCCAGCGCCACGCAGGGGGCAGTCCTCGAAGTAGACGACCTTGGTGTTCTCCGCCCCGACGGTCGCGCGGATGTGCCGCAGGACGTCCTCCTGGTCACGGGCGAAGGGCTCCATGCCGATGCCGAGGTCGACGAGTACCTGCGCGCCGAAGCGGAGGGTCTGGACGGGCTCGCGCGGCAGGGCGGTGACCGGCCGCCTCCCCGCGATCTGATCGACCAGTTTCGTCACGTCCAGCCGACCTTCCAGAACCCTGCGGGACAGCGCGGCCTGCAGCAGGCGTGCGGTCGAACGCGGAGGGAACAGCGGTACGTGACGCGGCGGCAGCGCGAGAAGGCCGGGGTCGGGCCGGGGCAGCGGCGCCACGGACCACCCCGGCATCGGAGTGGGCTCGTGGCCAGCAGGTTGGAGCAGCGGCACCTCGGGGGCCGCCTCCTCAGCCTCCGCGGGGACCGGGACACCGATGGCCGCCTGCCGGGGAATCGCTGTTTCGCCGAGGACGGTCTCTTTCCGCCGGCCCGCGGGCACGACAGGGGGTTGCGCGGTGAGCAACCGCGCCACCGCGCGTTCCTTGCCCTCATCCCCGAAGCCGTCGATCGCCGCCAGTGCGCGGGCCAGATCGCCGATCCAGACGGTGCCGCGCATGGTCAGTCGCCGGGTTGTTGCCGCTTGACCAAGACGAGGTCGCGAAGCACCCGCCAGCGGTCGTCGTCGACCCGGATCCCCAGGGCGCGGCAGGCACGAAGCGCGTCCAGGTATTCGGCCGTGCTCGGTCCGCGGATCGCCCGTTTCCGTGCGTCCTCCCGAGCCCGGACGATCTCAGCGGCCAGCGCCTTCGCCAGAGCCAGGTCCTCGGGTTCGCAGCCGCCGGTGTAGGCCAGCAGGTGCGCTTCGGCGATCTCCACCAACCGCACCAAGCCCGGTTGGGGCAACCAGGCGATGACACATCGGCGCAGGAAGGCCTGCGGAAGCTCACGCTCCTCATTCGTGGTGACGACGACGAGATGACGGGTGATCCGAGGATCCGCAGGGCCCAGGGGAGGTTCCTTGACGACCAGGGTTCCGGTCTCCGAGACACGGAACTCACCCGACGCGAGCGGTACGAGGAGGCTGTTCGGCAGATCCGGATCCGCCTTGTCGACCTCGTCGATGAGCACCACGGCGTGGTCCGGCGAACGACCGCGGTTGGCGTCGGCGGCCGGATCCAGGTGGTCGTCGGCCAAACGCGCCCGGTCGTGCGCCCCGGCGCTCCGTCCACGGCGGGAAGCGGATCGGGGTGCGTACGCCCACCACAGCACCTGGGGTTCGACATAGCGGAAGTCGTCGAGTTCCTGCGGCGATCGTGCGTACGCCTGCGCGTCGGCCAATTTCCGCACGCTGTCGAACGTCCAGAGCAGGTCTCTCGCCTGGGTACGCGAGGTGACCACGTGCTCGTAGTAGCGCCATTCCCGTTGCCGGGCGACGTAGGCCGCCAAGGACGACTTGCCCGACCCCGACTCCCCGCGCAGGAGCAGGGGACGCCCGGTCGCCAGGGCGACGTCCACGGCCAGCTGGAGGTCGTCGGTCATGACGTAGATCCTCCCGTCGCGCTGATCGGGAGAATCCTGCACCCACTCAACCATTGCCGCTCCACATCGCACCCTGATCGACCTCATCGGTCAGGCGCCACAGGTCCTCATTCCATTTCAACGCCGCCTCCTCGACTCCGGCGGCCAACGCGGGCGATGGCATGGTGGCGCCATACAGTCCCCATCGGTCCGACGCTTCCTGGTCGAGGATCTCGTCACCGGTCAACAGCACCACCAGCAGCCAGGGGAAGTCGTGCAGGAGCGATCGGAGACCCATCCGACCGTCTCCGCTCGCGCACCGAGTGTCTTGATGATCAGGTAATGCCCGACTCCCGGACGCGGATGCTCGTGCGCGGCCTCGATCGGCCGGTACGAGGGAAGACCGGCGAGCTTGCGTACCGCGGCCAGGCACTCGGCCAGGAGTTCGTCGCGACCGTTCTCGCCCCGAGCCTGACCGCCGGCCGTCCGATACCGATAGCGGGGCGAATCACCGCAGAATGCCCGATAAAGGTGCTGCCGCCCGATCCGTTGATCGTGGAGGTTGAGGGCCACCACGAACCCTTGCGGCGTCTGCACGGACGGAAGCAGCTTGCGCGCGATCTCACCGTCAACCCAGGTGGGAGCGATGAGCGTGAGGAAAAGGCGCAGGTCGTCGCGTAGATACTCAACGATCTCCCAGACGGCGCTGTCGAGGCGCACCTGGAGTGTGCTGCCCAGAAGCTGGTACGCCAGATATCTGTCCGCCCCGACCGGTAAACGCAACCGCCCCAGGTCCTCCTCCCCGATGTCCAGCCGGCGTCCCATCTCCACCAGGCGGTCGTCGTCGGTGACCTGCTGGAGATATCCGGCGATCTGGTCGAGCCATCGCCGCATGCTGTCTTGCGTGTCCGCGCCGTCCGGCACTTCGGCGAATCGCTCGAGGATCGACTCGGCGAGCGCCTCGCCCCGGCGCTCAGGCGCCGCATCGGACACGGACCGCGCCATGTGCAGCGGCGCGATGTCGCCGAACCCCTGGGCTCGAACCTCGGCCAGGCCCACGTCGCCGACCAGCGCCGGCACGACGTACGGCGCGCCGGTGAGCGCACGCCGCCACATGAGAATGTTGACCTCGCGGCGTACCCATGAGGACGCCAACGCCGCGTTGTTCAGCAGAACGATGGCGGCGTGGCATTCGGCCAGCCACTCGTAGAGAACCGGGCACCATTCCTGCCCCGGTTTCAGCACGTCCGTGTCGACGAGCACCTCATAACCCTTGCCCCGGAGCCCGTCACGTACGAGGTTCCGCACTCGCGCGGAGAACGAGTCGCCGGCCGAGCTGTGGCTGATGAACACCTTCTTCATCAGGCGCCTGCCCCGTCGCCGCTCATGTCGCCATTCTTACCGGAATTGCGCCGCCCGGCGGGGTGCGGCCGGAAAAGTCGGCCTAGCCGTCGAGGGCCGTACGGGACTCCGGGGGCGATTTCGAGGTCTTCGGGGGCGGTGATGACGAACGTGCGTACGGGGGCATCAGGCGTGCCGATCTCCGCGTCCGTGGTGTCCTCGCGGGCCGGGTCGATGGCGATGCCGAGGAATCGCGGCCTCTCGGCGGCTCGTCGCCGCAGGTCCGGGGTGTGCTCTCCGACGCCGGCGGTGCCGGCGAGGGCGAGCATGGCGGAGCGGTGTTTTAGGACGTCGGTGAGTTCGGCGGGGGCCCGGAGACGTGCCCCGGCGGCCCAGTAGCCGCGGCAGACGTCCTCCGGCGAAGTGGCCGGCGCAGCAGTGGATCGCGCGCGGGTAGACCATGCCTGCCGACAGGTAGTTCGCCGCACGCCACCAGGCGTCGATCGCCTGGAGTTCCCCATCGGTCGGCATCACGGTTCCCTCGCTCTGGCTTCGGCTGGGTGCATGCCCGGTCGTGGCCTCGGTGCCGCCGAGCGCAGCGAACTTCAATCGTGCCGAAATTCCCTCGACGGCGGGCCGTCTCTTCTGAATTACTGGCCATGCGCACCCGTTCAAGAACTTTCCGAAGTTCGTCCTCGGTCGGCCGCATCACGGGAATTCCCTGGCGGGGACTGCGGCTTGACAATGGGGAGACGGGAACGCTGGAGGCGTCGTGATCCAACGTTGGTCGAGCCTGGACGCGCCGCGTGCGGGACAGTTCGAGCGCTGGCGCGAGCTCATCTGCGAGGCGTTCCTCGCCCTGACCCCCGAATCGGAGCTGCGGGACGGCTTCGCCGGGACGGTCGCCCAGCGGCGGCTCGCCGAGCTGAGCATCGCCCAGATCGACTCGCAGCGCCAACGCGTGCAGCGCGCGGCGTACGACATCGAACAGAGTCCCCAGCGCGGCTTCTACGCCAATCTCCAGATCAGGGGCACCAGCCTGATGGAGCAGCACGGCCGCACGACCGTCTTACGACCGGGCGACATCGCGGTCGTGGACACCAGCGAGCCGTTCACGTTCGACTTCTGGGACGACTTCCGTCAACTGTCGTTCTACGTGCCCGGGCAGCTCCTGGGCGGCCAGCTCGAGGCGCCGGTGCCCACCGCGACCCGCCTGGCCACCACGGCGGGAGCCGGCGCGGCGGCACGCCACGCGCTCCTCGCGCTCACCGGCGACGGCCTCTCGGACGCCACCGCGGCGCGGCTCGCCGTCAACGCCGCCGGGTTGCTGGCGGTCACGCTCGAGCAGGGGAGCGTCCCGCCGCCCGTTCCGCATCGGCACGATCGGCTGCACGCCGCCGCACTCAACGACATCGAGGAGCACCTCGCCGACCATGACCTGTCCGCGGCGGCCACGGCACGTCGTCTCGGCGTCTCGGTACGCCAGCTGTACGCGGTGTTCGCCGCCCGCCCGCGCAGCTACGCCGAGGAGGTGCGCCGCCGCCGGCTGGACGGCGCGTGGCGCGACCTGCGGGAGCCGACGCGCTCACACCTGCGCATCATCGACGTGGCCGTCGAGGCGGGCTTCGTCAACGTCGCGAGTTTCCACCGCGCCTTCCGCCGTGAGTACGGCCGTACCCCCGCCGAGGTGCGCAGACTGTCGCTGGGGCCGGCGGTCGACCTGAGAACGTGATGTGCGTTTGCGTGACACGCAACCGCTGAGTGCACAGACGGCAACACCCCTTCCGTACGCGTCAGGCAACGTGGACCTCACGCTCGTACGGGGCTGTCGGACGCCACTGGGGTGCAACGATGTACGGATCGCCGGCACTGAAGGAACGTCCCCCGGAGGGGGACGACGAGACCGCGTCACTCCTGCGGCAGGGCGAGGACACGCTGCTGGCCGGCGGGAGCCTGGGCGAGGCGCGCGAATGGTTCGACGCCGCGTACGTGGCCGCCGAGGCACGCGGGGACGGCACGGGCATGGCACGCGCCGCGCTCGGCATGAACGGGATGTGGGCGCAGGAGCGGCGCCCGTCGGCGGAGGCGGAGAAGGTACGCGCGCGTCAGCGTGAGGCGCTGTCGCGGCTGGACCCGCGGTCACCGCTGGGACGACGGCTGTGCCTGCGGCTGGTCGCCGAGCAGGACTACCTCACCGGCGGCCATGAGGCGACTCTCGCCCTGGTCGAGGAGGCGATGCGCGGCGATGACCCGGTGGCCGTGGCCGAGGCGCTGGGTGGCGCGCTGCACTGCGTCATGGGGCCGGCGCACACGGCCCTGCGGCTCGACCTGGCCAGGGAACTGCTCGCCGCGGCGTCGCGTACCGGCCGGCGACACGACCTGCTCATGGGGTTGATGTGGTGCACCGTCGCGCTGTTCCAGAGCGGCGATCCGTACGCCGGGCGACGGCTGGAGGAGCTGCGCACCCAGCTCGCCCAAGGGGACCATCTGGCCATCGGATACGTGCCCAAGGCGCTCGAGGTGATGCTCGGCATCCGCGACGGGCGGTTCGCCGCGGCCGAGGAGCAGGCGGCGGCCTGCGCCGACCGGGGAAAGGCGGCCGGCTTCCCCTTCCCTGTCGGGCCGTACTGGGCCCAGCTCGGCACGATCCGCTGGTACCAGGGCCGGATCGGCGAACTCGTCCCGTCGCTGTCCGAACTCATGAACGCCCCGCAGCTCAACCCGGCCGACGACAGCGCCTTCCCCTCGCTGGCGCTCGCGGCGGCCACCGCGGGGGACCGGCGGCTCGCGACGAGTGCCCTGGCCAAGGTCTGTGGCCCGGGCCTGGCGCGCCTGCCGCACTCGGGTACCTGGTCGCTGTCGATGTACCTCATCGTGGAGGCGGCGCACCTGCTCGGGGACACCGAGATCGCCGCGCAGGCGTACGATCTCCTGCTGCCGTACGCGCACCTGCCCGTGGTCGTGAGCCTCGGTTTCGCCTGCCTGGGCTCCGCGCACCACACCCTCGGCGTCGCCGCCCTGACGACGGGTCAGGCGGACACGGCGGTCACACACCTGCGCCAGGCCGTACGCGACAACCTGGCGCTGGGCCACTGGCCGGCGGTCACGCTCTCTCGCGCCCGGCTGGGGCAGGCGCTCGCACTGCGGGACGGGCCGGGCAGCGAGGAGGCGCTACGCGAGCTGACCTTGGCAGTACAGGAGGCGACGCAGCTGGGCATGACGCTGCCCTCGGGCATCTCGGCCACGGCGGCGCCCGCGACCGACTCCAAGGTCACGTGCGGCCGGTCCGGCAGTCGCTGGCGGATCGAGTTCGGCGGCCGTACGGCGCTGGTCGACGACAGAGTGGGAATGCGCCACCTGGCCACGCTGCTCGCCAACCCGTACCGCGAGATCCGCGCCATCGACCTGGCCTCGGGTCCGGAGCCGGCCGACGAACGCGGTGGTCCCGCCCAGCCGCTGCTGGACGACGAGGCCAGGCGCCAGTACAAGGAGCGTCTGACCCGCCTGGACGCCGACATCGAGGAACTCGATGCCCGGCACGACCTCGAACGGGCCAACGCGCTCCGCGCCGAGCGCGACTGGCTGATCGCCGAGATCACGGCGGCGGCCGGACTGGGCGGGCGGCTCCGGCACTTCCGCGACGACGAGGAACGGGCACGCGTCGCCGTGGGCAAGGCCATCCGGCGGGCACTCGACCGCATCGCCGCGGCCGATCCGATCATCGGCGCCGTCCTGCGCGCCACCGTGCACACCGGCGCGCGTTGCAGCTACCAACCGGCCTGAGGCCCGGGCTCAGGCCGCCTACCGCGGCGGCGGAGCCTGGGCCGCCGCGTCACGGAGGATGTCCCACGCCTGCTCGACGTGCTGCCGGTCGGTGTGTTCCTGGCCCACCGACAGGCGCAGCACCATGTGGCCGTGGAGCTTGGCGTGGGTGAGGAAGATCCGGCCCGAGGCGTTCACGGTGTCCAGTACGTGCCGCGTGGCGTCGTCGCCCGCCCGGTGACGGAAGCACACGAGGTTCAGCGGCGTCGGTGCGGCGAGCTCGAAGTCACGTGACTCCTCGACCTGGGCGGCGAACCAGCGGGCCAGGTCGATGTGGCGCCGTACCATCGCGCGCAGTCCCTCGGCGCCGTAGCTGCGGAGCACGAACCACAGTTTGAGCGCGCGGAACCGGCGGCCGAGGGAGATCTGCCAGTCGCGGTAGTCGATGACGGCGCCGGACTCGGTCGCCGAATTGCGGAGGTACTCCGGGACGATGCTGAGCGCGTTGACCAGGGCATCACGGTCCGCGACGTAGAAGCAGTCGCAGTCGAAGTTGGTGAGCAGCCACTTGTGCGGGTTGAAGCAATAGCTGTCCGCCTGGTCGAGACCGGCCTGGATGCCGCGGAACTCCGGGCAGATCGCGGCGCTGCCGGCCATCGCGGCGTCGACGTGGAGCCAGACGCCGTGGCGGCGGCAGACCGCGGCGATCCGCTCCAGCGGGTCGATCGCCGTCGACGCGGTGGTGCCCACGGTGGCGACCGCGAAGCAGGGCGTGCGGCCCGCCTGGATATCGGCCCGGATGGCGGCCTCGAGCGCGTCGGGGTCCATGGCGAGGGTGTCGCCGGTGGCGACCACGCGGAGGTTGTCGGCGCCGAGCCCGGCGATGCGCACGGCCTTCGGCACCGAGCTGTGTGCCTGGTCGGTGGCGTAGGCGACCAGCGGTTCCCGTACGCCCGACCGGTTGCTCGCGCCGCCGGTGGATCGCTCACGTGCGGCGATGAGCGCGCACAGGACCGCGCTGGAGGCACTGTCCTGGATCACGCCGCCTCCGGCCCCGGTGGAGCGGAATCCGGCCGGCAGCCCCAGCAGGTCGACGACCCAGTCGAGCACGTGGGTCTCCAGCTCGGTGCAGGCAGGGCTGGTGAGCCAGAGCATGCCCTGGACGCCGAGACCCGCCGACAGGAGCTCGCCGAGAATCGAGGGGCCCGACGCGTTGGCGGGGAAGTAGGCGAAGAAGTTCGGCGACTGCCAGTGCGTGATGCCCGGAAGGATGATTCGGTCGATGTCGGCCAGGATGTCGGTGAACGGCTCGCCCTGCTCGGGTGCCTCGGCCGGCAGCTGCTCGCGTACCCACCCGGGCTTCACCTGGCTCAGCACCGGGTAGCGCTCGACGCCGGCCATGTAGTCGGCCAGCCAGTCGACGAGACGGTGGCCTTCCTGGCGGAACTCCTCTGGCTTCATTGACTCACCTCGGTGCTCTCGGCGGCGAACCGCTCGGCCGCGGTCAGCAGGCCGGCGAACCCCACCGGATCGGTTACGTGTGCGGCGTGGCCGGCCCCGGCGAGCTCGGCGTACCGGCCATGGCGTACGAGGTCGGCGAGACGGGCGGACACCTGCCGGTGGTGGGGCAGGCCCTCCGCCCCGGCGGCGACGATCGCCGGTGGGGCGACGGCGAGGGGGTCGAAGCCGGCCTGCTCGTCACCGAGCAGCCGCATCTCCTCGACGAGCAGCCGGCCTTCTCCTCGCCGCTTGTCGCGGATCCGCTGCGGCAGCCGTTCCCAGCCCGCGTCGGTGAGGATCTCGCGCATGAGCGCCTCGGCGGCGGCCTCCGGGCCGCGCCCCTCGTCGAGGACGATCCGCTCCCACGGCGCACGCTCTGGCCACCACGGCAGCCAGGGCATCGGGGGTTCGTAGGCCACGACGGCCCGGATCCGGTCCGGCGCACGCGCGGCCGCGGCGAGGGCCACGGTCCCACCATAGCTGTGCCCCATGACGATCGGCGGAGCCTCGGGGATCAGCGACAGCAGGTCCTCGACGTGTGCCTCCAGGCCTGCGACGCCGAGCTCGGCGGACCGCCCCCACCCGCGGCGGTCGTACGTCGTGACGTCCCAGCCGCGCATCTGGTCGAAGAGCGGGCGGAAGCCGAGGCTCTCATCGAGGGTGCCGTGCACGAGCACGACCGGGCCCTGGCTGTCCCCTCGCGCCGCCCTGGTCCGCGCGACCGGCGCGTTCACCGCGACACCAGGGCCTTGCCGAGCATGAGCTGCGCGATCTCTTCGGGGGTCGGGGAGGCGATCACCTCGTGGGCGTCCAGCGACGCCTGGCACTCGTCCTCGATGGCGGCGAGAAGCTCGGCGAACGAGAGCGAGTCGCCGCCCATGAGGAAGAAGTCGGAGTCATTGCGGACCTTGCGCTGGGGAACACTCAGGCAACTCGCGAACAGCCGCGCGACCTGCCACACCAGCCGGGTCCGCGGTCGCGGATCGGCCGGCGCCGCCGGGACGGGCGGCGTGGGAAAGGGCGGGACGGAGACGAGCGACGCCGGGAGCGGCGGCGCCGGAAGCGGCGGTTCCGGGACGAGCGGCGGTTCCGGCAGCGGCGCGGGGTCCGGCGCGTCCGTACGCGCGGCCGAGCCCTCGCGTGCGTGGTCGATCCGCAGCTTGCCGGTGGCGGAGAACACGGGTGCGGCGGCGACGACGAACCGGGAGGGGATCATTCCGCTGTGCAGCCGGCCGCTCAGATGGTCGCGTACCTTCCGCTCGTCGAACTCCCCGTCGCCGAGGACGACCGTGGCCGCCAGCCGGTCCCCGTCGAGACGTACCGACGCGTGGGTGACGCCCGGAGCGGCGCTGAGCACGCGTTCGACCTCCTCGAGTTCGATGCGCTGCCCCCTGACCTTCACCTGGCGGTCCGCGCGCCCCAAGTAGTCGAGGGCGCCGTCCTCCCGCCACCGGCACAGGTCTCCGGTGGCGTACATCAGCCGGCCGGGGACGGTGGCGAGCGGATCGGGGCGGAACCGCTGCCGGGTCAGTTCGATCCGCCGGAGGTAGCGGCCGATGCCGATCCCGCCGATCCACAGCTCACCCACCTCGCCGATCCCCGCGGGGCGTCCCTCGGAGGTCAGCACGTAGGCGTGCTTGTTGGCGATCGGCCGGCCGATGGGCGGTTCGCCCGTACCGGACGCGCACTCGTGCCAGGTGGCCCAGATGGCGGTCTCGGCGGGGCCGTACAGGTTGAGTACGCGCCGATGGGGTGCGGCGAGCTGGTCGGCGAGTTCCCCGGTGCACACCTCGCCGGCGGTGGCCGCGATGCGCAGCCGCGCCAGGTCGTCGGTGGCGATGGTGCGCCAGGCGGACGGGGTGAGCGTCGCGACGGTGATCGCCTCACCGACGAGCACGCGGTGCAGGGCGGCACCCACGCAGACCTGCGCGCTGGGCGCCAGCACCAGCCGTACGCCGGCGGTCAGGGCCAGCACCGCGTCGAACGGCCAGCCGTCGAAGTTCGGCGAGAACCACTGCAACACCCGGTCGTCGGGGCTGAGCCGGAAGACCTGCCGCTGGGCGACCTGGAGGTTGACGACGGCCTCGTGGTCGATGGTGATCGCCTTCGGCAGGCCGGTCGATCCGCTCGTGAACACCGTGTACGCGGTGTCTCCCCGGCGTACGCCGGAGATGATCGGGGCCGGCCGCGCGGCGCCGTCGAGCTCGCCGAGATCGACCGGGACGACGGTCAGATCGCCGGGGAGCCCGTCGAGCTCCGCCATCCGATGCCGTTCCGTACAGAGAATCCCGACGCGGGCCTCGGCGACCATGGCGCGAAGCCGTTCCGGTGGGCAGGTGGCGTCGGCGGTGAGGAACGCGGCCCCGGCCCGTCCGACGGCGAGTGCGGCGACCAGCGCCTCGGGACGGCGGTCCATGACGATCGCCACGGTGACGCCGGGTTCGGCACCCAGATCCTGTAGCCGGGCGGCGAGGACGTCGGCGGCCCGGTCGAGCTGCCCGTAGCTGACCCCGAACGTCCCCGCCTGCACGGCGATGCGGTGGGGATCTCGCCGCGCGTGCCCGGCGACGGTCTCCATCCACAGCGGTTCGCCGTCGAGGGTGACCGGGCTGTCGTTGTGGCGGCGAAGGGTCTCCGTCTCCGCCGGGGTGTGCCCTTCTCTTGCTCTTGCTGCCGCCGGCGGGGCCGGCCGCGTCGTGACGCGTGGCGGGTTGAGCTCGGTCAGCACACGGGTGGGACACCGCGTGTTGGCGTGCGGGCCCCAGACGATGGCGTCAGGCCCCTCGGCGATCTCAAAGCGCGCGTACCGCTCGACGAACGCGCCGAGCGCGATGCGGGCGGCCTGCTCGGCGTCCACGCCTCCGATGCAGTGGTGGCGGCCCGCGCCGAACCCCAGGTGACGGCCTTCCGCTCGCATGATGTCGAACCGCTCCGGCTCGCGATAGCGACGCGGGTCGAGGTTGGCGGCGCCGAGCAGGATCACCACCGACTGCCCGGGCTCGATCGGCGCACCGGCCAACTCGACCGGCGCCGCGGCCCGGCGCGCGACGTACTGACTCGACCCCTCCAGCCGCATGATCTCGTCGATGGCGCCGTCGATGAGCTTGGGCTCGGTCCGCAGCGCGGAGAGCTGGTCGGGATGACGGCCGAGCAGCACGACGCCCATGGCGATGAGATGCGTCAGGGTCTGGTACCCGCCGCCGAGCAGGACGAGGCAGTTCGCCGCCACGGTGTCCAGGGCACGGTCGAGTTCCGCGCCCTCCATTCCGGCGGGCGCGAAGGCGGCCGTCAGCACACTGATCAGGTCGTCGGAGTGGGTGCCGCGACGGCGCAGCGCCTCGGCACGCAGCGCGGCGGTGCATTCGAGCAGCGTGGGGACCACGGCACGATCGCGCACGTCCGGCAGAGAGGTGAAACTGCCGAGCAGCGTCTCGTACGCGGACGCCCAGGCGGCGACCTCGTCGACGCGGTCGGACAGGCCGAGCCGGTCGGCGATGAGCAGGGTGGGGAGCGGACCGGCGAAACCGGCCACGATGTCGGCGGAACCGGACGCGGGCAGAGCGTCCAGCAGACCGCGGATGATGTCGCCGACCGGCTGCTCGCGCCGGGCGAGGGCCGGCCCGGAGAATGACCCTTTGAGCGGCCCGCGAATCGCCGTGTGGTCGGGCGGATCGACGAACAGCATCTGCAGGGACAGGATTTCGGCCAGCCTGCCTATTTCGTTCATGCCGCGTTCGATGAGCGTTTCGGCGGCCGGCAGCCGAGCGGCGAGAAAGCGTTTGTGATCGGCCAGGATCGCCGATGCCTCCGCATAACCGCTGCAGACCCAGACCTTCCCGACCTCGTCCCAGAACAGGGGCCCGAGTTCCCGCACGGCGTCCCGATAGCCGACCGGATCCGCGATCACGGCTGGGCTCGTCAGGAGATGAACGCCGTGCCGCCGGCGTTCATAGGTTTCCGGGGAAGTCGTCGAAAAAACCATTGTTCACTCCTCCGGCGGCTCACACTGAAGGGAGGCAGAGCGCCCAGCTCAGGCCGCTGGCAGAGGTGCCAGATCCCCTTCGAGTCGCCTTTCCCCTGTCAGTTACCGAGTGAGTTCGCGCTGACACGGAGCAGCTCGAATCGCCTGGTAGAACCCCACCTCAGGGGCGGCCGGAGGGGTGCCCCTGTCTGTTAAGGGCAGAGATTAGCCCTTTTCGGACGATCTACGCAATGGAAACAGCGTGTCCAAAATAGCGATCTTGGCCGCTAAATCGTTTGCACCCAAACTGATATCGGCAATTCGCGCTGTCCTGTCGAGGTTCGCCCGATCGCTGATCGTCGGCGGCGTCCCGTGGCCCGGCCCGGCGAGCCACGCCCGGAATCGCCGGCCCGGCGGCCGGGTCCCCTCGGCGCGGGAGGCCGTACGCCCACGACCACGCTGGTCACACCCCGGCGGGCGCGCGCCGGTCGGCCGCTCGACCCGCGTGTGTCTCTGATGGCCGCAGCCCGTGTAGCCATGTTCAGATCCGATAACGGCCCCTGAATGCCGGAAGTCCGTACGAGTTCGATAAATATTTGGTCATAAGAGCCCGTGGAATGGCGGAATGAAGCAATGGCGGTCACGCGCGGGAGCCACGATGAGGGCTCATCGTGGCTCCCGCGGTCACTACACGAACGGTCGCCGGTTCAGTCAGTCTTCGTCGTTCGCGTTGTTGGGCAGCCACTCACGCTCCGGGTCCCGTCCACACGTCACCTCGGGTACGTCGAAGGCGGTGGCCGCCTCCAGAGCCGTCAGCAGGTCGGTCGTCATGACACTCACTCCTCTCGTTCCGGTGGGACTTCGGTCACCAGCCGGGTACGGATCAACTCCTCAAGCGCCCGGTCCAGCAACTCGGCGGCATGCGCGGCATCGGCCTTCCCGCTGAGCGTGCCGGCATAGCGTTCTTCGACGCCGGCCAGCCCGTCGCAGAGCTCGAATGCGAGCCAGGTGGCCAGGTTAAGGAAATGCAGCTCTCCGCTGTTACGGTCGAGCGCGACCAGGCGGCCGGCACGCGGACACGACCTGGTCAGCAGGGCCTCGTTCCGCCAGTACCGTCCCCCTCTGCTCCGGCGGTGGCAGCCGTCGCCTCCCCCGGTGGGTGCTTCGGACCGTGGCCGATCGAGCAGGGGCGCTGTCGCGTCGAGCAGCCAGACGAGCAGTTTCTGGCCCTCCTCGGTCAGGCACTCGGACAGTTCGCCGAGAAGCAGGTCGCCCAGGTATTCCGAACGCGCGGCTGCCGTCTCGTCACGGCCGTCCGGCGAAGCACCGCGACCGACGGCCAGGTTGTCGCCGAGCGGCGGACCGAACTCATCGGAGAGGGCTTCCCGGTGAACATCGACCATGGCTTGGAACAAAAGCATGTGAGCATATACGTGGAGCGACACATATGCTCTGCGGGCATCCCATCCCTGCCGTCTCCAGGGCACGGACGTCGCCCTCTCCGGGTGCGCGAGAAGCGCTCCGCCGCGACTGATGTCGAAAAGCTTCAGATGGAGCGCCTCATGGAGGATGTGCCCAGCGGCCTCCCAGGGATTTTCGAGATGGTCCGCGTCGAAGATGAGAGTGCCGGGCAGCACGTCACCACAGGCGGCGGCGAGGACCGAACCCATGGCCGAGGAGGCGCGGACCGCGGCGATCGCCTCGACGTGGCGCAACACGTCGCCACCGAGTCCGGGAAGCAGCCGAAGGAGCAGGTCACAGCCACGGTCGAACGCCGCGATCGTGCCAGCGCGATCGGAGACCAGTTCGCCGGTCACTTCGCTCGCGCCGGCCAGTAGGTCGACAAAGGTGTCCCGAAGCATCTCGTCGATCCGGCCGTCACCGCGGCCGACCACGGTCACCGAAATACCCGCCGACGGCAGCCTCACCGTACTCGGCGAGCTCTGTCCGGCCAACGCGATGAGTTCGGACAACCGGGCTGCGGCAGCTTCTTCGTCGCGCCCTCCGAGCACCCGGCGAAAGTCCTCAGCCGCCTTTCGGACGAGCGGATGCCCTGACAACGACGCTTCCGCATGCCCGAGTCCGCCGGCCGCATCCAGCACCAGCCGGAACCGCGTGTCAACGACACTCTTTATGAGCGCGGAGTTACCGAACCGAGGATGTTCGGTGAGGGTCGACTCGACATCGGATAAAAAACCTGCTGATTTCACTGACCAATCCCGGTTTCCGCGGCCGCCGCCCGTACTGGAATGCTGCTGTCGGATAGCGGATCCACCGTACCCCGCCAGCCTGAGAGAGTCTCCGGTACGAACCACTCTGAAGTGAGGAAACACGGTTCGTCTAATACCGTCAAGGCCCAATCCGCGGTGACGAGAAGCTGAATCCGTGCCGGACGTCGTGACAAACATCAATCGCGCGGGTGAGTACTCCGGTGCTGGGGGGTGCGGAGCCCCGAAGAGTAGCGCTCGACCAGCATGACGTCTAGATTGTGGTTATTTCATCGCATCTGCGTACTGTCGAGCGTGCTGCGGGTTCAGTGTTTGGGGGGTCCATAAGGTGTTCGACTGGGTGCGGTTCGGGAACGTGCGGACCTTGGTTGTCGTGGCTGTTGTCCTTGACGTGGTCAACCAGTCGATGGCCCGTTACCCCTCCGGCGGTCGGGGCGGGGCTGTGATGTGGCTATGCGTTGATCTCATGTTGTTCATCGCAGTAGCTCGGGGCAGTCGCGCTGCATGGCGGGTGCTTGGCGCGCTGATGGCGTTCGGTGCCGTGCTGTTCTTGATTGCCGGGCTCGGGGATCCGTCCGGTTTTCAGCCAGCGCGCGGCCTGTTGTTCGCGGCCCAGCTTCTTCTGCTCTTCAGCCCAGCGGTACGGATCCGAGTAGGGATCGGGCGCGAGCAGATGGAAGCAAGAGCGGGTTGAGCGGTAGGGAATCTCGATTCGAGACTCGCCCGCCGAGGCACGTCCTGGTTCTACGGCAGCGCGGGCGTGGTGGCGCTGCTGTCAAGTTTGCGGTGATAGCAGTGGACGGATGGGCTGAGAGCGTGTCCGAGACGTAGACCTTGGACCGTGCCGGCGCCGCGGGCTCCTCGCGCGCCACGGCCGCTTTCGGACCCGACGCCGGTCTGGGCGGGAGAGGAATCCTGATATTTCATCGTGTATGACAACCCCCCGGATAAAGGAAGCACCGCCATGCGTCCTTACGCCGCCCTGGCCGCAGCGTCCGCCGCCGTCGGCTGCACCATCGCCCTCGCCCCGCCCTCCTCCGCCGCCGTTCAGGACCCCATTCCCATCGGCCCCAACCAGTTCTTCCAGGGCCAGGTCAAGGGGCTCCACTCCGGAGCCGAGATCCTCGTCGTGTGCCCCGGCCCCGCCTCACCCGGCGAGCTCGGGCACCCGGTCGCCGGGCAGCCCGTCCAGGCCGTGACCCGCCCCTCGACCACACCCGGCGGCTATACCGGCAGCCTCGGCAGGTCCATCGTGGCCTCGTTCGGTCCCGCCGCCAGCAGCACCACCCCGCAGAGGCTGACCTTCACCTCTTTCTACGCGCCCCAGAGCATCCCGACGAGCTTCTGGCTGCCCTGCGACGGTACGGCACTGATTCCCTTCACCCCGGAGCCCACCAGCCCGACCGCCGTCACCGACTACGTGAAAGTCACCTTCGTCAACATCGCCGTCTGATGGTTCAGCCGCCCGGTAAGTCCTAGACCACGCGCAGGACGTAGTGGCCGACGGCTCTGCGCCGCCGTGGGTCGCGAGCACGCCCTCACCTTCGGGCGTGCTCGCGTAGACCGGATCAAAGCCAAGTTTCAGAGGATGAATCTGATCGGCTCCGAGAGCACGGCTGAGGCGCTGTCGAGGTCGGCGAGTCTGGCCGAGAGGGTGGCGACTGCGAGCCGCTCAGGCAGAGCCTCGTTGAACTTGAGTCCTCGTAGTGCTCGTTCGTCGGTGCTGGGAAGGCAAGGGTGATCGAGGGTGTCACCTATCCCGGCACGCCACATGTCTGGAGTGAGTCGCGTTTGCGCGGAATCCCGCCCAGGTCCATCAGCGGATGTCGTCGCCTTTGCGGATGATGACGGTTCCGCCGGGGTGCACTGTGTCGATGTTGACGTCCCGTGCCTCCGAGATGACACGAGCGGTGCGCCGGGTGGGCCGGACCGGTAGGTCAGCGCCGAAACAGCAGGTCGGGGCGGACGCCATTCGTCCCAAAGAGCGGAGCAAGCTTTGTGGGTCACGAATAGCGAAAGGAACGAGATCCTCATCGACGTCCACAGGCAACCCGCACATTACGATCATGCTGTGATCAGCTCTCCTTCAGAGGACGACATGGGTTCACCGTGTTCGTCCCCAACACTCGTCCCCGCGGCGGTCAGGGTCACCTTTCTCATGTCAATAGTCAGAACTCGCCGTGAAAGCGCGGGACTAGTAACAGACGTCGACAGAACGCCCAGCGCTTACCGTGCAGCCCACGCCACAGGGGAAGCCTGGCCGCGAGAAGCTCTCTCGCAGGTCTCTCGTGGGCAGTGCGAAACAACAAGAACGGGCCGGACTCGGTGAGACAAGAGTCCGGCTCGTTCTGCGTGTGTCCGTACTGGTCAGCGGCTAGATCACGCTGACTGTTGTAATGCGCCCCCTGCTGGATTCGAACCAGCGCACCCGGCTCCGGAGGCCGGTGCTCTATCCCCTGAGCTAAGGGGGCTCGGGACGGGTAGAGGCTACCAGTATCCCGCAGGCGATCGCTCCATCACCGCATCGCCTGAGCCTCTCGTCCCTCCGGCCACCCCGGTACGTCAGGCGCGGAGACGGCTCCTGGCGGTTTCGGTCGGCTGGTCGCCCGATAACGATGATGCCGCACGTTGCGGTAATCCGCGTGCCAGGAGGGCTGGAACCGCTAACTTTGCCGCCGTGACCCTTGGACGCGTGCTGGTCGTCGATGACGACGAGGTGATCCGGCAACTGATCGCCGTGAACCTCCAACTGGAGGGGTTCGAGGTGGCGACGGCGGTGGACGGGCAGGACTGCCTGGACAAGGTACGCGAGGTGGCGCCGGATGTGATCACTCTCGACATCATGATGCCCAGGCTCGACGGCTGGGTGACGGCGGTGAAGCTGCGTGAGGATCCCGACACGCGGGGGATTCGGGTTGTGATGATCACGGCACGGGCGCAGGAGCACGACATCAGGCGGGGGCATGAGATCGGGGTGGACGCCTACGTGACCAAGCCCTTCGATCCCTCCGAGCTGATTCGTACGGTCCGCCGTCTCGCGGGGGCCGCCGCGGACGAAGTCGCTGGCGAATAGGCCCAGGACAGTCCACATGCTGGTCAGATAGTCTCGTGCACGTGACCCCGGGTAGCCTCGCGCACGTGAGCCCGGGTGAGTTGAGCAGTGCGGTCATCGCCGCCGTACGCGATGCGGTCGCAGACGGCGATCTTTCCGTACCCATCCCCGAGCAGGCTTCGCTCGCGGCCACCGCGGCCGGTGACTTCGCTACACCGCTTCCCCTGCGCCTCGCCAAGGCGGCCGGTCGGCCGGCTCCCGACGTCGCGGCGATGATCGCCGTACGCCTCGCGCGGCGGCCCGGTGTGCGTAGTGCGCGGGTCACCGGGCCCGGCTTTCTCACGATCACCACGGACACGCCGCTCACCGCGCGGATCGACGAGTCCTACGGGCTCACCGACCGCGTACACAGCGCCCCGAGCTGGCCCATCCGCCCCCTCACCTTCGACAACCCCGGCTTCCGCGTACGATTCGCCTACGCGCGCGCTTCCGGCGTACGGCGGCATGCGGCGGATCTGGGGATCGCGGAGGGTCTGGCGGGGGCACTGGAGGATCCGCGCGAGCGGTTGCTGGTCGGGTTGCTCGCGGATTTTCCCGGCCGGGCGGAGCAGGCGGCGCGGCGGCAGGATCCGCGGCCCCTCGCCCGGCACGTCGAGTTGATCGCGGACGCCTACCACGACGTCCACGAACAGTGTCCGGCGCTGCCGAGGGGCGATGAGCCCGCCGGCGAACGCCACACCGCGCGGCTCGGCCTGGCACGGGCCACGCGGATCGTCCTGGGAAACGGCCTGCGGATGCTGGGGGAGACGCCGGATGACCGCCTTTAGTACAACGGAGAGAGCATGAGTCGAGTCCACCCGGCGGGTCCGCGGCACGCGGACGTCCTGCCCGAGGACCACCCGCTGCCGCCGCCGAGCGACCTCAACGCGCTCGCGGCGAGCGTCTGGCCGCTCAGTGCGCGCCGGGACGACCACGCCCTGACGATCGGGGGCGTGGACGTACGCGACCTCGCGGGCGAGTACGGCACGCCGCTGTTCGTGTACGACGAGGACGACTTCCGCGCCCGCTGCCGCGAGTACGTCGGCGCGTTCAGCGACGGCGAGGTCTACTACGCCGGCAAGGCGTTCCTGTGCACGGAGGTCGCCCGCTGGGTGGCCGAGGAGGGCCTCGGCCTCGACGTGTGCAGCGGCGGCGAGCTCGCCGTGGCGCTGCGGGCGGGCTTCCCGGCGGACCGGATCACCTTCCACGGCAACAACAAGTCGATCGCGGAGCTGACCGGTGCGCTCGACGTGGGCGTCGGGCACATCGTCCTGGACTCCTTCGAGGAGATCGCGCGGCTCGGCTACCTGGCCAAGGAGAAGAAGGTACGCCCCAAGGTGATGATCCGCGTCACCACGGGCGTCGAGGCGCACACGCACGAGTTCATCGCCACCGCGCACGACGACCAGAAGTTCGGGTTCGCGCGGGACACCGCCCTGGAGGCCGCCCGGCGCGTACGGGAGCTGAGCGAGCTGGACTTCGTCGGCCTGCACTCCCACATCGGCTCGCAGATCTTCGACACCGACGGCTTCGAGCTCGCCGCTCGCCGTGTCGTGGACCTTCTGGTGGCCATCCACGAAGAACACGGCATCGAACTCCCCGAGCTCGACCTCGGCGGCGGCTACGGCATCGCCTACGTCGACGGCGACGACCCGCTCGACCCCAAGCACATCGCCGACAACCTGCGCGGCATCATCAGCCGCGCCTGCGAGGCGCGCGGCCTCGCCGTCCCCCGGCTGACCGTGGAGCCCGGCCGTACGATCGCCGGGCCCGGCGGGATCACCCTGTACGAGGTCGGCACGGTCAAGCAGCTCGACGGCCTGCGCACGTACGTCTCGGTTGACGGGGGAATGAGCGACAACGTACGTACCGCCCTGTACGGCGCGGAGTACACCTGCGTGGTCGCCTCCCGGGAGTCGAGCGCCCCGCCGATGCTGAGCCGGCTCGTCGGCAAGCACTGCGAGAGCGGCGACATGGTCGTACGCGACCTGTGGCTGCCCGCGGACATCGCGCCCGGCGACCTGGTCGCGGTCGCCGCGACCGGCGCGTACTGCCGCTCGCTCGCCAGCAACTACAACCACGTGCCCAAACCCGCGGTCGTGGCCGTACGCGGAGGGCGGTCCCGGCTGATCCTCCGCCGGGAGACGGAGGACGATCTCCTGCTCCTGGAGGTGTCGTCGTGATGAAGATCGCTCTGCTCGGCTGCGGTGTCGTCGGCACCGAGGTCGTACGCCTCCTGCGCGAGCAGGCCGAGGACCTGGCCGCGCGTGTCGGCGCGCCGCTGGAACTGGCCGGCATCGCCGTACGCCGGCTCGACAAGCGACGCGACGGCGTACCGCCCGAGCTCCTCACGACCGATGCGCTCAACCTGGTGACCAGGGACGACGTGGACATCGTGGTGGAGGTCATCGGCGGCATAGAACCCGCGCGCGGCCTCCTGCTCGCCGCGATGAAGTCCGGCAAGTCCGTCGTGACGGCGAACAAGGCGCTGCTCGCCGAGGACGGCGCGACCCTGTTCGGCGCGGCACGGGAGTACGCCACCGACATCTACTACGAGGCGTCCGTCGCGGGCGCGATCCCGCTGCTGCGCCCGCTGCGCGAGTCGCTCGTCGGCGACCACGTGCACCGGGTCATGGGCATCGTCAACGGCACGACCAACTACATCCTCGACCAGATGGACTCCGCCGGTACGGGCTTCGCCGAGGCTCTGAGCGAGGCGCAGGCGCTCGGCTACGCGGAGGCGGACCCGACCGCCGACGTCGAGGGCTTCGACGCGGCGGCCAAGGCGGCGATCCTGGCGCAGCTGGCGTTCCACACGCGGGTGACCGCGGCGGGCGTGCACCGCGAGGGGATCGCCGACGTCACCTCAGCGGACATCGCCAGCGCCAAGGAGATGGGCTGCGTCGTCAAGCTCCTGGCGATCTGCGAGCGTGTCCCGTCGGACGAGGGCCGGCGCGGCCGCGGCGTCTCGGTCCGCGTCCACCCGGTGATGATCCCGCGCTCCCACCCGCTCGCGAACGTCCGCGAGGCGTACAACGCGGTGTTCGTGGAGGCCGAGTCGGCGGGCTCGCTGATGTTCTATGGCGCGGGCGCGGGCGGCGCGCCGACCGCGAGCGCGGTGCTGGGCGACATCGTCGCGGTGGCACGCAACCGCGTGCACGGCACCCACGGCCCGGCCGAGACGACCTACGCCGACCTGCCCGTACTCCCGATGGCCGACACGATCACGCGCTACCACGTGTCCCTGGACGTGGCCGACCGCTCCGGCGTACTGGCCCGCGTCGCGGACGCGTTCGCCGAAAACGACGTGTCCATCCAGGCCGTACGCCAGGAGGGCCACGGCCGCGAGGCGCAACTCGTCATCGTCACCCACCGCGCCCCGGACGGTGCCCTGTCCGCCACCGTCGAGGGCCTGCGCGACCTGGAGATCGTCCGCGAGGTGGCGAGCGTGATGCGGGTCGAGGGCGACGAGTAGCCGCGCTGCGGGGTGGTGGACGCCACAGTTCCGATGCGTCTTTTGCGGCTTTGTGAGCGGCCACCGGCTCCTGACGGCACGTACGCGGCTCGCCGGTCGGAACGTCCACGCGACCGGCGAGCCACTACGATTCCGGCGATGGGCGACAAAGAGCCCCGGAAGACCGGGCGGTGGCCGGTGGCGTTGCTGCCGGTCTCGGCGCTCCGGCTGGCCGGCCGCTACTTCGTCCCGCTCGCCCTCTGGTTCAGCGCCGGGACGATCGCGCGCTACCTCCTGATCCAGGGCATCTCGCGCCTCGGCCAGCACGCGGGCGCCGGCAAGGCCGTGATCCTGCTCCCGCTCAGCGTCACCGTGCTCGCCTCCCTCATCGTCACCATCGGCATGCTGTTCACGCTCGGCCGCGGGATCGCGGCGATCCACGACCCAGCCGAGCCGTACGTCACGGCGATCGGCCGCACGCTCTTCCCGTTCGTCCTCCTCTACCTCGGCTGGAACCTGTACGTCGCGGACCTGCGCGACGTGCTGCGGGCCGACGCCCAGCGGCTCGCGGACGCCGGTAACGCCCTGAACGCCGGGAACCTGCTTGACCTGCCGATCCTCACCTGCCTGGTGGCGACCCTGGTCGCCTGGACGCTCCGGTACGCCTGCGAGCGCAGGTACGGGGCGCAGCCGAGCCGCACGCTCGAACTGCTCGTCGCGTTCTTCGAGGTCAACTTCACCCTGTACGGCCTCTACAGCGTCGTACGGCTCGTACGCGAGGCCCAGCACTGGCTCGCCGACCGCGTCTTCTGGCACGCGATCTCCGGCGCGCTGAACCTGCCCGGCCCCGGCCCGGTCGCCGACGCCCTCATCCTCCCGCTGGTCTGGTTCGCGGTCGCCGCGATCGTGTTCGGACTGGAGATGCGCGAGGACGAGGCGATACGCGGCACGCCGCTGGAGCGGGTGCGGCTCACCGGGCAACGCCGCCGCCTGGCCGAGCTCACCAGCCGCGGGATGCGCGAGAAGTACGTGCCCGTGGTGCACGCGGTGCGGCAGGTGTTCCGCGCGGGCGCGCCGGCCGTCGCCTGGTTCTGCCTCTGCTACGTCGCGGTCGGCGCGCTGACGGACCGGCTCCAGCGCGCGGTCGTCACGCTCGTCGGCGCCGACCACACCGTACGGTTCTGGAACCTGGCGCTGACGCCGATCGAGTTCGGCCACCGCCTGCTGGCCGAGATCCTGAGGCTGGCGTTGCTGGCCGCGATGTTCGACCTCGTGACGCGCCGGGTCAGCGGCGGAAGATCAGCTGCGGCCCGCCCAGAGCCGGGGACAGGTCCTGGTGCTGATGCCGCATCACGAGTTCGACCGAGCCCGCCGCCCAGCTCGGCACCAGCCCCATGACGTACGCCGGGTCGCGGCTGCCGTAGTAGATCGTCGTGTGCCACGGGAACGCGCTCCAACGGTGCCCGGCGCGGTCGCGCAGCGAGTAGTCGATCTCGAAGTCGGTCGGCTTCCGTGTCAGCGCCTGGGCCCGCAGCGTCGCGAGCACGAGCGTCTCACCGGGCCGTACGGGCGAGCCGACGCCCTCGGCGGGCAGGTCGCCGGGCTTCAGCACCGCGGGGCCATAGCCCACGAGCGTCCAGCGGATCCGCTGGAACACCGCCGGGCGGCCGGCCGCCACCGTACGGGTGTGGCTGCCGGGCACGTCCTGGCGGTAGTACGTCCACTCCGCGCGGAACGGCAGGGCGATCGCCACCGCCGCGAGCACGAGCAGGGCCAGGACCTGCGCCGCCCGCCTCACGAGGGCTCCGGGAGCCCGTAGCCGACCGCCGCCGTACGGTCCAGGCGCGCGGCGTCGGCCGTGGAGATGCCCAGGTCGACGTGGGCCTCGGCGCTGAACCGGACCGGGTCGTTCCGGTAGAAACCGAACGGCGCGTCCTCGGTGTCGCGGTCGGACACGTAGAGCCGCGCGCCGGCCAGGGCCCGCGGCGGCACGTCGAACAGGTAAGCGCCGCGCCGCGGCATGCCCGGCTCGAACCGGACGTAGCCGAGCGTCGTCACGGCCGGCCGGCTGAGGGCGCCACCGCCGAGTTTGTCCGTCGTGTAGTAGTCGCCCCACGAGGTGTGCAGCCGGGCGGAGGCCACGTAGAGCGGCGAGCGACGCGCCGCGACGGTGGCGAGCACCACGACGAAGACACCCCCGGCCGGGATGACCTGCGGTTTCGCGCCGTACGGGCCCTCCGGAACCCGGATCGTACGCGCCGTCTGCACCTGCTCGACGCGGATCGTGAACCGCGGTTCGGCCAGCGTGTGGCCGATGCGCCCGTTCTCGACCAGCGGCCCGTACGCCCGCTCGTAGCTCCAGCGCGCGCCCTCGAGCGCCACCGCCGCGACGGCGAGGACGACGGCCAGGGCGACCGACAGGGCGCGCCTCACCGCTTCACCGGCAGCGTCACGTCGGCGGCCAGTACCGGGACGATCTCGGTGACCCGGCCCGTACGGTGCGTCAGCGGGTTGGTCTCGACCTTTTTCTCATACCCGCGAGGAGCCCAGTCCCAGTAGCCGCGCGGGTCGAGGACGCCCGCCTCGGTGCGCTGATAGCTCGCCAGCGCCACCGTCACGTGATCCGGCACGACCGTCGCCGGCGCGAGCGCGTACTGGACGGCGACGTACGTGGGCAGCCGCGGCTGAAGCGAGCGGAACAGGGTGTTCCCGGCGATGGCCTGCGCGTCGAGGAGGGTCGGGCGCGGGCCGTCCTGGGCACGCCACCGCAGGAACAGGCCGTGGGAGAACACGTCGTGCGCGGTGCCGCCCGAGGTGCCGAGCGTCTCGCCGGTCGGGTTCGTGACCCAGGCGTTGATCACCAGCAGCCGCTTTCCCGGCGTGAACGTGGTCTTGCCGAGTTCGGCGACGTGCGCGCCGACGAGCCGGGTGCGGAACAGGTGCTGGTCGACCTCGCGGCCCGGCCATACCGGCGTGGGCGTGTCGGCCGCGCGCAGGCCGCCGGACAGCCAGAGGCCGCACGCGCCGGCGAGAACGGCCAGCGTGGCGGAGGCGGCGGCGACACGTGCTCGGGGGCGCACGAGGCACAATGATAGGTGCGAAGGGCGTTCCAGCATGTGGAACGCGGTGAGACGGCCCGGCCGGCGGCCGTAGACTCGGCGCATGGTCATCAGAGGTTCGGAGGAGCACGTGACCAAGGCATGGCGGGGGGTCATCGAGGAATACCGCGATCGGCTTCCGGTGACGGACGGCGCGCCGGTCATCACGCTGCTCGAAGGCGGCACGCCGCTGCTCCCGGCCCCGCGGCTCTCCCAGCTCACCGGCTGCGACGTCTACCTCAAGGTCGAGGGCGCCAACCCGACCGGCTCCTTCAAGGACCGCGGCATGACGATGGCGATCACCAAGGCGGCCGAAGAGGGCGCCAAGGCCGTCATCTGTGCCTCGACGGGCAACACCTCGGCCTCGGCCGCCGCCTACGCCGTACGCGCCGGCATGGTCTGCGCCGTCCTCGTGCCGTCCGGGAAGATCGCGATGGGCAAGCTCGCGCAGGCGCTCGTGCACGGCGCGCGGTTGCTCCAGATCGACGGCAACTTCGACGACTGCCTCGAACTCGCGCGCAAGCTCGCCACCGACTATCCGGTCGCGCTGGTCAACTCGGTCAACCGCTTCCGGCTCGAAGGCCAAAAGACCGCCGCGTTCGAGATCGTCGACGCGCTCGGCATCGCACCCGACGTGCACTGCCTTCCCGTGGGCAACGCCGGCAACATCTCCGCCTACTGGATGGGCTACCAGGAGTACGACACGCGTCCGCGCATGCTCGGCTTCCAGGCCGCCGGCGCCGCGCCGATCGTCCGCGGCGCGCCGGTCCTGCAACCGCAGACCATCGCCACCGCGATACGCATCGGCCATCCGGCCTCGTGGGACCTGGCGATCCGCGCCCGCGACGAGTCCGGCGGCGCGATCGAGGCGGTCACCGACCGGCAGATCCTCGCCTCCTACCGTCTTCTCGCGCGCGAGGAGGGCGTCTTCGTCGAGCCCGCCTCGGCGGCCAGCGTCGCCGGCCTGCTCCAGGCACGCGACGAGGACCTCGTACGGCCCGGCCAGACCGTCGTCTGCACCGTGACCGGCAACGGCCTGAAGGACCCCGACTGGGCGATCTCGGGCGCGCCCGCACCGCTCACCGTCCCCGTCGACGCGCACGCCGCCGCCTCAGCGCTGGAACTCACTTGACCCGAGCCGTACGCGTACGTGTCCCGGCCACGAGCGCGAACCTCGGTCCCGGCTTCGACGCCCTCGGGCTCGCCCTGAGCCTGCACGACGACGTCGACGTCGCCGTGGCCGGATCCGGCCTGTCGATCGAGGTCAGCGGCGAGGGCGAGGAGACCGCCGCGCACGGCGAGGCGCATCTGGTCGCCCGGATGGTACGCACGGCGTACGAGCGCATCGGCGGCGTCGCGCCCGGGCTGCGGATCCGGTGCGTCAACCGCATCCCGCACGCGCGCGGGCTCGGCTCGTCCTCGGCGGCCACGATCGCCGGCATCCTCGCCGCGCGCGCCCTGCATCCGGACGGCGCGAAACTCACCGACGACGACGTACTGGCACTCGCCACCGCGGCCGAGGGCCACCCCGACAACGTCGCGCCCTGCCTGGCCGGCGGCCTCACGATCGCCTGGCAGACCCCGGGCGGACCCAGGCTGACCAGGCTTTCCGTGACTCCTCGCGTACGGCCCGTGGTGCTGGTGCCGGACACGCGACTCGCCACGGAGCGTGCGCGCGGGCTGCTCCCGGAGACCGTGTCACACGCCGACGCCGCAGCGAACGCCGGCCGCGCGGCGCTGCTCGTCGCGGCGCTGACCGCGGCGCCCGAACTCCTCCTGGACGCCACCGAGGACCGGCTGCACCAGTCGTACCGCGCCCCGGCGATGCCCGAGTCGCTGGCGCTGGTCGAGCGGCTGCGCGAACGGGGGATCGCGGCGGTCGTCTCCGGCGCGGGCCCGACGGTGCTGGCCCTTACGTTCCGCGACGACGAAGGCGATTCAATCGGCGCGGAAGTGGGTACTTCGTGGCACATACACCCGCTGGATGTGGCCCCCCATGGCGCATGCGTTCAGCCAATTGATCAGTGACACGCGACATCGACCTCTGGGGAATAGCAGTGTGCCCAGGTGATGTTAGGCTAAGTGCCGCACCAGATGCCCCGCTCGGGGGCGTGGGCTCGTCGGCCACTCCGGCTTATGCCGGCCGCGTGACGCGGATGTGGTTCCCCGGCACCGAAACCGCCTGTCGTTCACTGTTCAGGCAAAGCTTCGGACGTAACGGGATCGGGGATCAGATCCGGCGACCTGCCTCCATCATCTGGCTGTGGCCAGAACTCTTCGCCGATCAACCGGAGATCAGCAGAGCTCGACTGATCCGGCGCCCCCGCCGGCTCGCACTACCGGGTTGCCTGGCCGACGGCGGCCACACCCGCTCCCTGGGAAGGACCCTTAGTGAGCGAATCCACCGAACTCCTCACGGACGCAGCTACACCGGCGCCTGACGCCAGCCCTGCCGAAGAGGCGGCTCCTGCTCCGCGGCGTCGCCGCACCGGCACTGGCCTTGCGGCCATGGTGCTGCCCGAGCTGAAGGCGCTCGCCTCCAGCCTCGGCATCAGCGGAACGGGCGGCATGCGCAAGAGCCAGCTCATCGCTGCCATCCAGGAGAAGCAGGCGCAAAACGCCGGCGGCGGTGACCAGGCGACAACGCCTAAGAACGACATGCCTAAGAACGAGATTGAGACCCCTGCGGCCCCGGTCGCGGCGGAGGCCGAGCGCGCCCAGACGGGCGCCGAGGCGCAGGCCCAGCAGCAGCCGCGGCGCGAGCGCGCCCCGCGGCGCGACGACGCCCAGCAGCCTCAGGCCCAGCCGGCCCAGCCGGCCCAGCAGCAGGACGTGATCGCCGACGCCGAGAGCGGACGCGAGAACGGCCGCGAGGGCGGCAACCGCGAAGGCGGTGGCCAGCGGCAGCGCCAGCGCGGCAACCGCAACCGCGACGGCCAGAGCAACCGCGACGGCCAGCGCGAGGACAACCGCGGCCAGCGCGAGGACAACAACCGGGGTCAGCGGGAGGACAACCGCGGCCAGCGGGAGGACAACAACCGCGGGCCGCGCGACGACAACCGCCAGCGTGAGGACAACCGCGGCGGCGGTCAGGGGCAGCGCGGGGGCCAGGGCCAGCGGCAGAACGACCGCAACGACCGCCAGAACGACGATGACGACGAGAGCGGCGGCCGTCGCCGGCGCGGACGGTTCCGCGAGCGCAACCGCGGCCGCGGCGGCCGTGAGCGCTTCGGCGAGGCCGAGCCGGTGATCAACGAGGACGACGTCCTGATCCCGGTCTCCGGCATCCTCGACATCCGCGACAACTACGCCTTCGTCCGCACGACCGGCTACCTGCCGGGCCCGCAGGACGTCTACGTCTCGCTGGCCCAGGTCCGCAAGTACGGCCTGCGCAAGGGCGACGTCATCACCGGCGCCGTCCGCCAGCCGCGCGAGGGCGAGCGCCGCGAGAAGTTCAACGCGCTGGTCCGTCTCGACACGGTCAACGGCATGGAGCCCGAGCAGGCCAAGGGCCGCGTCGACTTCTCCAAGCTGACCCCGCTGTACCCGCAGGAGCGCCTGCGCCTCGAGCAGGACCCGACGCAGCTCACCACGCGGATCATCGACTTCGTCGCCCCGATCGGCAAGGGCCAGCGCGGTCTGATCGTCTCGCCGCCCAAGGCCGGCAAGACGATGGTCCTCCAGGCGATCGCCAACGCGATCACCAAGAACAACCCCGAGTGCCACCTGATGGTCGTTCTGGTCGACGAACGCCCTGAAGAGGTCACCGACATGCAGCGCACGGTCAAGGGCGAGGTCATCCACTCGACCTTCGACCGTCCCGCCGACGACCACACCATGGTCGCCGAGCTGGCCATCGAGCGCGCCAAGCGCCTGGTCGAGCTGGGCCACGACGTCGTCGTGCTGCTCGACTCGATCACCCGCCTGGGCCGGGCCTACAACCTCGCCGCGCCGGCCAGCGGCCGCATCCTGTCCGGTGGTGTGGACTCGACGGCGCTGTACCCGCCGAAGCGGTTCTTCGGCGCCGCACGCAACATCGAGAACGGCGGCTCGCTGACGATCCTCGCCACGGCCCTCATCGAGACCGGATCCCGCATGGACGAGGTCATCTTCGAGGAGTTCAAGGGCACCGGCAACATGGAGCTGCGGCTCCGCCGCGAACTCGCCGACAAGCGCGTGTTCCCGGCGATCGACGTCGACGCCTCCAGCACGCGTAAGGAAGAGATCCTCATGGCTCCGGAGGAGCTGAGGGTCGTCTGGCAGCTCCGCCGCGTCCTGCACGCCCTCGAGGCCCAGCAGGCGCTCGAACTCCTCATCGAGAAGATGAAGGAGACCAAGTCCAACGCCGAGTTCCTGCTCCAGGTGCAGAAGACGACGCTGAACGACTGACGCGACACACGAAGCGGACGCCCGCGAGCCCCAGGCTCGTTGGCGTCCGCTTCTGTGTGAACGGCGAGCCGGGGTGGGGGTAGCCCTACCTCGATGAGGCTGGGACGCTCCATGGTGGGTAGGGCTGCCGTTCGCGAGGCTGTAGCCGTACGGTTGACGCGGCGCGCGAAGGGGACAGCGGTGAACAGCACGCTCGAAATTACACCCGCCCAGCGGCGGTCCGGGCCGTTGCGGCTGGCGCGGGAATCGCTGACCTGGCGGTCGGCGGCGTATCTGCTGCTGCACTTCCCGCTGGCCCTGGCCTACTTCGTCGGCCTGGTCGTGGCGCTCTCGGTCTCGGCCGGGACGGTGGTCATCTGGGTCGGGATCCTCGGGCTCGCCGGCACCATGATCCTCTGGCGGCTCGCCGCGAAGCTCGAGCGCCGGCTCATGAAGGCCGCCTTCGACGTCGAGATCCCCAGCCCGTACCGTCCGCTGCCGGCAGGCGCCAACCCGTTCAAGAAGTGGCGCGCCATGGCCGTCGACCCGGCCACCTGGAAGGACCTCGTCTACCTTTTCCTGGTCTTCCCGCTGAGCGTCGGTGAGTTCGCGCTGTCCGTCGGGCTCTGGTCGGCCTCGGCCGGGCTCATCGCGACGCCTCTGACGATCAACTGGCAGTCGAGCGGCTTCATGTACCTCACGGTCGGCGACCACCAGATCTGGTTCGACAACACGCTCGCGACCCTGCCCGCGATCCCGCTCGGCATCGCGCTGGCGTTCGTGACCCTCTACGTCGTACGCGGCGTCGGGTACGCCCACGGCGCGCTCGCCCGCCACCTGCTCGGCCCGAACGAGACCCAGGTGCTGCGGGCGCGTACGGCGCAGCTACGTGCCAGCCGGGCCCGCGGGGTGGACGCGGCCGAGGCCGAGCGCCGCCGGATCGAGCGCGACCTGCACGATGGCGCGCAACAGCAGCTTCTCGCGGTCGCGATGGACCTCGGCCGGGCGCGGGCCAAGCTGGAGACCGACCCGGCCGGCGCGCAGGAGCTGATCCAGCAGGCCCACGCCGGCGCCAAGGAGGCCATCGCCGAGCTGCGCAACCTCGCCCGCGGCATCTACCCGGCGATCCTCACCGACCGCGGCCTGGACGCGGCGATCTCCGCGGTGGCCGCGCGTGCCCAGGTGCCGGTGTCGGTCGAGGTCGACCTGCCCACGAGGCCGCCGGCCGCGGTGGAGAGCATCGCGTACTTCATCGTCTCCGAGGCCCTCACCAACGTCACCAAGTACGCCCGCGCCACCCACGCGTCGGTGCGGATCACCCGCGACCAGAGCTGGATCGTGGTGGAGATCTCCGACAACGGCGTCGGCGGCGCGGCCGCGACGCCGGGCGGCGGGCTGGCCGGCCTGGCCGACCGCGCGGCCGGGATCGACGGCATCCTCACGGTCAACAGCCCTCTCGGCGGCCCCACCGTCGTACGGGCCGACCTGCCGTCGGTCTGGTAGTCGAAGGGGCGCTCCACCGCGATCCCCCACATTCCTCTAGTGTGGTCATTCGTGCGGGTCGTGATCGCGGAAGACGCTGTGATGCTGCGTGAGGGCCTGATTCGCCTTCTCGCCGACGAGGGCATCGAGACGGTGGCCACCTCGAGTGACGGGGTCGGTCTGGTGAAGAACGTCGAGGAGCACCGGCCCGATCTCGCGATCGTCGACGTGCGGATGCCCCCGTCCTTCACCGACGAGGGCCTGCGCGCGGCGCTGGAGGCACGGCAGCGGGTGCCGGGCACCCCGATCCTCGTCTTCTCCCAGTACGTCGAGGAGCGTTACGCCACCGACCTGATCGGCGGCGGCACCGAGGGCGTCGGCTACCTCCTCAAGGAGCGCGTGGCCGACGTCGCGGACTTCGTCGGCGCGGTCCGCAGGGTGGCCGAAGGCGGCACGGTGATCGACCCCGAGGTGATCGCCCAGTTGCTCGGCCGTCGTCGCCGTGGCGACCGCTTGGAGGCGCTGACGCCACGCGAGCGCGAGGTTCTCGGCCTGATGGCGGAGGGCCTGTCGAACGCGGCGGTGGCCCGCAGGCTCGTCGTCACGGACGGCGCGGTCGAAAAGCACATCTCGAACATCTTCAGCAAGCTCGGCCTCCAGCACACCGACAGCACGCACCGCCGGGTCAAGGCGGTCCTCGCCTATCTCGGCCAGAGCTGAGGCTCAGGAGCCGTTCAGGTAGGCGAGTACGGCGAGGACCCGGCGGTTGTCGTCATCCGACGGCGGCAGGTCCAGTTTGAGGAAGATGTTGGACGTGTGCTTGGCGATGGCGCGTTCGGTGACGACGAGGCGCTGGGCGATCGCGACGTTCGAGCGCCCCTCGGCCATCAGCGCCAGCACCTCGCGCTCTCGCGGCGTCAGGCCGCCCAGCGGCTCGTCGCGCGACTTGCGCATCAGGAGCTGGGAGATCACCTGCGGGTCCATCGCGGTGCCGCCCCCGGCCACCCGGCGTACGGCGTCGATGAACTGGCCGGCGTCGAAGACCCGGTCCTTCAGCAGGTAGCCGACCCCGCCGCTGCCATCGGCGAGCAACTCGCGCGCGTACAGCTGTTCGACGTGCTGGGAGAGCACCAGCACCGGCAGGCCGGGGATCTCGCGGCGGGCGTGCAGGGCCGCCTGCAACCCCTCGTCGGTGAACGTCGGCGGCAGCCGTACGTCGACCACCGCCACGTCCGGCTTGACCGTCAGCAGCGCCCGCGTCAGCTCAGGGCCGTTGTCGACCGCCGCCGCGATCTCGAAGTCGTACGCCTCCAGGAGCCGGACCAGGCCGTCTCGCAGCAGGAACAGATCCTCGGCGAGGACGACGCGCATCTCGGCTCCCGGGGGTGACGCTCAGTGCTGTGACGTGGCCAGCGCGCAGGGCAGCTCCATGGTGACGATGGTCGGGCCGCCCACTGGGCTGTTGACCGCGAGGACACCGTCGAATGTACCGAGCCGCCGCTCGATTCCGCGCAGTCCGGAGCCGCCGGACACGTCCGCGCCGCCCTGCCCGTCGTCGGTGATCACGATACGGAGCATGCCGTCCTCGTGGCGCAGGTCCAGCCAGACGCGGCGCGCCCCGGAGTGCTTGGCCGCGTTGGTGAGAACCTCCGAGGTCGCGAAGTAGGCGGCCGACTCGACCGGCGCGTCGATGCGGCCGGGTAGCTCGACCGACACCTCGGTGACCAGCGGGCTCGCCATCGCGAGGGCGCGCACGGCGTCGCCCAGACCGCGCTCGGCCAGTACGGGCGGGTGGATGCCGCGTACGAGGTCGCGCAGCTCGGTCAGTGCCTTGGAGGAGGACTCGCGTGCCTCGGACAGCAGCAGCCTGGCCTTCTGGGGGTCGCGTTCGAGCAGGTGCTCGATGGCGCCGAGGCTCATGCCCATCGCCACGAGCCGCGCCTGCGCGCCGTCGTGCAGGTCGCGCTCGATGCGGCGCAGCTCGGCGGCCTGGGTGTCCAGTGCGTCCGAGCGGGTCTCGGTCAGGCGCGCGACCCGCAGCTCCAGCTCACGCTCCTTGGTGGGGCGGAGCAGGCCGGCCGTCATCTCGGCGTGCCGCCGCATGATCAGCGGGCTCAGCCAGACGCCCAGCGTGGCGTACACGATGCCGAGCAGCCCGGCGATCGTCGCGGTCGTCTGGCTGGTGATCGGCACGAAGGTGTACCACTCACTGCCGGCCGAAGCCACGATCGGCCGCCACACGCCGGCCGCCAGCACCCAGCCGTACGGGCCGTACATGGGGAGCGCGAAGGCGACGATCCCCAGCGTGAGGCCGGCGGTCGGGTCGACGATCATCCACAGCAGGTCACGGTACGTCGCACGGTCGGTCATGATCCAGCGGTATCGCTCCAGCGCGCCGATCACCCCGTCCTGGAAGCGCGGCCGCGGCCGGTACGGCGCGGGAATCCGCACGCCGAACCATTCCTGCGCCAGCCGGCGGCGCAGGTCGGCGTGCGTGCGGGCGACAGAGGTGACGATCGGGGTCAGGAACACGCCGACGATCACCACGGACAGCGCCATCGAGACGACCGAGACGACGAACAGCACCAGCGACCCGACCAGGCTCAGCACGGCCAGGGCGAGGCCGCGTACGGCGGCGAATGCGGCGGCGCGAATGTTCATGGTTCCTCCTGCTGCTGAGGTAAGTCTGCCTCTCGAGTCTCGTGAGCGGGGCGTCGCCGGTCACTGGGCTCAGGGACCGGCCGGCGGTGTATCTGGCACCACCCCCGGCAGGGGCGCTGACCCCCGGTGTACGTGGTGCTGACCGGCTGGGGCGCGAGGCCGCCGATTTCTAGCGTTCCGTGCAGACCCCAAGACCGGGAGATGCCATGAGAAGCAACGTCGGCCTCGCAGCCCGCATCGGCGGCTGGAGCGTACGCCATCGCAAGACCGCCATCATCGGCTGGCTGCTGTTCGTCGTCGCCGTCAGCATGATCGGCGCGATGGCCGGACAGGTCACCATGAAGCCGTACGAGAACAGCGCCGGGGACTCCGCTCGCGCCGAGCGGATCCTCGCCGACGCGGGGATCAAGGACCCGGCGGGCGAGATGGTGATCGTGCACAGCCGTACGCCGGACGGCTGGCGCGGCGCGGCGGAGGCCGTCGCCGCCGCCGTACGCGGGACCGGCCGGGCCGTCGATCCGCAGCCGGCCGTGGCCGCCGAGGACGGGCTGGACGGCCTGGTCCGGTTCGACATGAGGGGCGACCCGGCCACGGCCGCCGACCGGGTCGGGCCGGTGCTGGACGCCGTCGCACGGGTCGGGGCCGCCCATCCGGAGGTGACGATCGGCCAGTTCGGCGACGCGAGCTCGGGCAAGTGGCTGAATGACATGCTCGGCCGTGACTTCGCCCGTGCCGAGTGGACCGCCGTGCCGCTCGCGCTGGGCATCCTGCTGGTGGCGTTCGGCGCCCTGCTCGCGGCGTTCCTGCCGGTCGGGCTCGCGCTCACCGCGTTCGTCGCCGCCAACGGGCTGCTCGCCGTCGCCAGCCACCAGCTGCACGTCTTCGACACGACCAGCTCGGTGATGCTGCTCATGGGCCTGGCGGTCGGCGTCGACTACTGCCTGTTCTACATCCGGCGCGAGCGCGACGAGCGCGCGGCGGGCCGCGACAAGGAGACCGCGCTGCGCATCGCGGCCGCGACCTCCGGCCGGTCAGTACTGGTCTCCGGGCTGACGGTCATGCTCGCGATGGCGGGCATGTTCCTGTCCGGCCTGCTGCTGTTCAAGGGCTTCGCGCTGGCCGTCGTGCTGGTCGTGCTGACCGCGATGCTCGGCTCGGTGACCGTGCTCCCGGCGCTGCTGTCGCTGCTGGGGGACAAGGTGGAGTTCGGCCGCATCCCCCTGGTGAACCGCCGCCGCCGTCCCCGGGCCGGAGGCGGACGCGTGTGGTCGGCCATCCTGCGCCCGGTGCTCGCCCGGCCCGCGATCTTCGCGGTGCTGGCCGGCGGCGTCCTGCTCGTCCTGGCCGCGCCGGCGGCGGGCATGCGCACCCAGCAGCTCGGCCTCAACCAGCAGATGCCCACGGGCACCCCGATGGTCGAGGCGTACCAGCGGATCTCCGCGGCCTTCCCGGGCGGCCCCGCGCCCGCCCTGGTCGTCGTACGCGCCGCCGACCTCGGCGCGCCCCAGGTCCAGCGGGCCATCGCCGACCTGAAGGCACAGGCGGGCCGCAGTACGGAGTTCGGCGGGCCGGTCACCGTCATCGCGCACCCCGAGCGGAACGTCGCCGAAATCCGTGTGCCGCTCGCCGGCGACGGCGCGGACCGTACGTCCCGGCACGCGCTCACCACGCTGCGCCAGCGGCTGGTGCCCGCGACCGTCGGGGCCGTCGCGACCGCGTACGTCACCGGCCAGCTCGCCGACTCGGTCGACTTCGGCGCCCAGCTGCGCCACGACATCGTGCCGGTGTTCGTGTTCGTGATGATCGTGACGTTCGTGCTGATGCTGATCGCGTTCCGGTCGGTGGGCGTCGCGGTGACCGCGATCGTGCTCAACCTGCTGTCGGTGGGGGCCGCGTACGGGGTCATGACCGCGGTGTTCCAGCACGGCTGGGGCGCGAGCCTGTTCGGCGCCGAGCCGGCCGGCGCGATCGAGTCCTGGATCCCGCTGTTCGTCTTCGTGGTGCTGTTCGGGCTCTCGATGGACTACCACGTGTTCGTCGTGTCGCGGATCCGCGAGGCGCGCGACCGCGGCCTGCCCACCAGGGACGCGGTGGCGTACGGGGTGCGGGTGAGCGCCGGCGTCGTCACCAGCGCGGCGGCGATCATGGTGGCCATCTTCGCGGTGTTCGCGACGCTGTCGATGCAGGACATGAAGCAGATGGGCGTGGGGCTCGCGGTGGCCGTGCTGCTCGACGCGACCGTGGTGCGCGCGGTGCTGCTGCCCTCGGTGATGGCCCTGCTCGGCGAGGCGAACTGGTACCTGCCCCGCTGGCTCGGCCGTCTCCCGCGCATCGCCCACGGCGAGGAACCCGGCCGTACCGAGCCCACGGTCCCCGCGGCCCGCTAGGCACGCCTGGAGTCCCGCACGCGACGGGCCCCTCAACCCTCGGCTCCGGCCCTGGTGAGGGGCCCTCTCGCGCGCCCGTACGCGGGCGGGAATGCGCGGGGGGCTCGTGATGTTGTGCGATCTGGCACACTGGTACGCGCTGCGGTACCGGTTCACATCACCGGATCCCCGGAGATGACCCGGCGACCGCCTGAAGCGAGGAGAAGTAGTGAAGCCTGAAATCCACCCGGACTATGTCGTCACCACCGTGACGTGCACCTGCGGGAGCACCTTCCAGACCCGCAGCACCGCCCAGAACGGCGTCATTCACGCCGACGTGTGCTCGAGCTGCCACCCGTTCTACACGGGCAAGCAGAAGATCCTCGACACCGGCGGCCGCGTCGCACGCTTCGAGCGGCGCTTCGGCAAGAAGGCCACGGGCGACAAGAAGTAACCCACAACGCAGTGCGCCGGCCGGAGAGGCTTTCTCCGGTCGGCGTCGGCCTGCCTGCCCAGTGCCAACCCAGGACCTGACGTGAATCTCGACGATCTGACCAGCGAATACGCCGACATCGAACAACGGCTCGCCGACCCGGCCGTGCACGCCGACCAGGCCGAGGCACGCCGTCTCGGCAAGCGCTACGCCGAGCTCCGGCCGATCGTCGAGGTCGCGCGCGACCTGAAGTCGGCGCGCGAGGACGCCGAGACGGCGCGCGAGCTGGGCGCCGAGGACCCGGCCTTCGCCGAGGAGGCGGCCGACCTCGACAAGCGCATCGAGGAGTTCGAGGAGACACTGCGGCGGATGCTCGTGCCCCGCGACCCCAGCGACGACAAGGACGTCATCCTCGAGATCAAGGCCGGTGAGGGCGGCGAGGAGTCGGCCCTGTTCGCCGGCGACCTGCTGCGGATGTACCTCCGGCACGCCGAGCGCATCGGCTGGAAGACCGAGGTCATCGACGCACAGCACTCCGACCTCGGTGGATACAAAGACGTCACCGTCGCGGTGAAGTCACGCCCATCCGCCGAGGGCGTGTGGGCCCGCCTGAAGTATGAAGGCGGAGTGCACCGCGTCCAGCGCGTCCCGGCCACCGAGTCACAGGGGCGCATCCACACCAGTGCGGCCGGCGTGTTCGTCATGCCCGAGGCCGAGGACATCGACGTCCAGGTCGACCCGAACGACCTGCGCATCGACGTGTTCCGCTCCAGCGGCCCCGGCGGCCAGAGCGTCAACACCACCGACTCCGCCGTACGCATCACGCACCTGCCGACCGGCATCGTCGTCTCGTGCCAGAACGAGAAGAGCCAGCTCCAGAACAAGGAGCAGGCCATGCGCATCCTCCGCGCCCGCATGCTCGCCGCCGCGCAGGAGCAGGCGGCCGCCGACGCGGCGGCCGAGCGCAAGAGCCAGGTGCGCACGGTCGACCGCTCCGAGCGCGTCCGCACCTACAACTATCCGGAGAACCGCATCTCCGACCACCGCGTCGGCTACAAGGCCTACAACCTCGACCAGGTGCTCGACGGCGACCTCGCCAACGTCATCCAGGCGCTCGTCGACGCTGACATGGAGCACAAGCTAGCCGAAGCGACATGACGCACCTGCTTTCCGACGAGATCGCCCGCGCGACGGCACGCCTGGCCGCCGCGGGGATTCCGTCGCCACGCGCCGACGCCGAGGAGCTCGCCGCCTTCGTGCACGGCGTCAAGCGCGCCGAGCTGCACGGGGTGCCCGACGCCGCGTTCGACGCGCGGTTCTGGGAGGGCATCGCCCGGCGCGAGGCGGGCGAGCCGCTCCAGCACATCACCGGCCGCGCCTTCTTCCGCTACCTGGAGCTGCGGGTGGGCCCCGGCGTGTTCGTGCCGCGGCCGGAGACCGAGGTCGTGGCCGGCTGGGCGATCGACACGCTGCGCACGATGGACGTCGGCGACCCGCTCGTCGTGGACCTCGGCACGGGCTCCGGCGCGATCGCGCTGTCCATCGCCCAGGAGGTCCCCCGCGCGCGCGTGCACGCGGTGGAGATGGACCCCAGGGCGTACGTGCACGCGACCCGCAACGTCGAGGAGCTGGACGAGCGCGGCCGCGTACGGCTCCATCTCGGCGACTTCGGCGACGCCCTGCGCGACCTGGACGGCACCGTCGACCTCGTCGTCAGCAACCCGCCGTACATCCCGATGTCCGAATGGGAGTACGTCGCCGAGGACGTGCGCGACTTCGACCCGCCGTCCGCGCTGTGGGGCGGCGGCGACGACGGCCTGGACGCGATCCGCGTGGTCGAGCGCGCGGCGCGGCGGCTGCTGCGGCCGGGGGGCTGGTCCGCGGTCGAGCACAGCGACCTCCAGGGCAACCCGGTCTACTGGATCTTCGCCGAGGAGCACGGCTGGCGCGACATGCGCAACCACAAGGACCTCACCGGCCGCGACCGGTTCGTGACCGCGCGCCTCGGCACCGACTGAGTCCTCTGCCGACCGAGTCCCTGCACGAACGACCGCGTGGCGATGGGAGAATGGCCGCCGTGAGCCGAAGCTATGACTGCTCAGAGCCGTTGGAGCGCAGCCGGGGGATCGCCGAGGCCGTCTCGGCCGTGCGCCGCGGCGAGCTGGTGGTGCTGCCGACCGACACGGTGTACGGCATCGGCGCCGACGCCTTCACGCCCGCGGCCGTGGCCGCGCTGCTGGAGGCCAAGGGCCGTGGCCGGGACATGCCCGCTCCCGTACTCGTGGGCACGGTGCGCGCCGCCCAGGCGCTGGTCGAGGACTTCGGCACGTACGGGCAGGACCTGGTCGACGAGTTCTGGCCGGGCGCGCTCACGCTCGTGTGCCGGGCCAACAGCACGCTCGCCTGGGATCTGGGCGACAACAAGGGCACCGTCGCGGTCCGCATGCCGCTGCACCAGCTCACGCTCGAACTCCTCAAGGAGTCCGGGCCGCTGGCGGTGAGCAGCGCCAACCGCACGGGCGCGCCGCCGGCACGTACGGCGGCCGACGCGGAGGCCCAGCTCGGCGAGTCGGTCGAGGTCTACCTCGACGACGGCGCGAGCGGGACCGCCGAGCCCTCCTCGATCGTCGACCTGACCGGGGCCGTGCCGCGGCTCCTGCGCGCGGGCGCGATCTCCGAAGAACGCATCCGCGACGTCTGCGGCGTCCTGCTCAGCGACGAGGACGAGCCCGCCGACGATCCGGCCGAGGAGGCGTTCGAGGAGGCCATCGACAAGGCCGTCGGCAACGCCGACGACTCGGCCGAAGCCGCCTCGAAGCCGGACGAGAACGCCAGGCCGGACGAGAACGCCAGGCCGGACGAGAACGCCAGGCCGGACGAGCCCCTGGCGGGCGACGCCAAGCCGTCCGAGCCGCGGACCGAGCAGACCGAGCCGCGGGCCCAGCGCGCCGAACAGGGCGAGCAGGCCAAGCCGGATGAGCGGCCCAAGCCGGATGACCCGGCCAAGCCGGGCGAGCCCGCGGACTCGCACGAGGGCGAGCGCCGCCCGTAGCGCTGGTCCAGCGCGTCGGCCCCCCACCCCGCCACGCCCGCCGTGTCCGTCCCCCGGCCACGCCCGCCACTTCGGCCACCCTGCCCGCACGCCCTCATCGCGTCGTGGCGTGGCCGCTCCCATGCGTGACCTATTCGTGACCGAGAAGGCCCAAACCGATGGCCGTCTCCGGGGGTCCAACAGAGGAGCACTAATCCGGTCACCCGTCCGGGAGGCAGGGAGTCGCGGCGTCGACGCGCATGGAGGAGTGGGGTCCACCGTGGAGCTGAACGACCATTCGCACGACCGAGCCCTCGCGCGCCATCGTGAAGGTGCGGAACCGGTACGTGAATGCCGGCGGGTGTTCGAGGCGGTAGCCGCGCGCCCGCGCCAGTCCGACCGAGACATCGGTCGCATTGTCCAGATCGACGCGTGGATCGGGCCCGCGCCGCAGCGGGACGGCGCCGCGCAGGAGCTGCCGCGCCCGTCCGCCGCCGCACGTACGTCGCTCGTCGAAGACGATCCGCGGGCGCGTCCCGTGGGCGCCGAGCCGGCGCGCTCCCTCGGTCAGGACGCTGTGAGAGTCGGACTCGAGTCGTCCCGCGGCCTCCGGCAGCGTGGTGCCGTGCGCGCAGCCGGAGCCGAGCACGAGAATGAGCACGCAGATCTGCCGGACCCTCACGGGGCGCACACTAGCGAGCAACGGGCCTGAGCTGCGGAGTCTCACGCAAAGTGACGGAAAAGCGTGGCCATGATCGCGCGACGTGACTACGCGTGGACGCACGTCACGGTCGGCTGGGAGCAATAGAGTTGGTGCCCGTGCCAATGGGTGCCGATGGCCGGTCGAGGGAGGCGGAGCGATGAGGGAGTACATCCTCACGTTCCTCACGGGCGCGGTCGTCACCTACCTTCTGGTCCCGCTGGTGCTCAAGTTCGCCATCTGGTTCAAGGCGATGACCCCGGTGCGCGACCGCGACGTCCACGCGATCCCGACGCCACGGCTCGGCGGCCTCGCGATGTTCTTCGGCATGCTGGCGGCGCTGTTGATGGCCTCCCGCCTGCCCCACCTGCACCGGGTCTTCACCGAGAGCCCCACCTGGATCGGGCTGCTGTCGGCCGGCGGCCTGCTGGTCGTGGTCGGCATCGCCGACGACCGGTGGGAGATCGACGCGCTGACCAAGATGGCCGGCCAGGTCGCGGCGGCCGGCCTGCTCATCATGAACGGCGTCCAACTCCTGTGGATCCCGCTGCCCGGCGCCACCCTCGTCCTGCCCCCGTCGTACGGCGTGCCGCTGACCATCGTCCTGGTGGTCGCCACGATCAACGCGGTGAACTTCATCGACGGGCTCGACGGCCTGGCCGCGGGCATCGTCGGCGTCTCGGCCCTGGCCTTCTTCCTCTACGCGTTCCTGGTCACGGTCATCGTCCACCTCGACCACCAGTCGGCGCCCGCGCTGATCGCGGCGATCCTCGCCGGCATGTGCACCGGGTTCCTGCCGCACAATTTCAGTCCGGCACGCATCTTCATGGGCGACACCGGGTCGATGCTGATCGGGCTGCTGCTCGCCACGTCGATGATCACGGTGTCCGGCTTCGACCCGGTCGCGCTGCGCGGCTCGATCAACCGATTCCCGACGGTGCTGCCGCTGATCCCGCTCTCGATCCTGGTCGTGCCGTACGCCGACATGCTGATGGCGGTGATCCGCCGATCCTACGACGGACGGTCGCCGTTCGCGCCGGACAAGAAGCACCTGCACCACCGGCTGCTCGACCTCGGCCACTCCCACCGGGGTGCCGCGCTGGTCATGTACCTGTGGACGGCGCTGTTCTCGTTCGGCGTAGTCGCGCTGTCCGCGGTCAAGTCGCCGCTGGTCGTGCTCACGGTGGGGAGCCTGGTCGCGATCGCCGCGCTGGTGGTGATGGCGTTCCCTCAGCTTCGGCCGCACGGCCGCCGGCACCGGGCATCGCACAAGGCCGGAGAGACGCGTCCTCGGCAACCCGCCTGACCTGCGGATTTTACCGACGCTTTGGGGTTATTTCCGGTGCGTGAAGCGCTTGTGATACCGTTCACGAGCAGCTAAAAAACCGACCTGGACCCTCTCGGAGCGCCCATGGGATCGTACGACGCCGGCATGATCCGCGGCGCCGTGATCTTCGGTTGGCGTGGCGACATGAGAGCCCGCGCCTGCGGCAAGCTTACAGGCGTTGGTGTGCTAGCTTTCGGTGAACCGTTAATTCCCGTACCCGTTCGGCCGGAGCGTCCATGCAGAGATAGCGATGCCCTGATCGCGGTGCTCGGCGCCGTCCGGGGTGAGGTAGCCTCGCACCCGTCGCGGGGAGCCCTTTCAAGCAGCTCTGTCACGGACAGATATCATGAGCCCTGGTAGCGATCACCGACCAGACGACGAAAGGCCCGCGCTCAGCGTGTTCGCCTTCGCCGAACTCGGCAGCATGAACGCCGTGGCGCTGCTGGCAGGGTTCGGTCTCGGCTGGTTGGCAGACGCCAATCTGGGCACCACTCCGATCTTCATCTTCGTCGGTTTGCTCGTCGGCGCCGCATGCGGCGTCTATGCCACATACCGCCGGATCCGTAGATACCTGTAGGACTCCGTGGAGGACACCATCATGGCAACGGACGCCGCGCTCGGCGGCGTGACCAGAGGGTACAAGCGCGTCCTCATCGTGTCGGCCGGTCTCGGGCTGATCGGGCTGATCGTGGCCATTGTGCTTGGCCATTATCTCGCCGGACTGACGCTCTGTATCGGACTTGGCCTCGGCTTCATCAACACCCGGTTCACGGTGGCGGCGGCCGCGAAGTTCTCCGGCAGCGAGGACCGGGGTAAGAAGCCGATCATCTTCGCATCGCTCCAGCGGCTCGGGCTGGTCACGGCCGTCGCGTTGCTGGTCGCCTACGCCTTCCGTCCTGATGGCATCGCGGCGCTCGTCGGATTGGCCGTCTACCACATCGTCCTGCTAGGCAACACGTCCACCGCCCTCCACCGGGAGCTCCGGAGAACGAAGGCATGACCCACCCAACCCCTCTGGCCGTCAAAGACATCGGTGGTGAGATCGGCCACCACATCACCTTCAAGCTCGGTGGTTTCGTCTTCAACCTCGACACGATCTGGTCGACCGCCCTGGCCATCGCCATCGTCCTCGGGCTCGGACTGCTGCTGCGCTCGCGAGTGACCAGCGGAGTCCCCGGCCGGTTGCAACTGGTCTGGGAGAACGTCGTCGACCAGGTGCAGTCGCAGGTCGAGGAGCAGATCGGGCCGACAGCGCCGTTCGTCGTGCCGCTGGCGATCGCCCTGTTCATGTTCATCCTGATCGCGAACTGGATCGAACTCGTCCCCACGAACGAGAAGCTTCCGTCGCCCACCGCCGACGTCAACCTGACGTTCGCGCTGGCGCTGGTCGTGATCATCTGGATGCACGTCGTGTCGTTCCGCCGTAAGGGCTTCGGGGGATACTTCAAGCACTACGGCCAGCCGTACAAGCTGTTGATCCCCATCAACATCATCGAGGAGATCGCCAAGCCGGTCACGCTGGCACTGCGGCTCTTCGGCAACATCTTCTCGGGCTCGATCATGATTATCCTGATCGGCCTCTTCCCGGCCTTCCTTGTGCCGTGGCCCAACGCGGCCTGGAAGTTGTTCGACATGTTCATCGGTGTCATCCAGGCGTTCATTTTCGCGCTGCTGACGATCCTTTACTTCTCCTCGGCCGTCGAGACCGAAGAAAGTCACTGAGCCGAGCACCCTTTCCTGTGCCGTCCCTGACGGCGGGGTACACACAAGTTCGTTAACAACCGCAACTCATTCGGGAGTAAACAGTGGCTAGTATGACCACCTCCGTAGAGATGGCCGGTGCCTTCGTCGGCGGCGGCCTGGCGCTCGGCGGCGGCGCAGTCGGCGCGGCGATCGGCGACGGTCTCGCGGGTAGCGCGACCATCGAGGGTGTCGCGCGCCAGCCCGAGGCCCAGAGCCGGCTGTTCAGCATCTTCTTCCTGACCGTGGGTCTGGTCGAGGCGATGTACTTCATCAACCTCGCCTTCATGGCCCTCTTCGTCTTCGTCCTGGCCAAGTAGGTAGTGGAGTAGAGATGTCTTCCCCCGTCACGGCGGAAAGCAACTTCCTGGTCCCCAACGCCACCATTCTCGTAGAGGTGGTGATGTTCTTCGTCTTTCTCGGCGTGCTCGCCAAGTGGGTGCTGCCGCCGATCGTCGCCGCGGTGGCACAGCGCCAGGAGGCCATTCGCAATCGGGTCTCGGAGGCGGAGGAGGCCAAGAAGCGTCTCGCCTCGGCGGAGGCCGACTACCAGAAGGCGCTCGCGGAAGCCCGGCACGAGGCGTCCCGCATCAGGGAGGCAGCGCGCGAGCAGGGTGCCGAGGCCATCGCCGAGGCACGCGGGCAGGGGCAGGACGAGGCCCGCGGCATCCTCGACGAGGCACTGCGCGAGATCGAGGCCGACCGCCGGCGGGCCTTCGACGAGCTGCGGAGCGAGATCGGCACCCTCGCCGTCGAGCTGGCCGGCCGGATCGTCGGCGAGCCGCTGACCGGCGACGCGGGGCGCGAGCAGACGATCGACCGGTTCCTCGCCGACCTCGACGACGAGGCCGGCCAGCACGGGACCGAGTCGGCCGCCTCATCCACGTCATCCGCGTCATCTACGGCCGCCAAGACGGGGAGCACGGACTGATGGTCGAGTACATCGTCGAGGTCGTCGGGTTCATCGTCGTCCTCCTCGTCCTGGGCAAGTGGATCCTCCCGCTGGTCAACAAGGGGATGGTGCAGAGCCAGAACACCATCCGCGAACAGCTCGAGGAGGCGGAGGAGGCCAAGAGGCGCCTCGCCGCCTCACAGGAGGAGTACGACAAGGCGCTCGCCGAGGCACGCCAGGAGGCGGACCAGATCAAGGCGCGCGCGCAGGAGCAGAGCAAGGAGATCCTCGCCGAGATGCGTGAGCAGGCCCAGACCGAGGCGCAGCGCGTGGTCGAGCAGGCTCGGGCCCAGATCGACGCCGACCACCAGCAGACGCTGAACGAGCTCCAGGCCACCATCGGGCGGCTCACGGCCGAGCTGGCGACCCGCATCGTCGTCGAGTCCCTCGACGACGACGCTCGCCAGGGTCGCATCATCGACCGCTTCCTCGACGGGATCGAGGCCGGTTCCAAGGTGGGTGCCGCCTCATGAGGGGTGCCAGCCGGGCCTCGCTCGCCGAGGCCAAGGAGAAGCTCGACGCCGCACTGTCATCGGGTGACCCGGCGACGATCGGGGACGAGCTGTTCGCCGTGGTGCACCTGCTGGACCGCGAGCACGGGCTGCGGCGCGTGCTGTCGGACCCGGCGCAGCAGGCGGACGTGAAGGCCGCGGCCGTACGCGGCCTGATCGAGGGCAGCGTGTCCCGAGAGACGCTGGACCTCGTGGAGGAGGTCGTACGCCGGCGCTGGACGCACTCGGTCGACCTGACCGACGCGCTGGAGCAGCTCGCGGCGGTCGCCGAGGTGGCGAGCGCCGAGGACGCCGGCCGGTTCGACGACCTCGAGGACGAGATGTTCCGTTTCGGCCGCATCCTCGCGGCCCAGCCCGAGCTGCGCAGGGCGCTGAACGACCGGGCCGCGCCGGCCGACAGCAAGGTACGGCTGCTGTCCGAGCTGATCGAGGACAAGGTCACGCCCGCGACGTTGCGGCTGGTCACCGAGGTTGCCACGCACCCGCGGGGACGTAGCCTGGAGCGTGGTCTGGACTTCTACGGACGTATCGCCGCCGAACGGCGCTCGCGTCTGATCGCGGTGGTCCGTACGCCGGTCGACCTGACCGAGCAGCAGAAGTCGCGGCTCAGTGCGGCGCTCTCGGCGCAGTACGACCGCGACGTCCACCTCAACATCGAGGTCGATCCGACCGTGCTGGGCGGCGTGTCCGTCCAGATCGGGGACGAAGAGATCGACGGCACCATCCAACGCCGGCTCGGCGACATCCGTCGCCGGCTCACTCGCTAAGAGCAACTCATGGAGAGAGACGAGGAAGAATGGCGGAGCTGACCATCCGGCCTGAGGAAATCCGGGGCGCGCTCGAGCGCTTCGTCCAGGCGTATGAGCCGGACGCCGCCACGCGCGAAGAAGTCGGGACCGTCGCTGAGTGCTTCGACGGCATCGCCTTCGTCGAAGGGCTGCCCTCGGCCATGGCGAACGAGCTTCTCGAGTTCGAGGACGGCACGCGTGGGATCGCGCTGAACCTGGACGTACGGCAGATCGGTGTCGTCATCCTGGGCGACTTCTCCAAGATCGAAGAGGGCCAGCAGGTCCGCCGTACGGGCGAGGTCCTGTCGGCGCCCGTCGGCGATGCCTACCTCGGCCGCGTGGTGGACTCGCTCGGCACCCCGATCGACGGCAAGGGCGACCTTGAGACGACCGAGCGCCGCGAGCTCGAGCTGCAGGCGCCCGGCGTCATGCAGCGTCAGCCCGTCAGCGAGCCGATGCAGACCGGCATCAAGGCGATCGACGCCCTGACGCCGATCGGCCGCGGCCAGCGTCAGCTGATCATCGGCGACCGGCAGACCGGCAAGACCACGGTCGCGATCGACACGATCCTCAACCAGAAGCAGGCGTGGGAGAGCGGCGACGAGAGCCGTCAGGTCCGCTGCATCTACGTCGGCATCGGGCAGAAGGGCTCGACGATCGCCCAGGTGAAGGCGACGCTCGAAGAGGCCGGCGCGATGGAGTACACCACCATCGTGGCCGCTCCGGCGTCCGAGCCGGCGGGCTTCAAGTACATCGCGCCCTACACCGGTTCGGCCATCGGCCAGCACTGGATGTACCAGGGCAAGCACGTGCTGATCGTCTTCGATGACCTGTCGAAGCAGGCGGAGTCCTACCGCGCGATCTCGCTGCTGCTGCGCCGCCCGCCGGGCCGCGAGGCGTACCCCGGCGACGTCTTCTACCTGCACTCGCGTCTGCTGGAGCGCTGCGCGAAGCTGTCCGATGACCTCGGCGGCGGCTCGATGACCGGTCTGCCGATCATCGAGACCAAGGGCAACGACGTCTCGGCCTACATCCCGACCAACGTCATCTCCATCACCGACGGCCAGGTCTTCCTGGAGACCGACCTGTTCAACCAGGGCGTACGGCCGGCCATCAACGTCGGCATCTCGGTGTCCCGCGTCGGCGGCGCCGCGATGGTCAAGGCGATGCGGAAGGCCACCAGCAACCTGAAGCTGTTCCTGTCGCAGTACCGCGACCTGGAGGCGTTCGCGGCGTTCGCCTCCGACCTGGACGCGGCTTCGCGTGCGCAGCTCGACCGCGGCGCGCGTCTGGTCGAGCTGCTCAAGCAGCCGCAGAACGACCCGTTCCCGGTCGAGCGTCAGGTCGTCTCGATCTGGTCCGGCACGTCCGGCGAGCTGGACGAGGTGCCGGTGGAGGACATCCGCCGCTTCGAGGCGGAGTTCCTCGACCACGTGGGGCGCGACAACAAGGGCGTGCTGGACAACATCCGGGAGTCCGGGCAGTTCGACGAGGACACGATCACCGCTCTCAAGGACTCGATCACCGAGTTCAAGAAGGGCTTCGAGACGACGAACCACGGCACGCTCGGCCAGGAGGCCGAGGTCGCGGCCATCGACGAGGACGACGTCGAGCAGGAGAAGATCACCCGCGTGAGGAAGAAGTAACGCATGGGTGCCCAGCTTCGGATCATCCGGCGCCGGATCAGCGCGACCAAGTCGATGGCGAAGATCACGCGCGCGCAGGAGCTCATCGCCTCCTCGCGCATCCTCAAGGCCCAGGAGCGGGTCAAGGAGTCGGGGCCGTACGCCCGGCAGATCACGCGTGCGATCTCGGCGCTGGTCAGTCACAACGTCGGCATCGGCCACCCGCTCCTGACGGAGAAGCCCGACTCGAACCGTGCCGCGGTCCTGCTGATCACGAGCGACCGCGGATTCTGCGGCGGCTACAACGCCAACGTGATCCGTGAGGCCGAGGGCCTCATGACGATGCTGCGGGAACAGGGCAAGGAGCCGATTCCCTTCATCGTGGGGCGCAAGGGCATCACGTGGTACCGCTTCCGCGACCGCGAGGTCGCCGCCGACTGGAGCGGGTTCAGCGACAGCCCGCGCTTCGAGAACGCCGAAGAGATCGGCCGCGCCCTCGTGGCCGAGTTCGAGAAGCCGACCGAGGAGGGCGGTGTCGGCGAGATCCACATCGTCTACACCGAGTTCGTCTCGATGCTCCGGCAAACGGCGCAGGTACGCCGCCTGATCCCCCTCGAGGTCGAGGAGGTCGAGGAGTCCGCTCCCGAGCACGGCGAAGGACTGCTGCCGACGTATGAGTTCGAGCCCTCGCCCGAAGAGGTCCTCGACGCCCTTCTCCCGAACTACATCGAGAGCCGGATCTGGCACATGATGTTGCAGGCGGCCGCGTCCGAGCACGCCCAGCGCCGCCGGGCCATGAAGTCGGCGACCGACAATGCCAACGATGTGGTGGAGAACCTGACGCGAGTCGCCAACCAGGCACGTCAGGCCGAGATCACCCAGGAAATCAGCGAGATCGTCGGTGGCGCTAACGCGCTCGCCGAGACGGCCGCGGGGAGTGAGTGAGAGTCACCATGACCGCTACTGCAGAAGAAGCCACGGCGACGGGGCGCGTCGCCCGCGTCACCGGCGCGGTCGTCGACGTCGAGTTCTCCGTCGACACCATGCCCGCGATCTACAACATGCTCAAGATCGAGATCACCCGCGGCGAGGACACGCGCACGCTGAGCCTCGAGGTCGCGCAGCACATCGGCGACAACATGATCCGCGCGATCTCGTTGCAGCCGACCGACGGTGTCACGCGTGGCTCCCCGGTGCTCGACACCGGCGGCCCGATCTCGGTGCCGGTCGGCGACGGGGTCAAGGGCCACGTGTTCAACACGATCGGCGACTCCCTCGACGTGCCGACCTCCTCGCTCGAGGTCACCGAGCGCTGGCCGATCCACCGGCACGCGCCGGCGTTCGACCAGCTGGAGAGCAAGACCGAGATCCTCGAGACCGGCATCAAGGTCATCGACCTGCTCACCCCGTACGTCAAGGGCGGCAAGATCGGCCTGTTCGGCGGCGCGGGCGTGGGCAAGACGGTGCTCATCCAGGAGATGATCACCCGTGTCGCGCGTAACCACCGGGGCACCTCGGTGTTCGCGGGCGTCGGCGAGCGTACTCGTGAGGGCACCGACCTGCTGCTGGAGATGAAGGAGGCCGACGTCCTCAAGGACACGGCCCTGGTCTTCGGGCAGATGGACGAGCCGCCGGGCACCCGTCTGCGGGTCGCGCTGTCGGCGCTGACCATGGCGGAGTACTTCCGCGACGTGCAGAACCAGGACGTCCTGCTGTTCATCGACAACATCTTCCGGTTCACCCAGGCGGGCTCGGAGGTCTCCACCCTGCTCGGCCGGATGCCGTCCGCGGTGGGCTACCAGCCGACCCTGGCCGATGAGATGGGCGAGTTGCAGGAGCGGATCACCTCGACCCGCGGTCACTCGATCACCTCGATGCAGGCGATCTACGTCCCGGCCGACGACATCACCGACCCCGCGCCGCACACCACGTTCGCCCACCTCGACGCGACGACCGTGCTTTCGCGGGCGATCACGGAGAAGGGCATCTACCCCGCGGTGGACCCGCTCGACTCCTCGTCGCGGATCATGGACCCGACCGTCCTCGGGCAGGAGCACTACGACGTCGCCCAGGAGGTGATCCGTATCCTGCAGAAGTACAAGGAGCTGCAGGACATCATCTCCCTGCTCGGCGTCGACGAGCTCTCCGAAGAGGACAAGGTCGCGGTGCAGCGGGCGCGGCGCATCGAGCGTTTCCTGTCCCACCCGATGTACATGGCCGAGGCCTTCACCGGGCAGGAGGGAGAGAACGTCCCGCTCAGCGAGACCGTCTCCTCCTTCAAGGCCATCACGGAGGGTAAGTACGACCACCTTCCCGAGCAGGCGTTCTTCATGGTCGGTGGCATCGAGCAGGCCGAGAAGAAGGCCGAGGAACTCCAGAAGTGACGCCGCGCGGGTTCGGAGGAAGCTAAGTGGCAAAGCTGCACGTCGAGCTCGTCTCGCCGGAGCGCAAGCTCTGGTCCGGCGAAGCCGATATGGTCATCGCCAAGACTCTCGTGGGCGAGATCGGCATCCTGCCTGATCACGCGCCGGTGCTCGGCGTTATGGTGGACGGCAGCGTCGTGCGCATCACGCCTGTCGACGGCGATGAGGTCGTCACCGCGATGGTCTCCGGCGGGTTCCTGTCCGTCGCGTCCAACGAGGTGTCCTTGCTGGCCGAGTACGCCGAGCTGGGTGGCGAGATCGACGTCAACGCCGCCCGCGAGGAGTACGACCGGCTCTCGGGCGAGGACGGCGAGGAGGCCGCCACGGCTCAGCGTCGTGCGCGGGCGCGACTGAAGGCCGCCGGCCAAGAAGTCTGATCTTCACCGATCTCCGCGGGAAGCAGGGGGGAGTGGGCGGGTACCTGGCACTGAACGTAGGCGAGGTCCTCGCCGCTGTCCTGCTGGCGGTCATCGCCGTCTTCGGCATGCTGTCGCTGCGGCGCTGGCTGCTCGAACGCCGCGGCGGCACGGTCGAGTGCAGCCTGCGCGAGCCGGACGGCCGCGGCGTGTGGCGGCTCGGCATCGGCCGCTACAACGGTGACGAGTTGCTCTGGTTCGCGATCTTCGGATTTCGCTTTCGGCCCCGGCGGGTGATCCCCCGCCAGGGCCTCGTCGTCGCCGGCCGCCGCGAGCCCGCCGCCGAGGAGGAGGCCGCGCTGCATCCGGACACCGGCATCGTGGAGGTGCGCGACGACGGGCACACCGTCGAGCTCGCGATGAGCGGCGCCGCGCTGACCGGCTTTCTCGCCTGGCTGGAGTCCTCCCCGCCCGGGTCCACACTCAACTGAGGACGTTCGGCGCCTGAGCGCTCAGCGTTCGCCGCCGGGCGTCCACAGCACGTCGCCGAGTTCGGCGTTGGCCAGCCGGCCGAGGATGAACAGCAGGTCCGACAGCCGGTTGAGGTATTGGGCGGTGAGCGGGTTCATGTCGTCGTGGACCTCCAGCGCCGCCCACGTCGTACGCTCGGCGCGCCGTGCGACGGTGCGCGCGACGTGCAGCAGCGCGCCGCCGGGGGTGCCGCCGGGCAGGATGAAGCTGCGCAGTGTCGGCAGCCCGGCGTTGTGCGCGTCGCAGGCGGCCTCCAGCCGCGTGATGTAGTCCTCGGTCACCCGCAGCGGCGGGAACTCCGGGTCGTCCGTGACAGGCGTGCACAGGTCCGCGCCGACGTCGAACAGCTCGTTCTGCACCTGCCGCAGCAGCGCGGCCATCTCCTCGGGCAGCCCGCCCGCCGCGACGGCCACGCCGATCGCGCTGTTGGCCTCGTCGACGTCCGCGTACGCCGCGAGCCGTGGGTCGGTCTTGGCCGTACGGCTCATGTCGCCGAGGTTGGTCGTGCCGTCGTCGCCCGTACGGGTGTAGATCTTCGACAGGACGACGGGCTGGTCATCACGATTCTTGGCCATGCCACCAGCGTACGGTCGAGCGCGTGCCCCCGGCTCGGCCGGGGACACGCGCGGGGGTGTGCCTCAGGCGGCGCCGTGAGTGCGGCCGGTCTTGGACCGCACGGTCGTACGCGGCGCGACGCGTGGCGGGAGGGTGCTGGTGCTCTTGGCGAAGACCTGCACCGAGTGGGCCGCGCCGTCCGCGAGCTGGTCGAGGAGCGTGTCGTTGTTGTTGGCGTACGTGTCGCACGCCATGTGGTAGCAGGCGTCGTACGGCTTGTCGGCCTCGCCGCCGTAGATCGCCGCCTCTTCGGGCGTCTTCAGCTCGTCGGACCCGGAGTACAGGCCGCCGGCCGGGATGCCGTCCTCGATGAAGGGCCCGTAGTCCGAGCGCCCGTCGAAGATGGCCGGGGCGGTCTGGAGACCGCGTCCGCCGTAGTAGTCGAGGAACGCCTTCTCGATCGCGTCGGAGCCGGGCGGCGGGTTGGTGTCCTCGCCCTCGGAGTCGTCGCCGTCGTAGACGGCGCGCAGGCCGTTGGGTGAGCCGAGCATGTCGAAGTTGAGGTTCAGCGCGATCGCGGCCTTCTGCGCCGCGGTCAGGTTGGTGACGTAGTAGGTCGAGCCGACGTCGCCCTCCTCCTCGGCACCCCAGAACGCGAACCGGACCTTGTTCTTGACGTCGCCGCCGAGCTTGGCGATCTGCTCGGCGATGGTGAGGATCGTGGCGGTGCCGCTGCCGTTGTCGTTGATGCCCGGGCCCTTGACGACGCTGTCGAGGTGCGCGCCCACGACGATCACGTTGTCGGCCCGGCCGAGCCTGGTGTCGGCGATCACGTTGTGCGCGGTGCGCTCCTCGTTGATCGTGCTGGTCTTGATGTGCAGCGTCAGCGATCCGCCCGCCGCGGCCGTGGCCAGTTCGGTGCCGAGCTGGTACGACGGCCCGATGACCGGGATCTGCCAGGCGTGGCCGGCCTGGCCATGCACCGCTCCCATGCGCTCCGGCGAGGCGCCGTCGTTGTAGATCGCGATGGCGGACGCGCCGGCGGCCTGTGCGTTGCCGGCCTTGTCGACGAACAGGCAGCCACCGCGCTTGACCAGCGCGATGTGGCCCGGGGTGAACCCGGCGAAGTCGGCGGCCTCACAGCCGCTGCCGACGTCGGCGCCATCCGGGTCGACCGACTCGGCCACCGCGGTGACGTCGGCCGAGCCGGAGAAGTCCAGGGTGTTGAAGTCGGTCCCGTACGTGTAGGCGGGGCCGCCCGGCCGGTCGAAGACCGCGGGCGCCGTTTCCTTGTAGTAGGCGAACGGGAAGCTCTGCACCGTCGGCTTGTAGCCGGCCTTCGTGAGCTGCTTGACGATGTACTTGGTCGAGGTCTCGAAGCCGGACTCCCCGGCGGCACGGGTGCCGCCGTTGGCGTTGGCGATCGACTGGAGATCCTTCTGGTGACCGCGGATGTCCTTGAGCTTCACCAGCTCGTCGAGCCGCGGGCGTGTCCCCGCGTCCGCGGCACCCACAGTGGGGACGAACGCGGCGGCAAGGCCGACGAGGGTACCGATGGCGAGTCTTCGCACGAATGCCCTTTCTAGGTAAAGCAGAGGTAATGCCCTGAGGCTGACAGCCCGGGCTCCTCGCTCGCTAGACCCAAAAAGATCATTGCCGGTATGGGCCAAAACGCCGATTAGCGTCTGACCGGAACATTCGATTCGGTAGTGTTTTTGCCTTGTTTCCCGGCCCCGCGGGCGAACCGCGGGGCCGGGGACGTGCTCCCTGCTCAGCGGTCCGCGACGCCCTCTGGCGTGCGCGGGGTCGTCCGCGTGACCGACCGGCGCGCGGCGGCGCGGTCGCCGTTGACCGGCAGGGTGCTCTTGGCGAACACCTGCGCGGCGTGCGCGGCGCCGTCCGAGAGCTGGTCCAGGATCGTGGCGTTGTTGTTGGCGTACGTGTCGCACGCCTGGTGGTAGCAGCCGTCGTACGGCTGGCCGGCCACGCCGCCGTAGATCGTCGCCTCCGCGGGCGTCTTCAGCTTCTCCGCGCCGGAGTCCAGGCCGCCGGCCGGGATGCCGTTGTCGATGAACGGCCCGTAGTCCGAGCGGCCGTCGAACTCGCTCTGGGACGTCTGGAGCCCGCGGCCGCCGAAGTAGTCGAGGAAGACCTTCTCGATCGCGCCGGAGCCGGGCGGCGGGTTGGTGCCCGCACCCTGGGAGTCGTCGCCGTCGTAGACGCCGCGGCGGCCGTTCGGCGAGCCGAGCATGTCGTAGTTGAGGTTCAGCGCGATGGTGGCCTTCTGCGCCGGGGTCAGGTGCGTGACGTAGTAGGTCGAGCCGAGCAGGCCCTCCTCCTCGGCGCCCCAGAAGGCGAACCGCACCCGGTTCTTGATCTGGCCGCCGAGCTTGGAGATGTGCTCGGCGATGGTGAGGATCGTGGCGGTGCCGCTGCCGTTGTCGTTGATGCCCGGCCCGGTGGTGACGCTGTCGAGGTGCGCGCCCATGACGACCACGTTGTCGGCGCGGCCGAGCTTGGTGTCGGCGATCACGTTGTGCGCGGTGCGCTGCTCGGTGACCGTGTCGGTCTTGATGTGCAGCGTCAGCGTGCCGGCCGCGGCGGCCTTCACCAGGTCGGTGCCGAGCTGGTACGTCGGGCCGATGATCGGGATCTGCCAGGGCCGGCTCGCCGTGCCCGCGACCGGCCCCGTGCGGTCGGGCGAGGCGCCGTCGTTGTAGATCGCGATGGCCTTCGCGCCCGCGGTCTGCGCGTTGCCCGTCTTGTCGGCGAACGTGCAGCCACCGCGCTTGACCAGCGCGATGTCCCCCGCGGGGAACCCGGCGAAGTCGGCCGCCTCACAGCCGCTGCCCACGCCCGCGCCGTCCGGGTCGACCGCGACGGCCGTCGCGGTGACGTCGCCAGAGCCGGAGAAGTCGAGCGTGTCGAAGTCGGTCCCGTACGTGTAGGCGGGGCCGCCCGGCTGGTCGAAGACCGCGGGCGTCTTCTGCTTGTAGTAGTCGAACGGGAAGTCCTGCACGGTCGGCTTGTAGCCGGCCTTGGTGAGCTGCTTGACGATGTACTTCGTCGAGACCTCGAAGCCGGGCTCGCCCGCGGCGCGCGTGCCGCCGTTGTAGGTGGCGATCGTCTGGAGATCCTGCTGGTGCCGGCGGATGTCCTTGAGCTTGACCAGCTTGTCGAGCTGCGGAGGCGTGGCCGCGTCCGCCGGGACGGCGACCCCGATCGACGCGGCGGCGAGGCCGATGAGGGTACCGATGGCGAGTCTTCGCACGAGCGCCCTTCCTTTAAAGGGTAAAGCGGAGGCAATGCACAGAGATTGACATCGGAGTCATGCCCCCGCCAGATGTCGAGACCGACTCGTTGCCGGACCCGAACAGGACCGGCTTTCGGCCCGACTGGGGCGGGCTGGGACCGGCTGGGGCCAGAACACCATTCGGTGCACTGCCCCCGAACGTCCGGAATCGGTAAGGTTGCCGAGGTTCCCCAAGCTCCGGAGGCGGCCGTGTACGACTACGTCATCGTCGGTGCCGGCAGCGCGGGCTGCGTGCTCGCCGCACGGCTGAGCGCGGACCCCGCCGCTCGCGTGCTGCTGCTGGAGGCCGGCCCGCCGGACGACGGACCCGAGCTGCACATCCCGGCCGGCGTGCAGTCGCTGTTCAAGGGCCCGTACGACTGGGACTACACCACGACGCCGCAGGAGCACGCGCAGGGACGCGGCGTCTACTGGCCGCGCGGGCGCACGCTCGGCGGCAGTTCGTCCATCAACGCGATGATCTACATCCGCGGCCACCGGCACGACTACGACACCTGGCGCGACGAGTACGGCTGCAAGGGCTGGGGTTACGCCGACCTGCTGCCGTACTTCCTGCGGGCCGAGGACCAGCAGCGCGGCGAGTCGGACTACCACGGCGTCGGCGGCCCGCTGCGCGTGGAGGACCTGCGCTACAAGCATCCGCTGACCCGGTCGTGGGTCGAGTCGGCGCAGGCGTACGGCCTGCCGCTCAACAACGACTTCAACGGCGCCGAGCAGGAGGGCGTCGGCCACTACCAGGTCACGCAGCGGCGCGGGCGGCGCTGGTCGACCGCCGACGGCTACCTGCGCCCGGCGCTGGACCGTACGAACCTGACCGTGCGCACCGACGCGCTCGCCACGAAGGTCCTGGTCGAGAACGGCCGGGCCACCGGCGTACGCTACGTGGCCGGCGGCCGCGAGGAGGACGCGCTCGCCCAGCGCGAGGTCATCCTGTGCGGCGGCGCGGTCAACTCCCCGCAGCTGCTGATGCTGTCCGGGCTCGGCCCGGCCGACCACCTGCGCTCGCTCGGCATCGAGGTGGTCGCCGACCTGCCCGCGGTCGGCACCGGCCTCCAGGACCACCCGATCGTGCCGGTCCGTTGGCACACGCCGGGTACGAAGGCGATGTGGGAGGGCGTGAACCTGCGCAACTTCCTGCTCTGGCAGTCGCTGGGCCGCGGGCCGTACTCCTCGAACGTCGCCGAGGCCGGCGGCTTCGTCCGTACCTCGCCGGACCTGCCGGCGCCCGACCTGCAATACCACGTGCTCGGCGCCCCGTACGTCGGCCAGGGCCTGTACCGACGTGCCGGAGCGGATGATCTCGGTGTTCGTCACGACGGTCGCGGTGGAGAGCCGCGGCACGATCACCCTGCGGTCGGCCGACCCGCGCTGGAAGCCGCTGATCGACCCGGCGTACCTGAGCGAACCCGCCGACCTGGAGGTGCTCCTCGCGGGCGTACGGCAGGCGCGGGAGATCGCGACGAACCGCCCGTTCGCCAAGATCAGCGGAGGCGAGGCCGCGCCGGGTGAGGACATCGACGTCACCGACTGGATCCGCCACGAGGTCGTGACGCTCTACCACCCGACGAGCACGTGCGCGATGGGCGGCACCGACGACTCGGTGTGCGACCCGGAGCTGCGCGTACGCGGCGTGGACGGGCTGCGCGTCGTGGACGCCTCGGTGATGCCGGCCGTGCCGCGCGGCAACACCAACGCCCCGACCATCGCCATCGCCGAACGCGCCGCCGACCTGATCGCGGGCGTCCCACTCCTCGCGCCGCTCGACCCGGTCGCGGCCGCGGAGTCGGCGGAGCCTCAGCCGAGCGTGGCCGACCTGAGTACGGCCCGGCCGGGCGTCGCCGAGGCCGCCGAGCCCGATGTCGCTGACCCGGTCGCGGCCGAGCCGGGCGTCGCCGAGCGAAGTGTGGCCGAGCGAAGTGCGGCCGAGCCTGAGGCGGCCGAGCCGGGTGCGGCCGATCCTGACGTCGCGGGGCCGGGCGTGGCCGGGCCGGGCGGATAAGAAGAATCCCGCCCGGCCGGAGTGAACTCTGGCTGGGCGGGACTCGGGCGGGCGGTACGCCGCGGGGTCACCGCGAGCGGCTCTTCCGCGTGCGGCGGGCGTCGGTGACCTCGGCGCTGAGTTCGCGTACGTGCTCATTCATGATCGCCCTGATGATGTCGGGATGCATGTCCGGCTCCTCGCGGTGCGAACCGGTCGATCCGGCCTCGCACTGTCAAGATTCGCGCTAAGCCGGACGTCCCCGCATCGGGACGATGCACTATCTCCATGCCCTCCGCCGCCTCAGGCGTCCTTAGGCGGCCTCAGGCCGCCCTAAGGTGCCTTAGACGGACGAACAAGGTCACTTGTATCGCTTGGCATGCAGCAGGTTGACCAGCGACAACACCTTCGCCATGTCCTTGTCGGTCCGCTGGAACGACGTGAGGTTCATGGTCGCGAACCGCTGGCGCGTGATGGCCTTGGCGCGGGCGAACTCCCGCAGGCCGTCCGCGCCGTGGATGCGGCCGAAACCGGAGTCGCCGACGCCGCCGAACGGCAGTGCCGGCACCGTCGCGAAGGCGATCACGGCGTTGATCGAGGTCATGCCGCTGCGCAGCCGCCGCGCCGCGTTCATCGCGGTGGAGCGGCTGCTGGAGAACACCGCTCCGGCCAGGCCGTAGTCGGTGGCGTTGGCGCGCTCGACGGCCTCGTCCACGCTCTTGACCCGGTGCACGGTGATGGTCGGGCCGAACGTCTCCTCGCAGACGGCGGGGGAGTCGTCCGGCACGTCGACCAGGATGACCGGCTCGACGTAGGGCGCCTTCACCGACTCCGGGCCGCCGACGATCGCCTTGCCGCCCTGGGCCACGGCCTCGTCGATGTGGCGCTTGATCACGTCGAGCTGGCCCGGCATGGTGATCGGGCCGTAGGACGCGGTGCGGTCGCCGCCGGGCCGCAGCGCGCCGGCCTGCGCGGCGAGCTTGTCGACGAACGACTCGTAGACGCCGTCGACCACGTAGACGCGCTCGACGCCCACGCAGGTCTGGCCCGCGTTCGACATGGCGCCCCACAGCGCGGCCTCGGCGGCCGTGTCGAGGTCGGCGTCGGCGTCCACGATGAAGGCGTCCTTGCCGCCGCACTCGGCCACGATCGGCGTGAGACGCTCCGCGCAGGCGGCCATCACCTTGCGCGCCGTACGCGCGGATCCGGTGAAGGCGACCTTGTCCACCGCGCCGCGTGCGAGGGCCGCGCCGGTCTCGCCCAGGCCGGTCACGACCTGGAGCACCGGCTGCTCGGGGACGACGCCCGCGACGATCTCGGCGAGCAGCAGCGCCACGCCCGGGGTGTACTCCGACGGCTTGAAGACCACGGCGTTGCCGGCCGCCAGCGCGTACGCGATCGAGCCCATCGGCGTGAAGAGCGGATAGTTCCACGGGCCGATGACGCCGACGACGCCGAGCGGCTGGTATTCGAGGACGCACTTCTGGTTGATCGCCAGCATGCCCGGGAACACGCCGCGCGGGCCCAGGACGCGCTCGGCCTTGCGCGCGGCCCAGTCGAGGTGCGTGATCGTCGTGATCACTTCGAGCTGCGCGTCCTCGACGGTCTTGCCGGTCTCCTCGTGGATCAGGACGGCGACCCGGTTGAGCGAACGGGTCAGCGCGCCCTTGATGTTGAGCAGGCGGATCCGGCGTTCCTTCCACCCGAGGCCGGCCCACCACGCCGACGCGTCGCGTGCGCGCCCGATCGCGGTGTTCACCGCCTCCTCACCGTGGACCGGATGCTCGCCGACGAGTTCGCCGGTCGCCGGGTTCAGTGATCGGAAGCTCTCCGCGGTCTCGGCATCCAGGGTCGCTGTCATCGCCACCACCCACTAGAAGGACGTTCTGCTCATCGTAAATTACCCCTTACCGGCCGGGGGCGGGCAGGATGCCCCGCTCCAGCGCGACCGTGACCGCGGCCGTACGGTCCGAGACCTCCAGTTTGCCGAACGTCCGCAGCAGGTGCGTCTTGACCGTCGCCTCGCTGATCAGGAGTTCCCGCCCGATCTCGGCGTTCGTACGGCCGCGGGCGACGAGCCGCAGCACCTCGATCTCGCGTCGCGACAGCTCGACCGGCGAGCGCATGCGGGACACGAGCTTGGCCGCGACCGACGGCGCCAGCACGGTCTCGCCGCGCGCCGCGGCGCGTATCGCCTGGGCCAGCTCGGCACGCGAGGCGTCCTTGAGCAGGTAGCCCGCCGCCCCCGCCTCGACCGCGCGCAGGATGTCGGCATCCGTCTCGTACGTCGTCAGCACCACCACGCGTGCCTCCGGGCGCTGGGCGAGCACGCGGGCGGTCGCCTCGACGCCGTCGCCGCCCGGCATCCGCAGGTCCATCAGGACCACGTCGGGCGCGTGTGCGCGTGTGGCCGCGACCGCCTCGGCGGCGCCGCCGGCCTCGGCCACGACGGCGAGGTCGTCCTCGGCCGCGAGCATGCCGCGCAGCCCCTCGCGTACGACGGGATGGTCATCCACCAGCAGAATCCTGATCATGCCGCCGGCACCTCCACCAGGAGCGAGGTGCCCTCGCCGGGCGCGCTGGTCACCCGCAGCGTCCCCTCGACCTGGGCGGCACGGTCGCGCATGCCGCGCAGGCCGAAGCCGTTCGCGCGCGTCCGGGTCGAACCCCGCCCCGTCGTCGCGGATCTCCAGGCACACCGCCGCGGCGCCGTAGGCCAGCTCGACGCGTACGCGTGATGCCTTGGCGTGCTTGCGCACGTTCGCCAGCCCTTCCTGCGCGGCGCGCAGCAGGACGACCTCCGAGCGCGCGTCCAGCCGTCGCGGCTCGCCGGAGACGACGCACTCGGCGTCCAGGTCGAGCTCCTCGCCGAGCCGGTCGCCCAGCCGCCGGATCGCCTCGTCCAGCGACGCGTCGCCCAGCGCGGCGGGCGGCACGGCGGCGACCAGCGCGCGCGCCTCGGCGAGGTTCTCGCGCGCGGTGCGTGCCGCGAGGCCGACCTGCCGCCGCGCCTCGGCCGGGTCGGTGCCGATCCGCGGCTCGGCCGCCTGCAACAGCATCAGGATGCTGGTGAAGCCCTGCGCGAGCGTGTCGTGGATCTCGGCGGCCATGCGTTCGCGCTCGGCCATCACGCCCGCCTCGCGGTGCGCCGCGCCGAGCTCCTCCCGTGTCGCCTGGAGCTGGCCGATCAGCTCGCGCCGCTCCTTGCTCTGGTCGATGATGCGGTCGATCCAGAGCCCGAAGAGCACCGAGAAGGCGATGGTCACGACGGTCCACAGCACGAACGAGACGGCCGCCCCCGTACCCGGGCGGCCGAGCAGGAATCGGGACGCCGGGGCGGCGTTGAGCAGGACGACCGCGACGCTCGCCCAGCCGCCAGGTGGCGATCATGTAGCACTGCGGGCAGAGCGCGAACAGCGCGAGCGCGCTCTCCGGCGCGGTCAGCGAGGCGGCGGAGGAGAGCGCGATCAGCCCGGCGGCGTAGACGTAGCCGGCCACGCCGGAGCCCTCCTGGCCGATGACGCGCCGGCCGAGCAGGAGGTACCAGGGCACCATGGCGGCCAGAAGGACGGTCGCGACCGCCCCCTCGGGCCACGAGCCGTCCTCGGCCAGCACGTAGATGACGGTGGAGACCAGGACCAGGCCGAAGTAGGCCTCCCAGCGGCCGAGGCCGAGCTCCCACGCGTCATCGCTGTTCATCGGTCTTTGCGCCGTTGCCAGCGGAAGGTCGTCAGACACAGGACGAAGCCTGCTACACCCCAGGCCAGGAGCACCAGCGCGATTCGGCCGTGCTCCCAGGAGTGCGCCGGCTCGGCCGGCAGCAGGGTGTCGGGCAGCAGCGCCGAACGCAGGCCCTGACAGATCCACTTGAGCGGGAACAGCGCCCCCACCTGCTGTACGCCCGACGGCAGCCCGTCGAAGGCGAAGTACACGCCGGAGATGAACTGGAGCACGAGGTAGGGCAGGTTGAGCACCGCCGCCGCGCCGCGTCCTGACCTCGGCACGCTGCTCACCGCGATGCCCAGCAGGGTGCAGACGGCGACGCCCGCGACGAAGACCCAGACCAGGGTGAACCAGCGCTCGGGCGTGCTCGGCGGCTTCAGGCCGAACATCAGGCCGCCGATCACGAAGAGGATCACGGTCTCCACGAGCGAGAGGACCAGCGCCGAGATCGTCTTGCCGATGAAGTACGCCGCCTTCGGCATCGGCGTGCCGTACAGGCGCTTGAGGGTGCCGTCGTCGCGTTCCTGCGCGATGCCGACGCCGAGGCTGATGAACGTGGTTGAGGCGATGCCGCTCGCGATGATGCCGGCCGCGAAGTACTGGCGGAAGTCCACGTTCGTGCCGTCGACCCGGCCCTTGAAGATCGTACCGAAGATCAGCAGGAGCACCACGGGCATGGCGAACGTGAAGGCCAGAGCCTCCTTCTCACGAACGTAGGCCTTCAGCTCCAGTGCGCCGCGCGACAGCCCGACCCGTACGGTGGAGGGCATGGCGGCCATGGAGGGCGCGATCATGGTCATGAGGTCGCTCCGATCATGGACAGGTAGACGTCCTCGAGCGTGGGCCGCGTGACGGTCAGCCCCGGGACCTCGCCGTCGAACTTGTGGCTCAGCTCGGCCACGACCTGGGTGGGGGAGTCGGTCTCGATCGTCTGCGGCCCGTCGGGGGCGAGCCAGCCCACCCGCGTCGTCGCGGTGGCGCGGCCGCCGAGCTCGCGCGGAGCGGCGACCTCGATCATCTGGCCGGCGGCGATGACGCCGACCCGGTCGGCGAGCGCCTCGGCCTCGTCCAGGTAGTGCGTGGTCAAAACGATCGTGGTGCCACCGTCGGCGAGGCCGTCGATCAGCTTCCAGAACTGCCGCCGCGCGTCCGGGTCGAACCCGGTCGTCGGCTCGTCCAGGAAGAGCAGCTCGGGGCGGCCGACGATGCCGAGCGCGACGTCGACCCGCCGCCGCTGGCCGCCGGACAGCTCCGACAGCCGCGCGCCGGCCTTCTCGGTCAGGCCGACCGCGTCGATCACCTCGTCGGGGTCGCGCGGGCCCGGGTAGTAGCCCGCGAAGTGCCGCACCATCTCCCGTACGCTCAGCTGGGGCTGCTCGTTCGAGGTCTGGAGCACGATGCCGATGCGGGTACGCCAGGCGCGCGTGGGCCGCCCGGGGTCCACGCCGAGGACCGACACCTCGCCGCCGGTACGCCGGCGGTAGCCCTCCATGATCTCCACCGTCGTGCTCTTGCCCGCACCGTTCGGCCCGAGCAGCGCGAACACCTCACCGTGCGGGATCTCCAGGTCGACGCCGTCGACCGCGTCCAGGTCGCCGTACCGTTTCCGCAGGCCGCGTACGCGCACCGCCGTTTCGCTCATGCACATGAGCCTTCCGGAGGTAGGGGGCGTGCGCGATCGGCGAACCGGTCATTCCCGTGTCAACCGAACGATGGACGCTGCCAGAACTGGAAGAGGGCGTGGCCGACCGCAGTGAGGTTGGAGTCGATGCCGAACAGGTCGGTCAGGTGGTACACGAGGGAGAAGAACTCGCGGTTGACCGGCGGGAACCACAGCAGCGCGAGCAGCGCCATGAACGCGTAGCCGCCGACCCGGTTGGCCTGGTGGACCCAGTGGCGCGGCAGGTAGGGCTCCACGATGCCGAAGCCGTCCAGCCCGGGCACCGGCAGCAGGTTTAGCACCGCGGCGGTGACCTGCAAGAACGCCAAGAACGCCAGGCCGCTCCAGAACAGCGCGTGGTCCAGGCTCTTGGCGAGGTGGGTGAGGATGACGCCGAGCACGATCGCGAAGACGAGGTTGGCGAGCGGTCCCGCCGCCGAGATCAGGCTGTGGCGCAGCCGGCCGCGGATCGCGCCCCGGTCGATGTAGACCGCGCCGCCCGGCAGCCCGATGCCGCCGAGCAGCAGGAACAGCACGGGCAGCAGGAAGCTCAGCGTGACGTCGGTGTACTTCAGCGGGTTGAGCGTGAGGTAGCCGTTGGTGGCCACGCTGCGGTCGCCCGACCGCCAGGCGAAGAACGCGTGCCCGAACTCGTGCAGGCACAGCGAGACGATCCAGCCGCTGACCACGAACACGAACAGCAGGAAACGCGGGCCGTGCCCGACGTTCGCGCCGTACCGCCAGACCGCCAGGCCGGACAGCGCGAACAGGCCGACGACGAGGAGGAAGATCGGGCTGGGCCGTACCGAGGGCCGCAGGTCGGTGACGTTGCTCATTGGAGTTCTTCAGTTGCTCTCTGCGAGGGCGGGGACGACGTAGATCCGTAGGAACCCGCGAGGATCGTCCTCGCGAGGCATGACGATCATCGAGGAGATGATGCGGAACAGGAACTCGACCGCGCCCTCGGCGGTGATGTCCGCGCGCAGCGATCCCGCGCGCTGGGCGGCGTCGAAGTGGGGGCGTACGTAGTCGGCGCACAGGTCCAGCAGGCTGCGCGCGCCGCCGGCGACCGCGGCCTGGGTGTGCCCGGCGGCGTCGCGGGCCAGCAGCGCGGCCACCTGCGGCTCGCCGCGTACGAAGGCGACCGCGTCCACCACGCCCTCGACGATGGCGTCGGTCACCGACCGCTCGCCGCTCAGCCGCCCGGCGAGCCGGTCGAGGAAGCGCCGCAGGTCACGGAGGACGACGGCCAGGATCACCTCGTCCCGGCCGCCCGCGAAGCTCCGGTAGACGGTCGCGCGGGAGATGCCCGCGGCCGCCGCGACGTCCTCGACCGTGGTCTTGCCGACGCCGAACCGCGCGAAGCACTCCTCGGCGGCGTTCACGATCCGTTCCCGGATCTCGGGGACCTGCGGCATGCTCCGCAGGCTACCGGTACGGCTCACGGCGGCCCCACGAGACGGATCGGCCCGCGGCTCAGTCGATCGTGTAGTCCAGGGTGTAGGAGTGGCCGCCCTCGGCGTCGATGTCGATCCGTGCCTCGCCGGTGATGCCCGCCAGGTCGCCGGTGCCCGACCCCTCGGTGATCTTCAAGGTGAGCCAGGGCACGCCGTTCTCGCCGCCCGCGTTGTGCTGGAACACGAACCCGCCCGTACGGCCGTCGAGGGTGCCCTCGACCCGCTCGATCGCGACGTAGGCGCGCGGCACGTCCCCGGTCGAGACCGAGATCATGTCGACCGTGCTGGTGCCGGCCAGGTCGCCGCTGAAGGTCTTCTCGATGTGCACGCGCCCGATGCTGGTGCCGAGATGCTCGTCGTAGGGCTTCTCGGGCTCGAAGGCGTCGAGGACGAAGGTGCCCGTTGCTTGCTTTGTCATGGCGTGCATCCTCGCGGAGATACCTGTCAATCCTCGTCAGGTATGCCGTCCCCGGGCCGGGAGGCGGTGGGGCGGGCCCGCGTCGGCAAGATCATTCGACAAAGCGCCACAATATTGCTATCACGGACAAATCGGGTCAAATTGAAATTCCCTGGCGCGGCCGGATTATCGTGGAATTCAACAGATGCCGATTCGTGACATCGCAAAGTGCAATCCGATCCTTCCGCCTGTGCGTCCAACGGGGCAGAGGGGAGAGCTCACGAATGCCGACACCCGCAGCCTTATTCAGCCCTGCCCGCCCGAGTATTCCAATCCCGGCCTTGGTTCCCGCTCGCCGCTCACCATGGAAGTCGGCGGTCTATCGTGGCCAGCCGGTAAATCGAAGAGCGCGCCGGCGGCGGTCGCCTGAATCGCCGAGGTCCCTCCGCCGCCGGGCCCCGAACCTGCTGCCGGCGCCCGCGCGACCCCCCGGATTCGGGGATTGTCAGGCGGGGTGCGCGCCCGTGAGGCTCGAACGCGGGAAGCCCGAGAAATTGCGTGGTCACCGCTTCGGTGATTCGGGCTTGATCACAAAGTCGGGACAGGTCATGACCCTACCCGCACCAATGCGGGTTGATCGATCACGGCGTGCGTGAACATTCCTGGAGACACCCAATCCAACCTCGGTGCTCTCGAACGGAATAGGCGAGACAGCAGGCTTTCCGCGGCACGGGCTCCCGGCGAGTCCACTACGGCGACGCCGGGTAGCGCCTTTCCGACGTCGGAAAAGCACACCGAACGAGATGTACGGACCGAAGCAATCGCAGCTCATCGGGCGCCCGGACGGGGGCGCGCCCGTGAGCGGAGCAGAGGAAGTACCTGAGATGAGACGAGGCATACGGCGTCAGGCCCAGCGGGTCCTGCACGCGACAGGGGCGTTGGGGCTGGGGGTCCTCTCGCTGACCCTGGTCGCCCGGCCGGCCGCGGCCGCCGGGGCGTCACCCCAGACGACCTCCGTGGACATGGTGATCGCGGTGGATGAGTCCGCGAGCCTGACGGCCGACGACGTCTCGCGTGAGATCTCGGCCACGTCGGTGATCGCCCAGAGCGTGCTCAACCCGCGGAGCCGGGTCACCATCCTCGGGTTCGGCAGCGACAACGGGAAGGCGGGGCAGAGCGCGGTCGACGAGGTGTGCCGGCCGACCGTCGTCGACGGCGCCGTCAGTCTGCAATACCTCTCCACCTGCGTGAAGGGCCTGCACCGGCGTACGGACCGCGAGGGCGATGACACCGACCACGTCGCCGCGCTCTCCCAGGCGCTCTCGACCCTGGACAGCGGCTCGCCGCAGGGCGCGCTCAAGCTGGTCTTCCTGCTGACCGACGGACGGCTCGACGTACGGCACAGCCCCCAGTACGGCAGCGGCGACGACAACGACCCGCAGGTGTGGCGGCGGCGCGACCAGGCGGCCGACGCCCAGTTGACGACCGAGATCGGGCAGGCTCAGCGGGCCGGGGCGCAGATCTGGCCCCTGGGCTTCGGCGGCGGTGTGACCCAGGCGGCCCTGGACCGCTTCGCCGCCGGGGGTTCGCGGCAGGGGTGTGACAGCCGGAGCGTCTCGAAGCCGACCGCGCGCATCGTCCACGACTCCAGCGACGTCTCGGGGCTCGTGTTCAAGGCGTACGTCGCGGCGATCTGCGGTGGTGGCGAGCAGCTTCCGCAGCAGTCGCTGGAGCCCGGCCGTCCGCGCAGCCTGAAGATCGATATCCCGATCATCGCCACCGACGGCACGATCACGGTGCAGAAGGGCAACCCCGGCGTACGCGTGGAGTTCTTCGACCCGCACGGGCGCGAGGTCCCGCAGAGCGGCTCGCTCGGCGACTCCACCTTCACCCGCAGCGGCGGCAACGGCTCCATCGAGGCGCTCCGCATCGTCAACCCGCTGAACGGCCCGTGGACCGTACGGCTGACGGCGCCCAAGCGGCTCGCCCGGCAACTGGTCGGCGCCACCGCCGTCTGGCAGGGCGCGGTACAGGCGGCGATCGTGCCCGAACCCCCGGTGGCGCGTGCCGGGCAGCGGGTGACCGTACGGCTCGCGCTGGTGACCCGCCGCGGCGCCGTCACCGACGAGAAGGCGCTGAGCGGGCTCACCTTCGCGGTCACCGCGACCGGCCCGAACCTGCCCGGACAGCACGCGATCACGGTCCGCGACGACGGCAGGGCGCCGGACGACCACGCGCACGACGGCCGCTTCGCGGGCACGTTCACCGCACCCGGTCAGGACGGCGACGTCAGCCTCTCCGGCATCGTCTCGGGGCCGGCCATCAGCTCCGAGCGGGTTCCGGTCACCGTCCAGGTGAGCGCGCAGGGACCGGTCGTGCAGGGCACCGTGGAGTTCGGCGGCGACGCGACCGTCCATCCCGGCGACGTCGTACACGGGAAGCTGACGACGAGGAACGCCGCGAACGCGCCCAAGCGTGTGCACCTGGTGCTCGACGGCGCGGAGGCACATGCGGCCGTCTCCCCGAATGGCGCCTTCGACCTGCCGCCCGGCGACTCGACCCGCGACTTCACGGTCGCGTTCGGCCGTGACGCGCCGATCGGCGGCGCCTCCGTGACGCTCAAACTGGTCGACGACGCCACGCCGGCCACCGCGTACGCGAACGGCCTGCTCACCGTCACCGTCAAGAACCCGCCCACCCTGTGGGAGCGGATCCGCCCGTACGTCGCGGGAGCGGTCGCGCTGCTGGTCCTCATCGCGCTCGTTCTGTGGCAGCAGCGCCTCGCCTGGAAGCGGCGTGTCGGCGTCAAGGGCCTGCGCGCCGCCCTCACGCTCGACGGCGAACCCACCGGCCCCGAACTCGGCGCGCCCAGCCGCTGGTCGCCGGAGTTCCGGTTCATCGTCCGTGAGGTGGACGGGACCGATCCTCGCCTGATGGCGCCGAGTTCGGGTGGCGAGGACCTGATCTACACCGCCCGGCGACGGGGCGACGGCGTGACGCTGCGGACGCCGGACGGCGCGCCCGCCGAACTCGCCTTCGGCGCGGAGAGCGAGCCGCTGCCGCAGGGACACCGGATCACCTTCCGCGACGTGCGCAAGCGCCGCCGGTCGATCTTCACCCGGCGCGGCGGCGCGCGTCCCCCGATCAAGCCCGATCGCGCGGATTCGACCGAAGGGATATCGGAGGAGACCCCGGACACCGCGTACGACGACACCTGGTTCTGACGCCCGGCAGGAGACATTCACATGAAGCTCTATCAGCCCATCCTGTTCGTCGGGCTCGGCGGCACCGGCTGCCAGATCGGCGCCGAACTCGAGCGCCGGCTCCGCGAGGAGATCTGCGGCCCCGACGGCAGCCTGTTCCAGCGCAAGCGCGCCGACGCCCAGCGGTACCAGCTGCCGGCCTGCCTCCAGTTCGTCTACGCCGACGTGAACCAGGCCGACCTGGACCGGCTGCCGCTGAGCGTCGTGCCGGCCGACCGGCACGTCCCGGCCGCGCAGCTCACCGCGCACTACATCCGCGACCTGGTACCCCAGGTGGAGATCTATCCCCAGGTCGCGGTCAACCTCCGCGTGGCCGCCGCCGACGCCGTACGCGGCTGGCTGCCACCGGCACAGGGCGAACCGCGCGTCCTCGTACGCAAGGGCGCGGGCCAGATGCCCACCGTCGGCCGCGCGGCGCTGTTCGAGACACTCAGGTCCGGCCTCGCGCCCGCCGTACGCGGCCTGGAGACCGCGCTCGGCAACATGTCCGGCCACCAGGCGGCGAGCGACCTGCTGAAGCTGGCCGGCCCGGGCAGCAGGCCCGACCCGCGTGCGGTGGACGTCTTCGTGGCGTTCTCCGTCGCGGGCGGCACCGGCGCCGGGATCTTCTATGACTACCTTCACCTGATCGCCGAGCAGTTCGAGAGCACCGAGCTCAAGCCCAAGATCTATCCGCTGGTCCTCATGCCGTCGGCGTTCCGCGACGGCTCCGGTGGCGGCCGGGCGGCCGAGCTGAACGCGGGGCGCGCGCTGCTGGACATGTTCCGCCTGGTGGATCACCAGAACAGTGGCGACGCGGTCCGCACGATGCCCGGCATGAACCTCGGGTCCGCCGACCAGGACGAGATCGCCGTCCGCTACCCGACCGAAGGCCGGATCGTGATGCGCCCGGCCATCACCCAGACGGCGTTCCTGTTCGCCCGCCCGGTCGGCGCCGAGCCCAGCGACCTGCGGCGCTCGGTGGTCTCGCTGATCATGTCGCTGATCGGCACCGACCTCGGCGAGCAGAAGTCCACCGAGGGCGAGCAGCACCAGTCGTTCGCCGACAACTTCGTCAACGCCACGCACGAGCGGCAGTCCCTCGCCGAGAACGGCATCGGGAACCGCGGCGTGTCCACCTCGCTGGTCACCTCGCTGACCACGCCGGTGGAGGAACTGGCCGACATCGTCGCCGGCCGGCTGCTGCGCGTGGGCATCGAGGACCTGCGGGAGCCGACCGCGGGCACCGAGTCGAACCGCACCCTGATCGAGGAGTTCCTCACCCTCTCCCACATCCACCCGATCTTCGCCCGGCGGCAGGCGGAGTTCGCCGAACCCGAGCCGGCCGCGGGCGTACGCGACGTCACCGCCGCGCTCACCGACCGGGTCACCGCGATGCGCGCCGCGCTCAAGGAGCTGCGCGTCCAGCTCGACCGGGACGTCCCGGCCATGGTGAGCGGGTTCGATCCGCGTGACGCGGTCGCCCAGCTGCTCACCCGCATCGACCCGTTCCGCCTGCGCCGTGTGGTCTTCGGCCACGAGGCGCTGGATGACTCCGTCGACAAGGAGGGCGCGCGCGGCCTCATGCAGCGGCGCCGCGAGTCGCCGGCGGCCCCGGCCGGCTTCGGTGAGGCGCCGCCGGTGCTGCCGGCGCTGCGGAACCGCGCCGGCGTCATCCGCGTACGGTGGACCGACGACGTGCCGGCCGATGCCCGCCGAGACCAGAACACCTGGTACCGCTGGCGCAGCCGGGTGCTGTGGACCGAGCCGTGGTCGTCTCAGTCGTCGCGCTGGATGCGCGCGCTCGACGCGGTCGATGAGAACCTGCGCGGCCTGAACCAGGCGCTGAGCGACATGGCCCGGCAAGACCTGGAACGGTTCCGCGACCGCTCGGACTACTTGTACCGCCCGCGGGTCGGTGTCGCGTTCCACCTCCCGGCGGGCAACCTGGAGCAGTTCTACCAGAGCGTCGTCACCCGGATCCGCGACCGGCAGGACCTGCCGCCCACCGCCGGAGACGCCGAGCTGCTGCGGCGGCTGATGGGCGAGAGCGGCTGGCGCGAGGTCTACACCAAGGCGACCGAGAGCACGCCCGACCGTGCGGTGAACGACCTTCGGGACCGCATCAAGATCCAGGTCAAGACGTATCTCCAGGAGGAGGTCGACGGGCGGCCCGCGCTGCTGCCGAGGCTGCGCGACCTGCTCAACCAGGCCGCCGGGATGACCTCGGAGCGCTCGCGGTTCAGCGACGACGAGCTGGCGGAGTTCACCGGCCGTCTCGTCGGCCTCGTCCCGGCCAACTTCACCCCGCAGGGCACCGGCGTGCTGAAGATCCTCGTGTCCTACCCCGGGGTCAAGAACAAGGCGGTCGAGGACTTCCTGGAGCAGTCGCTCAGCCTGCCGACCGACCCGGGCAACCTCTTCGAGTTCCGCGAGACCACCGCCGAGACGATCTCGGTGGTCCTGTTCCGCTCCGGGATGGGCGTCACCGACGTGCGCGAGGTCCGGCAGGTCCTGCGGACCTGGGCGGACGCGATACGCGATCCACGGCCCGAGGACTTCCTGCCGTGGCGGCAGCGGACCGGCTACGACTTCGGCTACCTGGCCACGCGGGAGGAGCACCGCGTACGCATCCTGCACCGGCTGCTGTGCGCGATGTGGGACGGCAAGGTGCACGCGGAGGGCGACCCGGCCTCGCCGTCGCGTGCCCTGGTCGAGCTGAACGGGGTCACCATGTCCCTCGACCTGAAGGCGATGGAGGACGCCTCCTCGTGGGGCAGCCTGCTCCAGGCGTACGAGCTGTGGACACTCGCCGACAACGGAGACGCGGAGCGGGTGTTCTGCGCCCAGCTCATGCGGGCGGTGCCGCGCGACCTCGACCAGGGCGGCCATCCGCCGGCCAAGCTCTTCGAACAGCTCGTGGACCAGGCCGACGACCAGATCGCCCGCATCGACCTGATGCTCGACGGGATGAACCCGGCCGGCCGGTCGCGCGCTCTGCTGCTCCGCTCGTTCTGGGACCAGACCCTGCCGGCCGCGCTGGACCACCCGTTCGAGCTGAACTTCGCCACGCGGAGCGACCTGCGCGGTCTCTACGACGCGATCAAGCGCCGTACGGGCGGTGTGGCATGAGGCGGCACGTCGTCCAGGCCGACCTGCGGGGCCAGCGCACCGACGAGGCGGCCGACACCGCGGTACGGCTGCTGATGGACAAGGACAACACCGATCTGACCCTGCTCCTCGTCGTCGACGACACGGCCGAGCTGAAGGCGCACCAGCAGGCGTACGAGACGCTGCTGGCCTCCCGGTACACCGACCGGATCCTCTGCGTCGCCGTCGGGCGCGGCGAGGAGAAACCGCCGGTCATCGCGTTGCCGGGCGCGGTCGCGCAGGCGGCCGGTGTGCTCTGGGTCCCGGACACGAGCGGGATCAACTGGCGGCTCTCGCGTGCCGCGGCCGCCACCCGCCGTGACCCCGCCGAGGGCGCGGAGGCGGGGCTGGCACGCCTGCTCGAACTCCTCACCCTCAGCGAGGTCTTCGACGAGACCCTCGCGCTGGTGGAGAAGCTGCCGGGCCGGATCGCCAATCCCGGCATGGTGCTCGGCGGCACGGACGGTACGGGGTCGGACTTCCCGCAGGCGCTGCTCGCCGCCGGCGAGCGACTCCTGGACCCGCGTGGCGGACGGCCGCCGGAGTTCGCCCGCACCGGGCGTACGTCGCCCCCGGCGGCGGTACGGCTCCGCCGGGGCGGACCGCTGGAGGCCGCCGTCGAGCGGGCGAGAGCCGCCGTGGCCGAGACGCAGGACCTGGCCGGTGAGCTGACCGGGAGCGCGGCGCTGCTGTCGGCCCCGCTGCCCGTCGCGGAGTCGATCGCCACCGCGGGTGAGGCGCTGACGCGGCTGCGGGGACGGCTGGAGGACCTGTTCTCCCAGGCGCACGGGACGACGGAGCCCGGCGACGCCCAGCAGGACGCGATCGAGCATGCGGGCGTCATCATGCCCGAGCTGGAGGACTTCGATCCCGCGCGCACCCGCAAGGCGATCGCCGGCTATGTGACCGAGGGACTCCGCGGCGGAGTCTCGCTGCCGAGACTGTCCGAGGGCCTGGAGCGGCAGCAGGGCCGGCTCATTCCCCGCGGCAGCCGGGAGCGGATCCCCGCCCTCGTACGCGCCTGCCCGGACGAGCTGCTGATGCGGCTGCGCGAACCCGGGCCGATGCCCGGCCCGGAGCCGTGGCTGCCCGCCGCCGGACTGGTCGCCGCGGCGGCCGCCGGGCTGTTCCCGCTGGGACTGCTCAGCGGCCTGCTGCTGGCCGTGCTGTGGACGCTGGCGGTGACGTACACGGTGCTGCGCGGGCCCGGCGGCCGGCCGGCCCGGCACGCACGCGCGCTCGTCGCCAACGGGCTGGCGGCCGCGGCCGGCGGCGTCGGGGCCGCCCTGGTCCTGCCCTCGATGCCGCCGGCGGTGTGGTCCCTCGGCATCCTCGTCGCGCTCGGCCTCACCGGCTGGGCCGTCTCCGCCTCCTGGCGGTCACGTACGCGGAGATGGGTGGCAGGCTCCGGGCTGGACACGGCCGCGACCGCGGTGGATGAGCTGCTCACGGTCCTGTCCGCCGCCGGGCGAGAGTGGTCGGAGGCGAGCGCGCGCCTCGCCACCGCGGACGCGTTCGCCCGCATGGGCGCCGCGCTCGGTCAGGTGTCGGCCGAGGTCGGGGAGCGCACGGCACGCCTGCGCCGCGAGTTCACCGGCACGGTGCGCGCCGACCACCGGATCCGGCACTACCTCGGGGAGCTGGTGCGAGCGGCGATGACCGCCCGGCTGGGCGGGCTGGCGGCCGGCTCGGCGGCCGAGCACGGCGCGGAGGCACGGCGCGCCGCGGCCGAGCTGTTCGAGGTCTGGGACGAGCACGTGGCCGAACACGGGGCGCTCGACCTTCCGCCGTTCGCCGCCGAGGGGCCGGTCGAGGCGACGGACGAGGCGCCGGCGGACGAGCTGCCGGACGTCCTGCGGAGCGCGGCGCGCGATCCGCGCGACGTGATGTGGCAGCTCTGCTCGGCCGGTGATCTGCCCCTGCTCGACCTGGGCTCGGACCAGCTCGGGGTGGTGCGTTTCGCCCCGCAGTACAACCGGATGACCGCCGAGGAGCTGTTGCCCTCCGGCACGGTCTGGGTGCCGTCCGCGCGGCACGCCGGCGTACTGCGGATGGTGCCGGTACGACACGGGCTGACCGTGCAGAGCTGGTGAGCGTCGTGCGTGTGGAGAGAGGACGGAGCAGATGACCCAGCCCGGCGAGACCCTGTGTTTCCGTCGGCCCGACGGCTCGGAGACGAAGGCCGAGGTGGTGGGACGCCGGGACGACACGTCGCCGCAGGATCCGCCGCTGCGCTCCGCGCGGCTCACCGTCGAGTACGCCGACGGCACCCGGCAGGAGGTCCGGCAGATCATCGCCGGCGACCCCGGGCCGGGCGCCGGCTACCAGGCACTCGACAACGAGATCCTGGCCGGGATCCGGCTGAGCCGGCTCTGCGGTGGCCGCCGCTACCCGTCGTTCGTGTCACGCCTGGTCGGGCATGACGCCGACGGCATCCGGCCGTACGCGCTGCTGGAGCCGTACGCCGGCAGTCCGGTCGGCGACTTCGCGGGGAGCATTCTGCCGACCGAGCGCAAGCCGTTTCAGGAGAGCCTGCTCACGGGGTTGAGCTGGCTCGTCGCGGCCGGGATCGCCCACCGGGCGATCTCTCCGGACACGGTCTACTGGGACGGCACCGGCGTACAGATCACCGGCTTCACGTCCGCCACGCTGATCGGATCACCGCGCGCGGCGCTCGGTGCGCTGCCGTGGCAGGCACCCGAGCAGCGGCCCGGCAAGGCGACGGGCGCGGTGAGCGACAGGGACGACGTGTGGGCGGCCGGACGCCTGATCTTCTACGTGACCACCGGGCGTGACCTGGCCGGTCCGCGCCAGCTCGTCGCCGACCCCGAGCTGGCGCGTCTCCTGGAGGACGTGTTCGGCCCGATGGAACGGCGGCCGGCCGTACGCGACCTGTTCACCCGGCTCAACCTCGCCGACCCCGCGCCACGCGCGCCGGCGCCCGCCGCGGACTTCCAGCAGGGCGAGGCGGACTTCTTCGCGCTGCGGGCGCACAAGCACCCGGAGACGGCGGCCGCCGCCGAACCCGATCCGGAGCCGCCGAGGACCGCCGCACCGGTCGTCGCGCCGGTCCGGCCGGAGACGCCACGGCGACGGTGGAGGCGAGGGCGATGACCGCACTACAGCAGGCCGCGTACGCGTGGGCGCCCACACCGACGGGCCGTGCGTTCGGCCCGCACGCGTCCACCTTCTCCCGCCGCGGCATGCAGATCTGGCACGGGCGGGTGGAGCGCTGGCTGCGCACCGATCCCGGCCGCTCGGCCGAGCCGAGCCACTTCTACGGCGTCTTCGACGACGAGGCGGTGCTCGTCCGCCGCCTCCAGCCCCGCCAGGCCCGCAGCGCGCGTACCTGGCTGCTGACCGGCCCGGCGACGACGCTCACCCCGAAGCTCGCCCTCGAACTGCGGGACTTCGGCTGGCTGGGCGGCGAGCGGCAGGCACTCGTGCCGCTCACCCCTCGCATGCTCGACCCGTACCGGGCCGGGCTGGAGCGGCAGGCCCGGGCTCCCGAAGTGCTGGAACTGCTGGTGCCGCTGCTGTCGCGGATCCTCGCCGGCGCCGAGGGGCCCCTCGTGCATGCGCCGTCCCCGCTGACGTACGCGTTGCTCTGGGGGCTACAGGACGTGCTCGGCGGCATCGCCGTCGATCGGCCGGCCGGGGGACGCTGGCAGATGTCGTTCGAGACCTACGACGACCGGACCGTGCCGCCCGACCATCCCGGCCTTTTCGTCCGGTTCCAGCGGGGAGCGTTCCGGCTCCCCGTGGACCGGGCAGGCGAGCCGCTCGCTCGCGAGCTCGTCGCCGGCTACGCCGCCGCGGACGGCCGGCGCGCGCCCCAGCGGCGTACGTCCCAGTCCCGGTCCACCTGGATCCCGACGAGCGGCTCGGCGCCGCCGACGCGCCCGGATCCGGCCGTGCCCGGTTCCCCGGCGGGGAACCGCGACTCCAGCGGCACGCCACTCTTCCGACCGCCCGGCCCGCAGGCCGCTTCCACCTCACGCGGAGAGCCCATGACCAGTCCCGCACCGGCTCCCGTGGCGCGCAGAAACGCCACCGACAGGAAGATCATTTGTCCGATCTGCCTTTCCATCCTGGACTGGGATGATCCGCCGCTGCACCGCTACGACCCGGCGAAGGCCGCCTGGGTGCGGCTGACCATCCCGCCGACGGCGAGTGCCAACCAGCGGGCGGCGGACCTGCGCACGGCCTTCGTCGAGTGCCGGGACGCCCAGGCGCAGGGGTCCGCGCACTATCTGCCGCTGGCGTACGGGCAGCATGGGCCGCCGGCCGTCTACGGACTGGTGGGAGCGACGCGGTCGGGCAAGACCCACCTGCTCACCGCGATGATCGGGCAACTGGAGAAGCAGGGCCTGCGGCTCGGGATCCGGCACCGGCCCATCGGCCTGGCCGACCACCAAACGCTGATCGACGAACAGGTGAGCCCGTTCCTCAACCGGTCGAAGGTGATCGAGCAGACGCGAGCCGGCGCCGTCGGCCTGGTCGACGCCTTCCTGATCGGCGATGGAGACGACGAGGGAGACGAGGGCAGGCCGGTCGCGCTGTTCGACGTGGCCGGCGGCGACCTGCTCCAGGTCGAGTCCGCGCGCCGCTTCCTCGACATCGCGGACGGCCTGATCTTCGTGGTGAACGCCGCCGAACTCGGACGGGACGAACTCGGCGACCGTACGTTCAGCACGGTTCTCGAACTGCTCCAGGGCTCCGGCCGGCTGTCTCGCGTGAGCGCCACCGTGGTGTTGAACAAGGCGGACCTGCTGCGATTCGAGGATCCCATCGCCCGGTGGATGCGGCAGCCGGACCAGACGCTCGACGCGGAGACGTCGCTGCGCGAGAGCGCCGACGTCTACGCCTACCTGCACGCTCACGGCGCCGGAGCCTGGACCCGCCCGTACCGGGAGTGTCGCAGGGCCACGCTGCACGTCGCCTCGGCGGTCGGGTCGGACGCGGTCGCCGACGGGACCTTCGTCCGCGGCGTCACGTCCTGCCGGGTCCTGAATCCGCTGATCTCGCTGATGGCGATGACCGGCGTCCTCACCTCACCCGAAGCCAAGAAGATCGGAATCTGAGATGACGGCTGTAGAGCAGATCGCGTTCCGCTGGCAGCGGGACAGCGACTTCGGCCCGATCGCCTGGTCCGCGGACGACCAAAGGTTCCGCCGGGACTGGAAGTCCCTGATCGCGACGATCGCCGCGCCGCCGGCAGGCGTGGGCGCGGGCCACCGGAGCCTCGTCTACCTGGTCTACCCCGACCGCGGCCACGCCGCCATCATCGAGCGCTCCTTCGACGCGGACGCCCTGGCGATCGGCGAAGGCTCACGTCACGAGGACGGCGGACGGCACGCCCTGGTCGCCCACGCACTCGTCGGCCCGGTCGACGTCGTCGGCGTCGACCTGGCCCTCGCCTGCGAGCGTCACGGGCTGGCGGAGTTCGGCCTGCGTCCCGGGCGGATCCGGCCCGGAGAACACCTGCGATCCCTCGCGCCCGACGCGCTCACCTGCGACCCGACCGACATGACCGGCGTCTCCCGTACCCCTCCGGGCCTCTACATGCTGATCGCCGCCGTACTGAGCGAGCCGGCGCGACCCGTCGCGGCGTTCGTCCCGGACGAACGCTCACCCCGGCCGGCCACCCCGGGCGACTACCTGTACGGGCTGCGCCACACGGCCGGCCGGCTCCTCGCCGGGACCGACGTCCGGTGGTCTTCCTCCTTCTCGACGTACGAGGCGCACGCCGACCGGGACGCCGGCCTGCTGCCGCACGTGGTGTTCCGCGACATCGGCACCGATCGCGAACCCCGGCCGACCAACGTACGCGCCGAGACGCGGATCCTGCTGCCCCGCGACGCGGGGACCGGCTCTCCGCAGGGCTTCTGGGAGGAGCTCGGCCACGGTCTGGCCCAGGCGTACGCCTTCTTCGGCCCGGCCGGCCTCGCGGCGATCTTCGCGCCCCTGGTCGACCAGCACACGCACCTGCACTCCCGTATCCACGCGGTGCTGACCGCGACCGACCTCGCCGGGTTCTTCCCGCCCGGCCTGGCGACCCAGGCCGAGGCCGTGGGCGCGGTGCCGCGCGGGAGGGCCGTGCCACGTGCGGCGGCGGAGCGGCCCTCGGTGGCGCGCCGGCACGGCAACGGCCAGGAGAACGCCCCACGGCCCGAACCGGCACCGGCCGGCGCGCGCCGTGACCCGCGCTCGGAGGGCTATTTCGCGCCGCGCGCCCCGGAGCCGGGGATGCCCGCCCGGCGCCCCGCGAGCCACGACCTGATCGACCTCTACCGTGAGTCGACCGCCCGCCGGGGCCAGGACGGCTTCTTCGAGCTCCTCGAACTGATCTGTGCCATCGCCGGTCACGGAACCACCGTGCCGGAGGCCGAGGCCGAGTCGATCATCACCCTGCTGAACAACCAGGGCTGGTACGTGCCGGACCTCGAACACCACTACGGCGACCGTGCCGCCGCGCGGCTGTCCTGGCTCATCAGCCCGCTGGTCGCCGGGAGGACCTCCGACGAGAAGCTCGTACGGCGCATCGAGGAGCGGATCGCCCGGCCCGAAACGCCGGGCACGTGGACCGAGGCCGTCATGCACATGTACGCACGGCACCAGGACGTGGAGCGTGTCGCGCTCGGCAACCGGCTGACGCAGGCGATGCTGCACCGTGTCGGCGCGCTCGCCCGTGCGACGAACGGCGGCGTCCCGCGACCGGCGAACGCACACCCCGACGCGGCTCCGCACGAGGGCACGCCCACCGAGCCCAGAGCCGACCCGCGGTCGGCCGACTTCTGGGTACGCGCGATGCCGGTTCCCCGCTGGATGGTCCCGGCGGTCGCGGTCGTCGTGCTCACTCTCGTCGCCCTGCTGGTCTGGTGAGCCGTGGAACACCGGAACGAACGCCGGCTGCTGCTCGCCGTACGTATCGACGGGTACGAAGCGGGCACCGGCCTGATGCAGGCCGCGATGCAGAAGGGCCTCGCGGCGGTCCTGGACCAGGCCGCCGCCCGTACCGGGCTCGACCGTGCCTCGTGGCGGTGCCGGCCCAGCGGCGACGGCGAACTCGCGGTCCTGCCGCCGAGCGAGCCGGAGCCGCGCGTCACCGACCACTACGTCCGGCAGCTGGGCGGTGCGCTGCTGGAGCACAACCGGCTCGTCGCGGCGGGCGCCCGGCTCCGGCTCCGGCTGGCGATCCATTTCGGGCCGGTCAATGACGGCGCGATCGGCCTGGGCGGCTCGGGCCCCGTCGTCGTCTGCCGCCTCCGCGACAGCACGCCCGTACGGCAGGCGCTCCGCGGTACCGACGCCGACCTCGTGGTGATCGCCTCCGGCCCGATCTTCGACGACACCATCGCCGAGCAGCTCACCACGCTGGAGGCCGATGACCTGTGCCGGGTCACGGTGGAACGGCAGGACGCCTGGATCTGGACGCCGGGCCACTCGCTGGACGGGATCGACCTGAGCGCGGCCGATCCGGAGCACGAGGACGCCGGCACAGACGGCGCCGGCGACGGCCGTACGGGGGATCCGCCGGGAGCGGGGGAGTCGGGGAACTTCGCCGGAGCCACCATCCGGGGCGAGCACGTCAAGGTCGCCGGGCGTGACATCTACATCCACCACTACGGAGGACGGGAATGAGCGACGGAGACGAGGCACCGGACCGGGACGCTCCGAAGGACTCCGATCCGCCGAAGGCGGGCGCCGACGCGCCGCACGCGGAGGAGCGCGACGCGAAGGACCTGGGCCGGGAGTTCTCCGCCCAGGCCGCGCAGCCGGGGGCGGCGCGGCAACGGCTCGGCACCGAGCACGACGCCATCGCCAACTTCAGCGGCGCGACCGTCACCGCTCGCCACGCGGCCGGCCAGAACATGACGATCAACTACTACACCAGCTCGGACGAGGCCGACGCGATCAAGTTGGTGAAGCTGACGGCGGAGGCGCTCGACGAGGCGCGCGACCTGTTCGTGGAGCCGGAGGGCTTCGCCGGCCTGCGCGCGGCCATCGAGTCACACCGGCTGCTGTTCGTGCGCGCCGAGGCCGACCGCGGCAAATACCTGGCGGCCCAGCGTCTGCTCCTCGGCTGCGCCGGCGTCTACCGGCTGCACCCCGAGACCCGGCTCGGCGCCATCCCGGGCTCGGCGCTCGAGAAGGGCGGCGGGTACATCCTCGTGGACCTGCCCGGCCAGGCCGCTCGCGAACTGACGACCTATGACCTGACCACTCTCGCGTCGGCGCTGGAGGACAACGACGCACGGCTGGTCGTCACCGTGCCGCTCGGCCGGCGGTTCCGCGCCCCCGAGGTGGCCAAGCTCCTGCACGACCTGGGCCGGGTCACCGACTGGGCGGAGATCCTCCGCCTGCGCCTCGAACGCCGGCTCGGCGGCCAGGCGACCCTCGAGGTCGCCGACGACGAGGCACTGGGGCTCCTGATCGAGGAGGAGGCGCGCCGGCACGCCGCACCGGCACACGCGGCGCTGCTCGCCGAACTGGCCGCCGACGCGTACGAGCGCGACGAGCCGATCGCCGAGACCGTACGCGAGGGTCTGGCGGCCTACGACGAGACGGCGTTCGACGCGTGGGCCGAGAGTCTGCCGGACCTGCCCACGCAGAGCATGGCACTGGCCATCGCGGTGCTCGGCGGCGAGCCGTACGAGACGGTCTCGGCCGCGGCCGACGCCCTCCAGCAGCGGTCGGCGCGCGGGACGGTCACGCCGGTCGCGATGCAGTTGCCGGCGGGCGCCGAACCGGGCGTCGCGATCCCGCGGTCCGTGGCGCCGCTCATGGCACGCAAGAAGGCCCGACTCCAGATGCTGCGCGCGCACGTGGTCCCCTCGACGGTGCGGACGCGGCACGGCGGCGCCCCGACGGAGGTCGTACGGTTCCGCGATCCCGGCTACCACGACCGATACCTGCGTTATTTCTGGAACGAGTACGACGACGCACGGCCGATGCTGCTCGCGTGGCTGCGGACCTGCGCGCGGCACGAACTGGAGTCGGTCCGCGTACGCGCGGCGGTGGCGACCGGCATGCTCACCGCCCGTTCCTTCGACCACGTACGCGCGCTGGTCGTGGAGCCGTGGGCCGCCGACGACGACGGACGGCTGCGCCACGCGGCGGCGATCGCACTCGGCAGCGCCGCGTCGACCGAGCCCGAGCTGCGGCCCTCGATCCGCAACCTGGTGCGCTACTGGTCGCTGGAGGGCTCCGCGGAGTTGCAGGCCACGGCCGCCCGATCCTGGCGGGTCGTGTACGAGGCGGCCGGGCCGGACGCGGCGCTGAAGGCGCTCGAGGAACTCAGCGAGGCCGACGACTCGGACGTGACGCTGGCCATCTGCACCAGTCTCACCGAGCTGTGGGAGGTCGAGGGTGAACCCCTCGACGCCCCCGCCTGCCTGCTGCGCTGGCTGAAGAAGCCCGCGCGCAAGCAGACCGCGCGACTGGCGTTCCTGTTCGCCGCCGCGGACCTGGTGCGGCCGGTGAACGGCGTCGGCTGGCCCAGCCTGCTCTACCTCAGCGCCGTCGATCCCACGCGTTTCCGTGAGATCGGCGCCCTGTGGTGGGACGCGCTCACCGCGCCGCGGCTGCATCCGTACGCCAAGGAAATCCTCGCCGAGTGGGCCTACGGGGCCGAGCACGAGCCCCTCCTCCGTACGTCTCTCACCCGGCTTCTGGCGTCCGCCGCCGACGACCGCGTCGCGCTGATCGTCGCGCACGAGGCCGGGAAGTGGGCGACCGGCTCACGCCGCGCCCCGGCCGTGTCCGCCGCAGTCCGCACAGCACTCTCCACGAGAAGGCGATGAACATGAACCAGCCAGCAGAACCCCGGCCCGACGAGCGGCCCGTCGACGACGGGTGGGCGTCGCACCAGCCCGCGGTGGTCCCGCTGATCCTGCGGCAGGACCAGATGAGCACCGGGACCAGGCTCGCGGTCCAGCCGGGCCGCGCGCTGTTGTTCTCCGACCGTGACGGCCGGCTCGTCCCGCTCACCAAGTACCCGAACGCCTTCGCCGCCCGTCGCTACCTCTGGCAGTACGAGGTCGACGTGTCCGACCACTTCACCGCGCACTTCGTCGAGCTGCCCAGCAGGTCCAAGGCCGCCCGGTTCCGGCTCAGCATCGACGTCGGGTGGCGGGTCACCGATCCGGCCCGCATCGTGGCGTCGCGGATCGACGACGGCAACGCGATCGTCCGCTCGCGCGTGATCGAGGCGCTGCAACCGATCTGCCGCAGCTACGGCATCGAGGAGGACGCCTCGCTCGAACAGAACCTGGCCGGGGCGCTGGGCGGCGGGCGCCAGCACGTCTACCCCGAGGGGATCACGCTGTTCCGGTTCTCCGCGCAGGTCAACCACGACCAGCGATCCACGAAGTGGTTCGAGGCGGGCGTCGACGCCGTCAAGGAGACGGAGCTGACCAAGCAGGGCATGGCCGGCCTGCGCGACCAGGTCACCTCGGAGGTGGACCTGATCCTGCTGTCCCTGCAACGCAACCCGGACCAGGTACAGCAGGTCATCGCCGAGATCCGGCAGCGGAAGGAGATGAGCGTCAAGTCGCGGATCGAGCTGTTCAACAAGATGGTGGAGAACGACCTCATCCAGGAGGCCGAGATCGACTCGCTGCGCCGGCAGATCATCGAGCCGATCGGGGACATCGTCGGTTCCAGCCCGAGCGGCGCGTTCGGGATCGAGCAGTTGCCCGGGCCCGTACACCGGGCCATCGACAAGGCGCCCGAGGCCGCCGTCCCGTACGAGGACGACGAGGAGGACGTCCTGCCCGCCGAGATCGTCGAGAGTTCGGTGGACGGCGTCGCGGCCTGGAGCCCCCCGCCGTGGCGGCGCGACCAGGGGGACACCTGATGCCGTGGCCGTTCCGCCGGCCCGTACGGTCCGCCGCCGCGGGGGTCATGGAGTTCCCCAGCCCGCTCGGCGGCGAGCCGGGGGCCGCCCGGCTGCCGTGGCGGCTGCCGGACCGGCCGGCGCTCGCCGGGATCGCCGCGGACGCCGTGAGCGTCGGCGGCCTGACCGTACGCGCGGCGTCGCTGGTTGGCCCGGCGCATCGGTGCGAGGAGCCGGCCGTGCCCCGGCAGGACGCGTACCGGCTGGGCCGGGACGGCCGCAAGCTCCACCTGATCGTGGCCGTCGCCGACGGCATGTCCGACAGCAGCCACGCGCACCTGGGGGCCAACGTCGCGGTGACCGCGCTCGTCGGCCGGATCCGCGCCGACCTGGACCGTGACGCGCCGCTCGACGCGGCCGCGATCTTCCTGGACGCCGCACGGCAGATGGCGGGTGCCGCCGAGCAGCAGGGCGCCGCCGAGCACGACGTACGCGCCGCGGCGCTGGCGGCCGTCATCCCGGTGAGCCCGGATGAGCACGGCCGGCGGTCCGTCTGGCTGGCGTCGCTGGCCGACGTCGGCGGCTGGGTCCGGCAGCCGGACGGCTGGGAACGGCTGGCCGGCGACGAGAAGGCGGCGCTGGACGCGGGCCGGCTGACCGAGTTCCTGCCCTTCCACCCCGAGCGAGCACGCGAGACCACGGTCACGCTGGAGCCGGACACCGTGCTGGCGCTCACCACCGACGGCGTCGGCGACGTGCTGGCGGCGGGGGACGCGCTGGCGCCGTGGTTCGCCGAGCGGTGGCAGGAGCCGCCGCACATCGCCGCGTTCGTCCAGCACGTGGGCTTCGAGGCGGCCGGACGGCTGGACGACCGCACCGCGGTCGTCGTCTGGTGCACGCCATGAGGGCGTGGTCCGACAGCCCGTTCGAGGCCGTCACGCCCCTGGCCGAGGTCGCGGCGCGCGGCGCGGTCATCTCGGCGGAGAACGGCGAGTCCAAGCTGGTCTATGAGGCCGCCGAACACCCCGGCTGGCTGGTCAAGCTCTACAAGCCGGGCTTCCCGCGAGAACCGGCCGACGTTCTGGACCGGCTCATCGCCGTGCCGGGCGCCATGCCCGCCGCGGACCTGGCCCTGGTCGACTCCAGCGTCTGCTGGCCGGTGACACGGGTCGTCGACGGCGGCTCGACCGTGGGCGTGGTCCTCGCCAAGGCGCCGGCCGACTTCAGCGTGCCGATGCGGATGATCTCCGGTGCGGCGCAGCCCCGGCTCCTCGACGTCGACCAGCTGGTGCAGACCGACCCGGAGTTCTTCGGGCGGCGCGGCTGGCGGCTGCCCACGGCCGCCGAGCGCCTGGCCGTCGCGCGCAATCTGGCCGCGGTGGGGGCGCTGCTCGAACGGCACGGCGTCGTCTACGGCGACTGGTCCTACGCCAACGCCCTCTGGGCGCGCGGCAGCGGGCGGGTCTTCGTCATCGACATGGACTCGTGCGGAATGGGCGACCGGCCCTGGGTGGAGTCCAAGAGCTGGGACGATCCGAAAGTCGAGCCCGGCACGCGGCTGACCACGTGCACCGACCGCTACAAGCTGGCCGTGCTCATCACGCGCTGCCTGTCGGGGACGCGCGGCCTGGACTTCGCCGCCGCCCATGCCGCGCTGCCCGCGCCGATCCGTACCGGCCCGCTCGGGGAGGCGCTGCGGGACGCGCTGACCGCCGATCCCGCGCGCCGCCCGACGATGACGCATCTGCTCGGCCTGCTGGAGTCCGCCGGTGACCGCGGCGCCCCGGCCCGGCCGGTCGGGCCGGTGGAACGGCCGCCGGCGGCGGGCGGCGCCACGGCCGCTCAACGGACTCCGGCGACGCCCCGCAGGCCGCCTCCCGAGCACGGGCCGCCGCACGCGGGACGCCTGCTGCCGTCGCTCATCGTGGCCTGTTTCGTGGTTCTCGCGCTGCTGGCGGCCGGCGGTCTGGTGTCGCTGTTCACCTGACGCTTTCTCGGCCAGCCCCGAACACCTGGAGTCTCCGTGACGCAACCGAACGACCGAACCGACACGCGCGCGCAAGGGTTGCCGACCTACCTCGTGCTCGACGTGTCCAAATCGATGAAGGTCCACGAGCGCATCCTCAACAAGACGCTTGAGGAGATCATCAACACTCTCTACTCAAGCCCGAGGATCTCCGAGTTCATCCACCTGTCGATCATCACGTTCAGCACCAAGCCGCACGTGGTGCTCGGGATGACCGAGATCGCCAAGCTCACCGGCCTGCCCACGGTCGAGTGCCGCGGCTCGACCCACTTCGCGCCGCTCTTCGAGCTGCTGCACGACCGGATCGAGCTGGACCTGCCGCGGCTGGCGGCGGCCGGCGTACGGCCGCTGCGGCCGGTGGTGTTCCTGCTGACCGACGGTGCGCCCGCCGACCGGCCGCCGGAACGCTGGGCCGACGCCTTCACCGTGCTCACCGACCGTGAGTGGCGCCCGCATCCACACGTCATCACGTACGGGTTCGGCGAGGCGGTCGAGTCGGTGCTCAAGCGGATGGCGACCGCGGCGGCCTTCGTCGCCGAGTCCTTCGGCGAGACCGACACGCAGGCGCTGACCGCGGCGCTGAACAACATGCTCAACTCGCTGGTCGCCACCGCACAGGCACAGGCGATGCAGGTTCCCGAACAGGTCAGCGGCTATCGCTCGCTCCCGTTGGAATACGTCGAGTCCTGACGGCCCGATCGCGGCCGGGCGGAGGTGCCCATGAACGGCCTGTGCCTCACCGTCGACACCGATGGCTGGGACCGCAGCGGAGTACCCGAGCGGATCCGGCTCCAGGCGTCGCTCACCGAGGCCGTCGAGACGGCCTGCCGGCGCAGCGGATTCGCGCTCGGCACCCCGTACCACCGGTACAGCGCCGGCGGCATGTACCTGATCCTGCCCGACGGCCGCAACCCGGCGGCCGGCGGACCCACCCTGATCCGTGAGCTGACCACCGCGCTCGCACGCGCGAACCGGCTGACGGCGGGCGCGGCGCGGGTCAGGGTACTGCTGGCGATCACGACCGGGCTCGTGCTGCCGCCCGGCATCGCCGGGCGCGCGGTCGCGGAGGGGCTGCGCCTGGTCTCCAGCGAAGCCGTGCGGACGGCGCTGCGCGTCCGGCCCGCCGCCGACCTGGCCGTCATCGTCTCGGACGCCTTCTACCGCGACGTGGTGGACCGGAGGCGGCTGCCGCTCCGGTCGGAGGACTGCCGGCCCGTACGGCTCGGACGGCACCTGCCCTCGACCGCCTGGCTGCACGTTCCCGGCGGCCCCGGCCGTCGGCCGTCGCCCGCTCCGCCGTGCGGCGACGCGCCCGGCGCGCTGACCGGCGAACTCACCGCGGACGCCCGCCGGCTGCTCGGCGAGGGCGCCTCCGCGCAGGCACGGCGGCTCCTCGAAGGCGCACTGCGACGCACCTACGATCCGGACGGCACGTACGCGGAGGAGACTCTCCTGCTCCTCGGCGACTGTCACGAGCGGCTCGGCGACGCCGAGGCGGCGGCGCAGACCTGGCTCCTCCTCCTGGGACGGCATCCGCTCAGCCCGGCGGCCTGCCATCGCCTCGGCCGCCTGGAGCTCCAGCGTGGGCGCGTCGACCTCGCCGCGATCTACCTGAGCGAGGGGCTGCGGGTCGTACGCGCGCACCCGGAGCGGGTCGCGGCGCCCGGTCCCGCCGCCTGCGCGCTGCTCATGGACCTCTCGCGGCTGGAAGAGGTGCGCGAGAACCGCGTGGCGGCCAACGAACGCCTCAACGAAGCGGCCGAGGCCGATCCGCTGAGCCCGCACCCCCTCATCTCCCTGACCTACCGCGCGGCGCGTGACGGACAGGCGGACGCCGCCCGGCGGCTGTTCGCCACGGCGCTGGCCCGGATCCCGGCGGCGGACAGAGAGCACTTCGTGCGCGAGCAGTCCGAGACCGCCGCGACACGGCGGGGTGGCGATCTCATCGTGACGGTGCTGCTGGAGAACGGCCTCGACCCGGCGGTGTCACACCGGACGCCGGCCGCCGTACCACCCTCAACGGCGTCATCCGAGGAGTCGCCTCATGTCTCCCCAACCGTGGCCGAAAGCCTCCTTCCTCGACCTCCTTCTCGCGCCGACCCGGGATGAGTTGCTCTCCCTCGGCCGGATCAAGGCGTTCCAGCCACCGCAGATCCTGCTGCGGCAGGGCGACCCCGGCGGCACCCTCCTGCTGCTGCTCACCGGCCGGGTCAACGTGGTGGCCAATGTCGAGAACGGCGCGGAGACACTGCTCGCCATCCGCCATCCCGGCGACGTCCTGGGGGAGATGGCGGTGTTCGGCGGCATGCGGCGGACCGCCACCGTGATCGCCCGGGTGCCCTCGACCGCGCTGGTGGTGTCCGGGGAGGAGTTCAAGCGGTTCATCGGCTCCCATCCCGACGCCGGGATGGCGCTCACCGCCAGCTCGGCCGGCCGGCTCCAGCAGGCCAACGCCTACCGCGCGGACGCCGCCGGGTACGAGGTGGAGCAGCGGATCGCACGTACGCTCCTCTACCAGGCGCAACGACTCGCGATGAAGGTCGACGGATCCTGGAGCGTGGACCTCATGCAGGCCGAACTGGCCATGCTGATCGGGGCCAAGGAGGGCACCGTACAAAAGGCCCTGCGCGCGATGAAGGGCATCGTCGCGAGCCGCCGTGGCCGGATCCTCATCTACGACGTCGTCAAGCTCGCCGGACTCGCCGAGATCGAGCCGCCCGAGCAACTGGTCCGGCGACCGTGAGATCCCCGTACGGCCCGTGCCCTCACTCCGCCTCGCGCGGCGGGAGCGTCGCGGCGGGCGGCAGCGCGTGGTCCTGCTCCAGCCGGGCACGCAGCTGCTCCGCGTCACCCGGTCCCCGGCGGGCACGCAGCGCGTACGTGAGCCGAGCCGCCAACGCGACGCGCTCGGCCGCGGTCAGGTCGGCGCGGTCGGCCACGTGGGTGAGCTCACGTACGGCGGCGTCGCGGCCGGCCGGGTCGTCGTCGAGCCGGGCGAGGTCGGCACGTGCCAGCGCCGCCGCCGCGGCGATCCGCGTGGCGTCGGGATGCGCCGCCGGCATCCGGTCGCCGGCCGAGATGAGCAGTTCGCAACCACGGCGCACGTCGGCGTCGCGGTCGAGCAACTCGCCGCGCAACCGCCATGCCGCCCCGAGCAGCGAACGGGCGCGTGGCGTCCACGGGTCGGTCGCGGGCAGCCGGGCCAGATCCGATTCGAGCGTGCTGATCGCCCGCTCGGCCAGGGCGGGATCGCGGGCGAGCCGCGCGCGCATGATCTGGCAGCCCGCACGCGGGACGCGGACGGCGTACACCGCACGCTCGTCGCCCGAGTCCTCCAGCGACGCCTCCGCCGTCGCGAGGCGGTCCTCGGCGGTCTCCATCATCGCCGCGTCGCCGTCCGCGTGTGCCCGGCGTGCCAGCCCGGCGCCGAGCACTCCCATGACCACACCGTGGAGAGGATGCGCGGCGCCCAGGATCTCGCCCACCCGGCTCAGCCGCTCCAGCGCGGAGGGCCGCGTATCGGCCGCGCGCAACACCGACGCGAGACCGTGGACGGCTTCGGCGAGCAACGGATGGGCCGGATCGCTCTCGGGGCGGGTCGCGGCGACGATCCGGTCGAGGAGGTCATCGGTCACGGCGTCACGGTCGATGAGCAAAGCGGCCAGTGCGAGCAGGACCTCCTCCTGGAGGGCGGGCTGGAGCGCATGGCCGCCGGCCGTACGGCCGAGCGCGCCGGTCAGCGCCTCCGCCGCCAGGCCCGCGGCCCGCGGCCCGTTCCCGCCCTCGGCCGGCGCGGCGTACGCCAGGCCGATCTCCGCCATGAGCACCGGACGGTCCGGATGATCCTCGGGAAGGTCCTCCCGCGCCCGGCGCAGCGTCGCGATCTCGGCATCGCGGCCGGCCGCGCGGAGCCGCCGTGCCCCGCTGACCGCGTGCCGTGCCGCGTCGGCGCTCCGTCCGTGCCCGCCGGCCGCGTCCGTCCCCGGCCGTGGTCCGCCGTCGCCGTACGGGTCGAGCCGGAGCCGCCGGATCGTGTCCAGCCAGCGGCCCGCACGCGTCAGCTCGCCGGGTTCCAGCGCGTTCGACGCCACGGCCGAGGTCAGCTCGTCCGCCGCGTCCCGCAGGTCCCGGCGGCTCTCCTCACTCGTCAGCCGCATCGCCATCTCGGCCGCCGCGCGTACGCCGTAGACGATCTGAAGGGACGGGCGTACCCCCAGCGCCCGGCCCACCAGCAGCTCGCCGAGCCGCAGCCGGTGCCGGTCGCGTACGCCGTCCCGTCCGGGCGGGATCATCGCCGATCGCAGCGCGTCGATCTCGCGGTCCAGCGACGTGCCGGCGGCGCCGGGGTGCGGTTCGGGATCCATCGTCTGCCTCCTGCGATCACGGCCCGGCCCGCGGACCCCCGCACTGCGGGCCGGACCTCCTCATCGTCTCCGCGAGTGCGGCGGCGCTGCCCGTACCAGTACGGGTTACCGGCGGGAATCCGCCCGAAGAATGTGCCCAGCGGCCACGACCTAAGGAGCCAGATGACAGTTCCGAGACGGGCGCTCTGCGGAGCGGTCGACATCAAGAGCTGGAGCGGGCGAGCGGTGCCCGAGCAGATCCGCGCCCAGCAGAGCCTGGTCACCGTCGTGCACAGCGCCTGCCGGGAGGCGGGCCTGCCCGAGCAGATCGTGCAGGGCAGCGGCGACGGGGTGCTCATCATGCCGCCCAGCGACATCGACGAGTCCGCCGTCATCCCCGACCTGATCCGCGGGATGACGATGGCGTTGCGGCAGGAGAACCGGCTGCTGAGCGACTCGGCGAAGATCCGCCTCCGGCTGGCCCTGACGAGCGGCCTCGTGGCGGCCGGTCCGGCGGGGTTCAGCGGGCACGCGATCGTCGAGTGCTTCCGGCTGCTCGACAGCCCGCAGGCCAAGGCCGCGCTGGTCGACTACCCCCGATCCGAGCTGGTCGTGATCGTCTCGAACCATCTCTACGTCGACGTCATCCAGCACGGCTTCCGCGACCTGCGGGCCGAGGACTTCTGGACCGTGCAGAGCTCGATCCCGGAGAAGAACTTCACGGCCGGCGCCTGGATGTGGGTGCCGGACCGCAGGGACGGCGCTTCGCCGCCGGCCGCGGCGCCGGCCGTGCCCGCCGACGTGCACGGACCGCCGGAGGAGATCGTCAAGGCGCGCGCACTGCTGGAGGAGGGAAAGCCGCGCGACGCCCTCGCCGTACTGGAGGCCGCGCACCCGGCGGGCGACGCCGCGCGTGCGGCGCTGCTGGACGTTCAGGCCGACGCGCTGATCGCGCTGGGCGAGCACCAGCGGGCGGTCGGCGTCCTGGAGGAACTGCTGCGGCTCGAACCGGAACCGCCGCCGTCCGCCCTGCTGCGCCTGGGCCGCTCCCAGCTCCGGGTCGGAGACGCCGAGGTCGCGCTGCACACCTTCACGTACCTGCTCGACCGCGCACCGATGACACCGGAGGCCTACCTCGAACTGGGCCGGTTCGAGCGAGAGTCGGGCCGGTACGCCACCGCCATGGGCTATCTCGCCGAGGGCGCGCGGCTCCTGGACCCGGGCGGCAACCTGGGCGCACTGATCACCGAGCTGACCAAGCTCCCGGTCACCGACGAGTGAGGAGGCTCAGAACAGCGTGCCGTCGCGCTCGATGCCGCGCAGGGCGTCGTAGTCGAGGGTCACGCAGCCGATGCCGCGGTCCTCGGCCAGTACGCGCGCCTGCGGCTTGATCTCCTGGGCGGCGAAGATGCCCTTGACCGGGGCGAGCAGCGGGTCGCGGTTGAGCAGCTCCAGATAGCGCGTGAGCTGCTCGACCCCGTCGATCTCCCCGCGCCGCTTGATCTCGATGGCGACCGTGGCGCTCGTCTCGTCACGGCAGAGGATGTCGACCGGGCCGATCGCGGTCGGGTACTCACGGCGTACGAGCTTCCAGCCCGCGCCGAGCGTCGTGATGTGCTCGGCCAGCAATTCCTGGAGGTGGGCCTCCACGCCGTCCTTCTGCAACCCCGGATCGATGCCGAGCTCGTGGCTGGAGTCGTGCAGGATCTCCTCGATGGTGAGGATCAGCTGCTCGCCGGACTTGCCGTGGGTGACCGTCCACCGGCCCTCTTCCTCCTTGAGGACGCACGGCGGGTTCATCCAGTTGAGCGGCTTGAACGCCCGGTCGTCGGCGTGGATCGAGACCGACTTGTCGGCTTTGAGGAGGATGAGCCGCGGAGCCATGGGCAGGTGGGCGGTGAGCTTGCCGACGTAGTCGACGCTGCACCGGGCGATGACGAGACGCACGGTCGCCCACCCTAGCCGTACGAGGTGGGCGCTCGTGCGGAAACGGCGGATGGGGCGGGCCGCCGCGGCTGTCGCGGGCACATACCCTGAAGCGCATGAGTCCGCGGAAGAACCGCCGTAGCGGTGACATGTCACGGGAAACCGGGCGTGGCACGTACGTCGGTTCGCAGCGGATCGAGGAGGGTCCCGACGGCGACTGGATCGTACGGTCCGTGCCCGGCGCGCCCAAGGCGTACCGCTGCCCCGGCTGTGACCAGGAGATTCCTCCGGGTGTCGGGCACGTGGTCGCGTGGCCGGCCGAGGGCGGCGGACCGGAGGACCGGCGTCACTGGCACCGGCCGTGCTGGGACCACCGCCTCAACCGCACGCCCAACCTCCAGCGGTCCCGTCGTGGCCCGCGCTACTGAAAGGACCATGATGGCGGAGATCCGGGCGAGTACGGTGCTGCCCGCGCGCCGTACGGACATCGAGCTCCAGACGGCCGACGGGCTGACGCTCGTCGGCGAACTCGCGCTGCCGCCGGACCGGCCGCCCGTGGCCACCCTCATCTGCCTGCATCCCGCTGCCCACCGCCGAGGGGATGATGGACAGCCACGTGCTGCGCAAGGCGTCGTACCGGCTGCCGGCCCTGGCCGGGCTGGCCGTGCTCCGCTTCAACACGCGCGGCACGAGCAGCGACCGCGGCACGAGCGAGGGTGAGTTCGGCGAGGGCGACTCCGAGCGGTACGACGTGGCGGCGGCCCTGGAGTACGCGGAGTACCACGACCTGCCGCGCGCGTGGCTGCTCGGCTGGTCGTTCGGCACCGAGCTGGCCCTACAGTGGGGTCGCGATCCGCTGGTCGAGGGTGCGATCCTGCTGTCGCCGCCGCTTCGCCGCGCGACCGACGCCGATCTGGACGCCTGGGCGGAGTTCGGCCGGCCGCTGGTCGCGCTGGTCCCCGAACGCGATGACTATCTGCGGCCGCCGGAGGCACACGAGCGCTTCAAGCGGGTACCTCAAGCAGAGGTGGTCGGAGTCGACGGCGCCAAGCATTTGTGGGTTGGTGAGCCTTATGTCCGAATTGTGCTTAACGAGATCGTGAAGCACGCCGCGCCTGAGGCATACCCGCTGCCCACCGAGGTGCCCTAGCTCGCGCCGCCGTTCCACCCCGGCTAAACGTCGAAGACCGATCACGGCCACGGTATCGGCAGGACGCGAATCACGGGTGACGATGAGCGGGGTCCGGCCCGAGCCGGACTGGGAGGGTCTGTGTTGTGACGATTGGAAGGGGCGCTCGTGCAGTTGTACACCCGCGATACCGGCGGCGGGACGCCGTTAGTGCTCCTGCATGCCTTTCCGCTGTCGTCGGCGATGTGGCTGGCCCAGCGCGAAGGTCTCGCGGCGAAATTCCGGGTGATAACACCTGACCTGCGGGGATTCGGAGGATCTCCACTCGGGGCCGAGGAGCCATCGGTCGACGCGATGGCCGACGACGTCGCGGCGCTCTTCGACGCGAAGGGCATCGACCGCGCGATCGTCGGCGGCCTGTCCATGGGCGGCTACGTCACGCTCGCGTTCTGCCGCCGTCACCCCGACCGCGTCCTCGGCGCCGTACTCGCCGACACGAAGGCGACCGCGGACACCGACGAGGCACGCGAGGCACGGCTGCGTACGGCCGAGCGCATCGAGTCCGACGGGAACGTCAGCGTGCTCCTCGACGACCTCCTGCCGAAGCTCGTCGGCCCGACGACGATGGGGCAGCGTGCGCTGGTGTACGGCCGCGTACGCGGCCTGGTGCAGTCGACGCCGCCGCTCGCCGCCGCCTGGGCCCAGCGTGCGATGGCGGCGCGCCCGGACTCGGTCGGCGCGCTCGCGGAGTTCCGTACGCCGACGCTCGTGCTCCAGGGCGCGGAGGACACCATCGTCACCGAGGACGACGCACGTACCATGGCCGAGGCGCTGCCCAACGCCGAGCTGATCATGATCCCGGGCTCCGGTCACCTCACCGCAGTCGAACAGCCGCAACTCTTCAACGACGCGGTCACCGAGTTCGGCGCGGCGCTGATCCGTACGCTCCGCTGACCCGGCGCCGCGCCTACTCCTGTTCCTGCCGGGGCACCACGACCTCGCGCAGGATCAGGGCCACCGCCGCGGCCGCCGGGATCGCCAGCAGCGCCCCGATCACGCCGAGCAGCGCGCCGCCGATCAACGCCGCGATGATCGTCACCGCGGGCTGCACGTCGACCGACCGTTTCATCACCCTCGGCTGGATGATGTAGTTCTCCACCTGCTGGTAGATGAGGAAGTAGATCCCGGTGGCGACGCCGGTCCAAAAGCCGGAGAAGAACGCCAGGCCGGTCACGAAGATCGCGCCGATCGTCGCGCCGACCAGGGGTATCAGGTCGGTGATGGCCACGAGCAGCGCCAGCGCGAGCGTGAACGGCACCCCGGCGATCAGCAGGAAGATGTACGCCGTCACGCCGGCGATGAGCGAGATGAGCAGGTTGCCGGCGACGTACCCGCCGATCCGTACGAGGATCTCGTCACCGAGCAGCGCCACCCGCGCCCGCCGGGACCGCGGCGCGAGCCGGTACATGAAGCCGGTGATGTTCGGCAGCGAGATCAGGAAGTAGAGCGTGAGGATGAGCACGGTCAGCGTGCTGAACACACCGCTGAGCACGACCTGGCCGACGCCGACGACGCCGTTGGCCGCCCGGGTGCCCAGGTCCTTGCTCTGGAGTGCGGTCCGCGCCTTCTGAAGCAAGTGGTAGCGGTGATCGAGATCCTGGAGCCTCGGATTGTTCTGTAGCTGTTCGAGATAGCCGTTGCCGCTGGTCAGGTTGTGAATGATCGCGGTCGTCTGCTGCGAGAGCGGCGGCACGATGGCGAACCCGAAGCCGACGAAGAACCCGACCAGGGCCAGGAACACCAGGAACACCGACCAGCGCCGCGAGATCCCGATCCGTTCGAGCGCCTCGACGCCGGGGTTGAGCCCGACCGCCAGGAACAGCGCGACGACGATCAGGATGATCACCTGGCGGGCGTTGGTGAGCGCCTGGACGAGGATGTACGCGGCGAGCACGCCGAGCGCGCCGTAGAACCCGAAGACGAACGGATGGTTCCTGGTCATCGGCCGCCCGGGCCGCCCGAAGGGGAACCGCTCGTTGACCCCGGCCTCGCGCTCGCGCGCCGCCATGTCGGTGACCGGATCCGGCGCCGCCGACTTGGGCCGGTGCGACATGAGCTGTTCCACCTCCGACTCGGCGTCGTCCTCTTCGTCGCCGGTGCCGGGCCTGGTGGCCGGTACGGCGGCGGTGGAGGAGGAGGACTCGGCCGTACGCGAGGCGGCAGCGCTCTCGTCGAGGGCCGCGGAGAGCGGAGTGCCGGCAGCGGCCGCAGGGGAGCCGCCCGCGCCTTCGGCACCCGCAGGTGCCGCGCCGTCTGCCGCGACCCCGGCCGCGCTGGTGTCGCCCGCCTCAACCCCGGCCGCGCCGGTGCCGTCCGTGTCGGTGACGGTCGCCTCGGTGTCGTCGGTGGTCGTGTCGGCGGGGGGCGTCGCGGCGTCCGTCCCGGGTGGGTTGGGCGTGGCCGGGTCTGTCGCGGCCGTATAGGAGGGTGGCGGGCCGGAGTCCGGCCCGCTCTGGTCATCCTGCTCACGCCGGTCCTGGGCGAGTACGCCCTGGTCAGCGCGTTGTTCGTTGCCGGGGGGAACGTCTGGCACTCCGCACCTCCTTAGAAGTGCCCCAAATTATGGCAAAAAGCCTAGAGGCAAGGTTGCCTCTAGGCTTTCCGCCGTCTCGCGTTTTATTGCGGGATTGCCCGCTTATTCGGGGAGTGTGCTGATGGTCACTCCTGCCACCAGTCGTCGTCCTCGTCCTTCTTGCGCGGCGGGGCCTGCCTGCTGCTGCTGGGCCTTCTGCCTGCTGCGGTGCCGGCTTGGGCTCGGCGGCCGCGAGGGCGGGCTTCTCCGGCGGTGCGGCCAGAGTCGTCGTCGCCACCGCCGCCCAGCGGGGACTGCATGCCGCCGATGAGCTGGCGCAGCTGGTTGAGGTGGCTGGTGATGCTGTCGCGCTGGCGCGTGAGCTCGTCCACCTGGCGCTGCGCGGTCGTGCGCATCCGCTCGGCCTCGGACTTGGTGTCCGACAGGAGCTGCTCGGCCTGGGACTTCGCCTCGGCGATGACCGAGTCGGAGTTCTTGCGTGCGTTGGCCACCAGCTGCTTGGCGTGGTTGTCGGCCTCGCGCCGGGTCTGGTCGGCCTGCTGCGTCGCCTTGGTGGCGCGCTGCTCGGCGGACGCGGCCCGCTGCTCGGCCTCGGCGACCAGCTTCTGCGTGGCGTTCTGCGCTGCGGAGTGACGCTCGGCGTCCTGGCGCTCGGCCTCCTCGCGGCGTGCCGCGAGCTGGATCTCGAACTCGCCCTCGGCCTGCGCCCGCTGGGCCTCGCTCTCCTCGAGGATGCGCTGGGCCTGGGCCCGCATCTCGTCGGCCTGGCGCTTGGCCGTGGTGAGGATCTCGTCGCGCTCGCGCTTGGTGGACGCCCGGAGCTGGGCGACCTCCCGCTCGGTGGTGGTGCGGAGCTTGGCGATCTCACGCTCGGCGGCGGCGCGCTTCTCGGCGACCTCGTGGTCGGCCGTGGCGCGGAGCTTGGCCACCTCGCGCTCGGTGGTGGACGTCAGCTCGTCGGCCTCGCGACGGGCCCCGGTACGCACCTCGTCGGCCTCGCGCTCGGCCATGTTGCGCATGTCCTCGCCCTCGCGCTGGGCGGTGGCGCGGAGCTCGGCGGCCTCATTCTCGGCGGTGGCGCGGTGCTCGGCCGCATCGACCTTGGCGGCGGCCTTGATCTCGTTGGCCTCGGAACGCGCGGCCTGTACGAGCTCGGTGGCCTGCTCCTCGGCGAGGCGGAGCAACTGCTCGATCCTCGCGCCGAGCCCGGAGTAGGTGGGTCTCTCCTGCTCCTGCAACTGACGATGCGCGTCCGAGAGCTCGCGCTGCATCGCCTGGGCCTGCTCGCGGCTCTGGCGGACCTCGCCGTCGAGTGACTTGATGTGCTCCTCGACTTGGTGCCGGTCGTAGCCGCGAAGCACAACGTCGAAATTGGTCGGGGGCGGCTCTTCGAAGAAGTTACTGAGCTGGGCGTCGATGTCGGACTGCATGAGGCTCAATCCTGCTGTGACGAGACGGCTACAAGTGGTGGAGATGCCAGATTACGGCCGCGCGAATACTGCGTGTTACGGGATATTGCACGCGCTAGACCACTTCCGGCGACAGCAGCGTACTCCGGACACTGCCGTGTTGGGGGCTCAACGAGACGCCCCGAGCGAATTGTCTTGATCGTGACGACTGCTGAGGCGTCATCGACCCTCATGAGGGTCTGTGCCGCCTGCACCAGCTCGGTCAATACGCCTCCGACATCCTTGGGATGCAGGAACGCGATGGACGCCCCCATCGACCCATGACGGGGGCGCTTGTCGAGCAGGCGCACGTCCTTGGCGCCGATCGTCTCCAGCGCGGCCGCGACGTCGTCCACACCGTAGCCGACGTGATGCACTCCCTCACCCCGCTTGGCGAGGAACTTGCCGACCGGCGTGTCCGCGCTCAGCGGTTCCAGCAGCTGTACGTAAGAGGCCCCGGCCGGTCCGTCGGCGACGTGCAGCATGGCTTCTTTGACGCCTTGCGCCTCGTTGACCTCGCGCGATGCCACGACCAATCCGAACGTCGTCTCGTAGAAGGCGATCCTCTCCTCCAGGTCGTGGCAGGCGATCCCGACGTGGTCGATGCGTGTGAACATGGCGTTGGCCCTCCCAGGAAATGCACTCTCCCCGTATGGGTATGTTGGCAAACGTCGTGCCGCGCGGTTAGTGGAGGTCTGACAAATGGCCGGATCCGTCATCGTCGCCGGGGCCCGTACGCCCATCGGCCGTCTGCTCGGCTCGCTCAAGGGGTTCGCCGCGGTGGACCTCGGCGCGGTCGCCATCAGGGCCGCACTGGAGCGGGCGGGAGTGACCGGCGACCAGGTCGACTACGTCATCATGGGCCACGTGCTCCAGGCCGGGCGCCGGGCAGATCCCGTCCCGCCAGGCCGCGGTCAAGGCGGGCATCCCGATGGGCGTCCCGTCGCTGACCATCAACAAGGTGTGCCTGTCGGGCCTCGACGCGATCGCCCTCGCCGACCAGCTCATACGCGCGGGCGAGTTCGAGATCGTCGTCGCGGGCGGCATGGAGTCGATGACCAACGCGCCGCACCTGCTGCCCAAGTCGCGCCACGGCTACAAGTACGGCTCGATCGAGATGCTCGACGCGACCGCGCACGACGGGCTCACCGACGCGTTCGACCACGTGTCCATGGGGGAGTCCACCGAGGGCCACAACGCCACGGCTGGGCATCTCGCGGCAGGCGCAGGACGAGTTCTCCGCACGCTCGCACCAGCGCGCCGCCGCGGCGGCCAAGAACGGCCTCTTCGACGACGAGATCGTGCCGGTCGAGATCCCCCAGCGCAAGGGCGACCCGATCGTCTTCCGATCGGATGAGGGCGTACGCGCGGACACGACCGCCGAGTCGCTCGGCCGGCTGCGGCCCGCGTTCAGCGAGGACGGCACCATCACCGCCGGGTCCTCCTCGCAGATCTCCGACGGCGCCTGCGCGGTCGTCGTGATGGCCAAGGCCAAGGCCGAGGAGCTCGGCCTGACCTGGCTCGCCGAGATCGGCGCGCACGGCAACGTCGCGGGGCCCGACAACTCGCTTCAGTCCCAGCCGGCCAACGCGATCAAGCACGCGCTCGGCAAGCAGGGGCTCGACGTCGGCGACCTGGACCTGATCGAGATCAACGAGGCGTTCGCCTCGGTCGGCGTCCAGTCGATGCGCGACCTCGGCGTCGACGAGAGCAAGGTCAACGTCAACGGCGGCGCCATCGCGCTCGGCCATCCCATCGGCGTGTCCGGCGCCCGCATCGTCCTGCACCTGGCGCACGAGCTGCGCCGTCGCGGCGGCGGCGTGGGCGCGGCCGGGCTGTGCGGCGGCGGCGGCCAGGGCGACGCCCTGATCCTGACGGTCTGAGGTGGCGCGGACGGCCGACGTCGGCGACCTCGTCGCGCGGGCGCGCAAGGGCGAGCCCCGCGCGGTGGCGCGGCTGATCACCCTGGTCGAGAACGCCTCACCGCAGCTCCGCGAGGTCATGGCGGCGCTGAACCCGCTCGCGGGCACGGCGCGTGTCATCGGCCTGACCGGAGCGCCGGGCGTCGGGCAAGTCGACCTCGACGAACGCGCTCGTACGCGCCTTCCGGCGGCTCAGGCCTGCGCGTCGGGGTGCTGGCCGTCGACCCGTCCTCACCGTTCACCGGCGGCGCCCTGCTCGGCGACCGCGTACGCATGCAGGACCACGCGTCCGACTCGGGCGTCTTCATCCGCTCGATGGCCAGCCGCGGCCACCTCGGCGGCCTCTCGTGGGCGGCGCCGCAGGCCATCCGGGTGCTGGACGCCGCAGGCTGTGACGTGATCCTCATCGAGACGGTCGGCGTCGGCCAGGCCGAGGTGGAGATCGCCTCGCTGGCCGACTCCACCATCGTGCTCGTGGCGCCCGGCATGGGCGACTCCATCCAGGCGGCCAAGGCCGGCATCCTGGAGATCGCGGACGTGTTCGTCGTGAACAAGGCCGATCGCGATGGCACCCAGCAGACCGTACGCGACCTGCGCAACATGCTCGCGCTCGCCGAGACGGACGGCTGGCGGCCGCCGATCGTGCCGACGGTGGCGGTGAAGAACGAGGGCGTCGACGACGTGGTCGAGCAGCTCGGCAGGCACCTCGCGTGGATGGAGGGCTCCGGCGAGCTGGACCGGCGGCGGCGAGCACGCGCGCGCGACGAGATCGAGGCGATCGCGGTCACGACCCTGCGCGAGCGGATGGGCGACCTGCACGGGCACCAGCGCCTCGACGCCCTCGCCGAGAAGGTGCTGGACGGCTCCCGCGACCCCTACACCGCCGCCGACGAACTGGTCGCGGGCCTCACGGACGCGGGCTAGTCACCAGCTCGGGTATGTCGGGAGGGTCGTGTAGGAGTCCTCGGCGACGCGCTCGGCCGGCGCGCCGGACTCTCCGGCCGCGCGCCAGTGGCCGAACTCCAGCGTGAGCAGCGCCACCGCGATCGGCAGGATGGCCGCCCACGACGGGAACATCACCTTGCGCGGCACATAGCGCGGCTGGAACTTGCGGTTGAACAGGTACAGCGACTCGATCTTCACGAAGCGGTCGAGCAGATGGATCACCCGGTACGTGCCCTGCTCCAGCGCGCCGCGGTCCTCGATCTCCAGGAGTTCGCGGAACGCCGCGAAGTTGAGCGACACCTCGTCCACGTCGCGCGCGGCCGCGTACGCCATGATGTCGGCGATCATGCGCTCGTTGAGTCCGTTCGGCGAGCCCGGCGCGCGGCGCATCGCGTCGAGCGACAGCCGGCGGCCCGCCGCGCTCGGCAGGTAGCGCTGGAAGCCGACCGGGTCGCCGTCCGCGTCGCGCGCGACCACGAGGACAGGGAACGCGTGGCGGCCGGTCAGCAGGCCGTCCATGTTCATCGAGAAGCCGCGCTCCGCGTGCGCCGCCCATCGCCTCAGTGGCCAGGGCGCGCAGGAGAGTACGGTCCGTCTCGCTCAGCTCGCCCTCGCGCACGACCTCCGTGGTCACGCCCGCGTTGTGCGTGCGGCGCACCGCCTGGCGTACGTTTCGCATCGCGCGGCCGCCCAGGCCGAACTCGCCGGTCGCGAGCAGCACCTCGTCGCCGATCCCGATCGAGCGCATGCCGTACGGGGCCCACAGGCCGAGGTGTTCCTCGCGCGCGCCGAGCACGGCCATCCGCCAGCCGGACCGGCGGGTGAGCGCGGCGAACTCGGCCACGACGCCCGGGTAGGAGCGCGGGTCGCCGGCCGGGTCGCCGCCCGCCGCCGCGACGCCGAACAGGACGCGGTAGCCGATCACCGCGCGGCGGTCGGGGCTGAAGACGTAGGACTTGTCGCCGCGCAGCAGGAACGGCGCGAGCGTGTCGGAGTCGCCGACGTCGACCAGGCGCGCCGCCTCGGCGCGCTCGCGGTCGGTGCCGGCCGGCGGCGCGGGTGCCGGAGACAGCAGCGTCATCAGCATCGCGAGCAGGCCGCCGCCGCCGAGGATGCCGAGACTGGCCTCGAACCAGCGCTCGGCCGAGCCGTCGAAGTGCAGGGGGCCGGTGCCCGAGGCGCTCAGTCCGGCGAGGATCTCCCGGCCGGCGTCGCTCGCGCTCGGCCCCGGAGTGATGTGGTGGCGTTCGGCGATCATGACGACCACGCCGTACGCGAGCGCCGCCCCGTACGTGATCAGGCCGGCGCGCATCGCGACGCGGAACCGGCTCGGCGGGGTGCGGAACTCGGCGCGGTAGCGGACGAACGCCACGATCGCCGCGACCAGGACGATCACGCGGCCGGGCTGCCGCGCCCCGAGCGCGTCGAGCGCGGACAGGACGCTGAGAGTCAGGACGACGTAGTAGGCCATGCGGCGGCGGAGCAGGAGCCCGCGTGCCGCCGCGAGCAGGACGAGGGAGAGGAGGAGCTCTTGCCCGCCGGGGAACAGGTCGCCCACGAGCAGCCGGGCGGCCCGGTCGGATGGGGCGGGGACGAGTGCGGGGAGGCCCACCGCGACCGCGGCGGCGGCGACGGGAAGTGCGAACGGCCACGTGGGCCGTCCCGCCGCGGTATGCGCGACGCCTGACGCCTCTGCTGCCACCGACACGGCGACTCACCCCGACTCGTCCCCAACCACGGCTGATGGTGTGGTATTCCCCCGGGTGATCCTTTGTCAGAGATCAGGGCGATGTGGCAAAGGTCACCGTAACTGTTTTGAAGCCCAGCGCCTTCAACATGTTCGTGAGCATCGCCTTCGTGTTCGCGTCGGCACGCTGCGCGAGCCCGCTGGCGTTGGCCGCGTCCTGGATCTTTTGCGCCGACAGCACGTAGAGCTGCTGCTGCTGGTTGGGGTTGGAGCTGAAGAAGTCGCCGAAGCGGTTGAACAGGCCGCGCTGGCGGGCGAAGACGTAGCTGTGCTTGGGGTCGAGGTTGGTCTTCTCCAACTGTGCGTGCGGCATCTTCACCGTCACGGTGTCGTGCGCCTTGTCGACGGTGAGGGCGCCGTTCGCGATGTGGGAGAAGTCCACGTACGCGTCGACGCTGCCGTTGCCGACGAACAGCGTGCGTTCGCCGCGGAGTTGGCTCGGCAGGAACTTCGCGTCCTTCTCCAGGTCGACGACCACCTGGTAGTTGCCGGTCGCCGCCTCGTAGCGGGACAGGTTCTGGATGGAGTTGAGTACGACGGGGGCGCTGCGGTCCTTGGTCGTCTCGCCGAACGGGTTCAGCCAGTGCGGCAGCTTGTGCACGGCTTGCAGACCCGCGTAGACGAGTGCGACGACCACGACGACGAGCACGATCGCGCGCACGATGGAGCGGCGCGGGCGCTCTGATATCCGGGTGTCCTCGGAGGTCTCCGAGTGCGACATATCAATCACCTCTGGGGATTGCTCATCCCGGCTATTCCCCAGAAAGCCGGGAAGTCACCCGGTTGGCTCGGCGTGAGACTCGGCGTGTGGCGTCGTGTGGGGTGCGACCGCGGCCTGTTCCACCTCGATCAGCGACTCACCACGCCGTCGCGCCTCGTACGCCTCCTTGCCGCCGCGGATCCCGAACAGCCGCTTGGACACCAGGAGGTACACGACGAGCCCCACGTTGATCACCAGCGCGCCGATGCGGACGACGGTGATCCGCTCGGTCAGCTCGTAGATCTCGAACGGCAGGCCGAAGGAGGTGGCGACGACGGCGAAGTACTCGCCCCAGCGCTTGAGCATCCACAGGCCGACGGCCTCGATGATCTCGATCACGGCGTACGCGAGGAGGCCGATCGCGAACCAGGTCAGCGTGCTGGACTTGATCGAGAAGACGTGCCGGATGCTCTCCACGACGTGGGAGTTGTCCAGGTCCCAGCCGACCTGGCGGGCCAGGGGCTTGAGCAGCGGGATGTCCTTCTCGAAGACCTTCTCGATGGAGCCGCGGTGCGCGGAGAAGCGCCACACGCCGTACGCCGCCGCGGCGATCAGGAGCCCGCGGATCACGCGTTCGAGCGCGAAGAAGCGCATGATGAACGCGTCGCGCAGCTCACGTCCGCGCAGCACGAGGGGCGCCTGGTCGGCAGGGCCGTGCCCGTGCGGCTCGCCGTGGACGTAGGTGCCGCAGCGCAGGCACCGCCACGCGTCACCGGCGGGCGTCTCGACCACCAGCCGGTCGCGCAGCGCCGTTTCGTCCGGCCTATAAGTGATGTGGCCCTTGCGGGCACATGTCAGCATGCTCCAGTCCACGGGGGCGACACTAGTCAACATCGAGGTCGGCCGTCATGCTCCTGGGAATGACGGAGCGTCGGGTCGCGGCGGTCGAGGGGCTCTACGCGGCCTTCGGGCACGTGCGGCGGCCCTCGCGCGTGGCCGGCTGCCCGCACTGCGTCGCACCGGATGAGGACCGTACGCTGCTCGACCGGCCGCTGCGCTCACTCACGCACCGCGACCTCGCCCGGTACGCCGTCAAGGCGCTCAGCACCTGGGGCGGGGCGGAGGAGTTCCGCTACTTCGTGCCACGGCTGCTGGAACTCGCCGATGTCCTGGACCTCCCGCCGGTCCTCTTCGGCAAGTTCCGCGACGCGGGCTGGCTCGGCTGGCCGGCGGACGAGCGCGCCGCGGTCGAGGCGTTCCTCGCCGCCTGGTGGGCCGACACCCTGGACCGTTTCCCCGCCGAGCCGGACGCCGCCGAGATCCTGTGCTGCGTGGGCCGTGCGGGCGCCGACCCGTGGCCGTACCTGGAGCGGTGGGGCGAGCTGACGGGCGTGGCCGCCGTACGCCACCTGCACGCCTTCGTGCTGTACGGGGTCGAGTGGACGCGCGGGCCGCGCCTCGCCGACGCGTTCTGGGACCGGGGGAGCGCCGCACACGTGCGCGTCGTCGAGTGGCTGACCGGCGGACGTGCGGCGGCCGCCGTCGAGGCGGCCTTCGCGGCCGAGACGCGCGAGGACGTGCTCGAACTGCTCGACCAGATCCATCCCGCTCTGATCGCCGGCGCCTGGTCGCCTGGTCACACGATGAGGAAGTCGGTGCCGCGTAGCGTGCAGGAGCGGTAGCGCACGTAGTGCGTGCGCAGCCAGTGGCGTCGCCGCACCTCGGCCCAGCGCGCGAAGTAACGCGCGGCGACGACGTCGCCGATCCGCGGCGGCGTCTCGTCGAGCAGCCACGCCGAGACGAGCGCGGTGTAGCCGACGCCCACCGCGTGGGCGGGGTTGCCGCACGTACGCGCGTCGAGCAGGCTGATCTGGACCTCCTGCTCCGCGCGGTGCTCATAGCCCGGCGACAGGTCGCCGAGGTGGATGTAGACCACGCCGCTGCGCGGGACGGGGGAAGTCGTTGTCGGGCCGGTACTCGACCCGGGTGAAGCTGCCGGGCGTGCCGCTCAGCCGGGTGGCCAGCGGCGTCAGCGCGGCCTCCAGCGAGGGCAGCGCGGTGTGCAGCGCAGGGTGCACGCACACGGTCAGCGGCCACTGCCGGCAGGAGTAGGCGAACGCGCGCGGCGGTGAGCGGTGCGCGCTGCTGCGTGTGGATCCACAGGGTGGCGACGGTGAGGGCGGCCGCGGCCGCGACGATCGGTACGGTCAGCCACCCGCGCCGCGTCAGCGCGCCGAGATAGCACGTGACCAGCAGCGAGCCCAGCCCGAAGGACCACAGCGCCTGCGCGGCGAGGAGTTCGGTGCGCAGCCCGGCGAACGGGTGGATGTGCTCGACGCCCGGCGGCGGCAGGAGGTAGGTCCAGGCGCCCGGGCGCGCCACGCCCCACAGCCAGGTGACCGCCGCGACGGCCGCGACCGTGGGCAGCCGTGGGACCGGCGGCCGGCGAGATAGCCGACCACGGTGTAGAGGAGCAGGCTGAGCGCGCCGGCCAGCAGCCCGAGCACCTGGGGATGCCCCGCCTCCACGTGCAGCAGGGTCTTGACGACGACGACCGCGGCCACCGCGGCGTACGCGGTGAGCGCGACGACGCCGAGCAGCAGCAGGTCGAGCAGCGGTCCGAGCGCGGGCGAGCGCGCGCTCAGCCCGCGCAGGTAGCCGAGCCGGTGTTCGCGCAGCGCCACCCAGGCGGCGAGTGCCGCCGACGCGGGTCCCAGCACGCGCACCGAGGCGAACAGCGCGGCGACGGCGTCGTCCCAGTAGGCGACGCCGGGCAGCAGGGCACGCCAGGCCGCGACGGCGCCGAGCAGCGCCAGGGCCGGAACGGCCAGGAACGGGGCGGTGCGGCGGGCATCGATCCGCAGCACCCGCCCCAGGTCAGACACCGGCCGGCACCCGGGACCACGTTCGGGATACCTCCAGAGACTCGATGAGGCGCGCGCGGGCGATGCTGAAGACCCGGTCGCACCAGCCGGTCAGCTCCGCCGCATCCGGCGCGGTCACGACCACCGCCGGGGCGAGCCCACGCACCAGACCGATCAGCTCGTCGCGCTCGGACTCGGCGACGCGGCTCAGCGGCTCGTCCAGGAACACCAGCGCGGGCCGGTGCACACACGTGGCCGCAAGGCCCGCACGCAGGCGCAGATCGGCGGGCAGCATGTCCATCTCCAATTCGGCGGCATCAGTCAATTCAAATCGCTGCAAAATCGCATCGACCGCGTCCTTCGGCGTGGCTTTGAAATAGGCGGCATAGGCCACGAACTCGCGAACCGTGATCCCGGCCGCCCAGCCGAATCGATCAGGAAGCAGTCCCAGCCGCGTGCGTACGGCCCGCTGGCCGGCCGGCTCGGTCACGTTGTGGCCGAGCAGTTCGAGCGCCCCCACGCTGGGCCGGCGCAGCGTCGCCAGCGTTTCGAGCAGGGCCGACCTGCCCGAGCTGGGCGGACCGGCCAGGCCGACCACCCCCGAGGTGATGCCGACCGTGGTGGGGCGCAGGATCCACCGCCCCCCGCGGCGGATCCCCATACCCCGTGCCACGATCGTGGAGAAATCCGCGATCATTTAATACCCCCCGAAATCGCGGTGCGCGCTCGAGGACAGAACGGATCAGCCGAGAAGGGCTGCCTCAACGTCCCCCTTTGCCGTCGCCGCACGCACCGACAACGGAACTATAACTTGCCTTGGTGATGACTGTCAGCGTTGTTGTGTCCGCCGGTGTCGTTGGCAATGATTCGGGGAGTAGGCGGGAAACGATTGTAGATATAGGTCGGTAAATGTCGGATGCCTGCTCGGCCGCGTGCCGGGCAGGCGCTAACGTGTCCGGGTGGCCAAGCCGCTCAACCTCCCCTTCGACCCGATCGCCCGCGCCGGCGACCTCTGGGAGCGCCGGTGGGGACGTTCGCCCGCCATGCTCGCGGTGACCTCGATCATGCGTGCGCAGGCGATCCTCATCGCCGAACTCGACGCACTGCTGAGACCGTACGACCTGACCTTCGCCCGCTACGAGGCGCTGGTCCTGCTGACGTTCAGCACGACGGGGTCGCTCTCCGCTCTCCAAGATCGGCGAGCGGCTGATGGTGCACCCGACGAGCGTGACCAACACGATCGACCGGCTGGAGAGACAGGGGTACGTCAAGCGCCGCCGGAACCCGCGCGACGGCCGCGGCGTGCTCGCCGAGATCACCGCGGACGGCCGTGACACCGTGGAGCGCGCCACCGCCGACCTCATGGCCGCCGATTTCGGCCTCGGCGCGTACGACGCCGGCGACCAAGGCATGATCTTCGACCTGCTGCGGTCGCTGCGCATGGACGCGGGCGACTTCCGCGGCTGAACCGCGCTGAGCGGCGCCGGGCCGGTGCCGAGTCGTGGTGTTCCCGTCGCCCAAATTACTAGGACGTCCTAGTATCTTGGGTAGGAGACATTCCGGAGGAGCGCCCATGGACATTCAGGACATCGAGGCCGGCCGCCGCCGCTGGCAGGAGCGTTTCGACGCCTCGCGCCGCCGCGACGCCGACTTCACCACGCTCTCCGGGGTCGAGGTCGAGCCGGTGTACGGTCCGACCGCCGACGACCCGCGGTTCGAGCGCATCGGCTGGCCGGGCGAGTTTCCCTTCACCCGCGGCCTGCACGCCACGGGCTACCGAGGGCGCGCCTGGACGATCCGGCAGTTCGCCGGGTTCGGCAACGCGAAGCAGACCAACGAGCGCTACAAGATGATCCTGGCTGCGGGCGGGGGCGGGCTGTCGGTCGCCTTCGACATGCCGACGCTGATGGGCCGCGACTCCGACGAGCCCAAGTCGCTCGGCGAGGTCGGCCACTGCGGGGTCGCGATCGACTCGGCCGCCGACATGGACGTGCTGTTCGACGGCATACCGCTCGGCGACACGACGACGTCGATGACGATCTCCGGCCCGGCGGTGCCGATCTTCTGCATGTACCTCGTCGCCGCCGAGCGCCAGGGCGCCGACGTCCACGGGCTGAACGGCACGCTGCAGACCGACATCTTCAAGGAGTACATCGCGCAGAAGGAGTGGCTGTTCGAGCCCCAGCCGCACCTGCGCCTCATCGGCGACCTGATGGAGTACTGCGCGGCCGAGATCCCGGCGTACAAGCCGCTGAGCGTGTCGGGCTACCACATCCGCGAGGCCGGCTCGACGGCCGCGCAGGAGCTCGCCTTCACACTGGCCGACGGATTCGGCTATGTCGAGCTCGGCCTGTCGCGCGGGCTGGACGTCAACCGGTTCGCGCCGGGCCTGTCGTTCTTCTTCGACTCCCACGTCGACTTCTTCGAGGAGATCGCCAAGTTCCGCGCCGCGCGCCGGATCTGGGCCCGCTGGCTGCGCGACGTCTACGGTGCCACGTCGGACAAGGCGCAGTGGCTGCGGTTCCACACGCAGACCGCCGGAGTGTCGCTCACCGCGCAGCAGCCGGACAACAACGTCGTACGCACCGCCGTCGAGGCCCTCGCCGCCGTGCTCGGCGGGACCAACTCCCTGCACACCAACGCGCTGGATGAGGTGCTCGCGCTGCCGAGCCAGAAGGCCGCCGAGATCGCCCTGCGCACCCAGCAGGTGATCATGGAGGAGACGGGCGTGCTCAACGTGGCCGACCCGCTGGGCGGGTCCTGGTACGTCGAGGAGCTCACCGACCGCATCGAGGCCGACGCGGAGAAGATCTTCGCCCGGATCAAGGACATGAGCCCGGACGGCTCGATGACCGGCGGGATCCTGCACGGCATCGAGGAAGGCTGGTTCATGGCCGAGATCGCCGACGCCGCGTTCACGTACCAGCAGCAGCTCGAGAAGGGCGAGAAGAAGATCGTCGGCGTCAACTGCCACACGCAGAGCATCGACGAGCCGCTGGAGATCCTGCGGGTCAGCCACGAGGTCGAGCGCGAGCAGAACCGCGTGCTGGCCGGCCGCCGGGCCGCCCGCGACCAGGCCGCGGTCGACGCGGCGCTGGCCCGGATGACCGAGGTCGCCCGCACCGAGGAGAACCTCATCCCGGCCATGCTGACGGCCGTACGCGCCGAGGCGACGCTCGGCGAGATCTGCGGGGCGCTGCGTGAGGAGTGGGGCAGCTACTTCGAGCCCGCGCGGTTCTGAGAGTTTCGCGGTGCTGAGAATTTGACCCCCGGTCTATCGGCCGGGCGCTCGTACGCATTCGGCGGTGTATGCGGCAGGATGGTCGCATGACGTCATCGGACTTCTCGTTGCACGGCGCCGTCGACCTGGGCGCCCGGCAGGCCGCGGCGAAGCGGGCGCAGGAGCGCCCGGCCGCCGCGGGCGTCTCCACCTCCGTCGTCGACGTCACGGACGCGACGTTCAACGCCGAGGTCATCGACCGGTCGCGCAACGTGCCGGTGCTCGTCGACTTCTGGGCCGACTGGTGCCAGCCGTGCAAGCAGCTCGGGCCGATCCTGGAGAAGCTCGCGAACGAGTCGGGCGGCCGCTGGGTGCTCGCCAAGGTCGACATCGACGCCAACCCCGGCCTCGCGCAGCAGCTCAGCCGCATGGGCGTGCAGGGCATCCCGTTCGTCGCCGCGGTCGTGGCGGGGCAGATGCTGCCCGTGCTCAACGGCGCCGCGCCCGAGCCGCAGGTGCGCCAGGTGCTCGACCAGCTCTTCGACGCGCTGCGCGAGCAGGGCCTGCTGCCCGAGGACGCGGGCGACGACGGCGACGCCGAGGCGTCGCTGCCGGCCGCCGACCCCGTGCAGTCCGAGGCGGAGGCGGCTCTCCAGCGGGGCGACCTCGACGCGGCCGCGAGCGCGTTCGGCAAGATCCTCCAAACCCAGCCCAACGACGCCTACGCCAGGAGCGGCCTGGCCCTGGTCGAGTTGCAGCGCCGTACGGCCGACCTGGACCCCGAGCAGGCCCGCAAGGACGCCGCCGACCGGCCCGGCGACGCCGCGGCGCAGGGACGCGTGGCCGACCTCGACCTGGTCGAGGGCCGGGTGGACGAGGCGTTCGACCGGCTCATCGGCACCGTGCGCCGCACCGTCGGCGACGAGCGGGACGCCGCGCGCAAGCACCTGCTGACGCTGTTCGACGTGCTGCCGGGGGATGACCCGCGGGTGGCCAAGGCACGGCGCCGGCTCGCGTCGGCGCTGTTCTGACCGACGGCTACCCGGCGGGATCGCCGTCGTTGATCGGGTGCCGCCCGCCGCCGCCCATGGCGCGGGCGGCGGCGGGCGGCGAGGCGCGTCACCCAGGGATGACGGCGCCGGTGTCGTTCCACACGTTGCCGGTCCAGACGGCCGGTTGGGCGCCCTTCTCGGCGCCGGGCCCCCAGTAGCCGCCCTTCGCGAAGTATCCGCCGGACGGCGCCCGCATGAACCGGTTGTTGGTGATCTTGCCGTTGGTCGCCTTGTATTTGGCGTCGTACCAGTACACGGTGTAGCCGCCGCCGTCGAACAGGTTGCCGGTGACGGTCACGTCGCTGATCGGACCCAGGTCGGCCTTGAGCAGGATGCAGGACGTCTGGGTGTGTGGGTTCTCCAGCCGGTTGTGCTCGATCCGCAGATGCTGGGTCTGCGTGGTCTGGATGGTGTCGTTGTGGCAGGTGTCCGCCTTGCAGGACGGGTCGTGCAGCCAGGAGTCGTACACCTCGGTCCACCAGTCGGCCCGCAGGATGTCGCCCGAGCCGTGTGCGTTGACCCGGCGCAGGGTGTAGCTGCCGTCGCCGATCAGCGAGATCCCGCCCGAGCTTTCGTCCTGGCCCTGGCCGTCCACCTCGGTGTCGGTGACCAGCAGGTTGTAGAAGTCGCTCACGTTGATCGCCTGCGCGTTGGCGACCTTGATCAGACTGTTCCTGATCACCACGTTTTTTGCCTTGATGACCAGTGGGCACTTGATCGACTTGCCGTCGATGACGGTGCCGGCGACCTTGATGGTGCACGGCCCCGTGTAGGGCTTCAGCGCCACCGGTGTGCGGGTGTCGCCGGGGAGGCCGTGCGGGTAGCCGGTGTTGGCGGCGTCCGGGAACCCGGTCGCGGCCGGCGGGCCGCCGGCCGCGGTCGGGGTGGCCGACACGGTGGGAGTGGCCGACACGGTCCGGCTCGGCGACGCGCTGGGGCTGGTGCTCACGACCGGATCATGGCTGACCGTCGTGGTGGCGGGCGCGGTGGTGGCCGAGGCGGAGGGCTTCGGCCGGGGGTGGCGGTGCTTGTGCCACGGTGCGTGGCCGGTTTTCGCCATTGCCGCGGTCGAGAGACCGACCGCGAGAAGTATCGACAGTACGATGGCCGAGACTCGGAATACCTTCCGGCCTCGACTGGTGACGCTTTGGCGCATCCAGGTTCTCGCCTTCTGGGAGTGGGCGCAGACGCGTACGACCGCCGGTGATCTAGGGGCACCGGGCGGCTCGTACGAAGCGCGCACAGTCTTCCATGATCTTTTGGGCGATCGATGGATACGCGCAAAATGGCAGTCGGTGAGTGTCCGGAACTCGATGGGCCCGTACGCGCCGGAGCCGGAACGTCTTCTCGATGCAGGCGAAAGAGCACATCGTGCCTACGTAGGGCATTTTCCCCGGGCCGATCCGGCCGATCCGGCGCTCTATGATGCGGTCATCGACAGTACGCGGCTGGCGGCGGCGGCCTGTGCCGACATCGCGTTGGCCGCGCTCGCCAACCCCTGACACCAGCCAGCGCCCGAACAGGGCTATGGCCGCCGCTCGACGGGCGGGGCCTCGAGCTGGCAAAAGGAGCAGTTGACGTGGCGACCGTGCCCAGTGTTTCCTACTCGATCACCGTGCGCCTGGAGGTCGCGGCGGGCGGCAAGGCGGTGAGCCAGCTCACCGGGGCGGTGGAACAGTCCGGCGGCATCGTCACCGCCCTCGACGTCACGCCCGCCGCACACGACCGCCTCCGTATCGACGTCACCTGCGCCACCCGCGACACCGAGCACGCGCAGGAGATCGTGGACGCGCTGGAGCAGGTCGAGGGCGTCACGATCCGCAAGGTCAGCGACCGTACGTTCCTGATGCACCTCGGCGGCAAGATCGAGATGCAGTCGAAGGTGCCGCTGCGCAACCGCGACGAGCTGTCCATGGCCTACACCCCGGGCGTCGCACGCGTCTCCCTCGCCATCGCGCGCAACCCCGAGGACGTACGCCGCCTGACCGTCAAGCGCAACAGCGTCGCCGTCGTCACCGACGGGTCGGCGGTGCTCGGGCTCGGCAACATCGGACCGGAGGCGGCGCTGCCCGTGATGGAGGGCAAGGCCGCGCTGTTCAAGCGGTTCGCCGGCATCGACGCGTGGCCGATCTGCCTGGACACCCAGGACACCGACGAGATCGTGCGTACGGTGCAGATCATCGCGCCCGCGTTCGGGGGCATCAACCTGGAGGACATCTCCGCGCCGCGCTGCTTCGAGGTGGAGCGGCGGCTCCGCGACCTGCTGGACATCCCGGTGTTCCACGACGACCAGCACGGCACCGCGATCGTCGTGCTGTCCGCGCTGACCAACGCCCTGCGGGTGGTCGGCAAGGACCTCGCCGACGTCCGCATCACGATGGCGGGGGCGGGCGCGGCCGGTACGGCCGTGCTCAAGCTCCTGATGCACGCGGGCGCCAAACACGTCGTCGTCTGCGACTACCGCGGCTCGGTGCACGGCGGCCGCGACGACCTGGACGAGTCGCTGCGCTGGATCGCCGACAACACCAACGCCGAGGGCTGCACCGGCGACCTGCGCGAGGCCGTACGCGGGGCGGACGTGTTCATCGGCGTCTCCGCGCCCGGCATCCTCACCGGCGAGGACATCGCCACGATGAACGAGGACTCGGTGGTGTTCGCGCTGGCCAACCCCGACCCCGAGGTCGACCCGGCGGCGGCGCGCGAGCACGCCGCGGTGGTCGCCACCGGCCGCAGTGACTTTCCCAACCAGATCAACAACGTGCTGGCCTTCCCGGGCGTCTTCCGCGGCCTGCTCGACGCCCAGAGCCGTACGGTCAACCTCGACATGCTGCTCGCCGCGGCACGCGCGCTCGCGTCGGTGGTCACCGACAAGGAGCTCGGCCCGAACTACATCGTCCCGAGCGTCTTCCACGCCGACGTCTCACACGCGGTCGCGGCGGCCGTGCAGAAGGCGGCCGCCGCGACCCGGTGAGGCGCCTCTACTCCGACTTCGCGTCGTCGAACATCTTGTCCCGGCGGCCCGGCCACAGGCGGCCGTACCAGAAGATGATCAGTCCCGTGAGCATCGCGGCGATGCCGGTCGCGATGCGCGCGATGATCATCCCGCTGTCCGGGCCGGTGTGCGGCAGTGAGTGGACCGGCGCGTTCCGCGCGCAGCGCGCCGTACGGTCGAGGGTCTTGACCGGCACGTTGTGCCAGGTCACGGCGATGGTGGTGGCGTGGTCCTCCTTGACCGTCAGGGTCGACCTGCGGGTGACGCCGGCCGGGATGCGGTCCGCGACGGAGATCGAGCCGTCCGTGGTGATCGCGTAGTCCTCCGTGGCCTTCCCGTGGTTGGCGACCGCGACCAGCACGCTGCGGCCGGGGCAGCGTACGGCGCCGATCGAGACCGTCAGCGGGACGAGCGGCGTCACCGACGGCGGCGGGGGCGTCGTGACGGTGTGCGCGCGCGAGTGCGTCGGTGTCGGTGTCGTCCGGTGTGTGGGCGGGTGCGACGGCTTGGCGGTGTGGGTCCGCGTCGGCGAGACCGAGGGGGACACCGAGACGTGCGGGGATGGGGTGGCGCTCGTCAGCTGAGAGGGAGACGAGTGGTGCATCAGCATCGGGATGATGATGAGCGCCCCGACGACCAAGAACACGGCCGCGATGGCGACCCTGGAAAGCTGCATCGGGGTCCTCCGGAGGATGGGGGCACGCCTTCGTGATCTAGTTTGTGATCTAGGCCCGTATTCTGCCGATTACCCATGCGTCAAGGGCGCGTAACCGACGGACTCGGCCGCGCACTGTTCGCAGCCGCGCCACGGGACAGGATGATTGGGTGATGGACGACGGGATAATCGCAGGCCGGCTGCTCGTCGCGACGCCGCAGCTCGCGGATCCGAACTTCCGCCGCAGCGTGGTCCTCCTCGTGGAGCACGAGGTCGACGGCGGCACGCTCGGCGTCGTGCTCAACCGGCCGACCGAGGTGCCCGTGGACCAGGTTCTGCCACCCTGGTCGGAGCTGGTGACGGGGCCCGCGGTGGTGTTCCAGGGCGGTCCGGTGGCGCTCGACAGCGCGCTCGCTCTCGCCCACGTGCCGGGTACCGACGAGCCGTTGGGCTGGCGTGCGCTCAGCGGCAGCCCGGCCGTGGCGCGGGTCGGGCTGGTCGACCTGGACGCACCTCCCGAGCTGCTCGCCACCGAGGTCACGAAGCTACGGGTTTTCGCCGGGTATGCCGGGTGGGGGATTGGCCAGCTCCGGTCAGAGGTCGACGAGGGCGCCTGGTACGTGCTGCCCGCCGAGTCCGGTGACGCCTTCATGGACGATCCGGAGCGCCTGTGGCATGACGTTCTGCGACGTCAGGGTGGCGATCTGGCGTTCGTCGCGACGTTTCCCGAGGATCCGTCACTAAACTGAGCGCGTGAGTACGAAGATCCTTCCTGAGAGCGACACCCAGCAGGACACCCGCCCCGATCTCTCCCACGGCGACGGGGGCCACGAGCGCTTCGCGCACTATGTCCAGAAGGACAAGATCATGGAGAGCGCCGTCAGCGGCACTCCCGTGATCGCGCTCTGCGGCAAGGTGTGGGTGCCCAACCGCGACCCCAAGAAGTATCCGGTCTGCCCGGAGTGCAAGGAGATCTACGAATCGATGTCGGGCGGTGGCGACGACGACGGCGAGTGACCGTCAAATCACCGTGCCGGACCCGCGCGTCGGGCGATCCGCGCGGTCCTGAGGGCTAGCCTCTCCGTCTCGGGGGGGCGATGAGGCGGAGAGTTCTGTCCGGGCTGTTCGGGGTCATGCTCGCGTCGTGCGCGACGGTGCCCGCGAGCACCTGTGCGCCACCGGTGCGCGGCAGCGCCTGTCTGCGGCACTCCTCCGCCGCCGCGGCCCGGCCCCCGGACTCCGGCGCCCTCTCCGTCTCACAGGTACGCCGGATGCTGGCCGACCTCGCCGCCACGCTGCGCCGCCGCTACGGCGTCGCCGACGAGCGGCTGCTGCCCGCCGAGCGCCTGGTCGTGCCGGTACGTTTCCACGTGGTCACCGACGGGCGTACGGGACTGGTGGGCCGCGCCGGCGTCGAGGCGCAGATCGCCGCGCTCAACGCCGCGTACGAGGGCCGTACGGGCGGCGCGGACACCGGGGTGTCCTTCCGCCTCGTCTCGACCGACGTCACGGTCGAGCCGCGGTGGTTCGCGCGGCCGCACGCGTTGCAGACCCCGATGCTCGCCGCGCTCGTACGCGGCGGCCCCGGGACGCTGAACCTCGTCACCGCCGCGGTCGGCTCGGCGGTGCTCGGCTTCTCCGCGTTCCCGCAGTGGTATCGCAGCCGGCCCGGACACGACGCGGTCGTGGTGGACTACCGCAGCCTGCCGGGCGGCCCGTTCGAGCACTTCGACCGCGGCTACACGGCGGTGCACGAGACCGGGCACTGGCTGGGCCTGTTCCACCCGTTCGAGAACGGCTGCGTGCCGCCGGGCGACGGCGTGGACGACACCCCGTACGAGGCGACGCCGACGCTGAACTGCCCGGAGGTCAAGGACACCTGCCCGCAGCCGGGCACCGATCCGGTGCACAACTTCATGGATTACGGCTGGGACACCTGCATGACCTCGTTCACGCCGGGCCAGGGCGTCCGCGTGCACGCGATGTGGGCCGCGTACCGCGCGGGTCAGAGTGCAGGTCAGGGCGCGGTTCCGTGGACGCGGCCCGCCTGGCGGGACCGTTAACACGAGACCCGCGGGTTTGCGTGGATCACCGGGCGCTCGGCATGTCCTGTCGGTGCGTCCGGGTAGCCTCTTCTCACCGTGAGCACGTTCGCCGCATCCGACACCCCTCCCGCGCTTCCCGGGCGGGCGCCCTGGGGCACCGCCCCCGCGCTGCGCGCCTGGCAGCAGGGCGCTCTAGAGGAATACTTCCGTACCGAGCCGCGCGACTTCCTGGCCGTCGCGACGCCCGGCGCCGGCAAGACGACGTTCGCGCTCCGGCTCGCCGCGGAGCTGATGGGGCGGCGGGTGATCGACCGCATCACGATCGTCTGCCCGACCGAGCATCTCAAGCGGCAGTGGGCCGAGTCCGCCGACCGCGTCGGGATCAGGATCGACCCGGAGTTCAAGAACGCCCACGGCCGTACGGCCAAGGACTTCGACGGCGTCGCGGTCACCTACGCGCAGGTCGCCGCGCGGCCCGCCCTGCACCGCGGCCGCACGGAGAACCGCCGCACCCTCGTCGTCCTGGACGAGGTGCACCACGCGGGCGAGAGCCGGTCGTGGGGCGATGCCATCCGCGAGTCCTTCGAGCCCGCGGCGCGGCGGCTGGCGCTCAGCGGCACGCCGTTCCGCACCGACATCAACCCGATCCCGTTCGTGCTCTACGAAGAGGGGCCGGGCGGCGTGCGCCGCAGCCACGCCGACTACACCTACGGCTACGGCCCGGCCCTCGCCGACGGCGTCGTCCGCCCGGTGATCTTCCTGGCGTACGCGGGGGAGATGCGCTGGCGCACGCGCGCGGGCGATGAGATCACCGCGACGCTCGGCGAGCCGCTCACGCAGGACCAGATGGCCCAGGCGTGGCGCGCCGCGCTCGACCCGAAGGGCCAGTGGATCTCACAGGTCATCGCCGCCGCCGACCGCCGCCTGACCGAAGTACGCCGCGGCGTGCCCGACGCCGGCGGCCTAGTGATCGCCACCGACCACGAGACGGCGCGCGCGTACGCGAAGATGATCCGCGCCATCACCGGGTCCGGCGCGACCGTGGTGCTGTCCGACGATCCCGGGGCGAGCCGCAAGATCAAGCAGTTCGGCCTGTCGGAGGACCGCTGGATGGTCGCGGTCCGCATGGTCTCCGAGGGCGTCGACATCCCGCGCCTGGCGGTCGGGGTGTACGCCACGTCGACGTCGACGCCGCTGTTCTTCGCCCAGGCGATCGGTCGCTTCGTCCGCGCCCGGCGGCGCGGGGAGACGGCGTCGGTGTTCCTGCCGTCGGTGCCGACGCTGATGGGCCACGCCTCGGAGATGGAGGCCGAACGCGACCACGTCCTCGACCGCCCGGTCCGCGAGGACGGCCTGGACGACGACCTGATCGCCGAGGCCAACCGCAAGCGCGACAACCCCGACGTCGGCGAAGAGCTCCCGTTCGAGACGGTGGAGGCGTCGGCGCACTTCGATCGCGTCGTCTTCGACGGCGGCGAGTTCGGCATGGGCGCCGCGCCGGGCTCGGCCGAGGAGGAGGACTTCCTCGGCATCCCGGGCCTCCTGGAGCCGGAGCAGGTCACGAGCCTGCTGAAGCAGCGGCAGGCCGAGCAGTTGGCCGCCCAGCGCAAGGGCAGGGCGGCCAAGCCGGAGACCCGTACGACGTCGGAGGACCTGCACGCGCTGCGCAAGGAGCTCAACGGCCTGGTCGGCGCGTGGCACCACCGCACGGGCCAGCCGCACGGCGTGATCCACGCCGAACTCCGCCGCACCTGCGGTGGCCCTCCGTCGGCCCAGGCGAGCGAGGACGACGTACGCAAGCGCATCGCCAAGGTCCGCGAGTGGGCCGCCCGCCCCCAGCCCCGCACCCGCGACTGACCGTCGGCCTGAGTGCGGCCAGGCGAGCCGAGCGACCGCCCGAGCCGTCCCGCTCGCACGTACCGGCGGTCGCGTCCGCGGCGAGGAGGCACGCGACGCCGCGTGGAGTGATCTCCACTGAGCCGGGTCCACGCCGCAGCCGGCGGACCGCCGCGTACCGGCTCCCGCCGCGCTCGATCCGGCCCGCCATCTCGGATCCGCCACCCCGGGCCCGCCACCGGCTATTGACCCCGGACCTGCCGGTACAGTAGAAAACCAAGTGGTTATTGAACTTAAGGGTTATTGATGAGCGCGCTCGACGACACTTTCGCCGCCCTCGCCGATCCGACCCGGCGGGCGATCCTCGCCAGGCTCAGGTCCGGCGAGGCCACCGTCACCGAGCTCGCCCGCCCGTTCGACATGAGTCAGCCGGCGATCTCCAAGCACCTCAAGGTGCTCGAGCGCGCCGGGCTCGTCTCCCGTGGCAGGGACGGGCAACGGCGGCCCTGCCGGCTCCAGGCGGGTCCGCTCAAGGCCGCCACGGACTGGCTGGAGGACTACAGCCGGTTCTGGGCGGATCGATACCAGAATCTCGACGAACTACTGGACCAGCTCCAGGAAGACGAGGCCGATGATGAGTGAGATCGCTGACCGCTACCGGCGCCGCGCGGACGACTTCGAGCGCACGGTCACGGCCGTACGCTCCGATCAGTGGGACAACGCGTCCCCGTGCGAGAAGTGGACCGCACGTGACGTGGTGGAGCACATCCTCGACATGCACGGCGTGATCCTGCGCCCACTCGACCGCGCGCTCAGCGCCGCGCCGTCGGTGGCCACCGATCCCCTCGCCGCGTTCCGATCCGCGCGGGCCGACGTCGAGGAGATCCTGGACGACCCTTCGCTGGCGAGCCGTGAGTGTGAAACGCCCACCGGCCCGATGACGGTCGAGGAGTCCATCGACAAGATTCCCAGCTCCGACCTGCCGCTGCACGGCTGGGATCTCGCCCGTGCCACCGGCCAGGACGACGCGATGGCCCCCGCCGATGTGGAGTACCACTGGTCGGCCATCACCGCGCTGCCGGCGGAGCTGCTGGAGCAGTACCGCACGCCCGGCGCGTTCGGCCCGGGCGTGGAGGTGTTCGGGCCGGAGGTCAAGGTCGAGGAGGACGCCTCGCCGCAGGACCGGCTGCTCGGCCTCATCGGCCGCGATCCCCGGTGGTCCGGGTGACCGGCACGGTCACCGTCCTGACGCCGTCCGAGCGGACCGTGGTGATGATGCGGGCCTTCAGCGCTCCGCGCCGCCTGGTCTTCGACGCCTGGACCAAGCCCGCACTGCTGGCCCGGTGGTACGGCGCGCACGGCTGGAACCTGGTCGTGACCGAGATCGACCTGCGCGTCGGCGGCGCGTGGCGCTTCGTCTGGGACGGGCCGTACGGCGCCTCGATGGCCTCCGGCGGACGCTACCGGGAGATCGACCCGCCCGGCCGCCTCGTCTACACCGAGTCCTTCGACGACCACTGGTACCCGGGTGAGTCGCTGGTCAGTCACGACCTCGTCGAACAGGGCGTGGAGACGACGCTGACCACCACGACGCTCTTCGCGTCACAGGAGGCCCGTGACCTCGTCGTCTCCTCGCCCATGGCCCGAGGCGTCGCCGAGGGCTTCGAGCGGCTGGACGCGGCACTCTCCCGATGACGTACGCCCGGGGGCGGCCCTAGGGCGTGTCCTCAAAGCCAGATGAGGAGGTGGCCAGGTTTGATCATGGCTTGGTGAAGAGGCTGGGCGGTCTGATGTGCGTAGCGGGTGGTCGATGGCGTCGGTACCTGCTTGAGCCGGTTGAAGCAGCGTTCGACGACGTTGCGCCGCCGGCAGGTAGGATCGAACGGGATGTTGGTCAAGGCCAGGACGGCGCGTGAGCCGCGGCGCAGGTCGGCCGGCTTGCTGGTCACGGGTCGTTCGGGGACGGTCGCGGCGATGCCGCGGCTGGCGCAGGTAGGCGCGGATCGGCGCGCGGAGCTGTATGCCCTTGTCGGCGAGTACCCGCACCGGCCGACCGCCAGAGGCCGATCCCGGCCGGGTTGGCCGGGTGGCGGGGGATGCAGACTCCGGTCCATCGTACGCTCCTCGAACATGCGTGCAGTCGTTGAGGTTCGCCGCCGGTCAGCACGACCGCACAACGGCCGGACCCGTGGCCATCACAGGGAACCAGATGGATCTCTATCGGCCGGTCCCGCCCCGGGACCGGCCGATAGCATGATCCATCTGGTTCCCTGTGCCCGCCGCCGGTCCCGCCCCCCGTGCGGTCGTGCCGACCGGGCGGCGTGCCTCAACGACTGCACGCATGCTCGAGTGAGGCCACGCACCGATCTAGGAGTCCCCCGCCACCTCCGCGGCCCAGCTCATCGATCGGCCCTCGGCGGTCGACCCGTGCGGCTACTCACTGACCAGGGCTATCAGCTCCGCGTGCCGTTCCGCGCCTACCAGCGCCAGCACGCGGCATCGCCGCGACCATCTTCCACGAGCGCCGTGACCAGCTGCCGGCCGATCCTGCGCCACGGCCACACCCGGCCTGGCCGCCCACCCGCCTTCGACCCGGTCGATCTACCCGCCGGTCGTCCACCCGTCGAACGCCCCGCTTCAACCGGCCCGAAGCAGTCAACAACGCCATCGCTCACCCGCCACTGCTCATCAGTCCGCCCATGTCTCTTCACCACAGCCATGATCAAACCTGACCACCAGACCTCATCTCTTTGAGGACACGCCCTAGGCCCAGAGCTGGCCCTCCAGGCGCTGCTCCGCCTCCTCCAGCGTTCCGTCGTACGCGCCCGTCGACAGGTATTTCCAGCCGCCGTCCGCGACGATGAAGGCGATGTCGGCGCGTTCTCCCGCCGCGACCGCCTTGTCGGCCACTCCCAGCGCGGCGTGCAGCGCGCCGCCCGTCGAGACCCCGGCGAAGATGCCCTCGGCCGCGAGGAGTTCGCGCGTGCGCCGCAGTGCCGCCTCCGCCGGGACCGAGAACCTCGTCGTCAGCACCGTCTCGTCGTACAGCTCCGGGATGAACCCCTCGCTGATGTTGCGCAGGCCGTACACCAGCTCACCGTAGCGCGGTTCGGCCGCCACGATCGCCACGTCCGGCACGCGTTCACGCAGGAAGCGGCCGACGCCCATCAGCGTGCCCGTCGTGCCCAGGCCCGCCACGAAGTGCGTGATGGACGGCAGGTCCGCCAGCAGCTCGGGCCCGGTCGACTCGTAGTGCGAACGTGAGTTGGCCTCGTTGCCGTACTGGTAGAGCATCACCCAGTCCGGATGTTCTTCGGCCAGCCCCTTCGCGACGCGTACGGCCTCGTTGGAGCCCCCGGCCGCGGGCGACGGGATGATCTCCGCGCCCCACATCTTCAGGAGCTGGGTGCGCTCGGCCGAGGTGTTCTCCGGCATCACGCAGATCATCTTGTAGCCGCGGAGCCGGGCGACCATCGCGAGGGAGATGCCCGTGTTGCCCGACGTCGGCTCCAGGATCGTGCAGCCGGGTGTCAGCAGGCCGTCCTTCTCCGCCTTGCCGATCATCCAGGCGGCCGGCCGGTCCTTGATCGAGCCGGTCGGGTTGCGGTCCTCCAGCTTCGCCCACAGGCGTACGTCCGCCGACGGGGACAGCCGGGGCAGCTCCACCAGCGGGGTGCCGCCGACGGAGTCGAGCAGCGAGTCGAACCGCACGTCAGCCGCCCGCGACGGCGGGCAGCACGGTGACCGTGTCACCGTCGGACACCTGCGTGTCCAGCCCGCCGAGGAAGCGCACGTCCTCGTCGTTCAGGTAGACGTTCACGAACCGGCGCAGGCCCTTGTCGTCCACCAGCCGGTCACGCAGGCCCGGATGGCGGGCCTCCAGGTCGGCGAACAGCTCGTCGATGGTGGCCCCGCCACCCTCGACGGCCTTCGCGCCGTCGGTGTAGTTCCGCAGGATCGTCGGGATGCGAACCTCGATCGCCATGGCGAATTGTCTCCTTCGTCGTACGGGTCCCGGCATCGCACGGCAACGCGGCGAGACACTCGGGGATTCCAAGACCTGAGGGCGAGCCCTAGTGACAGTCGTAGACGATCTCGGCCCGAGAGTGGCCGAACAGGAAGTTCTGCACAGATGCGACGACTCGCCCGCAGCCGCGGCGGTGCCTCGTCGTCGTCATCACAAGGATCAGTTTACCGAGTAGGTCTCCACGACCGAGACCTCCTCCTCGGTCACCTCGCCCTCGACGATCCGGTACGAGCGGAACTCGGTCTCGTCGGCCTCACGAGTCGATACCAGCACATAGTGCGCATTCGGCTCAGAAGCGTAGGAGATGTCCGTACGGGAGGGGTACGCCTCGGTGGCCGTGTGGGAGTGGTAGATCACGACCGCCTCTTCGTCGCGGTCATCCATCTCCTTCCACACCTTGAACTGCTCCATCGAGTCGAACCGGTAGAACGTGGGCGAGCGCTCGGCGTTCGCCATCGCGACGAACCGCGTCGGACGGTCGGACCCGGCGGCGCCCGCCACGACGCCGCACGCCTCGTCCGGATGGTCGGCGCGCGCGTGCGCGACGATCTGGTCAACGATGGCGCGTTCGATCGTCAGCATGGGCGAAAGCGTATCCGCCCCGCCCGACGCCGTACGGACGGGGCGGCGGATCACCAGAGGGCGCGTACGAGGCTCTCCTGCAGGTAGGTGAGCCAGTCATAGGCGGCATACCCGGCGTTGCGCGGATCGTCCCAGTCGAACGTCCGCATCTGCTCCAGCGTCTCCTCGGTGATGTCGAGCCGGGTGCCGAGCGCGAGGCGCAGGTCGTTGAGCGACCGTAGCCAGGACTGGGCCTGTTCGGCGTCGAGGTAGACCTTGCCGCCCTCGCCGAGGGTCCGCAGCACGGTCTCGGCGGCGGCGCGCTTGGTCTCGCGCAGCCCGCCCTCGGTGTAGCGACGGAACTCCGCGGACGCGTCGCGGTCCTCGCGGTAGGCGTCGGGGAACAGCCGCGCCAGCACCGGGTCGTCGGGCACCTCGGTGTTGTCGGACAGCATGAGGTCCGGCATGCCCTCGAAGGCCGTCGACTCGCCGGCCTCGCCGATCAGGTCGAGCAACTGCCCGACCAGCAGGCGTACGACGGCGGCCTCCTCCGAGCCCATGCGCAGGCAGACCCGGCCGCCGGGCACGCTGCTGAACCCGCCGTTCATCATGTGTCCTGCTTGACGGTCGCCCACAGGCCGTAGGAGTGCAGGATCTCGCAGTCGCGCTCCATCTCCTCGCGCGTGCCGCTCGAGACGACCGCGCGTCCCTTGTGGTGCACGTCCAGCATCAACTTCTCGGCCTTCTTCTTGGAGTAGCCGAACACGGCCTGGAACACATACGTCACGTAGGACATGAGATTGATGGGATCGTTCCACACGATCGCCACCCACGGACGGTCAGGCCGTACGTCCTCGGCGGCGTCCGGTCGATCGAGCTCGACAGGAGCCGTGCTCACTATGGTGCCTCCTTAACGGGAGCTCCCCTCAATCATCGTGCACACATTCACCGTAATCTGCCACTCGTGGATCATTCGACGGCTCTGCTGACCGACCGCTACGAGCTGACCATGGTGCGCGGTGCCCTCGCCGGTGGCACAGCGGCACGCCGGGCGGTCTTCGAGGTGTTCGCCCGGCGCCTGCCCGAGGGGCGGCGTTTCGGCGTCGTGGCCGGGACCGGCCGCTTCCTGGACGCTCTGGAGGCGTTCCGCTTCGACGAACCCGCGCTGGAGTTCCTGACCTCGCAGGGGATCGTGGACGAGCCGACGGCCGCGTGGCTGGCGGCGTACCGGTTCTCCGGCGACATCTGGGGCTACGGCGAGGGCGACCTGTACTTCCCCGGCTCGCCGATCCTCGTCGTGGAGGCCGGGTTCGCCGAGGCCGTGGTCCTCGAGACGCTGATCCTGTCGATCCTCAACCACGACGCCGCGATCGCCTCGGCCGCCTCCCGCATGGTGCACGCCGCGGCGGGCCGCCCGATCATCGAGATGGGCTCGCGGCGTACGCACGAGATGGCCGGGGTGGCCGCCGCGCGCGCCGCGTACCTCGCCGGCTTCACCTCCAGCTCGAACCTGGAGGCCGGCCGCCGCTACGGCGTGCCGACCGCGGGGACCAGCGCCCACGCGTTCACGCTGCTGCACGACAGCGAGCGGCGCGCGTTCGCCGCCCAGTTGGACGCGCTCGGCCGGGACACGACGCTGCTGGTGGACACCTACGACGTGGCGCGCGCGGTCGCGATGGCGGTCGAGCTGGCCGGGCCCGAGTTGGGGGCCGTACGCCTGGACAGCGGGGACCTGGCGGAGACGGCGCACGAGGTACGCGCACAGCTCGATGGCCTGGGCGCGGACAAGACGCGGATCATCGTGACGAGCGACCTGGACGAGTACGCGATCGCGGGCCTCGCCTCGGCGCCCGTGGACGGGTACGGCGTCGGAACGTCGCTGGTCACGGGCTCGGGTGCGCCGACGGCGGCGCTGGTGTACAAGCTGGTGGCACGCGCGGAGTCCGATGACGGGCCGCTGCGCCCGGTGGCCAAGCGCTCGGTCGGCAAGCCGAGCCGCGGCGGCCGCAAGTGGGCGGTACGGCACCTGGGCGAGGACGGGAAGGCCATCGCGGAGGTGGTCTCGACGGAGGAGGCCGATCCGGGCCCGTACGACCGGTCCCTGCTGAGGCCGCTCGTACGCGACGGGCGGGTCGTCGGCCGGGAGCCGCTGGCCCATGCCCGCGCCCGTCACGAGAGAGTGCTGGCGGAGCTGTCGCCCCGCGCCTTCCAGCTGTCACGCGGCGAACCGGCGATCCCCACGGAGTACCCGGGCTGACTCACGGCTCGCCGCCCCGGTGAGATCGGGGCCAGCGGAACGTTGGCGGACCCTTGCTGATGTTTCGGGCGTTGCGGGGGTAGCTTCCCTCGTGAGGATCACTCTGGGGAGGGGCCGTCATGAGCAGAGCATTGATCATCGTCGACGTGCAGAACGACTTCTGTGAAGGAGGCTCGCTCGCGGTGGCGGGCGGGGCGGACGTCGCGGCGGCGATCTCCTCCTACGTGGCCGGGCACCGGGGCGAGTACGCGCACGTCGTGGCGACGCGTGACTTCCATCTCGAGCCCGGGGACCACTTCTCCGAGCATCCCGACTACGTCGCCTCGTGGCCGCCGCACTGCGTGATCGGCACTCCCGGGGCCGACTTCCACCCGAACCTCGACCTCGCGCCGATCGAGGCCGTGTTCAGCAAGGGCGAGCGCGAGGCGGCCTACAGCGGCTTCGAGGGGATCACCGACGACGGCACCAAGCTCGGCGCGTGGCTGGGCGAGCACGAGGTGACCGAGGTCGACGTCGTCGGGATCGCCACCGACCACTGCGTACGCGCGACCGCGCTGGACGCGCGCGGCACCGGCCTCGCCACGCGGGTGCTCCTCGGGATGACCGCCGGCGTGGCCGAGCCGACCACCGAACGCGCCATCGCCGAGTTGAACGACGCCGGGATCGCACTCACGGGGCAGCCGGTCGTCGTCCACGAGCAGCCGTAGCCCGGGTACGTTTGCCAACCATGCGTAACCCGATATTGCTGGTGATGGGTGTCTCCGGCAGCGGAAAGACCACGATCGGCGCGATGCTGGCCGGGCGGCTCGGCTGGACCTACGCCGAGGCGGACGACTTCCATCCGCCCGCCAACGTCGAGAAGATGCACGCCGGCGTCCCGCTCACCGACGAGGACCGGCGTCCCTGGCTGGAGGCCACGGCCGCGTGGATGGCCGAGCAGGACGGCCCGGCGGTGGTGACCTCCTCGGCGCTCAAGCGCAAGTACCGTGACCTGCTGCGTACGGGCCGGCCGGACCTGCGGCTGGTCTACCTCGAAGGCAGCCACGAACTGATCGGCAAGCGCATGGCCGCCCGGCACGGGCACTTCTTTCCCAAGCAGCTCCTGGACAGCCAGTTCGCCGACCTGGAGGCCCCGGGCCCGGACGAGGACCCGGTGGTCGTCTCGATCGACGGCCCGCCGGAACAGATCGTCCAAGCGATCATGGACCGCGCCGGCCTCGACGCCTGAGCCCGCCCGCGCCCGGTGCGCCCGCGCGGTGAGCGGCGTCACTCCCTGCCCGCTGCGCTTCGCGGTAGAGTTCGGACCGAATGCGGTTCTACTATCTGGGGTGCGGGGCATGGGCAGCTTTGACGAGGCCACGGCGGTCCGTCGTACGGGCGAGGGCCGTTACTCCGCCGAACTCGACGCCGCCTTCGGCTTCGGGCAGGCGCTCAACGGCGGATACCTCATGGCCGTGCTCGCACGCGCCGCACTCGACTCCGCCGGACGGCCCCACCCCATCGCCACCAGCACCAGCTTCCTGCGCGTCGCCAAGGCCGGGCCCGCCGAGGTGCACGTCGAGACCCGCAAGTCCGGCCGTACGGCCGAGGTGGCGCGCGTCACGCTCGTCCAGGACGACGCCCCCGTGGTCGAGGCCCTGATCACGAGCGGCACGCTCGACGCGGACGCCGAGCCGCTCTACTGCGCCGAACTCGACCGGCTACCCCCGATCGAGGAGTGCGTCACCTTCGGCGGCGGCGACAAGGTGGCGGCCGGGGCCGAGGCCGGCTTCGCCGCGCAGGTCGACATGCGCTACGACGGCGCCACCATGGGCTGGCTCGACGGACGGCCCAGCGGCCGGCCGGAGATCCGGTCCTACTTCCGGCTCCGGCGGCACCGCGAGCCGGACGGCATCCTGCTGGCCCTCGCCGTCGACTCGCTGCCGCCGGTCGTGCTGGGCACCGGCGCGTACGGCTGGTCGCCGACGGTCGAGCTGACCTGGCACATGCGGGCGGTGCCCGCGCCCGGCTGGCTGGGCCTGTACGGGCACGGGCGGCTCGTCAGCGACGGCTGGTTCGATGAGGACGTGGAGGTCTGGGACTCCACCGGGCGGCTCGTCGCACAGAGCCGTCAGATCGCCCGTGCCGGGCGGAACCAGCATTGATCTCCGCCCACGTGCGTAAATAGGCGTGTGACATGCAGCGCATTGCTGCCGCGCACCGCAGCGCGTTCTCTAGCCTGTGGGGTCATGTCTGATGCTTCGATCGGGATCTTCGACAGCGGGGTCGGCGGGCTGACGGTCGCCCGCGCGATCCTGGACCAGCTCCCCAACGAGCCGCTGCTGTACGTCGCGGACACCGCGCGCTTTCCGTACGGGCCCAAGCCGATCGCCGAAGTGCGCGCGAACGCCCTCGAGGTGCTGGACCACCTTGTCGAAGAGGGCGTGAAAATGCTCGTCATCGCCTGCAACACCGCGAGTTCGGCGGTGCTGCGCGACGCGCGCGAGCGGTACCGGGTCCCGGTCGTCGAAGTCATCCAGCCCGCCGTACGCGCCGCGGTGAGCGCGACGAGCACGGGAAAGGTGGGATTGGTCGCCACTCGTGCGACGGTGACGAGCCGCGCATATGACGACGCATTCGCCGCTGCGCCTCATGTGACACTGACAAGTGTGGCCTGTCCGCGTTTTGTGGAGTTCGTGGAGCGAGGCATCACGATGGGCGACGAGCTCCTCGAGGTCGCGCGCGACTATTTGGCGCCGATTCTCGAGGCGGACTGCGACACGCTCATCCTCGGATGCACCCATTACCCGTTGCTTACCGGAGTGATCTCATATGTCGCCGGAGACGGGGTAACGCTCGTATCGAGCGCAGATGAGACCGCCAAGGACGTGTACCGGGTGCTGAGTGATCGCCGCCTGGCGAGAGCGGAGGGTTCTGCCGAACCCCGTCATCGGTTTCTGGCGACAGGGGACCCAGCGCCGTTCGGCGTGCTCGGCCGCCGCTTCCTCGGCCCGGAGATGGGGTTGGTCGAATCCGCCCCTGTGGGAATTTCGTTCTCGGCATGAGAACCCGCCCGCAGGACAATGGAGAGGGGAGCGTCGATCCAGGTGGATGACGCGCAACGGCGAGAGCGGGCGAAGGGCGCACCGCGAAGATCCGCGCTGCTTCGGCCGCGTACGGCGTCCTTGTCCTGCTTTCGGGTGACGTGAGGGGGACGGCGCGTGCGGATTACGGTGATCGGCTGTTCAGGCAGTTTTCCGGGACCGAACAGCCCCGCGTCGTGCTATCTCGTCGAGGCCGGCGGCTTCGCCCTCCTACTCGACCTCGGCAGTGGGGCGCTGGGCGCCCTCCAGCGCCATATCGGCCTCTACGACATCGACGCGATCCTTTTCACCCACCTTCATGCCGATCACTGTCTTGATCTCTGCGGCTATTGGGTGGCGCGAAAATATGCCCCAGGAGGGTTGAAACCGCGCATTCCGGTGTACGGGCCAGAAGGCGTGGCCGCCCGGATGGCGCGGGCGTACGACTTGGATCCCGAGCCAGGTATGTCGGAAGCGTTCGATTTTCGTACCCTTTCTGCGGGGACATTCCATCTCGGACCGTTCACCGTGACGGCCGCGCCGATGAGTCATCCCGTCGAGACGTTCGGCTTCCGCGTCGAGCACGACGGCGTCGTGATCGCCTACTCGGGTGACACCGGAGAGTGCGACGCGCTCGTCGACCTCGCCGACGGCGTGGACCTGCTGCTCGCCGAAGCCTCGTTCGTGGAACGGCCGGGCCTGCCGGACGGCCTCCACCTCACCGCGCGGCAGGCCGGCGAGCACGCGGCGCGCGCAGGGGCGAAACGGCTCGTACTCACCCATCTCGTGCCCTGGAACGAGGCCGGCGACAGCCTGACCGAAGCCAAGTCCAGCGGCTACCAGGGCAACATCGAACTGGCCTTCCAGGGAGCCGTCTACGACTTGTGATGGCGGCGCCCGCGGTCTCGGTAGGGTGGCCGCATGGCCCGTCCCGATGATCGTTCAGCCGACCAGCTTCGTCCCGTCACCATCAGCCGAGGGTGGCTCACCCACGCTGAGGGCTCGGTTCTCGTGGAGTTCGGCGGCACGCGCGTGCTCTGCGCCGCGACGGTGCAGGGCTCGGTGCCGCGCTGGCGTCGCGACTCCGGCCTCGGCTGGGTGACCGCGGAGTACGCCATGCTGCCGCGCGCCACCACGACGCGAAACGACCGCGAGTCGGTCAAGGGCAAGATCGGCGGCCGTACGCACGAGATCTCGCGTCTCGTCGGCCGGTCGCTACGTGCCTGCGTCGACTACAAGGCGCTCGGCGAGAACACCATCCTGCTCGACTGCGACGTCCTGGAGGCCGACGGCGGCACCCGCACGGCCGCGATCACCGGGGCCTACGTCGCACTGGCCGACGCGGTCGCCTGGATGCGCGAGCGCAAGATGATCAAGACCAGCCCGCTCGTCGGGTCGGTCGCGGCGGTGAGCGTGGGCATCGTGGACGGCGAGCCGCGGCTCGACCTGTGCTACGAGGAGGACGTCGCGGCCGAGACCGACATGAACGTCGTCTGCACCGGCGACGGCCGTTTCGTCGAGGTGCAGGGCACCGCGGAGGGCCAGCCGTTCGACCGCGCCGAACTCGACGCGCTGCTCGACCTCGCGGCGGCCGGCTGCGCCGACCTCACCCGCGCGCAGCGGGAGGCTCTGGACTCATGAAGATCGTTCTCGCCACCCACAACCAGGGCAAGCTGGTCGAACTGCGCCGGATCCTGGCCGACTCCGACGTGGTCGGCCTCGATGACTATCCCGGCGCGCCGGACGTGGCGGAGACCGAGCTGACGTTCGCGGGCAACGCGTTGCTCAAGGCGCACGCCATCGCCGCACACACGGGCCTGCCGTCCGTGGCCGACGACTCCGGCCTGTGCGTCGACGCGCTGGGCGGCATGCCGGGCATCCTCTCGGCCCGCTGGGCGGGCCGGCACGGCGACGACGAGGCCAACCTCGACCTGCTGCTGGCCCAGCTCTCCGACCTCGCGCCGGAGCACCGCACCGCCCGGTTCGTGTGCGTGGCCGCGGTCGCGTGGCCGTCGGGCGAGCAGGACACGGTCGAGGGACAACTGACGGGCCACGTCATCGGCGAACGGCGCGGGACCAACGGCTTCGGCTACGACCCGATCTTCGTCCCGGACGGAGAGACGCGCACGACCGCGGAGATGCCGGCGGAGGAGAAGGACGCGATCAGCCATCGCGGAAAGGCGTTCCGCGCCTTGGCAGAGCGCCTGCGAACCGCTTAGCTCGTCCCGCTGCCCGCTGCCCGCTGCCCGCTGCCCGCTGCCCGCTGCCCGCTGAGCCGCAGCGACCGCGCCCGCGGACCGGAACTGATCGAACGCGGAGTGGTGCGGGGCGGCCCCGAGCGCGGGCGGTCGCCACTCCGCCTCGTACCAGGCGCGCCTGTCTGGTGGGGGCCGGTGTCGTCTAGTGCGGGCGGACGCGCAGGCGGATGGCGGTGCCCGTAGGGGCGGTGCGGAGCTGGACCAGTGGGCACAGCATGCGGACGCCCCACAGGCCGAAGCCCGCGCGCACCAGTGGGTCCGGTGGCAGGAAGCCCGGCAGGCCATCTGGGGTCCAGTGGCCGCCGTCGGTCACGTCGACGACCAGGTCGCCGTCGTCGGCCCAGGTGCGGCAGGTGACCGGGGGCAGGCCGTGCCGGATGGCGTTGGTGGCGACCTCCGTCGTGGCCACGAGCAGGTCGTGCAGGCGGGCCGAGGAGATGCCGTGGTCCTCCGCATGGCCGCCGACGAAGGCGCGCAGCGCGCACAGGTCGATGTCGTCCACCGGCATCGCGGGAGCGTCCGGCGGGACCGGTGCGAGCGGTCGCCGGTCGACCTCGGCGTAGACCACGGGCGGGTCGAGGTAGGCGTCGTTGCGGTGCGGGCCCGCGTCGCCGAGGAGTTCGGGATGGGTGCAGAGCACGCCGTCCAGGACCTCCGCCGCGGTGGTGTCGCGGTCATAGAGGCACAGCACGGACGCGTCGACCTCGGCGAACGCCTGGTTGACGATCGACTCGTAGCGGGTCCACTCGGCGATCTCGTCGGGCGTGCCGGAGTCCCAGCCGGGCTCGGCGAGGACACGGACGCGAGCGCCGGGGTGGTCGTCGATGAAGGAGCTGTAGGCCGCGATCGTACGGGTCGGCTGGGAGTACCAGTGGGCGGCGTCGCGGAAGGAGACGACCTCGAAGCCGGACACGCTCCGCAGGGCGTCGACCGCGGGGCCCGGGGCGACGGCGAGTACGGCCTCGCCGGCCGCGACGCCCTCGCGCATGAACGGCACCGCGGCGTCCAGGAACGCCGCGTGTCCGGTGTAGAGCATCGCTCGGTGCAGGAGTCTCATGGCCGGCCACCTCTGCCGATCCGCAGCCAGGGGAGCATCTTGCCGCCCACGAGCTGGACGACCTCGGTCAGGTCGGGCGAGGCCTCGTCGAGGACGAGGCTGCCGCGTGTGGCCATGCGCATCGCCGCGCCGGCCATCATGCTCAGCGCGCCGAGGTCGATGAACCTCAGGTCGCGTACGTTGAGATGGATCTCGCCACCCTGGGCCGTGACGGCGTGCAGTGCCTCGGCGAACACGGTGTGCCTCGCGCCGTCCAGCTCGCCCTTGAGATGCAGGCCGCGTGGCTCGAACGTGCGGGTGATGGTGAGAACCCCATCGTCGAACTCGGGATCGGCGCCCACGAGGACCTCGTGTGTCTCCTTGAGTACGTTGAGCTCGGCGCGCGTGCAGGAGCGCCGGTCGACCTGGCAGATCGCCATGGCCGTCGTGCTGGGTGCGATGGCAGCGTCGACCCCCGCCTCGCAGTCAAGCATCTGATCGGGCCCGCTGCGAATCGCCCAGGTCAGGTCCGCCGTGACGCGGACGCCGCGGAATCGGTCGCGCGCCGCGCGTGCCAGTACGTCGTGCAGCGAGGCGACCAGCCGGCCGGGATCGAAGACCCCGGCCGCCTGGCACACGTCCTTGTTGGGGATGACCGCGAGCTGGCCCGTACGGATATAGGCGTCGGCGTCGACGCCACGGCCTAACCAGGGAAGCTCGCGTGGATGGGCGTCGGTGATGTAGATGACCTTGTCGGCCGTCGTCAGACCGTCGCGCAAGAATGCACCGACCACGTGTTCCTGCTCCTCCCTACTGGAGTAGGAGAACCAGGCGTGATCTCCGGGCAGCATCTGCCCGACCGAACGTACGGCGAACCAGCTCTCCATCGGCTCCACCCCGGGCGGGAACGGGAAGGTGCCCATAGTTTAGGGCTTTCGACTCAGCGTGACGACGTTTTCACTCATATCGATTTCCGCCGGTCTCAGCCCCGGTACGGGGCGAATCGCCCATATCGGCCTTGATGGTACAGAAGGGGTTCGGCCGCCGGTCCGAGTCCGGAACCGACGACGAGCCCGACCACGAGCCAGTGGTCTCCCAGCGCGATCGTGTCGTAGGACTCGCACAGCACATGGGCGGCGCCCCCGCCGAGGATCGGCACGTCGTACGGCCCGGCATGCCAGCGGGTCGGCGCGGCGAACCGGTCCACGTCGCGGCGGGCGAACCGCGACGCGACCGCCGCCTGGTCGCCGCCCAGCACGTTGACCGCGAAGAACTCCGCCTGCCGCAGCTCCGGCCACGTCGTCGACTCGCGGCCGACGCAGAACGACACCAGCGGCGGATCCAGGCTGACCGAGGTCAGCGAGGTCGCGGTCAGCCCGACCGGGCCGGGCCCGGTGACCACGACCACTCCGGCGGCGTGCCGGCCGAGCGCGCCGCGGAACCGGTTCGCGGCCACGACCGGCTGCTGCCTCACTCGTGTGCCCATGCCGCCTCCGGTGCGCGTACGGCCGCCGCCCACGCGGCCAGGACCTCCTCGATCCGCCCGAGGTCGGACTCGGCCACGGCGAGTCCGGGCGTCGGCACGGTCGCACCGAGCTCGACCAGCAGCGGGCGCAGGTGCACCTCGACCGCGAGCGCGTGCCGCGGCGAGCCCATCACGAGCAGCGGCAGCGCCGTGACGCCGCCGAGCGAGGGCACCCGGTCGAGGAACGCCTTGAGCAGCCCGGTGTAGGTGCCCTTGTACGTCGGGCTGGCGACCACGAGGAGGTCGGCGGAGGTGACCCGCTCCACCGCGTCCTCGATCGCCACCGAGGCGTGCGAGCCCAGCAGCACGGGCGCGATCGCGGTCAGGTCGACGACGTCGGGCACGGTGTCCGGCGCGAGGACGCCCGCCGCCCGCACCGCGACGTCGTGCGTACGCGAGGCGGGGCGCGGGTTGCCGACGAGCACGACGACGCGCGCTCCGTACCGGGTCGTGGTGCTCACGCCGCCTCCTTGCGCAGGCCGAGGCGTGCCAGCTCGGGCAGCACGCCCTCGCCGAACCAGTACGCCTCCTCCAGGTGCGGGTACCCCGACAGGACGAACTCCTCGATGCCGAGCGAGGCGTACTCGGCGATGCGCTCGGCCACCTGTGCGTGGCTGCCGACGAGCGCGGTGCCCGCACCGCCGCGTACGAGGCCGACGCCGGCCCACAGGTTCGGATAGATCTCCAGGTCGTGCGCGGATCCGCCGGCGCGGAACTCCTCGTGCAGCGTCCGCATCCGCGCCTGGCCCACCGACTCGCTGCGCGCCAGGCCCTCCTGCGCGGCGGCGATCTCAGCCGGGTCCAGGTCGTCCAGCAGCCGCTCCGCGGCGGCCCACGCCTCCTTGGCCGAGTCGCGGGTCACCACGTGCAGCCGTATGCCGAAGCTCAGCCGCCGTCCCTCGCGTGCCGCGAGTTCGCGGACCCACTCGATCTTGCGCCGTACTTGTGCGGGGGGTTCGCCCCAGGTCAGGTAGACGTCCACGTGCTTGGCGGCGACCGGGCCGGCGGCGGCGGAGGACCCGCCGAAGTAGAGCCGGGGGAGCGGGTCCGGCGGCGTGGACACGGTCGCGCCCTCGACGTCGTAGTGGTCGCCGACGAAGTCGAACGGCTTGTCGCCCCACGCCCCGCGCAGGACGGTCAGGAACTCATCCGTACGCCCGTAGCGGTCGTCGTGGGAGAGCCGGTCGCCGAAGCGGCGCTGCTCGACGGGCTCGCCGCCTGTCACGATGTTGAGCAGCAGCCGGCCGCGAGAGAGCCGCTGGTACGTCGCGGCCATCTGCGCGGCTAGCGTCGGCGACAGCGCGCCGGGGCGGAACGCCACCAGGAACTTCAGGCGTTCGGTCTCGCGGGTCAGCGCGGCCGTGGTCAGCCAGGCGTCCTCGCACTGCGTGCCGGTGGGGGTCAGGACGCCCTCGAAGCCGAGTTGTTCGGCGGAGCGGGCGATCTGCGCGAGGTACTCGATGTCCGGCGGCCGCTGCACGCCGCGTCGCGCGGCGCCGTGGCCGCCGCCGACGAGATTGCGGCCGTCGCCGCTCGTGGGCAGGAACCAGTGGAACGTGGTCATGACGAACCTCCGGGGACGGTGTCGTTGAAGCGCCGGTCGGTGAAGTCGACGATCTTCGGGCGGCCGGGGATGAGCCCCGCGTCGGCGAACGCGTCGGCGAGCTGCTGCTCACCGGCGATGACGGCGTCGTCGACCGGTACGGGCCGGGTGACACGGCGGTGTGCGGCGACGGTCGCCACGGGCAGGGGCAGGCCGATCTGCGCCGCCCAGACGGCCGCCCACCGGTCCTGATGCGTGGCCGCCCACACCGTGGCGCGGTCGAGCCGGCTCAGGTAGTCGCGGATCGCCGCGACCTTGGCCTTGTCACGCAGCGCCTTGCCGGCGGCGACGTTGAAGCTGTAGTTCGTGCCGAAGCCGTTGCCGTACACCAGGGCGCGTGCGCCGGTCTGCGCCTGTGCCTGGGCGGTGTAGGGGTCCCAGATCGACCAGGCGTCGACCCGGCCGGCGCTGAAGGCCGACAGCGCGTCGGCCGGCTGGAGGTACTGCGGCCGGATGTCGCCGAAGCCGAGCCCGGCCTTCTTCAGCACGCCCAGCAGCAGCGCGTGCGCCGAGCTGCCCTTGGCCACCGCGATCCGCTTGCCCCTGAGATCCTGGATGGCACGGATCGGCGACGACTTGGGCACGAGCACGGCCTGGGCGGCCAGGTTCTGCGCGCCCGCCGCGACGATCTTGATCTTCGAGCCCGCCGCCGCGGCGAAGATCGGCGGGGTGTTGCCGACCGCGCCGATGTCGACCGCGCCCGCGTTCGCCGCCTCCAGCAGCGGCGGCCCGGAGGTGAACTGCGACCAGGTGATCTTGTACTTCACACCGGTCAGCTCGCCGGCTGCCTGGAGCAGTGCCTGCGATCCGGCCTTCTGGTCGCCGACGTGGAGCGTCACCTTCGCCAGGTCGACCGAGCCGTCCTTGCGTACCGCCGCGGCGTCGCCGTCGGCGCCGCAACCCGCGAGCAGTACGGCCGCGGCGAGCAGGGTCAGTAGCCTCTTCATGGGGTTCCTTCCTCGACGCCGAGCCGCCGCAGCAGCTCCGCGCGCAGGGCGCTCAGGTCTTCGGGGCGCCGCGGACGGCCGGCCTCGACGCGCGACTCGTGCGCGATCCGGCCCTCGTCGAGTACGAGGACCCGGTCGGCCAGCAGCAGCGCCTCGTCCACGTCGTGGGTGACGAGCAGCACGCTGAGCCGTTCGTGCCGCTGCCACAGGTCCAGGACGAGCCGGTGCATGGTGATGCGGGTCAGCGCGTCCAGGGCGCTGAACGGCTCGTCCAGCAGCAGCAGGCCGGGCTCGCGTACGAGGGCGCGTGCGAGTGCGGCGCGCTGTGCCTCGCCGCCGGACAGCGTGAGCGGCCACGCGTCGGCCAGCGCGGCGAGACCGACCTCCTCCAGCGCCGCACGCGCGTCGGCCCCGCGGTCCAGGCCGAGGCGCACGTTGTCGATCACTCGTTTCCATGGCAGCAGCCGCGGCTCCTGGAACGCCACCGCGACCGGCCCGCGTACGGTGACCTCGCCCGTGGCCCCGCGGAGCCCGGCGAGCGCCCGCAGCAAGGTCGACTTGCCCGAGCCGCTGCGGCCGAGCAGCGCGACGAACTCCCCCTGCTCGACGGTGAGGTCGAGCCGGTCGAGGACGGTACGCCCGCCGAAGGCGAGGGTGAGGCCGCGCACGCCGGCGGCGTACGGTCCGGCTACGCGGGTTGGAAGGCTCGTCGCCATGCCAGTGCCCTTCTCTCGATGAGGCGTACGAGGGCGTCGGTGGCCAGCCCGAGCGCGCTGTAGACGCCCAGCCCGACCACGATCACGTCGGTGCGCATGAACTCACGCGCGTCGTTGATCAGCCAGCCGAGGCCGGAGTCGGCGTTGACCTGCTCGGCGACGATGAGCGCGAGCCACGCGACGCCGAGGCTCTGCCGCAGCCCGACGAGCGTCTGGGGCAGCGCGCCGGGCAGGATCACGTGCCGGATCAGCGCGATCCGGCCGAGCCGCAGCGTGCGCGCGGCCTCGACGAGCCGGTCGTCGACGCCGCGGATGCCGGCGAAGGTGTTGAGGTAGAGCGGGAAGGCGACGCCGAGCGCGACCAGCGCCACCTTCGGCGTCTCGCCGATCCCGAACCAGAGGATGAACAGCGGGATCAGCCCGTAGAACGGCAGCGCGCGCAGCATCTGCATGGGTGGGTCGACGGCGTTCTCGCCGAGGCGGCTGAGCCCGGCGGCGAGGGCCAGGACGAGCGCGGCGGCCGCGCCGATGACGAAGCCCTCGGCGACGCGCCGCAGCGACACCTCGATCGCGTCGGGGAGCGTCCCGTCCGCGGTGAGGTCCAGCGCCGTACGGGCGATCTTCGTCGGGGCCGCGACGAGGCGTTCGGGGAGCAGGCCGGAGGAGCTCGCGGCCTGCCAGAGGAGGAGAAGGACGGTCGGGCTGACGAGCCGGAGCAGGCCGGGCGTCCGCGGCACGCGGACGACCCGCCCCTGACTCAGGGCAGGTGAGGACATGGGAGCAGACCCTTAGGGGTGAGTATGCGGAGCGGCACGCGCTCCAGGGAGTTGGCCGCGGATCAGGCGGTCGGCGCACAGAGTGCGCTGGCCTGCCGTCGAAGATCGACGTGCAGGCGCATCACGAGAAGCTGACCGGTACTCACGAGCTCATCGTGCGCCGATGTATCCCCTAAAGTCAACCTGTTTTATAGGGAATATCTGGTCCGTACGGTCGGCCCGTACGATCAGCGGTATGGCAGTCGTGGCGGTCGTCACCGGGGCGGCGAGCGGGATCGGGCGGGCCACCGCGCAGGCGCTCGCCGCCCGCGGGCTCACCGTGATCTGCGCCGACCTCGACGCCGAGGGCGCGGGCCAGAGCGGCATCCCGTACGCCGTGGACGTGGCCGACGCCGCCGCGATGGAGCGGTTCGCGGCGTGGGTGCGTGACGAGCACGGAGTGCCGGCCGTCCTGGTCAACAACGCCGGGGTCGGGATCGGCGGGTCGTTCTTCGACCACTCGGTGGCCGACTGGCGGCGCACCGTGGACGTCAACCTCATGGGCGTCGTGCACGGCTGCCTGTTCTTCGGCCCGCAGTTGGTCGAGCGCGGGCGCGGCCACATCGTCAACGTCGCCTCGGCCGCGGCGTACACCCCGACCCGGCTGCTGCCCGCGTACGGCGCGACCAAGGCGGCCGTGCTGATGCTCAGCGAGAGCCTGCGCGCCGAACTCTCCGGTACGGGCGTGGGCGTCAGCGTGGTCTGCCCGGGGTTCATCGCCACCGGCATCTACCGCGCGGCGCGGTACGCGGGCATCGAGGAGGCCGAAGAGACGAAGCGGCGGGAGTTCGCGGAGCGACTCGCCGGCTGCTGGGCGCCGGGGCCGGAGACGGCCGCGCGCGCGATCATCCGCGCCATCGAGCGCGACCGCCCGCTCGTCCCGGTCACGGCCGGCGCGTGGGGCGCGTACGCGATGTCGCGCGTCTCGCCCGCGGCGATGCGGCGGCTGGCCCGGCTGGGCGGCGCGGACCCGTTCGCGCTGGCGGAGCGACTGGCCGGGATCCTCACCCGGTCCCGCGACTCACGCTAGCCCTTTTCCGCATCTGGCCAAGCGGTTGACCATCCGTGCCCATGAGTTAGTTTCACGGTGCATTAACTGGGTGGTTTATGGCGATTTGACCGTACCGCGGCGGCGTCCCCTCCGCCGCGTTCGGGATATGGATCCAGTCCTTACAGGAGGTCGGATTGAACCCCCGCCGAAGACTCGCGCTCGTCCTCACGGCGCTCGTCGCACTGATGTTCCCGCTCGCCTCCATTCCCTCCGCCGACGCCGCCGTGAGCACGTCCAAGCTCAGCGTCGGCTTCGGCTGCGCCTCGGCGGCCCGCCCCGGCCAACTGCACTGCTTCGGCCGGATCCGCGCCCACCGCGCCAGTAACGGAAAGATCGCCCCGCTCACCGTCACCACCCCGACCGGCCTGCTCCCGGCCGACCTCCAGTCGGCGTACAAAGTGGCCGGGCTGAGCGGCGCCGGGCGTACGGTGGCGATCGTCGACGCGCAGGACAACCCGAAGGCAGAGGCCGACCTCGGCGTCTACCGCTCCAAGCTCGGGCTGCCCGCCTGCACGACCGCGAACGGCTGCTTCAAGAAGGTCAACCAGAACGGCCAGGCGTCGCCGCTGCCCGCGACCGACTACGGCTGGGCCGAAGAGATCAGCCTGGACCTCGACATGGTCTCGGCGATCTGCCCGAGCTGCCACATCCTGCTCGTCGAGGCGAACACCCCCGATGACGTCTCACTCGGCACCGCCGTGGACACCGCCGCCGCCACCCCCGGCGTCGTCGCCGTCTCCAACAGCTACGGAGGCGCGGAGGACTCGACCATCCTCGCCGCCGACGCCCACTTCAACCACCCCGGCGTGGCGATCACCGCCAGCTCCGGCGACTCCGGCTACGGCGTGAGCTGGCCGGCCTCCTCCCAGTACGTCACCGCGGTGGGCGGCACGACGCTGACCAAGACCTCGGGCGCGCGCGGCTGGACCGAGACCGCCTGGTCCGGCGCGGGTTCCGGCTGCTCTGCGTACGAGCCGAAGCCGGCGTGGCAGCACGACACCGCCTGCGCCAATCGCACCGTCGCGGACGTCTCCGCGGTCGCCGACCCGGCCACCGGCGTCGGCGTCTACGACACCTACAACAGCTGCGGGACCAGCGCGTTCTGCGACTTCCTCATCGCGCTCGGGCTCGTACAGGGACTGGACGGCTGGGCGGCGGTCGGCGGGACGAGCGCGTCCTCCCCGATCATCGCGAGCGTGTACGCGCTGGCGGGCAACACCGGCAGCACGACGTACGGGTCCTACCCGTACTCCCACACGTCCGCGCTGTTCGACGTGACCTCCGGCTCGAACGGAAGCTGCGGCGGCACGTACCTGTGCACGGCCGGACCCGGCTATGACGGGCCGACCGGACTGGGCACGCCGAATGGGACCGGGGGATTCTGACTCGCGGCCGATCCCTGCTTGACCTGGTCGTGCGCGGTGTTCTCGGCGCCGCGCACGACCGCTTTCTTATGCGCCTTTATGGAAATGGCGTCGCGTGCTCAGTCCGGCGGCCACCACAGCGCACCGGCGTAACGCGCCGAACGGAGCCGGCCGTACTAGCCGGTCGCCGCACCGCCGGACTCACGGGTGAGCGGCAGGCGGTCGCGGGTGCGGTCGTCATGCGGGGTGTAGACATGGAGGCGGAGCCCGGCCGCGGCCGGGACGGTCAGTTCGGTCCGGGTGAACACCAACTCGCCGGCGACCGGGTGACGGAACCGGTGGACGCGGTCGGCCGGCTCGGCCACCTCGTGCCGCGCCCACAGCCCGGCGAACTCCGGGCTGAGCTCGGTCAGGCGGCGGATGTCCTCCTCCCACGCCGGGTCGCCCAGGTTGCGGCCGTACGCGGCGCGCAGCCGGGCGACGAGATGGGGGACCTCGTCCTCGTAGTTGAGGAACCGGTCGCGCGCCGTAGGCTCGGTGACGCAGCACCACAGCAGGTTTCTGTGCACGCAGGGCAGGCTGTGCCACTCGGCGAACACGCCCAGATGCGCCGCGTTGGTCTCGATGATGTCGAACCGGCTGTTGATCAGCGCGGCCGGGATCGGGTCGAGGCCGTGCAGCACCTCGCGCAGCGCCGCGGGTACGTCGGGCTCGTCGGCCCACGGGCGTAGCGGGGTCGCCTCGGCGAGCCGGTAGAGATGCTCGCGTTCGGCGGAGCCGAGACGCAGGGTGCGGGCCACGGCATCGAGCACCTGGCCGCTGGCGTTGATCGGGCGGCCCTGCTCAAGCCAGGTGTACCAGGTGATGCCGACACCGGCGAGAAGCGCGACCTCCTCGCGGCGCAGGCCGGGGGTGCGGCGGCGCGGCGCGGGCGGCAGCCCCACGTCCTCGGGGGTCAGCCGTGCCCGGCGCGCCTTGAGGAAGTCGCCGAGCTCGGCACGGCGTGGCCGCAGGACGGTTTCGGTCATGGCGATCCCCCGGTGTGGTTCGGCAACCAGAGTACGGGCCGGGTCGGACAATCCAGTCAGGGCGCTTTCGGCCCGGCGGCCCAGCCGCCCGGCCACTCAGCGGCTCAGCGGCCGGCGAGGTCGCCGGCCCGGCCTTCGAGATAGCGCTTCTCCGGCCGGCTCGTCGCGTAGCGCGCGGCGGTGCGGTAGCTCTCGCGCGCCTCTTGCGGCAGCCCGGCCATCTCCAGCAGGTGGGCGCGTACGGCGTGCAGCCGATGGTGACGCGCCATCCGCTCGTCGGCCGCCAGCGGGGCGATGAGGTCAAGTCCGGCCTGCGGACCGTGCACCATCGCGACCGCGACCGCCCGGTTGAGCGTCACCATCGGCCCCGGCGCGATCTTCTCCAGGAGCTGGAAGAGCGCGAGGATCTGCGGCCAGTCGGTCGCCTCGGCGCTGGCGGCCTCGTCGTGCACGGCGGCGATCGCGGCCTGGACCTGGTACGGGCCGAGCCCGCGCGTACGCGACAGCGTCTCGGTGGTGATCGCGACGCCCTCGGCGATCAGCTCCTGGTCCCATCGGCCGCGGTCCTGCTCGGCCAGGGGGATCAACGAGCCGTCCCCGCGCGTACGTGCGTCGCGCCGCGCCTCGGTCAACAGGATGAGCGCGAGTAGCCCCGCCACCTCGCCGTCGTCGGGCAGGAGCCGGTGGAGCAGGCGGGTCAGCCGTAGGGCGTCGCGGGTCAGGTCGTGGCGTTGCAGCCCGGGGCCCGCCGTGGTGGTGTGACCCTCGTTGAGGATGAGGTACAGCGCGTGCAGCACGGCCCGCAGCCGCTCCTCGCGCTCGCCGGGCGGCGGCATGGCGAACGTCGCGCCTGCCTTGCGGATGCTCTGCTTGGCCCGGCTGATGCGCTGCGCCATCGTGGCCTCGGGCACGAGGAACGCGCGGGCGATCTCGGCCGTGGTGAGCCCGCCGACCGCTCGCAGGGTCAGCGCGATCTGCGAGGGCGGCGAGAGCGCCGGGTGGCAGCAGAGGAACAGCAGGGTGAGGGAGTCATCCCCCTGCTCGGGCTCGTCGGCCGGGGGCGCGGTCCGCGCCGTGGCCAGCGCGTCGGTGTCCTCGCGCCGCCGCCGCGCGGTCTCGCTGCGCACCTGGTCCACGAGCCGGCGAGTCGCCACGGTGACGAGCCAGCCGTGCGGGTTGTCGGGGATCCCCTCGTCCGGCCACTGGGTGGCGGCGGCGATCAGCGCCTCCTGTACGGCGTCCTCGCAGGCGTCGAGAGCGCCGTGGCGACGCATGAGCGCACCCAGCACCTGCGGCGCCAGCCGCCGCAACAGATCCTCCAGGCTCTCCGCGCCCATCCCCGTCCTCCGCCGAACCCCTCATGCCGCGCGTGAGACTACCGGTCGCCGACTCCGCGCCATCGCAGCTGGTCCCGGTGCCGCCGGCAGGACCACCCGCCCGCCCTCGGCGTGCGGAGGGCGTGGCCGAGCAGGCGTGCTTGCGGAGGGGGGCCGAGGAGGGGTGCATGCGGAGGGGGTGGCCGAACGGGCGTGCGGCGGAGGGTGGCCCAGGAGGCGCCGCGCAGGTGAGCTGACCGCCCTTTCCTATCTTCCTTCCCGTTCTGACCTGCTTATTTTCCTATTGGCGGTATGCGCCGGCGGCGATACGATCGCGCGATGGCGCGACCATCGATCTTTGAGTTCGCCGGCGGAGAACCTGCCTTCCTCGCCCTCGCGACCGCCCACCACGAGCGTTGCCTGCAGGATCCCGAGCTGAACCATCCGTTCTCCCACCCCGGTCATCCACAGCATGTGGAGAGACTGGCGGGCTACTGGGCGGAGGTCCTCGGCGGCCCGCCCGTCTACTCCGAGGCGGCCGGCGGCCACTCGGCGATGCTGAACATCCACGCCGGCCAGGGCGCGCAGGCCGACCTGGGCCGGCGCTTCGTCCGCTGTTTCGTCCAGGCCATCGACGACGCGGGCCTGCCGGAGGAACCCGAGTTCCGTACGGCGATGCGCGCGTACATGGAATGGGCGGTCGCCGAGGTGATGGCCTGCTCGCCGCGTGGCTCGACGGTGGCCGCGGATCGGCCCACGCCGCACTGGTCCTGGGACGGCCTGCAGGAAACCGAGGTGTGAAGGCGTCCCTCACCGGAGTGGTGAGGGGATATCTTCACTCGCGGACTCGCGGACTCGCGGACTCGCGGACTCGCGGACTCGCGGACTCGCGGACTCGCGGACTCGCGGACTCGCGGACTCGCGGACTCGCGGGTCGTGCGGCCTGCCGGGGAGAGTGGGGCCGGTGGGATTCGAACCCACACTGGCGCGATCCTAAGTCGCGTGTCTCCTGCCTGATTGGACTACGGCCCCGTGCGGGTTCGTTCAGACGCCGAGTTCGCGCAGGATGCGCTCGACGTGGCCGGTCGCCTTCACGTTGTAGAAGGGTTTCTCGATCTTGCCGTCCGCGTCGACGATGAACGTCGAGCGGATGACGCCCACGATGGTCCTGCCGTACAGCTTCTTCTCGCCGTACGCTCCGTAGGCCTGCAGGACCTTGGTGTCCGGGTCGGACAGCAGCGGGAAGGTCAGGGCGTCGCGGTCGCGGAACTTGGCGAGCTTCGTCGGCTCGTCCGGCGAGATCCCCAGCACCGTCACGCCCGCCGCGTCGAGGGCCTGGAGATGATCGCGGAAGCCGACGGCCTCCTTGGTGCAGCCCGGTGTCATCGCGGCGGGGTAGAAGTACACGACCACACGCCGGCCGCGGTACGACGACAGGGAGACGGGCTTGCCGTCGGCGTCAGGGAGGGTGAACTCCGGGGCTGCGTCCCCGGCCTCCAGCCGCTGTTCCGTCACGTGACCACCTTTCCGTCGAGGCCACCACAACCCTACTCGTCAGGATCCCTCCGCAACGGGATCGGGTACACAGTGGACAGGAAGCGGTGTCGCGGGACCGTACCTGACAGACTGATCACAGCTCCGCCCCGACGAGAGTGCCGGTTAGGCCGCAGGAGGTACGACACGTATGGCCGACAAGTCCCGCGACCCAGCGGCGATAGAGCGCGAGATCGAGCAGACGCGCGACGATCTCGCGCGCAGCATCGATTTGCTCGCCGAACGGCTGAGCCCCAAGCGCGTAGCGCAGCGCAGCATGGCCAAGGCCAAGGAAGAGGCCGGAAACGTGTCCGCGGACCTCGGCGCGATCGTGCGACGCGAGCCGACCGATCGACGCAGCCCGCTGACCGGCCCCGTGCTCATCGGCGCAGGCCTGATCGTCACCGCCGTCGCCGTACGCCTGCTCCTGCGCCGCAACGGCCGCCCGTAGCCCTGGCAGTCCCCGCGCGCTAGCCGGACCGCGCCACGCCACGCCACGCCAAGCCACGCCCGCCCGCCGAGTCGAGTGAGTCTGGCGAGCCCGTGAACGCCCAGCGCGCCCGCCCAGCGCACCCGCCCGGCCGCAGCGCGCACGCCACCACGCGGAGTCCGCTCACGCAGCGTCGCCCCGCGCGAGGCGCCGTCGCCGGGTCGCCCACGTGGCGTTGCCGGCGCGGCACCGTCAGCGCGGCACCGTCGGCGCACCGACGCCGATGCGCCGACGCTGGCGCGCTCCCCGCCCCCGCCCCGCCCCGCCGGCGCGGCGACGCCGTCGTGCGTTGTCGGCGTGGGGCGTCAACGCAGGGCGCTGTCATGATCCTGTTGGGGGCGGTTGCTACGGTGATCGGATCAAGATCACGGGGTGGGGTTTGGAGGGGTTGTGTCCGGTCGGCTGACGCCGGTTCAGCGCTGGATACTCGGGCCGTCGGCGATTTTCGCGGTCGTCAGCGGTTTTGCCGTCGATCGGCTCGGGGTGCGGGACCCTGGGCAGCACAAGGAGGCGCTCGACCTCCTGACCGGCGAGTCCTGGGGGTTCGAGAAGCCGCAGGACCTGCTCGACCAGGCGGATGTGCTGATTCAGCATGGGCACCGGGCCGAGTTCGCGCAGACCGCGCGGATGGCCGAGTTGCCCTCGGCCGCGCGTGCCGAGTTCGGGGCACTGCTCCGGCAGATGGACGGCCTCGTCAAGCGCAAGGCGGCGGGGCCGGGTTCGCCGGGGCCGCACATCCTCCGGCGGCTGGTCGTGCTGCGGTTCGGGCTGTCGCAGGCGCCGGTGTTCGACCGGCTCTACGGCGGCGACGTCGACCCGTCCGAGACCGAGACGCTCGAGATGCGCTCCTTTCTGCACGCGGTCTTCACCGACCCCGACTACGCGGACGAGGAACCACGGCGGCTGGAGATGTGGCTGGACCCGGCCTTCCCACGGAACCCGAGCCGCTACATGATCTGGGACTACGCGCGCGTCATGCTCCTCCTTCGCTGTGGGTACATGGCGGACTGGCTGCCGGAGGCGTTCTGCTGGGACCGGTTGTTCGAGCTGGCCATGGACGTGCAGCGGCACTACACGTCATGGGAGGACATGGCCACGTGCTACCTCCAGGGCAGGTTGATGTGGTCCGGCGGCACGGCGGACCGCCAGGAGCGGTTCGAGCAGTGCGCGAAGGACCTCGCGGCAGACCCGGCCAGCCCCTGGAACCTCGTCCCCTGGAACCTCCCCATCCGCCGGGACTGGCCCTGACCGACCCCTGGCGTGCCCGGGCGAACCGAACGCATGAATCCCCCGCATGATGTGGCCATCACTTCACCATCCTCAGAGCAGTACGGAACGGGTTCGTATCATCACGGAAGGTATCTGCCGGGTCTGACAGAAACGGGCTCAGCGAATTGGCTGGGCGAACGGGCCCGGGGAAGGGCTCAGCGAACGAGGCTCAGCGAACAGGGACCGCGATGCTCCTCGTACCGCCGCCGGCCGTGAAGGCGACCGCGAGGACGCCGCGAGTGCCCCGTACCGTGATCGTCGTCGTCCCCGCGCCCACCGCGACCTGCTTCTCGCCGAGGATCCGTCCGTCCCAGACGTACGCGTGCACCGCCCCGGCACCGGTCGTCCGCAGCCGGAAGGAGACCGACCCGCCCGACACCCGCAAAGGTCCCGAGACATGCACCGAGACCGGCGAGGCGGGCCCGGCGGCCAGTGGCACTCCCGTCGACGCCGCCTGGACGATCGACTGCGGCGAGTCGACCGACAGGGCCGCGGTCTGCGGCATCACCGGCGGAGGCGCGGTCGTCGGGCGTCCCGGCGGCGGCTCGTAGCCGGGCAGCGTCGCCAGCCCCCACCGGTACGGGTCGCCCTGCACCCCGCCCCACGTCGACCAGCCGATCCGCGTCTGTCCTGTCCTGTCCGAGGTGTCGGAGTCGTACACGAAGACGTCCAGCCCCAGACGCGACGGGTCCACGGCCGCGGGCAGGTCCGCCAGCGGGATCTTCGTCTCCACCGTGTACCCGGTGTACGGCGAGGAGACCACCGAGGCGACCTCCATCCCCGGCGCGGTCGCCGCCCCCGGACCCTGATGGTTGTCGGCGTCCCGCTCGAAACACGGGGCGCCGCCGCCGGTGAACGGCAGGATGCCCGTCTTGAACGTCGTCGAGGTGTTCTCCGCGTCACCACGCGGATCAAGGGCGATCTCCACCGAGTCCGTACGCCAGTGCCGCTTGCAGTCGGCCGGGTCCAGCGAACTCCCCGGCTTGTCGTCCCGCACCCGTACGAGGAAGTACAGCGCGTCGTCGTGCCAGGAGACCTGGGCGGTGGCCGAGCAGTCCGCCGCCGAGGAGCACGGCGTGCCCTCCCACAGCCGCGACAGGTCGAGTACGGGCCCCGGATACTCCCCGGGCGAGTCCGCGCCGTCCACCACCGGAGCAGCCGTCGCGCGGGCGATGGCCGTCGCCGGTACGAGCTCCAGCGCCGCCGACGACACGGAGGGGACCGCCGCGCCGAGCGCCGTCGTCGTGATCGTGTAGTCGTAGTCGCCCGCCGTGCCGCCCTCGTTGGACGTCGGCAGGGAGGGGTCGGTGTCGCGCACGGTGAAGGTCACCGACCCGTGCGCGCCGGCCGCCAGGGTGTACGGCTTCGCGGAGGCGTCGGCGGCGAAGCCCGGGGGCAGGTGAAGCGTGACCGTGCCCTGGCGCTCCTGGCCCGTGGTGTCGGCGAGGTCGACCCGCACCGTACGCGAGCCGCCCGACGCCAGCGTCAGCACCCGCTTGACCCGCCCGGACAGTTGCGGGACGCCCGCGGACGACGCCCACGCGTCGAAGTCCGACACGCGCGGCAGCGGCTGTGCCACCCCGGTCACGGCAGGGGAGACCTCGACGGCGCGCCCGGTCGTGCCGCTGCCGTGCCGCGTGGTCACGCTCGCGCCGAGCCGTACGCGCCCCGCGACGCCGCCCGCCGTCACACGGAAACGCGCCACCCCGTCATGTACGGCGCCGGAGCTGGAGGAGGCCCACCCCGCGGGCAGCGACAGCGCGACGCGGCCCGACGGCGCGTGCGCCGTCACCGTGAACGCACCGCCCACGGGCACCTGGAACGCGCTCGTGGTCAGGTAGAACTCGGTGCCGAGCGGCAGCCCGCCCCGCGCCGGGTAGACGGCGCCCTCCAGCGCCGCCGCCGGGTCGTGGCCGCCGCGGGTGAACGGCACCCGGCTGTCGACCTGGGTGAAGTAGTCGCAGCCGATCTTGCCCGGATCGGCGGGCGCGTCGGGGGTACCCGCCCAGCCCTGGCTCGCGTAGAAGCGGCTCGCCTCGGCCTCGGCCTGCGCCCACGTGCGGCCGCGTGAGGTACGGCCCGCCCAGACGCCGTAGACGTCGGCGCTCGGGTCCGTGGGCGTGAACGTCGTCTCGCACGCGGGGCCGGTGCCGCCCTTGACCAGGTGTTCCTGATGCAGGAGACGCCCCGTGCGCCAGGGCCGTAGGTGCTCGCGGGTGAGTTGTGAACGGTACGCGGACGGATCGGCGGCCAGGCGGTACGCCTCGACGGCGAGCCGCCCGGCCTCCTGGTGGTTGCCGTGCTGGCCCGGGATCGGCGACGGCGTCATCGTCACGATGACCTTGGGGCGCGTCTCGCGTACGAGGCGTACGACCTTGGCGAGCGTCGAGTCGTGGTCCCAGGCGTCGCGGGTGAGCCGGTCACTGACGGTGTAGTAGAAGTCGACCTTGTCGAGGTAGTCGATGTCGGAGATGCCGGCCAGGGCCACCGCCTTGCGCTCCTCGGCCTCCCGCAGCAGGCCGAGCGCCGGGCCCTCCTCGGTGCCGACCGCGTTGCCGCCGCCCTCGCCCCGGGTGATCGTCAGCACGCCCGTGCGCACGTGCCGCTGCGCGTTCCACTGCCCGAATGTGGACAGGTCGCCCGCCTCGTCGTCGGGGTGTGCGCCCACGAAGAGGACGTCCAGTCCGGTACGGGGGCCGCGCCGCCGCGTGACGGGAACGTTCCCGCCGGGCGTACGCGACGAGACCGAGGCGGGCCGGGAGTAGGCCGCCGAGGCGGACGCGCTGCGTGCGGGCGGCATCTGGACCGGCCGGGCCTGGGGTGAGGGGCCCTGGCGGTGGGACGGCAGGACACTGGCGGGGAACAGGGCGAGGATCATGGCTGCGGCGAGTGCCATCGGCGACGCGAATCCTCCGCGCACGGACCTCAACTCCTCTGCGGGATCAACGCCCGACCCGATAGAGCGTACGTTTTCTCCGTCATTCTTTGATAGCCCCCGAAAGCATGCCCGCGATGAAATGCCGTTGGAGAAAGACGTACACGAGCACGACCGGCGTGGCGACGATCAGCGCGCCGGCCATCAGCAGCGGGTACTCCGTCTGGTGCTGTCCCTGGAACACCGACAGGCCCAGCGGCGCCGTACGCCGCCCCTCGTTCGCGTTGATGATCACGAGGGCGAGCAGGAACTCGTTCCAGGTCCACATCGCGATCAGTACGACCATGGTGAGGATGGCGGGACGGCCGACGGGGATCAGGACGCGGCGCAGAGTGGTCCAGCTCGACGCGCCGTCGATGCGCGACGCCTCGATGAGCGACCGCGGCGCCGACCGGAAGTAGGCGCGCATCCAGAAGACGCCGAATGACACCGACTGGGCGATCTGCGGCAGCATCAGCCCCGGCAGGGTGTTGTCCAGGCCCACCGACCGCAGGTCGAAATACAGCGGGATCACGATGGCCTCGGTCGGCACCATGAGTCCCGCGAGGAACACGTAGAACAGGACCGTCGCCCCGCGGAACTCCATCGTGCCGAGCGCGTACCCGGCGAGTACGGACAGCGCCGACGCCACCACCACCACGACGGTGACGACGATGAGGCTGTTCGTCAGATAACGGGCGAAATGTCCGCGCCGCCACGCCTCCGGGAAGGCCGCGAAGGATGGGTGCGGCAGGCCCAGTGCCTGCGAGGCGACCGCGAGCAGCGGGAAGACGGCGATCACCGTGAACACGCCGAGCACGCCGTACGTCGCGAGGCGCTCCGCGCGGGAGGTCACGCGCGGCCCTCGACGAGGCGGTTGACCCCCGCCGTGACGGCGAACACGATGACCGCGATCGTGATGCCGACCGCGCAGGCCAGCCCCACCTCGCCGGTGTTGAACGCGCGGTTGTAGACCTCGTACGCGGGCACCTTCGTCGCGTCGCCCGGCCCGCCGCCCGTCGTGAGGTAGATCAGGTCGAAGTTGCGCAGCGCCGCGACCGTGGTCAGGGTCAGCGCGATGGCGAGTTCGCGGCGCAGACCGGGCAGCGTCACCGCGAAGAACTCGCGTACGGCCCCGGCGCCGTCGACCCGCGCGGCCTCGTACAGCTCGCGCGGGATCTTCTGCACGCCGGCCAGGAACAACACCATGGCCAGCCCGATCTCCACCCACGTGCCGATCAGGCCGACCGAGGGCAGTGCCCAGGTGAAGTCGCCCAGCCAGCCGCGGGCCAGGCCGCCCAGCCCGGCGAGCCGCAGCGTGCCGTTGATCGGGCCGTGGTCGGAGTAGATCCACTGCCAGGCCACCGCGACCGCGACCATCGCCACGACCTGCGGCAGGAACAGGGCCGTACGGAAGAAGGTCATCCCGCGCGGCCGCGAGCGGGACATGATCGAAACCAGCACGAACGCAATGCAGCAGGGCAGGATCGCGTAGAAGAACAGCAGCACCGCGGCGTGCCAAAACGAGCCCCGCAGCCGCGGATCGCTGATCGCCTGGGTGTAGTTGCCCAGCCCCGCCCAGGTGCCCACGGTCAGGCCGTCCCAGTGGAACAGCGACAGGTACGCGCCGTGCAGCAGCGGCCACAGCAGGAACAGCGTGTAGACGACGAACGCCGGCAGGACGTAGAGGTAGCCGATCCGACGCGGCTCGCCCGGCAGCCGCGTGCTCACTTCTTGGCCAGGAAGTCGCGGTAGTCGCTCTGCGCGTCCCGCATGCCCTCCTGCGGCGTCTTGCGGCCCGCGATGATCTCCTGCAACGCGCTGCCGAGGGTGTCGAGGAAGGTCGTCGTGGCGTAGTCGAGGTACGGGACGAGGATGTCCTTGTCGCTCGCCGTACGGTAGGCGTCGTAGACGTCGCGGCCGACCGGCGTCGTGGGCAGGGCGCTCGCGGGCTTGAGGGCGGGCAGGCCGCCGGTCCGCACGACGACGTCCATTGCCTGCGGCGTGGTCATGAAGTTCAGGTACGCGGCGGCGACGTCGGGATGCTTGGACTTGGACGTGATCGCCAGGGGCAGCCCGGGGCCGCCGAGCGTGGCCGGCTGCGGCCGGCCGGCGTCGGCGGGCGGCGGCAGCATGAAGCGGACCTTTGACCCCATCTTCTTCTGCAGATCGGCGGCGAACCAGGGCCCGCCGATGAGGAACACCCCGTCGCCCTTGGCGAAGGCGCCCGGCGAGTCGTTGTACTTGCCGGCGTTGGCGGACTTGGGGAAGTAGCCGTGCTTCGCCCAGTCCGCGAGCCGCGCCGCCGCCCCGACCACCGGCGGGTCGGTCCACGCGCCGCCACGGCCGAACACCAGGTTCCGCAGCGCGTCGTCGCCGGCCGACTGGCCGAGGAGCACGCCGAACTCGTGAATGGCCGGGAACTTCTCCAGGTTCGCGAAGTAGAGCGGGGTCTGGTTCTTGGCCGCGGCCAAGGCGAGGTCCTGCTCGAACTGGACGAAGGTCGCGGGCGGCTGGATCTTGAGCTGGGCCAGTTTGTCGGTGTTGTAGTAGATCCCGACGGCCTCGCCGGTCATCGAGACGCCGTACAGGCTGCCGGATCCGATCGTCTTGCCGTCCGTGGTGACGCTGTTGAGCTGGGAGACCCCGGCGGGGAAGCGCTTGCGGAACCCGTACACCTTGTCGTACGCGTCGAGGGGCGTCAGCGCGCCGGCCTTCACCAGCGCGGCCATGATGCCGTAGCCCTGGTTGGCCTCGACCACGTCCGGCGGGCTGCCGCCGGAGAGGGCGAGGCGCAGGGTCTTCTCCAGGTCGCTGAAGGACCGCGAGACCCGCTTGACGGTGACATTGGGGTACTTGGCGTGGAAGGCGGCGTTGAGGCGCTGCATCTGCTCGTTCTGGCCGCCGAGCACCTCCTGGTCCCAGACGGTCAGCGTCACCGGGCCGGCCTTGGCGATGTCGGTGTCGACCGAGCTCACGGGCTTCGGCGTCGGCTTCGGGTGGCTCGACCCGGGGGCGCAGGCCGACCCGGCGACCAGTGCCGCGGCGGCCAGGACCATGATCGGTTTCCGCATGGCGGGGCTCCTTCGTCAACCGAACCTTGGTTTCTCTCTACAAGATCCTTCGGCTCCCGGCCATGGTTCGGAACCCCTTTTTTACGCCTCCCGTACGGTCGGCTCCGCGCGGGCGACCGTCTCGGGCGCGGCCTCGGGGATGTACGGGACGACGAAGGCGTAGTCGCGCAGGATCTCCTCGGGCAGCTCGCCGGACTCGCCGAAGGCGGCGATGTCGCCCCAGCAGGGGGAGCCGAGCGATCCGCTGTGGTGGCGTACGGACAGGCCGGCGCACAGGTTGGCGAAGCGCAGGCGTTCGAGCAGTGGCCAGGCGGCGAGCGTGCCGTAGACGAAGGCGGCGCCGAACACGTCTCCGGCGCCGGTCGGGTCGAGTGCCTCGACGGGCAGCGCGGGCGCCTCGGCCCGCTCGCCGGTGACCGCGTCGATCGCGATGGCCCCGTCGGCGCCCCGCTTGACCACGACGACGGGCACGCGCTCGCTGAGCGCGGCGAGGGATCGCTCGGGGGTGTCGGTACGGGTGTAGGCCATCGCCTCGATGGAGTTGGGCAGGAAGACGTCGACCGAGTCGAGCCGGTCGAGCACGTCGGTCGACCACGTCTCGGTGGCGTCCCAGCCGACGTCGGCGAACACGGTCGTGCCGTTCGCGCGCATCGGCCCCGCCCAGTCGGGCACGGGGTTGTCGAGGTCGAGGAAGCAGGTGCGGGCGGCCGGCGGCACGCCGATCAGCCCCTCGGGCGCCACGGGCATGGGCCGGTGGTAGGTGACCATGCTCCGGTCGGAGTCGTACGCGAGCGAGACGGTGACGGGGGTCGGCCAGCCGGGCAGCCGTCGCGAGTGGGCGAGGCTGACGCCCTCCTGCTCCGACAGGGTGCGCCAGAGGTAGGCGCCGAACATGTCGTCGCCGAACGCCGCCGCGAGCCCGACGCCCAGCCCGAGCCGGCTCATCGCGACGGCGATGTTGGCGATCCCGCCGGGTGCGGACCCGAGCCCGTCGGTCATCAGCTCCGTGCCGGGCGGCGGGAGGCCGGGCAGCCCGGTGAAGATCATGTCCATGAAGACGGTGCCGGAGAGGAAGACGTCGAGGCCGCCGCCGGGATGCAGCAGGTCGCCCGCCGCGCCGCGCTCGGAACAGGGGTCCCACATGCGCGGCTCGGGCGCGCGGCCGAGTGGTGCCACCAGTTTTTCGACCTGTCCCATGGCGCCTCCCAACCGGGGCCGATTCCGGGCTGAGCTCCGACCTTACGCGCTCCGGGCCCTGCTCAGCGGGCCGACCGGCCTCGTATGCCGACTCGTCCTGGGGGCTGGGAAGACCCCTGGTCTCGTGCTGCCCACTGAGAACGACTGGACCACCTTCACCGCGGGGGCCACAACTCCGAGCATGCGCAGGCCGCGTCCTCGCAGGCCGGAGGCGTGCGGCGCGGTCAGGGGAGTGTGGCGGAGGCGCGAGGCGCGAGCAGTGGCGGGGGCGGGTGGTGCGGTCGGGGGAGTGGCGCGGGGGCCGGGGCGCGGACGTGAGGCGGGTGATGTCATAAGGGGTGAGGGCGGGTGGTGTGGTCAGAGGAAGGTCTTGGCCTCGCCGCGGTAGGTGGGGACGGTCGCGGTCACCTCGTCGCCCTCGATGAGGTGGAGGGCGGCGAACCGCTCGCAGAGCTCGCCGGCCTTCGCGTGCCGGAAGTAGACGCGGTCACCGATCTCCAACTGGTCCGCGGCCGCGCCGATCAGCGGGGTCTGCACCTCGCCCGCGCCCTCTTTGGGGTCGAAGCGCAGCCCGGCCGGCAGGAACGGCTGGGGCAGCCGGCTGCGGTCGCCGACGCCGGACGCGAGGTAGCCGCCGCCCAGTACGGTGACCACGCCCGCGCCGGGGCGGCGTACGACGGGGAGGGCGAACAGCGCGGCCGGGGTGCCGGTGAAGTTGGTGTAGTGGTCGAACAGCACCGACTGGTACAGGCCAGAGCCCGCGGCGACCTCGGTGACCGCGACCTCGGCGGCGGTCTTCTCGACGCTGCCGGTGCCGCCGCCGTTGACGAACTCCAGGTCGGCCTCGGCGCGGACCGCCTTGACGATCGCGGCGCGGCGGCGGGCCAGTTCCACGCGCGACTGGGTCTGGACGAACCGGATCGCGCGCGAGAACAGCGGCTTGCCCGGCGGGTTGTCGCCCACGCCCGCGATCTGCGACTCGTACGCCATCAGTCCCGCCAGCCGCAGGCCGGGCCGCCGCCCGATCTCCCGAGCCAGCGCGGCGGCCTCGTCGGCGGTGCGTACGGGGGAGCGGAGCGCGCCGATCCGCACCCGGCCGCCGGCCGTATGCCAGGCGGCGTCGATGTCGATGCAGACGCGTATCGGCCCGCTTCCGCTCGCGGCGCTCTCGATCAGATCGAGGTGCTCGGGGCAGTCGACCATGACGGTTACGCTCGCGGCGGCCCGTTCGTCGCTCGCGAGGGCGGCGAGGGCGGTGCGGTCCACGGTCGGGTAGGCGACGAGGATGTCCTCGCTCAGCCCCTCGGCGGCCAGCCAGAGCGCCTCGGGCAGCGTGAACGCCATGATCCCGCCGAATCCGTCCATCGCGAGCACCTGTTCGAGCAGCGCGCGGCAGCGCACCGACTTGCTCGCCACCCGGATCGGCTTGCCCCGCGCCCGACGCACCAGGTCGGCGGCGTTGGCACGGAAGGACTCCAGGTCGACGACCGCGAACGGCGGCTCCAGGTGAGCCGTCGCCGTGTCGTACCGCTTCCGCAACGTCATGCCCGCAGCGTGCCACATATCCCCCGAATATGAAAAGAGTTCACATCCGGCGAGGGCGGGCGGGTCAGCCCTCCGACGGCCGGAGAGCGAGGTCGGGGGCCGGTCGTGGCGCGGGCACGGCGGCACGCGTGGGCGGGCCGTGGCCGCCGGGTGCGGGGCCGTCCGCCGCGGCCGCGTCACCGTCGTCGCGCAGCGCGTACACGGCCGCCGCCAGGGCCAGCGGCACCGCGACGGCCAGCGCCAGCGCCGGCACCGCCACGCCCGAGTCGTTGACCGCGCCGCCCACCAGTGCCGTCACGAACGCCCCCGACAGCCCCGCCCGCAGCATGGGCGCGCGCTCGTACGCCAGCGCGAGCCCGCTCGCCCCGGCGCGTCCCGGCCGGTGCAACACCAGCAGCACGAACAGGAACGCCGCCACCACCACCGGCATCAGCGTCAGGTTGCCGAAGGTGTGCAGCATCGCGCGCAGCTTGCGCTCCAGCCACGGCAGCGAGTCGCCCGCCACGAGCTGCCCGAAGAACCGCCCCATGTGCGTCTGCCGCGCCGGCGGCCGCAGCCAGTCGAGGTAGGCCATCAACAGCACGATCGCCATCCCCGTCGCCCGCAGGAGCTGGAGCCGCAGGAACGAAACGCGGCGGCCCGCGACCAGCAGCGCCGTCGTCGCCAGGCCGGGCACGAAGGCGATCAGGCCGCCGAAGTCGCTGCCCCACGCCGTCCAGCTGTCCAGCACCGCCGCGGTCAGGCTCATCGCCAGCACGGCCGCGACCGCGGTACGGCGGCCGCGGCGCGGCTCCAGCCACTGCGCCACCCCGGCCGCGGCCAGCAGCGTCGAGGTGGCCAGCACCGCGAACGCGATGTTGCCCATCCCGTAGTAACGGCCGCCCACCAGCGGCGAGTAGCCCATCAGGCTGTTGAGCTGAAGGTCGCTGCCGGTCAGCAGGTCCAGGCACAGCACCGCTGCGGTCACCGCCGCGATGACCGTGCCCGGCCCCAGAACGGTGCGCCGCCACGGGCCACAGGCCGCGGCGGCGACCAGCAGGGCGTCGCACGCCGCGATCCCGGCCACCAGCCACGCACGCGGATGGGCGGTGTGCCACCACGGCACCAGGTTGACCACGTACGTCGACACCGGCACGGCGGCGGCGACCAGGGCGACCAGGCGGGTGGCGGTCAGGATCCGGCGGCGCCGGCGGCCGGACCACCGCAGCCGCAGCGCCAGCGCGGCCGCCGCGTACAGCAGGACCTGGCTCACCACGAAGCCCGCGAAGAACAGCGGTAGCAGGCGCCGGTGCGTCTGCGCCGCCACGTCCTGCCCGATCAGGGCGGACACAGTGGGCCCCACCGCGGGACGCCGGGCGTCCGGCAGCAGCGGCGTGCCGATCATCGCCGCGGGCGGCGGGACGCCGGCCCAGGCCAGCAGCGTCGCGGTCAGGTCCGGCAGGATCACCATGTCGTCGCGTCGCGTGGAGTCCGAGCCCAGGTAGTGCCCTGCCGTCCCGCGGCCGGTCGCCAGCGCCAGCCGCAGGTGCGGCGTCCGGCCGTGGTCCGACACTCCCGCCACGACGACGTCCGCGCCGGGCGGCAGGCTCGCGAGCACTGTCCCGACCACCGCGTCCACGCGGCGCGCCTCGCCCGCGCGCACGCCGCCCGCGCCCAGCACCGCGCCCGCGTCGACGATCGTCACCGCGCACTCCGGTCGTCCGGCGGCCAGCGCCGGGGCCGACGGCGCGTACACGTCCACGCGACCGGCCGAGTCGGCGGCGGCCAGCGCGGCCCCGGGTCCCGCGGCCGCCGTGCGGCCGCCCGCGCGGTGCACGGCGTCGCCGAGCAGCCCGACCGGCCCGAAACCCGCGTTGAGCCGGCGGATTCGCGCCACCTCGCCGACCACGGCGCCCCGCCCGTACGGCCGCACGGTGACCGGCGTGCCACAGTACGGCCCGGCCGCCGACCGCGCACCCGCCGACACCGTCACCCACCCGTCCGCCGGGCAGGTGAGGCGCCCCACCGCGCGTACGGACAGCACGGCGGTCCCGGCGCCGCGCGCGAGGCTCCACAGGTGCGGCGTGCCCGCCGGGCTCAGGTCGGCCCACTCCAGGCCCGGCACCCCGATCAGCACGGCGTGACCGCCCGGTGCCCCCCCGGCCGGGGCCGGAAGGCACGGGATCAGGGCCGCGCCGAGCGCCAGCGCGGCGGCGATGCGTTTCAGCACACGATCGTCTCCCGGGTGGAGTTCGCGACGCCGTGCGAGCCGCACGCGGGTACGCCGCCGCGCCGGGCGGATGAAGCGGGCCCGTACGCCCGGTGAAGTATCGGCGGGACCCGACGCGTCCGGCCGGGGCTTTGCCACCAGCGGTGCCGATTCAGACACGGAACGTACCGACCCTTAGGCTCGGCCCATGAACGAGTACGTGCTGACGTTGTCGTGCCCGGACCGGCCGGGCATCGTGGCGGCCGTCTCTGGCGCACTGGCCGAGCGCGACTGCAACATCGTGGAGAGCCAGCAGTTCGGCGACCGCGGCACCGGCCGGTTCTTCATGCGGACCCAGTTCGACGCGCCGGCGGGGAGCGAGGACACGCTGGGGGAGGCGTTCGGCGCGCTCGGCCCGGAGTTCGGGCTCGACTGGCACCTCTACGACCTCGCCGTACGCTCGCGGGTGCTGATCCTCGTCTCCAAGTACGGCCACTGCCTCAACGACCTGCTCTACCGGCAGCGTTCCGGCCTGCTCGGCATCGAGGTCGTCGGCGTCGCCTCGAACCATCCCGACATGCGGCCGCTGACCCAGTCGTACGGCATCGACTACCACCACCTGCCGGTCGGCGCGGACAACCGGCGCGCGCAGGAGGCGGAGATCCTCGCCCTGGTCGAGCACTACCAGGCCGATCTCGTGGTGCTCGCCCGGTACATGCAGGTCCTGTCCGACGATCTCTGCGCGAAGCTGCCCGGCCGGATCATGAACATCCACCACTCGTTCCTGCCGAGCTTCAAGGGCGCGAAGCCGTACCACCAGGCTCACGAACGCGGGGTCAAGCTCATCGGCGCCACCGCGCACTTCGTCACCCCGCACCTGGACGAGGGGCCGATCATCGAGCAGGAGGTCGCCCGCGTCGACCACACGCACGGGCCGGACGAGCTGATGGCCGTCGGGCGCGACATGGAGTGCCTGGCGCTGTCCCGCGCGGTCCGCTGGCACGCCGAGCACCGGGTGCTGATCAACGCCGACCGGACCGTGGTGCTCCGCTGACCTGCCGCCGCGGGTTCTCGATCACCCATCGTGGTCTAATGCGACGGTGCGTGATCGAGCGACATCTGAGCGAGCCGACGCCTGCCGGGCCGCGGTACGCGCGTTCCGACCGCGGCGCGTGCTGCCGTCGACCCTGGCCGCCGTGCTCCTGACCACCGCCGGCGCGGCCACCGCGGTCCAGGTCGTCGCGGCCCGCCTCGGCCGGCCGCTGGTACATCCCGAACGCTTCGTGCACACGCTGACCTGGAACGATCCGGTGCCGATCGCGGCCGGTGGCGGCCTGGCGCTCGCCGGGCTGCTGCTGCTCATGGCCGCGGTGCTGCCCGGCCGTACGCGCACCGCGCCGCTGGCCGGCGATGACCCGCGGTTCGTCACGGGCCTCGGCCGGTCATCGCTCCGGTCGGACCTGCGCGCCACGGTCCTCGGCGTGCCGGGCGTCGACACCGCGACCGTACGCCTGCGGGGCCGGCTGTGGCCGCGGGTCGAGATCCGCGCGGTCTCGGGGTTCCAGAACGCCGGGAACCTCGGTGAGCTGGTCGGCGACGCCGTGCACGACCGGCTGGAGGACCTGGGCCCCGTACGCGTCCCGCGGGTGGCCGTGCGCGTCGCCGTGCGCAAGAACTGAGGAGGACGGACATGGGGAACCGCGTCTGGCTGGCGCTGACCGGCCTGGTGCTGCTCGGCGCCGGCGGCACGACGCTGGCGGGCGGCCTCGGCGCGTTCGGGCCGCGCCGGCCGCTGGTCACCGGCGCGATGTCGGCGTGGATGAAGACGCAGGGCTGGTTCTGGCCGGCCGTCGCGACCGCCGCGCTCGCCGTCGCCCTGCTCGGCACGTCGTGGCTCGCCGCGCAGTGGCGCCGCCGCTCGCTGCGCAGGCTCGCGATGGGCGACGCGCGCGCCGACGCGACCCGCATGGCGGCACGCGTGGCCACCCGCGCCATCGCCGCCGACGTGACGTCCTACCCGGGAGTACGCCGGGTGCGGACCCGGCTCTCGGGCAGCGCGCGGCGGCCCTCGATGCGGGTGCGCGTGATGTGCGAGGCCGAGGCCGACCTGGCCGAGCTGTCCTGGCGGATCCGCGACGACGCGATGGCACGGCTGCGTACCACGCTGAACCGCGACGACCTCGGCGGCGTGGTCGACTTCCGGGTGAAGCGCACCGATCCGGCATGGGATCGCCGCGTAGTGTGAGGCGGCATGTCCCCCCTGCGCGCCGCCGCCACCGACCTCCAGGACGACCTCGTACGGCTGCGCCGTGACCTGCACCGCGAGCCGGAGCTCGGCCTCGAACTGCCGCGTACCCAGGAGAAGGTGCTCGCCGCGCTGGACGGGCTGCCACTGGAGACCACCACCGGGACGTCGCTGTCGTCGGTGACCGCGGTCCTGCGCGGCTCGTCGCCGGGCCCGGTGGTGCTGCTGCGCGGCGACATGGACGCGCTGCCGCTCACCGAGCGCTCCGGCGTCGCGTACTCCTCGCGGGTCGCGGGCCGGATGCACGCGTGCGGCCATGACCTGCACACCGCGATGCTCGTGGGCGCGGCGCGGCTGCTCGCCGGGGCGGAGTTCGCGGGCAGCGTGGTGCTGATGTTCCAGCCGGGCGAGGAGGGCCAGGCCGGCGCGCGGCACATGATCGAGGAGGGCGTGCTGACGGCCGCGGGCGAGCGGCCGGTCGCCGCGTACGGGCTGCACGTGACCTCGGGGCTGATGCCGGGCGGCGTGTTCGTGACCCGGCGCGGGCCGTTCATGGCGGCGGCCGACGAGCTGCACGTCACGGTGACCGGCGCGGGCGGCCACGGCTCACAGCCGCACCTGGCCAAGGACCCGATCCCGGTGGCGTGCGCGGTGGTGACGGCGTTGCAGACGTTCGCGACGCGTGCGTTCGACGCCTTCGACCCGGTCGTGATCACGGTCGGCAGCTTCAACGCCGGCACCGCGGCCAACATCATCTCCGACGAGGCACGCCTCGGGGTGACCGTACGGTCCTTCTCTGCCGAGGCACGTACGCGCGCCGTCGAGGGCATCGGCGCGCTGGTCGCGGGCATCGCAGCCGCGCACGGCCTCACCGCGAAGGTGGACTACGCGGTCGGCTACCCGGTGACGGTCAACGACGCGGCGGAGGCCGAGTTCGCCGCCGAGACCGCGCGTGAGCTGTTCGGGCCCGAGCGGTTCGGCTGGAGGCCGAGCCCGATGACGACCGCGGAGGACTTCTCCTACGTCCTGGAGGAGGTGCCGGGAGCGTTCGTCTTCCTCGGCGCCTGCCCGCCCGGCCGCGACCCGCGTACCGCGCCGTTCAACCACGCGGCAACCGCGACGTTCGATGACGCGGTACTGGCCGACGGCGCCACGATGCTCGCCGAGCTCGCCCTGCGCCGCCTCGCCCGCGGCGGCTGAAGACGGCCGCCTGACCTCCGTCAGGACGTGGGCAGCACCACGGCCTCGACGTGCGGTGCGAGCTCGGTGCCGGGAATCGTCATCGTGCCGTTGCGGAAAGCGGAGTCGGACACCTCGATGATGGGCCCGGTCGGGTCGTAGAAGGTCAGTTTCCCATCGTGGTGCCCGACGAGCAGCAGGTAGTGGAAGGCGCCGCTCGTCACATGGTTCAGCGCCGGCGTCACCAGCACCGGGACCGGATGGCCGGCGTCGACCGCCGACACGGCGTCGCGCAGGGCGGCGTCCACGCTGCGGGGATCGGTGTCGTCGACCCAGTGCGAGGTGTACTGGGTGCCGAGCGCGCCGGCATGCTGGTTCATGCCGGTCGCGAGGCCTTCCGGGGTCGTGCCCCACCCCTTGGGCCACACGGCGTGCGTGGCGTCGCCCACCCGCTGCTCCTCGACGGCCAGCTTCGCGGAGAAGGCGTCGCCGCTCAGGTCGTTCCCGTTCCCGTCCGTGGTGAGCGAGAGCGCGTACAGCGGATCGCTCATCGTCCGTGCGACCACGACGGTCATCGGCCCGCACGAGTCGTGATCCTGCTGGCGGAGGGCCTTGCCCGCGAAGCCGACCACCGTGTCCGGCTGGCTCGGGTCGACGAGGCTGAGGTGCTGCTGTAGCCACGCGGCGCCCTTCGCGCGGATGGTGGCGGCGAACCGGGTCACTTCGGTCACAGAGTGCCCGGCGACCAGCGCCTTGAGGATGTACGCCTGCTCCAGCGGCGACTTCGCCGCGGCGATGGCGGCGTCCAGCGCGCTCCGGTCCTGGGGCGACAGCGCGGCCCTCAGCTGCGCGGCGCGGGAGAGCTGCCCGGCGCTCAGGATGGTGCTGCCCTTGTCGAGGCCCTTCGCGGCGATGGTGGAGTCCGCGAACCCCACCGCGGCGACGGGCGCCATGCCGGACTTCACCGCGCCGGCCGTGGCCGCCTTCGCCTGTGCGTCGGCGAACCGCACCTCCAGCATGTCGGCCGCTGCCAGGCACTCGTTGTAGTTGGCGACGAAGTGCCCCACGAGCAGGTAGAAGGCGGCCGCCCAGAGCAGCAGGATCTCGATCAGCTGGCCGACGGCCAGTCCGGCGAAGATCGCGCCCACGGCCACCACGGTGACCACGGCGAAGACGATCCAGTCCGCGATGTAGTAGAGCCGGTTCAGGCCGTGCTGGAGCTCGCTGTGCCGCTTCTGCAGGCGTTCGAGGGTGTCGGCGTAGCCGTCCAGTGCCGCTGCCACGTCGGTGAAGGCGGGCTTCGTACGCGAGAGGAGATCGCCCATGCTGAACATGACGCCCTGTGCCGTGTCCGCCGCTTCGCCCTGCCAGATCTCGGGCAGGCCCTGGGCCGCGAGGATCGTGACGGCCTGGGAGAGCGGGAACGAATCGTCGCCCGCCTGGTGGTACGCCTGCGCGAGCGTGCGGAGTTCGCCGGGGTCGCCGAGGATCTGCCGCACGGTGACCGAGATGGCGTTCACCACGGTCTCGACGATGTTGGACGGGTCGAAGGGATCGACCAGGCCGACCAACTGGTCGAGCCGGTGGATGATCGTGGAGATCTGGAGGTAGTCGTCGCTCGCCACCGGCTACGCGCCGGTGCCGGTCACCGCGGCGGTGTTGTCCGCTTCGGCGTCGCCGTAGACCGTGCCCGTGACACTGAGCCTGCGGCACGCCTCGTCGAGGATCTCGATGTAGACGTCCAGCTCCGCGGACCATACCTGCCGCGTCTGGTCGTAGCCGTCCTCGACCTCTTGCAGGCCGCAGGCGTCACCCGGCGCCTGGGTGGTGTTCCACCACGTCTGCCGCAGCGTCCGTAGCTCGGCGGCCAGGTCGCACACGACCGTGGCCCCTCCCTGGAGGCCAACGGGATTGAACAGCAGCTCGTCCATGATTCTGGCGACGTTACCGACGTTTCGGGTCGTCCGGATGGCCGGTGGATTGCCACCGGGGGAACGCTGCCGTGCGCGCCGGCGATCAGGGCACGGTCAGGAGCCCGTGGTCAGCGTGGTCAGCGTGGTCAGCACTCGATGACGTTCACGGCGAGGCCGCCGCGGGAGGTCTCCTTGTACTTGTCGTGCATGTCGCGGCCGGTGTCGCGCATCGTCTTGATGGCCTTGTCGAGGGAGACGAAGTGGCGGCCGTCGCCGCGCAGGGCGAGGCGTGTCGCGCTGATGGCCTTGATCGAGGCGAGCGCGTTGCGTTCGATGCACGGCACCTGGACCAGGCCGCCGACCGGGTCGCAGGTCAGGCCCAGGTTGTGTTCGATGCCGATCTCGGCGGCGTTCTCCACCTGCTCCGGGGTGCCGCCGAGCACCTCGGTCAGGCCCGCGGCGGCCATCGAGCAGGCCGAGCCGACCTCGCCCTGGCAGCCCACCTCGGCGCCGGAGATCGAGGCGTTCTCCTTGATCAGCACGCCCACGGCACCCGCGGTGAGCAGGAAGCGGACCACGCCGTCCTCGGAGGCGCCGGGTACGAACCGGTCGTAGTAGTGCAGCACCGCGGGGACGATGCCCGCCGCGCCGTTGGTCGGCGCGGTGACGATCCGCCCGCCCGCGGCGTTCTCCTCGTTGACCGCCAGCGCGAACAGCGTCACCCAGTCCATCGCCTGCAACGGGTCGCCGCCCGTCTCGGTGACCAGCTTGCGGTGCAGTTGATGGGCGCGGCGGCGTACCTTCAGGCCGCCGGGCAGCAGGCCCTCGCGGGTGCAGCCGCGCTCCACGCACTCACGCATGACCGCCCACAGCTTCAGCAGGTCCGTACGGATCTGCTCCGCCGGTCGGCCGAACGCCTGCTCGTTCGCCATCATCAGCGCCGAGACCGACAGGCCGGTCTCCTCGGTCAGCGCGAGCAGCGCGGCCCCGGTCGCGAACGGGTACGGCACGACCGTGTCGTCCGGCTTGATGCGGTCCGCGCCGGTGGCGTCCTCGTCCACGACGAAACCGCCGCCCACGGAGTAGTAGACCTTCTCGGCAAGCGTCGATCCGGCGGCGTCGCACGCGGTGAAGCGCATGCCGTTCGGGTGGTGCGGCAGCGACACCTTGCGCTCGAACACCAGGTCCGAGCCGACGACGAACGGCACCTCATGGTCGCCGAACAGGCGGATGACGCCGGTCTCGCGCATCGCCGCCACGCGCGCGTCCACGCCCTCGACGTCGACCGATTCCGGCCGGTCGCCCTCCAAGCCCAGCATGACGGCCTTGTCGCTGCCGTGGCCCTTGCCGGTCAGGCCGAGCGAGCCGTAGAGGATCGAACGTACTGACGCGGTCTCGGCCAGCAGGCCGTCGCGAGCGAGCCCGGCGGCGAACCGGTGCGCCGCCGCCATCGGGCCGCCCGTGTGCGAGCTGGACGGACCGATACCGATCTTGAACAGGTCGAAGACACTGATCGCCACCGCTAGTTCGCCGTCGTACGCCGGGCCTCCATGGCCTGCTGGTAGAGCCGGCCGGCGCGGTAGCTGGAGCGTACGAGGGGACCGGACATGACGCCGACGAGCCCGATCTCCTCGGCCTCGGCCTTCAGCTCGACGAACTCCTCCGGCTTGACCCAGCGGTCCACCGGGTGGTGGCGCGGCGACGGGCGGAGGTACTGCGTGATGGTCAGCAGCTCACAGCCCGCGTCGTACAGGTCGCGCATGGCCTGGGTGATCTCCTCGCGGGTCTCGCCCATGCCGAGGATGAGGTTGGACTTGGTCACCAGCCCGGCCGCGCGCGCTTCGGTGAGGACCGTGAGCGAGCGGTCGTACCGGAAGGCGGGCCGGATCCGCTTGAAGATCCGCGGCACCGTCTCCAGGTTGTGCGCGAGCACCTCGGGGCGGGCCGAGAAGACCTCGGCGAGCTGCGAGGGCACCGCGTTGAAGTCGGGGATGAGCAGTTCGACGCCGCAGCCGGGCAGCCGCGCGTGGATCTGGCGCACCGTCTCGGCGTAGAGCCAGGCGCCGCCGTCGGCGAGGTCGTCGCGCGCCACCCCGGTGATCGTGGCGTACTTCAGGCCCATCTTCTGTACGGACTCGGCGACGCGGCGCGGCTCGTCCGGGTCGTACGCGGCCGGCTTGCCCGTGTCGATCTGGCAGAAGTCACAGCGCCGGGTGCACTGGTCGCCGCCGATGAGGAAGGTCGCCTCGCGGTCCTCCCAGCACTCGTAGATGTTCGGGCAGCCCGCCTCCTGGCAGACCGTGTGCAGGCCCTCGCCGCGTACGAGATCGGTCAGCTCGCGGTATTGCGGGCCCATCTTCAGCCGGGTCTTGATCCAGGGCGGCTTGCGCTCGATCGGGGTCTCGGCGTTGCGCGCCTCGACCCGCAGAAGCTTGCGGCCCTCCGGAGCGATGGTCATCTCGTCTCACAGACTGGGGTAGAGCGGGTGTCGGTCGGCCAGCGCGGTCACACGTGCCGACAGCGCGGCGGAGTCGAACGACGGCTGGAGCGCCAGCGCGATGATGTCGGCGACCTCGGTGAAGGCGTCCTCCTGGAAGCCGCGCGTGGCCAGCGCCGGGGTGCCGATGCGCAGGCCCGAGGTCACCATCGGGGGGCGCGGGTCGTTCGGCACGGCGTTGCGGTTGACCGTGATGCCGATGGAATGCAGCCGGTCCTCGGCGTCGCGGCCGGTCAGGTCGGACTCGACCAGGTCGACGAGGACGAGGTGCACGTCGGTGCCGCCGGTCAGCACCTTGACGCCGGCCTTGGCGGAGTCCTCCTGGAGCAGCCGCGCGGCGAGGATGCGCGCGCCCTCGACCGTACGCGCCTGGCGCTCGGCGAACTCCTCAGAGGCGGCGATCTTCAGCGCCACCGCCTTGGCCGCGATGACGTGCTCCAGCGGGCCGCCCTGGGTGCCGGGGAAGACCGCCGAGTTGATCTTCTTGGCGTACTCCTCGCGGCACAGGATGAGCCCGCCGCGCGGCCCGCAGAGCGTCTTGTGCGTCGTGGTCGTCACGATGTCGGCGTGCGGGACCGGCGAGGGGTGCAGCCCGGTCGCGACGAGCCCGGCGAAGTGCGCCATGTCCACCATGAACAGCGCGCCGGTCTCGTCGGCGACGCGGCGGAACGCGGCGAAGTCGAGCTGACGCGGGTACGCCGACCAGCCGGCGACGATCATCTTCGGGCGGTGCTCGTGCGCCAGCCGGGAGACCTCGGCCATGTCCACCAGGCCGTCGTCGCCGACGTGGTAGGCGGCGACGTTGAACATCTTGCCCGAGTAGTTGATCTTCATGCCGTGGGTCAGGTGCCCGCCGTGCGCGAGATCCAGGCCCAGGATGGTGTCGCCGGGCTGGAGCAGCGCGAAGTAGACCGCGATGTTGGCCTGCGCGCCCGAGTGCGGCTGGACGTTCGCGTGCTCGGCGCCGAACAGCTCCTTGGCGCGGTCGATCGCGAGCTGCTCGGTGACGTCGACGTATTCACACCCGCCGTAGTAGCGCCGTCCGGGATAGCCCTCGGCGTACTTGTTGGTCATCACCGAGCCCTGCGCCTCGAACACACTGACCGGCGCGGAGTTCTCCGAGGCGATCATCTCCAGGGTCGACTGCTGCCGGTGAAGTTCGTCGGCGATGGCGGCCGCCACCTCCGGGTCGACGTCGGCGAGAGACGCGTTGGTAATGGTCATCTTCAGGCTTCCTCGATCAGCTTGGAGTAGGCCGGGGCGTCCAGCAGGTCCGGTGAGTCACCGTCCGCGCGGATCTTGAACAGCCAGCCCTCCCCGTACGGGTCGGCGTTGATCACGGCCGGGTCCTCCTCGACCGAACCATTGACCGCCACCACCTCTCCCGTCACCGGCGCGTAGATGTCGCTCACCGACTTGGTCGACTCCGCCTCACCACAGGGCTCACCCGCCTCCACCGTCGCGCCCTCCTGGGGCAGCGAGACGTACACGATGTCGCCCAGGGCCTCGGCGGCGTACGCGGTGATCCCGATGGTGACAACGCCTTCGGCCGGCTGGGTAATCCACTCGTGCTCTTCGGTGTAGGAAAGCGTCTCGGGGACGGTGCTCACGGGGTCCTCCTATAGAAAGGCAGGGCGACCTTGTCGACCGGCTCGTGGTTGCCGCGGATGTCCACCGCGAGATCGGTGTCTTCGGCGTGACCCGCGTCGATATAGCCCATGGCGATGGGCTTGCCCAGTGTCGGGGATGGCGCGCCGCTGGTCACGACTCCGCACGGCGTGCCGTCCGATCCCACGATCGCGTACCCGTGCCGCGGGACGCGGCGGCCCTTGGCCACGAGCCCGACGAGGGTGCGCGCCGGTGCCTCGTCCGCGCGCGCGGCCAGCGCGGCGCGGCCGACGAAGTCGCCCGGCTTGTCGAACTTGACGGTACGGCCGAGGCCCGCGTCGTACGGCGTCGTCTCGGTGCTCAGCTCGTTGCCGTAGAGCGGCATCCCGGCCTCGAGGCGCAGGGTGTCGCGCGAGGACAGCCCGCACGGCCGCAGGTCGTCGCCGCCGGCCTCGGTCACCGCACGCCAGACCGGCACGGCGTCCCCGGCGGAGACGAACAGCTCGAAGCCGTCCTCGCCGGTGTAGCCGGTGCGGGCGATGAGGGCGTCGACGCCCGCCACCGCGCCCGGCAGGATCGCGTAGTACTTCAGGTCGCCCAGCGCGGCGTCGGTGAGCCGGGCCAGGATCTCCTGCGCCTTCGGCCCCTGGACCGCGATCAGCGCGTACGCGTCGGAGCGGTCGTCGACCGTCGCCTGCTCGAACTTGCCCGACCGCGTGACCAGCTCGGAGAGCACGGTCGCCGCGTTCGCGGCGTTGGCGACGACCATGAACGTCTCCGCCGCCGGCCGGTAGACGATCAGGTCGTCCAGCACGCCGCCCTCGGCGTTGCAGATCATCGTGTAGCGGGCACGGCCGACCGCGAGCCCGGACAGGTGCCCGATGAGCGCGTGGTCCAGCGCCGCGGCCGCCTCGGGACCGGTGAGGAAGATCTCGCCCATGTGGGAGAGGTCGAAGAGCCCGGCGCTGGTGCGTACGGCCTTGTGCTCGGCGGTCTCGCTGCCGTAGCGCAGCGGCATCAGGTAGCCGGCGAACTCGGTGACGGTGGCGCCGAGATCGTGGTGGACCTCGTGGAGTGGTGTCTTCTTCGTGTCCGTACCGGACATCGCGGCAGGCTCCTTGTCGCGCGGGCCATCGTTGGGCGGGTCTCCATCGTCCCACCGGCACGTGGCGTGCGGTTTCGGCGCCTCCCCCTCTGTCATCGGTGCCTGAGAGCTTCACCCACGCGGGGCTTGCACCTTCGGCGGGAGCCGGGGCTCCGCTTTCCAGAGGTCGCCTGGCCCGCGCGGTTCGCGTCGCCTGAGAGGTTACGGGGAGGGGTTGCTCCTTCGGCGGCCCAGGCTGGCGACCTGGGCACTCTCCCGCGCGGGATCGATGGCTCCGATCAGGCTAGCAGCGCCCCGCCGCCCGGCGGTAGATCCACGACGAGGGTGCGCACGATCGACGAAATCGCGGTCCTCAGCGTACGAAGGCGACACCGGGATGGCGCGGCGACGGGCCGCCGAGGAGACCGTCGTCGCGGCCGCGCAGCCGCAGGTCGAAGAAGGCCGCCAGGTACGCGCGCTGGTCCGCGACCGCCTGCTTAGAGTCGGCCCAGCCGACGTCCTCGCGCACCGTCTGTGCGGGCAGGCCGGGCACCTGCGGGACGAGCGACTCCATGTCCGCGAACGTGTGGTGCGCCGAGCCGCGAAGATGCAGGTCGAGCCGCGGGCCGGTGCTGTTGCCCCAGAGCGCCTCCCAGGACCGTACGGTGTGGTGGTCGCTCGGCTGGCTGCCCATGAGCAGGAACGGCCGACGCAGCCCGTCCTCGGCGAGCGGCGACAGGCCCGGCCCGCCGTCGTCCTGGTCGAAGCCGACCGTGCCGTCCATATTGGCGGCCGCCAGGATCCGCGGGTCGTCGTGCATCGTCTGGAGCGCGGTGAACCCGCCGGCCGACTGGCCGGCCATGCCGACCCGGTGCGGGTCGAGGCCGCCGGGCAGTTCGGCCAGGTGGTCCAGCACGAACCGGGTGTCGGCCTCGCGTACGCTCAGCACCTTCTTCAGCGTGGCGATGACGTCGCCGTCGAGCGGCAGCCGGAACGGCTCGACCCGGCCGCCGGGGAACTCCACCTCGGACGCGTCGTAGGTGTGGTCGATCGTGACGACCGCGTAGCCGCGCGAGGCGAGGTCCTCGGCGAAGGTCGTGCCGAGCGTACGAGGGTCGCCGAGGCCGGGGGAGTACAGCACGACCGGGTGCCGGCCGGGCAGCGCGGGCGCGCCCGTACGGCTGTGCGTGGCGGTCGCGGCCCAGTCGACGCGGCCCGCCGGGATGCCGAAGCCCTGGTGCACGTCGGCGAGCGAGGCGTCGAAGTGCGCCGCCGCGGCCGGGGCCATCTGCGGCGCGACCGGGTACGCGCCCCCGGAGGCGGCCGGGTAGAACACGCTGACCATCAGCTCGCGGTACGCCTGCGCGGGCACCCAGGGATCGCGGCGCGACCGGTCGACCAGGCGGAGCGAGGCGGTGCCGACGTGGCCCGGCCCGCTCGGCGCGGGCAGCGTGAGCCGTACGCCCGGGGGAGACGGCGGCGGAGTGGCGGGATGGGCGGCCGGGCCCGCGGCGACCAGGGCGGCCGCGGCCAGGCCACCGGTGACGATCAGCCGGGCGATACGTGACGTGCGCATGAGAGGGACCTCCGTGCTCGGGGACGCCACTCATGCTCCTGAACCGCGCTCACCGGCTCGATCGTGCCAGTACGCGAATCCGCGGTTCGGTTTCCCCCACCCCGCCTCAGAGGGCGGGCGAGGGGATCGCGGCGGCCGCCATCAGGGCGGTGAAGACGCCTGTCTCCTCGTCGGCCTCCGGATGCCACTGCACGCCGACCGTGAACGGGTGGCCTTCGAGTTCGACCGCCTCGATCAGGCCGTCGTCGGCCCAGGCGCAGGCGGTGAGGCCGTCGCCGACCTGGTCGATCGCCTGGTGGTGCAGGCTCGCCACGTCCAGTGTCGTACGGCCCGTGGCGCGGGCCAGGACGCAGCGCGGGTTCAGGTGCACGTCGTGGCGGGCGAAGACCCCGTCGCCGCCCGAGTGGCGTTCGTGGCCGACGACGTCGGGCACGTGCTGGTGGAGCGTGCCGCCCAGCACCACGTTGAGGAGCTGCAGCCCGCGGCAGACGCCCAGGATCGGCAGCCGCTGGCGCAGCGCCTCCTCCAGCAGCGCGGTCTCGGCGTCGTCGCGCGCGGCGTTGACCCGTGCGTTCTTCGGATGCGGCACCGCGCCGTACCGCCGCGGGTCCAGGTCGCCGCCGCCGACGAGGAGCAACCCGTCGAGGCGTGACAGCACGTCCGCGATGCCAGGGACGGCCGGGAGGATCACCGGAGTGCCTCCCGCGTCGAGGACCTTGTCGAGATAGCGCTGGGGCACGACGCTGGCGGGCATGTCCCATGCCGCCCAGCGGGCCCGTTCGGCGTAAGCGCTGACGCCGATCACCGGTCTGCTCACGAAAAACGATGAAACCGTGACACGCCGTCACGGTCGGGCGAGATGATCCGTGTGTGACCGGAACTTGACCGATCGGTGACGCGGGTCAGCGGCCCGCGGCCGAGGTCAGCGCGGCGAACAGCGACGGGTCCGCGTCGGCCTCGGGATGCCACTGCACGCCCAGCGCGAACCCCGTGCCGCCGGTCTCGACCGCCTCCACCAGCCCGTCGCCGGACCACGCGGACGCGGCCAGCCCGTCGCCGAGGCGGTCGATGGCCTGGTGGTGGTAGTGCGACACCGTCACCTCGCCGGCGCCCAGCGCCACGGCGAGCCGCGAGCCCGGCGCGACACGTACCGGGAACCGGTGGTAGCGGCCGGGCGCGAGACAGTGCCGTTCGTCGCCGACGACGTCGGGTACGTGCTGGTGCAGCGTGCCGCCCAGCGCCACGTTGAGCACCTGCGCGCCGCGGCAGATGCCCAGGAACGGCAGCCCACGCTCCAGCGCCGCGCGCACGAGGTCCAGCTCGGCGGCGTCCCGGAAGTCGCGCACGTGGGACGTACGCGCGTGCGGCGCGGCACCGTACGCCGAGGGGTCCACGTCGCCGCCGCCGATGAGCACGAGCGCGTCCAGGCGCGGCAGCACCGAGGACGGCCGCCCGGCCGGCGGCAGCACCACCGGCTGCCCGCCGGCGCGTACGACCTGCTCCACGTACGCGTGCGGCACCAGCGTCGCGGTCATCTCCCAGACCGTGAACCGGGCGCGCTCGACGTAGGAGGTGATGCCGACGAGCGGTGCGCTCACGCGAGCGGGGTGACGTACGCGCCGGCGATCCCGCCGTCCACGAGGAACTCCGACGCCGTGATGAAGGAGGAGTCGTCGCTGGCCAGGAACGCCACGGCGGCGGCGATCTCGGTCGCCTCGGCGAACCGGCCCATCGGGATGTGCACGAGCCGCCGCGCCGCGCGCTCGGGGTCCTTGGCGAACAGCTCCTGGAGCAGCGGGGTGTTCACCGGCCCCGGGCACAGCGCGTTGACGCGGATCCCCTCGCGGGCGAACTGCACGCCCAGCTCGCGCGACATCGCCAGCACGCCGCCCTTGGAGGCGGTGTAGGAGATCTGCGACGTCGCCGCGCCCATCACCGCGACGAACGAGGCCGTGTTGATGATCGAGCCGCGGCCCTGCTCGCGCATGTACGGGATGACGTACTTGCAGCACAGGTAAACGCTGGTCAGGTTGACCTCCTGCACGCGCCGCCAGGCGTCCAGGCCGGTCGTCAGGATCGAGTCGTCCTCGGGCGGGGAGATCCCGGCGTTGTTGAAGGCGATGTCCACCGAGCCGTACGCGTCGCGGGCGAAGGCGTACATGGCGCGTACGTCGTCCTCGCTGGTCACGTCGGCGCGGACGAACAGGCCGCCGACCTCGGCGGCGACGCCCGCGCCGGCGGCCTCGTCGACGTCGGCGACGACCACCTTGGCGCCCTCGTCGGCTAGCCGGCGCGCGGTCGCCAGCCCGATGCCGCCGGCACCTCCGGTGACGACCGCGACGCGGTCCTGCAGGCGCTGCATGGATCCTCCGGATTTCGCGTGGGGTTGACGTGCTCACATGGCGATGAAGACGTTCTTGGTCTCGGTGAAGGCGTGGAGCGCGTCCGGGCCCAGCTCGCGGCCCAGACCGGACTGCTTGTAGCCGCCGAACGGCGTCCAGTAGCGGACCGCGGAGTGTGAGTTGACCGACAGGTTGCCCGCCTCGACCGCGCGCGCCACGCGCAGGGCGCGGCCCACGTCGCGGGTCCAGATCGAGCCCGCGAGGCCGTAGGAGGTGTCGTTGGCGATCCGCACCGCCTCGGCCTCGTCCTCGAACGGCAGCACCGAGACCACCGGCCCGAAGATCTCCTCGTCCCAGCCGCTCCCGCGCCCGGTCAGCACGGTCGGCGGGAACCAGAAGCCGGGCCCGTCCGGGCAGCTTCCGCGGAACGCGACCTCGCCGCCGGCGAAGCCGCGCACCCGCTCCCGGTGCGCGGCGCTGATCAGCGGCCCGACCTCGGTCTCGGCGTCGCGCGGGTCGCCGACGCGCACGCCGCGCACCGCGGGCTCCAGCAGCTCCATGAACCGGTCGTACGCGCCGCGCTGGACGAGCACGCGCGAGCGTGCGCAGCAGTCCTGCCCGGCGTTGTCGAACACGGCGTTCGGCGCCGAGGCGGCTGCCTGCTCCAGGTCGGCGTCGGCGAAGACGATGTTCGCGCTCTTGCCGCCCAGCTCCAGCGTGAGCCGCTTCACGTCGGCCGCGCACGCCGCCATGATCTGCTTGCCGACCCGCGTCGAGCCGGTGAAGACGATCTTCCGTACGCCGGTGTGCTCGACCAGCCGGCGCCCCGCGACCGGGCCCTCGCCGGGCACGACCTGGAGCACGCCCTCGGGCAGCCCCGCCTCCAGCGCCAGCTCGCCGATGCGGCGCGCGGTCAGCGGCGTCGCCTCCGCGGGCTTGACGATCACCGTGTTGCCGGCCGCGAGCGCCGGCGCCATGCCCCAGCCCATGATCGGCATCGGGAAGTTCCACGGCACGATCACGCCGACGACGCCCAGCGGCTCCTGGAACGTCACGTCCAGCCCGCCCGGCACCGGGATCTGCCGCCCGAACAACCGCTCCGGCGCCGCGGAGTAGTAGGTCAGGACGTCGCGGACGTTCCCGGCCTCCCAGCGTGCCTGGCCGATCGGGTGCCCGGCCTCGGCCACCTCGATCGCGGCCAGCTCCTCGGCGTGCTCGCCGACCGCGTCGGCGAAGGCGCGCAGCAGCCGTGCGCGGTCGCCGGGCGCCACGTGCCGCCACGTCGCGTACGCGGAGGAGGCGCGTGCGACGGCGGCGTCGACCTCCTCCGCGCCGGCCATCGGCACGGCCTCGACGACCTCCTCGGTCGCCGGGTTGACCACCTGGAAATCCAACGGGTCCCCCTGATCACGTGCGCTCGAAGTTGCGGAACAGCTCCCAGTCGGTCACCGCGCGGTCGTAGGCGGCCAGCTCGACGTTCGCGTTGTTGGCGTAGTGGTCCACGACCTCGTCGCCGAACGCCTCGCGCGCCGGTGCGCTGCGGGTCCAGTCCGCGTACGCCTCGCGCAGCGTCGCGCGTACCTGGTCGGCGCCGGAGGTGTAGGCGTTCCCGGCGTAGGCGTCCTCCAGCGTCAGCTCGTTCTCGATGCCGTGCAGGCCCGCGGCGACCAGCGCGGCAACGGCGAGGTAGGGGTTCACGTCGCCGCCGGGCACGCGGTTCTCGATCCGGAGCGAGTCGCCGCCGTGGCCGACGAGCCGCAGCGCGCAGGTGCGGTTGTCCCGCCCCCACTTGATCGCGGTCGGCGCGAACGAGCCCGGCGCGTACCGCTTGTAGGAGTTGACGTTCGGGGCGTACAGGAGGGTGAAGTCGCGCATGCAGGCGAGCTGCCCGGCGATGAACCGCTCGCCGAGCCGCGACAGGCCGTGCGTGCCGTCGCCGTCGTACATCACCGGCGTGCCGTCGTTTCCCCGCAGCGAGATGTGGATGTGGCAGGAGTTGCCCTCCCGCTCGTTCGGCTTGGCCATGAAGGTGATGGACATCCCCTCCTGGGCCGCGATCTCCTTCGCCCCGGTCTTGTAGAGCACGTGGTTGTCGCAGGTGGCGAGGGCGTCGGCGTACCGGAAGGCGATCTCGTGCTGGCCGAGGTTGCACTCGCCCTTGGCCGACTCGACGTACATGCCCGCGCCGTCCATCGCGTTGCGGATCCGCCGCAGCAGCGGCTCGACGCGCGACGTGCCGATGACGGAGTAGTCGACGTTGTACTGGTTGGCGGGCGTCAGGCCGTGGTAGCGCCGGTTCCACGCCTCTTCGTAGGAGTCCTGGAAGACCAGGAACTCCAGCTCGGTGCCGATGTAGGCCACCCAGCCACGCTCGGCGAGCCGCCCGAGCTGACGGCGCAGGATCTGCCGCGGCGAGGCCACGACCTCCGAGCCGTCCTCCCAGGCCAGGTCGGCGAAGACCAGAGCGGTCCCCTCGTGCCAGGGCATCAGTCGCAGCGTGGCCAGGTCGGGGCGCATGACGAAGTCGCCGTAGCCGCGCTCCCACGACGACATCGCATACCCGTCCACGGTGTTCATGTCGACGTCCACCGCGAGCAGGTAGTTACACCCCTCCGAACCGTGCGCGGCCACCTCCTCCAGGAAGTACCGAGCGGACAGGCGCTTGCCCTGAAGCCGCCCTTGCATGTCGGTGATGACGATGAGGACCGTGTCGATCCGCCCCGCCTCGACCTCGACCTGTAGCTGCTCCAGAGTGAGCAGACCTCGGTTCGGCACGATGCGCGCCCTTTCGGAGAGGGCTGAATGGTGTGATTTGGGACCATTGAGGGGGTTGAGCTGTGCTATGTCAAGGCTTTGAAGGGTCAGGGCTCCGCTGCGCGGCCGGCGTCCAGGGCCTGGATTTCGCACCCCTGGAAAGACGCGGAGCACGGTGGTCACATAGAGTAGTCCTGTCCATCTGTGCGAGTTTCCCGCAGACTAGGGGGCGGAGACCCCCGATGGGAGGAGATAAGGGCCTGATGCTGCTAAGTTTCCGCGTTTCCAACCATCGTTCGCTGCGCCACGAGCAGCAACTGCTGCTGACTCCCGGTTACTCGGCCGACGATCCGGACGGGACGAGTCGGGGTGCGGTGACGGTCGCCGGAATCTTCGGCCCGAATGCCTCCGGCAAGTCGAATGTCATCGACGCGCTCGCATACATGCAGAACATGGTCCGCGGATCGCTTCGTGAGAGCGAGCCCGGCGAGGGGATAGAACGACATCCCTTCGCCCTGGACGCCGGTGCGAGCGGTGAACCGTCATCTTACGTCGTCGATCTTCTTGTCGAAGGTATTCGATACACCTACGGGTTTTCCGTCGATGACGTACAGGTCGTCGATGAGTGGATGCACAGCTATCCACACAAGCGCAAGCGCCGCATTTTTTCTCGCCATTTCGATGACTATGACTACGGCGAGCAATCCCCCGACTCGATGCGAAGTGTGGAAGAGATAACAGAGTCCAACGTTCTCTACCTGTCGGTCGCGGCTCGATCTCGACAGCCGATCGTGCGACCGGTTTATGACTGGTTCGTGAGTCTGCTGACGAGGACGCAGGTGACGCTGCGCTATCAGATCGTCGTGGGGACGAGGGTCCTTGAGTCGCAGGGTTACCTCGGCCGGCTTACCGACTTGCTTCGCTCTGCCGACACCGGAATCGAGGGTGCTGAGCTCGTCGAGGAGACCGATGAGGAATGGGCTGCGCGTTTGGCACGCCGGAAGGGTCTGCCTGAAACTCCGCGCCGTAAAGAGATATTCTTTCGTCACCGTGGAGCTGACGGTAGTTTTTCTCTCAGCCTGCGAGACCAATCACTGGGAACGCGGGCACTATTTGAACTCGGCGTGCCGGCCTTTATGTCTCTGGACCGCGGAACCGTCTTGGTCGTAGACGAACTTGATTCAAGTCTGCATCCTTTCTTGACTGCTCAGTTGATCGGACTCTTCCGGGACGCGGAAACCAACCCCCACGGAGCCCAGCTGATATTCAGCAGTCACGACGCCGCTCTGCTGGGGCGCATCCAGGGGGAAGAGGTCCTGCATAGGGATCACGTCTGGTTCACCGAAAAGGATGAGTGCGGAGTTACCGAGCTGTTCCCGCTTTCCGACTTCAAACCACGAAAAGACGAGAACAGAGAGCGGCGATACCTAGCCGGCCGCTATGGTGCCGTCCCGATCATCAACGACGAGCTGTTCAGTGCCGCCGTGGCCGGACGTGAAGAGTTGGACGATGTCTCCCCGGATACCTAAACCGGACGGCCGCGCGCGCCGCGCGCAAGTGGCGGCTGAGACGGATTTGCGCCGGAGGGTGGGCGGAGCGCGTGAAGAACGTGCCAGTTATTTGATACTTTGCGAGGGGCGAACGGAGAGCGACTATTTCTCGGGGATGCGGACGCGTCGCGGCCCGCAGCTCGACGTGGACGAACCTGGTGGTGACCACCTCTCGATAGTGCGCGCGGCGGCGCGTCGTGTTTCGGACGAGTATGACGCTGTTTGGTGCGTCCTGGACACGGAGCTGGACCCCGAACTCACCGGCGCGATTGTGGAAGAGGCGAAATCCAGCGATATCAAGGTCGCTCTTTCAACTCCTTGCTTCGAGCTATGGTTGATGCTGCATTGGTCGCATTGTTCGAGCCCCTTCCAGTCGGCTGAATCCGCCAAGCGAGCACTAAAGGAAATGCTCCCCGGGTGGCGCGAGGGGCGTACCAGCTTTCGCGACTTCGCGGACGGTTTAGACGACGCGTGCTCACGGGCGAAGGCTCTTGAACCTACCGGGACCGACTACCTCAAGAATCCTTCGACCGCCGTCTGGAAGCTGATCGAGGAGATACGTCAGAAACCGTAGCCGCGGGCCGGGCGCGTACGCGGTCGCCGGGCGGGTCGTACAGGGGTTCTCGTGTGACTTCGGCGGGGATTCGCTCGCCGAACAGGCTCACCTCCGCTTCGGTGCCCGGCTCGCAGTCGGCGGGCAGGTACGCGTACGCGATCGAGTGGCCGACCGTGTAGCCGTAGCCGCCTGAGGTCACCCGGCCCGCCACCGTCCCGCCGACGCGTACGGGCTCGTTGCCCAGGCACACCGCGCGCGGGTCGGCCAGGGTCAGGCAGCGTAGTCTCCGCTCGGGGCCGCGCTTCCTCGCCGCGACCAGGGCGTCACGGCCGAGAAAACCGCCGGGCTTGTCGAGTCGTACGCAGAAGCCGAGCCCCGCCTCGTACGGCGTGACCTCCGGCGACAGGTCTGAGCCCCACACCCGGTAGCCCTTCTCCAGCCGCAGCGAGTCGATCGCGCGGTAGCCGGCCGGGACCGCGCCCGTGGCGGCGAGCGTCCGCCACAGTGCCGCGCCGTACTCGCTGGAGCAGTACAGCTCCCAGCCCAGCTCGCCGGTGAACGTCACCCGCAGCGCTCGTACCGGCACGTCGCCGACCGTGGTCTCCCGCGAGGTCAGGTACGGGAAGTCGAGGCCGTCCGTGGTCAGGCCGCCGAGCAGCTCGGCCGAGCGCGGCCCCCACAGGGCGAGGCAGGCGTACTGGCCGGTGACGTCGGCGACCCGCACCGAGCCGTCGCGCGGCGCGTGCCGGCGGATCCATGCCAGGTCGCGCGTGCCGAACGCGGTGCCGGTGACGATCAGGAACGCGTCCTCGCTCGTACGCGTGACGGTGAAGTCGGCCTCGATGCCGCCGCGCGCGTTCAGGCACTGTGTGTACGTCACCGCGCCGACCTCGCGTGCCACCGCGTTGTCGCAGAGCCACTCCAGCAGCGCGGCCGCGCCCGGCCCGGTCACCTCGATCTTGGCGAACGACGACTCGTCGAACAGCCCGGCCGACGTACGGGTCGCGGTGTGCTCCGCGCCGATCGCGGGCGACCAGCCGTGCCCGGCCCAGCCGCGCGGCCGCGGCGAGCCGTCGCCCGCGGCGGCGTTCGAGGCGTAGTAGTCGACGCGTTCCCAGCCCGCCTTCTCGCCGAAGACCGCGCCCAGCTCGGCGTGCAGGGCGTACGCGGGGGAGACGCGCAGCGGGCGGCCGGCGGACCGTTCGCGGTTCGGGTACGGGATGTCGTAGTAGGTCTCGTAGTTCTCCACGGTGCGCCGCCGCGTGTAGGACGGCGAGCGGTAGTGCGCGGCGAACCGCCGTACGTCCATGTGCCAGACGTCCATCGGCGGTTCGCCGGCCGTGATCCACGAGGCCATGAGCCGCCCGACGCCGCCGGCGCCCGCGATGCCGTGCGCGCAGAAGCCGGCCGCGACGAAGAAGCCCGCGACCTCGGTCTCGCCGAGGCAGAACTCGTTGTCCGGCGTGAACGCCTCCGGCCCGTTGATCATCTTGACCACGCCCGCGTCGGCCAGCGCCGGTACGCGCCGCTGCGCGTTGCGGCTGATCTCCTCGAACCGGTCCCAGTCCTCGGCCAGCAGCCGGCCGTTGAAGTCGGCCGGGATCGCGTCGCGGTCCGCCCGGCCGAGGGCCCAGGGCGCCGAATCGCGCTCGTACCCGCCCATGACCAGGCCGTCCACCTCCTCGCGGAAGTAGACCAGGCGGTCGGGGTCGCGCAGGGTGGGCAGGTGCGCGCCGTCACGCGTGCGCAGCGGCCCGGTGACGACGTACTGGTGCGACATCGGCACCACAGGCACGCGTACGCCGGCCATCCGCCCGATCTCGGCGGCGAACATCCCGCCGCAGTTCACGACGATCTCCGCCTCGACGTCGCCGCGGTCCGTGCGCACCCCGGTGACCCGCCCGGAGGCGACACCGACGCCGAGCACGCGCGTGTGCGTGAACGTCCGGACGCCGCCCGCACGCGCGCCCGCCGCGAGGGAGTAGGTGAGCTGAGAGGGGTCGACGTAGCCGTCCGTGGCCAGGTACGCGCCGCCGAGCACGCCGCCGGTGTCCATCAGCGGGAACATCCGCTGCGCCTCGGCGGCCGAGATCTCCTCCAGCGGCAGCCCGTACGCGGCCGCCCAGCCGAGCTGGCGGCGGATCTCGGCCATCCGCTCCGGCGTGCAGGCGAGGCGTATGCCGCCGCACTCGACCCAGCCCGGCGGGTGCTCGCCCTCCTGGAGCATCCGGTACAGCGCGACGGAGTCCATGTTCATGCGAGTCAGGGTCGGGTCGGACCGCAACTGCCCGACGAGCCCGGCCGAGTGGAACGTCGAGCCGCTCGTCAGGTCGGCGCGCTCGATCAGGACGACGTCGCGTTCGCCCAGCTCGGCGAGGTGGTAGGCGACGCTGATGCCGCCGACGCCACCGCCGACGATCACGATGCGGGCGCGGCCCGGCAGGTCCTGGTCCGTCACGGCCGATCCTCCGTCGTCTCGTGCGAGGTCCACACGACCACGCGCGTACGGTCGCCGCGGAACAGGTCGGAGGCGTGCTCGACCGGCTCGCCCGCCCGGTTGCAGGCGACCCGCTCGACGGCGAGCAGCGGCGTGCCGGGCGGCACGTCCAGCAGGGCGGCGGCCTCCTCGCCGGCGGCCACCGGCTCGATCCGCTCCACCGCCCGCTCGGGCGCGTCGCCGTACGTGTCGCGCAGCAGGTCATACAGCGAGCCGCCGAGGGCCTGCTCGGCCAGGCCGGGGTAGCGCATCGCCGGGAAGCGCGAGCGTTCGAGCGCGATCGGCTCGCCGCCGGCCAGCCGTACGCGGGTGATGACGACGACCGGCTCGCCCGGGCCGAGCAGCAGCGCCTCGGCCACGGCGGGGTCGGCCGGGGTGAGCGCCACCTCGATCACCTGGGCGCCCGCGACGAGTCCCGGCCGCCGGATGTACTCGCCCAGCCCGGCGAAGCCGCCGAGGTCGCGCTCGACCTTGGGCGTGGCGACGAACGTGCCGCCGCCGCGGCCGGGCCGCCGTACGACGACGCCGGCGCGTTCGAGGTCGTGCAGCGCGAGCCGCAGCGTCGAGCGGCTCACCGCCAGCCGCTCGGCCAGCTCACGTTCCGGGGGCAGCCGGCCGCCGGGCCCGTACGCGCCGTGCCGGATCGCGTCGGCGACGCCCTCCCACGCCCTGCGGCGGAGAGTGTCGTCCGTTTCGTCGGCCATGGTGCTGCTTCTAGCAGCTTGTTGGGCATACCAGAAGGGGTAAAGGTCGACCGAATAAAGTTCGGCCACCCCTCTTGACGCCGTCCGTGCCCGCTCGCAGACTTCCGGAACAACATCTGGCGGCCGGTCTGCTCGAAGGTCTCAAATGGGTTAAGGGCAGTCCATCAGCGCCGTCGCGACCGTTGGACAGGCGATGGCGCTCAGCGTGGCGGAGATCATGGCGCAGGCCGGGCTGGGCTCGGGCGGCGACCTGGCCTGCACCACACTGAAGGGCGGCCTCAGCCACCGTGTGCTGCGCGTCGAGACCGGCGGCCGCACGTACGTCGTGCGGGTGCTCGACCCCGCGGTGAGCGCGGCCGGGCTCGGCGTCCCGGCCGAGGTGGAGATCGAGAACACCGTACGCGCGGCGCGTACGGGCGTGGGTCCGGCGGTCCTGCACGTCGCCGGGCACGCGATGGTGCTGGAGTACATCGAGGGCGCGACGCTCTCCCGCGACGACGTACGCCGGGCCGAGACGATCCCGCGGCTCGCCGCCGCCTGCCGCCGCCTGCACTCCGGTACGGCACGCTTCGCCGGCGACTTCAGCGTCTTCCGCAAGGCGGAGGAGCTGTTCGCCCGCTGCCGCGAGCACGACCTGCGCGTCCCCGACGGCTACGGCGACCACCTGCCGGTGCTCGGCGACATCGAGCGCGCCATGGAGCGCGCGCCGCTGCCGCCTGTGCCGTGTCACAACGACCTGCTGCCGGAGAACTTCATCGACGACGGGCGCGACATCCGGATCGTCGACTACCAGCTCTCCGGGATGAACGACCCGGCCTTCGAGCTCGGCGACATCGCCGCCGAGGGCGACTACGAGCCCGTACGGGTCCAGGCGCTGGCCTCGGCCTACTTCGGGGCCGAGATGTCGGACGCGCTGCTCGCACGGGTGCGGCTCTACCTCCTGGTCTCCAACGTCACCTGGACCCTGTGGTTCGCGATACACCACGGCCTGCTCGCGCACCGGGCGGCCGACGCCGCGTTCGACTACGACGCGGAGGCCGCCGACAAGTGGGGCCAGGCCCTGCGCGACCTGACCGACCCGGAGCTCGGCAGGCTGATCGACCGGACGGCTCATCGGGGGAGAGCCGTCACGTGAGCGCCTCCGGCTCACCCGAAGACGCCGGCGCGGGCCGCCGGCCCCTGGGCCGCATCGGCCCGCCCACCCCGAGCCCCCAATCGAGGAGGCACTGATGGCCATCAACCTCGACGACGACGCCGACGCCAAGAGACTCGCCGAGCTCGGCTACACGCAGGAGCTGGACCGGTCCTGGAGCGGCTTTTCCAATTTCGCCATCTCCTTTTCCATCATCTCGATCCTCGCCGGGTGCTTCACGACGTTCGGCCAGGCGTGGAACAACGGCGGGCCGATCGCCATCAGCTGGGGATGGCCGTTCATCTCGCTGTTCATCCTGATCATCGGGTTCTGCATGTCCGAGCTGGTCTCGGCCTATCCGACCGCGGGCGGCATCTACTGGTGGGCGGCGACGATGGGCCGGCCGGTGCACGGCTGGTTCACCGGGTGGCTCAACCTGATCGGCCTGGTCGCGGTGACCGCGTCGGTCGACTACGGCGCCGCGACCTTCCTCAACGTCCTGCTCGGCATGCTGCACACCGGCTGGGACGGCGGCCTGAGCTTCGTCTTCCTGCTCTTCGTGATCATCCTGGCGCTGCACGCACTGATCAATATCTACGGGCACCACCTCGTGGCGATCCTGCAGAACGTCTCGGTGTGGTGGCACGTGTTCGGCGTCGCGCTGATCGTGTTGATCCTGATCTTCGGCCCGGACTCGCACCAGAGCCTGTCGTTCGTCTTCACCCACCGGATCAACAACTCCGGGTTCTCAAGCGGCACGTACTGGTTCTACGTGCTGCCTCTCGGGTTCCTGCTCACGCAGTACACGATCACCGGCTTCGACGCGTGCGCGCACGTCTCGGAGGAGACGCGCGGCGCGGCGATGAGCGCGGCCAAGGGCCTGTGGCGGTCGATCGCCTACTCCGCGATCGGCGGCTGGATCCTGCTGCTGGCGTTCCTGTTCGCCGCCACCGACGTCAAGGGCGTCAACGCCGGGGCGGGTTCGGTCACGGCCATCTTCACGACCGCGCTGAGCCCCGCCCTCGCCAAGATCGTCGTCGCGGTCTCGGTGATCGGCCAGTTCTACTGCGGCATGAGCTGCGTGACCAGCATGTCCCGCATGACGTACGCGTTCTCGCGCGACCGCGGCATCCCCGGCTGGCGCATGTGGTCGCAGGTCAACCGGAACCGTACGCCGGTGAACGCGATCATCATGGGATCCGTCGCGGCCCTCGTGCTCACCTTGCCGGCGCTCTACAAGAGCCCGACCGGCACGCCGGTCGCGTTCTACGCGGTCGTCTCGATCGCGGTGATCGGCCTGTACCTCGCCTTCCTCATCCCGATCTACCTGCGGCTGCGGATGGGCGACCGGTTCCGGCCGGGGCCCTGGACGCTCGGCTCGAAGTACAAGGTGCTCGGCTGGATCGCGGTGACCGAGATCGTGGTGATCTCGATCTACTTCGTCCTGCCGATCGCACCGGCCGGCGTACCCGGCAACAAGGCGTGGAGCTGGAGCGCGGTCAACTACGCGCCGGTAGCGGTGGGCGCGGTGCTGCTCCTCGTCGGCGGCTGGTGGGCGCTGTCGGCGCGTTCGTGGTTCACCGGGCCGAGGCGTACGGTCGGCGGCACGGACGACACCGTCGTCGACCTGGACCCGGGCACGGCCCAGGCGTGATCCCAGGGCGGCCGGGCGCTGCTCGGCCGCCCTCTCGCCGGCGGCTTCGGCGGACTCGGCAGATGAGGGGGCCTCGGGTGACGGACCGGCCGGACGACCTCGCCGCCTCGGCCGCCTTCCGCCCCGTACGCGGGGGGAACGCCTTCGAGGAGACGGTCGAGCGGCTCCTCCAGGCGATCAAGCTCGGCGTCGTCGGGCTGGGCGAGCGGCTGCCGCCCGAACGCGAACTCGCCCCGCGTCTCGGCATCAGCCGGGTGACCCTGCGCGAGGCCATCCGCGCACTCCAGCAGGAGGGGTACGTCGAGTCGCGGCGCGGCCGCTTCGGCGGCACCTTCGTGACGTACCGGCCGCCGGAGCCGCGGCGCGGCGACCTCGAACGCGTCGCGGCCGGGATGGGGGAGCGGCTCAGCGACGCCCTGGTTTTCCGCATGGCGGTGGAGACCGGCGCGGCGCAGGCGCTGGCCGCCCGGCGGCTCACCGAGGATGAGGTCGGGCGGCTGCGGCACAGTCTGCGCGCGGCCGACCTCGCCGAACCGGCCGACTACCGACGGCTCGACACCAGGTTCCATCTGACCATCGGCGAGCTGACCGGCTCGCCGCTGCTGGCCGCGGCCTGCGCGGACGCCCGCATGCGCCTCAACGACCTGCTCGCGGCGATCCCCGTACTCCAGTGGAACATCGCGCACGCCTCCGTACAGCACGCCGCGATCGTGGACGCGGTCCTGGCCGGCGATCCGGACGCCGCGCGGCGCGCCGTGGCCGAACATCTCGACGGCACCGCCGCACTGCTGCGCGGCTTCCTGACATGAGTTTGGTTTTACGGCATACGCTTGTGCGACTGGGGATTCCGGAGCAGATGCGCGGCTTCGGCCTGCCCCGGCCGTGACGGATGTGGAGCGTGACCGAATGAGTTTGCTGTTCGTGGTGGGCATCGTCGTGTTCTTCTTCGGTCTGCTCGCCTCGATCGCCCTGCATGAGCTGGGCCATCTGTCGTTCGCGAAGCTGTTCGGAGTCCGGGTGCCGCAGTACATGGTGGGCTTCGGGCCGACCATGTTCTCCCGCCGCCGGGGCGAGACCGAGTACGGCGTCAAGTGGATCCCGCTCGGCGGGTACATCCGGATGATCGGCATGTTGCCGCCGCGCCGCGACGACGCGCCCGGCATGGTGCGCAACTCCTCGACCGGGCCGTTCCAGTCGCTGATCGAGTCCGCGCGCGGCGCCTCGCTCGAAGAGGTCGGCCCCGGCGATGAGGACCGCGTCTTCTACCGCAAGAAGTGGTGGCAGAAGGTCATCATCATGTTCGCCGGCCCGTTCATGAACCTCGTGCTGGCGTTCGTGTTCATCAGCATCGTCGTGATGGGCATCGGCGTCGCGACGTACAAACCGGTCATCGGTGCGGTCTCCAAGTGCGCCATCCCAGCCGCGCAGGCCGGCCGCGACTGCACCGCCGCCGACCCGATGACACCGGCCGTACGAGCCGGGCTCAAGGCGGGCGACCGGATCGTCTCCTACGACGGTCACCGGATCACGTCCTACGAGAAGCTCCAGACGCTGATCCGTGCCTCCGGCGGCCGTACGGTGTCGATGGTCGTCCACCGCGGCGGGCAGGACGTCACGCTGAGCGTGCCGGTCACCACCAACGAGATGCAGTCGCTCACCGACCCGGACAAGACCGAGAAGGTCGGTTTCCTCGGCATCACGCCGACCGCCGGGCGCGAGCGCGAGGGGCCGGTCACGGTCGTCCGCGTGATGTCGGACCTGACCACGCGTACGGTCGGCTCGCTGCTGAACATGCCGAAGAAGATGGTCGGCGTCTGGAACGCCGCCTTCAGCGACCAGAAGCGCGACCCGAACGGCCCGATCGGCGTGGTCGGCGCGAGCCGCATCGGCGGCGAGATCGCCGCCTCGAAGGAACCTGGCCTGGACAAACTCGCGTTTTTCCTCATGATGCTGGGTACGGTCAACTTCGCCATCGGGATGTTCAACCTGGTGCCGTTGCTGCCGCTGGACGGCGGTCACATCGCGGGCGCGCTGTGGGAGGGTCTGAAGCGTGCTCTCGCCCGCATGACGCGCCGTCCCGACCCTGGACACGTCGACGTGGCCAAGGCGCTTCCGCTGACCTACGCGATGGCGGCCGTGATCATCACGATGGGAGCACTGCTGATCTACGCCGACCTGGTCAACCCCGTGCGACTCAACGGGTGACCCAGGCCGTTGTGCCTTGCTGACCTGGTAGTTCCTTCAGAGTCATTAGTCGCCGACGGCCGGAATGGGTCATGATGAAGGCGTACGGACTCGGGGGCGAGCATGGGGGAATTCTTCGCGCAACGGATCGTTGACACCGGTCGATTGCCGCTTTTTTGCTTTTTTGTCGCATTCATCGTCACGTTCGTGGCGGTGCGCATCAACGTACGGCTGATCCGCGCGAAGGTCCGCTGGTGGTTCAAGAACGTGCAGGTCGGTGACCTGCACATCCACCACGTGGTGTTCGGGGTGGTCCTGATGCTCGTCGGCGGGGTCGCGGCCCTGTCCATCCCGGACGCGTTCACGATCTGGTACGCCGTCGCGGCGGCCGTCTTCGGCGTCGGCGCGGCGCTCGTGCTGGACGAGTTCGCTCTGATCCTGCACCTGCGGGACGTCTACTGGATGGAGGAGGGCCGCGCGTCCATCGACGCGGTCTTCATCGCACTGGCCGTGACCGGCCTGATCCTCGTGGGCGTCCGCCCGATCGGCTTCAGCGACGTGCACGACCTGGGCCCGGACCACACGGTGCCCCTGGGGGTCTTCCTGCTGGTCCTGGCCAACCTGCTGATCAACCTGGTGCTCGCCATCGTGACCCTGTTCAAGGGCAAGATCTGGACCGGCCTGCTGGGCCTCTTCCTGCCCCTGATCCTGATCGTCAGCGCCATCCGCCTGGCCCGCCCGGGCTCCCCGTGGGCCCGCTGGAGGTACGGCATGGAGACACGCAAGCTCCGCCGCGCCCTCCGCCGCGAAGAACGCCTCCGCCGCCCCCTGATCCGGGTCAAGATCTGGGTCCAGGAGTTCATCGCGGGCCGCCACGACCTGATCGCCCAAGACCACCGCTGGCGCCGCCGCTGACTCGCCGCGAGCGGCCGCGTCTTCGTGAACCGCGTCTTCGTGAACCGTGCGGAAGCCGCCCGCCTTGGCGCGGTCGCCGTCCGTACCCGAGTGCGTCGTCCGTGCTCAGAACGTGGCCGTGGCGCGGACGCTGTCGATCGTGTCGGCCTCGGAGGCGGGCTTGTCCGGGCGGTGGCGGAGGACGCGGGCGAAGCGGAGGGCCAGGCCGCCCGGATAGCGGGTGCTGCGCTGGACGCCGTCGAAGGCGATCTCCACGACCAACTCCGGCCGTACGTGCACCGTCCAGTCCGAGCGGGAGTCCTCCAGGGCGAGCAGGTGTTCGGTCTGCCAGTCGAGCATCGCGTCGGTGAGGCCCTTGAACGTCTTGCCCAGCATCACGAAGCCGCCCGTCTCCGGGTCGCGTGCGCCCAGGTGCAGGTTGGACAGTTTGCCCTGCCGCCGTCCGTGTCCCCACTCGACGGCCAGCACCACCAGGTCGAGAGTGTGGCGGGGTTTGACCTTGATCCAGCCCGCGCCGCGGCGGCCCGCCGTGTAGGGCGTGTCCAGCGACTTGACGAGGACGCCCTCGTGGCCGTGCGCGAGGGCGTCCTGGGAGAACGCGGCAGCCTCCTCGGTCGAGCTCGTCACCAGGCGTGGCATGCGCAGCGGGGCCGGGACGACCCTGGTCAGGGCCTCGTCGCGCTCCGCTCCCGTACGGTCGATCAGGTCGGCGCCGTCCAGGTGCAGCACGTCGAACAGGAACACCGACAGCGGCACGCTCTGGCCCGCGCCCCGGCTCGCCACCCGCGCCGAGGTCACCTGGAACGGATGCGGGCGGCCGTCCTCGCGCAGTGCGATCAGCTCGCCGTCGAAGACCGCCGCGCGTACGGGCAGGGCGGCGAGCGCCGCGACCGCCTCCGGCAGCCGGTCGGTGATGTCGTCCAGCGTGCGGGTGAACAGCCGGACCTCGCCGTCGAGGACGTGCGCCTGCACGCGGATGCCGTCGAGCTTCCACTCGACCGCCGCCGGAGTGACCTTCTCCAGCGCCGCCTCGACCGACGGTGCGCTGGCGGCGAGCATCGGCTTCACCGGGCGGCCGACCTCCAGCCCGAAGTCGCCCAGGCCCTCGCGGCCGGACGTGAGCGCGACGCCGGCCACCGCGCCGAGCGAGCCGCGGAACATCACCGCACGCCGTACGTCGGCCGCGGGCACCTTCGCCGCGGCCGCGATGGCGTCGGCCATGACCCCGTCGAGCGCGCCCTGCCGGAGCTCGCCGGAGAGCAGCCGGAGCAGGAAACCGTGCTCCTCGGCGGTCGCGCGGGCGAACAGCTCGCTCAACAGGGCTTTCCGTGTGGCCACGGAACCCTTACCTGAGACCTGGCCGATCGCGGTGAACGCGGCGTCGGTCTCGGCCACCGTGAGCGTCGGCTCCGCGGCCGGATCGGGCCGCTCGCGCAGCGCCGCCCAGCCGACGCCGATCTGGCGTTGTGGCAGCTCACCCGACAAATAGGCGACCGTTATGGCCACTTCATCCGGGTCTGTACGGCGCAGGCAGTCGGCCAGCAGCTCGCGCTTGGCCAGCCGGGCCGATGTCGCGGCCACCGCGCGCGAGGTCTCGGCGATCTCCGTAAGCAGCACATTCGCATTGTGACTGCTGAGACCGACAATCGACACGACCCCCCTGGCAAAGGACACCCAGGACCCCCGCGAGACCGAGGAGCGGCATGGCCCCCCGTCACCGGAAGGCGGCGAAACGATCGAGCAAAGGCGAGTCTGGTTTCACCACGCGGCCTCCGGTTACCTTCTCAACGAGCGATCGTCCCGGCCCGGCCGGGCAGTGGGGAGAGGGATTGGGTCTGCCGAGGCTGCCGGAGCCCTTCCACCGGGTGTACTCCCCGCCGGAGGCGCCCAAGGTGAAGGCGCGCCGGTCGGGTGTCGCCGGTGCGGTCTTCGCGGTGATCGTCGCGCTGGCGCTGGCCGCCATCGGCATCTTCGCGTTCACCCGCGGCGGCGCGCGGCCCAGGACGGCCGCCCCGGGCACCCACCCGCCCGCGCCGCCCAAGGCGACCGCGACCGCGGCTCCCCGGCCGAGCGCGCGGCAGGCGCCGGTCTTAGCCACCATCCCCGGCGCGTGCGGCATCCTGTCCGCCGCGACCGTACGCCGGTTCGTGCCGACCCCGAGTCCGCACGTCGACCGGATGGGCGCCGAGACCGCCAGTGTCTGCAAGTACTCCTTCTCCCAGGGCCACCGCTACCGCGCCGTCCAGGTCGACGCGCGCGCCTTCCTGCCCAAGTACATGCACGACGAGGCGAGCAGCATGACGATCTGGTCGTACGAGGCGCAGTGGAAGCAGGCCGTCAAGGACCTCACGCCCGACACCAGTTCGCTGCGCCGCATCGGCGGCCTCGGCGACGCCGCGTTCGAGCGCTACTGGATCGACCGCGACGTGCACATCGCGGTGGGCGAGGCGACGGTCCGCTATCGCAACGTCGTGCTGCGCATGCAGTACACCGAAGAACAGCCGATCGCGTCGCAGCGCGCGGCCAGCGAACAGCGCTGCCTCGCGGAGGCGATCGCGGCGGCGCGCGCGGGGTTGCCGGCCTTCCATTAGGCGGAGGCACCCGGATTCGCCGACGAACGTCCCCTAAGGTGCAGAACATGCGCGATGTAGTGGTCTGCTCTCCCGTCCGTACGCCCGTCGGCCGGTTCGGCGGCGTGTTCCGCGAGGTCGGCGCGGCCGAGCTGGCCGCCACCGTGATCAGTGCCCTCGTCGGCCGTACGGGGGTCGACCCGGCCGACATCAGCGACGTCATCCTCGGCAACTGCTACCCGAACGGCGAGGCGCCCGCGATCGGCCGGGTCGCCGCGCTCGACGCCGGGCTGCCGGTCGCGGTCGGCGGCAGCCAGGTCGACCGGCGCTGCGGCTCCGGCCTCCAGGCGGTCGTCAACGCGGTCATGCAGGTGGCCACCGGAGCGAGCGAGGTCGTCATCGCCGGCGGTGTCGAGAGCATGAGCCGCGTGGAGTACTACGCCGACGACCTGCGCTGGGGCCGGCCCGGCGCGCAGATCACGTTCGTCGACCGGCTGGCGCGTGCCCGTGTCACCGCGGGCGGCCGCGACCACCCGGTGCCGGGCGGCATGCTGGAGACCGCCGAGAACGTACGCGCGCAGTACGACATCGGCCGCGAGGAGCAGGACGAACTGGCCCTGCGCTCGCACCGGCTGGCCGTCGCGGCGCAGGAGGCGGGACGGTTCGCCGACGAGATCGTGCCCGTCGAGGTGCACGACCGTACGGGCAAGCAGCTGATCGACCGCGACGAGCACCCGCGCGCGGACACGAGCCTCGAACGCCTCGCGGGCCTGCGGCCGGTGATGCGCGTCGACGGCGCGACGGTCACCGCGGGCAACTCCAGCGGGCAGAACGACGGCGCGGCGGCCTGCCTCGTCACCACGCGCGTACGCGCGGACGCGCTCGGGCTCACGCCGCAAGCACGCCTGGTCTCGTGGGCGGTCGCCGGAGTGCCGCCCGAGCTGATGGGCCTGGGCCCGGTGCCCGCGACCGCCGAGGCGCTGCGCCGCGCCGGGCTCAGCCTGGACGACATGGACCTCATCGAGCTGAACGAGGCGTTCGCCGCCCAGGTCCTCGGCGTCCTGCGCGAGTGGAAGCTGCCCGGTCTCGACCAGCTCAACGTCAACGGCTCCGGCATCTCCCTCGGTCACCCGGTCGGCGCCACCGGGGCGCGCATCCTCGCCACCCTGCTGCACGAGCTGCGCCGTCGCGAGGCGCGGTACGGCCTGGAGACGATGTGCATCGGCGGCGGCCAGGGCCTCGCGGCGGTCTTCGAGCGGGTCGCCTGAGGGGTCGCCGCCCGCGGGCCGTCTCCGCCGGTCGGCGCCATTCCCTTTTCTGGCATTCCAGCGACACCACGCATATTCGGGGCGACTCGCGCGCTTTCAAACGGCGATCGACCGAAGAGCGGCCCGATTCGCCCGTACGCCACGCGTCGAGCGCTTTCGCGGTGAAAGGCGGTGTCTGACCGCTATGGGAGGCAACGCCCACCGGGCGTCCGAGGGCACGGCCACGGTTTCCGTGCCCGCAGGCCGCCGGAATATGACGCGGTGTCGCAATGGCGAGCCGCCAAAAGCAGGGGGCACGGGCTCATGTCATCGTCTACCGGGCTAGAGCCTCCTTTTGCGCAACGACCGGCTGAGGCTGGAACAAGCCGGACAAGAATCGCTAATCCACGGCTCACGACCGGACGAAGTCGTCCATTTTCCTAAGGCGCACGATCTCCACCGTAATCATTAGCTCAAGAGCATAGTGATCTCGGTCGTACTGCCCGCATTGCGGGAATGAGGGGGCTGGTGGCGATGCCGGCAGCCGGGAGGAGTCCGGGCTGCCGCTGACATAAGGGGGGACCCATGAGGGTCAAGACTCTGACCCTGACAACCGCTTCAGCGGCCGCACTGACCATCGGCTTGGCCTCACCTGCGCTCGCCCTGGCGACCACGGTCGGCGGAATCGGTGCAGTGCACAACCAGACGACGTTCGGCGCGCACCAGCAGGGTGCGCTCCACGATGGGCTGCACCACCTGGTGGCGCTGCCCAACGGCGACGACGATGACGACGACGATGATGACAGCGCCGACATCGGCGGCTCGCACCGTTCGCGGCACTTCGGCGGCGGGCGCGGCCTCTGCGGCGTGGGCGGCCACATCGGCGGCCTCGCCCAGGGCTGTGGGGAGGAGAGCGGCGACGACGATGACGACGACGCTCCCGGCGACTCCGCCTCCGAGTCTCGCGAATGTTGTGAGCACGGTGGCGGGCATGTGAGGGTTTCGCGTCCGGTGGCAGCTCCGCCGCCCGCGATGCCGCACTTCGCGGCTCCCTCGGGTGCGGTGCACGGCGGTTTCGGCGGCAGCCGGGGGATGAGCCTTCCCCTCGGGCTGGCGGGTCTGTCCCTGCTGACCGGCGGCGCGGCATTGGTTCCTCTGGCGCGCAGGCGCCACCAGGCCAGTGCCCGTTCCTGATTCACCGGCACGACCGCGTGGCGGCCGCCTCCTCACCGGGGCGGCCGCCGCCCTGATCGCGGCGGGCGCGGCGGTCCTGGGGTTTGACGCATGTCAGACCACCGGGCCGCCGCAGCCTGCTCCGAACGCGGCCCGGCCGCGGGCCGCCAGCCCGCCGCCGGGGCTCGTGCTACGTGCGTCCACGCCCGTGCACGTCGACATCAAGCGGATCGGCGTGCACTCGCGGCTCCTGCCGCTCGGCATCGAACGCGACGGCACCCTGGCGGTGCCGCCGCTGTCACGCGCGCAACTGGCCGGCTGGTGGGACAAGGGACCGACACCGGGACAGCAGGGACCGGCCGTCATCGTCGGGCACGTCGACACCAAGAAGGGGCCGGCCGTCTTCTACAAGCTGGGCCGGCTGCGCCCCGGCGACGCGGTCGACGTCACGCGCAAGGACGGGAAGGTGGCGGCGTTCACCGTGGACTCGGTGGAACATGTCCTGAAGGCGCACTTCCCGACACGGCGCGTGTACGGCGACCTCCGCTTCGCCGGGCTCCGCCTGATCACCTGCGGCGGCGAGTTCAAGGGCCACAGCTACACCTCGAACATCATTGTGTACGGCCACCTCGTCGGCCAGCATCCGAATTGATGCGATCTTGCCCGGACCTGTGACCTATGCCGCGGTAGCGGGGATGGTAACAATAGTGATGCCGGTCACTGTCAGTCGGGAGGGCACATGCGCATCTCAGAGATCCTTCGCCGCAAGGGCGAGGACGTCGCGACCATAGAGCCGGACACCAAGGTCGGCCAACTGCTCGCGCTGCTCGCCGAGCACAACATCGGCGCGGTCGTCGTCTCCTCGGACGGAGCCGCGATCGAGGGCATCGTCTCCGAGCGCGATGTCGTGCGCCGCCTCAACGAGCGCGGCGCCGGGCTGCTCGACGAGCCGGTCTCCTCGATCATGACGGCGACCGTACGCACGTGCGCGCCCGGCGACAACGTCGAGGACCTGCGCGCGACCATGACCGAACACCGCATCCGTCACGTACCGGTCACCCGTGACGGCAAGCTCGTCGGCATCGTCAGCATCGGCGACGTCGTGAAGTCCGCGATAGCCGAGCTGGAGACCGAGCGGGAGCAGCTGGTCGACTACATAAGCCGTTGAGATCCCCGCGTACGGGCCGCCGCCGCGGCCACACGGATGACACGAGCGTCCAGCCGCTGTCCATGTACGCCATGGACGGCGTGCGGATCGACGCGGGCCACCTGGCCGGCGACCACGAGCTCTGTATCGTGCTCGCGCACGGATTCACCGGGCACTGGCGCCAGCCGGCGGTGCGCCGCATCGCCGGCGTGCTCAACCGCGTCGGCGGTGTGATCGCCATCGACCTGCGCGGACACGGCCGGTCCGGCGGGCGTTCGACGGTCGGCGACCGCGAGGTCCTCGACGTCGACGCCGCCGTGCGGCACGCACGCCAGCTCGGCTACCGGCGCGTGGCCCTGGTCGGCTTCTCGATGGGCGGCATGATCGTCATCCGCCACGCGGGGCTGATCGGCGGCGTGGCCGCGGTGGTCTCGGTCAGCGCGCCCTCGCGCTGGTACTACCGCGACACCAAGCCCATGCGCCGTGCCCACTGGGCGATCGAGCGGCGGATCGGCCGCATGGCCGTACGCCTCGCACGGCACACGCGTATCGCCGCGCGCGGGTGGCCACAGGAGCCCGAGCCGCCCTATATCGCCGCCGCGCGTATCTCCCCGATACCATTTCTGGTCGTCCATGGCGATGTCGATCCTTTTCTGCCGGTTGACCACGGTGAGCTTCTCTACGAGGCCGCGGGCGAGCCGCGTGAGCTGTGGATCGAGCACGGGTTCGGGCACGCCGAGGGTGCGGCGCCACCTGAGCTGATCGCCCGGATCGCCGGCTGGACCGCCGAGCGAGCGCGGTCGGAGGAGGCGAGCCGGGCGATTCCGCGCCGTTGATCCGTACCTGCTGACAAAAAGCATTTCACGGAGTCACGGAGAGCACTGCCCGAGAATGCCGGGATCCGCTACCGTACGCCGAAACGGGTGGTGGCGCGGGTCCGTCATGCGCGCGTGACATGGCTCGATCCGCCTCGCCTGCCCCGGCCGTCGTTCGGGAGGCACCGGTGAAGAGGTTGCTGGTCGTGGCGCTGGTCGTGCTCTCCGGGTGCGGCGCAGGCGGACGGCTGCGCACCCCGCCGTCGCCGTCCCCGGCTCCCGGCCGGTCGTCCGCGGCGGCGATGCCGGCGTTCCTGCGGGTGACCGGACGGCCGAGCGGCTCGCTCGTCGCGGTCGCCTGGCGCAACGGCGTCACGACGATCACCAGCCGGCTCGGCGGCACGAGGGTCGGTATCGCCGGGCGGTCCGGCGGCTTCACCCGCCACGGGCGGCTGATCGCGGTGGCCCGGACCTCCCACGACGGCGTACGGCTGAAGTCCGCGCATGGGCGCACCCTGTGGCGGGTGCGCACCGTCCGCGGCCGGGTGCAGATCCGTCGCGGCGAGAGGGACGTGCGGTATGAGTTCCGGCGCGACGCGGACGAGAACATCGTCGTCCGGCACGGCACGGCCACCGTCGGCAGCGTGCGCGCCATCGAGAACGGCGCGGAGCTGGTGGACGCGCGCGGCGTACGGCTGGGCGTGTCGTCGTCCCCGCCGGATGAGGACATGGCCGTGCTGCTGTGCCGCGAGATCCCGCCCGACCTGCGCGCCGTCCTCACGGCCGTGCTGCTCCGCAGCCGCTGAGCCGCCGGGGCGCCGCTGCCTGCCCTTTTTCGCCGCTGAGGCACCCTCGCCGTGGCTCCCGGCCCTGCCATCGTCCATAATGTAGAACGTCGTCCCGTACGACGGAACACAGGAGCTGAGAGCATGGACTACGACGAGATCGAACGGGTGATCGCGGAAGCACGGCTGCTGCCGGTGCTGCGGACGGCGGACGCCGCCGGGGCCGTACGCGCGGCGAGCACGCTGCTCGACGCCGGCCTCGGCGTCGCCGAGCTCACCGCGACCACGTCCGGCTGGGCGGACGCGCTCGGCGAGCTGCGCCGCGCGTACCCCGGTGCCGTGCTCGGGGCGGGCACCGTGACGACCGCCTCCGACGCGCGCCGCGCGCGTGAGGCGGGCGCCGACTTCCTCGTCAGCCCCTACCCGGCGCCGGTGGTGCGCGCCTTCGCGAGCGAGACGCGTACGGTCTTCCTCGAAGGCGGCTTCACCCCGGCCGAGGTCGCCGACGCCTCCGCCCGCGGCATCGCCAAGCTGTTCCCGGCCCACGTTGGCGGCCCCGCCTACCTGCGCTCGCTCCTCGCCGTGCTGCCCGGCGCGCGGATCGTCCCGACCGGCGGCATCGGCCTGCCCGACGTGCGCGACTACCTCGACGCCGGTGCGTACGCGGTCGGCGTCGGCTCGGACCTGGCGCGCGTCCCCGATCCCGCGGCGGCCGTACGCGACCTGCTCGGCGGAGCGTGAGCCACGTGAACCCCACCGGCCCCCTGGACCCCGAAGTCGTCGTCATCGGCGAGCCGCTGGTCGAGTTCTCCGCGTCGGAGCCGCTGACCGGCGCGGACACCTTCCATCTGTCCTTCTCCGGCGACGCGCTCAATGCCGCCGTCGCGGCCGCCGCCACCGGCGTGCGCGTCGCACTGGTCACGCGTACGGGGGAGGACGAGTTCGGCGACCGCCTGGTCGCCTTCGCGGCCGCGTACGGCATCGACACCCGCTGGATGTGGCGCGGGCCCGGGCCCTCCGGCGCGTACGCGGTCGGCGCGGACCCGGACGGCGAGCGTGCCTTCGCCTACCTGCGGTCGGGCAGCGCCGCGTCGCGCCTCTCACCCGCGGACGTGGCGGCGTCTCCCGTCGCCACCGCGGGCGCGGTGCTCCTGAGCGGGATCACCGCCGCGCTCTCCGATTCCTGCGCCGCCGCGGTGGTGGCCGCGGCGGAGACGGCGCGTGGCACGGTCGTGTACGACCCGAACTTCCGCGGACGCCTCACGAACCCCGCCGCGGCGCGTACGGTCCTGGCACGTGTCGCGCCGTACGCCGCGCTCCTCACGCCCTCCTGCCCGGCCGACACCACGGCCCTCCTGGACACCGCGGACCACGTACGCGCCGCGGCCGCCTGCCTGGCGCTCGGCGCGGCCGCCGCGGCGGTGACCCGCGGCCCCGCCGGCGTACACCTCGCGACGAGGGAGGGTGGCGCGGACGTCGCGGCCGTCCCGGCGGGGAGGGTGGTCGACGCGACCGGCGCGGGCGACGCCTTCGCGGGCGTCCTGACCGCACGCCTGGCACGCGGCGCGTCACTCACGGACGCCGTACGCGGCGCGTCCGCCGCGGCGTCGCTGTCACTGGCTGGCCAGGGCGGCACCGGCCGCGTCGCCACTGCGGCCGAGATCGAGGAACTCCTGGCCAGGTGACCGGCGCGGGTGGCGTGTTCCCTCAGGTGGAGGGCGCGCCGAGTGCGCGGGAGACGTCGCGGGCGGCGGCGACGACCTGGGCTCCGAGGGCCGCGTCGTCCGGTGCGACCTCGAAGGCCAGGCCCGAGACCGAGATGCCGCCCATGACCGCGCCCGTGTGGTCGAAGACCGGCGCGCCGACGCAGCGGATGCCGCCCTCGTTCTCCTCGTCGTCCACGGAGTAGCCGCGCCGCCGTACGCCGGCCAGGTGGCGCAGCAGGGCTCCGGCGTCGGTGATCGTGTGCTCGGTGCGCCGGTCGAGGCCCGTACGTGAGGTGATCACGGTGACCTCGTCGTCGCCGAGCCACGCGAGGATCGACTTGCCGATCGAGGTGGAGTGCAGCCGCATGCTCATCCCGACCCGTGAGGCCATCTGGTACGGGCGAAGGCCCTCGAGTTTTTGCACGTAGACGGCCTCGTCCCCGCTGCGCACGGCGAAGTGCACGGTGAAGCCGGTACGGTCGCGCAGCGCCTGGAGGGCCGCGTCGGCGTGCTGTGCGGGGTCGAACCGGCTCATCACCCTGCCGGCCAGGGTGAGGATGCGGGGGCCGGGCAGATATCCGCCGCGGCCGTCGGCGCGGGCGAACCCCCACTCGACGAGTGACTGGAGGATCCGGTGCACGGTCGACTTCGGCAGCCCGGTGCCGGCCGCGATGTCGGTCACCCGCCGATGCTCGGCCAGCGCCTCGAGCACCGTGAGCGCCTTGTCGATGGAGCCACCGCCGGTCCGCGTCACCACAGGCAGAGCCTATCGCCGGCCCCTACGCCGCCCGCCCCCGCGGGACGGCGCCGGGTGGCCGCGAGCCCTGCTCCCCGCCCGGCCGCCCGCGGGGGCGGCCCGGCGGGGCGCGTCGTCACCCGTTGAGGAGTGACGTCACGTCCTGTTGGTTGACGTCGATCCGGTGTACGTCGGTGAAGGTGGCGTTGCCGACGTTCACCCCGCCCGACCGGACGATGCACTTGCCCGTGAAGCCGGTGCCCTGGTTGATCATCGTGATGAGGCAGGTCACGTCGAGGTCGTCGGCCGGAGTGTCGGCCGTGGCGTCCGCGTTCAGCTCCTTGAAGGTGAGTGCGACCTTGCCGTGCGTGATCTCCCAGGTGCCCTGGGCGGTCGAGTCCGTGACGCCGACCCCGGCCTTCTCCTGGACGTTGGTCGGGTTGGAGCCGATGAACGTCCCGCCGCGGTGGAACTGCCACAGGTGGTCCTGGTACTGCGCGCCGACGATCTTCAGCCGCCAGGACGTGTCGGTGATGCCGAGCGCGGGCGACGCCGTGGTCGTGGGGGTGGTGGCGGCGCCGGCCGTACCGACGATGACGCCGGTGGCCGCGACCGCGCCGAGAGAGGCCAGTATGGCGGTGAGCTTCTTCATGTCAGACTCCGTGTTTCTTCCGGGCCCGAGGGGTGGGCCGTGCACACGGACTCGTCTCGCGTCGTTGCGAGTCGCCGTCCGTCGGGCGCAGACCGCGCCTGAGTCCACGAGCGACCGCCGAGGTAACGGCGTACGCGCGTGACTCCATCTCCGGTCCGGCGGCACGTGACGGGTGCGGCGTGCCGCTGAGGGCACCGGCCGAAGGACCGGCTGCTCCAGATCGCGAATAGGGGCATATCGTTGCACAGATGAGCCCGCGGATCGAGTGCTGAAAATCAGTGAAATAACCCGTCTGGCCAGCGGAACGTCGGCGATTACCTACGTGGTCGAACGTCTCCGTGGTGGCAGCGGGAAGAAACCGCTTGTTCGCTCCGCGTACTCCGCGTAGCCGGGCCGGGTCGTCCGCATGCGCTTCTCCAGGAGCGGCTTGCCGGTCCCGAGGGCCAGGAAGAACGTCATCAGCACCGGGGAGAGCACGGTCAGCGCGCCCTGCCAGTGGTCGCAGGCGATCAGGAACAGCCCCCACCAGACGCACGCGTCGCCGAAGTAGTTGGGGTGCCGCGTGTAGCGCCACAGCCCGCGGTCCATCACCTGACCCTTGTTCGCCGGGTCGGCGCGGAACCGGGAGAGTTGCCGGTCGCCCACCGTCTCGAAGACGAAGCCGGTCAGCCATAGCGCCGCCCCGATGATCGCGGCGACCCCGATGGGCCCCTTCTCCAGCATCGCCACCTGAACCGGCAGCGACACGAACCACAGAATCGGCCCCTGGACCAGGTAGATCTTCCGCAGCGCGTACGCGTCGCGGCTGCCGGGCGCGTCGCTCAGCAGGGCTTCGTACCGCGGGTCCTCCCCGGATCCGCGCGAGCGCCGGGCGATGTGCGCGGCCAGCCGCAGGCCCCAGACGACGGTGAGCGCGGTGACCAGGAGCCGCCGGCCCTGGTCGCCGCCCGGCGACGCCGCGTACGCCACCAGCGCCACCACCGCGAAGCCCGTACCCCAGGCGACGTCCACGACGGCGTGCCGGCCCTGCGCGCGGGCGACCGCGAACGTCACGGCCAGCACGACCACGACGGCCGCGAGCGTCCAGATGAAGATCACTTCTCCTCCTCGTCCGGGCGGATCGCGAGAATCTGGTCCACTCCCATCCGGCCCTGCTCGAAGGCGAGCGCGCCGCCCGCGAGGTAGAGCCGCCACACGCGTGCGCCCTCCTCGCCGAGCAGGGCGACCGCCGCGTCCCACCGCGACTCCAGGTTGGCCGACCACGCCTCGGCGGTGCGCACGTAGTCCGGCCCCATGCCGTGCAGGTCGCGTACGTCCAGGCCGGCGTCGGCCAGCAGCCCGACCGTCTCCTCCACGGGCCGCATGTGCATGTCGGGCGCGATGTAGGTCTCGATGAACGCGCCGCCGCCCGGGGCCGCACCGGCCTGCCGCGACATCTGCTGGATCAACACCGGCCCGCCGGGCCGTACGAGCGAGCGGAGCCGGGCGGCGAAGACCGGATAGTTCGCGGCGCCGACGTGCTCGCCCATCTCGATCGCCGCGACCGCGTCGTAGGGCCCGTCGGCGGTCTCCCGGTAGTCCTGGACGCGGATCTCGACCGGCAGACCCTGCGCGCGCTCGCGCGCGTACGCGGCCTGCTCCTCGGACAGCGTGATCCCGGTGACCGACACGCCGAACTCGGCCGCCGCGTGGATCGACAGCGAGCCCCATCCGCAGCCGACGTCCAGCAGCCGCATGCCCGGTGTCAGCTCCAGCTTGCGGCAGACCATGCCGAGCTTGGCGCGCTGCGCCTTCGCCAGGTCATCGCCGTCGAAGTACGCGCAGGAGTAGGCCATCGACTCGTCCAAGAGGAGTTCATAGAACGCGGCCGGCACGTCGTAGTGGTGCGCGATCGCGGCACGGTCGCGCAGCGGGCTGTGCGGGCGGCCGGACAGCCGCGCCTCCGAACGCGGCGGGCGCGGCGGCGGGCCGAGCACGCCGAGCCGCGCCACCGCCGCCAGCGCGCGCGGCCAGGGGACGTGCGGCTTGACCGGGCCGCGCGCCCAGACGGCGCGCAGGCCCTCGGCGAGGTCGCCGTCCACGTCGAGGTCGCCGGTCACGTACGCGCGGGCGAGGCCGAGTTCGCCCGGGCTCCACAGGATCCGCCGCAGCGCGCGCCGCGAGCGCAGTACGAGCACCGGGCCGCCCGCCGGGCCGGTCTCGCTGCCGTCCCAGGCGCGGACCCGGATCGGCGGAGGCCCGCCGAACAGCGCGTTGAGCAGTGGTTCGAGCGTGGTCGCGACTGTCATGCCGGTCTCTCCAGGAGCAGTTGCCGGACGTTGAGGTATCCGGACCGGAACCCGGCCTCGGAGTAGGCCAGGTAGAACCGCCACATCCGGCGGAAGACCGCGTCGAAGCCGAGCGTCTCGACGTCGGCCGCCTCGAACCGCTCACTCCACAGCCGGAGCGTACGCGCGTAGTCCGGGCCCAGCGCGTGCTCGTCGCGCAGCCGGAGCGACGTGGCCGCCATCGCCTCGCGCAGCGCCTCGACCGAGGGCAGCAGCCCGCCGGGGAAGATGTACTTCTGCACCCAGGTGTAGGTGTCGCGGCTGGCGAGCAGCCGGTCGTGCGGCATCGTGATGGCCTGGAGGGCGACCCGGCCCCCGGGCGCCAGCAGCCGGTCGAGGCTCGCGAAGAACACCGGCCAGTAGCGCTCGCCGACCGCCTCGATCATCTCGACGCTGACGATCGCGTCGTAGGAGCCCGCCGCCTCGCGGTAGTCCCGCAGTTCGACGTCCACACTGGCGGCATACCCCGCATCGGCGACGCGCTCGATGGCGAGCTTGCGCTGCTCCTCGGAGATGGTGATCGAGGTGACACGCGCGCCGCGTGCGGCGGCGCGGATGGCCAGTTCGCCCCAGCCGGTGCCGATCTCCAGCACCCGGTCTCCCGGCCCGACCCGTGCCAGGTCGAGCAGCCGGTCGATCTTGCGCCGCTGGGCCTCCTCCAGCGTGTCGCCCTCCGCGAAAAGGGCGCTGGAGTAGGTCATCGTCTCGTCCAGGAACGCGGCGAACAGCTCGTTGGACAGGTCGTAGTGGCGGTGGATGTTCTCGCGCGCCCCGCTGATCGAGCCGTCGTCCGGCGACCGCGCGGCGTACCAGCGGCGCACCCACTGGAGGCGCGGCGGCACCAGCGTGCGCACGCGTGAGGCGAACTCCGTCAGCAGCCCGGGGAGGTCGGGCGCGTCCCAGTCGCCCGCCATGTACGCCTCGCCGAGGCCGATCAGGCCGTACGCGCCGACGCGCTGGAAGAACGCGCCGGGGCGGTGCAGGACGATGCGTGGCCCGGTGCCGGGCCGCAGGCCCTCGGGCAACTCGACCTCCAGCGACATGCGGGCCGCCACGCGGGCGAACAGCCGTCGCGCGACCGCGGCGCGGAGCGGAGAGCGCGGCACTCGCTCGATGTCGGGCCAGTTCACCTCGGTCGCTCCTCTCGGGAAAGTCCACGCAGGTAGAGGCCGATGCCCTGGCGGCGGATCCGCACCGGGACGGCCAGCGTCGCGAGGGCGCGCCGGAGGAATCGCCCGTGCGTGCGCTCGCCGCGTACGGTCGCGACGAAGGGCGGGTCGCCGGGCCGGTGCAGAGTCACCGTGACGGCCAGGTCCTCCTCCGGCTCGGGCAGGCTCATCCGGTAGCCCCCGTCGACCGGGTAGAACGGCGAGACGAAGAACTCCTTGTCGAGCCGGGTCTGCCCCGGGCGCAGGAGGTAGCCGTGCCGCTCGCCGTACGTGTTGTGCACCTCGGCGACGACGTGCGTGCCGCCGGGCGCCTCGCACCAGTAGATGCTGAGCGGGTTGAAGACGTGGCCGAGCACGCGCGGCTGGGCCAGCATCCGGATCCGCCCGACCGGCCCGACGCCGCGCCGTTCCAGGAAGCCGGTCACGCCGTGGCGGAGCGTGGCGCCGCCGAAGTGGTCCCGCGGCAGGAAGCCGCGCGGCGGACGGTCGACGTCGAAGAGCCACAGGTAGATCGGGTACGTGAAGGCGTTACGCAGCGGAGCCGTACGCACGTGGGTGACCCGGCAGGCGTACAGGGCGCCGGTCACCAGTCACCACCCAGCGCGCGTGCCGCCTCGACGCCGGAGCGGCAGCCGTCCTCGTGGAAGCCCCAGCCGTGGTACGCGCCGGCGTAGGCGATCCGCCGGTCGGCGAGGCCGGCCAGCCGCGCCTGTGCCGCCACCGACTCGGGTGTGTGGATCGGGTGTTCGTAGACCATGCGGGCGAGTACGTGCTCGTCGGCGACCGCGCCGCCCAGGGTGACGACGTACGGCCGCGGCGCGTCGAGCCGCTGGAGCCGGTTCATGTCGTAACTGACCATTACCCGGCCGGGCGACGCCACGCAGGAGGGCATCGTGTAGTTCCACGAGGCGTGGGCGCGATCGGGCAGCACCGAGCCGTCGGTGTGCAGCACGGCCTCGTTGCGCGAGTAGCGGAAGGCGCCCAGCGTGTCCCGCTCGGCCGGGGTGGGTGCGGCGAGGAGCCGCAGCGCCTGGTCGGGATGGGTCGCCACCACGGCGGCGTCGAACTCCTCGTCCGAGTGCGGGGTGCGCAGCGCGACGCCCGTCGCGGTGCGCCGCAGCGCGTGCACCGGCGCGCCGGTACGCACCGAGGCCAGCCCCTTGGCGACCCGCGTGACGTAGGAGCGGCTGCCGCCGACGACCGTGCGCCACGCGGGCGCGCCGGTCACCGAGAGCATGCCGTGGTTGGCCAGGAACGTGAACAGGTAGCGGGCCGGGTAGCGCATCGCGTCCTGCGGCGAGCACGACCAGACCGCGGCGACGAGCGGCGTCACGAAGTGCGCGACGAAATAGGGGGAGTAGCCGGTGAGGAACTCGCCCAGAGTCGGGTCGCCGTCCAGGCGGCGCGCGGCGCGGTGGAAGCGCGGCACCTGGGCGAGCATCCGCAGGTAGCCGACGCCGGGCCGGCGGGCGAGGAGCCCGCGCGGTCCCCGCCCGCCGGCGTATTCGAGGCCGCAGCCGCGGCAACGGACCGACATGCTCATCTCGGCCGCCTGCGTGTCCACGCCCAGTTCGCGGAACAGCCGGGTGAGCAGGGGATAGGTCTGGTCGTTGTGGACGATGAACCCCGAGTCGACGGCCAGGCCGCCGACGTCATGGGTGTGCGCGTGGCCGCCGAGGCGCTCGTCCGCCTCGAAGAGGGTGACCTCTCCCGTACGTGCCAGGACGTAGGCCGCGGTCAGCCCCGCCACGCCACTGCCGATGACCGCTGTCCGCATGTGCTCCCCCACATCGCTTCGGCTCTCTCGACTGATTCGGAGCTGACGTACGAGGGGATTGGGAGGAGTTTGGGTAGATCTTCCGATTTAAAGGATCTTTTGTCTAAAGTGACGCTGAGCGAGCGCGGCGTGCCGGGCGGAGTCCCCCGGGCGTCGCGTTTCCGTCAGTTCATGGGAGCAACGACATGGGTTCACCTCGCACGATCGCCGCCACGGGCGCAGTGCTGACCGCGGGTGCGGCTCTCGCCGCCTACAGCCTCACCACGACTTCGTCACAACAGCAGCCCGTACGTCCGGCGATCGCCGTCCAGGTGGCCGCGCTGACCTCCAGCACCACCACCTCGACGATCACCCGGGCCACGGTGCTCGCCCGGGCCAGGACCTGGCACCCCCACGCGAGCAATCGCATTCCCTACAGCCAGAATAGAACCTACGGCGGATACCGGACTGACTGCTCCGGTTACGCGTCGATGGCCCTCGCGCTCGGCAAGCCGGGCACGAACACGGTGGGCCTGGCGTCCTCGACCTATTCGACCCGCATCTCGATGTCGTCGCTGCTGCCCGGCGACCTGGTGATCGACGCCACCGGGACGAGCAACACCCGGCACGCCGTGATCTTCGTGAAGTGGACCAGCAGCAAGCACACGTCGTACTACGAGTACGAGCAGCGCGGCGGCTACGGCACCGACTACCGCACCACCAACTACGGGCTCACGTCCGGCAGCCAGTACCACGCGTACCGGCCGAAGAAGATCCGCTGACCTGACGCCAGGGGCCGGTGGACGGAGAACGCGCCGTCCGCCGGCCTCAGTGTTTGCGCGCCACTCCCGCGAGCAGGCAGCCGGTGGGCTCACGGTACGGCCGGTCGGGCCGCCATTCGGGCGCGTTGACGACGCCGGGGTCGAGGAGTTCGAGGCCGTCGAAGAGCGCGGTGACCGCGTCCCGGCCGCGCATCGTCACCGGCTCCCGCAGATCGGCGAACACCGCCGCGATCTCGGTGGCCTGCGCCGGCGACAGCGCCTCGTCCGTGACGTGGGTGAGCACGACGTGGCTGCCGGGGGCGAGCGGCGCGCCGAACTCGCGTACGACGCGTGCGGGGCCCTCCTCGTCGGTGACGAGATGGAGCAGGTAGGTCATCAGCAGCCCGACCGGCCGGTCGAAGTCGATCATCGCGGTGACCTCGGGGTGGGCCAGGATCCCGGCGGGCGACTTGGCGTCGGCGTGGATCGCGGCCGCGGACCCGTTGCCGGACAGCACGGCCTGGTAGTGGCTGACCACGACGGGGTCGTAGTCGACGTAGACCACGGTGGACTCGGGGCCGGCGACCTCGTGTACGTTGCCCGGGCGCGGCAGGCCGCAGCCGACCTCCAGGAACTGGTCGATGCCCTCGTCCAGCAGGTGGCGGACCGCGCGACGTACGAACCGGCTGTTCTCCAGCACCGGGCGGCCGAGATCGGGCATGATCGCGAGGAGTCGGTGAGCATAGGCGCGGTCGACGGCATAGTTGTCCTTGCCGCCGAGCGCGTAGTCGTGGACTCGCGCGTCCGTCGGGCGGTGGGCGTCGACGCCGCGAGGCAACCAGGCATGCTCGGTCACCTGTGCCTCCAGATCCCCGATGCGTCCTCGATCTACGCGAAACCAGACGATCGCTCTGCGCTGAAGCCGGGAAGGGCCGCTCGTCTAGTAGGTTGCCAAAAATATCAGCGCGCGGCAGGTGCATGGGCTGATGTGTCCTATTTGTTGCCGTAGTGCAAGCCAGAGTTCAACTCCAGATGGCGGTCATGCGCCAGTGGCCGTGGTCGCACTCGAGCTCATACGTCCGCTCCGGCGTGCGCGCGGAGCGGGCGCGTACCTGCCAGAGCTGGGTGTCGACGCCGTCGTGCGGGCGGCGCAGTGCGAGCATCTTCAAGAAGGTGATGACCTCGTAGTCGCAGTCGCCCTGGCGGAAGCAGGCCGGGCTGTCGCCGCGGATCTCGACCTGGACGGGGTGATCGCACGTTCGACGCCTCATACCGAACAGTCTATCGAACATGTGTTCTAAAGTCTCGGGCCGGTACACCGCCCGCCGAACCTGCCGATCTTCCCTGCGGTGATCACGAATAAGCCTTACTGACGGAGATTTTGCCAAGACGTGACGCGCGGCGTCTCGGATAGGTTAAATCGGGCTTGGCCTGCGGATTCATCCATTGCGCACCTGTCGGGATGGGCCTAGTCTCCCTCCAGCGTTTGCGCTCCGCGGTCGCGGATGACGCGTGCGCATTTGTATTTGGCGCCTTAACACAACCCTTGCTCTGGAGGCGGTATGGCGACGACCACATCGGGCGGCGCAGTCGGCTCAGAAGGACAACTCCGCCGCGAAGTCGGCTTCTGGGGACTGATGTTCGTGTCCCTGGGCTCGATCATCGGGTCCGGCTGGCTGCTCGGGGCGCTGACGGCGGCGAAACTCGCCGGTCCGGCGTCGTTGATCTCCTGGATCCTGGCCGCGGTCATGCTGGCCCTGCTCGCCCTCGTCCACGCCGAACTCGGCGCGACGTACCCCATCGCGGGCGGCACCGCGCGGTTCCCGGCCTTCGTGTTCGGCCCGCTGGCCGGCTTCAGCGCGGGGTGGATGGCCTGGATCCAGGCGGTGTCGATCGCCCCGATCGAGGTCGAGGCGACGCTGTCCTACTCCGACCACATCAGCTGGGTGCACGACAACGTCACCATGCTGAAAGCGGACGGGACGCTGACCGGCACCGGACTCGCCATTGCCAGCGTTTTCATGTTGCTGTTCATCATCATCAACATCGTGGGCGTCAAGCTCCTCTCGGACTCCAATTCCATCACCGTCATCTGGAAGACGGCGATTCCACTCCTGACGATCGTCGTCTTGATGCTGCTCACGTTCCACTCGGGAAACTTCAGCGCCGGCGGCGGCTTCATGCCATTCGGCGCGCACGGCATCTTCGCCGCGCTCCCCGCCGGTGTGGTCTTCGCCCTCCAGGGGTTCGAGCAGGCGATCCAGCTCGCCGGTGAGGCCAAGAAGCCGCAGCAGGACGTCTCGCGCGCGGTCATCACCGCGACCGCGATCGGCACCGTCGTCTACATCCTGCTGGAGATCGCCTTCATCGGCGCGCTCGACCCGGGCCACCTCGCGCACGGCTGGGCGAACCCGATCGGCAAGGGCGACTTCGGCCCGTACGCGACGCTCGCCACCGGCGCCGGCGCCGCCTGGCTGGCGTGGCTGCTCTACGCGGACGCCGTGGTCTCCCCGGCCGGCACCGGCCTGGTCTACACCGCGACCTCCTCCCGCCTGTCCTACGCGCTCGGCCGGGAGAAGGCGCTGCCCAAGCCGGTCGCGCAGGTCAGCAAGAAGGGCGTGCCGGTCGTCTCGATCCTCATCGCGTTCGTCGTCGGCGAGATCGCGTTCCTGCCGTTCCCGAGCTGGCAGTCGCTGGTGGGCCTGGTCACCTCGGCCACCGCGATCATGTACGCCTTCGCGCCCATCTCGCTGCGCGCGCTGCGGCTACGCGACCCCGAGCGGGAGCGCCCGTACCGCCTGCCCGCGCACCAGATCCTCGCGCCGATCGCGTTCATCGCGGCCAACCTGATCATCTACTGGTCGAGCTTCCAGGCGGAGTGGAAGCTCGGGCTGGCGTCCATCATCGGCCTGATCATCTTCGCGATCACCCGGGCGACGACCCCGGCGGGCGAGCGCGCATCGCTGAACTGGAGGGCCTCCTCCTGGGTCTGGCCCTGGTTCGTCGGCATGCTGGTGATCGGCGAACTGGGCCGGTACGGCGGCAACAACACGATCCCCGACTGGTGGGACATCGTGCTGGTCGCGGCCTGGAGCCTGGTCGTCTACTTCGTCGCGGTGCAGCTCGCGGTCAGCAGCGCCGAGGTCGACGCGGCCGTCGCCGCGGAGGAGGCCGAGCTCAAGTCGGCGCCGACCCTCAACCTGTCGGACTGACCCTCGATCTCACGCAGACGGCGCGCCCCCCGGTCACGTACGTGGCCGGCGGGCGCGCCGTTCTTCGCGGTCAGGGCAGCAGCCGCAGCCGTACGGTGGCGGGCAGCTCGCGGAGCTGGCCGAGCACCTCTTCGGTGTACTGCTGGCTGCCGATGTCGGTGAGGACGTAGCCGAGTTCGCCGCGCGTGCCGAGCAACTGGCCCTCGATGTTGACGTCGTGGCCGGCGAGGATGCTGTTGATCATGGCGAGCACGCCGGGGGTGTTGCGGTGCAGGTGCGTGAGCCGGTGTACGCCCGTCTGCGAGGCCAGGGACACGGGCGGCAGGTTCACGCTGAGCGCGGTGTTGCCGGTGGAGACGAAATCGTGCAGCTTGCCGGCCACGAACTGGCCGATGTCCTGCTGCGCCTCCTCGGTCGACCCGCCGATGTGCGGCGTGATGATGACGTTGGGCAGCCCGCGCAGCTCGGAGACGAACTCGTCGCCGCGCGCCTTCGGCTCGTTCGGGAACACGTCGATCGCGGCGCCGGCGAGCCGCCCGGACTCGATGTGGCGCCGCAGCGCGCCGTGGTCGACCACGAAGCCGCGCGAGAGGTTGAGGAACAGGCTGCCGGGGCGCATCTTGGCGAACTCCGCCGCGCCGAACAGGTCGCTGTTGCCCGGCCGCCCGTCCACGTGCAGGGTCACGATGTCGACGGTCGCGAGCAGCTCCTCCATGGTGCCGCAGCGGCGGGCGTTGCCCAGCGAGAGCTTGTCGGAGGTGTCGTAGAAGAACACCGACATGCCGAGGTTCTCGGCGAGCACCGAGAGCTGGCTGCCGATGTTGCCGTACCCGACGATGCCGAGCCGTCGGCCGCGGATCTCGTGGCTGCCCTCGGCGGACTTGTCCCACACGCCTGCGTGCATGCCGGTGTTCTTGTCGAGCAGGCGGCGGGTCAGCGCGATGATCTCGGCCAGCACCAGCTCGACGACGCTGCGGGTGTTGGAGAACGGCGCGTTGAACACCGCGACACCGCGCCGGGAGGCGGACGCCAGGTCGATCTGGTTCGTGCCGATGCAGAACGCGCCGACCGCGAGCAGGCCGGGCGCCGCCGCCAGCACCGCGTCGGTGACGCTGGTCTTGGAGCGGATGCCGAGCAGCTCGACCCCGGCGATGCGGGCGATCAGCTCGTCCTCGTCGAGGGCGCGGCCGACGGTCTCGACGGCATAGCCGTTCTTCTCCAGACCGGCGACGGCGTCGGGATGAATGGCTTCGAGCAACAGCGCGCGGGCGTTTGCGGGGCTCACCTGGGGGTCCTCCAAGGATTCTGATCGGTAATCATGTTATGTGAGGCCGTCACACTGGTTCGGCCCCGCCCCGTGGTCAGCAGTCCCGGGCGTACTGGGCGGGCGAGGCGCCGATCGCCGCGGTGAAGTCGCGGGTGAAGTGAGCCTGGTCCGCGTAGCCGAGTTCGGCGGACAACGCGGCCCAGTCCACGCCGTCGCCCGCGCGGTCGGCCGCCTCCTGCATGCGGTAGCGGCGGATCACCCATTTCGGGCCCACGCCGACGTACTCCTTGAAGATCCGTTGCAGTCGCCGCGTGCCGATCCCGAGCGCCTCGGCGAGGTCGGCCACGCGGAGCAGGGCGGGGTCGCCGGCGATCCGCTCGACCATCGCGACCGCCTCGGCGACCGTGGGGTCCGGCCGGTCCGGCGCATGTGCGCGCAGGAGGTCCTCGACTCGGCCCACGGCCGAATCCGGGTCCTGATCGGCGATGATGGCGTCCGCGGCCGTACGTGCCGAGGGGCCGAACAGCTCCTCGACGGGCGTGAACCGGTCCGTGATGCCGGACACCGGGCCGCCGCAGAAGGGCCGGAACCCACCCGGGCGGAAGCGCACGCCGACGACGCGGCCCCGGCCCTCGATCGTCTCGGTGAACACGCCGCGGAGGACCCCGACGACACGTGCGCGGCCGCCGGTCGTGAACGTCATGTTCACCACCGGGTGGGTCAGCACCTGCTGGGTGTGCGGCGCGTGGCCGCGCAGATCCCAGGTGAGGACCCACAGATAGTCGGCGACCGCGGCGAGGTCCACCGGCGGCGAGCGGCGCTCGACGTGGAACCGCTCCCGCGCCGTACGGCGGTGGAGGATGCCACGCCCGCCGCCGTGCGCACCTTCCGTCATGCGGTCAGTGTCGCATTTGTTCAAGACGGGTCCGGCGGTGCGTCCTAAGGTGGCGGCCTTGTCGTCTTCTGCCGAAGGAGTGCAGGTCATGGAACTGCGGACGCTGATGGTACGAGCCGCCGAGACCTCGACCGGGATGGTCCTGGGCGTCGGGCCCGAGATGCTGGACCGGCCCACGCCGTGCCCCGACTACGACGTACGCGGCCTGATCGCTCACCTGGCGGCCTGGATGACCGTACGGGCGCACGCCGCGGCGCTCAAGGAGCCGGTCGAGGGCGCGCCGGATGAGACCCGTGACGTCACGGCAGCGCCGGACTGGGCGGACCGCTACGCGGAGGGGACGCGTGCGGCGGCCGAGGCGTGGTCCGAGCCGGCCGCCTGGACGGGCATGTGCAGCCTCTCCGGCGCGACGGAGATGCCGGCCGAGACGCTCGGCGGCATGACGTTCGCGGAGTACCTGCTGCACGGCTGGGACCTGGCGGTGGCGACCGGGCAGAAGTACGCCCTCGACGACGACCTGGCCCGTGCGCTGCTTGACCAGGTGTCGTCGATGGCGGGCATGGCGCGGGAGTACCAGGCGTTCGGCCCGGAGGTCGCGGTCCCCGAGTCGGCCCCGGTCATCGACCGCGCCCTCGGCGTCGCCGGACGCGACCCCGCGTGGACCCCCTCCGCGACCTGATCAGGCGTGCGAGCGGGTCTTGGCGGCCCGGCGCTTGAACGCCTTGGCCTTGGAGTGCCCGTCGGCCTTGCGCCCCATCGACTGCTTGCCGGCCGCGTACGCGAGCGCGGCGGTCATGAGGCAGATGGCGAAGGGCATTATCGGACTACGCGAACGCAAAGATCCCATCGTGGTGCTCCTTGGTGGTACGGGACCGCTCCGAGCGGGCGATCCTTGGTGTGATGAACCCGGTATGCCCGGACATCGGTCACGGTCAGATCCTGGTCGCGTCAATTTCTCGGTCACGAGGGCCCTGCGGTGTTGACGTGAGCGCCCGTCGCGGTGTGGGCACGCCCCGGGTTAGCCTCGATTCAGGGTGATCATCGGGTCGAGGAGGCGAGTCGGGTGCGGGTTGGTCTGGCACTGAGTCAGTACGGTGCGTTCGCCGGGCGTGACGCGGTCATCGAGGTGGCGCGGGGGGCGGAGGACCGCGGTTTCCACAGCCTGTGGACAGGCGACCGGATCTTAGACCCGGTGAACCCGCGCGACCGCTATCCCGGCAGCAGCCGCTCCGACGGGCGGATGCCGCGCGCGTACCGGACCTTCATGGACCCGCTGACCACGCTCACCGCGGCCGCCGCCGTGACCTCGAGCGTCCGTCTCGGTACCAGCACGCTCAACGCGACGTGGTACTCCCCGGTGCTGCTCGCGCGCACGCTGAGCAGCCTCGACGTGCTGAGCGGCGGGCGGCTGGACGTCGGACTGGGCGTCGGCTGGTCCCGCGACGAGTACGAGGCCGCAGGCGTGCCCTGGCAGGGCCGCGGCGCGCGGCTGGAGGAGACCCTCGACGTGCTGGAGGCGATCTGGTCCGACGGCACGGTCGCGCACAAGGGGCCGCTGTTCTCCGTACCGGAGTCCCACATCGAGCCGAAGCCGCTCCAGCGCCCCCGTCCGCCGATCTACCTGGGCGGGTACTCCGATGCCGCGCTGGAACGCATCGGCCGCCGCGCGGACGGGTGGGTCGCTCCCGGCGCCCCGCTGCCGATCATGAGGCCGCTGTGGGACACCGTACGACGCGCGGCCGAGACCGCCGGCCGCGATCCGGACCGCCTGCGGATGATCGTCCGCATGAACCCGCGCGTGACCGAGACGCCGGGTGACCCGGACGCGCTGCCGATCGCGGGCACCATCGAGCAACTCGCGGGTTACGCGCGGTCGATCACCGGTGCCGACGAGGTCTTCGTGGACCTCCAGCAGACGATGGAGGACGTCGGCCGGATGCTGGACGTGGCCGAACGCTTCCGTGCCGCAGTGGCCGATCAGGACTGAACGGCTTCGGCGGGCTCGCGGGTGACGTCCAGCCCGGCGGCGCGTGCCAGCCCGGCGAAGCGGACCGCGTCGCGTACCGCCGCGCCGCCGGGGTCGTTGTGGCGCCGGGGGCTCTAGTTTCGCAGTGGGGCCAGGGTGACGATTGTGGCCAGTGCGAGAGGTGTGGACCAGTTGCTGCCAGTCTGGCAGCAACTGGCAGCAACTGGCAGCAGGAAGCGGTCGGCTCGGCCGAAGCGGCGGCGGCCGGGCGTGCCCGTGGCAGGGCAACGGCCGGTTTTGCTAGGGATCGGCCGGTGCGTCGGGGCAAGGGTGACGTTGTGGCCAGTGCGAGAGGTGTGGGACCAGTTGCTGCCAGTCTGGCAGCAACTGGCAGCAGCTGGCAGCAAGTAACGCTAGCCTTCAATCGAAGAATGCGTGGGACTGCTGGCATCCGGATTCCCGATGGGACTCGCGCCAAATAGGATATGTGGCCAACGGGAGATTAAAGTGTATACTAGTGATTTTGCGTCTTATGGGCGGATGTTTCCATGAAGATTCCTAAACCGCCACCTTCGATAGAGAAGCTACTCGAAGAGATGCGAGCTAGTAACCCCTCTAGGCTCGTTCACATCCTCACCCAGATTCCCTCTGGGGTGGTAACCGACCCTTATGATCCATGGGATAAGCTCAGATTTAAGAAGCCCCCCGGCGATCTCACGCCTGAGGAATGGTGGCTGGCCGTCAAGGTGTCTCGTCAGGTCATGCAGCGGCAGCTTCCTTTGAGCGACAAAAATGGAATACCGTTTACTTATGCTGTGACAGACGAGGTACTAAGGGCAATCGAAGACATAAACCGGGACGCAAGCGGTTCCATTGGCTTTAGCGAGCAAGTGACAAACTCTGCTACTCGTGATCGCTACATCGTTAATTCGTTGATTGAAGAAGCGATTACCTCAAGCCAGCTTGAGGGGGCTGCAACCACGCGGCGAGACGCCAAAGAGATGATCCGAAGTGGGCGTAGACCTCGAACGCGCGATGAACAGATGATTTTTAACAATTATCACGCGATGCGGCGTATCCGAGAACTTCAGCATGAGCCACTAACTGTTGATCTCATACTTGGAATACATAGAATTTTGACGACGGATACCCTTGATAATCTCGATGCCGCCGGTCGTTTTCAGAGGCCAGATGAGGAGCGTGTCGGTGTCTACAGCTCAGATAATTACGCGCTTCACCTCCCGCCGGCTGCCGAGTACCTGGAAGAGCGAATACAGCGTATCTGTGATTTCGCTAACCGAGAGCTCGATGATGCATACGTTCCTCCGATAGTTCGGGCAGTGATCGTGCATTTTGCTCTTGCGTACGACCATCCGTTCGAGGATGGCAACGGCAGGACAGCGCGGGCTGTGTTCTATTGGTCGATGTTGAATCAGGGTTATTGGCTGACGGAGTTCATTTCTATTTCGAGTATTTTGAAAGGCGCTCCCGGAAAATACGCCCGGAGCTTTCTGTATACGGAACAGGACGATGGCGATCTCACCTACTTCATCATTTATCACCTTTCGGTCATTCGGCGAGGGGTTAAAGATCTGCACGACTATCTGGATCGCAAGATTGCCGAATTGAAGGAACTTCAGCGCTCGCTGGCAATGATGCCCGGTGAATTTAACTATCGACAGCTCGCGCTCATCGAGAACGCGATAAAAACTCCGGGGGCACACTATTCGGCAATTTCACATGGAGTCAGTCATAATGTCGCCCGAGAAACCGCGCGGCAGGATCTTCTGCAACTGCAGGAGCGCGGATTGCTACAAAGACGCAAACTAGGTAAGAGCTATATATGGATACCTCGGCCTGACATGCTCAGCAAATTGCAGCCTTAGCCGAAAGGGTAGCAACCGGGTCTGGCCGTGCTAGAAGGCGGTAGTGGCAGACTGGGAGGCGCCTCATGATGATCTCCGGCGAATTGATCTCGGGCGGGGACCGAGCGCACGGGCCACCTCGCGCAGACAGCGGTGGAGTACTCGCCACATCACGAAGCCGACGGCCGGTCGAAAACACCGTCCCGGCAGCCACACCGGCGTCGGCCAGACGGGCAGGGTCGGCGAACCACGATTCGGGCAGGTACAGCTCCCGGTCGATCAGCATCCGCTGCCGGTCGGGGTTCACATAGGAGCAGAACACCCCGATATGACAGTTCGTGATCTTGCTTGCCGTGCCGGTGTACTGGCGTTGCACTCCCGCCGAACGCCGGCCCTTCTTCTCAAACCCGGTGTCATCGACCGCCAGCACCCCGCGCGCCGAACCGATCCGCTCGCCGACCTGAGCCCGCAGCGTGTCACGGACCGCATCAGCGTCCCAGCGGGCGTGGTTGAGCAGCCGTTGCATCCCATCCGGCCGCGCATCACCGGCGAACTCCGCCAGTGACCAGTCGTTCTTGCACTCCAGCGAACTCAACAAACCCGACAGATAACCCCGCGCCCGCAACCGCGGCTCACGCCGCCCGAAATACGGGGCCACGACCTGCGAGAACAGCTCCTCCAGCCCGTCCGCCCAAACCGACGGGTCGATCTCCACTACATTGGACGGCACGGCCACCGCCGGTCATATGGTTCCAACACGCCCACATGATCACAGCGGTGGCCGTCTCACGTCCTGGGGTGTCACCAACCCAAGATCCCCAAGTGCGGCTGGAGTATTAGGTACACGCGGAAGGGTGAGGGCCTCTCGGGTTCAGCGCCGTCGAGGGGCTCTCGCCTAAGCGGTCATCTGTGGCGTACTCGGGCCGCTTGCCTGGTGAGGTAGTCCCGCTCGGCGGTGTTGCGCGCGTGGGCCGCCGCGCGGGTGTAGTGCTCGGCGGCGAGGTCGAGGTGTCCGGCTCGCTCATGCAGGCGGGCGCGTACGGCGTCGAGCCGGTGGTGGTCGCCGAGCCTTGTGCCCGGCTCCTCGACGGCGCGCAGCCCGGCCAGCGGCCCGTCGACCTCGCCGACCGCGACCGCGCGGCTGAGTGCGGCGACGGGATTGCCGGTGAGTTCGAGGAGTTCGTCGTACCAGGCGAGGATCTGCGGCCAGTCGGTCTCCTCGGCGGTACGCGCGTCGTCGTGCAGCGCGGCGATGGCGGCCTGGATCTGGTACTCGCCGCGCCGGTCGCGTGCCAGCGCCGCCTGCAAGATTTGTACGCCTTCGGCGATCTCGGCCCCGTTCCACCGCGTGCGATCCTGCTGGTCGAGGGGGATGAGCGCGCCGTGTTCGCCGGTGCGCGCCGCGCGGCGGGCATGGTGCAGCAGCATCAGCGCGAGCAGCCCGGCCACCTCGGGCTCGTCGCACGCGAGCGCGAGTTGACGGGTGAGGCGGATCGCTTCGGCGGACAGGTCGACCCGGCCGGAATAGCCCTCGTTGAAGATCAGGTACAGCACGCGCAGCACGACCGCCACGTCGCCGGGCCGCGTGAACGGCCGGCCACGGACCGTCTGCTTCGCGCGGCTGATCCGCTGGGCCATCGTCGCCTCCGGCACGAGGAACGCCTCGGCGATCTGCCGGGTCGTCAGGCCGCCCACGGCGCGTAGCGTGAGCGCGATCGCCGACGCCGGGCTCAGCGCCGGGTGGCAGCACAAGAACAGCAGGAGCAGCGCGTCGTCGGCCTGCTCGGCCGGTCCGGGACCGGGCTCGTTGACCAGGGCGTCCTCGCGCCGGTGCCGCGCCTCCTCAGCACGCCGCGCGTCGATGAGCTTGCGGGCCGCGACGACGAGCAACCAGCCCCTCGCGTCGCGGGGAGGCGTGTCACCCCAGGACCGATGCGCCTCCAGCAGCGCGCCCTGTACGGCATCCTCGGCCGCCGCGAAGTCGTTCCCGCGACGGACGAGGATGACGAGCACCTGCGGTGCCAGGACGCGGATGACGTCCTCGTTCACTCCACTGTGGCCGGGGCGTCGCCCATCACCGGCCGTACCTCGATCCACTCACAACTCGGCCGCCCGTCCTTGCCCGGCGCGGAGGACAGGTAGGCCGCGAGCTCGTGCGCCCGCGCCTCGGACTCGACGTCGATGACGAACCAGCCGGCGGCGAGTTCCTTGGTCTCGGGGAACGGGCCGTCCGTGGTCACCGGCGCCATGTCCGGCCCGCCGTAGCGTACGTAGGTCCCCTCCGGGCTCAGCGCCTGCACCTCGACGAACTCGCCCCGCTCGCGCAGCAGCTCACCGACGTGGCGCTGGAACGCCATGTGCGCGGTGATCTCCTCCTCGGTCCACTCGCTCACCGGCGCGAAGTTCGGGTGGTGCTCCGGGCCGCCGTTGTAGTGCTTGAGCAGAAGGTATTTCGGCATCGTCACTCCTCGTGTTCTCTGGACGGATGTTCCCGGCGGTCTCAGTGGTCTTCGGCGGCGTACGTCGCGAGGATCGCGCCCGTGTCGGTCACCTGGCTCTCGGCCAGCCGCAGCGGTCGAAACGCGCCGCCGTCGCCCGAGCCGAAGAGGCGCTTGCCACTGCCCACCACCAGCGGGTCGATCATCAGCTGGAGCTCGTCCACCAGGCCCAGGACCATCAGGGACTGGAGGAGTACGGGACTGCCGATGACGTGGAGGTCGTTGCCCTTCTCCGCCTTCAGGGCACGTACGGCCGCGCCGATGTCGTCGCCCAGCAGGCTCGAGTTCTGCCAGCCGAGCGGCTCGGCGAGCGTGGTCGAGGCGACGTACTTCGGCAGCGTGTTCAGGGGCTCGGCGAGCACCTGCTGGCCCTCCGGCGCGGTCGGCCAGTGGGCGGCGAAGATCTCGTACGTGCCGCGTCCCAGCAGGTAGCCGCCCGCGCTCCGCACGTTGCCGATCAGCCACTTCATGGACAGGTCATCGAGATAGCGCGCATGCCAGCCGCCGTGCTCGAAGCCGCCGGAGGCGTCCTCGTCGGCGTAGCTGGGCGACTGCGCCACCCCGTCCAGCGTCATCCACTCGTTCGCGATCAACTTCCGCATTCCGGTCTCCTGCCGCTCGTTGTCCGCCGCTCCGCGTACGCGCCGCGGTTCAGCCCTCTCACGTGCTAGGACGGAGCCGGCCGCCGGTCTTCGACATGACACGGGACCGAGGGGAGGAGCACCGCCCGGCCGCGAACCGCCGCGCGCACGGCACCCCGAGCGCGTGCCAAGGTGGGTGGGATCCGTCGGCGCGGCGCCGCTACCGGCCGACCGGCGGGGGCACCGATCTCTCCCTGGAGGACTGATGCACTTCACGCGGACCGAGACGCACACCGCCTGGGACCGTGAGCTGACCCCGATCGCGACGGTCGCGCCCGGCGACGAGATCACCGTCGAGACGATCGACGCCGGCGACGGCGATACAGCGTCCCGCTGGCCACGCCGGCCCGCCGGGCGATCTCGTCCAAGGAAGCGTCCACGCCGAACTCGGCGAACGCGATGCGCGCCTGCTCGACCAACTGCCCGCGGTCGCGCCGGGCGTCCGCACGCATCGGACGCCCGGCATCGGACCGTGAATCTCGACCTGCCAGCGCAATCACCGCACCTTGCTGACCGGGACACAGTCCGCTACGGTCTCCAGCTAACCGGACCATGTCTCACTTTACTCGCATGACTTACTCGAAACCGGGAGGACTGTCTCATGACGGTGTCGGAACGACAGCATGAAGCCGGCCCGCGCGAGGTTTTGGAGCGCTTCCGCCAAGCCGCGGTGAGTCAGTCCGTCGATGACATGAGCCGCGAGCAGGAGGCCCTCGGGACCAGCGCGTCCACCGGTGAGTTCGCGCTCCCCAACATCCTTGTGCTCACCGTGCACAACGGGCAGATCGCCCGCCTTCGCGACTACGTCAACATTCCCGCAGCCGTGGCCGCCCTGTAGCGCCGCCACATCACCTGTTCAATAGGTCCCGAGGAGAAAACCCCATGAGCGATGTGGGCGCTGGCAAAGTGGTCGTGAACAGGGCGATGTCGCTGGACGGCTTCATCGCCGGTCCTGACCACGCGATGGACTGGATCGCCGATTACCTGACTGCGGACGCGGTCCCGGAGGTGATGGCGGCCACAGGCGCCATGCTCGTCGGCCGGGGCACCTACGAGGTCGCCAAGCGGATGACCGACCAGGGCACCCCCTACGACGGGGGCGCACAGTTCATCCTCACCCACACGCCACCCGTCGAGCCAGACCCTGCCGTCACCTTCCTCACCTGTGAACTCGGAGAAGCCGTCGCAACGGCACGCAACGCCGCGGGCGACAAGAACCTGGAGATCCTCGGTGCCGACGTGGCCGCCCAGTGCCTCCAGCGCGGGCTCGTCGACGAGATCCTCGTGTACGTTCTGCCGGTACTGCTCGGCGACGGTGTCCGCTTCTCGCCCCCAAGCCTGGACAGGATCGACCTGGAACCCTTCAGCAACACCCAATCAGGCAACGTCACGACGCTCCGCTTCCGCGTGCGTAAGTAGGACCCCCGTCGTTCCGGCCAGGGTCAGGGCCGCGGTGTCGCGGCGAGCCGGCGCAGGCGGTAGCGCTGGATCTTCCCGCTGTTGGTCTTCGGCAGCGCGTCGACGAACTCCACCCGCCGCGGATACTTGTACGGCGCGATCGACCGCTTGGCGAACTCCTGGAGCTCGACGGCCTTGGCAGCGTCGCCGGGCACGCCGTCGCGCAGCACCACGAACGCGGCCGCGATCGCGCCCCGGTCGGCGTCCGGCGCGGCGACGACGGCCGTCTCCACGACGTCCGGGTGGCCGAGCAGCGCCTGCTCCACCTCGGGCCCGGCGATGTTGTACCCGGCCGAGATGATCATGTCGTCGCTGCGCGCCTGGAACCAGTAGTAGCCGTCGGCGTCGCGTACGTAGGTGTCGCCGGTGATGTTCCAGCCGTCCTGGACGTAGCTCTCCTGACGGTCGCCGGACAGGTAGCGGCAGCCGGTCGGCCCGGTGACGGCCAGCCGCCCCGGCGTACCGTCCGCGACCGGCTCGCCGAGGGCGTCGAGCACCGCCGCGCGGTAGCCGGGCACCACCCGCCCGGTCGCGCCGGGCCGGATGTCGTCGTCGGCGGCGGAGACGAACACGTGCAGCATCTCGGTCGCGCCGATGCCGTCGATGATCCGGATCCCGGTGGCCTGGTGAAACGACTCCCAGACCGTACGGGGCAGGTGCTCTCCGGCCGAGACGCACCGCCGCAGCCCGGTCAGCGCGCCGGCCTTGCCCGCCGCGAGCATCGCCCGGTACGCGGTCGGCGCGGTGAACAGCACCGTCACACCGCGGGCGGCGATGGCGTCGGCCAGTTCGACGGCGGGGGCGCGCTCCAGCAGCAGCGAGGACGCACCGGCGCGCAGCGGGAACACCACGAGCCCGCCCAGGCCGAAGGTGAATCCGATCGGCGGCGTGCCGGTGAAGACGTCGTCCGGCTCCGGCCTGACCACGTACGCGGAGAACGTGTCGGCGTTGGCGAGCACGTCGCGGTGGAAGTGCATGGTGGCCTTGGGCCGGCCGGTGGTGCCGGAGGTGGGGGCGAGCAGCGCGACGTCGTCGGCGGCGGTGTCGACCGCGGGGAACGCCGCGAACCTGGTCGCGCAGCGCTCGGTCAGGTCGCCGGGCCCCTCGCCGCCGTACACCAGCGTTGGCGGCACGGGCGCGGCCCTGGCCAGGTCCTCGGTGAACCGGTGGTCGCAGACGGCCAGGTCGGGCGCGGTGATCTCGACCAGCGCGGCGATCTCCCCCGGCCGCAGCAGCGGCATCGTCGTCACCGCGACCCCGCCGGCCTTGAGCACGGCGAGCCAGGTCGCGACGAGCCAGGGGTTGTTCGGCCCGCGCAGCAGCACCCGGTTGCCCGGCACCAGTCCGAAGTCCTCCACCAGCACCCAGGCGACCTGGTCGACACGCCGCAGCAGGTCGCCGTACGTCCACGTCTCGGTGGGCGTGTGCAGGCACGGGCGGTCGGCGCCGAACCGGCGTACGGTCGCGTCCAGGAGTTCCTCGGCGCAGTTCAGCCGCTCGGGGTAGGCCAGCTCCGGAAGGTCGAAGTGCAGGTCCGGCCACTGGTCTAAGGCCGGGAGGTGATCGCGGCAGAACGTGTCGACGTGCGCCGAGGGCGAGAGCCGCATCGCGAAGCACTTCCTTCCGGAACGTCCGGCGATGCGTACCAGTATTCACTTTCTCTGACGGCAGTCAATAGCCCGCTATATGCGTGGTAATCTGCGACGATCGAGGCCCGGGCGAGCCCAGGCGCGCCCGGCTGAGCCCGGCACGGCGGCTTGGAGGCGACGGATGAGCCCGTTCCGCGGATCGGTTCCGCCGGCGGAGGAGTGGCGGCACTTCCGGCTCCGCCGCGACGGCGGCGTCACCACGGTGACCCTCGACCGGCCGGACAAGCTCAACGCCCTGACCTTCGAGGCGTACGCGGACCTGCGCGACCTGCTCGCCGAGCTGCCGCGGCGCGGCGACACCCGCGTGCTCGTGCTGCGCGGGGAGGGCCGCGCGTTCTGCTCCGGCGGCGACGTCAACGAGATCATCGGCGAGACGCTGAAGATGGGCGCGCGCGAGCTGCTGGAGTTCACCCGGATGACCGGCGAGGTCATCCGCGCGATGCGCGACTGCCCGATCCCGATCGTCGTCGGCCTGCACGGCATGGCCGCCGGCGCGGGCGCGGTCATCGCCCTCGCCGCCGACTTCCGCGTCGCGACTCCCGCCGCGCGGTTCGCGTTCCTGTTCACCAAGGTCGGCCTGTCCGGCGCGGACATGGGCGCGGCCTACCTGCTGCCACGCCTGGTCGGGCTCGGCCACGCGACCCGGCTGCTGATGCTCGGCGACACGATCGGCGCGGAGGAGGCCGACCGCATCGGGCTGCTGAGCGCGCTCGTCGACGACCTGGACACCGAGGTCGCCGCGCTGGCCGAGCGGCTCGCGAACGGGCCCGCGCAGGCGTACGCACAGACGAAGGCGCTCCTCACCCGCGAGCAGGACATGGGCCTGTCCGGCGCGCTCGAACTCGACGCGATGACGCAGGCGCTGTTGATGACCGGCGAGGACTACGCGGAGTTCCACGCCGCCTTCAACGCGGGCCGCGAGCCACGCTGGCGGGGCCGCTGACGAGGCGGGCGCGTGCAAAGCTGATCCTTTGTGGCAACCCTCGCGCCGGAGGGCGGCCGCGCGGTGTGGCCAGGGCTGCTTTTGTGGGTTTCCCACAACGTGGCAGTCTGGGCGTGCGCCATGCCGAACATTGTTGTACCAAACGGTAATCGAGCAGGGTGTAGACAGGCGCAGGCGACGCTCCGGGATCCGGACGTCGCCTTCTACGCGCGGGGTACTCAGGAGGCTCAAACCGGTGTTCAGTCGTGTCGCCATCGTCAACCGTGGAGAACCCGCGATGCGGCTCATCCACGCCGTCCGGGATCTTTCGGCGGAAACCGGGTCTCGGATCGAGACGGTCGCCCTCTACACCGACGCGGACCGCAACGCGACCTTCGTCCGTGAGGCGGACGTCGCCTACTCACTCGGCCCCGCCTCGGCCCGCCCGTACCTCGACCACGCGGTCCTCGAACGGGCGCTGGTGGAGACGGGCGCCGACGCCGCGTGGGTCGGCTGGGGGTTCGTCGCCGAGGACCCGGCGTTCGCCGAGCTGTGCGAGAAACTCGGCGTCACCTTCGTCGGGCCGAGCGCGGAGGCGATGCGCAAGCTCGGCGACAAGATCGGCGCGAAGCTGATCGCCGAGGAGGCCGGCGTCCCGGTCGCGCCGTGGAGCCGCGGCGAGGTCGCCACCCTCGATGACGCGCTGCGCGCCGGTGCGGAGATCGGCTACCCGCTGATGCTCAAGGCGACCGCGGGCGGAGGCGGGCGCGGCATCCGCATGGTCGCCTCGGGCGAGGACCTCGCCGACGCGTACGAGCGCACGAGCCAGGAGGCGCTGCGCGCGTTCGGCTCCGGCGTGGTCTTCCTGGAGCGCCTGGTCACCGGCGCACGGCACGTCGAGGTCCAGGTCATCGCCGACGGGCAGGGTACGGCGTGGGCGCTGGGCGTACGCGACTGCTCGGTGCAGCGGCGCAACCAGAAGATCATCGAGGAGTCCGCCTCGCCGGTCCTGTCGATCGAGCAGGCCGACGAACTGAAGGCGTCCGCCCAGCGGCTCGCCCTGGCCGTCGGCTACCGCGGCGCCTGCACCGTGGAGTTCCTCTACCACCCCGGCGAGAAGCTCTTCGCCTTCCTGGAGGTCAACACCCGGCTCCAGGTCGAGCACCCGATCACCGAGCTGACCACCGGCACCGACCTCGTACGGCTCCAGCTCCACGTGGCGAGCGGCGGGCGGCTGGAGGGCACGCTGCCGGGCGAGTCCGGCCACGCCGTGGAGGCACGGCTCAACGCCGAGGACCCCGACCGCGACTTCGCGCCCGCCCCGGGCCGCATCGCGCGCCTGGTGCTGCCCGCCGGTCCCGGCATCCGCGTGGACACCGGCGTACGCGAGGGCGACCGCATCCCGGCCGACTTCGACTCGATGATCGCGAAGATCATCGCCTACGGCCGCGACCGCGAGCAGGCGCTGGGCCGGCTGCGCCGCGCGATGACCGACACGACGGTGATCATCGAGGGCGGCGCGACCAACAAGAGCTTCGTCCTCGAACTGCTCGACCAGCCCGAGGTGGTCGACGCGACCGCCGACACCGGCTGGATCGACCGCGTACGCGCCGAGGGCCGCCTGGTCAGCCACCGGCACTCCGCGATCGCCCTGGCCGCCGCCGCGATCGAGGCGTACCTGGACGAGGAGGAGGTCAGCCGGGCACGGCTGCTGTCCACCGCGCACGGCGGCCGCCCGCAGGTGCAGCACGAGCCGGGCCGCCCGCTGGACCTCAAACTCCGCGGCGTCGGCTACCGCGTGAGCGTGGCACGCGCCGCCCGCCGCCGGTTCCGCGTCGGCGTCTCCGGTGGCGGCGACATGCACCCCGCGGACGTCGAGGTGGAGCGGTTCGACGCGCACAGCGGGCAGGCCGTGGTCAACGGCCGCCGGTTCCGGCTGATCTCGGCCACGCACGGGCCGATCCACCTGGTCGAGGTCGACGGCGTCACGCACCGGATCACCCGCGACGAGGGCGGCGTCGTACGCTCGCCCGCGCCCGCGCTGGTCGTCGCGACGCCGGTCGCGGCCGGCGACGAGGTCGAGTCGGGCGGGCCGATCCTGGTGCTCGAGAGCATGAAGATGGAGACGGTCCTGCGCGCGCCGTTCCGCGCGCGCGTACGCGAGTGCCCGGTGTCGGTGGGCAGCCAGGTCGAGGCCGGTGCGCCGTTGATGCGGCTGGAGCCGTTGGCCGACGAGGCCGCCGAGCAGACGGAGGCGGCCGGCGAGGCCGTCGAGATCGAACTGCCCGAGTCGCCCGCGGCGGCGTCCCCGGCCGAGCGGGCCGAGCGCGGCCTCCAGGACCTGCGCAGCGTGCTGCTCGGCTTCGACGTCGACCCGCACGACCGCAAGCGGATGCTCACGGGTTACCTGGAGGCGCGCGCCGAGCTGGGCGGGCGGCCGATCGAGGGCGAGCTGGACCTGCTCACGGTGTTCGCCGACCTGTCCGAGCTGAGCCGCAACAAGCCGCGCGGCGAACTCGACGTCGAGCCCGGCAGCCCGGTGCACAGCCCGCGGGAGTTCTTCCACAGCTACCTGCGGAGCCTCGACGCCGAGCGGGCCGGCCTCACCGAGGCGTTCCAGGCCAAGCTGACCACGGTTCTCGCGCACTACGACGTCGACGGCCTCGACCGTACGCCGGAGCTGGAGGCCGCGGTCTTCCGCGTCTTCCTGGCCCAGCAGCAGATGAGCACCGACGTCGCGATCGTGTCGGAACTGCTGCGCGAGTGGCTCGCCGGCGCGCCGCCGATCGAGTCGCTCAGCGAGCGCGCCGGGCTCACCCTCGAACACCTGATCGCGGCCACCCAGGTGCGCTTCCCGACGGTGTCGGACCTGGCACGCGGCGTGGTGTTCCGCTGGTTCACCCAGCCGCTGCGCCGCCGCAACCGCGCCAAGGTCTACGCCGCCGTACGCGACGAGCTGCGGCACCTGGACCACAACCCGGACGCGCCGGACCGCGCCGAGCGCATCCAGGCCATGGTCGCCGGCTCCGAGCCGCTCGTACGGCTGATCGGCCAGCGGATCGGCCGGCCGGGACGGGACCAAGCGCCGCTGCTGGAGGTGTTGACCCGCCGCTACTACGGCAACCGCGGGCTGGCCGAGGTCGGTACGCGCGACGTCGGCGGCTGCCGGTTCGTCACCGCCGAGCACACCGGCACGGGCGGCCTGACGCAGGTGGTCACCACCGCCGTCGACTTCGCCGAACTGCCCGCCGCGATCGCGGCCGTCGCCACGCTCGCCGAGGGCGTACCCGAGCACGGGCTGGCCGCCGATCTCTACCTCACGTGGGCGGACCAGCCGGACGCCGACGCGATGGTCCAGCGGCTCGTCGAACTCCTCGCCGCGCACCCGCAGCCCGCCGGCGTACGCCGGATCACCACTACGGTCGCCGGCACCAGCGGCGCCGTGATGCACCACCACTTCACCTTCCGGCCGGATGGCGCGGGCTTCGCCGAGGATCGGCTGATCCGCGGCCTGCACCCGCAGATGGCACAGCGCCTCCAGCTGTACGGGCTGCGCGAGTTCGCCCTGACGCGGCTGCCGTTCGCCGACGAGGAGATCTACCTGTTCAAGGCCGTGGCGCGCAGCAACCCGGCCGACGAGCGGCTCATCGCGATGGGCCAGGTACGTGACCTGACGCCGCTGCGCGAGCCGGACGGCAGGCTGGTCGCGCTGCCCGCCGTGGAGGACGCGATCACCGCGGGCCTCGACGCGATCCGCAACATCCAGGCGCAGCGGCCGCAGAACAAGCGATACGACACCAACCGCATCATGATGTACGTCTGGCCGTCGACGGAGCTGTCCGCCGACGAGCTCAACACGCTGGTCCAGCGCGTCCTGCCGGCCACCGCGGGCGCGGGGCTGGAAGAGGTCCAGTTCGTGGCGCGCCAGCGTACGGCCTCCGGCGAGCTGACCGAGGTCGCGGTGCGGATCACCCTCGACCCGGGCCACGGCGCGCGTCTGCACGTCGGCGCGCCCTCGACCGAACCCGTGCAACCGCTGGATGACTACCGGCAGAAGGTGCTGCGCGCGGCCCGGCGCGGGAACCTCTACCCGTACGAGCTGACCGGCCTGCTCGCCGGCCCGCACGGCGGCTTCGTCGAGCACGACCTCGACGAACACGGCACGCTCGTGCCGGTCGACCGGCCCAAGGGCGCGAACACCGCCGCGATCGTGGCGGGCGTCGTCACCACGCCGACCGAGCGGCACCCCGAGGGCGTCACCCGCGTCGTGCTGCTCGGCGACCCGACCAAGGCGCTGGGCGCGCTGTCGGAGCCGGAGTGCTCGCGCGTGATCGCCGGGCTCGACCTCGCCGAGCGGATGCGGGTGCCGCTGGAGTGGTTCGCGCTGTCGGCGGGCGCACGGATCTCGATGACCTCGGGCACCGAGAACATGGACTGGGTCGCGGCCGCGCTCAAGCGGATCATCCGGTTCACCCAGGACGGCGGCGAGATCAACATCGTGGTCGCCGGGATCACCGTCGGCGCGCAGCCGTACTGGAACGCCGAGGCCACGATGCTCATGCACACCAAGGGCATCCTGGTGATGACGCCCGACTCGGCGATGGTGCTCACCGGCAAGCAGTCGCTGGACTTCTCCGGCGGCGTGTCGGCCGAGGACAACTTCGGCATCGGCGGCTACGACCGCGTGATGGGGCCGAACGGCCAGGCGCAGTACTGGGCGCCCGACCTGCCCGCCGCCCGCGACGTACTCATGGCGCACTACGACCACACCTACGTCGTGCCCGGCGAGACGACGCCACGGCAGGCGGCCACGAACGACCCGGCACACCGCGACGTGTCCGCGTTCCCGCACACCGTCGCGGGCAGCGACTTCACCACCGTCGGCCAGATCTTCTCCGCCGAGCACAACCCGGACCGCAAGAAGCCGTTCGACATCCGTACGGTGATGCGCGCCCTGTCCGACCAGGACCACCCGGTGCTGGAGCGCTGGGCGGGCATGGCCGACGCGGACACCTCCGCCGTACAGGACGCGCACATCGGCGGCCACCCCGTCTGCCTGATCGGCATCGAGTCGCGGTCGGTGCCGCGGCGCGGCTTCCCACCGGCCGACGGCCCGGACACCTACACCGCCGGCACGCTGTTCCCGCAGTCGTCGAAGAAGACGGCACGGGCGATCAACGCGGCGTCCGGCAACCGGCCGCTGGTCGTACTGGCGAACCTGTCGGGGTTCGACGGCTCACCGGAGTCGATGCGCAAACTCCAGCTGGAGTACGGCGCGGAGATCGGCCGCGCGATCGTCAACTTCGACGGCCCGATCGTGTTCTGCGTGATCTCCCGCTACCACGGCGGCGCGTTCGTGGTGTTCTCCAAGGCGCTCAACCCGGACATGACGGTGCTGGCGCTGGAGGGCTCGTTCGCCTCGGTGCTGGGCGGCGCCCCGGCGGCGGCCGTGGTGTTCTCTGGCGAGGTGAACAACCGCACCGCGACCGACCCGCGCGTGACCGAACTCCAGGCACGGGTGGCGGAGACCGAGCGGTGCCGAACGCGCCGCGCTGAACGCCCGGCTGGCCGAGGTCCAGTCGTCGGTACGGGCAGAGAAGCTCGGCGAGGTCGCGTCGGAGTTCGACCGGGTGCACAGCATCCAGCGCGCGGTCGACGTCGGCTCGGTCGACGCCATCATCAGCCCCGCCGAACTCCGCCCCCGCATCATCGAGGCCATCGAGCACGGCTTGAAGTGAGCACGGCTGCGCCGCGCGCTTCTCACCAGAAGGGAATCTCGATCGGAGGCATGGCCGGCGGGTGCGTTTCGTCGGGTTCGACCGGCCGGGGTCTGCCCGGCAGGTCGGGATCGCTGCCGTCGCCGGGAGCGAGATGACGTCCTTGAGTTAGCTGTTCTCGATCAGGCCCATCGACCATCCGGCCTTCGGTTACGTGTCAGCGGTCCTGTATTGAGCCGCTTCGTGATCACGAAACTGAGCCAGTAGGGCTGGGGATGACCGCCGGGAAGTTCCTGACGAAAGGTCGATGTCCGGCGGTGTGTCAGTCACAGACGCCGCTGCCGGGCCCTGCTGGTGTCGGGGCGTCTCCGTGATGTTGGCCCGAGCTGCGCATGCGCCTGACGGCCGACGTCGGACGCGAGAGGAGGGGACCCTTCCGGTGCGGTCCCCTCCCATCCGGGCGATTCCTCATATCCATTAGTTACTTAATAAGTTACTGATATAGTTCCCCGTGTGACAGGAAAGCGGACGTCCGAGTTGGATCCGGGCGAGATGGCGACGGTGGTCGAGGAGTTCAACGGCTTCTACATCCGGCTGCCGTCGATCCAGCGGCTCAGCTTCACCACGTTGTCGGTGCTGCACACGCTGGCCCGGCGGAGTCCGCTACGACTCGGCGAGCTCACCGCGACCGAGCAGGTCACCCAATCGGCCATCACGCAGATGGTGAGTCGGCTCGAGAACGACGGGCTGGTCGAGCGGCGACCCGACCCCCGTGACGGCCGGGCCGTGCTCGTGCACATCACTTCCGCCGGTGCCGAGGTCGTCGCGGCTCGCCGCGCCGACCGGGTCGCCCGGCTCGCGCCGATTCTCCAGCGGCTCTCGGCCGAAGAGCGCTCCGCGATCGCCGCCGCGCTGCCCGCTCTCCGCCGCATCGCCGAACTCGGCGAGTCCCAGAACGAACAGCGAGGACGAGGATGACCGACTTCCCCCTGACTCCGACGCCCATTCGAGTGCCCGATGATGTGCTCGCCGATCTCCAGCGGCGCCTGGAGTTGACCCGCTGGCCGGTCGACGCGGGCAACGATGACTCCTACTACGGCGTCAACCGCACCTACCTGCAGGAGCTCGTCGAGTACTGGCGCGAGGAGTACGACTGGCGCAAGGCCGAGGCGGCGATCAACGCGTACGAGCACTACCGCGTCGAGGTGGACGGCGTACCGGTGCACTTCATGCGCCGGCCTGGGGTCGGCCCCGACCCGACGCCGCTGATCCTCACGCACGGCTGGCCCTGGACGTTCTGGCACTGGTCCAAGGTCGTCGACCCGCTGGCCGACCCCGGGGCGTACGGCGGCGACCCCGCCGAGGCGTTCGATGTGATCGTGCCCTCATTCCCCGGGTTCGGATTCTCCACCCCGTTGCCGGACCACCCGGACATGAACTTCTGGAAGGTCGCCGACCTCTGGCACACCCTGATGACCGAGACACTCGGCCACGAGCGGTACGCCGCCGCAGGCTGTGACGTCGGGGCGCTCGTCACCGGCCAGCTCGGGCACAAGTACGCCGCTGAGCTGTATGCGATCCATATCGGCTCCGGCTTGAAGCTCAACTTTTTCAACGGCGACCGGGGCTGGGACCTGAGCGGCGGCCGGCCCATCCCCGAGGGGCTGCCCGCAGACGTCCACGCTCAGGTCGTCGCGTTCGAGAAGCGGTTCGCCGTCCACCTCGCCGCGCACGTGCTCGACCCGAGCACGCTCGCGTACGGGCTGTCGGACTCACCTGCCGGGCTGCTCGCCTGGATCCTCCAACGCTGGATGAGCTGGAGCGACAATGGCGGCGACATCGAGACCGTTTTCTCAAAGGACGACCTGCTCACCCACGCCGTGATCTTCTGGGTGAACAACGCGATCGGCACCTCGATCCGCACGTACGCCAACAACAACCGCTACCCGTGGACCCCCTCGCACGACCGGTGGCCGGTCGTCGAGGCGCCCACCGGCATCACCTTCGTCGGGTACGAGAACTCGCCGGGCGTGACCACCGAACAGCGGGTCCGCCACTTCCTCGACACCGACCGAGCCGCTTGGTACAACCACGTCAACCTCACCGCACACGACCACGGCGGCCACTTTATCCCCTGGGAGATCCCAGAGCAGTGGGTCGAGGACCTGCGCCGCACCTTCCGCGGCCGCCACTGACGGGCGTCCCACCGAGCGGCACGAGGGGACATGAACCGCATAGGGGAGTCATCTGCCGCGTCGCCGAACAGCGCTTCAGGGCCGCGCAGGTAGGCGGCGGCGTCACCGCCAGGACTGCGGGAACCGTTCTTATGAGCAGATGCTTCGTCGGCAGGCGTGGCCGCAAGGATCCCCTTGATGGTCCGGTATGAAGGATCGCCCGCGGCCAAAACCTTGGCGCAGGCCGCTTCCAACACACCCGGCTGGTGCTTGTCGGCCAGGCCGAGCACTCCTCGGGCACCGCGTAAGTGGTGCTGGACGTGCTCACCGCCCAGCAGTTACGTGACCGTCGACAGTTACGGGCGCCAGCGTGCGTGGGCGGTCTTCGGGGGACCGGTGCGGACGAGTTCGAGGCGTGGGCGGGGGCCGTCGGTGCGGCCGCTCTGGGGCGGGCGGCTGCCCGCGGCGTACGGCGCGGGCCAGCTTATCCCCTGGTAGCCCTGTTCGGCGGCCGCGTGCAGGGTCCACTGGGGGTCGTGCAGGTGCGTACGGCCGAGGGCGCACAGGTCGGCGCGGCCCGCCATGATGATGGAGTTCACGTCGTCGTAGGAGGAGATCGCGCCGACCGCCATGACCGCGACGCCGTACTTGCGGCCGATCTCGCTGCGGATCCGGTCGGCGTACGGGGTCTGGTAGCTGCGGCCGTACGCCGGGGTCTCCTCGCTGACGACCTGGCCGGTCGACACGTCGATGGCGGCCGCGCCGTGCTCGGCGAACGCACGGGCGATCTCCACCGACTCCTCCGCGCCGACGCCGCCCTCGTACCAGTCGGTGGCCGAGATCCGTACGCTCAGCGGCCCCGGCCACACCTCGCGTACGGCGTCGAAGACCTCCAGCGGATAGCGGAGCCGTGCGGCCGGCGAGCCGCCGTAGGCGTCCGTACGGCGGTTGGTCAGCGGCGACAGGAACGACGACAGCAGGTAGCCGTGCGCGCAGTGGAGTTCGAGCAGGTCGAAGCCGGCACGTGCGCCCGCGCGCGCGGCCGAGACGAACTGCTCGCGGATGACCGCGAGGTCGCCGGCGGTCAGCTCGCGCGGGGTCTGGCTCGCTGCGGCGTAGGGGAGCGGCGAGGGGCCGCAGACCGGCCAGTTGCCCTCGGGCAGGGGCTGGTCGATGCCCTCCCACATCAGCCGCGTCGAGCCCTTGCGACCCGAATGCCCGAGTTGCAGGCCGATCTTGGCGTCCGACGAGGCGTGGACGAAGTCGGTCACGCGCCGCCAGGCGTGCTCCTGCTCCTCGGTGTACAGACCCGCGCAGCCCGGTGTGATCCGCCCCCACGGCGACACGCACACCATCTCGGTCATCACCAGGCCCGCGCCGCCGAGCGCCTTGCTCCCCAGGTGCACGAGGTGGAAGTCGCCCGGCACGCCGTCGCGCGCGGAGTACATGTCCATCGGCGAGACGACCACCCGGTTGGCCAGCTCCAGCGAGCCGAGCCGGTACGGCTGGAACATCGGCGGCCGCACCTCGCCGTCGCCCGCGAACCACCGGTCCAGCCCGGCCACGAACTCCGGGTCGCGCATCCGCAGGTTGTCATACGTGACGCGGCGGCTGCGCGTGACGATGTTGAACGCGAACTGCCGAGGGTCCTGGTCGACGTACTGGCCGATGTTCTCGAACCATTCCAGGCTGGCCTGGGCCGCGCGCTGGGTGGAGGCGACCACGGGACGCCGCTCCTCCTCGTACGCTGCCAGCGCGCCGGGCACCTCGGGCTGTTCGTGCAGGCAGGCGGCCAGGGCGAGGGCGTCCTCCATGGCCAGCTTCGTGCCGGAGCCGATGGAGAAGTGCGCGGTGTGCGCGGCGTCGCCGAGCAGCACGAGGTTGCCATGGTGCCAGCGCGCGCAGCGTACGGTCGTGAAGTTGGTCCAGCGTGAGTTGTTGGCGAACACCTGGTGCCCGTCGAGCACCTCCGCGCACAGTTCGCGGATCATGTCGATGGACCGCTCGTCGCTCTGCCCGGGCGCCAGGTCCTCGGGGGAGTGGAAGCCCGCGCGCCGCCAGACGTCCTCGTTCAGCTCCAGGATGAAGGTGCTCGCGTCGCGGCCGTACGGGTAGCCGTGGATCTGCATGACGCCGGCCGGGGTGTCGAGGACGAAGAACTTGAAGGCGTCGAAGACCAGGTCGGTGCCCAGCCAGATGTATTTGCAGCGCCGCGACTCCAGAGCGGGCTCGAAAACGTCGGCGAACCTCGCGCGTACGGTGGAGTTGACCCCGTCGGCCGCCACTACCAGGTCGTATTCCTCCGACAGCAGCGCCGCGTCGGGCGCCTCGGCGCGGAAGTGGATGCTCACGCCGAGCTCGGCGCACCGGGCCCGCAGGATGGCCAGCAGGCGCTTGCGGCTCATCGCGGCGAAGCCGTGGCCGCCGGAGGTGGACACGGTGCCGCGGTGGTGCACGTCGATGTCGTCCCACCGGGCGAACTCCCGCTGCATCGCCTGGAAGATCTCCGTGTCGGCGTGCTCGATGCCGCCGAGCGTCTCGTCGGAGAAGACCACGCCGAAGCCGAACGTGTCGTCGGGGGCGTTGCGCTCCCACACGGTCACCTCGTGCCCGGGGCCCAGCCGCTTGACCAGGGCCGCGAAGTAGAGCCCGCCGGGCCCGCCGCCGACCACCGCGATGCGCACGCCGACCATCTCCTCCCACGTCAAGCCGAGCGTATGTCGTGGTCCGTACGACCGTCAATCAGCCGACATGTCAGGCTGTTGACGGCAGTGACGATCGTTGCCACGCTGTCCCCTGTGACGGCCAGGACGTGTTCGGTCACCGGCGCGGGCCGGGGCATCGGCAGCGTCGTCGCCGCCCGGCTGTCCGCCCCGTCGCCGCTCGCCCGTACGACCGATGAGGACTGGCAGCGCATGCTCGACCTCAACCTCACCGCGCCGTTCCGCTTCCTGCGCGCCGACACCCCGATGACCGCGCGTACGGTGGCGGGCATCGTCGCCGCCACCGGCCGTACGGAGGAGCAGGCGCGTGAGGCGCTGGCCCGGCGGCAGCCGATCGGCCGGCTGATCACCCCGGAGGAGGTCGCGGACGCGGTCGACCTGTGTGTGCTCTGCCCCGCGACCACCGGCCAGGGCATCAACGTGGACGGGGGTGCGGTGCAGTCATGAGCGAGGGAGCCGGCGAGCACGGCGTCGAGCGGATCAACCCACCCGAGCTGGCGCGGCCCTCGGGCTTCTCGCACGCCGTGGTCACCGGCGCGGACCGGCTGGTGTTCCTGGCCGGGCAGACCGCGCTGGACGCGAACGGGCGGATCGCCGGCGACGGGGTGGTCGAGCAGTTCGAGCGGGCGTTGGGCAACCTGCTGACCGCACTGGCCGCGGCCGGCGGCGTCCCGGCGGACCTCGTCAGCATGACCGTCTACATCGTCGACCTGGACGACTACCGCGCGCACGCTCGCGAGATCGGCGCGGTGTGGCGACGGCTGGCCGGTACGGACTATCCGGCGATGGCCGGCGTCGGCGTGCACCGGCTCTGGGACGCCGAGGCGCTGGTCGAGGTGCAGGGCGTCGCCGCCCTCACCCGCCGATCACCTCCTTGACGTACGCGCGCGCCGGCGTCTCCAGCCGGGCGCGGAGGCTGAAGAACAGGTCGGCGGCGCGTATCCCGATCCAGTCCGCGGGCAGGAGCTCGGCGGGCAGGCCGGGGTCGAGATAGGGCAGGCGGCGCCAGTCGGTGAGCACGCGCACATAGCCGGCGAAGGCCGTGCGCGCGTCCGCGGGATCGCCGCGCCGCGCGTGCGCGCCATCGTCGCGGTGGGCGTGCGCGGCGAGGAACTCCCGGTAGTGGCGTTCGAGCTCGTCCAGGTCCCACCAGTCGCGCACCTTGGCCGCCAGGTCGCCGAACGCGAGATGGTCGCCGCGGAACAGGTCGGCGTAGCCGTCCAGGCCGAGCCGCCGCAGCATGTCGGCGGTCGCGTCATGGAGATGGGCGGGCGCGATCCACACGCCGGGCGCGGCGGTGCCGAACCCGAGCCGGGTCAGCTGCGAGCGCAGGACGTGCCGCTTGTGCCGCTCGGCCTCGGGCACCGAGAAGACGGCCAGCATCCAGCCGTCGGCCGTCGTCGCGCGCTCGCGGCGGAAGATGCGGTCATCGCCCTCGCGCAGGATGGCCAGGGCCTCGTCGGAGAGTTCGTACCCGGCCGCGCCGCCGTGCCGCCGCGCGAGGAGGATGCCGCGTCGCTTGAGCCGTGAGATGGACGAGCGGACCGCGGGCTCGTCCACCGCGAGGGCGGACAGCAGCGCGATCAGCGACGCGACCGACAGCCAGCCGCCGTCGGAGCGCGCGTACAGGCCGTAGACCGTCACGATCAGATGCCGGGGCTGCGCCGTACGCGCGGGCCCGTCGGCATCATCTGTGTCCGATACCGCCGTCACGGGCTCACCATATCCCGGGGTCATCCGAGCAGGAGCGTGACGGGGTCGTTCTGGTACGTCGCGACGCTGTAGCCGGTCTCGCGCAGCAGCGTGGTGAGCCGGTCGCGGCCTCCGCCGGTCAGCTCGACCATCGCGCGCGCGGCCGGAGAGTGCCGGCGGCGGATCGTCGTCCCGTCGTAGTGGTAGAGGCCCCACTGGGCCCAGGGGATGTCGGGTGCCGGGTCCTCGTGCTGCATCCACGCCATCCAGACGTCGCCATGGACGTACCAGCAGTGAATCGCGCCCTTGCGCCACGCACCGCCCTGCCGGATCCAGACCCAGGGATTCTGGGCCTCGACCCGGTGGGAGCCGGAGGGATAATGATCGAGTTGACGGGCATCGCGCATGATCGGGCATTCTCGAACACAAGTTCGAGTGATCGCAAGTTCTTCCTGGTCACGACCTGATCTGTGCCATCTGACGGAACGCCATGCCGGTGCTCACGTGCCCTGCTCGGCCGTACGGCAGGCCGCTCCGGTGCAGTGGCGCAGCTTCCTCACCCGGGCCGAGAACGACGCCATGAGCGCCTTGTTCGCCGCCGTGGGCTTCACCGCGAGGTTGTGCGTCTCGTTCGGATCGGTCACCAGGTCATACAGCTCGCGTTCGCCGGTGGAGTACTCCACGTAGAAGTAGCGCTCGGTGCGCAGGCCCTCGTACGGCGCGAGGTAGAACTTCTCCCGCGTCGAGGGCGAGAGGAGCTCGGGTGGTTCGAGCACGCCGTTCTTGGGCGGTTTGAGCGGCGCCGCGGTCCCCGGCCCGTGCCCGTGTTCGAGGAGGAAGACCTGCCGCCACCTCTTCGGCGTGCCCTGCCGGATCAGCGGCCCCAGCGACCGGCCGTCGACGAACCCGGGGCTCTTGACCCCGCCCAGGTCGGCGAGCGTCGGCGCGACGTCGACGTTGCCGGCCAGCTGGGAGACGGTGCGCCCGGCGGGCACGCCCGGCCCGCGTATGACGAACGGGACGCGCGTGTCCTCGACGTACGGGGTGTTCTTGCCCGGCGGCATCCGGTGCTGGCCGATGTGGAAGCCGTTGTCGGAGGTGAAGACGAAGTAGGTGTTGGCGAGCCGCCCGTCCTTCTTGAGCGTGTCGACGAGGTTGCCGATCATGTCGTCGACCGATTGCAGGGAGCGCAGCCGGTCGCGGTAGAGCGCGTCCCAGGTCGCCGCCTCCGCCTTCGAGACGGGCGGCAGCCGCCGTACCTCGGTGGGCTTGCCGGTCAGGTCCTTCTCGTCGTACGTGGGCGTGCGCGGGGCCTTCACGCCCTTGAACATCTTGCGGTGCCGCGGCGCGGGCGTCGCCGGGGCGTGCGGGTTGTAGACGCCGAGGTAGGCGAAGAACGGCTTCGGCGAGGGCGCGCTGAGGAACTTGCGCGCCTTCAGGTTGAGCACGTCCGTCAGGTAGTCCTTCGCCTTGTGCCCGTGCCGCTCCAGCTTGCCGCTGTCGTTGAGCGTGTAATTGAACTGGTGGTACGGGGTGCCGGCGGCCGGCACGTCCCAGGTGTTCCACCCCGGCGGGATGTAGGTCTTCTTGACCGGGGCCTGCTCCGGATAGCCGTTGAGGTACTTGCCGAACAACCCGGTGCGGTAGCCGGCGCTCTGCAACCAGGTGGCGATGGTGGAGCTCTCCAGGCCCTTGCCGTGGAAGCGCCCGAACCCGCCGTTCGGCGCGGTGTTGCTCCAGACCGTGGTGTTGTGCGCGTACTGCCCGCGCAGCGTGGTCGACCGCGACGGGCAGCACCACGACACGCTCACGTTGTAGTTCGACAGCGTGGTGCCCTGGTCGATCAGCAGCGACTTGAGCCGCGGCATCACCGAGATCTCCGCCGAGTCCAGGTCGTCGGTGAGCAGGAAGACGAAGTTGGGCTTGGCGGGCGTGCCGGAGGTCGTGACGCCCCCCGGGTGACGTACGGACACGGTCCGCCGGGTGTGGGTGCCGGACGCGGCGCAGGCCGTGACGGCCGTGAGGGCCAGGAGGGCGACGAGGAGACGACTTCTCACCTAGGCGCCCATCGCCGTCCCGCTCGCGCGCCCGTGTCCCGCGGCGAGTACGGCGGCCGCGGAGGCCGCGCCGACCTCCTCGATCGTGGGAGTGTGCGCGTCGTCTCGCTCCGGCTCCGGCCGCAGGTCGGCGGCGTCGCCGATCACGGTCACCCCGCTCTCCAGCAGCTCCGCGACGTCTTCGGTGCTCCACTCCGCGACCTGGGCGCGCCAGCGCGCCGGGACGGTGATCCGCGGCCCGCGCTCGGCCCGCGGCTGGAAGCCGTCGGTCAGGACGGCCTCACGCAGCCGCCGCGCCTCATCCGGAGTCCAGCCGGCCGAGGCCAGCGCCGAGTTGAGCGAGGTGAGCACGACGGCCTCGGGCGCGGTCAGCCCGGTGTGCACGGGCCGTGCCGCGGCGTCGTCCTCGTGGAAGGTGAAGCCGGGCACGCCGATCGCCTCGGCGAAGCGCGACCACAGCAGCTGCGGCGGCCGCCCGGGACTCGTCACCACGCGTACCCGCGACTCGCCGACCTCGCGGGCCCAGCGGCGTACGAGACGCCCGATCGCGAACGCACGCCAGAGATGGAGTTCACCGTCCTCCTCGATCCGCGCCGCCGGCAGGCGCCGCTGCTCTCCCAGCATGTCGAGGTAGCGCTCGAACCCCAACCGCCGCCCGTTGCGCACATGCTGTTGCCACAGGGAGGGTAGCGAGCGGCTGAGACTGCGCGCGGTCACCACGATCTCGACGTCGTCGACGCCCAGCCGTCCGAGCAGGGTGCGGATGGCCGGCGTGCGGATCACCGACAGCGCCTCGGCGGACAGCAAGACCGTTCCCTTCGTGCGTGCGACCTGGCGTTCCAGGGTCTTCCATGTGCCCTTCTCCGCGGTCGCCCGCTGTTCGGACACCCACGGGTACTCCGGCCCGAGGAGCCCGTAGGAGGCCCACTCGTGGTTCTCGGTACGCCGCCGGCGCTTGCCGGGCGGGGCCACCGGGTAGACGACGCCGCCCGCGGCCAGCTCGTCGGCACCGCGGGCGATGAGCTCCTGCAGGTACGTCGTGCCGGACTTCTGCAGTCCTATATGCAAGATCAGCCGGGATGCCATCCGCCACCGTTATTCGCAAAAGAGTGGTCAAGGGACGGCAAAAGACTCTAGGGGGTATCGGGCGGATAGTCGTAGTTCTCCCTGGATGACGTCATGAAAAACTCGTGACCGGCGCCGGTCGTCGAGATGACCTCGTGCTTGGGGTTCGCTCCGCGCTCGCTCAGCGGTCGTGGTCCGCCGGCCGTCCCGTGGAGCGGCGACGCCTGGCCCGCCGGGCTCGGCCGGTCCGTGCCGCACGTGCGGTCAGCTCGCCGGCGAGGCCGGCGACCAGTGCGGCGGGGAGCTGGGTGAAGATCGTCTCGATCACTTCGCGGATCATTTGTGCTCCTTCTTTGTTCGTCCTTTCTGATAAGTGGATACAGCATTTATCCGGCAGAATTGTGTTGGTGTGACACGCCGATACGAGGATTTACGGCTTTACAGGTCTGTACAGCGCCGCACACTTCGTTACGGCCGTGGGCTTCCCGCGATGGCTCGCGCTGTGCACGATGGGCATATGAACGAAGCACTCGCCCGATTGGCGCGGGAACTCCGCTCGCTCGCGGACAAAACGGACATGACCACTCGGGAGATCGCCAGGCGTATGGGCGACGACGAGCGCATCAGCCACACCACGATCGCGAAGTTACTGAACGGCCAGACCTTGCCGAGGCTGCTGCCCGTCCTGGAGGTCGTACGGGTGCTCGGCGGCGACCGCGACGTGTTCGAGCAGCTCTGGGCCGCCGCGAAGCGCGACCGCAGCGCACGCCGCCCTCTCATCGAACTGCCCGGCCTGGGTACGGAGGCACCGAAGATGCGCGAGCTGCCCTGGACCGCGCCGGAGCTCCAGGCCGTTCTGGAAGACATTCGGGAACGGCTGGAAAAGAGCCGGGAGCAGGAGCGGAAAGCCCGCGAGGAGTACTACGACACGTACGAAGAACGCGCCGAGATCGACGAAAGGATCCGCCGTCTCGAAGCCGAGCTGGCGGCCGAGCAGAACGACCGTACCGGCCTGGAGAAACTGATCAAAAGCCTGACCGTCGACAGGGAGGCCCTCGCGAAGCGAATTCGGGATCTGGAGGCCGAGCTCGGGCGGTTGCAGGCGAGGATGCTGCGGCTTTCCGCCGAGGCCGATGAGGTGAACGAACGCCGCGTCGAATGCGCCTCGAAATGGGCGCGCGATGAGGAGTACCGGGCGATACTCCTCGAACGTCGGCTCCAGGCCGCACAGGAGGCACTCGACGCCTCCCTCCGCCGGACGGCGGGCTAGCGCCGTCGGGCGGCGGGTCAGCGTCGTGAGCCGGTGCCGTGGGTTAGGGCCATGGGCGGACGTCGCGGGTCGGCGGCGTGGGCGGGGCGGAGTGGGTCGGCGGCGCGGGTTAGCCTCGTCGAGGGGGGGTGCGCCGTGATCGCCGAGACCGTGCCCGTGCTGTTCCGCGCCGCGCAGATCGTCGCGCAGGGCTCCGGCCCGGAGCCCGAGGCGTTCGCCGTCGACCAGGGCAGGATCCGCGCGACCGGCGACCTCGCCGCGCTGCGTGACCGGTTCCCCGGCGCCCGCGTGGTCGACTTCGGCGCGGCGACCGTCATCCCGGGCCTGCACGACGCGCACATCCACCTCGCGAACGCCGCCGAGGACCTGCTGCACCTCGACCTGTCCGCCGCCGCCGTGAGCGGCCGGGACGATCTGCTGGCCCGCGTCGGGGCGGAGGCCGCCGCACGCGACGACGGCTGGATACGGGGGAGCCGCTACGACGACGTCAAGACCGGCCGGATCACGCGCTGGGACCTCGACCGGGTCGCTCCGGACCGCCCGGCCATCGTCGTCCAGGTCGCCGGTCACTGGGGCGTCGCGAACTCCCGTGCCCTGCGCGAACTGGGCGTGCACGAGTCCTCCGAACCCCCGCCCGGCGGCGCGTACGGACGGGACGCGGACGGTCGGCTGGACGGACGGCTGATCGAGCGCGCCATCATGAACGTGATCTACCCGGCGACCGCGCGAGGGTCCTCGCCGCTGCCGGCGAGTTCGCCCGACGACCGCCTGCGCGGCCTCGCCCGCGCCGTCGAGATGTGGCACGCGGCCGGGCTGACGTCGATCTGCGACGCCTTGATCGCCCCGGCGGACGTCGCGCTGCTGCGGCGGGCGCGGGCGGCGGGCCTGCTGACGCTGCGGGTCGGGATGCTGCTGTCGATCGACCACTACGCCAAGGCGCGTGCCCTGGGCGTCGGCAGCGGCTTCGGCGACGACATGCTGCGGTTCGTCGGCGTGAAGGCGTTCGTCGACGGCGCGATCGGCGGCCGCACGTGCCTGCTGTCCGAGCCGTACGCCGACGTCGGCGGCCACGGCCTCCAGACGACGCCCACCGGCGAACTGCACGAGGCCGTGCGGATGGTGCACGGAGACGGCAACCGCATCGGCGTGCACGCGAACGGCGACGCCGCCATCCGCCTCGTACTCGACGCGTACGAGGCGGCGCAGCGCGCCATGCCACGGCCGGGCCTGCGGCACCGCATCGAGCACTGCTCGGTGATCGACGACGGCATCCTCGCGAGAATGAGGGCACTGAACGCGATCGCGGTCCCGTTCGCGGGCTATGTCGCCTACCACGGCGGGGCGCTGAACCGCTGGTACGGCGCCGCCCGTACCGAGCGGATGTTCGCCCATCGCTCCTTCCTGGACGCGGGCGTCACCGTCGCCGGCTCCTCTGATTTTCCCTGCGGCCCGTACGAGCCGCTGCTGGGCATCCAGTCGATGGTCACCCGTGAGGGCGTGGACGACGGCGAGCCCGTTGGCCGGTCACAGCGGGTGAGTGCGGAGGAGGCCCTGCGGATCTTCACGCTCGGCTCCGCCGAGGCCGAGGGCGCCGCCGACGCGCGTGGCCGGATCGCACCGGGATACCTGGCCGACTTCGTCGTCCTGGCCCGGAATCCGCTGACCGCCGACCCACACGAGATCGCCTCGATCCCCGTACGCGCGACCTACGTCGCCGGCGAGCGCGTGTACGGCGGCTGACCGGCGCCGCTGACTTGTCGCGCGGACTTGGAATGCGAGAAATTCTCACGACGATCGGCGAGAGTTCATCTTCATTTCGCCGTCACGTAAGATCAAAGCAGCGGATCCGGACATCTCAAGATGGTCGCCTCGCACGGACATCCCTAAGACTTCCCGAAGGAGCGGTAACAGCCGCATGGCTATCGATATCCCATGGCCGTCGTATCCGAGCGACACCGGCCCGACCGACACGTCGTCACTGCGCCTACCCGATGCCGAACGCGGATTCTTCGTCGACTACAAGGTCTTCGACGGCGTGATCGCAGCGCTTCAAATAGAGGCCGACAATTTGAAGCCCGCAAACGCGAGTCACCGGCCGAACGACTTTGCGATATGGGACAAAGCTGTCAATGCGAACGGTATCCCTTATCTCAGCTTCGGTGATTATCCGGCAGCGAAAGGCTTGAGTCTTTCTTGCTACCAGGCCAGGTCCATCATGTACGGAGTCTGGACTTCTTATCACAGTCTGTTCTCTGACATGGTCACTCTCGTCACACAGACACAGCAACAGCATCTGGCTTCGGAGGACCACGCGGGCGACCTCATCGTCAAGGCTTTCGGCGAGGGTCGCGAGGGTCAATGGAGCGCTGGCGGCGCGTTGGACGACCTTCCGGAATATGAGTCCGGACCGGGCGGTCCCCGGGTCGAAGATGGTGCGTCGTGGTCCGACAACCATATGCAGGGCTACTATAAAGACCATATCCGTCAGCCGGCGACACCTGGCGAATGGGATGCCGACTACGACAAGCTGTACGCCATGGTTCACGGGCTACGGCCTGACTGGATGGACATTTCCGGCAACGGCTTTCACGCTTTCGCGAACGGAATCCAGGCCTCCCGGCAGGTCCTGTACGACGAGGCGACCGACCTGGCGAAAGGCTGGCATGGGGCAACGGCGGAAGTGGCCTTGTCCTGCATGCAACGCCTCTCCGATCTCGGCGAGCGCATCGTGAGCGCGTCTTGGTCGATCGGGAGCGCGTTCCAGTGGCATGCCGAAAAGCAGCGCGCCTGGCAGCAGGCCGTGAAACCGGATCACCACCCGTGGTGGGAGGTCTGGGGCGGCATCAGCGACCATGTGACCGATGAGCTGAAGAAGGCGATCCAGCAGCAGACGGTCGACTCGACGAACGCCTTCCCCGCCAGCATCGCGGACCCGACCTTCCACTGATCGCGACGATCCAGAGGAGAAGGTCTCAGCGGTAGCCGTTGGCGGTGTTGAGGAGTTCGGAGCGGAGGCGGCGTCCGTAGCCGGTGGTGACGCCGAGGCGGCGGGCGAGTTCGGTGCCGGGGATGTCGGGTTCGGTGGCGAGGAGCGCGGCGGCGCGCTGACGGGCGCTTCCGCTCGGCGGGGCGGGGGCGGGGCCGGGCTCGGTTACGCTGACGCCATGGCGACCAGACACGTCGAGGACGTGCGGTTCACGGTGCCGCTCTACACCTCGGCCGAGGCGGCGAAGTATCTCGCTGTGAAGGACACGACCTTCCGGACCTGGGTGAAGGGCTACCACCGGGAGTTCGCCGGGCGTCCCACGGTCGACGGTGCCTCGCTCATCACCGATCTGCCGCCTGCGATGCGCAATGGGCCATCGATTCCGTTCATCGGACTCGCCGAAGGAATGTTCCTGGCAGCGCTCCGCAAGGCAGGCGTGCCTCTCCAGCAGATTCGGCCCGCGCTCGATCTGGTCCGCACAAAGATCGGCGTCGAACACGCCCTCGCCTCGAAACAGTTGTACGTCGCTGGAGCGCAACTGCTCTGGGAGGTCATCGACGAAGGCGGAGACACCGAGGCGCGAGAGGGCAGCAAGGACCTGATCGTGCTCAAGGACGGCCAGTACGTGTTCCGCCAGGTCATCGACCAGTACCTCAAACACATCACCTACGACGACGCCTATGCGCGTCGCATCGAACTGCCGGGCTATGAGGTCGCGCGGATCAAGGCCGACCCTGCCGTCAACTTCGGGAAGCCGTACTTCACGCATACCGGCACCCCGCTGGCCGTCGTCCAAGGCCAGCTCAAGGTCGGCGAGTCCGTCGCCGACATCGCCGGAGACTTCGACCTGCCACTCGACGAGGTCGCCGAGGTCGCCCAGCGGGAGGGGCTCCTCGTCGCGTGAGTGAACCCCCCAGCCTCTTAACGCCCCCCGCGCTCAAGCTCTTTCTCGATCGCAGCGTCCAAGGCCGCCGTTTCGTCGAGGCCATCAGGCTCCTCGTCGAAGACGTCGAGACGATCAACGACCGCTACGGAGTCAAACCAGCGGAGCAGATCCTCGATGAACAGTGGATCGTCGAGGCATCCGCCGACGGCCGGATCCTGATCGGAGCCGACCTGCGAATCCGCCGCAACCTGCTGGAACGGCAAGCCGTCTGTCGCCACGCGGCCCGCTACGTCGTATTCGGCAACAACAACATGGCGCCGAAGGTGATGATCGAGCTGTTCACTCGGCATCTGTCCCAGATCCGGCTGCTCACTACAGAGCCGGGTCCCTGGGTACGGCGCATCGCACAAGGCGGCGACATGGACAAGGTGGCACTCGACTGCGCCGACGTCGACCTCGGTCAGCGGTAGCCGTTGGCGGTGTTGAGGAGTTCGGAGCGGAGGCGGCGTCCGTAGCCGGTGGTGACGCCGAGGCGGCGGGCGAGTTCGGTGCCGGGGATGTCGGGTTCGGTGGCGAGGAGCGCGGCGGCGCGCTGACGGGCGCTTCCGCTCGGCGGGGCGGGGGCGGGGGCGGTCTCGGGGAGGCGGCTGAGCTTCGGTTCCAGCGCCCGCAGGGCCGGGATCAGATCGGGCCGGGTCATCTCCGATTCCGACTCTGCCTCCAGCTCCATGGTGATGACGGGCGCGGCGGCGCGTGTGGGCTCGGGCTCCAGCGCGGGCGAGGGGGACGGCACGGGCTCAGAAACGGACGCGGGCACCGGCGACGGCGCGGGCACCGGCACGGGCTCAGGCGAAGTCACGAGCCCCGGCGGGGGCGCGGGCGTCGGCGCGGACTTCGGTTCGGGTGCGAGCGCGGGCTCTGGGGCGAGGGTGGCGGTCAGGGTCGGCAGGAGTTCGGCCGGGGCCACCGCGGACAGTTTTACGGCCAGGCGGTCTCCTGCCGGGGCGGTTCGGCGCCAGCGCCGGCCGTACGTCATCTCCAGGCGGGCGATCTCCGCTCGGCGTCCGGCCTCCAGTTCCAGTGCTCGGCGGTACGAGGTGATCTCCCAAAGGATCATGCGCCGGCGTAGGCGGGCTGTGGACAGCGGGGCCAGCAGCCAGCGGGAACGGCGGACGTGTTCCATTCGGTTGCCCTGCACCAGGCCCACCCGTGCCGCCAGGACGTGCCGTGCGTACTCGCAGAACAGCACCCACAGCGCCGGCATCGCGGCGTGGGCGACCCGGATCGGGACCGGGCCGCCGGCCTGCCAGTTGAGCCAGATGGTCGCGGCCGTGAAGGCCCACGGGATCAGGCGCATCGACGGGCGGGCCATCCGCCAGTACGACAGGAGCAGGTCCGCCGCGGAGAAGACGAGGATCGCGACGTCGATCGCGACCGGCACCGCCCACGCCGTGTCGCGGAACCACGGGAGCGCGTACGCGTACACCGTCTGGAACGAGACGTACATGCCGATCAGCGCCAGGGTGAGCATGGTCGCGCCGATCAGGCATACCGCGGCGCGTTCGCCCGTGCCGTCGCCGAGGGCGCGGACCGGGTAACCGTGTCGTTCGCCTGCTGCGTCGTGGTGGGGCACGACAGGGGACCGCCTCTCGTACGGGATCGGCTTTGCGTCGAAGAGCACGATACGCACCTGATCGTCGGATTTGTGCATGGAATACCGCGCAAACCCGGGGGGCGCCTTGCGGCTCCCCTGCCCGGTCGGATAGTCAGGCCAGGTGACCACAACGTTCGCCGTCGCCGGGTTGTCGGCACCTGTCGAGATACTTGTTGATCAATGGGGAGTTCCGCACGTGTACGCGGGCTCGCGCGATGACCTGTTCGTCGCGCAGGGCTTCAACGCGGCGCGCGAGCGGTTGTTCCAGATCGACCTGTGGCGGCGGCGCGGGCTCGGGCTGCTGTCGGAGGTCTTCGGCGAGACCTATCTCGACCGCGACCGTGCCGCGCGCCACTTCCTCTACCGGGGCGACATGCGTGCGGAGTGGCTCGCGTACGGCTCGGAGACCAAGCGGGTGACCAGCGGGTTCGTCCGTGGCGTCAACGCCTTCGTCGCCCTCTGCCGCGAGGACCGCACGCACCTGCCGCCGGAGTTCGCCGCGCTGGACTACCTGCCCGCCTTCTGGGAGCCGCAGGACGTGGCGCGGATCCGCAGCCACGGCCTGTTCTACAACCTCGAGGACGAGGTCGCACGCGCGCTGACCCTGCGTGACCACGGCGAGGCGGTCGAGGACCTGCGGCGCATGCGCGAGCCCCACGCGCCACTGCGCGTACCGCCGGGCCTGGACCTCGGCGTCATCCCGGACGACGTCCTCGACGTCTACCGCCTCGCCACCGGCCCGATCGAGGGCGGACCCCGCGCCGGCCTCGACGGCAGCAACAACTGGGTGATCGCCCCGTCCCGTACGGCCTCGGGCCGTCCGCTGCTCGCCAACGACCCGCACCGCGCCGTCTCGCTGCCGTCGCTGCGCTACATCGCGCACCTGTCCGCGCCCGGCATCGACGTCATCGGCGCGGGCGAACCCGCGCTGCCCGGCATCTCCATCGGGCACAACGGGCGGATCGCCTTCGGCCTCACCATCTTCCCGATCGACCAGGAGGACCTGTACGTCTACCGGACCAACCCGGCCGACCGCCGCGAGTACGCCTACCGAGGGCGCTGGGAGCCCATGGAACTCGTCCGCGAGGTCGTCCCCGTACGCGGCCGCGAACCGGTCGAGCTCGACCTGTGGTTCACCCGCCACGGCCCGGTGATCCACTCGCGCCCCGACCTGAACACCGCCTTCGCCGTACGCGCGGCGTGGCTGGAGCCGGGCATGGCGCCGTACCTGGGCAGCATGGACTACATGCGCGCGAGCGATCCGGATGAGTTCATCGCCGCGATGAACCGCTGGGGCGCGCCGGCGGAGAACCAGGTGTACGCCGCCCCGGACGGCACCATCGGCTGGTGTTCCGCCGGGCTCATGCCGAAACGCCCGAACTGGGACGGCACCCTGCCCGTCCCCGGCGACGGACGGTATGAGTGGGACGGCTTCTACGACGCGGACGAGTTGCCGAACGTACGCGACCCGGAGCAGGGCTGGTTCGCGACGGCCAACCAGTGCAACCTGCCCCCCGACTACCCCAACGCCGTACGTACCGTGACGTATGACTGGTACGCGCCGTTCCGCTACCAGCGGATCGCCGAGGAGCTCGGCGCGCGCGACGACTGGACCGTGGCGGACTGCGTACGCCTCCAGACCGACTGTCTCAGCCTGCCCGCGCAGCGGATCCTCGCCCTGCTCAACGGCCTGACCAGCGACGACGTACGCGTCGCCGCGGCGCTCGACCTGCTCGGCGACTGGGACGCGAGGCTGACGGCGGACTCGGGCGCGGCGGCGCTGTTCGAGGTCTGGTACCGCCGCCACCTGCGGCCCGCCGTCCTCGGCCGGACCCTCGAACCGCTCGTCTCGCCGGACCGGCACGCCGACGCACTCGCCCGCGTGCTGCCCGCCGAGGAGCTGGGCGCGGACGCGCGCGTCGACCTGGAGTTGCTGTCCCGCGACCCCGGCGTCTGGCGCGAGACCGTGGCGGCCACCCTCCGGGACGCGATGATCGAGGTCGAAGGGCTCCTGGGTACGGACCGGTCGGCGTGGGCCTGGGGCACGCTTCACCGGGCCGAGCCGCGGCACCCGCTGGCCGACCACGGCTGGGCGGGCTCGGCGCCGCGCGGCGGCAGCGGCGACACGGTCGGCGCCGCCCCGTACACCCCGGATTTCCGCCAGACCGGCGGCGCGACGTTCCGCCTGGTCATCGACGTCGGGGCGTGGGACGAGTCGGTGGCGATGAACTCCCCGGGCCAGTCGGGTGTGCCGGGCGACCCGCACCACCACGACCTGTTCGAGCGCTGGGCGGCCGACCAGGCGTTCCCGCTTCTCTACAGCCGCCAGGCCGTCGAACGCCACGTCGCCGAGCGCATCGTCCTGCGACCCTAGGGACTAGGGACGACCGGCCCCTGGGGCGGGCGCCTCGGTGACCAGCACCAGCCCGGTGCGCACGCCGTCGTCCATGTGCTCCGGGCCGAGCCACTCGGCCGCCAGCACGAAGAGGGTACGGCCGTCGGGGCCGCCGAGCATGCAGGCGAAACAGCCGCGGTCGGCCTCGACCCTGGCCAGCACCTCGCCGCCCTCGCGCACGCGCACGCACTCCTTGTTCGGCACGTCGGCGTACCAGACGGCGCCGTCGGCGTCGACGCAGATCCCGTCGGGGACGCCATTGCCCAGGTCGGCCCACACCCGCCGGCCGTGCAGACCGCCGTCGGGCGCGATGTCGAAGGCGGTGAGCCGGCGGCCGTACGACTCGGCGACGATCAGCGTCGAGCCGTCGGGCGTGATGGCCATGCCGTTGCCGAACGCGATGTCGCCGGCCACCTCGCGTGCCGCGCCGTCCGGCGTGACCAGGGCGATGATCCCGGGCGTGTACGCCTCGCCGGCCATGAGGTCGAACCGGCCCCCGTTGACGTAGGCGTTGCCGCGGCCGTCCACGACGATCTCGTTGAAGACGCGGCCGAGGTGACTCAGGTCGGCGTGCGTCACGAGCGACTCGTCGTCCTCGCGGCGCAGGACCAGCGCCTCCGGCCCGGACACGGCGAGCAGCCGTCCGTCCGGCAGCCAGTCGATGGAGAACGGCAGCGTCGTGGGGATGCGGGCGACGACCTCGCTCTTGCCGTCCAGGTCGACGGCGAGGACCTCCTGAGTGCCCCAGTTGGACAGCCAGAGGCGGCCGGAGTGCCAGCGCGGGGATTCGCCGAAGGCGAGGCCGGTCAGCAGGGTGCGGATCTCGGACATGGGACGGCTCCTCGGCTCGGTGTGCACTCTCCACCGACCACACGAAAAGGCCAGGCCGATTTCGACATTTCAGCCACCGACGAGTGGGACGAGTTTGATGAAGACCAGCTCGCCGTGCACGGTCAGGTCGACGACCTCGTCCAGGTCATCGACCTGGCGGTCGCCGACGAGCACGATGAACCCGTTGCGGGCGAAGGCGCGCTCGGCGATGTCGGCCTGCCGCTCCCAGTCGAGGCGGCGCGGCTCGGCCAGCCGGTAGCCGCCCGGCGCGGGCCGTGCGCCGTCCGGGCTCACCAGGCCCGCGAAGTCACGCGACGGCGACGCGTTGTGCCGTGCCACCTCCTCGCGCACCCGCAGCCGCACCAGTTCGCGTACGGTCAGCCGGTCCGGCAGGCCGGTCAGCGTCGTCTCGCTCACCGCGCCGCCGCTCGTGGTCTCGTCGCGCACCGCCAGCGTCGCCATCAGAGCCCTCGCTTGATCTGCCGCAGGATGGTCTCGTCGTCGATGGCGGCGTCGTCGGCGAGGAGGTAGGCCTTGCTCAGGATCAGCGCCAGGCGTTCGTCCTCGAACGGCAGCCGCACCCCGTCGGCGGCGGATCCGCCCGCGCGCACGACGCAGAGGTAGGAGCCGTCCGGGTCCATCAGGATGTTGGCCGAGCCCAGGTGGATGCGGTAGGTGCGCAGCGTGCCGTGGACCAGCAGGAACCGCCCGGACAGCTCCGTACGGTCGGCGATCTTGGTGCGGGGCAGCAGGCGTGCCAGCACGTCGCCGCGGATCTCGGCCGAGGCGCTCAGCGCGCCGAAGCCCGCGTCGCGCCAGTAGTCGCGCTCGCGGTCGGCCCCGCGGTCCTCCCACTCGGGATCGGCGGCGATCGAGGTGACCCCGATGAACAGGTCGACGTCGCGCATGGCCTCGCTGAACACGACCGGCGGCACCTCGGCCAGTGCGGTCTCGCGCCACTCGCCCCCGTCGCGGCGCTCGAACCGCACCTGGTCGGTCGAGGCCAGCTGCGTCTCCTGGTAGCCCACGACGTAGGAGTGGAAGAACCGGGCCCGCCAGCGACGCCCGGCGAGCTCGCGGGTCGCCTCGGCCTCGTCGCCGGAGTCCCACGGCCCGAGCATTCGCGTCGGCGTCCAGCCGCGGCCCTTGAACAGCGCGTAGAGCCGCTGGTAGCGCAGGATGTGCCCGGCGAACCTGTTGGAGTAGACGCGCGTGGCCTCCTCGGCCGGCGTGAGCAGGTAGATCTCGCGGAACGCCTGCTTGAACGGCTGACGGATGTCGCGGTCGGTGAGCAGGTCGCGCCACGCGCGGATCTCCGCCGGCGGCGCGTGCACGGGATGCCAGAGCCGGATCGCGGCGTCCGGCGCGATCGGAGGCAGCGGCCGCCCGGCCGAGTCGAGCAGCGTCTCGCCGACCGGCAGCGCCGCCTGCCGGTCGCCGTCCGCGACCTCGACCTCCCAGATCAGCCGCCCGGCGATCGGCCGCCCGAGCGGGTGCCCGGCGAACTCGGCGCGCCAGCGCTCGTAGGAGTAGGCGGTCGCGGCGGCCAGGCCGCCTTCGAGCGCACGTGTCAGCGTCGCGAGGTGCGCACGCGCCTTCTTCACCAGGTCGCGCAGGGCCGCCAGCTCGTCCGGATGGTCGCGCCGCACCGCGCCCGGCACCCCGCGCAACTCTGCCCCGCCCGGCCCGCGCCGCCACGTGAGCGTCACGTCGTCGCCGACCGCGACCGTCGCCTCGTACGACCCGACCGTCGCGCGGTGGACGCCGACGGAGTCAAAGCCCAGGTCGGGCAGGCGTATCGCGGCCTCGGGCCGGTCGGCGAGCGCCGCGTCGATCCGCTTCAGCGCGCGGTCGAGCTGGAACACCACGCCGCGATGCCGGACGATGCCGCGCGTGGTGCGCAGCGCGGCCGCCGCCTCGGGCGTCGGGAACTCGTGCACGGCACGGACCAGCTCGAACAGCAGCGCCTGCGACGGCAGCGTCTTGGCCGAGGTGGGCGCGACCGCGATCGCGGGCAGCAGCCGGCCGAGCAGCTCCGGCAGCCACGGCTCGTCGCGCAGCAGCGCCACGCGCGCGGCACGCCCGAGCACGGCGACCTCGTCGGCGGCGAACGCGCGGTCCGCCTCGTAGGGCCGCTCGCCCGACTGGACCTCGGCCGCGCGCGTGTCCGCCGCGTCGAGGGCGCGGCGCGCGAAGCCGGCGTACGCCGAGTCGGCGAGCCGCTCCCAGTCGTCGGGGCCGGGGGGCGCGTGGTAGAGCCGCGCGCGGATCAGCCCGAGTGAGGCCTGGGCGGCGGGTGCCGCCAGCGTCAGCGCGTCGTCGGCGATGAGCATGGCACGCATCCTGGCAGGTCCCGCCGACAAAAGCACCGGGCGGGTCGCTCAGGGAGCGTAGGCGGCGGCGAGGGCGTGGAAGACCTCCTTCGGCTCCCAGCTCACCTCATCCTCCAGGAACCGCACCACGCCGTACGAGGCGAGGTCGAGGTCCTCGCGCGGATCGGCCCGGTGCGGCAGCCCGTACCCGGCGAAGGTGAACCAGAAGGCGCTGTCCACGCCCGCCTCCTCGAAGATCTCCAGGAGGTCCCGCAGGTAGCGGACCTGCTCGGACTCGTCCCGTACGTGCTCACCGTTGATGCGCGGCGACGGGGAGTCGCGGTCGAGGATCGCCCAGCCGAGGCCGCCGCGGTCCGCCGCGCCCACGTAGGTGCAGCAGCCGAACTCGGTGACCGCGACCGGCTTGCCGAACCGGAAGTGGCGGCGCAGGTCGGCGGCGAACCCCGCGGCGTTGCCGGCGTCCCGGTACGCGTCGACCGACACGATGTCGAACGGCGACCAGTCGACCTGCTCCCAGGTCCCGGACGCGTACGTGACCCGCCCGCCGAACCGTTCGCGTACGGTGGCGGCCGCCTCGGTGAGGAAGGCGTCGACCTTCCCGGGGAGCCCGGCGAACGCGCTGAGCATCGCCGGGTCGCGGGACATGATCGCGTCGATGCGCTGGAAGACGTCGTCGCCGGGCAGGAAACCCGCTCCGAACAGGCTCAGCTCGCACCCGGTCACGAACACGACCTCCGCGCCGCCGCGGCGGAGCTCCTCGGCGCGGTCCGCGCAGTCGGTGAACAGGGCCAGCATCTCCGCGGCCGCCAGGTCCGACGGGAACGGCGCGAACCACACCTCCAGGCCCGCCTCGGCCGCGTACCGCGCCGCCACCGCGAGCCGTTCCGCGTCGCCGCCGGAGACGCGCACGCAGGTACAGTGCAGGTCATCGGCGATGACGCGCATCTCGCGCCGTACGGTCTCGTGGTCAAAGCGCGCACGAGTGAGCCGGCCGCCGGGGGAGAAGCCGGTGTCGTAGTTGATGCCCTTGCCACGCATGATCGCTCCTGTTCCGCTGGACGTACTTAATAGCATGGCGGCGGCGCGGAGGGGGCGACAGATGCGTCTGTCCACGATTGAGCGGGACAAGTGTCCTATTTCGTAAAAATTTGGGTATCAAGGCCGCGTTCACGACAACAACCGTTGAATCTTGGCAAGATCTGACGCCCGCCAACCCCGGCGTCGACCGCCGAACCCAGCGGGCATAGTCCTTGGAGGTAAGCAATGAGAATCACCACCGTAGTGGTCCTCTTGTGGCTCGTCATCGGCGCCATCGCCGCAGGCCAGCGTCACTATTACAGTCACGGCCCGAAGGACTGCTCCCAGGGGAGCACGCTCCTGGTGACGATCGTCGCCGGGCCGCTCAACTATCTCGGCGTCAACCCGAAGATCTCCTGCAAGACGCCGCAGCCCAGCAAGTGACGGCCGTCGGCTGAGGCGGCCCGAGAGCCGCCTCAGCCGGGCCCGCGCGACCTCCCAAGAGCCGAAAACACGGTAACGGCCTCTTGACGCCTGACTACTAAAGCGCTTTAGTAGCACCCCACCAGGTGAAACGAGGAGGCGACTCCGTGGCCCGACGGCGCCCGACGATCGCGGATGTGGCGGCGCACGCCGGGGTCTCTCTCGGCGCGGTGTCGTTCGCGCTCAACGGGCGGCCGGGCGTCGGAGAGCAGACGCGGCAGCGGATCCTCGCCTCGGCGCGCGAGCTCGGCTGGCAGCCCAGCCACCGCGCACGCTCGCTGTCCACCTCGCGCGCCTTCGCCCTCGGGCTGGTGCTCGCCCGCTCGCCCGAGCTGTTCGGCGCGGACCCGTTCTTCCCCTCCTTCATCGGCGGCGTCGAGACCGTGCTCTCACCGCACGGCCAGTCGCTCGTCCTCCAGGTCGTGCCCGACGCCGACGCCGAGACCCGTGGGTACCGGCGCCTCGCCGGCGAGGCGCGGGTGGACGGCGTCCTGCTGTCGGACCTGCGGCACGGCGACACCCGGCTCGCACTGCTGGCCGAGCTGGGCCTGCCCGCCGTCACGCTCAACCGGCCGGACACCGAGTCGCCGTTCCCCGCCGTCTGCCTCGACGACCGGCCCGGCATCGCCGCCGCGACGGCGCACCTCGTCGCGCTCGGGCACACCCGCATCGCCCACGTCGCCGGCACGGCCGCGTTCCTGCACGGCACCGGCCGCCGTACGGCGTGGGAGGACTCGCTCGCCGCGGCCGGCCTGCGCCCCGCCGCCGTCGTCGAGTCCGACTTCACCGCGGCCGGGGGCGCCGCGGCGACCCGCGAACTGCTCGACCTCGCCCAGCCGCCCACCGCGATCGTCTACGCCAACGACCTGATGGCGGTGGCCGGGATGGCGGTCGCGCAAGGACGCGGGTTCGCCGTCCCCGGCGACCTGTCGATCACCGGGTTCGACGACACCGAGCTGGCCGCCTACACCCATCCCGCCCTGACCACCGTACGTACCAACGCCTTCGGCTGGGGGCAGGCGGCCGCACGGGTCCTGCTGGGCCTGGTCGCCGGCGAACCGGCCGAGGACACCGAGCTCGCCCCCGGCGAGCTCGTGGTCCGCGGCTCCACCGCACCGCCCCCGGCAGGAACACCAGGAGACGACCGATGAGACGCATGACCCTCCCCATCGCGCTGCTGACCGCACTGAGCGCGCTGACCGCCTGCGGCGACAACGGCGGTACCGACCAGAAGAAGGCCGCGCAGGCGCACGGCCCGATCAAGATCTGGTACTCCAACAACCCGGAGGAGGTGAAGTGGGGCAAGCAGGCCGTCGCCGCGTGGAACACCGCGCATCCGAGCGAGCAGGTCAGCGGCCAGGAGATCCCCGCGGGCAAGTCCTCCGAGGAAGTGATCAGCGCGGCCGTCACCGCGGGCACCGAGCCCTGCCTGATCTTCAACACCTCGCCGGCGTCGGTGCCGGGGCTCCAGACGCAGGGCGGCCTGGTGCCACTCAGCGACCTGCCCGGCGGCAAGAGCTATATCGAGACGCGCACCGGACCCAAGAGCGCGCAGTACCGCTCGCCGGACGGCAAGTACTACCAGCTGCCCTGGAAGTCCAACCCGGTGATGATCTTCTACAACAAGAAGCTCTTCAAGAAGGCCGGCCTGGACTCCGCGCACCCGCAGCTCCAGACCGACGCGCAGTTCCTCGCCGCCGCGCGCAAGCTCGTCTCCTCCAAGGCCGCCAAGTACGCCATCAACCCCGCGCCCTCCAGCGAGTTCTTCCAGTCCTGGTTCGACTTCTACCCGATGTTCGCCGCCGAGTCCGGCGGCAAGCCGCTCGTCGCGGACAAGAAGGCGCAGTTCGACAACCCGGCCGGGCAGTCCGTCGCGAAGTTCTGGCAGACGATCTACACGGAGGGCCTGGCCGGCAAGGAGACCTACAAGGGCGACGCGTTCGCGGACGGCGTCGCGGCGATGGCCACCGTGGGCCCGTGGGCGGTCAGCGTCTATCAGGGCAAGGTCGACTGGGGCGTGGTGCCGGTGCCGACCACACAGGCCATGCCCGCCTCCGCGATCCACACCTTCAGCGACGCGAAGAACATCGGGATGTTCGTCTCGTGCAAGAACCGCGGCACCGCCTGGGACTTCACCAAGTTCGTCAGCAGCCCCGACGAGGACGGCAAGCTGCTCCAGCTCACCGGCCAGATGCCGATGCGCACCGGCATCCAGCAGGCGTACGCGAGCTACTTCACCAAGAACCCCGCCTACAAGGAGTTCGCCGACCAGGCCGACCGTACGGTCGAGGTGCCCAGCGTGCCCAACTCCGTCGCCGCCTGGCAGGCGTTCCGCGACTCGTGGTCCAAGTCGGTGATCTTCGGCGGCGGTGACCCGAACCAGGCGCTCCATACGGTCGCCGGCAAGATCAACGGCCTGGTCGCGCACGACTAGAGGAGCCCGCCATGACCTCCCCCGGTCGCCTGATCTTCGGCCGCCGCCCCATCGGCATGGTGTTCTCCGCGCCGTACGCGATCTTTCTCGCGGTCGTCTTCGCCTACCCGCTCGGCCTCGCGGTGTGGATGTCCTTCCACCGGTACATCTTCACCGCGCCGGGCGTCACCGTCCCTCGGCCGTTCGTCGGCCTCGACAACTACCGCGCCGTGCTCACCGACCCCGCCGTACGGCAGGCGTTCGGCAACATCCTCGTCTTCCTGGTGATCAACGTGCCGCTCACGGTGGTGCTGTCGCTGGGGCTGGCGAGCGCGCTGAACGCCGCGATCCCGTTCCGCACGTTCTTCCGGCTGAGCTACTACGTGCCGTACGTCACCGCGAGCGTCGCGGTGGTCGGCGTGTGGCTGTTCCTGTTCACCTCGAACGGCCTGGTCAACGGGGTACTCGGGCCGCTGGCGCCGCACCCGTCGTGGCTGGTCAACGTGCATCTGGCGATGCCGTCGATCGCGATCTACGTCACGTGGAAACAGCTCGGCTTCTTCATCCTGCTCTACCTCGCCGCGCTACAGAACGTGCCGAAGGAGCTGTACGAGGCCGCGGCCGTCGACGGCGCCTCACGCTGGCGCGCGTTCTGGGCGGTCACCGTGCCCGGCGTACGCCCGGCCACCACCCTCGTCGTGCTCGTCTCGCTGATCACCGGCGCGAACCTGTTCACCGAGCCGTACCTGCTCACCGGGGGCGGCGGCCCGGACGGGTCGTCCCGCTCGCCGGTGCTGATCATGTACCAGCGCGGCATCGAGCAGGGCCATCCGGACGTCGGCGCGGCGATCGGCGTGCTGCTCGTGGTCGTCGTGCTGCTCATCGCGCTGGTCAACCGCCACCTGCTGGAGAGGAACCGATGATGTCCAGGTACGGGCGGCTGGCCGCGCTCCTCGTCGGCGCGATCGCGTTTCTGTTCCCCTTCTACTACATGCTGGTCGGCTCGCTCCAGACACACCTGAACACCTCGCCGTCGGGCGCGCTGCCGAACCCGGCCAACCTGTCGTTGCACAACTACCGGCAGATCGACGGCGCGGTCGACCTGGGGCGCGCGCTGATCAACTCCGGCGTCTTCACCGGCGGCGTCATCCTGGGCACGGTCGTGTTCGGCTCGCTCGCGGGCTACGCGCTGGCCCAGCTGCACTTTCGCGGCCGCGGCGTGCTGTTCGCGTCGTTGCTGCTGGTGCAGGTCGTGCCGTTCCAGCTTCTGACCATCCCGCTGTACGTGCTGATCGTCCGCAACTACGGCCTGGGCGACTCCTACCTCGGGATGATCGCCCCGTACGCCATCAACTCCACCGCCGTCTTCGTCTTCCGGCAGTACTTCCTGCAACTGCCGCCCGACCTGTTCGACGCCGCGCGCATCGACGGCGCGGGCGAGCTGCGCATCCTGCTGCGGATCGCGCTGCCCCTGATCAAACCGGCGCTCATCACCGCGCTGCTGCTGACCTTCATCGGCCCGTGGAACGAGTTCCTGTGGCCGTTCCTGATCACCAAGCAGCAGAACATGCAGCCGCTGGCCGTCTCCCTGGCCAACTACATCAACAACACCGCCGGACGCGCGGCGAACCCGTTCGGCGCGATCCTCGCGGGCGCGTGCGTGCTCGCCGCTCCCGCCGTGGCGGTCTTCCTGGTGTTCCAGCGGCACTTCGTCTCCACCAATCTCGGCTCCGGCGTTAAGGGGTAGGCGTGAGGTCCACCACCGCAGTCCCGTACGCACTGACCAGGCAGGGCGTGGTCATGACGCCGCTGCCGGGCGACCCACACGAGGCCGAGGGCGTGCTGAACCCGGCCAGCGGCCGCGCACCCGACGGACGGCTCTGCCTGCTGCCGCGGCTCGTCTCCGCGGGGAACGTCTCGCGGGTCGGGCTGGCCGCGCTCACCTACGACGACGGGGTGCCGACCGGCGTGCTGCGCCGGGGGATCGTGTTCGGCCCGGACGCCGGGTTCGAGCGCGGCACCGTCAACGCCGGAGTGGAGGACCCGCGCGTGACCTGGGTGCCCTCGCTCGGCACGCACGTGATGACCTACGTCGCGTACGGTCCGCTGGGGCCGCGGCTCGCGCTCGCGGTGTCGGCGGACCTGAGCACGTGGACGCGGCTCGGCCCGGTCCACTTCGAGTACCAGCCCGACCTGGACACCGACCTGAACCTGTTCCCCAACAAGGACGCGGTGTTCTTCCCCGAGCCGGTGCCCGGCCCGGACGGCGAACTCGCGTACGCCATGCTGCACCGCCCGATGTGGGACCTCGGCTGGATCCGCCACGGCGAGGGCACCCACCTGCCCTTCGGCGTCACGGACGACCGGCCGGGCATCTGGATCTCCTACGTGCCCGCCGACCTGGTGAAACGCGAAATCGCCGCGCTGGTGCACCAGTCGCGGCACCGGGTCGTCGCGATGAGCGAGTACCCGTTCGAGGAGTTGAAGATCGGCGCGGGGCCGCCGCCGGTACGCGTCGAGGAGGGCTGGCTGCTCATCCACCACGGCGTCTCCGGGACGCTGGCCGACGGCTGGGAGCCGCAGACCGGGGTCAACTACGCGGCCGGCGCGATGCTGCTCGACCCGGCCGACCCCGCCCGGGTCCTGGCGCGTACCGCCGAGCCCCTCATGGCGCCGGAGACCGCCGGCGAGCGCGAGGGCCTGGTGCCCAACGTGGTGTTCCCGACCGCGATCGAGGAGGTCGACGGCGTCCGCTACGTGTTCTACGGGATGGCCGACTCCCGGATCGGCGTCGCACGTCTCGATCGGCTCGGCTGATGCGCCGGTTCGCTCCCGTCCTCGCCCTGCTGTGCCTGCTCGCCGGATCGGCGGTCGCGGCCACTCCCGCCGGGGCCGCCGCGCCGCTGACGAACCTCGCCCACCTGGACGCCCTCACGACACGCGTCGCACCGCCCGCGCAGGCGGGCCACACCACCTACCGTCAGGCCGCCGACCCGCGCGTCGGCGTCCTGTGGGTGTACGCGGATCGGCTGCCGGACGGCGGCTACCGGCCGGCCGGAGGCGGCGCCCATGACCAGGCGTCGAACACCTACGGGCAGGGCGCGTTCGACGCCGACGACATCTCCCGCGCCGCCGTCGTCTACCTGCGGCACTGGCGCGGATCGGGCGACGGCCACAGTCGCGAGCAGGCGTACCAACTGCTCCGCGGCCTGACGTACCTCCAGACCACGACCGGCGCGCACGCCGGCGACGTGGTGCTGTGGATGCAGCCGGACGGCACGCTGCACGCGAGCGCGACCCCGAAGGACGACCCGGACCCGTCCGACTCGGGACCCTCCTACTGGCTCGCGCGTACGGTGTGGGCGCTCGGCGAGGGATATGCGGCATTCCGCCACAGCGACCCCGCGTTCGCCTCATTCCTGCGCGAACGCCTCGATCTCTCCATCAAGGCGCTCGACCGCGACGTTCTGCCTCACTACGGCCAATACCAGACCGTGCATGGCGTGCGGGTCCCCGCCTGGCTGATCGTGGACGGCGCGGACGCGACCTCGGAGGCGGTCCTCGGCCTCAGCGCGTACGTCGCGGCGGGCGGGCCGCCCCCGGCGCGTACGGCCCTGGACCGGCTGGCCTCGGGCATCGCGGCGATGGGCGCGGGAAACGCACGCGACTGGCCGCATGGGGCCATCCTGCCGTGGGCGCTGTCGCGTTCGGACTGGCATGCCTGGGGTACACAGATGCTCTCTGCGCTGGCGAGGGCGGCAACCGCGCTCGGCCGCCCTCGCCCGCTCAGAGCAGCGGTCGCCGACGCGGCCGTCTTCACCCCGCAACTGCTCACCGCCACGGGCCCGGACAACGGCCTGCTGCCCGCGCCGGTGGACGGCAGCCAGATCGCGTACGGCGCGGACGCACGCGTGCAGGGCCTGCTCGCGGTCGGCGCCGCCACGCGATCCGACGGACTCCACCGGCTCGCCGGGGTGGCCGCCGGCTGGTTCTTCGGCCAGAACCCGGCCGGTACCCCGATGTACGACCCGGCGACCGGCGTGACGTTCGACGGCGTCAGCGCGGACGGCGTCGTCAACCGCAACTCCGGCGCCGAGTCGACCATCCACGGGCTGCTCACGATGGAGGCGCTGGACGCCGCCCCTGACCTGGCCGCCCTGGCACACGCGTCGTCCGCGATCGTCCACCGAGACGGCCGTCGTACGTTCGAGGCCGAGACGGCGACGCTGACCGGAGGCGCGCACGTCGTCACCCCGGACTCGGCGTGGACGGGGGAGTCGCAGTGGAGCGGCGGCGCGTACGTGACCGCTCCGGCCGGCGGCGGCCTGACCTGGACCTTGCCGGCGAACGCGCGGCCGAGCCTGGTCGAGCCGATCGCGAACCTGGTGCCGGGGTCGGCCGCACGCGCGTCGTTCGGCGGCGGGCTGGTGCGCTTCGGCGCGGTGGGGGCGCGCGGCGTCGCGCCCGCGCCGGGACAGTTGACGCCGGTGGCGCTGCGCGACGACCTGCCGGCCGGTGCGACGACGCTGACCGCGACCGTGTCGGGTGGCGCGGGCGACCTGGACGCGGTCCAGGTGACCCCGCTGATCTCGCAGTTGGTGACCTCGGGCGCGGCGCTGCTGACCAGCGTCGCACGCACGCCGCAGACGGTGACGGTCACCGTCCCCGGCGACGGGCCGCTGAAGGCCGCCGCCTACGACACGACGGGCCGTACGCGGGAGACGTACACCGCTTCGGGCGGTACCGCGACGGTCACCGTGCCACCGGGCGGCTTCGCCCTGATCACTCGCTGAGCCGCCGGGTCACCGGGGTCAGCGGGTCAGGTCCCACAGGCGTACGGTCCGGTCCTCGGCGCCGGTGGCCAGGGTACGGCCGTCCGGGCTGAACTCGACCGCGTCGACCTGGCCCACGTGGCCCGCCAGAACGCCGAGCCGCCGGCCGGTGGCCAGGTCGTACACCATGACCTGGTGGTCCTTGCCGCCGCTCGCGACGGTGCGGCCGTCGGGGCTGATCGCGACCGAGTCGACCAGCCCCCGATGGCCGGTGAAGACGCCCGCGCCCAGGCGGGTCGCGACGTTCCACAGCAGGACCTTCTCGTCCTCGCCGGCGCTGGCCAGCATCCGCCCGTCGCGGCTGAACGCGATCGCGTGGACCGCCGCGGCGTGGCCCTCGAGGACGGCGCGGCGGGTCCAGGAGCCGGTGTTCCACAGGCGTACCGACCGGTCCCAGGAGCCGCTCGCCAGCGTCTTGCCGTCCGGGCTGAACCGCACGGACGTGACGGCGCCGCGGTTGTCGCGCAGCACGCCCACCTGGCGGTGGGACCGCACGTCCCACAGGCGTACGGTGTGGTCCCGCGAACCGCTGGCCAGCAGCGCGCCGTCCGGGCTGAAGTCCACCGACCAGACCTCCGAGCGGTCGCCGGTCAGCTCGGCGACCTGGGTGCCCGACCTGAGGTCCCACAGGCGTACGGTGTCGTCCTCGCCCGCGGAGGCGAGCATCGTGCCGTCCGGGCTGAAGCGCACCTCCTCGACGGGGTCGCTGTGGCCCGGCAACTGCGCCACCTGCACCCGCCGGCGTACGTCCCACAGCCGGATCGTGCCGTCCGAGCCCGCGCTCGCCAGTGTCTTGCCGTCCGGGCTGAACGCCACCGAGAAGACGTTCGTGTCGGAGCTCAGCCGTACGGACGGGAAGTGGATGCCGATCCGCACGTACGGGACGCCGGGCGCGGCCGGTCTCGGGTGGGACTCGGGGCGGGAGCGCCGCGGCAGCCAGATCGCCGCCGCCGCGGTCAGCGCCAGCACGACGGCGAACAGGGCGAGGACGGTGCGTCGTCGCCCAGGCGGTCCGGGCCGCCTGAGCGGTCCAGGGTGCCTGGGCCGTCCGAGTGCTGGGGATTGCCTGGGCCTGAGCGGTGGGGACTGCCCGGACCGTCTTGGCCGCCTGAGCGGTACGGACTGCCTGGGCTGTCTGGGGCGTCTGGGCGGTCGAAGGAGTCTGGGGCGTTTCGGGGCGGGGGGCTCGATGGGGACGCGCCGGAGGTCGCCGCCCGCGACCCTGGCCAGGTGGGCGGCGGCCGCGTCGGCGGTCAGGCGCAGGCCGGGCTCCTTGGCCAGCAGCCCGGCGATCACCGGGGCGAGCGGCCCGGCGCGACGCGGCGCAGGCGGGTCGATCGTCAGCAGCGTGACGAGGACCGTGGCGACGGACCGTCCCTCGAACGGCGGCTGGCCCTCCACCAAGGCGTACAGGGTCGCGCCCAGCGACCACAGGTCCGACGCGGGCGTCGCGAACATGCCCCGCGCCTGCTCCGGAGCCATGTACGCGGGCGTGCCGAGCAGCGCTCCGGTCTGGGTGAGGACGGTGCCGCCGTCGAGCGCCGCGATGCCGAAGTCGGTCAGCACCGTACGCTCGCCGTCGAGCATCACGTTGCTCGGCTTGACGTCGCGGTGGACGACGCCCGCGGCGTGGGCGGCGCGTAACCCGGCGAGGATCTGCGCGCCGATCTCGGCGACCCGGCGCGGCGGCTGCGGCCCGTCCTGCTTGACCACCTGCGCGAGCGTGCGGCCGGGCAGCAGCTCCATGACGATCCAGGGCCGCTCGTCCTGGCGTACGACCTCGTGCACGGTGACGATGCCGGGATGGCTGAGCCGCGCGGCGGCACGCGCCTCCCGCAGGGTGCGGGCCTGGAGGGCGGTGAACTGGTCGTCGTCGAGACCGGCCGGGAGGCGGATCTCCTTGATCGCCACGTCTCGGTCGAGCGCCTCGTCGTGCGCCCGCCAGACGACGCCGATGGCGCCTTCGCCCAGCACCTCGATCAGGCGGTATTTTCCGCCGACGAGCCCGCCGCTCCCGACCGTCACGCTCTGAGCGTAACCGGAAGCGGAGCGTGCATCAGAGAATCGTCCGATATACGGCCCTCCTTCCCTCCTTAGAGGTCATAGCGCCAGTCGTTGCTCTGGATGTGGTTGCCCTTGGGGAACTCGAAGTCGCACACGCCGTCGAGGACGAACCCGGCCTTGCGGCAGATCGCGTTGGAGGCGGCGTTGTCGACGGTCGGGTACGCATGGAGCCGCCGGTGCCGCGCCTCCGCCGCCGCCTTGGCGATGACCGCCGTGGCGGCCGCGGTCGCGACACCGCGCCCCTGGAACTCCGGCAGGACGTTCCACCCCGTCTCGTACACCGTCTCGCCCTGCCACTCACGCTCCCAGTAACCGATGGTGCCGGCGGTGCTCTCCTCGGGCAGCAGGACGACGGTGAACATGGCGCCCGAGCCCGGCGGGCCGACATCGAGGTAGCGCGCGTGGCGGTCGAGGAGTTTCTCCTCACTCTCCGGGCCGCCCAGGTGAGCCCAGATCTCGGGAGTGTTGAGGCGGCGGAGCAGGCCGAGGTCGTCGTCGGCCCACGGCCTGAGCTGAATCTGCGGCGCGTTCACGAAGGCCATTGTGCGCCATGCCACCGACAGAAAGCCGTGGTCACGGCGTACGACGTGCCGTGTTCGCCGTGTTCGCCGGGTCCGCGGGGCGGGGGTTCACAGCTCGCGGCGCATGCACACCCTCGGCCAGCGATCCAGGCCGTGCCCCGCCTCGCGGTCGCGGATCTCCCGCAGCCCCGGCGTCAGCTCCGCCTCCTCCAGCCGCCGGAACCCGCACCGCTCGTAGTACGGGGCGTTCCACGGCACCTCGGCGAACGTCGTCAGTGTCAGCGCGGAGACGCCGTCGGCCTCGGCCCGGCAGGCGAGGTGTTCGAGCAGGGCACGGCCGATGCCGCGCCGCGCGCTGCCCGGGTGCACCGAGACCTGTTCGATGTGCAGGTTGCCGTCGACGGCCTCGGCGACCAGGTACGCGACGGGCCGGTCGGACTCGCCCACGGCCACCCATGCGTGCCCGGCCCGGCGATAGACCTCGAGTTCGTCCAGGGAGAACGGCTCGTCCTCGGCGATCTCCGGCATGCCGATGTCACGGAAGCACTCGCAGGCGGCCCATTCGATGTCCTGGAGCACGGGCAGCTCATCGGCGCGTACCGCTCTGATGCGCATGCTCCCATTCTCGCCACACACGCCCTCCGCCGCACTGAGGTATTCGAGCGCGGCGAGGAACCAGTGGCCCGCCGGAACCGGGTCAGTCCCGTCATCTCGCCCATTCACCCATCGCCAGCCCGCGTGGGGGTCTGCCGCTTCTCAGCTCGGGTAGCGGCCGGCGCGGTTTCGGAGAGGGACGCGTTTGGCGAGGATGCGGCGCATGACGCCGTAGCCGGTGTCGAACCGGGCGGCGACCTGACGGATGCTCCAGCCCTGGTCGTAGAGGCGCGCGGCGTCTTCGGCGAAGCTCGCGTCTTCGGCCTCGGTGGCGAGCAGCACGGCCTGGATCTGGCCGCAGGGGTAGCGGCGGTGGCCGCCGGGGGTGAGGACGGGGGTGATGCGTCCGTCGCGGGCCCAGCGGGCGACGGTGGCGGGGCGGACACCGAAGATTCTCGCCACTTCGCTGGGCCGGAGCAGGTCGTCGTGCATGGGTGCTCTCTGGTGTGGGGTCCCGGCCCTGGCCGCTTCGCCTCCCCGCGTCCGCCGCCGGGGCTCAGGGGTGCTCCGGCGGTGGTCACAGCGGCGCTCAGGGCCGGGACGTTCGGTGGGGTCACATGCGTACGTCGGCGGTGGGTGGTGGATGCAGGGGTTCGCCGACGAGGGCCCAGGTGGTCTTGCCGCCGTGGTCTTCGAGCCGCCAGCCCCAGTCCAGGGCGCATGCCTGAACGAGGAGGAGGCCGCGTCCGTCGATGCGGTCGGTGGACTGTGGCCGGGGGTGGGGTGCGGCCTCGCTGGTGTCGCGTACTTCGATGAGCACGCTGCCGCAGTGCCGAGTGAGGGCGAGGTGAAAGACGTCGCCGACTTTTGTACCGGTAGGCCACTGGCGAGGTGTCCCGATAATGGATCCTTTTCCAGTGGCCCCCGGCCCGAACCGGACGTGCACCTTTCGATGCATCCGGCTCTCCAGTGACTATTGCGTGTCCGCTATGGCAGGTCGCTTCGCGTGGATGAAGTCATGGCAGGATTGGCAGACGATCAATGTTTTGCGTCGCATTCTGCGCATGAGTTCCATCCATGCGGGTTGTGGCTGGCCCGTTGCTGCGAGCTCGGCAAGTTTGCGGATCTGGTGTACTTGTGCTTTGGTCCGTTTATCGCAGAGTTCGCAGCGCCCCCGAGCCAGTCGGGCGAGGAGTTCGCTTCCTTGGCGGCGAGGGACGACCGGGTTGATGGCGCGGTCGGTCAGGGTCGTCTTTCTCTGCCTTTTCAGGGGAATGCCACCGAACCGTGTGACCAGTGGTTTCCTGCCTGTCCGGTTGATGTGGACCTCGAAACACCGGCGGGGCCCATGCGGTGTTGGGATGGTTGTTTTGTATCTATTGGCCATCTTCGTCACCGTCGAGCCGTGTTTGGCCGCCAGTGTTTTTAGCATCGAGGTCAACATGGTCCCTTTAAGCCGGTCCAGTCGCCAGACGTCGCCGGCGAGCAGGTAGTACTGGACGATGCCCCGGTACTGGGCTCCGTAAATACCGACGATGTCGTGGTCGGTATGACTCAACAGGAAGTCCAGGTGCGCGGGTTTGCCGTGCTTGAGGTACGGGGCACACTTTTCTTTGATCACCGATAGGGGAACGCGTAGCCGGATCTTCCCGTTGGTGGCGCGCAGGCCATGGGTGATTCTGCCGCCACGGGAGATCTTGTTGTCGGCATGCTGGACGGTGATCTCATAGCCGAGGAATCTTGCCGCGCCTGTTCGGGCGTGGGTGATCAGCGTCTTTTCCGGGGAGAGTTCCAGCTTGAGTTCCTCACGCAGGATCTCGGCCAGTTGCTGCTTGATTCTTTCGGCTTCTTTTCTTGGTCCGGTGAAACCGAGGAGGAGGTCATCGGCGTAGCGCACGTACCGCAGCCGCCGGTAATGCGGATCTTGTGGATCTCCGACGGGTTGTGTGCGCAGGCGTTGCCGTAGCTCGCCGATTCCGGCAGGCTGGGCGGTTCCGTTGTTACGGGCGTGCCGCCTGGCACGGCCGATCTCCGTTTCTATCTCACGGTATCGGGGGTTCCTTCTCCGCGTTTTGCCCCGGTTGTTCATTCGTAGCAGGCGTCTTTCGATCAGGTCGTCCAGCCGGTCCAGATAGATGTTGGACAAGATTGGGGAGACCACTCCACCCTGCGGGACTCCCGAGAGCGTCGCGTTCCACTCCCAATCCTCTAGGTATCCGGCTTTGAGCATGTTCCGCACTAGCCTCAGGAACCGGTTATCGTGGATCTTCTCCGTCAGGATCCCGATCATTTTCTCGTGATCCAAAGACCCGAAACAGTCGGAGATGTCTCCTTCGATGAACCAGGTCGTCCCCGTCCAGGTGTCCGCGATATTGGACAGTGCTGTGTGGCACCCTCGACGAGGGCGGAAACCGTGTGAGTGGTCGGAGAACCGAGGTTCGTAGTACGCCTCAAGGAGCAGGCGTACCACTTCACCCACGAGTTTGTCCGACCACGAGGGCAGGTCCAGCGGCCGGCGCTTCCCATTCTTCTTAGGAATGTAGACGCGTGCGGTGGGCTGGAATCGGTAGCGCTCGTGGCGCAGCGCATCGATGATGCGCCCGATCTTCGCCATGGACATGCCATCAGCGGTCTCCCCGCAGGACCCGGGCGTCATAGCTCCGTGGTTGGAGTACAGACGCCCGTAGGCCCGTAGATACAGGTCCGGGTTGAACAACTGTCGATAGAGCCTTTTCATTGGCAGGCCGCGCCTGCCGCGTTCACGCAGGACATCGAGTACTGTTTCGGCGCTTTGCATTTACGCATACCTCCCAGCATCGTTTGATGTCCATCACCTGGCCCCCTTCGCCCTGTGAACGGCTTTCCCGTTCTCCTCGGCGGGGCGTGACTCCCGCGACTACTATGAGGCCTCCGTCATCTGGTCGACTCGCGTCCACCAGATGATCCCGTGTTCGTCTCTGTCTTACGTGTTAGCGTGACTTAGGCGCCCCACTCATCTCCTTGAATTCCCTCATTGGGAATCGTTTCGCACTCCGAAGGGTGCACCGTAATGCGCTCAATCAGGTGCAGGAGGCGACGCCGGTGACAGATGCGGATTACCGGCGGATGTGACACATTGCATCCTCTGGAGATTAGGGTTCAGGCAATCCAGCTTTCGCCATATCACGCGGGCCCCTCAGCGCATCGCTTCCGCATCTGAACACGACCACTGATTTCCTGGCATGCTATCTTCCCCTTCACCCTCACGGGTCCGGGTAAGCCATCAGGCCCAGAAACATCCCTTCAGTTCCTCCCGGCTGAACCGGGGATAAGACAGAGCGCCTCACGGCGCACGCGGCATTGGTGACAAGCTCGGCGGTGACGATGAGAGCGTTGTCGATAATGTCGCTTATATTCCAGGCGGTGAGCGCGATCCGCATTAATATGCGCGCCTGCTCCGCCGCGATCGGATGCGGAGGAAGAGGCAGTCCATACTGGTTCTCGGTGTCGTACGGCCGCAGTGTCGTCTCGTCGTTGTCGGCTTGGACTTCCGGCGTCCCGCGCAATCCTCTGCCCTCCTTGCCTTTCTGTTCGGAAACTGCGAACAACAATGCAAGGGCCGGGCTAATCTGTCTCCGTTCCCCCGAAGTCCTGGAAGAGCGTGGACAGCCTGGAGGTGGGCGTGCTCCCCAAGCCGGCCCCGGACCCGAAGAGCTCGATGTGGGCGTGGATCGCCCATGACCTGCGCTTCTACCGCACCCAGCGCGGCCTGTCCGGCGACGCGGTCGCGAAGCTGATCAACTGTGCCCGCTCCAGCATTTCCCGCCTGGAGAACAACGAGGCCAAGCTCGACGAAGGCCAGGCAGCGACCCTGGACGAACGCTGGCAGACCGGCGGCCACTTCAGCACCATGCTCTGGTATGCCCGCCTCGGCCACGACCCGAACTGGTTCAAGCAGCACATGGACATCGAGTCCGTAGCGTCGGTTATAAAGGTCTACGAAGCGCTAACGGTGCCCGGATTGCTCCAACTTCCCGAATACGCTCGTGCCTTGATCGCAGAGAGCGGGGTGGCGGATGTGGACGAGCGCCTTACCGAGCGGATGTCTCGACAAGCGATCTTGACCCGAGAGCCGCCGCCCGTACTCTGGGTGCTGATGACCGAAAGCGTTCTTGACTGGCCGGTCGGGGGACCGGAGGTGATGCGGAAGCAGCTCGCATACCTGCTGGAAGTATCGGAGCGGCCGAACATCGGGATTCGCGTTGTGCCCAGGTCAGTGGGAGCCCACTACGGAATGAACGGCAGCTTCAAGGTCATGACCGGAGTCGCTGGTGACGTCGCATATACCGAGTCCCCCGGCGGCGGGCGGTTGGTACCCTCCACCTCTGAGGCGCAGGCATTCGTCCTGCGTTATGACCGTATTGGGCAGAAGGCGTTGCCGGAAGATCAGTCCCGAGATCTGATCAGGCAGGTCATGGAGGCAATGAGTTGAACACCCCCGCATGGCGCAAGAGCAGCCGAAGCGGTAACGAAGGCGACTGCGTCGAAGTGCGCGTCACCGAAGGCGACAGCCGGTCCGTCTGAAGCAGTGTCCCGCCCCTCACCAGCGTGGGGGGCGGGCTCGCGTCGGTGGTCAGAAAAGTGCCGGAGCATGGTCGCGCTCAGGGTGCGGCGGGGGCGGGTTGTCGAGCAGGTCGAGTAGCCAGTCACGATAAGAGGCGCCCGCCGGGCTCCTTAAGGTGACTGGCCGTTCGTTGCTGCTCAAGCCCCGACGCCGACCCGGGCGGCGAACGCGCGCAACCCGGGCAGGACGGCGCGCCGGTCGGCGCACAGTAGATCGGCGGTCATGCGGCGGACGGGGGGCCGGTAGCGGACTTCGGCGGGGGCGGCGCGTTCGGCGGCCAGCAGCGACCGGTAGCAGGCTTCGGGCTTGCCCCACTGGTGCCAGGCGCGGGCGACGTCGATCCAATACCGGCCCCGGCGCTCGGCGGTGGGGATCGCGGTGGGGTTGAGGGTCTTGGCGTGGGCGATGGCGGTGCCGTTGTCGCCGAGGACCTGGGCGATGCTGACCTGATACAGCGCGACGTTGGTCGGCCCGAACGCGGTGTGGCGGTGGTTGGCGTCGCGGCCGAGCCGGTCCGCGGCGTTCGCGGCTGCCGTGATGAGTTCGTGGGCTTGAGCCCGGTCGCCGTCGACGGCGGCGGTGTAGGCGGCGACCTGGAGCAGCGTCCCGTACATCGATAGTTGCTCGGAAGCGGGACCGTGGCCGGGGGTGAGGTCGTCGGCGGCGTCGATGAGCAGGGCGCGGGCCCGGTCGGGCCGGCCGGTGCGGCGCATCACCGTGGCGATGCTTCGGCGGGCGTCGGCCAAGGTCAGCGGGTCGCCGGAGGCGGCGGCGGCCTGGGCTGCACGGTCGGCCGTCGCCCATGCCAGCTGGTCGTCGTTCAGCTTGACCATGAAGCCGGACGCGAGGATGTAGGCGTCGGCGAGTAGCGCGTCGGCGGCAAGGCGGGCGTCGGCGGCAGCGTGGTCGCGGGTGGCGGCCGCGGTGGTGATCAGGCGCGGGAGCTCGGCGGACAGCTGGTCATAGCGGGCGGCCTGGAACAGTCCGCGCGCCCAGCCGGTCGCGGTGCGCAGCACCGGCAACGGGACCGGTTCGGCGCCGCCTGGGCCATGGCCGTACAGCAGGGCCTTCAGATCAGCGGCCGGATCGGCGGTGCGGGCGGCCCGGGCCGCGTGCGGGCGGCCGAGCGCGCCGGCCGCGGCCAGACCGGCAGCACCAGTAAGGAGCTCGCGACGTCGCACCGGGTCTTCACCGTCCTCCCACTGGGCCTTTCGAACCACCCTAGGCGCAGCACCATCGGTGGTCACGTTGCCGACGCCGATGAGCGCCTCGTAGAGGCTCGCCGCGAACCAGGCCGCTGGATGCTTTGGGCCACCCGGAACCATCGCTACCCGGCGACCACCTGCCGCGATCTGACAGCGTTTGGGGTCAGACGCCGCTCGGCGGACTAACGAGTTCGATCTCAATAGCCAGGACACCGAGAGCTTCCTTTTCGGGCCCATAGATGCGGCGGATGTTCGTTAGCTGTTGCTCGCGAGGGCTGTCGGGGTTGACATTGGCTGGCCCTTCGCTGTCCAGCATTTCCTCGAACGAGTGGTATACGGTGACGCGTTTGACGCGGGTGAGGCAGTCATCACGGCCGCAGATGAACCGGATGTGGTCTCCGGGCACCAGTCTCCGGAGATTCGGGTAGCGGACTCTTACTTCGATGGCCTTGCGGCCAGCCGACACGAGGTCGAAGTAGCGGCGGAACAGGTTCATCTCGCGGGCGCGAACGGCTGTCGTGGTTGTGGGGCGTTCGGTCATGATCCGGGCGAGTTCCTGTGTGGTGTAGGAGCGGTAAAAGTGTTTCGGGTCGTTGAGCATTATGCCGACCAGCCAGACGAGCGCGTCGACGTAGGAGTCTGTGTCGCCGTCCCACGCCGTTACATCCAGCATCCAGGGCCGTGCCCCTGGCGGTGGTGGTACCTTGCCCTCGCGGATCAGCGATTTGGAGAGCTTCGCACCGGTGTCGGTGAGCACCATTGGAGTGAAGACGCGTGGTGGCGGAGGCGGGCCGGGTAGCTGGGCGAATGCCTCATCGACGAGTTGGCATCCGAACGCCCAATCGCCGCCCTTGACCATCACTGACAGTGTGACGTGGTCGCGTGTGGCCATTCTCTCCTTCACTAGATTGCGGTAGAGAGTGGCTAGATCTAGATAGCCGCCGCTGTCAGTGGTGACGCTTATCTCGTAGTCGCCGTGGTCAGTGCACACTGCGGCGAAGTCCGCGCCGCCTGAACCGGTACGTAGTAACTCGGTTCGTTCCGCGCGTTTCTCAGCCCATCCGCATTGCGGACAGGGAAGGCGTAGATGAACCTGCCCGTGTGAGGGGGCCAGGGGCCAGCGGATCGATTCCAAGTAGCCAAGGGTTGCGAGGAACTCATGCCGAAAGGTCGGGTCGTTCTGCTGGCTGGTGTAGGTCTCTATCTCATAGTCGACGCCGGTCGCATCCGCGAGCGAATCGAATAGGCCATGATAGTACTTGTCAATCAGGTCGGTAATCGCTTGATCACCAAGAGCATGGAAGTAGGTTTGCTGGTAGGCGTGATGGGTTTCGGGGTCTAGGCGTACGTCATAGGGGGCGTTATCGAGCGCACCGAACCGCACGATGGCGTCGACATTGAAGGTGCGTTTGGCGGCCTTCGCCAGGAGGAATGCGGCAGTCTGGACCAGGGAGGTCCCTAGGTGAGGTGCGCCGTTGATCTGGGTTCCGACACAGAAAGCAACCCGGTCGGGATTGGTGGCTTGCAGGCGTGGTCGGACCATGTCGACGCTGCGGAGCATGGAGTTGGCCAATACGTTGTTTGGGCTGATGATCGCCATTGGATCGCTGGTCATGTCTGCCTTCTCGGTCAGTCGTTCGGTGCGGAGATGTTGGCAAGGATGAAATCAACTCGTCGGCTGGCCTCGTCGGCAGGCACGAATACAGGCCGGTAGCTAGCGTCGTAGTACCCTTGAATGATCAGCTCGTGGACGCGGCGTATCTCGCGTTCTTTTGCCCATACCAGGTCGTCTTCGGAATCGAAATCGTCAAGAGGGTCCAGCACGAACACCGTGTCATAGCGGTAAATACGAGATGCCTCTTCAAGTTCTGGGTAAGGGCCGAGGCCAAAGAATGCGTCCCATCCGTATCCGTCGGGGATACCTCGGTTGTAAAAACGCATTCCAGACTTATGGTCGCTATACTCGGCGACGAAGGCGTCTAGTACGTCACGAGAGTATGCGCGCCGGTCTCCGACTTGCAGGTGTCGGCCGATCCGGTCGCGGTGTTTGCGGTAGATCTCGCGTGCGGGCTCGCCGTGAGTACAGGGAATGCCGCGTGTCTGGATTTCCGCGATTACCGCTTCCTTTCCCGCTGATGGGCCGCCCGTTACGACGTATCGGCGGGGCGTCGATGTGGGGTCTAGGAGCTGGTCAAGATTCATTGGTAATCGTCCTTTTTGTTGAGTTTGCGCCGTCGCCGGTGAAGGCTCGCCCCCAGATTGCTGCGAGCTCTTCGCCTCCTTCGGCTGCGGTGAGAGCGGCGGAGAAGTCGGCCAAACTTTTCGTCGGATCGACGCACTTGACGAGTGTGCGCTCTTGGTCGGCCGTGAATTCTGGGGTCCATCCTGCGGATGAGGCGATCTGCTCCGGGCCGAGAGCGGTTGCCGCGTGCAGCAGTACCGTGCCGTAAGCGGCCCGGTATTGCTCGCTGGCGGCTAGCACGAGAGCGTGCCGCCATAGTGCGGCGTTCAGCGACATGGCCAACTCGTCGGTGGGAGCGCTCATGCTCACCAGACGGGCGACAGTCAAAAGCTCGGCGCGCAGTAGATAGACCGTGCCCCACAGTCGTGTGATCGCGTGCTGGTGCTCGGCCGCCTCCCAGGCGAAGACGTCGGCGGGGAGCGTCAGCGGGCCGACTCCCCTGTGTAGCTCCGGCGGCTCGGCGTGCCGTGCTGTGAACTCTTCGCTATCGCGCTGTAGTTGCCATGCGAGCAGGTCCAGTAGCTTCGGCTCGATTCGCTTGCGAAAATGGTGCACCTCGTAACCGGCCGCGTTGGATGCTGCCATGCGGCGTGCACTGAGCGTTGTTCCCGATGTCGAAGACTCGGCGCCGAAGAGCAGCCGGGCGGGAGCGGCGAGTTCGGCGTTCTCTAGTCGGTCGAGCTGTTCTCGCAAGAGGCCGTCTAGCGCTCGGGCCCGGCTACTTCGGTTCTCGGGGTCAAGGGCTCTGGCTCGCACGCTCCGCAGTGCCAGCAGGCCAGACCCACATCGTTCGAGCCGGATGGGAAGCCCTGCACGCAGCAGCACCCGGATCTCATCGGCGAGTTCGACGGTGCTCGCCGTGCCTGGCGTGGTCATGGGGTCGATTATCCACCGATGCCCAGGTAATGCCCACACTCATGCCCAGTATTTGCCCAGCAGAGACCGAGAGCCGGTAAGCGGTCGCGACTCACACGGTTCTAACCGCTGTTGCCGCTCGTCTCATACGGCACGCAGCCTCGATCGCCCCAGCCGGAGCCCGATGGCTGCTATTGCCGTATGGGCAGGAACACGCACCACGGTGGAGCGCTGTGGTGTGGGGCCGTGGCGGTACCCGGCAGGCCGACCGCGTCGAAGTCGTCGTCATCGAAAGTGACGGCCGGTCCGTGTGAGCCGGTGTCCCGCCCCTCGCCCAGGGTGGGGGCGGGCCCGTGTTACGGCTTGCGGGCTACTCCGCCGTAGTTGCTGACTTCGATTGCCGTGGGGCGGGGGCCGGTGGACTCCGGGCGCCAGTCGGAGACGATTTCCACGCCCGGTTCCACGATTTCGAGGCCGTTGAAGACCAACTGGACGAAGTCGTCCATGGGGCGGGCCTGAGCCGGTACGCCGGCGGAGCAGTAGGACTCCTCCAGGCCGTGTACGGACACCGGGTCGTGTTCGGGTGTCACGTGTGAGGAGACCACGTAACTGCCCGACGGGAGGGCGTCGATCAGGGTGCGGACGATGTCGGCCGGGTTCTCGCGGTCCGGGATGAAATGCAGGACCGCCACCAGGAGCAGCGCCATCGGCTTTCCGAAGTCGAGTACGTCGAGAGTGGTCGGGTGCGCCAGGATCTTCTCCGGCTCGCGCAGATCCGCTCCGATGAACGCGGTCCGGCCCTCCGGTGTGCCGGTGAGCAGCGCCTTCGCGTGGGCGAGGACGATGGGATCGTTGTCCACGTAGACCACGCGTGACTCCGGGGCGACCGCCTGGGCCACCTCGTGCACGTTGTTCGCGCTCGGCAGGCCCGTTCCGATGTCCAGGAACTGGCGGATGCCCGCCTCTTCGACCAGGTAGCGCACCGCGCGGCCCAGGAACGCGCGGTTCTCGCGTACGCCGACCCTCACCGCGTTCCAGTTCTTCAGCGCCTTCTCCGCGGTGACCCGATCGGACTCGAAGTGGTCCTTGCCGCCGAGGAAGTAGTCGTACATGCGAGCGGAGTGGGGGCGGCTGACGTCGATTTCCGGCGTCGTGCCCGCCCAGGGGTCCGTCTCTTCCGGAAACGGCTCATACGTGGACATGGGCGCCAGACTACCCATCGAACGTGATCTCCATGAGTGATGCACATCTCGCCCGAGAACGGGTGCGCGGAACAAGGGAGATATTTCCGGGGATAACCGCTGGTCGGCAGGGTGAAGGCCGGTCGGCCGGTCGTCCGCAGATGGGTATTGCGCCAGGTCCGGGATCGCGTGAGCATTGACGTTCTGTAATCGCCCCAACGCCCTGGGTGATGCCTTTAGCGACGCGAACAATCGTAGGTGCGTTATACGCGGGCGATGACGTTCGGTGAGAGGTGGACGAGGGCGGCTGGGGTGTATGGGGGGCTATGACGCCCCATACGTCCGGTTCTGGCTCGTCTGTGGCATGGCGTAGCGTGACCGATAAAGTGTGCGCGAAGAAGCGGTTCGCGGATAACTTTTGAAAGCCCGGCAATGGCGCCTGGATTTTCTTGGCCGTTTTCGAGGTAGGAATCCAGGCGAGAGTGAGTCGAGGCCGCACACCAGAATCCCGATGACCGTACCTGGTCGTGACGACGTAGCCGGTCGGAACACGGACGGTCCCCTTATCTGACCTACCTTGCCCCGATTCGCTCTTGCAGACTAGGCCCAATGCAGGAGTTGTGATGAAATGGCGATGATGACCATTTCGCTGCGATTGACGAACCGTCGCGGCGACGACAAGTCACTGTCCGGCACCAACGAAAGCCACATCCCGCCGGTCGGCGCGCCGTACGCGCCGCCGGACCCGGCCGGCGGTGGCGGTCGTGGATGACGAGGCGCCGCGGTCCCGGCGTTTCCCGTACTGGAGCAGCGCGCGACGGGCTCCGGCGCTGCCGCCTCCTCCTGTTCGTCGTCGGCGGCCTGCTGGGCCCCGGCTGGTGGGTATGCGGCCTGATGTGGGACGGCCGCGCTCCTGCGCAAGTCCCCGGCCGAGGTCCACTTCACGGAGTTCGTGCTGGCGCTGGTCGTCGTCGTGGTCGCCTCCTGGGGCCTGCTGCTCATCCTCGGCGAGGCGATGCTGTTCGCGCTCGCCCTGGTCAAGGCCGACGACCGGGAGCGCTACGACATCTACCGCAACCTCATGATCTTGTGGGGATACGTGCTGACGCTGGGCATCCCACGCCATTTCCGCAGACTGCCGGCCCAGTTCGGCGCCCTGTCCGACGACGACGACGCGTGCACCGGACAGCGGGGGAAGGACGGCTCTCGCCAGAGCGGCGGCCGCCCCGGCGGCGCGACCGCGAGGCGAGACCCCACGCCCCGGCGAGCACGCCGCCCCGACCCGAAACCGCACCCCGTCTCGTGACCGCACCCCGTCCGGTGACGCCGTGACGGGCGGTGGCCGGGGGCCCGACCGCCAGGGCGCGAGTGACCGAGCGGGTGCGGGGCACCGTGAGGTTCGGCGCGAGGGTACGGCCGATCGCGCCCACGAGCCTGTGCCGAGGGGGAGCCGGGGGCAGGGGCGTTCGACGCCGCAGACCGCCGAGCCTCCCCGGGATCGGGAGCAGGGGGAGACGCAGGGCCGGGACAGGCCCAAGGGCCGGTCCACCGCCCGAGACGGTCAGGCGGCACGGAGACCGGCGGCCGGGAACCCGGCGGCCCGGAACCCGGCCGTCCCGAGCCCGTCGATGCCGAATCCATCAGAGTCGGATCCGCCGATCCCGGACTCTGCTGTGGGGCGGGCGGCCGCTCAGGACGACGCCGGGTCGGCCGATCCGCTGGGGCCGATCTTTCCGCCACGACCGGCCGCCGAGGCCGCGTCGACGCCGTATGCCGAACCCCTGTTCGCGGAACCTCCGTATGCCAAACCCCCGTACGCCGAGCCGCTGTTCGGTGAACCGCCGATGGGCGAGCCACCGGCGGCGAGTGCGGCCGTGCGTTCGCTCGCCGACAGTCTTCCGGCCGGTGAGCTGCGCAAGGCGCTCGACCTGCTCCTCCGGTACGCCGAGCGGTTCGACGGGGCCGTGCCGCACGGCACCGCTCCCGATCCCGCCGTGCCGTGTGGCGGGATCGCCGCCGAGACGGGGGAGGCGTGACTCAGAGCGCCACGAACGCCAGGCCGCGCTTCTGGAGTGCCGGGATGACGGTACGCAGGGCGGCGATCGTCTCGGAGCGGTCCCCGCCGCCGTCGTGGCAGAGCAGGATGTCGCCCGGCTTGGCGGCGAGGAGCGTCGTGGTGATCTGGCCGGTACCCGGGCGAGCCCAGTCGCGTGGGTCCACCGCCCAGTCGATGCAGATCATGCCGTGCTGGGAGGCGACGTCGAGGACCTGGGTGGACCAGTTGCCGCCCGGCGAGCGGAAGAACTTCGGCGCGACGCCCGTCAACTGCGCGATCCGGTCGTGTGCCTCGCCGATCTCCTGGCGTGATCTTCGCGGAGGACAGCGGGGCAGGTTGAGCGGGTGGGTCATCGTGTGGTCCGACACCTGGTGCCCACGGCGACGATCCGCTTCACGAGCTGCGGAAACTCCGTCACCTGCTCGCCGATCAGCGAGAACGTCCCAGCACCTTGAACTCCGCGAGCAGATCGAGCATCTGCGGCGTCTACTCCGGACTGCGGCCCGTCGTCGATCGTCAGCGCCACGGCGGTCGGCGGGGCGGCCGGCGACAGATCCGGCAGCCCGTGTGCCGGGCGCTGCAACGCCCGCATCGGGCCGCCGTGGGCGTACCCCGGGTCCGGCGGCGGACCGGCGCCGCGACGGGCCTTCGGCCCCTTCGTCGCGGGCCGGGAACGAGGTCGCGAGCACGGGCGAGTACGGGCCGCCGCCCGCAAGCAGTCCGATGGCGCCGGCCGCCAGCGTCAGCATCGCCTGACGCCTGTCGAGTCCGCTCATCCCGCCCCCGTAGCCGGTCCTAATCCGTCATCTGCCCGGTCATTAGAACGCCGATACTGGCCCGCAGGTTCATCAATCGGTACGGGAGAGGTTATTGCCCTCCACCCCCGTACTCGCCGGGTTTCGCGCAGTACCGGCGAAAAGTCCCAGGCAGCGGCCGTACCAGGAGTCGGCGCGGCAGAGACATAATCGACTCGTGTTCGGTAACGGACCGCGTTACCCGGTGATCGAGTCCAAGTGCGGCTGGTCGGCGGCGCCTGTGGTGAGTGACGACCTGATCCTGCTCGCGGGCGGCGCGAGCGGTCAGGACGTCGGCGAGACGCCCATCCTCCAGGCGATCGACGACGACCGGCGAGCGCTTCCGGCTGACCCGTAAGGCCACCGGCCGCGAGATCGAGCCCGGGGAGATCAGCACCACGCCCGGGGGCGACATCGTCCTCCCCGTCTACGAGCACGACACGTCCCTGCACGTCATACGGGTCGGCCGCGACGGCGTCGTACGGGCCACGGACGAACTCCGCGACGACGACCCGTACGACATCGTGGCCTACGACGTCGGCAGCAAGCTCCGCGTCGCGGTACGCGCCGCTGGACGACGACGGCTACCTGTGCTCGTGGCTCTACCGCCAGGGCCGCCGCCAGGGCATCACCTACCGGCTCTGGGGGCGGCCGCGCTACCTGTGGAGCAGCGAGGAGTGGCTGCTGCACGCGAGCGACGACACGGTCGTCGGCGCGACCTCGCCCGACTATGGCCGGCCGGGACCCGCGCAGAGCTGGGTGGGCCGCGACGCGGCCACCGGCGCGACGAGCTGGCTCATCGAGACACCGGCGGGTACGTCCTGGCGGGCCTGGCCGGCGACGCGCTCATCGCGGTGGACCTGGCCGCCTTCGACCGTACGGACCGCGGCGAACGCGACCACGACTACTTCTCCTCCGCCCGCGACACGCGGCTCCACGCGATCGACCTGGCGACGGCGGGCGCCGGTGGAGCGCCTCGGTGCCCGGCCGCGTGCACAGCGCCGCGGTCGGCCCGGACGGCGTCTCGGTCTGCGCCGAGTCGGCGGACGACGGCACGTGGCGGGTGCACCACCTCGGCCTCGACGGCGCGTACGCGGGCGCTGACCCCGCTCGGCGGTCACGCGTGCGTGGTCGCGCGTACGGCGGAGTTCACGCTCGCGCTCGTCGAGGGGCAGTGGCTGATGGCGCTGGACAATCCCGGCGCGGGCGATCGCCCGGGCCGACCGAGCCGTGGACGATCCCGATCCCGCTCGGCGGCCTCGCCCCGAGCTACGCCGCGCGGGTCGCCGACATGCGGCTCGACACGGTCCCGATCACGCTCGCCGGGTCGCGCTGCCACCTACGCGGCATCGACAGTCTGCAGATTCTCGAGGTCTGATCCAGAATCTCCAAAGAAATTTCCGAACGCCACCAAACCGCCCCGCCCTCGCCCCCGAATAAGGGGCATGAATGCGAAGTGGATCGGTCGTCTGCGTGAGCGGCGTCGTCGGCTTGATCGCCGGGGCGTGGCGCTCGGTGTCGCCGAGCTTTTCGCGGCGTTCGTCGGGGGTGCGCAGGCGTCTCCGGTGATCGCGGTGGGTTCGGCGGGGATCACGCTGACCCCCGAGTGGCTCAAAGAGTTCGCCATCCGGCATTTTGGGACGAATGACAAACTTGTCCTTGCTGATCAATCTTGGCGTGGGTATCGCGCTCCTCGCGATAGTGATCGGAATTGCCGCGAGATGGAATTTGAAGTCCTCGGCTTGGCGGGCTTTGTCGCGTTTGGAGTTCTCGGTGCCGTCGCGGCCGTGACCCGCCCGGACGGCGGATGGACGACTGCGCTCCCGTCCATCGCGGGCTGCCTGGCCGGGCATGGCCGCCCTGGCCGCTCCTCGTACGGTCCATGGCCGGCGCCCGCCTGGCGACCAGCCCCGAGGCGGCTGCAGCCGCACGACGGCCGCCGGTACCGAAGCGGAGCGGCGCACACTGCTGCTCATGGCCGGCGCCGGCGCGGTCGCGGTCGCCGGCGTGAGCGGGCTCGGCGGACGGCTGCTCCTGCCAGCGCAAGAACGTCGGCGCCGCACGCAAGGCGGTACGGCTGCCCCGCGCCGCCTCCGCGGCCAAGGCGGTACCGGCCGGCGCGCAGATCCGGGTGCCCGGCATGACGCCGTTCGTCACCCCAACCCCGACTTCTACCGCGTCGACACCGCCCTGACGCTGCCGCAGGTCTCGCCGCACGACTGGAGGCTGCGGATCCACGGCCTGGTCGACCGTCCCGTCGAGCTCTCCTTCGACGACCTGCTCCGGCGGCCGATGCTCGAACGCGACATCACGCTCAGCTGCGTCTCGAACCAGGTCGGCGGCAAGTACGCGGGCAACGCCCGCTGGCTCGGCGCCTCACTGGCCGACCTCCTGCGCCGGGCGGGCATACGCGCCGGCGCGGACCAGATCCTCAGCCGCTCCTCCGACGGGTTCACGGTCAGCACGCCGATCGAGACGATCATGGACGGCCGCGACGCGCTGCTGGCCGTCGGCATGAACGGCGAGGCGCTGCCGGTCGCGCACGGGTTCCCGGCCCGCATGATCGTGCCCGGACTGTACGGCTACGTCTCGGCGACCAAGTGGGTGGTCGACCTCAAGGTCACCCGGTTCGCCACGGACCGGGCGTACTGGACCAAGCGCGGCTACGCCGAGCACGCGCCGGTCAAGACGCTCTCCCGCATCGACGTACCCCGGTCGTTCGCCCAGGTCAAGGCCGGGCGCGTGCCCGTCGCGGGCACCGCCTGGGCGCAGCACCGGGGGATCGACGCTGGTCGAGGTCCGCGTCGGACAACGGGCCGTGGCGGCGGGCCCAGCTCGCGCCCGTACCCGGCATCGACACCTGGCGTCAGTGGGTCCTCGAGTGGGACGCCGACGCCGGGATCACACCGGCTGGAGGTCCGTGCCACCGACGGCACCGGCACCGTACAGCCCCGAAAACGCGTGCCGCCCATCCCCGACGGGGCGACGGGCTGGCACTCGGTCGTGGTCACGGTCACCTGACGACCTGGCCCTGGTACGGACATCCCACATCTCGACGAAGGAGACTCCAAGTGAACACCCGCATACTCGCAGCGAGCATGGTCGCCGGCGGGCTGCTGCTCGGCGGAGCGGCCTGTGGCGGCGACAACAAGAGCGACAAGGGCGCCGACCAGATGCCTCATCCGCTCCGGCGGGCGGCGCGACGACCGGCGCGGCGGCGATGCCCGACAAGCCGTTCGGCGCCGGCTGCTCGGCCGTGCCGAGCAGCGGCAAGGGCAGCTTCTCCGGCATGTCGAAGGACCCGGTGGCCACCGCCGCGTCGAACAACCCGGCCCTGTCCACGCTCGTCACCGCGGTCAAGAAGGCCGGCCTGGTCGACACGCTCAACTCCGCGCAGAACATCACCGTCTTCGCGCCCACCAACGACGCGTTCAAGAAGATCCCGGCGAAGACGCTGAACAAGGTGCTCGCGAACAAGAAGACGCTCTCCAGCATCCTGACCTACCACGTCATCGGCCAGAAGATCGCCCCCACCGGGCTGGCGAGCGGCAGCTTCAAGTCGCTCCAGGGCGGCATGGTCACCACCAGCGGCTCCGGCGAGTCCTACAAGGTCAACGACGCCAACGTGGTCTGCGGCAACGTCCAGACCGCCAACGCGACCGTCTACATCATCGACTCGGTGCTGATGCCCAAGATGTAACCCGAACCGGGTGGCCCCGGCCGGTGGGGGCCGGGGCCACCCGCTTGTACGATCCGCCGGTGTGCCGGGCCTGAAACCCGGCCCCTGAACCATCAGGCCGGGATGGTGGCGGTCTCGCGTTCGTAGTGGCGGTGCCTGGCCACCGCTGTGCCGAACGCCTCGACGAAGTCGCCGTCCGGGCTGCCGGTCACCAGGACGCCTTCTCCGGACGACGGCACGCGGGCGGCGGCGAGGAGTTCGGCCGCCTCGCGGAGGGCGCCGATCGTCTTGTAGTGCTTGTACGCCTCGGTGACGAAGTACACCGCGGCTCCGTCCCGCGACAGCGTGCGCACCGATTCGGCGCCTCCCGGCAGCAGCACGGCGTCGTACAGGACCGAGTCGACCGTCGCCAGTGCCCGCGTCACCTGCACCGCGGCGCCCTCTGTCGCGCGTACGAGCCCGGCGCGCGGTGCGACGATCTCGGGTACGGCGCCGAGGTCGAGAAGGCCGTCCCACAGGAGTTCGACGTCGTCGGCGTTGACCCCGTCGGCGACCAGGATCGCGACCTTGCGAGTGGCGGGGCCGTGCGTGGCGCCGGCCTGGCTCAGCGCCGCCGACCGCCGGCCGGAGTTCACCGTGACCGCCTTCTCCGGCGGCTCGACGCCGACGCCCTCGGCGACCGCCACGGCGAGGTCGTGATCGACGTGGTTGAGGTTGTCCACCACGCCCTCACGTACGTGCCGGTGCTCGACCTTGGCCAGCTCGAAGCGGAACGCCGCCACGATGTGGTCCTTCTCCCAGGCAGCTCATGCTGTTCCAGAACAGCGTGGCCTGGGAGTAGTGGTCGGCGAAACTGTCGCTGCGCTTGCGGATCTTCAGCCCGGCGACGTGCTCCGGGTAGTGGACGTACGCTTCGGCGCCGGCGAGGGCCGGGCAGCCGCCGCCGATGGAGTTCGGATGGTACGTCGCGCGCGACTCGGTGATCTCGCATCTGGTGGTATCCGTCGACCTGGTGGTTGACGCACCGGCGCGATCGGGCGGTTCACCGGGAGCTGGGTGAAGTTCGGGCCGCCGAGCCGGATGAGCTGGGTGTCCAGGTAGGAGAACAGCCGCGCCTGCAACAGCGGGTCGTCGGTGAAGTCGATGCCCGGCACCGCGTTGCCCAGGTGGAACGCCGCCTGCTCGACCTCGGCGAAGAAGTTGTCCGGGTTTCGGTCGAGCACCAGGCGGCCCACCGGGCGTACCGGAACCTCCTCTTCCGGGATGAGCTTGGTCGCGTCGAGCAGGTCGAAGTCGAACCGGCCCTGCTCGGCCTCGGGTACGAGCTGCACGCCCAGCTCCCATTCGGGGAACCGGCCGGACTCGATCGCCTCCCACAGGTCGCGGCGGTTGAAGTCGGGGTCCGTCCCGGCGATCTTCTGGGTCTCGTCCCACACCAGCGAGTGCGTGCCGAGCCGCGGCGTCCAGTGGAACTTCACGAACGTCGAGACTCCCGCGGCGTCGACGAGCCGGAACGTGTGCACGCCGAAGCCCTGCATCATCCGGTAGCTGCGCGGCAGCGCACGGTCCGACATCAGCCACATCATCATGTGCGTCGTCTCGGGCTGGAGCTGCACGAAGTCCCACAGCGTGTCGTGCGCCGACGACGCCTGCGGGATCTCGTTGTGCGGCTCGGGCTTCACGGCGTGGACGAAGTCGGGGAACTTGATCCCGTCCTGGATGAAGAAGACCGGGATGTTGTTGCCCACGAGATCGAAGTTGCCCTGCCGGGTGTAGAAGCGGGTGGCGAAACCGCGCACGTCACGTACGGTGTCGGCCGACCCGCGTGAGCCCGCGACGGTCGAGAAGCGTACGAACACCGGCGTCGGCGCGGACGTGTCGCACAGGAAGTCGGCCGTCGTGTAGTCCGCGAGCGACTCGTGCAGAGCGAAGTGCCCGTACGCCCCGGCGCCCCGCGCGTGCACGACGCGCTCGGGGATGCGCTCGTGGTCGAAGTGGGTGATCTTCTCGCGGAAGTGGAAGTCCTCCAGGAGCGTCGGGCCGCGCTCGCCCGCGCGGAGTGAGTTGTCGGTCTCGCCGATCGGGACGCCCTGGTCCGTGGTGAGCGCGGCGGCGCGTGGATCGACCCGGTGTGTGCTGAGCTGACGCTGCTTCTCATCCGGCTGCTTCTCATCCGGTGTTGTCATCGGCAGGCCCCCCGTCGCGTACGCGTCGATGCCCCTCACCTCCACGATAAAGCCGCAGCTCAGCGGCGGTGAGGTGAGGGGCATCGCGCTCGCCTCAGGCGTTCAGGGCCGCGTGCACCATCGCGAGCACGTTGGCGGCGATGAGCACGCCGAGGCCGAGCATGCCCAGCCGGGAGTCGTCCCGGCGGAACATCCAGACGAGCAGCGCCACACCGCAGGCGACGATGGCCACGATGCTGATGAGCAGTACGAACATGGAGACGGCTCCACGGAACTCGCCGGGCGGCGCGCGAGCGGCCGCCCGTGGACGGCAGGAAGGGTGGCCGGCAGCGGCGGCCGGCCCTTCCGTGGACCGTCCGCCCTACGCCGGCGTCGCGGTGGGCGCCGGCGGCGCGCGGCTCCCGCAGGCGAGCCGCCCGGCGGCCGCGACCACGACGTGCGTACGTGCCGGGCGCCGCCAGGCGCCGAGCAGGAGGGCGAGCAGGAGCACCGGCCAGACGGCGTCGCCCGGATGCGGGACGGGCTGCGACGGCACGTGGATCGCGGGGACGGCCTGCGCGTTCTGGGTCGCCGCGACCGCCACGGCGTGGCCGCCGACCGCGGCACCCGCGGGTGCCGGGCCGAGCCCGATCGCGAGCGCCAGCGCCACCAGCAGCAACACCGGCCGCGCCCAGGCGGGAGGCACGTGACGACCTGCCCGGTCACCCGCCGCCATCGAACCTCCTGGTCAGAACGTCCCTCGAATTTACTCCATACCCTTTTTCCCAGGCGTCCGGCGCGGCGCATCCGCGGCAAGACCTGGTCAGTTGCGGCGACGGTGCCGCGGGCCGGCAGGCGGTCGGCGTGCAGGTCGCCGATGCCTGCCGGTTCCTCCAGAGGAGATTCGAGATATATCGCGACTATCGATCACTCGTCGCCGGTGCGGAAACCAGCAGGCGACGAGGAAGGCGGCGAGCAGGACGACGACCGCGATCACCCGGTAGCCGATCGCGACGGCGTCGGCGAACGCGGCCACCGCGTGGGGGTCGCGGCCGGACCGCGCCAGCGCCTCGCCCGCCGAGTGCGTCCCGGGCATGTGGTCGGTGAACCGTACGGTCACGAGGGTGCCCAGCACGGCGACGCCGAGCGCGCTGCCGATCTCACGCGCCGCGCCGTTCAGGCCGGACCCGAGCCCCGCCTGCCCGCGGGGGAGCGCGCCGATCACCCCGGTGGACAGCGTCGGCACGCACAGGCCCATGCCCACCGACATGACCAGGAGGTATACGGCGTAGAGAGGGTACGGCGTGCGCGGCCCGGCGAGCGACGCCAGCCCGAGCCCGCCGGCGATGACCGTCATCCCGGTCGCGACCACCGGCCGTCCGCCGAACCGGTCCGCCAGGCCGATGCTCCGGCGCGAGATGAGGATCATCCCCGACGCCAGCGGGATGATGGCGAGGCCGGCCAGCGCGGGCGAGAAGCCCATCACGTACTGGAGGAACTGGGCGTTGCCGAAGAAGAGCGCGAAGAGCCCGAAGAACCCGATCCCGACGCCGATCACCCCGGCCCGCAGCATGGGCGTGGCGAAGATCCGTGGATCGATCAGCGGATGCGCGACCCGCAGGGCGCGTACCGCGAAGATCGCGAACACCAGGCCGGAGACCGCGAAGCCGCCCAGCACCGAGACGGAGGACCAGCCCAGCGCGGGCCCCTCGATGATCCCGTAGAGCAGCGCGGCGAAGGCGAGGATCAGCAGCGCCGAACCGGCGAGGTCCAGGTTGGCCGGGTGCCGCTCCGAGCGCGGCGCGAGCCGCGCGGACAGCACCAGCAGGACGAGCATGATCGGAGCCATCGCCCAGAAGAGGCCCTGCCAGGGCAGATACTCCATGATCAGGCCGCCGCCGACGTTGCCGACGACGCCGGCCACGCCGGTCGCCGCGGTCCAGGTGGCGATCGCGTACGCGCGGCGGTGCGGCGGGAACGCCTGGATGCTCAGCGAGAGCGTCGCGGGCATCACCAGCGCCGCCCCGACGCCCGTGACCACCCGCCCGGCGAGCAGCACGCCGACCCCGGGCGCGAGCGCGCACACCAGGCAGCCCGCCGCGAACAGCCCGAGCCCGCTCAGCAGGGCGCCCTTCCGCCCGTGCCGGTCGCCGAGCGCGCCCGCCGGGATCAGCAGGCAGGCGAAGACGAGGACGTACGCGTCGACGATCCAGAGCAGGTCCGCCGATGAGGGATGCAGCGTGCTCACGGACAGTTTCGGTACCGACAGGTTGATCGCGGCGACCAGCGCGATGGTCATGGTCGCGCACGCCGCCATCAGCGCCATGATCGCGGCGCGCCGGGGGTGTCCGGTCTCCGGCGAGATCGATTCGACGTGCACGGTCACGGGGGGATCCTTCGGGGGGCGAGAAGTTCGAGCGCGGAAACAACGTAAGCTGTCAGGAGTTCTGCTTTCAAATGCATCTTTCGCAGGAGATAAATGCACGGAACGCATTCGAGGCTCGATCTCAACCTCCTCGTCTCTCTCGACGTCCTGCTGGAGGAGAAGAGCGTGGGGGCGGCGGCCGCTCGCCTGCACCTGTCCGAACCGGCCATGAGCCGTACTCTGGCGCGGATTCGCAAGGCGCTCGGCGACCCGGTGCTGGTCCGCTCCGGCCGCGCCATGGTGCCCACGCCGCGCGCGCTGGCGGTGCACGCCGAGGTGCACGAACTCGTCGAGCGCGCGACCATGGTGTTCACCGAACGCAACCTCGACCTCGCCGCGCTGGACCGTACGTTCACCTTCCGTGCCGACGACTCGATCATCGCGGTCGCGGCGGCGGCCCTGCTCGGCCGGATGCGCGGCGAGGCGCCCGGCGTCGTGATCCGCTCGCTGCCCGAGGGCGCCGCGGACTCCGGCGCGCTCCGCGAGGGGCGGATCGACCTGGAGATCGGCGTCATCGAGGGGCGGCCGCCCGACATCGCGGTCGAACCGCTGCTGGAGGACCCCGGCGTCGGCGTCGTACGCGCCGGGCATCCGCTGCTCGGCGGCACGATGACGCCGAAGCGGTTCGCCGCCGCCGAGCACCTGACGACCTCGCGGCGTGGACGGTTCGAGGGGCCGATCGACGCGGCGCTGGCCGAGCGCGGGCTGCGCCGCCGGGTGGTCGCCTCCGCGCCGTCGTTCTCCTCGGCGCTGCTCATCCTGCTCACGACCGACCTCGTCGGCCGCGCGGGCCGCAGCCTGCACGCGCCCCTGATCGAGCGGCTCGGGCTCGTCGCCTTCGACTTTCCGGTCCGCGTGCCGCCCGTGTCGCTCGCGATGGCGTGGCACCGCCGCTACGACACCGACGCCGCCCACGTCTGGCTGCGCGGCTGCGTCCGCGACGTCTTCGCCGACATCGCCGCGACGGCGAAAGCCGCCGGGTGAGGCGTCAGCCGAACGTCAGCTGGCGTACGTGGACGGCCTGGAGCAGGCCCAGCGCGATCATGTTGGCGAGCGTCGCCGAGCCGCCGTACGACAGGTAGGGCAGCGGCACGCCGGTGATGGGCATCAGGCCGAGGCACATGCCGATGTTCTCGAACGCCTGGAAGCCGAGCCAGCAGACCACGCCCGCCGCCAGCAGCACGCCGAAGCTGTTCTCGCAGTTCACCGCGATTCGCAGGCCGCGCCACAGCACGACGCCGAGCAACGCGACGATCAGCGCCGAGCCGATGAAGCCGAGTTCCTCCCCGGCCACGGTGAAGATGAAGTCGGTGTGCTGCTCGGGCACGAAGTGGCCGGCCGTCTGCGGCCCGCGGAACAGCCCACGGCCGAGCAGGCCGCCCGAGCCCACCGCGATGCGGGCCTGCGCCGCGTTGTATCCGACGCCTTTCGGGTCCGCGGCCGGGTAGGCGAAGGCGATGAACCGGTCCACCTGGTACGCCTTCAGCACGTGCAGCCGCCAGCCCGCGACCGCGGCGGTCACCCCGGCGGCGACCAGGGAGAACAGCCAGCGCTTCGACACTCCCGACACCGCGATCATGGCCAGGATCAGGACCGCCAGGACCATCGTGGTGCCCAGGTCCGGTTGCAGCACGACCAGGCCGACGACCAGGCCCGCCAGGACCAGCGCCGCGAGGACGTCGCCCGTCCCGGGCTCGGTGTGCCCGTCGCGCGGCTCGCCGAGCAGCACCGCGAGCACCATCACCAGCCCGACCTTGCCGAACTCGGCCGGCTGGAGTTGGAACCCGCCGCCCACCTCGATCCACGAATGATGCCCCTTGATCGTCGAACCGAGCGGCGTGAGCACCGCCACCAGCCCGACGCACGAGGCCACGTACACGATCGGCGCGTACGCGCGTACGAGCCGGTAGTCGAGCATGGAGACGGCTAGCGCGAGGGTCAGCCCGACGGCCACGGTCAGCAGGTGTTTCTTCAGGTAGCTCTCGGGGTCGCGGCCGGCCTGGAGGAGGCCCGGCCGGGTGGCCGACCACACCAGCAGCGTGCCGAGCCAGGTGAGCCCGAGGACGGCGCTCAGCAGGACCCAGTCGAGACGGCGGAACAGCGACCCGCGCGCCATCGCCCGCCGCATCGGCGAGCGCCGCAGCGCGGACAGGCCGCCGCCGTAGCCAACGGACATGGCAGTGCCCTACCCGTGGCGGCGCGGGCAGGGCTCACATGCCGGTCCGGGTTGCGCCATCGTTTGACAAGCGCGAGGGATGAGCGCACCGCCAAGACCACGGACCTGGCCTTCACCAGCGGCAGCCTCACGGTCACCTGCACGGGGTCCAGCGGCTCCGGCAGCCTGCCCAACGGCACCGGATCATCGACGGCACGACCGGCGCGAACACCTTCACCGGCCAGGCGGGCGCCAAGTACGCCAACGCCACCGGCATCCTCACCGGCGCGTACGTCATCAAGAACACCGGCGGCACCTTCCCGCAGATCACCAGCCCATGACCCGCTGACGCCGGGCACGGGAGCCGGTCAGGACTCCGGCGGGCGGCGGCGGCCGTACGCGGCCGAGCGCAGGCCCGGCGCGAGGCGGTCCAGGTCGGCCTCGGGCCACTTCTGGCGCAGCGACCGGGCCAGCGCGATGATCATCCCGCGGCCGCCGATGCCGGGCGTGGTCTTGCCGGAGTTCTTGGCCCACAGGTCGTTCACGACGTCGAAGTAGGCCTCCGACGGCGGGACGCACGCCGCCTCGCGGAGCAGGTCGACCGTTGTCGCGACCGGCAGCGTGCGCGCGTCGTCGCGCAGCCGCAGCAGGATCTGCTTCTCCAGGCCGGGGAAGGCCGCCAGCGCCGCCAGGCCGGGCGCGTAGCACTTCGCCCGCTCCCACGCGGGCGTGTCGCGGCCGTAGTCCAGCAGCGCGAGCAGGTACGCGGGCAGCACCGCGCCGTCCTCGCCCTGCCGCCAGCGCACCTGGTCGCCCAGGGTCCGCAGGTACGGCACCGCCTGGAGCAGCAGCATCCCGGTACGCCAGTTGGGCAGGAACGCCATCTCACGTATCGCCATGCCCAGGTCCGTACGCGCCGGGGCGGTCAGGTCGAAGGACTCCTCCGGGTCGTGCGACAGCAGCATGTCGTAGTCGGTGAGTTCGAGCCGCGAGTGGTGCGGCGAGATCACGAACGCGTCCAGCAGCCGGGCCGGCGAGCCGTCCTCCCGCGTCAGCGTCACCTCGACGGTCCCCTCGTCGCGGCGCGCCCGCGCCCGTACGGTGTTCACCAGGCCGTTCCACTCCGAGGCGGTGAGCTGCGCCTTCCACAGGTGGCTGTGCTCGATCCAGCGCTCGACGGCCGCGCCGCTGAACATCGCGTGGACGCCGATGCCCTCGTCGCCGGACAGCAGGACGAGCAGCACAGTGAGGTTGGCCGAGTACGCGGCGAGGCGGCGCGTGAGCGTGTGCCGCGCCGGCTCGTACGACGGGTGGGACCGGCTCGGGTGCGGGTACAGCGCGCCGTCGAGGATCTCCAGCAGGAGCTCGCGGTAGCACGCGCGCGTCTCGTCGGGCAGCCCGCGGAAGATCGCCGCGAGGAAGTCGACCACCGGCGCGCGCTCGGCCACGCAGGCGAACGACAGGATCGCGTGCAGGAACCCGTCGTCCAGCCGGCCGCCGACGGCAGCGCGGTTGCGCATGAGCTGGTGCACCGCGACGAGGTCGCCCAGCGTACGGTCGGTCAGCCACGCGACCAGGAACTCGCCGAACGTCGTGTGCAGGAACTCGTACGTGCGGGTGCGGTGACCTCGGGTGTGCGCCTCGGAGCGGTGGATGAAGAAGAACCGGCCGATCGCCCGCTGCCCGAGGCTGAGCATGGCCGGCTCGTCCGGCTCGGCCGACCGGGGCTCGGGCCGCAGGAGTGCCAGGTCGCGGTCGAGTTCGCCGTCGGAGACGCTCTGGCGGCCACGGGCGAACATCGCGAGCGCCACCACGGCCAGCCGGTCCAGCTCGGTCTCGGCGAGCTTGAGCTGCGCGCTCTCCGGCAGCGACTGGTTGCCCGGGTACTTGCGGATCTCCCGCAGCGCGAAGTCCATCAGCAGCGCCTCGTACAGGTCCGCCTGCCCGAGGCTCGCGTCGCCGGTCAGCAGCGCGTTGTCGGTCGCGTCGAAGATCGCGAGCATGAGCAGCAGCAGCGGCTGGCGTGCCAGCTCGCGATGCGACAGCGCCGCCGCGGGGGTCAGCGGCCGCAGGCCGCGCGCCTGGAGGATGTCGGCGTTGTGCCGCGCCCAGACCGTCAGCCACTGACTCACCTGGTCGTCGGTGAACGGCTGGAGCTGGAGCGCGATGCTGCCCGCCGGATACCGCACCCGGTCGGCCACGACCGTACGGCTCGTCACGATGACGACCACCGGGCGGCCGAGCGCGAGCTGCCGCCGCTGGAAGTCGCGTACCTGCTCCAGGTAGTCGTAGCGGTTCACGCCGGCCGCCTGGAGCAGCTCGTCGAAGCCGTCGAGCATCACCACCGGCAGCGCGTCCGCCGCCGCGTCGAGCAGGTCGTGGAAGGACACGCGCTCGCCCGCCTGGCGGAAGATGGCCTGCTCGATCTGCTCCTGGATCAGCGACTCGGCCTCGACGTCGCGCAGCTCGACGCGTATCGGCAGGAAGTCCTGGTCGGGGAGGCGCGCGGCGAGCACCTCGGTCAGCTTGGACTTGCCCGAACCCGGCTCGCCGAGCACGACCAGCGGCGCCTGCACGGCGCGCGGCAGCGTGAGGAACCCGGCGAGGAACGTCTCGACGTACGGGATCGGCTCGTGTGCGTCCCACCACTCACGCCCGGACGGCGCGTCGCCCGGCCGTACCTCGGCCGCCTTGCAGCGCGGCGAGACGTACGCCTCGCCGAGGGCGGGCAGCGCGACCCACTCCGGCGCGTGCCCGGTGGCCACGACCGGGTCCGCGAGGGCGGCGCGGTAGGTGCGGATCAGGTGGCTCCGCGGCCGGTCGCCCGCCCGCTCGCCGGCCATCTCGCTCAGCAGCCGGCCCACCTCCGACAGCCCCGCGCTCAGCCCCGCCGCCTCGGTGAAGCTCGCCCAGACCTCGAACTCGCGGTTGTCGGTGGCGAGGCGGCGGAACGCGTCGTCGTAGGAGACCAGCGCCTGCGGCGGCATCGCGCGTACGGCGTCGAGAGCGCGGGTGCGCTCGCGCGCGGCGAGGGCCTCCCACGCGGGCGCGGCGCGGATGAACGTCGCCAGACGCCGCGACATCAGGTCATAGACCGCCTCGATCGCCTCCCGCGTACGCGCGTAGGGCACGTGCGGCTCGGGCAGCGGCAGCCGGTCGCTGAGCAGTCCGTCGATCAGGTCGACGTACCCCTTGGGCGGACTGCCGCCGCCGTGCGTGAGCCGCTCGCCCGCGCTGGAGGAGAGCCGCTCCGGCGTCACCGGCAGGTCCGTACGGTCGAGGACCTCGAAGTAGGAGGAGACGACGAGCACCGCGTGCGCGGCGGCGAGCCGCTGCGTGCGGTCGTACCGTGACAGGCCGCTGCGGCGCTCGGACACCCGGCGTACGGACTCGTGCCCGAACCGGACGACCTCGTCCTTCAGGTCGAACAGGTTCATCGGCGCCGACGCGTCCGCTCCCATCGTCCACGCGGTCGCGGCCCACGTGGCGAGTCCCGCCGACATGACGCCGTCGAGGAGGCCGATGAGGCGGCTCTGACGGTCGCCGAGGATCTTCAGTGCGTCGACATAGGTCAACGACTCGGACACAAATGGCTCCACAGGGCGTACGGGGGAAGTGCGGGATGTGCTCATCATCGCCCATTCGCGTGGCCGCGGAACAGCGGGCGGCGCAGGCGGATGGCCGCGCGGTCACTCGACCAGGGCGGGCCGGTCCGGATGGTCGACGCGTACGACCAGGTCGGCGGCCTTCTCCTCGTCGTACCGTGCGTACGCGGGCAGGGTCCAGCGGTCCTCCGGCGCGGTCTTGCGGCCGAGTGCGCCCGGCGACAGCCACAGGTGTACGGCGAGGTCGAACGGCAGCCCGCGGCCGAGCAGCAGCGCGCCGTCCAGCAGCAGGACGCCGCCCGGCGGCACCTCGACGTAGTCCGCGCGGGTGGCGCGGTCGGCCGCGCTGTCCCAGAGGGCGGGCAGGACGTGTCCCGTACCGCCGGGTTCGAGCGGTCGCAGGACCTCGCGGACCAGCGCCGGCAGGTCGAGCCACTCGTCGTAGAAGACGTCGGGGTCGGTACGGCCGTGCTCGAACCGCAGGGAGGCGGGCCGCAGGAAGTCACCGGCCGACACGCGCACGACCTGGCGGCCGCGGAGCCGCAACGGCCCGGCCAGCGCGTCGGCGAACGCCCCGGGCCGCGCGGGCGGCGCACCGTCGACCGCGACGCGTACCGTACGCGCTGGGTGGCCGGCGGCGATCCGGTCGGCGACCTCCTCGACCAGCAGTGACGGTGAGATCGGCCGGACGCGCATACACGCCATCCTGTCCGATGGTGTCCGCACCGTGGGTGCTTGGGTACAACGTTGGAGAGTTTTCGCAGTGGGGAGAGAGACGATGTCGATCCAGTTGAACCACACGATCGTCGCGGCTCGCGACCAGGCGGCCTCGGCCGAGTTCGTGGCCGGCATCCTCGGGTTGAAGGTCGGCGCGCGGTTCGGCCCGTTCCTGCCCGTGGAGACGGCGAACGGGGTGACGCTCGACTTCATGGACGCCGGGTCCGATCCGGTCGTGCCGCAGCACTACGCGTTCCTGGTGTCGGAGGAGGACTTCGACGCCATCTTCGCCCGCATCCAGGCGGCCGGCATCACGTACTGGGCGGACCCGGCACACTACGAGGAGGGCATCAACCGCCGCGACGGCGGCCGCGGCACCTATTTCGACGACCCCAGCGGCCACCGCCTGGAGATCATCACCCGCCCGTACGGCAGCGGCTGACCGGGCCCCGCCGCACCGGCCGTCGTCCTGGGGTCACATGACCTGGCGGCGGCGGCGCGTGAGTTCCTGGCCGATGGCGAACAGCAGCCAGGAGAAGGCGGTGGCGTCGTCGATCACGCCGACCGGGAGCAGGAAGTCCGGGATCAGGTCGATCGGCGACACGATGTAGACCACCGCGATGATCATTGCGATGATCTTGCCTTTGCTCGTCCGGTACACCCGGTCCTGGTAGCCGACGACGCGGCCGTCGCGTACGCGGGCCACGCGGCGGCCGCGGCCTCGGCGGCCCAGGCGCAGCAGGCCGGCGATGAGGATCACGGCGCCGATGATCATCGTGATGACGCCGACGGCGGTGACGCTGACGCCCCCGGCGTGGCCGTGGACGACGAACGTCAGGATCGCGCCGGCGAAGAGCGCGAGAACGCCCGGCAAGATCATCTGGATCCTCCGTAGCTCGGGGGGCTTCCCGCTTCTATGTCCCGCTCCGGCGGTTTCATTCACTTGATCGCCCCCGGGGTTCCCCTAAGCGGGGGGCGCGAGAGAGGCTGGTCGGCGGTGGCCTCGGAGCAGAACGGAGCGGACATGGCTTTGGACCTGGTATCGATTCGCGCGGCGTACCCCGCGCTGCGCGACGGTTACGCCTACCTCGACGGCGCGGCCGGTACGCAGGTTCCGGAATCGGTGATCGAGACGATCGCGGCCGTCTACCGCGGCGGGATCGGCAACGAGGGTGGCGCGTTCCCGGCCAGCGACCGGGCCGGCGCGATCGTCGACGGAGCGCGCCGGGCCGTGGCCGACCTCGTCGGCGGCGACCCGCGCGGCGTCGTGCTCGGCCCCAACATGACCACGCTCACCTACCGCCTCGCCTACGCCCTCGCACGTACGTGGCGGGCCGGGGACGAGATCGTCGTGTCACGCCTCGACCACGACGCCAACGTACGGCCGTGGGTGCAGGCGGCCGAGCGTGCCGGGGCCACGGTCCGGTGGGCGGAGGTCGAGCTGCCCTCGGGCGAACTCCCGGCCGAGCAGTACGACACGCTGCTCAGCGACCGTACGCGTCTCGTCGCGGTGACCGCCGCGAGCAACATCCTCGGCACCATGCCCGACGTCGCGGCGATCGCCAAGCGCGCGCATGACGCCGGGGCGCTCGTCTACGTCGACGGCGTGCACGCCACCCCGCACACGCCGATCGACGTGGCCGCCCTCGGCGCCGACTTCTACGCCACCAGCGCGTACAAGTGGTCCGGGCCACACGTCGGTACGGTCGTGGCCGCGCCGGACCTGCTGGAGACGGTCCAGCCGGACAAGCTGGCGTCCGCGCCCGCCGAGGTGCCGGCCCGTTTCGAGACCGGCACCTCGCCCTTCGCCGACCTCGCCGGCGTCGCCGCGGCGGTCGACCACCTGGCGGGCCTCGACTCCGGCGCGACCGGCGACCGGCGGCAGCGCGTCCTGGCCTCGATGAGCGCGGTGGAGGCGCATGAGCAGGCCGAACTCGCGTACCTGCTCGACGGGCTGGCCGCGATCTCCGGCGTACGGCTGGTCGGCGCGCCACGCCGGCGTACGGCCACGGTCTACTTCACCGTCGACGGGCACACGCCGCTCGCGGTGGCCGAGCACCTGGCGCGCAGCCGGGTCAACGTCTGGAACGGGCACAACTACGCCTGGGAGCTCACCGCCGCCCTCGGGATACGCGACAGCGGCGGCGCCGTACGTGCCGGACTCGTGCACTACAACGACCGGTCCGACGTCGAGCGGCTGCTGACCGCAGTATCAGAATTGGCCTGAGCCCGCCGTTTCCGCCGACCGTGAGGAACGCCGATGACCTACGCCGCAGATCCGGGCCTGCTCGAACGCGCACGCGCGCTGCTCGCCGGCCATCCCGTGGTGGACGGGCACAACGACCTGCCCTGGGCGCTGCGGATCCAGGCCGGGTACGACCTCGACCGGTGCGACATCGCCGCCGACCAGACCGGCCGGCTGCACACCGACCTCGCCCGCCTGCGTGCGGGCGGGGTCGGGGCGCAGTTCTGGTCCGTGTACGTGTCGGTGGAGCTCCAGGGCGACAGTGCGGTCACCGCGACGCTCGAACAGATCGACTGCGTGCGCGCGCTCGTCGCCCGCTACCCGGGCGATCTGCGGCTGGCCCTCACCGCCGACGACATGGAGGCGGCGTGGACGGACGGCCGGATCGCCTCGCTGATGGGCGCCGAGGGCGGCCACTCGATCGCCTGCTCGCTCGCCACACTGCGCAGCCTGTACGCGCTCGGCGTCCGCTACATGACGCTCACGCACAACGACAACACGCCCTGGGCGGACTCGGCCACCGACAAACCGGTCGCGAACGGCCTCACCCGCTTCGGAGAGGAGGTCGTACGCGAGATGAACCGGCTGGGCATGCTGGTCGACCTGTCGCACGTGTCGCCGGACACCATGCGCGACGCGCTGCGAGTCAGCCGCGCGCCGGTGATGTTCTCCCACTCCTCATCCCGCGCGATCTGTGACCACCCGCGCAACATCCCCGACGACGTGCTCGCGCGACTGCCCGCGAACGGTGGCCTGGCGATGGCGACGTTCGTGACCCGTTTCGTGCTGCCCGAGGTGATCGCGTGGGCGCGGGAGTCCGACGACAACATGCGGGCCCGCGGCTTCGACCCGCTCGACTCCAGCGAGGAGGGTATGGCGGTCCAGCGGGCGTACGAGGCCGCCAACCCGCCGCCCGCGGCGACGCCCGCGACGGTCGCCGACCACCTCGACCACATGCGCGAGGTGGCCGGGATCGACCATCTCGGCATCGGCGGCGACTTCGACGGCACCGCGTTCACCCCCGACGGCCTCGACGACGTCTCCACCTACCCCAACCTGATCGCGGAGCTGCTCGGCCGCGGCTGGAGCGAGACCGACCTGGCCAAACTCACGTGGGGCAACGCCGTACGCGTCCTGCGGGCGGCCGAGGACGTGGCGCGCGACCTGGGCGGCACCGAGAAGCCCTCGATCGCCACGATCGGCCAACTCGACTCCTGAGGCCCCGCGGAACCACCGATGCCGCGGCCGCGTCCCATTCCCAGTGCCAAGGATTAATTCCGTTGCACCCGGTGGAACCGCACCTAAGATGGAAGCAAGCCGAAAGACGAGAAGGAGGAGCCGTGTCGAACGCCGAACGCCGACTTGTGACCGAGCGGCATCACTACCTCCAGCTCTCGTGGTCTTCCGGATAACGCTTCACCGCCTGATTCGGAAGGCCGCCTGAGGACCCTGTCCCGGGCGGCCTTTTCCATGCGCGTGCCTCTTGAAAACTCCACAGCGGAAGACATTCCGGCAGCGCGGCGCAGTGTCGCGCCCCAGCCTCTGTAGCTCAGTGGAAAGAGCGCCCGCTTGCGGAGCGGGAGGCCCCAGGTTCGAGTCCTGGCGGAGGTGCGCACGTGCGCGTTCCAGCGCTGCATTCCCTGGTCGTCCAATGGCAGGACACGTGGCTCTGGTCCACGCGATCGAGGTTCGACCCCTTGCCAGGGAGCTTTCTTAAACGGTGCTTGGTGTTCATGGTGTAACGGCAGCACGCCGGGTTGTGGTCCCGGAAGCGGCGGGTTCGACCCCCCCTGAACACCCCACGCATGGGCCCGGTCAACTGGAGAGACCAAGCGGCTGTAAACCGCCCGCCTCGCGCTGTGCAGGTTCGACTCCTGCCCCATGCACGTCACGCCTCCATGGCTCAACGGACAGAGCACCCGGCCTCGAACCGGGGGACTGCGGGTTCGACTCCTGCTGGAGGTGCTGTCTCCGCTGTGGAGCGGCCGGGCGAGCCGGGCGGGACCGTCCGCGCGGCCCGCCCGGCTTCGCTCTCAGTACTCGTCGTGGTAGCGCATCTCGGCGCTGCCCGCCTGCGCGCCGCCCGAGGCGCGGCCACGCGGCTCCTCCCACTCCTCCTGCCGGCCCAGCGCGGTCAGGTCCAGATAGCTGCGGGTGCTGCCGAGGGACTCGAGGCCGCGCGCGTGCGTGGAGTAGGTGTGGTAGACGGTGTCGCCGTCGCGGAGGAAGGCACTCAGGCCGGGCTGCTCGATCGGCTGCTCGCCCGCGACGTAGTAGCCGGTGTGCCCCGCCTCGTGGTCCTCCTTCGTACGGAAGTTGTAGACGATCGGCGTGACCGACTCGTCGAGCGTCACGTGGAAGTCGTAGTTGAAGTCGCTGCCGAAGGAGGAGTACCAGGGGAACGTCCATCCCATGCGCTCCTTGAACGCCGTGATCTTGGCGATCGGCGCGCGCGACACGGCGACCAGGTTGGTGGCGCGTGCCCGCAGGTGCGACAGGTGGCCGATGTTGTCGGCCGTCGACGAGCAGCTACGGCAGGCGCCGTCCCAGTCGGGGTCGAACATGAAGTGGTGCACGACGAGCTGCTGCCGCCCGTCGAACAGGTCGAGCAGGCCGACCTTGCCCTCCGTGCCCTCGAAGACGTAGTCCTTGTCGATCTCGACCATCGGCAGGCGGCGGCGGTCGGCGTTGAGCGCGTCCAGCGCCCGCGTCGCCGCCTTCTCCTTGGCCAGCAGTTCCAGGCGGGCGTCCCACCATTCTTCTCGGCTCACGACCTTGGGAAGACTCATCAGGCCTCTCCTCATGCGAACGGATCCCTTCGGGTTGAGACGCACGCGAGGAGCGAAAGTCATCGGTCCGGATGCGGCGGAAGGCCGAACAGCGGGAACATCCGGTCGGTGTCGAGGAAGTAGTCGATCCCGGTGATGCGGTCGCCGGTCAGCTCCAGGACGTGCACGGCGAACGGCTCGTACGCGCCGCCCGCGCCGCTCGGCCGATATTGCCCGAACGCCGGCGAGCCGTTGGCCGCGATCGGGACCAGGAGCGACCCCCGGCAGGCGGCGCCGGGCCCGCTCCACCAGGCGCGCATCTCCTCCCGGCCGCGCAGCCACATGTCGTACGGCGGCATCGACTGCGTCGCGTCCTCGTGCAGCAGCGAGACGAGCGAGTCGAGGTCGTACCGCTCGAACGCGTCGACGTAGCGCGTCACCAGGTCCCGCTGGGTTTCATCCATCGGCGGTACGGGGTCGGAGTCGCTGATCCCGCGCTCGCCGAGCGTCGTACGGGCGCGCTGGAGGGCGCTGTTGACCGAGGCCGCCGAGGTGTCGAGCAACTCGGCGACCTCGCTGGCACGCCAGCGCAGCACCTCGCGCAGGATCAGCACCGCGCGCTGGCGCGGCGGCAGGTGCTGGAGCGCGGCGACGAACGCGAGGCGGACCGTGTCGCGCGAGACGGCCTGCTCGGCCGGGTCGCCGCCGGCCGGCAGCACGCTGACGTCCGGGACCGGCTCGACCCAGGCGGTCTCGGCGAGCGGCGGCCCGAGTTCGCCGTCCGCCGACGCGGCGGGCCCGAGGTCGACGGGTCGCGCTCGGCGCTTGCGGCCGCGGAGCAGGTCGAAGCACACGTTGGTGGCGATGTGGTAAAGCCAGGACCGCAGCTGCGACCGCCCCTCGAACCGGTCGAGGCCGCGCCACGCGCGTACGAGCGTCTCCTGTACGGCGTCTTCGGCCTCAAAGCCCGAGCCGAGCATGCGGTAGCAGTAGCCGGTCAGCTCGACGCGGTGCCGCTCCAGGTCTTCGTGCGGATGCGACGTGCCGTCACGAGCGCCGGCGTCACTCATGCGGCCACCTCCCGGGGTCGGCCCTGCGGAGCGTTCCATGCTAGGGGCCGCGGGCCTCGCTCAGGTGTAGACGACGAGGGTCTGCTCGGGCCGTTCGGCGAGGGCGAACGCGGTGTGGGCCATCGTGACCGGCCCGCGCCGCGGATGGCGCAGCCGCTTGGTGCCCGAACGGCTCACCTGGATGTCGTACCGCGGCCACCAGGCGCGTACCTCCGCGCTGGCCTGCTGCAACTCGGCGATCAGCCGAGTGCGGCGCGGGTGGCCCGGGTGGCGTCCGGCGGCCGCGCGCAGGCGTGCGAGCAGCCCCTGCGCCTCGCGCTCCCAGTCCACGAGCACCTCACGCGCCGCGGGGTCGGTGAACATCCAGCGGGCCACATTGGGCCGCGGGCCGGCGGCTCCGTCGGCCAGCCCGGGGAACAGCTCGGCGGCGGACGGGTTGCACGCGAGCACGTCGTAGCTCGCGCCGGTGACGTAGGCCGGGCCGGGTTCGAGCAGCGCGACGACGGCGGCGACCGAGGCCGGCAACCGCTCGTCCTCGTCGGACTCGCTCGTCCGGGTGCCGTACGCGAGATGGAACAGGTGGTCGCGCTCGTCGCCGGTGAGCCCGAGCGCGGTCGCGAGCGCGTCGAGCACCTGTTCGGACGGGTGTACGTCGCGGCCCTGTTCGAGATAGGTGTACCAGGTGGCGCTGATGCCGGCGAGTACGGCGAGCTCCTCGCGCCGCAGACCGGGCGTCCTGCGCCGTCCCGTCTGCGGCAGGCCCGCCTCGGCCGGGGTGATCCGCTCCCGGCGGCTGCGCAGGAACGCCCCCAGCTCGCGGCGGCTCGCCTCGGGGATCGGGGCACTCATGGTTCTAGGATAAACCGGCTCTGGATACCAGGCTGGGCCGACGGCACAGTAGCCGTCATGCGTGCATGGATACTGGACTCTGTAGGTCAGGCGCTGCGCTCGGCGGAGGCTCCCGAGCCGGAGCTGCGCGGCGGCGGCGTGATCGTCGAAGTGCGGGCCGCCCACCTCCCGGCGTACACCGCCGCGCTCGCGGGCGGCGGCCGCGGCGCCATCCCGACACCCCTGCTGCTGGGCCCGAGCTGCGTCGGCGTGGTCGAGGCCGTCGCGGACGACGTGTTCAACGTCGCGCCGGGCGACTTCGTGGTGGCCAACTCGCTGCTCGGCTCCGGCGACGCCGACGAGCCGGAGGAGATCCTCGTCGGCTGGACGGGGGTCGGCGCGCACGGCGTGCCGACCGAGACGACGACCGCGATGCAGGAGGTCTGGCGCGACGGCGTGTGGGCCGAGCGCGCCCTGTGTCCCAAGGAGACCCTCGTACGGCTGCCGGGCGCGGCCGCCCGTCCGCGGCCGGAGAAGCTGGCCTTCCTGCCGTGGCTCGCCATCGCCGCCGAGGGACTGAACCGCGCCGGGCTGCGTGCCGGCCAGACCGTCGTGGTCGTCGGGGCGACGGGCCAACTCGGCGGCGCGGCCGTGCTGGTGGCACTGGCGCGCGGCGCCGCGTCGGTGGTCGCCGTGGGCCGGAACGCCGTGGCCCTCGAACGCCTGGCCGCGGTGGACCCGCGCGTACGGACGGTGGCATCGACCGGGGACCGTTCGCGCGACGCGGCCGCGATCGGCCCGGCGGACGTCGTCCTGGACGCCCTGGGCGCGGTGCCGGACGCCGGCCCGACCCTGACGGGCTATGACTGCCTGCGCACGGGCGGCACGATGGTCCTCGTCGGCGGCGTGAAGCAGGATCTGCCGTTGCCGTACGGCGACCTGATGCGCCGCCGCCTGACCGTACGCGGCTCCTTCATGTACCCGCACGCCGCCGTCGCGGAGGTGTGGCGCATGGTCGCGTGCGGCACCCTGAACCTCGACGCCGTCGAGGCGCTGACCGTCGGCCTGGATGACCCTGCGGGCGCGCTGGACCTGGCCGCCAAGACCACCGGCCTCGACTTCGTCGCCCTGGTCCCGGCCGCCCGCTGAGGCGCGGGGAGTCAGACCTTGCGCGCCATCCCGGCGTAGCCCCAGGAGTGCGCCGGGTTCTCGAACGGCACGTCGGTCGGGTCCGGATGCCACACCGGGAGGTAGACGAGGCCGGGCTCGATCATCTCGAAGCCGTCGAAGAACCGCTCGATGCTCGCGCGATCGCGCGGGCAGCCTGGGGCGGAGGCGCGGGAGTACAGCTTTTCGACCGCCGACATCACCTGGGTGGACCGGCCGTCGAGCGTGCCGTGGGAGATGGTCAGGTAACTGCCCGGGGCGAGCGCCTCGCCCAGCCGGCGTACGAGGTCGCCCGGCCGCTCCTCGTCGGTGATGAAGTGCAGCACCGCGACGACCAATAAGGCGACCGGCTGGTCGAAGTCGATCAGCCGGGTCACGTCCGGATGCCCGATGATCTTCTCTGGCTCGCGCAGGTCCGCGTGCACGATCGTGGCACGGTCGTTGCCGGCCAGGATCGACTTGCTGTGCGCGATGGCGACCGGGTCGGTGTCGACGTACACGACGCGGGCGTCCGGGTCGGCGTCCTGCGCGATCTCGTGCACGTTGCCCAGGGTCGGCACCCCGGAGCCGACGTCGAGGAACTGCCGGATGCCGGCCGCCGACAGGTAACGGACCGCGCGGCCGAGGAAGGCGCGGTTGGCGCGCGCGGCGTCACGCGCTCCGGGCTCGATCGCGGTGAGGGCGCTCGCGACGTCGCGGTCGGCGGCGAAGTTGTGCGTGCCGCCCAGTAATGCGTCGTAGACCCGGGCGACATTGGCCCGATCGACGTCGACCTCCGGGGGTGCCCAACTCTCGTTCTCCACGCGCTCGCCATTTCGTGCGGGGTCGCTGACAGGCCGTGAGGGGGTCCACCACGCGGCCACGGATCAGCCTAGATGGTGGCGGCGCGCGGGTCGATGGGACGCCGGAGGTTGTGGATATTCACGCGCGACTTCGGGTTAGTCGATGTAGACGCGTACTCTCCAGCCGGTCGCCGGAGGGGAGGCCTGGCTGTACCACGTGCCGTGAACGCAGGTCCAGGCGGAGGCATCCCAGTAACGTGCGTTGTCGGGACCGGCCGCCTGGCAGAAGGCGCGAGTCATGAAGACGGCGTTCGAGGCGTAGATCCATGTTCCCGCTTGTGCCGGGGTCGCCACCCCGGCGAGCGCGGTGCCCATGATGGCCAGGGGGATCGCGGAGCGAAGCAGGCGTTTCATGTGCGTGGCCCATCTGTGAGAAATCGGGTGTCGGACGAACCCGTGTGGCATTCGATACAGGCCGCTATATCCGCCTCGGTGCCGCTTCTGCGCGGCTTGGCAGTCCGTCACCGTTGCCTGAGCGGGAGTGTGGCACAGCGGCACGGCGAACGGCAAGAGAAAACCGCTCCCGGCTGACCAGCGACAACAAGCCCTCTGTGACTCTCTGTCTCATTGTCGTTACTCGCGCCAGTCCTAATCGTGCCGCAATTGGGCCGTGCTGTCTCATCCATTTGTCAGGCGGTATTCGTTCTGACGAACACGAGTTTCATGAATTGACCTGAACGGAACTTTATTCGTCAGTTCTTCGGAGTTTCGTGCGGGCGGCGGCGGACCGCGTCGTGCCGTCCTGTCGCACCAGGGCCGCTCCGGGGCGCTCGCGCCCATCGATGCGCAGGTCCGCGTTGCCCCTCATGCCCCCATATAGGAAGATCTAGTGCTGCGTTATGCGTAGCGGACAGGGAGGCCGGCGGCGACCGTGGAGCATGGTCTCGATGCGAACGACCGTAGTCCGGCGATGCCCGGCCTGACGGGGCTGGTCACGTTAGGCGTGGCGGCCACGGGACACGTGCTTCGCTGGAGTCCGGCCGCGGCCGAGCTGTTCGGCCGGACCGGCGCCGAGGTCTGCGGCCGCGACCTGTGCGACGCCGTCTTCGACGGCGAACACCGCGAGGTGGTCACCGCGGCTGTGACGGCCGCCGAGTCCGGCACCTCCTCGATGACGCGGCTGACCGTACGGCTCGCCGATGGCCGGGCGATCCCGGTGGAGTTCCGCTGGGAGCCGATGACCGACATCGCGGGCCAGGTCACGGTCGGGGTCAGCGCGCTGCCGTGGCGCGACGAGGGGCAGGCCGTCCTCGACCCGGCCGCCGCCGGCGCGGTGGTTCTCGGCATCGGCGCCACGCTGGATCTGCGGCAGACCGCGCGCGAGCTCGGCGACGCCCTCATCTCCCGCCTCTGCTACGGCGTGGGCGTCTACGTCCTCGAACGGCTGCTGGTCGATGACCAGTTGCCGTCGTATGAGGAGAACGAGTCACGCGTCGTCGTACGCCGGATGGCGCTGAGCGTCTCCGACGGGAAGGGTGAGTGGAAGACCGCGTTCCCCGCCGACGAGGTGATCGCCTACCCGGCCGGTACGAGCGTCGCCCGCTGCATGAACACGGGCCGCCCGATCGTCTTCACCGCGCTGGACACGCAGACGATGGGCCGCTTCAAGGACCGGCTGTCGGTACGCCCCAGCATCAACGAGGCGCTGAGCTACCACACCTTCCTGACCGTGCCGCTCATCGCGCGCGGAACCGTCATGGGCTTCGCCGTACTGGCCCGCCGTCCGAATGAGCCGCCCTTCACCAGGGCCGAGGGCCAGCTCGCGCTCCGGCTCGCCGAGCACGCCGCGGTGTGCATGGACAACGGACGCCGGTACGACCGCGAGCGCCGCACGTCGCGTACGCTCCAGCGCAGCCTGCTCCCGGTCGCGCTGAAGCCGCCGCCCGGGATGCGGATCGCCCACCGCTACCTGCCCGCCGGCCAGACCAGCCGGATCGGCGGCGACTGGTACGACGCGATCCCGCTGCCCGACGGCAGGGTCGCGCTCGTCGTCGGCGACGCCATGGGCCACGGCACCACCGCCGCGCTCGTCATGGGGCAGCTCCGCACCGCCGTGCGCATCCTCGCCCGGCTCGGCCTGCCGCCCGCGGACCTGCTGTTCCGGCTGGACGAGATCGCCCAGGAGCTGACCACCGCGCAGTTCGCGACCTGCATCTTCGCGCTCTGCGACCCGGCGAACGGACGCCTCACGATCGCGCGGGCCGGCCATGTGCCGCCGATCCTCGCCGCGGCCGACGGCACGTCCGAGCTGCTCGACCTGCCGCCCGGCCTGCCGCTCGGCGTCGGTGCGGCCAGCTACGAGGCACTGGAGGTGCGCATGCCCGACCGCGGCACGCTCATCCTCTGCACCGACGGCCTGGTCGAGAGCCGCACCCGTGACATGGACTCGGGACTGGCCGAGATACGCACGCTGCTGCCCGGGACGCTGCCCGACCTCGAACCGGCCTGCGACGCAATCGTCCGTCGGCTGCACAACGCGGCGAGCACCGACGACGCGACACTGCTGCTCGCCCGCCTCGACCCGGCCGGCCTCACCCGCAGGGAAGTGACCAGGTCCTAGGCTCCGGTGGCGCGAGTGAAGCGTGCGCCCCACTCGCGGATGTGGTCGGCCAGCTCGGGCGGGTCGACCACCTCGAACTCGGCGCCCACGGCGCCGAGCGCCAGGACCGGCCAGTCGAGGGAGTCGGCGGTCATCCGCAGGCAGCAGCGCTCGTCGTCGAGGTCCTCGATCGTCGCCCACTGGCCGACCCGTTCACGTACGCGCTCGGCGGGGGCGTGGACGACGGCCCGCACGGTGTGCTGCGTGGGTGTGCCGTCGATGCCGGAGCGTACGAACGCGACCGGGTCCTCGGCGGGCAGCGCGCGCGGGCGGAAGCGTTCGGCCGTCCCGGCGGGCGCGGTCAGGCGGTCCAGCCGGAAGCTGCGCCAGTCGTGGCGGACCAGGTCGTAGGCGACCAGGTACCAGCGGCGGCCGAGCGAGACCAGCCGGTGCGGCTCCACGTGGCGCGCGGTCGCCTCGCCGTCCCGCGCGGTGTAGCGGAACCGCAGGCGCTCCTCGTCGCGGCACGCCTGCGCGACGGTGGTCAGCACGCCCGAGTCGACGGTCGGCCCGGCGCTCCAGACGCCCGGCACGGTGGCCATGCGGAGTGCGTCCACCCGGTGGCGCAGCCGCGGCGGCATCACCTGGACGACCTTGGTGAGCGCGCGGATCGAGGACTCCTCGATGCCGGCCACCGCGCCCTGTGCGGCCAGGCGCAGGCCGATGGCGAGCGCGACGGCCTCCTCGTCGTCGACCACGAGCGGCGGCAGCGCCGCGCCCGGGGCGAGCTGGTAGCCGCCGTCGACGCCGCGCTGAGCCTCCACCGGATAGCCGAGCTCGCGCAGCCGGTCGACGTCGCGGCGGAGGGTGCGCACGGACACCCCGAGCCGGTCGGCGAGCTCGCCGCCCGGCCAGTAGCGGTGGGTCTGCAACAGGGACAGGAGCCGCAGAGTCCGTGAGCTGGTGTTCGCCATGTCCTCATCATGCCCGCGAAAAAGGTCACAAAGTGACCGGAATCGGCTGCTACGAGTCGCGGTCAGCCGGGCGGCACCGGGACGTCGACCCGCAGCGACGTGCCGCCCCCGCTCGGGCTGATGACCTGGATCGTGCCGCCGAGCGACTCGATCCGCTCCTTCAGGCCGAGCAGCCCCGAGCCGCGCGTGGGGTCGGCACCGCCGACACCGTCGTCGTTCACCCGGAGACTCAACGTCGTCCGTTCGAGGTCCAGGTCGATGTGGACGCGGTCGGCCCGTGAGTACTTCGCGACGTTGGTGAGCGCCTCGGAGACCGTGTAGTAGATGGCGACCTGGATGTGGTCGGGCAGGTGCCGGCCGATACGTACGCGCAGCTCGGCGGGCACCTCCGACCGCTGTGTCAGCGCCTTGAGCGCGTCGCTGAGCCCGCTGCGGGACAGCGTCGCCGGGTGCAGGCCGCGGGAGATCTCCCGCAGGTCGTCCAGGACGCCGTCCAGGCCGCTCGCCGTCTTGGCGAGCTGCTCCCTCAGATGGCCCAGGCCGGGTGCGATGGTCGCCTGCGTCACGCGCAGGTCCTCGCCGAGGGCGCTGAGGCGTCGCTGCGGGCCGGTGTTGAGGTTGCGCTCGATGCGGCGTCGCGCCTCGTCGGAGGCCGCGACGATGCGTGCGGAGGAGGCGAGCAGCTCGTTGCGGTTCTCCGCGTTGGCGATCGCGGTGGCGAGGAGGCCGACGAACTCCACGAGGCGCTCCTCGGTGTCGCCGGGCGGCGGCTCGGCGTCCAGCGAGAACACCGCGATCATGCCCCAGAGCTGCCCGCTGACCGTGATCGGGCAGCCCACGACGTACCGGATGCCGTGGACGCGCGACCAGATGCCGATGGTGCTGGTGGCCTTGTCGGTGTTCACCCGCGCGGGCGCCTTGGTGCGCAGGATCAGCGCGGCGGCGCTGTCATCCTCGACCGGCCACCGGCCGCTGGCGGGCGGCATGATGTCCGGCGCGCCGGGCGAGGTCCAGTGGCCGACCGCGGTCGCGACCATGGCCGGGTCGAAACGGTTGACCACCGCGTACTGCACCCCCTGGATGCGTCCCAGCTCGCTGGCGACGGCGGCGAAGATCTCCGACGGTGAGACGCCCTGGGCGATGAGCGTGGCGATGCGGCGGAGCGCGCCCTGCTCCTCCACGACGCGCCGGAGCTGCTCGCGGTCCGCCTGGAGCGATCCGGCCATCACGTTGAAGGTGCGTTCGAGCACGCCGACGTCGTTGTGCGACACCTCGGGGATCCGCACCGACAGGTCGCCGCCGGCCAGGTCGGTGGCCATCGCCGACGTACGGCGGACGGGGCGGAGGATGGCGCGGGTGAGGTAACCGGAGAAGAGCAGCAGCAGGAGCAGCGCGCTGCTCGCGCCGAGCGCTGCGATGATCATGGCGCGGACGGCGTCGACCGAGGACCGGTGCTCATGCGTCTGGATCAACTCCTCCTGCGTCGCCATGAAACGGTCGAACTCCGTACGGAGCGGCTGGAGCCGATGCTCTCCCTCGGCGATCGTCGTCTGCGACCGCGTCGCCACCGGATCCCGCTGGATCCTGGTCAGCAGCGGCACCGAGTAGTCGCGTACGTAGGACTCGGTGTCGCCGACGAGCTCTTGGGCCTGCCCCGCGTGGCCGGGGTCGCTCCGCGTGGTGAGCCGTACGAGGGAGCGCCCTTCCTGTATGGCGTCGTCCTGCGCGTCGTCCAGCGGCATGAGCAGTCGCTTGTCGCCGGTGATGACGAAGCCGCGCACGTCCGTCTCGAGGTCGGTCACGAGGCGTTCGAGGCGGTTCGCCGAGGCCAGCACCGCCTTGGCGTGGTTCGCGACGGCCGCCGACTCGCGCAGGTCGATGATGACCGAGAAGAGCAGGGCGTACGCTCCGATGGCGAGCAGCACGACCACGCCGCTCGCGAACACGATGCGGCGGGTCAGCCCGCCGCGCGATGGGGTAGCCGATCGCGGGCGGCGTGGCGCCCGAGCGCTCACCGATCACCCCCGACGGCGACCACGGAGAGTTGGCCGTGCTCTCACTCTACGTTGGCGAAGCGGGGCGACGCTCGTCTCATCACCCCGGTGAACTGGCGTTTCTCTCGCCCCGGCGGTCACAGCGCGCCGCCGAGCGCGAAGCCCGCGGCCGCGGCCGCGGCCCCGAGGACCAGACTCACGAGCGCGTTGAGGCCGGCTTGGGGCAGGGCGCCCTCCTCCAGCAGGCGCGTCGTCTCGAAGCTGAACGTGCTGAAGGTCGTGAACGCGCCGCAGATGCCGGTGCCGGCGAGGACGACGAGGTCCTTGGGCAGCTCCTGCGCGGCCCCGGTCAGCAGGCCCAGGATCAGGCAGCCGGTCACGTTGACGGTGAGGGTGCCCCAGGGGAAGACGCCGCCGTGCCGCCGCTGTACGGCGCGGTCCAGCAGGTAGCGGGCGGGCGCGCCGACGGTGCCGCCGAGGAACACGAGCAGGACGGTCATCGGGTCCCCTCCTCGGCGGCGGGCAGGGCCGTCACCGGCGCGTTCGACCTTCGGCGACGTCGCCCGAGCGTCCTGGTGAGGGCGATGCCGCACGCCACCGCGCCCACGCCGCCGACCAGGCTGCTGAGGGCGTACGCGTCGGCGAGCGCCCAGGCTCCGCGCCCGGCGAGGCCGCGCAGCTCGCCGGCGAAGGTGGAGAACGTGGTGAACCCGCCGAGGATCCCGACGCCGGCGAACGGGCGTGCGTACCGGCGCGGCGGCCAGATCTCCAGCACGAACACCATCAGGACGCCGAGGGCGAAGGATCCGCCGAGGTTCACCGCGAACGTCGCCCAGGGAAAGCGGCCCGCGTGCACCGGCATGGCGCTCTCCACCAGGTAGCGGGCCACGCTGCCGAGACCGCCGCCGAGGGCGATGGCGGCGAGGACGGCGAGCCGCCGTGCGGAGGCGGGCGAGCGCGAGGCGTCCCCGTCGGCCGGTTCGTCCGGGGGATCGCGGTCGAGGTCGACGTCGGAGTCGATGGGGCCGCGGGTCATCGCGGCGTCCGGTCGCGTACGTGCCGTCGGGGCGTGGGCATGCGGCTCCCTGGGTGCTGCCTGTCGTGGCCAGGGACCGTCAGCGGAGTGCCCGCGGTTGAGTAGGTGAGCCCCATCACCTGCGGCCTCCATTGTGCACCACGGCGGAACCGGCGGCCGGTGACTCCTCGCCCGTTGCGCACGCGTCGAACGGCAGGTCAGGATCGAGATGCGGGCGATTTTTCCCGACGAGAAAGAATTTAAGGCCGAGGTGTCGATCCGGCCGGTTCTCGTTCGACGCGTTGGCAGGCGGCGGGACGTGAGCCCGCCCCCGTGCCAACCGGCGAGAAGGAGAAATGACATGCGATTCCTGCTGATGACCAAGGCCGGCGAGTCCGGCGGCAACCCTCCGGATGAGACGCTCATGATGGAGATGGGCAAGTTCATCGAGGAGATGACCAAGGCGGGCGTCCTGCTCGCGACCGGCGGCCTCGACCCGAACGGCATCCACATCAAGAACTCCGGCGGCGAGATCACCGTCACGGACGGCCCGTTCGCCGAGGCGAAGGAGGCCGTGGTCGGCTTCGCGCTGATCGACGTCCGGTCCAAGGAGGAGGCGGTGGAGCTGTCCACCCGCTTCTGGAAGATCGTGGGGGACGGCGAGGGCGAGATCCGGCAGGTCTTCGGCCCATGACCGGTCGCGGGAGGCCCGTACCGGCGAGGAAACGTACGGGCCCCCGCGCCCCCGGCTTGCGTACGAACCGGGGTGGTGCTCTGATCGGCCGGGTGACGGTTTCGGACACCGACCGCGCGATCGAGGCGGTGTGGCGGCTCGAGTCGGCCCGGATCATCGCCGGGCTGACCCGGATCGTGCGCGACGTCGGTATCGCCGAGGAACTCGCCCAGGACGCGCTGGTCGTCGCGCTGGAGAAGTGGCCCGGCTCCGGGGTTCCCGACAACCCCGGTGCCTGGCTGATGGCCACCGCGAAGCACCGGGCGATCGACCACATTCGCCGGGACCGGCGACTCCAGGTCCGGCACGAGCAGCTCGGGCACGCGCTGGAGACCGGCGCGGACACGGCCGAGGACGAGGTCGACGCCGCGCTCGACGACGACGTGGGCGATGACCTCCTGCGTCTCATGTTCATCTCCTGCCACCCCGTCCTGTCCACCGACGCGCGGGTCGCCCTCACGCTTCGCCTGCTCGGCGGGCTGACCACCGACGAGATCGCGCGGGCGTTCCTCGTACCGGAACCCACCGTCGCGCAGCGGATCGTACGCGCGAAGCGGACGCTCGCCAGGAAGCGGATCCCCTTCGAGGTCCCGCACGAGACCGAGCGCGCCGCGCGGCTCTCGTCGGTGCTGGAGGTGCTGTACCTCGTGTTCAACGAGGGATACGCCGCCACCGCGGGCGATGACTGGATGCGGCCCTCGCTCTGCCAGGAGGCGCTGCGCCTCGGCCGGATCCTGGCCGAGCTGGTGCCGCTGGAACCGGAGGCGCACGGGCTCGTCGCGCTCATGGAGATCCAGGCGTCGCGCGTCGCCGCGCGTACCGGGCCGTCCGGGGAGCCGGTACCGCTCCTGGAGCAGAACCGCGGCCGCTGGGACCGGCTCCTCATCGCCCGCGGGTTCGCCGCGCTGCTGCGCGCCGAGCGGATCGGGGCCCCGGTCGGCCCGTACGTCCTCCAGGGCGCGATCGCCGCCTGCCACGCGCAGGCGAGCGAGCCCGAAGACACCGACTGGGCGCGTATCGCGACGCTCTACCAGGCGCTCGCGCACCTGACCCCCTCGCCGGTGGTCGAGTTGAACCGCGCGGTCGCCGTCGGCATGGCGCATGGCCCAGAACGCGGCCTGGAGTTGGCCGACCGGCTGACCGGCGACGCGTCGCTCCGCGACTATCACCTCCTGCCGAGCGTGCGGGCCGACCTGCTGGCACGCCTCGGCCGTACGCGGGAGGCGCGCGAGGAGTACGAGCGCGCGGCGGCGCTGACCCGCAACGAGCGCGAGCGCGCCCTGCTCCTCGGCCGCGCCGCCGCGACGTGAGCAGCGCGCCGAAGGCCGGCCGGCTCGTGGATCACCTGGCCGCCTCCGGCGCGTGCGTCAGGGTCGCGTTTAGCACGTTGGGGTCGGTCCCGGCGAAGTACGCGCCGTCGGTGACGTAGACGGTACGGCCGCGTACGGCGACCGAGGTCGGGTTGTCCAGGCCGTCCGCCGCGGTCAGTACGTCGGCGGTCCGGCCCTCGTGGTCGATGGTGATGACCTTGTTCTCCTGGTTGACGGCGGCCACGACCGTACGGCCCGCGAAGGCGAAGTCGTCGACGGGGCCGAGGCCGGTGGCGGCCACCCGCGGGGTGCCGGACGTGCCGTCCGCGCGCAGCGGGAACCGCAGGAGGGTGCCGGCGCCGATGTTGGTCGCCCAGATCGCGCCGTCGTGCAGTTTGAGCCCGTTGGCGCCGAACCCGCCGGCGGGCGTGAGGGTGCCGCCCTCGGCCCACCGCACCGGCTCGCCGCCGCGTACGCGCACGCTCCAGATGACCGGCTCGGCCGAGTCGGCGACGTAGAGGGTGCCGCGCGACCAGTCGGCGGTCATGCCGTTGAGGAACGCGGCGGGCGGCAGCGCGGCGACGCGTACCGGAGTGCCGCCCGTACGCAGCCGGTAGACGCCGGTGCCGGCGGCGGTGCCGGTGGACACGGCGAAGAAGAGCGTGCCGTCCGGTGCGCGGACGATGCCGCCCAGGAAGATCTTGCTGTGGTTGTTCGGCACGTCGCCGTCGGCCGGGACGGGGACCTGCGCGAGGACGCGGACCCGGCCGTCCCGGCCGACGCGTGCGACCTGCCCGCTGAAGGCGAACGTGAGGTCGGCCGAGCCGTCCGGCTCCAGTGCGATGTTCTCCGGCTGCTGCCCGGCTGCCTGGTCGAGGTGGGCGAGCACCCGCGCGTCGCCCAGCGAGGGCGCGTGCGCGGGCGCGGCGGCGTGTGCGGGCGCGGTGCCGCCGAGTGCGGCCATGGCCGCGGCGAGGATCGTGTTGATCAAGGTTGACAAGCTGAAGCCCTCCGATGAGACGTGCTGACGCCGGTTTGGCCGGCGGCTCCAGTCTTGGCGGCGACGCAGCGTGCACGCAAAGATCCGTTGAGTCCCGCCCACATACCCTGCGGGTATCGTGCCTGGCCGGGCCGATACCGTGTGGGCGTGGTGGTCGAGTTGCGTCTCATGCGCTACGTCGTGACGGTCGCCGACGAAGGCGGCTTCCAGCGGGCCGCGGAGCGGCTGCACATGGCGCAGCCGCCGCTCAGCCGGCAGATCCGTGACCTCGAACGCGAGCTCGGAGTCCGGCTGTTCGACCGGCGGCCGACCCGGCTGACCGAGCCCGGCCGGGTCTTCGTGGAGTACGCGCGCCGGGTGCTCGCCGACGCCGACGAGCTGGTCGAGGCGACGCGGCGTGCCGCGCGCGGGGAGACCGGGATCGTGCGGCTCGGGTACGTGCCGAGCGCCGCGCACGAGACGCTGCCGCGCCTGCTGGCGGCGATGGCCGACGAGCGGCCCGGCGTACGCGTCGAGGTGCGTGAGGCGTGGTCGGCCGAACTGGACCACGCGCTGCGGGAGGAGCGCGTCGACGCCGTGATCGCGCGCGGCCTGCCCGTACGCGAGGAGTACGCGCGTACGACGCTGCGCAGCGAACCGCTCGTCGTCGTCGTGGGTGAGCGCCACCCGCTCGCCGGGCGTGCCGGGATCCACCTGAGCGACCTGCGCGGGCAGGTGTTCTGCTTCTTCCCGCGCGACGTCGCGCCCGACTCCTACGACGCCGTGCTCGCCGCGCTGGGGCACACCGGCGAGAGGTTCGCGCTGTGGACGGACCCGGTGCCGCAGGCACGGCACGACCGGCTGCGCGCGGGGGAGGACTTCACCGTCGTGCCGCGCTCGCTCGGCGCCCGGCCGCCGGACGGGACCGTGAGCCTGCCCGTACTGGACGACCTGCCGCCGGTCGACCTCGAACTCATCTGGCGGCCGGGCTCGGTCTCCCCGTCAGTGGACGCGCTGATCGCGGTGGCGCGCCGGCTCGGCGGCTCCTGGGCTCACTGAGCCACGTCGGCGTGCCCGACCAGCTTCAGGCTGCGCTCCCACAGCTCGGCACGCGCGGCGGCGTCGTACGCCTGCGCGTTGGCCCGCGTCTCGCGCGTGCGGTCATAGAACCGCCCGGTGGTCGCGGCGAGGCGGTCGTCGCTCACGAGCCGTGACGTGGCGGCCAGGCCGTCATCGAGGCTGTCGATGCTGTGGCCGACCTCCTCCAGCACCATCTTGGTCGGCATGTACGTCGCCGGGTGCAGGCTGTTGACCGTGACCTCGGCGGCAGGCAGCCGCCCGGCCAGCTCGAACCCGGACATGATCTGCGCGAGCTTGCTCTGCCCGTACGCGCGGCCGCCGCTGTAGCCACGTTCGATCATGAGGTCGGCGAAGTCGATCGGATGCTGGCCGATCGAGGCGACGTTGACGACGCGGGCGGGCGCCGAGCGCCGCAGCAGCGGGAGCAGTTCGAGCGTGAGGAGGAACCCCGCGAGGTAGTTCACCGCGAAGCGGAGCTCGTGGCCGTCGCGGCTCGTGGCGCGCGACCGCCCCTCGGGCAGGCCGCCGCCGATGCCCGCGTTGCTCACGAGCACGTCCAGCCGGTCCGCCGCCGTACGCACCTGGGCGGCCAGGTCGCGCACCTGGTCCAGCTCGGCCAGGTCGGCGCGCAGGGTGGCCGGGCGCGCGACGTCGTGGGTGTCGCGGATCTCCTCGGCCAGTGCGTCGAGCCGGCCCTGATCGCGGCCGTGGACGAGCACGTGCGCGCCGTCGGCGGAGAGCCGGTGCGCGAGCGCGCGGCCGAGGCCGTCGGTGGCGCCGGTGATGAGGATGGTGCGCCGGTCGGTCATCTACTGCTCCCTGGTGAGCGTGGCGACCAGCTCCTCGACGAGCCGCTGGTCGAGTGGTCCGTGAATGGCGAGAATCCGATACCAGAGGGTGCCGAACACGATGTCGGGGACGGTCTCGGCCGCCGGGGCCGGCGGGAGGTCGCCGCGCTCGCGCGCGTTCGCGAGGATGGCGCCGAGCGCCTCGCGCCGGTGCCACAGGAACGCCGTGCGGAACCGCTCGCCGAACTCCTCGTCGATCTGCGCCTCGGCCATGAGCGCCCGCAGCACGCCGATCACCAGCGGGTTGCCGCCCAGCGCGAACGTGTCGGTGAGGAACCTACGCAGGTCGGCCGCGTACGAGCCCTCGCGCGGGACCGGGATGTGCAGGTCGGCCTTCGCGGTCAGCGCGTCCATCAGCACGTCGGCCTTCGACGGCCACCAGCGGTAGATCGTCTGCTTGCCGGCGCCGGAGCGCGCCGCGATGCCCTCGATGGTCAGGCCGGCGTAGCCGACCTCGGCGGTCAGCTCCGCGGCCGCGGCGAGGATCGCCTGCCGGCTCGCCTCGCTGCGTCGTCGGCCGGGGCGCCCCGGCGGGGGTCGATCGTCCACGTCCGCCATGCTAGCGTAATTACGAGACGAGACGTAACGGTTCGGAATAGGGGTAGATCATCATGAGCACCGCACTCATCGTCGGAGGAACTTCGGGCATCGGCCTGGCCACCGCACGCCGCCTGCTGGCGGACGGCGCGGCCGTACACGTCGTGGGCCGAGGCAAGGAGCGCCTCGACGCCCTGGCGGCGACCGACCCGGGCATCTCCGGCCACCGCGCCGACGGCGGCGACCGCGACCAGATCGCCGAGGTGGCCGGGCGGATCGGCACGGTCGACTGGCTGGTCCTCACGCTCAGCGGCGCCGAGGGCGTCGGCGCCGTCGCCGACCTGGACCTCGCCATGCTCCGGCGGGCGTTCGACGCGAAGTTCTGGGCCCACCTGACCACGATCCAGGCGGTACTGCCGCACATGTCGCCGACCGGCTCGATCACGCTGCTGGGCGCGATCACCGCACGTACGGGCATGGCGGGTACCGCCGGGATCGCCGCGCTCAACGGCGCGGTCGAGGCCCTGGTACGGCCGCTCGCCGTCGAGCTGGCTCCGATCCGGGTCAACGGCGTCTCTCCGGGCCTGGTCGACACCGCGTGGTGGAGCGGCCTGCCCGAGGCCGACCGGCGTGCCTACTTCGATGCGGCAGCCGAGGTCCTCCCGGCCCGTCGGGTGGCGACCGCCGACGACGTCGCCGAGGCGGTGGCCCTGGTCGCGGTCAACCCCAACCTCACGGGCACCGTCCTGGAGTCCGACGGCGGCGCACGCCTCGTCACCCTGCCCTAGACCCTTCTCGATCCACGGATCCGAGCCCCGCGTACGCTATTCACGGTTTTCGAGCGGGACTGCGGGAAATGTCAGACCGCTCGGTTACCGTGACAGCATCGAGATCGAGTGGCACGTCTGTGGAGGCACGGTGCGGCGCTGGGAATTCATCGGTGGTAAATCGGCGAAGTTCTGGGCGGCCGGCCGAGACGGCACCGCCGTGACCAGTCGATACGGCCGGATCGGGACGGACGGCCAGACGGCCGTCAAAGAGTTCGATTCCGTGGCGGCCGCGGAGTCCTATCTGCTTCGAGTGATCGCCGAGAAAGAGACGAAAGGTTACGCCGAGACGGGCACTCCGGCACCTGCCGAAGAAAATTCCCTTCCGCAATCACCGGGCGCACGAGAAATCCCGACGGCGGCGGCCACGCTGCCCGACGAGGACACGTTCGAGCTGCCGGGCTCCTGGCTTCGCGTGCTGCATCCGCGGCGCGGCGGCGTGCCGCTGCCGGTCGCCGAGCCCGATCCGGGCGCGGTCGCCGAGTTCTGGGAGCGGGTACGCGCGGGCGACGCCTTCATCCGCGAGGTGGCGGCGGCGCCCGACAGCGACCCGCAGCTCGCCAAGGAGGCGGACGCCTACCTCACCGGCACCCCGACGCCGCGCGGCGCGGCACTCGTCGCCCACGTGGTCGCGGTGACGGCACGCGCGGACCGCGGCGGGTTCGCCGACGCGTGGGTGGCCATGCACGGCCTGACGTTCGCCGCCCAGGTCGTGGCCGAGTTGCCCGCGGTGTACCTCGACTGGCAATCCAACCGGCCACGCCCGTACGGGACCTCGCTACGGCCGTGGACCTCCGGGCAGCCGCTCGGCTGGCACTGGCCCTGGCGCGCCGCCGCCCTGCGGGTGCGCGCCCTGCTCGCCGCCGCCGGCGACGACGAATACCGGGCGGCGGTCAGCGCCCTGGCGGGCCACCGCACCAGTGCCGGTCAGCGCCTCGTCGCCTCCTACCTCGTGCCCACCGAGACGTCGTGGGTGGACGAGTGCTGTGCCGCGCCGCCGGGCGACGGCACGGACCACGCGACCGCGCGCACGCTGCTGTTCTGCTCGCTCGGGTCGGCGGAGCAGGTCGCCGCGCTCGGCCCGCGGGCGCGGTTCGACCGGGGCCAGTGGTCGCTGGACGTCCTCGCCACGACCGCCGAGGGCGTCGGCACGGCCATCGCGCCGATGCTGGTCGGCGCGCTCGACGACGACTCGGGCGGCGCCGACGCGCGCAAGCTGGTGCTCGGCGCGCTGAGCCGGCTGCCCGCCGACGAGGCGTTCCGGCTCATGCTGGACCGCGCCGAACAGAAGTACGTCCAGCCCGCGCTGCTCGCGGCCATGAAGCGCTATCCGATACGCGCGTTGCGGCTGCTCGCCGGTGCCGCCGACGGCACCGCGAAGCAGTCCGCCACCGCCCGGCGGCTGCTGGCCGACCAGGTGCTCGCCGAGCCGGAACTCACCGCCGCGGCGCTGCCCGGGCTGCCAGGCGACGCACGCGCGGTCGTGGCGAGCATCGCCGAGCGGCACGTACGCGTCGAGGCGGCACCGCCGGAGGCACTGCCGCCCCTCCTGACGGCACCGCCCTGGACGCGCCGCCGCGCGAAGGCCACGCCGATCGTCGTCGACGACCTTGTGCCCACGGAGCGGCCCGGCCTGTCCTGGGCGCCCGGCGAGCGCGAGGCGTGGGCCGCGACGGAGTACGCCTACGTACACGAGAGGGACCGCGACTGGGCCGAGGTGGCACGGCGCTACCAGGACCCGCGCCGGCTCACGGGCTATGAGGAGATCCGCCTGTTCGTGAACGGCCCGGAGCACTTCATCCGCCCGCTGCTCGCGGCGGGCCGCCGGCCGCGCTACACATGGCGGGCCGAGACGTGGATGAAGCCGATCGTCGCCAGATACGGTCTCGACGCGCTGCCCGCGGCGCTCGACCTCGGCGCCGCGAACCCGTCCGGTCCCGGCACACTGCTCGTCCCCTTCAGCGACCTTCGCGTCGCGCGGCTCATGGCCGACTGGCTCGTGCGGCTCAAGGCCGGGCGGGTGGTCGCGCTCGCGTGGCTACGCCGGCACGGGCTCGAGGCGGCGCGGCTGCTGGTGCCGGACGCCGTCGGGCCGCACGGGCCGGCGCGCGCGGGCGCGGAGGCCGCCCTGCGGGTCGTCGCCGCGGCCGAGGGCGAGGCCGAGGTCGCACGGGTCGCGCACACCTACGGCGCGAAGGCCGGCGCGGCGGTCGAGGCGCTGCTCGCCACGGACCCGCTGGACAACGTCCCGGCGCGCATACCCAAGCCGGGCGCGTGGGCGGATCCGGCGCTGCTCCCGCAGGTGCTGCTCCGCGACCGTACCCGCGCGCTGCCGGACGCGGCGGCCGGTCACATCCTCACGATGCTCGCCATCTCACGGCCCGGCGAGGTCTATCCCGGGCTGGACGTCGTCTGCGCGACCTGCGATCCGGCATCGCTCGCGGAGTTCGGCTGGGCGGTGTTCGAGCGGTGGCGGATGGCCGGGCTGCCGGCCAAGGACGGCTGGGCGCTCACCGGGCTCGGCCGGATCGGCGACGACGAGACCGTACGCCGGCTGACGCCGGTCATCCGCGCCTGGCCCGGCGAGGGCGGGCACAAGCGCGCGGTCGCCGGTCTCGACGTCCTCGCCGAGATCGGCACCGAACTCGCGCTGATCCACCTCTACGGCATCTCCCAGCGGGTGAAGTTCAAGGCGCTCAAGGTACGCGCGCAGGAGAAGATCCAGGAGGTGGCCGACGGTCTCGGGCTGACTCCCGAGCGGCTCGCCGACCGGCTGGTGCCCGACTTCGGGCTCGACGCGGACGGCAGCATTGTCCTGGACTACGGGCCGCGCCGGTTCGTGGTCGGCTTCGACGAGCGGCTCAAGCCGTACGTCTCCGACGAGAACGGCAGGCGGCGCAAGGACCTGCCCGCGCCCGGCGCGCGTGACGACGCCGAACTGGCGCCGGCAGCGCGCAAGCGGTTCGCCGATCTGAAGAAGGACGTGCGCACGGTCGCGGCCGACGTGATCCGGCGGCTGGAGGCGGCCATGGTGGCGCGCCGCGACTGGACCGCGGCCGAGTTCGCCGGTCTGTTCGTCGGCCATCCGCTGACCTGGCACGTCGCGCGCCGGCTGGTGTGGGCGACCGGCGATGGCACCTGTTTCCGCGTCGCCGAGGACCGCACGCTCGCCGGCGTCGAGGACGACGAGCTGACGCTGGCGGCAGACGCGCGGGTGCGTCTCCCGCATCCGCTGGAGCTGACCGGCGGCGCGCTCGACGCCTGGGCCGAGGTGTTCGCCGACTACGAGATCCTCCAGCCGTTCCCGCAGCTCGGCCGCCCCGTGTTCGCGCTCACCGACGAGGAGCGCGCCGCGTCGCGTCTCACCCGGTTCGAGGACGTCACGGTGCCGACCGGGCGGCTGCTCGGCATGGAGCGGCGCGGCTGGGTGCGGGGCGAGCCGCAGGACGCCGGGATCGCGCCCTGGATCGCCCGCGCGGCCGGCCCGGACCGCTTCGTCCTGCTCGACCTCGACCCGGGCATCGTCGTCGGCCTCGTGGATGAGTACCCCGAGCAGCGGCTGAACGCGGTCTGGCTCAACACCGAGCCGGACGAGTTCTGGTCCTCGCGTCCGGTCTCGCTGCGGTTCGGCGACCTCGACGCGGTGGCCGCCTCCGAGGTGCTCGCCGACCTGACCGAGCTGACGGGCTGAGCGTTGATCCGCACCCGGGGCACGGGTCGTGTCTCAGGTATGGACAGCGCCGATGCCGAGTTCCCCGACGAGCACACCTTCGCGATGCCCGCGCCCTGGCGGCGGGTCCTGCGCCGCCGCCGCGGCGGCATCCACGGACCGCCGGTCACGCTCGACGACGGCGCGGCGGCGCGCGTACGTGAGTGGACCGAAGACGCCGCGGCGCGTACGGCCCGGGCACTCGCGGACCCGCTCAGCGACCAGGAGCTGGCCGACCAGGTGCGGGCCTGCCTGGACGGGCGGCCGAGCCCGCGCGGGGCGGCGATGCTCGCGCACGTCCTCGACGCGGCCGACGCCGACGACCGTACCGACGTGGACGACCACGCGGCGTTCGCCGACGCGTGGGCGTCCGCGTACGGCCTGGCCTTCGCCGCGGAGGCGGCGGCCGAGCTGTGCGCGGTCGGGGTCGACGTCTGGTGGCCGGGCGTCAACCGGCGGCAGCGCCAGTGGCGGCTCTGCCCACGGCCCACGGGCCAGCACGTGTTCTTCCTCGACCCGATCGCCGTCCGCACCACCCGCGGAATCACCGTGCCGGACCTGGCCCCGGGCGACGGACGCACAGCCCTGCGCCCACATGCGGGCACACGACCGGACCGGCTGGGCGCGGCACTCGACACCGCACTGACGACGCTCGCCGAGGCCGCACACCGCGGCCTCCGCCACCTGACCCCAGGCGTACACGCGCGGATCGAGGAGACGGCCGCCGACCTGAGCCGGGTCGGACTGACCGCCTCGGCGGCCGAGGTCACCGCCTTCCTGACCGCCTGCCGCACCGGCACGAACCCCGAGACGATGGTACGAACCTGGGTCGACGCCCAGCTACGCCTGATGACCACCGCCGAACTCCGCTGACCACCCGGCCAAAGCACCACCCGGCCACGGCACCAGCTGGTCAAGACACCAGCCTTTGAGGCTCAGCCCGCTGAGTCACCAACCGGCGCGAGCGGGCGCACGGGCGTGCGCGGGAGGGGCCCGGGGCGCGCTCCACGGGGCGGATTCGGTTCACACCCGCGGGTGGTGGGTTGGTGGTGCCGGTCATGCCTCGGCGTTGAGGCTCGCGCAGGCGGTGCGTAGGGCGGTGGCGAGTTCGGGTCCTGACGGGGCGGTGTCCGGGTCGGTGAGCCACTGGGCTACGACGCCGGTGAGTATCGCCTGGTAAAAGGCGCCCGCCGCGAGGGCGGCCGGCTCGTCCTCGGCCGGGTCCGGGCCGTGGAAGATGGCGGACAGGCCCAGTCTCGCCGCGCGGTTGCCCTTGGTGAACAGTTCCCGCATCTTGGGTGACTGCTCGCTGAGTGCGATGAGCTCGAACTGTGTCGACCACAGTCGCGGGTTCGCCGACACCGACGCGGCGACCCGGTCCCAGATGGCCGCGAAGCCGGGTTCGTCCTGAGGCGTTAATGCCCGCCCTACCTCCTCACCCCACTCCTCCATGGCCCGCATCAGGGCCTCGTTCATCAGGGCCTCCTTGGAACCGAAGTGGTAGCCGATCGAGGCGAGGCTCACGCCGGACGCGGTCGCGATGTCGCGTGCGGTGGTGTGTGCGTAGCCCTTCTCATAGAGGCAGCGCTTGGCTCCGGCCAGCAGGTCGTCGCGGTTTCCCATGTCACGACCCTAGCTCCCGCGCTAGACGATCGTCTAGGACAAATGTACTAGACGATCGTACTAGACAAGTGTGTTAGACGTTTGTACTATCTGTCTCGTCGCCAAACGGAAACAACTAGAGGAGAGAGATCCCATGGCCACCTGGTTCATCACCGGAGCTTCGCGAGGGTTCGGCGCCGAGATCGCCCGGTACGCGCTGGAGCGCGGCGAGCACGTCGTGGCCACCGCACGCCGCCCGGCGGCGATCACCGAGCGGCTCGGTGAGCACGAGCGGCTGCTCGTCCTGCCGCTGGACGTCACGGAGGAGGCGCAGGCACACCAGGCCGTGGCGGACGCCGTCGCGTGGGCCGGCCGGATCGACGTGGTCGTCAACAACGCGGGCCGCGGCCAGTTCGGCGCGCTGGAGGAGGTCTCGGACGCCGAGACGCGCTCGCTGTTCGACCTCAACGTGTTCGGGTTGATGAACGTCACCCGCGCCGTGCTGCCGACCCTGCGGGCGCAGGGCTCGGGCCGGATCGTCAACATGGGCTCGATGGCCGGCCTTGTCGCGACGCCCGGCATCGGTCTCTACAACGCCACCAAGTTCGCCGTGGACGGGCTCAGTGAGAGCCTCACGCAGGAACTGGCGCCGTTCGGGATCGGGGTGATGGTCGTCGAGCCCGGCCAGTTCGAGACCGAGTTCATGAACTCCTCATCCATCGCCATCGCGGCCCGCCCCCTCGGCGCGTACGACGGCACGCCGGCCGGGATGGCGCGGATGTGGGCCACGCAGGGCGGCTCGCCGCTGCCCGGCGACCCGGCCAAGGCGGCCGCGCTCATCTACGAGGCCGCCACGGCGCCGGTCATGCCCGCACGGCTGCCCATCGGCGCGGACTGCGTGGCCGCCCTGGAGGCCAAACTGACCGCGGTCGGCACGGAGCTGGCCCCCTGGCGGGAACGCGCCGTCGCGACCGGCTTCTGACGAGAGCTCGACCGCGGCCCGCGGACCGGATGAGACGGTACGCGCGGCCGCCCCGGTGGACGGCCGGTCACGTGCTCGGCGTACGGGTCCAGCTCAGTTTGACGACCAGATGGCCTTCGAGAGAGGTCTTGGCGATCACCGCGCCCGCCTCGGCGTTGAGCTTGATCCCGAACTCGATGTCCACCCCGTCGGGTCTCAGCGTGTCGTCGCGGAAGGTCGCGAGGGCGGACACGGCGGCGGCACGTACGTTCGCGAGCGCGTCCTCGAACTTGCCGGTCGCCTCGTGGACGACCTCGCCCGGCACCATGCGGAGCGCGGTGAAGCCGGGGTCTTGGCCGTCGACCTCCACGACCACCGGACCCTGGTCGGTCTGCCATCGCAGCAGTTCGGACACGCCGCCCCCCTAGATCACCGAAAGTGATGGCACTGTAACAAGTTCGGGGGCCGCCGCACCGGCACCGGCGACGCGACACCTACCATGGCTTTGGGGGGTAGCCATGTGCGCCGAACACGCCGAGGGCGATGCTGATGTCATGGACATGCGCTGCCTGATCGTCGATGACAACGGCGCCTTCCTCATGGCCATGCGCTACCTGCTCGAACGCGACGGCGCCGAGGTGGTGGGCATGGCCTCCAGCGGGATCGAGGCGCTGGAGTACGCCGAGCGGCTGCGGCCCGGCGTCGTGCTGATGGACGTGCGTCTTGGGTGGGAGAGCGGGTTCGACGTCGCTCACCGCCTGGAGGACCGGGCCGCGCTCGTACCGGACTGGCAGCCGACGATCATTCTTCTCTCCACGCACGCCGAGGACGAGTTCGCCGGGCGTATCGCCGCGAACCCGTCTCTGGGGTTCCTGGAGAAGACGGCGGTGTCGGTGAGTCGGATCAAGGACCTGGTCGCCGCGCACACCGAGGGGCGCTAGCTGGCGTTGAGGAACGCCAGGACCGCCAGCACCCGGCGGTGGTCCGCGTCGGTCTCCGGCAGGCACAGCTTGGTCAGGATGCTGTGCACGTGCTTCTCCACCGTCGGCTCGGTGATCCACAACTTGTGTACGATGCCGGCGTTCGAGCGGCCCTCCGCCATCAGGGCCAGGACCTCGCGCTCGCGTGCGCTCAGCTTGCCCAGCGGGTCGCTGCGCCGGTGGGCGGCGAAGAGCCGCTGCACCAGGAACGGGTCGATCACCGATCCGCCCTTGGCGACGCGCTCGATCGCGTCGATGAGTTCGGCCACGTCGGTGACACGTGTCTTCAGCAGGTAGCCGATCCGGTCGCCGCTCGACAGGAGTTCGAGGGCGTGGTCCACCTCGACGTACGCCGACAGGACCATGATCGCGACGGAGGGGTATCGCGTGCGGATCTCCGACGCCGCGTGCAGGCCCTCCGTCGTGCCGGTCGGCGGCATGCGTACGTCGACGATGGCGAGGTCGGGAAGGTGTTCTCCGACGAGTTCGAGCAGCCCGGCGCCGTCTCCGGCCTGGCCCACGACGTCGAATCCCTCGCGGGTCAGCAGACTGGCCACGCCTTCGCGGAGCAACACGTCGTCATCGGCCACGACCACGCGCCCCCGAGAGGCGATCGGACCGTCACCGTCGTGCCCGACCTCGGGCAGCCACTGTCCTGTCATCGCCAGTCCAATTATACTCGGCACCCCGGCGACCAGCGATAACGCCCATGATCCGAGAAGCGGCACGGATAGCAGCCGTTATGATGGCGAAAATAGCTCCTATCACTCTCATTCAACTAAAGATCGCGCAATAAACGTACGATCAGCAAAAGACCTATAAAATCTGGTCATATTATCGCTATTTGCGGCCCTGTCATCTAGTGTCATTGCTGTACCGCCCGCCGGGGCCCTCGACTCCCGGCCAGGCTCCGCCGGTCCGCAGAACCGGCATCCAGCACGTGCCCCCGCCTCCGTGAGGCCCCAGGGCGGCAGCCTCATCGGCCTTCGTTCGTGCGACACCGAAATCGACGTACCGCCCAAAGTTCCACAGGCGACGTCTGCTCGCTCCTAGGGGGATTCCGCGCGGGCGTGACGACAGTCAACGACGTGAACCAGCCACCCGGCGACGACTGGATACGGGTGAGCGAACTGCGGCCGCTGCTCGCGGCGCTGCCCGCCCTCCGCGACGGCGACTTCCGTGTACGGCTGCCCGCCGACCGCGACGGCATCGCCGCCGACCTGGCCCGCGCGTTCAACCAGATCGCCGACCGCGACGAGCATTTCGCCAACGAGCTGAGCCGGGTGACCCGCGAGGTCGTACGGCACGGACGGCTCGACGAGCGGCTTTCGCCGGGCCCGGGTCAGAGCGCCTGGACCGCGAGCGTGGAGTCCGCGAGGTCGGTACGGAGGGACGCCTGGGCGGGCGCGCGAAGGTACGCGGCCTGTCCGGTAGCTGGCGCGAATGCTGATCTACGCGCGGCTGCTGGCCGACAACGCGCGGGAGAACCTGTCCGGTGAGGAGGTCACGTTCGCGACCAGCATCCACCGGTCCGGGTCGGACCTGCTGCAACTGATCAACGACATCCTCGACCTGTCCAAGGTGGAGGCCGGGCGACTCGACATCCGCCTGAAGAAGCTGACGCTGGTGACGCTGCTCGACTACGTGAACGCCACGTCGCGGCCGATCGCCGTCGACCGCGGCCTGGACTTCGCGGTGCACGTGGCCGACGACGCGCCGAGCGAGCTGCTGTCGGACGAGCAGCGGCTCCAGCAGATCCTGCGCAACCTGCTGTCCAACGCGATCAAGTTCACGCCGGAGGGCAGCGTGACGCTGCGCGTCGAGCGGGCCGGCGGTCCGGGCGACGCGATGGGCGAGCCCGGCGAGGTCCTCGCGTTCACCGTCGAGGACACCGGCATCGGCATCCCGCGCGAGAAGCTCGGCACCATCTTCGAGGCGTTCGAGCAGGCCCACGACGCGGGCAGCCACAAGTACGGCGGCACCGGCCTGGGCCTGTCGATCAGCCGGGAGCTGGCCGGCCTGCTCGGCGGCCGGATCGTCGCCGAGAGCGAGCCGGGCGAGGGCAGCGCGTTCACCCTGTTCGTTCCGCTGGTCCATCCCGGGCACGGCAAGGCCGGCGAGCCGGAGCGCGACGAGGAGCCGTCCGGGCCTGGCCGGAGCGGACACGCTCGCGACCGTCACCGCGCCCGGCGACGAGGACGAGGACGAGGACGCGATGCACTGGAACCACGACCGCGGTGAGGACGAACAGCCCGACACCATGACCCGCCTGGAGGAGTGGAACGCCGAGCGTGCCGCGCGGATGCTGTCCGGCAAGATCCTCATCGTCGACGACGACATCCGCATCGTCATCGCGCTGACCCAGCTCCTCGGCCGCGTCGGCCTGCCCGTCCTGTACGCGCTGAACGGCCAGGAGGGGATCGAGATCCTGGAGCGCAACCCCGACGTGTCACTCGTCCTGATGGACATCATGATGCCGGTCATGGACGGGTACGAGGCGATCAAGACGATCCGCGGCATCCCGCGGTACGCGGAGCTGCCGATCGTCGTCCTCAGTGCCAAGGCCATCCCGGGCGAACGCGAGAAGGCCCTGGCCGGCGGCGCGAACGACTACCTGCAAAAGCCGGTCGTGGACGTGGACCGGCTGCTGAAGATCGCCTGTGACCTCCTCGACCCGGAGGTGGCCTGCCGGCGACCGGCCGTCCCCGGCGAGCCCGCGCCGCCGGAGGCCGGGCCGTCGTGAGGCGGACCTGAGGTCGCCCGGGGGTACCGAGCTGCTCATGCCATGACACGGCCCGCTGCGTGTCATGGCATGAGCGATTCACGCGCGCTCGGTGTCCGCGGGCGGTCCCGTCTCGCGCCAGGCGTGGCCGGCGAACGGCGGGATGGCGGCGACCAGGTAGACGCCGGCGAAGACGGCGAGGGTCGCCCTGAGGTTCGTGAGCTCGGTCAGCGCGCCGGCCAGCAGGCCGCCGAACGGCATCCCCGCGTACGCGCCCGCGGTCATGCTGCCCAGGACACGCGCGCGCAGGCGGGTCGGGATGCGCTCGAACTCCACGACTCCGAGCAGCGGGTTGATCGCGCCGGCGGCGAAACCCGACACTGTCGTGACGGCCAGGGTGTAGCCCAGCGGGATGGAGGCGGTCAGCACGACGGTGCGCGGCACGCCCGCGATCAGGAAGCACAGGGCGAACGTCATCCGCCGGGGTAAGCGCGCGCCCATGGCGCCGTACGCGATGGTGCCGGCCACCGCGCCCGCGCCGACCGCGCCCACGAGCAGGCCGAACGCGCGCGGGTCATGGCTCACGTCCCGCGCGTACAGCGGCAGCAGCACCTGGCCCAGCCCGGTGTCGAGCAGGTTCGTGACCAGCACCATCGCGACCGCGGAGCGCAGCAGCCGGTCGTGCCACAGGAACGTAACGCCCTCGGTGAGGCTGTCGCGGTACGTCCCGAGGCCGGGTCCGCGGCGTGCCGTGCGGGGGACGCCCAGCCGGATCAGCGCCGCCGACAGCAGGAACGACGCGCCGTCGACGAACAGCAGCGTGGTCGGGCCCAGCCACACGATGAGGACCCCGGCGAGCGGCGCGCCCACCATCTTGGCCCCGCGGTACGCGCCGTCGTACGCGGCGGTGGCCCGCTCCATCGTGAACCCCGCGCGCTCGGCGAGGTCCGGGATCAGGGCCTCGCGTGCGGTCTCGCCCGGTGTCGCGAGCAGCCAGCGCGTGAACAGCAGCGTCAGCAGCAGCTCGTACGAGAGGCCGGCGGTCAGGTACATCGTCGGGATCGCCAGCACGATGAGCCCGCTGACCAGGTCGGACAGCACGCTCGAACTCCGCAGTCCGAGCCGGTCGATCAGCACACCGGCGAACGTCGCCGAGATCACCACCGGCAGCGTCGAGGCGAACGCCGCGAGGCCCGTACGCGCCGCGCTGCCCGTCGTCTCCAGCACGAACCACGGCACGGCCAGCATCGACAGGACGTTGCCGGTCAGGGAGAGGGCGTTGGCGGCGAGCAGGACGAAGAGCGAATGCCTCACCCGCGCCTCCCCGCGACGTGTCCCCGGGGCGCCGGGACGGCTCGGCGAACAGCACGCTCGGGCGCCCAGCCCGTGTTGCGGCCACGCTAACCCCCGGCGGCGGCGCGGGACACCGCCGATCCGCGGATGGCCTACATCGGAACCCGCGCCGGCCCGGGGTCCGCCGCGTCTTGACCCGACGCCGGGGCACGTGCGGCTGCGGCCGGTCGCCTCGCCTGGCAGCCTGTACGCGTGCCCGCGACGCGAGGAGCCGGATGAGAGCCAAGGTGCGAGTCGCCCTGATCGGCCTGGGGCGGATGGGCCGGATCCACGCCGGAAACCTGGCGGCGCGCTGCCGCTCGGCCGAACTCGCCGTCGTCGCCGACTCCGACCCGCGCATGGCCGCCGGGGCCGGTGAGGAGTTCGGCGTGCCGTGGACCGCCGACGTCGGAGACGTGCTGGGCGACTCCACCGTCGAGGCGGTCGCCGTGGCCACCCCGACCGCCACGCACGGCGACCTCGCCGTACGCGCCGCGCGGGCCGGCAAGCACGTCTTCTGCGAGAAGCCGATCGCCCTCGACCGCGCGACGACCGTACGCACCGTGGAGGCGGTCGCGGCGACCGGCGTGCGGTTCCAGGTCGGCTTCCACCGGCGCCACGACCCCGACTGGGTGGCGGCGGCGGAACGCATCCACGCGGGCGAGATGGGCGAGCCGTACCTGTTCCGCACCTCACTGCGGGACATGAGGCCGCCGCCCGTGGAGTACCTGGCCGGCTCGGGCGGCTTCTTCGTGGACATGACCATCCACGACCTGGACACCGCGCGCTGGATGGTCGGTGAGATCGTCGAGGTGAGCTCGTACGGCTCGGCCATCGCGGACGCGGGCATCCGCGACATCGGCGACATCGACACCGCCGTGGTCGTGCTGCGGTTCGAGAGCGGCGCGCTGGGAGTGATCGACAACAGCCGGGCCGCCGGCTACGGCTACGAGTGCTCGACCGAGGTGATGGGCGAGCGCGCGACCGTGCGGATCGACCGGCCGCAGCACCGCGACTACCGGTGGCTGACGCCGGCCGGCGCGACGTACGGGATCAGCCGCGACTTCGAGGAGCGCTACCCGCTGGCGTACGCGGCGGAGCTGGAGGCGTTCGCGCGGTGCGTGCGCGAGGACACCGCGCCCGCGGTCACCGGGCTGGACGCGCTGGCCGCCTTCGACCTGGCCACCGCCGCCGGCCTGTCCTGGCGCGAGGGACGTGCCGTACGCGTCGTGCCCGAGCGCCGTGACGGCGGCGTCGTGTACGCCGTCGATCAGGGGAGCCAGTAGCCCGCCTGGTGGATGTGGCAGTGCCGGTGCCACCGGCAGAGGGCGTTGCGGCTGGAGGTGACACCGCCGGCGTTGGCGTTGGAGATGGACTGCACGCCGCTGTTGCGGGTCGGGCTGCGGATGGAGAACGCGTTGTGGTTGCCGGTGCCGTTCCCGTTGTGGTTCTGGTCGCCGTACGCTCGCGGCTGCGCGGCCACGCAGAGCCCGAGGGCGAAGGCCACGAGCAGGACGGCTCTCATGGCTCAGCCGAAGGAGACGAGGGGCACGCCCCCGCCGCCCATGACCAGGAAGCCGTGTGAGTCCAGGCAGAGGAACGGCCCGAATCGCAGCACGGGCTGCGGCGCGAGCGGTCGCAGCGGGCCGATCGTCGCGCGAGGTCTCGGCGGCACGGCCGGCGCAGGCAGCGTCTCGACCCGCGTCACGGGCTCGGGCACGGGCTCCGGCAGGGACGCGGAGTCGACGACGGGCTCCGGCGCGGGCTCGGCGACCGGCTCCGTCACGGGTTCGGCCACGGGCGCGGCCGGCGGTGACGGCAGGACCATGGTCACCTGCTGGCTGATGTGGCAGACGGTGACGTGCCGGCAGAGCGCGTTCTGCACCGGGTTGGTGCCGCCCGCGTTGGTGTTGCTCGTGTGCTGGTAGCCGCGGTTGTGCGTGGGGCTGTGCGTCGAGACGATGTTCCGGTTGTGGTGGCCGTTCCCGTAGTGGTGGTGGCCGCCGTCGCGGAGCAGCATCGCCGTGGATACGGCGACAAGGTGGTGAATCATTCCTCAGGACCCCTTGTGCGTCGGGGACGTGCGCACTTGCAGATGGGGGGCTACCCGCGCCGACGCCAAGATCGTGATGGTCGAGGAGATTATTACCGTGCCGTGGCCAAGCCCGGACGGGCTAGCGGCCGTACGCGTTGATGTGCTGGGAGATCCGGCAGTGCCGGAACCAGCGGCGGCAGAACGCGACCTGGGTGGGGGTGTTTCCGTCGACGTTGACGTTGATGACGTGCTGGATGCCCCGGACCCACGTCGGGTCGTTCACCGCGACCGAGTTCCGGTTGTGGTGCCCGTTGCCGTTGCCGGACCCGTCGGAGACCAGGGCCGCGCCCGCGTGTGACGGCAGCCCGCCCACGACGACGGTCGCCAGCAGGATCATCAGGGCGCCTCTGCGTACGGGCTTGCGGTGGTCCATCGCGCTCCTCGCCGTCGGGGCCGTCCAAGCGGGGACGGATACCGCTGGCCTACCCCGCGGCCGTACGCCCGTCGCACCCGCCGGGCGAGACGGGCGCAGATGATTACCGCCCCTTTGCCAGAACAGCGGGCGAATTGCCGTGCTACGCCCGCGGGCCGTCCGCCGACGGCACCGGGAAGGCGATCGTGGACAGCAGGGCGTTGGCGGCCTGGCGCGAGTCGAGCCGGGTCTGCTGCACCACGACCGGCGCGCTGGAGCGTACGACGCAGGAGAAGTCCGTGCCGACCGGCACCGGGGCGGGGCTCTCCAGGTCGTTGAACCGCTGGTGGTGGGTGCGCCGCGCCGGGATGTGCAGCGCGTACGGGCCGGCCGGCTCGCGGTCGGTGAAGTAGAGCGTCAGTGCGACGTCGGCCGCGGTGTCGCCCGCGTTCAGGATGCAGACCGTGTCGTGGCTGGTCATGTCCGGCTCAGGGCCGGTGCTGCCCGGCGGGATCCAGCAGTCGGCGATGACCCAGGTGTGGACGCCGATGGTCATGGCGGCACGTCCTCTCAGAAGGTGTTGGCGCTCTTGGCGAGCAGGCCGCCGTCGCACACGAGGTGGGATCCGGTGACGTAGGACGCCTCGGACGAGAGCAGCCAGAGCACGGCTTGTGCCACCTCGCGGGGGTCGGCGGCGCGGCCGAGCGGCACCTGCTCGCGCGCGTCGGCGCGGATCGCGGCGCGCGCGGCCTCGCGGTCCTCGGCCGGGACGCCGGTGGTCAGCATCGGCGTGTCGGTGGCGCCGGGCACGACGGCGTTCACCCGGATGCCGTGCGGCGCGTAGTCGATGGCCAGGGAGCGGACCATCGCCGAGATGCCGCCCTTGGACGCGCCGTACGCCGTGTTGCCGCCGCCGGCGTGCCCGACGAAGGCCGACGGCGAGGAGGTCGCGACGATCGAACCGCCGCCGCCGATCATGGCGCGCAGGGCGTGGCGGCAGGTCAGGAAGACGCCGGTCAGGTTCACCGACAGGACGCGCGCCCAGTCGTCCGCGGCCATCTCGTGCGCCGGGGCGTTGATCTCGATGCCGGCGTTGGCGAACACGCCGTCGAGCGTGCCGAGTTCCTCGGCGGCGCGTGCGAAGGCACGGCGCACGTCGTCCTCACGTGAGACGTCGCAGCGGATCGGGACCGCGGCGGGGCCGAGGCCGGTCAGGCCCGCCTCGTCCAGGTCGAGCGCCGCCACGCGCGCGCCGCGCTCGGCGGCGAGCAGCGCGACCGCGCGGCCGATCCCCGAGGCCGCCCCGGTCACCAGCACGGTCCTCATGGCGCGTCGTCCAGATGGGTGTGTATGTGCTCGTCCACGGCGGCGGCGAGGCGGTCCGCGTCGCCCGAGGCGAGCGTCTCGATCAGGCCGGCGTGCTGCTCGGCCACGGCGTAGTGGTCGGCGTGGCCGGGCGCGTCGCGGCGGAAGTAGGCGCGGACCCTCGGCTGGATGGTCCGCCAGAGCTGGAGGCAGTGCGTCTGCCCCGATCGCTCGATGACCAGCTCGTGGAACCGCAGGTCGGCGTCGGCCATCGCCTCGGCGTCGTCGGCGTCGGCCGCCGCGCGCATCTCGCCGACGAAGGACCGCAGCGCGGCGAAGTCCGCCTCGGTGAGCAGCGGCATCGCGATGCGGAACGCGAACCGCTCGATGACCAGTCGCGTCGGCACGAGGACCTGCTCGATCTCCTCCTGGGAGATCTCGGCCACCATCGTGCCGCGGTACGCCTGGCTGACCACCAGGCCCTCCTGTTCGAGCTGGCGCAGGGCCTCGCGGATCGGGCCGCGGCTTGTGCCGAGCTGCGCGGACAGCTCCAGCTCGACCAGCCGGTCGCCGGGGCGCAGCTCGCCGCTGATGATCGCCTCGCGGAGGATGTCGGCGACCCGTTGCCGGCGTGAGTCCTGGGGGACGCGGGGGAGCGTACGGCCGGCCATGAAGGTCCTCTCTCGTCGTGCCCGACGTCCTGGTCGAGCGCCGTCATCCTCGCATAGTAGACAGTCATCGGACAATTGTTGACAATCACCAATTGGAGTGTAATGTCGTGGCTCACGTCACAGTCGACGGCCCTACCTGCAAGGACTCGGTAACGTCCCCCGTCGCGGACAGTTTCGCGACCCACCTTCGGAGGTCCGTAATCCATGAACGCCCCAACCGGACGGTCCCAGGAGCTGCTCGCGCCCGGTGCCGAACCGGCACGGGCGGCGGTGCCGTGGTGGCGCACCGGCGTCTTCTATGAGAACCACCTCGCGAGCCTGCGCGACGGCGACGGCGACGGGATCGGCGACCTGCGTGGCCTGACCCGGTCGCTGGACTACCTGGCCGGCACGCTCGGCGTCACGGCCGTCTGGCTGAGCCCGTGCTTCCGGTCGCCGCTGCTCGACGGCGGCTTCGACATCAGCGACTTCCGCGACATCGAGCCGGTCTTCGGCACCCTCGCCGACTTCGACGAGCTGCTCGCCGAGGCCCACCGTCGCGGGGTGCGGGTCCTGGCCGACTACGTGCCCAACCACACGTCCGACCAGCACCCCTGGTTCGTCGCGTCCCGCTCGTCGCGGGCGGACCCGAAACGCGACTGGTACATCTGGCGCGACGCCAAGCCGGACGGCTCGCCGCCGAACAACTGGACCAGCGAGGCCGGCGGATCGGTCTGGGAGCTCGACCCGGCCACCGGCCAGTACTACCTGCACTCCCACCTCAAGGAGCAGCCGGACCTCAACTGGCGCAACCCCGAGGTGGTGGCGGCCATGCACGACGTCCTGCGGTTCTGGCTCGACCGCGGCGTCGACGGCTTCCGCATCGACGTCGCGCACATGCTCATGAAGGACCCCGAACTGCGCGACAACCCCGTACGCGAGACCGCCGAGAGCAACCCGTACGACGTCCAGCACGCCGACTTCGGCTCCCAGCTGCACATCTACGACCGGCTGCACCCGGACACGCACGCCGTGCTGCGCGGCATACGCGCGGTCGCGGACGAGTACGAGGATCGGGTCCTGGTCGCCGAGATCGAGGCCATGGGATGGGCGGACTGGGCGCGCTACTACGGCGCCGACCTGGATGAGATCCAGCTCCCGTTCGCGTTCCGCCTCATCGAGACGCCGTGGAACGCCGCCGACCTGGCACGCGAGCTGGCCGACCTGGACGCCGCGCTGCCCGAGGGCGCCTGGCCGATCCTCGCGTTCGGCAACCACGACCGGCCGCGCCTGGCCACCCGCCTCGGCCCGGCCCAGGCACGGGTGGCCGCGACGCTGCTGCTGACGCTGCGCGGCACGCCGATCCTCTTCTACGGCGACGAACTCGGCCTGCGCGACCAGCCGGTGCCGCGCGACCGCTGGCGCGACGCGTTCGGCTTCACGCCCGGCGGCGTGTCACGCGACCCGATACGTACGCCGATGCCCTGGAACGACGAGCCGAACGCCGGGTTCTCCACGGCCGCGCCCGCGGACCTGTGGCTGCCGATCAGCGAGGAGGCCGCGACGATCAACGTGGCCGCCCAGCTCGGCGACCCGGCGTCGCTGCTCGCCCTCTACCGCGCGCTCATCGTCCTGCGCCGTGACAGCCCCGCGCTGCTCGGCGGCGACTACGGCGGCCTGCACGCCCCGGACGGCTGCCTGCTGTACGAGCGGCGGCAGGGCCCCGACCACAAGATCATCGCGCTGAACCTGACGAGTGAGCCGGTGAAGGTCCCGCTGCACGTCGCGGCCCGCGTGGTCCTGTCCACCGACCCGGCGCGAGCGAACGGCGCGGCCGAGTCCGTGCTCGACCTCGGCCCGGACGAGGGAGTGGTCGCGGACGCGACGGGGGGCGGCGTATGTCCATGAGAGCCTCCAGACTCGCGGGACGCCCCGTCACGATGACCGCCGTACGCCGGTCCCGGCACGCCCGGTCCGCACGCTCGGAGGGGCGGATCGCGCTGGCGATGCTGTCGCCCGCGGTGCTGCTGGTCGGCGTCGTGGCCCTGGTCCCGGTGCTTTACACGCTCTACCTCAGCGTGCACGCCGCCGGCATCGAGCAGACCGGCCCGTACGACGGCCTGGCCAACTACCGCGCCCTCCTGCGCGACCCCGCCTTCGCCACCGCCACCGTCAACACGGTCGTGTTCACCGTGGCCAGCGTCGTGCTGGAGTTCGGCCTCGGGCTCGGTGCGGCGCTGGTGCTGAACCGCGGCTTCCGCGCCCGCGGCCTCGTACGGTCCGCGGTGCTCGTGCCGTGGGCGTTCCCGGTCGTGGTGTCCGCGCTGATGTGGCGGCTGATGCTCCAGGACCAGATCGGCGTCGTGCCCTACCTCGCGCGCCTCGTCGGGGCGGGCGGCGGCTCGATCCTGTCGGACCAGCACTCCCTGATGATCGCCTCGATCGGTGTGGACGTCTGGAAGTGCACGCCGTTCATGACGCTGCTGCTCCTCGCCGGGTTGCAGACCATCCCGGGCGAGCTGACCGAGGCCGCGCTCATGGACGGGGCGGGACCGCTGGTGAGGTTCTGGCGGATCACGTTGCCGCTGCTCAAGCCCGCGATCCTGGTCGCGCTGCTGTTCCGGACCCTTGAGGCGTGGAGCGTGTACGACCTGTTCTGGGTGATGAGCGACCGGCAGCTGGAGTCGCTGTCCACCTACGTCTACAAGACGGTGCGGATCAGCGAGCTGAACTTCGCGCCCGGCACCGCGGCGGCCGTCCTGGTCTTCCTGTCCTCGATCGTCATCGCGCTCGCGTACATGCGGACGCTGCGGCCCCGCGGAGAGGACTGACTCATGACCGTACGACGCGTTCTGTTCTCCGCGTTCCTCGTGGTGTTCGTGCTGGCCGGCATCGCCCCGGTGCTGTGGGTGCTGAAGATGAGCCTCAGCCCGCGGCCGGACCTGTTCGCGACGCCGCCGCCGATCGTGCCCTCGCACCCGACACTGCACAACTACGCCACGGTGTTCGGGGCTTCGGTGTTCCGGCGCGCGCTGCTCAACAGCGCGCTGATCGCGGGCTGCACGACGGCCGTCTCGCTGACGTTCGGCGTGCTCGCGGCCTATCCGCTGGCGCGGCTGCGGTTCCGCGGCAAGTCCGCGCTGCTCACCGGCTTCCTCGCGCTGGCCTTCTTCCCCACGGTCGCCATCATCGCGCCGCTGTTCAAGGAGTTCCGCACGCTCGGCCTGCTCGACACCTATCCGGCCATCGTCGCGGTGGACAGCGCGTTCGCGCTGCCGCTGACCGTGTGGATCCTCACCGCGTTCTTCCGCGGCCTGCCGCGTGACCTGGAGGAGGCCGCGCGCTGCGACGGCGCGTCCACGCGGCAGACCCTCACCCGCATCATCCTGCCGCTCGCCGCGCCCGGGGTCGTCACCGCCGGGCTGCTGGTCTTCATCTTCGCCTGGAACGAGTTCCTGTTCGCCAACACCTTCCTGTTCTCCCAGTCCCGCTGGCCCGTGACCGTCGCGATCCCGGGCTTCGCCACGACCAACACCATCGACTACGGCGCGCAGGCCGCCGCGGCGATCGCCGTGACCGTGCCGCTGCTCGTCATCGTCTTCGCCTTCCAGCGCCGCCTGGTCGCGGGCCTGACCGCCGGCGCACTCAAGGGCTGACCCAGCCCCGCCCGTACTCGCGAGAGGACCAGCTCATGCCATCACCCGTACCCCCCGTGTCCCGGCGACGCTTCCTCCAGGCCGGCACCGCCGGCGCCGCCCTCATCGGCCTGAGCGCCTGCGGCGCCGGCGGGGACGGCGGCGGTGGCGGCACCGCGAAGGTCGTGCTCGCGACCACCTCCGACCACCACGACATGCTGGCGGCGCGGCTGAAGCCGTTCGAGGCCGCGCACGGCGCGACGGTCGAGCTGCGGGCGATGCCCGAGGACTCCAGTGCCTACTTCGACCAGATCCGCACCCAGTTCCAGGCCGGGTCCGGCGGCATCGACGTCATCGCCGGGGACATCTCCTGGCCCGCACAGCTCGGCGCGCACGGCTGGCTCGCGGACCTGACGTCGAGGTTCACCCCCGCGATGCGCAAGGCGTTCCTGCCGGCCACCGTCGCCGCCAACACGTACGAGGGCAAGATCTTCGGCGTCCCGTGGTTCAACGACGCGGGCTTCCTGTACTACCGCAAGGACCTGCTGGAGAAGGCCGGCTACGGCCACGCGCCCGGCACCTGGCAGGAGTTGCAGGAGATGGCGCACAAGGTCATGAGGGACGCGAAGATCCCCAACGGCTACGTCTTCCAGGGCGCGCAGTACGAGGGCGGCAGCGTCAACGGCCTGGAGTTCGTCCGCACCGCCGGCGGCGACGTCCTGCGCGGCGGCAAGGTCGTGATCGGGGAGCCGGCCGCCGTCCGCGGCCTGGGGATCGAGCGCGCGATGGTCACCGGCGGCACGTCGCCGGCCGCCGTGGCGACGTTCAAGGAGGACGAGTCGGCCGGGTCGTTCGTCGGCGGCAAGGCGGTCTTCCTGCGCAGCTGGGGCTACCTCTACAGCGTCGTCTCCGACAAGAGCCAGTCCAAGCTGAGCACCGCCCAGGTCGGCGTGGCCGAGCTGCCGACCGCCGACGCCGGGATGCCGAAGGTCAACGTCGGCGGCGGCTGGAACCTGTTCCTCAACGCACGCTCCAAGCGCAAGGACCTGGCCTGGGCGCTGATGACGTACCTGACCGCCGCGCCGCAGCAGCGGATCTGGGCCACCGAGGGCTCGCTGATGCCGACGCTGTCCGGGCTGTACAGCGACGCGCAGGTGCTCAAGACAATGCCCGTGCTCGCCCGCGCTCGTACGGTCGTGCCGGACACCACCACGCCGCCGGTCTCGCCGTACTACGCGGACATGTCACTGGCGATGGCCAAGCACTTCAACGCCTCGCTGCGCGGCGCGGAGACCCCGGAACAGGCCGCGGGCGCGTTGCGACGCGAGTTGCAGAAGATCGTCGACCATGCCTGAGGGGACTCACGCCACATGAAGATCCGTGCGATCCGCGCCGTCGGGCTGCGAGGTGCCACACCCAAGGGCGGGTGGGCCACCGAGCTGCGGCCCGACGACAGCATCCACACCCTGATCGCCGTGCACACCGACGAGGACCTGGTCGGCATCGGCAGCGTCTACACCGACCGGGACCTCGTACGCGCCGCCATCACGGTGCTGGAGCCGTACTGGCGCGAGGAGAACGCGCTGGAACCCGAGCGGGTCAGCGAGCGGCTGCACCAGGCGAGCTTCTGGCTGGGCCGCGGCGGGTCGCTCACCCACGCGATCAGCGGGATCGACATCGCGCTGTGGGACATCCTCGGCCAGGCCACCGGCCAGCCCGTCGGCCGGCTGCTGGGCGGGCGGTACCGCGAGCGCGTCCGCCCGTACGCCTCGCTGCTGATGGACGAGCCGCCGGTGCTCGCCGACCACATCGCCAAGCTGCGCGACCAGGGCTTTCGCGCCTTCAAGGTGGGCTGGGGCCCGTTCGGGCGGCACAGCGCCGGCGTGGACGAGGCGATCGTACGCGCGGCGCGCGAGGCCGCGGGCGACGCGGCGCTCATGGTGGACGCGGGCGGCAGCGACGCGTTCTGGGCGGGCGACTACAAGTGGGCGCTGCGCACCGCGCACATGCTCGCCGCGTACGACGTCGCGTGGTTCGAGGAGCCGCTGCGCCCGGACGCACTGGCCGACTACGCCGAGCTGCGGCGGCAGGCGCCGGTGCCGATCTCCGGCGGCGAGGTGCTGACGCGGCGGCAGAGCTTCCAGCCGTGGCTCGCCGGGCGCGCGCTGGACATCGTGCAGCCCGACACGACCAAGGTCGGCGGGCTCAGCGAGGCACGCCGCATCGGCTGGGCGGCCGACGACCACGGGATCCGGCTCATCCCGCACGGCTGGAACACCGCCGTCGGCCTGGCCGCCGACCTGCACCTCGCCTCCGCGCTGCCCGGCACCGACCATGTGGAGTACATGACCGGGTCGGCCTACATCGACGACATCACGACACGCGGCTGGCACCTGGACGCGGACGGCATGCTCGCCATCCCCACCGCGCCCGGCCTGGGGCTGGAGCTGGACCCGGACGTCGTCGCGCGCTACTCGGGAGGTGAGTCGCTGTGGGCGGCATGACCGCACCCGTCGTGGGCCGGGTCGCCGAGGTCACCGCGCCGCGCACCTTCACCGTGCGCACGCGGTCGTTCGACCCGCCCGGCGCCGGGCAGGTGCTGGTGAAGGTGTCGCGGGTGGGGATCTGCGCCAGCGACCTGGAGGACTGGCGGTCCGGGCCCGGGGACGGCGGCATGCCGCTGCCGCTCGGGCACGAGCCGGTCGGCGTCGTCCACGCGGTGGGCGCGGGCGTGCACGGGCTGCGGCCGGGCCAGGTCGTCACCGGGCGGCTGGTGCCCTCCTTCGCCGACTACGTGACCGCCGACCCGGCCGACGTCGTGTTGGTCCCCGAGGAGGTCGACCCGGCGGTCGCGCTCGGGGAGCCGCTCGGGTGCGTCGTCGAGGGGTACCGGCGCGCGGTTCCCGCCATCGGCGCGACGACCGCGGTGGTCGGGCTGGGCTTCATGGGGCTGGTGATGGCGCGGCTGCTCGCGTCGAGCCCGGTCTCGGCCGTGTGGGCGATCGACCCGCGCGCGGACGCACGCTCGGCCGCGCCGGGCACGACAGGGTTCAGCCCCGGCGACGTGCTGCCGGGCCCGGCGGACCTGGTGGTGGAGGCCAGCGGGACACGGAGCGGGCTGGAGCTGGCGTCGCGTGTCGTAGCCGAGCACGGGACGCTGTCGATCCTCGGCTACCACCAGGGCGTACGCGAGGTGGACCTCGGCGGGTGGAACTGGAAGGCCCTGGACGTCGTCAACGCCCACGTCCGCGACCGCCACCTGCTCGCCTCCGCCACCCGCGCGGCCATGCGCCTCCTCGCCGCCGGCCGCCTGGACGTCGGCACGCTGCTCACGCACCACTTCCCGCTGGAGCGTGCCGCCGAGGCGTACGCGGCACTGGAGGCCAAGCCGGAGGGCTTCCACAAGGCGGTCATCACGCTGTAGCCCCGGGGACGCCGGGGCGGCCACGGTGGCAGGGGCTGCGGGTAGTCTCGGCGGCGACGCAACCGGGGAGGGAACCACGCGATGAAGCCGGCCGCTCGGGTCCACACGGTCTTCACCGACCGTCACGGCGGCACGAGTCCCGCACCGTACGACAGCCGCAACCTCGGCGGAGCGGTGGGCGACGACCCGGCGACGGTACGTGAGAACCGCGACCGTACCGCCCGCGACCTCGGCCTGGACCCCCAGCGCGTGGTCTACATGCGGCAGGTGCACAGCGCCGCGGTGACGCACGTGACCGAGCCGTGGGGGCAGGACCCGCCGGCGCTGGACGCGATCTTCACCACTGAACCGGGCCTGGGCCTGTGCGTGCTCGTCGCCGACTGCGCCCCGGTGCTGGTCGCCGACGCCGAAGCCGGCGTGGTGGGTGCCGCTCACTCGGGCCGCGCCGGCACGACATTGGGCGTCGTACCGGCGCTGGTCCGCGCGATGATCGGCCGTGGCGCGGACCCGGCCCGTATGACGGCACTGGTCGGCCCGTCGGCGTGCGGCCTCTGTTATGAGGTGTCCGCGGAGCTACGCGACGAGGTCGCCGCAGAACTGCCACAGTCGTGGTCGGAGACGAGGCAGGCCACCCCCGCCCTGAACCTGCGCGCGGGCATCGCGGCCCAACTGGCCACCGAGGGCGTCACCGACGTACGCCACGACGACCGCTGCACCATCGAGTCCCCGGAGCTCTACTCGTACCGCCGAGACCACACGACGGGCCGCTTCGCCGGCTACATCTGGCTGGACGCCTGACCCGGCCCCGCCGCCCGAGGCGTTTCGTGGTGGAGCCCGACCCCGTCTCTCGCTGGCCGGTGGTGGTCAGATCCAGCTCACTCCGGTGCTCACGGTGTCCTCCTCTCAGAGCGTGTTCTGAGAGTCGTGTGACGCAACAGGACCCGGCGGGTAGGCCCGTATCCCCAGCCGAGCCGCGCCCCGACCTGCCGGATCGACCACCCTTGCTCGTACAGGCGCACCGCGTCCGTCTCCTGCCGCCGCCGCTCCGGCGTGGGCTCGGCGGCTGTGGCACGGAACGCGAGGATGTCGGCGCGGCGGTACCGGCGATGCCCACCGGGAGTACGCACCGACGGCTCCAGGACACCGGTCCGCGCCCACCACGCCACCTGCGGAACCCGTACGTCCAGCAGCCGGGCCACCTCACGCGGCCGCAGCAGCTGGTCGGGCTCCGGCGGCGTCATCGGTCCATCCGCAGCGTGCCGGAGCCCGGAGACGCTGGCTCGCCGCTCGCCGTGCGAGGGGCGGCCGCCTCCGCCGGCGTCGGCACCTCCGGGCGAACCGGTGCCCCGGAGCCCTCCCGCACGCGGCGGGCATGGAGGGCCTGGCGGCCGAACACGCCCTCGCTGCCGCTGTTGACGCTCACTGGCGGCCTGCCTTGTGTAGTGCCGAGGCGATCAGTTCGACGGTCTTATCGACCGCCGAGGCGGGGCCTAACAGTTCGATGTCGTCGCGGGCGGATGGGGCCCAGTACCAGTTGAGCCCGCCCTGCGGATCGAGGGCGAGTTGCACACGCTGGGACCGCGCGGGAGAAAGCTTCTCCGCACGGCTGACCGCCGTGAGTGCCCAGAACTTCACCTCGACCTCGACGGCGAAACCATGTGCGGTGAGCGCCGTCTCCAGATCGCCCAGCCGTTCCAACGCGGCCGCACGAACCGCCGCCGTTGGATCCGTGATCGCATGCATCGTGATCGTCCTCCTACCGGTCTGAACACGTAACGTGGACGGTAGGGGCGACGTCAGACTCGAATGGGTACGGTCTGTGCCCTCTTGGTCACACGAGGATGCCGACCTTGTCGGCCAGTCCGTTCGCCTTGCGGCGCAGTCCCGGTGGGCCTTCGGTGGTGAGTTCGAGAAGGATACGTCGGGCGTACCCGTTGTAGCGGATCGTCTCGGGCGCGACGACGTAGGCCGAATCCAGCGAGCCGAGCGCGGCGGGCATGTCGTTGTTCAGGTGGTGGGCGCGGGCGACCTCGACGAGGTGGCGTCCTCTCCTCGGCTGCGACGGGATGGTGAGCCGCGCGGTCCGTCTGGCCTGACGTTCACTCTCGGCCCCTTGGCGGAGCTCCACGGCCGTGGTGACGGCGTGGACGCCCATGATGACTTGGCTGAAGGACGTCATCGGGTCGTAGTAGTCAGCGGGGAGCCGCTCCGCCACGGCGCTCGCCTGATCCCAGAATCGCCAGGCCGTGCCTCGCTCACCGGCCCGCGCGGCGGTGTAGGCGCTCTCGAAAAGCAGCGCTCCCCACATCGCGCGCAGGCCTGGGTCGGCGTCGTCCAGGTGTGGGCGGAGCAGGCCGAGCCCCTGGCGGTTGACCGCCTCGGCGACCTCGAAGTCGCCGGCATCCCGATGCGCCTGTGCCAGCAGCCACACCGCGCCGCCTATCGCTTCTGGGCTGTCGGCGTCCTGGGCGGCGGTCAACGCACGCTCGGCCACCCGCCACAGCAGGTCGGCGGCAGGCTGGTAGGCGAGGAAGAACTGCGCGAGGTTGTAGACGCCGGCGAGCATCGCCTGGGCGCGTCGCCGGTCGTCGCCTCGGTAGGTCCGGCCCGCGTGCTGCGCGTCGTGGATCAGGTCCGGCAGCAGGGCGCCGAGAACGGTTCGATGGTCGGGGGCGGCGTGCCGCGCCCGCCACGCGGCGGCGATCCGTGCTTGCAGATGGTCGAGGGGCGGGGGTGGTCCATCGGAGAGGACGAGGTTGTTGATCGCGTCGCGGACAGCAGGCAGCGCCGGGTGGCCGGGGCCCGCGAACAGGTGCACCGGCAGTGACTGGCCGCCGGTCAGCTCGGCCAGGTCACGTACGCGGAGGGCCTCGGCGACGCGGAGGAGCACCGGGAGTTTCGGCTGCTGGAGACGGCCGGTCTCGACGGCCTTGACCCAGCTCCCCGACCTGCCGACGAGCGCGCCCAGAACATCACGCGTCATGCCGCGACGTGCGCGGAGTATCTTGATCCGCTGCCCGGTCGTGAGATCCGGGCCCAACGCGTCCTTGCTGGATTCAGGCACCACCCTGCACCTCCTGAAGCCCGACGACTTCAGGCTATGACGCCGAGCTTCGCGTGAGGAGCCGAACGCCCACGCCCGAGCTCACGGTCGAGATCGAGGCCGTCGCTGCTCCCGCACGTCAGTCCTCGGGCGTCCCGATCCAGATCTCGCGACCCGCGTGATCTACGGCGTGCGCTCGGCGGCCGTACGTATGAGGCGGAAGCGTTCCGCCACGACCATCGTGTCGTTGTCGAAGTCCGGGGTGTGGCCGAGATGGTCGCTCACCGGTTCGCTCTGGAAGAGCGCCCGATGCTCGGCGAGCCAGTCCGACACGTCGGCATAGCCGCGTCCCTCGGCACGCACGTACTCCTCGTCGATCTCCCTGACCTGCACCACGCGCACGTCCAGTAGCTCGATCACGGCCGCCGGAGCCCCCTGCGAGTCGACCACGCAGTATCGCTGCCCGGCCTCGGGTACGGCCTCGCCGGCCTGCTCATGGATCTCCAAAAGTCCCGTGAGCGCCGTCTTCTCCCCGCGCAGGATCGCCGCCACCCCGCGGTCCCGCTGTGGCCCGGGCAGACCCAGCTCCAGCTCCGGATAGTCCATCCCGCGAGCGTACGACCGATCTACGGCGCGCGCCCGGGAAGTACGCGGCGGAACATCGCGTCCACGTCGGCGCGGGCGGGCGGCGGGTCGGCGAGCAGGGCCTGCATCATCAGGCCGCAGAACGCCGCCGCGAGCAGCCGCCCAGTCACCCGGTCCGTACGGGAGGTGAACAGCTCCACCAGCGCGTCGTCCCAGCCCATGCTCGCCCGCCGCAGCAGCGGCCGATGGAGCGCCGCGACGTACAGCTCGTACTCCACGACGGTACGCGCGCGCTCCTCGGCCAGCCCTCGCATGGCCAGGTCGGTGAGCGCGGCGGCCAGGTCCGCGTCCGGCGGCAGGGTCTGCTCCCACGCGCGCAGGGTGGCGAGGTTGTGTTCGGCGGCGGTGCGCAGCGCCTCGGCCAGCAGTTCGTCCAGCGTCGCGAAGTGGTACGTCGTGGAACCCAGGGGTACGCCCGCGGCCGCGGCGACGGCGCGGTGGGTGACGCCCTCGACGCCGCGCTCGGCCACCACGGCGATCGCCGCCGCCGCGATCCGTTCCCGGCGGTCTGGGTCGGTCGGGCCGCGTCCCCGCCTGCCGGAGTCGCCGTCCGTCGACATTCTGAATCCCCTCAATGACAGCGCATTGACACTGGTCACGATACTTGTGTACAAACGTACGCAAGTACGGTAAAAGGAGAGGAATTCCGCATCAAGGACCTCTACATCGACGGGATGTGGACGGCTTCGTCGTCTGAGGCGACGTCGCCGACCCTCAACCCCTTCGACGCGAGCGTGCTGGACACGGTGGCCGAGGCGACCACGGACGACGTGGACCACGCGGTGGCCGCCGCCCGCTCCGCCTTCGACTCCGGCCCCTGGCGACGCACCTCCGCGCAGGACCGCGGCCGTACGCTCGCGCGCATCGCCGACCTGCTGCAACGCGACCGTGAGCGGATCGCGCGCGCCGAGAGCCTGGACACCGGCAAGACACTCAAGGAGGGCCAGGCCGACGTCGACGACGTCACCGCGGTCTTCCGCTACTACGCCGGGCTCGCCGGCACCCAGGCCGGCCGGGTCGTGGACGCCGGGCTCCCGAACGTCGTCAGCCGCATCGTCGCCGAACCCGTCGGCGTGTGCGCGCTGATCGCCCCCTGGAACTACCCGCTGCTCCAGATGTCGTGGAAGCTCGCCCCGGCGCTCGCGGCCGGCAACACGACTCTGCTCAAGCCCAGCGAGCTGACCCCGCTCACCACGGTGGCGCTGGTCGAGTTGGTCGAGGAGGCGGCGGTGCCGCCGGGCGTCGTCAACCTCCTCCTCGGGCGGGGCGACGTCGCGGGCCGGGCGATGGTGGCGCATCCCGGCGTCGACCTGATCTCCTTCACCGGCGGGCTGGCCACCGGCGAGGAGATCATGGCCGCGGCCGCCAGGGGCGTACGGCGCGTGGCGCTCGAACTGGGCGGCAAGAACCCGAACGTCGTGTTCGGCGACACCGACTTCGACACCGCGCTGGACCACGCGCTCACCGCCGCGTTCCTGCACTCCGGCCAGGTCTGCTCGGCCGGCTCGCGGCTGATCGTGCAGGAGGACCTGCACGATCGGTTCGTCGCCGCGTTGGCGGCGCGCGCCGACCGGATCCGTCTCGGCAGCGGGCTGGATCCGCAGGTCGAGTGCGGGCCGCTCGTTTCGGCCGAGCACCGCGCCAAGGTGGAGGACCACATCGAGCGCGCCCTCGCCGAGGGCGCGCGGCTCCTGGCCGGCGGCATGCGGCCGCCGGAGCCGGCCCTGGCCGACGGCTTCTTCCTGCGCCCGACCGTGCTCGCCGACTGCACCCGCGACATGGCCGTCGTACGCGAGGAGGTGTTCGGGCCGGTCGTGACCGTGGAGCGGTTCGGCACAGAGGAGGAGGCGGTACGCATCGCCAACGACACCGACTACGGGCTGGCCGGGGCGGTCTGGACGTCGGACGCGGGCCGCGCGGAGCGGGTCGCCGGGGCGCTGCGGCACGGCACGGTCTGGATCAACGACTTCCACCCCTATCTTCCGCAGGCCGAGTGGGGCGGGTTCGGCAAGTCCGGCTTCGGCCGCGAGCTCGGCCCCTCCGGGCTGGCCGAATACCAGGAAATGAAGCACATCTACCACAACATCGCGCCCGAGCCGACGCGCTGGTTCTCCGGCTGAGGGGCGACCCCGAACAAAGGAGCTGCCATGGCAGCCCATGGCGAACCACTCCCGGCGACCCGACACGACGACAGCGCCGACTTGGCCGGCTTCGGCTACCAGCAGCAGTTGGAACGCTCCCTCGGATCCTTCTCCAGCTTCGCCTCGGGCTTCAGCTACATCTCGATCATGACCGGGGTCTTCCAGCTCTTTTTCTTCGGCTTCGGGTCCGGCGGCCCGGCGTTCATCTGGACCTGGCCACTGGTGTTCCTCGGCCAGCTCGCGGTGGCGTTCTGCTTCGCCGAGATGGCCGGGCAGTATCCGCTGGCCGGCTCGGTCTACCAGTGGTCCAAGCAGATCGCCCGGCCGGTGACCTCGTGGTTCGCCGGCTGGATCATGATCATCGGAGCGGTCGTGACGGCGGCCGCGGTGGCCGTCGCGTACCAGATCATCCTGCCGCAGGTGTGGTCGGGTTTCGAGATCGTCGGCGGTACGGCCGACATCGGCGCGACCTCCACGCCGGGCGGGGCGAAGAACGCCATCGTGCTCGGGCTCGGGCTGGTCGTCTTCACCACGATCATCAACATCGTCGGCGTACGGGTGATGGCGAAGATCAACAACTTCGGCGTCGCGGTCGAGCTCGGCGGCATCATCCTGCTGATCGTCGCGCTGGCGGTGCACATCAGGCGCGGGCCGCAGGTGGTGTTCCAGACGAGCCACACCGGGTCCGGGCACTCGCTGGGGTACCTCGGCGCGTTCATGGTCGCCGCGCTGATGAGCGCGTACGTCTTCTACGGTTTCGACACCGCGGGCTCGCTCGCCGAGGAGACCGTCGAGCCTCGGCGGCACGCGCCCCGCGCGATCATCCGGGCGATCACCGCGGCGTTCGTCGTGGGCGGCCTGCTGATGCTCGTCGCCATGATGGCGGTCGGCGACATCCACGCCAAGGAGCTCAGCGTCTCCGGCATGCCGTACCTGCTGAAGTCGACGCTGGGCACCACGCTCGGCGACGTCTTCCTCGTGTGCTCGGCTATCGCGATCACCGTCTGCTGCCTCGCCGTGCAGACCGCCGCGATCCGGATGATCTTCGCGATGGCCCGCGACGGGCGGCTGCCGTTCCGCGACGCGATCGCACGTGTCTCGCCGCGCTCGAAGACCCCGATCCTGCCGGCCCTGCTCACCGGCGCGCTCACGATCGTCGTGCTGCTGATCAACATCGGCAACCAGCGGGCGTTCTTCGTCCTCACCTCGACCGCGATCGTCCTGTTCTACATCCCGTACCTGCTGGTCACCGGCCCGATGCTGGTCAGGCGCCGGCGCGGGCAGTGGCCCGGCGCAGACCACGGGAGCTACTTCCGCATGGGCCGGTTCGGCGTCGTCGTCAACGCGTTCGCCGTCCTGTACGGCCTGGCCATGACGATCAACCTGCTCTGGCCGCGCGGCGCCGTCTACGGCACCGACCACTGGTACTACCAGGGCGGCGCGATCCTCACGAGCGCCCTGATCGTCGTGGTCGGCGGCGTCATGCTGCTCATCCGCCGCCGCGGCTGGGCCGAGGCGCACACGCGGCCCTCGGCCGCGGTCGCCGGAGAGCGCCGGTGAGCCGTGCGGAGTACGACTTCGTCATCGTCGGCGGCGGCTCGGCGGGCAGCGCGCTCGCGAACCGCCTGTCGGCGGACGCGGCGAACCGGGTGCTGGTCCTGGAGGCGGGCCGGCCCGACTACGCGTGGGACGTCTTCATCCACATGCCGGCCGCGCTGACCTTCCCGATCGGCAGCAGGTTCTACGACTGGGGGTATGCCTCCGAGCCCGAGCCGCACATGCACGGCCGCCGCATCCACCACGCGCGCGGCAAGGTCCTGGGCGGCTCCAGCAGCATCAACGGGATGATCTTCCAGCACGGCAACCCGCTGGACTACGAGCGCTGGGCCGTCGGCGACGGCATGGCGGACTGGGACTTCGCGCACTGCCTGCCGTACTTCAAGCGCATGGAGAACTGCCTGGCCGGCGACGACGAGTGGCACGGCCACGACGGGCCGCTGGTCTTGGAGCGCGGCCCGGCGACGAACCCGCTGTTCGCGGCGTTCTTCGCCGCCGCCGAGCAGGCCGGCTACCCGCGTACGCACGACGTCAACGGCTACCGGCAGGAAGGTTTCGGGCCCTTCGACCGCAACGTGCACCGCGGCCGCCGCCTGTCCGCCGCACGCGCGTACTTACATCCGGCGATGCGCCGCCCGAACCTGACCGTACGCACCCGCGCGTACGCCACGAAGATCCTCTTCCACGGCGGGCGCGCGGTCGGCGTGCGGTACGGGCGGGGGCGCGAGGCGTACGGCGAGGAGATCATCCTGTGCGGCGGGTCGATCAACACGCCGCAGCTGCTCCAGCTCTCCGGCGTCGGCAACGCGGGCGAGCTGCGCGCGCTGGGCGTCGATGTGGTCGCCGACCTGCCCGGCGTCGGCGAGAACCTCCAGGACCACCTGGAGGTCTACATCCAGTACGCGTGCAAGCGGCCGGTCTCGATGCGACCGGCGCTGGCGAAGTGGCGGCGGCCCCTCATCGGCGCGCAGTGGCTGTTCCTGCGCTCCGGGCCGGGCGCGACCAACCACTTCGAGGGCGGCGGCTTCGTACGGAGCAACGCCTCGGTGGCCTATCCGAACCTGATGTTCCACTTCCTGCCGATCGCGATCCGCTACGACGGCTCCGCGCCGGGCGGCGGGCACGGCTACCAGGTCCACGTCGGCCCGATGTACGCGGACACGCGCGGCTCGGTGAAGATCAGGTCGGCCGACCCGTACGAGCACCCGGCGCTGCGGTTCAACTACCTGTCCACCGAGCGGGACCGGCGCGAGTGGGTCGAGGCGGTGGGGGTCGCCCGCGACATCCTCAACCGGCCGGCGCTGGATGAGTTCAACGGCGGGGAGCTCTCGCCCGGACCCGGCGTGCGTACGGACGCGGAGATCCTCGACTGGGTCGCCGGCGACGCCGAGACCGCGCTGCACCCGTCGTGCACGGCACGGATGGGCACGGACGCGATGGCGGTCGTGGACCCGGCGAGCATGCGGGTGCACGGCCTGGACGGGCTGCGGATCGTCGACGCCTCCGTCATGCCGTACATCACGAACGGCAACATCTACGCGCCGGTGATGATGGTCGCCGAGAAGGCCGCCGACCTGATCCTCGGCCACACGCCTTTGGAGCCGGAGCACACGCCCTTCTACCGCGCGGCGAACTAGACCGGTCAGGCCGGGCGCCACGCGGGGGTCGGCATCGGCCAGGAAGGGGGCGCGGGCCACTCGGCGGACTCCGGGCCGCCGCGCGCGGTGAGCCAGCCGAGCAGCTCGTGCCCGGGCGCGCTGATCTCCGGCCCGTCGCCGAGGCGCACGTCCACGTCGAGGTCGGTTGCTCGTACCCGGCCGGCGGCCAGGCCGCCGTCGAGTTCGATCGCGCCGAGCGTGTCGGTCAGCTCCCACCCCACGTACGCGGGCGGCCAGTCGGTGTAGGAGTAGCCGGCGTCCAGGTCGACGTGGTGCGCCTGCACCTCGCGCCACCGCCGGTTCAGTACGAACCAGGTCGGATGCGGCCAGCCGGCCCGGGCGCGGATCATGCGCGGCCACGCGGAATCGGGCATCGTACCGGCCTGGAGCGCGAGGCGGTCGATCGAGATCCGCAGTTCGGCGCGGAGTTCGCCGATCGGGCGTCCGGCGCTCGCCTGGATGCCGGCGTCGCGCGCCTCGTTGCTCGGGTACTGCGGGTGCTCCGTCCCGGTGCGGCCCCATTCGAGCAGGTTCCAGCACGAGTCGGCGTTGCGTACGAGATGGGCGAGGACGTGGCCGCGCGTCCAGCCGTCGAGCCGTGACGGGCCGCGCAGGTCGTCGTCGGTCAGCCGCTCCGCGGTCTCGGCCAGCCGCCCGCTCGCCGCGTCGATCTCCGCGAGAGTCGCACGTACGTCGTCCACCGGTTCCCCTCTCGCCGCCGAGCCCATGATGCATCATCACCGCTTCCACGGTGCAAGCGACGCGAGAGTGTCAGTGGCGGCGAAACGAGAGTGTCTGTAGAACCAATGGGGCCGCGCGGGTTCAGTGGTTTTGGAGTGTCTGGGTGTTGTTGAGGCTGAGGGCTTCGGCGAGTTGGTCTTGGAGGATGATGATGCGGCAGGCGGCGTCCAGGGGGGTGCCTTGGTCGAGGAGTTCGCGGGCGCGGGCGGCGAGGCGGAGTTGGTAGCGGGAGTAGCGGCGGTGGCCGCCGGTCGAGCGCTGGGGGGTGATCAGTTTCGCCTCGTCCAGGCTGCGCAGGAAGCCCTGGGTGGTGCCGAGCATCTCCGCGGCACGGCCCATGGTGTAGGCGGGGTAGTCCTCGTCGTCGAGTTTGTCGGACATGTTCTGCTCGGCTGGGTCCATTGAGCCTCCACGTCATGAGGGCCCCGGTGCCGTAGCACCGGGGCCCAGGGTTTCAGGTGTCAACACCATCTACCGACGAGAACGTCGGCTTGTCGTATCCGCACCGGCCACCTGAAGCGGTGAAGGGTGCGGGGATCGCGGAAGCGTGACCGGAGACCACCTCTCGTTCTGATGGGACTGCGGTACCCGCGCGGCGAGACACAACCAGCAGCGGGCGATCCGACGGCGTATGACCCTCCCCTTCTCCTCTGATCTTCCTCATAACCCTTCCGTACCGGCCTCAGACCTTCAGGGACCTGCTACCTCGCCCCAGCGCGTCCGACGGCCGCTTGCCACCGCCCAGAGCCACCTACCGTTACCCGGCCCCAGCGCACCTGACGTCGTGCACACCAATTCACGGGTAGTTCGTTGTCTCCCGTGCCTCTTTGATGTTCTCTCTCCTTGCGACATCGGGAACACTACCCAGCCCGGCAGCGAATGTCTACTCCGGCCACAGGAGATTTTCTTCGGTTCGCCGCCGCCGCGCTCCCCACCGGCGAGGCGTCCCCGGCCCGCGGTGGCTGACACTCTCGCGTCGCTCGGCACACGGGTCGGCCGGGTCCGACAGTGAGAGCGCGGCGCCCGTTATCGAAACGTTATTAATTACTGACTAGTCAATGTCGGTAGTGAGAGTTAGTTTACCGGTTAGTAACTTCCAGTGTGACCTGGTTCACACTCCTGGCGTGCCGTCCCCTGCCCCTCGCCCCCCGGAGGAGTTCCGTGCTGCCCCGCCCCCGCGCATTACGGTCACTGCTCGTCCTCGTCACCGCGTTCCTGAGCGGCGGCATCCTGTTCGGCAACGCGGCGAACGCCGCCGACCCGATCGCCGCCGCCAAGGCCCTCGCCGCGCCCGACCTGCCCGGCGCGAACAACTGGTCGTGCCGGCCCAGCGCCGCGCATCCGCGTCCCGTCGTCCTCGTCCACGGCACGTTCGCCAACGGCACCGTCAACTGGCTCGCCGACGCTCCCGTCCTCGCCGCACGCGGGTACTGCGTCTTCGCGCTGACGTACGGCGCCAAGGCCGGTGTGCCGGTGCTGCGCGCCATCGCGCCGGTGCCCGACTCCGCCGCGCAGCTCTCCACGTTCGTCGACGGCGTCCTGGCCGCCACCGGGGCGTCGCAGGTCGACATGATCGGTCACTCCCAGGGCGGCATGATGCCGCGCTACTACCTGAAGTTCCTCGGCGGCGCGGACAAGGTGCACACCCTCGTCGGCCTGTCGCCCTCCAACCACGGCACCACCCTCGACGGCCTCGCGACCCTGGCGCTCCAGTTCCCCGGCGCGAGCGACATCCTCAACTCCGCCTGCCCGGCCTGCGCCGACCAGGTCGTCGGCTCGTCGCTGCTCACCAGCCTGAACGCGGGCGGCGACACCCTGCCCGGCGTTGACTACACCGTCATCGCGAGCCGCTACGACGAGGTCGTGACGCCGTACGCGACGCAGTTCCTGAGCGGCGCGCACAACGTGACCCTCCAGAACCTGTGCGCGGTCGACATCTCCGAGCACGTCGCGATGGCCGCCGACCCCGTCGCGCTGCACGAGGCGGAGAACGCCCTCGACCCCGCGCACGCCTCGCCGACCACCTGCCTGTCACACGGCTGAACTGCCCCATCGGCCCCGCCATGCGGATGCCGGGGACCCTCCAACGGTCCCCGGCATCCGCGCCTCACGGGATCCAGCCGTTCTCGCGCGCCTGGTAGAGCTCGTGGTGCGCCTCGCGAGTGTCGAGCATCTCCAGGCCGCGTACCGCCCAGAACTGAAGCGACTCGTCATCGCTCTCCAGCTGACCGGCCAGCATGGGCAGGGCGCTGGGGCAGCGCGCCTCGGAGATGAGTTCGAGCAGCAGGCAGCGCAGCCCGTCGTTCGGTTCGCTGCCGAACGCGGCGACGAGGTCGTCCACATACGCGTCCGCGTGCTCCCGCAGAAAGTCGAATCCGCGCGCGCTGCGACGGGCGTCGGAGCTTCGCATCGACTCGAGTGCCTGCGCGAAGCGCTGGTTGGTCATCAGGGCCGTCCTCCGCACGAATCAGAACGCATCGCATCGTAGATCACACCTCCGACGAATCAGGCGCGGCGCCGTACGGCCCCGATGAGGTGCGCGGGCGATACGCGTGGGTGCGGTCCCTGCCGGACCCGCGATACTGCGCCTTCGAGGTCAACGTCGCGAGAACGCCATGGACTTCGCCCCGGACGAGGTGGCCGGGCTGATCCGCGACCTGCTGGACCTGGTCTGATGGAACCCTGTCGCTTTCGCGGTCTCCCATTCGTCGTACGGGTGGGACGGCAGGAGGAGGAGCGTTGAAATACGCATTGTTGATCTGCGGTGACGAGACCGCCGCCGAGCACGCCGACGACGGCTGTGGCGGCTGGAGCGAGGAGATGCTGGAGCGCGGGGTGGTGTACGGCGGCGCCGGGCTGCGGCCGCCGCCGGACGCCACGACCGTACGTGTGCGTGGCGACGACGTGATCCTGTCCGACGGGCCGTTCGCCGAGACCAAGGAGCAGATCGGCGGCTTCTGCCTGATCGACTGCGCCGATCTGGACGAGGCGATCGAGATCGCCGCCAAGCATCCGGCCGCCGGGTACGGGACGATCGAGATCCGGCCGCTCCGGCAGGGATGACCGCCGAGGTCGAGGCCGCGGTCGCGCAGGCGTTCCGCGACGAGTGGGGTCAGGTCGTGGCGACGCTGATCCGGGTCACCGGCGACTGGGACCTGGCCGAGGAAGCCGCGCAGGACGCCTTCGCGCTGGCGTTGCAGCGCTGGCCGCGCGACGGGATCCCGCGCCGGCCCGGCGCGTGGCTGACCACCGCCGCGCGCAACCGCGCGGTCGACCGACGACGCCGTGCGGCGGTCGGCGCCGCCAAGCTACGGGAGGTCGCCGCCTTGCACGAGGACGATCCCGCGCCCGTGCCCATTTCGGACGGCAGCGGTGTCCCGGACGACCGGCTGCGGCTGATGTTCACCTGCTGCCACCCGGCGCTCGCGCTGGAGGCCCAGGTCGCGCTGACGCTGCGTACGCTCGCGGGGCTGAGCACGGTGGAGATCGCCCGCGCCTTCCTGGTGAACGAGCCGACGATGGCCAAGCGCCTCTCACGCGCCAAGCAGAAGATCCGCCACGCCGGCATCCCGTACCGCGTGCCGCCCGCGCACCTGCTGCCCGAGCGCACGCCGGCTCTGCTGGCCGTGCTGTACCTGCTGTTCAACGAGGGCTACTCGGCCACGGCCGGGGCGGACCTGCTGCGGCAGGGCCTCAGCGCCGAGGCGATCCGGCTGACCCGGGTGCTCACGTCGCTGATGCCGGACGAGCCCGAGGCGGGCGGCCTGCTCGCCCTCATGCTGCTGCACGACGCGCGCCGCGCGACCCGCCTCGACGCCGGCGGCGACCTCGTACTCCTCGCGGACCAGGACCGTACGCGGTGGGATGCCGAAGAGATCGCCGAGGGCGTGGCGCTGCTGGACCGGGTGCTGCTCCGCGGCGAACCCGGCCGCTACCAGGTTCAGGCCGCCATCGCCGCCTGCCACGCGACCGCTTCGGATGCCGCCGACACCGACTGGCCCCAGATCGCGGTGCTGTACGGCCGGCTCGTACGGCTGGTGCCCTCCCCGGTGGTGGAGCTGAACCGCGCCGTCGCCGTGGGCATGGCCGACGGGCCGCTGGCGGGCCTCGCGCTGGTGGAGGAGCTGGCCGCGGCCGGGGCGCTGGCCGGCTACCACCTGCTGCCGGCCACCCGCGCCGACCTGCTGCGCCGCCTGGGCCGTACGGCGGAGGCCGCGGACGCCTACCGCGCGGCACTGGACCTGGCCGCCAACGAGGCCGAACGCCGCTACCTCGGCCGCCGCCTCGCCGAGATCGCCGGGTGAGGTGTCCATACGCGCGGTTCCCGTTCGTCGGCAGGGCGGAAGCATCCGCCGACCGAAGGAGCCCCGATGGCCGACGTAAGAGAGGCGATCGCCGCCGAACGCCGTGAGCTGGTCGCCGTGCTGGCCGAACTGCCCGCCGAGCGGTGGGACGAGCACACCCTGTGCGCGGGCTGGCGCGTACGCGAGGTCGTGGCGCACATGACCCTGCCGTTCCGCCACTCGAAGCGGCGGGTGGTCTTCGAGCTGGTGAAGGCGCGTGGCGACTTCAACCGCGTCGCGGACCGCTGCGCGCGCGCCGACGCCGGGCGGCTCTCCGCCGCCGAGCTCGCCGCCTGCCTCCGCGACAACGCCGAGCATCCATGGAAGCCGCCGCGCGGAGGGTATGACGGCGCGCTGACCCACGACGTGGTGCACGGCCTGGACTTCACGATCCCCCTGGGCGTCGGCCGCCGGGTGCCCAATGAGCGGCTGTGGCCCGTACTGGACGGCATGGCCAGTGCCCGGGGGGTGAAGTTCTTCGGCGTCGACCTGGACGGCGTACGGCTTCAGGCCGACGACCTGGACTGGTCCTTCGGCTCCGGCGTCCCGGTGACGGGCGCGGCGCAGGACCTGCTGATGGTCCTCGCGGGACGGCGGCTCCCGTACGGGCGGCTGAGCGGCGAGCATGCCGCGCGCTTCACCCGCGACGCGGTCAGGAGCGGTAGCGAAGGCCGTCCATGAGCAGGTCGAGCAGGCGGCCGGCCTGGTCGCGCTGGGACGGCTCGCCGGCGGCGAGGGAGACGCCGCTCAGGCTCGCGAGCACGTCGGCGGGCTCGACGTCCGCGCGTACGGTGCCGGTCTCGGCCCCCGCGCGCAGAAGCGTCGTGACCGCGGTGGTCAGGCGCTGGCGGCTCTCGGCGAACGGGTTGCCGCCCGAGGCGATGAGGGCGCGCAGCGCCTCGGCCATGCCGCGCTTGGTGGTCATGTAGTCGACGAAGCGGTCCATCCACGCGCGTGCCGCCTGGTCGGGCGGCAGAGTCTCCAGGAGAGTGTCCGCGGCGTCGCACAGGCGGGCGAGCTCGTTCCGGTACGCCGCGTCGACCAGCGCCTCGCGCGTGGGGAAGTGGCGGTAGAGCGTGCCGATGCCCACCCCGGCGTCCTTGGCGATGGCGTCGAGCGTGACATCGGGTCCGACCTGGGAGAACGCGTGTACGGCGGCGTCGAGGAGGCGGTCGCGGTTGCGCTGGGCGTCGGCGCGCAGCGGCCGGGGGGTGGTGGCCGGCACGGCTCCTCCTCGGTGGGCGGCTTGCTAAACGGAGGGCGCTCCGCTTACAGTGGAGGCGTAACGGAGGTTCCTCCGTTTCATATCTTACCGGCTGGGCCGGTGCAGCGCACGGCCCGCGAGACTGGAAGAGCCATGACCGCTGAAACACGCCTGACCACGTCCTTCTCCTTCGCGTCGACCGCCGCCGAGGTCGTGGCCGGCATCGACCTCACCGGCCGCCGCGCCGTCGTGACGGGCGGGGCGTCCGGCATCGGCGTCGAGACGGCACGCGCGCTGGCCGGCGCGGGCGCGGAGGTGACCCTCGCGGTCCGCGACCGCGAGGCGGGCGAGCGCACCGCCGAGGACATCGCCGCGACCACCGAGAACAAGCAGATCCTGGTCGCGCCCCTCGACCTCGTCGACCGCTCCTCGATCGCCGCTTTCACCGCCGCGTGGGAGGGCCCGCTGCACATCCTCGTCAACAACGCCGGCGTGATGGCCGCCCCCGAGACCCGTACGGCGGAGGGCTGGGAGCTCCAGTTCGCCACGAACCACCTCGGCCACTTCGCGCTGACCACCGGCCTGCACGGGGCGCTGGCGGCGGCCGGCGACGCCCGCGTCGTCTCGGTCAGCTCCAGCGGCCACCACCGCTCGCCGATCGTCTTCGAGGACATCCACTTCCGCGAGCGCCCGTACGAACGGTGGTCGGCGTACGGGCAGTCCAAGACCGCCAACATCCTGTTCGCGGTCGAGGCGACGCGCCGCTGGGCCGCCGACGGCATCACCGCGAACTCCCTGATGCCGGGCGCGATACGTACGAACCTCGCCCGGCACATCACCGAGGCGGACATCGAACGGGCACGCGCCGAGGCGGGCGGCACCACGCCGGTCGCGTGGAAGACCCCGGAGCAGGGCGCGGCCACGTCGGTGCTGGTGGCGACGTCGCCGCTGCTCAAGGGCGTCGGCGGCCGTTACTTCGAGGACTGTGAAGAGGCGGGGCCCCGCGAGCCGGGCACCCGCCGCGGCGTGGCGGCCTACGCCCTGGACCCCGAGGCCGCCGAGCGCCTGTGGCAGGTGAGCCTGGACACCCTCGCGGCCTGACGGCCGCCGAGCGCCTGTGGCAGGCGAGTGGCGGGCGTCTGCGGCCTGCGGGTGCTCGCGGCGGCGGTGTGTCCGGATGCGCGTCGCGCACGGTGTCGAGGTGGCGAGCGCCCGAGGGTGCTCGGGTCAGCCGCGCGCCGCGGCCTCGATCGCCTGCTTCATCTCCGCCGCGCCGCGCTCGACGCGAATCCGGATCACGGGGGCGAGCGCGTGCGGCAGCACATCGGTGGTCCAGATCAACCGGCCCGCTTCATCCCCTTCCGGCCGGACCTCGAACGACGCGTGGTGGTGCTCGGCCGGGGGCCGTGCGCCCTCGACGACGGAGTAGGCCAGGCGGCGGGCGTCATCGTCGATCGTGACGATCAGCTCGCGGACCACGTGCCCGTCGGGAAAGGTCAGGAACCGCTGGTCGCCCTCCAGCCGGGTGCCGGCCACGCGGCCGGGTAGCAGCCGCTCGTGCACGGCGCCGACGTCGCGCACCACGTCCCAGATGTGCTCCGGGGACGCGTCGATCACGAGCTCGTGGCGGATGGTGGCCATGACGCCTCGGGAATCCTTTCGGGGGCCGGACAGGTGATGATCAAACTAGTCGAGGTACATCAGGGCCGCGACCGGCGCGGACGCGACCGCGCCGCCCGGCGGCGTCAGGACGGTGACGCGCGGAGGGTCGCCAGGGCGGCGGCGGGAAGGTACGCGAGCCCGAGGCGGGCGGCCTGCCCGCCCGACCGTACGCGGTGGCGGCGGATCACGCGGCCGGCCGGGCTCCACACGACCAGGCGCGACGCCTCGGCCTCATCGATCCGATCGCCGCCCAGCGCCGTCCCACCCCGCTAGCCCAGCGCCGCGCCCGCCGCGCGTACGCGCGGCAGGCGATCATCGCGCGGACGGCCGGCCAGGTCGGGGACGGGCGAGCCGCCCGCGGTGAGGTGATGATGGGGGTGTGGACTCCTGGGTGCTACACGTCGACCTCGACCAGTTCCTGGCCGCGGTCGAGGTGCTGCGCCGGCCCGAGCTGCACGGACTGCCCGTCGTCGTCGGCGGCGACGGGGACCCGGCCAAGCGCGGCGTCGTCAGCACGGCCTCCTATGAGGCGCGGGAGTTCGGCGTGCACTCCGGGCTGCCGCTGCGCACGGCGGCCCGGCGCTGTCCCGAGGCGGTCTTCCTGCCGGTCGACCGGCCCGTGTACGAGGCGGCCTCGGCACAGGTGATGGCGACTCTGCGGTCCTGCGCCCCCGTGGTGGAGGTGCTCGGCTGGGACGAGGCGTTCCTGGCGGTCGAGGGCGAGGATCCGGAGTCGTCGGCCGCCGAGATCCGCCGGCGCGTGCGCGCGGCGACCGGGCTGGAGTGCAGCGTCGGCATCGGGCGCAACAGGCTTCAGGCCAAGCTCGCCACCGGCTTCGGCAAGCCGGGCGGCGTCTTCCGGCTCACCGACGAGAACTGGTTCGACGTGCTGGGCGACCGGCCGACCGACGCGCTCTGGGGGATCGGGCGCAAGACCGCGCGGCGGCTCGCCGGGATGGGCATCGACACGGTGCGCGCGCTCGCCGCGACCGATCCCGGCGAGCTGGCGGCACGGCTCGGGCCCGCGACCGGGCCCTGGCTCGTGCGTATCGCCCGCGGCGAGAGCTCCGCGCCGGTGACCGGCGCTCCGCACGTCGCGCGCTCCCTCAGCCGGGAGGTCACCTACCAGCACGATCTCGACGACTGGGACGAGGTACGCGCGGAGGTCGCGCGCCTCGCGCGGCGGGTCGCGGGCGAGGTCGCGGGCCGTACGGTCGTCCGTGTCGTGGTCAAGGTGCGGTACGTCCCGTTCACGACTCGTACGCGCGGCCGTTCGCTCGGTGCGGCGTCCGCGAACGTGTCCGCGATCGAGGATGCCGCGCTGGCCGCCCTGGACCGTTTCACCACGCGCCGATCGGTGCGTCTCCTAGGTGTGCGAGCGGAGTTCGATGGGGATTGAATTCTGGGTCTCCGCATAATGCAAATAGCCAAGTTGGTTTGGAGAACCCCGCCCCTGCAGTGACGGGGTTCTCATCACGCAGCGAAGAATCAGTCGTCAATCACTGCGACTTCGACACAGTTTCCGCCGTTGCCACTCCGGCCGCTCTTCCGCCAGTCATCAGACATGTTCATCCCTCCCTCCATACTCGATGGCCGACCGCGATCCCCCTGGTCAACACGGGTCGCGGCAGGATGGGAGGCTTGTCTCAAGGCGCATACGCGGAGCGGCGCGCTCCGGTGAGTACGGTCATGGTGGCCAGGGGGACCCCTTAATTCCATGAACCTCTCGACGCTTTTGACCTGCCGTGAGGAACGTACGTCAGAAACAGTATCGCCGGGGGTGCGTTTTGCGCCCGAAGGGTACCGGGAGGATACAGGAAGACTGTACGCGTAAATTAGCGAAATTACGTTACTGCCGCGCAACTATTAATAGCGAGGAATTTCCCGGCTCGATCGACCGGGCTCGCTACTGGGGCTCGTGGGGATACTCCGGCGAACGATGCTGGAACGAGAGGATCGCCGGATTCTGGATGATGCCGTCCTGGATTTCGACGGCTCGCCGGATCGTCTGGTCGGTGCTCCACGCCCCCGGGCCCTCGAGCACGGTGCGCAGATGGGGGAGGAGCCCCTCACTGATCTCCCACGTCGCGGAGTTCCACAGCAGCGAGGGGCTGTGGTCCACCGCGTAGTAGTGCACGCCGTCGCCCACCGTGAACATCGGGTCGGCGAACGACGTGGGCCGCGCCCAGGCGAAGCCCATCCCCTCGTCACAGGACACGTCGACGATGAGGCTGCCCGGCGCGAACGCGCCCAGGCCCTCCTCGGTCACGAACACCAGCGGCGCCTCGGGGTTCTGCAGCACGCAGTTGACGACGATGTCGTGCTCGGCGAGGAACGGCGCCAGCGGCGCCTTCGTCCCCTCACGGAGCAGGTGGCTGCCGGCCGGGCTGCCGGGCTCCTGGCCGAACGGCACGATCGTCGCGGAGTGGATCGGGGAGGCGACGGCCGCGGCCTCGCGGTTGGTGAGGATGCTCACGTCGTGTACGCCGTGCGCGTTGAGCGCGGTGACCGCGCCGCGGCCGGTCGCGCCGAAGCCGATGACGGCGGCGCGCAGCGGCCGCCCGTAGACGCCGGTCGTGCCGATGAGCTGGAGGGCGTGCAGCACCGAGGTGTAGCCGGCCAGCTCGTTGTTCTTGTGGAAGACGTGCAGGCCGAACCCGCCGTCGGAGTTCCAGTGGTTCATCGCCTCGAAGGCGATCAGCGTGAGCCGCCGGTCGATGGCGAGCTGGGTGATCTCCGGGCTCTGGACACAGTGCGGCCAGCCCCACAGGACCTGTCCGTCGTGCAGCTCTTCCAGATCGGCCGCCAGCGGCTTGGCCAGCAGGATGACGTCGCAGTCGGCGGCCAGTTGAGCGTGCGTGCGCAGCCCGGCCACGTACGGCGCGAGCCGGCCGTCCGGCACGCCGAAGCGCTCGCCGTAGCCGTACTCGAGGTAGATGCGCGCCCGCAGCTCCGGATCGATCCGGTCGAAGTGCATCGGATGAATCGGCAGCCGTCGCTCGTCCTGCTTGCGCGACCTCCCCATCACCCCGAGGCTGAGCCCGGTCATGAGCCGTCGCTCCCGTCGTGTGACGCCGTCTTGCGCGGGGGGTGCATGCTCTCAGCCAATCGTCATGGGCGACGCGCCGAAACCACCAAGCCGAGCAGGGCCCATCACGCTGACTGATCGCCCGGGACCGGCTTGGCGTCTCAGCGGACCGTCCGGTCCGGGGACGTCAGCCACCCTAGCCGCTTGGACATCGTGCGCGCGCAGGTGAGGATGGCGCGCACGTGGTCGGTGAGGTGGTCGGCACGCCACAGGATCGACCACGGGTAGTGGGACTCGGGTTCGGTGAGGGGCCGCCAGAGGGTGCCGGGAAGGGCGGAGATGCATGAGGAGGGCACGCAGTAGAGGCACCGTCCGGCGGCGACGAGGGAGGCCGCTGCGCGGATGCTCTCGACGGTCCCCTCGTAGACGGCGGGGGTGAAACCGGCGGCGCGGCACATCTCAACGACGAACTGGTTGAACTCGGGCGCTCGCGCGTCCTCGGAGAGCAACAGCGGCTCCTGCGCGAGCGTGGCGACGGGCACCCCCTCCAGGTCGGCGAACCGGTGCCCGTCGGGCACCAGCACCCCCAGGGGATCCTCGCGGAACAGCTCTGAGGCGACCCCGGGCGGCGCGAGCGCGGCCCGCCCGATGCCGACGTCGAGACGGCCGTCGACGAGCCGCTGGTACTGCTCGGGGACGCCGGCCTCGACCTGGTGGATGACGAGATCGGGGTAGCGGACCTGGACCTCGTGCAGGATCTGGGGCATGGAGTCATAACTCGCGTCGATGACACCCACCCGCAGGCTCGGGCCGGCCCTGGCCGCGCTGCGGGCGACCCGCGCCGCGCGCTCGGTCTGCGCGAGGATCTGCCGGGCCTCGACCAGGAACGCCGCGCCCGCCAGGGTCAGCGCCACGTGGTGGGTGCTGCGCTCCAGGAGGCGTACGCCCAACTCGCGTTCGAGCCGCTGCAACTGCTGGCTCAGCGCCGACTGCACGATGTGCTCACGCGCGGCGGCCCGGCCGAAGTGGAGTTCCTCGGCGAGCGTCACGAAGTAACGCAACTGCCGGAGTTCGACGTCCGCCACCTCCTCGGCTCGTCGGCGGTCGGCCTCCCACGCACAGATTCGCATGGCCGCAGGTCGCGATCCAAGTCCGGCCCGCCGCGCGGAAATCAGGGCAGGTGATAAGGCTTACTCGGGTTGCCCGTTTCCACGTGCCGCCGGTCGCGGTGGACTGGCCGCGAGGCTCCGCCGATCGGCGGACGACAAGGGGGCGCCGATGGTCAGGCACGGCCTCGACCTGGCACGGGGCGCGCTCAGCGGTGGCCCGAACGGGTCGACCCCTCGCTGTGACCATCTCGACGAACGGGAGCCGGCGCCGCCGGACTCGGCCGAGTGCCGGGAGTGCACGGCGGCCGGGACCGCGTGGTCCGCTCTCGTCGTCTGCCTGACCTGCGGCTGGGTGGCGTGTTCCGACGACTCGCCGGAGCGGCACGCCCGGGCGCACTACGAGGAGACCAACCACCCGGTGGTACGCGCGCTGCGGCAGGGACCGGAGCGGCACTGGTGCTACATTCACCGCCGCTCGGTCTGAGACGACTCCGAGGAGGAGCAAGCGATGAGTTCCGACAGTCTGAGAGCCGGCGTGGCGCCGGGGCCGGTGAGCGGCCGCCGAGGCCCGCCCGCGACCGCGCGCGGCAGCGACTACGCGGCACTGTCCCGCCAGGTACGCCAGGCGGGGTTGCTCGACCGCAGGCCCGTCTACTACGCGGTGAAGATCACAGTGAACCTCGTGCTCTTCGCCCTCGGCTGGGTCGCCTTCGCGCTGCTCGGCCGGTCCTGGTGGCAACTGCTGGTCGCGGCGTTCCTCGCCGTGACGTTCACCCAGATCGCGTTCCTCGGGCACGACGCCGGGCACCGGCAGATCTTCGCCTCGAAACGCGCGAACGACCTGCTCGGCCGCCTGCACGGCGGTCTCCTGGTGGGCTTGAGCTACGGCTGGTGGGTGGACAAGCACAACCGGCACCACGCCAACCCGAACCGGGAGGGCCACGACCCGGACATCGCGAGCGGCGCGCTCGCCTTCACCGTCGCCGACGCGCGTACGCGGCGCGGGGCCGGCGTCCTGCTGGCCAGGTCACAGGCGTACCTGTTCTTCCCGATGCTGCTGCTGGAGGGCCTGAACCTGCGCGTCGCGAGCATCCGTGCGCTCCTGGACCCCTCGCGTACGACGCCGAGGATGCGGCTGGTCGAGGGCGCCCTGCTGATCGTGCACACGGCCGGCTACCTCGCGGTCCTGTTCCTCGTCCTGTCGCCCCTCCAGGCCGTGTGCTTCCTGGCCGTCCAGCAGGGCCTGTTCGGGGTCTACATGGGCGCCTCGTTCGCCCCGAACCACAAGGGCATGCCCACGGTCGGGACGGAGGAGAAGGTGGACTACCTGCGACGTCAGGTTCTGACGTCGCGCAACGTACGCGGCGGCCGTCTCACCGACTTCGTGCTCGGCGGGCTGAACTACCAGATCGAGCACCATCTGTTCCCGAGCATGCCGCGGCCGAACCTCCGCCGCGCGCAGGCGCTGGTCCGCGCGTACTGTGAGCAGCACGGCGTGTCGTACGCCGAGACGTCCCTCGTCCGGTCCTACGCCGAGGTGCTCCGGCATCTGCACGCGGTCGGCGTCACCGCGTCGCGGTGAGCGCGGCGAGGCGCTGTCCGGCGATCTGCGGGTCACCGGCAGGGCGTCAGACAGGCGAAATGCCTGGTCTTGCTCGCCTCCTGACATGATCGAACCGGCCGACGTGATTACGGAGGCCCGACCTGTGGTAGCTTATTAAAAGTTGCAGTTGTGGTTCCCATAAACTTTATGCGCGCCTGCCGGTCATCACCTACAGGCGCGTTTTGTTTGCACCGGTTCGCCTGGATGGGGTCATATCAGCGACGCGGGCTCTCAAGTGAGAGTGCGCCTGCCCCAGAAAGAAAGACAGACATGGCTACAGGCATCGTGAAGTGGTTCAACTCCGAAAAGGGCTTCGGCTTCATCGAGCAGGACGGCGGCGGCGCCGACGTCTTCGCTCACTACTCCAACATCGCGGCCCAGGGCTTCCGTGAGCTCCAGGAGGGCCAGAAGGTCCAGTTCGACATCACCCAGGGCCAGAAGGGCCCGCAGGCGGAGAACATCGTCCCCGTCTGATCGATCGTCATCGAGCGCGGGTCCGTACGCACAGTACGGGCCCGCGTTCGCGTGTAAGGACGTCTGCGCCGGAGGCCCCGTCCGGTGAAATGATCATTTGAAGAGATCGCCCCTATTTTCACCCCCGTGTCGCGTATTCGTACGATTAGAGGGTAAGAGCCGATGTTTACCTCGGAGGGGCGATGAGCATTCTGGGCACCCGCGTCGTACGCACCGAAGACCCTCGGCTGCTCACGGTGGGCGCCACCTACCTTGAGGATCTGCGGCTGCCCGAGCTGCGCGGCGCGGCGTACGCCACGTTCGTGCGGAGCCCGCTGGCGCACGCGCGTATCACCGGGATCGACGCCTCCGAAGCGATGGCCGAGCCGGGCGTCGTGGCCGTGCTCACCGCCGCCGACCTCGGCGACGCGGACGGTGACGCGGACGCCCCGGACGCCGAACCCCTGCTGGCCCGCGACACGGTCCGCTTCGCCGGAGAGCCGGTCGCGCTGGTCCTGACCGACGAGCCCGGCCAGGGAGAGGACGCGGCCGAGCTGGTCGGCGTCGACTACGAGCCGCTCACCGCCGTGGTCGGCGTCCAGGCCGGCCTGAGCGAGGAGACCCTGCTCTTCCCGTCCGCCGGCACGAACGTGGTCGCCACGGGCGGCACGGAGGAGTTCGACGACGCGGCGTTCGCGGGCTGCGAGGTCGTGGTCGAGCGCACCTTCGTCAACCAGCGCGTCGCGCCCGCGCCCCTGGAGGTGCGCGCCGCGGCGGCCGCGTGGTCCGGCGGCCGCCTGACACTCTGGGCGAGCACGCAGAACGTGCACGGCGTACGCGACGTGGTGGCCGACCGTCTCGGCCTCGCGCCCGAGGCCGTACGCGTCGTCGCGCCGGACGTCGGCGGTGGCTTCGGCGCCAAGATCGGCATCGATCGGGAGGCGATCACGGTCGGCTGGGCCGCGCAGCGTACGTCGCGTCCCGTGCGCTGGGTGGAGACCCGCAACGAGAACCTCATGGCCATGTCGCACGGCCGCGCGCAGCGGCACACCGTCACGATCGGCGGCGACCGCGACGGCCGCGTCGTCGCGTACCGGCTGGAGATCGTCCAGGACTGCGGCGCGTACGTGCGCATGGGCATCCTCATGCCGAGCCTGACGATGCTCATGGCCGGCGGCGTGTACGACATCCGCAACGTCGAGACGTCCTTTCGCACCGTCCTCACCAACACCACGCCGATCGGCGCGTACCGCGGCGCCGGCCGCCCCGAGGCGACCGCCGCGATCGAGCGCGCGATGGACCTGTTCGCCGCCGAGATCGGCCGGGACCCGGCGGACGTACGGCGGACCAACCTCATCGCCCCCGATCGGTTCCCCTTCACCACGCCGACCGGGGCGACCTACGACACGGGCGAGTACGCCAAGGCGCTCGACACCGTGCTCGACGCCGCGGGATACCAGGAGCTGCGTGCCGAGCAGCGACGCCGACGCGAGCGCGGCGACCCGCTCCAGCTCGGCATCGGGGTCTCGACGTACGTGGAGATCACCGGCGGCGGCCCCGAGTCCGGCGAGACCGCGCGACTCGAGGTGCACGCGGACGGCTCCGCGACGGTGTGGACCGGCAGTTCACCGCACGGGCAGGGCCACGCGACCGCCTGGGCGATGCTCGTACAGGACGAGCTCGGCCTGCCGATGGAGCAGATCACGGTGCGGCACGGCGACACCGACATGCTGGACGAGGGGGTCGGCACGTTCGGCTCGCGGTCGCTCCAACTCGGCGGCACCGCGGTGCACAACGCCGCGGTGGAGGTACGTGAGCTGGGGCGCGCGCTGGCCGCCGAGGAGATGGAGGCCGACCCGGCCGACCTCGTACTGGACACCGCGAACGGGACCTGGAGCGTACGCGGCGTCCCCGGCGGCGGTGTGGGCTGGGCGCGGCTCGCCGAACGCGCCGGTCCACCGGGCCTGTCGGCCAGCACGCGGTTCCAGACCCAGCAGTCGACCTTCCCGTTCGGGGCGCACGTCGCGGTGGCCGAGGTGGACCTGGAGACCGGCCGGGCGCGGCTCGTACGGCACGTGACCGTGGACGACGCCGGACCGGTGGTCAACCCGGTGCTCGCCGAGGGCCAGCGGCACGGCGGCATCGCCCAGGGCGCCGCGCAGGCGCTGCTGGAGGAGATGGCCTACGACGAGGAGGGCAACCCGGTGACCGCCACGCTCATGGACTACCCCTTCATCAGCGCCGCCGAGCTGCCGAGCTTCGAGCTGGTCGCGATGGAGACGCCCACGACGGTCAACCCGCTGGGCGTGAAGGGCATCGGCGAGGCGGGCACGATCGGCGCGACGCCGGCCGTGCAGAGCGCCGTCGTGGACGCGGTCGGCCACCTCGGCATCCGCCACATCGACATGCCGGCCACCCCGCAGCGCGTCTGGACCGCGATCGACGAGGCGAGGACCGCCCGATGAACGTGACGATCACCGTCAACGGCGAGCGCACCAGCCACGACGTGGCCGACCGCACCTTGCTGGTGCACTACGTACGCGACGTGGTCGGCCTCACCGCGACCAACGTCGGCTGCGACACGAGCACGTGCGGATCGTGCACCGTGCTGCTGGACGGAGAGTCGGTCAAGTCGTGCACGGTCCTCGCCGCCCAGGCCGACGGCGGCGAGGTGCGTACGGCCGAGGGACTGGCCGGGGCGGACGGCTCGATGGACCGCGTGCAGCGGGCGTTCCAGCGGCACCACGCGTTGCAGTGCGGGTTCTGCACTCCGGGCATGGTGATGGCGGCGACCTCGCTGCTGCGGGAGCACCCCGATCCCACGGAGGAGCAGGTACGCACGGCGCTGAAGGGCAACCTGTGCCGGTGCACCGGCTACCACAACATCGTCGCGGCGATCCTGTCCGCGGCCGGGGACGCCCGATGATCCCCGCGCCGTTCACCTACCGGCGGGCCTCCTCGGCCGAGGAGGCCCTGAGCATCGTCGCCGAATACGGCGAGGACGCCAAGTTCCTCGCGGGCGGCCACTCGCTGCTCCCGCTGATGAAGCTGCGCCTCGCACGCCCCGAGGTCCTGGTCGACATCGGCCGCGTACGCGAGCTGTCCTACATCCGCGCCCTGCCCGGCCACCTCGCGATCGGCGCGCTCACCCGCCACCACGACCTCGAACACTCCGCGCTCCTCGCCGAGGAGCTGCCGCTGCTCGCGTACGCGTCGGGGCAGGTCGGCGACCCGCAGGTCCGGCACCGCGGCACCATCGGCGGCTCGATCGCGCACGGCGACCCCGCCTCGGACCTGGCCGCCGTCGTCCTCGCCCTGGACGGGGTGCTGGTGGTCTCCGGCCCGTCCGGCGAGCGCTCGGTCCCCGCGGGGGAGTTCTTCGGCGGCCCGTTCGAGACGGCGCTGGAGCCGGACGAACTGCTCACCGAGATCCGCCTGCCGCGGCCCGCGTCCCCGGCGTGGGCGTTCCAGAAGCTGACGAACCGTGCCATCGACTGGGCCATCGTCGCCGTCGCCGTACAGGGCGGGTCGATCGGGCTGGTGAACATGGGCGCGACGCCGCTGCGGGCGACCGCGGCCGAGCGCGCGCTCGCCGATGGCGCCACGGTCGCCGACGCCGCGGCACAGGCCGCCGAGGGCACCGCGCCGTTCACCGACGCCCGCTACCGCCGCCACCTCGCCCGCGTACTGGTCCGCCGCGCGCTGGAGGAGGCCGCCGCGCGCGCCGTATGAGGGTCAGAGCCAGCCACGCCGCCGGAACACCCGGTAGAGCACGATCGAGCCGAGCACCATCAGGGCCAGGGCCAGCGGGTAGCCGCCGACCCAGTGCCGTTCCGGCATGTGGTCGAAGTTCATCCCGTACACGGTGCCGACGAACGTGGGCGCGAAGAAGATCGCCGCCCAGGCCGAGATCTTCTTCAGCTCCTCGTTCTGCGCGTAGCTGGCCTCGGTCAGCCGGGTGACCTCCTCGTTGCGTTCCTGGCTGATCAGCATCGACTTGATCGTGAGGACGGTCTGGTAGAACTCGATCACGCCCTGGAGGTACTCACGCTCGCCGTCGGCGACGCGGCGTACGCGGTCGAGCTGGTCGGCCATGTCGGCCACCAGGGGACGGCCCCCGGCCGAGACGCGGGTGAGCGTGCCCATCCGCTCGTAGCTCGCCGCACCCAGCGCGCCCATGGTGCGTACGGCGAGCAGGCCGTGACGGGCGCGGAACAGGTCGTTGAGGAAGTCCTCGGGGTCGCCGACGTCCCCGGCGGTGACCCGCTGTTCGAGCCGCCAGATGTCACTGGTCACCGTCTCGACGAACGCCTCCTGGCTGCGCGTCACGGCCGAGACGATCGCGTGGGACAGCTCCCACGGGGTGCGGGGACGCAACCGGCCGGCCCGGATCCGCCGGAGCACGGACTCGGTCTCGCGCAGCGCCGCCGCGGGCGGGGCCGCCGGGTTGAGCGGCCCGTGCACGGTCACCAGGTAGTTGCGGCCGACGAACTGGTCCAGCTCCAGGTAGTGGACGTGCCCGCGCTCGCCGCGTTCGGGCGTGTGCAGCACGACGAACACGTGGTCGGGGTAGGCGTGCATCTTGGCCACGCGGTTGCGCTCGACGCAGTCGTGGATCGCCATCGGGTGAAAGCCGAACGCCTCGGCCAGCACTAACGCGCCCTGCGCGTCGCAGCCGGGGATGTCGACCCAGACCAGCGCACCGTCCTGACCGAGCAGCGCCGCCAACTCGTCGGCGGACCGCTCCTCGACGCCGTCCTCGGTGATCAGGCGAACGTCCATCCGGCCCACGCTCCTTCGACCTATCGATCATGCCAAAGGACGACGCGTACGGACATGGCGGACGCCCTCTGGGCGCGGCAGGCATGCGGCCTGACGAGGTTGGCGCGCATCGTCAACGACATCGGCGCGCCATCCGGCGATCCTTGACCTATCCGGGGGATCCACGGGGGATCGCACCCGGAGCTCGCAGTTCGGGGAGGAACCATGATCGATCACCAGGCCGGTCTCATCCGGCAGCGGCTTCGCCTGGGAGCGGTCGCGGCCACGGCGCTCCTGGCCTGCGCCGGCCCGGCCACGACCACCAACTCCGCGCAGGCCGCCACCAGGGCACACGTCAAGACCCTCGCCGAGAGTGCCGCTCCCGACTTCCACGGCGTCCACGGCGACGAGGTGGTGTCCCCGGACAACCACGGGCACCAGGGCGACGAGGAAGTCCCGCCCGTGACCGATCCTCCGGCGTGACCGGTCGGCCTTTCGGCCCGTGGGCCTGAGCACGGACATGGCGAACGCTCCGGCACCCCGCCTGGGTGGGTGCCGGAGCGTTCGGGCTCTCTACTGGACGTTGATCGTGAAGGTGGGTGTCGTGTTCCTGATGTCCACGGCGTTGTCGCTCAGTTTGAGGTTGTTGAAGGTGGCCGAGCCGACCGGCGGGCCCTGGCCGGACTCGGGCAGTTCGTTGGCCCAGATTCCGAAGCCGGACTTCGCGTCATAGGCGTCGCCGCTCTTGTGCGCGCCGCTGATCGTGATGTTCGTGAGCACGGTGTCGGTGACCGGGTTCAGCGGCTGGCCGCCCACGTAGTCGGTCTGGAACATGATTCCGGAGTACGTCGGGTCGATGATGTCCACGTCGCTGACCCGGATGGCGCGGAACTGCTTGGAGGCCGAGAACATCCAGATCCCGGGGAAGGTCTGCGCGCCCCAGAAGTGGCCACCGGCTCGTACGATCGAGATGTTGCTGAACGTCGTCGGGTCCGGTCCGAAGTCCTCCATCGGGTAGCCGAAGTCCAGCGAGCTGATCGTGATGCCGGAGTAGGTCAGCGTGTCGGCGATGTAGATGTTCTTGGCGGTGTTGTCCTGCCCGCCGTACACCGCGAGTCCCGCCGCGCGCCACGGCAGGATCGCCGTGAGGTTCTGCAGGACGTTGTTCTTCTCGCCGGAGCTGCCCGAGTCGGTCGCGGCGAACAGCGCGAAGCTGTCGTCGCCGGTCGCGCGCGCCTCGTCGTTGGACACGAGGTTGTCCGAGCTGCCGTTGGTCATGTTGATGCCGTCGGCGAAGGTGTCGCGGATGCGTGAGTTGGTGATCGTCATGTGGTCGGTGTTGTTGCCCCAGTACATGCAGACCATGTGTTCGACCCAGACGTTGTCGATGGTGTCGTTCGCGACGTTCTGGAGGTCGAACACCTTGCCGGGGCCGTCGATGCGCGAGGTGTAGTTGCCGAAGTAGGCGAAACCGGAGAACGTCGAGCCGTTCGCGCTCGAGTCCGCGCGTATCCCGACGTCGGTGTTCTCCTGGCCGGTCGGCGCCTGGAACTGGGTGTACCAGGGGCCCGCGCCGACGACCTTGAGCGCCTTGCCGTACACCTGGAGCTTGCCGGACGTCTGGTACGTGCCCGCGGGCAGGTAGACGCCGGTCAGGGTCGAGTCCTGCCGTGCCTTGTCGAGGGCGTTCTGCACGTCCTGCTGGGCGAACCCGGTCGGTACGGTGTAGTGGGTCGGGTCGGGGTTGGCGATCGGGGCGACCTGCTCGGTGTTGATGAAGTCGATCGAGTAGTACGCCGCCGAGTTGGCCGCGTCCTTCTGGAGCCTGATCTTGCTGCCGGCCGAAACGGTCGTGCCGAGCATGACGTGCGCCTCGTCGTAGATGTGCCGCGGCGTCGAGTCCGGCGAGTTGCCCGGGCTCGTCTCCGCGCCGTACAGCCACGCGTAGTGCGAGGTCAGGTCGATGGCCTTGAGGAAGCTGCCGTTGACGTAGACGTCCAGCGTCGAGTTGATCCCGCCGCCGCCCGACGCGTCCGGCATGGCGAACCGGGTGACGAGCGTGTTGGTGCTGGCGCGGGTGGTGAACTCCACGCTGCTGCCGGTGCTCGCCAGCTTGACCGCCTTGCGGCCGGAGGCCTCGCCGCCCAGATCGCCGATGGTGCGGTTCGGGCCGACGACGGTCGCGCCGCCGGCCAGGACGCCGTCCTCGGCCTCGTACGCGTCGTAGGGCATGTTCGCGCCGCGGCCGACGAAGAACGGCCGCGTGCTGGTGTTGTTCGCCTGCTTGACCGGCAGTTCGTTCGGGTCGTTCGCGAGCACGACCTTGACCGTGTACTTGCCGTTCACTGCCGTCCACGAGCCCAGGTTGACCGGCCCGGCGGTGGCGCCCGGGGCGATCGTGCCGCTGACCGAGCCGGTGAGGGTCCGCGCGACGGCGTTATTGGCGTCGAGCACCGTGAGCGTGATGCCGTGCGTGCCGGAACCGGAGGCGACGGTGCCCTGGTTCTTGACCGCGACGCTGAAGGACACGTTGTTGCCGGCGGACGGGTTGCCCGGGCTCCAGGTCACCGACGAGGCGACCAGGTCGGAGCTGGCGACCGGCTGCACGACCAGCGAGGTCGGGTTCGTGTACGCGTTGTTGTTCTCGTTCAGCTCCAGCACCGTGTCGGCCTCGTCGACCTTGCCGGTGAGCTGGTACGTCCCGGCGGTGCGGGTCCCGATGGCGGCCGACGCCGAGGTGGCGGCCCCCGCCGCGATGGCCCCGACCGTACCGGTGCCGACCTTCTGGCCCGCGAGGTAGAAGTTGACGTTCGTCGCCGTGGAGGCCGCGGTGCCGATGTTCTTCACCGTCGCCTTGAGGGTGACCGAGTCGGTCTCGATCGGCGACGCGGGAGTCCAGGACATGTCGCTGATCGTCAGGTCCGGCGCGGGGGCCGGGGAGCCCATCACCTGGAGTTCGCCGACCTGGCCGCCGGGCGCGCCCGAGTTGGCGGTGAACTTGAGCTGGACGTCGGCGACCGTGGCGGTGACGGGGATCGTCACGGTGTTGGCGCCCGAGGACGGGCTGAACGAGTAGGACGTGGCGGCCACGAGGCTCGTGTAGTTGCCGGAGTGCGCCGGCCGGCCGAGCACCTCGATGGTCTGCGTACGCGGGCCCCAGATCGGGTCCGGGTTCAGCTTGACCACCACCGAGTGGATGTCGGCCTTGGCGCCCAGGTTGACGCTGAGCGTGGCCGGGTACGCGCCGCCGGCGCTCTCCCAGTAGGTGCCGACGTTGTTGTCGTTGGCGTTCGTCTCGACAAAGTCGTACACGTGGGAGGAGGCCGTGATCGGCTGGCCGAGGGCGAGGTTCGTGTCGGCGACGGGCCGTACGTCGGCCTGGGCCATGGCGGGTGTCGCCAGTCCGAGCGCCGCGAACAGGCTGAGCAGGGCGGACCCCGCGATCAGCCGCAGACGTGTGTGCTTGGGTCTCATTGCGCCTCTCGTCGTGAACAGCGCTGGGGGCGGCAGCGCTTGGCAGGGGGCACGTGCCTTGGGGAGGCATGTGGGACGCATCACAGAGGTTAGATTTCTTGACAACTCAACGCAAGAGCCAAACATTTGCCCGCAAAAAACCAATCAAAGACCTGTCTTCGGAGTGACGTCGCCTTGACAAGCGGCCCTGCCGGTCCGGGAGACTCCTGACCTGGATCGATCGGAAGGAGGCGGCCGTATGCCGGATCGGGTGGCCCTGGTGACCGGAGCGTCACGGGGAATCGGCGCGGCGACGGCCCGACGGCTCGCGCGGGACGGCATGGCGGTGGTGATCAACAGCCACCCGGAGCCGCGGATGGTCGTACTGGCCGAGGACGTGGCCGCGGAGCTTCGCGCGGAGGGACTGACCGCCGCGGTCTACGCGGCCGACGTCGCCTCGTCGGCGGAGGTCGCGGCGATGTTCGGGCGGTGCGAGGCGGAGCTGGGCCGCGTCTCGGTCCTGGTGCCGAACGCCATGGTCACCAGGCGGGCCGCCTGGACCGAGCTCACCGACGCGGACTGGGAGTCGATCATCTCGGTCAACCTCATGGGCGCGGTCCACTGCGCCCGCCGCGCCTTCGGCGGCCCGCCCGAGCGTACGGCGGACGGCACCACGGCGGGGAACGGCGCGGTGGGGGACGGCCAGATCGGAGGCGGTGCGGTCGGGGGCGGGGCGCTCATCACGGTGAGCAGCGTCCTCGCGCGGCTGGGTGCGGCGGACTCGGTGCCCTATGCCACCACGAAGGCGGGGCTGATCGGCTTCACCCGGTCGATGGCGCGGGCGCTGGGACCCGCCGGCGTACGGGTCAACTCCGTCATGCCCGGCGCGATACGCACGGAGGAGGAGCTGGAGGCGTATCCAGACCAGGAGGAGGCGACGCGTACCGCCCTCGCCCGGCAGGCGATCCAGCGCCGCGGGGTCGCCGAGGACATCGCCGGTGTGATCAGCTTCCTCGCCGGCCCCGACAGCGCCTTCGTCACCGGCCAGACCCTCTGCGTGGACGGCGGCTGGGTCCTCCACTAGATCGCCGTACGGCCGGGCCGGTGAGGGGATTCCGTCTCACATGCGGACGCGCTCGACGGGGCCGAAGATCAGTGAGCCCGGGGCGTCGGGATCGTCGCCGGCCCAGAACTCCGTCCACAGCCGGACGAACTCCGCGCGGGACAGGCGGCCGTCGCCGTCGAGGTCGAGCAGCGGGAAGATCGCGTCGGTGTCGGTCGGGCGGCCGGTCCACGCCTCGATGGCGCGGCGGTACTCCGTGTGCGAGATGTGGCCGTCGTCGTCCTCGTCCACGGCCTCGAACATCGCGTCGGCGGTGCCGGTGACCGCTTCGGGCATCGAGCCGAGCCGGTCGGCCAGCGCCAGGACCTCCTCCAGCGTGACCGCGCCGTCGCGGTCGAGGTCGGAGGCCTTCCGCAGCGTGGACCACCAGCCCATCATGATCGCCGAGAGCCCGCTGTGGTCGCCGGTGCCGCGGATCACGATCCACCGGGCGGTCAGCGCCGCGAAGTCGGACTCTCTCAGGAAGCCGTCACCGTCGGCGTCCATCGCCGCGAAGACGCCGCCGATCTTTCTGCGCTGGAACTCGCTCGCCATCCCATGCCCTTTCGAGGGGGGTCACTTTACGTACCCAACCGATTATGCAAAGTGAGCGTCGCGTCGCCAAGAGGAGAACGCTCGCCACCGCCACCAGATGCGGCCGGCGTCCGGTCGCGGCGGGCGCATTCAGGTGCGCGCGGCGACCAGGGCGGCCACTGAAGGCGGCGATGGCGAGCGTGGGGCGCGGCGAGTGACCTGCCGCGCCGACCGCGAACGTGCCGCTATGGCGCCCCCCGGGACCACGGCACCCGTGGCGGGAGGGCCGGCCGGTGGCCGGTCTCCCGCCCGGTGTCCAGGAGGCCGCCGCCGGCGCGGGCGGCGCGACGCTCCGGGACCGCGTTCGCTGTCATCACTCCGGTATAGCCCCGTACGCCCGGAAAATCGGACAGTCTTCACGAAACATGAACTCCACGGCAGATGCCGGGCATCGGGTGGCGTACGTTGAAGGTGTGGAACTACGGCAACTGGCGTCGTTCCTGGCAGTCGTCGAAGAGGGGCAGTTCGCCCGCGCGGCGGCCCGGCTGTTCCTGTCGCCGCCCACCGTGACCGGCCACGTCCAGCGGCTCGAACGCGAACTGGGGATCCGGCTGCTCGAACGCTCACCGCTCACACTGACGCCGGCCGGCGAACGCCTCGTACCGCACGCCCGTACGATGCTCGCCGCCGCGAACGCCGCCTCCGACGCCGTGATCGGCCTGCACGCGGCGGACGGCGCGCCGCTACGCGTCGGCGTGATGGCCCCGGGCTCGGCCGAGCTGACCCCAGCCATCCTGCGGGCGTTCCGACGTGCCCAGCCACGTACGCCGCTGCGGCTCGAGAGCCTGAACTTCGCCGAGCACACCACGGCCCTGACCGAGCATCGGGTGGACGTCGCCTTCGTGCGCCCGCCGCCCGACGACGAGCGTGTCCTCGTGGACGTGCTCACCACCGAGCCGCGCGTGCTCATCGTGCCGTCGGCGGACCCGCTCGGCGACGCGGACGCGGTGTGCCTCACCGACGTGCTCGACCTGCGGTACGTCGGCCTCCCGGCGGCCGCCCCGCGGGTGTTCACCGACTACGTCTACTTCTCCGCCGCACGCAACGGCACGCCGCCTCGCTGCGGTGCCGACCAGGCCATGACCATCCAGGACGTGCTCAACAGCGTCTCCGCGGGCCGGTGCAACGGCGCGGCGCTGCATTCGTTCTCGCGCCTCTACCGCTGGCCCGGCATCCGCTTCGTGCCCGTCCTGGACGCGCCGTGGGAGCAGAGCGCGCTGGCCACCCGGCGCGACGACCCGCGCCCGGAGGTGCGCGCCTTCCGTGTGCTGGCCGCCATGCTCGCACGCGAACTCGGCCCCGGACTGGCGTCCGCGCGCGAGCTGGCCGGCGCCCGTCCCTAGTCGACCTCGGCGACCGCCTGGGCGAACTGCGCGGTGTAGAGGCGCGCGTACGCGCCGCTCGGCCTTGAGCAGCTCGTCGTGGGTGCCCTGCTCGACGATGCTGCCCGACTCCATCACCAGGATGAGGTCGGCGTCGCGGATGGTGGACAGCCGGTGGGCGATCACGAAGCTCGTACGGCCCTGCGCGCAGGGAGTTCATCGCGTGCTGGATGAGGACCTCGGTGCGCGTGTCGACCGAGCTGGTCGCCTCGTCCAGGATGAGGATCGCGGGCCGGGCGAGGAAGGCGCGGGCGATGGTGATGAGCTGCTTCTCACCCGTGCTGACGTTGGTCCCCTCGTCGTCGATGACGGTCTCGTACCCGTCGGGCAGGCTGTGCACGAACCGGTCGACGTACGTCGCGCGCGCCGCCTCGAGGATCTGCTCCTCCGTCGCGTCCGCCGACGCCGTACGCGATGTTCTCCGCGATCGTGCCGCCGAACAGCCACGCGTCCTGCAACACCATGCCGTGTGCGCGCGCAGGTCCTCGCGGGTCATCTCCGCGATGTCGACGCCGTCGAGTGTGATCCGGCCCGCGGTGACCTCGTAGAACCGCATGAGGAGGTTGACCAGCGTCGTCTTGCCGGCGCCGGTCGGGCCGACGATGGCGACGGTCTGGCCGGGCTCGACCGTCAGCGACAGGTCCTCGATCAGCGGGACGTCCGCGCTGTAGCGGAACGCGACCTGCTCGAACGCCACCCGCCCGCGCACCTTCTCCTGGCGTACGGGCGTGACCGGGTCCGGCGCCTGCTCGTCGGCGTCCAGCAGCGCGAAGACGCGCTCGGCCGAGGCGACGCCGGACTGGAGCAGGTTCGCCATGCTGGCGACCTGGGTGATCGGCTGGGTGAACTGGCGGGAGTACTGGATGAACGCCTGCACGTCGCCCAGCGACAGCGACCCCGACGCCACCCGCAGCGCCGCCGACCACGGCCACGAGGACGTAGTTCAGGTTGCCGATGAACATCATCGCCGGCTGGATCATGCCGGAGATGAACTGGGCGCGGAAGCTGGCGTGCGTACAGGGTCTCGTTGTGCTCGGTCGAAGATCTCGCGCGACCTCCTTCTGGCGGCCGAAGACCTTCACCAGCGAGTGGCCGGTGTACATCTCCTCGATGTGCCCGTTGAGCCGCCCCGTGGTGGCCCATTGCCGGACGAACTGCGGCTGCGCCCGCTTGCCGATCCGGGTCGCGACGAACACCGAGATCGGCACGGTCACCAGCGCGATGACCGCCAGCAGCGGCGAGATGACGATCATCATGACCAGTACGCCGACGATGGTGAGGAGCGACGTGAGGATCTGGCTGAGCGTCTGCTGCAACGTCTGTTGCAGGTTGTCGATGTCGTTGGTGACGCGGCTGAGCATCTCGCCGTGCGGCTGGCGGTCGAAGTAGCCGAGCGGCAGTCGCGCCAGCTTGGCCTCGGACCTGCTCGCGCAGGCGGTACATCGACCGTTGCACGAGCGTGGTGGTCAGCCGGCCCTGGATCAGCCCGAGTACGGCCGCCACGGCGAAGAGCGCGAGCGCGATCAGCAGCACCCCGCCGACCTTGCCGAAGTCGATGCCGCGGCCGGGCAGAAAGTCGATCGAGTTCAGCATGTCCGCGAGGGTGCCCTGGCCACCGGCGCGCAGGTGGGCGATGACCTCGGCCTTGGTCTGCCCGGCCTGGCCCCTGCGCCCGATGACGCCGGCGAAGATCAGGTCGGTCGCGCGGCCGAGGATGCGCGGGCCCAGCACGGTGGTGGCGACGCTCGCGACGGCGAGCAGCACGGCGGCCACGATCGAGCGGGCGTTCGGGTCGCAGCATGCGCAGCAGCCGCCGGCTCGAACCGGTGAAGTCCAGCGCCTTCTCGGCCGAGCGGCCGCCCAGCCACGCGGCCGGGCCGCGCACCGAGCCGGGTGCGGGTCCCGCGGGGCCGCGCCCGGGTACCGGGCGTTCGCCGGGGGAGCTCATGCGGCCTCCTGCTCGGTCAGCTGGGACAGGACGATCTCCCGGTAGGTTTCGTTCGCGTCCATCAGCTCGTGGTGGGTGCCGGCGCCGACGACCCGTCCGTTGTCGAGGACGACGATGCGGTCGGCGTGCCGGATGGTGGAGACACGCTGGGCGACGATGATCACGGTGGCGTCGGCGGTCTCGCGCGCGAGCGCCGCGCGCAGCGCAGCGTCGGTCGCGTAGTCCAGCGCGGAGAACGAGTCGTCGAACAGGTAGATCTCCGGCCGCGCGACGAGCGCGCGTGCGATGGCCAGCCGCTGTCGCTGGCCGCCGGAGACGTTCGTGCCGCCCTGGTCGATCTTGGCCGTCAGCCGGCCGTCCATGCGCTCGACGAAGTCGCGGCCCTGCGCGGTCTCCAGCGCCGCCCAGAGCTCCTCGTCGGTGGCGTCCGGCTTGCCGTACCGCAGGTTCGAGGCGACCGTCCCAGAGAACAGGTACGGCTTCTGCGGCACGATCGCGACCGCGTCCGACAGCACCTTCGGGTCCAGCTCGCCGTACGTCGACGCCGTCGACCAGGACCTCGCCGCCGGTGGCGTCCATGAGACGCGGGATCAGGTTGAGCAGCGTGGTCTTGCCGCTGCCCGTCGAGCCGATGATCGCGGTGATCTCGCCGGGCCGGGCGACCAGGCCGATCCCGCACAGCACGGGCTCGTCGGCGCCGGGGTAGCGGAACTCGGCGTCCCGCAGCTCCAGGTGGCCGTGCACGGCGAGCGTACGCACCGGGTCGGCCGGCGGCACGACGCTCGACTCGGTGTCGAGCACCTCCTGGATGCGCTCGGCGCACACCTCGGCGCGCGGCACCATCATGAACATGAAGGTCGCCATCATCACCGACATCAGGATCTGCATGAGGTACGCGAGGTAGGCGGTCAGCGCCCCGATCTGCATCGATCCGCTGTTGATCAGGTGGCCGCCGAACCACAGGACGGCGACGCTGGAGATGTTGACCACGAACATCACGGTCGGGAACATCAGCGCCATCAGCCGCCCGGTGCCCAGCGACACCTCCAGCAGCTCGGCGTTGCCGGTGGCGAACCGCCGCTGCTCCGCCCGGTCGCGTACGAACGCGCGGATGACGCGCACGCCGCCGATCTGCTCGCGCAGGATCCGGTTGATCGTGTCGATGCGCACCTGCATCAGCCGGAACAGCCGCCGCATCCGGGTGATGATCAGGCCGATCAGCGCGGCCAGCACCGGGACGATGATCAACAGCAGCGAGGACAGCGCGACGTCCTGGTTGAGCGCCATCACGATGCCGCCGACACCCATGATCGGGGCCGCCACCATCATCGTGAACGTCATCAGGGCCAGCATCTGGACCTGCTGCACGTCGTTGGTGGTCCGGGTGATCAGCGACGGCGTGCCGAACCGGCCCACCTCGCGCGCGGAGAACTCCTGCACCCGGTTGAAGATCCCGGCCCGCAGGTCGCGGCCCACGGCCATCGCGGTGCGCGCGCCGAAGTAGACGGCGCAGACGCCGCAGACGATCTGCACGAGGGCGACGGCGAGCATGAGCCCGCCGGTGCTCATGATGTAACCGGTGTCGCCCTTGACGACGCCGTTGTCGATGATGTCGGCGTTGAGGGTGGGGAGGTAGAGCGTGGCGAGGGTCTGCACGAGCTGGAGGGTGACGACGAGGACGAGCGGCCTTCGGTACGGGCGCAGGTAGGCGCGCAGGAGTCGGATCAGCACATGCAACTCTCTCGGGTCGACGACAGGGATCGGGCGGGCGGCGTCCCGGCGAGTCGGGACGGCTCAGGGGGCGATAGGAAAAGTACCGCTATAGCGCCAGGATCCGCGCGTCAGTTTCGCGTGGAGCGTACGCCAGTGGGTCATATGTTCGCAGGTGAGCGTCGTGTGGCCCGGGTGCACCGAGTCGGTCGGCCTAAAACCCGCCCAACCGGCCGATACGCGGGTCGGCCTCGTGCTGGACCACCGGACCGTACGGCTCTCGGTCCACGACGACGGACGGGGCGGTGCGGACCTCGGCGGCGGGTCCGGGCTGGTCGGGCTCAAGGACCGGGTCGAGGCCCTGGGCGGCGACATCGAGGTGCTCAGCCCGCCCGGCGGCGGCACGTCGGTGCTCGTCGGCATCCCGGCGGGGCCAGGGGAGGACCGCCCGGCCGGCCCGGTCGCGCCGTGACCTGAATCGGACCGATGAATTCTCGGTACTCGGCAAGTCATAACCAGTGGGGGCGAGTGTCGTGCCGATCCGGGAGGAGGCGTTTCGTGAGTACGACCGAGGCCAGACCCGCCGGGTGCCGTCGGCGGGCGACGGCGGAGGCGGCCGGTTTCGACCCGGGGCCCTTCCCATGGTTCGGCCCGGCAAGGACGTCATGACGCCGGCGGGCCAGGAGCACTCCTGGCGGCGGCCCGGGCCCGCGTTCGAGACGCGAGTGGTCACCGTGGCCGGAGGATGCTCACGCGCCTACGACGCGGACGAGTGGCGTGATGCGATCGTCGTCATCGAGTGTGGCGAGGTGGAGCTGGAGACCTCGACCGGCGTGCGCCGGACCTTCGGCAGCGGCGCCATCCTCTGGCTGGAGGGCCTGTCGCTCCGTGCGTTGAACAACCGGGGCTCGGACCCGGTCGTGCTGGTGGCCGTCTCACGCCGCGCCTGAAGTCGCCCCAGGTGGAAGCGTTGGCGAGGCGCGCCAAAATTCACTTTTGAGGGTGTATGTGTGGGTAGGGCCGTAGTAAGCGGCGGTTCCCCTACGGAGGAGAGATGGTGGCACGCCACATCGAACTGGAACGCAAGTACGACGCAGCGGCCGACCTCGCCCTGCCCGACCTGCGGCAGGTCGGCGGACTCGCGGAGGTCGGCGCGCCCCGGTCACACACCCTGAAGGCCTCCTACTTCGACACCGAGGACCTGAGGCTGGCCGCGCGCGGCATCACACTGCGCCGCCGCGAGGGCGGCGGGGACGCGGCCTGGCACCTCAAGCTGCCGGTGGCCGAGCACACCAGGCGGGAGATCCACGCACCGCTCGACGCCGGGACCCGCGAGGTCCCCGCGGACCTCGCGGACCTCGTCGCCGCCCACGTACGCGGACGGCCGCTCGTACGCGTCGCGGAGCTGGAGACCCACCGCACCGAGCGCGGCCTGCTGTCCGGCGACGGCCGGGTCCTGGCCGAGCTGGCCGACGACACCGTGCACGCACGCCGCCTCAGCCGTGACGGGCGTGAGGTCGGCCTGATGAGCTGGCGGGAGATCGAGGTCGAGGCCGTCAACGGCTCCGGCGAGCTCCTGGAGCGGATCGGCGGGCGGCTGCTCGCCTCCGGCGCGCGTGAGGCGAGCGCCGCGTCCAAGCTCCAGCGTGCCCTGGAGGACGACGTCGTCCTGGTCTCGCGCGACACCGCAACACGTACGGCCGGCGACGTCCTGGTCACCTACCTCGGAGAGCAGGTCGAGCAACTGCTCGCGTACGACCCGCTGGTACGGCTGGCCGAGGAGGACGACGACTCCGTGCACAAGATGCGGGTGGCGATCCGCCGGATCCGCAGCATCCTGCGCACCCATCGGCGCCTCGTCGACCCGGCCCGGATCCGTACGCTGGACCCGGAGCTCAAGTGGCTCGCCGACGCGCTCGGCGAGGTGCGCGACCTGGAGGTGCAGACCCAGCGGTTCGGCCGGCGCCTCGCCGACCTGCCCGGCGCGCACCAGAGTCCGGCGTGGCTCCTCGCGATGGCCTCCGAGGAGCACGTCGCGCGCGAGCACGTACGCGAGACCCTGCTGACGCGGCGGTACCACGACCTGCTCGACGCCCTGGACGCCCTGCTCGACGCGCCGCCGCTCACCGCGCCCGCCGGCCGTACGGCCCGCCGGGAGACGCCGAAGGTGGTGGCCAGGGCCTGGCGGAAGATGATGAGCCGGTACGAACGCGCGGCGCACCTGCCGGCCGGCCAGGAGCGCGACGTCGCCCTGCACGGCACACGCAAGGCGGCCAAGCGCGCCCGCTACACCGCCGAGGCGGCCTCCGCGGCGCTCGGCTCGCCGGCCGCCAAGCTGGCCCGCCGCGCCGAGCGGCTACAGGACGTCCTCGGGGAGCACCACGACAGCGTCGTCGCGATCCAGCGTCTCGCCGCCACCACCGAACGGCCGGACACGCCCGCGGCGGACCTGTTCGTGGCCGGCCGTCTCAGCGAGGTCGAACGCCAGGAGGGCGCGCGCACGCTCGACCGGCTGCCCAAGGCCGCCGAAAAGGCCGGACGGCGCAGCCCGCGGCGCGAGCTCGGCAAGAAATGAGCGACGGAGACGGCCGGCGGGACGAGACCGGCCTCGAACGCTGGGACCGCAACTTCATCGAGCTGCTCCAGGAGCTGCGGGTCGCGCAGACGGGCGTGCAGATCCTGTTCGCGTTCCTGCTGACCCTGCCGTTCACCAACCGGTTCGGCGACATCAGCGACCTGGACAAGACTGTCTACGTGATCACCCTGGTCGCCTCGGCGACGGCGACGGCGCTGCTGATCGCGCCGGTCAGCGACCACCGCCAGGTCTTCCGCGAGGGCCACAAGCCGGCGCTCGTACGCTCGGCGTCCCGGCTCGCACAGGCGGGCCTGGCCACCCTCCTTGTCGCCATCATCGGCGCGGTGTTCCTCGTACTGGACTTCGTGGCCGGCCTCGGCTGGGCGAGCGGGCTGGGGGCGGCGCTCGTGGTCCTCTACCTGGTGCTCTGGTACGTGCTGCCGAAGCTGATCAGGGCCGACGCCGGGCCCGCGGAGGAGCTGGACGGCTGAGCGGCGGGGGGTCGCCGGCGCGGGTCAGTCCGCGTCGCGTACGTCCCAGTCGTTCGGGCCCAGGCTCGCGCCGTCCTCGCCGCTCACGATCATTTCGAGCTCGGTGAGGCGCGTGAGCGCGGCGCGTACGGTCTCCTCGCCCAGACCGGTGGTGGCGACCACGTCCTCGGGGCCCATGGGCCGCCGCAGGTCGGCTCGATGAGCTTCTCGAATGCCCGGTGTCCCCCCTGGTCAAACCTCGGTCGAACCCCGGGCCTCGCCCTCGCCGGCGAGGGCCTGCCAGTGCGGCCGGCCCAGTTCGTACACGCGTACGGGCTCGCCGGCACGGCCGACCATGTCGCTGTGCATGCGCATCCCGAGCTTGACCATGACGCGCCCGGACGCCACGTTGGCCGGCTGGTAGCGGGCCACGACGCGATGCGCGCCGAGGCGGCCGAAGGCGTCGTCGCGCATCGCGAGAGCGGCCTCGGTGGCGATGCCGCGGCCCCACGACCGCGGGTCGATCCACCAGCCGATCTCGATCGCGTCCTCCTCGACACCGGGCACGCCCGCGCCGAGCCGGTTGATCGCGGCGACGCCGGCGAACGTCCCCTGGTCGACGATCGCCCGCCAGCCGAACCCGTGCTCGGCCCAGTGTCGCAGGCACTCCTGGTGGCGCTCGGCGGTACGCTCCCGGCTCCACGTACGGCCGTCGCCGATGAACCGCGTCACCCGCTCGTCGGAGGAGAGCCGGAACAGGTCGTCCTCGAAGTCCTCACGCCAGGCGTGCAGTTCGAGGCGCGCCGTCGTCAGAGTGCGCATCGGCCCAGATTAGGGCCTGCCGTACGTGACACGCCGGACGGAGTGCCTCGCGGACGGGATGAGGGATTGGGCGGGTAGAGATGATTAGGGGGGATGTCCAGCTGAATGTGCGGCCGCCCCCCGGGCCGCGGACAAGGAGTGCCGAGGCTTGGCCGTTCACCCCTCCGAGACGGACGCCGCGGACCGCACGCCCGTCGACCGCCGCTGGCAGGCCCTCGCGGTCTGTCTCGTCGCCGCCTTCATGACGCTGCTCGACGTCAGCATCGTCAATGTCGCCCTGCCGTCCATCCGCAGCGGGCTGCACGCGTCGCCCGGCGGTTTGCAGTGGATCCTCAGCGGGTACGCGCTGGCGTTCGGCTTGGCGCTGGTGCCCGCCGGGCGGCTCGGCGATGCGCGCAGCCGCCGCGCCGTCTTCATGGTCGGGCTGACGCTGTTCACCCTCTCCAGCGCGGTCGCCGGTCTGGCGCAGACCATGCTGTGGCTCGTCGTCGCCCGCCTCGTACAGGGCCTGGCGGCGGGTGTCGTGAACCCGCAGATCGCCGGGCTGATCCAGGTCGTGTTCAGCGCGCGGGAGCGCCCACGCGCGTTCGGCGCGCTCGGCGCCACGATCGGCATCGCCACGGCCGCCGGGCCGCTCATCGGCGGCCTGCTGATCGCCCTCGCCGGCACCCAGGAGGGCTGGCGGTGGGTCTTCTACGTCAACGTGCCGGTGGGGCTGGTCGCGCTGCCGCTCGCGTGGCACCTGCTGCCGGCGCCCGCCGAGACGCGGCGGCACGAGAGCCTGGACCCGGTCGGGGTCGTGCTCCTCGGCGTCGGCGTGGTCACGCTGCTGCTTCCGTTCGTACAGGACCAGCAGTGGCACGGCGAGCGAAAATGGCTGCTGGTCCCGGCCGCCCTCGTCGTACTCGCCGCCTTCCTCGGCTGGGAGCGGCGGCACCATCAGCCGCTCCTGGACCTGTCACTGTTCCGTCGCCGGTCCTACGCCCTCGGCGCGACGATCGCGCTGCTCTACTTCGCCGGGTTCGCCTCGATCTTCTTCATCTTCACCCTCTATCTCCAGAACGGCCTGCACTACAGCGCACTGCTGGCGGGCCTGGCGATCACGCCGTTCGCACTCGGCTCGGCGGCCGGGGCGGCAGCGGGCGGGCGCATGGTGTCACGGTTCGGCCGCTCGCTGGTCGCCGGCGGACTCGCCCTCGTCGCCGCCGGGATGGCCGCGACGTTCCTCACCGCACGCGCCGTACCGGGCGGCCACGCGGCACTGGCCACCGCGATTCCGCTGCTGGTCGCCGGCATCGGCAGCGGCCTGGTCATCTCGCCGAACCAGACGATCACCCTGTCGGAGGTCCCGCCGGAGGGCGGAGGCAGTGCGGCGGGCGTCCTGCAGACGGGCCAGCGCATCGGCAACGCCGTGGGCGTCGCGGCCGTCGGCGCGGTCTTCTTCGCCGCCGTCACCGCCTCACACGGCGACTGGGCGTCGGCGTTCCGCCGAGGCGTACTCGTCGTGACAGTGCTCGTACTGGTCGCCCTGTGCGTGGCGATCTTCGACCTGGTCGCCGTCCACCGCCGAGTCACGCGGTGAGCCCACGCCCGTGGTCTTCGCCTGTGAACCTGCGGCCGCCGAGCCCGCCGGTCAATCGATGACGCGTTGTCCCGCTCTACTCACCTCTAGTCGCAGATCATCCCGGGACACCAGCGCCCTGAGATCGTCTTGAGCCATCCGCTGGCCCCGAAGGGGCATGAATGCTGCTTCTCCACTGACTCCGCCAATCGCCGTCCCGTCGTTGACTTCGAGTATGAGAACAGCTCCCTCATGGCCCCTTCCCGTGTAGGGGACAACGATCAGCCCGTCGTCTTTGGTCTGTTCTACCCAGGCATAGGGGACCGTGTGAACCGCAGCGGTCGCTATCACCCGGTCGAAGGGTGCGTTTGCTGCTACGCCATTCTCCCCGTCTCCGGTGATCACAGTGACGTTTGCGTATCCCGCTTTCTCCAGGCTGTTCCGTGCTTGGGTAGCCAGCTCTTCGTCGATCTCGACGGTTACAACATCGGCGCCCAGTGCCGCCAGACACGCGGCGTTGTATCCGGTGCCGGTTCCGATTTCCAGAACGCGCATGGCGGGCGTGATTTCGAGTGCGGCGATCATCTGCGCCATTACCGATGGAGCCGAAGACGAGGAAGTCGGCCAAGTGCTGTTCTTGAGCTGGGTTGTAATCGCGTCTTCGGATGCTACGACGCGCTCCCACTCTGTTGGATTTTCACCCCGCGACAGCTTTACGAACTTATCGTCTCGTATCATCCAGATATCATCTGGAATGAAAAGGCGTCGATCGACAGGGGGTAGCCCTGGGAATCCGGGGAAGGCGCTCATTTTACGCATTTCCGCTACCGTTGCAGGTTGCACACTTGATCTTCTGCTTCTTGCTGTCCAGATTGACCGTTATCGAGCCGCTTCCGCCACATATGCCACACGCCTTGGGATTGTCGTGCCTGCCCATCAAACACCCTCCCTAACCTTCGAGCTAGCCGCCTGCACTATTGAAACCTGCGGAATCTGTGGAAGCTAGTGGCCGATGAGGGGCCAGGTCAGCAGTCGATCACGTATGCCCGAGCAAACCAGGCGCCTATGGTCGCTTTGTGTAGATGACCCGATATTCCTCGATCGCCGTGAATGGCCATGACGGCATGAATGTGGACGACGCCATTGATGATCTCACCGGTTCCGGTGAATTCTGCGGGACAATCGTAGTCTGTGACGATGTCCTTAAGCGGATCGTCTTTCGGCATAGTTGAGATGGTAAATCGGTCGGCCGCCCCAATGAGTGAGACAATCGCACCGTTCGCAATGCCGCGTCTCTGTGCTTCTGTTGTGATCCCCGCGAGAAGCTCTGCGTTTCTTACTTCGATCACGTGCATGGATTAATCCCACTCAACAGCAAGCCAATCGAACGAACATTCTCACGTGACGGCTCGTCTTGAAGCGCTCTTATCAGATACTTTTTGGAAGCTCTGTGTTTTGGCAAGGATGCCTGCTGCGTTCACGCGGAGGACGCTCGAATCTCCCTCGTTCGAGCCAATGAGTGAGATGAAGGATCGTTCCCTTGTCGGGAGCCGAGTAGCTCGCTATCGTGAGATCCGTGGCATGTGATGTTTGGACGATCGTCAACGCCTGTTCGTCACCGGCGGCGACAGATGAGAAGATCTCTTGAGGCTCTCTATCGACTTCGCTCCCAGTCGCAATACCACTAAGAGCGACACCCGAGAGAAGGATCATATCCCTTCGCTTCACTTTATCGAACTCCTCTAGGGGTACTAGCAAGACGGTCGATAGACTCCGTGTCCAAAATGGGCCAGGGATGCGCTTTTCGCGCTCCCACCGCGAGACCTCTTCCCGAGTGACAGTCGCGTGTTCGGCGACTTTGCAGAGTTCGCGCGCGAGGTCGGATTGCGACCATCCGCGCAGATGGCGCATCTGTCGTATCAGCGAACCGACGCCTGTGCCCATGCGTCCATGATGCCGCCCGGCGATGTGCCTGGGCATCTTCTTGCACGGGGCCGATTAGGGGCCAGCGCGTTGCGAACGACGCTGGATCGACGTCGGTATCGCCTCGGTTCGGTGTCAGTCGCCGAGGAGGTCGACGTAGCTCTGTGCCTCCGCGCGGGTGAGGTTGCCGCTGAGGGAGATCTTGCCGCCCGTGATCGGTTCCAGTACCGATGGGGCTGAGCCGACGCGGCCCTTCTTCACGATGGCGAGTTGGTTGCGTGGCGGCTGTTCGTGCGCGACCGCGCTGGTCAGTGTGGTCAGGCGGGACGCGTCGTCCGGTTGCAGGCTGATGTCGACGGAGTAGCCGGCGCTGTCCTGGCCGGGCGGGCGCAGGGCGATTCCGGCCACGCGGGAGACCGTCATGCCGTCGCCCAGCTGGTAGCAGGAGTCGGCCGACGAAAGGCGGTCGGGCGTGCCGGCGGGACAGGTTCCGCTGGTCACGGCGAGGACCTTGCGGAACTGGAGGGTGTCCATCAGCGCGTGGCCCGAGGACCGCCGCGACCCCGTGAGCACGATGGCGGCCACGATCAGCAGGAGCAGGACGAGCGCGCCGGCGGCCAGGCCGATCACCAGTGCCCGGTTGACGCGGCGTCCCGGCGGCACCGGAGCCGGGTACGACGGCTCTGGGTACGGTGGTGGCTGCACGGCTCTCCCTTGTCGGGCAGCATGACCCCTGGAAACGGACCTACCATAGCCCGCCACGGACCCGAGCCGAGGGAGCAGGGCCGTCTTGACCTCTCGATCTGGCTGGTGAGACTCATGAAGGCGGTAGGAGTTCAGCGGTTCGGCGGACCCGAGGCGCTGGAGGTGGTCGAACTCCAAGCACCCCATCCGGGGCCCGGCGAGGTGCGCGTCCGCGTGTACGCGGCGGCGGTGAATCCGACCGACACGCTGTTCCGCACTGGAGCGACCAGCGCGCAGGCGCTGAAGGACCGGCCCCCGCCCTACATTCCGGGCATGGACGTGGCCGGCGTCGTGGACGAGGTGGGCGAGGGCGCGCGGCAGGCGGTCGGCGACCAGGTCATGGCCATGACGCTGCCGCGCAGCCGGCTCGGCGGCGGGTACGCCGAGCACGTCGTCGTGCCGACCGACTCGGTGGCCGCGATGCCGGCCGGCCACGGGTACGCCGCCGCCTGCACGCTGCCGATGAACGGCATGACCGCGCAGCTGAGCCTGGACCGTCTCGCGCTCGAACCCGGCCGTACGCTGGCGGTCACCGGCGCCGCCGGCGCGTACGGCGGGTACATGGTCCAGCTCGGCAAGGCGCGCGGACTGCGTGTCGTCGCGGACGCCTCACCGGAGGACGAGCCGCTGGTACGCCGGCTCGGCGCGGACGTGATCGTCGCGCGGGGCGAGGGGCTCGCGCTGCGGATTCGGCAGACGCTGCCTGACGGGGTCGACGCCCTCGCCGACGGCGCGGTCATCGGCGCGCCGGTCCTGCCCGCCGTACGCGACGGGGGCGCGGTGGTCGCGGTGCGCGCGTTCGGCGCCGGCTCCGAGCGCGGGATCGTCGTCCACGAGGTCCTGGTCAGCGAGTACGCGCGCGAGTGGGACAAGCTCGACGAGCTGCGCCGGCTCGTCGAGTCCGGCGCCGTAACGCTCCGCGTGGCGCACACCTACCGCCCCGAGGAGGCGTCCGACGCCCACCGCGCATTGGAGGGCGGCGGCGTCCGTGGCCGCCTGGTCATCACCTTCCCGCCCGCGACCGAGGGCGGCGGCCTCCCCCCGCACGGGTGAGGGCCGCCGCGTGTCTCACGACCCGACCGGCCCGAGCGGCCCGAGCGACTCGCGTACGCGGCGCGCCGCCTCGGTCATGTTGCGCAGGGACGGCTCGGCCTCCGCGTAGCCACGGGTCTTCAGCCCGCAGTCCGGGTTGATCCACAGGCGGTCGGCGTCGACCGCCTGGAGCGCGCGGAGCAGCGACCGCTCCATCTCCTCGACGCCGGGCACGCGCGGTGAGTGGATGTCGTACACGCCCGGGCCGATGCCCTGCCGGTAGCCGGCCCGGTCCAGGTCGGTGAGCAACTCCATGTGCGAGCGGGCGGCCTCGACGCTGGTGACGTCGGCGTCCAGGTCGCCGATCGCCTCGATGATCTCGCCGAACTCCGAGTAGCACATGTGCGTGTGGATCTGGGTGCCGTCGGCGACGCCCGACGTGGCGAGCCGGAACGCCGCGACCGCCCAGTCCAGGTACGCCCGGTGGCCGGCGCGGTGCAGCGGCAGCATCTCGCGCAGCGCGGGCTCGTCCACCTGGATGATGCGGATGCCCGCCGCCTCCAGGTCGCCGATCTCGTCCCGCAGCGCGAGCGCGACCTGCCGCGCCGTGTCCGAGAGCGGCTGGTCGTCGCGTACGAACGACCAGGCCAGCATGGTGACCGGCCCGGTGAGCATGCCCTTGACCGGCTTGGGCGTACGCGACTGCGCGTACGTGGTCCAGCGGACGGTGATCGGCTCGGGCCGTGAGACGTCCCCGTGCAGGATCGGCGGGCGTACGTAGCGTGACCCGTAGGACTGCACCCAGCCGTGGTCGGTGCTCGCGTAGCCGTCGAGGCGCTCGGCGAAGTACTGCACCATGTCGTTGCGCTCGGGCTCGCCGTGCACGAGGACGTCCAGCCCGATGTCCTCCTGGAGCGCGATGATCCGGTCGATCTCCGTGCGCATCGCCTGCTCGTACGCCTCGTCGTCGATGCGCCCGGCGCGGTGGTCGGCGCGGACCCGGCGGATGTCGGCGGTCTGCGGGAACGAGCCGATCGTTGTGGTCGGCAGCGTACGCGTGTCCTGCCGCTTGCGCCGCTCGGCGTAGTCGGGGCGGCCCGTGTCGTCGCCGAGCGCCTCGAGCCGTGCGCGTACGCGCGGGTCGGTGGCACCCTCGGGCGGCGGCTGGATGCGTGCGGCGACGGCCTCGCGGCCCTCCTGGAGCGCCTGGCCGATCAACGCGACCTCGTCCAGCTTCTGCCGTGCGAACGCGAGCCGGGCGCGCAGCCTCGGGTCCAGGTCGGTCTCGGCGGCCAGGTCGAGCGGAACGTGCTGAAGCGAGCACGAGGTGCTGACGACGAGGTGCCCGGCGAGCCCGAGCAGCGACCCGCAGGTCGACAGCGCCTTGGACAGGTCGGTACGCCAGACGTTGCGGCCGTCCACGACGCCCGCGATCAGGATCTTCTCCCCGATGCCGCCCACCTCGGCGAGCGCCTTGAGGTTGCCGGGACCGGCGACGAAGTCGAGCCCGATCCCGTCGACGCCGGTCTGCTTCAGCTCGCCGAGCGCGGCGCCGATCTCGCCGAAGTACGTGCCGACCATGAGCCGGGGGCGCTCGCCGAGCCCGCTGAGCCGGTCGTATGCCGTGCGCAGCGCCGCGATCTCCTCGACGGTACGGTCGGCGGCGAGGACGGGTTCGTCGAGCTGAACCCACCGTGCTCCGGCCTCCTTGAGCTGCGCGAACAGCTCGGCGTACGCGTCGAGCAGGGGATCGAGCAGGTCGAGGGGGTCAAAGCCCACGGTGTCCGGCTTGGCGAGCAAGAGGAAGGAGAGCGGCCCGAGGATCACCGGGCGTGTCTCGATCCCGAGCTCCCTGGCCTCTGCGTACTCCTGCTGCGGCTTGTCGCCGGCGAGCGTCGGCCGCGTGTCCGGGCCCAGCTCGGGGACGAGGTAGTGGTAGTTGGTGTCGAACCACTTCGTCATCTCCAGCGGAGCGGCCGCGTCGTCGCCGCGCGCCATGGCGAAGTAGGCGTCCAGACCGGTGCGCCCGGCGAACCTCTCGGGGACGGCGCCGAAGAGGACGGCGGCGTCGAGCACCTGGTCATAGAGGGAGAAGGTGTTGGAGGGAGGATGGGCGATGCCGGCCTCGCGCAGCGTCTCCCAGGTGGTGCGGCGCAGTTCCCGCGCCGTCCGCTGGAGCTCGTCGGCGTCGATCTCCCCGTTCCAGTACGCCTCGGTGGTCTTCTTCAGCTCCCGGCCGGCACCGATCCGCGGATACCCCAGCACGGTGGTGTTCATGGCGAAACCTCCTCGCGTTGCCCCCACCCGGCCTCCGCCGGGAAGGGCGGACCATCCGCAATCGCGAGCCTATTGATCGTCACCGCGCCGGACTTCTTCCAGATTTCCCTCTCGCGCGGGCACGGGAGGCGCTCTCGCCGGGGACGTCGCGGCGGGTCAGCCGCGCCAGGGGCGGGGGCGGGGCCACCAGCCGGGGACGGCGTCGTGGTAGCGCTCGTACTCCGAGCCGAAGCGGCCCGACAGCACCGGCTCCTCGTACCAGCGGGCGAAGGCGTGGACCAGTGCGGCCGCCCCGCCGAGCAGCGGCACCAGGCCGAGCGCGCGTACCGGCGGCCACCAGTGGCCCGCGTGCCAGCCCGTGAGCAGCCACGGCACCAGGCCCGCCACCGTACCGGGGGCGAGCGCCATGAAGACGGAACTTCCTGCCGTAGCGACCGATTTGCGCACGTAAGAAGCATGGCGTGCGGATCACGCAACGTCTAGATCATCAAGGGGAGGTCAGGGCGTGACCTGTCTCTCTCAGTCGCCACCGGCCGTCGTGGCATGTCAGCCACGTCTGGGTCAGCGGTGCCGCGTCCAGGCCCCAGAAGCAGGACGGCGGCGCGGCCAGCGCGTGCAGCACGGCGGCGCGTACGACCGCCGGATGGGTGACCGCTCCCACCCGGCCGCGGCCGGTCGCCGCGACCTCGGCCAGCCAGCCGCTCACGCGTTCGGCCAGTGCGGACAGCGACTCGCCGCCGTGCGGGACCGCGCGGGGGTCGGTGAGCCAGGCGGCCAACTCGGTCTCGGGCGGCGTACGGCCGCGCCAGCGGCCCACGTCCAGGTCGGCCAGCGACGGGTGCGCGAGAGCGTCCAGCCCGAGCGCCCCGGCGGTCTCGGCGCAGCGGCGTTCGGGCCCGCGGAGGAGCCGGTCGAAGCGGCCCAGCGTGCCCCGCGCCGACGCGGCCGTCTCCGCGCCGCGGCCGTCGAGCGCCTCGTCCTGGGGGAAGATCGCCGCACGCGTCGCCGCGGTGGGCGCGTGTGTGACCATGACCAGGCGAATCGCCATGTTCGCGGCCTCCTGTGGATTGACGACTACCGGACACACCCGTACGATCCGGGCGAACGTGATGGTAGGAGGAAGCCGGTGAGAAACCGGCACGGTCGCGCCACTGTGTTCCGTCCCAAGAGGAGAGTCAGACCCTCCACCGTCTAAGGCCCATACGAGGGACGCAGGATCCCTGAGGAGGCATTATGACCACATCGACGTTGCCGACCACCCGTACGACTCCCCTCGTCGTGCCCGGCACGCGTGCGGCGCTCTGGCTCTTCGGCACCGTCGCCCTCTGCCTCGCCGCGTACTACTTCATCGGCATCGACCAAGGGGCGACCTCGATCTTCGGCAACAACATGTACATCCATGAGTTCGTCCACGACGCGCGGCACTTCCTCGGCTTCCCCTGCCACTGAGCCGACCAGCCCCGCAGTCGTACACGAGGCCGCCCTGACCAGGTCGGGGCGGCCTTCGCATGCCCGCAGAGATGGGTTAGGTCCGCTTTAGCCCTGTCCGCGACGCTGGAGGCCGACCCGCACCGCGCACTGCGGTGCAACGACCGCTCGGGAGGGCAGGGGCGGACTCGCCATTGCCGGAGGTAGTCGGCGCGTGCATGCCGGCGCTCGCGGATGACCTCGGAGGTGCTCATGCCCGATGAGACGGCACGCAAGGCGATGGCACTGGAGTACGTCGGCCGCATCAACGCCGGCGACGTCGACGGCGTGCTCGACCTCTTCAGCGACGACGTCGTCTTCGAGGACCCGGTCGGCAAGCCGCCCATCGTCGGCAAGGACGCCCTTCGCCGGCACCTGGAGTTCGCCGTCCAGTGCCGGGTCCACGAGAGCCCGGGCACCCCGGTGACCTCGATGGACGGCCGGTACGTCGCGACGCCGACCAAGGTCACGGTGTACGCGCCGACCCGGATCGACTTCACCATCATCGGCGTGCTCGAGGTCGGCGACGACGGCCTGGGACATCGGCTGCGGGCCTTCTGGGGCGAGACGGACATGAGGATGGGCGAGCCGGCCGGTGTCGCCGCCACGGCCGGCTGAACCCAGGCTGCGGAGGGGAACATGACCAGACCAAGACAGGCGATCGTGCTGGGCGGCGGCCTGGCCGGGATGCTGGCCGCCCACGTGCTGTCCCGCCACCTGGACTCCGTCACCGTGATCGAGCGCGACCGGCTGCCGGACCATCCCGAGCACCGCCGCGGCGTACCCCAGGCCAACCACGCGCACCTGCTGTGGTCCAACGGCGCCCGGATCATCGAGGACCTGCTGCCCGGCACGACCGACCGGCTCCTCGGCGCGGGAGCGCGCCGGATCGGCTTCCAGGGCGACCTGGTGACCCTAACCGCGCAGGGCTGGCAGCACCGCTTCCCGCCGACCCAGTTCAGCATCCTGTGCACCCGCCCCCTCCTCGACTGGGTCGTACGTGACCAGATCCTGCCCGCCGAGCGCATCGACGTACGGCAGGGCGCCGAGATGGTCGAACTGTGCGGCGACCCCGCGCGGGTCACCGGCGTGCGCGTACGCGACGTGGACAGCGGCGAGACGACCCTGGTCGAGGCGGACCTGGTGGTCGACGCCACCGGCCGCGCGTCACGGCTCAAGCACTGGCTGTCCGCGCTCGGCGTGCCCGCGCTGGAGGAGGACGTGGTCGACGCCGGGATCGGCTACGCCACCCGCCTCTTCCGCGCCCCGCCCGGCGCGACCACCGGCTTTCCCGCCGTCAACGTCGCCGCCGACCACCGCGTCAAGGAGCCGGGGTACTTCGGCGTCGTCTACCCGGTGGAGGAGGACCGCTGGATCGTCACGCTGTCGTCCACGCGCGGCGCCGAGCTGCCGAGCCGTGAGGATGAGTTCCTGGCCTTCGCGCAGGGACGGCTCCGGCACCCGCTCGTCGCCGACCTCATCGGCGGCGCGGAGCCGCTGACCCCGGTCTTCCGCTCGCACTCCGGCGCGAACCGGCGGCTGTACCCCGAGCGGCTCGACGGCTGGCCCGAGCGCCTGCTCGTCGTCGGCGACTCCCTCGCCGCCTTCAACCCGATCTACGGCCACGGCATGAGCTCGGCCGCACGCGCCGCCGCCGCGCTGGACGAGCAGCTCGCCGACTTCGGCGACGGGGCGACCCGGCGGGCACAGGAGGCCATCGGCGCGGCCGTGGACGACCCCTGGATCCTGGCGGCGTCCAAGGACGTCGGCTACGTGAACTGCCGCGTCAACGCGACCGACCCTCGGCTGGTCGGCCAGGACACTGCGGCGCGGCTGCGGTTCGCCGACTCCATCACCGGCAAGGCGATCCGCTCGCCCGGAGTCTGCGAGCTGGTCACCGAGGTGATGAGCCTGAGCGCCTCACAGACCGAACTCGGCTCGGGCCGGTTCCTGTCCCTGATGAGCAAGGGGGAGATGTACCCGGAGCTGACCGAGCCGCCGCTGCGCCCCGAGGAGCTCGACCTCGTACGGCTCGACGCGTACGGCCCGGTGGGTGCCGAGGCCGCCGCTTCCTGACACCCGCCCCTCGTACGGTCGGAAAGGCCCGGAGCGCCATGGCGAACGAAGAGAAGCTCGTCGAGTACCTCAAGTGGACCACGGCCGAGCTTCACCAGGCACAGCGGCGGCTGCGCGAGAGCGAGGCGGACCGGCGGGAGCCGATCGCGATCGTGGCGATGGCCTGCCGGTTCCCGGGCGACGTGCGTACGCCCGAGGGCCTGTGGGACCTGGTCGCGGCCGAGCGCGACGCCATCTACGCCTTCCCGGCCGACCGCGGCTGGGACCTGGACGGCCACGACGGCAGCGCGCACGCACGCGTCGGCGGGTTCCTCTACGACGCCGCCGACTTCGACGCCGCCTTCTTCGGGATGAGCGAGCACGAGGCGCTCGCGACCGAGCCGCAGCAGCGCATGCTGCTCGAGGTCGCGTGGGAGACCGTCGAGCGCGCGGGCATCGACCCGCGTAGCCTGCGCGGCAGCGACACCGGGGTGTACGCCGGGGTGACCACGCACGACTACGCCTCGCAGCTCTCCAGCCTCGACCAGGCGCCGGCCGAGCTGCTCGGCCACCTCGGCAACGGCCTGTCCGGCAGCCTCGCCTCGGGCCGCGTGGCGAGCACGCTGGGCCTGGAGGGCCCCGCCGTCACCGTGGACACCGCGTGCTCGTCCGCGCTGGTCGCGATGCATCTGGCGAGCCAGGCGCTGCGCCGCGGCGAGTGCCGTCTCGCGCTGGCCGGGGGTGTGACGATCCTGTCCACGCCGGGACTGTTCCTGGCCACCTCCACCCAGCCGGGCATGCTGGCGCCCGACGGCCGGTGCAAGCCGTTCGCGGCCGGCTCCGACGGCATGGTCTGGGGCGAGGGCGCCGGCCTGCTCCTCCTCGAACGCCTCTCGGACGCGCGCCGCCTCGGCCATCCGGTGCTCGCGGTGATCCGCGGCTCGGCGGTCAACCAGGACGGCGGCAGCAGCGGCCTGGCCGCGCCGCACGGCCCGACGCAGCAGCGCCTGATCCGTACCGCCCTGGACGGCGCGGGCCTGGCCCCCGCCGACGTGGACGCGGTCGAGGCGCACGGCACGGGCACCGCGATGGGCGACCTGATCGAGGTCCAGGCGCTGCTCGCGACGTACGGGCAGGACCGGCCCGCCGACCGGCCGCTGCGGCTCGGCTGCGTCAAGTCCAACATCGGGCACACCCAGGCCGCCGCCGGCGTCGCCGCCGTGATCAAGATGGTGCTGGCGATGCGGGCGGGCGTGCTGCCCGCGACCCTGAACATCGACCGGCCCAACCCGTACGTCGACTGGTCCTCCGGCGCGGTGGAGCTGCTGACCGAGGCGGCCGACTGGCCCGAGGGCCCGCGGCCGCGCCGCGCCGGGGTGTCGGCGTTCGGCACCTCGGGCACGAACGCGCATCTGATCATCGAGCAGGGGCACGAGCCGGCGGCCGAGGGCGTACCGGTCGAGGGTCCGGTGCCGTGGGCGGTCTCGGCGCGTAGCCCGGCGGCCCTGCGGGCACAGGCGGCCGCGCTCGCCGCGTACGTGGCGGACCGGCCGGAGCTCACGGTCGCGGACGTGGCACGGTCGCTGGCCGCGCGCTCGGCGTTCGAGCATCGGGCCGTCGTGGTCGGGACCTCGCACGCGGAACTCCTCGCGGGGCTGCGGGCGCTCGCCTCCGGTGCCGTACGGGCCGGGGTCTTCGCCGGTGAGGCGGCCCCGGCCGGCAAGCAGGCATGGGTCTTCGCGGGAGCGGCCGGCGGCCCGGAGCCGTACGCGCGGTTCGGCGCGTTCGCCTCGGCCGTGGACGAGGTGTGCGACGCGTTCGACGGGCTGCTGGAGCGGCCGTTGAAGGACGACCTCTTCGGCGGCGGCGGTCCCGCGACGTTCGCGCTCCAGGTCGGGCTGGCCCGGCTGCTGGAGGCGGCGGGGCTGCGGCCCGACCTGGTGAGCGGCGACCTCGCGGCGTCGTACGTGGCGGGCGTCTATCCACTGCCCGACGCCTGCCGGATCGTGCTGGGTGAGTCGCCGGACGGGGCTCGCGAACCGAGCGTGCTGGTCGCCGACGACGTCTCGGCGGCCGGTGTGGTGCTCGGGATCGGCGGCCCGTTCGCAGACGACGTCCACGCGCTCGGCGGCGGGGCCGAAGCGCTGCTCGGCGCGCTGGCACGGCTGCACACCTCGGGCGTCACCGTCGACTGGACCGCGCTGTCCGGCGGGCCGGGTCCGCTGGCACCGCTGCCGACGTACGCGTTCCAGCGCGAGCGCTACTGGCTGTACGACGCGACGCCGGCGCGGCGGGCCGCCGGCGGCGTGGACGAGCGGTTCTGGGCGGCCGTGGAGCGCGAGGACCTTTCGGCGCTGGCGGAGTGGCGGCGGCAGCGCGACTGGCGGTACCGGATCGCGTGGCAGCCGGTCGCCGACGTCGTGACGCCGCGTCTGGCCGGCACCTGGCTGGTCGTCGCCGCCGATGACGCCGACGCGTCGCCGATGGTGGCGGCACTGCGCTCGTACGGGGCGGAGGCCGTCGCGCGTCCGTTCTCGGCCGACGTTCCGTCGGCGGACGTCGACGGTGTGCTCGTGGTGGCCGCGCCGGACGCCGCGTCACCCGTGGCGGCGCTGTTCGCGACCACGGATGCGCCGGTGTGGATCGCCACCTGCGGCGCGGTCGGCGCCGGGCGCGGCGATCCGCCCGCGTCGCCTTCGCACGCGCGGCTGTGGGCGCTCGGCCGCGCGCTCGCCATGGAACACCCGCGCGCCTGGGGCGGGCTGGTCGACCTGCCGGAGGACTTCGACGGCCGCGCGGCACGCCGCCTGGCGGGCGTTCTCATGGGCGGCGACATGGGCGGCGAGGACCAGGTCGCGGTGCGCGCGGACGGCTGCCTGGTGCGGCGGCTCGTACGCGGCGGCGGGATGGCGGCGGGGAAGGGCTGGACGCCGCGCGGAGCGACCCTGGTCACCGGTGCCGCGGGCGCGCTGGGCGGGCACGTCACGCGGTGGCTGGCCGGGGCGGGCGCGGAACACCTTCTGCTCGTCGATGACACCGCGCCCCCGGACTCACTCGTCGCGGTGCTGACCGCCGCCGGCGCGGAGGTGTCCGTCGCCGCCGCCGATACGGCCGACGCGGGCGCACTGGCCGCCGCCGTCGCGGCCCTGCCGGTCCCGCTGACCGCCGTGATCCACCTGGCCGCCACCGTCGACGGCGAGGCGGGCCGCCTGGACGCGGCGCGCGTCGGCCGCGACCCGCTCGCGGCCGCCGCGGAGAACCTCTGCGCGCTGAGCGAGGACCACGACCTGTCCGCCCTGGTGCTGTGCTCCTCGGTCGCGGGCGTCTTCGCGACCCCGGGTCTGGGCAACCAGGCCACTGGCCACGCGTACCTCGACGCCCTGGCACGGAGCCGCCGGGCGCGCGGCGTACCGGCGACGTCGGTGTGCCTGGGCCCGTACGAGGACGCGGGCGCGGACTCCGGAGCGGCGAAACAGCTCCTGAGCAACGGAATGTCCGCCATTCCCCCCGCCTCCGCGGCCGCCGCGATCCGGCAGGCCGTCGAGACCGGTACGGCGTCCGTCGTGGTCGCCGACATCGACTGGAAATGGGCCGGTTCCGAGCTGAGCGCGGGCCGGCTTTTCGACGACATCCCCGAATTCACGAAATAAGGAGTGTGCGATGAGCGACGCCGACCTGCGCGAAACCCTGAAGACGGCTGACCAGGAGAGCCGCGAGACCATCCTGCGCGACTTCATACGTACGCAGGTGGCGGCGTTGCTGTCGCTGGGCTCGATCGACGACGACGCCAACTTCCTCGAGAACGGCCTGAACTCGATGTCGGCCCTGGAACTCACGAAGAACCTGATGGAACTCACGGGCATGGAGATCCCGCTGATCGCCATCGTCGACCACCCGACCCCCGCCGAACTGGCCGCACACGTCGCCGGGGAGTACGCGGGCGCGAAGAACTCCGCCCCGAACCCCACGGCCGGCTAGGCGAGCCGGTCGCGTACCGCGGCGATAATGCCGAGCCGCCGGATCAGCCGGGTCAGCTCGTACCGCTCGCGTCGCAGCGCGAGCGCGCTCAGGCTCGTCGGCAGGCTGAAGACCGCCAGCATCCGCAGCCGGTCGGCGACCGTGGCGGTAGAGGTCGGCGAACGCCTCGGTCTCGGCGGCGTCCGGGTCGAGGGCTGCGGTGTGGTCGGCGAGCGCCGCGCCGGTCTGCTCGTCGGTGAGCAGCCACCGCCAGCCCAGGTCGCCGTCGACCTCCACCATGTCGAGTAAGAGCCCCACGCGTAACACCCCCGTACACACGGTAACGACTGCGGATATCGCACCACATACGCGTCGTGGTGATTCGCGTGCGCGTGGGACGCGAGGGCCGAAGAAAAGAAACGGTTCGGCAACAATTCTGATTATTACCCTGATCAGGCCATTAGTGTTCTCACATGACGCAATCGCCTGATCACCCCGGGGAGCAAGAAACCTCCCCAGGTGCCACCCCGCCTCCGCAGGGCGCGCAGCAGCCCTACCCCTCCGCCCCGCCGATCTCCGAGCCGTACGGCAGCAGCGGCCCGTCCGACGTGCCGGGCGAACTCGCCGGCCGCTGGCAGCGCCTCTTCGCCGCGATCATCGACGGTGTCATCATCAACGTCGTCGCCTGGGCGATCTCCGCGCCGCTCGTCGGCAACGTGATGTTCAGCACCAAGCACCTCGGCGACCGGTTCGTCGCCAGCGGGATCGGCGCCGTGATCGCCATCCTCTACTTCGGCCTCCAGCACGGAAAGTGGGGGCAGTCGATCGGTAAGCGCGCGCTGGGCATCCGGGTGGTGAGCGCGCCGGACGGCGGCCCGATCACGTACGGCGCCGCCTTCGTGCGCGTCGCGTTCACCTACGTGCTCAGCCTCATCACCTTCGGCATCGGCGCGCTGATCGACGGGATCTGGATCCTGTGGGACGGGCGCAAGCAGACCCTGCACGACAAGGTCGCCAAGACCTACGTCGTGAACGCCACCGGCACGGACCCGTACGCCGGCCGCTGACCGCGAGCCCGGTGACCGGCAGGGGCCCCGCCGGTCACCGGTAGCGGAAGCCGTCGAGGAAGCGTCGGAACAGGCCGCCCTCGCGCGGCAGCGGCTCGGCCGGCGGCGGCGCGGTGTCACGCTGGCGAGCCACCGGCTGGTCGTAGTCGGTGCGCGCGATCGCGTCCACGACCTGGCCCTCGTCGAAGTCGGCGGACCCGTCGATTCGGGGCACGAAGCCGACGAGCATCCCGTCGCGCATCACCTGGGCCTCGAGCCCGGCCGTGCCGTCGGTGTCCCACTCGGCCTCGCGGCCGCCCGGCAGCGACACGCGTACGCCGAACTGGCCGACGCCGGCCCGCAGGAGGTGGGCGTTGACGCCCCGATCACGCAGCGCGTCCACGACCCGTCGTGCTCGGTTCTCATCCATTCACGCAAAGTTAGCCGCCGGGCGGGACGTACGGTACCGCCACGCGCGGCGGTACCGTACGCGAACCTCAGGCGGCGCGCTCGCCGTTGCGGCGGTGGTCGCGGATGAGGTCGCCGTAGCGCCGTCCGCTGCCCTTGATGGTCCGCTGCTGGGTCTCGTAGTCGACGTAGACGAGCCCGAACCGCTTGTCATAGCCGTACGCCCACTCGAAGTTGTCGAGCAGCGACCAGGCGAAGTAGCCGGCCAGCGGCGCTCCCCGCCGTACGGCGCGTGCGCACGCGGCCAGGTGTTCCTCCAGGTAGCGGACCCGCTCGGTGTCGTCGACCTGACCGTCGGGGCCGACGACGTCGGGCCACGCCGAGCCGTTCTCGGTCACGTGGATCCGCTGCGCGCCGTAGTCGTCGGTCAGGCGCATCAGCAGGCGTTCGAGGCCCTCGTCGCGGATCTCCCAGTCCATCGCGGTACGGCGGACGCCGGGCCGCTGGACCTCCTGGTAGAACGGCGTGGGGCCGCTCGGGTCGTCGGCGATGACGGTCGGGAAGTAGTAGTTCAGCCCCAGCCAGTCGAGCGGCGCGGCGATCGTCTCCAGGTCGCCGGGGCGTTCGGGCAGGTCGACGCCGTAGACCTCGCGCATGTCCGCGGGGAAGCCGCGGCCGTGGACCGGGTCGAGCCACCAGCGGTTGGTGTGCCCGTCGGCGCGGCGGGCGGCGGCGACGTCGGCCGCCGAGTCCGAGGCCGGTTCGGCGGCGCCCAGGTTGTTCACGATCCCGATCTGCGCGCCGGGCACCGCGGCGCGTACGGCCTGCGTCGCCAGGCCGTGGCCGAGCAGCAGGTGGTACGACGCGGGCACCGCGACCGTGATGTCGCTCAGCCCGGGCGCCATCTTGCCTTCGAGGTGGCCGATCCACGCCGAGCACAGCGGCTCGTTGAGCGTGGCCCACTCGGTCACCCGGTCGCCGAGCGCCCCGGCGACGTGCGCGGCGTACGCCGCGAAGTGCTCGGCCGTGTCGCGTACGGCCCAGCCGCCCCGGTCCTGCAACACCTGCGGCAGGTCCCAGTGGTACAGCGTCGGGTACGGCGTGATGCCGGCTTCGAGCAGCGCGTCGACGAGGCGGTCGTAGAACGCCAGGCCGGCCGGGTTGACGGGGCCGTCACCGCCAGGGACGACGCGCGGCCACGCGACCGAGAAGCGATAGGCGTCGACGCCCAGCTCCTTCATCAGCGCGATGTCCTCCGGCCAGCGGTGGTAGTGGTCGCAGGCGACGTCGCCGTTGTCGTCGCCGTCGACCTTGCCGGGGGTGTGGGAGAAGGTGTCCCAGATGGACGGCGAGCGGCCGTCCTCGGCGACGGCGCCTTCGATCTGGTACGAGGCGGTGGCCACACCCCAGGTGAAGTCGGCGGGGAAAGAGGTGAGGTCGTGCACGGACTGCCCTTCCGGTTCGGTGACGAAACCGCTCGCGTGGGCGCCTTCGTCGGCCCCCCGAGCGGAGCTGCTGCGCTCATCGGTTCGGTTGCTCACTTGACGGCCCCGGCGGTGAGGCCGGTGACGAGATAGCGCTGCAGGAGCAGGAAACCGGCCACGACCGGCACGCTGACGACCAGCGAGGCCGCCATCACCTGGTTCCAGTAGACGTCGTATTCGGTCGAGTAGCCGCGCAGGCCGACGGCGAGGGTACGTGTCGTGTTGTTCGTCATGACCGAGGCGAACAGGACCTCGCCCCACGCGGTCATGAAGGCGTAGACGCCGACGGCGACGATGCCGGGGACCGCGGCCGGGATCACGACGCGGAACAGCGCGCCGAGCGGACCGCACCCGTCCACCATCGCGGCCTCGTCCAGGCCGCGCGGGATCGACTCCATGTAGCCGGCCAGCATCCAGATCGAGAACGGCAGGGAGAAGGTGAGATAGGTGATGATCAGCCCGGCCCGCGAGCCGTACAGGGCGATCCCGGTGACATCGCCGATGTTGACGAAGAGCAGGAACAACGGGAGCAGGAACAAGATCCCCGGGAACATCTGGGTGGACAGCACGGTGATCGTGAACACCCGGCGGCCCTTGAACTGGAACCGGCTCACGGCGTACGCCGCGAAGACCGCGACCAGGACCGACAGGGCCGTCGCCGCGAACGAGACGATGATGGAGTTCAGGAAGTAGTGCGCGAGCGGCACCGTGTGCCAGATGTCGATGTACGGGCGGAGCGTGAGCGAGTGCGGTATCCACTCGAACTTGTCCGTGACGTCCTGCAACGGCTTCAGCGACGTGCTGATCATGACGTACACGGGCAGCGCGGCGAAGATCGCCATCAGCGTGAGCACGATCCGCCGGGTCCAGATGAACGACATCGGCCGGGCGCTCGGCGACCGGTGCCGCTGTGCCTCAGGCATTGGCGCTCCTCCTCGTCCTGGAGGTGAGGGCCAGATACGTCGTAGTCACCACGAGCAGGAAGAGCAGCAGCAGCACGGACATGGCCGAGCCGGAGCCGAAGTTCCAGGTGAGGAACGACGCCTGGTAGATGTGGATGGAGATCAGGTCGCCCGCGGGCGGCGGCGACTGCCCGAACAGGACGTACGGGACGTTGAAGTCGTTGAACGTCCACAGGAACAGCACGAGGACCAGCACCTGGTTGATCGGGCGCAGCGACGGCATCGTGATGTGACGGATCTGCTTCCACACCCCCGCGCCGTCGATGGCCGACGCCTCGTACAGTTCGTCGGGGATGTTCTGCATCCCGGCCATCAGCACGAGCAGCGCGAACGGCCAGTTGCGCCAGACCGACACCATGACCAGCGAGGCGAAGCTGTTGTGGCCGATCAGCCAGAACATCGGCTTGGAGGTCAGGTGCATCTGGTCGTGCACCACGTGGTTCACCAGGCCGTTGTCGTGCTGGAGCATGAACGCCCAGATGATCACCGACGCGTAGACCGGCAGCGCGTACGGGGTCATGAACAGCGCGCGCAGCAGGCCGCGGCCGCGGAAGGAGTCCTGGAGCAGGATGGCGCCGGTCGTGCCGAGCAGCCACGAGAAGCCGACGGCGAGCACGGTGAAGGCGCACGTGATGCCGAACGAGCGCAGCAGCGCCTCGCCGATCGGCGCGTGGTAGTCCACGGCGACGCGGTAGTTGTCCAGTCCGCGCCAGGGCGCGCTGCCCCAGTTGCGGATGTAGAACTGCGTGAGCTCCTTGAAGCTCATCACGATGCCGACGACCATCGGCACGAGGTGGATCAGCAGTTCGAGGAGCAGGGCGGGCAGGACGAGGAGGTACGGCACCATGCCGCGGCCGACTTTGTAAGATCGCCGCGGCTTGCCGTGGGCCCGGCCCGGGCCGGGACGAGGACCGGAGTCCCCGTCCCGGCTCGGGACGGTCGTGCTGGTCGGTGCGGACATTCCGCGGGCCTCAGTTCGACATCTGCTGCTGGGCCTTCTGGAGGCGCTTCTGGACGGTCTCCGTGGTGATCGGCTTGCCGGCCGCCGCATCGGCGAACAGGTCCTTCATCGCGGTGCCGACCAGCTCCTCGAACTGGGACTCCTTGGCGACCTGGGGCAGCGCCGCGGCGCTCTTGGCCAGACCCTGGCGCAGGACGGTCAGCTCGGGGCTGGAGAACTGCGGGTCCTGCTGTGCGGCGGCGACCGACGGGATCGAGCCGTACTTGCCGTTGAGGATCTTCTGCTCGTCGTCGCTCGTCATGAACTTGACGAACTTGAGCGCGCCGTCACGGTTCTGGGAGTTCTTGAAGACCGCCATGTTGATGCCGGCCACCATCGTGTCGATGTTGGCGCCCGCGCCGGGCGCGCCCGACTGCACCGGCACCGGGGCGACGCCCCAGTCGTCCGGGCTCATGCCGCGCTCCTTGAGCTGCACGCCGGCCGCCTGCCAGAGCAGCATGGCGGCCTTGCCCTTGGCGAAGTCCTGTACCGACTGGTTCTGCGCGTACTCCGCGTCACCCGGTGCGGTGATCTTGTCGTTGCCCATGAAGCCGACGAACTGCCTGACCGCCTCGACCGCGCCCGGCGACGTGAAGGTCGGGTTGCCGGCGGCGTCGAAGAAGTCGGCGTTGTGCTGCTTGGCCAGGACGAAGGCGTGGTGGGTGTTCTCGGCGTTGTTCGCGCCCTCGATCGCCAGGCCGAACTTGCCGCCGGTGGTGAGCTTCTTGCCGTCGGCGACGAGTTCGTCCCAGGTGACCGGCGGGTTCGCGATGCCGGCCGCCTTGAAGAGCTTCTTGTTGTAATAGAGGCCGTACGCGAGCGAGTAGATCGGCACCGCGGTCGGGACCTTGCCCGCGGCGCCGGTGGAGGCGAGCGCGGAGGCGACGAAGCGGTTCTTGCCGCCGATCGCGGCGAACGTCTTGTCGTCGAAGGGCAGCAACCCGCCCGTGGCCTGCAAGGAAGCCGACCACGTGTTGCCGATGTTGACGACGTCGGGGCCCTGGCCTGAGGAGGTGGCGGCCAGGATGCGGTTCAGCAGGTCGGCCCACGGGACGACCTCGAGCTTGACGTGGATGCCGGTCTGCTTCTCGAACTTGTTCAGCTCCGGCGTGAGCTTCTGCTTGTCGTCGTCCAGGCTCTTGCCCTGGTTGCTGGCCCAGTAGGTGAGTGTTTTGGGACTCTTGTTGCCACCACTGCCGGTGGCGTTACCTCCGCCGCAGCCGGACAACGCGGCGGCGGCGGTGGCGACGGCTGCGATCGCAGCGGTGATCGAGGATTTGCGCATGATCTGTGGCCCTCCGGGGCGCTTAGGCCAGGAAGCTTAATTTAGGTTATGAGTTAAGACGTGACAGAAGATCCGCGTCAAGGGCTTGAGGCAGGTAGGTTGCTTGATCGGGGAGGATGGTCCGCGATGACTGATCGAGAGAAGCGGACGGTGCGTGATCTTCGGCGCACCAATCGCTCGGCTGTACTGCGCAAGCTCTACTTCGATGGCCCCCTCAGCCGGCAGGAACTCGCCCCGGCCACCGGGCTGAGTTCCGGATCGATCAGCAACGTGGTGGCCGAGCTGACCGCGGACGGGTTGATCGAGGAGGCCGGTTCCGTCGACTCCGACGGGGGCCGCCCTCGCACCCTGCTGCGCGTCGGCAGCGACAGCGCGTACCTCATCGGCGTGGACGTGGGCGAGACCCGCGTACGCGTCGAGCTGTTCGACCTCGCGCTGACCGAGCTGGCGCGCGCCGAGCGCCCGCTCGCCGCGCACGGGTACGACGTCGACCGCGTGGTCGGGCACATCCGCGACTGCCTGGCCGACGTGCTCCGCGACGCGGCCGTCTCGCCGCGCCGGCTGCTCGGCGTCGGGGTCGGCGTGCCCGGCGTGGTCGACCGCAGCTCGCCCGGCGGGGCCGTCGTGCACGGCCAGACCGTCGGCTGGGACGCCGTGCCGCTCGAGTCGCTCCTGCGCGACGCGGCACATCAGGTGCCGGGGCTGCCCGCCGACGTGCCGCTGTTCATCGACAACGGCGCGAAGACGCTCGGGCAGGCGGAGATGTGGTTCGGCGCGGGCCGCGGCGCGCGGCACGCCGTCATCGCCCTGATCGGCTCCGGCGTCGGCGCGTGCATCATCACGGACGGTCGGCTCTACGGCGGCGCGCACAGCAGCGCGGGCGAGTGGGGGCACACCGTGCTTCAGGTCGGGGGCCGCCGGTGCCGCTGCGGGGCCATGGGCTGTCTGGAGGCCTACGTCAGCGCCGAGGCGGTGCTGGAGCGCTGGGCCGAGATCGGCGGCGACGCCGGTACGGCCGATGAGGAGACCGCGCTCGCGGCTCTGCTCGCCCGCGCGGCGCCCGGCCCGGAGGGCGACGCCGACGAGAAGGCGGTGGCCCTGCTGGATGAGACCGCCGAGTATCTCGGCGCCGGCATCGCCGACCTCGTGAACCTGTTCAACCCTGAGCGCATCATCCTCAGCGGGTGGGCGGGGCTGCTGCTCGGGCGGCACTTCCTCCCGGCCGTACGCCGGTCGGCCGCCGACTACGCGCTGCGCCATCCGGCCGAACGTACCACCATTGAGCTGGGACGTCTTGGCCCGGACGCCGTGACGGTGGGTGCCGCGACGCTCCCGCTGGCCGACTTTCTGAGCCGCGGAGGCCGCGGCCGCGAGTCCGAGGCGATGGTCCGCTGACCCCCTCACGCAAGGGTCCGTGACGGGGGCGGCGACCGGCTCACCGAGGACGCGCTCGATGGTGCACCTCCTCTGGTCGCCGGTCGCCGGCCGTGCCGCACGTACGGCGGACCGCGCCGGCCGGGCTCGATCGCCCGGCCGGCGCGTCCGATCAGGGGTAGCTGACCACGTTGACGGGGACGGTCGCGGTGCCGCTGGCGGCGGCGCCGGTGCTGTTGATGACGTGGTTGATGACGCCGTTGCCGCCCAGGGAGACGGTCAGCAGGTCGTGGAACTTCACGTTCGGGTTGTTGGGCACCTCGAAGCTGTGCTCGTCGACGATCGAGGGATCGACGTTGAAGTAGCAGTAGCTGCCCACACCCCACGCCTCGTGGCTGGTGACGGAGTCCGCCACCTTGTACGCCGCGTAGCCGCGTGTGCTCCCGTTCATGTAGGCGGCCTGGTTCGGCGGGTCGTACGGCAGCTCGTTCTGGAAGAAGATCGTCTTGCCGCCCTGGCCGTTCCAGATGACGTTGTACTTCTGGTAGTGCTCGACGAACAGGCCGTACGCCGTCACGTTGTTGCCGTTGACGGTCAGGCCGTTGTCAGCGGTGTTGGTGGTCCAGCCGACGCCGCTGCCGTGGTCGGCACGCCAGGCCCAGATGTGGTCGATGATCGTGTTGCTGCTGTTGACGGTCAGGCTGTTGGTCGCCTTGCCCGCCCCGGCGCCGCCGATGCGGAAGAAGACATCCTGGATCGAGGTCGGGTTCCCGGCGTGGCTGGTGCCCGCCGAGCCGCTCGGGCCGACCTGGAGGAGCATCGGCGAGTTGGTGGTGCCGGCGTCGAAGAGCAGACCGGCGATCTTGACGCCGTCGACGTCCGCGACCGACATGGGGGTCACTCCGCCGTCCGGGATGATCGTCGCGTAGCCGAGGCCGAGCACGACGGTGTTGGCGCGCGTCACGTTGATCGTCTGGCTCACGTGGTAGACGCCGGGCGTGAACAGCAGGTTCAGGCCCGACGCCAGCGCGGAGTTGATCGTGGCGGCGCTGTCACCGGGGTGCGCGACGTAGAACTGGCTCAGCGGGATCGAGGTGCCCGGCGTCGAGCCGCCCGACCAGGTGGTGCCGCGCGAGTTGGTGCGCAGCGACGGCACGAGCACGTTGTAGTTGTTGGAGGAGTCGACGTACAGGTACGGCTTCTCGCGGGTCACCGGGCTGTTGTTCAGCACGGTGTACGGGGGGTTGGGGAAGCTCTGCGCGGGCGCGCCGTTCACCCCGGAGAAGACCATGTTCCATACGCCGTTGCCCCAGCCGCCGATCTGGCTGTCGCGGGTGAGCCACTGCTGCTGTGAGTACGGCAGGACCGAGCCGTCGATCTTGGAGTCGGCAATGTAGCCGCCGCTGGCCCAGCCGTACCCGGTCGGCTCGAGGTGGAGGTCGCCGCGGATGTGCATGCGGCGGAACGGCGCCGCCTGCGCGACGGCCCAGCGGGTGAACCCGCCCGACGGTGTGACGGACAGGTTCTCCGCCGAACGCCAGAAGTTCTGCGTGGCGTTGCCGCCGAACCAGCCCGCGTCGACGTTGACGTTGCCGTTGATGTTCACGTCGTCGACGTTGCGGCCCAGGCCCGCGATCGAGGTGTAGAAGCCGATGTTGGCGTTGACGTTGTAGCTGCCCGGCTTGAACAGCAGCGCGTACCGCTGGCTGCCGAACTGGTTGCTCTCCTGCTGGCTGAAGACCGAGTCGAGCTGGCTCTGGATACTGCTGCTGGACATCGACGGGTCGAAGACCTTGACGTTCGGGCCGAGGCTGCCGCCGCCGCCCGGGCCGGTGCCGCCTCCGCCGGTGCCGTACACCTGGAACTCCCACAGGGAGTAGCCGTACTGCGTGTGGCGCGCCGTGCCGTACATGCGCACGTAGCGGCCGGTGCCGCTGACGTTGAGGGTCTGTACGCCGCCGGTGGCGGTGGTGGTCGAGTAGATCGTGGTCCAGGGGGCGCTGCCGGTGTCGGACACCTGGATCTGGAAGGCGGTCGCGTAGGCGGCCTCCCAGTTGAGCACCACGCTGCTGATCGTGGCGGTGGCGCCCAGGTCGACCTGCAGCCACTGGGGGTCGCTGAAGGCGCTGGACCAGCGGGTGCCGGTGTTGCCGTCCACGGCGTTGGAGGCGGGGGAGCCGCCGTTCTCGGTGGAGGAGGCGGTGGCGGGCTTGCCCTGTGAGAGGAGCGAGTCCGCGTGCGCGGGCCGCGCGGGTGCGACCAGCATGACGGCCAGCGCCAGCACCATGGCCCACAGTGCCGTTACGGCACGTGGATGGGGGAGGGATCTCATGTTTCGTCTCCTGAGGGGAGTGGCGACCGCGGCCTGGCGGGGCCGGTGGTCCCCGGTTGGGTCGGGGGCTTATTTCATGGCGTGATTTAACCTGTGGAAAATCTATGCGTCAAGGGGGTGGTCGCCCTGGTGAAATGCTTCTTAATGGCCTTGATAAAAGTTATGAAGTCAAGTCCGGGAGCGAACTCGCGGCGTTCCGCTGGTCAGCGCAGGCGTCGGTTTGGGTGGGCGGCCGGGCGGGCCGCCGCCGGGCGCGCCCGGCGCGCCGGAGCCCGTCTTCGCGACCGCTCCCTGTGAGCGGGCCGCTGCGGAATGATGGGGCCATGTCAACACGAGTCGCGAAATGGGTCGGGGCGGTCGTCGCGGTGGCCGCCGTGGCCGGTCTCGCGGTCTACTTCGCGTACGCCGGTCTGGACAAGGCGGACAAGCTCGGCAGCGTCATCGGCGCGCTCCTCGGCGCCGCCGGTCTCGCCCTGGCCGCGTACGGCACCTTCGCGACACGCGAGCCGCCGGCCGCCGTCGGCGAGGGTGCGGGCGGCGCACGCGGGGAGGGCGCGGGCGGTGTGCGCGACGAGGGCGCGGGCGGTGTGCGGAACGAGATCAGTGGCGGCACCTTTCACGGCCCGGTGATCCAGGGCCGCGACGTGGGCATGTCCCGGCGCGACGAGACGCCGCCCGCCGCCGGGGACTGAGCCGGTGACCGAGAACCGCATCACGGGCGGGATCTTCTTCTCCGCGGTGATCCAGGGCGAGAACGTCACCGTGCTGCTGCCGCCGTGCATCACGCCGGCCCTGTCGGGCCTGCCCCCGGCCACGCCCGCCTTCACCGGCCGCGACGCCGCACTCGCCGCGTTGCCGGTCGCACCGGCCGGCGAACGGAGCGCCGTCCTGGTCACGGCCGTCGGCGGGATGGGCGGCATCGGCAAGACCGCACTCGCGGTGCAGGCCGCACACGCGGCGCTCGCCGGAGGACGGCTGCCCGGCGGAGTGCTCTTCGTGGACATGTTCGGCTACGACGAGGCGCGCCGCCTGGACGCCGGGCAGGCGCTGGAGGGGTTCCTGCGCGCACTCGGCGTGCCGGGCGAGCACATTCCCGCCGCCGAGCAGGACCGTGCCCGGCTCTACGCCTCGGTGCTGGCGGCGTACGCCGCGGAGGGCCGCCGGATTCTCGTCGTGGTCGACAACGCCTCGTCCCACGACCAGGTACGACCCCTGCTGCCCGCCGACGGGGTCAACCTCGCGATCGTGACCTCGCGCGACACGCTCGGCCTTCTCGACGCGCGGCTGGTCGACCTCGACGTCCTCGCGACCGCCGACGCGGTGGAGCTGCTGGCGCGTGCGCTGGAGGTACGGCGGCCCGGCGACCGCCGCCTCGCCGCCGAGCCGGGCGAGGCGCGTGCGCTCGCCGCGCTGTGCGGCGGCCTTCCCCTGGCGCTGCGGATCGTCGCGGCGCTGCTGGCCGAGGACCCCGCGCGCCCGGCCGCGTCGGTCGCCGCCGCCCTCCGGAGCGAGCACGACCGGCTGGACGAGCTCGCCTACGACGACCTCGCGGTGCACGCCGCCTTCGACCTGTCCTACCGCGGCCTGGACGCGGACCGCGCCCGGCTGTTCGCGCTGCTGCCGGCCAACCCGGGCCCCGACCTGTCCATTGCCGCGGCCGCCGCGCTGGCCGGCGTCAGGCCCGCGTCCGCACGGCGCACGCTGGAGGCGCTGGCGCGCGCGCACCTGATCGAGCGCGGCGGCCACGGCCGGTGGCGGCTCCACGACCTCGTGCGCCTCTACGCCCGGCGGCTCGACGGGCACGACGACCCGGCCGCGTTCGCCCGCCTGCTGGACCACTACGTGACCACCGCACAGGCCGCACGCGCGCGGCTGGACTCCATCGCCGAGCGGCCCGCCGAGCCGGGCTTCGCCGGGCACGCCGAGGCGATGGCCTGGCTCGACGCCGAGTACGCGAACCTGAGGGCGGCCGCGTACGCGGCCGTCGCGTGCGGCCACCGCGAGGTGGCACGCGACCTGCCCGAGGCGCTGCGGCCGTACCTGAGACAGCGGCGGTTCCTCGACGACTGGCTGGCCCTCGGCGCCGTTGCCGTCGACGCCGCCGCCGGCCTCGGCGACGAGCGCGGGCGTGCGACCGCCCTGCTGTCCCTGGGGCTCGCGCTGCGGCAGACGCGGCGCTTCGATGAGGCCGTCGACCGGCACCGGGAGGCGGCGCGGATCTTCCGCGGGCTGGGCGACCGGCACGGCGAGGGCGTCGCGACCGACCACCTCGGCGTGGTCCTGCGCCGGATGCGGCGGTTCGAGGGCGCCATCGCCTGCCACACCGACGCACGCGCGGCGTTCCGCGCCACCGGCGACGAGCTACGTGAGGCCGTGGCGCTGGACAACCTCGCGCTCGCCCTGCGCTGGGTACGCCGCTACGACGAGGCCATCGCCGGGCACCGCGAGGCCCTCCGCGTCTTCCGGCGGCTCGGCGACCGCCCTCGGGAGAGCGAGGCGGTGGACAGTCTCGGGCTCGCCCTGCGCCGTGCGCGCCGCTACGACGAGTCGATCGTCGCGCACGAGGACGCGCTGCGGCTCTTCCGCGAGCTGGACGACCGGCACGGCGAGGGCCGCGCACTGGACAACCTCGCCATGGCCCTGCGGCGCGCGCGCCGCTACGACGAGGCACTCGCCCGCGGCCGCGAGGCACTGGAGATCTTCCGCGAGCTGGAGGACCGGCACCGCGTGGGCATCGCACTGGACAACCTCGGCTGCGCGCTCCGTCGCCTGCGCCGCTACGACGAGGCCGTCGCCTGCCACCTCGACGCGGCGGCCGAGTTTCGCGCCACGAGCGACGAACACCGGGAGGCCACGGCACGGAACAATCTCGCTCGCGTGCACCGGGCGCGGGCCCGGCGCGGGGCATGAGTGTAACGTCGTCGCACCATCCACGACCGGCACGCGGTGCCGCCACGAGACCGCCGCGTCGTCACAAGCCGTTACGAGGCGGAGGAGAACGCCATGCTGGGATCCTCATCGGTGATGGCGTTCGTGCCGTCGGTCGACCTGGAGCGTGCCCGCGCCTTCTACGAGGGCGTGCTCGGCCTTTCGGTCTCCTCGGCCGGCCCGTACGCCCTCGTGCTGGCGGGCGGCGGGACCATGATCCGCGTGGCCCAGGTCGGCGAGCTGCGGCCGCAGCCCTTCACCGTGCTCGGCTGGGCGGTCGATGACTTCGACGGCGCGATGGCCTACCTCACCACACGTTCGGTGAAGTTCGTCCACTACGACGGGATGGAGCAGACCGAGGACGGCGTCTGGACGGCTCCCGGCGGCGACCGGATCGCCTGGTTCAAGGACCCCGACGGCAACACGCTGTCGCTGACCGGCTTCGTCGGCTGAGCTACCGCTGCCCGGCGGCCGGCGCCGGGACGGGCGAGCCCGCGGTGCGCGTTCGCCAGAGCCAGCGGACGTCGCGGCCGAACGACCAGGTCAAGAACGCCAGCGACCCGGCGACGGCGACGAAGGCGACCGGGCGCGGCACGACGTCCGCGGCGACGGTGACCAGGACGATGCCCTGCATGGCGGCCACCGCCTTGCGCGCCAGGCTCGTCGGCAGCGTGCCACGTAGCCAGGGCGCGACCCGGCTCGCCGCCACGAACACGTACCGCATCGCGCCGATCGTCAGGACCCACAGCCCGAATGAGTGGGCCACGAAGACGCTCAGCACCAGGATCAGGAACGCGTCGACCTCCATGTCGAAGCGCGCACCCAGCGGCGACACCGTGCCCGTACGCCGGGCGACCTGGCCGTCGACCCAGTCCAGCACCAGCGCCACCGCGGCGATGACGATCAGGGCGGTGGCCGGCTCGCGGTCGCCGAGGGCGTCGGCGGTGATCGCGGTCACGCACCCGACGAGGACCGCGCGTACCAGCGTGACGCTGTTGGCCGGCCCGAACGAGCGCGTACGCGACCGGCGCAGCGCCGACTGGAGCACGGCCCACATGATGACCGCGTACGCCGTGCCGACCAGCCAGCCCGCGACGCCCAGGCAGACGCCCGCCGCCCACAGCAGCGCGAGCAGCGTGATCTGTGCGCCGAGCCCGGCGGCGGGCGCGCGGCCGAGCGGGCGGCGCAGATCGTGTGTGACCACCGGGTCTCCTTGAGCAAAGTGACGAAGTGCCGCAGAGCGTACCCGCGCAGTGCAAACGTCCGATAAATCCCGAATTGTCACTCAGGGTAGGAGAATGACATGGCACATGCCGCGCGAGCCTTCTGGCTCCGGTCACCCGGGCACGGCGAGATCCGGCCGCTGACACTGCCGGACCCGTCCGCGGACGAGGTCCTCGTACGCACTCTCTACTCCGGCGTCAGCCGGGGCACCGAGACGCTCGTCTTCCGCGGCGGCGTGCCGGAGAGCCAGCACGACCTGATGCGCGCGCCCTTCCAGGACGGCGACTTCCCCGGCCCGGTCAAGTACGGCTACCTCAACGTCGGGCTGGTCGAGGAGGGCCCGCCCGCCCTGCGCGGCCGTACCGTCTTCTGCCTCTACCCGCACCAGACGCGCTACGTCGTCCCGGCCGCCGCGGTCACTCCGCTGCCGGACTCCGTACCGGCCGCGCGCGCCGTGCTGACCGGCACCGTGGAGACCGCGCTGAACGCGGTCTGGGACGCGTCGCCGCAGGTCGGCGACAAGATCGCGGTGGTCGGCGGCGGGATGGTCGGCTGCTGCGCCGCGCGGATCCTGGCCGGGATCCCCGGCACGCGGGTCCAGTTGGTCGATGTCGACCCCTCGCGGGAGGCGGTCGCGCGACGGCTCGGCGCCGGCTTCGCCGCGCCCGCCGACGCCGACGGCGACTGCGACCTCGTACTGCACGCGAGCGCCACGGAGGCCGGGCTCGCGCGGTCGCTGGAACTCCTCGCGCCGGAGGGGACGGTGGTCGAGCTGAGCTGGTACGGCGACCGGCGGGTCGCGCTGCCGCTCGGGGAGTTCTTCCACTCGCGGCGGCTGGTGATCAACGGCAGCCAGGTGGGCGCGGTCTCGCGTGCCAAGCGCACGCACCGCGGCTTCGCCGACCGGCTGTCGATCGCCCTCGGCCTGCTCGCCGACCCCGCGTACGACGTGCTGGTGAGCGGCGAGTGCGGCTTCGATGAGCTGCCCGAAATTCTGCCGGGTCTCGTCAGCGGTGAACGAAATGCCCTCTGTCTCCGTGTCCTGTATGACCGAGGAGAGTGATTTGGTGTTCAGCGTCACCGTTCGTGACCACCTGATGGTCGCCCACAGCTTTCGCGGCGAGGTGTTCGGGCCAGCCCGTAACCTGCACGGCGCGACGTTCGTCGTGGACGCGACCTTCCGCCGCGCCGAGCTCGACGCCGACAACATCGTCGTCGACATCGGGCGGGCGACCAAGGAGCTCGGCGCGCTGCTCGCCGAGCTCAACTACCGCAACCTCGACGACGAGCCCGACTTCGCCGGCGTCAACACCTCGACGGAGTTCCTCGCCAAGGTCGTCGCGGACCGGCTCGCCGACCGCCTGCACGCCGGCGCGCTCGGCGAGGGCGCACGCGGGATCGTCGAGATCGCGGTCACCCTGCACGAGTCGCACGTCGCGTGGGCGAGCTTCGAGCGCCCGCTGTGAGCACGGTCCACCTGGTCCTGCCCGGCGACGTGGACGACCCGTCGGTGCCGAGCGGCGGCAACGTCTATGACCGCCGCGCCGGCGGCGGGCTCCCCGGAGACGTGCGGGAGATCGCCGTACGTGGAAGCTGGCCGAGGCCCGGGCCGGGCGCGGAGGCGGAGTTGGCGGGCGCGCTCGCCGCACTGCCCGACCGGGCCGTGGTCCTCGCCGACGGGCTCGTCGCCTGCGGCGTTCCCGAGATCGTCGTCCCGGCGGCGCGGCGGCTGCGGCTCGTGGTGCTCGTCCATATGCCGCTCGCCGACGAGACCGGGCTCGCCCCCGAGGCCGCCGCCGATCTGGACGCGGGCGAACGCGCCGTCCTGCGCGCCGCCGCGGCGGTGGTGACGACCAGCGGGTGGGCCGCGCGACGGCTCGTGGCGCACCACGGGCTCGACGCGGCCCGGGTGCACGTCGCCGTGCCCGGTACCGACCCCGCGCCGCTCGCGCCCGGCACCGACGGTGCGTCGCGGCTGCTCTGCGTCGCCTCGGTGACCCCGCTCAAGGGGCAGGAGGTGCTGGTACGCGCCCTGGCGACCCTCTCCGAACTGCCCTGGGAGTGCCTGTGCGCCGGAGCGCTGACCCGCGCGCCCGGCTACGTCGCGCGGCTGCGGCGGCTGATCGACCGGCTCGGCCTCGCCGGCCGCGTACGGCTCGCGGGCCCCCTGACCGGCGAGCGGCTGGCCGCGGCGTACGCGGAGGCCGACCTCGCGGTGCTCGCGTCGCACGCCGAGACGTACGGGATGGTGGTGACGGAGGCGCTGGCGCGCGGGATCCCGGTGGTCGCGACGGACGTCGGCGGCGTGCACGAGGCACTGGACGGCGCGGGCCTGCTCGTCGCGCCCGGGGATTCGGCGGCGCTCGCGGAGGCACTGCGCGGCTGGTTCGCCGACCACGGCCTGCGGGAGCGCCTGCGCGCCGCGGCCCGGCGACGGCGCGGCGCGCTGGACGGCTGGGATGTGACGTCGCGCCTGCTGGCGGGCGTTCTGGCCGGGTTGGAGCCGGTCCGATGAGCATCGCTTCGGCCGCGCACTGCCCGCCGGAGTGGCTGGAGCTGCGCGAGGGCGCCGACGCCGACGCTCGCGCGGACGCGCTGCTCGTCCCGCTGCGCGCCTACCTGGCGGGTCACGGGCACCCGGCCAACCCCCCGGCCAACCCCCGGCCCGGCCCACCGTCCGGCCCCTCTGCCAATTTCCCGGTTAACCCGCCGTCCGGTCCGTTGGTCGTGCACGACCTCGGGTGCGGTACCGGCTCGATGGCACGCTGGCTGGCCGGGCGGCTGCCGGGGCCGCAGCGCTGGGTCCTGTACGACCGCGACCCCGAACTGCTCGCACGCGCGGAGCGTGCCGCCGCCGTGACGGCGACCCGGCGGCGCGACGTCACCCGGCTGACCGCCGACGATCTCGCGGACGCGTCGCTGGTGACCTCCTCGGCGCTGCTGGACCTGCTCACCGCCGAGGAGGTGGACCGCCTCGCCGAAGTGTGCGCGGGCCGCCCGGCGCTGTTCACCCTGTCGGTCACCGGCCGGGTGGAGCTCACGCCGGCCGACCCGCTCGATGACGAGATCGCGGCCGCCTTCGACGCGCACCAGCGGCGGGTCGTCGCGGGCCGCCGCCTGCTCGGCCCGGACGCGCCCGCCGTCGCCGCCGAGGCGTTCCGGCGGCGCGGCATGGCCGTGGGTCAGCACCCCAGCCCGTGGCGGCTCGGCCCCGCGCAGGCGGCGCTGACCGCGGAGTGGCTGACCGGGCGGGTCGACGCGGCACGCGAACAGTGCCCGTACCTGCCGTGCGAGGACTACCTGCGCCGCCGGCTGGCGGCGTGCGCGGCGGGCGAGCTGGACGTCGTCGTGTACCACCGGGATCTGCTCGCGCTGCCGGAGGCGACCTCGTGAGGCGCGCGGTCTGGCCGTGGCTGCGGATCCTCGCCGGCGCCGCCATCATCGCGGTGCTGGTCTGGCGGCTCGGCACCGGCGCGTTCACCTCCGGGCTGCGGCTGGTGGACGGCCCGGCGATCGCGGCCGCGCTGCTGCTCGGCCTGGCGACGACGGTGGCCAGCGCCGCGCGCTGGTGCCTCGTGGTACGGCGGCTCGGCCTGCGGCTCTCCCTGCCCTCGGCGGTCGCGGACTACTACCGCTCGCTGTTCCTCAACACGATCCTGCCCGGCGGGGTGCTCGGCGACGTGCACCGCGCCGTACGGCACGGCCAGAGCTCCGGCGACGTCGCGCGCGGCGTGCGCGCGGTGGCGATCGAGCGCACCGGCGGCCAGGTGGTGCTGGCCGCCGCCGGGGTCGGAGTGCTGTTCGGGCGTACGCCGGTCGTCTCGGCCGCGCGCGTCGTCACGCCGGTGTCCGTCGCGGCGCTGGGCGCGCTCGGGCTCGTACTGACGGCCGGGACGCTCTGGGGCCGGCACACCGCGTTCTGGCGCCGTCAGGTCACCCCGGCCCTGGCCGACGTACGGCACGGCCTGCTCGCGCGCGACACCTGGCCGGGGGTGATCCTCCTGTCCGCGGTGGGCCTGGCCGGGCACCTGGCGCTGTTCCTCGTCGCGGCGCGCGTGTCCGGATCGCCGGCGTCGTTCGCGCGGCTGCTGCCGCTGATGGTGCTGGCGCTGTTCGCGATGGGGCTGCCGATCAACATCGGCGGCTGGGGTCCGCGCGAGGGCGTCACGGCGTGGGCGTTCGGCGCGGCCGGGCTGGGCGCCGCCCAGGGGCTCACGATCGCCGTGGTGTACGGGGTGCTGAGCTTCGTGGCGAGCGCGCCCGGCGTACTCGTCATGCTCGTACGGTACGCGCGGCGGCCGCACGCGCCGGTCCACGAGGTGTCACACGACGAATCCCACGCGGTGGCACGCGAGCACGAGCGTGTGGGGTCATCAGCGCGGTCCTGACCCCGGCTCACCTGCGCGAGCGGTGGCGGGGGCAGGTGCGGGCGCGGGCCAGGAGCGAGCGGAGCTGCACCACGCCGTGCGCGGGGTTGCGCAGCCGCGCGGGAAAGCCCAGGCGCACGTCGTGCAGCGCGCCGGACCGCTGGAGCCGCAGGACGATGCCGTACCGGTCGAGCCGCAGCGGGTCCACCCGCGTGACGCCGATCAGCAGCCGCGCGTCCACGAGCTGGGACAACAGCTCCACGGCGTCTCCGTGCGCGCCGGCGAGGTGCGTGAGGATCTCCGCCTCGGTCTCGGCCAGCGGGTCCGGCTCGGCGCGGGCCAGCTCGCCCCGGTCGACGTGGACCCGTCGGCCGTTGCGTACCAGCTCGGCCGCGGACGGCTCGAAGGTCACCGGTCCGGAGATGTCCCCGGCGAGGGTGAGACGGCCGGTCAGCAGGACGCGGGCACGGATACGGTCCGGCACCGAGACCGGTGCGACATCGGTGAGCTCGACCGTCGCGGGCAGCCCGCCGTACGGGGCGGCCGCGATCTCGCCGCTCAGATGTGTCTCGGCCGGTACGGCGAGCAGCAGGCCGCCGGAGGGTTCCACCGAGTGCAGCCCGGCCAGTTCGACGCGATGGTGGTCGGTCGCCACGGTCAGGGACCGCGCCGCCGCGAGCACGGAGCGGACCAGCTCGGCCGCTGTCGGCTCGCCGGCGTCCGGCACGGCGGGGGATTCGATGGCGGACAATGCGGCCTCCTTTGTTAGGTAAGCCTTACCTTAGCTACACCAGGGCGTACGTGGCCAGCCCCGTCACCCGTGGTCGCCGCCCAGCGCCTCCGGGACGGGTGCGTCGAGGCGGGCGAGCAGGTCCGCGAGCTTGCGGTCCAGCTCCGCGCCCACCTCGGCGACCACGGGATCGCCGAAGGAGGCGAACCGCGTGCTCGGCTGGTCGGCCGCGAACCACGTCGTGCCCTCGGCGTCCTCATAGATCGCGGTGCGCAGCGGCGCGTAGAGCATGACGGCCGGGTCGCGTGTGTACATGCGCTGGGCGATCGTGTGGTTGCCCATGAGGTACTCCGTGCAGTTCTCGCCGTCGCCGGCCAGCCGCATGAGACGCCCGGCGTCAAAGCGCCAGTAGCGGATGAAGTCGTGCGGCGCGTTCTCCTCCGCCGCGCGTACGACGGCGTCCCACCCGGCGCCGGTCCGGATCAGCTCGGCGAGCCGCCCGGCGTCGAGTTCGGGCACGGCGCGCTCGTACCGGTCGCGGAAGTCGCCGAACTCCGCGCCGGTCGCGACCTCCAGGCGGGTCACCTCGTGGGCGTGGGTCCGGATCCGGTCAGCGTCCGGCAACGTCATCACTTCTCTCCACGGTCGGCCTGAATCCCCACGTCGTCATACCCGTACGTTCGCGGCGGCACGTGCGTCGCGGGCGGGACGTATGTGTGCGACCGGAGTAGAATTTTGTTCTAGAACAAGCTTCGATATGTGGAGAAACCGGAGGCGCCGGTGGGCGAGCTGAAGGTCACGTGTGATCCCGCGGAGGTCGGCTTCGACGCCGCACGGCTGGCGCGGATCGATTCCCATTTCGAGGCCTACGTGGACGACGGGCGGCTGCCCGGCTGGCTGGTGCTCGTGAGCCGCCGCGGCGAGATCGCGCACCTTTCCACGTACGGCGCACGCGACCTGGCCTCCGGGGCGCCGGTCGAGACCGACACGCTGTTCCGCATCTACTCGATGTCCAAGCCGATCACTTCGGTGGCGGCGATGACGCTGTTCGAGGAGGGCGCGTTCGAGCTGACCGACCCGGTCAGCCGCTACCTGCCCGCCTTCGCCGACATGCGGGTCTACCAGCAGGGCATGGCGATCAAGCCGGTCACCCGCCCGGCCGCCGAGCCGGTGCGGATCTGGCACCTGCTCACCCACACCGCCGGGCTCGTCTACGGGTTCCAGCACGTCAGCGTGGTGGATGAGATCTACCGCAACGCCGGGTTCGACCGGACCACGCCTCCCGGCCTCGACCTCGCCGCGATGGTCGACCGCGTCGCCGGCCTGCCGCTGCTGTTCGAGCCCGGCTCGCAGTGGAACTACTCCGTGGCCACCGACGTGCTCGGCCGGGTGATCGAGGTGGTGTCCGGGCAGTCGCTGGACCGGTTCCTGGCCGAGCGCGTCTTCGAGCCGCTCGGCATGACCGACACCGGCTTCTTCATCGGCGAGGGCGACGCGGACCGGATGGCCTCGCTCTACATGCCAGGCGCCGAGGGCCGTGCCGTGCCGCTCGACATGCGCGGCGCGGAGCTGCGCCGCCCGCGCGCGCTGACCGGCGGCGGGGGACTGATCTCCACCGCCGCCGACTACCACCGGTTCACCCAGATGCTGCTGCGCGGCGGCGAACTCGACGGCGTACGCGTGCTCGGCCCGCGCACCGTCGCGTACATGACCCGCAACCACCTGCCCGGCGGCGTCGACCTGGAGGCGTTCGGCCGCCCGGTGTTCGCCGAGGTCTCCTACGGCGGCACCGGCTTCGGGCTCGGCTTCGCCGTCGTGCAGGACGCGGCCAAGACCCGGAGCCTGGCCTCCGAGGGCGAGTTCAACTGGGGCGGCGCGGCGAGCACGGTGTTCTGGGTGGACCCGGCCGAGCAGATCACGGTCGTGTTCCTCACCCAGCTCATCCCGTCGAGCACCCACCCGCTGCGCACCCAGCTACGGCAACTCGTCAACCAGGCGCTGGTCGACTGAGCGACCGGCGACCGGCCCGGCGCGTACGGGCCGATCGCCGGCTCACGGGGCAGCGCCCTCGGTCAGTGGTAGCCCTGGAGGCAGTTGCGCGAGAACCAGCCCCATTCGTTCTGGTAGGCGCGTACGCCGCGTGGTCCGGAGCGCTCGTCGCCGGTGCGGACGTTCACGTACTGGCCGTAGGTGTAGGTGCCGTCCGGGTCGGAGAAGTCGTCCGTGGACGGGTTGTAGTTGCGGTAGAAGTTCGTGCTCACGCAGTCGACCATCACGGAGTGAAAGGTCGCGCCGTTGCCCGCGTGCGCGGTCTGTGCGACGCCGACGCCGAGCGTGCCCAGTGCGAGGGTGCCGGCGGCGGTCAGTCCGGCGAGGCGGAAACGTCGGTGGGTCTTCGGCATTCTCGGCTCCTACCAGCTCGTCGGGGTGAGGTCGGTGCACAGGACGGAGCCGTCCTGGTGGACGTTGCCGTACGCGTGCCCGTTGCACCACACGCCGCGTGAGTCGTGGCTGGTGGTGTTGAACTTGTCGCCCTTGACGAGGTGGCCCAGGTAGAGGCCGGCCGGACCCTGATGCACGTCGGCGCCCTGCGCGTTGCTGACCGCGTGCAGGCCGATGCCCGCGTCGGCGTTCGCGGGGACGGAGCCGAGTGCGGTGAGCAGGCCGGCCGTGGCGGCGCCGGCGAGCAGGAGACGAGGGGTGTTTCTCAAGATGACCTCCAACGCTATTTAGAATGACAGCGTATGCAGGAGCATCTCAAATTGCACTCAAAGAAGTCAATATGCGTCATCTTTAGAGTCATCGCTACGATGAATCGATGACAATGCCGGCCCGGCGTGAGCTCTACGGCATCGCCGAGATCGCTGATGCCCTCAGTCAGTCCCGCCAGCTCGTCACGGTGTGGCGGCGGCGGCGCACCCGCGGGATGCCCGAGCCCGACGCCGAGCTCGCGTCCGGCCCGGTGTGGCGCGGGCACACGATCGAACCCTGGATCGATGACCAGATCCGGCTCGCCGTACGCGACGACGCGGCGGCGCCGCTGTCCTCCGCGACCGTACGCAAGGTCGCGCGCCGGCTCCTGCGGCTGATCGCGCTGCTCCTCGAGGACGACCCGCGCCCGAGGCTGATCCGGCAGGCGCTGCGGGAGGCGGCCGACCTCGTACCGGCGATCGAGGCCGCCGAGCGGAACGCGGTCACCACCGCGCTGCTCGAGGCCACCGCTCCGCTGGCCAAGCTCGAAGAGAGCACGGACGACGCCCTGCTCGCGGCGCTCGTGGAGCGGCTGCCCGCCCTCGGCGAGCGGCTCTGGGAATCCCTTACCGGGGCGGATCCGGCCGGGGGAGATTAGCGTGGCGGCGTGTCATCCTCACAGCCGGAGGTGCCCGGCTACACGCTCGGGACCGAGCTCGGCCGCGGCGGCATGGGAACCGTGTGGTCCGCGACCGAGGACGCGACGGGAGCGGCAGTCGCTGTCAAGGTCGTCGCGCTGACCCGACCCGGCGAGGCGGAGACCCTCCTCGCCCTGGCGCGCCGCGCGTCGGCGATCGAGCATCCCGGCATCGTGCGGATCCGCGACCAGGGGAGCGGCGACGGCCTCGCCTGGATCGTCATGGACCTCGTTCAGGGCCGTGATCTGCGCAGATATGTGCTGGAGGCCGGTCCGCTGGCGCCCGAGGAGGCCGCACGCGTGGTCGCGGAGGCCGCCGACGCGCTCGCCGCCGTACACTCCGCCGGACTGGCGCACCGCGACGTCAAGCCGGCCAACATCCTGCTGGACGAGACCGGCGACACCCTCGGCGTGCACCTGGCCGACTTCGGCGTCGCCGCGCCCGTGCCGCCGCCGGACCGGCTGACCGAGGCGAGCGAGTGGGCGCGCACCGCCGGGGCCTACGCGCCGACGGGGACGTTCGCCTACATGGCGCCCGAGCAGTGGCGCGGCGAGCCGCCGAGCGTACGCGGCGACGTCTACGGCCTCGGCGGCGTGCTCTACACCGCGCTCACCGGCCGGCGCCCGTACCCGCAGGAGACACTGCCCGAGCTCGCCTACGCGATCGCCGTCTCGCCGCCGCCGCGCGCCGCCGGTCTGCTGCCCGGCCTGCCGCGCGGCTACGACGAGGTGATCGCCGCGTCGCTGGCCAAGGACCCGGCGGATCGCATCGGGTCCGCGCCCGACCTGGCACGCGCGCTGCGCGCGGTCGCCGCGGGACGGCCTGCGGGCCTGCGGAGGCGTCGCCTCCGTGCCGTGCCGATCGTCGTCGCCGCCGTGCTGCTGGCCGGCGTCGTGGCGCTCGCGTGGCATCCGTGGGCGTCGAGGTCTGGGCAGACCGGCCCGTTACGTCGCGTCGTGTGCGCGCAGGACCTGGAGTTGCGCGACGCCCCGCGCGGCGCCCAGATCGGAACTCTCCTGCACGGCGCCGTGGTCCACGTGCTGCGGCGCGACGCCAGCCGGCGTTGGGCCTACGTACGCACTCGCGACGGCCGGTACGGCTGGGTGCTGGGCGACTGGGTCCAGCGCGCCTGCCCGCCGCCGTAGCTACCGGTGCGGTCGACGGCAGAGCCGGGCGGAGCCTGGGCAGAGGTAGTAGTCGACACCGGGGTGGAACGCGGTGCGCGAGCCGAACCGGTACGTCACGCCGGGGCCGCCGCGCGCGAGGGTGACGACGTAGGGCACCGCGTAGGACCAGCCGCCGTCGTAGCCGGTGAAGACGTCCTCGGCCCCGGCGCGGTAGCCGTCGGTGTAGGCCGTCCTGGCCGCGCCGCGCGCGCCCGCGCTCAGCGCGTGCGTCTCTCCGTCGGCCTCGCCCTCCGCGCGTCCCTGGGCGAGGCCCTGGTCCCGGCCCGCGGCCAGGCCGCGAGCGTACGCGGCGGCCGCACGTGTGCCGCTGTGTGCGGTGGCGCGGCCCAGGACGTACAGGCCGGCCGCCGCACAGAGGCCGAGCAGACCGGCCGTCAGCCGGATCGCGATCCGCGTTCTCATCCGCCGCTCCACGTCTACGGGGGTGGGTGCCCGCGGTCAGGCTCTCACGCGGCGGAGCGGGCGGGTCAGTCGTCGTCTTCGTCGCCGTTCTGGCGGTGGAGGAGGTAGCCGTGGTTGAGCGCGGCCTTGACCGCGCCGGCGATCGCGCCCTGGATCGTGGCCGCGATCATGATCTCGGCCCAGCCGCGGTCGAGGTCGCCGGCGTCGGGGCTGTCGTCCTCGCGGGCGAGGAGCTTCCAGGTCTGCTTGAAGATCATCCCGGCGATCAGGCCGCCGGCGATGCCGAGGCCCGCCGAGATCGGCCGCGAGACGGACGGGGACTTGCTCATGACCGTCCTCCCTTCTTCCACAGCCAGAGTCCGGCCGCCGTGAACGCTCCGGCCATGGCGTACAGAACGGCGGGCCGTCGTACGGTGCGCAGCGCCGGGTCGGGCACGGCGTCGCCGATCGACGCGGCGACCTGCGGCGCCTTCGCGCGCGCCGTCTGCAACGTCCCGGTGAGCTGCTCGCGCACCTGAGCCGACTTGTCGCGTACGCGCGCGGGCACGTCGACCTTGGCGGCCAGCGCCTCCACCGTCTCCGCGAGTTCCTGGCGGGTCTGCTCGATGCCCGCCGCGATCTCCTCCCGGTCACCCGACGCCGGCCGGGCGCCGCCCGTTGGCATCTCCTGGTTCATCCGCGATTCCTCTCGGTGAGATGGTCCTTGATCTCCTGCACGTCGGTTTTGACCGACTCGGCGGCCTGCTCGGGCATGGGCGGCACGGCCTGCTTGAACTGCTTGCGTCCCGTCACCCCGAGCACGGCGGCCACGACCAGCAGCGCCGCGCCGACGACCAGGGCGGCCAGCCAGAGCGGCCACACGAGTGCCAGCGCCGCCACCGCCGCGCCGATCAGCACCGCCACGGCGTAGAGGGCGATCACCCCCGCGCCGCCGAACAGCCCGGTCCCCACTCCCGCGTGCTTGCCCTTGTCGACGAGCTCGGCCTTCGCCAGCGCCATCTCCTGGCGGACCAGCTCGCTGATCTGCCGGCTCGCCTGCGCGACCAGCGCGCCGGCCGAAGCGTCGGACTGGCCGTCCACCTCGGGTCCGGCCGCCCCCCGTGCCGGACGGATGTTGCGTTCGCTCACCGTGCACCCTCCGCGACTCCGCGTTCGCCTCTTTGGTGCCGCCGGTACCCCGGGGAATCGTGCCTAACCCAGAGCGCCCCCATGATCGGGCACTTCGGTGAGGTATCGCACGATGTGAGAGGTAAGTCAGCGTTGGTGGCCGCACGTACGGGGACGCCGGGTGCCGGGGCGGAGCGCGCCGGGCACGGAATCGCGCCCGGCAGGCGGATCGCGTCAGGGCCCGGTCGGGGCGAAGGCCGGCGTGGCGTGCAGGCTGTCCGCGACCGCGGCGAAGCCGTAGTCGAGCATCTCGCGCTCGTAGTCCTCGACCGCGGGCAGCAGCTCGGCCTCGCCTCGGTGGACCGTGGCGAGCCGCCGGCAGAGCAGGGCGGCGTCGCGGAGCGTCGTGTTCGCGGACAGGCCGCCGCTCGGCGGCATGGCGTGGATGGCGTCGCCGAGCAGGGTCACCCGGCGCGTGCCCCAGTGCGGCACCGGCTTCGCGTGGGTTGCCGTGAGGCGGACCTCGCGTACCGTCTCGGACCGCTTGACCAGTTCGACCAGGTCCGCGTGCCAGTCGCCGACGAGGGCCAGCAGCAGGTCGCGCGTGGCCGTCCGTCCCGTGGGCGGCCGGCCGACATGCCAGGGCAGGTACAGGGTCCAGCGCAGGCACCCCGCGGTCACGTCCGGCCCGGCGTCGGGGCGTCGTGGCAGGCGGGGTGACTCCGCCGCGCCGATGAGCATGCGCAGGTCCTGGCCGCACACCAGGGTGCCGGACCCGCCTGCCAGGCCGGCGAAGCGCTCGGTGAGCGGGGTGCGGCCGAGCAGCCCGTGGCGGTCGAGCGTGACGATCTCGGCCGAGGGCAGCAACTGGCGGCGGACCGGAGAGTCGATGCCGTCGGCGCCGACCAGGAGGTCGCCCGTGTCGGTGCTGCCGTCGGCGAAGACCGCGCGTACGGTGCCGTCGGCCGTCTCGGCGTACTCCACCAGGTCCTTGCCGAACGCGATCCGGCCGGCGAGACCGGACCGGAGCAGGTGCCGCAGCACGTGCCGGTCGGCGGCCAGACCGTCGTACGCCGGGCTGAGCAGGCCGATGAGTTCGAGGTGCCGGTCGAACACCGGCCGCTCGCCGGAGAGTCTCCCGGCGCTGGCCGCCAGCGGGCCGTACACCCGCTCCGGCAGGCACTCGCGCAGCGCGGCGAGCCCGAGAGTGCCGAGGCCGATCCGCAGGCCGTGGTTGCCGGTGTGGACGCCCGGTTCCCGCTCGTAGACCCGTACGTCGATCCCGGCCCGCGCCAGCCCCTGTGCGAGGCACAGACCGCCGATGCCGGCCCCGATCACGAGAATCCGCATGGCCGTTTCCCTTGCTTGAACAGTGCCTGGCTCGGGCGGTGTTCAAGTTATCTTGAGCGGCGTTCAAGTGGCAAGATCTCCCTGGAACCGGGAAAGGGGGGCTCGATGCCGCTCCGGCAGGCCGATGTGCTCCGCGGCGCGATGGAGTTGCTGGACGAGGTGGGCCTGGACGAACTGACCACTCGCCGGCTGGCGGACCGGCTCGGCGTCCGGGTGGGTGCCCTGTACTGGCACTATCCGAGCAAGGCCGCGTTGCTGGCGGCCCTGGCCGAGCAGATCGTCGGTGCGGGGATGGCCGCGCCGCTCGTCGAGCAGGACTGGGAGGGGCGGCTGCGGGAACTCGCCCTACGAGCACGCGCGGCCATACTCGCGCACCGAGACGGCGCACGGCTGGTGGCCTCCGTCAGCCCACCGCGGCCCGCGGTGGCGGCCTACTTCGGCGCGGTCACCGACACCCTGCGTACGGCGGGCGCGACGAGGGAGGCCGCGAGCCTCGGCGCGGACGTGCTGACCAGCTTCGTGAGCGGCTTCGTACAGGGGGAGCAGGCATACCAGGCCGGCCGCCGGCCCCGCGAGAAACGCGACGCGAACTTCCGGCTGGGACTGGACGTCATCGTCGACGGCATCCGCGTGAGCCTGCTGGAGGAATAGCTCTCAGCAGGAAGGGGGGCGGACGGGCGCGCGGGGGGTGAACTCCAGCCGTACGGAGTCGGTGCGGCGCAGGATGACGGCCACCCCGGTCGCCGGGGTCCAGTGCGCGGGCAGCAGGAGGTAGGCGTCCCCGGACCGCGGCAGGAGCCGGAAGCCGTCGTAGCGCACCTGGTATGCCGCGTGCCGGTCGTGGCAGCGTGTCTCGGTGACGCCCGTGACGTCGAGGCTGAGGCTCCGCGCGCTGTAGACCACGACGGGCGGGTACCCGGGCAGTTCGCGTACGAGCTCGCGTGCGCGTGACCGGCCGACGGCATAGGAGTAGTCGGTCGCCGCCCAGAACAGGCTCAGCCCGACGATCACGAACACCACGGCCCACTCCAGCAGCGGCACGGCCTCGGCCGTGGACGGGGTGAGCAGCCGGCGCAGCCGCAGGGCGTACACCAGGGCCATCACGCCCACGGCGAGGCTCAGCGGCGCGACGGCCAGGTAGGCGCGCAGGAACGTCTGGGCGACCGTGCTCCAGAGGCCGGCGAGGCAGAGCAGCAGCCCGGCCGCCGCGAGTGCGAGGACGAAGACCCGTGCGGCCGGGCGCGGGTGCTCGGCCAGCCGGGCGCGGAGCAGCGAGTGTCCCCACAGGGCCGCCAGTGCCGCGGCGGCGGTCAGCGTCATCGGGACGAACAGCGCGTCCAGGCTGCGCATCAGGTAGTCGACGGTGCCGAAGCCGAGCACGGTCGCGTCGACACCGAAGTAGCCGTAGAACCAGTAGGCGTGCGACCAGCCGAAGTAGTAGAGCAGTCCGGACACCAGGCTCGTCGGCGCGACGACCGCGCTGAGCGCACGCCCCAGCGACCGCACGCCGCCGTACGCGTGCGGTTCCTCCGGCCGGGCCTCGGTCACGAGGTGAGTGAGTCCGGCGACGCGGGAGCGCTCACGTCCGGCGGCGGCGAGTCGCCCGGCGACGTGCCGTCGCACGTACGGCCGACGACGAGGATCGTGGCGCCGTAGCGGATGCGGGTGCCGACCTTCGGCTCGATGTGGTCGAAGACGCACGGCGCGGAGGAGACAGTGTCGACGTACACCCGCAGCGGGTGCACGCACTGCGTACGCCCGGGGCACGCCGCCCAGAAGAGTCCCTGGATGTCGGTCCAGGTCTGTTCGTCGTCCAGGTGGACCGCCCCGAGCAGCACGGTCGCCGGGATCTTGTACGGCGCGCCCGGCGCGCCGCCCTGGTCGCGGTGGCCGTCGGGCCCCACCGGGGCGCCCGGCGCCTCCTGGCCGGGCGGGCCGCCCTGCGCGCCGGGCGGCCCGCCGCCGTCACCGCCCTTGCAGCCGAGGAGTGAGAGGCAGAGAAGGACGGCGGCGCCGTACGGCTGAAGTCTCATGTCGCACCGAACCCGATGTCGAGGAGAACGCTCTCTCGATGGCACCACCCCGCGCCGGATCCGGCATGAGTAGGCCCTACTCAACCGCGCAGGATGATCCCGCGGACGAAGGCGGCCTGCCCGACGTGCTGCATGTCGTCGTTGATGACGCTGACCAGCCGGACGCCGAGCGTCACCGGAGGGGTCCAGTCCCGGTCCACGACCTGGTCCAGATCGGTGCTGGACAAATCGCGTACGTAGGACAACGTCTGTTCGTGCACGTCGTCGTAGTAGCCGGTGAGCAGCTTCGGCGAGTCGACGCGGACCGCTGCGACGTCCTCGTCGCCGTGGCCGAACCCGATCGACGACGTCGGAAGGGGCAGCCCGAAGCGGTCGGCCCACTGCCGCGTGGTCCAGACCTGTTCGGTGCCCGCGACCCCCGCGACGTGGTCGTCCTGCACGCGCGCCAGGTGCCACACGAGCCACGCGATGGAGTTGGATCCCTCGACGCGTGCCGCGAGCTGTTCCGGTGTCAGGCCGTCCACGACGCTGTGGACGCTTTCGCGTACGCGCTCGAAAGCGTCGGTCAGCAGATCCGTGGTGTCCATTCCATCCCTTTCCTCGGCCGATGACGGCTGGCCGGTCGCCGCCGTCATGGTAGGTGTGCGCCACACCGGAGTGCCGGTTTGACTGCCCTTTGGCAACTGTTGCATTCTGACAAGCCTTAACAGCCCGACGAGGATTCCGGTGTCCGTGCAACATGATCATGACGATGGCCGCGCCGAGGAGCTTCTTCGGGAACTGGCCCTGCTGGAGCCGAAGGATCGAAGACGTGAGGAGATCCGCTCCGAGCTCGTCCTGATGCACACCGCGCTCGCCCGTCACATCGCCGGCCGGTACGCGCGGCGCGGCGAGGCGCAGGAGGACATCGAGCAGGCCGCGATGCTGGGCCTGGTCAAGGCGATCAACCGGTACGACCCCGACGTCGGCCAGCGGTTCCTCTCCTACGCCGCGCCCACGATGACCGGCGAGGTCAAGCGGCATTTTCGCGACCGTACGTGGACCGTGCGGATGCCGCGCCCACTCCAGGAGCTCCGCCTCCTGCTGCGCGACGCACGCCAGGACTTCATGCGCAAGCACGGGCGCTCGCCCACCGTCCCGGAGGTGGCCGAGCTGCTCGGCATCACCGAGGACGAGGCCATCGAGGTGATCGGCGCCTCCGACGCGTACCGACCGGTGTCACTGGACTCCCCGGTGACCGACGAGGACGGCGGCGCGACGCTCGGCGACCTGATCGGCGACGACGACCCCGAGCTGGAGCTGGTCGTCGACCGCAACGCGCTGCGCCCGATGCTGGAGAACCTGCCCGAACGCGAGCGCGAGATCCTGATCCACCGGTTCTTCGGCAACAAGACCCAGAACGAGATCGCCGAGCTGCTCGACATCTCGCAGATGCACGTGTCGCGGCTCATCAGCCGCAGCCTGGCCCGCCTGCGGACCCGGCTGCTGGAAGAGGACTGAGGCGTCAGACGCCGGTGAGGCGGCGGCGGTCGAAGGACCGCTGGATCAGCCCGGCCAGCTCGTCGGAGACCGCGAGCTGCGGCAGAGTTCGCATCCGGCGTGCCGCGATGCCCTCTCTCAGGGCCCAGGGGCAGACCTCGGCGCACTCGACGTCGAGCACGGTCATCAGCGCCTCGGCCACGATCGCGCCGGCCAGGATCTGGTGCACCCGCGTCTTCGCCACGCCCCTGAGCTTGGCGCGGTGCCGGTCGTCGGCCGCGGCGAGCCGCGGGATCTGCGCGCGCAGCCGGTCGCGCTCCAGCGTGCGGCGCACGTACGGGCCGTCCTTGGCCCTGGGCGCGCCGGTGAGGCGAGCGAGCTGCTTGAACGTCTTGGAGGTGGCCACCACGCGACCGGGGTCGGGCAGGGCGCGGATCTCGCCGCCGGCGACGGCGAGCCGTTCGTAGACGAACCGGCGTAAGCGACGCACATCGCGGCCGCGCGGGGGATCGCCGGGCAGGTGCTCACGCGTCAGCAGGCCCGCGCCCAGCGGCAAGGACAGCGCGACCACGGGCTCCTCGCCCGTGCCGTACGCGACCTCGGCCGAGCCGCCGCCGATGTCCATCAACAGCATCGGGCCGGCCGACCAGCCGTACCAGTCGCGCGCGGCCAGGAAGGTGAGCCGCGCCTCGTCCCGCCCGGTCAGGTACCCGAGCCGTACGCCGGTCTCGGCGGCGATCCGCGCGATGACCGGCTCACGGTTGGCGGCGTCGCGCACCGTCGCGGTGGCGAACGCGATCAGCTCGTCGACGCGCTCGCACTGCGCCGCGTACGCGGTCGCGGCGACGGCCGAGACGAGCCGGTCGACCGCGGGCGCGCGGATGTGCCCGTCACGGCCGATGGCCTCGGCGAGCAGGGTCGGCCGCTTGACCGACGCGACGGGCCGGGGAGGATCGCCGGGACGGAGGTCCACGACCTCCAGGTGGGCGGAGTTCGACCCGACGTCCAGCACACCGATTCGCATGGGAAGGCATTACCCCGGGATCGGTGGTTTGATCCCGGGCTCAGCTTTCCAGCGTGCTGAGCAGATGGCCGAAACCGTACGGCGCGCGGTAGCGGTGACGCGCCGAGGTGACGACGTTCACGCGCGCGGTGCGCAGCACCCGGTGACCGGCCCGCTCCATCGCCGCGACCAGGGCACGGTCCTCGCTCGTCGGGATCGCGGGGAAGCCGCCGGCGGTGACGTACGCGTGCGCGGTGAAGCCGAGGTTCGCGCCGTGCACGGGGGCGCGGTCGCTCGCGTAGTGACGGGCGTACGCGTCGGGGCGGTGGTGCGGGTGCCCGGCCCAGTCGCGTACGGTGACCGTCCCCGCCACGGCGTCCCAGCCCTGCGCCGCGTAGCCGAGCTGCGCGTCGAGCCAGCCGGGCGGCACCAGCGTGTCGGCGTCGGTGGTGCCCACCCACGACGCGCCGAGCCGCAGCATCTCACGTACGCCCGCCGCGCGCGCCGCGCCCACATTGCGCGCGCCGATCTCCACCACCGTCGCGCCGTGCACGCGCGCCACCTCGGCCGTACGGTCCGTGCAGGCGTCGGCGACCACGACGACGAGGGCACCGCGGAGCCTGGCCAGGCACGCGGGCAGGTGCTCCTGCTCGTTGTGCGCCGGTACGACGACACCCGCGATCACACGAGTCCCTCGGCCGCCGCCACCGAGACCGGCGGCCCCGCGACGTAGACCTCGGCCACGAAGTCGGCCTCGCGGTGCTCGGCGATCCGCGCGAGGCCGAGTCCGGCCAGCGCGGCGTGCACGTCGTCTCCCGACTGCGGGTAGTCCGGTACCGGATGGCGCCAGTGCACGGCCATCAGCGTGCCGCCGGGCCGCAGTGAGCCGGCCGCCAGCCGCAGGACCCGGTCCAGGTCCGCGGCGTCGAGGTAGTAGAGGAACTCGGAGAAGACGATCAGGTCGAAGGACCCGTCCGGCCACTCGGCCGGGAGCGTGCGCCGCTCCACGCGTACGCCGGGCGCGCGCTCCCGTGCTTGGCGTACGGCCTCGTGGGAGACGTCGCAGGACAGCAGCCGGTCGCAGCGCGGCGCCAGCAGCGCGGTGAGCACGCCGATCGAACAACCCGGCTCGAACGCGTCGGCGTAGCGGCGGCGCGGCAGCATCGCCAGGCTCAGCGCGTACTTGCGCTCCTCGTACCAGCGGGTGGTGAAGCCCCAGGGATCGGGCGAGGCGGCATAGACCCGCTCGAAGTAGTCGGGACCGAGCGTCAACGGAACAGCACCTCCTGCCCTCGGTTGAAGTGCGCGACGATGCCCGGCGGCAGTATCGGGTCCGGGCCCTCGAACTGGCTGGTGAAACAGGCGATCGCCGCCCGCTTGCGCTTCGCCGCCGGCGGCGGCAGCGGCACCTGGACGGCGCTCTCCCACGGCAGGCGCGGGTCGGCGGGCCGTGCCCAGTGCCACGTCCAGATCGGGAACCGCCACACCTCCTCGGCGCACGCCAGCGCCGCGTGCCCGGCCGCCTCGTGGTCGCGGTGCACGTCCTGCTCCCACGGGGCCAGGCACACGTCGAAGCCGTCGAGCAGGTCCGGCAGCAGCCGCCGCAACTCGTCCTCATCCACCTGGCTGTCGGGCAGGCCGAGCCGTACGGTCTCGCACGCGCCGAGGTGCTTCAGCGCGGCGGCCGACTCGGCGACGCGACGCGGCCCGACGTCCTGGCCGGGGTGCGACGCCTCGCCGTCGGTGACGGCGATCAGTCGCAGGCGTACGCCGCGGTCGGCGAGCAGCGCCAGCAGGCCGCCGACGCCGAGCACCTCGTCGTCGGGGTGCGCGGCGACCACCGCCACGCTGCGCCACGCGTCCAGGTCGAGGACGGGCAGCCGGCTCAGCCCGTCCCAGGCGCGCCATTCGCTCTCGGGGGTGCCGGGCGCGTCGATCGGGTTCTTCACCATGTCTCCCCGGTGACCAACTCGCCGAGGGCGGCGAGGTCGCGCTCGGCGTGGTGCTGGCGGATGTAGACGGTCAGGTCGGCGACCCGGCGCGCGTGTGCCGGGTCGCGGGAGAGCGGGCCCGCGCCGAGCGCACGGCCCGTACGGTCCAGTACCTCGGCCGCCACCTCCGCGACCAGGGACCGCACCCGCAGGGCACGCGCCGCCGCGTGTCCCTTGTGGTCGAGCGGATCGGCGTCGATCTCGGCGGCGGCACGTTCGAGCGCGTCGCGCGCGGAGGTCAGCGCGATCTCCACCGCGCCCAGGTGTGCGAGCGCGTGCGGGCCGGCCGCGCCGAGCAGGGTGCGGCCGACGGCACGCGCGCCGCCGTACCAGACCGCGGCGACGCCGATCCCGCCGTGGTGGAAGCCCGGCCGTCCGGTGTAGCCGCCGGGCGGCCCGACCTCCTCGGCCTCGGCGTCGTCGAACCGGACGTCGAGGCTGTCGCTCGCCGCCATGCCGACCGCCGGCCAGGTGCCCTCGACCGGCTCGCCGGGCCGTACCGCGAACAGCCGGTCGCCCGCCGTGACCAGCGCGCGGGTGCAGACGCGTGCGCCCGAGCAGTACGGCCGCACGCCGGAGATCCGGCCGCCGGTGACCTCCAGGCTCGCGGGCTTGGCGGCCCACACGCCCCAGCGCTCACCGGCGGCCGGCTCGGGGCCGGCCAGCTCGGCGAGGATCGCGAGCGCGTCGAAATGCCCCTCGGCCAGCCGGGCCAGGGACAGATCCTCCTCCGCGAACCGGGCGAAAATCGTCCATCTCTCGCGTGTCGCCCCGCCGCCGGGCAGCGGCACGCACAGCGCGCTGACCTCGGCGAACCGGTGTTCGACCTGCTGTCGCCATGAGCACATGGCGGCCCACTACCCCGCCGATCGCGGTTCTAGCAGCCACTCGCCGCGCACTCACGCGCGCAGGCGGTCCAGGTCGAGGCGGCGCAGGCGTTCGGGGTCGGCGAGGACGTGGATCTGGGCGATCCGGCCGCCGGTGACCGTCATGCCCATCACCGACAGGAGGCGGCCGTCGGGCGCGGTGACGATGCCGGCGGCGCCGTTCACCAGCGCGGGCCGTGCCTGCCGCGCGTACTCGCGGAACAGGAGCGCCTGCCCGGCCACCACCCGTGCTCCGCGGATCATCGAGGAGACGCCGTGGTCGCCGAAGTCGAAGCGGAGCACGACGTCGGGGTCGAGCACGGCGACGAGCGCGTCGAAGTCGCCGGCGCGCGAGGCGGTGAGGAAGGCGTCGACCACGACGCGCTGCCGTCCGGGATCGGCGTCCAGTACCGGGGCCGTGCCGCGGACCCGGCGGCGGGCACGGCTGGCGAGCTGACGCGTCGCCGCCGGTGACCGCTCGATGATCGGGGCGATCTCCTCGAAGGGGACGGCGAACATGTCGTGTAACACGAACGCGAGCCGCTCGGCGGGCGCCAGCGTGTGCAGCACCACGAGCAGCGCGAGCCCGACCGCGTCGGCGAGCAGCGCCTCGTGCTCGGGGTCGATCGCGTCCAGGCTCAGGATCGGGTCGGGCACGTGGACGTCGAGCGAGTCCTCGCGCCGCGACCGGCGCGAGCGCAGCATGTTCAGCGACACGCGGCCGACGGCGGTCGTGAACCACCCGCCGAGGTTGTCCACCCCGCCCGCCCCGGCACGGCTGAGCCGCAGCCACGTCTCCTGCACGGCGTCGTCGGCCTCGCTGAGCGAGCCGAGCATCCGGTACGCCACCGCGCGCAGCCGTGGCCGGTACTCCTCGAACCGCTCGGCCAATAACTGGTCTTCGTCCATCGGTCCCCATCCTCAGACATGGCGGCGATCAGGGCACGACCGTTACCGGCCAGCGCGGACCAGGCGTGCGGCCACCGAGCCAGGCCGGCGGCGTAGGCTCCCGCGCGCATCGCGGTCGGTGAGCCGTCCACGCCCGCCACGATCACCCGCGGCCCGTCGGTGCCGCGCTCGAAGACCCCGGGCGACCACTGGGGCCCGTATTTCTCGACCAACTGGACCGATTCGGTCTCATCGGCGCTCACCAGCCCAGTATCGGGGACCGCGCCGCCGCCCGCGAGAGCGGTCGCGGGGAAGGAACGCCGGGGAAGGAACACCGCCGTTTTCCGGTTGAAACGGATGAGACCCCGACTAACAGAGGTGAGCAGATGCTATTCGGCCGCGAGCACGTCGAGCGCTATCAGGAGACGGACGGCAGGGTCGGGCACGAATGGGAGGGGACGACCACGCTCCTCCTCACGACGGTCGGCCGCAAGAGCGGCGAGCGGCGTACGACCCCGTTGATCTACCAGAAGTCCGGCGACGCGTACCTGGTCGTCGCGTCCAAGGGCGGGAACGACAAGCCGCCGCTGTGGTACCTCAACATCGAGGCCGACCCCGACGTCGAGGTCCAGGTGCTGGGCGAGAAGTTCACGGCGCGTGCGCGTACGGCGACGGCCGAGGAGAAGCCGGCGCTGTGGGACACCATGACCGAGGCATGGCCCGCCTACGACGACTACCAGCGCAAGACCGAGCGCGTGATCCCGGTCGTCGTCCTCGAACGAGCCTGACGCGGGACCGCCGTCCCGGCTCTGCCGCCGGGACGGCGCGAAAACCCGTTGCGCGGTGTGATCGGCGCCTGGTGTAATCGCGACGATCGATCCGGCCGGCCCAGGAGAAGGCAATGCGTGCAGCGTTCATGTCCACACAGAAGGGAACTTTCACCTACCCAGAGGACATGACGCTCGGTGACACTACTCAACTTGGGGATCCTGGCCCACGTCGACGCCGGTAAGACCAGCCTGACCGAGCGGCTGCTGTTCGCCGCCGGGGTGATGGACGAGGTCGGCAGCGTCGACGACGGCAGTACGCGGACCGACTCGCTGGCGCTCGAACGGCGGCGCGGCATCACGATCAAGTCCGCCGTCGCCTCGTTCGCCGCCGGCGGCGTCACGATCAACCTGATCGACACGCCGGGTCACCCGGACTTCATCGCCGAGGTGGAGCGTGTGCTGAGCGTGCTCGACGGCGCCGTGCTGGTGATCTCCGCGGTCGAGGGCGTGCAGGCACAGACCCGCATCCTGCTGCGTACGCTGCGGCGGCTGCGCATCCCCACGCTCGTCTTCGTGAACAAGATCGACCGTACCGGCGCGCGGCCCGCGTCCGTGCTCCGCGACATCGCGGACAAGCTGACACCCGCCGTCGTCGCGCTGGGCACGGTGCGCGACCCGGGCACCCCAGGCAGCGCGTTCTCGCCGTACGAGCCGGGCGACGCGGACTTCACGCGACGGCTGGCCGAACTCCTGGCCGACCACGACGACGACCTTCTCGCCGCCTACGTCGAGGACGATCTGTCCTGCGCGCGGCTGCGGCGCGGGCTCGTCGCGCAGACCGGGCGGGCGCTCGTGCATCCGGTCTTGTTCGGCTCGGCCATCACCGGCGCGGGCGTGGCGGAGCTGACCCGCGGCATCATCGAACTCCTGCCCGCCGCCGGCGGCGACGCCCGAGACCCGGTCTCGGGCGCCGTCTTCAAGGTCGAACGCGGCCCGGCGGGGGAGAAGATCGCCTATGCGCGGCTGTTCGCCGGGACCGTCGCCGTACGCGACCGGCTGCGGTTCGGCGGGGCGGGCCGGGCGCCGGGCGAGGGCAAGGTCACCGCGATCAGCGTGTTCGACCACGGCGAGCCGGCCACCTCCACCTCCTTCTCCGCGGGCCGGATCGCCCGGCTCTGGGGGCTTTCCGGCGTACGGATCGGCGACACCCTCGGCGTGCCGCGCACGGCCGCGGCCGAGCGCTGGTTCGCCCCGCCCACGCTGGAGACCGTCGTGTTCCCGGTGCGCGCCGCCGACCGTGGCGCGCTGCACGCCGCGCTCGTCCTGCTCGCCGAGCAGGACCCGCTGATCGACCTGCGCCAGGACGACGTACGGGGGGAGATCTCCGTGTCGCTCTACGGCGAGGTGCAGAAAGAGGTCGTCCAGGCGACGCTGGCGGAGGAGTTCGGCGTCGAGGCCGGGTTTCGCGAGACGACGACGATCTGCGTCGAGCGTCCCGCAGGCAGCGGCGCGGCGCACGAGATCATCGACAAGGGCGGCAACCCGTTCCTGGCCACGGTCGGGCTGCGGGTGGATCCCGGCCCGATCGGCTCGGGCGCGGTCTTCGGGCTGGAGGTCGAACTCGGCTCGCTGCCGTACGCCTTCGTCAAGGCGGTCGAGGAGACCGTGCACGAGACGCTGCGGCAGGGGTTGTGCGGCTGGCAGGTCACCGACTGCGCGGTCACCATGACGCACTCGGGCTACTGGCCGAGGCAGAGCCACTCGCACGGCACCTTCGACGCGAGCATGTCCAGCACCGCCGGCGACTTTCGCAACCTGACGCCGCTGGTGCTGACGGACGCGCTCAAACGGGCCGGGACCACGGTCTGCGAGCCGTTGCAGCGCTTCCACCTGGAGATCCCGGAGGACACGCTCGGCGCGCTGCTGCCCGTGCTCGCGCGGCTGCGCGCCGTCCCGCGTACGTCCGGCGTCCGCGGCGCCGTCTGCGTCGTCGAGGGCGAGATCCCGGCGGCGCGGGTGCACGACCTCGACCGGCGGATCCCGGGCCTGACCCGCGGCGAGGGCGTGCTTGAGTGCACCTTCGACCGCTATGAGCCGGTACGCGGCGAGGCGCCGTCCCGGCCGCGCTCCGACCACAACCCGCTCGACCGCAAGGAGTACCTCCTGCGCGTCGCCGGGCGGGTCAGCTGAGCGCCTGCGCCCTCGCGGCCAGCTCGGTGCGGTTCGTGACGCCCAGCTTGGCGTAGACGTGCGAGAGGTGGGTCTTGACCGTGCTGCGGCTCATGAACAGCCGGGACCCGATCTCGGGGTTGCTGAGGCCCTCGGCCGCCAGCCGTACGACGGTGCGCTCGGTCGGGGTGAGGCTCGCCCAGCCGCTCGACGGCCGTCCGCGCCGCCCCCGCGCACGGCGCGCGTACTCCACGGCCGAGGGCAGGTCCAGCGCACGGCCCTCGGCCCACGCCGCGGCGTCGGCCGCCTCGCCCAGCGCCTCCCGTGGCCCGGTCGCCGTACGCGGGCGGCCCGACTCCTCCCGCGCGCGGTCGCAGGCGGCGAGCAGTCGTACGGCGTCGACGGGCGCCGCGAAGTCCGCGGCGAGCGCCTCCAGACTGTCGGTGCAGTACAGCCACAGGCCGTGCTCGGCGCGCAGGGCCAGCGCCTCGTGGTGGAGCTCCTCCGCACGTGCGGGGTCCGCCGCGAGGAAGGCGCTCTGTTCGAGCGCGTCGGCGGCCACGCGCGGCATCCCGGCGCGCCTTGCCGTGGCGAGCGCGCGCTCGCACACCGCCGCCGCGGCCTCGGCGTCCCCGGCCGCCCGCAGCGCCGCGGCGAGCCCGGTCAGGGTCGGCGGCGCGAGCCGGTCGAGCGGATCGCCGCCGGCCCAGGCACCCTCCTGCTCAAGCCACGCGACCGCGTCGCCCGCCCGGCCCGAGCACAGCAGCAGCGCGCCCATGGCACGCGCGAGGCCCGGCACGAACAGCGGCGGATCGGCGCCCTCGGCCAGTCGTACCATCGGGTCGAGCGCCGCGCGCGCCTCGTCGAGCCGGCCTGCCGCGATCTCCACGGTCGCCAGGACGCTCGCCGCCGACCCGGCGCGGTGGTGGTCGGCGAGCGGCGACGCCGTCCACACGGCGTCGCGCGCCAGCTCGCGCGCCCGCACGAGGTCGCCGGCGTAGAGCGCGCCACACGCCAGGAACCCGATCGCCGTCGACGCGACGCCGCGGTCGCCGCGTGACAGCAGCCCCGCGACGGCCTCCCGCAACAGCGGCTCGGCCCCGGCATGATCGTCGCGCAGGTGCAGGATGATCCCCATCAGCGCGGCCGCGCCGTCGGCCACGAAGCCCTCGCCGGCCGCGCGTGCTCGCTCGCGCGCCGTCTCCGCCAGCGACCAGGCGGCCTCGGCGTCACGCGCGAACAGGCCGAGCGCGCCGAGGAGCCGGGCGAGGCAGGCGGCGGGCACGTCGCCGGCCTCTTCGGCGATCTCCAGCGCCGCCGTCGCGGCGTCGTACTCCAGCCCGTCCGGATTGGTGGTGTCGGCGATCAGGGCCAGCCCGGTCAGTAGCCTGGCCTGCACCGCCGTACGCTCGTCCGCGCCGAGGGCGATGGCACGACGGAACACGGCGATGCCCTCGTGGCCGCGACCGCCCAGGTGCCACAGCCAGGGCAGGCACGCCGCGAGCCGGCGCCCGCGCCCCGGATCGGCGAGCGACAGGCCCCAGTCGAGCGCGGCGTGGAGGTTCTCCCGCTCCGCGCCGACCACGGCGCGCCATTCGTCCTTGTCGCGGTCGAGCAGCGGCGCGGCCGCCTCGGCCAGCGCGAGGCAGGCGTCCAGGTGCCGGTCGCGTGCCTGGTCGAGCTCGCCGGACGCCGCCAGCCGAGCCGCCGCGTACGCGCGGATCGTCTCGGCCATCCGGTAGCGCGTGACGCTGCCACGCGTGTCGGCGACGACGAGCGACTTGTCGACGAGCCGGCGCAGGCCGCCCAGCACGGCCATCCGCCCGGCCGCGCACACACTCTGCGCCGTCTCCAGCGTGAACCCGCCGTGGCAGACGCCCAGCCGGCGGAACAGCACCCGGTCGGCCTCGTCCAGCAGGTCATGGCTCCACGCCATCGACGCCGCGAGCGTCTGGTGCCGCGCCGCGACGCCGCGCGGGCCGCGTACGAGCAGGGCGAACCGGTCGTCCAGACCGGCCAGGATCTCCTCCGCGGACAGCGTGCCCGACCAGGCCGCGGCCAGCTCGATCGCGAGCGGGATCCCGTCGAGCCGCGCACAGGCCGTGCGCACGGCGTCCGGCCGCCCGGCGGAGCCGCCGGCCCGCTCCTCGAACAGGGCGACCCCGTCGTCCCCGGTCAGCGGGGGGACACGCCAGACGGTCTCGCCCGTGACGCCCAGGGGTTCGCGGCTCGTCGCGAGCACCGTCACGCCCGGGCATCCGCGTACGAGGGCCAGCGTCGCCTCCGCGGCGGCGGAGACGACGTGCTCGCAGTTGTCGAGGCACACGAGCATCCGGCGGCCCGCGAGGCCGCGGGCGAGCGCCGCGGACGCGTCGCCGGTCGCGGGCAGCACCCCCGCCGCAGCGGCGACCAGCTCCGGGACCGCCCGCGGGTCGGCCGTGCTCGCCAGGTCGGCCCAGCAGGCACCGTCGTGACGTCGCTTCGCCTCGCGTACGGCCGCCTCGATGGCCAGCCGGGTCTTGCCGCAGCCGCCCGGCCCCACGACGGTGACCAGGCGCGCCTCGCCGAGCGCCGCGGCGAGCGCGCGCAGCTCGGCCGCGCGGCCGACGAACGTCGTCAGCGGCGACGGGAGGGCGGGTCGTGCGGTCGACATGGCGGCTCAGTCTCTCTCAGCCAGGGCGGGGTGCGGTATCGGCCGGCCGGCCGATGTTCCGCGCCGCCCACGGCGGGAGGCTGAGGGCAACGAGAACAAGGGAGATCGAGATGAGCAAGGTCATCGCCAACATGTCGATGTCGCTGGACGGTTTCATCGCCGACCCGGCCGACGGGATCGACGAGCTGTTCGGCTGGATGGGCAGCGGAGACGTCGAGGTGCCCACCGCGGTCGACTGGGCGACGTTCCGCATGTCGCCGGCCAGCGCGGCGTACATGCGCGACGCCATGGCCGGGGTGGGCGCGCTGGTGGCCGGGCGCCACCTGTACGACATCACCCAGGGCTGGGGCGGCACCCACCCGCTGGGCGTCCCGGTCGTCGTGGTCACGCATGAGCCGCCCGCCGAGCCGCCGCCCGCCCTCACCTTCGCCGGCTCGGTCGAGGACGCGGTCGCGCTCGCGCGTACGGCGGCCGGGGACAAGAACGTGGTCGTCGCCAGCGCGAAGATCGCCCGGCAGTGCCTGGACGCGGGCCTGCTCGACGCGATCCACGTCGACCTGGTGCCGGTCCTGCTCGGGTCGGGCGTCCGCTGGTTCGACGACCTCGCCAAGACCCCCGTACGGCTCGACGGGCCGGTCGTCGTCGACGGCGCGGGCGTGACCCACCTCGCGTACGAGGTCCGGCGTCCCTGATCGGCCCTTGCTCAGTCCGCGATCGTCAGCCGTTTCTCGATCACCGTGACACCGCTCGGGGTGACCGTGAAGCGCTCGCGGTCGCGGTCGAGGTCGACGCCGATCCGCGCCCCGTCGGGCACGACGACGCTCTTGTCGATGATGGCGCGGCGGATGACCGCACCGCGCCCGACGCGTACGCCGTCCATCAGGACCGAGTCGCAGACCGAGGCGCCGGAGTGGAGGTGCACGCCGGGGGACAGGATCGACCGCTCGGCCGTGCCGCCGGACAGGATGGCGCCGGGGGAGACCATCGAGTCGGTCGCGTACCCGCGGCGCCCCTCCTCGTTGAAGACGAACTTGGCCGGCGGCAGCGGCTCGTGCCCGGTGTAGATCGGCCACTGCCGGTTGTAGAGATTGAAGATCGGATGCACCGAGATGAGGTCCATGTGCGCCTCGAAGAAGGCGTCGAGCGTGCCGACGTCGCGCCAGTATCCGCGGTCGCGCTCGGTGGAGCCGGGCACCTGGTTGTCGGCGAAGTCGTACACCTGCGCCCGGCCGGCCGCGACCAGCCGGGGGATGATGTCGCCGCCGACGTCGTGCCGGCTGGAGTCATCACGCGCGTCCTCCTTGACGACCTCGATCAGCGCGCGCGTGTCGAAGACGTAGTTGCCCATCGAGGCGTAGACCTGGTCCGGCGCGTCGGCCAGCCCGACCGCGTCGGAGGGCTTCTCGCGGAACGCGGAGACGCTGCGGCCGTCGGGACCGGCCTCGATCACCCCGAACTGGTCCGCGAGCGCGAGCGGCTGCCGGATCGCGGCGATGGTGACGGCCGCGCCGGACTCGACGTGCTGGTCCACCATCTGCCGCGGGTCCATGCGGTAGATGTGGTCGGCGCCGAACACCACGACGTGCTCGGGCTCCTCGTCCCCGATCAGGTTGAGGTTCTGCAGGATCGCGTCGGCCGAGCCGGAGAACCAGTGCGGGCCGAGCCGCTGCTGCGCCGGGACCGGCGTGACGTAGTTGCCGAGCAGGTTCGACATCCGCCACGTACGCGAGACGTGCCGGTCGAGACTGTGGCTCTTGTACTGCGTGAGCACCACGATCTTGAGATAGCCGGCGTTGGCCAGGTTGGACAGCACGAAGTCGATCAGCCGGTACATTCCGCCGAAGGGAACGGCCGGTTTGGCCCGGTCCGCCGTCAGCGGCATGAGTCGTTTGCCCTCGCCACCGGCCAGCACCATCGACAGCACCTGAGGCGTCGCCATGACGTGACCATAACCGCCCCGGTCACTTCCCGAACAGGCACGCGAGGATCTTTCGCTCTACGCTACGGGCATGCGCGTCGATCTCCTCAGCCGTGAGTACCCGCCCGAGGTGTACGGCGGCGCCGGCGTGCACGTCGAATACCTCGCCCGCGAGCTGCGCAGGCTCTGCGACGTGCGCGTACACGCCTTCGGCGGCTCGCGGCCGGAGCCGGGCGTGTCGGGATACCGGGTGCCGGAGGGCCTGTCGGCGGCGAACGCGGCCTTGCAGGTGCTCGGCGTGGACCTGGAGATGGCGGCCGCCTGCGCGGGCACGGACCTGGTGCACAGCCACACCTGGTACGCGAACCTGGCCGGGCACGTCGCGAAGCTCCTGCACGGCGTACCGCACGTCGTCACCACGCACAGCCTGGAGCCGCTGCGGCCGTGGAAGGCCGAGCAGCTCGGCGGCGGCTACGCGATCTCCTCCTGGGCCGAGCGCACGGCCGTACTCGCGGCCGACGCGGTCGTGGCCGTGTCCGACGGGATGCGCCGCGACGTACTCTCCTGTTATCCCTCGGTCGACCCCGCGCGCGTCGTGGTCCTGCACAACGGGATCGACACGACGCAGTACTCCCCGGACCACGGCACGTACGTGCTCGACCGGGTCGGCGTGGACCCGTCCCGCCCGTCGGTGGTGTTCGTCGGGCGGATCACCCGGCAGAAGGGGCTGCCGTACCTCCTGCGGGCGGCCCGGTCCTTCGACCCGTCGGTCCAGCTCGTGCTGTGCGCCGGCGCGCCGGACACCGCCGAGATCGCGGCCGAGGTGAACGCCTTGGTCGAGGACCTGCGGCGGTCGCGCGACGGAGTCGTCTGGATCGAGGCGATGTTGCCGCGCCCGGAGGTCGTGCAGCTCCTCAGCCACGCGAGCGTCTTCGTCTGCCCCTCGGTGTACGAGCCGATGGGGATCGTCAACCTCGAGGCGATGGCGTGCGAGGCGGCCGTCGTGGCCACCGCCACGGGTGGCATCCCCGAGGTGGTCGCCGACGGGGAGACCGGACTGCTGGTCCCGATCGAGCAGGCCGCCGACGGTACGCCGCTCGACCCGACGCGGTTCGTCGCCGACCTGGCCGAGCGGGTCAACGCCCTGGTCGCCGACCCCGGCCGCGCGGCACAGATGGGGTCGGCCGGGCGCCGGCGGGCGATCGCGGACTTCTCCTGGCCGCGCATCGCCGAGCGCACCCAAGCGCTGTACGCCGGCCTGGTCTGACCGGGGCGATCTTCGACGGCCCGTACCGCGCCGGAAGTGATCTTCGACCAGGTCGGAGCGGGTTTCGAGGGTTTCGCGCTAATCGGCTTGCCAAACTGTCAGTGCCCCCAGGCATGATGTTCCCCACATCGAAAATCACCTACGTGCCCGTCTGGGCGAATCCCTCATGATTGGAACACCGCATTGAGTACGCTCTCATCGCCAGAGGTGGCGAATGACCCGCCGGAGACGTCTGGATCGTCCGGGGGGCTCGATCGGGGCGTGCTCGCGGTCGCCATGGTCGTCGTCCTCGGCGCGATCATGTCCATCCTCGACGTCACCGTCGTCAGCGTCGCGATCAACAAGCTCGCGGTCGAGTTCAAGTCGCCACTGTCCACCATCCAGTGGGTGGCCACCGGATACACTCTCGCGCTGGCCACGGTCATCCCGATCACCGGCTGGGCCTCGGCGCGGTTCGGCACCAAGCGCCTCTACATGATCTCGATCGCCCTCTTCGTGTGCGGATCGGCGCTGGCCGGCCTGTCCTGGTCGGCCGAGACGCTGATCACGTTCCGGGTGCTCCAGGGCCTGGGCGGCGGCATGATCATGCCGGCCGGCATGACGATCCTGACCCAGGCGGCCGGGCCCAAGCGCGTCGGCCAGGTGATGAGTGTCGTCGGCATCCCGATGCTGCTCGGCCCGATCTGCGGCCCGATCCTCGGCGGCTACCTCGTCGACGACGTCTCCTGGCGCTGGATCTTCTTCATCAACCTGCCGATCGGCCTCGTCGCGCTGGCGCTGTCCGCCCGGATCCTCAAGCGCGACACCCCGCAGCCGGGCGAGCGCCTCGACGCCATCGGTCTCCTCCTGCTGTCCCCGGGCCTGGCCCTGCTCATCTACGGCATGGCCAAGGGCGCGCAGACGAGCGACTTCACCTCGGCCGAGGTGCTCATCACGACCATCCTGGGCGCGCTGCTGACCCTGGGCTTCGTGTGGCGCGCGCTGACCGCGAGCAACCCGCTGATCGACCTGCGCCTGCTCAAGCGTCGTTCGGTCGCGGCGGCCTCGGGCACGATGGTGCTGTTCATGTGCGCGTTCATGGGCGCCATGCTGCTGCTGCCGCTCTACTACCAGGTGGTGCGCCAGGAGAGCGCGCTGGCCTCAGGCCTCCTGCTGGCCCCGCAGGGTATCGGCGCGATGGTGACCATGCCGGTCGGCGGCAAGCTCACCGACCGCATGGGCCCGGGCCGCGTCGTACTCTTCGGCCTGGTCATCGTGGTCGGCACGGTGGCGGCCTTCACCGCCCTGCTCCAGACCGACTCGTCGTACTGGCTGCTGGGCGCGGTCCTGTTCGTGATGGGCCTGGGCCTGGGCCTGACGATGATGCCGGTCATGGCCGCGGCCATCCAGACCCTGGGCCACCACGAGGTCCCGCGCGCCAGCACGATGCTGAACATCTTCCAGCAGGTGTCGGCCTCGGTGGGCACCGCCCTGATGTCGGTGCTGCTCGCCAACAACCTGACCGACCAGCTGGGCGGCTCGTCGGGCGGCGGCGGAGGCCTGGCGGCCATCCAGCACGTGACACCACAGATGATGGAGAAGATCGCCGGCCCGATGGCCACGGCGTTCCGCCACACGTATTGGTGGGCGGTCGCCCTGCTCGCGGTGGCCTTCCTCCCGGCTCTGTTCCTGCCCCGCCACACCCCGGAGGACCTCCCCGACGCCCCCACCCAGGCCGAAGCCCCAATCCCACTGCACTGACGTCCCGCTCGGGCTGGGGTCCGCCCGAGCTCGGGCCCGCCCGGGCACGGGTCCTCTCGGGTTCGGGCTGGCGTTCGCCCGGGCTGGCGTTCGCCCGGGCTCGGGTTCGGGTTGGGGCCCGCTCGGGCCTGGACCCCAGGCTGGGGTCCGCTCGGGCTGGGGTTCGCCCGGGCCTGGGGCCTCGGGCTCGCTCGGCACGGCTCGGGTTCCGTGCCGGAGCCGGCACCCCCAGGCTTCCCGGCCACCCCCGGCACTCTCGCACCCGGCACTCCGGGCACCCTCACACCCCGGGCCCAGACACCCTCACACCTCCGGCACCTCGCACCTCCGGCACCCTTCGGGACACCCTGGGCACCTCCGGCGCCCCCGTATCTCCCCTCCACCCCCCGGAACCCCGGTCCTCACCTGACGGCGGTCCCGAAGGCTGTCGTCCGCTCGACCTTGTCGCCGCGTGCGGTTACGTTCGGCACATCGAACCGTTGATGCGAGCCATCGTGGTCGGTGCCGGGATCGTCGGCATCGCGTGCGCGCGTGAGCTGGCGGTGGCCGGGATGGCGGTGACCGTGCTCGACCGGGACGGTGTCGCGGCGGCGACCACCGCGCACGGCGAGGGCAACATCCTCGTCTCCGACAAGGTTCCCGGACCCGAACTCGCCCTCGCGCTGCTCTCCCTGCGGCTGTGGCCCGAGCTGGCGGCCGAGGCGGGCGCGGTGGCCGAGTGGGAGCCCAAGGGCGGCATCGTCGTCGCCACCGCCGAGGACGGCGCACGCGAACTCAGGGAGTTCGCGGCGGCACAACAGGCCGCTGGCGTAAGCGCCGAGCCGCTCGACGCGACCGCGCTCTCCGCCGCCGAACCCTTCCTGACCCGTGACGTCGCCGCCGCGGTCCACTATCGGCAGGACGCGCAGGTTCAGCCCGCCGGAGCCGCGACGGGCCTGCTCGCCGCCGCGAGGCGCGCCGGCGCCACCGTGCGCACCGGCTGCGAGGTGCTCGGCGCGGTCGTGCGTACCGGGCGGATCACCGGAGTGCGCACGTCGCTGGGGATCGTCGAGGCGGACGTCGTGGTCAACGCCGCCGGTCCGTGGGCAGGCGAGCTGAGCCGGCGGCTGGGCACGCCGATCGGCGTACGCCCTCGGCGCGGCGAGATCCTCGTCACCGCGCCCCGCCCGCCGACCGTCTTCCACAAGGTGTACGACGCGGACTACGTCGGCGGCGTCGGCAGCGACACGGAGGACCTCCAGGCGTCTGCCGTAGTGGAGTCGACACGCGCCGGAACCATCCTGCTCGGCTCCTCACGACGCCTGACCGGCTTCGACGCGCGGCTGCGCCCCGAGGTGCTCTCGGTGATCGCCCGGCGGGCACTGCGGCTGTTCCCGTGCCTGGCCGACGTGCCGGTGATGCGCACCTACGGAGGCTTCCGCCCGTACGTGGCGGACCACCTGCCGATCATCGGCCCCGACCCGAGGCTCGCCGGTCTGTGGCACGCGACCGGCCACGAGGGCGCGGGCATCGGCCTCGCCCCCGGCACCGGCCGGTTGCTCGCCGACCTGGTGACCGACCGGACACCGGCGATCGACGCCAGACCATTCCGCGCCGACCGCCCCGCCGCACTGACGAGCGCCGGCAAATGAGCGGCGGCCAAATGAGCGGTGTGCGGATCAGTGTGGACGGTGTCGAGTTGGGCGGTACGGCTGGGCAGACCATCGCGGGTGTGCTGCTCACCTCGGGGCTTCGGTCGTGGCGGCTTGCTCCGTCGGGTGCGCCGCGTGGCCTGTTCTGCGGTATCGGCGTGTGCTTCGACTGTCTCGTGACCGTCAACGGTGTCCCCGACGTACGCGCCTGCCTGCGGCGGGTGGTCGATGGCGACGTGGTCGTCACGCAGTCGCGGGCCTCGCCATGACCCGGCACGTCGTGGTCGTCGGGGCCGGGCCCGCGGGCATGGCCGCCGCGCTGGCCGCGCGCCGAGCGGGTGCGCGCGTGACGTTGCTCGACGCGGCAGACCAGGCCGGCGGCCAGTATCACCGCAGGCATCCGGCCGACTACGCCCCACCCGAGCGGCACGGCGACTGGTGGCCCGAGTCCGCGGTCTGGGCGCTCGAACGCGACGGCGACGGGCCGCCGAGCGTGCACGTCGTACGCGGGCCGGTCGACGGTTCCGGGCGCGTACGGCACGTGCTCCGGCCCGACGCGCTCGTGCTCGCGCCCGGCGCGCACGACCGTGTGCTGCCGTTCCCCGGCTGGGAGTTGCCCGGCGTCTGTACCGCGGGCGCGGCGCAGGCGCTGGTCAAGGGCGAGCGTCTCGCCGTCGGGGATCAGGTGCTGGTGGCCGGTTCGGGGCCGTTCCTGCTCCCGGTGGCGACCGCGCTGTTGTCGGCGGGCGCGCGGGTTCGGCAGGTGCTGGAGGCCAACCCCGCCGGTACGGTGCTGCGCGGCTGGGCCGGCCGTCCATGGGCGGCGGCCGCGCGTACGGGGAAGGCGGCGGAACTCGCCGGGTACGCGGCGCTGCTCGCCCGCCGCCGAGTGTCGTACCGCACGGGACGCACGGTCGTCGAGGTGCGCGGCGACGGACGGGTCGAGGAGGCGGTCACCGCGCGGCTGCGCGCCGACTGGTCGGTGGTGGCCGGCAGCGAGCGGACCGTGCGAGTGGACACGGTCTGCGTCGGTCACGGCTTCAGCCCGCGGCTCGAACTCCCCGTCGCCGCCGGTTGCACGCTGCGGGACGGATTCGTGCTGGTCGACGGCGACCAGGCGACCAGCGTGCCCGGCGTGTACGCCGCGGGTGAGGTCACCGGGATCGCGGGCGCACCGGCCGCGCGGGCCGAGGGCCTGGTGGCGGGCTGGATCGCGGCCGGCGGTTCGCCCGCTGAGCTGAGCGCGGTGCGCCGTCACCGCGACCGAGGGCGTACCTTCGCCGCGCGCCTGGCCGCCGCCCACCCCATCGGCCGCGCCTGGCCCGGCTGGCTACGGGCAGACACGGTCGTGTGCCGCTGCGAGGAGACCACCTACGAGACGCTGTGCCGCGCGGCGGCCGAGAAGACCTCCGCCCGCGCCGTCAAACTCGACACCCGCGCCGGCCTCGGCCCCTGCCAGGCGCGGATCTGCGGCCCCACCGTGGCCGAGTTGACCGACCAGGCCGAGCTGACGGGGCAAATCGGGTTGACCGAGGTGGCCGGGCTGACCGGTCAGACCGGGTTGGTCGGGTCGGGCAGTGTGTTTCCGCATCACCGGCCGATCGCACAGCCGATTCGGCTGGGCGAACTCGCCGCACCGCCTGCACCAACCGCACCGCCCGCGCCACCAGCCCCACAAGCACCGCCCGTACCACCTGAGGAGAGCAGCACGTGAACGCACATGTATTCGGCGGCGTCATCGTGGCCACCGCGCTGCCGTACCGGGTCGACGACTCCGCGCCCGCTGGGCTGGCCGTCGACTATGACCGGTACGCCGAGCACTGTCGCTGGCTCATCGGCAACGGCTGCCTCGGAGTGGGGCCGAACGGTTCGCTCGGGGAGTACTCCGCGCTGACCGATGACGAGCGTCGTCGCGTCGCGCGTACCGCGGTCGAGGCGGCCGGGGGTGAGGGCGTCGTGGTGGTCGGGGTGCACGGGCCCGGCGCGCATCAGGCTCGGCGCTGGGCGGAGTTGGCCGCCGAGGACGGCGCGGACGGCGTGCTCTGCCTGCCTCCGACGATGTACCGTGCCGCGCGCGCGGACATCGTCGCGCACTTCGTGGCGGTCGCGTCCGTGGGGCTGCCGGTCATGGTCTACAACAACCCGTTCGACACGAAGGTCGACCTCACGCCGGACCTGCTGGCCGAGCTGGCGCAGATCGACAACATCGTGGCGGTCAAGGAGTTCTCCGGCGACGTACGCCGCGTGTCGGCGATACGCGAGGAGGCGCCGGGGCTCGCGGTCGTGGCCGGGGCCGACGACGTGGTGCTCGAATCGCTGCTCATGGGGGCGAGCGGCTGGTTCGCCGGCTTCCCCAACGTCTTCCCGGCCGAGTCCGCGCTGCTCTTCGAGCTGGGCGTCGCGGGCCGCCTGAAGGAGGCACGTGAGCTGTACGACCCGCTGGTCGCGGCGTTCCGCTGGGACTCGCGTACCGAGTTCGTGCAGGCGATCAAGCTCGGCATGGACCAGGTCGGCAGGTACGGCGGGCCCTGCCGCCCGCCGCGCGGGCCGCTGACCGCGGAGCAGCGCGCCCAGGTCACCGCCGACATGGCGCGTGCGAGAGCGGCGCTGGGGGAGCGATGAGGTCGGTACGCACGATCAGTGCCGTCGACTCACACACCGAGGGCATGCCGACGCGTGTGGTCACCGGCGGCGTCGCCCCGATCCCCGGCGCGACGATGGCCGAGCGCCGCGCGTACGCCGTCGAGCATCTCGATCATCTGCGCCGGTTCCTGGTGGACGAGCCGCGTGGGCACGGGGCGATGAGCGGCGCGATCCTCCAGCCGCCGACACGCGTCGACGCCGACTGGGGTGTGGTCTACATCGAGGTCAGCGGGTTCCTGCCGATGTGCGGCCACGGCACGATCGGCGTGGCGACGGTGCTGGTGGAGACGGGTATGGTCGCGGTGACCGAGCCGGAGACGGTCGTCCGCCTGGACACGCCGGCCGGGCTGATCGAGGCGCGCGTCGCGGTGCGTGACGGTCAGGCCGAGCGGGTCGCCCTGCGCAACGTCGCGTCGTTCGCGCTCGGCCGCGACCTGACCGTCACGGCGCCCGGTCTCGGCGAGGTCCGCTACGACCTGGCGTACGGCGGGAACTTCTATGCCATCGTGGAGCTGGCGGCGCTCGGCCTGCCCTTCGACCGGGCGCGCAAGGACGACATCCTGGCGGCCGGCCTGTCGGTCATGGCGGCGATCAACGAGCGGGACCCGCCGCGGCACCCGGCCGATCCGGGGATCGCCGGCTGCAAGCACGTCCAGTTCCTGGCGCCGGGCTCGGACGCGCGGCACTCGCGCAACGCCATGGTGATCCACCCGGGCTGGTTCGACCGGTCGCCGTGCGGCACCGGCACGTCGGCGCGGATGGCGCAGTTGCACGCGCGCGGCGAGCTGCCGCTGGGCACCGAGTTCGTGAACGAGTCCTTCATCGGCACGAGGTTCACCGGGCGGCTGCTGGAGACGACCGAGGTCGCCGGCGTGCCCGCCGTGATCCCGGAGTTCGCCGGCCGCGCCTGGATCACGGGGACGGCGAACTACCTGCTCGACCCGTCCGACCCGCTGCCGAACGGCTTCGTGTTGTGACCGTTGCCGACCGCTCTGGCCTCGCGGCCTCGACCTCAGGCCGCCGAGACCTCGGCGTCGGTCCTTCTCAGACCTCCGCGGCCTCGACCTCGCGTTTCCAGTCGGCCTTGGCGGCCCGCCAGCCCTCGTCGTCGTCGCCGGCTCGCCAGTAACCCGAGACGGAGAGCTGGTCGAGCGGGATGCCGCGTTCGACGCGCAGGTGCCGCCGCAGCTCCTTGACGAAGCCCGCCTCGCCGTGCACGAACGCGTGCACCACGCCGGGCGGGAACTCCAGGTCGCGTACGGCCTTGACCAGCGCGGCCCCGACGGTCGCGTCTCCGCGGTGCAGCCAGACCAGCTTCGCGTCGCCCGGCGTGACCAGTTCCTGTTCCTCACCCGGCCCGGCGACCTCGACGAACACCCGCGCGGGCGCGCCCTCGGGCAGGGCCTCCAGCGCCGCGCCGATGGCCGGCAGCGCGCTCTCGTCGCCGACGAGGAGATGCCAGTCGGCCTCCTCACGCGGCGCGTACGCACCACCGGGGCCCAGGAACAGCACGTCGTCGCCCGGCTGCGCGGCGGCCGCCCAGGGCCCGGCCAGTCCCTCGTCGCCGTGGTAGACGAAGTCGATGCTCATCTCCAGGGCGTGCGGGTCCCAGGTGCGTACGGTGTAGGAGCGCAGGCGCGGCCAGTGCTCGCGCGGCATCTCCTCGCGGATCACATCCATGTCGAACGGCTCGGGGTAGTCGACTCCGGGCACCGGGAAGAGCAGTTTCACGTAGTTGTCGGTGAACGCGCCCGCGCCGAACCCGGCCAGCCCCTCGCCGCCCATCACCACCCGGATCATGTGCGGCGTCACCCACTGCACCCGCAGCACCTGCGCTCGGGTGACCTTCCTGCCCTTGCGAACCGGTTTGTCGTCCGTCATAGATCACTCCTCGTGGCTACTTAGGCAAGCCTAACTCGCACTATCCGTTCATTGTTCCGTTGCCCGCGACGACTGCGACAAAACGGGCTTCGCACGCGCGGAATGTCCGGTTACAGTCGCTGGTGTGGCGGTGATCGAGGGATTCTGCGACGAACGTTTCCGTGCGGTGCGCGACACCCTGGCCGCGAGCCTCGACAGCGGCGCCGACGTGGGTGCGTCGGTCGCGGTGTACGTGCGCGGCGAGCCGGTGGTCGACATCTGGGGCGGTGAGACCCAGAAGGGCCCCTGGCAGCGGGACACGATCATCAACGTCTGGTCCATCAGCAAGACGATGACGGCCTTGTGCGCGCTGATGCTGGCCGACCGCGGCGAGCTGGACCTCCACGCGCCGGTCGCCAAGTACTGGCCCGAGTTCGCCGCCGCCGGCAAGGAGGGCGTCGAGGTGCGGCACCTCATGGGCCACACCTCCGGGCTGGACGTCTGGACCGCGCCGATGGCCGTCGCCGACCTGTACGACTGGGAGAAGGCGACCTCGCTGCTCGCCGCGCAGGCGCCCCGCTGGGAGCCGGGCACGCGGTCCGGCTACCACGCCCTCACCCACGGCTACCTCATCGGCGAGGTCGTGCGCCGGATCACCGGCCGTACCCTCGGCACGTTCTTCCGCGAGGAGATCGCCGAGCCGCTCGGCGCCGACTTCCACATCGGCCTGCCGCCCGAGCACGACGACCGGGTCGCCGACGTCATCCCGCACGAGTCCGCGCTCACCCCGACGAATCCCGCGTTCACCGCCGACGTGACGTGGTCCACCGACTGGCGGCGCGCCGAGATCCCGGCCGCCGGCGGTCACGGCAACGCGCGTTCGGTCGCGTGGATCCAGACCGTGCTGGCCGCCGGCGGCGGGCCGCTGCTGTCCACGGCCGGCTGCGAGCGGGTCTTCGAGCAGCAGTCCGACGGAGTCGACCGGATGCTCCGCATCCCGATCCGCTTCGGCATGGGCTACGCCCTGCCCTCCAAGGGACTGCCGCTGCCCGGCACGCGCAGCTGTGCGTGGGGCGGCTGGGGCGGCTCGGTGATCGTCGTGGACCTGGACGCCGAGATGACGGTGTCGTACGTGATGAACCGCATGTACGCCGGCCTGACCGGCGACGAGCGCGGCGCGGGCATCGTCCTCGCCGCGTACATGAGCCTGGCCGCCTGACCGGCCCGCGGGGCCTACCATCGGCCGATGCGTTCCGCGTTGGTCTGGGAGTCGATCGCGGCCGGGGTCGAGGTGGCCACCCTCGAAGGGCATGCGGGCCCGGTGGTGGATCTCTGCGTGATCGCGGCCGAGGGCAGGACGCTGCTGGTCAGCGCGAGCGGGGACGGCACGCTGCGGATCTGGGATCCCGCCGCCGAGCGGCCGCCCCGTGTCCTGCGCGGGCACGCCGGCGCCGTCGATGCCGTGGTCGCCGTCGGCGGCGTACTGGTCAGCGCGGGCCGCGACCGGACCGTACGCACCTGGGATCCCGGCACCGGGCACCCGCGCGCGACGCTGGACGACCACGAAGGCGCGACTCCGGTCGTGGTGGGCGGGGACGCGCTCGTCGCGAGCGCCTCGGGAGAGCGGCTACGGCTGTGGGACCCGCGTACGGGAGAGGTCCGGCACGTCCTCGCCGGTGCGGATGGGCGGGCCGTCGCGTGTTGTGGAGAGCTCGTGATGGCGCCGGCCGCGGGCGCGGGCATCGGCATCTGGGACCTCACCACCGGCGAGTTGCGCACGACGGCGAAGCCCGACGACGACACAACCGTGGATCTGTGCACGGTCACCGTTGCCGGGCGTCCACACTTCGCGAGTGCGGGATACGACGCGGAGCACGAAGGCGGCCGGGTCCGGCTGTGGGATCCGGAGACCGGCGAGGTCGTACGGGTCATCGAGTACGAACCCGTGGTCGCGTCCACGCTGGACCGGATCACGCGGCTGTGCGTCGTCGAGCTGGACGGCCGGGAGCAACTGGCCGGCATCGGGCACCGGACCGTACGGATCTGGGACCAGGACACGGGCGCGGCCCTCCAGGTGTTCGTCCCGCCCAAGAGCTGGGTCGCGCATGCGTGCTTCTTCCGCGCCGAGGGCCGTGACCTGCTCGCCGTGCCGGAGCGGTACACCGGTTCGCTGTTCGTCTGGGATCCGGTCACCGGGGACCTGGTGAACCAGGTCGACTGCGGCGAGGGCGCGACGACGGCGCTGTGCCCGGTCGAGGTCGGTGGCCGTACGCTGCTGGCGAGCGCCGAGGGTCACCTGCGGACCGTACGACTGTGGGATCCGCTCGGGCCCGGCACCCGTCCACGGCCCACGGGGCACACCGGGCAGGTGCGGGGAGTCTGGGCGCTCCACGACAGGGTCGTCAGCATCGCTGACGAGTCACTGCGCGTCTGGGACGCGCGGACCGGGAGACAACTCCGCCGCGTCCGTGGACGGATGTACGGCGCCGAGGACGTGCACGCCTTCACCCTGGACGGCCGCGAACTGCTCGCCGGCGCGTTCCGCGGCTATGAGGACGGGCGGATCCGCATCTGGGATCCGGCGGTGGGACGGCAACTCAGGCGGCTTGAGCGCCGATGGGACGAGGGGCCCGCGGTGGTCTGCTCGTTCAGCCGGGCGGGCCGGGTGCTGCTGGCGGCGGCCCACGAGGACGCGGTCCGGATCTGGGACCCGGCCACCGGCAGGCTGGAGTACGAGGAGGAGTGCGCGCTCGCCTGGCTCGGCCGAGTCACCGTGGCCGGTCGCCCCGCGTTCGTCGCCGATCGCCGGAAGGACGGGCTCCGCGTCTGGTATCCCGCCGACGCCGCCTGGCAGGACGTGGCGGGGCCCGGCGCGGAGTTCGCCTTCACGCTGGCCGGCTTGCCGCTGGTGGCCGCCGAGGAACCGGAGACGCTGCGGATCTGGAACCCGTTCACCGCCGAGGAGTCATGCGTCCTGCGCGGCGACCCGGGCACCCGCTTCGCCGGTATCGGCGAGCTGACGCTGGCGGACCGCACCCTGCTCGTCACACACGGCGCGCAGGATCGCACGGTCCGCGTCTGGGACCCCGCGACCGGCCGCTGCGAACACCGCATCCCGATCCACCACGAGGTCATCGGCTGCGCTCCGCTCGGCGACGGCCTGATCGCGACGGCCGTCCCCGCAGGTCTGATCGTCCACCGGATCTCACCCTGACCGCCCGCGGCGGCCGCGCCCGACCCGCCACACGGGCGGATGGAGCCTAACGTGGGAGGTGACCCCGATGTCGAGGGAGGCAATGACATGAACGGTCTCTACCGTCCACGCCAGGGGCGGGTCCTCGCCGGCGTGTGCGCGGGAATCGGCCGCCGCTACGGGCTCGGCGCATGGACCGTACGGCTGCTGGCGCTCATCTCCTGCGTGCTGCCCGGCCCGCAGTTCCTCGTCTACATCGCGCTGTGGATCATGATGCCGAGCGAGGAGAAGTACGCGGCGTCCCAGTCGTGACCCCGGGCGTCCGCTGGGATCAGGGGCGCGCCCACGTGAGCAGGTAGGGGGCGAGCAGCAGGACGCCGGGCAGTGCGGCGGCGGCCAGGTGGTCCGCCGGGCGGGGCGGCGGTCCGGCGGGGGCGGCGCGGGTCCAGCAGCGCAGCCAGAGCCGCGAGACGTACGGCCAGGCCAGGATCAGGGCCAGGCCGGCGAGGACGATGGGGCGGCCGCCGAGGAGGAACGCGCGGATTCCCCGGGTGATCGCCTGGGCGGTCTCGGGCAGCGACAGTCCCTCCAGGAGGAACGCGGGCGTCGCGACGACGATCGTGACCGCGAGCTGGACGAGCAGCGCGGTGAACCAGCCGGTGAGCAGGACCGCCCTCGCGGCGCGCGCCGCGCCGGCCAGCTCGCGGCGTACGGGCCGCGGAGGGTGGGACAGCGGGGAGTACCGGCCGCCCCCGGCGTGGCCGGCGAGGCTCCGCTCGATCGGCGCGGGGCCCAGCACGTCGGCGGCGAAGCGATCGGCGCTGAGTTCGGCCAGCCACAGCGCCGCGACCGGCAGGATCACCTGCCGGGGGATGACGCCGAGGTCGGTGACGACCTGGCCGCCGAGAGCAGCGGTCAGCAAACCCGGCTGGGTGACGTAGAAGACCGCCAGCGGGACCAGCTCGACGGCCAGAAACACCGGCGCCCAGACGCGTACGAGCCAGGGGAACGGACTGCCGAGGCCGACGACCAGGTGGTCGCCCTGGCGCAGGTGGGCGATCTCGTGGAGGAGCACGGCCTGCGGCCTGCCGGTCGCGGCGCCACAGCGTGGCCATGGGGCGGAACACCGCGATGCGGGCCGTACGGAACCCGGCCGGGTAGATCCGCGCCAGCCGGTTCTCCCGCAGGGTGACGCGTAACTCGACGCCCGGCGCGTACGCCTCGGCGAAGCTCCGCATCTCCGCGATCACCGGCCGGTCGTCCGCGCGCAGGCCGAGGCGGTGTTCGACCCAGCGGGCGCGTACGGCGGGCAGGGCCACGGCCGCGACGCCCGCCGCCAGGAACGCGACCGGCAGCAGCTCCGCGACCGCGAAGATCTTCAGCAGTGTGAACGCCGCCGAGCGGCCGTCGTAGGCGGCGAGGCGGTCGTGCCAGCCGCGGATCGAGCCGGGCACGCCGACGGCGAGGTAGCCGGCGAGGTACAGCCAGATCCAGGGCGGCGAGGCCGCACCCGAAGGCCGTCGTCTCACCGTCCGTTGCCCTCCAGGCGGCGCAGGAAGTCCTCAGCGGCCACGGCGTCGGACAGGAGTTCCTCGATGAGTTCGCGGGCCAGCCGCTCGGCGCGCGGCGGCGGGAAGCCCGCCTCGATCAGCCGGTCGCGCAGGCCGGTGTAGGCGTGGGCGAGCGCGGTGCGTTCGTCGCCGCCCGGGGGCGGGCGGTCGGCGACGCGCAGCGAGATCAGCAGGGCCGCGATGGCCAGGGCGTTGTTCAGCGACTGGGTCCCCAGCAGGTGGCGCAGGGCGCGTGCGGTGGCGGCGAGCGCGCCGAGCACGACCGGGAGCTCGCCGACCGCGCTCGCGAGCCCGAACCCGCCCGGCTCGGCACCCGCGCGCGAGAACAATCGACGGCGCGACGCACCGCCGGCCGCGTACGCGCCGCCGACGTCGGCGGCGAAGTCGATCTCGTCGGGCGTGACCCGCCGTGCGATGCGCTCGGACCACTCGGCGACGACGTCCATCAGGCGGCTCCGAGGGCGATCGTGCCGCCGAACGAGGCGGCCGACGCGCCGTTGAAGGCGTGGCCGTCCACGACCGCGCCGTTCCCGGCGGCGGTGATCAGCCGGAACCGGATCGTCGGCGGGTCGACGGAGGTGTCCATGGTGCCGGCGAGCTCCGCGTGCGCGCTGCCGGTCGCGCCGGCCGAGCTGGCGTGCGCCGCCAGCGTGAGCTGCGAACCCTCGGACTGGTAGAGCCCGTGGAGGGGGAACAGGTCGGTGCGGACGCCCGAGGTGCTGAAGGTGAACGTGCCGTCCTGGTCGAACGACCAGACCGAGTCGGTCACCTGGGCCCGCTCGTCCGCCGCCCAGCCGGGCTTGCCCGCGTACTGCGCGAACGAATCCAGCCGCTTGACCTTGTACGACGCGGGGAAGCCCGCGGTCGCCTCGCCGTCCGGCTGGTCCGAGGAGGACGCCGGGGCCGACGAAGACGCGTTCGCCGCCGCGGACGACGACGACCCGGCGGGCTTTTCCGCCGACGCCGAGACCGTCGGCGACGACTGCGGTGAGGCGGACGGAGAGGACGACGCGGGGAGCGGCGACGAGACCGCCCACGACGAGCCGCTCCGGCAGCCCGTGAGCAGCGCGCCGGCCACCACTAACCCGACGACGAGCCTCTTCATGACACGACACCCCGCAGCACCATGAACCCCCTGATGTCTACGCCCGCCCTGCGTCTCAGTCGCTTCTCGCGTCCGTACGGTCGCCCTTCGTATGTAGGGTCTCTCTGTCCAGCTCGGCACGCCGAGAAGGTGGCCGTATCCGGCCAGATGACCGATCATCGACAGACGGTCCTCGGGCGTCCAAAATAAGCGGGTTGATCCTGGGGGATCGCAGAAGGCAAAGGGGGTACGGGCCATGGCGAAGATGGTCTTCTTCACCGACAACTACACCGACCGTTCGACCGAGAACGGTTACCAGTTCGAGTTCCACTGCGAGAAGTGCGGCAACGGTTACGCCTCCAGCTTCCAGCACTCGGTCGCGGGGTTCGGCGGCAAGCTGCTCTCGATGGGCGGCGACCTGCTCGGCGGGCAGATGGGGGGCAAGGCGTCCCAACTGGGCTGGGACGCCCAGTGGCTGCGCGGGTACGGCGAGCGGGGGTCGACGCGCGACAAGAACTTGCAGAAGGCGGTCGAGGAGGTCTCACCGCAGTTCACCCAGTGCCACCGGTGCGGGCAGTGGGTCTGCAAGCAGATCTGCTGGAACGGCGACCGCGGGCTGTGCACGATCTGCGCGCCGAAGCTCGACCAGGAGATCGCCGGCATGCAGGCGACCGCGCAGGTCGACCAGTTGAACCAGCAGATCCGCCAGCAGGACTGGACGGCCGGCATCAACTACCGCGAGGAGGCCGTCGGCCGGTGCGCCTCGTGTAACAACGACTCCGGCGGCGGCCGGTTCTGCCGCATCTGCGGCGCTCCGCAGGCGGCGGCCCCGCAGGTCGCCAAGAAGTTCTGCACGAACTGCGGCACGAACCTCGGCGACGCGAAGTTCTGCGGCGGCTGCGGCTGGCCCGCGGGCTGATCGCGCGAAGCACGGCTCACCCCCGCCGCGCGTTCCCGTACGCGGGAACGCGCGGCCTCGGCCGTTGAACCCGCCGGGCGGCATTGAATCGACCGGTTCACGACGGACCGGCACGTACGTCCCGCGCGACCCGTCGTCCACGACGTGAGACGTTCGACGTCTCACGCGGCACCGGCGCGCCGGCGAACACACTGAACGAGCACCCCGGCCGATCACACGGATCGGGGCAGGCGGCACCGGCCGCCCGGCGGACCCCGCGAGCCGCCCCCTCAGCGAATCCCCGCGAGCAGACCCTTCGACGGGCCGCCGCGACGAGCGACGACCGTGACCCCGCCGGGGGCGCGGCGGGCGCTGACCCGTGAACGGGTCCAGGAGAAACGCCACGACGCATCGCGTCCGCGCCGTACCCTTGGTTGACTTTTAGATAACAAGTATGCATAACATGCATGCGCGCCAGGTGGTTGGTCGAACCTGTCGTGCGGACGGCGACGAGGAGGCGGATCGTCGTGGGTGAACGGTGCCGACGTGCCTGAGTCTCCGGCATCCACGCGTGCGGTCAAGCCCTGCACCGTGCCGGATCTGCTCACGGCGCGCGCCGCGGCCGAGCCGGACCGCGTCGCGCTCCGGCTCGCGGGCGGCGAGTCCCTCACGTACCGGGACTGGGACCTGCGCTCGGACGCGGTGGCCCGTGGCGTGCGCGAGCGCGGCCTGCGCCACGGGGACCCCGCCGGGCTCGTCTTCGACCCCGACGACTGGATCGACTTCGCGGTCGCCTACTGCGGCGTGCAGAAGGCGGGCGGCGTCGCCGTGCCGCTCGGCGCGCACCTCGGCCTGCCGGCCATCGCCGACCTGCTCCGCCAGTGCGGCGTCGCCGGCACCGTGCACGGCCGCCGCGGCCCGGTGCCCGCCACGCCCGGCTGGCTCGCCCGCGCCGACGAACTCCAGCACACGGCGGGCGGCACCCTCGAGGTGACCGTACGCCCGGAGGACACCGCGCAGATCCTGTGCACCTCCGGGACCACCGGATCGCCGAAGGCCGTCGCCGCCGACCACGCGAACCTGACGCACGGCCTCGACCCGTACGCGCGGCGGCGGCCGCTGGCACACTCCGAGCACTGCCTGCACGCGTTCGCGCTCGGCTCGAACGCCGCGCAGACCATGCTGGTCAACGCCCTCGTGGCGCGGCCGACCACGCTGATCGCGCCGGTCTTCGACGCGGATGAGTTCGGCGCGCTGATCGCCCGCCACCGCGTCGGCAGCGTCTTCCTCGTCCCCGCGATGGCCGCCGAGCTGGTCAACCGGTGGATCCCCGAGCGGCACGACCTGTCGAGCGTCCTGCTCGTTCGGCTCCACCGCGGCCGCGCTGCCGCCCGCGGTGGCGCTCGCCCTGACCGACGCGCTGCCCGGCGTCACGCTGACCAACACCTACACCTCGACCGAGGCGGCCCCGGCCCAGCTCACCATGGTCTTCGACCCGGAGCGGCCCGCCGCGCTCGGCCGCCCCACCTGGTCCGGCGACCTGCGCATCACCGGCGAGGACGGACGGCCCGTGCCCATGGGCCGTACGGGCACGGTCTGGCTGCGCTCGGCCGCGACGCCGCGCCGCTACCACGGGGCGGACGGCACGCGGGTGTTCGACGGCCGCTGGGTGGCGATGGGCGACCTCGGCTACCAGGACGAGGCGGGCTACCTGCACCTGGTCGACCGGGCCGACGATCTCGTCAAGTCCGGCGCGCTCCCGGTCTCCACGCTCCGGGTCGAGGCGATGCTGCACGAGCATCCCGCGGTGGCCGCGGCGGCGGTCGTCGGCGTGCCGCACCCGGTGCTCGGCGAGGTGCTCGCCGCCGCCGTCGTCCCGGCGGGCCGGCGCCGGAGAGACCGACCTGCGCTCCTTCCTGGCCGAGCGGCTGGGCCGGCACGAGCTTCCCGCCCGTATCCGCTACACCGAGGAGCTGCCGTACAACGCGGCCGGAAAGGTGGCCAAGCGGCGAGCTGCGCGCGATGCTGGCCCTGGGCGCGGTTCCCGGCGGACCGGCGCCGGAGTCGCCCACCGAGATCGCCCTGGCCGGGCTGTGGACACGCCTGCTCGGCGGCGGCCGCGTCGGCCGCGGCGGACGACTTCTTCGCGCGCGGCGGCGACTCGATGCGCGCCGCGCAGCTCGCCACGCTCGCGGGTGAGGAGTTCGGCGTCGAGGTGCCCTCGGCGGTCGTCTTCGAGCGGCCCGTCCTCGCCGGGCAGGCCGCCTGGATCGACGAGGCGCACCCCGCCGAGGCGCGGCCCGTCACGCGCGACGCGCCGCAGGCCGTCAGCGCGCTCCAGGCCCACCTGCTGAACTGGATGCACGAGATGGACCCGCCCCGCGACGTCGGCCCGATGCACGTCGCCACGCGCATCCACGACACGCTCGACGCGGGCCTGCTCGCCGAGGCGCTGGACACGCTCGTCCGCCGCCACGACGCCCTGCGCACCCGCTTCACGCCGACCTGGACGGCTGGACCGCCACCGTACGCGCCGACCTGCCGCCCGAGCTGGTCACGCGCAAGGCGGGCGGCGCGACCGAGGCCGACCGGCGGCACGACGCCGCCGCAGCTCAGGAGCGAGGTCGAGCGGCCGTTCGACTGGCGGCACGGCCCGCTCGTACGCGTCGTCGTCGTCCACATCGGCGAGGAGGAACACCTCGCCGCGCTGGTCGCGCACCACCTCGTGGTCGACGGCTGGTCGATGGGCGTGCTGCTGCACGAGCTCGGCCTGATCTACTCCGCGCTGCGCTCCGGGCAGCCGCCGGAGCTGCCGCCCGCGACGCAGAGCCGCCGAGGTGGTCGCCTGGAACCGGCGGCAGTGGGCGCGTACGCGGCCGCAGTGGCGCGCGGAGCTCGACGGAGCGCCGGCGGCGGTCGAGCACTTCCCCGGCCGCCGCTCCCGCGCACGTGTACGAGGCCGCGCGCCACCGGTTCCTCTTCGACCGCGAGCTGGCCGCCGGGCCTGCGCGCCACCGCCGACCGGCAGCGGGCCGAGCGCGTTCACGCTGGTCGCCGCGTGCTGGCTCGCGGTGCTGGCGCGGCACACCGGCGCGGATGAGTTCGTCGCGCTGACCCCGATCACCGGGCGGACGCGGCCGGAGTTCGAGTCCGCGGTCGGCTGCCTGGCCCAGTCCCTGCTCGTACGGGTACCATGTCGGCGACGACCCGCCGCTGAGCCGCGCTGGTCGAGCGTGTACGCGACGGGCTGCTCGACCGCGACCGACCGCCAGGCGTACCCGTTCGAGGAGTTCGGCGCTGCCGTGCCGTACCCGGTGGAGATCCCGTTCAGCCGCTGGCTGGGCGAGCCGCACTTCCCCGGCCTGATCTCCGAGGAGTACGCGCTGCCGCACGGCCTCGTGTGGAGCTGGCCGCTGCCCGGCCGAGGACCGCGGCGTGCCCAAGCTGGAGCTGGCCGAGCTGCGCGGCGGCCGGATCGAGGGGCGGCTGACCTACAACCGGCACGCCTTCGCCGCCGGACACCGTCGCCGATCTCGCCGACCACCTCGTGGCGCTGGCGGCACGCGCCACCACCTCCGACCGTCACCGTCGCCTCTCCGAGCTGACCCGCGCTTCCTCGACACCGGCAGGGAGCTACCGATGATCACCCCGCATCCCGCTGTCTCCGGAGCAGGCCGGCGTCTGGTTCACCGAGGAGCTGGGCCGTGCCGGTACCGCCTACCACCTGCCGCTGACCGTCGACTTCGACGGCGAGCTGGACGTCGAGGCGCTGCGCCTCGCCTGCGCGTCCGTGCTCGGCCGCCACCCGGTGCTCGCCACCGCGGTGCACGTGACCGACGGCGTGCCCTACCTGATGCCCGTCCCGGCGCCGGGGCTGGACGTGATCGACCTGTCCGGGCTGCCGGAGGAGCGCCGGGCCGAGGCGGCGCGTCAGCGCGTGGAGGACGAGGCCGTACGGCCGTTCGAGCGCGGCAAGGGCCCGCTGTGCCGGTTCACGCTGGTGAACCTGGACGCCGCGCGCCACGTACTCGTCGTCGTGGCCCACCATCTGGTCTTCGACGGCGAGTCGAAGGACGTCCTGGTCGCCGATCTCGCGGCCGGCTACCGCGCGGCCCTCGACGGCACGGCGCGTCCGCCGCTGCCCGAGCCGCGCCGGTCGCGCGCCGCCGCCCGGCCGGCGAGGGAGGCCGCGGCCCGGGAGTTCTGGGGCGCAGGTGGACGGCCCCGGGCGAGGTGGTGCTGCCCGATGACGCGGCGAGGCGGGCTTCGCCGATCCGTGCGCGGCATCGACGCCGAGCTGTCCCGCGCGGTCGGTACGACCGCCGACCGGCTCGGCGTGACCCGCTTCGAGCTGTTGCTCGCCGCGCTGCGCGCGGTGCTGCTGAGCTACGGCAACGACCCGGTGACGGTCGCGGTCGACCTGGGCACCCGCACCGAGGCGACGCGCGGACCGGATCGGCATGTACGTCAACCAGCTCCCGCTCAGCGGCAGCCCCGAGGCGCATGCGGACTTCGGCGACTTCGCCCGCGACCACGCGTGGCCGGCCTGCGCGAGCTGTACCGGGTCCGCGCGCGTCCCGCTCAGCCACGTCGCCGCCAGGCGTGCCCGCCGGGCTCTCGCTCGCCCCGGTCTCGATCAGCTACCGGCGGCGCGCGGAGGAACCGCGCTGGCCGGCCGGGCTCACCGCGCGGCTCGGACTGGACGCGTTCCACCCACGCCGCGCGCGCGCCCTGCACCTGCAGGTCGTGGACGCGCCCGACGGCACGGTCACCGCGCGGCCACACCGTCCCGTGTCCTCGTCACCCGGCGCCGTACGGCGGATCGCCGGTCACCTGCGCACGCTGCTGCATGACGCCACGCGGACCCCGACCGGCCGCTGACCGACCTCGCCCCTGCTCACCGAGGCCGAGCGCAACGGCAGTTGCTGCTCGAGTGCAACGACACCGCGCGGCCCTACCCCGAGGCGACGACGGTGGACCGGCTGATCACAGCCCAGGTCCGGCGCACCCCGGACGCGACCGCCGTCGAGTCCGACGAGCGAGCCGCTCACCTACGCGGAGCTGACGCGCCGGGCGAACCGGCTGGCGCACCTGCTGCGCGAGGAGGGCGTACGGCCCGGCGCGGTGGTCGGCGTGCTTCGCGCGCCGCTCGGCCGACCTCGTCGCCGGCCTGCTCGCCGTGCTGCAAGTGCCGGCGCGGCGTACCTGCCGCTGGACCCCGACCAGCCCGACGAGCGGCTGGCGTTCATGCTCGCCGACGCGGGCGTACGGCTCGTCCTGTCCGCCGGCCTGCTCGCCCCTCGGCTACCGGCGCGGGCGTACGGGCCGCGCTGCTCGAACAGACCGCCGGCCGACCAGCCCGCCACGCCCCCGAACCGCTCGCCGGGCCGGACGACCCCGCGTACGTGATCTACACCTCCGGCTCGACCGGGACGCCGAAGGGCGTGCCGAACAGCCACCGCGGCCTGTGTCAACCGGCTCGACTGGATGCAGCGCACCTTGCCGCTGGACGCCGGAGACGCCGTGCTGCAGAAGACGCCGATCGGCTTCGACGTGTCGGTCTGGGAGCTGTTCTGGCCGCTGCTGACCGGCGCCCGGCTGGTATGGCGAGTCCCGGCGGCCACCGCGACCCGGCGTACCTGCGCCAGGTCATCGCCGACCGAGGATCACGACCGTGCACTTCGTGCCCTCGATGCTGGGGGCCTTCCTGGAGGAGCCGGACGTCGCGTCCTGCGTCAGCCTGCGCCGTACGATCTGCAGCGGCGAGGAGCTCACCGCCCGCGCTGGCGGCCGAGTTCCTCCGGCGGATGCCCGGTGAGCTGCACAACCTGTACGGCCCGACCGAGGCGGCCATCGACGTCAGCTCCTGGCACTGCGAGCCGGGGCCGGTGGCGGGCCGTCGCGGCTGCCGATCGGGCGGCCGATCCAGAACGTGCGCCTGTACGTCGTGGACGCCCAGGCGAGCCGGTGCCGGTCGGCGATCCCGGGCGAGCTGCTGATCGGCGGCCCGGGCGTCGCCCTGGGCTACCTGGGCCGGCCCGAGCTGACCGCCGAGCGGTTCGTACCCGACCGGTTCACGCCCGGGTCGGCGGCTCTACCGCACCGGCGACCTCGCCCGCTGGCGCGAGGACGGCGACCTGGACTACCTCGGCCGCATCGACCGGCAGGTCAAGCTGCGCGGCAACCGGATCGAGCCCGGGGAGGTCGAGGCCGCGATCCGCTGCCACCCCGGCGCGGCCCAGGCCGCCGTGGTCGTCGCCGGCACGGACGGCGACCGGCGGCTGTCGCGTACGTCGCGCCCGGCGTGCACCCCGCCGTCGCCGCCTGCTGCGCGCCGCACCTCGCCACCCGGCTGCCCGACTACATGATCCCGGCCGCGTTCGCCGGCTGGACGCCCTGCCGATGACCGCGAACGGCAAGCTCGACTACGCCGCGCTCGCCGCCCGGCCCGCGCCCGGACGGCCGAGGACGCCACGCGGCCGGCGACGGCCGGCTCGCGGACGACGTCCGCGCCATCTGGGCTGGAGGTGCTCGGCGTCGAGCGGATCGGCCTGGATGACGACCTGTTCGACCTCGGCGGCCACTCGCTGACGATCACCCAGATCGCCGCGCGCATGCGCCGCCGGCTGCGCCTGGACCTGCCGCTGCAGATCGTTCTACGACACGCCCACGATCCGCGGCGTGGTGGCGGCGGCGGGGCGGCTGCCCGGCCGACTCCCGCACCCGGCATCGGGGGAGACGCGATGACGGCCGGCCGCTCCCCGACGCGCCGCTCATCGTCCCGCGTCCCCCGCCGCGATGCGGACCTGCCGCTGTCCTGGGGCCAGGAGCGGCTGTGGTATCCTGCACCAGCTGGACCCATCCGACACCGCGTACCACGTGTTCGTCGCGCGCCGGATCCGCGGCCCGCTCGCGCCGGACCGGCTCGCCCGAGCGCTGTCGGACCTGGTCGCGCGGCACGAGTGCCTGCGCACCCGGTTCCCCGGCGTGGCGGCGTCCCGCTCCAGGTCGTCGAGCCGCCCGTGCCGGTGGCGCTGACTCGTCGCCCTGCTGGAGGCGCGGCCGACGGCGAACGCCGGCCCGCGACCTGTTCGTCCAGCAGATCGAGGCGCCCTTCGACCTGGAGCGGGGGCCGCTGCTGCGGGCCACGCTGGTCCGCCTCGGCGACGGCGAGCACCTGCTGTGCCTGGTCCTCCACCACATCGTCGCCGACGGCTGGTCCCTCGGGCTGATGTGCGAGGAGATCGCCGCGCTGTACCGCGGGGACGCGGAGGTGCCGCCGCTGCCGATCCAGTACGCCGACTACGCGCTGTGGCAGCGGCGTGAGTCCGGGGCCGAGCGGCCGGACTACTGGCTCGGCGGCTCGCCGGCGTGCCGCCGCTGGACCTGCACGGCAGCCGCGAGCGTCCGCCGGTCCGCACCTCGCGCGGGGCCACGCTGCGGCAACGGCTGCCGGTCGTGCTCCGTACGCCGAGGTGGCGCGGTTCGCGCGGAGCCGGCGGGCGACGCTGTTCATGACCGTGCTGGCCGCCTACCAGGCGGTGCTGGCGCGGCACAGCGGCCTGGACGACGTCTGCGTCGGCACGCCCATCTCCGTACGGGACGAGGTCGAGCTGGAGCCGCTGATCGGCCTGTTCGTCAACACGCTCGCGCTGCGCGGCGACCTGTCCGGCGACCCGACCTTCCGTGACCTGGTCTCGCGTACGCGCACCGCCGCGCTGGAGGCGTACGCGCACGCCGACGTGCCCTTCGACCGGCTGGTGGCCGAGCTGGCCTGCCCGCGCGACCTCGAGCCGTACGCCGGTGTTCCAGGCGATGTTCCGCCTCGACCTGGCGAGTGTCGCCCTGGACCTGGCCGGCCTGGAGGTCAGTCCCTTCGAGGTCGGACACCGCACGGCGCAGGTCGACCTGACGCTGGAGGTGAGCTGGGGCGAGGGCGGCGCGTGGCGGAGTTCGTCTACAACGCCGACCTGTTCGAGCCCGCGACCGTCCGCGCGCTGGCGCGTGACCTGGTCGACCTGCTCACGCTCGCCTGCGCCGTACCGGACGCGCGCCTTTCCGAGCTCGGCGTCCTTGCGGCGACGCCGCGGCGGCACCCCGCGCGGCCGCGCGGGCGCAACGCACCACGGAAGGTTCGGACGACCCCGAGGGGCCATGGAGACCGCGCTGGCGGAGATCTGGCGCGACGCTCTCGGCGTGGCCCGCACGGACGGCGCCGCGATCGGCACCGGCAATGGGCGGGGCGTCGGGTTCATGTCCGTCGTCTTCGGCCTGGTCATGGCGGCGAGCAGCCCCGCTCGCCGCCCGATACGGCCGCGTTTCCCGCTTCGACGACGAGGTGCCGGACGCCATCGCGGACGACCTCATCGGCCTGCGGGAACACCGGCCACCCCGCGCGCACGGCGCGCCGACTCAAGGATGAGCCACACATGAAACTTCTCATTTGCAGCAACAGTGCCCCCCGATGGCAGGACGGGGACGGGCCTGTCGCCCCGCTCGCCCGGCGGCCTGGTGCCCCTGCTGGTCACGCTGCTCGGCGAGCACGGCGGCGACTGGATCTGCACGGCGCCCACCGCCGGCCCGCCCGGTGCCGAGTCGGTCGAGGTGACGACGCTGCCGGCGGCGTGACGCTGCACCAGGTGCGCCAGCCCAAGGCGGTGCTCGAACAGCACTACACCGAGATCGGCATCCGGCTGATGCTGTGGCTGTTCCACTACCTGTTCGACACGGCGCGCGAGCCGATGTTCGACCGGCGGTTCGCCGACGCGTGGACCGGCTACGAGACGGTCAACCGGGCGTACGCGGACCGGCTGGCGAAGCTGATGACGAACGCGCCGGACGAGCTCGTGCTGATCAACGACTACCACCTGTTCCTGGTGCCGGAGATGCTCGGCGCGCAGACCGGCGGACGGCTCGCCTTCTTCCACGGGCTGCCCTGGTGCGACCCGGACTACTTCGGCCTGCTGCCCACGCGCATCCGCGACCGGATCCTGGCCAGCCTGCTGCGCTGCGACATCGTCGGCTTCCACTCCACCCGCTGGGCGAAGGCGTTCCTGGCCTGCTGCGCGCGGTTCCTGCCCGGCTGTTCGGTCTAGGATGCCCAGGTGCTCTTCGAGGGGCACGAGACCCGCATCGCGGTCGCCCCGTTCCCGCTCGACGTCGACGCCGTGGAGCGGATGCGCGGCTCAGCCCGACACCGCGCTGTGGCAGGAGCACCTGCACGGGCTCGGCGAGGGCCGGCAGATGATCGCCCGCGCCGACCGCATCGACCTGTGGAAGAACCTGCCGCGCGGCTTCGCGGCGTACGAGAGCGTGCTGGAGCGCAAGCCCGGACTGGCCGACGAGTGGTGGTTCTGCGCGGTGGCCACCCCGCCGAGCCGTACCACCGAACGCACCCGTGACCTGCAACGCAAGTGCGAGAAGATGGTGTCGCGGATCAACGACCAGTTCGGCCTGCCGAACCGCCCGGCCGTCTCGCTCGTCTACCCCGACCTGGCCACCACCCGTAGCTGCGTGGTGGCCGCGCTGTCCGTCGGCCGACCCTCACGCTGGTGAACCCGACGCTGGACGGGATGAACCTCGTCGCCAAGGAGGCGCTCTACCTGGGCGAACGGGCGCCGCTGCTGCTGTCGGTCAACGCCGGCGCGTACGAGCAGCTCGCCGGGCACGTGACGCCGATCGAGCCGTTCGACGTCGAGTCGACCGCCGCTGACCATGCTAGAGGCGATGAACGGCGGCGAGGCATCCGCCGCGCAGCCGAGCCGGCCGTGAACTGCTGCGCGGCCAGACCGCCGCCGGCTGGCTGGCCAAGCTGACCGAGTCATGATCGGGAGCGCACGTCGGGCGATCACACCGGCCACCGGCTGTCGGTACGGCGGACGGTCCTGGAGCATCTGCGGCACCGCGGGATCATCGGCGTCGACGACGCGCGCGTCACGGAGGGCGCACCGCTGGCGCTCGGCATCGCGGGCGTCACGCTGGACCCCGGCGAGCGTCACTGGCGATCGACGGCGACCGCTGCCTCCCGTCGCACCGTACCCTGTCGACCTGCTGCGAGCGGGCGGCTACTTCGCCGACGGTCCCGCCCTGGCCGCGCGGCACGCCAAGGCTACGACCCGGTGCTCTACCACGCGATCCGCGACTTCCTGCCGCCGCGGGACAAGACCGGCAGGGGTTGCGTGCGCCGGCCGGGCGCGGTCGGCGGTGACCATCTGTTCGCCGACCTGGTCGTGTACCAGCCGGGCACGCTGCCGGGCGACGAGCCGTTCCGCTCCACCGGGCACTGGAACCTGCCCGGCCAGCTGGAGATCTTCCAGACGCTGACCGGCCGCGTGCTCATGCTGGTGGGCGGCCGACACCCACGACGGACGCCGGTTCCTGTACGAGCATCTCTGCGAACCCGGCGACGTCGATCGCGGTGCCGTTCGACATCTGGCACGTGACGTACGCGCTGGAGGGCCCGGCGGTGGTGTTCAACCTGAGCACCGACGTCGGCGGTGTGGAGCGGTGGTCTCGCGGGCGTCCGGGGGAGGAGAAGTACCGTCGGGCCGCGCCCCTTGAGGTCGCCGCGTTTCGCGACGGGCACGGGCACGGGTATGTCGGCTGTTCGGCTCGCCGGCCGTGCCGCTCACCTGGGACCGGCCGACCGGGCGCGCCGCGTACGGACTGGCTCCAGTCGCTGCTGGCCCCCGGCGAGTCCCTGGCCGACCTGCATCTGTACGCCTCGCCGTCCCGTCTGGCCGCATTCCAGCGCCTGGCGTGGGAGGCGTACGGGCAGTGCTGGCCGCACACGGCGGCCTGCGGGCACGGACGACCGTCGCGGGCTGAGCGGGCCCGGCGCTGACGCGGCCCGGCCTTCGTCGGTCCTTCCTCCGGTACGGGGCCCGCCCCACCCGTACCGGAGGAGGAACGCGGCGGTACGTCTTCGTTCCGGGCTGCTGACCGTCTGAGCTGCCCGGAGGTAGGTTCATGAGCGTGCTCGGCGAAGTGCTCCACCAGACCGGCCGCACCGGGCTCCGCCGGGTCGAGGGCGGTGACCTGGCCGAGTTCACGCGGCTGGCGGCCCTGAGCCGTGACCTCCACCGGCCGTGGATCAAGACGCCCAAGACGCCCGCGGAGTTCGAGGAGTACCTCGCGCGCCATGACCGGGTGGCCGCCGAAGGTCTGGTGGCGTACCGGCTGGACACCGGCGCGCTGGCCGGGTTCGTCAACGTCAACGAGATCGTGCGCGGCCCCTATGACCGCGCCACGATCGGCTACGGCGTCTTCGCGCCCGCCCAACGCCGCGGGTACATGTCCGAGGCGCTGGAGCTGGTCATGCGCTTCGCGTTCGGTGACCTGGGGCTGCATCGGCTGGAGGCCGACATCCAGCCGCAGAACGAGCGGTCGCTGGCCCTCGTACGCCGGGTCGGGTTCCGCAAGGAGGGGTTCTCGCCCGGGCTCGTACGCATCGACGGATGCTGGCGTGACCACGAACGCTGGGCCATCACCAGCGACCTGGCGTGACCGCACCCCGGTTCGCGAGGGTGCGGGCGGCGAGGTGGTTCGGGTCGCACGCGAGAACGGCGTCGAGCCCGGCACGCGCCTCGTCCGCGTGCCCGCGCAGCACGGCCACCTGAGCGGCGAGGAACAACGCGGCCGTCTCCCGCCGCGCCCGCACGTCGTCGGTGAACAGCAGCAGGGCCGGCAGCGAGGTCGCGAAGTAGTCGATCGTCGCCGGCCGGTCCCTCAGCTCCGCCGCGTACGCCTCCAGGCCGTCGACCAGCCGCGACGCCTCGTCCTCGCGGCCCAGCCGGCGGCAGGCGAGCACGGAGAAGAAGGTCTTCTCGCTGTACGGCCGCGCCCGCATCTCCTGAAAGTCCCCATCCGCGACGGCCGCCCGCTCCCAGGCCCGCCGCGCCTCCTCGGCGTCACCGGCGGCCGCACAAGCGTCCCCGAGCACGAGGAACAGGTCGGCACAGTTAGCGAGCTCATGCCGAGCCTCCCCAAGCGAACCGGGCACCCCAATCCCCGCCCGCGCGTGCGCCTCAGCCTCGGCCGCCCACCTCCGCGCCTCCGCCTCCGGTCCCGGTACCTCCGCCTCAGGGTCGGGAGATCCTGCCGGGCGGGCGGACACCTCGGCCGCCCGCTCGTCCGTCTGTGCCCGGTCGAGTGCGGCGTGGGCCAGGGCCAGCCGTACCTGTTCCCACGCGAACAGGACCTGGCCCTCGCCGCCCTCCCACGGCTGGAAGCGGCGGCCGGTCATGCACCTCCAGCCCCCGGTCCGCGCGCCCGGCGGCCACCAGCAGCAACACGTACTCCACGGTCAGGTCGTCGCGGGCGGCCACGACGTCCGGGCCGCCGCTCCAGCCGGGCCAGCCGCTCGGCGGGCGGCGTACCGGCGCGCTTGGCCAACTGGTCCGCCTCATACCAGAGCCGCGCGTCCTCCGGCGCGAGCGCGAGGGCGCGGTCGTAGCAGGCGGCGGCCTCGGCCGGATCGCCCTGGACGTTGAACGCGGCGACCCCGAGATTGCGCCAGACGACGACGTCGGACGGGTCGCACTCGACGGCCAGCCGCCAGTGCTCGACCGCCTCGGCGTACCGGCGACGGTGGTACAGCCAGTGCCCCAGCAACGCCGCCGCCCGCCCGTCCGAGGGATTCCGATCGAGCGCGGCAGCGAGCACGGCCGCGTCCTCCAGCCGGTTCGGGAAGCAGTACCGAGGACCGGCCGCGCGCGCCACCGGCCGCCGCCCGGCGCGCGCCCTCCTCGTCGCCGAGCCCGGCCAGCAGCGCGGCGCGGTGATACCCGATCAGCGGCCCGGCCCCCGACCATGACCACCCGCCCACCTCCCCGACTCCGGTTGCGCGCGCGATCGGACCCCCGACTTCGCTTTCGGTGGTGAGGCGTTCCGTGGCGCGGTCCAGGACGCGCAGGGCCTCTCGTGTGAAGCCCGCGGCGGCATAGTCGAGGGCCACGTCGACGCACGTCTGCGTGTCGCAGTCGAGTGGTAGTCCGGCCAGGTCGCGGGTCTGCCAGTCGAGCGGGTCCAGCCGCCGTACGGCCGCCAGACCGGTCTCCGCCTCCTCCTCGCGCCCGAGTCGCCGGAGCACAAGGACCCGCAGGTCGTGCGCCTGGAGCAGGGCCGACTCCGCGGACAAGGCAGCGTCCAGATGGGACAACGCGGCCGGCCAGCGGGACTCGCGGCAGTCGAGGCGGGCCATCGCCAGGTGCGCCGGGGCTCGCCAGGCGGCGTTCCAGGCGGCCTTGGCCAGCGCGTCGTACGCCTCGGCGTGCCGGTCGAGGCGGATCAGGGCCAGGCCCAGCCGGTAGTGCGCCTCGCCGTCGTACGGGTTCGGGTTGAGCCGGGTCTGACGCTTCACCGCGCGCCGCAGCAGCCGCTCGGCCTCCGCGTACTCGCCCGCGCGGTGGCGGCGGGCGGCGAGGGCCACCGCGCAGCGCGCGTCGTACGGGTCGCGGCGCAGCGCTTCGGCCCAGTACGGCTCCGGCGACCGGGTCGCGTGCCGGTACTGCTCCAGGTGCAGCCCGGTGACGTACAGCTCGTCGCACGAGGCGATCTCCCCAGGCGCCGCGGGCTCGGTCGCCGGCTCGGGCGGCGCCCCCTCCCCGGAGAACGTACGCGGCCGCCAGGCGATCAACGTCGCACCCTCGTGCGAGACGGTCAGCTCCAGATCCTCCGGGTTGTCGGCGCCCCGGCACCTCGGCCACCAGGGGTTCGCCCGGAGCCAGGTCCCGCGCCGTCTCCCAGACCAGGCCGTCCCGCCCCCGCAGCCGTACGACGCAACCGGCACGTACGGAGGTCACCGCGACGCCGACCCGCACCCGGTACGTACCGGCCGTCAGGCTCACGGCGGCGTCCAGGTTGGCCTGGTGTGCCGGGCCGATCCGCTGAATCGGGTACCAGTACTGGCTGAACGCCTTCGTCTCGCACGGCGCGAGGAACGCGAAGTCCGGCTGGTTGTCGGTGTGCACCCCGGCCATCAGCTCGACGTACGGGCCGTCCGTGTCGGTCAGGTTGCGGTCCCACGCATCGCCGAACGCCGCGTTTCCCCAGGTCCACTGCTTTTTGCCGGGCGCGATGCGATGGTCGGCCCAGTGCACGAAGCCCGCCTGCGCGCCGTGGTCGTACCCGCCGAAGAAGTCGTCCTCGCTGCCCAGGCACATGTACGAGGTGGGGACCGGGATGTCGCGATACCAGTCGAGCCCGCCCCGCTCGGTGTAGTCGACCCCGTAGTAGCGGCCGGAGGGGCGCGGGAACGTCGCCATGGCACGCTTGGCATGGTCGGCCACCCACCGTACGTCGGTGGGGAAGAACGACTGGTAGTCGATCGTTCGCGTGCGCCGCGACATTGGCCCACCACAGGAACGTGCTGCACGTCCTCGGTCCGGTTGTAGAGCCGTACCCGCAGCTCCACGACGGCCCGGTCCGGCCGCAGCCGTACGCCGTGCATGCCCTTCATCCGGGTGAGCGGGTCGTGGGCGGAACACCAGACCGTCACCGCCCCGTCCGGCTCGCGCTCGATCTCGACGTCGACCGGCAGGAACGTGCCCGGCCGGTGATGCTGCGGCCAGTTGAACTCCACCCCGCCGGAGATCCACGGCCCCGCCAGCCCGACGAGCGCGGGCTTGATGACGTTGTTCCGGTAGAAGAAGTCATAACCGGCGGTCCGGTCGTACCCCACGTGGATGCGACCGCCGAGCGCGGGCAGGATCATCAGGCGCAGCCAGGGGTTCTCCAGGTGCACCGCGTCCCAGCGCATCGGGGCCTTGGTCTCGGCGATCCGCTCGCAGAACGGCAGCGGGTAGACCGCACCGGACGAACCCTGGTAGACCCGCGCCTCCAGAAACGCGGGATACACGTCCGGCGCGGCCGGGGCGTACGTGTCGATCAGCACGTCCTCGCGCCAGACCGCCAACGGTCTCGCCGCCCAGCTCGTCGGGTACGGGCGGAAGCACCAACCTGCTGGTCGCCATGGCACCGAGCGTACGGAGGAGGGTGCGGGCGAGCGAGGGCGGCCCGCACGAGCCCAGTGCGGGCCACCCTGTCACTCGGAGGCGGTCTCGTCGCCTTCGTCCGGCGGGCCGGACGGCTCGCCGGGTTCGGGGCCGATCCAGATGGCGGGTGCGACCGGATCCCACCAGATTCCCGAACCGCTGTTCGCGGCCATGCTCATCGCCTGCCTTTCCTCACCCAGGACACCCCGTACGAATACGGGGCCGGAAACGATTTGAACAATCGGTCAACTTCCTACTCTTGTCCGTTCCGCTGCGATCGCGGAGTTGCAGATGCCGTTGAAGATGGCGTCGCATGACGCCGTAGCAGGAGTCGAATTCTGCGGCGACGCGCCGGATGCTCCAGCCCTGCCGGTACAGACGGACCGCGTCCGCGAGCCCATTCCGGCTCCGGCGAAGGTGTCCATTCGCTGAGCACGCCGTCGATTTCTGAGCGTGAATAGCGGCGGTGCGCCCCGGGCGTCAACAGCACGGAGAGCTTCCCTTCGCGCGTCCAGCGGGCGAGTGTCGCCGGGCGTACGCCGAACAGCCGTGCCGCCTCACGCGGCCGCAGCAGGTCCTCGCCAGAACTCACTGCCCACCCGAGACGACGTGACGGATCGACCGTACGGCGAGGTCGATGTCGCCGGCCGCGCAGATCGGCGAACCCCACGACCAGTGCCACGTCAGGCCCGCGTCCGCCCCCACGCCGAGCGAGACGATCTCGGCCATCAGCGCCGGGCCGCCCTTGGCCGCGATCTTGAGTTTCGCGGCAGGCTCGACTATCTCCGTGACCAGGCCCCCGAGCCGGCACGCTTCCGCGAGCCGGTCGACGTATCGCTCGGCGCTGTCCCGCGCCGCCGATGTGATCATTATGAAGCTCCTTTCTCATGCGTGCCTACAGATTGGCCCGGACGAACTACGATCGAAATGGCGCAACGTCCTCCAGTGAGCTTGCCCAACCTCTTGTGCGGCGAATTGAGGACCGTAGAGACGCGTGCAGTCGCGTGGAATCCGGCGAAAGGGACAATATGTCAAAGCCTCGCAGCCCGACGCTCATCACATTGGGACGCCTGGTGCGCACCTTCCGAGACGCGGCCGGCCACACGCAGAAAGGACTGGCGAGTGCCCTCGGGTACACCAACGGGTGGGTCAGCAACGTCGAGAACGGCCTGCTACGCCCCCGAGCCGACCAAGTCACCGCCCTCGAACGCGAACTGTGGCCTGCCCCCCGGCGCACTCATGAACGTGTGGGAGCAACTCGACGGCGAAAGCCTCCCCGGCTGGTTCCGAGAGTGGGTAGACGAGGAGGAGCGCGCGGACGTCCTGCGGACTTTCCAACTCGCCCTGATCCCGGGCCTGCTCCAGATCGAGGAGTACGCGCGGGCGCTGTTCCCCGATGACGAGGCGGCCGTCGCGCAGCGGATGGATCGGCAGAAGATCCTGGCAAGGGATCATCCGCCCATGCTGCACGTCGTGCTCGATGAGGCGGTGCTCTATCGGGCGCGCGGCGGCCCAAAGGTCATGCGGGCCCAGTTAGAGCACCTGATCGCCTCTGTGGGTCCGCGTCTTTCGGTGCAGATCGTACGATCGGAGAAGAATCCCCGCTCCGCGGGTACGTTCAACATCGCTACCGTCGACGGCGCCGAGGTGGGCTATGTCGAGACCGTCGTCCGAGGCATCGTCACGAGCAGCCGCGAGGACATTGCCGAGCTACTGGAGCTTGGGAGGCCATCAGGACGTTCGCGCTCTCGCAGGAAGATTCGATCGAGTTCATCCGAAAGGTGATCGAGGAGAAATGGACCTGAAGAACTACGACTGGCGCAAGTCGACTCGCAGCGCCAGAACGGCGGCGAGTGCGTCGAGGTCGCCGTCACCGAAGAGAGCCACGCATAAACTGTCCCCCGTCATTCAGCCCTCGGTCCTCTCACGAAGACCGAGGGCTGATGGACAGCGCCGCCAGGATCGAGGGGCTCGTTCGGGCGTTGAAACGCCAGGGAGCCCTGACGTCCGCACCATGGCAGGCTGCCCTGAGGGGTGTTCCGCGACACCTGTTCCTCCCCGCCCGCGCCCTGGCGGTACCGGACGCACCGGACCGCAGGAAGTATTCGATCGACCGGGACGCGCGCCCGGAGGAGTGGTGGGGCGCGGTCTACTCTGACACGAGCGTCATCACCCAGATCGATGACGGCGTAGGCGACCCCGCCACCGGCGAGGGCGACCGGTACACCTGCTCCTGCTCGGCACCCGGGGTCGTGTGCACATTCCTCGAACTCCTTGAGCCGCTCGACGGCCACCGGATCATGGAGATCGGTACCGGCACCGGCTGGACCGCGGGGCTGCTCGCGCACCGTCTCGGCGACACGAACGTCACGACCGTCGAGATCGACTCGGCGCTGGTCGAGGTCGCCGAGAAGAACCTCGCCACGGCTGGTGTCCACCCGGACGTCGTGCTCGGCGACGGAGCCGCGGGCCACCCGGAAGGAGCACCGTACGACCGGGTCCACGTGGCCTGTGCGGTGTCATCGGTGCCGAGTGCGTGGGTCGCTCAGTGCCGCCCGGGTGGCCGGATCGTGCTGCCGTTCACGCCCGGGTACGGGTACGGCCACCAGGTCAGCCTGGAGGTCGGCGGCGACGGGACGGCGCTCGGCCGGTTCGCGGGGCCCGCCGGGTACATGATGATGCGTGCCCACCGTCACCCGATCGGCGAGCTGTCGTCGTTCCTGCATCACGAGGCCGACGCGGTACGCACGATGAGCCGGATGGACCCGCGTACCGTCGCCCAAGGCGGTCCCGGTGCCGATCTTGCGATTTCGGCTCTGGTCCCGGGCATCCGGCGGTTCCTCGGGCGGGACGAGACCGGCGATTCCGGTGAGGCGACACTATGGCTCCTGGAGACCCGCCCCGATGCCCGTACGTACGGGTCGTGGGCGGTCGCCGAGTACGCACCCGGTCAGGACGAGTACGCGGTCGACCAGTACGGGCCCCGGCGTCTCTGGGACGAGGTCACCGCCGCGTACGCGCGATGGGTGGACTGGGGAGGCCGGGCCGGGACCGGTTCGGGATCTCGGTCGGTCCGGACGGCCAGCAGGTATGGCTGGACTCTCTGAGCAATGTCGTGGCACCGGCACCCGTGAGCCGAGGTGCCGGAAACTAACCGGCCTGTTCCGGCACCGGCTCTGACTCGACGATCCAGATCGGGCCGTCGGCGCAGTCCACTCGGAGTCCCTCGCCCTCGGTGAGGCGGGTGCGCAGGACCTTCACCTCGCGTTCGCCGAGTCGGGCGACGGGGCCCTGGCCCGCGCCCTTGAAGCGGAAGGTGCGCACCTGGTCGTGGATCTCGCGGGCCGTGCGTGACCAGTCGACTCTGAAGAACTCCGGTTCCATCAGTCCCGCGTACGACGCCTGCGCCTCGTCCTGTGGTTCGCCGGGGTCGTTTCGGGCGATGCGTTCCAGGGCGGTGGTCAGCAGCTCGCGGATGACCGGCTCCGTGCGGGACCGCAGCCGTCCGGGCCGGATGTCGTCGTCCAGCGGAATGCCGCCTCGCTGGGCGAGGATCGGGCCTGTGTCCAGGCCCTCGTCCATTCGGTGGACCGTGTAGCCGAAATCGCGGTCGCCGTTGCGGATCGCCCACAGCATCGGCGCCGGGCCGCGATATCTGGGCAGGAGTGACGAGTGGATATTGACGAAGCCGAACGTCGGCGCGCTTAACGCGCTCGGCGGAACGCGCCAGGGAAAGCCGTAGACCACCGCCAGGTCCAGGCGATATCCCGCTAGCGCGTGGCCCAGGCCTTCGCCACTGCCCGGCACCAGCAGGTCCATTTTCGCCGGCATCGAGTCGATGATCCGACCGAGCGCCGCCGCCGAATCAGCGGGGCCGTCCGGCCGCGAACGACCGAAGGCATAGACGACCGGACGGTGCCCGGCCGCCGCAGTTGTTTCATGCAGCATCGAAAACGCGTTTGCGCCGAACGAGACCAGGGCCACCCGCATCGCTTCGACCACGATCTCCATCGTAACGAGCCGCAGTTTCACGGCTACCCGCTGAGGTAGAGTCTTGTTTCCGCGATTTGGGGGAGCGGATGCTCGGGGGAGCGATCTCGGGAGGGGTGTCCGTGAAGGCTGAGACCCATTTTCTGGTCGTGGCCACCGAGTGGACTTCGGCCCACGGAGGGCTGAGTACGTTCAACCGCCTGCTATGCACCCACCTCGCCGCCGCCGACGGCGTACGCGTGACCTGTTTGGTCCTCGACGCATCCGACGCCGATCGCAAGGACGCGGCGGAAAAGGGTGTCACTCTTGTCGAGGCGCCCCGGCCGCCGGTGGAGAAACCGATCGAGCGGCTTTCCCGCCGGCCGGACCTGGAGAGCGTCGGCGATCCAGACGTGATCATCGGTCACGCGCGCATTACCGGGCCTGCCGCCCAAAGCCTGAACGAACACTTCCGTGACGCCGTGCGCGTGCATTTCATCCACATGATTCCGGACGACATCGAGCGCTACAAGGTCGACGAGAGCGACGACGAGGTGGCGCTTGCGCTGGTAGAGGAACTGGCGCAGGAACGGCAGAAAATCGAGCTGGAACTCAGCGCCACGGCCGACCACGCCGTTGCCGTAGGACCGAAAATCTACTCCTGGTTCCTACGTGAGCTGCAGGCGCTAGGAGCGGAGGAGAGGCTGCTGCGCTTCGATCCAGGATTTGAAACCGAGGTCACCGGACCGCGCACCCCGCCGAAAGGCGACCCCTGGACGGTGTTGTTGTTCGGCCGCGCGGAGGACGAACGACTCAAGGGCCTTGACATCGCCGCCGCCGGATTCTCCAGGGCCGACCGGAATCTTCGTGGCGTCGGCCTGCCGGAGATCGAGCTGTTGATTCGCGGCGCGCGGAAGGGAAAGGCCGCCGAACTCGCGAGACGCGCGCCCGAATGGGCTCAGGACGCGGCGCTGAACGTCCGGGTGAAGCCGTACTCGACCGAGTCGGCCCTGCTGTCCGCCGAGCTTCGGGCCGCCAGCCTGGTGGTGATGCCCTCGCGCGCCGAAGGCTTCGGGCTGGTGGGCCAGGAGGCGATCGTCGCGCGGGCGCCGACGCTGGTGAGCAGCACCAGCGGACTGGGCCGGCTTCTCAAGGAAGAGGCGCCCGAGTTCGCCCCGCAGGCCGTCGTCGAGACGACCAATGACGTTGAGGCGACCGTCGAACGCTGGAGCCGCGCCATCGAGTCGCTCCTGCGCAGCCGCAAGGGCGCGTTCGCGCAGGCGGCGGAGCTCCAGGAATGCCTGGCCGAGAAATTCACGTGGTCCAGGTCGGTGGCCGAGTTCCTGACGGCTCTCGACCTGCCCCCAGCACCCGCAGGCGGTGCCGAGGTACCCGCGCCCGCGACTCCGCTCGTGCCCGCGACTCCGCCCGTTTACGAGAAGGCGACCGAAGAGCGGGCGTTAGACCACCCGAGCATTCCGCCACGCGCGCGTGATTTCGTCGGCCGCGAGGAGTTGCTCACGCGTATCGGGCAGGCGTTGGCCGATGCTTCGCCGGACCCCCTGGTCCTGTACGGACCGGGCGGAGTGGGCAAGTCCTCGGTCGCGGTCGAGTACCTCCACCGGTCGGCCGGTGACCATGATCTCGTACGCGTCCTGGCCGCCGAGAACCCCGAACTGATCCCCAGCCAACTGGCCGCACTCGGCGTCGACCTGGGGCTGGCCGCCGCGACGGCGGACGCCGAGACCACGGCGAAGGCGACCGTCGCCGCCCTGCGCGACCGTCCCCGCTGGCTGCTGGTGTTCGACAACGTCGAAAAGCCCGATGACCTGCGTCCCTGGCTGCCGGGAGGCGGCGGGAACGTCCTGGTCACCTCGCGCGCCGGCGGCTGGCGCGGTCGCGCCCAGCAGATTCCGGTGGAGGAGTTCGATCGATCCGAGTCGCGCGACCTGCTGACCCGCAACGTACCCGGACTCGCGGACGGCGACGCCGACGAGTTGGCCGACACGCTCGGCGACCTCCCCCTGGCCTTGGCCCAGGCCGCCAGCATCCTGGACACGGGCGTGTCCGTCGCCGAGATCCAGGACCTGATCAGCGAGCAGGCGGCGTACGCACTGGACGTCGGAGACACGCGCTCCCATCACGGATCCCTCGCTGCGGTCACGCTGATCGCCGCCGGCAAACTCGCCGAGACCGACCCCCAGGCGGCGACCCTCCTGAAGCTGTGCTGCTACCTGGCGCCCGAATCCGTCCCCACTCGGTGGCTACAGGTCGCGGCCGGCGAAGGGGAACCCGAGTCCGCGGCCGGACCGGGACCGCTGCCGCGGGGCCCCATCCGCGTGGGGCAGGCGTTCGCCCGCATACGCGACATCGGGCTCGGCCGCCTCGACCTCAACGGCCTGCGGCTGCACCGCCTCACCCAGGCGATCGTCCGCGACCACACGCGTACGGAGGAGGAGGGCTACCGCGCGCTCGCCGCGAACCTCCTGTGCGCGGTGGCTCCGCCGGACACCGACGACGCCGAACACTGGCCGGAATGGAAGCGTCTCACCGCTCATCTCCTGGCCATCGATCCACAGGAATCCGACCTGCCCGCCGTGCGGAACCTCGCCTGTGAGACCGCCCATTACCTCGTCGTCAGTGGCCAGACCAAGGCCGCCCTCACCCTCACGGAGAGGCTCCACCGGGACTGGACCGCCCGGCTCGGCCCCGACCACCCCGACACCCTCACCGCCGCGCAGCACTACGCGCATGCGATCCAGGAGGCCGGCGACTACACCGCCTCGTTGAATATCAACCAGGACTCCTTCGACCGTCGCCGCCGGGTCTCCGGCGAGGAACATCCGGACACGCTCACTTCTGCCGCCGCCCTCGCCACCTCCCTGCACGCGGTCGGCCGGATCCCCGAGGCGCTGCGACTGGCACAGGAGACCTACGACCGCCGCCGGCGGGTGCTGGGCGAGGAGCATCCCGACACCCTCACCTCTGCGGGCGGCCTGGAAAGGGTCATGCACGCGGCGGGGCAGGACTGGGGCTCGCTGTCGCTGGCGCGGGAGACCTACGAACGCGTCCGGCGCGTGCTGGGCGACGATCACCCCAATACCCTCCTATCGGCGAGCAGCCTCGCCGGATCCCTGTTCGCGGTGGGACAGGTCAGGGAGGCGCTGCCGCTGGCGCGGGACAGCTATGAGCGCAGCCGGCGGGTGCTGGGCGAGGAGCACCCCGACGTCCTCATCTCCGCCAGCACCCTCGTCAGCTCCCTGTATGCGGCAGGGCAGGTCAGGGAGGCGCTGCCGCTGGCGCAGGAGACGTATGAACGCTGCCGGCGGGTGCTGGGCGAGGAGCACCCCGACGCCCTCACCGCCGCCAGCACCCTCGTCACCTCCCTGTATGCGGCAGGGCAGGTCAGGGAGGCGCTGCCGCTGGCGCAGGAGACGTATGAACGCTGCCGGCGGATCCTGGGCGAGGAACACCCGAGCACCCTCACCACCGCCAGGATCGTCGCTGGCGCCTTGAACACGGTGCGCGGGGGCGGTGCGGCGTTGCCCCTGGCACGGCAGACCCACGCGCTCTGCCTGCGGGTGCTCGGCGAGGATCATCCCAACACGATCGGCAGCGCAAGTGCCCTCGCCACCTGCCTCTACGAGGAAGGGAGGGTGAAGAAGGCCCTGCCGCTGGCGCAGGAGACTTTTGAACGCAGCAAGCGGGTCCTGGGCGAGGAACATCCCGAAACGCTCGGTGCCGCGAGCATCGTGGTCGGTTCCCTCTACCTGACCGGAAGGATCAAGAAGGCGCTGCCGCTGGCAGAGCAGACCTATGAGAACAGCCGGCGGGTGCTGGGTGAGGACAACTTCATCACCCTCGGCGCCGCTGGCTCCTACGCCGCCTCACTCATTCAGACGGGGCAGGCGCGACGGGCACTACCACTGGCGCGGGATACCCACGAACGCAGCATTCGGATTCTGGGTCCGCAGCACCCCAACACCGCCGCCGTCGCGATGATTCTCGCCAGCGCCCTGAGGGCGACGGGGAAGCTCCAGGCGGCGCAGGCCATTCAGGTCAAGATCCCGAAGAGGCACGCTGCGGGAAGGCGGCCGAAAAGATAGCGCTGTCATTTCTCTCACGACCCGCGACACCGCACGTGGTGTCGCGGCCGGGTGGTGGGGACAACCCCCGGTGAAGTCGGCGGCTCGCTCCATCGCAGGTGCGGGCCGTGACGCCTAGCGTCGGTTTCGCCTCCTCGAACTCGCGGGGAGCGGCGGAATCGGAGACTTCAGTGAACGTGCCATCCCCCTCTCGTACGAGCGATCCGGACCGGGCGGCCGATGCCGTCGCGGTCGAACTGCGCGGCGTTCGGAAGGTCCACGGGCGGGGCGGTTCGGCCGTGCGCGCGCTGGACATCGGTGACATCGACTTCTACCGCGGGACCTTCACCGCCGTCATGGGGCCCTCCGGCTCGGGCAAGAGCACGCTGCTGCACTGCGCGGCGGGCCTCGACCGGCCGACCGAAGGCACCGTACGGCTCGCCGGGACCGACCTCGCGCAGCTCTCGGAGACGGCGCTGACCAAGCAGCGGCGTACGAAAGTGGGCTTCGTGTTCCAGGCGTTCAACCTGGTCTCGTCGTTGAACGTACGGGAGAACATCCTGCTGCCCTCGCGTCTGGCGCACACCCGGTGCGACCGGCGGCGGCTCGCCGACGTGATCGCGAAGGTCGGCCTGGAAGGGCGGCTCCGGCACCGCCCGGCGCAGCTGTCCGGCGGCGAGCAGCAGCGGGTGGCCATCGCACGCGCGCTGTCCGTACGGCCGGAGGTGATCTTCTGTGACGAGCCGACCGGGGCGCTGGACACCGGCACGGCCGCGCAGGTGCTCACGCTGCTGCGGCAGGCCGTCGACGTCGAGCGGCAGACGGTGGTCATGGTGACGCACGACCCGGTGGCGGCCTCGTACGCGGACCGGGTGGTCTTCCTCGCGGACGGCCGGATGGTCGACGACGTGCTCGCGCCCGGAGTGGATGCCATCGCCGAGCGTCTCGCCCACCTGGGTGCGCGGGGCGGTGCGTCCTCATGATGCGGATCGCCTGGCGCATGCTGACCCAGCGTCCCGCGAGCATGCTCGCGACCTTCGTCGCCCTGTGGTTCGCGGTCGTGATCGTGACCACGTGCGGCGCGATGCTCGAATCGGGGATCCGCTTTCACGGCGCGCGAGAGCGCTACGCGGCCGCGCCGGTCCTCGTTGCGGTCACCCACCTTCAGGTGACACACGGCTCGGGAGAGAACCGTGAGACCGAGAAGTACCCGCTGGCCAGGCACGGGACGCTGGATCCCGCGCTGCCGGGGCGGATCGCGGCGGTGCCGGGCGTACGCGCGGTGCTGACCGACACGGCGCTGCCGAGCCGCCTGCTCACCGGCGACGGTTCGACGCCCGTGGAGGTGCACCCGTGGTCGGGTGCCGCGCTCGCGCCGTTCGCCCTCGACTCCGGGGCGGCCCCGGCCGACGGCGACGTGGTCCTTGACCGGCGGCTCGGCGTACGGCCGGGCGCTCGCGTCCGGCTCGACCTGCCGGGCGGTACGCGGACGTTCACCGTCGGCGGCGTCGCGTCCGGAGCGGCCCCGCAGGCACCGACCGTCTTCGTCGACGACGCCGTGATGCGTACGCTGACCGGCGGCGCAGTGCAGGTCATCGGAGTGTTCGGGCGTCCCGGCACCGGGCCGCACGCCCTCGCCGACGCCGTACGGCAGGCGCTCCCGCCGCTGCCCTCCCGCCTTGCCGGCGCGCACCCGCGCGTCTTCTCCGGCGCCTCCCGTGGCAGCGTCGAGTCGCCCGACGTGGACGGCGGGCGCGAGTTCGTCATCGCCATGTCGAGCGTCTTCGGGGGCTGCGCGCTGCTCATCGCCATTCTCGTCATCGCCGGTACGGTCGGCCTCTCGGTCCGGCAGCGCCAGCGCGACATCGCCCTGCTCCGTGCGCTCGCCGCCACTCCGCGCCAGGTGCGCCGCATGGTCGTACGCGAGGCTTTCGCGCTCGGCGCGGTCACGGCGGCCGCGGGTCTGTGGCCGGGGCTCGCCGGGGCGGACCGGATGCGCCGGGAGTTCGTGCACCGCGGCATGGTGCCGGCGTCCTTCCAGACGCACCTGTCGTGGCTGCCGCCGTCCGTCGCCGCGACGTCGGCCCTGCTCATCGCGGTCACCGCCGCCTGGATCGCCAGCCTGCGCGCCAGCCGGATCCGGCCGACCGAGGCGCTCGCCGAGACCTCGGTCGAACGCGGCGGCCTCAGCCTCGTACGCGTCGGGCTCGGCCTGGTCGCGCTGGCGGGCGGCATCGTCCTCTGCGTCGTCTCCTCGTCCGTGAGCGGCGACAGCGCGGCGGGTATCTCGGTCGCCACCGTGTTCACGCTGGTGGTGGCGGTCGCGTTGCTGAGCCCGCTGCTGATACGCGCGTTCGCGGCGACGGCGGGCCGCCTCCTGCGAACGGCCGGCGTGACGGGCCTGCTGGCCGCCGCGAACACCGCGACCTCGGCCCGGCGCCTCTCGCCGGTGGTGAGTTCGCTGGTACTCGCGGTGGCGCTCGGCGGGTCGCTGTGGTTCGTGCAGACCTCCGAGCTGCACGTGGCCGCGAGTCAGAGCCGCGCGGGCGTACTCGCCGACCACGTCGTGCTGCCGCTCGCGCCCGGCCTGCGGCCCGAGGTGACCGCCGCGATCCGCCGTACGCCGGGAGTGGTCGCCGCGATCGGGATCGTGCACGGCAAGCTGCTGTCCCGCCACGGCGACGTCGTCGACCTGTCCGCGCAGGGCGTCGACACGTACGGGCTGGCGCACGCGATGGACCTCGGCGTCATCCACGGTGACCTCACCGCCCTGACCGGCGACACCGTCGCGGTCGACACGCTGACGGCGCAGACCCTGCACCTGCGGGTGGGCGATGAGTTCCGTGGCTGGTTCGGCGACGGCGTGCCGACGCGGCTGCGAGTGGTCGCGATCTACACCCGCGGCCTGGGCTTCGCCGCGATGACCGTGCCGCACGACGTCCTCGCGCCGCACACCGCCGCCGGGCTGGACGACGCCGTGTTCGTCACCGGGGGAGCGACCGCCGTACGGTCCACGCTCGCCCGGCTGGCACCCGGCGCGTCACTGTCGGGCCGCGACGCGTACCAGGTCGGACTGAGCAAGGACCTGCGGCAGAACGCCTGGACGAACCGGATGGTCACCGGCGTCCTGCTGGTCTACGTGGTGATCGGGGCGGTGAACACGCTGGCCATGTTCGCGCTGGGCCGGCGGCGGGAGTTCGCGGTGCTGCGGCTGTCGGGGACGACGCGGCTCCAGGTGCTGCGGATGGTACGGCTCGAACAGGTGTTGCTGCTCGGCCTGGCACTCGTCCTCGGCGCGTCGATCGCCGCCGCCACGCTGCTGCCGATGGTCAAGGGCATCACCGGGTCGGCGACGCCGTACATCCCGCTTACCGGGTGGCTGGCGGTGATCGGCGGTGTGGTCCTGCTCGGCGGCGCCTCGACGGTCGTCCCCGTACGGCGGGTGCTGCGGATGCGTCCGGTCGAGGCGATCGGGCTGCGGGAGTAGGGCGCGGCGGTCAGCCCGGGGCCGAGGTCTGCTCCGCCGTGACCAGCGGCGCCGGCGTCTCCAGACGTCGGCGCCGCACCGTGAACACGCTCGCTGCCAGCACCATCAGCGTCGCGGTCGTGGTGATCAGGGCGAGGGTGGCGAACCCGTAGCGGCTGTCCGAATGGTCGGTCACGCCCGAGACCCCGAGCATCACGACCACGGTGCCCGCCAGGCCGTACCCGTTCGCGAGGCCGAACACCCGGCCCACCCGGCTCTCCGGGACCGACGTCAGCAGCAGCGCGCGTGCGGCGATACGCGCCTGGCCGAGCACCCACGCGCCCATGAGGACGCCCGGCACCAGGCCCCAGACGCCGTACTGGGGCTGGAGGACCAGCACGATCCCGGTCAGCAGGAAGCCGGTGAGGGCGATCGGCAGGTCGTCCATGCGCGGGCTGATGACACGGTACGCGGCGGCGGCGAGCAGGAAGCCGAGGCCGCCGAGCGCGTCGACCACGCCGAGGATGCCGCTGCCCCGGCGCAACTCCACGATGATGAAGACCGGGAGCAGCGCGTTGAACACCCACACGACGATGCTGCTCTGGGCGTACAGGAGGATCAGCCGGCCCGTACGCGGGGGCACGCCGGCCTCGCCCGGAGTGTCCGGCACGTCGACGGTGAAGACCTGGGCGGGGCGCGCGGGGCCGCTGCCCACCGCGAAGACGCAGACCGCCGAGGCGACGAACGTCCCCGCGTTGAAGACGAACAGCGGCATCGCGCCGAACCACTGCACCGCGAAGCCGCCGATCGAGGCCGACAGCAGCATGCCGGTCTGCATGCCGATCTCGTAGTTCGCGTTGAAGCGCCGCAGCTCGGTGGCGCGTACCCGTTCCTTGATCAGGGCCGCGCTGACCGGGATGAACAGCGCGTTGCCCACCGCGAGGGCGAACGTGGCGACGTAGACCACCACGTTGCGCGGCCCGCCGGCCGCCACGGCGAGCGGCAGCCCGAGCGCGGCGAGCCCGCTGGCCAGGTCGCAGCCGAACCACAGCCGCCGGCGGTCGACCCGGTCGGCCAGCCGGCCGAAGAACGGCGACAGCACGGCCTGCGGGATGGCGACCGTGATGAAGAGCCAGCCCACCGACAGCATCGTCTTCTCGGTGCGTACGAGAAGCAGCGACGCGGCGATGATCTGGATGTTGTTTCCCAGCGACGTGATGAAGATCGCCGGGATGAGCAGGCGTTCCGCCCGGTGGGTGGAGGGCGGGTTCTCGACGTCCAAGGCATCCTCGGGGGTTGGTCGGGGAGGCGCGGTCTCGAGCTGGACCGGGGTTCTCATCCTGCCCTGCGGGATCGTCGATCCGAGCGCGGATCGGGCACGGCGACGCCTGCGGGAGTGGCCATTGTCGGCCTCAGGGCGCTCGCCGTACGTGGCCGGGGTTCAGGCGGGTTTTTGGACCGACCAGGATCCGCCGTCGGACATGTGGAGGACCAGCAGACCGGGCCGGGGGACGTTCAGTTGCTTCATGCCGTCGCCGAGGCCGTGGATCCAGTCGTTTCCGCCCCACTGTCCCGGCCGCTCGTAGGCGAGCCGCCACACGCCCTCGGTGCGTACCTGGATGGTGACCGTCGTGGCCTTGCCGTCGTAGGCGATCACCTCGTCGATGTTGCGGCCGTGCAGCTCGCCCGCGAACGGCAGCGCCGCGCTCGTCGGCAGGAGCCGTACCGACCAGTAACACTTGTCGCCCCTGATCTCGATCTTGAGATGGGTCACCGTGGGGTCGACCAGGAGCCGTCCGCGGTAGGACCGCTGCGCGTTGACCAGGGTCTGGCCGGTCTCGAACTTCGCCTGGGTGCGCACCACCGGGTAGACGAAGAAGTTCGAGTCGCCGCGGTAGGTGATGTCAGCGATGACCAGCTCGCCCCGCTCCGGCCGGTCCAGCAGGATCTCGAACACCCCGGGGCTCTTGCCGGAGGAGGTGAACCGGTCCCCGGTCACGCGTACGTCCGGCGCGGGCGCCAGGTCCTGCTCGATCGCCTCGATCGGCACCGGCCGATGGTTGAGCCGCGCGTCGAGCCTGATCAGCGCCGCGTGTCCCTTGCCGAGCGCGGCGGCGACACGCGCCTCGCTGTTCGAGCGGCCCCCGGGCACCGCCTTGGCCTGGTCGTACGCGTCGAGCGCGGCCCGGTAGTCGGCCACCATCGCCTGGGTGTGGCCCGGCGCGACCGGGTCGAAGACGAGCGCCTCCAGCTCCTCGCCGAACGCCGTGATCGACTCTTCGATCCGCGCGTCCTTCTCGGCGACCCGCCTGGGGGCGGGGCGGGCGCCTGCGCTCCGGTTCGGCAGCCGCCGCAGAGCGAGCATGACGACCACGGTCAGTACGACGCCGGCCAGGAAGGAGGCGATCAGGGCCCACATAGCAACCTCCGTGGCGCGGATCGGATACGCAGCTTGCACAGTATCGGCGGCGAAGTGCCTTCAAAGCGAAAAATACGGTTATTTAGCAGGTCGAAACATCGTGCCGGTGGGTCGCAGGCCGGTGAGGGTCGCGACGCAGCGGAAGGTGCGCAGACCCTGCGACTCGTACTGCGACTGCGACGGCGGGATCACCTCGACCGACCAGCGGCCCGGCGCGTACGCGAGCGCTCGGCCGTAGCGTGACCGCGCCATGACCTCGCGCGAGCACACCTTGCGTACGACGGGGTGCTGTTCGAGGGTGTGCTCGTCCCAGGTCTGGCCGTCGGCGGGCAGCGGCGCGACGGCGAACGTCTCGTAGACGTGCTCGATCGCGCAGTCGGAGCGGTTGATCGTGACGTTGCCGTTGATGGCGACGATGCCGCCCCAGCACTCCGCCGTCCTGGTGCAGCGGGCGTTCGCGCCCTGCACGGTGGCGGCCGGGCAGTTCTGCGTCGTGGTCTCGGCGCCGCCGTACGGGTCCGGTTTCGAGGTGGTGGCGTGGGTGCCGGCGGCCGCCGCCGGCCCGTCGTCGTGCCGGCCCGTGCCGCCCGCGATCGAGTAAGCGACCAGCCCGCCCGCGGCGACGATCGCGACCGCCACCACGATGGCGGCGACGAGCACCGGGCCGCTCAGGCCGCGCCTGTGGCCGCCCCGGTGCCCGGGCTCGGTCGGGCGGCCGTCCGCGCCGGTGTCCGGGAAGGCGTGCCGCGGCGGCGCGGGCCGGTGGCGCTGCCCGGCGGGTCCCGGCGGGCCGATCGCGGCGGGTACCGGCGGGGGACCGCCGGCCGGCCAGGCGGGGGTCACGGACAGGTCGGCGGCCGAGAGCGCGTCGCGGAAGGCCGCGGCGTCCGGCGGCCGGTCCGCCGGGTCGTAGGCCATGGCGCGGCGGAGCACCGCGACCAGGGCGGGCGGCGCGCCGGGGACGTCGGGCACCGGGCCCAGGCGCGCGGCCATCAGCGCGACCATGCTCGGCGACCCGCCCGGCGGGAAGTACGGCGGGCGGCCGGACAGCAGCGCGTACAGCGTCGCGGCGAGCGCGTAGAGGTCGCCCGCCACGGTCGGTTCCGCGAGGTTGAACACCTCCGGCGAGGCGTACGCGGGGGTCAGCGCCTCGCGGGTGGCGGAGGACTCCATGCCCGGCCGGGGGACGACGGCCAGGCCGAAGTCGGCGAGCGCGACGCCGCCGTACCGGTTCACCAGGATGTTCGCGGGCTTCACGTCACGGTGCAGGACGCCGGCGGCGTGGGCCGCGCCGAGCGCGTCGGCGATGGCCACGCCGATGTCACGCACCTCGGCGGCCGGGAACGGGCCCTTGTCGCGCAGCCGGTCGGCGAGCGAGCCGTTCGGGCAGAGTTCGAGCACCATGTACGGGCGGCCGTCCACGAGCACTCCGGCGTCGTAGACGGCGACCACGTGCGGATGGCCCGAGAGCTGACCGGCGGCCGTGACCTCGCGCATGAAACGGCGCTTGTCGCGTTCGGTGAGCAGCAGCCGGTTGTCGAACTTGAGCGCCACCTCGCGCTCCACGGCGAGCTGACGCGCGCGGTAGACGGTCCCGTAACCGCCCTGGCCGAGCGTCTCGATGATCTGGTAACCCGGCAGCAGCCGTGCCACGTCCCCCGCAGAGTCCATCCCGCCATGATCTCCCTGAATGGCAAACAGGGAGGAAGTATCGCACTACCTCCCGATCTGCTCGCGCTCAGCGGCGCGTACGGGCCAGTTCGGCGGGTGGTGGTGGGGCGGGACAGCGCGGCATCCGCGGCGGGGCGGGGTGTGTGGCGGGCCGTGTCTGTGGGGAGGCGGCGTCTGCGGAAGGGCGGCGGTCCCGGTGACCCGAACCAGGACCGGGTCACCGGGCCGGCGGTCAGGGCTGGACGCTCGTGACGTAGCCGGTGGCCACGATCTGCTCGGCCGCCGAGGCGTACGCGGCCGGGTCCTCCGGGGCGTACGTGCCGAGGCCGTCGACGTAGCGGTTGAACATGCAGAACGCCGCCGCGATGAGCACGGTGTCGTGGATCTCCACGTCGGTCGCGGCCGCGGCGCGCGCGGCGTCGGCCTGGTCGCCGGTGACGTTCTTTCCGCCGCGCTGCACCGCGCCCGCGATGTCGAGCAGGGCCTTCAGCTTCGGCGAGACCGGCGCGGTGGCCGGGTCCTTGCGTACCTGCTTGACCAGCTCCATTCCCTCGGGGAGCTGCGCCGCCGCGAATGCCGAATGCGACGAGGCGCAGAAAAGGCAGTCGTTCAGCGACGAGACGTGCGCCGCGATGAGTTCGCGTTCGCCGCGGGTCAGGGAACTCTCTCCGCGGAGCAGTGTCTCGGCGAGCTGATTCATCGGCTCGGCCGTCTCCGGCCGGAATCGGAACAGGCCGCGAATCCCCGGCTCGTCGCTGTTCAGTGCGATGTGCGCCATTGATGCTCCCTTTTATCGATCGGCAGCCGCATGATTTCCTCGCACCGCCACGCTGTCAATGCGTGATCGTGCGCAACCCGATCGAGAAAGGGCTCGCCTTCGGCTAGACGCCGAGGTGTTCGGCGGCCAGCGCGGTGCCCTCGACGCGGGCGCGTATCTTGGCGAAGGCCAGGTCGCGCGAGGTCGAGGTGTCGTCGGCGAACGGCGAGAAGCCGCAGTCGTCGCAGGTGCCCAGCCGGTCGGCGGGCAGGTGACGGGCGGCCGTCAGGACGCGGTCGCGTACTTCCTCGGGCGTCTCCACCTTCGGGTCGATCGGGTCGACGACGCCGACGAAGACGCGCGCGCCGGCGGGCAGGTGGTCGGCGATGACGCCCAGGACGCGGTCGGGGTCGGCCTCGCTGGCCAACTGGACGTAGAAGTTGCCGGCCCGCAGCGTGAACAGCTTCGGCAGCAGCCCCGCGTAGTCGACGTCGAGGCTGTGCGTGGCGTCCTGGTCGCCGCCGGGGCAGGTGTGCACGCCGATCCGGGCGCGCTCGGCCTCGGTGAACCGGTCGAGGACCAGGTTGTTGAGTGCGATGAAGTCATCCAGCACGCCGCCGCTCGGGTCGAGCTTGAGCGAGAGCCGTCCCTCGGTGAAGTCGAGCTGTACGACGTGCGCGCCCGCGTCCAGCGCGCCGCGGATGTCCGCCTCGGCCTCGTCGGCGAGTGCGGCCAGGAACCGGTCGCGCGGCAGGTCGGCGAGCCCCTCGGCCGGGTAGAGCAGGCTCAGCGCGGACGGCGCGATGACCGCCTGCTTGACCGGGACCGAGGCATGCGGCAGCGCCGCGCGCAGGTAGTCCTCGGCGTGGACCTGGTAGCGGAACGGTCCACCGGTCAGCCGCGGCAACTGCCGCTGGTGCCCGTCGGCGAACGGGATCACCACTCCTTCGGGCGCGAGGTTGGTCGCGCCGGCGAGCGGATAGGTGGCGAAGCTCGGCTTGGACTGCTCGCCGTCGGTGACGACGGGTGAGCCGGTCTCCTCCAGCCGCCTGATCGTGTCGCGTACGGCCGCGGACTGCGCGTCGGCGAGGTCGGCGTCGCCGATCTCGCCCGCCGTGTGGGCGCTCATCGCGGTCAGGAGCTCGGGGGGCCGGGGGATGCTGCCGATCGACTCGGTGGGGATCGCCATGGCACGACCCTAGGGAAACGCCCCGCAGTCCCGCAATCGCCCACGGTTACCTGCGCCGCGCATTGGCCGGTCCCGGCCGATCTGGAAAAAAGAGCGTGCGCCCAACGGATGGGTGGGCGACCGCGCACGCCGAGCCCGCGGCCCGAGCCCGCAGGCCGAGCCGGTCCGTACGCCGCGAGCTCGGGTGCGGTCCGAATGCGGTGCGGGTCAGGTGCGGTCGGCGCCGGCCAGGGGCTGGGGTGCGTGTTCGGGGGCGGGCGAGCGGGTCTGCTCGTAGGTGCGCCGGATCTCGTCGCGCTCGCGCCACAGGTGGTACAGCGCGATGGCGAAGATCGTGGTGCCGATGGCGTTGGCGATGGCGTGCCACCAGATCCGGTACGTCCACAGGCCGGGGCCCGGGTCGAGCAGGCCGAACCAGGTGGACAGGCCGATCGCCTGCTTCGCGCCGAACCACACCGACAGCGTCAGGGTGAGGTGCTCCAGCCCGTGGATGCCCTGCATCCACACGCCCATCTTCCCCCACTTGCGCGACTTGGTGCCGAGCGCGCGCCGCGTGATCACCACGATCCCGGCGATGCCGGCGAGGAAGATGAAGTTGCCCATCAGGTGCAGGATCTCCATGCCGAGCGTCGGCTTCATCGAGTCGACCTGCCCGAACCCCTTGGCGAGGCCGGTGCCCCACGGCGTCATCCAGGGCTGCGCGTTGGGGTGGCCCACCCAGTAGCCGGCCTGCGCGATGTGCTCCTGGAAGTGGCCGATCTGCCCGATCACGCCCAGCACGATCACGCCGATCGAACCGTGGTAGATCCAGGGCCGTACGGGACCGCGGTTGGCGAACGCGAGGATCCCCACCGCCCCCCACATGACGACGGCCCATAGGAGCAGCAGGACCGCCCCTAGTGTGTCTATGGCAGGGACGGAATGGCTCATATTTCCCACAGCGTTCCTCCTGAACAAGGCTTAGGCGATCGTTCGACATTACGACGAGACTCTCGGCTGGTCCACCGAGCGTCCCTTCCACATTGCTGTTTCGGCGGCCCGGCGCTTCTTCTGTTGTGCTGTCTTGGGCCGGGACGCCACGGGGAATGTCGTGTCGGAAGATATTTCCGAGGAGGCTTCGATGGAACGGGAGATGTCATTCGTGCGGTGCCGACGATGAGACACTTGAACGGACCACGCTGGCCGGACGTCACCGAATTGACGGCACGACTCGAAGAACTGGTTTCGTGTGAATCGCCACCGGCGGAGCTGCGGGAGCTGAACGCCTGCGCCGACCTGCTCGCCGGCTGGGGCGAACAGGTCCTCGGCCGCCCGGCCGACCGCGTCGTACGTGATGGGCCGCCGCACCTGCTGTGGCCCGCGGCGGAGCAGAAGGTGCTGCTGCTCGGGCACTTCGACACCGTCTGGCCGCTCGGCACGATCGAGGAGTGGCCGTTCGCGGTCGAGGACGGCATCGCGACGGGTCCCGGCGTCTGCGACATGAAGGGCGGCATCGTGCAGTTGCTCGCCGCCCTCGGCATGCTGGCCGACACCTCCCAGATCGGGGTCCTGCTCACGAGCGACGAGGAGACGGGCTCGGTCACCTCACGCGCCCTCATCGAGCGTGAGGCGCGGCGTTCGGGCGTGGTGCTGGTCTGCGAGCCCAGTACGCCGGAGGGGGCGCTGAAGGTGGCGCGCAAGGGCGGCTCGGTCTACAGCGTCACCGTCCAGGGGCGTGCCGCGCACGCTGGAGTGGAGCCGCATCGCGGGGTCAACGCGTCGGTCGAACTCGCCCACCAGGTGCTGGCCGTGCAGCGGCTCGCGGCGCCGGAGGAGGGTACGAGCGTGACGCCGACCGTGGTGGAGGGCGGCACGACGACCAACACGGTACCCGCGGAGGCCACCGTCAGCGTCGACGTACGGTCCTGGACCCGCGCCGGGCTCGACCGGGTCGACGGCCGGATCCGCGAGCTGGAGCCGCGGCTGCCCGACGCGGTCCTGTCGGTGGGCGGCGGCGTCAACCGCTATCCGCTGACGCCGTCGGTGACCCTGCCGCTGCTCGACCTGGCGCGCGAGGCGGCCGAGGAGATCGGCATCCCGCTGCCGGACGGCGCGCACGCCTCCGGCGCCTCGGACGCCAACTTCACCGGGGCGCTCGGGGTGCCCACGCTGGACGGGCTGGGCTCGGTCGGCGGCGGCTCGCACGCGCGGAGCGAGTACATCGAGGTCGGCCGGATGCCGGAGCGCACCGCGCTGCTGGCGGTGCTGCTGGACCGGCTGGTCGGCTGATCGAAACCCCTCACGCCGCGCGGCGTCGGCCTTCTAGGGTGGTCGGGAGCCCGTGCCCGCGGGCTCCCCGATCGATCGCGAGGGGTGCGCCCCGAGATGAGTGCCGAGACCCCGGCGGCCGGACCACGGTTCGGCGTCGAGGAGGAGTTCTGGGTGGTCGACGCCGCCACCCGACGCGTCGTGCCACGGGCGGACGTCGTGCTGCGCCACGCAGTGCCGCTGCTCGGCGCGCGGGTCGGCGAGGAGATCACCCCGCTCCAGGTGGAGGCCAGGACCGACCCGTGCCACACGCTCGGCGAGCTGTACGGCCAGCTCGCCGAGGGGCGCGCCGCGCTCGCACGCGCCGCCGCCGCGGGCGGGTTACGCGTCGTCACCGGCGGCACCCCTGTGCTGGGCGACGTGGTCCCGACGCCGGTGAACGAGGGGCCGCGGCAGGCGCTCGGCAACGCGACGTTCCGCGGCCTCCACCACGAGCTCGGCATGAACGCCATGCACGTCCACGTCGAGCTGCCCGAACGCGAGCGCGCGCTGCTGGTGAGCAACCACCTGCGCCCGTACCTGCCGACGCTGATCGCCCTCGCGGCCAGCTCCCCCTACTGGGGTGAGCGCGACACCGGGTACGCGAGCTGGCGCACGCTGCTGTGGCAGCGCTGGCCGGTGGCCGGCCCGCCGCCCTACTTCACCTCCGAGGCCCACTACGACGAGCTCGTGGCGACCTGCAAGGCGGCCGGCGCCATCGTGGACGCCGGCACGGTCTTCTGGGACATCCGGCCGTCCGTGCACGTGCCCACCCTGGAGGTGCGGGTGGCCGACATGCCGCCGACCGCGCAGGAGTCGGCGCTCCTGGCGGCGCTCGTACGCGCGCTGGTCGAGACCGTGCTCCCGCGGGTGGACGGCGGCGACCCGGGGCCGATCGTGGCGGCGGAGACGCTGCGGATCGCCTACTGGCGCGCGGCGCGCGACGGCCTCGGCGGCGACGGGGTCGACCCGCTGACCGGGCGTACGGCACCGGCGGCGCTGCTGGCACGGCGCCTGCTGGCGGACGTACTCCCCGCGCTGGCCGCGCGCCGCGAGGCCGACCAGGTGACGGCCTGGCTGGACGCCCTGGTCGAGGGCGGGGACGGCGCGACGCGCCAGCGGCGCGTCCAGGCGCGGCGCGGACGTCTCGCCGACGTCGTCGACGATCTCGTCGCGAACGTCGTGCCCGGCACGCTCGAACATCCCCAAGTGAGCACATCCCAGTAATTAGGCCGTTACAACAGGGGAATGCTGGAGGTGTCACGAAATTCGGAGGCGTTTCCGTTGACCCATGCCGCGCCGCATCAGACGGTCCCGCTCAACCACAGTCGCATGCCCGCGTCGAAGGCGGTGGACGCAGCGCAAAGCTTCGCCGGCCTGATGGAGACGCGGCGTTCGGTGCGCGACTTCTCGTCCGATCCCGTACCCCAGAGCGTCATCGAGTCCGCCGTCGCCGCGGCCGCGAGCGCGCCCAGCGGCGCCAACGTCCAGCCGTGGCGGTTCGTCGTCGTGACCAACCCCGAGCGCAAACGGCGGCTGCGGCTGGCCGCCGAGGCCGAAGAACGCGAGTTCTACGCACGCCGCGCGTCCGATGAGTGGCTCCAGGCGCTGGCCCCGATCGGCACGGACTGGAAGAAGCCGTTCCTGGAGACCGCGCCCGCGGTGATCGTGGTGTTCGAGGTGCACCAGGGCCCGAACAGCCCCAAGCCGTACTACGTGAAGGAGTCGGTCGGCATCGCGGTCGGCCTGCTCATCGCCACGCTCCACCAGGCGGGCCTGGTCACCCTGCCGCACACGCCCAGCCCGATGCGCTTCCTCAACGAGGTCTGCGAGCGCCCGCCGGAGGAGCGCCCGTACCTCGTCATGCCGGTCGGCTACCCGGCCGCCGACGCCCGCGTGCCGGAGCTGAGCCGCAAGCCGCTGTGCGACATCATGATCCGCTGCTGAGCGCCTCCGACAGGAACGCGCGCAGCGGCTCGACATGGCGGTCGGGCCGCCGCCACTCGGCGAGCAGGTCCTCCAGCAGGTGGCACTCGCCGACCATCTCGCCGCCGGAGTAACGCCGGATGACGGGATGGATGAACGCGCTCTCGGCGGCGCGGCCCGGCTCGGGGTGCCGTTCGATCGCGAACACGTCCGCGTACTCCTCCCGGCCCCAGCGGAGCGCGACGGTGTAGCACGTGCCGAAGCGGCTCACCGCGTACTCCTCGGGCAGGTCCGCATAAAGGCGTACCGCGTCCTCCTCGACCACCAGCGCGTCGCACAGGTACTCGAACTGCGTCCACAGCGCCGAACTCCAGTTCACCCGGTCCAGGATCAGCGACGTCAGGCTCTCGGCGTCGGCCGGCGCCTCGGTGTACGGCAGCGGCGCGTCCTCGTAGCGCTCGCGCAGAAGCACGGCGAGGGTGCGCAGGTTGTAGCGGAACCCGTCGATGAACGCCGACGAGGCGCCCTTGAAGTCGCGGTCCTGGGCGATGGTGCCCGCGAAGTACAACCCGTCCACGTTCGCGGACTGCCAGTCGGGGCGCAGTTCGGGCATCCGGTCGTCGCGCACCAGCCGAGGGCGGCACTCCGGGGCGAACACCGAGGTGTCCATGCGGAAGCCGGTGCAGCGGATCACCGACTCGTACTCCAGCACCGCGGTCTCGTCCTGGGCGTGCGCGTACGTGATGGCCACCTCGTAGCCGTCGCCGGCCGGCCGGATCTCATCGACGGTGCAGTCGAGCACCGAGTGCAGCGTCTTGAACTGGTAGCTGTCCAGCACCGCGCCGTGGTGCGCGCGCACGTCACCGGGATGCTTGGTGTTCCAGGCGAGCCGCAGCGGCCGGCGGCTGGCCAGGTGCACCATCGCCGCGTGCCCGAGCATCGAGGACGCCGTCTCGAACGCGGAGTTGCCCTTGCCGATGACGAGCACGCGCTCGCCCGCGTACGCGGCCGGGTCGACGGCCATGTCCTCATAGCCGACGGCGTGCTCGATCCCCTTGATCGGCGGGGTGTACGGCTCGCCCCAGCCGGTCGCCACGATCACACACTGGGCGCGCAGGTCGCCCGCCGTGGTGCGTACGAGGAAGCCGTCGCCGTCCCGCTCGATCCGCTCCGCCGCGCAGCCGTACCGCACCGCGAGCCCGTGGTGTTTCTGGAAGTCGGCCAGGTAGCGCACGAGGTCGTCGGCGTGCGGGTAGTAGTCGGTGCTGTAGTCCGGGAACAGCGGGCCGCCGGGGTCGCCGAGCAGGGAGTTCCAGTCCCAGCGCAGCTTGATCTCGGGGTCGTCGCTGGTGGTGTGCACCTTGTTGAGCGAGATCAACCGGCGGTGCCGCGGATAGTCGCGGAAGAAACCGCCGGGCGCTTCGCCCCGTTCGAGCGTCACGTGGTCCGCGCCCGCGCGCTGAAGGTAGTAGGTCAGTTGCACCCCCGCCGGGCCCGCGCCGATGATGACATATCGGGTTCGCTCGGCAGTAAGCTCCGCATCCGGCAAGTCCGCCTCCGTCGTTGTTTCCGGCTTATGTGACTGTCGGAACGACGTTATGCCGAGGGCTCGTACGCGCACCAGCCGACCACGCCGCACACGACGAGAGAGCCGTGCCCGCCTCGCCGTTGACTCGGATGACCTTTTCTGCCTGGCGAGCCGCCGGTCAACCCCTGTGACGGGTGAATTCGTGCGGTAATCAAAGCCACTATTGGCCATCAATGGTGACAGATCACCTAGAAGTGCGATTTCTTGGCCTAGTACGAAACCAGGGAGTGCATGTGCACGTGCACGCGGCCCTCAACCCGCCAGGGAGGGGCCGGAGCGTCGGCCGCCGGGCGGGGCGGCCGATGAGGACGACCGCCCGGTCACGTCAGCCGGGCCGGTGATCTGCACCGTTCTCCGGTGCCGGGAGAGTGTTCTGGAGGAAATAGTGCTGAGCAGGCGGAAGGCGCTCGTGGTGGGCGGCGTGGTCAGTGGTGCGACCCTCGCAGGGGTCTTCAGGGACCGCTTCGGTGTGGCGCAGGGCGCCCAGGTGACCTCCACCGAGCACAACGGCATGGTCATGTACCGGGCGAAGGGGGTCAAGGCCGCGGCGGACGCACCGGTGGTGCCGTTCCAGCACGCGATGCCGGTGCCCCCCGTCCTGGCGCCCACGTCGACGTCGGGCGGCGTGGACCGATACAACATCGCGATCCGCAACGCGAACGCGGAGATCATCAAGGGGCTCACCACCCCGGTGACCACCTTCAACGGCAGCTTCGTCGGCCCCACGATCAAGGCGAAGATCGGCCGTACGGTCCAGGTCACCCACACCAACCAGCTCAGCGAGGCCGCGAACGTCCACCTGCACGGCGGCCACAACCCGTCGGCCAGCGACGGCTTCTCGATGGACCTGATCAACCCCGGCGCGTCGCGCGTCTACACGTACCCGAACATGCAGCGCGCCTCGACGCTCTGGTACCACGACCACGCCCACGGCCTCGAAGACATCCACGTCTACGCCGGGATGCACGCGTTCTACCTGCTCCAGGACCCGGCCGAGGACCGGTTCTGCCTGCCGTCGGGCCAGTACGACGTGCCGATCATGATCCGCGACGCGGAGATCGACACGACCGGCGCACTCGTCAAGCAGGACCCGGAACAGCGGAAGGTGCTGATCGCCAACGGCAAGGCGGTGCCGTACTTCCAGGTCGCCGCCCGCAAGTACCGACTGCGACTGCTGAACGGCTCGATCTACCGCTTCCTCACCCTGGACCTCCAGGGCGCGGAGATGATCCAGATCGGCTCGGACGGCGGGCTGCTGCCGGCGCCGGTCTCACGCACCCAACTGCCGATGAGCCCGGCCGAGCGCGCCGACATCGTCGTGGACTTCTCCAAGTACCCGGTCGGCACCAAGCTCGTACTGTCCGACACGATCGGGCCGGTCATGAGGTTCGACATCACGCGCAGCGCCGCCGACAACAGCCAAGTGCCGAGCACGCTGGTACCGCTGCCCAGCCTCACCCCGGCCGTCGCGGTGCGCACGTTCAAGCTCAGCATGGACCCGGACAACCCGAACCACTACATCAACGGCAAGGAGTTCGACCCGAACCGGGTGGACGTCACCGTACGCAAGGGCTCCACCGAGGTCTGGCAGATCACCAACACCGACACCGACTTCGGCGGCGAGCCGGGCGTCACGCTGAACCACAACTTCCACATGCACCTGGTCCAGTTCCGCGTCCTCAGCCGCAACGGCAAGCCGCCGCTGCCCGGCGAGTCGGGGCTGAAGGACACCGTGCCGGTCTACCCGGGCGAGACGGTGCAGGTGCAGGCCACCTTCAGCGACTACACCGGCCGCTACCTCTACCACTGCCACATGATCGAGCACTCGGCCTACGGCATGATGGGCCGCTACGACGTCGTGTGACACACCGCGCCGCCCGCGAACCGGACATCCGGTCGCGGGCGGCGTGCTTTCTAGGCTCCGGAGAGCGCCTTGACGACCTCCGCGTACGAGGGTGGCGGAGGTGGGGGCTGCTGCGTCATCAGCACCGGGATCAGCGCGCCGACGCGCCGGCGCAGCTCGGGAGTGTCCATCGTGGCGGTCAGCATGCTGATGTACCGGCCCGAGGCGTCGGCCAGTACGGGGTCGTGTTCGGCGGCGTCGAGCAGCATGAACGGGTTCGGCGGCAGGCTCGCGAGGATGCCCTCCAGCGGCTCGTCGGCGACCGCCGCCCGCCACAGCGTCGTACGCGCGGTGTCCTGGAGGACCACGTCGTCGTACCAGGGGCGCAGCCAGTCCTCGATCCCGGCCACCGCGTCCCGCGCCGGCTCGCCGCCCGCGAGCGCGCGCGACAGGAGTTCGGCCTGCCCGAGCCCGAGCGCCGCGCCACGGCCGAACGTCGGGTCGGTCACGCACAACGAGTCGCCGAGCGGCACATACCCCTCCGGCGCGCCGGGCGCGAGGGTGCGCAGCACGTTGCGCAGCCCGGCCATCGGCACCACGTCGCTCACCGGACGGCTGACGCCCGGCCGCAGCCACGGCTCGAACACCGGGAACAGGCTCAGCACCCGCTCGAACGCGGCGGTGTCGCGCAGGTCCTTCAGCGCCTCGTCCTCGGGCAGCCGGCCGACGTCGACGGAGAACGAGCCGTGGTCGTGGCTGAACAGCGCGACGCCGTAGCCGAGGCCGTCCACGATGGTGACCGTGCCGTACCGCGTCGGCGGCCGGGTGACGCCGTCGGCGAGCCGGTAGAACCTGCTGTTGTAGACCTTGCCGCACTCGACGTCGGCGACCGTACGCGTCCAGTCCGGCGCGAGCCGTGAGCGTGCCCCGGAGCAGTCGACCACCAGGTCGTACGGCTCGACGCCGCCGTCCAGCCGTACGCCGCGCACCGCGCCGTCCTCGGCCACGATCTCACGTACGGTGGCGCCCGGCCGGTACGTGATCCCGTCACGGTCCAGCGCACGCCGCAGCGCCCACTCCACGACGCTGCGTCGTGCCGCCAGCATCACCTGGTCCGCGGTCGCGCCCGGCGACGCGAGCGGCACCTCCTCGACGCCGTTCGCGCGCAGGTCCTCGTACACGTCGGGCAGGTGCTCGGCCAGCAGCTTGCGGAACAGGCCGAGGAAGACGTGCGGATGGCGGGTCTGCGGCGCGCCGGGCCGGGTGCGCGCCCCCGCCTCCAGCAGGCCGGCGGGCCCGTCGGGGTCACGCTCGTACACCTGGACCGGCAGTCCGCGGCGGGACAGCAGGAGCGCGGCGCTCAGCCCCGCGACACCGGCACCGACGATGGCCGTTCGCTCATTCAACGCGATCTCCTAGCGGTGTTGTCGTGGTTGCGGCCGGCCACTCGGTCCGTACGTGCCGGGGGCCGTGGAAGGAGGCGTTGGGCAGGTACTCGAACTCCTGGTCCGGCACCAGCCGCAGGTCCGGCAGGCGGCGTGTCAGCTCCTCCAGGATGATCCGCATCTCCAGCCGCGCCAGTGGCGCGCCGATGCAGGAGTGGCTGCCGACGCCGAAGGTCAGGTGCCGCTTGGCGTTGGCGCGGCGGATGTCGAAGCGGCCCGGGTCGGCGAAGACGCGTTCGTCGTGGTTGCCCGAGCCGATGACCAGCAGCAGCCGGCCGCCCGCCGGCACTCTCACGCCGCCCAGCGTCACCTCACGCGTCGCCGTGCGGCGCCAGCACAGCACCGAGGAGGAGAACCGCAGGCACTCCTCGACCGCGTTCGGGATGAGCGAGGGGTCCGCACGCAGCTCACGCCAGACGCCGGGCTCCTGGAGGAGATGCCGCAGGGCGTTCGCGGTCGCGTTGGTGGTCGTCTCGTGCGCGGCGACCAGGCCGCTCATCATCATGTTCTGGAGGTGGTTGTCGCTGACCAGCTCCGGGTCCTCGCGGTGCACCTCGATGGCGCGCGGCACCCAGCCCTGGCCGGGCTCGTGTTTGAGCCGCTCGACCAGTTCGCCGGACAGCCGCCACCAGCGGCCGACCTGGTCGGCGATCTCCACCTGGTGCTCGGGCGACGGCCGCCCCCAGGTGAACAGGCCCATCTTGATCGTGTAGTGCCGTGCACGCTCGACGTCCTCGTCCGGGACTCCGGCGACGAGCAGGCCCACGATCGCCGGCACCTCCCACAGCAGGTCATCGACCATGTCGGCGTGGCCGCGCGCGGCGAACGCGTCGATGTAGCGGGTGACCAGCGCGCGGATGCGGTCCTCCAGCTTGGCGACCTCGGCGGCGGCCAGCGGCGGCGCGAGCCGCTTGCGCCGCTCCAGGTGCAGCGGCGGATCCTCATTGACCAGTACGGGACCGGGCGCGAAGTCGTACGCGGCCAGCCGCTCGCGTGCGGCGGGCCCCAGGGGAGTGAGCGGGTCCAGGGCGATGGCCGCGGAGTAGGCACGCGTGTCGCGGAACGCCTCCTTGATGTCCTCGTACCGGGAGATCACCCAGTAGTCCAGCTCGGGGCTGTAGAAGACGGGTTCGTGCGCGCGTGCGGCGGCCAGCGCGCCCGCCGGGTCCTGCTGGTACTCCTCGCCGAACGGGTCGAAGCTCACCGCCATCGGGCAGCGCGCGGCCGCGCCCGTCAGCGGCGGTGACGTCTCAGGCACATCGGGCTCCTCTCGTACGGTTCAGCGCGGTGCGCGGAGCACCAGCGCGCAGTTGATCCCGCTGAACGCGACGCTGTTGGACACGGCCGTGCCGAGGCTCGCCGGCACGGCCGCCCGTCCCACCAGGGGCGGTGCGTGGTCGATGGGGTGGTCCAGGTTCGGGTTGGGGTGCAGGAAGCCGTCCCGCATCTGCACGAGAGTCGCCACCAGCTCCAGCAGGCCGGCCGCGCCCATGCAGTGCCCGATCAGCGGCTTGGTGGAGTTGACGCGCGGCCCCGACGAGCCGAACACCTCGGTCAGCGCGCGCGCCTCGGCCGCGTCGCCGGTCACCGAGCCGGTCGCGTGCGCGTTCACGTAGTCGACGTCGCCGGGTGCGGCGTCCGCGCTCTCGAGCGCGGCGCGCAGCGCGGCGGCCTGCCCCGCCGGGTCCGGCGCGGTGCCGCGGCGGCCGTCGAGACGCTGTGCGTGCCCGGCGACCGTGGCGAGCGGCTTGGCGCCGCGCGCGGCCGCCGCGTCGGCGTTCTCCAGGAGCACGGCCGCCGCGCCCTGGCCGTACACGAAGCCCTGCCGGTCGCGGTCGAACGGCCGGCACATGCGCCGCGGCTCGTCGCGGAACTCCGGGCCCGCCATGGCGCCGCTGCCGTGGAAGGCGCGCAGCTCGGCGGCCGACAACTCGGCGAGCGGCGCGATGACCAGGCAGTGCGTCAGGTCGCCCGCGGCGATCATCCGGCTCGCCAGCAGGACGCCGACCGAACCGCTCGCCGACGCCGCACCCGCCTGCCAGCCCTCGCCGGACACCCCGGTCGCCTCGCTGACCACCCCGATCACGTCGGTGTCGAGATGGGCGAGCGCGTGCGAGGGCCGCAGGGCGCTCGGGCGGTCCGCGAAGCGGCGCAGCGCCTCGGCCTGGTAGGCCAGGCCGAGGTTGTTGCCCGCCACGACCAGTCCGGTGCCCGCCAGCTCGGCCGGCTCCAGGCCCGCGTCACGCGTCGCGGCGACCGCGACGCAGGCGCCGGTGTGCGCGGGCGGCGCGGCGCGGCCGGTCACCCGGACCAGCCGCTCGGCCGTCGCGGCGTCGAGCCGGTCCGCCCAGCCGTGCACGGTGAAACCGTCGAGCCAGGCGGCGGCGGGCGTACGCGCCTCGGGGCCGACCTCGTCGCGGGTCGCGCGCACGCCGCTACGCCCCTGGCGCAGGGCCTCGGCGAACCCGTCGAGGTCATCGGCCACGGAGGTGAGCACCGCCGCTGAGGTGACCGCCACCTCGGCACGTCCCGAGTCGCCCACGCTCAGCTCCGTACGGCGGCGACGGCGCGCTTCGGCTGCGGCGCGAAGCCGAGCGAGGTGCGGGCGAACGGGTAGCCGGGCAGCCGTACGCGCCGCGACGGCGTGTGCTCCCACCGCGCGGCCCAGTCGACGTCCGCACCGTCCAGCCAGGCGTCTTCCAGGTGCGCGGGTGAGTCGCCGGCGGCCAGCCGTTCCAGCCGGTCGACCAGCTCCTCGCGCGTACGTGCCTGGAGGAGGACGCGTGTGGGCAGCTGCTCGCGGCCGGTCTGGAGGGTCCAGGCGGTCGCGGTCAGCGACGGAGCGCCGGGGCGCGACAGGAACGCGGCGAGGCGTCCGGCCATGAGCGGCAGCGCGTCGGCACGCGCGGCGCTCAGCGGCACCGGCACCGGCGACTCGCCCCACCGGCCCTCTTCGGCGTTCGCGTCCTCCGGCGCCTCCTCCAGCACCACGTGGGCGTTCGAGCCGCCGACGCCGAACGAGCTGATCCCCATCCGCCGCGTACGGGACGGCTCGCGCGGCCAGGGCACCGTCGCCTCGTGCCCGCCGGCCGCCTCGGCGGTCAGCTCCGGGTCATCGCCCAGGCGCATGAGCCCGGCACCGGACGGAAAGCCCTCGTTGAGCAGGATGAGGACGCCCTTGGCGAGGCTCGCCGAGCCCGCCGCCGCCTCCAGGTGGCCGACGACCGCCTTCACCGACCCCATCCACAGCCGGTTCTCCGGGCCGCCGAAGTCGGCCGGCACGCCGCCGGGCTCGCCGCGCAGCAGCGCGCGCATGCCCTCGATCTCCAGCGCGTCCGCCTTGGTGCCCGGCGCGTGCGACTCCAGGTAGCCGAGCGACCCGGCCGCCAGGCCCGCCTGGTCCAGCGCACGCCGCATCAGCCGTGCCTGCGACGCGGCGTCGGTCTTGGTGAGCCCGCCCGCGCGGCCGTCGTGGTTGGCCGCGACACCGCGGATCACGGCCAGGATCGGGCTCTGCGAGGCGAGCGCGTCGTCCAGCCGCTTGAGCACGAAGCACAGCGCGCCCTCGCCGCGGATGTAGCCGTCCGCCTCGTCGGAGAACGGACGGCAGACCCCTGAGGGCGACAGCGCGCCCATGTAGGCCATCGCGGCGGAGTACCAGCCCTCGGCGCAGACGTTCGACGCGCCCACGAGTGCGGTGTCGAAGTCGCCCGCGCGCAGGCCCGATACGGCCAGCGACACCGCGCTCAGCCCGCTCGAACACCCCGTGTCGACCGTCATGCTCGGGCCACGCAGGTCGTACTGGTGCGACAGCCGGTTGGCCAGGTAGGTGGACAGGCCGCCCACGGCGGAGTAGCGGTCGACGGTGCCCGTACGCATCATCCGCTCGCGGAAGTCGGCGGTCGCCGAGGCCACGAAGACCCCGACCTCCTCGCCCCGCAGCGTCGACGGCGGGATGCCCGCCGCCTCGAACGCGTGCCAGCTCGTCTCCAGCAGCAGCCGCTGCTGCGGGTCCATCCAGACCGCCATCCGCCGGCCGATGCGGAAGAAGGCCAGGTCGAACGCGTCGGCGTCGGGCAGCAGCGCGGCGGTCAGCCCGCCCGGCCCGACGACGTCCGCGTCGTAGCCGGCCAGGCGCGCCTCCGGCACCGTACGCGCGACGAGGCGGCCGGCCTCCAGCGTCTCCCAGAACTCCTCCAGGTCATCGCCGCCGGGGACCCGGCAGGCCAGCCCGACGATCGCCACGGGGGGAGCGGCGTGCACGGTCATGGGACTGTGCCTGCCGATTCCCTCGCTTCGCTCGGTCATGTCAACGTCTCCTCGGGTCGCCAGATCTCCTCGGGCCGTCCGTACCGCTCGGCGACCAGCCGACGGCGCTCCGGTGACGCCCAGGCGTCCTCGTGCGGGCCCAGCTCGACGGACACGGCGGCATCGCTCGCGCGGAGCGACTGCCCGGCGAGCTGCGCCTTGAGCAGCTCCAGGGTGTGACGCGGCGCACGCGCGATGCCGCGTGCCAGCGACAGTGACACCGGCAGCACCTCCTCGTGCGCCACGATGCGTACGGGCGCGGAGCGTTCGCGCAGCTCGGCGCCTCGGTAGCCGCGCGCGGTCAGCAGCATCTCCGCGCCGAGCGTCGCGCCCAGCCGGGCGGGCAGCAGCCACGTCGTGCCGTACTCCGGCGCGAGTCCGTAGTTGGCGAAGTTGGCCGCGTACACCGAGCGTTCGGACAGCACCGGCACGTCGGCGTACAGGCCCTGGGTCAGGCCGCCGCCGAGGGCATGGCCCTGCATCGCCGCCACCACCGGCAGCGGGAAGTGCGCGAACGCCCGCATGAACGGCTCCATCACCGCGCGGTCCGGCCGCATCAGATACCCCTTGCTCGCGCCGGTGGCGAACAGGTGCGGCAGCCCCGTCACCAGGAGCACGCGCGTCGCATCGTCGGCGACCGCGAGCCGCAGCGCCTCGCGCAGGCCCGACACCATCTCCGGGCTGACCGCGTTGCGGCCGCTCTCGTCGGCCATCGCGAGCAGCGCCACCGGCTTGCCGGTGCGTACCGTCACCGGCCCGCGGTCGTGTTCGGTCACCTCAGCACCCCCTGTGCGCGCAGCCGCTCGATGCGTACGCGCACCAGCGGGTCGGCGGCCGTGCGCTCGATGAGCCGCCGCGCGTGCTCGGCGTAGTCCGCGGGCGGCGGGTTCAGCCGCCGGCGGCAGGACTTCAGCTCGCCGACGTTGTCGCGCGGCATCCTCCGCAGCGCGAGCAGCAGGCGGCGCACCGCCTCCCACGGCCGGTCGGTCACCTCGTCGGCCAGCCCGAGGTCACGCGCCGCGCCGGCGTCGTACCGCTCGGCCAGGAGGGTCATCCGCATCATGCGGTGCTCGCCGGTGCGCGCGACCACGAACGGCATGATCAGCGCCGGTACGAGGCCGATGAGCATCTCGGTCAGCCGGAAGCTCGCCTCCGGCCCGGCGATGACGAAGTCGCAGGCGGACGCGAGCCCGACGCCGCCGCCGACCGCGCGCCCCTCGACCACCGCGACCGTGAGGAGCCGGCTCGCGGCCAGCCCGGTCAGCAGCTCCCACAGCACGTCCGCGGTGCCGCCGGGCCGCTCGGTGTCCTCCAGCGCGGACAGGTCCATCCCGGTGCAGAACACCGGGCCCTCGGCGGTGAGCACGAAGACCCTGCACGCCGGGTCGCGCTCGGCCGCGCGCAGGCCGGCGAGCAGCCGCGCGGCGGTCTCGTGGTCCAGCGGGCCGCCGACCGCGCACTGGACGCAGGTCGCGTCGGTCACCGGGCCGGCAGCCATGTGTACTCCCGCCGGTAGTCCTGGATCGTGGTGAGGACGGCGCGCGGCCGGGCGCGCGCACCCCACGAGGCGAGCGCGCCGGTCTCGAACTTGGCGTCGGCGGCCGCGAAAGCCGCGCCGGCCGCCTCCGTCACCTCGTCGTACTCGGCCACGCTCAGCCTCTGGCGCGCGGCCAGCTCGGCGTCCAGCCCGGCGGCCGCGACGACACCGGCCGCCCCGGCGGGGATCCGGCAGCCGAAGAACTCCGAGGAGCACCCAGAGCCGTAGCTGAACACGCCCAGCGTCGCCGGCTCGACGCCGCCGTGCGCGATCGCGCTGGCCATCGCGAGCAGCGTCGTCGCCGCGTAGATGTTGCCGACCTCGCGCGGATAGCGCAGCGAGGGCTCGACGCGACGGGCGAAGTCCTCCTGCTCCCCGCCCCGGCCCAGGTCGCTGAGCTTGCGCAGCCCCGTACGGTGCGCGCCGCGCACCATGCCGGGAAACGGCGTGTGCATCGCCAGCAGGTCGAAGGACCGGGCGAAGTCGGCGCCGGGTGAGCGTGACGCGTGGTCGGCGAACGCGCCGAGCAGGCATTCGAGGTAGGCCATCAGCGACAGGTCCGTGTCGACCACGTCGACGTCCGGGCGCGGCCGCGCGAAGTCGGCGACCTCGTAGCTGTAACAGCCGGACGTGCCCGGACTCAGCTCGACGACGCGCGGCCGCGGCCCGACCAGGACCGCCACCGCGCCGGCGCCCTGCGCGGGCTCGGCGTACGTGCCCTTGTTCTGGCCCGGCAGGTCGGACGCGACGACGAGCACGCGGCTGCCCGGCTCGACCGCCACCAGCGCCGCCGCCGTCTGCAACGCGGCCACGCCGCCGTAGCACGCCTCCTTGATCTCAAAGATCCGGCACGTACGCGGCAGCTCCAGCAGCCGGTGCACGTACGTGCCGGCCGCCTTGGACAGGTCGAACGCGGACTCGGTGGCCACGATGACGGCCCGTACGCTCGCCCGCTCCCGCTCGCTCAGCGCGTCGACCAGCGGGCGCGCCGCGGTCGCGGCCATCGCCACCACGTCCTCGCCCGCCGCCGCGACGCTCTTGCGGCGCATGCCGAGGTTGGCGAGCCGCGCCCGGTCCAGCTCGCGTACGTCGAACAGCTCCTCGGCGTCGACGTACGCGCTGCCGCAGTACGCACCGACCGCCTCGATCCCCGCCACAGGTTTCTCGCCGGTCATGCCGACCCAACTCCTTCGCTCAGTTCGCGCCGTCCGCGCCGGCGCACAGCACGTCGATCAGGTCCCCGATGTCGGTCACGCCCGCGAACCGCTCGGTGGCGAGCTCCATTCCGATCTGGTCCATCGCCTCGGCGACCACGTCCATCCGGTCGAGCGAGTCACAGCCCAGCTCGGTCATGCTGCGGTCCTCGCGTATCTGCGCGGGGTCGACGTCGGGACGTACGGCCACGATGGTGTCGCGTACCACCGCGAAAACCTGCTCCCTGCGCACCGCCCGCGCCTAGCGCGCCGAGGCGGTGGCGAGGATGTGGTCCACCAGCGCGCGCGGCGTGCCCAGCTCGTGCAGCGACTCGATGGTCTCCCGCACGCCCAGCTCGATCTTGAGCTGCGCGACGTACTCCACCGCCAGGATCGAGTCGAGCCCGAGGTCGATGAAGTCGGCGTCCAGGTCGAGCTCGGCCGGCTCGACGTACAGGATCTCGGCGAGCAGCCGGAGTACGGCCGACTCGACCTCCGCGGGTTCGGTGCTCATATGTCCTCCAGGTTCGGGTTCACGGCTGCTTCGGCCACTGGATCGCCGCCGCCGACGCCATCTCGCCCGCGCCGGCGAACCCGGCGAGCAGCACGAGCCCGCCGCCGTCGAGCCGGCCGGCCCGCAGGGCGTGGTCGAGGCTGACCGGCACGCCGGAGCCGAAGAGGTTGCCGTAGGAGTCGAAGGTGTCGAAGTGGCGTTCGGGGTCCAGGCTCAGCTCGCGGTGCCAGTTGCGGAGCAGCAGCCGGTTCGGCTGGTTCGTCACCAGCAGCGCGATGTCCTCGGCCGTACGGTCGATGCGTTTGCAGACCTCGGTGACCACCTCGGGCACGATGAGGCTGCCGCGCTCGATGATGTTCTGCGCCTTGGTGTTGTCGAAGGCGACGTCCATCTCCGCGGTGCCCGGCTCCCAGTAGAGCCGCCCGTCGGCGAGCTTCAGCTCGACGTCCGGCGCGGACTCGGGGAAGTGGTGCACCTGCGTGGCCAGGATCGGCGCGTCGGCCGAGGCCGTGACCAGCGCGGCCGCCGCACCGTCGCCGGGCACCGCGGCGTGCGCCGACTGCCGTACGCCGGGCTGGGTGAAGATCCGCCCGGCGGTCTGCGCCGTGCACAACAAGGCGGTACGCGCGCCGCCCGCGCGCATCAGCGGCACGACGAGGCTCAGCATGTACGGGAAGACCGCGCAGTGGCCGTTGTGCAGGTCGATGATCGTGTCCGGCCGGCACCCGAGGCGGCGCGCGATCTCCGCGCCGGACCCCAGGAACGGCACGTCGGGCAGCGCGTTGTGCGTGATCAGGATGTCGATCTCGCGCGCCGCCGACGAGCCGTGCCGCTCGAACAGCGTGGCCGCCGCGCGCTCGATGAGGTCGGCGCCGGTGTCCTCGCGCGCGGCGTACCGGCGGTACTCCGGCGCGCGGAACATCGGGTTGCGCAGCAGCGGGTCGTCCGGGCGCGAGTAGCGCTCGAAGTACTCCCGCCCGACCCGGTCCCGCGGGAGGTGGCTCGCGACGTCGACCAGGCTGACCGCGGTAGCGTCACCGGCCGCCGCACCGGCCACTTCAGCGGCTCCCGCGGCTCGCGACGATCGGGATGCCACGGCTGTGGCGGTACTCCAGGATCGTCTTGAGGTTCTCCAGCTCGATCAGGTGCCCCGGGTAGAACTGGTCCCAGAACTCGCCCACCCACTGCCGGTCCGGGCTCGGCGCGAGTTCGGGGTAGGGGTTCTTGTCGTAGTACGGGTGGTGGCAGTTGGTCCACAGGATGACCGAGCCGGGCTTCTTGAACACCGTCTCGGCCGGCACGACGCGGAAGAGGTAGATCATCCACAGGTCGTCGCCCTGGTCCCAGGCGGCGTGGTAGTCCACGGTCAGCGCGTTCGGGTCGGCGTCGATGCGCACGTAGATCCGGGTGTTGCCGGACAACCGGTCCCAGCCGACGTGCAGCCCGCTGTCGTCGACCGGCTCCAGGTCGCGGACGCTGTAGGTGTACTCCTCCTGGCTGAACATGTCGGCCAGGTAGTCGAAGGTGTCGCGCGGCGGGCAGTTCACGTACGCCTGGAGCGTGCAGAACTCCCCGTGCACCTCCTCGCTCGTGTAGGTCGCCTGGCTCTTTTGCGCGGCGAGCTTGAACACCTCTTCGTGCGGCATGGTCTCCACGCGAGCGAGGCCGTCGATCTCGGCCAGTTCCGCATCGGACACTCTCATCGCGGCGGTCCTTTCGTCAGTTTTCGTCGTACGTCGTGCGTTGCGTCATCGGCTCGCTGCCAGGCCGGCCGGTTGGAGGAGCGGAAGGTACGGCGGCAGTTCTTCGGGCCGTACCTCGACCGAGACGAGCCTGGGGCCCGTGCCGGTCTCGGCCAGGAAGGCGCGCAGCTCGGCCAGCCCGCGTACGGTCGCGGCGCGCAGCGTGGGGAACATCCGCGCCGCGCCCGCGCCCGGGTCGCTCGGCCGGAACCGGCTGTAGGCCGAGTCGCCGCCGTAGAACAACTCCTCGCGTGACAGGCAGGCCGCGTGCGCGTTGTTGTTGAAGATCACGAAGGTGATCGGCAGGTCGTACTCCACCGCCGTGTGCACCTCCAGCCCGTGCATGAGGAACGAGCCGTCGCCCGCGAGCAGGAAGGTGCGCCGCCGGTTGGCGAAGGCCGCGCCGATCGCGGCACCGAAGCTGAACCCCATCCCGCCCATCCCCATCGCGAGCAGCGACCGCCCGCGTGGCGGCGCGGGCAGGAAGTGCATGACGCTGCACCCGGTGTTGCCCGCGTCGGAGATCACGTTGGCGTCGTACGGGATGACCGCGGCGATCTCCTCGATCACCTCGCGGCAGGCGAGTTCGCCGTCCTCGGTGCGCTCGTGCGGCAGGTACTCCAGCCCCGCGTGCGGCGGGCACGGCCTCGGCCCGCCGAGCCTCCGGGCGGCGAGCCGCAGGTCGGCGCGCAGGTCGCCGTCCACCAGCAGGGCGGGTTCCCCGCCGTCGACGTACGGGGGGCGGCGGCCGAAGCAGGCGATGCGCTTGCCGGCCAGACCGTCCTCCAGCCCGCCGCGCGCCATCTGGGAGAACCGGGTGCCGGCGAAGACGCAGATCGCGGCGCGGTCCAGCGCGCGCCGTACGCTCGGGTGCCCGCTCGCGCCGACCGAGCCGACGAAGCGCGGATCGTGGTGGTCGAAGACGTCACGCGCGTCGGGCTCGACCGCCACCCACGCGCCGAGCGCCGCGGCGAACGCGGCCAGCTCCGCGCGCGCGTCGCCCCGTGCCACCCCGGCACCCGCGATGACCAGCACCGGGCCGCCCGCCTGGCCGAGCACGTCGGCGAGCGCGTCGTGCACCGCCTTGGGCGCGGGTGCGGTCTCCTCCGCGTACGGCTCCGCGCGGGGGCTCGACGTCTCGGCCTGTTGCACGTCCTTGGGCAGCAGCAGGACGGCGGGGCCGCGCGGCTCCGCCGTGGCCGCGCGCACGGCGCGTACGAGGGTGTCGCCGACGGCCTCGGGGTCGGTCACGCGTTCGCAGAACCGCGCGATCGGGGCGAACAGCTTCTGCGCGTCCGGCGAGCCGGCCAGCCCGCTCTGGTCCTGGAACGCGCCGCGCCCCTCCAGGCTCGTCGGCGGCTGCCCGACCAGCGCGATCACCGGGACACCGGAGGCGTAGGACTCGCCGAGCGCGGGCACGAGGTTGAGCGCGCCGCCGCCGGAGGTGGCCATCACGGCGGCGAGGCGGTTGCCCGCGCGGTGGTAGCCGTCCGCCATCGCGGCCGCGGAGAACTCGTGCTTGGCCACGACCGCCTCGATCGGCGCGTCGGTGCGGAACGCGGCGTCGAACAGGTCCTCCACGTTCGCGCCGTGCACGCCGAACACGTGACGTACGCCCGCGACCGAGCCCAGGTGGTCCACGACGTGGTCGGCGACCCGGCCCGGCAGGTGCTCACGCGCACTCATTGACCACCTCGGCGAAGATGCGCAGGCCGTTCTCGATCGCCTGGACGGGCGCGGTCACACCGATGCGGAAGCTCTGGCGCGCGTGCGGGTCCTCGTGCAGGCCCGGCAGGTAGAACGGGGTCGAGGGGGCCAGCAGCACGCCGCGGTCGCGCAGCGTGAAGAACAGCTCCGCGGCCGGCACGGCCAGGCCGGGCAGGTGGATCCACTGGAACTGGCCGCCGTCCACGGCGTGCGTCAGGTACGGCACGCGCATCAACGCTTCGAGGCGGTCGCGTACCAGGTGGTGCCGCTCGGCGTACCGGCCGCGCAGCTCCTGCTCGCACAGCTTGGCGTAACGGTCGTCGCGGAGCAGGTGGCACGCGGCGAGCTGCACGAGCTGCGCGGGGAAGGTGGAGACGCGCGCCTGGAACTCGGCCAGCTCGCCGAGCAGCCGCGGCGCGGCCAGCACGAACCCGAGCCGCTCCCCGGCCAGCGCGCCCTTGGAGAAGCTCTGCACGAGCACGACGTTGTCGCCCCACGGCATGCCCATGTCGCGGAAGGCCAGGCCGGGAATGACCGGGGCGTAGGCGTTGTCCACCACGAGCAGGGCGCCGACCGCGGCGCACTCCTCGGCGAGACCGGCGAGCGCGGCGTCATCGATCACGTTGCCGGACGGGTTGCCGGGCCGCGAGACGATCACCGCGCCGACGCCGCCGTCCAGCCGCCCGGCGGGCGGCACGTAGCGGAACTCCCCGCCGCCGGTCTCGGCGACGGCGGGCAGGAGCATGTCGTACGCGACCTCGGGGTGGGTGCGGTAGCCCGGGTACTCCGGGCCGAAGAACACCACGCGGCGGCCGCGCGCGGCGGTCAGCGCGGAGATCGCGTGGAACGCCGCCTGCGCACCTGGCGTGACCAGCACCTCCTCCGCCGACAGCGGCAGCCCGAACCGGTCGGCGTACCGCTGCGCGAGGAGCCCGCGCAGCTCCGGGTCGCCGAGCACGCCGTGGTAGCCGCTCACCCGGCGCGCGAAGCTCTCGTCCTCGACGGCGTCGCGGAACGCCTCGCGTACGCGCTCGGTGACGGGCGGGTGCTCCAGCGGCATCCCGGTCGCCAGGTTGTGCCACTGCCCGTCCCGCGCGAGCAGGTACGGCACGAGGTCGGCCCAGTCGTCGACGCGCCGCGTCTCGGTTCGGGTCACCGGCGCACCCGGTCCCGGTGCGGGTCCCTGATCCCGCCCGGCAGGTCCGTGCGGCCGATCGGGGAGTAGTCGTAGCGGTCCACCGGATCCGAGGACGGCGACTCGATCTGGTCGTTGGTCTCCAGGACGCGCTCGCGCACGTCGTCGCTGGCGAAGATGTGCCCGATGCCGTCGACGAACGTGCAGCCGAGGTCGGTCAGCGCCATCCGGCGGCCGTCCAGCTCCACGAGGCCGAGATCACCCAGCCTGCGCAGCTCCGGCGCGAACAGCGCGGCGCCGTCGATGCCGAACATCTGCTCCAGCCCGGCGAAGTCGACGCCGCCCGCCCGGATGCCGAACATGACCGCGCGCCGTACGCGCTCCTCGTCCGACAGGGTGTGGCCCTTCCAGACGCCGGTACGGCCGTCCGCGACCGTCCGCAGATACTCGGCGTTGTCACAGACGTTGTAGTACTGGGTGCCGCCGACGTAGCCGAAGCTGCTAACGCCGAGCCCGACGAGGTTGTCCTCCTCGATCGAGTCGAACTTGTTCTGCTGCTGCTGTGAGTGTTCGCCGGCGCGGGAGTAGTAGAAGACCGGGCCCCGGGTGAAGCCCGCGGCGCCCAGGACGTACTCCGCCATGTAGTGCATGGTCAGCCGGTCGCGGGCGTCGGGGAAGTCCTCGGGGTTGCGGATGTAGTGCCGCGTGATCGGGTCCGACCGCTTGAACATCAGCGGGAAGATGTTGAACTTTCGGAGCCCGGCGGCCAGCAGCTCGGTCAGCGTGCCGTACCAGTTCTCCATGGTCTGCATGGGCAGGCCGAAGATGAGGTCGACGTTGAGGTTGTCGATGCCGCGGTCGTCGAGCAGGCCGAGGAGCCGGTACACCTCGTCCCTGCCGTGGCCGCGGTTGAGCGTGGTCAGCACCTCCTCGTCCATCGACTGAATGCCGAACACCCAGCGGTTGACACCGCCGGCCGCGATGGCGTCCAGCCGGTCCTCGTAGTCGGGCTGGCGCACGACGCCGGGGTGCAGCTCGAACGTGATCTCCGTGTCCGGGGTCACGTCCACGTTGCGCCACAGGTGCTCGAACAGCCCGGTGAGCTGCGGCGCCTTGAGGTAGGAGGGGGTGCCGCCGCCGAAGTAGACCGAGGAGGCGCTGAGGCCGTCGGTCATGGACCCGGCGACCAGGCTGATCTCCTCGCGCAACGCGCCGACATAGCGCTCCACGCGGTCGGTGGAGGCGTTGATCTCCTTGTAGAAATGACAGAAGGTGCAGTACTGCTCACAGAACGGCATGTGCAGGTAGAGGTTCTGCGAGGGAGTGATCCCCTTGTAGACCTCGGTCTGGTCGATGTCGTCCAGATACTTCAACGGCGGATAGGTGCCGACGAGGTAGTACTCCAGCGGCGTGCGGTAGATCCCGGCCTCGCGCAGCGGCTCCGTCGGGATGGCGGCCACCTGCGCGCGTGCGTGGTCGAGTGCCTCGGCCAGGCTCGGCAGCGCCGTGGCCTGCAGATGTCGTTGTCCTTGCGACAATGTTCTCCCCCAGCCCGGCAAGGGCGTGCCGTGTGTTGCTGTGGACCGGACGTGGAAAGCTTTTCTTTCGCCAAGAGAACGCCGGAGCAAAAGGAGATCGGGGTTCTTTGCTGCGCTTTCGTCTTACTGTGCCCGGATATCTTCAACCAGCATGCAACGCGTGCATAAGGGCATGTTGAAGGGGCGCTAGCGTGTTGCTTAAGCGGCCTCGGCCTTGCTCGCGGCGGGGGTCGGGCGGCTTGACAGCGCCCGCGATCGAATTTCAGGATGGAACGACTTCAAGTGGTTTGGATAGTCACCGATCGGAAACAATTCGCTGCACTTTGTCGAGCCGCCCGAGTGCGGCGAGGGAGAAACTCACGTGACCGTGCAGAACGGTGCTCTCAACCTGGCCGGCCTACGCCGGCAGTACGCCGGTGACTCCGATGCCTGGCTGGACCGGCTGCCTGCCGACCCGTGGGAGGAGTTCGCCCGCTGGTTCGCGCTCGCCCACGGCTCGGAGGTGGCCGAGCCGAACGCCATGGTGCTGGCGACCGCCTCCCCGGCGGGCGCGCCACTGGCGCGTACGGTGCTGATGAAGGGCTTCGACGCGGACGGCGTCTACTTCTTCTCCCAGCGCATCTCGCGCAAGGGCCGGCACATCGCCGCCAATCCCGAGGTGGCCCTGCTGTTCCCCTGGCATCCGATCGAACGCCAGATCGCGATGACGGGAGTGTGCACCGAGGCCGACCCGGTGTTGACCGAGCGCTATTTCGCCGAGCGCCCGAGACTGTCGCGCATCGCCGCGTGGGCGAGCGAGCAGTCACGGCCGCTGGCGTCGTATGAGGAGTTGGAAGGCCGGTTCCAGGCCGAGATGACCCGGCACGAGCAGTCGGAGGACGTCCCGCTGCCGCCGAACTGGACCGGCTACCGCGTACGCGTGACGTCGATGGAGTTCTGGCGAGGCAAGGCCAACCGCCTGCACGAACGCGCCCTCTACCGCGAGACGCCCGGCGGCGGCTGGGACGTCGAGCTCCTCAACCCCTGAGGTCGGCGGCCCGGCTCGACGTGGGCCGCCGTACTCGGGGCGGTCAGCCGGCGGCTTCGCCGGAGAACGGGATGCCGGACACCGTCGTGCCCTCCAGGGGGCGGACGTCGACGCCCAGGGGGCCGGCGACCAGGAAGCGGCGGTCCGGTACGGGAATCCAGCCGACCTCGTCGTCGTGGGGCTCGCTGGCGACCAGTACGCCCTCGTCGTCGGTTCGGTAGCAGAGCGTCTCACCCCACGTCGTCGCGACGATCTGGCTGCCGTCCGTCGCCAGGAGGTTCAGGCAGGCGCGGTCGTCCAGGGCGAGGATCTGGTCCACGAGTTCGACCACCGCGAACTCCAGCGGCTGTCCTCGGTCCAGGCGCTGCCACAGCAGTGTCGCCAGCAGCGCCGCGTCACACGCCGACTCCGGCACGTACGCCGGTTCGAGCAGGTGCGCGGTCTTCTCCCGGCTGAGGTGGCCGTTCAGGCTCAGCAGGCAGCCGCCGTTGTTGAACGGCGCGGTGGCCTCCGGCTCGATCGGCATGCCCGGGCTCGCGCCGCGTACGGCGGCGAGGACGCAGGACGCGGTGGTCTCGGCGGCCAGTGCGGGAAAGCCCGGGTCCTCGTCGAACGGAACGGCGCGGCGATAGGACATCGCGGGCGCCGGATCACCAAGGGGGAACCAGCCCGCGCCGAAGCCGTCGCGGTTGACCAGTTCGATGTTCTGCCAGCGGGGGCGGGCCGCCTGACGCGGGAGCCCGTACGACGGCAGGAGGATGAGTTCGGCCAAGGTACGCGGCCGGCCCAGCCAGGCGAAATGACGGCACATTGACGTGTTGTCCCCTTCCTGTTGGTGTCTCCGGTTGTAACGCGTTGCCGTGGTCACTTATGCCCCATGAGACTCAAGCCACAACTCCAGCAACGCCAGTTGCCACAGCGCACTCGCACCCAGGGTGGTGCGGTGTTCGTCGGGGGCGGCGAGCAGTCGGTCGACATGGTGCGGGCGGAACAGGCCGCGTGACTTGGCCGCCGGGTCGCTCAGCGCGTCGCGTACGAGGTCGAGGTAGGGACCGGACAGGTGGCGGATCGCGGGTACGGGGAAGTAGCCCTTGGTCCGGTCGATCACCTCGTCGGGCACCATGCCACGCGCCGCGTCCTTCAGCACGCCCTTGCCGCCCGAGGCGAGCTTCAGTTCCGGCGGGCAGGCCGCGGCCAGCTCGACCAGCTCGTGGTCCAGGAACGGCGTGCGCGCCTCCAGGCCCCACGCCATCGTCATGTTGTCGACGCGCTTGACCGGGTCGTCGACCAGCATGACGGTGGTGTCGAGCCGCAGCGCCGCGTCCAGCGCCGTCTCCGCGCCCGGCGCGCCCAGGTGCGTACGCGCGAAGTCGCCGCTCGCGTCGTTGTCCAGCAGGTACGCCGGGCTGAGCACGTCGGCCAGCGCGCCGTGCGTACGGTCGAAGAAGACACGGGAGTACGCCTCGGTGACGCCGTCGCGCGGCACGTCGGCGAGCGGGGGATACCAGTCGTAGCCGGCGAAGACCTCGTCCGCCCCCTGGCCGGACTGCACCACCTTGACGTGCCGCGCCACCTCCTGCGACAGCAGGTAGAACGCGACCGCGTCGTGGCTGACCATCGGCTCGCTCATCGCCGCGACCGCACCCGTCAGGGCGGGGAGCAGCCGCGCGTCGTCGATGCGGATCTGGTGGTGGTCGGTGCCGAATCGCTCGGCGACCAGGTCGGAGTAGGAGAACTCATCGCCGGACTCGCCGCCCGCCGCGGCGAACCCGATGCTGAACGTCTTCAGGTCGCGCTGCCCGGCCTCGGCCAGCAGCGCCACGATGAAGCTGGAGTCCAGCCCGCCGGACAGGAGCACGCCCACGGGCACGTCCGCGACCATCCGCCGGTCCACCGCGGTGCGCAGCGCGGCGAGCACCGCCTCGCTCCAGTCCTCGCGCGCCAGGTGCCGGGTGAAGTCGGGCCGCCAGTACGTCACGTCGTCCGTCGTGCCGTCCGCGCGGATGGTGCGTACGGTCGCGGGCGGCAGCTTCCGCACCGAGGTGAAGATCGTCCGCGGCGGCGGCACGACCGAGTGGAACGTCATGTAGTGGTGCAGCGCGGCCAGGTCGATGTCGGTCGAGACGTCGCCGCCGGCCAGCAGCGCGGGCAGCGTGGAGGCGAACCGCACCCGGTTCGCGTCACGCGTGACGTACAGCGGCTTGATGCCGAGCCGGTCGCGGCCGAGGACGACGTCGCCGGAGTCGCGCTCGACGATCGCGAACGCGAACATCCCCATGAAGCGCTGGACGCAGTCGACGCCCCAGCGGTGGTACGCCTTGACCAGGACCTCGGTGTCGGAGGTGGAGAAGAACCGGTACCCCTCGGCGCGCAGGTCCTCGCGCAGCTCCTGGTAGTTGTAGAGGCAGCCGTTGAAGACCGCGGTCAGGCCCAGGTCACTGTCGGTCATCGGCTGCGCGGCGCGGTCCGACAGGTCGATGATCTTCAGCCGCCGGTGGCCGAACGCCACCGGGCCCTGGGACCACAGGCCGCTGCCGTCCGGGCCGCGCGGCTCCATGGCCCGGGTCATCGCCGCCACCGCCGCGACGTCGGCGAGTCCGCCGTCCAGCCGGACTTCCCCGCTCAACCCGCACATCGGCGCCTCCGCATCATCGTCTTCCTCGTGAACCGGTCACTGCATGAGCCAGGTGTCCTTGGACCCGCCTCCCTGGGAGGAGTTGACGATACGGCTGCCGGCCGGCGCGACGCGTGTCAGTGCCATCGGCAGCACGACCGGCTCGTCGCCCGTGCAGACGAAGACCCGTAGGTCGACCGCCCGCGGCTCGAACTGCCCGTTCATGAGCGTCGGATGCGTCGACAGGCGTACGGTCTCCTGCGCGACCCAGCGGCCGGGCTCGGCCTCGATCTGCGCGCGCACCTCGTCCAGCTCGCCGGGCGAGGCGTCCGGACCGATCACCACGCCGTGGCCGCCGTACCCGTCCACCGGCTTGGCCACCAGCTCCGGCAGCCGGTCGAGCACCTCGGCGCGCTGCCCGTCGTCCCGGCAGAGGTAGGTGGGCACGTTCGCCAGCAGCGGCTGCTCGCCCAGGTAGTACTCCACGAGCCGCGGCACGTACGCGTAGAGCGCCTTGTCGTCGGCGATCCCGTTGCCGGGTGCGTTGGCGAGCCGTAGCTCGCCGGCCTCGACGGCGGCCAGGAGACCGGGCCCCAGCGGTACGCCGTCCGCGCCCATGGCGCCGAACAGCTCGTCCTCGTCGATGCGCCGGTAGAGCACGCCCAGCTCCTCGCCGTCGGCGGTACGCACGCCGTCGCGGTCGGCGAGCAGCTCGCCGGGTTGTACGAGCGGCAGGTCCATCTCGTCGGCGAGCAGCCGGTGCTCGAAGTAGGCCGAGTCCTCCGGGCCGAGGGTGATCAGCGCGGCCTCCGCCGAGCCCGCCGTCAGCGCCGCCTTCAGCAGCGACACCGCGCGGGCCGGCGAGGCGGTGTGCGCGGCGAGCACCAGCTCGGGCAGCACCCGCCCGGCGAGCCAGCGGTTCGCCATCGCGTACCCGATCCCGGACGGTACGCGCAGGTTGTCCTCTAGTACGGTCCAGCGGCCCGCGCCGTCGCTGACCAGGTCGATCCCGGCGACCGCGCAGCGTACGACGTCGGGGGGCACCTGGCGGCCGGCCGGATGCAGGCCGGGCGAGTCGTCGACCGCCCAGTCCGGCACCACGCCGTCGCCGATCACCTCGCGCTCGCCGTACGCGTCGCGCAGGAACGCCTCCAGCGCGCGTACCCGCTGCACCAGGCCGGCCCGCAGGAAGTCCCAGTCCTCCGCGGCGACCACTCGCGGCACCAGGTCGAACGGGAAGAGCCGGTCCTCCTCGCCCTCCAGGTGGAAGGTCATGCCGAGCCCGCGCTGCACCTCGTCGCGCTGCCGCTCGCGGTCGGCCAGGCCCTCGGCGCCGATCCGGTCGAGCGCGGTCAGCACCAGGCCGTACGGGCCGCGTGCGCTGCCGTCGAAGACGATCGCCTCGTCGCAGGACGCGTCGTACCCGGCCAGCATCGCGGTCACCGCGCGCCGCGCCGGCCCCGCGCCGGGCACCCAGTCGGTGTTGGCCCGTGTCTCGGCCACCAGCAGGTCCACGACCTCGGGCAGGCCGCCGCTCGCGAACGCCTCGCGCTGGCGCGCGGCCGAACTGCCGCGCTCCAGCACGGCCTCGGTCAGCTCCTCCACCAGGTCGCCGTCGCCCGCGGCGTCGAGTCGCGGCCGCAGCCGTTCCAGCAGCCGTCGCAGCACCTCGCGCGCCGGTGCGGGCGCGCCGTCGGCGGGGTCGACCAGGTCGCCCTCCAGGCCTGACCGCGCGGCACGCCAGGTCGCGGCGCGTACGACCTCGGTGCGTACGGGCGGGGCCGGGCGGTCGTGCAGCACCGCGTCGATCTCCTCGACGACGATCGCGCGGAACAGCCCGGCCAGCAGGACGACGTCCTCCAGCCGGGGGCAGGCGTCGGGGATCCGCAGCTCCAGCGTCGGCAGGTGCGCCGACGGCCGGACGTCGTAATAGATCATCCCGGGGTCGCTGATCGCGCCCGTGTGCACCAGGTCGCCGATCATCCGGTCGTACTCCTCGGCCGAGGAGAACGCCGACAGCGGCCCGCTGGTCGGCCAGCGCGACCAGAGCAGCGTGCGGTAACTCGCGTAGCCGGTGTCCAGGCCCAGCCAGTACGGCGAGCTGGCCGACAGCGCGAGGAGCGCGGGCAGCCACGGCGTGACCCGGTGCGCGACGGCCACCGCGAGGTCGCGGTCGCCGACGTCGACGTGCACCTGAGCGCCGCAGATCAGTTGTTCGCGGGCGAGGAGCTGGTATTCGTCCAGCATGTTCTCATAGCGTGGATCGGGGGTGACCTTGAGTGACTCAAGGTCGGCCACGGGTACCGTGCCGGCCGCCACGATGCCCATCCCGAGACCCTCGGCGGCCGCGACGACGCCGCGGCGCAGCGCGGCGAGATCCTCGGCCAGGTCGATGAGCCGGACGTACGGCCGGCTGTTGGTCTCCACGACCGAGCGTTGCAGCTCCGCGCCGAACCTTCGCTGGGGCAGCTGTTCGAGCAGGCTGTCGGCTCGCGGGATGAGCCGGCGCGTCTCCAGGTCGACCGTGTGGAACTCTTCCTCCACACCGATCGCCACCAGTCCCGTCCGTTCCGCCATTGCCGAAGCGTACGTCCGGTGTGTTACGGACAGATGTCGGGACATTTCGTCAAGTCGGTGGGTGTTGACATCACTATGACAGCCGGATTTCGACGCCGCGAACCGGGGGCCAGGCGCGGCGCGACCCGCACCTTCTCCATACCAAGGTGCGGGCCGGCCTACACATGCGAATCCGCCGGCGGTCAGTCCGGCAGCTTGATCGACAGCGCGTGGCGGAACACGTCGCGCGGGTCGTAGCGCTTCTTGACCTGCTGGAGCTTGGGGTAATTGTCCTTGTAGTACAGGGTGTGCCACGGCACGCCGGAGGTGTTCCACTCCGGATCGGCCAGGTCGACGTCGGGGTAGTTGATGTACGCGCCGTCGCTGACGTCATTGGGCGCGGGCACGCCGCCGGTCTCCTTGTAGACCGCGCGGTAGAACTCCCGAATCCGGGCGAGCTTCTCCTCATCCTGGGACTCGTCGCCCCAGACCGAGATCATCAGCACCTTGAAGATCGAGTCGCGCTGCGCGGTGGCGGTCGCCTCCGGCGCCACCGTGTTCACGTTGCCGCCGTACCCGATGAGGATCATGAACGGGTCGGCGTCCTGCGTGGTCAGGTACTCATGGATCGTGTCGATCTGGTCGTCGGTGTAGCCCTTGCGCAGGTACGCGGCCTTGATCTTCAGGCGTCGCGTCATGTGGTCGCCCAGGTCGCCGAAGCCCGGGTAGGACACGGTGTAGAGCCACGGCTGCACCGGCAGCGGGATCCGGTCGGGCTCCACGCCGACGTCCTTGGCGACCGCCGTGAGGTAGGACTCGATCAGCTCCTCCGCGTCGGGCAGGCCGTCGTCCACCGCCGCGCCGATCATCACGGCTCCGGTGTGGCCGGGCCCGTGGAAGAAGCCGGCCAGGTTCGCGTACTTGGAGTCCGGGCCGCTGTTCTGCTCGAAGAAGCTGTTGTAGTTGTGCAGGATCTTGGTGAAGGAGTCCTTGTCGAGCTTCTCCCACGGCCACATCATGTACACGGTCCGCGACATGCCCGGCGCCTCGGGCAGCAACTCGGACGGCTCGTCGGAGGTCGCGCCGGGGGAGCGCAGCCAGTAGCGCGTCACGACGCCGAAGCTGCCTCCGCCGCCGCCGGTGTGCGCCCACCACAGGTCGCGGTTGGGGTCGTCGGGCTCACTGGTGGCCACGACGGCGCGCGCGGTGCCGTTCTCGTCGACGACCACGACCTCGACGGCGTAGAGGTAGTCCACGACGGAGCCGTAGCGCCGCGACAGGGGGCCGTACCCGCCGCCGGCGAGGTGCCCGCCGACACCGACCTCGGTGCATTCACCGGCGGGAATGGTCACGCCCCACTTCTTGAACAGCACCGTGTACGCGTGCCCGAGGGTCGATCCCGGCTGAAGCGAGAAAGCGCGCCGCTCGGTGTCGAACTCGATGGTCGTCATCTCGGACATGTCGATGAGGACCTCGATATCCGGCGAGGCGGTGAAGTCCTCGAAGCAGTGTCCACCGGAACGGACGGCGATCCGTTTCCCGGCGGCCATCGCCTCATTCACGGCGTCGACCACCTCTTCGGTGCAGGTCACCGTGTGCACGTAGTCCGGCTTGCCGACGAAGCGGTGGTTCTGCCCGCGCAGCAGGCTGGCGTAACGCCGGTCTCCGACGGGGACCACACCCGGTCTCAACACGGAAGAGTCACCGGTGGTAGTGGCTGCCCTGTCTTGTGTCACATCGGTCACTGTCATTCCTCCATGGCGGCATGCGTTGCGGTCAAGGCGGACTTGCGGGATCACCACCAGCCCGGCCGGCTCGTATCTGGCGGCCGTCACACGATCCTGCGTCGAAAAAGATCCCGGCGACCACTTCCTCCGTGCGTTGATGTGATCTCCGAGTGACGGAAGGGGAAACATGCCGACTCCGGCCACTCGATGCCCTTTTCGCAAATGGCCTGGTCACCTGATCGGGAAAAGGTTTTCCGTGTGAATGGGCGGTGCACGCGGCCGCGACGGGGCGTCCCCCTCCGCGTGACCCTCATCACTACAAGCTGTAGTACTACGTGCCGTAGTATGACGACGTAGCGTAGTACTACAAGCCGTAGTAGATGCGGGGAGGCCGCGGGATGAACCCGCTCGACATCGCCCGGTGGCAGTTCGGCATCACGACCGTCTACCACTTCTTCTTCATTCCCCTGACGATCGGGCTGTCCGCGCTCGTGGCGGCTCTCCAGACCGCCTGGGTGCGCACCGGACGGCCCGAGTACCTTCGCGCCACCAAGTTCTGGGGAAAGCTGTTCCTGATCAACTTCGCGATGGGGGTCGTCACCGGGATCGTGCAGGAGTTCCAGTTCGGCATGAACTGGAGCGCCTACTCCCGCTTCGTCGGTGACGTTTTCGGCGCCCCGCTGGCGATCGAGGGCCTGCTCGCGTTCTTCCTCGAGTCGACCTTCCTCGGCCTGTGGATCTTCGGCTGGGACAAGCTGCCCCAACGGCTCCACCTGGCCTGCATCTGGGTGGTCGCGGCCGGGACGCTGCTGTCGGCGTACTTCATCCTCGCCGCCAACTCCTGGATGCAGCACCCGGTCGGCTACCACCTCGACCCGGTCACCGGACGCGCGCGGCTCACCGACTTCTGGGCCGTGCTGACCAACTCGACCATGCTCGTCGCCTTCCCGCATACGATCACCGCCGCGTTCGTCACCTCCGGCCTGTTCATCGTCGGCGTCAGCGCCTGGCACCTGGCCCGGCGGCGGCACGTCGAGGTGTTCCGCCCGTCGCTGCGGCTGGCGCTACGCGTCACCCTCGTCGCCGCGATCGGCGTGGCCGTCACCGGCGACATCCAGGGCAAGGTCATGACGCGGCAGCAGCCGATGAAGATGGCCGCCGCCGAGGCCCTGTACGCGACCGAGAGGCCCGCCGCGTTCTCCCTGTTCACCGTGGGGACGCTCGACGGCGGCCGCGAGGTGTTCGCACTCAAGGTGCCGCGGGTGCTGTCGTTCCTGGCCACGGGCCGCTTCGACGGCCGGGTCGAGGGCATCGACGACGTACAGGCCGCCGAGCGCGCCCGGTACGGTCCGGGCGACTACCGGCCGGTCATCCCGCTGGCCTACTGGAACTTCCGCGTCATGGTCGGCGCCGGGATGCTCACCGCGCTCATCGCCCTCCTGGGCCTGTGGCTCACGCGGCGCGGCCGCCTCCCCGCGAACCGCTGGGTCTGGCGCATCGGCGTCGGGGCCTTGGCGCTGCCCTTCGTGGGCAACTCGGCGGGGTGGATCTTCACGGAGATGGGCCGCCAGCCCTGGTCGGTCTACGGCGTGCTGAAGACCTCCGCGAGCGTCTCGCCGGGTGTCGGCGCCACCTCCATGCTCGTCGCGGTCGTCTCCCTGACCACGCTGTACGGCGTCCTGGTGGTCATCGAGTCGCTGCTGATGGCGCGGTACGTCAAGGCCGGCCCGCCCTCGGAGGCCGAGGTCACGGCGACGGCGGACGACGAAGAGCAGCCGCTCGCGTTCGCCTACTAGGAGGAGGGCCTCCTCATGCAGACCACGACCGTCTGGTTCGTCGTCATCGCCTTCCTGTGGACCGGCTACTTCTTCCTGGAGGGCTTCGACTTCGGTGTCGGCGTCCTGCTGCCGGTGCTCGGCCGCGACGACGCCGAACGCCGGGTCCTCATCAACACCATCGGCCCGGTCTGGGACGGCAACGAGGTGTGGTTCATCGTCGCCGGCGCCGCCATGTTCGCCGCCTTCCCCGACTGGTACGCCACCCTGTTCAGCGGCTTCTACCTGCCGCTCCTGGCGATCCTGCTCGCGCTGATCGTGCGCGGGGTCGCCTTCGAGTACCGGGGCAAGGGCGACGACGCGCGGTGGCGCCGCCGCTGGGACCGCGCGATCTTCTGCGGCAGCCTCGTCCCGGCGTTCACCTGGGGCGTGGTCTTCGCCGACCTCGTACGCGGGGTGCCGCTCGACGCGGCGCACGAGTACGCGGGCACGCCGACCGGCCTGCTGAACCCGTTCGCCCTGCTCGGCGGCCTGACCACGCTGACCCTGTTCGTCCTGCACGGCGCCGTCTTCGTGGCCCTCAAGACGACCGGTGACGTACGGCGGCGGGCGAACCGGCTGGCGCGCCTCCTCGTCGCCGCCGCCATCGCGGTGAGCGGGACGTTCCTGCTCCTGGTCCAGCTCCAGCACGGCAAGCCGGCGACCTGGTTCACGGTCGCGGCGGCCGCCGCCGGACTGCTCGCCGCGGCCGCCGCCAACGCGCGCGGCCGCGAGGGCTGGGCGTTCGCCGGCACCGGCACAGCCGTCGTCTGCGCGGTCGTGACGCTGTTCCTCGCCCTGTTCCCGCACGTCATGCCGTCCACGCTCGCCGAGGCGAACGGCCTGACCACGGCCAACGCCGCCGCGTCCCCGTACCCGCTGAAGATCATGACGGTCGTCGCGCTGGTGTTCACCCCGCTGGTGCTGCTGTACCAGGGCTGGACCTACTGGGTGTTCCGCCGGCGGATCGGCACGGCGCAGATCCCCCGGCCGCCGGAGCCGGCGCGATGAAGCCCCTGGACCCGCGGCTGCTCACGTACGCGCGGAGCGCACGCACCTACCTCGCCTGCTCCGTCCTGCTCGGCACCGCCACCGCCGGGCTGATCATCGCCCAGGCGACGCTGCTCGCCGGCCTGATCGCCCACGCGTTCGCGGGCGGCACGTACGCGCGTACGCCGATGCTGCTCCTGCTCGCCGTCGTGGCGGCGCGCGCGCTCGTCGCGTGGCTCCAGGAGGTCACCGCGCACCGCTCCTCGGCCTCGGTCAAGGCGCAACTGCGCGGGCGGCTCCTCGAACACGCCCTGCGGCTCGGCCCGGCCTGGCTCACGGGCGAGCGCACCGGCGAGCTCGCCACGCTCGCGACACGCGGGATCGACGCGCTCGACGGCTACTTCTCCCGCTACCTTCCGCAGCTCGTCCTCGCCGTCATCGTGCCCGCCGCGGTGAGCGCGCGTATCCTGTTCGGCGACTGGCCGTCGGCGCTGACCATCGCGCTGACCCTGCCGCTCATCCCGGTCTTCGCGATCCTCGTCGGGCTGTCCACGCGGCGGAAGACGGACCGGCAGTGGCGGGCGCTCGCCCAGCTCGCCGGGCACTTCCTCGACGCCGTCGCGGGCCTGCCCACGCTGAAGGTGTTCGGCCGTGCCCGCGCACAGGCGCGGGCGATCCGCGAGGTCACCGACCGCCACCGCCGCGCGACCATGGCGACGCTGCGGGTCGCGTTCCTGTCCGCGCTGGTCCTCGAACTGGTCAGCACGCTCTCGGTCGCGCTCGTCGCGGTCTCGGTCGGACTCCGGCTGGTCGACGGGCATCTCGGCCTGCGTACGGCACTGCTCGTGCTCATCCTCGCGCCGGAGGCATACCTGCCGCTCCGCCAGGTGGGCGCGCAGTACCACGCGAGCGCCGAGGGGCTCGCCGCCGCGGAACGCGTCTTCGCGGTGCTGGAGACGCCGCCGCCTCCCTCCGCGTGCGCCGGCGAGCCGGGCCCGGCGACGATCCGCCTGGAGGGGGTGACGGTGCGGTACGAGGGCCGGGACGCGCCCGCGCTCGCGGACTTCTCGCTCACCGTGCGCCCCGGCGAGATCGTCGCGCTCACCGGCCCCAGCGGCGCGGGCAAGTCCACCGTGCTCGCCGTGCTGCTCGGCTTCGCGCGCCCCGACGCGGGCCGGGTGCTCGCCGGCGGCGCCGCGTACGACCCCGAGGCGTGGCGGGCGCGGATCGCCTGGGTGCCGCAGCGGCCGTACCTGTTCGCCGGCACGCTCGCCGCCAACATCCGGCTGGGACGCACGGACGCCACCGACGAGGACGTACGGCACGCGGCGCGTGCCGCCGGCGCGCTGGACTTCGCCGAGGCGCTGCCGTCCGGCCTCGACACGGTGCTCGGCGAGCGCGGCGCCGGCCTGTCGGCGGGCCAGCGGCAGCGGATCGCGCTCGCCCGCGCCTTCCTCCGCGACGCGCCACTCCTGCTGCTCGACGAGCCCACCTCGAACCTGGACGCCGAGAGCGAGGCGGCCGTCGCCGACGCCGTACGGCGGCTGGCGCGTGGCCGTACCGTCGTCCTCGTCGCCCACCGCCCGGCCCTGGCGGCCCTCGCCGACCGCGTGATCCGCCTCGAACCCGCCGGGGTGGCCGCGTGAGCGCGCCGGGCGGGGACCGTACGCGCCGGGGTGGCGGGGTGCTGACGCGGCTCGTCGTGGTGGCGCGGCCTGCGGGCGGGCGGCTGGTGGCGGCCGTGGTGTTCGGGGCGTTGGCGCTGAGCTGCGGCGTCGGGCTGCTCGCCACCTCGGCCTGGCTCATCTCGCGCGCCGCGGGGCATCCGCCCGTGCTGACGCTGATGGTCGCGATCGTGGCCGTGCGTGCGTTCGGGATCGGCCGCGGTGTCTTCCGGTACGCCGAACGCCTGACCGGCCACGACGCGACCTTCCGCGTCCTGGCCGACCTGCGCGGCCGCGTGTACGAGCGGCTGGAAAGGCTCGTGCCCTCGGCCCTTCGCGGCGGGGACCTGCTCGGCCGGCTCGTCGCCGACGTCGACGCCGTACAGGACCTCTACCTGCGGGTGCTGCCGCCCGCCGCGACCGCGGTGGTCGTCGGCGGCGCCTCGGCCGCGCTCGCCTGGGCGGTGCTGCCGTCCGCGGGGGCCATCCTGCTGGCGGCGCTGCTCGTCGCCGGGGTGGCCGCGCCGTGGCTGTCCGCGGCGGCGGCACGGCACGCCGAGCGTCGCGGCGCCGACCTGCGCGGCGAACTGATCACCCACGTCGTCGACACGCTGACCGGCGCGCCGGAGCTGGTCGCCTGCGGCGCCGTGCACGCGCGGCTGGCCGAGGCCGCGCGCCTGGACCGGGAGTTCACTCGCGCGTCGGCCCGGTCGGCGGCCACGGCGGGCCTCGGCGCGGCCGTGTCGGCGCTGGCCGGCGGCCTCGCCGTCTGGGGCGCGCTCGCCGCCGGCGTACCGGCCGTGCGCGCGGGACGCCTGGACGCCGTCCTGCTCGCCGTGATCGTCCTGCTGCCCCTGGCGGCGTTCGAGGTGGTCGGGGGACTGCCGCTCGCCGCACAACATCTGGAGCGCGTCCGCCGCTCGGCGACACGAGTCTTCGCCGTCCTCGACCGCGACGACCCGGTGCGCGACCACGTACGGCCGCAGGCGCTGCCGTCCGCTCCGTACGCGCTGCGGGTGGAGAACCTGTGTGCGCGGTGGCCCGGAGGCGGCGCGTACGCCCTCGACGGGGTCTCCTTCGACCTGGAGCCGGGCCGCCGGTACGCGGTCGTCGGCCCGAGCGGCGCGGGCAAGACGACGCTGACCGCCGTCCTCCTGCGTCTCCTGGAACCCGGCGGCGGCCGGGTCCGGCTGAACGGCGTCGACCTGCGCGACCTGGCCGGCGACGACGTACGGCGCGTGGTGGGCCTGTGCGCGCAGGACGCGCACCTGTTCGACACGACGATCGGCGCGAACATCCGTCTCGCCCGCCCCGACACCACCGACGACGATCTGCGCGACGTCCTGCGCCGCGCGCGCCTGCTGGAGTGGGTGGAGGCGCTGCCGCGCGGCCTGGACACCCACGTGGGTGAGCACGGCGCGCGTGTCTCGGGCGGCCAGCGGCAGCGGATCGCGCTCGCCCGCGCACTGCTGGCCGACTTTCCGATCGTGCTGCTGGACGAGCCCGCCGAGCACCTGGACGTGCGTACGGCCGACGCGCTGACCGCCGACCTGCTGGCCGCCACCGAGGGCCGTACGACCCTGCTCGTCACCCACCGGCTGGCGGGCCTGGAGGCCGCCGACGAGATCCTGGTTCTGGACGCGGGCCGGGTCGCCGACCGCGGCACCCACGCCGAGCTGGTGGACCGCCCCGGCCGCTACCGCACCCTGTGGCGGCACGAACTCCGGCACGACCCCGCATCGCTTTATGGCAACGAAGCCGCACCTGCCCGGTAGACGAGGAAACCAATTCTTGTCACTGAGCGTCTAGATATGGTGACTTCTGCGGGGGAAACGGAGGCGTGAACATGCTGCGATGGGCGCTGTTCCTCCTCCTGCTCGGCGTCTTATCGGCCGGCCTGACCGGCTGCTCGTCCCCTCCGGCCGAGCAGGACTCCTGGCGCGTCTTCTGTCTCGCGCCCGCCCGGGGACCGGCCCTGGCCCAAGCCGCCGTCGCCCTCGGCGTCGCCGACGCCGGCACGACCTCCGGCACCTTCAGCGTCTCCGGTAAGGACGCGACGGCCGAGCAGTGGCGGAGCGCCCGCCGGAAGGCGTTCGACCGCGCTTGCGCCGCCCTCGTGGGCGCGCAGTCGCCGGAGAGCTCGGCCAAGAGCGGAAACGCCCTGGTGTCGGCGTTGGGCGGCATCCTCCCGGTGCTGGCGGGCGGCCTGCTGACCCTCGGCGGCGCGCTGGTCCAGGCCAAGGTCACGGACTCACGGCGGCGCGCGGAGACGCTGCGCGCGGCCGGCCGCGGGTTCGCGCGTGCGAGCCGCGCCTACCTGGACGCGTGGGCCGAGCCGGCCGGGAAGGGACGCCCGGACCGCCGCGACGTCGGCGAGCGCGCCGACGATCTGGCCGCCGAACTCCGGTCCCTGCGTAGCGGGCGGAGCGCGGTCCCGCCGCTGCGCGACGAGCTCGCCGGCCTGCGCGATGCCCTGCTCGACGGCCCGCCGGCCCTGGGCGGAGCCGCGCGGGAGCAGTGGACCGAGCGGATGCGGCGGTCTGCCGCCGACCTCGAGACCGGCGTCGAGCGGGTCGCCGCGGCGCTCGAACACCCCCTGCGGACGCACCGCGTCAAGAGCGCGGACGGAGGCGCATCGTGAACCCGTTCCTCATCCCCGGCGCCGCGGACTCACACCAGGCGCCGCTGCGGCCGCTCGACCACCCCGAGCACATCGGCCTCTATGTCGACGTCGACGGCTTCGAGGCGGGGTACGCCACGTTCAAGGAAGCGTTCGACACCCCCGCCTCTCTGCTGGAGGCGGGCGGTTTCGTGCTGGTCAACGGGACCGGGACCTGCGGGAAGACCTCGCTGATCAATCGCTGCGCGCACTGGCTGCACGAGGAGCTGACGGCCGCCGGGCTGCAACCGAGGATCTTCGACCCGAGTGGGCGAGTGGCGCCCAACATCGCGGTCGAAAGGCGCATGAGGCTCGTCTACGAGCTATTGGTACGGCACCAGAACGAGTCATTCGACCAGGCCGAATTCGCGGGTCTCGAACAGGGCAAGGACGATCTCGTCAGCGGCTATGCACGGGTGAGCGACGCTCTGCCGAAAAAGGTGGTTCTGCTGGTGCTGCTCCCGTTCGCCGAACTGCCCGACGAGGTGCTCGCCTACGCGCAGCTCGTCCAGCCGCGCATCGTCTTCTTCGCCGAGAACTCCACCCCCGACCTGGCCGTCCTGTCGAATTCTCTCGGGGTCCCGCCGGGCACGCGTACGGCACGGCTCGTCCTGGGCGCGCTGCGCGAGGGAGACGGCCGGCGCTTCAGCCGAGAGCGGACCGGCGAGGACGGCGCCGATGCCCAGCCGCCACTCAACATCGAGGCCGCGGAGGAGATGCTCCGGCGGCGGCGCGATGCGGGCACGTCCCTCACCATCGGACAACTACAACGATATTTCTACGGCTACTACAAAGAAATCAATGAGATGCGTGTCCCCCCATCGGGACCCGTCGATTATTATGAGATCATCGGCCACATCTTCAAACAGGTGCCGCTTCCATGAGCGACAGTAACGAGCGTGTTTCTCCGCAGGAGCGTGGCAACCCGTTTCCGGCCGTCGCGGTCGCCGGTGTGTCCCTTCTCGATCCGCCGCCGGTGACGATCGAGACGGCGGCGATTCGCGAGGCCGACGAGCGCCTCGACTCCTATCTGGCGCACCGGGCCACGACGAACGGCAATGTGCTGGCCATCGTCGGCGAGTTCGGCACCGGCAAGACGCACCTGCTGATGCACCTGCTCCGCCGGGCTCTTCGCGGCGGCCTGCGCGACGTCAACTGGCGCTACGTCGACGCGCCCGCCGACACCTTCCTCGCGCTCTACCTCGAACGCTTCATCGGCCGGATGCGGCCCGAGGACGTCGCCGAGCGGGTCCGCGACTACTACGCGGACATCGTCGCCGAGTCCCTCGCCGGGTTCGACCTCGGCTTCGACGTGGCGCAGGGATTCCGCGACGGCACGCTGGATCCGCAGACCGTCGCCGAGCGCGTCGGTCTCAGCCCCGACCTGCTCTTACGCAGCCTGCGCGACCGGCTGCGCGCCGTCACGAAGGACGACGCCTTCAGCACCGCGCTCTCCCTCCTCCTGCGGCCCGGATTTCGCAGCGCCACGTGGGAGTGGCTCAATGGCAACCCGCCCGACCCGATCCTCATCGAACGGGGCATCGCCGGCCCCATCGCGACCGACGCCGCCGCCCTGGAGTCCATCGGCGTCTTCGCCCTGCTCTACGGCGGCCAGGGGCACCGCTTCATTCTCATGATCGACGAGCTGGAGAAGATCCTCTCGGCGACCAGCCGCCCGGAGACCTCGACGGCCCAGGCGTTCAAGAAGCTGCTGGAGGTCTCCAGCGACGCCGGCGCGTTCCTGGTCCTGTCCGGCGTGCAGGACTTCCTCAAGCCGCTCGGCGACGACACGCGCGGCCGGATCGGCCCCGCGGTGCGGATGTCGGCGCTCAACTCGATCGAGGTGCGGCGGTTCATCGAGGACACGCTCCAGAAGGCGTACGGCGAGCGGACGATCGGCCCGTTCACCCCGGAGACGATCGGCTACCTGACCCAGGTCACCAACGGCAACCCGCGGCAGGTGGTGCAGCTCTGCGCGACGCTCTACGAACGCGCGGACGGCGCGGTCACCGAGCCGCTGGTACGCGCGGCGCTCAGCGAGCAGAAGACCCTCACCGTCGAGGACATGCGGGCCGACGTACGGCGGCTGCTCAACCTGCGCGGCTGGCCGGTGCGGCGCGACCACATGTCCGGCGACCCGTCCAAGCCGCGCGTCGACTACTGGATCCCGGTCGGCGGGGGAGAGGCCGGGGTCTGCGTCCTGCTCACCGACGCGGTGCTCGAACCCGCGAAGCGCGAACACCTCGAACGGCGCATCCAGGCCATCGAGGAGGCGTCGCCCGAGAGCCGGATCCTGCTGGTCGTCAACGGCTACCTCGCACCCGGGCTCGGCTCGGCGATGCAGGAGGAGCCGTTGGTCTATGAGCGCAACGGCTTCGCCGAAGACTTCGACGCGGCCATGCTCGGGGCGATGCGGCGGGTGGAGGCGGCGACCGGTGGAGACCCGCTCACCCGCGTACAGGAGCGGCTGGACCGGATGTATCAGTTGCAGTCCAACACGCAGAGCGTGCTCGAACACTTCACCGCCTCACTCGACGCGGTGCGCTGGTCCACCGAGCAGCAGTTCGAGATGCTCCGGCACGGGCTCGGCACCGCCGCGCGGCACTTTCCCGAGGAGGGCTCGGAGCTGCCGCTGCCGGTGCGCCGCCTCTTCGACGAGGCACGCGACAGCCTGGGCGACCTCGACCAGGTCGAGGCACTGGTCGGCGACGCGTTCGCCGCCGAGGGCGAGGAGGACACCCTCCTCGCGAAGCGCACCCTCCTCCAGCGGCTCCGCCGTGACGTCTACCAGCCGATCGGCATCGCCGCACTGATGCGGCAACTCGTGGCGGCCTTTCGCGGGCAGCTCAGCGCCTGGTACTCCCCGATCCGGTCCGGGTCGCTGACCGGCGGCGAGCTCAGCCGGTTGAAGACGCTGTGCGGCACCTACGACTCGATCTATGACCACCTGCCGCTGTTCCAGCTCAACGTCCTGGCCCGGATGACCGCGGAGACGCACGAACACGGCGCGGCACGGCCCGGGCCGCCCGACGTCCGGCGGGCGTTCGACCGGCTGGGAGCGCGGGTTCAGGCCGCGATGCTGGAGTCCTTGGAGACGACCTGAGCGGGGTCGGCGGCCCCTGGCGTGCCGCCGGGCAGGTGGCCGGCGCGTGCGTCCCAGGCCGCGTTGCCCGCGATGTGCAGCACGTTGACGATGAAGATCGCGGGCGCGACGATGCCGACCGTACGGGGAAAGTCCGGCTGGAGCAGCAAGGCGAGGATGACGGCGGTGATGCCGTTCTGCTGGCCGAGCGCGAGATAGCCCTTGTCGTTCGCGGTGTGCCTCCTGGCCAGCACGAGGGCGACGACGATCTGGGCGCCGAACGCCGAGACGCCCAGCACCAGCCCCGGCACGAGGTCGATGCCGGACAGGAGCAGTCCCAGCGCGAAGACCGCGCAGACGAAGGCCGCACGCGTGAGCGTGTCCAGCCGCTGCCCGAGTCGCGGACGCAGGAACAGCCCGGCGACGGCGAGACCGAGCATGAGGAACTGCCAGATCGCCACCGCCGCCAGCGCCAGCAGGAGTGCGATCTCGATCGCCTGCCGCGCGCGCGGCGCGACCCGCCACCGCTTCACGCACCACCAGAGCCCGAACGCCACGCCGGCGAACACCAGGTTGACCCCGAGGTCGGCCAGCAGCGACGACACCGCGCCGTCGGAGGTCAGGGTGCCGGTGGAGTGCGTCCCGGTGATCGACAGGGTGAGCCCGGCCAGGTAGACGGTCAACAGCATGGTCACCGGATCGTCGAAGGACGCCCAGGCGAGCAGCAGGGCCTTCGCGCGCGGCGACATGCGGGACCGCGCCTGCATGACGGCCACGGACAGCGGGTCGATCTGCGCGACCGCGACTCCGAGCACGAGATACTCCGGCCGGCGGAAGACGGCGTACATGATCGCGGTGATGAGGGTGGCCTTGACGAAGACGCCCAGGGTGACGGCCAGCACGACCGTACGCGCGTCGGCACGTGCCTCGGCGAGGTCGATGCCGTGCGTGCTGCTGTAAAGGCCGACCGCGAGTAACGTGGTCACCACATAGAGGTATTCGCGCGAGTGGGCGAGGTTTCCCAGGGAAACGGAATGGGCGAACAACCAGCCCAGTGCGGCCACTGCCAGCGTCAGTCCGAGACGCCGCGCGACATCTGTCGATAATGCACGCATGAGCCGCCCCCCGTACGCCCACTCTGGCGCGGGCGGGCGACGCGAACGATGTTGTCACATGCCTGACCGGCCGTGAATAGGTCGGCAGCGAAATCATCCTACTGAGTCAATGTCGCGAGGTCGACAAATCACCTGGGACTGGGGAAATTCACACACAATTCGGTGAGCTTTAATAGCGGGAATTGGCCAGGCCGAATTCAGGTTGTGAGTTCGGCGGCAAGGCGGCCCAGGAGGTCGTCGGCGGTCGCGACCTCGGACTGGTTGAGCGTGACGCCGAAAAGGTGTTCGCCGGTGTGCAGGCGGAAATAGTAGATCGCGCCCTGCTCGACGTCGAGCACGATCCGCAGCGGCGGCCCGCCCAGCGCCTTGCGTGCCGCCTGGACGAGCTCGCCCGCAAGCTGCGGAAACCGGGCGCTCCACTCGGAGTAGAAGCGGCGGCGCGCCGCGGGCGTGGCGTGGCCGAAGTAGCGTGCCGCCGCCGGATGGTCGAAGCAGTCGGCGGAGAACTCCACGCCGCCGCGATGGTAGGCGACGTAGGAGAGCACCGACGGATCGAGGAGGTTCGCGATCCGCCCGGCCAGGTCACCGGGCGCCTCGCCGCGCGTACGCGGCGGCGGGAGACCGGGCCCGTGTGGCTCCGGCGCCCGGCTGGGCGGCCGCTGGGTCAGCCACCCGCCGGGATTCTGCGTCGACAGGCTGACGTGTTCGCGCAGTGCCGTCGTCAACTCGGCGACGGCCCGGTCGGCCTCGCGTACTCGCGCGACCTCGGGCAGCACCGATCCCGGCGGCGTCCGCGTACGCGCGACCGCGACGAGGTGCTCACCGGGCAGGACGGAATGGCAGAAGAGGACCGCCGCCTCGCCGTGGAGCACCGTACGGATCAGGCGTCCCGTGGAGACCGCGGTGAGCCGCCGATCGAGTCCCTCGACCGCGAAGGCGAGCCGTCGTCCGGCGTTGACGTAGGCGGTCTCCTCGCCCGACGGCGCCGGCGTGTCCGCCGGCCGGTCGAACCCGTAGTGGAAGACCCCGGAGCTGTAGTAGGACAGATGGTCCAGTCCGCGGCCGGCCCGCATCGCGCGCCTCGACAGCGCGATGCTCTCGTCGAAGGCCGGGCTCACGTGCGCGGCGACGGTCGGTACGGGGTCGGCCGCCGCCGGATCGGCCGGGCCTGCGGGCTGCATCGTCGGTGCTCCTCTCAGGTCGACAGCACGTCGATCGCGACGTACTCACGTGGCCGGGCCTCGTCGTGGCCGGCCGCCGTGCCGCCCGCCAGGCGCCGCTTCAGGATCTCCACGGTGGGGTGGTCGGGGCCGAGGAAGTCGCAGGAAGCGGCGAAGGCGTCCTCCTCGATGCGTGCCGCGGCGGCGCGGTCGGTCTCGGCCACCGCGCCGGCGTGCCCGATGGCGGCGGCCACCGACCACGGGTGCTGCTCGCCGAGCTCGGCCGCCAGCCCGTCGCGGGCGGAGACGAGGTGGACCGCCGCACGGTCGAGGTCGCCCGCGGCGAGCAGGAAGAGCCCGAGGTCCAGGCGTGCCACGTGACTGAAGGGATGATCGGGGCCCATCCGCAGGTCGTACGCCTCGACGCAGGCGGTGCCCAGCTCGACGGCGGCCGCGGTGTTGCCGGTCGCGTCGGCGGCGATGGCCAGGCTCAGCTTGCAGGCCAGCGTGTCCGGGTGGTCCTCGCCCAGCAGCTCGGTGTAGCGCCGGAGCGCCTCGTCGGTACGCGCGTACGCGCTCGCCACGTCGTCGGTGTGCCGGAGGGTTACCGCGAACTCACGTGAGAGGCGTACCTCCAGCCGCGCCCGGCGCGGTTCGAGCAGGTTGGTGCGCTCCCACGCTTCCCGCAGCTCCTGGAGCGACTCCTCCACCAGACCCAGGTCCCGCAGGTAGATGCCGAGGTTCGGCACCTCGCCCAGCGTGCGATGGTCCTCTGGGCCGTAGAGGCGTTTCCTGCGCCGGTGCGTGGCGCGCCCGATGCGGAGCGCGGCTCGCTGGTCGCCGGTGAGGTAGGTGGACACCGCCAGGTTGTGCGCGGCCAGCAGCGCGTCGGGATGCTCCTCGCCGACCGAGGCGCGAAAGCCGGTCCACGTGGTCTGGTCCTCGGCCAGCGCCTCGGCGAAGCGGCCCATCCCGCGCAGGGTGCCGCCGCGGCCGCGGCCGCTGATCAGGGTGCTCGGATGGGTGAGGCCGAGGTTGCGGCGCTGGAGGCCGAGCGCCGCGTCGTCGAGTTCGAGTGCGCCGGCGTTGTCGCCGAGCGCCCGCCGCAGGTCGGCGGTACGCGACATCAGCCGCGCCGGGAGGACGTCGTCCGCCTCGGCGTCGCGCGCCCACCGTGCGCGCGCCTTCTCGGCCAGCTCCAGCGCGCCGGCGATCGCCTCCATGTCGCCGGTGACGGCCGTGTAGCCGAGCTGGCCGATGACCCAGCGCCGTACGTCGTGGTGGTCGCTCTCCAGCGCGCCGGAGGGCTCCAGGTGCCGCTGGAGCTCGCGGTAGACGGGCAGGTGGTCGGGTACGGTGCCGTCGGCGTCGCCCGGCGCGTACGCCGCCAGCGCCCGCAGGACCTGCTCCCGCCGCTCGGTCGCCTCATCCGGGCCGAGCGCGGCGCGTACGAGGGAGTGCGCCAGGCGGTGGCTGCGCAGGCTCGCCCGGCGCACCCAGTCGACCTCGGCGAGCCCATAGCGGACGGCCAGCCAGATCACCTGGTGCACCGCGTACTCGTCGCGGCGGGCGGCCTCCCCGACCAGCAGTTCGTCGAGCATCGCGGCGGAGCAGAGGAGGTGCAGCCCGATCTCCTCCGGGGAGAGGAACGCGCACAACTCGACCAGCCGCCGGGTCAGCGGGCCGTGCTCCTCCTCGTCCAGCGCGCGCAGCGACAGCGTCAGGCAGGCCGCGGCGGACGGCGGGTGGTCGGTGTCGGCGGCCGGTGGGGTCAGGTGCTGGAGCTGAGCGTGGAACTCCGTCACCGCCCACGCCGTGGCCTCCTCGGTGACCGGCGCACGCGCCGCCAGCCGCGCGGTCATCTCGCGCAGCCAGGCCGCCGCGAGGCGCAGCGAGAACGGCAGGTGCTCCACGGCGTCGGCGACGCCGCGCGCGTCGTCCGGCCGGATCGCCGGCACCTGGGCGCGGAGCAGCGCGACGCTCTCCTCCGCGTCGAACGCCGTCACCGGGGCCGAGTCGCGTACGGTGTCGCGCGTGGTGATCAGGACGTCGCCGCCGCCGGACGTCGGCAGCAGGCCGTCGACGTCGGCCAGGTCGTCGGCGTTGTCGTAGATGAGCAGCCAGCGGCCCGGCCGAGCGCTGACCCGCAGCGCGCCGAGTGCGGACTGCACGGGATCGCCCTCCATGCGCACCTGCAAGCGGTCCCCGAGCGCCTGGAGGCTCTGCCGGGAACGTTCCCGGCTGTGCGCGGAGATCCACCAGATCACGGCGTAGTCGCGGGCGAAGCGGTGGGAGTACTCACGTGCGATCTCGCTCTTGCCGACGCCGGCCGGGCCGCTGAGGACGTACTGGCCGTCGTCGCTCGCGTCGAAGCGGTCGCGGATGGCCTCGAGCTCGTCGTCGCGGCCGACGAAGGAGGGGTTGCGCGCCGGCAGCCGGTACGCCGGCCGCACCGGGTCGGGGCCGCCGGGGAACGCCGGCGCCGTGGGCGCGGCGCCGCGTGGGTCGGGGATCAGCCACAGGTGGTTGAGCAGCAGCGCGCGTGCGCCGTCCTCGTCGGACTGGCCGCGAAGATCGATGGCGTCGCGCGCGTCGCCGGGGCCGGCGACGCGTACTCTCACCACCTCGCCCTCGTGCGTCTCGTGCGGCCCGGCGTACGACGGGGACATGACCGCGATCACCCGGCCGCGCGACGGCTCGTCCCCGGTGAGCCGCCGTACGTCCGCGCCGGCGAGGCGTACCTGCGCCGCGATCCAGTCGGCCCACGCACGGTCCCGCGGCGCGTACGCGACGAACAGGGTGCCGGCGTCCGCGGGCACCGCCATGCCGAGCGCGCGCCGGTAGCTCATGCGCGCGTCGGTGTCGACCGCGGGCACGTGGCCGACCTCGCCTCGCGTCACGGCACGGGTGAGCCGGTGGTAGGCGCCGCAGGGCGAGCCCGGCGTGTCCGTGTCGTCCATCAGCACCGCCAGCCGGCGGTCGTAGGCGTCGATCGGGAAGTAGGGGATCTCCACGACGTCCGTGCCGAAGTCGTCGACGACCTGCTCGAACACCTGGCGGAGGAGCCGGCGGCTGTCCGCGATGCGGTCGGGGTCGCGGTCGTCGAGCTGGGTGGGCACGGCCAGGATGTACGGCGGGCGCGGCAGGCCGTCGCGGAGCGTACGCGCGTGCGCGGCGGCCGCCTCCACCGCCTGCCGGCGGATCGTGAAGCAGGTCACCACGACGTCGGAGACCCGCGCCGCGCCCTGGCACGCGGCGGCGGGCAGGTCGGTCGGCGCGTCGATGAGGACGTATTCGTAGCCGCTGGCGCGCACCAGGTTGCGGTAGGTCACGAGGAGGCCCTCGTCGGAGGGCGACAGCAGGGTCTCTCCGCCTTCGACGGCGATCGACTCGATGCGGCCGCGCGCGCCCGGCAGCAGGTAGCGGCGCACCTGCGTCGGGATCACCTGGCCGAGCCGCCGGCGCCGCTGGAGGTTGGGCTCGTCGACCATGAGGTCGGCGAGCCTGCGCGTGGTCGCGCGGGAGAAGGTGACCCACTCGTTGTGGAACGGAGCGAGGTAGCTGTGCGCGCCGGCCCCGTCGGTGCTCAGGTCGATGATCAGCACGCTCTTGCCGGCGGCGGCGAGGATCCAGGCGACGTTCGCGACCGCGCCGGTGCGGCCGACCCCGCTGGCCGAGGCGAGGAACGTGACGATGACGCCGGGCGGCGTCTGGCGATCGACGGTGTTCACGTGCGTACCGTCATGACCGGGCCGAAAGTCATAACCCCTCTTTTATCGCACGTCATCCGTGGCCGGAGGCGGGTCGTTCGAGTGACCGCCGAGAATATTCTGAAAATCGACGAAGACCCCGGTGCCGTCCTCGCTTTCTTCGAGGATCCGGCGTAGCGCCGCGCCGAACACCGAATCGGGAAGCTCCTGGAGACGATCGAGGTCGATCCCGGAAATATCAATGAGGCCGGACCGAAAAACCGGCTCGTGTGGATCCACAGCCATCACCACCCACTATCCAACCCCCACGTAACCCATGATAATGCCTGGGCCGCACGATGAACGGCGGGGTGGGCGGGGTTGACAAGATACTTGAAAGATGGCAAATGACATGATCTGCTGCTGGAGAGTCGTCAAAACCACGCCCTCGACTAAGCCAGCGGAAGAACGACCGGTCCATGAGTCCAAACCAGGAGCGGGACTCGGAATGGCCCGCGACACTCGACATCGACGCACTGATCGACGGCGGTTGGCAACCCTCTCCTTTCCGGCAGTTCGTCCTCAAGCTGCACAGCCGATGCGATCTCGCGTGCGACTACTGCTACGTCTACGCCATGACCGACGCGCGGTGGCGCACCCGGCCGCGCTCCATGTCACGGGAGACGATCGAGCAGGCCGCGCGTCGTATCGCCGAGCACGCCGCCGCGCACCGCCTGCCCGCCGTCGACGTCGTACTCCACGGCGGTGAGCCGCTGCTCGCGGGCGGCGAGCTCATCGAACACGTCGTACGGCGCGTGCGCGCGGCCCTGGGCGACGCGACCCGCGCCCACTTCGCGGTGCAGACCAACGGCCTGCGGCTCGACGACGGCTTCCTGCGCCTGTTCGCCGACCTCGACGTCGAGGTCGCGGTGAGCCTCGACGGAGACCGCGCCGCGCACGACCGCAACCGGCGCGGGCGCGGCGGCCTGGGCAGCCACGACCGGGTCGCGCGCGGGCTGCGGCTCCTGTCCGCCGAGCCGTACCGGCGGCTGTTCGGCGGCCTGCTGTGCACCATCGACCTGCGCAACCCGCCCCTGGCCACCTACGAGGCGCTCGCGGAGTTCGACCCGCCGGTCATCGACTTCCTTCTCCCGCACGGCAACTGGTCCGCGCCGCCGCCGCGCCGCGATCCCGGCTCGCCCCGCACCCCGTACGCCGACTGGCTGATCGCGATCTTCGACCGGTGGAGCCAGGCGCCCGGCGGCGGCCGGCCCAGGATCCGCCTGTTCGAGGAGATCATCAGCGCGCTGGTGGGCGGCCGCCCGCGTGTCGAGGGGATCGGGATCGCCCCGGTGAGCTTCGTCGTGGTCGAGACGGACGGCGCCATCGAGCAGTCGGACATGCTCGCCTCGGCGTACGAGGGTGCGGCCCGCACCGGGCTGTGCGTCGCGCGCGACACGTTCGACGCCGCGCTGCGCAATCCCGGCATCGCGGTACGCCAGCTCGGCGTCGAAGCCCTGTCGCCCGACTGCCGCGCGTGCGCGCTGCGCGACCAGTGCGGCGGCGGCCTCTATCCGCACCGCTACCGCGCCGGCGAGGGTTTCGCCAACCCCTCTGTCTACTGCCCCGACCTCTATCGGCTCATCACCCACGTCCGCGGCGAGCTGGCCGCCTTCGTGGCCGCGCTCAGCGGTCCCCGGTGATCGAGGCCACGTGATCGAGGCTCATGGCATGCCGGAGGAGCGGTTTCGCGCCCTGGCCCGGGGACACGCCGACCGTACGGCGCTGCGGCTCCTCGTCGCCGCCGAGCGGAGCAAGCACCTGGCGTTGGTCAGAACCCTCGTCGGACTCACCGAGACGGCCGGGCACCCGTGCGCCCCGGCCGTACGCGCCGCGTACGAGACGCTCGGCGAGGTCCAGCGGGTCGCCCCGGCCGCGGTGTCGGAGGTGGTCGGCTATCCCGCCGTCGGCGCCTGGGCGCTCCGCACGGTGCTGGGCCTGCGGGGCGGCGCGGCGGCCGCGGTCCGGCCGGAACGCCTGGCCGAGGTCGCCGCGGCGGCCGCGGTGCGCGGCCGCGTCCCGGCCCGGCTGACGCTGTACGGACGTGACGTCGGGCTCCCGTCAGTGGGCACGGCGTCGCCGGCCGGGCCGGCCACGGTGGTCGTGCACCGGGACGGCGCGGAGATCGTCCACGCCGGCGGGCGGATCGAGATCCCGGCCGACCCGCACCGCGGTGCTCCGGGCTGGCAGGGGCTGCACGTGATCTCGGCGCCGGGCATGCGGTTCGTCCTGGACGACCAGGACCCGTACCGGTTCTCGTTCCCGGCCACCGCGCGTGGGCGCCTCACCGCGGCGGCGACGGAACGCTGGCGCGCGCGGATGCGGCGCGGCTGGCGGATCCTCGAACACGACCACCCCGCCGCCCGGATGGACGTACGTGAGGTCATCACGGTCCTCGTGCCGCTCGACTCCCACGCCGGGTCGCAGGCGAGCGCGACCGCGCGCGAGGCGTTCGGCTGCGTCGGGCTCTCGCTGCCCGCCGATGACCGGCAGGCGGCGCTGGCACTGGCGCACGAGGCACAGCACGCCAAGCTCAACGCCCTGATGGACATGTTCGCCCTGCTGAAGACGCCGACCGACGACCGGTTCTACGCGCCCTGGCGCGAGGATCCACGCCCGCTCGTCGGCCTGCTCCACGGCGCGTACGCCCACCTGGGCGTCGCCGGGTTCTGGCGGCGTGCGCGGTTCGGCGAGACGGACCCCCTCCACGCGCACGCGGAGTTCGCCCGCTGGCGGCAGGCGGCGTACGAGGCGTCCGCGGTCCTGCTGGACAGCGGGCGGCTGACCGGCCTCGGCCGGATCTTCGTCCTCGGGATGCGCGACACCCTGGGCGAATGGCTGGACGAGGAGGTCCCGGGACCGGCGATCAGGCGGGCGCGCGACGAGGCGAGCCGGCACCGCGACCGCTGGCTCCGCGGCCACCGGTGAGGAGACCGCCCTACGGCATGCCGGGACGGGTGAAGCCGAGGTACCCGCCGGGGAAGTCCTTGTAGCTCTGGATCTGCACGTACGACCCGGTGTGCGGGGCGACGATCATCGTGCCCTTGGCCGGGTCCAAGACGATGCCCACGTGCTGCACGCTGCCCGTTCCCTCGGTGAAGAAGACCAGGTCGCCCGGCTGCTCCATACCGTTGGGAATTCGTGGTCCCTGCGCCCACTGGACCGCGGCGTTGTGCGGCAGGTTCACGCCGATCGACTGGTACGCCCGCAGCGCCAGCCCGGAGCAGTCGAAGCTGCCCGGTCCCGCGGCGCCGAACACATAAGGATCGCCGAGCTGGTGAATGGCATAGTCGAGCACCGCTCTGGCCTGGGGATTCGGCGCGTTGCTCAGCGCGTTCGGCGGCAGCGCCAGGTCACCGGTCAACGGGTAGTGGACGGGCGAGGTCAGCGGTGCGGGGCCGCCCCCGCCTCCGCCCGCGAGATCGGTGCTGCCCGGCAGCAGAGTCCGCAGGGCGGCGGCGACCGAGTCGTCGGCCGCGGTGGCGTCGCGTACGGCGGTGTCGATGAGGCCCTGGATGTAGGTCTTCGCCTGCGAAAGCTGCGTCTTGCGGTCTCCGCTCGCCGTGCCGATCAGGTTGTGCGGATCGGCCACCTGGCCGTCCTGCGTCACCATGAAGCCGACGTTCGCGGCCTGGTTCCCGGCCGAGATCAGGTCATTGTGCGCCTGGGCGAACTTCGTGTACGCCGCGTTGAGCGTCCGTTCCACCTGGGCCAGCACGGTCGCGGTCTCGGACGCGCGCAGATGCGCGTGAGCGACGTAGGAACGCGCCTGATCGGACGCGAGACCGGTCCAGTTCGTCGAGATGTTCTCGTGGACGGCGGCGAGTTGGTCCGCGTGGTCGGCGGCCGCCAGCGACCACTTGTTCCACGCGTCGGCGCTGTCCTTGAGTTTGTCCGGCTGGGCGTTCAGCAACTCGTTGAAGGTGACCACGTGTCACAGCTCCTGCACGGGGGGTGCGGTCTCGGTGTCGCCTGCGGACACGTCGTCCGCGTTCACGTAGTTGGCGTGCGTGACATGGAAGAACCGACCGACGGCATGGGTCTGCTCGACGTGGCCGTTCAGGTGGGCCGCCCACGCCTCGACGCACTCGTTGAGCGCGGTGGCGGTCTCCCAGCCCTGGTGGTGGTCGCCCGCCGCGGCGCACGCGGACGTGTGCTGCTTGATCTTGTCCGTCAGGACGTTCGCCGCCTCGCGCGAATCGCGTGACGCGAACTTCAGGGTCTCGTATACGACCGCGTACCGGTCCTGACTCATATCCGACCGACCACCTAACCGGAATATAACGATCTTCTCGCTGAGGGTACCGAAAAATCCGGTTCGCGAAAGCCGGACCGTGCGATCGTGTTTCCGGCATTCTGCGGCCTTGTCTTGGATCGCCGCACGTCAGGCCGTGTTCATGTGCGGCGGGCATCAGCCGCCGGGCGCGGCGGACCGGTGTTGTATCGCACTCAGGGTTCGGCAGCATGGTGCCGCGCGGGCCCGCCGCCGCTGCCCGTACGCGGACTCGACGCCGGGGCGCTCGCCGCGCGCATCGGGGCCGCCGTACGCGACGAGAGGATCCGCGCACGCGCCCCGGCGGCGGGCCACCGGATCCGCGCCGAGGACGGCGTCGCCAACGCCGGCGCGATCATCGAGCCGATGATCTGAATCGGCGGCGTCGCGTGATCTGAGGGCCTGGTGCCGGTTCTGTAAGAATGGCCGGATGCGTGCCAGGATCTCCGCTCGCGTGCTGGTCTGGCCGACGGCGGCCGCCGGCATCCTCATTGATCAGGTGACGAAGGCGCTCGCGGCGGCGCACCTCGAAGGAGGGGCCCCGGTTCGCGTCATCGGCGACTGGGCGACCCTTGAGGTCTCCCGCAACTCCGGCGCCGCGTTCTCGTTCGCGCCGATGGCCACCACGGTGTTCACCGTGCTCGCGCTCGGCGTGGCCGTCGTCATCGCACGTACGGCGTCGAGACTGCGCTCGGCCGCCTGGGCGCTCGCCCTGGGCCTGATCCTCGCGGGAGCGGTCGGCAACCTGCTCGACCGCCTCTTCCGTGCGCCGGGCATCGGGCGCGGCGCGGTGGTCGACTTCATCCACGTACGGCACTTCGCCACCTTCAACGTGGCGGACAGCTGCATCACGGCCGGTGCGATCCTCGCCGTGCTGCTGAGCTGGCGCGGCGTCCCGATGTCGGCGGCGCGACCCGATCACGCGGACTGATCCGCCGCGCCAGGCCGCGGCAGGGTCAGCGCTTGATGATGTGCCCGGCGGCGTCGGCGCCGGCCTGGTCGGCGATGATCCAGTTGGCGGCGGTGGACCGCAGGCCGGGGAGCCAGGTTCCCGGAGTGTCGCGGCACGCCGCGAGCTGCGCCGCCGCATGGTCGCGCATCTCGACGTGGGCATGCCCGACGCGTACGCCGACCACGCCGAAGCCCGGGTGACCGACCTCGTTGTGACACGCCAGGTCGTACGCCGCCCCCAGATCCTCACCCGCGTGAGCGGTCAGATCCTTGCCCAGCGCCGTGATCGACTCCGGCCGGATTTTCTTGATCGCGGCCTGGTCCTTGGCGCTCGGGGCGTGGTAGCCGGCCGGCATGGCCGATCCCTCAGGCTGTTGCCTCAGCCAGTTCAAGGTGGCGTCGTTCGCCGTGAAGTAGGTTCTCGACGTGGTCAGGTCGATACCCTCGCTCACCCCCACCACGAGCGAGGCCACACCCAGGCCCATGAATCGCAGCCCGTCGATCGCCCGGTCGCTCAGCCTCTGCTTGGCGAACTCCTTCAGGATCGCCATGGCGAACGAGTTGAGCTTTCCCAGCCCCTCGGCGAGACCCTTGGCGATGTTCGCCAGCACGCGCATCACCGCGTAGTCCGAGATCCCCATCGGGTCGACGGCTTTTCTGGCCAACGCGGCGGTCGCGAAGGCGACCGTCGCCGAACCGAGCAACGCCGACGCCAGGCCGACCGCCGTGTAGCCCTCGGCGCACCTCATCAGTGTGTCCTCGATCTTCAGGTACATCGTGGCGGCCTGGTCGAGGGTGTCCTGGTACGGCGTGAGCCGGTCGGCCATGAAGGCGTTCCTGCCCTCCTCGTTCCAGTGCTCGTCGAGCGCATGACGCTTGACGTCCTCGGTCATCTTCTCGCTCGCCGACTGGATCATTTTCGCGACCTGGCCGTAGCGCTCTCCGGCGTGCCACATCTCGGCCGGATCCGAGACGAAGGCCGCCAGCGGTATCGCGACGATCAAGGCGGCCGGCTCGAGCGCCACGGCGCTCGCCGCGTTGGCGGCTCCCCACACGCTGGGTGCCGAGGTGATGATGTCGGAGGCGCTCATGGGTGCTCTCCAGGGAGAGTCGGCGGCATGTCCAGGTGATCAGCGAGGTTACGGGGACCGATCGGGACGTTCAACGCATTCCCGTATTTGGACCATGGCGTTCACGCCCTGCGACCGCCCCGGCGGGTGACTCCGTGGCAATTAGAGGGGGTTGTACGCGCCGCCGGCGACCGGCTCTGTTGTCGGGCGGCAATTGCCCCAGTATCGTTACGCATGGTGGCAGACTGGCGGGCTTCCCGCTCGACGTGCGGGGGAGCGTGCAGGCGGTTGCGGAATGACGGGCGTGCTATGCGGTCGAATGTGGCAGTCTGCTCACCTTCTCACTCAGACTTCCGGCGTCGCGTGTCGGCCGCCGTCCAAGTCGCATCTACTCCTTGCCAGGAAAGGTCCGATGTTCGGTGAGGACGACTGATCGCCCCCACGCCTCCGGCGTGCCGGTCACCGGCCCGGGCGCGCTCGAGATTCTGCTGATCGAGGACGACCTGGGCGACGCGCTTCTCGTACAGGAGTTCCTCGACGAGGGAGAGCTGGACGCGCACATGATCGTGGCGCGCAGCTTTCGTGAGGCGCGGCTGCTGCTGGACGCCGGCGTGTCCGGCTTCCGCTGCATCCTGCTCGACCTCTCACTGCCGGACGCGAACGGCCTGGACCTGTTGCGCGAGGTCCTCCGCCTGGCGCCGCACGTCGCCGTGCTCGTGCTGACCGGGCTCAACGACGCCCAGGTCGGCGTGGCGGCGGTGGCCGCCGGAGCCCAGGACTACCTGGTCAAACAGGAGGTCGAGGCGCCGCTGCTGGCGCGTGCGGTGCGGTACGCGATCGAGCGCAAGCGCGCCGACGAGTCCGAGCGCGAGCTGGTCGAGACGCGTCTGCTGAGCCAGGAGAACACTCGGCTGGCCCGCGGGCTGCTGCCCGTACCGCAGCTGCGGGACACGGCGCTGCACCACCACACGCGCTATCGTCCCGGGCGGCGGCGCGCGCTGCTCGGCGGCGACTTCTACGACACGATCCAGACCTTCGACGGCGCGGTCCACCTCATGATCGGCGACGTGAGCGGACACGGGCCGGACGAGGCGTCCCTCGGCGTGCGCCTGCGCATGGCCTGGCGGACCCTGATCCTGACCGGGCTGACCGGCGGCGAGCTGCTCGCCACGCTCGACACGGTCCTGACGCTCGAACGCTGGACCGAGGAGATCTTCACGACGCTCTGCATGGTCACGATCGAGCCGGACCGCCGGTACGCCACGATGTACCGCGCCGGGCACCCGCGGCCCCTGCTGTTCACCGACGCGGGCGTCGAGGCGCTGCCCGAGGACGCGCTGCGGCCCGGCCATCGGCCTGTTCTCCGACGCCGAGTGGCCGGCGGCGCGGATCGAGCTGCCGGACTTTTGGGCCCTGATGCTCTACACCGACGGCCTGATCGAGGGCCGGGTGGGCGACGGATCGCGACGGCTCGACACCGAGGGCCTGCTCACCCTGACCCGCCGGGCACGCGAACGCGGCCTAAGCGGCCAGGAACTGATCGACACGCTGGTGTCCGGCGCCGAGGAGCTCAACGGCGGCGTACTCAGCGACGACATGGCGATTCTGCTGCTCGCCGGAGGACGATAGTGACGACGAACGGCGACGTGGCCGAGCCGCTGGACCCGCCCGTACCCGAGCCTGAGACCAAGTCGGAGCCGGCGAGGCCGATGGGACCGCCCCTCGTGGACCCAGAGGTGATCTCGGAGCGGAAGGGCCGCGTCGGCCGGGTGCGGATCGGGCAGTGGTTCGGCCTCGGCGGCCTGCTGCTCGGCCTCATCCTGGTCGCGTCACTGGCCCAGTCCGCGGACGCGATCTACCGGCAGTCGCGTACGCGTGACATGGTGACGGGCCGGATCGTGCCGGCGGCGCTCCTGCAACCTCAGCTGAGCGGCTCCATCGGCCAGCAGGACACCGCGATCCGCGCGTACGCGGCCTCCCACGACGCGGGGTCGCTCGCCGCGTACCGGCAGCAGATCGCCACGGAGGCGCGTACGTCCGCCACGATGCGGCGCCTGCTCACCGGGGCGCGCGGCGCGGACCGGTCCCTCGCCGACATCGCCGCGCTCGACGCGGCCGCCGCCGCGTGGCGCGCCAAGTACGCCGAGCCGCTGGTGGCCGCCGTGGGCAGGAGCGCCAAGCCGTCCGCCGCCGACTTCGGCGCGCAGCCGTTCGCCCAGATCCGCAGCACCAACGCCACCCTGCAACGGGACCAGACGGCGCTGTTCCACCGGTTCGAGCAGCGGCTGGACGCGCGGGTCAACGCCGTCTACTGGTCGCTGGGCGTGGCCGTCCTGATCGCCGCGCTGACCGCGATCGGGCTCACGCTGCTGATCCGCCGCGCCGTGCTCCGCCCGCTGTCGTCGCTGGCCACCAACGTACGCGCGGTCGCGCAGGGCGACTTCGGGCATCCCCTCGACGTACGCGGGTCGGCCGAGTTCGTGGAGCTCGCCGCGATCGTCGACGGCATGCGGCAGCGCATCATGGACGAGTGGCGCTTCACCTCCGACGCGCGACGTCAGCTCGACGAGCAGGCCACCGAGCTGCGCCGCTCGAACGCCGAGCTGGAGCAGTTCGCCTACGTCGCCAGCCACGACCTCCAGGAGCCGCTGCGCAAGGTGGCGAGCTTTTGCCAGATGCTCGAACGCAAGTACGGCGACAAGCTCGACGACCGCGGCCGCCAGTACATCTCCTTCGCGGTCGACGGCGCCAAGCGCATGCAGGTGCTCATCAACGACCTGCTGAACTTCTCGCGCGTCGGCCGGATCGAGCGCCGCGAGCAGATCGTGGACGTGAACGTCTGCTTCGACCGCGCGCTCGCCAACCTCGCCCAGCTGCGCGAGGACACCGAGGCCGAGGTGACCTCCGACGAGATGCCGAGGGTGTCCGGCGACCAGACTCAACTGACCCAGCTCCTGCAGAATCTCATCGGCAACGCACTGAAGTTCCACGGGGACGAACCGCCGCGCGTGCAATCGGCGTGCGCCGCGACGGCGACATGTGGGAGTTCGCCTGTACGGACAACGGGATCGGGATCGAGGCGAAGTACGGCGACCGCATCTTCCTGATCTTCCAGCGACTGCATCCCCAGGACGTCTACACGGGGACGGGCATCGGCCTGGCGATGTGCAAGAAGATCGTCGAACACCACGGCGGGCGGATCTGGCTCGAGACCGAGCAGCCCGCCGAGCACGGCACGACCATCCGCTGGACCCTTCCCGTTGGAGACACCGATGACTGAATCCGCCCATACCATCGAAGTGCTCCTCGTAGAGGATGACCCGGGTGACGTGTTGCTGACCAAGGAGGCGTTCTCCGACAACAAGGTCAGGAACCATCTCAACATCGTCAGCGACGGCGAGGAGGCGACCGCGTACCTGCGCAGGCAGGGCGAGCACGAGCGCGCGCCGCGGCCGGACCTGATCCTCCTCGACCTGAACCTGCCGCGCAAGGACGGCCGCGAGGTGCTGAAGGACATCAAGGCCGACCCGGACCTGCGCTCCATCCCGGTCGTGGTGCTGACCACCTCCGAGGCGGACGAGGACATCCTCAACAGCTACGACCTGCACGCGAACGCGTACGTCACCAAGCCGGTGGACTTCGACAGCTTCATAAGGATCGTCCGCCAGATCGACGACTTCTTCGTCTCCGTCGTGAAGTTGCCCCACTGAGGCCGGGGGTAGGGTGATCAGGGCGTTTCAGGCGACCCAGGAGGCGACGTGAAGTTCCAGATGCGCGAGCGGATGTTCAGCATCGGCGAGGATTTCTGGATCGAGGACGAGTCGGGCGACCGTGCCTTCCTCGTGGACGGCAAGGCCCTGCGCCTGCGCCAGACGTTCGAGCTCAAGGATCCGGGCGGCGAGGTGCTGGCCGTCATCCGCAAGAAGACGATCAGCATCCGCGACACGATGGTCGTCGAGCGCGACGGCGACACAGTGGCAAAGGTGCACAAGAAGCTCATCAGCCCGTTCCGGCACAAGATGATGATCGAGCTGTCCGACGGGCAGGAGTGGACCGCCTCCGGCGACCTCATCGAGAAGAACTACGTGATCGAGAGCGACCAGGGCGCCGTCGCGCAGACGTCGCGCAAGTGGTTCCGCATCCGCGACACCTACGGCATCGAGATCGAGCACCCCGACGTACCGCTGGTCATCAGCGTCGCGGTCGCGGTCGAGGAGCTCGCCGAGGCCGACCGCAAGGACGACGACGACTGAGCGTGGCGCGGCGCGCTTTCAGGCGCGCCGCAGGAAGACCGGGTTGGTCAGCGCGGCCATCGGCCCCCACACGAGCGTCTGCGCCATCGTGTTCCCCTGGCCAGGGCTGCCGTCGGCCATCGGGTGACGCACCTCCGCGCGTACGTAGGCGGCGAGCGAGCTCGTGGTGCGCCACACGACCGTGCCCGTGCCGGACGCGGGCAGCGACTCCTGGTGCATCTGGCCCTCGTCCGTGACGAACCGCACAGTGCCGTTCGGCACGCCGCCGGCCTCCAGGCGTACGTCCACGGGCGCGTCGGCGGGCGTCGTGAGCGTCTCGCCGATGCCGGCCTGCCGGCCGCTCCCCGAGACGGTGAAGGCCAGGCTCACCGCGGACGACTCGGCGATCCAGGTGCGTCCCGCGCGGATGCCGCTCATGATCGCGTCGGTGGTCAGGTCGTCCGCGTACACGACGTTGTGCGGCAGGCCGATGACCTGCGGCACGCTGTGCGCGTCGCTGTTGCCCATCGCCGGGGTCCAGCGACGTCCGGTGCGTACGGCCTCGCCGAGCCGCGCGTCCCAGGTGTCGACGGCCGACTCGTCGTCATAGGTCCACGGGCCGTTCCACACCTCCATCGCGTCCGCGTCGTCGTAGCCGAACTTCCACTGGCAGGCGACGTACGGGCAGTACGGGTGCGCGGGCACGACCAGGCCGCCGGCCCGGTGCACCTGGCGGGCGAAGCGGTCGAAGACGTCGTCGCGCGAGCGGTACCGCCAGTCCACCCACTCGCCGGCGGGCAGCCCGAGCGCCAGCCAGTGGCCGTTCCGCGTGGTGATCTCCTCGCCGGTGACGATGAGCAGGTCCTCGCCCGCGTAATCGCCCCAGACCGCGTGCGAGGAGGAGGTGTTGTGGTCGGTGGAGACCATGAAGTCGAGCCCGGCCGCGCGCGCCCCGGCCGCCACCTCCGACGGCAGCCGCCTGCCGTCGGAGTAGACCGTGTGCAGGTGGCCGTCGCCGCGATACCAGGTGCGGCCCCGGCCCTTGGCCCGCCGCGGCGGGTAGTGCGGGACGAACGCCGCGCCCGGGTCGCCGTACGTCAGCGTGATGGTGACCTGGTAGTTCATCCCCTGCGGCGCCACCTGGTACGGGCCGAGGACGACGTTCCACGTGCCGGAGTGGACCGGGCCGGGCAGATAGCCGGGCGTCGCCTCGGTGTTGCTGATCTCGAACGCGGTGCGCGCTCCGCCGGACCAGCCGCGAAAGCCGCGGCCGCCGAGCTTGATGCCGCGCTGGTCGAACACCCCGATGTCGCAGGAGTTGCCCGGCGTGCCCGGCGGCACGGCCGGCTTGTCGTAGGAGTACTCCACGGCGATCTTCCGCACGCCCTTCGGCACCTCCACCGGGAGGTACACGAAGTCGGTGACGCCGGTGTCCAGGTGGCCGGTGACGACGCGGGTGACGTCGCCGCTCGCGTCCGGCTTCCCGGTTGCGGCCCGCGCCGAGGCGAACGACACCGGGGCGAGCGTGAGGGCGGCGGCGCCGGTGGCGGCGGCCGTCAGCACCCGGCGGCGGTCGGGCCCGCTCCCGCCGTCCTCGGTGGTCGCGTGGGCCGTGTCAGGTGAGCGAGGTCCGTCCGGGCACATGATTCCTCATCAGCGTCGGCGACAAGTCCGTGCGCTTGGATACTCGCCCGTGCCGCCGAACACCGCATGATCCTCGAGCGGCCGTGCCGGGTCCTGCGCATGGCGGGGAGACGCTACCTCGCGTCCGCCTCGGTGACCACCCTGGCGGCCGCGACGGCCCGGCCAGGAACGACTTGCGGGAGGCGGCGGCGAGGCGACCGGGACCGCGGCCGGGGCCGGGTGACCTAAGCGGCCTCGGAGAGCTTCGAGGCGGCCCGTGGCCGCATGTGGCGCCATTCCGGCGGAGGCCGGTGAGGCTGGTCGTGAGGAAGTACGCGGTGCCGGCGGCGAGCAGGGTCGGCACGATGCCGACGACGGCGACCGCGGCCCCGGCGACCAGGCCGCCGAGCGGGATGCCTCCCCAGGCCAGCGAGTCGCCCAGCGCGTTGACCCGGCCCAGCAACCGGCGCGGGATCCGCTCGAAGATGATCGCGCTCAGGATCGGGTTGACGAAGCCCGCGCCGAATCCGCTGACCGCGAAGACCGTGAGGATCAACCACAGCGGCGGGTGGATCGCGAGGATGACGAACCGCGGTGCGCCCGCGAGCAGGAACCCGGCGAAGAACACCGCCCGGCGCGGCAGCCGGTGCGCGACCGCCGTGGCGACCAGGCTCCCTGCGACCGACGCGACGCCCACGGCGCTGGCCGCCAGGCCGATCACGGCGGGACCGCCGCCGTACGCGCGCGCCCAGACGGGCAGCAGGACCGTGCTGAGGGACGCGTCCAGGAAGTTGGTGACGCCGACCATCACGAAGATGGTGAGGAGCAGCGGCTCGGTGCGCAGGAACGCCGTGCCCGCGCCGAACCTCCGCCAGTAGCCGGACTCCTCGTCCGCGACCCCGGCGGCGCGCCCCGCGCCCCGCGGCAGCGCGAACGCGATGATCACCGAGCCGAGGGCGAAGCATCCGGCGTCGGCGGCCAGGCCGCTCATCGGGCCTAACGCGGCGATCAGGGCGCCGCCGGCGGCCGGGGCGACGGTGGAGGAGAGGCGTTCGGCCACCCCGGCGAGGCCGGTCGCCCGTTCGAGGCGTACGCGCGCCAGGTCGGCCGCCTCCGGGACCATGACCACCTTGGCGAGGTCGCCCGGCCCGCGCGCGGAGCCGATCAGGGCGACCAGGGCGAGCAGCAGCGGGAAGGTGAGCAGCCCGGCCGCGTGGAGGGCGACGATGGCGCCGGCGGTGGTCGCGCTGACCAGGTCGGTGGTCCAGGAGACTCGGCGCGGCCCGGCCCGGTCGACGAGCGGCCCGGTCAACGCCTTGACCGCGACGTACGGGGCCATCTCGCAGAACGCGACCAGCCCGGTACGGCCCGGGCTCCCGGTCGTCACGAGCACGAACCAGGGCAGTGCGATGGCCGAGATCCGCGTGCCGGCCCAGGAGACGGTGATCGCCGCGAGCACGCCGCCGAGCGGTCGCCACGTACGCGTCGGCGCGCGGCTCATTCGGGCACGTCCAGCTCGGGCAACAGGTAGCCGATCAGCGTGACCCGCTCGGCGTCGTCCGGTGCGGCGGCCGCCTCCTCTGGGGTGTCCCGCCGGTAGCGGGCGAGGAGCGCGGCGAGTTCCTCGCTCAGCGTCGCGGCCTCCCCAGGGGTGATCCGCAGCGACCAGTTGCTGCCCTCGAAGGCGTTCCGCCACGCGCGCGGCATGGTCTGCAACTCGCCGAGCGCTCGCTGGATCTGGAGGGTGTGCGCGGCCGCGACGGACTGCAGGAAGGCGAGCGCGGCCTCCGGCTCGCGCTCGATCAGGTCCGGATCGTCGAGCCGCGTGCCACGGTGCACCGAGCGCCACCAGCGCTCCCGCGCGTTCCCGCGTGCGGCATCCTCCTCCACGAACCCGGCGGCCGCGAGTTGCCGCAGGTGGTAGCTCGCCGTGCCGGAGTTCACGTTCAGGCGCTCGGCGAGCCGGGTCGCCGTGGACGGCCCGTGCCTGCGCAGCAGGCCGATCAGCCGCACGCGTACGGGATGCGCGAGCGCACGCAGCCCCTTGGCGTCCAGGACGACCAGGTCCCGTGGTGTGCCCTCAGATTCGCGCGAGTCGGTCATACCGCTCGACGGTAGACCGCGAAGACTTCTTTGCAAAGAGTTCTTCGCAAAGAGATGTTGGCAATCAGTGGACAGGAGCCGGCGCGAAGGTCAGGGATTACCACGATGGCCCGTTCTCCGGGCCCGCGGAGATGCTGGTGTCCCCGGAAGAAGGACGGCCGGCATGCGGACTCGGCTCGCGCGGTACACCCTTGATGGCGTCACGGAGGCCGAGGTGTCCGTGCATCCCTACACCACCGAGGACGACCTCGGGCTGGAGCTGCGCAGGTTCCGGCGCGCCGACTGCGAGGACGTCGTGTTGCTCCTGCACGGCCTGACCTCGTCCTGCGACATGTTCGTCATGCCCGAGCACCGCAATCTGGTGAGCTTCCTGCTCGACGCCGGGTTCACCGACGTCTGGACGTCGGACTTCCGCATGAGCTGCCGGTTCCCCTACGACGCCGAGACCCATCGCTTCACGCTCGACGACGTCGCCGACTGGGACCATCCCGCGGCGTTACGCGAGCTGCGCCGGCACGTCGGCGGCCGCCGCGTCCATGTCATCGCGCACTGTCTCGGCTCGGTGACGTTCTCGATGAGCCTGTTCGGCGGCGTGCTCGACGGCGTCACCAGCCTGATCAGCAACAGCGTCTCCCTCACGCCACGGGTGCCGGCCTGGTCACGGGTGAAGCTCGCCCTCGGACCGGCGATGTCGGAGTACGCGCTCGGCCTCGCGTTCCTCGACCCGGGGTTCGGCCACGCGCCGCCCCTCACGCGCGGCTGGATGCTGTCGCGCGCGGTGTCGCTGTTCCACCGGGAGTGCCGGGAGCGTGCCTGCCACATGGAGAGCTTCATGTGGGGCACCGGGCACCCGGCGATGTTCGTCCACGACAACCTCGACCCGGCGACCCACGAGCGCATCGCCGACCTGCTCGGCCCGATCGGCGTGCACTACTTCCGCCACGTGCGCAAGATGACGGCGGCCGGGCACGTGGTGCGGTACGACCCGTCGGACCCGCGCCACGCCGCACTCCCGGAGGACTTCCTGGCGCGGGCGGCGGACGTCCAGACGCGGATCCTGTTCCTGGCCGGAGACCAGAACCACGTCTTCCCCCGCGCCAACGTCATCTGTCACGAGACCCTCGACCGCATCGTCCCCGGCCGGCACGAGCTGGAGATCCTCCGCGGCTACGGCCACATCGACCCCTTCATCGGCGTGAACGCGCACCGCGACGTCTTCCCGCGGATCGTCGACTTCCTGCGGCGCAACGCGGCCACCGCGTCCGGCTGAAATACGATGGGCCTCGACCGGACCCGAGGAGACGCCGCGAAGTGAGGCCCTGACAGGTGACGCGACCGGTCTCCCTCGCCAGGGTCGCGCCGGCCGTGTTCCTGCCCACGTTGATCTTCGAGACCGGCATGGGCGCGCTCGCGCCGATGATCGCGTTGAGCGGGCGTGAGCTCGGCGCCTCGGTCGGGATGGCCGGTCTGCTGCTGGCCCTGCTGGGCGTGGGGCAGATCCTGGGCGACGTGCCCGCAGGGGCGCTTGCGGCGCGGATCGGGGACCGGCGGGCGATGCTCGTCGCGGGCGGCATCGCGGTCCTCACCCTCCTCGGCTGCGCGCTGGCCGACACCCTGTGGGAGCTCGCGCTCTGCGTCGCCGCGACCGGAGCGGTCAACGCGGTGTTCATCCTGGCCCGGCAGTCCTACCTCACCGAGGTCATCCCCGAAGGGCTGCGCGCACGCGCCCTGTCCACGCTCGGCGGGATGTCGCGGGTCGGCGCGTTCGCCGGGCCGTTCGTCGGCGCGGTAGTGGTGCACGACCGTCACGTACGCGACGTCTACTGGTTCGCCCTGGCGTGCGCGGTCGCGGCCGGGCTGGTCGTCCTGCTCGTGCCCGACGTGGCCGACCCGGCGACCGCACGAGGGCACGGACGCGATCCGGTGTCGGTGCGCTCGGTCGTGGCCCGGCACCACCAGGTCTTTCGTACGCTCGGCATCGCCGTCCTGCTCGTGGCGTCCGTACGCGCCACCCGCCAGACCGTGCTGCCGCTGTGGGCCGAACACCTCGGCCAGAGCCCGTCCACCACCAGCATCGTGTTCGGGCTCGCCGGACTGGTCGACACGCTCACCTTCTACCCGTCGGGGAAGGTCATGGATCGGGCGGGGCGGCTGTGGATCGCGGTCCCGTCGATGCTCGTCCTCGGGCTGACCCAGGCCGCGCTGCCCCTCACCCAGGGGCTGGTCTCCCTGACCGTGGTGGCCATGCTCATGGGGTTCGGCAACGGCATCGGCAGCGGAGTCCTGATGACCCTCGGCGCGGACGTGGCGCCGCCCGCGACCCGCTCGCAGTTCCTGGGCGTGTGGCGGCTGTGCTCGGATTCCGGCACCGCCGCCGGGCCGCTCGTCGTCTCCGCCGCGGCGGGCCTGGGCAGCCTCGCCGCCGGCATCGCGACCATGGGCGCGGTCGGCCTCATGGCCGCGGCCGCGCTGCTCCGCTGGGTGCCGCGCTACTCGCCGTTGGCCACCACGGGCAGGCGCGCGTCGCGCGAGACCGCGTCACTTCCGCACGGCGGCCGCGACCGGCGTGACGGTGAGGAACCGGGGGGCGCATAGCCCGCGCGTCACGCACGTGCCGGTGACCGCCGTACGGACCGCGGCGAGGTCCTCCGCGTGTAGCAGGAGCAGCGCCGGGCGGCCCGGGCCGTCCCAGATCATGCGCGCGCCGAGGGCGCCTGCGTCCATGGCCGCGCGTACGACCGTCTCCTGCGCGCGGTCCGGCAACCCGGCGGCACGCAGCTCGGCGTGGGCGGCGCTGAGCGCCTCTCCGAGCGCGGCCGGTGTCGCCTCCGCGAGCGCGGTCAGCGTCGCGTCCGTGAGCGGGCTCCGCTCGGCGACCGGTGCGGCCGGGGACGTGCGGATCCGGGTGTCGACCACGGCGAGGCGCAGCCCGGCGGCCTCCACCGGGAACGGTACGGTGACGCCGGCTGCCGAGCCGTCGTCCAGGAGTGCCGCCCCGGTCCGCCCGAGCAGCGCCGCACGGCAGCGGCCCGCCTCGCGTTCGCCCGTCACGCCGAACGCCCGCAGGCCCCGGCTCACCAGGTCGGCCAGCGTCGTCGTCGGCAACTCCGGCGCGTACATGTCGCGCAGCGCCACCGCCACCGCGCACGCCGTCGCGGTGGACGCGCCGAGGCCGACGCCGTCCGGCAGGTCGACCCCGGCCAGCATCGTGACGCCGCCGAGCGCGTACCCGGCCGACCGCAGCGCCCACACGGCGCTCAGCCCGGCCGCGGCCCAGTCGCCGGACGGGCCGATCGCGGCCAGCGGCGTCCGCAGCCGCTCCGCCGGCCGGTTCATCAGCCCGAACTCGACCTCGTCGTCCCCGCGCGCGTGCGCCGCCACGATCGTGCCCCAGCGGGTCGCGATCGTCAGGCTCGCGTCGCCGTCCGACAGCAGGGTCACCGAGCCGGGGGCGCGCCAGACTCCCGCCGCGTCGTAGCCGTACCTCTCGTGGAAGGCGGCCGGGACCAGGCGTACCTCCGGCGCGAGGTCCAGCCGGCCCGCGAGGTCGGCACCCGGCGTCGCCGCGTCAGGCATCGGCGACACCGGCCTTGCGCGCCAGCACCCGGTACGCGTTGCCGGTCCCGGTACGCCGCGCCACGACACCGCCGGCCGTACGGTCCAGCAGGTACGCCGCGACCAGGCACGGCGCTCCGACCGCCCAAACCACGCCGCGCCACACCCGCAGGGCGGGCGTGCGCCGCCGGGCCGACCAGGGCAGCGTCAGGTCCGGCCCGAGCCCGGCGAACCACAGGTACGTCGCGGTGACGAAGTCGTTGTGCTGGTGCGCCTCGGCGCGCTCCTCGGCGACCGGCGTCAGGCCGCGTTCGGCCAGCGCGCGCTTGAGGTTGGCGATCGGCATCATGTGCTGGTGCTGCGGCTGGAACCACGGCATCCAGTAGCGGCCGAACATCGCGCCCAGCCGCCACTCCGGGTCGGGCAGCTCGATCAGCAGGTGCCCGCCCGGCGGGAGGATCTTGGCCGCCGAGTCCAGCTCCAGGTACGGGTCGCGGGTGTGCTCCAGGTAGTGGTGCATGCTCACCACGTCGTAGTCGCCCTGCAACGCGCCGGCCAGGTCGGGGAACATCCCGCGGTGCGCGTGCGCGATCCACCCGCGCCGGGCCGCCTCCTCGATCTCCGCGCCCTGGTCCAGGCCGTCGAAGACGGTGTCCGGCCACACCTCGCGTGCCGCCGCGCAGAAGTGCGCGTGTCCCGAGCCCACGTCGAGCCAGCGCTTCGGCGCGTACGGCAGCATGCGGGCGCGGGCGAGGTAGTCGTGCGACGACGTCGTGAAGATGATCTCCGCGGTGGCCGCGCCGATGCCGTCGTAGAAGTCGCGGTAGTAGAAGGAGAGCCCGTCCGGCGTCAGCCGCGGGTTCTGGAACGTGTGGCCGCAGTCGCCGCACCGCTCCAGTGTGAACGTCCCGGGCTTGCGGTACACCAGGTCCGGGCTGCGCAGCAGCACCGAGAGCGCGCCCGAGCCGCACCACGGGCAGGTCTCCCGCCGCGGCTCCAGGAAGCGTTCGACGCCCTGGGCCAGTTCGGCGTCGTAGTACGGCCGCGCCTCCGCACGCGCGGCCGCGCTCCTCTCGTCGGCCGCCGACCGCCACCGCCCGGCCGCGGTCCGCACCCAGACGTACGGCTCGTACAGGGGGCGGGGGAGGGCGGCCAGGTGCAGGCCGCGCGGCCGCAGGGGGGTTCCGGCGAAGATCAGGTACGGCTGGAGACAGAACACCGCCAGCGCCGCCAGTGCCGCCGGCCAAGAGACGAACGCCGTCACGACGAGCAGCGCGTACGGGACGAGCGCGAGGGTCTGGTCGACCGCGACGATCACGCCGGCCGCGCGCAGCCGGGAGCGGCGTCGCGCCAGGTCGTCCGCTCCCGCGCGCAGTCCGGGCGCGACGGCCAGGGCGTGCCGGCCGCGCGCGTAGTGCTTGAGCCGCCGGGCGAGGCCGATCAGGTCGGGCGTGGAGATCGTCTCGGGTACGGCGACCTCCGCGCGCTCCAGCACGGACGGCCGGACCAGCACGGCCGCGCCGGGGCCGAGCCCGTTGCCGGGTCCCTTGGCGCTCGGCGGCGACAGGTGGCGCAGGAGGTCGCGTGCCGCCGTCACGTGCAGGTCGCGCGGGACCAGGTCGAGGATGTCGAGGTCCCGCGCGCTCGCGTACGCCTCCGCGGCCGGTGCGTCGCCGAGCGCCGCGCCCTCGGCGACCACGGCGCGCAGGCCGCCGGCCGTCGGGCCGTGGGCGGGCGGCGCGGGCAGTAAGGGCAGTGCCGCCGCGCGGCCGCGCAGCCGCAACCCGTTGAGGAGCAGGCCCGCGATGAGCAGGACGGCGAGAGCGATTCCGATCACGACGGTTTCTCCAGATGGTCTGCTGCCGCGGCGGCCCCGCCGGCGGCTGCGAAGGATTCCTGAACGCGCCGGGCGGCCGCCCGGTAGGAGGGGACGCCGAGTACGTCGAGGATCGCGGCGCGCAGCTCCGCCGCGCGTACCCGGCCGAACCGCACCCGGATGCCCGCCCCGGCGTCGGCGACCTGTTGCGCGATGATCGGCTGGTCGTCCCGTATCGGGCACACGACCAGCGGCAGGCCGTGCGCGAGGGTCTCCGACACCGTGTTGTGCCCGCCGTGCGACACGACCGCGGCCAGGTGCGGCAGCAGCGCGAGCTGCGGAACGTGCCCGGTGACCAGCACGTTCGGCGGCGGAGACGTGATCATGCCCGGCGGTGCCACGACGATCGCCCGCACCTCGGGCAGCTCGGCGAGCGCTTCGGCGGCCACGCGGTAGAACCGCTCTCCGGCCGGCCCGTTCAACGTGCCGAGGGAGACCAGCACCGTGCGCCGGTCCGGCGCGAGCCACTCCCACGGGAACCCGCCGCGGTCGGGGCGGCCCAGCAGCGCGGGCCCGGTGAAGACCCAGTGCCCCGGGAACCGCGACACGTCCCCGACCAGCGCGGACGTCGTGTACGCGAGCACCAGCCGGTCGGAGAACCGCAGGTCACCGCCGGTGACGCCGTACTCCGCCCCGAAGCCGGCCAGCAGCGCGTCGATCCACGCCGCGACCTTCGGCAGGGCCTCCAGCGGCCGCGACATCTCGGCGGGCGTGCTCGCCGAGGTCGCCCAGGGGAGGTTCGCCCGGTGTGCCGCGACCGGCCCGGCGATAGCCTGCTGGTCGGCCACCAGCACGTACGGGCGGAAGTCCTCGATCGCCGCCTCGACGCCGGGGAGCATCGCATGGCCGAGCGGCACGATGAACTCCTCCCACAGGAACTTCAGCACCGCCGCGCCGCGCAACCGCAGCCAGCGCTCGCGCGCGGCACGCAGCCGTACGTCGAGCGCGTCGTCGATGACCGGCAGGATCCGCGCGCCGGCGGGCAGCAGCGGTTCGAGGGTGCCCGGATGCCCGGCCCACGCCACGTCGTGCCCGCGCCGAGCCAGCTCCGCACCGACGGCCGCGGTCGGGTTGATGTGGCCGGTCAGCGGCGGCACGACGAACAGGTACCGGCTCATCCGGCGCGCCGTGAGCCCGCCGGCACGCGGGCGCTCCGCTCGGCGAGCCAGGCCAGCATGATCTCGCGGAGCACGTCCGTCGCCTCGCGCAGCACGGTGTGCGCCAGCCCGGGCAGGATCGCGATCGTGCAGTCCGGCACGTGGCGGGCCAGCTCGTCCGCTGCCGACACCAGCTCGGACCGCTCTCCGTACACGCCGAGGACCGGGCAGCGGATCGCGGCCAGCTCGTCGGCGCGCATCGGCCGCTCCGCCGCGACGTCGTCGACCAGGCTCGTACGGTTCAGCAGGCCGTCGACGTGGACGACCAGCCGCGCCATCCGCCGCTGCCCGGCCTTGCGGTACTGGTCGCGCGCGCCGTCGTGCTCCAGCCGCAGCGCGGTCACCGAGAGCGTGTTGGCCATGTCCTCGATCCAGGCGGCCGCGCCCGTACCGGCGCAGCTCGCCTCGATCAGAACGAGTCCGGCGACACGCTCGGGCGCGGCCGCCGCCATGCGCGCGGCGAGGAGGCCGCCGTAGCTGTTGCCGGCGAGGAAGACGGGGGCGTCGATGCCGAGGGCGTCGAGCAGCGCGCACAGGTCGGCGACGTTGTCGTCGGCCGTGTAGCCGTCCTCTGGCCGCTGCGAGCGCCCGTGCCCGCGCAGGTCGTACAGGATGACCCGCGCGCCCGCCACCGCGGTCGGCCCCGCGAGCGTGTAGTAGAAGCTGGACAGGTTGTCGGTGACCAGGCCGTGGACGAACACGACGACGGGCGCCGCCGCGTCCTGCGGCCCGAGAAGCTGGACGTTGAAGCACAGGCCGTTCGCGTGGACGTCAGCCATCCTCTTCCTCCAGGAAGCCGGTGAGCAGGGCCGTCACGTCGGCGGCCGCCCCGACGTGCACGTCGTGGCCGCCGGGCAGCACGTGCTCGCGCACCTGCGGGCAGACCCGGCGCAGCCGGTCGAGCGACGGCGCGAAGGGCGACGCGGCGCCGCCGATGACCATGCACGGCACACCCGCCAGCGACCGCAGGTCCGCGTCCGTCACCGGCGGCTCGGCGGCGAGGTCGGCCAGTAGCGTCGTGTCCTCGACCAGTGCGCGTACGCGCGCGCACGCCAGGCCCGCGTACGCCTCGTGCAGGCCGCCTGTGGTGAGGCCGGTCAGCGGCGGTTCGACGAGGGCCATCCGGCGTACGCGCCCGGGGTGGGTCTGGAGGAACCGCAGCCCGACGAGGCAGCCGTAGCTGTGCCCGACCACGGCGAACGGCGGCAGGTCGGCGGTGAGCGCGGCAAGGTCGGCGGCCATGTCGGCGGCGCCGTAGCCCGCCGGAGTGCGTTCGCTGAGCCCGTGCCCGCGCCAGTCGAAGAGACGCACCGGCCGCCGGGCCGCGACCGCCGGCGCGGACGTGAAGTACCAGGAGGCCACGCTGCCGGTGAACAGCCCGTGCAGCATCACCACCGGCCCGCCCGTACGCCCGGTGCCCAGGTCCATCGTGTGGAAGCGGGCCTCGCGTGCGGTCGTGTACGGCATCGCCGTGGCTCAGCTTCCCGACCGCGCGGTCGCCGTACGCTCCTCGATGTAGCGCACCAGGGTACCGACCGTCATCGACATGATCTCGTCGATGTCCATGTCGGCGACGAACGCCGCGAAGTCGACGCGCCCGTCGTAGCGCTCCTGGAGCTTCTCGGCGAGCGCCACGAACTCGATGCTCTCCAGGGCGAGGTCGTCGCTGAACGTCGTCTCCCTCGTGACGTCGACGTCCAGGAGGAAGTCCTCCCCGACGATCTTCACGAGCAGCTCGACGACTTCGTTCAGTACCGGGTCCGTTGCGCTCACTTGGCGTCCTCTCCCTGGGTCCACGCGACGGCGTACGCCGTCCCGTCGTGGGTGATCATCGTGGCTTCGACCTGGTACGACGTACCGCCGGGCGTGGTCACGACGAGCGCTTGGGCCGACTTCGCGCGTACCTCGAAGTCACGCGGGCGGCCAGCGAGCCCGGTGCCGGCCGCCTTGGCCGCCGCCTCCTTGGCGGTCCACAGCCGGGCGAACCAGGCGGGCCGGTCCTCATGCGGAAGCCCGTCGAGGAACGCGCGCTCGCCGCCGGTCAGCGCGACCTCCTCCGTACGGGCGTCGCGGGACTGGACGGCCTCGACGTCGATGCCGACCGGTTCCGCTCCGGCGAGTGCGACCGCGATCCCTGGCCGTCGTCCCCTTCCGCCGCAGTGGGCCAGCGAGACGTGCGTGGCGCGGAACGCCCCGGTGGCGTGTGGCCGGCCACGGTCGTCGTTGCCGATGGTGATCTCCGCCGGGTACATCGGACCGGCGCCGAAGCCCCACAGCCGGTGCCGTACGGCGTCTTTCGCGGCGATCCGGCCCAGCAGCCACTCGCGGCGCGTGTTGGGGGTCAGTTCCTCATACCTTGGGCGTTCGGCGGCGCAGAGGTAGCGGCGCATGATCAGCTCGCGGGACCCGGTATCGGGCCAGCGCTCGCGTACGAGGCACCAACCGCCGTCGCGCGGCTCGGACAGCGTCTCGGTGTGCGGGCGGAACTTGACGCCCCAGATGCGGTCGTCGGTGGCGAACCTGCGCGTCGTCCAGCCCTCGATCTGGCACCAGACGTTGCCGTCGCCGTCCCTGATCTCGGCGTCGGCGCGCATCTCGGTGTCGGTGAGCTCCTGGATCCAGGCCGTGCAGTCCAGCCGGGCCCCCGTCTCCGGCCTCGGCCCGTAGAACCGGACCGCGCGTATCCCGGTGGGCAGCACGGTCTGGTCGACGGTGATGCTGACCTGCATCCAGTGGCCGATGAGCTGTCCGGCACTGTCGAGCAGCGCGCCCTCGGCGGGCAGGTTCACGATCGTGCCGGTGATGCCGTCGTCGCCGACCAAGCCGGTCTCGGCCACGCCGGCGAACTTGCCGCCGTGGAACATCCAGTCGCCGTCGTACAGCTCGCGCGCCGCCACGGGCGCCTTCCGCGGGTTGCTGAGAACGCGACGGGATGGTGGCGGGGCGGGCGGGTGGCCGTTTTCGTGGAGGTGGACGAGGCCGCTCGCGTACCCCTCGATCCTGACCTTGACGCTGATCTCACCTTCCGCGGTGCACTCGCCGAGGGTGGCGTGCACGGCGGTGGTCGTCTCGGGCGCGACCGAGAGCCAGCGGGCCGCCTTGACGTGAGAGATGGCGACGACGGCCGCCCCGGGCGCGAGCTCGGCCGCCGCGCCTGCCATCAGCTCCAGCATCGTGGTGAGGGGCACGACGGGGAACCGGTCGGTCATGTCCGGCCAGCCCGGCGGCTGCGCGAACACGCAGTGGTCGGCGGTGTCCGGCATGGTCGCCAGCGAGAACACGCGGGTCCGGGTAAGGGTACGCGGCGAGCCGCCCTCGGACCCGGTGCGCGCGCCGGGCCTGGTGGGCGTGCGGGCCGCGTCGCCGTCCGGCTCTTCGGCGGTCCCGGCGGGCGTGGGAGTAGGAGTGGCAGGCCCGGTGGTGGCGGGCCCAGTCGTGGCGGGCCCAGTGGTGGTGGGTGCGACGGCGGCGGGCCTGGTGGTGGCGGGTGCTGCGGCGGGGCGGTCCGCGACGAGTGTGCCGTGGTGGGCGTGCCAGGCGTCGGTGATCGCATGAGCGGCGGCGGCCGTGTCGGCGAGGGCGGCGTTCAGTGCGGCGGCCAGCGGAGTGTCCTCTGGGACCCGGTAGGGCTCGGCGGGGGTGGGAACGAGGCCGGTCACGAGGCCGTCGAGGCCCGTCAGCCGGACCAGCGGCTCTCCGAGGCGCAGCCGCACCTCGGTGGCAGGACGCGCGGCCCGCCCGGTCAGTGCGGGCCGGGCCGTGTGGGTGTGTTGCCCGGCCGTGGTTCGGGGTGCGGCCGGTGCTGGTGATCCTGGCGGTACGGGCAGGCGTGTGAAGTCGGGGGACAGGCCGTCGGTCCAGAGGGCGGCGGCGACGCGGCGGAGCTGGGCCAGGCCGTCTTGGGCGGATACGGCCGCGGCGATGGCCAGGTGGTCGCGGTCGCGCAGCGTGTCCTCGGCGAACCCGACCAGGCTGCCCGGTCCGACCTGGACGAACGCGCGGATGCCGGAGTCGTGCAGGAGTTCGGTGAGGCGGCGGAAGCGTACCGGCTCGACCAGGTGGCGGAGCACGAGTTCGCGCAGTTCGCCGGGGTCGGCGGGGAACGGGGCGAGCGAGGTGGCCGACCAGACCGGCACGCTCGGCGGGCGCACCTCCAGCCGTTCCAGCAGGCCGCGTGCGGCGGGCAGGTGACGTGCGTAGACCGGCGAGTGGAAGCCCGTGCGGAACGGCATGGTCTGCGCCAGCACCGCACGGCCGCGCATGCGCCGTACGATCTCATCGACGTGCTCGGCGGGGCCGCAGATGACCGACTGGTGCGGGCAGTTGTCGTGGGTGAGGTACACGTCGTCGAAGCCGACGAGTTCGGCCGCGAGGCGGTCGGCCGACGTGCCGAACGCCGCGTACACGACGTCCGGCACTTCCACCATTCCCGGCCCCATAGAGGCGATGAAATCGTCGATCTCCGGATAGATCCCGGCGGCGATCATCGCGGTCCACTCGCCCAGGCTGTGCCCGGCCAGCGCGCCGGGCACGATGCCGAGCTCGCCCAGCGCGGCGGCGAACAGACGGCTCACCGCGACGACGTCCAGCGCGTGTTCCACGATCTCGCCGCTGCCGTGCAGCTCGGGCGCGCTCAGCCCGAACTGCTCCGCGACGCCGTCGATCCGCGGCGCGAACTCCGGCTCGAACCCCGGGAACAGGAACGCCACCTGGTGGGACCCGGAGAGCAGCGGCCGCGGCGTGAACCAGACGTCACTGCGCCCGCGCCAGGGACGCCCGCGCTCGACGATCCGCCGCGCCAGCGCGAGCCGACGCTGGTCCGGCGCGACGATCGCGAGTCGGCACGGTCCGTCGCCGGGCACCCACGCGGCCCGAGCGAGAAGCTCCGCGTCCCCGGCCTCCAGAACGCGCGCGATCTCCTCAGGACTCTCTGCGGCGAGCCGCAGCACCGGCTCCGCCCGCGCGGCGGTCGAGGTGTGCGGCGAGGCGGCGGGCGTCGTGCGGTCGCTCGGTGCCGTGGGACCGCCGTCCGGTGTCGTGGCGTCCGCTTGAGTGTCGCCGTGTGCGGCGGCCGGTTCGGGGCGGATGTGCCGGGTCGTGGCGGGGGCGGGGTGTGGTGCCTCCTCCAGGACCACGTGGGCGTTGATGCCGCCGAAGCCGAAGGCGTTCACCGCGGCGCGGCGGGGTGTGCCGCGTGGGCGTTCCCAGGGCGCGGTGGACGTGACAGGGAGGAAGCGAGTGCCGGCCAGATCCGGGTGCGGCTCCTCGACGTGCAGGGTCGGCGGCAGCGTCTCGTGGTGCAGGGCGAGCGCCGCCTTGATCAGGCCGGCCACCCCCGCGGCGGGCATGGTGTGGCCGATCATCGACTTGACCGTGCCCAGGCCGATCGGCGACCCGCGTACGCCGAACACCCGGCGCAGTGTCTCCAGTTCGACCGTGTCGCCCGCGGGGGTCGCGGTGCCGTGCGCCTCGACCAGGCCGACGGCGTGGTCGGCCGCCGGGTCCACGCCCGCGGCGCGCCACGCCTGTTCGACCGCGGTGACCTGGCCGGCCGACAGCGGGTTCATCATGCTCGTCGCGCGCCCGTCGCTGGCGACGCCCACGCCGCGGATCACCGCGTACACGCGGTCGCCCGCCGTGAGCGCGTCCGAAAGGCGTTTGAGCAGCACGATTCCGGTGCCCTCCGACAGCAGGGTGCCATCCGCGTGCCGGTCGAACGGCCGGATCCGCTCGGTCGGGCTGAGCGCGCGCAGCTGGGTGAAGACGCTCCACAGCGTGGTGTGGTGGCAGTGGTGCACCCCGCCGGCCAGCACGGCGTCGCACCGGCCCGACGCCAGGTCGCGTACGGCGTGGTCCACGGCCAGCAGCGACGACGCGCACGCGGCGTCCACCGTGTACGCCGGGCCGCGCAGGTCGAACCGGTTGGCCACCCGCGAGGCCGCGAAGTTGGGCACCAGCCCGATCGACTCCTCCGGGCCGAGCGCCCGCTGGAACGCCTCGCGTACGGTGGCGAGCCGCGCGTCGTCCAGTCCCGGGACGAGGTCGCGCAGGACGGTCGTGAGCTGGTGCGCCGTGTGCACCCGCTGGTCGAGGCGCGCGACGCCGGGCGTGAGGTAGCCGCCCCGGCCGACGATGACGCCGACGCGTGAGCGGTCCGGCAGCCGGTCGCCGCCGCCCGCGTCCTCGATCGCCTCGGCCGCCGCGCGCAGGGCCAGCAACTGGTCCGGCTCGGTGCCGTCGACGGCGTTCGGCATGATGCCGAACGCCGTCGGGTCAATGCTCGCCAGCTCGTCCACGAACCCGCCGCGCCGGCAGTAGAACCGGTCCGCCGCGCCGGGCTCGCCGGGCGCGTAGTAGACGCTCTGGTCCCAGCGGTGCGAGGGCACCTCGGTCACCGCGTCCACGCCGCCGCGGATGTTCGCCCAGAACGCCGGGGCGTCCGCGGCGCCGGGGAACACCGCGCCGATCCCGACGATCGCGACGGGCTCACTCATCCGCGTCGCCGCACATGTAGACGACCTGGGCGTCCGTGCCGTGGGACAGCTCGCGCAGCAGGCACGCGACGCCCGCGTCCGGGTCGATGAGGGTGATACCGCGCCGCGCGTACTCGCGTTCGAGCTCCGGGGAGACCATGCCGCCGCCGGCCCAGGGTCCCCAGTCGATCGCGACCACGCGCCCGTGCAGCCGGCCGGACCACGTACGGCAGAGGGCGTCGAGCGCGTCGTTGGCCGCCGCGTAGTCGGCCTGCCCGCGGTTGCCGAACACCCCGGAGACGCTCGCGAACGCCACCACGAAGCCGACCTTCGGCTGTGCGCCGTCCGCGGCGGGCGCGAGCGCGTCCAGCAGCGCGCGGAACCCGTCGACCTTGGTGCCGTAGACGCGTGCGAACGACTCCGGCGTCTTGTCGGCGAGCAGCCGGTCCTCCAGGACGCCCGCGCCGTGGATCACACCGTCGAGCCGCCCGTGCCGGGCACGTATGTCATCGACCAGCGCGCGTACTGCGCCGGCGTCGCGTACGTCGGTCGCGTGATAACGGACCGACGCCGCGACTCCGCGCAGTTCGTCGAGGGTGGCCCGCAGCTCGCGCTCGGCCAGGATCCGGCGGGCCGCCGCGTCGATCTCGGCGGGCTTCCGGCCGCCCTGACCGGCCAGGACGCCGCGCAGCGCGGTCATGTCACGCGCCGCCGTCGTGGCCGGGTCCTCCGGGGCGTACGGCGGCGGGGTGCGTCCGGCCAGCTCGACGTGGCAGCCGGTGAGGCGTGCCAGCGCGAGGGCCGCGCCCGCGGTGATGCCGCGCGCGCCGCCGGTCAGCAGGATCACCGCGTCGCGGCCGAGGCCCGGCGGCGGGCACGCCTCGCCGGTCAGCTCGGCGCGGCGTACGCGCAGCGCGGTGCGTGTGCCGTTGCGATAGCCCACGACCGTACGGCCGTCGCCGCCGGCCAGCTCCGTCAGCAGATGTTCGGCGATCTTGCGGGGATTTTCTTTGGGCTCGACGTCGACCGCTCGCGCGACGGCGTCCGGGTACTCACGCGCGATCGCGCGGATGAGCCCGCGCAGCCCGGCGTCGGCCGCGTCGCCCTCGCCCCCCGGCCGGCCGAACGCGCCGGCGGACGTGGTGGCCACGACGATCCGGTCCGCGCCGCCGAGCACGGCGCGGCGTATCCCCTCGAACGCGCCGGGCAGCACGGGCCCCGCGCCGGGACGCAGCGCCGCCAGGTGCACGAGGGCGTCGGCGTCCCCGTCGCCTGGCGGGCTCTCCACCACCCGCGCCTCGGCGCCGCCGCGTTCGAGCAGGTCGGCGAGTTCGAGGGCGACGCCGCGCCCGTCGTCGACGATGACCACCCGGCGGCCGGCGAGCGGGTCGCCGTCGCCGTCCGCAGCGGGTACGACGACGGTCTCGACGACGTACCGGCCGGGCACGCCCACCGCGGCCACGGGCGCGGCGTCGGCCGCGCCCCGCGCGTCGGTCGCGTCCGCGGACACCGCGGGCTCGCCGGGTGCGGCGAGGTGGCCGCCGAGCCAGTCCGCGATCCCGCCGATCGTCTTGATCCGAGCAAGTTCGGCGACGGCGTCCTCCAGATCCGCCTCGTCGCCTTCGAGCCCCAGCCGCTCGGCCAGCTCACCGATGATCTCGGTGCGCTTGATCGAGTCGATGGAGAGATCGCCTTCGAGGTCCAGGTCGGCGCCGAGCATGTCGGACGGATAGCCGGTACGCGCGCTCACCGTCGCGAGCACCACCGCGCGGATCTCCTCCGGTCCGGCGACCGTACGCTCCGGCTCGGGCGGCGGCGCCTCGACCGGCACCGGCACCGGCACGGACACGGGCACCGGCGCGGCGAGTACGGCGGGCGCGGGGGGCACGGCGACCGGGACCAGTGCGGGCGCGGGCGTCGTGCCGAGGTAGCCGAGCAGCACGTCGCGCTGGGCCGCGACCAGCTCACGTGTCGTCCGCAGGAACTCCATCACCGCAGCATCGCGCTGTGTGCCGTCGGCCATCGTCTCTCCCGTCGCTGTCAGGTCCACCCGCGGCGCCTCGGTCGCGGGACGCAGCCCGCCGGGCACGTGGTCGCCGGCGGCGGTTCGTACGAGCTGCCCGTCCACGAGCCACCCCGGCCGCCGTCCGGTCGCGAGGGGCTCGGCGCGGCCGGCGAACAGCGGGCCGAGGTCGACCGGCACGCCCGCGACGGCGAGGGCGGCGAGCGCGTTCAGCAGCCGCGTGATGCCGTTCTCGCCGGAGACGTCGCAGGCCACGGCCGTGTACGGGCGGTCGCCCAGGATCTTGCGCACGAGGCCGGTCAGTACCCGGCCCGGGCCCGTCTCGACGAACACCCGCGCGCCCGCCGCGTACATCGCCTCGACCTGCTCGACGAAGCGGACCGGCTCGGCCACCTGGCGCGCGAGCAGCTCGCGTACCCGATCGGGGGAGGAGGGGTACGGCGCGGCGGTGCCGTTGGACCAGACCGGGTGCCGGGGCACGCCGACGCGGCGATCGGCCAGATCCGCGGCGAGCGTCTCCGCGGCCCGGGCGACCAGCGGGCTGTGGAACGCGCACGCGACCGGCACGGTCCGTGCCCGGAGGCCGCGCTCGGCGAGCGCGGCGACGGCCCGCTCGACCGCATGCGTCGGGCCCGAGACGACGGCCTGCGCGGGCGCGTTCTCGTTGGCGACGATCACCTCGGCGCCGAGCTCGGCCAGGATGGCGCGCACGTCCGCGGCGGGCGCCGCGACGGCGGCCATCGCGCCCGGGTCCTCGCCGGCCGCCGCGAGGATCGCGTCGGCGCGCGCCGCGCTCAGCGCGAGCAGGTCCTCCTCGCCGAACACCCCGGCCGTGCAGAGCGCGACCAGCTCGCCGTAGCTGTGCCCGCCCGCCAGGTCGGGGCGCACGCCCAGCGAGCCGAGCAGCTCGGCGAGCGCGAGCCCGGCGATGCCCAGCGTCGGCTGCGCCATCCGCGTGTCGGTGATGGCGGCCCGCTGCCGCGCGGTCTCCTCGCGGCCGAACGCGTACGGCGGGAACATCACCGGGGCGTACCGGGCCTCCGCCAGCCGCAGCAGGCGCTGCAACCGGGGGAAGGCGACGAACAGGTCGGCGAGCATCCCCGGCCGCTGGCTGCCCTGGCCGGGGAACAGGAACGCCACCCGCCCGTCCGCCGCCGCGTCCGGCGCGAGGTGGACGCCGTTCCCCGCCCGGCCGGCCCGCAGGTCGTCCAGCTTGGCGGCGAGGTCGGTACGGTCCGCGGCGACGACCGCGGCGCGTACCGGGCGGGAGGGCGCGTCCGCCAGGTGTGCGGCCGCCACGTCGCGCAGCGGCGCGTCCGGGTCCGCCGCGAGCAGCCCGGCCAGCCGGTCGGCGTCGCGCAGGGCCTCCGTGTGGTCCGCGCCGCGGAACGTCAGGAGCTCGGCGGGCCAGTACGGCAGCCCGTGCGCCGGCTCGTCCGCGCCGCCGTACCCGCCGAGGACGGCGTGGAAGTTCGCGCCGCCGAACCCGAACGCGCTCACGCCCGCGTACCGTCGTCCCGGCCGCGTCTCCCACGGCGCGGGGCCGAAGGCGAACGGGCTGGTCTCCGGCGACCAGTACGGGTTGGGCTCGCGGAGGTGCAGGCCGCCCGGCCGCGCCCCGGTGTGCAGGGCGTACGCCGTCTTGATCAGCCCGGCCAGGCCCGCGGCGCACTTGGTGTGGCCGATCTGGGACTTCACCGAGCCGATGAGGCAACTCCCGCGCGCCGCGCCCGCGTCCGTGAACAGATCGGTGAGCGCGGCCAGCTCCGTACGGTCGCCGACGACGGTACCGGTGCCGTGCGCCTCCACGAGGCCGACCTCGGCCGGGGAGACGCCGCTGGCCGCGTACGCGCGGTCGAGCGCACGCCGCTGGCCCTCGGGCCGCGGCGCGGTCAGGCCGAGCGAGCGGCCGTCGCTGGACCCGGCCACCGCCTTGACGACCGCGTAGATGCGGTCGCCGTCGCGTTCGGCGTCGGCCAGCCGCTTGAGCACGACGCAGGCCACGCCCTCGCCCAGCGCGATGCCGTCGGCGGCGGAGTCGAAGGTCGCGCACCGGCCGCTGGGCGACAGCGCGTGCACCGAGGCGAACAGCAGATAGTCCTGTACGTCGTTGTGCAGGTCGGCCCCGCCGCACACGACCATGTCGCTGGTGCCCGCGGTCAGCTCCTTGCAGGCCAGGTCGAGCGCCGCCAGGCTCGACGCGCACGCCGCGTCCACGGTGAAGTTGGAGCCGCCGAGGTCGAGGCGGTTCGCGATCCGCCCGGCGATCACGTTGCTCAGCACGCCAGGGAACGAGTCGTCGGTCAGCCGGGGCAGGTACTCATCCAGCGCGGGCGGCACCTCGCCGGTGTGGGCCGGCAGCGCCGAGCGCAGCACGTACGCGGACGAGAGCGCGCTGCCCGCCTCCGCGCCGAAGATCACCGAGGTGCGCTCGCGGTCGAAGGGCCGGTCGGCGTACCCGGCGTCGCGCAGCGACCGCGCGGCGACCTCCAGCGCGAGGAGCTGTACGGGCTCGATGCTGCCCAGCGACGCGGGCGGGATGCCGTACGCCAGCGCGTCGAAGGGCACCGGCGGGATGAAGCCGCCCCACTTGGAGGGCGTACGGCCGCGCGGGTGCGCGGTGGCCGCCGGGTCGTAGTAGCGCGTCGCGTCCCAGCGCTCCGGCGGTACCTCGGTCACCGCGTCCACGCCGGTGACGATGTTCGACCAGAACTCCCCGAGGTCACGCGCGCCCGGATACACGCAGGCCATGCCGACGATGGCGACGTCGAGCGGCGACGCCTGCTCCTCCGGCGCCGGCTCGGCCGGTGCGGAGGCGAGCAGCCGGGCCGCGCCGGCGGTGACCTCCTCGTGCAGCGCGGCGACCGTGGTGACGTCCGCGCGGAGCGTGGCGACCTGGCCGAGCATGAACATGCCGTCGTCGCGCTGCTCCTGCTCACCGGCCGAGCGCAGGCCGTCGGCGGTACGGCGCAGGCCCTTCGCGGCGATGCGCAGCCGGCCGAGGTTGAGCCGCTCCAGCTCCGCCCACGTCTCGCGTACGGTGACTCCGTCCTCGGTGAGCCGCCGTCTCGTCTCCTCGAACGCGGCGACGTACGGGGTGTCCGCGCAGCGCGTCACGTGGCCGGGCGAGGTCTCCAGCGATGCGGTGCGCTCGCAGGCGATCGCGGTGCGCTGGTAGTTCGCCAGGATCGCGCCCGCGCTCACCGCCTCCTCGGTGAACAGGTACGCCGTGCCCATCAGCACGCCGGCCGCCGCGCCGCGCTCGGCGAGCGGCGCGCACAGCGCCGACACCATGGCGGCCGACCGCGCGTCGTGCACGCCGCCGGCGAACAGCACGCTCACCTCGGGCAGCACCTCGGGGCGTTCGAGCAGGCAGTCGACCTGGGCCTCCCAGAGCGCGAAGCTCGCGCGCGGGCCGATGTGCCCGCCGCACTCCGATCCCTCGAAGACGAACTTGCGCGCCCCGTCCTTGACGAACCGCGCCAGCAGGCCGGGGGAGGGCACGTGCAGGAAGGCGGAGATCCCGGCGGCCTCCAGCGCGGCGGCCTGTGCGGGCCGGCCGCCCGCGATCAGCGCGTACGGCGGCCGGGCGGCGTGGATCGCGTCGAGCTGCGCCGCGCGTACCTCCTCCGGTGCGAAGCCGAGGATGCCGACGCCCCACGGCCGGTCGCCGAGCAGCGCGGCGGCCTCCGCGAGCAGCCGGCGCGTCTCGTCGCCGCTCATCAGCGCGAGCGCCAGGAACGGCAGGCCCCCGGCGTCGGCGACCGCGGCGGCGAACGCCGCCTGGTCGCTGACGCGCGTCATCGGACCCTGCGCGACCGGCAGGCGCGGGCCGCCCTCGGCGCGCGCGATGCCCGCGCCCGGCGCCAGCGGCGGCTTCGACCTGGCCGCCGTGCACCCCGCGGCGACCGCCGCGCGTATCGCCTGGACGACGCCGCCCGCGGTCTTGTGCCGGCGGGCCAGCGGTCCGGCGAACGCGCCTTCCTGGCCGATCGGCAGGAGGCAGGTGCGCAGGTCGCGCGCGCCGGTCGGCGCACCGCTCTCGGCGAGCGCCACGACGGGCAGGTCGGGACGCGTGTAGACGCGGCGGCCCGCCAGGACCACGGTCTCGCTGCCGTCCATCGCGGCGATGGCCGCCGCGGTCGCCGCCGGCAGCCCGGCCTCCTTCACCAGGGCGAGCTGGGAGTCGAGCACCACGCCGCGTGCTCCGCCGGCCACGGCCGCCGCCGCCGTGTTCGGGCCGATGCCGCCCTGCGCCCAGACCGGGACGCCGAACTCGGCGAGCAGCCGCTGGAGCAGCACGAACGCGCTCGGCTCGCCGACACGGCCGCCCGCCTCCATGCCCTTGGCGACGAGCCCGGCCGCACCCTGCTCCACCGCCGTACGCGCCTCGTCGGCGGAGACGACCTCGGCGAGCAGCCGGCGCCCCGGTGCCGCCCACGGTCCCGGATCCGTCCCCGCCTCCAGGACCACGGTGTCGACCTCGCCGGGCAGGTCGCCGGCCGGGAACGGGCAGCCGGCCGAGACGCGTACGCCGAAGGGACGTCCCCAGAGCCGGCCGACGCGGGCCAGTTCGCGCGCGGCCGACCCGGCGTCCAGGCCGAGGTCCAGTACGCCGTGCCCGCCGGCCCGCTCGACGGCCACGACCAGCGCGGCGTTCGGCTCGGTGAAGGGGGTCAGGCCGAGGACGAGGTCGCGGCCGTGCAGGTTGATCGTCATCTGCGCTTTCTTCCATCCCGAATTCGGGGAATTACGCCTCGATAGGGCACGGCGTGCCCGTGGTACGGCGTCGCGTCGACGACGTGCGGGGCAACCGAATGCGGCAGAGGTGTGAACGCCGTTGCCGGGCGGCGTTCCGGTCACCATGCAGGTAGGGGGACTGTGGACGGTACTCGCGCGCCGCCGGTCGACTCGCCGGGCCGCAGCGCGGTGTTCTTTCTGAGATGTTAATTACAGGTAAATTCACAAGCTTCTTCGACGGCGGCCGTTCTCCGGCAGAAGATCGGCCTCACAAGAGCTATCACAGCGCCCGAACTAGTGTCGACAGCGCCTTCTCGCCGAGCTACCTGTTAGGTCGAAGAAATGCCTAGTCAGGACTATTGTCAACCTGTTAATTTTTCCGGCTCCGGCCACGCACGGCTCTCTGGGCCGCGGAAGAGCCGTGGTGACCGCCGGATTCCGCCCGGTTACGTACGGGTCTGCCGCAGTGCCGCCTCGCCCGGCTCACAGGATTCGCGGAGCGCGGCGAGCTCGCCGGGGTCCAGGCGTGCGGCGGCGCCGCGCCTGCTGTCGTCCAGGAGTTCGCCACCCGTCCGCAGCCAGTCCGGATCCGGGTCCACGCCCATGAACTCCGCCAGGCGGGTGAGCTCGGCCGGCCGCGCCGCGAGAAGCTCCTCGAACCTGACCGTCGTACGCCGGTCCGCGGGGATCTTCGCCAGGTGCCCGGTCCCCTCGACGATCATCTCCGACCACAGCGTCCCGAACCTCGTGAGCGGCACGTCACGGTCGCGTACGGCGTCGAAGGTGAAGCCGGTGGCCAGGGCCGCCAGGTCCGGCGGCAACGCTTGGAGCCGCTCGGGGGTCAGGTCGAGCAGGGAGTCCGCGCCCGTACGGTCGAGGACCTCGCGGACGAGCGCCGAGCTGCGGAACCCGAGGTGACGGCTCATGGACAGCGCGCAGTCGGGACCCTCGCGGTACAGGTGCACGAACTTGGCGTACGGGAAGGTCTCCCACAGTTGGGGGACCCATTCGAGCGAGTGCCCCGACCGCTCGACCACGACCCGGCCGCCGAACCGCGCGGCGAGGACGCCGAACAGTGCCTCGTAGTGCCGCGCGATCACACGCTCGGGCCACGTGACGACCTCCTCGGCGAGCGCGTCGTACACCGCGTCGGGGTCCTCGGTCAGGTGCGGCAGCACCATGAGGCTGATCGCCGGGATGCCGGTGGTCTCGGCGGAGAAGCGCCGGCCGGGCACCCGTGGGTAGAGGAACTCCGGCAGCGGCGTCCCGTTGGCCGTCATCGCGTCGAACACGAAGTTGGGCGCGGCGAGCAGCTTCCAAAAGTCCGCGCCGGTCAGCGGCTCGGCGGGTAATGCGGCGGCCCCGCTCACCGAGACGAACAGCTCGTTGACGCTGAGGATCTCCGGATGCGTCCGGAGGATCTTCGAGAGCATGCTCGAACCGGTTCGACCGGTGCCGACGACGAACACGACGGGATGGGCGGACATCCGTCTCCTCCTGGTGGTGGCAGGGGCCGGCTCGTGGGCGAAATGCGCGTCTCGCGACGAACCCGGCGGTCACGGTAAACGGGCGTTCCCGCCCATAACCGACGTCACACCGCCGAACTCTCGCCACGGCCGGAAGTGGACCCGCAGGCGCACGTACGCCGGGAGGGTGATCAGTCGGTCCGGAGGCCGGCCGACGCGAGGACGCGGTCCACCGTGATCTCGATCGTCACGCGGGTCGGGTTGTGGCGGGGCTGCCGATAGCGCTCGGCGTAGCGTGCGACGGCCACGGCCACGCGTGCCGGGTCCTCGCTCACCTCGGCGACCCCTTCGAGGGTGAGCCAGCGACGGCCGTCCACCTGGCACAGCGCGACCCGGCCGCCCGTCGCGGCGATCCGCGCCTTGTGGCTGGCGCCGTCGGTGATCACGCGGGCGAGGGACCGGTCGTGGTCCCAGGTGAAGCCGACCGGCACCACGTGCGGGGAACCGTCGGCCCGTATCGAGGTGAGCGTCGCGAGATGACGTTCCCGCAGGAACTCCAGTGCGTCGGCGGTCAGTTGCCGCGGGACGGTGGCCACACCGCCACACTAGCGACGGCCGGCCCGCCGGGACGCGGGCAACGCTCGGCCGCCCGACGCGGCGGACCGAAAAGGTTAGATTCGGGGGGATTTACGCTGACCGACCGATGGGGAGTGACCGGTGCTACGTCCTCAGGAGACGTCCAGTCGTGAACGCGTGACCCTCAACGGGCTCTGGGCCTTCGTGTTCGACCCGGGCGAGCTCGGGCGTGCCGGAGAGTGGTGGCGCGGCCCGCTCGCCGACGCCGTAGAGATGCCGGTGCCGGCCAGCTTCAACGACGTGCACGGCACGCGGGAGGCGCATGAGCACGTCGGCGACGTCTGGTACCAGCGGGATGTACGTGTCCCGGCGCGGTGGGACGGGCAGCGGGTCGTGCTCCGGTTCGACGCGGCGGCGCACCGTGCCGTGGTCTGGTGGAACGACGTCGAGGTCGGCCGGCACGAAGGCGGCTACACGCCGTTCGAGTGCGACCTGACCGAGCTCGCGGGCTTCGGCGAGACCGGCCGGGTGACCGTCGTCGTCGACAACCGGCTGACGCCGGCCTCGATACCGCCCGGCTTCGTCGACACGCTGCCGGACGGGCGGCGGCGCCAGCGCTACTTCCACGACTTCTTCAACTACGCCGGCCTCCACCGCGGCGTCTGGCTCTACACGACGCCACGCGCGTACGTCGAGGACATCACGGTGACCACCGAGGTCGCGGGCACGGACGCACGGGTGCGCTACCGCGCGTCCGCGGCCGGCGGCGGGCAGGTCACCGAGGTCGTGCTGCGCGACGCCGACGGGACCGAACGCGCGCGAGCGGCGGACGGAGACGGCGTCCTGGAGGTCGCGGACGCGACCCTGTGGCGGCCCGGACACGGCCACCTCCACCGGCTCGAGGTACGCGCGACCGGCCCCGATGGCGAGACCGATGAGTACGTGCTGCCGGTCGGCATCCGCGGCGTGGCCGTCGAGGGCGACCGGTTCCTGGTCAACGGGGAGCCGTTCTACTTCCGCGGGTTCGGCAAGCACGAGGACAACGCCGTACGCGGCAAGGGCCACGACGACGTCCTCATGGTGCACGACTTCGCGCTGCTCGACTGGATCGGCGCGAACTCCTTCCGCACGTCCCACTACCCGTACGCGGAGGAGGTGCTGGAGTACGCCGACCGGCACGGCATCGTCGTCATCGACGAGACCCCGGCCGTCGGGCTGAACTTCGAGATCGCCCACACGCTGGTGCCGGGCGACCCGCCGCACATCTTCGACGCGATCGACGACACGACGCGCGCCAACCACGAGCGCGCGATCCAGGAGCTGGTCGCCCGCGACAAGAACCACCCCAGCGTGGTCATGTGGAGCATCGCCAACGAGCCCGACTCGGCGCGGCCGCAGGCACGTGAGTACTTCGAGCCCCTCGTACGCGCGGCGCGCACCGCCGACGCGAGCCGCCCGATCTGCTTCGCCCAGGTCCAGCTCCCCCCGGAGGAGGACGTGCTGAGCGACCTGTTCGACGTCCTGTGCCTCAACCGCTACCACGGCTGGTACGTCGACACCGGCGACCTGGTCACCGCCGAGCGCGAGCTGGAGGACGAGCTGCGCCGCTGGGCGGACCTGCACGGCCGGCCGATCATCGTGACCGAGTACGGCGCGGACGCCATGGCGGGCGTGCACTCGGTCGCGGCGGGCCCCTGGACCGAGGAGTACCAGGTGGAGCTGCTGGCGGCCTACCACCGGGTGTTCGACCGGGTCGAGTCCGTCGTCGGCGAGCACGTCTGGAACTTCGCCGACTTCGCCACCGGCTACGGCGTCAACCGTGTCGACGGGAACAAGAAGGGCGTCTTCACGCGCGACCGCCGGCCCAAGGCCGCCGCGCACGCCCTGCGCCGCCGGTGGCGCAGGGACTGACGGGACCTGCGGCCGGGCCGCTACGAGACGATGCCGAGGGCCGCGAGGTCATAGCCGCCGTACACCGGGCTGACGGTGGCGTTGGTGAGGCGCGGGTTGCGATACAGCGTCAGCTTGTCGACCAGGAGCGGTACGAGCGCGCCGGTGGCCATCACCTTGTGGTCCAGGTCCGAGGTGAGGGCCTCACGTGCGGTCGCGTCCTTGGTCTGGGCGATCTGGTCGAGCACGCCGTCGACGCCGGCGTCGTCGAGCTCGGCCAGGTTGTTGTTGCTGCTCGGCAGGATCTGACGCCCGTCCACGAGCAGGGGGTAGAAGCCGGACGCGGCGGGGAAGTCCGGGCCCCAGACCGACAGGATCATGCCGAGCCCGTTGCTGTGCACGAAGGCCGGCTTGCCCGCGTCGTCGGTGTAGAACTTGGGCACCGGATACTGCGCGATCGAGGCGCGGATGCCGACACGGGTGAGCGCCTGCAAGAGGCTCTGGGCGATCGCCAGGTCCTTGGGCCGGGCGGTGTTCTTCTTGAGGGTCGGATCGCCCAGCACCTTGGCCCGCGACGCGTCCCCCAGGCCGGTGCCGCTCGCGTTCAGGTCGGCCTGGCCGGCCACGAGCGCCTGGTCGGCGGTCGCGGCGTCCGGCCCGATGGTGACCTCGATCCGGTCCGGCAGCGCCGTGCGTATGCCGTCGGGCCGCCACGACGGGTTGCGTACGAGGGAGACCGACTTGTCCGCGACGTACTGGTCGATCTTGTACGGCCCGGTCGAGACCGGCCGATTCCGGTACCGTTCGCCGGTGTCCTTGGCCGCCGGGACCGGGGCCGTCTGCGGCAGCGCCGCCACGTGGTCGAAGTCGGCGTGGGGCTTCTTCAGGTGGAAGACCACCGTGTGGTCGTCGGGCGTGGTGACGCCGGTGAAGTCGTCGAGGTTCTTGTCCTTGTACGGGCCCGCGTACGTGCCGGTGTCGAGCAGTTCGGCGAAGTAGGACGGGCCGCCGCTGATCACACCCGTCGCCAGAGTGCGCGCCACCGCGTACTTCACGTCCTTGGCGGCGACCGGAGCCGTCCTCGAACGTGACGCCCGTACGCAGGCGGTAGGTCCAGGTCTTCAGGTCGGCGCTCGCCTCGCCGAGGCCGCTCGCGAGGTCGGGCACCGGGCGCAGACCGATGCCCTTGTACGTGAGGAGGGAGCGCGCGTAGAGGCGGCTGAAGTTCCACGAGCCGGTGAAGTACATCTCGCCGGGGTCGAGTGAGTCGAAGTCGGCGGTCTGGCGCAGCCGCAGCGTGCCGCCAGTGACGGAGGAGGGGTTGACCACCTGGGTGAGCGCCGCGTCGAAGGCCGCACCGGCCTTGCCACCCGATGACGTACCCGAGCCGCCGGGCCGATGCGACCCGGACAGGTGCACGGCGACGACAGTGGCCGTGGCCACGAGAGCGACGCCCGCGGCCGCGGCGGCGACGGGGAGCCAGCGGCGGCGCGGCGGCCCCGGCGGCCGGGTCGTCGTGTCGTCCGGAACCGCGACCCGCCACTGCTGTGGCGGAGGCGCGTCCGGCGGCAGCCGTACGTTCGGGTCGCCGCCCCAGGACGGGCCGGACGCGGGCGGGACGGTGTCGCCCAGGCGTGCCAGCGCCTGGTGGGTGGTGGGATCGAGTCCTGACCGAACGGCGGCGCGCCGGTCGCGGCGAAGACCATGGTCGAGGCCCACGCGAACACGTCCACGGCGGGCGTGACCTGCTGGCCGTTCAACTGCTCCGGCGCCATGTACGCGGGCGTGCCGACGACTCCGCTGGTCATCGACATCGTGGAGTCGAGCGCGCGTGCGAGGCCGAAGTCGATCACCCGCGGCCGGTCGGCGCTGAGCAGCACGTTGCTGGGCTTGAAGTCGCGGTGCACGACGTTGGCCTGGTGGATGGCGATGAGCGCGTTGAGCGTGCCGACCGCGAGGCGGTGCAGCGCGGCCCCGGACAGCGGCCCGTCCGCGCGTACGGCGTCCGACAGCGGGCGGCCGTCGACGTACTCGCTCACGAGGTAGGGCGTACGCCCCTCCACGTCCGCCTCGACGATGCGGGCGGTGTAGGACGGGTCGATCCGCTGCGCGGCGGCCACCTCGCGGGCGAAGTAGCGCCGTGCGCGGTCGTCGCCGCTCAGGTGGGTGCGCAGCAGCTTGATCGCGAACAGCTCGCCGCGCGCGCCGTCGGTGTCTTTCGTGACTTCTGACTCGGTTTCGAGCCGGCGGCCGAGGTAGACGACACCCTGGCCGCCCTCGCCGAGGAGCCCGATCAGGCGGTAGGCGCCGAGCAGCTCCGGATCACCCGGCCGTAATGAACGGCGTTCCGGCATGGTCGCTCCAGCAGCCCCGGGGAAATCTGTGGGCCCCATTCTGCACCCGGCGGGGAGTGCGCCGCGCGATGCCGGTCGAGCCTGGCTGCCGGCGGTGATCTGACTCAAAACTTTTCTCAGTGCAATGGCTCTTGTTAAGCGCAAGGGGCGCAAATATTCTCATCGTGCCCCCGCTCATGCGGCAACGCTTGTCCCCGCCAGAGGAAAGGCCCCGCCATGCTGCACCGCACCTCCGCACGTACCCTCGTCGGCGCCGCCGCGCTGACCGTCGCGGTCACCACGCTCCCGGCCGCGGGCGCGTCCGCCGCCACGGCGCCGGGCGCTCGCCCGTACGTCACGCAGACCGTGCTCCACTACGACGACAGCCAGGCCGCCGAGTTCAAAAGCGCCGTGGTGGCCGGCGCCCAGTCCTGGAACAACAGCGTCCACAACGTACGCCTGGTCGAGGCCACCGCGGGCCAGCACGCCGACATCACCGTCATCGCGTTCAACGGCTGGCCGCAGTCCACCCTCGGCCCCGTACGCCCTGGCGGGCACGGCACCGTGTACTTCGGCCGCGAAGCCGTGAACGAGGGCTACAACACCGTCCGCATCGCCGCGCACGAGCTGGGGCACAGCCTCGGCCTGCCCGACCGCAAGCCCGGCCCCTGCTCGTCGCTGATGTCCGGCTCGACGGGCGGCGTCTCGTGCACCAACGCCACGCCGAACGCCTCGGAGAAGGCCGGCGTGGAGGCCAACTACTCCGGCTCCCTCGCCGCTCGTGGCGTCTCCGGCGGCGACATCGTCGACGCGCCGTGACCCTTCGCACGCCTTCGCCGCGACGCCGCCGCGCGGCCGGTCTCGCCCTGGTCCTGGCCCTCGGCCTGGCGGTCGGCGTCGGCGTCGGCGGCGCGCCCGCGCGGGCCGACTACACCGCGTCGAACCTGCCCGACTGGGCGGTCGGCCCGTTCACCCGCGCCGCGCAGAACGCGCTGCTGCGGCCGCAGGGCACGGGCTGGGAGTCAAGCGACGTCTTCAACCCCGGCGTGGTGCTGCGGAACGGCACGTACCAGCTGCTCTACCGAGGGCAGAACGCCGCCGGCCGCTCCCAGACGGGGTACGCGACGAGCACCGACGGGACCACGTTCACCCGCTACTCCGGTAACCCGGTGATCGCGGGCACGCTGCCCAACGAGACGGGCGGCTCGACCAGTGGAACCACGTCACGGCACGCCTCGGCACGGTCGCCGCGGGCAAGCAGGTCGCCCGAATCGACGTCGGGTACGACCAGCCGGGCGGCTGCGGCGGCTACCACGGCTACGTGGACGACATCGCCCTGACCGGCTGACACCCGCGCCACGGAACCGCACGCGCCACGGGTCCGCGCGGGTTGCGGTCCGCACGCGCTGCGAGTCCGCACGGCTGCGGATCCGTGCGGACCCGCACGGATCCGCGCGGGCCGTGCGGGCACGCGGGCGTCGCCGACATCGGCGGGGCCGCTCAGGCGTTCAGCTCGGCGACCAGGCGGAGTAAGCCGTCCTCGCCGAGACGGTGGATGACCAGGGTGATCCAGTCGAGCACGTCACGCCGCTCGGCGGCCGTCCAGTTCGCGGCCGAGGGGTGCTCGTCCACCACCATGGCCTCGGCCAGGCGCCGCACCTACGGCGCGGGCCGTTCGCCGGATCGGGGGCGGCCGGGCCGCCGGCGCCGCCCAGCGGGCGGCCGAAGCCCGGCCCCGCCGCGTCGCGGGTCGTTCCGTATGACGCGGCGCGCGGCCAGGATGAGGTCCTCAGCGGAGGCGTGCGGCACACCCAGCAACCCGCCCGGCTCCGTCCCGCCCGGCTCCGTCCCGCCCGGCCCCGCACTGCCCGGCCCCGGACTGCCCGGCTCCGCGCTGTCCGGCCCCCGGTTGTCCGGCATCGCGCCCGGGATCGCGGTGTTCGGTGCTGGGCAGGCGGGCATCGTGTCACGGTCGGTGCCGGAATGGCGCAGCCAGGAGGCGACGAGCCGGCGTACCGCCGCCTCGTCGCCTCGCCGCTGTTCCTCATCCGTCACGTGGGCCGATCCGCGGAGTGCGGGCATGCGCGCCGGCCGGCGGCGGCGTGTCGCCGATCTCGGCACGCTCGCGCCGTCCCGTACAGCTCGATGTCCACTGATCGCCCTCCGCCGCTCGTTCCATCGGCACTCCGTTGTGCCGGCGGCTCGTTCTTCCCGGAGTCACGTGCCGGGCTGGCGCGCCGGTTCACCCTCAGCCGCACGCCGCACAGAGGGGCGCGCGCCCCGCCCGGCCGGGGTTCAGCCGGACTCGGTGAGGCGCAGTGCCAGGGCCGGGCACTTCTCGACCGCCTCCCGCGCCTCGGCGAGCAGCGGACGCGGGATGTCCGCGTCCGCGACGATCGGGTAGCCGTTCTCGTCCAGCCGGACCAGGCCCGGGGCGACCTCTCCGCACAGTCCGTGTGCCGCGCAGCGTGTCCAGTCGATCTCCAGGCGGACGCTGGGCGTCTCGTCCTCGGGCAGCGGCGGGTCATCGCGTACGACGGGCATGAGCCCCAGCACCGGACGCCCGCAGGCGCCGCGAGCGAGGTGCGTCTCCACATCGTCGGCGAACGTCGTGAGCACGGACCGGATGAACCGTACGCTGCCGTCCGGATGGTTGCACGCTCCCCGGCCCGGCAGGGTCTGCACTCCCCGCCGTACGGCCGCCAGCGCCTCGTGGCCGCGCTCGCCGCTCGCGAGCATGCCGAGGGCCCGCGCCAGCGAGGGCAGGCCCAGCCGGCACGGGCCGCACTGCCCGGAAGACTCCGCGCCAAGGTAGGCCGCCGCCCGCGCGGCCTCGCCGAGGGGGCAGACCTCCCGGTCGAGCGGCAGTACGAGGCCGGCGCCCAGGGTGCCGCCGGCCTCCTCGATGCCCGCGCGGGAGACGCTCGCGCCCTCCGCGGCCGCGGGCGTGAGCCACGCGCCGTGGTAACCGCCGACCAGCACGCCCTGCCCGGCGTCCGTGCCGCAGCGGCCGAGCACGTCGGCGAGCGGGCGTACCGGCCGGCGTCTCGACCACGCACGGCCGCCCGTCGCCGCCCCAGACGGTGAGCAGGACCGTCCCGGGTTCCTCGGCCGTGCCGACCGCCGCGTACGCCTCGGGGCCGAGCCGCGACAGGAGGGCGAGCTGGGCGAAGGTCTCGGCGTTGGACAGGAGGGTGGGCAGCCCGTCCACGCCGGTGTCAGAGGTGCGCACCTTGCGGCCGGGCGGCAGCGGCGGCCCGCCGTTGACGCAGCTCACGAGCGCACCACTCTCCCCGGTGACGAAGCGCTCGGGCACCGAGACGACGCGGACGAACTCGCCGAGCCGGCTCTCGGCGACGGCCGCGCGTACGGACTGCCGTGCCAGGCCGCGATCGGTCACCGCGATCACGGCACGGCCCGCGCCCAGCGCGCGTGCGGCGAGCACCGCGCCGTCCACGATCAGATGCGGCGTACGCGCCAGCAGGAAGTGGTCCTTGGCACTGGCGGGCTCGCCCTCGGTGGCGTTGACCAGCACCACCGTCGGGCAGCCGCGCGAGCGTGCCGCGGCGGCGACCGACGTCACCTTGCGCGCGAACGGGAACGCCGCGCCGCCGCGCCCGCGCAGGTCCACCCGCTTCGCGGCGGTGACGATCTCCTCCAGGCTCTCGTCGCGGAACGCGCCGTGGATCGCCTCGTGCGCGGACCGGTCGACGCGCGGCAGGTGGTCGAGCCCGGCGAGGAGGCGCGCCTGGCCGACCGAGCCGGTACCCGATCATCGCCGCTCATCCGCGTGCGGCCACACCCGCAGGTCCCCGGCGCAGGCCGCCGGTTCCAGCGCAGCCGGCGTACGCACCGGGATCGCCCGCCGTTCGCGTACGGCGCGCGGCAGGCGGCTCGCCACCGCCAGCAGGACGACCACCGCGCAGGCGGCGTAGCCCAGCACCACCCACGGCTTGGCCGCACGGCCCGCCAGGAGCCCGTGGACCACCGCGAGCGGCCAGATCACGTACGCGAGGGAGTGCGCCGACCGCCACACCCACGGCCGGCTGCTCGCCGCGAACCGGCCGCGCATCAGGCCGGTGACCAGCACCACGAGCAGGAGGTCGGCGGCGACGGTGCCGAGCCCGACGTACACGCCGCGGCCGCCGTAGAAGGGCACGACGGCGTCGAGGGCGGCCGCGTGCGCCTCCGCGATCTTCAACGTGACGTGGGCCGCCAGGAAACCGACCAGGATCACCGTCGTCGCCCGGTGTGCCGACTGGATGACCAGGCGGAACCGCGCGGGTACGAGGCGCTCCGCCGCCGCGACCCCCGACAGCACCGCCTCGGTCAGCGCGAGCAGCGCGAACACCCCCGCGACGTACTCCAGGACGTCGCGCAGCCGTACGAGCGCGCCGGGCCGGGTCAACGCGACCCCGATCAGTGCGCCGGCGAGAAGGAGAAGCGCGAGCACCGACTGGCGCGCGCGGTGCGTACGGGCGGGGCTCGCCTCATGGGCGGCCATGACGAACCTGCCGCCGATATCGGCCGGGCATCGATATGCCTCCAGAGAGGAGCTGACGTGACCCAGCACAAGTGTAGGAGTTTCTCGCCATTTGTCTAATGGCTGAGGATTGCCCGCGAACGGAGTGAACTCTTCGCGTACCGGGAGCCGTGTTCGTTGTGTGACGACTCATCCGAGGAGCGGGCCCGGCTAGACATTCGGCCATTGACCTGCTGATATGTCGAACGATACTCGGGCATCTGGCTCGGGGCGGGAGAGGGGCGGCGATAGCCGGACCGATGGTGCGGTCCCCTGACTTTGTCACGCGAATTCCCGCGGAACCGGCTGATGATAAATGGCCGTGTCCGCGCCGGATCATGCGCAATTAATGGCGAATAGAAGGGTGAGTCGGGTTGACTCCGAATCCAGCCGGTCGCGGGGTCGACCGGGCATGAGCGACCACGAGGCCGAGCGCGCCGCAGCCCAGGCGCGAATCCGGCGCGCCGCGCTGCTGCCGAGGATCAAGGTCATGCCGGGCTTCGACGTACGGGCGGCCGCGGCGATGCCATCCGGCCGACCTCGCGCCCGGGAAACGCCGGGCACGCACCGGCCCGGATCGCGCCACCTGTTCCTGAAGCTGGGAGTGGCCGTTCTGGTGGCCGCGCCCTTCGCCGTGACGCTGGCATCCTCGCGCGGGGTCCTGATCCGCCACACCGCCGACCCCACCCGCCCGGAGGCCGGCCCGCCGAGCGTACGCGGCCCGGCCACGCCCGCGCCCACGCCGAGGCCCGCGCCGAGCCGCACTCCGGCACCGGCCCGCACCGCACCCCGCATGCCGTCGGCACGTGCCCGGCCCGCGCCGACGTCGTCCGGCGACACGAGCGTCACGCACCGGCCGCCGAAGTCCCCCAGGCCGCCCTCCGCCGGCCGTCCCGCCACCGAAGCGCCGCCGCGCGTACAGCGGCAGGCCGCGTCCGGCCGGCTCCTGGTGAGCCTCGCGTCGGGACGCTGCATCGACGTGACCGGCGGCGAGCCCAGGGACGGCACGCCCCTCCAGATCCGCGACTGCACCGGCGGCGCGCGCCAGACGTGGCGGTTCGAGCCGGACGGCTCGGTGCGGTCCATGGGCCTGTGCATGGACGTCGCGTGGGGGTCGGCCGACGACGGCGCGGTGGTCCAGCTCGTACGGTGCCACGGCGGCCCGGCCCAGCATTTCGTGCTGAACCGCGCCGGTGACCTGGTGAACCTCGGCTCGGGCAAGTGCGTCGACGTGACGGACATGGAGACGGCGAACGGCACGCGGCTCCAGCAGTGGGAGTGCGGCGGCACGTCGAACCAGAAGTGGCGCGCCCGCTGACGCCTGCCGTCCGGGTGTGGGAGATCCTGTGGCCGGGAGGTAAGTGAATCCGGGCTCCCATGCGTATACGGGGTGTGAAGCAGCTGGAGTTCCAGGAGTTCTACGAGGCCAGCCGGGACGCGTGCCTGCGGGCGGTCGTGGCCGGCGTCGGCGATCGGCAACTCGCCGAGGACCTGGTCGCCGAGGCGTTCACCCGTGCCTGGGTGTCATGGCACAGCGTCCGCCGTCATCCCGCCCCGTCGGCGTGGATCGTACGGACGGCGCTCAACACCCGGGTTTCGTGGTGGCGGCGTCGGCGGCGCGAGGTCGCGCTGGAAGGCGGCCACGACGTCGCGGCGGGGGCCGGCGATCGCGGTCTGGACCCCGCGCTGCTCGCCGCGCTGCGCGGTCTGCCGCTGCGTCAGCGGGAGGTGATCGTGTTCCGGGTCTTCCTCGATCTGGACACCAAGACCACCGCGAAGGTCCTCGGGATCGCTCCCGGGACCGTCACCGCTCACCTGGCGCGGGCCGTCTCGGCGCTGCGCGGCCAATTCGTCTCCATCGACACCCCGGAGGTCAGACCATGAGTACTCACGACGGCGAAGCGACACTAGGAGCGTTGCGCGACTCGCTGGACGGCGTCGCCATGCACACGCCCGTCGAGCAGATCGTCGCCGCCGGGCGCGCGCGCCGCCGCCGGCGTCGCGTCACCGGCCTCGCGACCGTCACGACCGGAGTGGCGGCGGTGACGGGCCTGGCGCTCGGCGTCCCCGCCCTCAGCCACCCCTCCACCGCACCGCCCTCGGCGGGCCACTTCCGCGCCGCCGCGTTCACGCTGGACCGCCACGCCGACGGCACGATCCACGTCACCTGGGACAAGCGGCGCTACTTCGAGGACCACGCGGGCCTGGAACGCGCGCTGCGCGCGGCCGGGTTCCCCGTGCTCGTCAGGGAAGGCACGTTCTGCACGACCCCGAAGGACGACCCGACCCTGGACGCGAGCGGTTCCGGGGTGGGCGTGGACCGCGTCGTGAGGGCACAGCGGACGAGCGACGACTCGGTCGTCTTCATCTACACCCCTTCGGCGATGCCGGCCGGAAAGCAGCTCTTCATCGGCTACCTCTCTCCGGCTCAGCTCGCCGTCACACACGGACACCCTGGATCGGTCGAACGCATCATCTCCACCGGAGCGCCGCTGACCTGCACCACCCAGGCGCCTCCGCCAGGCCCCGCCAAGCCCGGCGGCGCCGACAAGCCCGGCGGCCCCGACAAGCGTCCGGCACCGCTGGGTCCCATCAAGAAATGAACATGGTCCGGACCCACGTGCGCAGAAGATGTTCACGAGTGTGTTGACGGAGGTTCGGCGTTCGCGATCGGTTTGGGACCGGCTGCCCTGACGGCCGGTCCCGGCGGGCGGCGTCCAGCGAGCCCACAGGATTCACCCGTACGCTCGCCTCAGCGCGTCCCCACGACATGGGGGCGCGCTGAGCGCCGTTATGCGGGGAGGGTCCGTTGGTCACGCTGGTCCTGATCGGGCTCGTGGGCGGGCTGATCACGGGCATCTCGCCGTGCATCCTGCCCGTACTGCCGGTGGTCTTCCTGTCCGGCGGCGCACAGGGCGCGCGGGGGCCCGATGAGGTACGGCGCGGGCGGCGCCCGTACCTGGTAGTGGCCGGGCTCACGCTCAGTTTCACCCTCTGCACGCTCGCCGGGACCCTGATCCTGGACGCGCTGCCCCTGCCGAAGGACCTCCTCCGCTGGGCGGGCCTGGCGGTGCTCGTCCTGCTCGGGCTGGGGATGCTGATCCCGCGGCTGGAGACCCTGCTGGACAAGCCGTTCGCGCGGATCCCGCGGCGCGGTGTCGGCGCGGACCGCGGCGGGTTCGTGCTCGGCCTGGCCCTCGGCGCGGTGTACGTCCCGTGCGCCGGCCCGGTCCTCGCGGCGATCACGGTGGCCGGCGCGACCGGAAAGGTCGGCGCGCACACCCTCGTCCTGACCCTGGCGTTCGCCGCCGGGACCGCGCTGCCTCTCCTGTTGTTCGCCCTCGCCGGCCGCGGCGTCGCCGAGCGGCTGCGGGCGTTCGGGCGGCACCGCCGCGGCATACGCGCCGGCGCCGGCGTCGTGGTGATCGCGCTCGCGGGCGCGCTCACCTTCAACGTCACCGACGCCGTCCAGCGCGCGATCCCGGACTACACGACGTCGCTGAACAACGCCCTCGACCGCCCGCACGGCGCGGCGGAGGCGCTGGGCGCAGGCGCGGGCCTCGCCGCCTGCGTGCAGGACGCCGAGGGCGGGGCCGGCCTGCGGAACTGCGGCACGGCCCCCGCGGTCACGGGCATCCAGCGGTGGCTGAACACCGGCGGGAACGCGCCGATCGACCTCGCGCGGCAGCGTGGAAAGGTGGTCCTGGTCGACTTCTGGGCCTACTCCTGCATCAACTGCCAGCGTGCCATCACGCACACCGAGGCATGGTATTCGGCCTACCGGGCGTACGGGCTCGAGGTGATCGGCGTGCACACGCCGGAGTACGCCTTCGAGCACGAGCCCGGCAACGTCGCGGCCGGCGCGAAGCGGCTCGGCATCACCTATCCGGTCGCGCTGGACAACGACTACACGACGTGGAACGCCTACGGCAACGACTCCTGGCCCGCCGAGTACCTGATCGACGCGAACGGCGACGTACGCCACGCCGTCATCGGCGAGGGCGACTACGGCGGCACCGAGTCGCTGATCCGCGAGTTGCTCACCGCCGCGAACCCCAAGGTCGCCCTGCCCAAGGCCACCCACGTGGCCGACACCACGCCGACCTCGCCGACCCAGACGCCCGAGACCTACCTCGGCTCCGAGCGTGCGCAGAACTACGCGGGGAAGTCCCCGCTCGAGCCCGGCACGCGTACCTTCACCGCGCCGTCCACGGTGCCCGACGACGGGTTCGTCCTGAGCGGCGGCTGGAAGGTCGGCGGTGAGGCCCTCACGGCCCGGTCCGGCGCCGCCATCACGCTGAACTTCCAGGCCGCCCACGTCTACCTCGACGTCGGCGGCACCGGGACCGTCACCGCGACGACCGGCGGGAGAACGACGACCTACCGTGTCTCGGGCGCGCCGGACATCTACTCGCTGCTCGACCGCAAGACCCAGGAGCGTGCCATGCTCCGGGTGAGGTTGTCTCCGGGCCTGAGCGCGTACTCCTTCACCTTTGGCTGAGCGCGCCGGCGCGGCGGTACTCCAGGTCACGGTCGCCCTCGGGCGTGCGGAACAGCGACGCGTCCTTGAAGTAGTGCTGCCGCAGCCGCCAGGGCGCGCGGTCGCCCTGCAACGGCAGCAGGGCGCGCGCCCGCTCGAAGTAGCCAGAGCTCATCTCGATGAACGGCGCCGTCGTCATGTCCTCCTCCGGCAGCCGCGGGGTGACCACCGCGTACTCCTTCTCCTTCATGTGCCGCAGCATGCGGCCGACGTAGGAGGAGACGAGGTCGACCTTGAGCGTCCAGGAGGCGTTGGTGTAACCGAGCGCGAACGCCAGGTTGGGCACGCCCGCGAGCATCATCCCCTTGTACGCGACGCGCTCCGCGACGGCGACCGGCGACCCGTCGACGGACAGTTCGACCCCGCCCAGGGGCAGCAGGTTCAGCCCGGTCGCGGTGACGATCACGTCGGCGGCCAGCTCCGCGCCAGAGCGCAGCCGGAGCCCGGACGGGGTGAACGTCTCGATGTGGTCGGTCACGACCACGGCGACGCCGCCGCGGATCGCGGCGAAGAAGTCGCCGCCCGGCACCAGGCACATGCGCTGGTCCCAGGGCTCGTACGCCGGGTTGAAGTGGGTGTCCAGGTCATAGCCCTCCGGCAGTTGCTTCAGGACGCCACGGCGCAGCAGCGCCCGCGCCCGCGCCGGGTACCTGCGGCACAGGTGGTAAACCGCGGTGGCGATCCGCGCGTTCTTCCAGCGCACCGCCGCGTACGCCCGCCGCTCGGGCAGCACCCTGCGCAGCAGGTCGCCGATGGGGTCGCGCGGCGGCAGCGACAGGAAGAAAGAAGGCGAGCGCTGGAGCATGGTCACCCGCGCGGCGCTCCGGGCGAGGGCCGGCACCAGCGTGGCGGCGGTCGCGCCGCTCCCGATGACGACGACGCGCTTCCCGGCGACGTCGAGGTCGCCTGGCCAGTGCTGCGGATGCACGATCGTGCCGGTGAAATCCGCTTGGCCCGGCCAGTCCGGCGTGTAGCCCTCGTCGTAGCGGTAGTAGCCCGAGCACAGGTAGAGGAAGCCGCACGTACGCCGGGTCTGCGCGCCGGTCTCGGTGTCCTCGACCGTCACGGTCCAGCGGTCGCCGGACCAGTCGGCGGCCGTCACACGTGAGTGGTAGGCGATCTGCCGGTCGATGCCGTGCTCGGCGGCCGTCTCGCGTACGTAGCGCAGGATGTCCTCGCCGGCGGCGATCGCCCGGCCGTCCTTCCACGGGCGGAACGCGTAGCCGAGGGTGAACATGTCCGAGTCGGACCGTACGCCGGGAAAGCGGAACAGGTCCCACGTCCCGCCGCTCGCGCCGCGCGCCTCGACGATCGCGTACGACGTGCCCGGCGCCTCGGTCTGGAGGTGGCAGGCGGCGCCGATGCCGGAGAGACCGGCGCCCACGATCAGGACGTCCACGTGCGTGTGCTCGGCAATGCTCACGGTGCTCCCGTCGCTTTCGGCGCTTCGTCAGGCGTGTCAGTTATGTCAACTTCGTCGGTTTCGTCAGAATCGCATCGGGTAACCGCCGGTGCAATACTTCGGCTGCCCGGCACCGGCCGCCACCTCAACGCGATCGTCGCACGCGGTCGAGGGCCTGCGGTGAGACACGCGCCCGCCTCGCGCATGATCGGGCGGCGCCCGGGGTATCCGGTCCTGGTCGCCCGGCCACACGCGGGTGACCAGCGAGGAGAGGACATCCCGATGCCGCTGAAGCGTGCCGACGACGGTGGCCAGAGCCGTGATCTGGCCGTCAACCCGCTCTTCAGCCGCGAGCCGGTGAGCATCCCGCGCTACGCCATGGCGGACGGCGAGATGGAGCCGGACACCGCCTACCAGGTGGTGCACGACGAGCTGATGCTCGACGGCAACGCGCGGCAGAACCTCGCGACCTTCGTCTCCACCTGGGCCGAGCCGGAGGCGCAGCGGCTGATGGCCGAGTGCGCCGAGAAGAACATGATCGACAAGGACGAGTACCCGCAGACCGCGGAGCTGGAGATGCGCTGCGTGCAGATGCTCGCGCGGCTCTGGAACGCCGAGGACCCCCATCACGCGACGGGGTGTTCGACCACCGGGTCGAGCGAGGCGGCGATGCTGGGCGGCCTGGCGCTCAAGCGCCGCTGGCGCCATCGCCGCCGGGAGGCGGGCGCGCCGGCCGCCGTGCCCAACCTCGTGATGGGCGTCAACGTGCAGATCTGCTGGGAGAAGTTCGCCGACTACTTCGACGTCGAGCCGCGCTACGTGCCGCTGGAGGGCGACCGCTATCACCTCAGCCCGTCCGCCGCCGTCGAGCTGTGCGACGAGAACACCATCGGCGTCGTCGCGGTGCTGGGCTCGACCTTCGACGGCAGCTACGAGCCGGTCGCCGAGCTGTCCGCCGCCCTGGACGACCTCCAGGCCCGTACGGGGCTGGACGTGCCGATCCACGTCGACGGCGCCTCCGGGGCGATGATCGCCCCGTTCCTCGACCAGGACCTCGTGTGGGACTTCCGGCTGCCCCGCGTGGCCTCGATCAACACCTCGGGACACAAGTACGGGCTGGTCATGCCCGGCGTCGGGTGGGCGCTGTGGCGCGACCAGGAGGCGCTGCCGGACGACCTGGTCTTCCACGTCAACTACCTCGGCGGGGACATGCCGACGTTCGCGCTGAACTTCTCGCGTCCGGGGGCGCAGGTCGTCGCGCAGTACTACAACTTCCTGCGGCTGGGCTTCGACGGCTACCGCCGGGTCCAGCAGACGTGCCGCGACGTCGCGACCCGGCTCGCCGCCGAGATCGCCGCCCTGGGGCCGTTCGAGCTGCTCACCGACGGCGGGGAGACGCCGGTGTTCGCCTTCCGCGTACGCGACGACGTCGGCGCGTTCACCGTCTTCGACGTCTCCGCCGCGCTGCGCGAGCACGGGTGGCTGGTGCCCGCCTACACGTTCCCGAAGAACCGCGAGGACCTGGCCGTGCTGCGGATCGTGGTGCGCAACGGGTTCAGCCACGACCTGGCCGACCTGCTGCTCGATGACCTGCGCCGCGTACTCCCGCGGCTGCGGAAGCAGGACCGGCCACACCGTGACGCCGACGACGCCGGCGGCTTCGCTCACGGAGCCGAGACACGTAACCCGAAGCGACCCGGCCGTCGCTGACCTGGGGGAGAGGAGCTCGCGATGTGCCGTCTCTTCGGACTGAGCAGCGCTCCGCAGCGGACGCGTGCGACGTTCTGGCTGCTGGACGCGCCGAACAGCATGAGCGACCAGAGCCGCCGCGAACCCGACGGCACCGGCCTCGGCTACTTCGGCGAGGACGCCGCACCCCACGTGCGCAAGGCGCCCGTCGCCGCGTACGAGGACCGCGGCTTCGCCGAGGACGCGCGGTGCGTACGGTCCGCCACCTTCCTCGCCCATGTACGGTTCGCCTCCACCGGCGACGTGGCGGCGCGCAACACCCACCCGTTCCAGCAGGACGGACGGCTGTTCGCGCACAACGGGGTGATCGAGGACCTGGACGCGCTGGACGCACGGCTGGGCACGGATCTGTCTCTGGTCCAGGGCGACACCGACTCCGAGCGCTTCTTCGCCCTGATCACCCGTGAGACGCGTGCGGCGGGCGGCGACGTGACCGCCGGCATCGAACGCGCCGCCCGCTGGGTCGCCGCTCACCTGCCGCTCTACTCACTGAACCTCGTTCTCATCACCGCGACCGACCTGTGGGCGCTGCGCTACCCCCGCACCCACGAGCTGTACGTGCTGGAGCGCGCCGCCGGGGGCCCGCACGGCGACCGGCACCTGGACCACAGCGACACAGCAGGCCGGATGCGTGTCCGCTGCCGCGACCTGGCCCGCACCCCTTCGGTGGTCGTCGCGAGCGAGCGCATGGACGACAACCCGCACTGGCGGCCGATGGCGCCGGGGGAGCTGCTCCACGTCGGCCCGGACCTGCGGGTCACCAGCCGGATCGCGCTGACCGGGGCGCCGGCTCACCCGCTGGGACTGGGCGACCTTCGCGCCGAGGCGGCCGCCTCCCAGCGTGCCGGTTGACCCTGGGTGACCGTGTCGACACTGGTGGGCATGCCGCCCCACCACGGCGAACGCGGGAACTTCGAGGTTAATTAACTCGGTTTTCGTTGCTTTTCGGTCAGCCCCTATCGTACGGTTCAACCTGTAGATCACGTATTTCTCCTCGAACCTCGTGCCGGTGGCGTACGGCCCTCAGCACCGACCGGGGAATCGCGTTCGAGGCTTCAACGGTCAGTTGTGCCGTGGTGGAGTTTCCGACGCCACCACCTCTCCCCGCACTGCCCCCCTCCAGGCGCGGAAACAGCGATCGACCTTTGCCACACCCCGTTCCGGACATTGACGAGAGGCACCTGACCCCTCTCGCCTCTCCCCTGCTTTGGAGGCGTTTGTGAAGATCGAAGTCCTGGAGGTGCTGGACGACAGCCTGCTCGAACGGGCATGGCAGCTCTACCTCCACGCGTTCGAGGACCTGGCCGCGTACGTCGTGCAACGCCACCTGATGTATCGCAGCGAGTTCGACGCGGTGATGAGCGACCCGCTCGTGGCCAAGTACCTGGCGGTCGGGGACGACGGAGTGCTGCTCGGACTGGCCACCTACAGCAACCGGCTGGAGACGATGCCGTTGATCTCGCCGCAGTACTTCGAGCGGCGCTGGCCGGAGCACTACGCGGCGGGACGGATCTGGTACTGCGGCTTCGTCGCGGTCGACCCGCCCGGCAGCGGCGCCTTCACCGTGCTGGTCGAGGAGCTGTACCGGTTCGCGGAGAAGCAGGGCGGCGTGATCGCCCTGGACGTCTGCCAGTACAACGACGACGTCCACCGCCTGCCCAAGGCCATCAAGCTCCTGCTGGAGGACATCAGCAACGGCGTCGTCCAGGCGGAATGCGCGGACCGGCAGCAGTACTGGATCTACCAGACGGCGCCGGCGCCGGCATGACCGCTCTCTCCGGCCCTCCCGCAGAGGCGCTCGACGAAGCCGTGCAGGACCCGGCGGCGATGGTCGCCGGCGGGCGGGCGTGGGGGATGGAACTCCTGCTCGACCTGTTCGGCTGCGACCCCCACACGATCTCGTCCGAGGACCGCATCGCCGCCTACGCCGTCGAACTGTGCGACGTCATCGGCATGAGCCGGTACGGCGACCCGCAGGTGCCCTACTTCGGCCTGGCCGACCCGAAGACGCAGGGGCACTCCCTGGTGCAGCTCATCGAGACCAGCCTCATCAGCGCGCACTTCTCCCGGTCGTGGGGCGACTTCGCCGCGGTGAACGTGCACTCGTGCATGGCGTTCGACGTGGACAAGGTCGTGACGTTCAGCCGCGCCTTCTTCGGCGCCGAGACGGTGACCACCCACGTCGTCGCACGAGGAGCGCGCCCGCCCGCGGACGAGGCGGCGCCGCTCTAGCGACGCCGTCCTAGCGCCGGTCGTGTACGTCGTCGACCTCGATGTCGACGGTGTGCAGGTCGAGGCCGAGTTGGTCGCGGCCCGCGGCGCGTACGGCGGCGCGGATCCGGGTCGCGGTCGCGGTGACGGGGTCGCCGTATGTGAGGCTCACGCTCATCAGCACCCGGCCCGGCTCGTCCGGGTCGGGGAACCGGCACCGGCGTACCCGCACGCCCGTGACGGCGGTCGCGGCGATGGACAGCAGGGCGCTCGCCGCGTGTTCGCGTATCGCCAGCCGCAGCGGCGGATCGGCGGGCAGCCGCAGGTCGCGGCTACGGCGCGGCTCGGCGCGTACGCGTGCCATGACCGCCTCGACGAACCCGGCACGCGGCTCGGGCGACTCGGCGCGCAGCAGGCCGGCCGCCCGGCGTACGGGGGCCAGGCCGTGGGCGGCCTCCTGACAGTGCGGGCAGCTCCGCTCGTGGTCATCGAGCGCGCCGGCCAGGGCGTCGTCATAGACGGCGTCGAGCCGGCGGCCGCAGGCAAGCCGGTCGTCGGGCTGGTTCATCGCCACGGTGTCAGCTCCTCGACGAGACGGCTGCGGGCTCGGTGGAGGCGGCCGCGTACGGCGCCCGGCCCGGTGTGGGTGACGTGCGCGATCTCGTCATAGGAAAGCCCCTCCAGCTCCTTCAGGACCCAGCATGCCCGCTGCTCAGGGGTGAGACGTACGAGCGCACGGTCCAAAGCCGCCCGTAGATCGCCTGCGAGCGCCGCCGGCTCGGGGTTGCCCGACGATGAGACCGGGGGCGGCACGGCGTCCAAAGCGGCCTCCGTGCGTCGCGCACGTGCCGTCTGGAGGGCGCGGGTGGTCGCGACGCGGTACAGCCAGGCCGCGAACGCCTGCTCGGCACGTACGTCGTGCAGTCGCCGCCAGGCGGTGACGAAGGTCTCCTGTGCGGCGTCCTGCGCGGCCTCCGGATCGCCGAGGACGCGCAGCGCGATGCGGTAGACCGGGCCGGAGTAGCGGCGCACGAGCCGTTCGAAGGCCGTCGTGTCGCCGGAACGGGCCCGCGTCACCAGGATTCCGTCGTCCGTCGCGTTCACCCCATCTGCCGGGGTTCGGCCATGAATGTGATCCAGATCACTTTGTCCGGAGCGTGAGGATTTCCGCTCGGCACGCATCTTCTGTCTATCACCCGTCCACGGCGGCCGGGTGCCACCCGATGACGGCCGAGACGACCACATCGACGGACGAAGGGGAACCGCATGAGCGTACCCACGAACGAGACGACGACGGTCGAGGCGGGCCCGGCGACCGGCGGGATGACCGCGCACACCGCGCACACCGCCCCGCGGCCAGCTGGTCGGGGAACACGGCCGGACCGCCATCGCCGACTCGGTCGTCGCGAAGATCGTCGGGATGGCGACCCGCGAAGTACCCGGCGTGTACGCGATGGGCGCCGGCCTGTCCCGTGCGTTCGGCATGGTCAAGGAGCGGATCCCCGGCGTCGCCGGACCCGACGTGGCGCAGGGCGTCACGGTCGAGGTGGGCGAGCGGCAGGCCGCCATCGACCTGGACCTGATCGTGGAGTACGGCGTGTCCATCCCCGACCTCGCCGCGGGCGTACGCCGCAACGTGATCGGCACGGTCGAGACCATGTGCGGGCTGGAGGTCACCGAGGTGAACATCACCGTCGGCGACATCCATCTCCCGGGCGAGGAGGTCACCGCCGAGCCGGCCGAGCCACGGGTCCAGTGACCGCGTCCGACGAGGCGGGCCGGCTGGCCGATCGGATCGCCCTCGCCGTGACGGCCTGCCCGAGCGTGGTGCGCCTCGCCGCGGGCCCGGTCGCCACCTACCTGCCCGGCCGCGCCGTACGCGGGGTGGCCGTACGCGAGGGCGACGTGCGCATCGCGATCGTGGCACGGTACGGGCCGCCGCTGGCGCGGGTCGCCGACGAGGTGCGCGCCGCGGCGCGGCTCACCGCGCCCGGGCTGCGGGTCGACGTGCTGATCGAGGACATCGAGGCGGGGGCGCGGTGAGGGCGGACCGTGAGGAGTTCCGCGCCTGGGTGCGAGCGCACCACCCCGACGTGGGCGGCGACCCGGAGGAGTTCGTGGCCGGCCTGGAGCGGCGGCGGCGAGTGGCCGGCCGCGGGCCCGCGGCGGCCGAGGTGAGCGTGTTCCGTACGCGGGGCGGGCTGTGGCTGGTGATCCGCTGGGTCCGGCGACGCCGGCACGGACACCGGTACGGGCGGCGAGTGGCGTGACGAGGTCGGCAGACGACACGAGAATGAGGTGGCAGGGATGAACGAGATGCGCTGGTGGCCGATCGTCGGCCTGGCGTTCGGGACCGCGCTCGGGTTCGCCGGGGCGTTCGGCGGCTTCGGGGCGTTCGTGATCGTGCTGGTGTTCGGGACGGTGGGGTTCCTGGCCGGTCGCGCACTGACCGGGGAACTCGACCTGGGCCAGCTCCTCGGGAGCCGGCGGCGGCCGTGAGCGCCGAACTCGTGCCGCGCGCGGCGGCGGAGAGCCGCGGCCGTACCGAGATCGCCGACCGCGTACTCGAACGGATCGCGGCACGCGCGCTCGGCGAGGTCGACCAGGCCGCCGGCGCGGCCCGCCGCGTGCTGGGCGTGCGGCTCGGCCAGGACTCCGCGGCCACGGCGCCACGCGTCACCGCGCGCGTCGACGGCGGGCTGGCCACACTCCAGATGCGGATCTCCGTCGTCTACCCAGCGCCCATCCGCGAGGTGACCCGCCGCCTGCGCGAGCACGTACGCACCCGCGTCACCGCACTGACCGGCCTGGACGTCCGCCAGGTCGACATCGACATCGCCCGGCTGATCCAGCCGGGGCAGGCGGGCGGGCGAGTCCGGTGACCGCGGTCGAGCAGACCCGCGTCATGGAGCCGGTGCCGCACCGTCGTGCCGCGTGGCGGGCGTTCCGGCCGCGCCGCGCGCTTCCGGCGACGCTGACCGCCGCCGCGCTGGCCGCCGCGGCGATCCTGATCGCGGCCGAGGTGATCGCCGCCCTGTTCGGCCGCTCCGCGAACGTGCTGCCGGTCGCGTGGCTGGCCCGCCTCGGCCGCGACACCCGGTGGGACGAGTGGCCCGCGCTGACCGCGGCCTGCGTGGCCATGGCGCTCGGCCTGCTGCTGCTCCTCCTCGCGCTGATGCCCGGACGCCTGCGGGTGATCCCGCTGCACAGCGACGACCCCGACGTGGTGCTGGGGCTCGCGCGCCAGGGGCTGCGGCGGCACGCCGCGAGCGCCGCGGAGAGCGTGGACGGCATCACCCACGCTCGCGTGCGCGCCGGCCGCCGCCGCGTACGCGTCCGCGCCACCAGCCCGCTTCACGACGCGCGCGGCCTCCACGACGCGGTGCGCGACGCCGTCGCACAGCGCGTCGGCGAACTCGAACCGGTGCGCCCGCCCCGGCTCCGCGTCACCGTACGACGCCGAGAGGACTGATCCGCATGTCCCGTCGCACCGCGCGCGGAAACCGCCTGGGCCTGGCGCTCACCGGCCTCGCCCTGCTCCTGACCGGCGCCGCCGCGCTCGCCCGCGGCCTCGGCCGCTGGCCGAGGGTGTTCGGCGACGCCCACGCGGCGGTCACCGACCGGCACACGCGCGAGGTCGCCCACGGCTCGATCTGGTTCTGGATCCCGCTCGCCGTAGCGGTCGTCGTGGTCGGCCTGCTGGCGCTGCGCTGGCTCGCCGTGCAGACCCGCACCGAGGCCGTACGCGCGATCCGCCTCGAACCCGACCCGAGAGAGGGCACCACGACCCTGCCCGCGCGCGCCGTCACCGGGGCCCTGCACGACGACCTCGCCGCCAGCCCGTACCTGAGGCGCGCCAACGCGACGCTCACGGGCAGCCCGGCCCGCCCACGCCTGTCCCTCACCGTGACCCTCGAACCGGCCGCCGATGTCGCGGCCGCACGTCACCGCGTCCACGAGGCGCTCGGCCGCCTCCGCCAGGCGATGGAAACCCGGCACCTCCCGACGGTCGTCACCCTCCGCACCGCCCGCTGACCAGGCCCGCCGCCTCCGCGGGCGGCGGGCCGTCCGTGCCTAGGCGGGTGCGGCGTCCGGCTGTGCGCCCGCCGTGACGGGCGCGGCGACGGGGGTGTCCCAGTCGATGCGGTGGTAGAACTGCCAGGCCATCTTCTCGGGCTTGACCAGCTTCACGGCGACCTTCATCGCCACCGGCATCAGCAGGTCACGTACCGTGCGTGCGAAGGGGCTGGCCTTGTTGGAGTTGGTGCGCGCGGCGGCGGCGATGATCCGCTCGGCGCGGGCGCGGCGCAGTTCCTCGTACGCCGCGAACGCCTCCTGATGCGGCAGGTCGCGCAGGCAGCGGGCGAGTTGGACGGCGCTCTCGATGGCGAGCGAGGCGCCCTGGCCGGAGCTGGGCGAGGCGGCGTGCACCGCGTCGCCGACCAGCACCATCCGGCCGCGGCTCCACGACGGCACCGTCGGCATCGTCTCCAGCGGGCCGGTGATCAGCAGATCGGCCGGGTCGGTACGGCGCAGCAGGTCCAGCGCGGGGGAGCGGTCGTCGGTGAACGCCGCGCTCAACTCGCGCAGCCATTCCTCGTTGCCGACCCCGCGTGCCTCGGCGACGGTCAGCGGTTCGCGGCGCGGCAGGTTCACGAACCAGCCGCCGGAGGAGTCGTCGTAGACCAGGTAGCCGAACGAGGCGCGCTTGCCGTAGCTGATGTGCATCTTGCCGTCGGTGGAGGCGAGCCCGGTGTCCTCCAGCGGGGCGGCGAAGCCGAGCAGGCCGGCGTAGTGCGGCCGCGGCAGCGCCGGGTCGACCAGCGTACGCACCGTGGAGCGGATGCCGTCCGCCCCGACCAGGATGTCGCCGCTCGCCTGGGTGCCGTCGGCGAAGTGCGCGACGACGCCGGTGCCGGTGTCCTCCGCGCCGGTGAGCCGTTTGGCGTGCACCGTGCGGATGCCGCGACGCGCGGCCTCCTCGTACAGCGCCCGGTGCAGGTCCGAACGCCAGACGAACCGTGAGGAGGGCAGACCGGGCGGGTTGTTCAGGTCGCCGAGGACCTTGCCGGTCCAGCTGTGCAGGACGATGCCGCGTACGGGCAGGCCGATGTCGCGTACGACGTCGCCGGCGCCGATCGCGTCGAGCGCGTTCTGGCCGTTGGGCGCGATGCTCAGCCCGCCGCCGATCCCGTCGGCCGTGCTGTCGTACGCCTCGTAGACGGTGGCCTCGATCCCGGCCTGCCGCAGGGCCATCGCGGCGATCGGGCCGGCGACGCCGCCGCCGATGACCAGGGCGGTGCTGGTGTGGGTCATGTTTCTGCCTCCTGTCAGGTGAGGCGGCCCGGCGCGGGCGAGGCCGCCGCGGACGCGCGCCCACCCGGCCGCCGAGACCGGCCAGGTGGACGCGACGGCAGGACAGGGTCAGCCGATCTTGACGACCTGGCCGGTGACCGGGCCGCCGCTGCCCGCGGCGGTGGAGTTGTTGCTCACGTAGATCGAGCCGTCCGGGCCGGCGAGGAAGCCGCTCGGGGCGAACAGCTTGCCGGTGCCGAGGACCGTACGCGTGCCGTTCGGGCTGATCTGGACGACCGCGCCGGCGGGCGGGCCCGAGGGCGGGAAGCCGGTGGTGTCGAACTCGGTCACGTAGAAGTCGCCGCTCGCGCCGAAGCCGCAGCCGGTGACGGCGGAGAAACCGGTCGCCCAGACCGACATGCTGCCGGTGCTCGGCACGTACCGGTAGACGCTCGCCGCCGTGGCGGTGTTGCCCGCCGCGGTGAGCTGGCTGATGTAGAGCGCGCCGTCCGGGCCCTTGGCCAGGCAGGTGGGCACGGCGTCACCGTCGCCGCCGGGGGTCTTCGGCATGACGGCGAGCACGCGGGGTACGCCGTTCGCGTCCACCGAGTCCAGAGTGTTCGCGCCCGCGTCCACCAGGTAGAACCCGTTGTTCGGGCCCGCGATGACGCTGTACGGGTTGCCGTCGGGGTTGTTCTCGTGGATGGCGGAGTACACGTAGTCGAAGTCGCCCGGGTTCGTCTTGAGCGTGATGTGCCCGCCGGTGACGTCAAGGAGCGCGCCGAGCTGGGTGTAGAGCGCCACCCGCAGGTCCGAGGGGAGACTGTTGGGGATCACGAAGCTCGACTTGGTCATCAGCGTCGACAGGTGGCCGTTCGCGTACACGAGGCCGTCCGCGCCGCCGATCTCGCCCGAGTCGGCGAAGGACGCCAGGCCCGTGACGATCCGCACCGGTGAGCCGCTGGAGATGTCGGCGACCGATCCGTTGAGCCCGAAGCAGGAGGTGCCCGAGCAGTCCGTGCCGGCCACGCCGGCCTCGGCCACGAGCAGGTGGTTGCTCGGCCCCCAGACGAGGCTGCGCGGGTTGTTCAGGCCCTGCGCCACGACGGTGACCGGCGAGGCGGTCGTGAGGCTCGGCCGGTGGTGGACGGATGCGCCGGCCGGGGTGCTCGACGCTCCGAGGCCGACCGCGGCCAGCGCCAGCGCCGCCGAGGCGGCGAGGGCCTTCCTGTGCATTGTTAAACGTCGCATGCGCTCATCTCTTTCAGGATCGGTTGCCCAGCACTAAAGTGCCGCTAATGTGAAGGTATTTCCGGCGCTCCGGCACCGATCGCCGGCGCACAGGACCACGCGCCATTTCAGTCAGACGGGTTGAGCACCCAGGCCGATTCGTGACGGGTGAATCCTACGTGCGGATAGTAGCTCACCGCCATAGGCGCGGACAGGAGAACGATCTTCGCCTGCGGAGCCTCTTGGCGGGTCGCTTCGATGAGCGCCTGGCCGATGCCCTGGCGCTGGTATTCGTGCCTCACCGCTATGTCGGAGAGGTAGGTCGCATAGGAAAAGTCCGAGACGCTGCGGGAGATCCCGACGAGCCGCCCGTCGACGCGGCAGACCACGATGAGGTTGGCGTTTCGCACCATCTCGGTGAAGCGCTCGGTGTCCTCGATCGGGCGGCGTTCGCCGAGGCCGGAGGACCGATAGACATCGGTGACCTCGCCGATGTCCAGATCGGCGCCCCTGACGCGGTCAATCTTCCATCTCATGAAGAGCTTCCAATCGGCTGAGAATCACGCGATGGTTGGTCAGGAAACGCGTCGGAAGGAGCGGGCCGACGTCGACGCCGTCCTTCGTGAGAATGGTACCGAAATCGTCGCCGGACGATAGGCAGCGGTTCGCGGCCGACTGCACCAGCCGGTAGGAGCGCTCCCGCTCGTTGCCGTTCTCCAGCAGCTCGGCCAGCACCGCCGAGCTGTAGACCAGCCCGTTGGTCTGGTCGATGCCGGCGCGCATCCGGTCGGGGAACACGGTGAGCGTCTCGATCAGGTCCGCCGCCGCGACCGCCTGGTAGTGCCCGGCCATCAGCGCGTCGGGCACCGCGACCCGCTCCACGGACGAGTGCGCCAGATCCCGCTCGTGCCACAGCGCGACGTCCTCCAGCGCCATGGTCGCGTAGCCGCGCAGCAGCCGCGCCAGCCCGCACAGCCGCTCGCTGGTCGTGGGGTTGCGCTTGTGCGGCATCGCGCTGGAGCCCTGGTAGGCGGACGTGCGCCCCTCCTCGACCTCGCGCACCTCGGTCCGCTGGAGCAGCCGCAGCTCCAGCGCGATCTGCTCCACGCACGCGCCGAGCGTGGCCACGGCCTGGAGCAACTGCGCGTGCCGGTCGCGCGCCACGACCTGGCTGGGCGCGGGCTCGACCTCCAGGCCCAGCTCGCGGCAGACGTAGGTCTCCACGTACGGGTCGATCAGCGCGTACGTGCCGACCGAGCCGGAGATGGTGCCGACCGCGACGGCCTCGCGCGCCGCACGCAGGCGCCGCTCGGAGCGTTCGACCGCGAAGGCGAACGTCGCGAGCTTGTGCCCGAACGTCGTGGGCTCGGCGTGGATCCCGTGCGTACGGCCGATGCAGGCGGTGTCCCAGTGCTCGACCGCCTTGGCCGCCAGTACCCGCCGCAGCCGCTTCGCGGCCGCCAGCAGCAGGTCGGTCGCGCGTGCGAGTGTGTGCCCGAGCGCGGTGTCGACGAGGTCATAGCTCGTCATCCCCAGATGGACCCACCGGGCCGAGTCATCGGGAATGTCCTCGCAGTACGCGGCGAGAAATGAAAGAATTTCGTGATCGCGCTGCCGTTCGATCTCCGCCACTCGCGCGGCGGACGGAACCCGGGCGTTCTCGATATCGGGCAGGGCGCTCTCCGGCACCCGCCCGAGGCTCACCTGCGCCCGTGTCGCGAGCACTTCCACGTGAGTCCAGGCGGCGTAGCGCGCCTGATCCGACCACAACTCTGCCATCTCCGGCAGCGCATAGCGAGAAATCATCTCCGGTCGGCCCCCAATGGCTATAGTGCCGAGTAACGCGCGGCAGCGGGAAACTTACCGACCGCGGCGCTTCGCATCATCGTCAGCCGGAGGCCGGACGGTCAAGCGAGGGGCCGGCCTGCGCAACTGCGGCCGTTCCGCAGTTGAACCCCGGCGGGTACTCGGTTACTTGCCCAGGCATTGGCCTCTGTAATTTAGTACTGCCGTGTCTGTAACCAGCACGGCTGCGAATAGGCGGCCGGGTGGCATTCGTGAGACAAGGGACCTCCTACGCCAACGCAATTCACTGGTCGTTGACCACGTCCAGTCGGTGCTGACCGCAATTCGGGACGCCGACGCCGAGCTGCGGGCATTCGTGTCGGTGGCCGAGGACGGGGCGCTGCGCGAGGCCGAGGCGGCCGACGACGTCATCGGGCGGCTCGGCGCCGCGGCGTGGCGACGGCAGCCGCTGCTCGGGATCACCGTCTCCGTGAAGGACCTGATCCAGACCGCGGGCCTGCCGACGCGACGCGGATCCCTGCTGGTCAACCACCGCCCACGCCGCGACGCACCGGTCGTGGCACGGCTGCGCGCGGCGGGCGCGATCGTGGTCGGCAAGACGGCCACCTCCGAGTACGGATGGAGCGCGAGCACGGTGAGCCGGGTGGCGCCACCGACGCGTAACCCGTGGGCGCGCGACCTCTCGGCCGGTGGCTCCAGCGGCGGCGCGGCCGCGGCGGTCGCCGCCGGGCTCGGCGCGCTCGCGATCGGCACCGACGGCGCGGGCTCGGTCCGCATCCCGGCGGCCTTCTGCGGCGTCGTCGGCTTCAAGCCGTCGTTCGGCCGCATCCCGTACGTCCCGGCCTGCGCCGACCGACTCGCCCACCTCGGGCCGCTCGCGCGGAGCGTGGCGGACGTGGCCGAGGTGATGACGGTCATCTGGCGGCCCGCACACCGACGACCCGGACTCGGGGCTCTGCTCGGCCGACCCGCCGCGCCCGCACGTACCGCTGCGGATCGGCTGGCTGGAGTTCCCCGGAACCACCGCCGAGGTCGCGCGGGTCAGCCGGCAGGCATTGCCCGTACTCGCCGAGCAGGGGCACCGGGTCGAGTGCGTCGAAATCCCGTTCGCCGACCCGTACCCGGCTCTGGTCGACGTCATCGCCGCCGCCGAGGCCGCCGGCACCACGCCGGCCGACGAGGCGCTGTGCGATCCGCGGCGGGCCGGGATCGCGCGGTACGGGCGCACCGCTCGGCGGGGCCGCCGTCATGCGCGCGCGAGGAGACGCGGATGGCGCTGCGCGCGACGCTGCGGTCGGTCATGGAGCGCTACGACCTGCTCGTCATGGCGACCGTCGGGACCGAGCCGTTCGGCGTGGACGCGATCGCGCCGCCCTGGGCGACCGGCGGACGACCTGCTCTGGCTCGCGTGGTCGCCGGCCACCTACCCCTTCAACCTGACCGGCCAGCCCGCGCTCTCCCTCCCTGTGGGGTTCACCGCGGCCGGGCTGCCGGTCGGGCTCCAACTCGTCGGCCCGGTCGGCGGGGACGATCTGGTGCTCGCGGCCGGCCGACCGGCTGGAAAGCGACCTCGGCCTCGCGCACGGCCCCCGCGGGCCTCGCGACGAAAGGATGACGATCATGTTCCAACGGCCATGGTCCGCCGCCAGCGCGGAGAGCAGCGTGGGCCGACCCTCGTTCGTCGCCGAGTTCGGCCTGTGGGATGACCGGCAGACGGCCGCCGCCGAGCAGATCGAGGCGCACCTCGACGAGGTCGACCTCGTACGCGTCGTCTACTGCGACCCGCACGGCCTGGCGCGCTCCAAGACGCTGCCCGCCGGCCTGTTCCGTACGGTGCTGCGCAACGGCCTGGACTTCAGCCCGGGTCCGTTCCTGTTCGACACCGGGCACGCCGTCGCGGTGGACTTCCTCGCCGACCCCGGCCTGGGCATCGGCGAGATCGCCGGCGCGGGCGACTTCGTCATCGTCCCGGACCCGGCCACGTTCCAGCTGCTGCCGCACGCCGAGTCGCGTACGGCCTGGGTGCTGGGCGATGAGTTCCTGCGCGACGGTACGCCGCACCCGCTCTCCACGCGGAACGTGCTGCGCCGGGTGACCGAGCGGTACGCCGCGCGCGACCTGCTCCCGGTGATCGGCCTGGAGGTGGAGTGGTACCTGACCCGCCTGCTCGACGACGCACCCGGCAACGAGGGCAACGGCTTCGGCAGCCAGGGGCCCGCGCCGGAGGTGGCGGCGGTGAACGCGGGCTACCAGTTCAACCTGGACAGCCTGTCCGACTCGGTCGCCGCGGTCACCGATCCGCTCGCGTCCATCCTCATGGCGCTCGGCCTGCCCCTGCGCACGATGGAGCACGAGTCGGGCCCGGGGCAGATCGAGACGACGTTCAGCCCGATGACGGCGCTGGACTCCGCCGACGCGATGCTGCTCTTCCGTACGCGTGGTCAAGCAGGCGTGCGCGCGGCGCGGCTACCACGCATCGTTCATGACACTGCCACGCCTGGACTCCTTCGACCCCAGCGGCTGGCACCTGCACCAGTCCGTGGTCCGCACCAAGACCCAGGACAACCTGTTCGCGGCGGGCGCGCCGGGCGACGTGCTGCCGCCCGAGGCGCAGGCCTACATCGAGGGCCTGCTCGGGAGGGCGCGCGAGTTCTGCCTGCTGTCGGTCCCCACGGTGAACGGGTACCGGCGGCTCGCGCCGGAGTTCTCCCTCTCGCCGACCACCGCGAACTGGCGGTTCGAGGACCGGACCGTGATGATCCGCGTGCTCGGCGGCGACAGCAGCGCGCACGTGGAGAACCGGGTCGGGGAACCGTGCGCGAACCCCTACCTGTCCATCGCCGCGCAGTTGTCCGCGGGACTGGACGGCATCGAGTCCGCCGGCGGCCCGGCGCCGGACGCGGCGGCGCCGGCCGCCCTGCCCACCTCGCTGCGGGAGGCACTGGAGGCCTTCCGCGCCGGCGGCCGTGCCAAGGAACTGCTGGGCGCCCCGCTGGCGGCGTGCCTGGCGAAGCTGAAGGAGAGCGAGGTCTCCCGGTTCGAGGAATGGTGCGCCGAGGCGCAGCCGACGGCCGGTGAGGTCACCGAATGGGAGCAACGTGAGTATTTCCGGGTCTTTTAGAAGTCGGGCGTACGCCGTCACCTGGCCGGCGTACGCCGACGCGCGTGCTCCTCGATTCCGTTAAGCCGAAAGAAAGGGAGAACCGCCATGTCACGGTACGACTGGGGTGAGGTCAATCCTGGAATCGAGCGGCTGAAGGACGCCGTGGAACCGGCCCGGCAGAAGGTGATCAGCCACCCCCTCTACCACCAGCTGAACAGCCTCGAAGCCGTGGTCACGTTCATGGAGCACCATGCCTTCGCGGTGTGGGACTTCATGTCCCTGCTCAAGACCCTCCAGCGTAGCCTGACCTGCGTCGAGGTGCCCTGGGTGCCGTCCGGGCCCACCGGCAGCCGCCGCCTGATCAACGACATCGTCCTGGTCGAGGAGAGCGACGAGCTCGGCGACGGCTTCATCAGCCACTTCGAGCTCTACCTGGACGGCATGACGCAGGCCGGGGCCGACCGCGGCCCGGTCGACGCGTTCATCGAGTCGCTGCGCGCCGGCCGCCCGGTGGTCACCGCGCTCAAGGAGGCCGACGCTCCCCAGGCCACCGCCGAGTTCGTCGCGATGACCTGGGAGATCATCGAGAGTGCGCCGGTGCACTGCCAGGCGGCGGCGTTCGCGTTCGGCCGGGAGGACCTGATCCCGGACATGTTCGACCAGGTCGCCGCGTTGAACGCCGAGCTGGGCGGGCTGTCGACCTTCGTCGACTACCTGCGGCGCCACATCCAGGTGGACGCCGAGGAGCACACGCCGATGGCGATGCAGATGCTCGCCGACCTGTGCGGGGACGACGACCGCAAGTGGAAAGAGTGCGAGGAGACCATCAACGCGGCGCTCGCGGCGCGCGTACGGCTGTGGGACGGCATCCACGGGGCGATCCTCGAGCGTGCCCGGTAGGCCGCCGGCGCCGGCCGTGCGGGCATCCTCGCCCGCGCGGCCGGCGTCACCGCGGAAATCGACGTGACCTGAACGAGAAGGCGAAGATGGCCAACGCTGATACGGACGTAATAGTCGTCGGAGCCGGTCCGGTGGGGCTCATGCTGGCCTGTGAGCTGCGCCTGGGCGGTGCCCGGTGCATCGTGCTCGAACGCGCCGCCGAGCCGGTGGACCAGTCGCGCGCCCTGGGTTTCACGGCGCGCACGATCGAGGTGTTCGGCCAGCGCGGGCTGCTGCCGAGGTTCGGCGGCTTCGACACCATTCCCATCGGGCACTTCGGCGGTACCGAACTGGACTACCGCGCGATCGAGAACGGCTCGTACGGCGCGAAGGGCGTGCCGCAGACGCTCACCGTGGCCATTCTGGAGGAACGTGCCCGCGAGCTCGGCGCCGACATCCGCCGCCGCTGGGAGGTCGTGGGGTTCACGGACGGCGACGACGGTGTCGAGGTCGAGGCGATCGGCCCGGACGGGCCCGTACGCCTGCGCGCCGCCTACCTCGCCGGGTGCGACGGCGGCAAGAGCATGGTCCGCAAGCAGGCGGGCATCGGCTTCCCTGGGTACGAACCGGTGCTGGACATGGCGTTCGCCGAGGTAGTCGGCTGTAACGTGCGCCCACGGCCCAACGGCGAGCGGGTGCCGGGCGGGCTGGTCCTGGCGTTCCGGCAGGACTCGGGCGTCGATCGCGTCACCTACTTCGAGCGCGCCGTCAAGCCGCACACGGGCGACGAGCCGCCCACCTTCGAGGAGGTCGCCGACGCCTGGGAGCGCCTCACCGGAGAGGACATCCATCACGGCACGCCGCAGTGGATCGGCCGGTTCACCGACGCGAGCCGGCAGGCGAGCGAGTACCGCCGCGGGCGGGTGTTCGTGGCCGGCGACGCGGCGCACATCCATCTCCCCATCGGCGGCCAGGGCATGAGCGCGGGCGTGCAGGACGCGGTGAACCTCGGCTGGAAGCTCGCCGCCGAGATCCGCGGCCACGCACCGCCGGAGCTGCTCGACACCTACCACTCCGAGCGGCACCCCGTCGGCGCCCGCGTGCTGGTCAACACCATCACGCAGCGCACGCTCTACATCGGCGGCGACGAGATGGGGCCGATGCGCGAGATCTTCGCCGAGCTGATGGAGTTCGAGGACGTACGCCACCACCTCATCGGCATGGTGACCGGCCTGGACATCCGGTACGACGTCGGGCCGGGCGAGCACCCGCTGCTCGGCCGCCGCCTGCCCGAGCGCGAGCTCGACCGCGCGGACGGCGGGCGTACGTCGACGTTCGAGCTGCTGCACCCGGCGCGCGGCGTCGTCCTCGACCTGACCGGGGACGCCGAACTGCGCGCCGCGGCCGCCCCGTGGGCCGACCGCGTCGACCTCGCCGGCGTACGCCCGGCCGGCCCAGCTGGTCCGGACGACCCGGCGAGCCTGTTCGACGGCGTCGGCGCGCTGCTCGTACGCCCGGACGGCTACGTCGCCTGGGTCGGCGACGCCGGATCGGGGCCGGCGGGCCTGGTGGACGCTCTGGCCCGCTGGTTCGGCAAGCCGAACTACGACTGAGAGCACGTCCCCCGTCAAACCGTTGTGAATCGACGAGTCCGGATCAGGAGATGGAGCAACCCATGACCGCAGTCATTCTCCCGAAGGAGCGGCCGGCCGGCCGCCGCGGGTTTGAGATCGTCCTGCCGACCGCCGCGACGAACGGCACGGCCGCGCTGGTCGAGGCCCACGTCGCCGCCGCCACCGCCGGTCCTCCGCTGCACGTGCACCGCGCCTCCGAGGAGACCTACTTCGTCGTGTCGGGCGCGCTGGTCATGTACGTCGACGGCGAGGTCACCGAGATCACGGAGGGCGGCGTCGCGTACATCAGCCGGAACACCGAGCACACCTGGGCAACGCCGCCCGGGAGCGACGCGCGCTTCCTCACGCTGCACACGCCCGGCGGATATGAGAACTACCACCCGACGGCGCTGCAACTCGAGGCCGACCTCGGCCGCCCGCCGACGCAGGCGGACCTGCTCACACTCGCCCGGCAGTTCGACTGGGAGCTCGTCGGCCCGGAGGCACGCCGCCTGCTCCCCACCGGCACCCTCGTCGAGGCGTCGCGCGCCGACGAGGAGGCCGCCAAGGCCGCCGTCTCCGCCTAGCGGGTACGGCCACGCGGTCTGTGCGGGCGCCCTCACCTCGCCCTCGTGAGGTCGCCCGCACAGACGCATTCCCCTGCTACGGACGTACGTACGGAGGTGTGGCATGCCAGAGGAGAGGATCGCGTTCGTCACCGGGGCCAACAAGGGCATCGGGCATGAGATCGCGCGCCAACTCGGCGAGCTCGGCGCCGTCGTGCTGCTCGGCGCGCGCGACGACGTACGCGGCAAGCAGGCGGCCGGCGAGCTGACCGCAGGCGGCCTGACCGCCGTGCCGCTGCGGCTCGACGTGACCGACGGCGCCTCCGTCGCCGCCGCGGCGCGGTGGATCGAGCGGGAGTACGGCCGCCTCGACATCCTGGTGAACAACGCCGGGATCGCCCGCGGCGGCGCGCCCAGCGAGGTGACCGCGGACCGGCTGCGCGAGATCTATGAGACCAACGTCGTCGGGGTCCTGGCGGTGACCAACGCGATGCTGCCCCTGCTGCGCCGGTCGCCGGCCGGGCGCGTCGTCAACCTGTCCAGCGCCGCCGGGTCGCTCACGCTGAACGCGGACCCGGAGTCGGCGTTCCGCCACTACAACGACGTCGCGTACCAGTCGTCGAAGGCCGCGCTGAACTTCCTGACGGTGGCCTACGCCAAGGAGCTGCGGGAGACCGGGATCAAGGTCAACGCCGCCAACCCCGGCTTCACGGCCACCGACATGAACGGCCGCCGCGGCGACCGCACGCCCGCGCAGGGGGCCGTCATCGCCGTACGGCTGGCCACCCTCGGTCCCGACGGCCCTACGGGCACGTCGCAGGACGAGGACGGCGCCGTCCCCTGGTGACGCGCCACGAGACAGGCGAAAGCCCCGCCGCGCGGCGATCGGCCGCGACGCGGGGCTTCCGTTCGTCCCGCCCGGCCGCCGGTGGGCCGCGCCGGGTCAGGTCATGTCGGCTCAGGCCACGCCGGACTTGGCGTCGCTTCGCGAGCCGACCCGCTCGGCGAGGAAGTCCTCCCAGGTCCGCTTGCCGACCATCGCGCCGTCCAGCGTCAGGTTCTCGCCGGCGCGGTAGGCCTTGCCGGCCTTGCCGGGCATGCGGAGCGGCATCGTCAGCCGGTGCTTGCCGCGCGCGTCGAGGTAACCGCGGCACAGGTCGCCGATCCCGTACACCGTGGGTCCGGCGAGGTCGGGCACCAGACCGGCGGGCTGTTCGAGCGTGAGCTCGACCAGGCGCGCCGCCACCTCGCGCGAGTCGACCGGCTGGAACCGCAGGCCGCCCGGGATCGGGATCACCGGCAGCTTCGTCATCTTCTCCACGACCATCAGCACCAGGTCGTGGAACTGGGCGGCGCGCAGCATCGTCCAGGGGATGCCCGAGTCGGTCACCGCCTGCTCGGAGTCGAGCTGGGACTTGAACCAGGCCATCGGCATCCGGTCCGCGCCGATGACCGAGATGTAGACGACGTGCCGCACTCCGGCGCGTGCGGCGGCGGCCATGAGGTTGGCGGTCGCCTTCGCGTCGCCCTTGGTGCCGCCCGCCAGGTGCAGGATCGTCTCGACGCCGTCGACGGCGGGCTCGATGCCCTCGTCCTTGAGCAGGTCGCCGGTCAGGTACTCGACGCCGTTCCCGGACTCGTGGCTCTTGCGGCTCAGCACGCGCAGGTCATGGCCCGCGTCGCGTAAGAGGGGGACGACGTGGCTGCCGAGTGTGCCCGTACCGCCGGTGACCAGGATGGGTGAGGTCATCATTCTCCTAATCCGTAATCCGTTGGCCGCCCGGTCGAGCCTGCCCCGGCCGGCGCGTACTTCGATGATCGCTCCGCGCAGGCGGCGGAGAAAAGCGGGGATCTCGGCCGGCGGCCGGCGAACGCCCTACTCCTATGACACGCCGCGGCGCGCGAATGTGACAGGCCGGTGCGCACACGAACGCCCGGCGCACGTGAGTCGAGCGCCGGGCGGTGTGCCCGCGGGTCTCGCTAGGCGGTCGCGGCCGGTACGGCGGCGCGCGCGGAGCCGAACCAGCGGCTCAGCGCGCCGGACGGGTCGCCGCCGCCGGGCGCGGCCCACGCGACGTAGCCGTCGGGCCGGATCAGCACCGCGTCGAGTACGGGGTGCGGGCGCTCGCCCGCCTCGGCCGGGACCCAGCGGCCGGTGACGACGTCGACCTGGCCGGCCCACTCGGCGGCGAGGCGCTCGGTCTCTCCGGAGCCGCCGGCGGCGACGAACACGCCGCGTCCCGTGCGGAGCAGCTCGGCGACGCTGGTACGCCCGCCGCCGGGCAGCTCCAGCTCACGGTCGGGCGGCATGCGCAGGCCGAGCAGCGGGTGCTCGCCGGCGCCCATGTCGTAGCGGACGGACAGGCCGCTCACCATGCCGGCGAAGTAGGTCGCCGCGTCCTTGTAGGTCACCAGCTCCCGCAGCACGCTGCGCAGCGGATCCACCTCGTCCCCGGAGAGGTAGATCAGCGAGGCGGCATGGGTGTTGCGCAGCAGCTGCCGTCCGAGCGGGTGGCGTTCGGCGTGGTAGGTGTCGAGCAGGCCCTCGGGCGCACGGCCGGTGACCGCCGCGGCCATCTTCCAGCCGAGGTTCACCGCGTCCTGGATGCCGACGCTCAGGCCCCACCCGGCCAGCGGGGGAGTCTCGTGCGCGGCGTCGCCCGCGAGGAACACCCGCCCGCGCCGGTACTCCGAGGCCAGGCTGGCCGCGTTGCTGAACGCGCACGTCCAGCGCGCCGTCGCGCCGTGGATGGACTCGCCGGTCATCCGCTCCCACGCGTCCGCGACCTCGGCGAGCGTCGGGGGAGGAGCGTCCGGGAGGGGACGGAGCCCGATGTCGTGGATCAGCACACGGTAGTAGCCGTCTCCCAGGCTGACCGACAGGACCATGTTGCCGCCCGGGATGCGCTCGCCGACGGGCCGCTGGCGCACCTCCACGCCGGTGATGTCGGCCATGTACATCCCGCGCGTGGCGGCCCAGCCGGAGGTGTCGAAACCGGCCACCGCGCGGATGGTGCTCTGGCCGCCGTCGCAGCCGACGAGGTATTCGGCGGTGTCCTCGTGGCGGCCGTCCGGCCCGTCGAAGACGGCGACGACGCCGTCGTCGGTCTCGCGCACCTCGACCGCCTCTTGCCCCCGCCGAACCGTGCCGCCCTGTTCGGTCAGCCAGGCGGCCAGCACGTCCTCGGTACGCGACTGGGGCAGCCCCAGCACGCCGTGGTGGTTCTCATCCAGCATGCCGAGGTCGATGCGCACGCCGCCGAAATGGCCCTGCTGACCCCAGCGGAACTCGCCGAGACGGCCGAGCAGCCCGCGCTGCTCGAAGATCTCGGCCACGCGCTTGGTGAAGCCGAGGGCACGGGATTCGCCGGACGGGGCGGGCAGCCTGTCGTATACGACGACTTCCGCGCCGCCGAGCCGGAGTTCGCCCGCGAGCATCAATCCGACCGGGCCGGCGCCGACGACTATTACACGAGCTTTCACTTTCCGCGCTCCTGTGTAAAGTAGGTGGAGAATCCGTCTGGCAATGCTGCCAAGGGGTATTCATCGGCTGGCATCGGCGTCAACGTACCCGTTCATTATGTTCCAGTTCAACCTACTCAATGGCTGTGCGGGGGGTTCAACTGCGGAGTCGGCGCGGTTGAACGTGAGCACTTACGCCCACGCGGCCGATAACGGCCATCACGCCCTGACCAGTGCGTACTCGCGCGAGCCCGCCGATACGCTCGCCGCGTGACCGCTCGACTCGGCGCGCGCGCCGAGTCGAGCGCCACTGATCCGGTGTGCTATTCATCGGCGGTGACCCGCGTCGCGAACGCAGGACAATTCGACATGATGTTCGGTTTGAAGCCCGGCATGAGGAGACTCTGATGCACAAGGTTGTTTCGCGAGACGGCACGCCGATCGCTTACGAAAAGCTCGGCGACGGCCCCCCGATCGTGCTTCTCGGCGGCGGATTCCGTGACCACACCATCTTCACGCCGATCGTCCCCGGACTGACGCCCTACCTCACCACCTACGCGTACGACCGGCGGGGGCGCGGCCAGAGCGGCGACGCGCCCACCTACGCGATCGAGCGGGAGGTCGAGGACATCAAGGCGGTGATCGCCGAGGCGGGCGGCGAGGCCGCGGTCTTCGGCGGATCGACCGGGGCGCTCCTGGCGCTGGAGGCGGCGATGGCCGGGGCGCCGATCAGCCGGCTGGTGCTGCTGGAGCCGCCCTTCCGTCTCGCGGGCGCCCGGCGGCCGCCGGACGACTTCGCGGACCGGCTGCGCGCGCTGCTGGCGGAGGACAAGCGCGGCGAGGCGTCGGAGTACTTCCTGGAGGAGGTCGTGGGCTTCTCGCCGGAGGAGATCGCCGAGTGGCGCGCCAGCCCGATGTGGTCCTCGAACGAGGCGGCGGCGCACACGCTCGTCTACGACACGCTCCTGTGCGGCGACGGCAGCCTCCCCGCCGACCGGCTGGCCAAGGTCGAGGTGCCGACGCTGGTCATCAACAGCGACAAGACCAGCGACTGGCTGCATGAGGCGGCGTGCGCGACGGCGGACGCGATGCCGAACGGACAGCAGGTGACGCTGCCCGGCGTGTGGCACAAGGTGCCGGCCGAGGAGCTCTGCCCGGCCGTGGTCGAGTTCGTCAATCGCTGACTAATAGCCATAAGGCGGTTTCGTCGCCTAGCCTCATTGCAGAGGTAAAGGAGTGATGCCGCCCGCCTTTTACCAGGCCCGAGTTCAACGGCGGCATTCACGCGGTTGAACAGTTGTAGGTATATCTGGGGTGCCCTGGCTGGTGCGAAGGCGGTTGCCACAATGGTGTGCGGCGCCGGCTGTACGGCGTGAACCCTGGTTCCGGCAAGAACCGAGTTGGAGTGCGGAATGCCGTGGGCAAAAGAGAGTTCAACGCGGGCTACCAGCGGCCGGACGGAGCGGATCGATGAGCGATCACGCAGCGCCAACTGGAAGAAGCCGCCGCGCCGCATCGAGTCTTCGGAATGCATCACCTGCGATACGTGCGTCCGTAACTGTCCGCCTGAGTTCGGCGCTATTTTCGATCGCGGCCTCGATGTCATAATCATTCCCGAGTTATGTTCGGGCTGCCCCGTGTGCGTCATGGTCTGTCCCGTGGACTGCATCTACGTCGACGAGGAATGGAGCCCGACCGGCAATGACATGTGGAATCACATCGAGCTGACCGCTGAGGGCCCATCATGACGATCCAGCCAGGGCGAGACACGACATCACGGCGCGCCTTACTGGCGAAGGCACGCCAGAGCCGGCGGCCTAGCCGCCTCGGCACGCCGGCCGGCGCGGCCGACAAGCCGGACTACCTCCTCGACCGCGACGCCGGGTTCCCCGAGCTGCTCAAGCGCGCATGGCAGGAGGCCGTCGCGGCGCCGAGCCTGGCCGAGTCGGTGAGCGCGCTGCTCACGCTCGGCGGGCACGTACCGGCCGACATCCAGCTCCGCGCGCTGCGCACCGCCGAGGAAGTGGCGCTGACGGTCCTGTGCGGCGTCACCTGGCGAGTCGGCGCGACCGGCGCCGGAGAACCCGGAGCCGCGGGCCCGGCCGCCGTGGACACGGGGGTCGCCGGCCCCGATGCGCTGGAGCCCGACGCGCCGGAGTCCGGCGCGGGCGAGCGGCCGGCCTTCCTCGGCGAGCTCGGCCTGACCACCAGCGGCCGCATCGCGGTGCGGATTCCCTCGCAGGGGCCGCTCGCGACCGAGGAGAAACTCGTCGGGGGCGTGCTGCGCGTGCCGTGGTCGGCCCGTGCCGTGGCGGACTACCGTACCGGGCTGGACCGCGCCGCGGCCCGGTCCGCGCGCGCGGTGGCCGACTGCCGTGAGTGGCTGGACGCCATCGGCGACAAGGAGCGCGACGACCTGCTGGAGGAGCTCAAGGACGCCGCGCGGCGCACCGCCCCCTTCGTGCTGTTCCAGGAGCGCCGGCAGTACACCAACTTCCGCGAGCAGAACACGCTGACCGGCAAGACGCTCTGGCCGGGCCACCCCGACTGCGCGCTCAGCAGCCTGTCGCGCGTGCCGCTCGAACTCTGGTCCGACAGCGACGCCGTGATGGTGGTCTGCCTGACGCTGCTCATCCGGTCGGCCGGATACGCACGCGTCGAGGAGGCCAACGGCACCCAGTTGACCGTCGACCACGTGGCGTACCTGCTCGAGCAGACGCGCCTGAAGTACAACGGCGTGCCGGTCGGCCGCGAGGTGCCGCCGGCGGCCTCGCCCGGTGTCGGCGACCTGTACGGCCTCGCGGTGGCGCTCCGCGCGCGCCGTCAGCAGATGTTCGGGACCGTACAGCTCTACCGCCAGATCCACGGCCCCCTCATGCACAAGGTCGAGCGGGTCGCCGGGCCGCCCGCGGCGGCGCTGCGCAAGGACCGCGAGGTCTGCGCGCTGCTGCGGGAGCGCCTCCCGGTCGCGGGCGAGACGCTCGGCGAGCTCGGGGCGAGCGTGGCGGCCGCGCCGGACTGGCTGGCCGAGCCGCACGGGGAGTTCCAGACCGGCCTGGAGTCGGTCATCCACGAGACCGTGCGCGCCGTACGCGGGGTGTTCGCGGCGGACTTCGCGATGAGCCGGGGGATCCGTTCGCTGACCCGGCTGGTGACCGGTCTGCGGAACGAGGACTGGGACCTGCTCACGAAGTGGGACCTGCCGGAGTACTTCTGCTGCGTCGTGCCCGCGCCCGAGTCGGCCCGCTTCTTCGGCGGCTCGCCGGCCGCGCTCGCCGACACCGCGTGGGCCATCTCCTCGCGGATGCAGTACAACTCGTGGCACTTCCTCGCCGGGAACCTGCCCAAGGTCCCCCAGGTGAACGCACGCGACTACTTCGTGCCGCCCACGATCCCGGACATCGCCTACTACTCCGACCAGCACCACCGCGGCCACGTCGCGGCGCGCGTGCGCTTCAGTATCCGCAGCCCGCAGGCCGTCGAGGTCGACGGCCGGATGTTCAACGGGTTCGTCGACCTGCGCCTGCTCCGCTGCGAGGGCACGCCCTTCGAGGAGCAGGACCTCCTGGCCGCACACCGCACCTCGGCCTTCGTCGCGGCCGCGACCACCGCGGCGGCCACACTCGCGGCACGCGGCGAGGACGTCGAGGTGACCTCGTTCGACTCGGCCTGGCACTGGGAGAACATCGTCCCCTGACCGAAGACGACGCCGCCGGGCCGGAGATCCCCGGCCCGGCGGCCTCGTCATAGGCGAAGGGCGGCGCCGGGGGGATCCCGTGCGCGACCGGTCAGCGGCCTCGGCGGGAGTTGAGGCGGGCGGCCTGGCGCGTGAGGTGGTCGCGCTCGGCGAGGTTGGGCGCCGTCCGCGCCGCCTCGGCGTACAGTCGTGCCGCCGTCGCCAGGTCGCCGTCGCGTTCGTGGAGGTAGGCCGCCACCGCGGTGTGGCGTGGCAGCGTGTCGTCCAGCGCCGCGAGCGCCGCCAGCCCGGCGCGCGGACCGTCGGCCTCGCCGACGGCGACCGCGCGGTTGAGCCGGACGACCGGGCTGTCGGTCAGCCGCACCAGCTCGTCGTACCACTCGAGGATCTGCACCCAGTCGGTCTCCTCGGCGGTCGGCGCGTCCGCGTGGAGTGCCGCGATGGCGGCCTGCGCCTGGAACTCGCCCAGGCGGTCGCGGGACAGTGCCGTATGCAGGATCTGGACGCCCTCGGCGATCGACTCGGTGTCCCACCGGCCGCGGTCCTGCTCGGCGAGCGGCACCAGGCCGCCGCCCGGCGCCGTACGTGTGGCGCGGCGTGCGTGGTGGAGCAGCATGAGGGCGAGCAGCCCCGCCACCTCGGGGTGGTCGATCGCCGCCGCGAGCTGCCGGGTGAGCCGGATGGACTCGGTGGCGAGGTCGACGTCGCCGGAGTAGCCCTCGTTGAAGACCAGGTAGAGGACGCGCAGCACGGTGGCGACGTCGCCGGGCCGGTCGAGCCGTACGCCGGAGACGGTCCGCTTGGCACGGCTGATGCGCTGCGCCATGGTCGCCTCGGGCACCAGGTACGCCTGGGCGATCTGGCGTGTGGTCAGGCCGCCGACGGCGCGCAGCGTGAGCGCGACCGCGGACGAGGGCGTCAGCGACGGGTGGGCGCACAGGAAGTAGAGCCAGAGTGTGTCGTCCGCCGCGGGTACGTGCCCGGCCGCCGGCTCCTCGTCGAGGAGCTCCTCGCGGCGGCGGCGTGCGGCGTCCGCACGCGTCGCGTCGAGGAACCGGTTCCAGGCCACGGTGACCAGCCAGCCCTTCGGATCCCGCGGCGGGTCGGCCGGCCAGGTGCGTACGGCTTCGACCAGCGCTTCCTGCACGGCGTCCTCGGCCGCCGCGAAGTCGGCTCCGCGGCGGACGAGGATCCCGAGCACGCTCGGCGTGAGGCTACGGAGCAGAGCCTCATTCGGCGCAGAGGTCACTCCGTGATGGTGGGCGGCAAGGTCAGGAAGGGACGCAGCTCAAGCCACTCGTGGATCGGCTTGCCGCCCGCTCCCGGGGCGGCCGACAGCTCTCCGGCCAGTTCGACGGCGCGGTCGTAGCCGTCGACGTCGATTACCATCCAGCCGGCGATGAGGTCCTTGGTCTCGGCGAACGGGCCGTCGGTGATCGGCGGGCGGCCCTCGCCGTCGTACCGGACGAACGTCCCCTCGGGGGCGAGCGCCTGGCCGTCGACGAACTCGCCGGTCGCCTCGAGCCGGGACGCGAAGTCGCTCATGAACTGCATGTGCGCCGAGATCTCCTCCGGCGTCCACTGGTCCATCGGCACGTCGTTGACCGCTGCCGGTGCGCCGCGGTAGTGCTTGAGCAGCAGGTATTTGGCCATCGCCGGTTCTCCTCGATGCGGGTGCGACCCATTCTGGTCACGTTCACCGCGGGGACGGAGCCGGTCACCGGTTCTCGACATCCTCGGCCGATCTTTTTACCCGCACCCTCCACAGGCCCGCACTCGCCGTACGAGAGAAACCGCCGGGCCGGGACCCTGCGGTCCGGCCCGGCGGGGGAGCGGCGGCGGTCAGCCCACCGGCTGGGCCGCCGAACGGGTGTGCACGACGCGGTAGGAGTTCCAGTCGCTGGAGATCACCAGCGAGTCCAGCTTCGCCTGGGTCGCACGGCGCTCGGCGGACTGTTCGGCGGCCGGCAGCGTGCGGAACGCGTCGTAGGCCTCCTTGCCGTCCCACTGGGAGTACATGACGGCGAAGGCGTCGTCATGGCCGCGTGCGCCGAGGCCGCGCAGCACGGTGTGCGACCGGTACCCCGGCGTCTCCAGCAGCCATTCCTGGCCCTTGCCCAGGGCGTCGACGAGGTCCTCCCGGCCCGCCTCCGCCACGGAGTAGAGCTCGATGACCGTGTAGTCGTCGCGGTCCGGCGAGATCTCGGTGGCCTCGCCCAGCGACGGGTGCCGCTGGGTGAACACGGCCTCGGTGCGCAGTAGCTTCATCCACTGCGTCATCTCGCTGAAGAGCGGGATCGTACGGTGGCGGAACTCGTCGCCGGCGTACCGGGCCTCCAGGTCCTCGCCGCTGCGCCACTGGATGAAGTTCGCGGTGCCCGGCTTGTCCGCGCCGCTGTGCACCGTGCTCGAGATCCAGCCGGGGAAGGCGGCGGTGTCGACGATCTTTCGCATCTCGCTGATCAGGCGGTCCTGCTTTTCCGTCGCGTCCGTACGGAACAGGTTGATGACGGTCAGGACCTGGTCCTCGGGGGCAATGATCGGCATGATCTCCTCGGTCTCCTGGCTTCGTAGGGATGGATGCGAGCCGGCCCGGTGAGGCCGGTGCGGGTGCCGCGAGCGGCGGCCCCCGCGAGGCTTCGGATGTCAGCGCCCGGCGCCGAACCAGCGGGCGAGCGCGGCGGGCAGTGCCTCCGCGCCCTCCTCCGCGGTCCCGGCCCACGCGACGTAGCCGTCCGGGCGTACGAGCACCGCGGCGGCGCCGTCGAAGGGTGTGCCGGCCGAGTGCGGTGCCGCGGTGACGACGTCGACCCGGTCGGCCCAGGGCTTCGCGGCGTCGCGCGTGCCCGCGTCGCCGGTCAGGTCGAACAGGACGCCGCGCCCGGTGTGCAGCCGGGCGAACACGGACGTCTTGCCCGGCGTCCCCTCCTCGCCGACCAGCTCCACGTTGGGCACCCGCCGCCCGGTCAGCGGGTGGTCGTCCGTGCCGGCCTCGTAGCGGATGTCCAGCCCGGTGACCATGCCCACCAGGTGGCGCTGGACGTCGGGGTAGGCGAGCAGCTCGGCGAACACGTCGCGCATGGGCTCCATCTCGTCGCCGCTCAGATACAGGATCCGCTGGGCGAGCGTGTTGGTGAGGACGCGGGCGCCGACGGGGTGCCGTTCGGAGTGGTAGGTGTCGAGCAGCTCCGGCGGTGCGTGGCCGCGGATCTCGGCGGCGAGCTTCCAGCCGAGGTTCACCGCGTCCTGCACGCCCGCGCTCATGCCCTGGCCGCCGATCGGCATGTGGACGTGGGCGGCGTCGCCGGCGACGAAGATCCGCCCGCGCCGGTACTCGCTCGCCTGCCGGCTGGAGTCGGTGAACCAGCTCACCCACAGCGGTTCGCCGCCGTGGATGTCCTCGCCGGTCAGCCGCTCCCAGGCGTCGGCCACCTCGGTGAAGCTCGGCGGCTCCTGGCTGTGCCGCAGCCCGGCGGCACGCTCGTAGACGACGACGCGGTTCACGTGCGGGCCCATCGGCAGCACCATGACCATGCCGCCGGGCACCCGCTCGCCGGAGAAGCGCGGCCGCAGCTCGCAGCCGGCCACGTCCGCGAGCCACATCTCGATGACGGGCTCGGTGCCCGGGAAGCCGATGCCGGTCGAGCTTGCGCACGGTGCTGCGGCCGCCGTCGCAGCCGACCACGTACGAGGCGCGCAGGGTCCGCGGGCCCGCGGGCGTCGTCAGCTCGACGCTGACACCGTCGTCGTCGGCGATGAGGCCCACGACCTCCTGCTCGCGGTCCACCCGCGCGCCCAGGCCGGTGGCCCACTCGGCGAGTACGGACTCGGTCAGCGACTGCGGCTTTCCCCGCGCGCCGTACGAGCCGCCCTCCAGGATCCGGTAGTCAATGGCGAGGCCGCCGAAGTGGCCGATCGGTATGGTCTGCAACTCACCGAAACGCGGCAGCAGCCCGCGCTGGTCGAATTCCTCGATGGTACGCGCCGAGAAACCCAGGGCACGTGACTGCTTCATGGGTTCGGCCAGCCGGTCGACGACGGTTACCGAGACACCGCCGAGGCGCAGTTCACCGGCCAGCATGAGGCCGGTCGGCCCGGCACCCACAACAATGACGTCAGTGTCGATCTCAGTCATTTGCCCTCCTGTCTACAGTGGCCGTTTCCAGCATCAATCAAGGGCGCGGCTCAGGAATTACAGGCGTCCGCGGGAAGCTGTGGGACAAGCGGATTTGATTTAGCCACAAGAAGGCTCGAACCGGCAATGAGGAAAGCGCTCGGATCTTGGCATGGCGAATTCTCACACCGCCGGGCCGGCGCTATTCGACGGTTCGCTGCTCGAGTTGCTCGGCCATGCGCGCCCAGGCCGTCGCGCACGTGCGGGCCAGCTCGGCGACCACGGGGGCCCAGTGGTCAGGCAGGCCGTGGCAGAGGTTCTCCAGGCCGTCGGTGTCGACCGTGTGGTGGTGGAGCCAGCGAAGGAGATGCCGTCCCGCCTCGCTGGACCGCAGGGAGGGATCGTGCCGGAGCTTGGCCAGCAGCGTTTGCCGGTCGGCCGGCTCCTCCTTGTACCTCGTCCGGCGGGTCTCGAGCGTCAACGGCGGCGGGGAGATCGGCGGTGCGGGCGGGTCGTCGGGCTTGGCGGCCGCCCGGTACCGGCCCGGCACCGGGTCCTCGCCGCGGTCGATCCGCTGCCGTACGTCACGTACGGTCGCCGCCGACAGACCCGTCGCGCGCGCGACCTCGCGCAGGCCCGCGGTGGGCCGTTCGGTGATCATGGCCGCGGCCTCCTGGCGCCTGGTCGCGGTGTCGAGCGGGCGTAACCGGCCGTCGCGGCCGAGCCGGGCGCTCGGCTGCGGCGCCTCCGAGACCGAACGGCCCCGTATCCGCGAGATCGTCTTGTCGGACAGGCCGGTCGCCGCCGCCACCGCACGGTCCGACCAGTGCGGATGGCCGGTGATGATGCGGACCGCGGCGGCCGTGCGGTCGGTCTGGGAGAGCGGGAGGCCGTGCGTGATATTGGCCTTCACCGCGAGAACGAACGCGGCGTTCTCGTCGCAATGGAGCAACCGGGCTTCGATCACGCTGAGGTTCTTCAGTAACGCCGCGCGTACCCGGTGCACCCCGTCGATCACCCGCATCGTCGGCGAGTGAACCATGATCGGCGGGAGGGGGCCGCCGGTCTCGGCGAGTAAGCAGATGTGCTCCGGGTCCTCACCCGCCAGCCGGGGCGACCCCTCGAACACCAGCGAGTCGATCCTGACCAGCGTAACGGGATGCGCTGCGATCCAGGCGGGCGAAAACACCGCCTCATCCATGCCTGCAAGGGGGGAACTCGTCGGACGACCGGTGTCCGGCCGCCCGACTGGGACCAATGCCCGTGTGCTGCCTGCGGGACGTTCGAGGCCCATCGTCGCATGTTTCCCTTCGACGTTCATCGTCAGGTTGGAGGCGCCGATGCCGGTGGCTCAGGCCGGCGCCCGATCCGGTGAACCACCGCACAGGGGTTTGGGATAAGCGGTCGTGCTGCCCCTTCTCGCCAATCAGAAATCTATTTCTCACTCCGCTTCCGGACGATGGCTCTATGCATGACCGCGAGGCCGCCCACTCACACGTGGTAACTCGTGCGTTGACCCAGGCGGTTGGTCACAGTTTATGCAGAAGGTGTGGATTTGGACACCGGGGTGGTTGGTGCTGGTGAGGAATATGCCTTTATCGGCCTGGTGTCCGATTGGCGGGGTCACGATCGGCCCGGAAGTGGTGACTCCACGCGACATCTTGGGACGAATCCGGCACCTGGGCCGCGTCCCTCGTACGGCCGCTCGCGTGGCCCTCCGGCCGGGGTGAAGGGCCGTCACAGGCCGACGGGCTGTCGTGGGGGCCGCCACCGAGACACCCAGGTTGATCTGGGAAAACGAAGAAGATGTACCGCCCGGCGACGGCGAGGCTCTCGCCGTACGCCGCGGCCTCACAGGGGACCGGATCGGGCGGGTCCCGCCGCGCCGAGTCGCCTCCGGCGCCCGAGGACACCGCGTCCGGGATCGGCCAAGCGAATCTGGGCGGCGGCCTTGGCCCTCCGGTCCGCCGGCGGCTGACATACCGGTCAAACTTAAAGAATTGCTAAAGCCGAGTGCGTGCTGCTCGGCGACCGCATACGGCCGCCGAATGAGTGAATTAAAGGACCGCTTTATTCTCCGGTCCGTGAGTTTTCGCCGGGAGTTCACGCCGGCCATTTCTGCTCCAGAGGTTCTCGGCCCGGCGGGCGGAGGCGGCGCGGTGCGTGGCGCGCGGCAGTGTGCGACGCACGCGGTGGCCCGAGCCGCGGCGGATGACTATGCTGCGGTCGTCCTCGGCCGGGCCGCGTACGCGATCACGCTCGGCCGGACTGCGCGTCCCGCGCTCACGCGGTGAGGGCGAACCTCTCGTGCTCCACCTCGGCGAGGACGGAGCACGGCGTGTGCCGGCGTGTGGAACGTGCCATCGCGATCTGCCCCCGCCTGCGTGGAAACGGCATCGTGCGCCGGGTCGATCCCCCGGCCCCGTCATGTCCAGCCGGAAAAGTATCCAGGCGTTTCATGAGTGTCAACGGCCCGAGGCGGAGCTCCATACGCGTGCGCGTGTTCCCTTCGCCGCGGCCTCTGCGGCGGTGGCCGTGCCATCGGATAGCACGGCCGCGGGGGCAGGTGTGCGACTGCGGTCTTTCCGCGGTTAAACACCTCAGAACGCCAATCCGGCCGCATGTGAGTGTGCCAGGCGCGGCCGACTGACGCTTCTCGACCACGCCGTTAAAAGGCCGGATTGAGAAGTTGTCGGCATGGAAGCGCTGACCTACTCTCACCCGAGAAGCCAGCCGTTTCGCGGGGCATTGCCGGATCACCCGGTCGCCCTTAATCGCTGGGTAAACGAGGCGTTCGCCATACGTGATCGCCGTCGCGCCACGAAAGCTCAGTACGGGCCATACAACCGCCAGGAGGTATCCGCATGCCCTCCATACCGCCCCCATTCGCGCTTCTTGGGATCATTCAGGGCTCGATCGTCACCCAGGCGCTCTATGCCGCCGCCAAACTCGGCATCGCCGAGACCCTCGCCGGCGGTCCGCTGGCCGCCGAGGAGATCGCCGAGCAGGTGAACGCCGACCCCGAGGCGACCTACCGGCTGCTGCGCATGCTCGCCAGCAACTCGATCTTCGCCGAGCGCGAGGACGGCCGCTTCGAGTTGACGCCCATGGCCGACGCCCTGCGCGGCGACGCGCCGATGTCGATGCGCCGGATCGCGCTGCTGATGGGCCACCCCATTCACTGGGAGGACTGGAGCCACCTCACCGAGTCGATCCAGACCGGCGAGCCGAGCATGCCCAAGCACCGCGGCATGAGCGCCTGGGAGTACTTCGGCTCCAACCCCGAGTACGCGGGCGTCTTCTTCGACGGCATGGGCAACCTGTCGGACCTGGAGACCGAGCCGGTGGCCGCGGCCGTGGACTACTCCCGGTTCACCAAGATCGTCGACGTGGGGGGCGGGCGCGGCAACCTGCTCGCCGCCATCCTGCGGAACACCCCCGGGGCCGAGGGCGTGCTGTTCGCCCCGCCCGTGGTCGAAGAGGCGCAGGCGCTGCTGAAGGAGAACGGCGTCGCGGACCGGTGCACGATCGAGAGCGGCTCGTTCCTCGAGAGCGTGCCGGCCGGCGGTGACGCCTACCTGCTCAAGCACATCATCCACGACTGGCCCGAGCCCCAGGCGGTGGAGATCCTCAAGCGGGTACGCGCCGCGATGGACCCGAAGGGCCGGCTGCTGCTGATGGAGAACGTCCTCACCGAGGGCAACGCTCCGCACAGCGGAAAGCTCGTGGACCTGTGGCTCATGCTCCTGGTCGGCGGCAAGGAGCGCACCGCCGCGCAGTACACCGAACTGTTCGCCAGGGCGGGGTTCAAGCTCACCGAGATCACCGAGACGCCGGCCGGAATCGCGATCGTCGAGGGCGAGCCCGTCTAATTCACCAGGCCGAGACAACGGCCGGTTCCATTTCCCACGTGCCCCACCTGGAGGCCACAGCAATGGAAACTGACGTCATCATAGTCGGGGCTGGGCCGGTCGGACTGATGCTGGCCGGCGAGCTCCGCCTCGGAGGCGTGGATGTCACGGTCTTCGAGCGGAGGGCCACCCCGACCGGCGAATCACGAGGGCTCGGGTTCACCGCCCGCGCGACGGAAGTGTTCGACCAGCGCGGGCTGCTCGCCAGGTTCGCCAATGCCGAGCCGAACCGGCAGGGGCATTTCGGCGGGATACCGCTGGACTTCGGAATTCTCGAGGGCGCGCATTTCGGCGTCCGCGGCGTCCCGCAACATCAGATCGAGCGAATGCTGGAGGAGTGGGCGACCGAGCTGGGCGCGTCCATCGTCCGCGGCCACGACGTGGTCGGCCTCTCGCCCCGTACGGACAGCGTGGTGCTGGACGTCGAGGGACCGGCGGGCCGCAGCGAGGCCGCGGCCGCGTACGTCGTCGGCTGCGACGGCGGCCGGAGCACGATACGCGCGCTCGCCGGGTTCGACTTCCCCGGCAGCGACGCCACGCGCGAGATGTTCCTGGCGGACGTCGTAGGGCGTCATGTCCGGCCGAGGTTCATCGGCGAGCGCGTGCCGGGCGGCATGGCGATGTCGGCGCCACTGGGAGACGGCGTCGACCGCATCATCGTCTGCGAGAACGGCACGCCGCCGCCGGACGGGCGGCGCGACCTGACGTTCGACGTGGTGGCGGACGCCTGGGAGCGGCTGACCGGAGAGTCGTTGCACGGTGCCGAGGCGCCGTGGGTCAGCGGCTTCACCGACGCCACACGCCAGGCCACCGAATACCGCCGCGGGCGCGTGCTGCTCGCCGGCGACGCCGCGCACATCCACCTCCCGGCCGGCGGCCAGGGGCTGAGCCTCGGCGTGCAGGACGCCGCCAACCTGGGCTGGAAGCTGGCGGCGACCGTACGCGGCCAGGCGCCGGACGGCCTGCTCGACAGCTACCACGACGAGCGGCACCCGGTGGGCGCGCGTGTGCTGCGCAACACCCTCGCCCAGGGGACGCTCTACCTCAGCGGCAAGGACATCGAGCCGCTCCGCAGCGTGATGACCGAGCTCGTCGCGATCCCGGACGTGGGGCGTCATCTCGCCGGCATGGTCAGCGGCCTGGACATCCGCTACGACATGGCCGCCTCCTCGGGCCATCCGCTCGTCGGCGTCCGCATGCCCGACCGCGAACTCGAGCTTCGCGACGGCGGACTGACACGCGTGGCAGCGACCCTGCACGCGGCGCGAGGCGTGCTCATCGGCGCCGGAGATCCCGGCGAGATGAGCCGCGTCGCAGCAGCGTGGCCCGGCCGGGTGGACGTCGTCCCGGTGACCAAGTTCCCGGCGGGAGCCGAGGACGGGCCCGCGGGCACGGACGCGGTGCTGGTACGGCCGGACGGATACGTGGCATGGGCCGCGCCGGGAGAGGGCTCGGCCGAGGACGCGCTGCGTCACTGGTTCGGCCCGCCCCAGGCGGTTCTGGCGAGTGGCGGCACGGAACTCGCCGCCGCCCCATAGCCGCCGCAGGCACCGAATGAGACCCCCGATCGGAGACGAGGAACCGTGCACAGCACCTTGATCGTGGCTCGGATGGAGCCCTCGGACGACAAGGACGTCGCCCGTCTCTTCACGGAGTTCGACGCGTCCGAGATGCCCCACCTGATGGGCACCCGGCGCCGGCAGTTGTTCCACTTCCGCGGGCTCTATTTCCACCTTCAGGACTTCGACGACGACAAGGGGGGAGAGGCGATCGAGGCCGCGAAGCAGCACCCGTCGTTCGTGCAGATCAGTGATGACCTCAAGCAGTTCATCACCGCGTACGACCCTGCCACCTGGCGGTCGCCGAAGGACGCGATGGCGACGCGGTTCTACGACTGGAGCGCTCGCTAGTCGCGCGGCATTCGGAGCACCGGGAGCCGGCCACCAGCAGAAAGGGGAGAAGATGCCACGGCGAGTGGCGATCGTCGGAGTCGGAGTCGTCGCGCCTGGAGGCGTCGGGACCAAGGAGTTCTGGAGCCTTCTGGCCAGCGGGCGCACCGCGACGCGGCACATCTCGACCTTCGATCCCGCCAGGTTCCGGTCCAGGGTCGCGGCCGAGATCGACTTCGACCCCGCGGCCCACGGGCTGACCCAGCAGGAGATCCGGCGCATGGACCGCGCCGCCCAACTCGCCGTGGTGGCGACGCGGGAGGCCGTCGCGGACAGCGAGCTGGCGTTCGTCGACACCGACCCCGCACGGCTGGGGGTGACGATCGGGACGGCCGTCGGCGCGACCATGGGGCTCGAAGAGGAGTACCGCGTGGTCAGCGACGACGGCAGGCTGTTCCTGGTCGACGACGAGTACGCGGCGCCCCATCTCTACGGCTACCTCGTGCCGAGCTCGTTCGCGAGCGAGGTCGCGTGGACCTGCGGTGCTGAGGGGCCGGTCGCGGTCGTCTCGGCGGGCTGCACCTCCGGCCTGGACTCCGTCGCGTACGCGTGCGAGCTCATTCGCGACGGCTCGGCCGACATCATGGTGGCCGGGGCGACCGACGCGCCGATCTCGCCGATCACGGTGGCGTGTTTCGACGCCATCAAGGCGACCACCCCGCGAAACGACGACCCCGAGCACGCCTCCCGCCCGTTCGACGCCTCGCGCAACGGCTTCGTGCTGGGCGAGGGGTCGGCGATCTTCGTACTCGAGGAGATGGAGGCGGCGCGCCGCCGCGACGCGCACATCTACGCCGAGATCGCCGGATTCGGCTCCCGCTGCAACGCCTTCCACATGACCGGGCTGCGGCCGGACGGCGCGGAGATGGCCGCGGCGATCACGGCCGCGCTGAACGAGGCGCGGCTGAACCCCGAAGACGTCGACTACGTCAACGCACACGGCTCGGGGACCAAGCAGAACGACCGGCACGAGACGGCCGCCTTCAAACGCAGCCTCGGCGACCACGCGTACCGGGTGCCGGTCAGCTCCATCAAGTCGATGATCGGCCATTCGCTGGGCGCGGTCGGCTCGCTGGAGATCGCCGCGTCGGTGCTCGCCATCCAGAACAACGTGGTGCCGCCGACGGCGAACCTGACGACCTCCGATCCGGAGTGCGACCTGGACTACGTGCCCCGTACGGCACGAGAGTGGCGTACGGACACGGTGCTGAGCGTCGGCAGCGGCTTCGGCGGGTTCCAGAGCGCGATGGTGCTCCGGCGCGCGGACGGGCAGGCGGCATGACCGGGCCGCCCGTCATCACCGGGATCGGCGTCGTCGCGCCGAACGGCCTGGGGACCGATGAGTACTGGTCCGCGACGTGCGCCGGCCTCTCCGGCATCGGCGAGGTCGCGCGCTTTGACGCGCGGGGCTATCCGAGCCGGCTCGCGGGCGAGGTGAGCGCGTTCGAGGCGGCGGACCATCTGCCGAGCCGGCTGTTGCCGCAGACCGACCACATGACCCGGCTCGCGCTGGTCGCGGCCGACTGGGCGTTGCAGGACGCCAAGATCGACCGCGACGCCGGCGACGCGCTCGAGCGCGGGGTCGTCACGGCCAGTTCGGCCGGCGGCTTCGAGTTCGGGCAGCGCGAGTTGCAGAACCTGTGGCGCATGGGCAACGAGTACGTCAGCGCCTACCAGTCGTTCGCCTGGTTCTACGCCGTCAACACCGGGCAGATCTCGATCCGGCACGGGCTGAAGGGGCCCAGCGGCGTGGTCGTCGCCGACCAGGCGGGTGGGCTCGACGCGATCGCGCAGGCGCGGCGCCAGATCCGCCGGGGGAGCAAGCTGATCCTCTGCGGCGGCGTCGACGGCTCGATCTGCCCCTGGGGCTGGATCGCGCAGATGGCCGGCGGGCGGCTCAGCCACGGCGAGGATCCCGCGACCGCCTACCTCCCCTTCGACGACCAGGCGGCCGGGCACGTGCCGGCCGAGGGCGGCGCGATCCTCGTACTGGAGGACGCGCAGGCCGCACGCGACCGCGGCGCGACCGTGTACGGCGAGATGGCCGGCTACGCGGCCACCTTCGACCCGCGTCCCGGCAGCGGGCGCGGGCCCGTACTGGAACGCGCCATCACGGGCGCGCTGGCCGACGCGGGCGTGGCGCCACACGAGGTCGACGTCGTGTTCGCCGACGCCGCCGCGGTGCCGGAGTTGGACCGGGTCGAGGCCGACGCGATCGCCGGGGTGTTCGGGGAGCGCGCGGTGCTCGTGACCGCGCCCAAGACCATGACCGGGCGGATGTACGCCGGCGCCGCGCCCGTGGACGTCGCGGCCGCCCTCCTGACGATCCGCGACGGCCTCATCCCGCCGACCGTCAACGTGCGCCCGGCACGGCACTACCCCGTGGAGGTGGTGACCACGCTGCGCCGGCACGGGCCGGTGCGGGTGGCCGTCGTGATCGCTCGAGGACACGGAGGCTTCAACTCCGTTCTGGTTCTGCGCGCCCCCTGGGCGGCGCGGGAAGAAAACGAGAAGGCAGGGTAGGTGTGTCATGGCAGACAGGGTCTTTGCACCCCACGATCTCCAGCGGATTCTCCGGGCCGGCGCGGGCGTCGAACAGGACGTCGATCTCGACGGCGAGGTCCTCGACGAGACCTTCGAGGACCTCGGGTACGACTCGATCGCCCTGCTGGAGACGGCGGGCCGGATCTCGCGGGAGTACGGCGTCGTCATCGACGACGACGCCCTGGTCAAGGCGACGACACCACGCAGCCTCATCGAACTGGTCAATGCCAGCTGATTCGCCCGCGCGAAGCGGGACGAGGGGACCAGCACAGTGACGCTGCCAATGGCGGGCACGACGACGACCGAGGCGGAGTGGGTCATCTGCTCCGGCTGCCAGGCGATGCTCTACGGGAAGCGGCTGACCCGTAACCTCAAGGTCTGCCCGGAGTGCGGATACCACCACTTACTGTCCGCCGGTGAGCGCATCGGCCAGCTCTTGGACGACGGCAGCGTCGAGCTGCTGGAGTTCTCGGTGAGCACCGAGGACGTCCTGTCGTTCGTCGATACGAAGCCCTATCTCGAACGGCTGGAGCAGGCGCGGCGCAAGACCGGCCTCCGCGAGGGCGTCGTCGTCGCGGCGGGCCGCATCGACGACGCGCCGCTCGTCGCCGCCGTGATGGACTTCCGGTTCCTCGGCGGCAGCCTCGGCGCGGCCGCCGGAGAGCTCATCACGAGCGCCGCCGAGGCGGCGCTCGAACGCCGGGTGCCGCTGCTGATCGTGACGGCGTCCGGCGGCGCCCGCATGCAGGAGGGGCCGATCTCCCTGATGCAGATGGCCAAGACCAGCCAGGCGCTCGCCCGGCTGGACGAGGCCGGCATCATGACGGTCGCGCTGATCACCGACCCGACGTACGGCGGGGTCGCGGCCTCCTTCGGGACGCAGTGCGACGTCATCATCGCCGAGCCCGCGGCACGCTTCGGCTTCGCCGGCCGACGGGTCATCGAGCAGACGATCGGGCACGCGCTGCCGGAGGGCTTCCAGACCGCGGAGTTCCTGCGCGAACGCGGCCTGATCGACATGATCAAGCCGCGGCCCGCGTTACGCGCGGCGCTGCGCAAGGTGCTGCCCGCCGCGCCGTCACCGTCGGTCGGAAGCCCGCCCGAGACCGGGGACGTCCTCGTACGCGAGGTCGGGACCCTCGCGAAGGTCGATTCGTGGAAGGCCGTCCAGCGGGCGCGCGACCTGGACAGGCCCACCACGCTGGACTACATCGAGCGGGCGTTCCGCGACTTCGAGGAGCTGCACGGCGACCGGATCGGCGGCGAGTGCCGTGGCATCGTCGGCGGGATCGCCAAGCTCGGCGACCGCTCGATCGTGGTCATCGGGCACCAGCGGGGCCACACGGCGAGCGAGCTGACCGCACGCAACTACGGCATGCCCAGCCCGGCCGGCTATCGCAAGGCGGCCCGGCTCATGCGGCTGGCCGGCAAGCTCGGGCTGCCGATCGTGACGTTCGTCGACACCCCTGGGGCCTACCCGGGCGTCGAGGCCGAGGAGCAGGGACAGGCCGGTGCGATCTCGCACTGCATCAGCCTGATGACCAGCCTGCCCGTACCCGTCGTCGCGGTCATCATCGGTGAGGGCGGCAGCGGCGGCGCGCTGGCCCTTGCGGTCGCCGACGAGGTCCTGATCAACGAGCACGGCGTGTACTCGGTGATCAGTCCCGAGGGCTGCGCCTCGATCCTGTGGAACGACGCGTCGATGGCGCCCACCGCCGCCGACGCGCTCAAGGTCGACGCGCGGAACCTGCTGCACATGGGCGTGGTGGACGGCATCATCGGCGAGCCCGAGGGCGGCAGCCAGGCCGACCACCAGGAGGCGGCGCGACGCGTCGCCCGCGTGCTGGAGGCCGGCCTGCACCGGCTGGCCGCGATGGACGCCGCGGACCTGGTCCTGACGCGCCGGGAGCGATTCCGGTCGTTCGGCCCGCGGCAGCCGGTACGCGACGGTGAGGGGAGCCTCGTGTCATGAGCGACGAACAGCGGCACCTCGGCGAGCTGGCCCAGGTGCAGGAACGCGCGGTCGAGCTGTTGACGAAGCTGCGGCGGCAGCCGAGCAACCTGCGCATCCAGGCGGGCGACGTCACGGTCGACATCACCTGGCCGGCCGAACCGGCACCGCCCGGCGACCGGCCGCGTGAGGCGGCGGCCGCCGCCGAGTACGAGCCGCTCGAAGCCGGCGACGCCGAGGCGAAGGAATACCTCACCTCGCCCGCCGTCGGCGTTTTCTACCACGCGAAGGAGCCGGGCGCGGAGCCGTTCGTCGCGGTGGGCGGCCTCGTACAGCCCGGTCAGCAGATCGGCATCATCGAGGCGATGAAGCTGATGATCCCGGTCGAGGCGGACCGGGCCGGCGTCATCACCGACGTGCTCAAGTCCAACGGCGCCCCGGTCGAGTACGACGAGCCGCTTTTCGCGGTGGAAGCCGTGGAGACCTGATGGCGATCCTGGAGAAGGTGCTGATCGCGAACCGCGGCGAAATCGCCCTGCGGGTCGCGCGCGCCTGCCGCGAGATGGGCATCAAGACGGTGGCCGTCTACTCGACCGAGGACCGCGAGTCGGCCGTCGTCACGTACGCCGACGAGGCCGTGCACATCGGGCCCGGCCCGGCCAAGCGCAGCTACCTCAACATGGCGGCGATCATCGAGGCGGCCAAGCAGACCGGTGCCACCGCGATCCATCCCGGGTACGGGTTCCTGTCCGAGGACCCGGACTTCGCCGAGGTCTGTGAGTCCAGCGGACTCGTCTTCATCGGCCCGCCGGCCGAGGTGACCGCGCGGCTCGGCGACAAGTCGGCGGCGCGCCGGATCATGGCGGACGCCGGGCTGCCGGTGCTGCCCGGCAGCCGCGAGCCGCTCCAGTCGCCGGAGGAGGCGTACGAGGTCGCGGTCAAGGTCGGGTTCCCGGTCATCATCAAGGCGGTGGCGGGCGGCGGCGGCCGCGGGATGCGGGTCGTGTTGAGCCACCACGAGTTCCTCCGCACCTACCGCAGCGCGGCCGCGGAGGCGCAGGCGCTGTTCGGCGACGCGCGCGTCTACGTGGAGCGCTACGTCTCCTCGGCGCGGCACGTCGAGGTGCAGGTGCTCTGCGACTCCTACGGCAACGCGATCCAGCTCGGCCTGCGCGACTGCTCAGTGCAGCGCCGGCACCAGAAGCTGGTGGAGGAGAGCCCGGCGCCGGCACTGCCGCCCGACATCGCGCGCCGGATGGGCGAGGACACCGTCGCCGGCGCCCGGGCCTGCGGGTACGTCGGCGCCGGAACCTTCGAGTTCCTCGTCGACGCGAACGCGGACTACTTCTTCATGGAGGCCAACTGCCGGATCCAGGTCGAGCACCCGGTGACCGAGGCGGTGACCGGCGTCGACCTGGTGCAGGAGCAGCTCAAGATCGCGGCAGGACAGCGGCTCGGCCTCGAACAGCGGGACGTGTCCTTCCACGGCGCGGCGCTGGAGTGCCGGATCAACATGGAGAACCCGGACAAGGCGTTCGCGCCGTGCCCGGGGCGGATCGAGACGCTGACGCTGCCCGCCGGCCCGTTCATCCGCGTCGACACGCACGGCTACGCCGGCTATCGCATGCCCGCGATCTATGACTCCCTGCTCGCCAAGGTCATCGCGTGGGCGCCGACGCGTGACGAGGCGATCGCCCGCATGGAGCGGGCACTGAGCGAGTTCGAGGTGTCCGGCCCCGGCCTCGCCACGACGGGCGGTTTCCTGCGGCGCGTACTGGCCGACGCGGAGTTCCGGTCGGGCGGTCACGACACGGGGCTGGTCGAACGGCTCCTCGACGACACAGCGGCAAGCGGCACGAGTGACAAGTGGAGGCAGTGATGTCGGAGCAGGCGAAGCGTACGGCGATCGTCACCGGAGCGACGAGCGGCATTGGGCTCGCGGTGACCGAGCTGCTGGCGCGTAGCGGCCATCGGGTGTTCATCTGCTCGCGCGACGCGGACCGGGTCGCGCTGACCGTCAAGGAACTGCGCGCGATGGACCTCGACGTCGAGGGCATCGAGTGCGACGTACGGTCGCCGGAGCAGATCAGGTCGTTCGTCGCGGCCGCCGTCGACCACTTCGGCCCGGTCGACGTCCTGGTCAACAACGTCGGGCGCAGCGGCGGCGGCCCGACCGCCCAGATCGAGGACGACCTGTGGCTCGACGTCATCGACACGAACCTCAACAGCGTGTTCTTCATGACCCGCGACGTGCTGTCGGTCGGCGGCATGCGTGAGAGGGGCTGGGGGCGGATCGTGAACATCGCCTCCACCGCGGGCAAGCAGGGCGTCGTGCTCGGGGCGCCGTACTCGGCGTCCAAGCACGGCGTCGTCGGCTTCACCAAGGCGCTGGGCAACGAGCTCGCCAAGACCGGCATCACGGTGAACGCGGTGTGCCCCGGCTACGTCGAGACCCCGATGGCGCAGAAGGTGCGCCAGGGTTACGCCGCCGTGTGGAAGACCACCGAGGACGACGTCCTGGAGAGGTTCCAGGCGAAGATCCCGCTGGGCCGCTACACCACGCCCGAGGAAGTGGCGGGAATGGTCGGCTACCTGGTGAGCGACGCCGCCGGCGCGGTGCTCGCCCAGGCGATCAACGTCTGCGGCGGCCTCGGCAACTTCTAGTACGGCGACGTCCAGGACCGCCGGCAGGGCCCGGCGGCCCGGCAGAGGAGAAGGCAATGACCGAGAGCATCACGCGGGAGTCCGCGCGGACCACGCACCAGACCGAGCACGAGATCACGGTGGACGCGCCGGCCGAGCGGGTCTACGAACTGATCGCCGACGTCGAGACGTGGGCGCACATGTTCGACCCGACCGTGCACGCCGTGAGCTTCGAGCAGGACGGCATGGACGAGCGGATCCGCATCTGGGCGAGCGCGAACGGCGCCGCCAAGACCTGGACGTCACGGCGGCACCGTGACCCGGACGCGCTGACCATCACGTTCCGGCAGGAGAAGTCCCAGCCGCCCGTGGGCGGCATGGGCGGGACCTGGGCGATCGAGCCGACCACCGAGAGCACGTGCCGCGTACGCCTGCTGCACGACTACTTCGCGGCCACCGACGACCCCGCCGACGTGGAGTGGATCGCCAAGGCCGTGGACCACAACAGCACAGTCGAGCTACAGAAGCTGAAGGCGCGCGCCGAGGAGATCGGCTCGCCGATGCTGCTCACCTTCGCGGACACCGTCGAGGTGAACGGCACCGCCAAGGACGTGTACGACTTCATCAACGAGGCGCAGCTCTGGAAGGAGCGGCTGCCCCACGTCGCGCGCGTGTCGCTGGAGGAGGACACGCCAGGGCTCCAGATCCTGGAGATGGACACCCGGACCAAGGACGGGTCGGTGCACACCACCCGCTCGATCCGGGTCTGCGAGCCGTACGGCCGGATCATCTACAAGCAGATCGTGCTGCCCGCGCTGATGAGCCTGCACACCGGCCGGTGGCTGATCGAGGAGCAGGGCGACGGGCGCGTTTCGGTGACCTCCGAGCACACCGTACGTATCAACGAGGAGCGGATCACGAGCGTCCTCGGCCCTGATGCCGACCTGGCAGCGGCGCAGAAGTTCGTCCAGGGCGCGCTCAGCGGGAACAGCCTCGCGACGCTGAAGCTCGCCAAGGCGTACGCCGAGAACGCCGCCGGCGGCGAGCGGTAACGCGGGCCGGGCGGGGCGAAGATGCGCAACACCAGCACGGACGTACTGATCGCCGGAGCGGGCCCGGTCGGGCTGCTGCTGGCCTGCGAGCTCCGGCGATCGGGCGTACGTGTCGTCGTCGTGGAACGCCTGCCGAGCCCGATGACCGAATCGCGGGCCAGCCAGCTCAACACCCGTACCGCCGAACTCCTGCACGAACGCGGCTTCGACGCCCTGCTCGACCCCGGCGCGCGCGAGTGGAAGGCCCATTTCGGCGGCCTGCCACTGGACCTGTCGGTGCTGGCCAGCGAGCATGCGGGCAACTGGAAGGTCCCGCAGTACCGCACCGAGAGCGTCTTCGCCGAACGCGCGGCCGAACTCGGCGTCGTCCTGCTGCGCGAACACGAGCTCGTCGGCCTGAAGGAGTCCGGCGACCACGTCGCCTGCGCGGTCGACACACCGGAGGGCCCGATCGGCGTCGCGGCCGGCTACGTGGTGGGCTGCGACGGCGCCGGGAGCACGGTACGCCGCCTCGGCGGGTTCGCGGCCGACGAGACGCCCGCCACCAAGGAGCTGCTCCGCGCCGACGTGACGGGCATCGACATCCGGAACCGGCGGTTCGAGCGGCTGCCCGGCGGGTTCGCGGTCGCGGCGACCCGCGGCGGCGTGACGCGGGTGATGGTGCACGCGGCCGGGCAGGCGCCGGCCGGCCGCACCTCACCGCCGGAGTTCGCCGAGGTCGTACGGCTCTGGGAGAAGGTCACCGGCGAGGACATCGCGATGGGGACGGCGATCTGGCTCGACGCGTTCGACAACGCGATGGGCCAGGTACGCGCGTACCGGCGCGGGCGGATCCTGCTCGCCGGCGACGCCGCGCACTGGCACATGCCGATCGGCGGCCAGGCGCTGAACATCGGCCTCCAGGACGCGGCCGACCTCGGCGGGAAGCTCGCGGCGACGGTGCGCGGCTCGGCGCCGCCCGGCCTCCTGGACACCTACCACCGCGAACGGCATGCCTCCGCGGCGCGCGTCATGGACTACGTGGCGGCGCAGGACACCCTCCTGCTCGGCGGACCCGAGGTCGAGGAGTTCCGCGCCGTACTGGCCGAGCTGCTCGAACTGCCGGCCGCACACGATCATCTCGTCCGGCTCGCGGCCGGCGTCGAGGCCCCCGGTCACCCGGTTCGGCAAGCCCGCGGCTGAACGCGGGAGAGGAGTGCACGGTGACACAGCAACAGCAGACGGCGAGTGCGACGGGGCTGTCCGGCTGCCCCATGCAGGGCAGCGGCCTGCGGGTCCCGGTGGGGATCCACGGCTCGGCGGTCTACCTGCCGGAGACGGTCGTCACCAACGACGACGTCGCACGCGACCTCGACACCAACGACGAGTGGATCCGGCAGCGTACGGGCATCACCGAGCGCCGGTTCCTGGAGTCCGGGCTCACGACGTCGGACATGTGCATCAGCGCCGGCCGCGACGCACTGGCCGCCGCGAACGTGGTCGCCGAGGACCTCGACGCGATCGTGGTGGCGACGTTCACCTACGACCAGCCGCTGCCCTCGACCGCGCTCGTCGTCAAGGAGGCGCTCGGCGCGCACCGGGCGATCCCCATCGACCTGAACCAGGCGGCCTGCGCGGGCGGCGTCCTGGGCATCTTCCTCGGCTCGCACCTCCTCCAGAACACCAGCCTGAAGCACGTCCTGGTGGTCGGCGCCGAATGCCTGTCACGTGTCACGGACCCCACGGACCGTACGACCCGCGTCTTCTTCGGCGACGCCGCCGGGGCCGTGGTGCTGGGCGAGGTCGCGCCCGGCTACGGCGTGCTGTCGTGGGACATCGGCTCCGCACTGTCGTACGGGGTGCAGATCCCGGCGGGCGGCGCCAGCCTGCCGACCAGCCCCGAGACCGTACGCGAGCGGCAGCACTACCTCCAGATGGACGGCCGTCTCGTCTGGGACATGGCCACGACGTTCCTGCCGAGCAGCATCAAGGGTGCGGCCGCGCTCGCCGGAGCCGACCTCCAGGACATCCGGCACTTCCTCATCCACCAGGCGAACCTCAACATCATCCACGAGGCAATGTCCGCCCTCGGCGTGCCGCTGGACCGCGCGCCCATCACCGTCGACCGGTTCGGCAACACCGGCGCGGCCACCGTCTTCACCGCCCTGCACCAGGTCGCCGCGCGCGGCGCGTTACACCGCGACGACCTGCTGGTCATCTCCGGCATCGGCGCGGGCTTCCTCTGGGGGTCGCTCTGCCTGCGGCAGCAGTGAGCCGATGTACGCGGTCAGCGCCGTACGCACCGACGCGGATCATCCGCTGAGCGGACTGCACTGCGGCGAGCGCGGCGAGCCCGCCGTTCCGCCGGGGTGGGCGCTGGTCACCGTACGCGCGGCCGCGCTCAACCACCACGACCTGTGGACGCTGCGCGGCGTCGGCGGTACGGCCCGGCTGCCGACCGTGCTCGGGAGTGACGCGGCCGGGCTGGACCAGGACGGCCGCCCGGTCGTCGTGAGTTCCGTGGTCGGCGACCCGGCGGCCGGGGGCGGCGACGAGACGCTCGACCCGCGGCGCACGATCCTGTCCGAGGGCTTCGACGGCACGTTCGCCGAGCGCGTCGCCGTGCCACGGCGGAACCTCGTGCCGATGCCGCGCGCGTTCTCCTACGCAGAGGCGGCGTGCCTGCCCGGCGCGTGGCTGACCGCGTTCAGCATGCTGTTCGACAAGGCCGCGCTGCCCGCGGGCGGCACCGTGCTCGTCCAGGGCGCGGGCGGTGGCGTGACCACGGCGCTCGTCGCGCTCGGTGCGGCGGCCGGCCATCGCGTCTGGGTGACGAGCCGGAGCGCCGAACGCCGAGAGCGCGCGCTGAAGCTCGGTGCCGACCAGGCGTTCGCTCCGGGCGAACGGCTGCCGGAGCCCGCCGACGCGGTCATGGAGACGGTCGGCGAGGCCACCTGGGCGCACTCGCTCCGGTCGGTACGGCCCGGCGGCCGCGTCGTGGTGGCCGGCGCGACCACGGGGGCGTTCCCGCCGGCCGAGTTGGACCGGTTGACCTCGCGGCAGATCTCGGTCGTGGGCTGCACGCTCGGGTCGCGCGACCGGCTGGCCCGGCTGGTCCGCTTCTGCGAGCGCTCCGGGATCCGGCCGGTCATCGACCGCATGCTCCCGCTGGAGGCGGCACCCCACGGCTTCGCCGCGCTGGCGACGGGTGAGCTGTTCGGCAAGCTCGTCTTCACCGTCGGCGGCGAGTGACCTTCTTCAGAAGAGGCTCAGTGGTTCGGCGGGTGCCGGGTCGGGCGGGGCGGGCTCGGGCAGAGGTTCGAGCTCGGGCACCTGGGCGCGTACGTCGTCGTGGAAGCGGCGGGCGAGCGCGGGCGCGTCGGCGTTGTCGGGGGTGTGGACGAAGACGGTCGGCGAGCGGCCCTCGCGTAGCCACGCGGCGACCGTGCCGGTCCACTCCCGCCAGCCCTCGACCGTACGTTCCGTGGCGTCCCGGCCCAGGTAGCGGACGATCGGGCGGTCGGTGAGGGCTGCCGTCCGCCGGGGTACGCGCGGTTTCTTGGTCCACGCGTCGCGCTCGGCGTCGCTCGTCGGCGGGCTCGCGAACAGGGTGGTGGTGTCGAACGGGATCCACTCGGCGCCGGTGGCGGCGAGCGTGCGTTCGAGCAGCCGTACGTAGCGCGAGTCCTCGAAGAACGCCCGGTGCCGTACCTCGACGGCGTAGCGGTGCGCGTGGGGGAGGCGTTGCAGGAAGCTGCCCAGCGCGGGGAGGTCGGCGGGTGCGAAGGAGGGCGGAAGCTGCACCCAGACCGCGTGGGCGCGCGGGCCGAGCGGCTCGATCGCGGACAGGAACGCGTGCAGCTCCTCGGCGCCGCCGCCCAGGCGGTGCTGATGCGTGATCGCCTTGGGCAGCTTGGCCACGAAACGGAAGTCCTCCCCGGTCTGCGCGGCCCAGGACGCCACGGTGTCACGCGCGGGCGTCGCGTAGAACGTGGTGTTGCCCTCCACGGCGTTGCAGTACGACGCGTACGCCCGCAGCCGGTCGCGGGCCGGCAGCGAGCGGGGCAGGAACCGGCCCTGCCACGACGCGTGAGTCCACATCGCGCATCCCACATGAAGCCGCATGGCCCGACGCTACCGAAAGCCGCGCCTGCCGGACGCCTCGCCGCCGCGTCTGCCGCCGCGCCCGGCCGGGCTACCGGTCGCCGTCCGGCGTCAGGATCCGGTCGAGGCGCAGGGGCAGCCGCCGCTGGCGTACGCCGGTCGCGTGCCAGACGGCGTTGGCGATCGCGGCCGCGCCGCCGACGATGCCGATCTCGCCGATCCCCTTGATCCCCATCGGGTTGTACTCGTCGGGGTCATCCACCCAGTCGGCCTCGATGGCGGGCACGTCCGCGTTCGCCGCCACGTGGTAGCCGGCGAGGTCGCCGTTGGCCAGGCCGCCGGACGCGGCGTCGCGTACGCCCTCCTCGTGCAGGGCCATCGACAGTCCCCAGGTCATGCCGCCGATGAGCTGGCTGCGCGCGGTCAGCGGGTTCACGATGCGGCCGACGGCGAAGATGCCGAGCATCCGCCGTACGCGCACCTCGCCGGTGGCCCGGTCCACCGCGACCTCGGCGAACTGCGCGCCGAAGCCGTGGCACTCCAGCTGCTCGCGGCCGGCGACCAGGTCCGAGGTGTCCGCCGACGCGGAGATCCCCTCCGCCGGGATCCGCTCCACGGCGTCCAGCTTCTTCCGCAGTGCGACCGCCGCCTCGGTGATCGCCCAGGTCCACGAGGTGGTGCCCATCGAACCTCCGGCGAGGAACGCCGGCCCGAAGTCGCTGTCGGCGATCCGGATCCTGATCGCCTCCGCGGGCACCGACAGGGCGTCGGCGGCGACCAGCGCGAGGGCGGTACGCGCGCCGGTCCCGATGTCGGCGGCGGCGATGCGCACCGTGAACCCGCCGTCCGCCTCGGCGGTGACGGACGCCGAGGACGGCGCGGTGCCGGCCGAGTGCGCGGAGGCGGCCACACCCGTGCCGAGCGACCAGCGCCCGTCGCGGCGCACCGCCGGGCGCGGGTCGCGGTCCGCCCACCCGAACCGGCGCGCGCCCTCCTCCAGGCAGGCGATGAGGTTGCGGCTGCTGAACGGCCGCCCGGTCGCGGGCCCGGCCGTCGGCTCGTTGCGTACGCGGAGCCGGATCGGGTCCACCCCGGACTTCTCGGCCAGCTCGTCCATCGCCGACTCGATGGCGAACGAGCCCGGGGCGCAGCCGGGCGCGCGCATGAAGGTCGGGGCCGGCACGTCCAGCCCGACCACCTTCGTACGCGCGCGCAGCGCGTCGGTGGCGTACAGGACGCGACTGTGCCGCGTGGTCGACTCGACGTACTCCTGTACGACGGAGGAGAGCGAGACCGACTCGTGGTCGACCGCGCGCAGCCGCCCGTCGGGGTCCGCGCCCAGCCGTACGCGCTGTGCCGTCGCGGGCCGGAACCCGACGAGGGAGAACATCTGCCGCCGCGTCAGCACGACGCGTACGGGACGGTCGAGCACCGTGGCGGCCATCGTCGCGAGGACCAGGTGCGCGTGCGGGAAGCCCTTGGAGCCGAAGCCGCCGCCGACGTGCTCGGACCGTATGCGCACGGAGGACGCGTCGAGGGAGAACAGCGCGGCCAGGGTCTGTGCGGCGGCGAACGAGCCCTGGTTGGAGTCGACGACCTCGAGCCGGCCGTCCTCCCACCGCGCCATCGCGGCGTGGGGCTCCATCGCGTTGTGGTACTCCTCGGGCGTGGTGTACTCCTCGTCCACCACCAGCGCGGACGCGGCCAGCTCCGCGTCGACGTCGCCCTTCTCCGCGTCGGGCTGCTGCGGCGGGCGCACCTCCGGGGTGTACGCGCCGGGGTGGTCGCCGGCGAAGACGACGTCGTGCGGCTCCTCGTCGTAGGTCACGACGAGTGCCTCGGCGGCGGCCCTGGCCTGCTCGGCGGTCGCGGCGACGACGAGGGCCACCGGCCAGCCGCGGTGCGGCACGCGGTCGTCCTGCAACACCTGGAGGGACGCGTCCGGCCCCATGAACCCGACATCCGGCGCGAGGCGCGGCGCGTTCTCGTGGTGCAGGACGCCGAGCACGCCGGGCATCGCGAGGACCTCGTCCACACCGATGGCACGGATCCGGCCGCGCGCGACGGTCGAGGTCACCGCCCAGCCGTGCGCCAGCTCGGCGAACGGGACGTCGCCGGCGTAGCGCGCCTCGCCGGTGACCTTGGCGCGCCCCTCCAGCCGGGTGCTCGGCGTGCCGACGGCGGGACGTGCGCCGGGCGTACGTGCCGGTGGCACGTCCGTGGTCGTACGCGCGGAGGTCGTACGTGCCGCGGGGGCGGGTGCGGACGGCGCGGTCATCGGGCGGCCTCCTCGGTGAGCTCGGTCAGGACCGCCACGGTCAGGTTCGCGATCAGCGGCACCTTGTACGCGTTGTGCGGCAGCGTACGTGCGGCGGACAGCTCGGCCTCGGCGGCGGCGGCGAACGCCTCGGGGTTCGCCGGTCCGCCGGTGAGCGCGCGCTCGGCCTCCCGCGCACGCCACGGCCGCGACGCGACCGCGCCGAAGGCCAGGCGCACGTCGCGCACCGTGCCGTCGCGTACGTCGAGGGCGGCCGCGACCGAGGCGTTCGCGAACGCGTACGACGCGCGCTCGCGCACCTTGCGATAGCGGGAACGGGCAGCGACCGGCGCGGGCGGCAGGGCCACCCCGGTGATCAGCGCGCCGGGCGGCAGCGCGGTCTCCAGGTGCGGCGTGTCGCCGACCGGCAGGTAGAGGTCCGCCAGGGGCAGCTCGGCGGGCCCGTCGGGCGTACGCAGGGAGACGACGGCGTCGAAGGCGGCGAGCGCCACCGCCATGTCGGAGGGGTTCGTGGCGACGCAGTGCTCGGACCAGCCGAGGATCGCGTGGTTGTGGTGCTCGCCCGCGATCGCCGGGCAGCCGCTGCCGGGCACCCGCTTGTTGCACGGCTGTGACGGGTCGCCGAAGTAGCCGCAGCGGGTGCGCTGGAGGAGGTTGCCGCCGACGGTGGCCATGTTGCGCAGCTGGCCGGACGCGCCGGCGAGCACCGCCTGCGCCAGCGCCGGGTAGCGGCGCCTGACCTCGGGGTCGGCGGCCAGGTCGCTGTTCGTGACGGTGGCGCCGATGGTCAGCGCGCCGCCGGGCGCGACCTCGATCCGGTCGAGCGGCAGCCCGCGTACGTCGATCAGCAGCGCGGGGCTCTCCACACCGGTCTTCATCAGGTCGACGAGGTTGGTGCCGCCGCCGAGGAAGCGGCTCTCGCGGTGCTCGGCGAGCAGCGCGACCGCCTCGCCCGCGTCGGCCGCGCGGCGGTAGTCGAACTCCCTCATGCCATCACCCGCGTCTCCGCCGCCTGCGCGACCGCGCGCACGATCGAGACGTACGCGCCGCAGCGGCACAGGTTGCCGCTCATCCGCTCGCGTATCTCCTCGTCGTCGAGCGGCGGCGGCGCGGCCTCGGGCCGTACGTCGGCGGTGACGGCGCTCGGCCACTTCGCCGCGTGCTCCTCGATCATGGCGATCGCCGAGCAGATCTGGCCGGGCGTGCAGTAGCCGCACTGGTAGCCGTCGAGGTCGAGGAACGCCTGCTGCACCGGGTGCAGCCGCTCGCCGTCGGCCACGCCCTCGATCGTGGTGACCTCGCGTCCTTCGGCGGCGACCGCGAGCTGAAGGCAGGAGTTGACGCGCCGGCCGTCGAGGAGCACGGTGCACGCGCCGCACTGACCCTGGTCACACCCCTTTTTCGTGCCGGTCAGATCGAGGTGCTCACGCAGGGCGTCGAGCAGGGTCGTGCGGTTGTCGACGGTGAGATCGTGCGTCTCGCCGTTGACACGCAAGGCTAGGGCGGTGGACCTGGTGGCCATGAGAGCTCCTGAGGACAGGGTGCCGGCGGCCGGCCACGACACGGGCCCGGCGCCGGCCGGCGGGGGCCACGTCCTGCGACATGACCCGGGCGGACAGGGCGATGATGCGCTGGTCGGTCTTCATGGTGCATCCTTGTCTCCAGCCGCGTGATCCGGCTGTAAGCGGAGAGTCCTCCGCAACACCTCCCACCCTAAGCGGAGGCTGCTCCCCTTAGCAAACCCCCGGGTGCCGCCGGCCGGTCGTCAGGCACGGGCGGGGCTCCCGGTCATGGAACAAGCCTGGCATGCCCGGTAGGTCACCGAAGCATGCCAGGCTTGTCGCTTCACCGCGTGATTCGGCGAATGATCAGAGAATTCCGCCGAGCAGTCCGCCCAGCAGGCCCCGGTGGTGGTGGCGGTAGCCGTACCCGCCGCCGCATCCGGAGTTGCACCCGTAGGAACGGACCCCGTAGCCGTAGCCGTAGCCGTACGGACGGACGCCATAGCCGCCCACGTACGGAGTGGCTCCGTAAGACGCGCCGGTGCTGCTGTTCACGCAGTTGCCCTGCGACGCGAGCTGTGCGCCGTCGGGGCCTGCCTGCTCGCTCGCCGCGTTGCCGCAGTTGCTGAAGCCGGTGTCGGCGCCGGCGACCGCCGGAACGGCGACCAGCAGCGCGGGGGCCGCCAGGAGCGCCAAGGCGATTTTCTTGGGAGCCATCATCGATTTGGTCCTTTCCGTCTTTTCCTGATTTGGCACGAACTACATTTGTCTCGACATTTTGCGCTGGTCGGACGGTGTAGTTCGACCGGTGATTCGATGTCACGGTACCTAAGGATTGGTGCCTCCCGCAAAAGGAATGGTCATTGGAAACTGTCGTTTATAAATATGTCTAAAATGCAGTTTGATCCGTAATTATCGAGAAGAACTCCGGTGACACTCCGTCACGCACAGTGACTTAGGGCGCTACGTGTTGGTATCGCGGAAAAAGTCGTGAGGTGCCACCAATCCGGGTGGGGCGCCTGGGACGAATGGCTCAGTGGAGACGTGCCGGCACGCCCGTACGCACAGGGGCACGGGCGTGGCACGTACGGCGGCGGAGCGGGCCAGGCCGCTCGCCCGGGGCCTGGTGCAACCGAGGGGGCTGCACCAAGCCGCCCGGCGAGCGGCCACGGCCGTTTCGCGCAAGGCTGCCGCCGGCGGCCTGCCGTCCCCGGCACGCGGACGGGCGGCGGTCCGGTGGGATCAGTGCCGGCCGGTGTTGACCATCTCCACGTAGCCGGGCCCAGTGCCCGGCCGTGCGGTGCACGTGTGCACGGGCGCGTTGCCCGAGGTCCGGTAGACCGCGCGCAGGCAGGAGCCGAGGGCCTGCTGCCCGAAGTAGTTCGGGTGCACCGTCTCGTCCAGGATCCCGCCCTGGCCCGAGAGCAGGTCGAGGAACCTGGCCCATTCGCTCACCGCGCCGAAGTCCGTACTCGTCGCCTTGAGCCTCTCGGTGGCCTGCTCCGCTCCCTTGGAGCAGACCTCGTGCGCGCGGAACAACTCGCTCACGTCGAGCAACTCCACGTCGCGGTCGCGGGCGACTCGTTCGAGCATCGACGCGATGTCGGGCACGACGGTGCCGGCGACCCAGTCGGAGTCGTCGTTGTAGATCGGGCACCCGCCGTCGTTGTGGCGCGTGTACCCGCGCTCGGGGTACCGGTTGCTCTTCGCCGGAGCCACGGGGTTGGGGTAGGTCTGGAGCACGAGCCGGTAGTCGCCGGAGTCATAGCCCGAGTCGGCCATGACCTGCTGGAGCTTCTTGACGGTCGCGCTGACCTTCGGCTCGGCCTTGTTCAGGTTCTCGGCCAGCGGACCTTTCTGCGACACGTTGCAGTGCGTACGTGCGAGCAGGAAGCTCGTGATGCAGGTCTTGATGATGCCGCGAAAACCCAGGTCGTTGCCGCCGATGTCAACGACGATCATCTTGACCCGTTCGTGGCGGGCGGCGAATCGCAGCTGATCGCCCTGCGGCGCCTCGCCCTTCCACCATTCGCCGCCCGGGTCGACGTTGCGCGTCTCGGCGCCGGAGCAGGCGAGGTTGAGCCGTCGCTCCACGTCGACGTCGGCGTTCAGCACCTCCGCCGAATCGGACTGGAGGCAGCCGCCCGCGGTCGGCCCGTACACGCGTGCGGTGTCGTGCTCGCACTTCGCGCCCTGGTACCGGCAGTCGAACACGGCGCGGTCGGTGCCCCAGTTGCTCCCCTTGGTGTTGCCGCCTGCGGCGTTGCCGCGCCAGCGGCCGGCCACGCCGGAGATGAAGCTGTCGCCGATCGAGATGATCACCGAGTGACGGAACGCCCCGGTCGCCACGCCCACCGGATGAGGTCCCGCGTCCCCGACGGTCTGCTCGACCGCGCCGGTGGCCGCGTCGAGCACCGACACGGTGTCGGACCCGGCGTTGGCGACGAGGGCGCGGGTCCCGTCCACGGTGACGGCCACGCTCGTCGGCTTCTTGCCGACCTTGACGATGGTGGAATTGCGCGTGGCGGTGTTGAGAACCGTGACGGTGTCGGAGCCGCTGTTGGCGGCGTAGGCGCGTGACCCGTCCACATTGACGGCGACGCCGGTCGGGTCCTTACCGACCTTGACGGTGGTGGACTCGCGCGTGGCGGTGTTCAGCACCGAGAGGGTGTCCGAACCGCTGTTGGCCACGTACGCGCGCGACCCGTCCACGGTGACGGCCACGCCCACCGGGTCCTTGCCGACGCGGACGTTGTGTATGACGTTCGGGTGCCCGTCGTTCTTGATCATCGAGACGGTCCCGGACTTGGTGTTGGCGACGTAGGCCAGCGATCCGTCGGCGCTGATCGCCACGCCCTCCGGCTTGAGCCCGACGTCGAGCGTTGCCGCGACGTCGGGATGATCATCGTTGTCGATCACCGAGACGGTGCCGGAGCCGGTGTTGGCCACGTACGCGCGTGACCCGTCGAGGCTGATCGCGACGGCGGACGGATGGTCCCCGACCTTTATCGTCGTGACGTCGTGGGAGGTCGTGTCGATCACCGAGACCGTGTCCGAACCGCTGTTGGCGACGTAGGCGCGCTTGCCGTCCGGCGTGATCGCGGTGGCGACCGGATGGCTGCCGACCTTGACCTTGCCGGTGACGGTCGAGCGTCCCGCGGTCTCGACCACCGTCACGTCCTCGGCGTCGCCGTCGGCCACGTACGCGAACTCCTGCGGGTGCCCGTCCTGCGCGGCCACCTGCCCGGCCGCGGACGCCGCCGGCGCGTCGCCCGGCTGCGCCGCCACACCGGCGCAGCCGAGCACGACCGCCGCCGCCAACGCCAGGAAAGGCCGCTGGCGCGACCGTCTCGCGTACGGCCGATCGCCCCGGCTTTTCGTCGCATTCACAGGATGAGTGGACACGAGACCTCCGCATCGAAGAGAAATGCCAATCCGCCGGATTCATTGGACGTGATCCGCTGGCGGTGCAATTGCAGTCCCGTGTACGAGGGATGTCAAGGAATTGACCGACGGCCGTGTTTTATGACCTAAATGTCGGAAATTGCGGTGGACTCTCGTTAATTCCGGCCATCGGGTAAATGCGGGGCCGAAAGGTCAGGCTCCGGCGGCGGATCCCCCACGTGGTGATCTTCTTGAGGTCGAGCGCCGGGGGCACGACGGTTCGCCCTGGTGGAGCGGTGGACCGTCAACCTTGAGACGTACGGCCGTACCCCGGCCGGTTGACGATCCGGGGCGGGCAAGTTCCTCCCCTGGGCGGACGGCGGCGCGGGTCGCCGGCCCCTAGCGTTCTCCCTGAGCAGGACCCCACATCCATCCCCGCGAGGACGACCCATGATCAAGGCCGAGGGCCTGACGAAACGCTACGGCGACAAGACGGCGGTGGACGGCTTGACGTTCACCGTCGAACCCGGGGTCGTGACGGGGTTCCTGGGCCCCAACGGCGCCGGCAAGTCCACCACGATGCGCATGATCCTCGGGCTGGACCGGCCCGCCGCGGGCTCGGTGACGGTGAACGGCCGCGCGTACGCCGACCACCCGGCGCCGCTGCACGAGGTCGGCGCGCTGCTGGAGGCCAAGGCCATCCACACCGGCCGTACCGCCTACAACCACCTCGTGGCGCTGGCCGCCACCACCGGCATCCCGCGCCGCCGGGTCGACGAGGTCATCGACCTGGTCGGGCTGCGCGACGTCGCGCGCAAGCGTGCCGGCGGGTTCTCCCTCGGCATGGGCCAGCGGCTGGGCATCGCGTCCGCGCTGCTGGGCGACCCCAGGACACTGATCCTGGACGAGCCGGTCAACGGCCTGGACCCCGAGGGCATCCTGTGGATCCGCAACCTCCTCAAGGAGCTGGCGTCCGAGGGCCGTACGATCTTCGTCTCCTCGCACCTGATGAGTGAGATGGCGTTGACCGCCGAGCACCTCATCGTGATCGGGCGCGGGCGGCTGATCGCCGACACGTCGGTGACCGCGTTCATCGAGCGCGCCTCGACGGGCCGGGTCAAGGTCCGCTCGCCGCAGGCGGCGCGGCTGGCCGCGCTGCTGGAAGGCACGGACGTGACGGTGACCGAGGCGGGGGAGGGCACGCTGCTCGTCGGCGGCCTGATCAGCGACCAGATCGGCCAGATCGCCTCCGACAACGGCATCACCCTGTTCGAGCTGGCGGCACAGCAGGCATCCCTGGAAGAGGCGTTCATGGAGCTGACCGGCGACTCCGTCGAATACCGCGCACCCGCGCCGATCGCCGAAAGGTCCGCCGCATGACGACCGCCACCCTCACCCCTGCCGGCAAGGTCACCCAGGCACGGGTGCTCAACTCCGAGTGGATCAAGCTGCGGACCCTCCGCTCGACGTTCTGGTCGCTGTTCGCCGCGATCGTCGCGACGGTCGGCCTCGGCATGCTGTTCAGCTGGGGTTTCGCCAGCCGGGTCAGCGACCACACGCGCCCGGTCACGGACGCCAGGGCGCTCGCGGTGATCGTTCCGCTGCGCCCGTACATCATCGCCCAGCTCGCCGTCGGCGTCCTCGGCGTGATGGTGATCACCGGTGAGTACTCCACCGGCATGATCCGCGCGACGCTGGCCGCGGTTCCGGGCCGGCTCCCCGTGCTGTGGGCCAAGGCCGCCGTGTTCGGCGCGGTCGTGCTCGTGCTGATGGAGATCGTGTCCTTCGCGACGTTCATCGGCGGCGAGGCGATCCTGTCGACCCAGCACATCCAGGCCACGCTGTCCTCGCCACAGGCGCTGCGGATCGTCGCCGGGACCGGGCTCTACCTCACGGTCGTCGGCCTCCTCGGCACGGCGCTCGGCACCATCATCCGCAGCACCGCCGGCGCCATCGCCGCGCTCTTCGGCATCCAGCTGGTCCTGCCGGTGCTGGGCGCGGTGCTCGACCTGACGTCGTGGGGCAAGCACATCACGCCGTACCTGCCGAGCAACGCGGGCGGTGACCTGCTCACCAACAACCCCGACCCCGGCTCGCTCGCCCCGTGGACCGGCTTCGGATTCTTCGTGCTCTACGCCGCCGTCGCGATGGCGGTCGCGGCCTTCCTGCTCAAGCGCAGGGACGCCTGAGGTCCGTGGCCGGATCGCACGCCCCGGCGCGCACCTCGCACGCCGGCACGCCCCGGCACGCACCTCGTTGGGGCCCGGCTCCGGCGCTGATCTGGGCCACCTGCTCGACGTCCGTGGTCTCGTTCACCTCGCGCAGCCGGGCAGGTCGGCGGGAGTGTCGTGGGGTAGATCGTCCATTCGCCGCGTTCCCCTCGGGCGGCGAAGGCGTCGCGTTGCCGGGCGATCAGCTTGTCGATGTCCGCGGACAGGTGGCGGTCGCCCGTGGACAGGTAGCGGTAGTCGACGCCGCCGTGCGTGCCGTAGTGCGTCCGGATCAGCGGCCCGTCCCGCTCGATGACGGTGCCGACCGGTGGCAGCAGGGGCAGCCGTCCACGCAGCTGGGCGTCGTGAAGAGCCAGCAGCTCCTCATTTCCGCGGTTCACGCCGCATCGGTCGATTCGATCGGCACGGCGGCCCGCGTGCTGCCACCGCCGCGGGGACCGATCACTCCGTGCCGCCGGGGGAGATCAGCCCCGTCTCGTACGCGAGGACCACGGCCTGGACGCGGTCGCGCAGCCCGAGCTTGGACAGGATCCGCGCGACGTGCGTCTTGACGGTCGCGCCGCTGAGGGTCAGGCGGGCGGCGAGTTCGGCGTTGGACAGGCCGGTGGCGAGCAGGCGCAGCACCTCGAGTTCGCGCGGCGTGAGTTCGGACAGGTCGCGGTGCAGGGTGGCCTTCGTGTCGTCGCGGCTCGGCGAAGCGCTCGATCAGGCGGCGGGTGATCGTCGGTGCGAGCAGTGCGTCGCCGGCGCGTACGAGCCGCACGGCGGTCACCAGGTACTCCGGGGTGACGTCCTTGAGCAGGAAACCGCTGGCCCCCGCGGTGAGCGCGCCGTACACGTAGTGGTCGAGGTCGTAGGTGGTCAAGATGATGACCCGCGTCTCGTCGCCGCCCTCGGCGGTGATCCGGCGGGTCGCCTCCAGGCCGTCCATCCGCGGCATCCGGATGTCCATCAGCACGATGTCGGGCCTGGTGCGCCGGACCGCGGAGACCGCCTCGACCCCGTCGTCCGCCTCGGCCACCACCTCGATGCCGTCGGCGGCGAGGATCATCCGGAACCCGGTGCGTACGAGCGACTGGTCGTCGGCGATCACCGCACGCAGGCTCATGCCGTGCGTCCACGGCATCCGCGCCCTGATCCGGTAGCCTCCGCCGGGCCGCCGCCCGGCCTCCAGGGTGCCGCCGTAGAGGGCGAGCCGCTCCCGCAGCCCGATCAGGCCACGGCCGTTGCCGCTCCCGGAACCGGCGCCGGGCGTACCGCCGGTGTCGGTGACCTCGATCTCCAGCCACTCGTCGTCGATGGCCGACCGTGACGGAGGCCGCCGCGCCCGCCGCGTGCTTGATCGTGTTGGTCAGCGACTCCTGGACCACCCGGTACGCGGTCAGGTCGACCCCGGGCGGCAGGGGATCGGGCGGCAGCGACACCGCGACGGCCACCGGCGTCCCGGCGGAGCGTACGCCCTCGACCAGGGCGCCGAGCTGCGCGAGCCCGGGCTGGGGTTCGAGCCCGCCCGGCTGTTCGCCGTCCGAGGCCGACAGGAGGCCCATGACGTGCCGCAGTTCGGAAAGGGCGGCACGGCCGCTGTCCTCGACCGCGAGCATGGCCTCCTTGGACAGCTCCGGCTCGGCGTCCATGACCTTGCGCGCCGCGCCGGTCTGGATCACCATCACACTCACATTGTGCGTCACGACGTCGTGCAGCTCGGCGGCGATGCGGGCGCGCTCCTCCTCGACCGCGCGGCGCGTCGCCGCCTCCTGCGCCTCCTGCAACGCGGCGAACCGGCGCTGACTGGCGCGGTACCGCTGCTGCCAGAAACGGACGAGGCTGGCCAGCACCGCCGCGACCAGCAGGACGAAGAAGGGCCCCGACCAGCCCGGCAGCGCGGGCTCGGCATGACGGAAGGCAAGGCCCGCCGAGTACGGCCGCGAGCACCAGGCAGGCGATGGCCTGTACGCGGTAGCGGCTGTAGGCGACGGCGCAGTAGGCCGCGATGACGTAGGCCAGCAGGGTGACCCAGGTCGCGCTCTCACGTATGAGCTGCGTCGCGAACATCACCATGAGAACGCGAGGAGCGGAAAGCGGCGCCGGGCCGCCAGCGGCAAGGTCGTCAGCACGGTGAGGAACCAGGGCGTCCGCTGGACGAACTCCCCGTACGGGCCGTGCGGGCCGGGCAGCGGGGGCACCGGCGGCGGGGGCGGCAGGTCGCCGGGAACGGACGGCGGGTCCGGCGGGTCCGGCGGCGTGGGCGGTACCGGACCGTGGACCCACTTGTGGATGATCACATCGCCGCCGTTGAGCCGCGCCGCCGCGATCAGTGCCAGGACGGTCAGGACGATCGCGAACACGACGTCGGCGATGAGTGCCGTACGTGACGGCAGGGGGCGGGGCGGCTCCGGACGCAGCAGGTCACGCACCTGCTGCCGCCATAGGCGTTGACCTGTGTCCACCGGCTCATTGTCACTCCTCGGCAGGCCGGGCCGCATCCATCGCACTGACCCAGCCGCTCGTCCCCGCGGCGTACATCGCAGGGATGACGCCGGGACGTGTCGTCCGCCGGGCGGACCCGATCTCGGTGCGGCGGCCGACGCGCACGGCCACGGGCCGCGCCTACCTTCGCCCTCTCATGGAACACCTGATCGAGCTGGAGAGCACGACCAAGGAGTACGACGACGCCGGAGCGCCGGCGCTCGGCCCGCTGACGCTCACCGTCGAGCAGGGCGAGGCGCTCGCCATCACCGGCCCCTCGGGCAGCGGCAAGTCGACCCTGCTCAACCTGATCGCCGGCCTCGACAAGCCGACCTCGGGCGCCGTGACCGTGGCGGGCCTGCGGATCGACCGGCTCGGCGAGCACGCGCTCGCCCGGTTCCGCCGCGAGAAGATCGGCATGGTCTTTCAGTTCTTCAACCTTCTCGACGACCTCACCGTCACCGACAACGTCCTGCTCCCCGCCCAGCTCGCCGGGATGCCGCGCCGCACGGCGGCCACGCGTACGGACGAGCTGCTGGAGTCGCTCGGCATCCGCAAGCACGCACGCGCGTACCCGGGCCGGCTGTCCGGCGGCGAACGCCAGCGGGTCGCGATCGCGCGAGCGCTGGTCAACCGCCCCGCGCTGCTGCTCGCCGACGAGCCGACGGGTGCGCTGGACACCGCGTCCGGCCAGGACGTACGCGAGCTGCTCGTCGATCTGCACCGCAGCGGGCAGACCGATCGTCCTGGTCACCCACGACCTCGCGCTGGCCAAGGCGTGCGCCGGCCGTACGGTCCATCTCGTCGACGGCCACGTGGCGTCCGACCAGACCGTGGCGGCGGGCCGATGAGTCGGCGCTCGGCCGGGTCGTACGGTCCGGAGTGGGCCGGCGGCGCGTGCAGACCCTGGTCGTCGCCCTGGCCACGCTGATGGCGGTGGCCTCCGCGGTCGTCGCCGGATCGCTGCTGGTCGCCTCCTCCGCGCCGTTCGACCACACCTTCGCCCGGCAGCGCGGCCCGCACCTGATCGCGCAGGTCGACCTGTCCAAGGTCGGCGCGGACCGGCTCGCCGCCACCGGGAAGCTGCCCGGCGTCACCGCGAGCGCCGGCCCGTACGAGACCGCCGTGCTCGACGCGCGTGACCCGCAGGGCATGCGGGATGCCGCAGCTCACCGTCGGCGGGCCGGGCCACACCCGGTGGCGCGCTGGACGACCTGACGCTCGACTCCGGCCGGTGGTCGGCCAAGGCGGGCGAGATCGTGCTGCCGACGAACTTCCCGACTGACATCTTCCCGCTGGGTGCGGTCGCTCGAGATCGATGGCGGCCCGGCGCTCAACGTCGTCGGACGGGCGCAGTCGGTCAGCGATACGGCCGATGCGTGGGTGACGCCCGCGCAGCTCGGCGCGCTGCGGACCGCCGGTGCCACTCCGACCGCGGAGATGCTCTACCGCTTCGCCGCCAGCGGCACGCGGGCACGGATCACCGCCGACCGCGCGCGGCTCGCCGCGGCGCTGCCGCCGGGCGCGCTCCTCGGCGCCCTGTCCTACCTGGACACCAAGTTCAGCGCCGACACGGGAGCTCGGCGCCGTTCATGCCCGTTCCTCATGGCCTTCGGCGTGCTCGGCCTGGTCATGTCGGTGATCATCGTCTCCAGTGTGGTCAGCGGCGCGGTCGGGGCGAGCCTGCGCCGTATCGGCATCCTCAAGGCCATCGGCTTCACCCCAGGCCAGGTCGTCCGCGCCTATGTCGCGCAGGCGCTGATCCCGGCCGGCGTCGGCACGGTGCTCGGCGTCGTTCTCGGCAACCTGCTGGCGATCCCGCTGCTGGGCGACGCCGACAAGGTGTACGGGGGCGGCGGCGGGCTGTCCGTGGCGTGGTGGGTCGACCTCCTCGTACCGGTGGTCGCGGTGGGCGTGGTCGTGGCTCGCGGCACTGACGCCGGCGCTGCGCGCGGGCCGGCTGCGCACGGTCGAGGCCATCGCCGTCGGCCGCGCGCCGAGCACCGGACGCGGGCAGTGGGCACACCGCCTGGTCGGGCGGCTGCCGCTGCCGCGCGCGGTGACGCTCGGGCTGGCGACGCCCTTCGCACGCCCGGTACGCACGGCGGCGATGCTCGCCGCCGTGGTGTTCGGCACGACCGCGGCGACCTTCGCGGTGGGGCTGGCCACGTCACTGGACGCCGTCGCGTCCGCTCAGCACCCCGCCGCGTCCGCCGTGGTGCAGGTGGTCCCCGGCCTCTCGAGCGGGGGAGGGCCGGGAGGGCCGCACGGCGGTCCGGGCGGTCCGCCGCCGAACCCGCCGGGCGGTCAGGGCGGCCCGCCGCCGAGCCCGCCGGGCAGCGCGGCGCGGGTCCGTGCGGCCATCCAGGCACAGCCGGGTACCGCGTGGTTCTACGGCAACACCATGGAGCAGGTCTCCGTGCAGGGCGTCGCGGGCTCGGTCGACGCCCAGCTGTACGACGACGCCTCAGGCCGCGGCGCGTACCAGATGATCTCGGGCCACTGGTTCACCGGACCGGGGCAGGTCGTCGTCCCGACCCATTTCCTGGACGTGACCGGCACCCGGATCGGCGACACCGTCACCGTCGTCATGCACGGGACGCAGGTGCCGCTGCGAATCGTCGGCGAGGCGTTCGACCCAGGAGACAGCGGGATGCGGCTCCACGCCGACGCCTCCTCTTTCGCGTCGGTCAAGGGCGTGCACCTGGACATGGCCTACTCCGTCGCGCTGAAGCACGGCGTCGCCGCCACCGCCTACCTCACCGGGCTCAACGCCGCGCTGCGGCCGCTGAACGCCGAGGGGGTGGTGAACCAGCAGGAGGGGGGCAGCCTGCTCGCCATCGTGAACGGGATGGCGGCGATCCTCACCCTCATGCTGGTCGTCGTCGCCGGACTCGGCGTGCTCAACTCCGTCGTCCTCGACACCCGCGAACGCGTACACGACCTGGGAGTCTGCAAGGCGGTCGGGATGTCGCCACGGCAGACCACGATCATGGTGCTCGCCTCGGTCACCGGCCTGGGCGTGGTCGGCGGGATCATCGGCGTGCCGATCGGCATCGCGCTCCACGACTACATCCTCCCGGTGATGGGAAGCGCCGCCGGCACCGGGCTCACGCCGCAGATCGAGCAGGTCTACCACGGGCTGGAACTGGTCCTGCTCGGACTGGCCGGCGTGGCGATCGCGGTACTGGGCGCGATGCTCCCCGCGAGCTGGGCCGCCAAGGCGCGTACGGCCACCGCCCTGCGCACCGAGTAGCCCGCCGCCCGGCCCGGGCATGTCGCCCGGGCCCGGCGACGGCGCGGACGGCCGCCGGTACGGGGAGGCCGCGTGGCGACCGGCATCGCCCCGGACGTCCTCGGCCGCGTCATCGCCGTCGACATGGTCGCCGGCTACGCGGTCGCCCCGGTATCCCTGCTCCTCTGCGGCGCGTTCGCCCAGCCGAACCCTGAAACGGTCTTCCTCGGCACGGCCGCCTTACTCGCCGCCGCCACCGCCGGTGTGCTGTGCTCCAGCAGAGTCCGCGCCATGACCTGAGCTAGCCGAAGCCTCGGAAAGGTCTTTTCATCTACCATTGCCTGCGTACTCTAAATACCCCATGTGAGACTTCTCTGGAGTATTTGAGGATGCTGTCGTGGAATTCACCCCAGAGAGTGTCCGTTGACCAGATCAACCCCGAACGTTGGGGGTTGTTGATAACTGCATGCGTGAGGTCTGCGCCGCTTAGATTGGCCTTTCTCAAGTTCGTACTGATCAGTTTTGCATGCGAAAGTTTGGCATCCACCAGATGTGCGCCTGTCAGGTTTGCCAGAGTGAGGTCCGCGCCAGTGAGGTCCGCGCCAGTGAGGTTCGCGCGGGTCAGGTTCGCGCTCGGAAGTCTGGCTTCCACCAGGAGTGCGCCGGTAAGGTCCGCTCCAGAAAGACTTGCCGCAACAAGATTCGCGCGCGTCAAGTCTCTGCCTCGCAGGTCTGCTGCGACCAGGTTCGCACCTGTCAGATCCTTGTCCCGCAGGTCAACGGCTGCAAGTCTCTCCTGGGCTCGGGTGGCGTCGCGAAAGCCTGGGTGTTGATCGTCGAAAACGGCGCCAATAGCGTCGTCGGCGAATGCTCGACGGGCGCCGGCGGCGATTAGAGCCTTCGCCCACCAGGGGGGGACGGTGACGCGCAGCCAGGGTGTGCGGGGCGGGCGGTGGCGAGGAGCCGGGCCAGCGCGCTGTCGGCCGATACCTTCGTCACTGCACGTCCTCTCCTTCACGACGTGTGATCGGATCGGCTGCGCGGGATTTGCCGTCGTCGACCTCTACTCCGGCTAGGATGCCACGCACCGTGGCCGGTGCACCCGCTCCCATGATGAACGCCGGCCAACCACCACTGATCTGGGCGTGTGCCGCCGCACTGACCAGTCCACCCAATAGGGCACTAGTGCAGAAGACAAACAGTCGCGGCCCGATTTCGGTCCTTTCCCATGGCCACCGAAAGCCCGCCGAGGTTATGGCCGTGACCAGCGCGCCGAGCCCGGCCGCCAAGCCGCCGAGTAATCCCCAGGCTGCGGCGTGCATCCATCCCATGGAGAAACCGTAACCGTAAAACACGAGGAGTGTCAGGGATCCTACGTCTCGTCGCCTGACGCAACGCCTATTGCAGAGACAACGTTGTCTCGACGATGTGCAAGATCCGGCGGCGACTGGCCGCAGGTGGTGTGGGTCGGCCGGTCGGCAGACCGGCAGGGATCGAGGCGTGGCGCTCGGCCTGACGGCGTAACGCCGCCGATATGGGAACGCGCCAGACATCGGAGCATTGTCACCGGCGCCCGGCGAAGGGATGGCCGGTCTGCTCGGCACCGTTACTTTGCATGCCGCCCCTGCTCATCAGCCAGATGGCGCGGCGAGGAACCACGAGGCGCGATCACCCGGCCGTGCCGCCCGAATCTTCGGGCCGACCCATGATTTGTCCGACCATTGACTGGACTGTTGACGCCGCAGTAACCGCTGGTTAACTTCCATGGGAGCGCTCTCCGCTCGCCATCCGTGCGCCCCGCCAGCGCCCGGCAAGGGTTTCAGGAGCCCCCGCCATGCACGCACAGAGATCGATTTTCGCTGCCCTTCTCGCGGTACTGCTGACAACGATGTCTCTCGTCCTCACCGGGGGCGTCGCGTCCGCCGCCGCCATCTGCAACAAGTACTGCGACGCGCGTGACCCCGCGCTGAGCGCCCAGGACCGGGTTCCGGTGACCGCCGGGCTGTCGGGCCGTTCGATCGCGTTGCACTTCGACGACGCCGACGCGATGGGCTGGGCGTCCATCGACAACGGCGCCGCCGGTGACGGCGTGTGGCTGGACCGCTCGATGGACGGCGGCAGGACCTGGAGCACGGGCAGCCGCCTGGGCGTCACCACGGTCCCGTCGGGGCAACGCGGCTGGCGCACGCTCATGTACAACGTGGACGACTGGAATGCCCTGGGCGTCGGCGCGCTGCGCGCCTGCGGCACGGTCGCGGGCGGCGCCATCGCCTGCACCCCCTGGGCGCGTACGACCTGGAACGCCGGCGACCGGCGCACCGCCGCGGCCACCGCGCTGATGATGTCCTTCGACCGTACGACGAAGCTCTTCGGCGGCAACGGCTGGTGGACCGCCGCGAACGCGCTCACCGCCGTCATCGACAACATTCGCGTCACCGGCATGGGCAGTTACCAGTACGCGATCGGCGCGACGTATGACAAGAACCTCGGTGCGCAGGGCGGCAACTTCACCAACGAGTATCTCGACGACACCGGCTGGTGGGGCCTGGCCTGGGTGGACGCGTACGACCTCACCGGCGACGCCCGTTACCTCACCACCGCGCGTACGGACGCGGACCACATGTTCGCCTACTGGGACGGCACGTGCGGCGGCGGCGTGTGGTGGAGCCAGAGCCGCACGTACAAGAACGCCATCACCAACGAGCTGTTCCTCCAGCTCACCGCCGCCCTGCACAACCGCATCGCCGGCGACACGACCTACCTGAGCCGCGCGCAGAACGAGTGGTCCTGGTTCCAGCGCAGCGGCATGATCAACAGCGACCACATGATCAACGACGGTCTCACCAGCGGGTGTGCGAACAACGGCCAGCCCACCTGGACCTACAACCAGGGCGTCGTGCTCGGCGGCCTGACCGAGCTGAACCGGGCGACCGGCGACGCCGCGCTGCTGACCACGGCGCGCACCCTCGCGGACGCGTCCACCGTACGGCTCCAGACCAACGGGGTGCTGCGCGAGCCCGGCGAGGGCGACTCCTGCACCGGCGACGGTCCCTCCTTCAAGGGCGCCTACGTACGCGGCCTGGGCCGGCTCAACGGCCGGCTGTCCGACCACCCGTACACGGGCAGCCTCACCGCCTGGGCGAACAGCGCGTACGCCCACGACCGGGGCGCCCTCGACCAGTACGGCCCGCACTGGGCCGGCGGCAGCGGCACCAGCGACTACGGCTGTCAGCAGAGCGCCCTCGACCTCCTCAACGCGGCCGGCTGACCCACCGCGACCTTCAAGCCCCCCGAACGAAGGGTGCCGGCGATGGCACGCATGTGGAGACTCACCCCTGTATGGGTAATGGCCCTGCTCGCCGCGCTGTTCTCGGTGGGCGCGGCCCCGGCACGCGCCGCCACGACGGCCATCACGGTGGACGGCTCCCAGGGCGGACGTACCTTCGACGGCATCGGCGCGATCAGCGGCGGAGGCGGCAACTCGCGGCTGCTGACGAACTATCCGGCGGCACAGCAGTCGCAGATCCTCGACTACCTGTTCAAGCCCGGCTACGGCGCGAGCCTGCAGCTGCTGAAGCTGGAGATCGGCGGCGACGCCAACTCCACCGACGGGTCCGAGCCCTCGGTCGAGCACACGCGCGGCACGATCAACTGCAACGCGGGCTATGAGTTCTGGCTCGGCGAGCAGGCCAAGGCGCGCAACCCGAACATCGGCCTGTACGGCCTGGCATGGGCGGCCCCGGGCTGGATCAGCGGCGGGTTCTGGTCCACCGACACGATCAACTACCTGATCTCGTGGCTGGACTGCGCCAAGCAGCACAACCTGACCATCAAGTACCTCGGCGGCTGGAACGAGCGCGGCCACGACGCCAACTGGTTCATCCAGCTACGGTCCGCGCTGAACGCGCACGGCTACTCCGGTGTCCAGCTCGTCGCCGACGACAGCGGCTGGGGCGTCGCCGACGACATGGCGAACAACTCCGCGTTCGACAACGCCGTCTCGATCATCGGCGCGCACTACTCCTGCGCGGGCGGTGACGGCGGCAACGCCGACACCTGCTCCAGCACCGCCACGGCCAGGAACAACGGCAAGCCCCTGTGGGACAGCGAGAACGGCTCGCAGGACATGAACTCCGGCGCCCCCGCCTGGATCCGCGCGATCGTACGCGGCTACACGGACGCCCGGATGACCAGCACGTTCAACTGGCCGCTCATCGCCGCGATCTACCCCACCCTGCCGTACAACACGGTCGGCCTGGCGACCGCCGCCTCGCCCTGGTCGGGCAACTACACGATCGGCGCGAGCACCTGGGCCACCGCGCAGGTCACCCAGTTCACCCAGCCCGGCTGGAAGTTCATCGACAGCGCGTCGGGCTACCTCGGCGGCGCGGAGCAGAACGGCACGTACGTGACGATGAAGTCCGCCACCGGCGCGGACTACTCCACCGTCCTGGAGACCACGACGTCCGGCTCGTCGCAGACCGTGAACTTCCACGTCCAGGGCGGCCTGTCCACCGGGACCGTCCACGTGTGGGCCACCAATGTCAACGCCCCGAGCGGGTCCACGTCGTTCGTCCACACCACGGACATCACGCCGAGCAACGGCTCCTACTCCCTGACCATGCAGCCCGGCTACGTCTACACCGTCAGCACGATCGGCGGCCAGGGCAAGGGCACCGCGACCGCGCCTGCCGCCCACGCGCTCGCGCTGCCGTACAGCGACGGCTTCGACGGCGTCGCGACGAACGGCGAGGCGACCTACCTGTCCGACATGCAGGGCTCCTTCGAGGCGCGGCCGTGCGCGAACGGGCGTTCGGGGCAGTGCGTGCAGCAGGTCGCACCGGTCAAGCCGATCGAGTGGCAGGACGACTCCGACGCCTTCTCCCTGGTCGGCGACACGTCCTGGTCGAACTACACCGTCAAGGCCGACGTCGACCTTCAGCAGGCCGGCACCGCCGAACTGCTCGGCCGCGCCGGTACGCAGGCGCGCCCGCAGTCACACCAGAACCTGTACAAGTTCCGCGTCTCGAACACGGGCGCCTGGTCGATCGTGAAGAACTACTCCAGCGGTACGGCCACCACCCTCGCCAGCGGCACGACCACCGCGCTCGGCACCGGCACGTGGCACACGCTGGGCCTGACCTTCCAGGGTTCGCAGATCAGCGCGACCGTCGACGGCCGCACGACCGGTACCGCGACCGACGGCTCCTTCCTGTCCGGCCAGGTCGGCATCGGCGTCGTCGGCTACCAGACCGACCAGTTCGACAACCTGTCGATCACCCCGGGCAGCGGCACCGCGCAGCCGCCGGTCGGCCCGATCACCTCCGGCATGAGCGGCAAGTGCCTGGACGACTACACCGGCTCGGCCACGAACGGCACGAAGGCCGACATCTGGGACTGCAACAACACCGGTGCGCAGCAGTGGACCTACACCGGCGGCACCCTCCAGGCGAACGGCAAGTGCCTCGACGTCACCGGCGCGGGCACCGCCAACGGCACCCTCGCCGAGCTGTGGGACTGCAACGACGGCGCGAACCAGCAGTGGGACGCGCGAACGGCACTCTCGTCAACCCGGTCTCCGGCCGCTGCCTCGATGACCCCGGCTTCGACGCGACGAACGGCACCCAGCTCGATATCTGGGACTGCGACGGCGGTGTCAACCAGCAGTGGCACCTGCCCCCCGACGTCCTGACGCTCTGACCCCCACCCGCCTGAGGAGTACGTGATGAAGAGATTAGTGCTGACCGTCGTCTCGGTGATCCTGGGAGCGCTCGGCGTGGCCCTGGCCGCGCCCGCCGGCGCCGCCGGACCGGCGAGCGTGCGACCTGCGGCCGCCGCGTCGCTGCGGCTGATGCCGCTCGGCGACTCGATCACCTGGGGCGTCGGCAGCAGCACCGGCAACGGCTACCGCGCGCCGCTCTGACGACCGCACTCGCCGCCGAGGGCCACGCACTGGACTTCGTCGGCTCGGGCCGCAACGGCACCATGTCCGACCCCGACAACGAGGGCCACTCCGGCTGGCGGATCGACCAGATCGCCGGCATCGCGGACTCGGTGCTGGCCACGTACCGGCCGAACGTCGTGACGCTGGAGATCGGCACCAACGACCTGAACCAGAACTACCAGGTCTCCACCGCCACCGACCGGCTGCACGCGCTGGTCGACCAGATCACCGCGGACGCGCCCGACGCCACCGTCCTGGTCGCCTCCCTGATCGTGTCCACCAGCTCCACGGAGGAGGCCAACCGGCCCGCCTTCAACCAGCAGGTCCCCGGCATCGCCTCGGCCGAGCAGGCGGCCGGCAAGCACGTCGTTTCGTCGACATGAGCGCGCTGACCGCCGCCGACCTCGCCGACTCGCTGCACCCCAACGACGGCGGCTACCAGAAGATGGCGAACGCCTTCAACGCCGGCGTGCAGGCCGCCGACGCCGCCGGCTGGATCAAGCCGCCCGTCACCGGCCGGCGGGCCGGTCCGGTCGGGCATCGCGGGCAAGTGCCTGGACGTCAACGGCGGCAGCAGCGCCAACGGCACCGCCGCCCAGATCTGGACCTGCAACGGCACGAACGCGCAGCGCTGGACGCCGTACTCCGACGGCACCCTGCGCGCGGTCGGCAAGTGCCTGGACGCCACTGCCGCCGGCACCGCGAACGGCACCAAGATCCAGATCTGGGACTGCAACGGCGGCGGCAACCAGGTCTGGCAGACCTACAACGGCGGCTACCGCAACCCCGTCTCGGGCCGCTGCCTCGACGATCCCGAACCGGTCCGCGACCGACGGCACACAGGTGCAACTCTGGGACTGCAACGGCGGCCCCAACCAGCAGTGGACCACACCCCAACCCTCCTGATCTGGAGTCGCTCGTGTTCTCCGTCCCCCGTGTAAGACAACGCCTGATGGCGTCGGCCGCCTCGATCGCGCTCGCCGCCGGATCCCTGGTGGCGACCGCCGCGGTGACGCAGGTCATCACCGCGCGGCCCGCCGCCGCGGTCGAGAACGGCCTGGCCCGCACCCCGCAGATGGGCTTCAACAACTGGAACTCCACGGGCTGCGGCTCGCAGTTCAACGAGGCGATGGTGGAGGGCATCGCCGACCTGTTCGTGTCGCAGGGCCTGAAGGCCGCCGGCTACCAGTACGTCAACCTCGACGACTGCTGGGCGCTGCCGAACCGCGACTCCTCGGGCAACCTCGTGCCCGACCCCGTACGGTTCCCGCACGGCATCAAGGCGGTCGCCGACTACGTGCACTCCAAGGGCCTGAAGTTCGGCCTCTACTCCAGCGCCGGCACCAAGACGTGCAACAGCGCCGGCTTCCCCGGCGGCCTCGGGCACGAGCAGCAGGACGCGAACCTGTGGGCGTCGTGGGGCGTGGACTACCTCAAGTACGACAACTGCAACAACCAGGGCGTTGCCGCGCAGACCCGCTACAAGGCGATGGGCGACGCGCTGAAGGCCACCGGACGGCCCATCCTCTACAGCATCTGTGAGTGGGGCTCCAACCAGCCGTGGAACTGGGCCCCGGCGATCGGCAACTCCTGGCGTACGACGGGCGACATCTCCGACAACTGGGGGAGCATGATCGGCAACGCCCACCAGAACCAGGGGCTCGCCGCGTTCGCCAAGCCCGGCGCGTGGAACGACCCGGACATGCTGGAGGTCGGCAACGGCAGGATGAGCGACGCCGAATACCGCACCCACTTCAGCCTCTGGTCGGAGATGGCCGCGCCGCTGCTCATCGGCAGCGACATACGCAACGCGACGCCCGCGACCCTGACGATCCTGAAGAACACCGACGTCATCGCGGTCGACCAGGACTCACTCGGCAAGCAGGGCACCGTGGTGTCCTCCTCCGGCGGGCTGGTCGTCATGTCCAAGCCGCTCGCGAACGGCGACCGCGCCGTGACGCTCACCAACGAGAACGCCGGGGCCGCCACGGTCGGCACCACGGCCGCCGCGGTCGGCATGGGCTCGGCCTCCTCGTACAAGCTCCTCAACCTGTGGACGAAGGCGGTCAGCAGCACCGGCAGCGGCATCTCGGCCTCCGTACCCGGGCACGGCACGGTCATGTACCGCGTCTCGGTGGGCAGCGGCACCAGCGTCGGCACCACCCACCCGCTGATCGGCGGATCCTCGGGCCGGTGTCTGGACGCGTACAACAACGAGACCACTCCCGGCACCAAGATCGAGATCTGGGACTGCACGGGCACGCCCAACCAGGCCGTGACTCTCACCGCCGCCGGCGAGATGCGCCTGTACGGCGGCACCCAGTGCCTCGACGCGTACGACAACGGGACCGCACCAGGCACCAAGGTCGAGCTGTGGACCTGCAACGGCGGCGCGAACCAGAAGTTCGCCCTCAACGCGAACGGCACGGTCACCGGCGCGCAGTCGGGCCTGTGCCTCGACGTCCCGCACGGCGACCAGCCGTCGGGCAACGTCAACGGCACCGCGCTGCAACTGTGGACCTGCAACCCCGGCGCGAACCAGCAGTGGCGCCTCGGCTGATCGCGGGCCCGCCGCCTACGTCCGGTCCACGCCGCGACGGATGAGGCGGGTCCCGACCACCGTCTCCGACGGCCAGGAGTCATCGCCCGCGATCCGCTCGAAGAGGCGTACGGCGGCGGCGCGGCCGAGCTCCTGGACGTCGTAGGCGATCACGGTCAGGGGACGCGGCATGAGCGCCGACAGCTCGAAGTCGTCGAACCCGACCAGCGCGGCGTCGTGGTCGCGGCGGCACAGCTCCTGGATCGCGCCGACGGCGATCCGGTTGTTGCCGCCGAAGAACGCGGTCGGCGGGTCCGCGCCGTCGAGCATGCTCGCGACGGCGCGTGCGGCCTCGTCGGGGTCCGCGACGCCGACCTGCACCAGGGCGTCGTCGTACGGGATGCCCGCACGGCTGAGCGCCGTGCGGGCACCGGCCAGCCGCTCGCGCGCGGTGTAGATCGCCGGTGAGTCGGCGATGAGGCCGATGCGGCTGTGCCCGGCCGCGAGCAGGTGCTCGATCCCGTCCCGCGCGCCGCGCGCGTTGTCGATCACGACGCTGTCGGCGAGGATGCCGGACGGCGGCCGGTCGAGGAAGACCATCCGCGTGCCCAGTTCCGCCTCGGGCCGGGTGTAGGAGTGGTCCGAGCCCGCGGGCACGATGATCAGCCCGTCCACCCGGCGCTGGCAGAGCTCGAGGAACTGCCGGTGCTCCAGGTCGGGGTCCTCCTCCGAGCTGACCGTGATCAGGTGCGTGTTCTGCGAGCGGGCGACCTTGGCGACCTCGGCCGCGATGGTCGAGTAGAACGGGTTCGCCAGGTCCTCGATGATCAGGCCGATCGTCCCGGTCCGCTCGCCGGAGCGCAGCGAGCTGGCCATGTCGTTGCGCCGGAAGCCGAGGTCGCCGATCGCCGCGAGCACCTGCTCCACCAGCGCGGGCCGTACCGTCGGCACGTTGTTGATCACCCGGGAGACGGTCTTGACGGAGACTCCCGCCGCCGCCGCCACGTCGGAGATCGTCGGCCGTCGCGGCCGATCCTGCCTGCCCACCGAAGTCCCTTCGCCATGTGCGTACGGGTGCATTCTTCTCCGCGGGTGCGGCCGCCGAGCGGCCACGAGATAACGATGTCCGACCGAAATCCGGCACCCGGCGGCGCCGGGTCACGTACGTGCCCCTACGTGCCATGCGTGCCCCTACGGGTCATGGGTCACGTCAGCGACGTGTCGCCCAGCGACTCCAGCAGGGTGCGGAGCGAGTCCTCCAGCGTGTGCAGTTCGTCGGTGTCCAGCGCCGCCAGCATCCGTGCCTCGTTCGCGACGTGCAGGCCGACCATTCCGTCCACGACCTCCAGCCCGTGCGGCGTGAGCCGGATCCGGATCGAGCGGCGGTCGGGCGCGTCGCGTACGCGCTCGACCAGGCCCTTGGCCTCCATGCGGTCGATGCGGTTGGTGATCGCGCCGGAGGTGACCATGGCCGCACGGGTCAGCGCGCCGGCGGTGAGCGCGTACGGCCGGCCGGAGCGGCGCAGCGTCGCCAGCACGTCGAACTCGCCCGGCTCCAGGCCGTGCGCGGTGAAGAAGTCCTTGAGTTCCCGGTCCAGCACGCGGGACAGCCGGGAGATCCGGCCGATGATCCCCATCGGCCACGCGTCGACGTCGGGGCGCTCCCGCCGCCACTGTTCCAGGAGGGCGTCGACGGCGTCGGACACGGTTCCTCCTGCGGTGGAATATGTTTAACGTTGAGAGACTTGATGTTCAGCGAACGATCCGCTGTTATGTCAACGTTGAATTTACCAGGAGGGACCGCTGACATGGAGACCGTCGCATCCCGTGTCGTCCCGGCTTCACCCGTACCCTCGCTCTCATCGCTGCGCGACGCCGGCCTGACCGCGCTGGCGCCCGCGACCTGGGGCACGACCTACGTCGTCACCTCGACCCTGCTGCCCGACGGGCGGCCGCTGCTGGCGGCGACGCTGCGGGCGCTCCCCGCCGGGCTCGTGCTGCTGGCCGTGACACGCCGCCTGCCCCGCGGAGAGTGGTGGTGGAAGTCCGCGCTGCTCGGCGTGCTGAACTTCGGCGCGTTCTTCCCGCTCATCTTCCTGGCCGCCTACCGGCTCCCCGGAGGCGTCGCCGCCACGCTCGGCTCGCTGCTGCCGCTGCTCGTCGCGCTGTTCGCGCTGCTGATCCTGCGGGTGCGCTCGCCGCGCCCGGTCCTGCTGGCCGCACTGGTCGGCGCTGGGGGAGTGGCCCTGCTCACCCTCAGCGGACGCGCACGTCTCGACCCGCTCGGCGTGGCGGCCATGCTCGGCGCCAACACGCTGATGGCGCTGGCCATCGTGCTGGCCAAGAAGTGGCGCAGCACGGAACGGCCGCTGGTGATGGCCGGCTGGCAACTGACGTTCGGCGGCCTGGTGCTGGCGCCGTTCACCCTGGTCTTCGAGGGCCTGCCCGCCACGTTCTCGGGCCGCAACCTGGTCGGCTTCGCCTACATGGGCATCGTCGGGACCGCGCTCGCGTACGCCCTGTGGTTCCGCGGGATCGACCGGCTGCCGCCGGCGTCGGTCTCCCTGCTCAGCCTGACCAACCCCCTGGTCGCCACGATCGCCGGGTTCCTCATCCTCGGCCAGACCCTGACCCCCTTGCAGCTCGCCGGCTTCGCCATCGCGCTCGGCGCACTGGTGGCGAGCCAGACGCTGGCCGCGAACCGCCGTACCACGACACCCACGACACCCACGACATCCGCGAGGAGAGCAGAACGATGATCGAACCCGTCAAGGTCGCAGTGATCTACTACAGCGCCACCGGCGGTGTGCACGCCCTGGCCGAGGCGGCCGCCGAGGGCGCCGCCAAGGCCGGCGCCGACGTACGCCTGCGCAAGGCCGCCGAACTCGCGCCCCGCACCGCGATCGAGAGCAACCCCGCGTGGGCGGCACACGCCGAGGCCGCCGCCGACGTACCCACCGCGACGCTGGAGGATCTCGACTGGGCCGACGTGGTGCTGTTCGGCACCCCCACCCGGTTCGGGACGATGGCGAGCCAGCTCAAGCAGTTCATCGACACGACCGGGCCGCTGTGGGCCGAGGGAAGGCTGGCTGACAAGGTGTACGGAGCGTTCGTCGCCGGCTCCACGCTCCACGGGGGGCAGGAGACCACGCTGCTCGGCTTCTCGATCCTGTTCGCCCACTGGGGCGGGATCATCGTCCCCCCCGGTTACACCGACCCCGTCCAGTTCAAGTCCGGCAATCCGTACGGCGCCTCGCACGTGTCCGGCCAGGGGCGTCCCCCGGCCGAGGTCGACCTGGAGGCGGCGCGCTACCAGGCGAGCCGGTCCGTCCTGGTCGCCACCCATCTCAAGACCGGCCGCGCCGCCGCGGCCTGACCACGAAACCCGACGACCCGACGCCCCGACAATCCGACAGGAGACCCCGACATGGCCACCCTCACCCCCCATCTCGTCGTACGCGACGTCGAGCGCGCCGCGCTCTGGTACGCCGAGGCGTTCGGCGCACAGGAGAAGAGCCGGATCCCGCTGCCCGGCGGCAAGGTCCTGACCATCGAGCTCGCCTTCGGCGACTCCACCGTGATGATCGCCGATGAGTTCCCCGACCAGGGCATCGTCTCGCCGCTGACGCTCGGCGGCACGTACGGTGCGCTCCAGATCGCCACCGACGACGCCGACGCCCTGTGGAAGCGCGCCCTCGACGCGGGCGCCGAGGTCTTCCACCCGATCGCCGACGTCTTCTGGGGCGAGCGGCACGGTCAGGTCCTCGACCCGTTCGGCCACCGCTGGGGAATCGCCCAGCACCTGCGCGACGTCTCCCCCGAGGAGATCGCCAGCGAGGCGGCCAAGGCGTTCGGCGCCTGACCGCACCCCTCTCGACGAACAGGAAGTCCATGCGATACCGGCTACTGGGCCAGACCGGCCTGCGCGTCTCCGAGCTGTTCCTCGGCGCGATGACCTTCGGCGAGCAGGGCGGTGTCGGAGCGCCCATCGAGGAGTGCCGCCGCATCGTCGACGCGTACGCCGACACCGGCGGCAACGTCATCGACACGGCGATCAACTACCGTGGCGGCGCCAGCGAGGAGATCCTGGGCGAGCTCCTCGCCGGCCGCCGGGACCGCTTCGTCCTCGCCACCAAGTACACGGTGTCGCGCGACGGGAGCGATCCGAACGCGGCCGGCAACCACCGCAAGAACCTCCGCGCGTCGCTGGAGACGAGCCTGCGGCGGCTGCGCACCGACCACGTCGACGTCTACTGGGTCCACCTGTGGGACCGGCACACTCCCGTCGAGGAGACGATGCGCGCCCTCGACGACGCCGTACGCGCCGGGAAGGTGCTCTACGTCGGGATCTCCGACACCCCCGCCTGGGTGGTGTCACGTGCCAACACCCTGGCCGAGTGGCGCGGATGGACCTCCTTCGCGGGCCTCCAGGTGCCGTACAGTCTGCTCAACCGCGACATCGAACGCGAGCTGCTGCCGATGGCGGAGGCGTACGGCATGACCGTGGCCGCCTGGAGCCCGCTGGCGGGCGGCATCCTGTCCGGCAAGTACACCCGCCCCGGCGGACCCGGGAGCCGTGCACGTCTCGCGCCCGACTCGCTGAACGAGCACGACCGTACGGTGGCCCAGGTCGTCCAGGACGTCGCGGACGAGCTGGGGTGCACCGCCTCGCAGGTGGCCATCGCCTGGACCAGGACCCGGTCTCGCGCCGTACACCCGATGGTCGGCGCGCGTACCGTCGAGCAACTGACGGACAACCTGGGCGCCCTCGACTGCGAGCTGCCGGACGAGGCCGTACGCCGCCTGGAGGCCGCCACCGAGTTCACCGTCGGCTTCCCGTCGGACTTCATCGCCGAGACCTCGCAGTGGGTCTTCGGCGAGGCGTCCCTGCGCACCGACGGCCGCCGCCCCTGACCTGGCCGCTCCTGCCCCGAGTGACGGCGACGCCGCAGGCGGGCCGTAGTCAGTGCAGGAGCGTGGCCGTTTTTCGGCGACTATTAATCGCCTGGCAGGGCCGGACGACCAGCAGGCGGCTGCCGCTGCCATGTGACAATCCGCCGAGATGCCGTCTATCCAGCCCACGTGATGTGGAGATGCGGACGATCTCAAGGCCGTCGCTGACGAACGTCGCCATGCCCCAGTCTCCGAACGCGACACGGCGGACCTGCTCATCGGAGGTCGGCAGTGTCCGCAAAGGATCATATGGGTTGTCGATCACGACTCCTATGGCCTCCGTGAGCGCCTTGAACGCCTCACGGGGAAGCCGTGCAATTCTCTGAGCGCCCCAGGGGACAGCTCCGCCCGGTAGGTCACCGCGAGCTGTCGAAGGCCGCGACGACGTCCTCCCAGGCGACGTATCCGCCGCCGCCGCTCTTGGCATCCTCGAGTGCCTCGTAGTAGCCCGGCGAGTTCGTCGCCACCACCGCGAGACTCCAGGTGTGCAGCACCCGCTGGAGCTGCCTGTAGCCCGCCGGATCATGAGCAGCATCGACCGCATCGTGATACTGACGCAAGAACTCGCTACGCTCCCGCTTCGGCAGATCATGCAGGATGACCTGCCGATCCCGAGGGTCGTGCTCCTCGATCGGCTGGGCACTCATGCCACCAGTTTAGACACGCGGACCACCTTCGGCCGGCTCTTCACGACGGGACCGGCATCTCGGAGGCAAGCGGGCCTGGAGCACAGGCCGGGCGCGACGAGGCAACCGCTTGGTCGCATCACGCAGAGTCGCTTGCGGCTTGACATCTAAGCACGCTTCGTGCGTTGTTGTCCGATTCTGTGTACGAGGCTCTACGATCGGTGACATTCCAGGAGTCCTGGGAGAGCGAGGGGACGACGAGATGGTCGATGCCAGGCGCAGTCCGACGGTGCGTCGCCGCCGACTGGGGCGTGAGCTGCGCAAGCTCCGCGAGACCCAGCCCACCAGCTTCTACGAGGAGGGTCCTGCCGGGTCGAAGAGCGCAGGACCGTTTTCCGGCATCTGAGCGCATCCGCGCTCGGGATCCCCGAGTCGATCGCCTACCTCCGGCGGTTGGCCGCCACCCCCTGAGATGAAGAGGAAGTGCACCATGTCCCAGCCGAACGAGGTCTCCGCCACCTGGCGTAAGAGCGGCCGATCTCAAGGCAATAGCGACGGCGACTGCGTCGAGGTCGCCACCGTCGATGAGCAGCGCAGCGCCTGACCCCGAGCAAGACCGATGGCCCCTGACCGGTCGAAGCCTGGTCAGGGGCCAGCGTGTATCCCGGGACCGGCTAGAGGCGGTCCCAGGTGTACGTCGGGAGGCCGCTGTTCTTCGCGATCGGGCTCCACAGGGCGACGACGCGGCGCTTGGCGGGGCCGGCCTTGCCGTTGGCAGCGATGGCGGCGCGGTAGTGCGCGGTCAGCGGTGCGACGTGGCCGCCGCAGTTTCGCGCCTTGATCTCCTGCGCCCACGCCAGGTACGCCTGGTCCGCGTCGAGGGATCGCCGGTACGCGACGACCATCGATCGGCGGAGGCGCAGGCCGCCCTGCAACTGGTTGACCGCGAGCCCCCTCGACTGGGACAGCTCCCGCTGCCGGTCGCGTACGACCTGCTGGAAGCCGGGCACGCCCGCGGACACGTCGGCGCAGGTCCGCAGTGGGGACGGCAGGTGGCCGCGTGCCGTACGGCCGGTTTTGAGCACGTTGTTGACGGCGGCGGCCTGCTGGGTGCCTCCCGCGCTCGGCTTCCCCTGCGGCGCGGGCGTGTCGCCGTCAGATCCGGACAGGCCCTTCGTCACGGCGTAGCCCAGGCCGATGAGCAGCAGGACTCCGGCGGCGATGCCGCCGACCAGCAGCGGCATCCTGCGGTTCTTCGCCGTGCCGCCCTCGGCCGGGGGCGGGCCGTCCGGCGGGGTGAGGGGCGGCAGCGGCTGGTCCCACGGGGCGGGGGCGTGCCCCGGCGGCGGTGGTTCGGCACCCGGTGAGCCGAGGTACAAAGTGGCGTTGTGGTTGTCGGATCCGGGCGTCGGCATCGGGTCCGCGCCCGCCCCGGCCACGTGCCAGTCCGAATGGTCGGGTGCGGGCATCGGGCCCGGGTCGGGGGGATAGTTCGGGTCCGGGGGATAGTTCGGGTCCGGGGGATACTGCGGCGGCACGTCCCACGGCCGCTTCTCCTGCGTCTCCCACGGCCGTTTCTCACCGACGTCCCAGACCGACACCTGGAGCGGCTCGGTTCTCGGGTTCGGCGGCTCCGCGCGTGCCTCCACCGCGGATCCGAAGGCCGACGGCGGCTCGGTGTGAGCCCGTCCCCCCGACGGCTGTGGCGCACCGCACCGAGTGCAGGCCGCATAGCCTGGAGGGACGTCGTACTCACACGCCGGGCACATCATGCTCGATCTCTCCTCGTCGGCCATTCCCGCCTCGACGGAACATTGTGCCGTCCCCCGGGGACACATGAGCGCACGGAGGGGTGGATCACGGGCCCGAAGAAGGGACGACCACGCGTGCGTCGCCGTACGGCCCATCGAGCGGCCTTCGTGAAATCAACTAAGCCGAACACTGTGATCGCTCAGACTCAACATAATTGCGCAAGTATTGACACAATTAATCGGATTTCGTAATGTGCTGGCAACATCTAGGTGTCGCGCCATCAGGTCTGCCAGCGCCGGCCACGCAGACGATTCAGCTCCCTCTCACCCTCAGGAGCCGTCGCTATGCGCAGGCATCGCCCCGCCCCTCGCGTGACTGCCGCCACCCCCAATGCCGCATTACCGCCGGCCGGGCATTCATCCGTTCCGGCTCCCGCCGCGCGCCTCCGCCGCCGCGCGCTGTCCGTCCTCGCTCTCGCCGTGTGCCTCCTCGGCGGGCTGACCGGCCTCGCGGGTACGGCACAGGCCGCCGGCACCCTCCCGTGTGACATCTACGGCAACGCCGGCACGTCCTGCGTCGCCGCGCACAGCACTGTACGCGCCCTGTTCGGGTCCTACTCGGGCCCGCTCTACCAGCTCACCCGCGCCTCCGACCACGCCACGCACGATGTGGGCGTGCTCAGCGCGGGCGGCTACGCCAACGCGGCCGACCACGACGCGTTCTGCGACAACACCACGTGCAGCATCACCAAGATCTACGACCAGTCGTCGCGCCACAACGACCTGACGCCGTCACCGGCGGGCACGGCCGGCACGGGCGCCGACTCCCCGGCGGACGCGAGCGAGATCGCGATCACCGCGGGCGGCCACAAGGCGTACGGCGTGTGGATCTCACCGCAGCACGGCTACCGGCACGCGGTCGGCGCCGGCGTCGCGCAGAACGGCCAGCCCGAGGGCATGTACATGGTCGCGAGCGGCACGCACGCCGGGTCCGCCTGCTGCTTCGACTACGGCAACGCCGAGGCCGTGCCCGCCGACACCGGCAACGGCCACATGGACGCCGTCAGCATCGCGACCACCTGCTACTTCGCGCCGTGTACGGGCTCGGGACCCTGGGTGGAGGCGGACCTGGAGAACGGCATGTTCCAGGGCGCCAACGGCTCCAATACCGCGAACCAGGGCAACAAGACCACCTACGTCACGGCGCTGCTGAAGAACAACGGCCAGACGACGTACGCGCTCAAGGGCGGCAACGCGCAGTCCGGCGGCCTGTCGACGTGGTGGAACGGCGCGCTGCCGAACCGCGGCGGCTACCTGCCGATGCACCAGGAGGGCTCGATCATCCTGGGTACGGGCGGCGACAACAGCAACTGGAACATGGGAACGTTCTTCGAGGGCGTGATGACCTCCGGCTACCCGACCGACGCCGCCGACAACGCGGTGCAGTCCAACATCGTGTCGGCCGGCTACTCGGGCCAGACGAACGTGCCGAATGGACCCCAGGGCACGATCACCGGCCCGGGCGGAAAGTGCGTCGATGTCGGCGCGGACGACACGGGCGGCAACGGGACCGCGGTGCAGCTGTGGGACTGCCAGAGCTACGCCGAGGACCAGCACTGGGCGCACTTCGCCGACAACACCCTGCGTACGCTCGGCCGCTGTCTCGACATCAACGGCAACGGCACGGCGAACGGCACCCAGGTGGAGCTGTGGGACTGCGACGGCGCGGGCGGGCAGGTCTGGGTGCAGCAGGCCGACGGCTCGCTGCGCAACCCGCAGTCGGGCCGCTGCCTGGACTCCCCGAGCGGTGCGACCGGGAACGGCACGCGGTTGCAGATCTATGACTGCAACGGCTCGGCGGCGCAGAAGTTCGCGGTCAACGGCGGCGGCGCGATCCGCGGTCCCGGCGGCAAGTGCGTCGACGTCCTCGGCGACGACAACGGCGGCAACACGACCGCCGTCAACATCTGGGACTGCCAGTCCTACTCCGTCGACCAGCACTGGGTGCACCAGTCCAACGGCGCACTGCGTACACTCGGCCGCTGTCTCGACATCAACGGCAACGGCACGCCGAACAACACACCGGTGGAGTTGTACGACTGCAACGGCGTCGGAGGCCAGGTCTGGCAGCAGCAGGCCGACGGCTCGCTGCGCAACCCGCAGTCCGGGCGCTGCCTCGACTCGCCGAACGGATCGACCACGAGCGGCACGCGGTTGCAGATCTATGACTGCAACGGCTCGGCGGCGCAGAAGTTCGCACTGAGCTGAGCGATCGTCCGTACCACGGCGGGGCCTGCCAGGTGATGGCGGGCCCCGTTCGCGCTTCCCGCGACACGCCCATAGATGTAGGGGTGGTCTCAAGGCGACACCCCAACATGTATGGTTCTCGATGTTGCTGGTTCACCTGTCGCCTCGTGTGGCGGGTGTCGCAAGAGGGAACCCGGTGCGAGTCCGGGACTGCCCCGCAGCGGTAAGTGGGAACGACCGCCGTCAACGGCACTGGGCCTGTCCGGCCTGGGAAGCGACGGCCGGTAGGACGCGCACGCAGAGGCGCGGTACCCACGAGTCCGAAGACCTGCCAGCGGCCCGTACGCGAGAGCGTGCGGTCGTCCAGGCCTCGCGGGAGGGCCGGCGGCGGGACCCTCGTCGTCCGTGCGCGCCTTCTTCGCGGGGCGCATGTTCGCGAGGAGAACAGCACACGTGACACAACAGCTCATCGCGCCGCCGACCGCTCACGAAGCCCTGCACGAGACCGCGCCTGAGACGGCGGCCGAGGTCGAGCGCGCCTGCGCCGGCCTGCCCGACGCCGATCCCGCACGCGTCGGCGGCGAAGGTGACCTGGCCGAGGCGGTACGCCGTGCCGCGGCGCTCGTGGCGTCCGAACCGGCCTACTCGACGGTGGCGGCCCGGCTGCTGGCCCGGCTGATCGCCGGTGAGACCGGCCCGGTGACGTTCGGCGAGTCCGTCGCCGCCGCCCACGCCGAGGGCCTGCTGAACGAGCAGACCGCGGCGTTCGTCGCGCGCAACGCCGCCGCGCTGGACGCGCTCGTCGACCACGACGCCGACGACCGGTTCACCTACTTCGGGCTCCGGACCGTCTATGACCGGTACCTCCTGCGGCACCCGGCCACGCGGCGGGTCCTCGAACGCCCGCAGCACTTCTTCCTGCGGGTGGCGTGCGGGCTGGCCGACACCGTGGCCGACGCGGCCGAGCTGTACGCGCTGATGTCGCGCCTGGCGTACCTGCCCAGCTCGCCGACCCTGTTCAACTCCGGCGCCGCGCGGCCGCAGCTGTCCTCGTGCTTCCTGCTGGACTCGCCGCGCGACGAACTGGAGGCGATCTACGAGAGGTACGGCCAGGTCGCGCGGCTCAGCAAGTACGCGGGCGGCATCGGCATCTCCTGGACCCGCGTACGCAGCCGGGGGTCGCTGATCCGCGGCACCAACGGGCACTCGAACGGCATCGTGCCGTGGCTGCGGACCCTGGACGCGAGCGTCGCCGCGGTCAACCAGGGCGGCCGGCGCAAGGGCGCCGCCTGCGTCTACCTCGAACCCTGGCACGCCGACGTGGAGGAGTTCCTGGAGCTGCGGGACAACACCGGCGAGGACGCGCGGCGTACGCACAACCTGAACCTGGCCAACTGGGTCCCGGACGAGTTCATGCGCCGGGTCGAGGCCGACGCCGTGTGGTCGCTGTTCGACCCCAAGGAGGTGCCGGAGCTTGTCGACCTGTGGGGCGCGGAGTTCGAGACCGCCTACCGCGCCGCCGAGGCCGAGGGCCGGTACGCGCGGCAGATCCCGGCGCGGCAGTTGTACGGGGCGATGATGCGCACGCTCGCGCAGACGGGCAACGGCTGGATGACGTTCAAGGACGCGGCGAACCGCGCCTGCAACCAGACCGCCGAGGCCGGCAACGTCGTCCACCTGTCCAACCTGTGCACCGAGATCCTGGAGGTCACCCACGACGGCGAGACCGCCGTGTGCAACCTCGGCTCGATCAACCTCGCCGCGCACGTGGGCGAGGAGGGCATGGACTGGGCGGGGCTGCGCTCGACGGCGCGTACGGCGGTGCGGTTCCTGGACCGGACGATCGACCGCGGCTTCTACCCGACGCCCGAGGCGGCGACGGCGAACCGGAAGTGGCGGCCGGTCGGCCTCGGTGTGATGGGCCTGGCGGACGTGTTCTTCCGGCTGCGGCTGGCGTTCGACTCGCCTGAGGCCCTCGCGCTCTCCACGCGCATCGCCGAGGAGATCGCGCTCGCGGCGTACGGCGAGTCGTCCGCGCTCGCCGCCGCGCACGGCCCGCACCCGGCGTATGACCGGACGCGGGCCGCGCGCGGCGTCCTGCACCCCGACCACTGGCCCGACGCCGAGCCGGTGCACGCCGACGAGTGGGCGGCGCTGCGTACCCGGATCGGCCGTACGGGGCTGCGCAACTCCCTTCTCGTGGCGATCGCGCCGACCGCGACGATCGCCTCGATCGCGGGCTGCTTCGAGTGCATCGAGCCGCAGGTGTCCAACGTGTTCAAGCGCGAGACCCTGTCGGGGGAGTTCCTCCAGGTCAACACGTATCTGGTGGCGGATCTGAAGGCGCGCGGGCGGTGGACGCCGCACGTCCGCGACGCGATCAAACGCGCCGACGGGTCCCTGCGCGACGTGCCGGGCCTGCCCGCCGACCTGCGCTCGCTCTACCGCACCGCCTGGGAGCTGCCGCAGAAGGCACTGATCGACCTGGCCGCGGCACGCACCCCGTACGTGGACCAGTCCCAGTCGCTGAACCTGTTCATGGCGAGCCCGACCATCGGGAAGCTGTCCTCGATGTACGCCTACGCGTGGCGGTCCGGGCTGAAGACCACCTACTACCTGCGGTCGCGGCCGGCCACCCGGATCGCGCAGACCACCGTCGCCCCCGCCGAGGAAGCGATCGCCTGCTCCCTGGAGAACCCCGAGACCTGCGAGGCGTGCCAATGAGCGAACGGAGTGAGCGAATCGACAGCACAGTTCCCCTGGTCACCTCCCCGACGAAGGAGGGCACATGACCGGAATGCTGCTCGACCCCGGGATGGACCTGACGCTGCGGCCGATGCGCTATCCCGGCTTCTACGACCGGTTCCGCGCGGCGATCCGCAACACCTGGACGGTGGAGGAGGTCGACCTGCATTCCGACCTCGCCGACCTGGCCCGGCTCACTCCGGAGGAGGTGCACCTGGTCAACCGCCTGGTCGCGTTCTTCGCCACCGGCGACACGATCGTGGCCAACAACCTGGTGCTCAACCTCTACACCCACCTCAACGCGCCCGAGGCGCGGCTGTACCTGTCGCGCCAGCTGTACGAGGAGGCCGTGCACGTCCAGTTCTACCTGACCCTCCTCGACACCTACCTGCCCGACCACGACGAGCGGGTGAAGGCGTTCGCCGCGGTGGAGAACATCCCCTCGATTCGCGACAAGGCCGAGTTCTGCTTCCGCTGGATCGACTCCTTGGGCGACCTGACCGAGCTGCGCACCAGGGCGGACCGGCGGACGTTCCTGCTCAACCTGATCTGCTTCGCCGCGTGCATCGAGGGCCTGTTCTTCTACGGCGCCTTCGCCTACGTCTACTGGCTGCGCTCGCGCGGGCTGCTGAACGGACTGGCCTCCGGAACGAACTGGGTGTTCCGCGACGAGTCGATGCACATGGAGTTCGCCTTCAGCGTCGTGGACACCGTACGCGCCGAGGAGCCCGAGCTGTTCGACGACGAGCTGACTGGGCAGGTGACGGCGATGCTGGAGGAGGCGGTGGCCGCCGAGCTGGCCTTCGCGGCCGACCTGTGCGGCGAGGGGCTGCCCGGCATGTCCGCGACCGACATGCGCGCGTACCTGGAGAACGTCGCCGACCAGCGGCTCGTACGCCTGGGCATGCCGATCCGGTACGGCACCGCCAGCCCGTTCGCCTTCATGGAGCTTCAGGACGTACAGGAGCTGTCCAACTTCTTCGAGCGCCGCGTGTCGGCCTACCAGGTCGCGGTCGAGGGGACGGTCAGCCTCGACGAGGCGTTCTGAGCGGGCGGCGTCATGCTCGACGGCGCCGACGAGCGTGCGTCACGAGGTTGTGATGCCGCCCCCTACGGCCATAGCGCCCTCCCGGACGCACGCCACATGGCACGGCCGCCGGGCGTCTCCTGGATCGCGTTCTGCAACCCGCCCAGACGCGCGGAGGCGCGCCTGCCTGCCCCACGAGCCGTTACCGTTGGCCGGTCGCGCAGATATCCGATTCGCAGTTTTCATTAGGGGGCGGACATGAAGCCAAGAGACTTCGCGCCATGGGCTGAAAAGATCATCGAACAGAGTCCTGCTGTTGCGCGCGTCGAACATGGCCCAGTCGGAGAAGGCGACGAAGCACGGCCAGACGGAGGAACAAAGATCACCTTCGGGAACGGGGCGCAGCTCTATATCGGCTGGGTCGGCACCGCCCCGCCGACCAAAGGCGGCGCGACGGACGAATCAGACCCGGCCATGACGGGGCCGGCGCCGACCCCCATCACCGTGCCCGACCTGTCGGCCTCCGGCCGGCTCCGTACAGAGAACATCGAACAACACCTTGCCGCCCTGCTCGCCAACGGCGGCCACGACCAGATCCTTGACGTCACCGGTTACACAGCGGATCCCAAACTCGGCAGCGAAACGCAGCCGTACGGCCTTCGCGTCAGGTTCCACGACGAGTCGGCCGTCTATGGCTTGTTCATCCACACCCTGTCGTCCGGGCAGCGACCCGGAAAGCCGTACGACCAACGAAAGGAGGTCTAGGCCACGGCGGGATCAATGACATGCCCCAGATGCGGCCAGACCGTAGGCAGGGACAGCGGCGGGAACCCGAACAGCCGGGAGACCTGCCGGTAGCCGCATCATGACGAAACCGACCGAGCCGTGGCTAAGAGGGCTCGGACGGTTTCGTTTGCCCAGCGTGTAGACACGAGCCCGGGCCTCGGGAATCGGTGTCTCGATTCCAGCGTGTCAGCGACGGTGAACGCGGAGTCGACCAAGGTCCGGTGCGGAACAGCCGACTCGTCCACCGTCCGATGGGAGTGAGTGTGCACGAGACCCCCGATTCCCCGCCGACGACTCCCGGAGCCGCGCTGGACGACCTGCTCGTACGGGCCGGGCAGGGCGATCGCGCTGCCTTCGCGCAGGTGTACGAGCGGACGTGCGGGCCGGTGTACGGGCTCGTGTCGGTCGTCGTGGGCGACCGCGCGCCGGCCGAGAAGGTCACGGTGCGGGTGTTCACCGAGGTGTGGCGCACCGCTCGCCGCTTCGGGCCGGGCCAGGGCGACGCGTTGTCCTGGATCCTGGCCCTGGCACACCGGCAGGCGGTCGAGCGCGTACGCGCCGTGCGGTCCGTACGCGAGTGGCGGAGCCGTGCGCTGTCGGCGGTCGGTCCGCCCGCACCGGCGCTGACCACGGTCCAGCACCGGTCGCTGACGCTGACCTACTGGGGTGGCTTCACCTACGGCGAGGTGGCCGGCCTGGTCGGGATCTCACCACGAGCGGCCAAGCGGATCCTCGGCGAGGCGCTGCACCGCCTCCAGCCCGAGTAGACCGGCGGCCAACGGCGGCGGCCCGGGCAACGTCACGTTGCCCGGGCCGCTCGGGCCGGTTACCGGCGGCCCGTCCGGTCGATCACTTGGTGAGGGCGGGCTCGAGGTCCTCCTCACCCTTCGGCGGCTCGACGCCGCGCTCGTGGAAGAGCTTGCTCGGCCACCACATCCACCTGCCGACATCGAGCGTCAGGGCGGTTACCAGCACCGACCGTACGACGATCGTGTCCAGGAGCACGCCGAACGCCACCGCGAAGCCGATCTCGGTGATGAACACCAGCGGCAGCGAGCCGAGCGCGGCGAACGTGCCGGCCAGCACCGCGCCCGCCGACGTGATCACTCCGCCGGTCGCCGCGATGCCGATCAGCGCGCCGCGCCGGGTGCCGAACTCCCGTGCCTCCTCGTGGACTCGGCTCATCAAGAAGATGTTGTAGTCGATGCCGAGTGCGACGAGGAACACGAAGATCCAGAGTGGCAGCGAGTTGTCCGCGCCGGCGAAGTGGAACACGTGGTTGAACACCACCGAACTCACGCCGAGCGTCGCCGCGAACGACAGCACCACGGTCCCGATCAGCAGGATCGGCGCCACGATCGACCGTAGGAGCAGGCCGAGGATGACGAACACCAGCGCGAGGATCAGCGGGATGATCAGATTGCGGTCATGGGCCGAGGCGTCGGCGACGTCGAGGTTCACCGCACTGCCGCCGCCGACCTTCGCGTCGGCCCCGGCGATGCCGTGCACGGCGTTGCGCAACCCCTTGACGGTGTCGTACGCGGCGTGGCTGTCGGGCGCGTCGTTGAGCGTGCCCTCGAGATAGAAGTCGCCGCCCTTGACCTGCGGCGCGGTCACCCCGGTGACGCCGGGAGTGCCGCTCAGCGCGGAGTGCACCTGGTCGGCCGCCGCCGCGTTGCCCACGACGACGACCGGCGTGCCGCTGCCGGCGGGGAAGTGCTTCCCCATGATCTCCTCGCCGATGACGGACTGCGGCTTGGTCCAGAACCCGTCCTTCTGCTGGAGGCCGTCGGCCTTGAGCCCGAGCATGCCCGTCGCCAGGACGCCCAGGATCAGGGCGGTGACCAGCCAGGAGATCCGCGGCCGCCGCGCCAGGCGGTTGCCGACGCGTGCCCACAGGCCGCCCTCGGTCGGCTCGGGGGAGCCGTACGCGGGCCGCTTCGGCCAGAAGATCCAGCGGCCGAAGATGGTGAGGAGCGCGGGCAGCAGGGTGATCATGGCGAGCAGGCCGACGGCGACGCCGATCGCGCAGACCGGGCCGAGACCCTTGGTGGAGTTCAGCTCGGCGGCCAGGAGGCAGAGCAGGCTGATCGCCACGGTCGCGGCGCTGGCGACGATCGCGGGGCCGGCGCGGTGCAGCGCCTCGGCCATCGCCTCGTGCCGGTCCTCGTGGGTGCGCAACTCCTCCCGATAGCGGGCGATCAGCAACAGTGCGTAGTCGGTTCCCGCCCCGAGCACGAGCACGGTCAGGATGAACGAACTCTGCGCGTTCACCGTCAGCCCGGCGTGTTTGGCGAGTACGTAGATCAGCGCCTGGGACCCCCCGAGCGCGGCTCCCGCGCACATGATCGGCAGCAGCCACAGGATCGGGCTGCGGTAAGTGAGCAGCAGAATGATGATCACGACGGCGAGGGTGATGAACAGGAGCTTGCCGTCCGAGCCGGAGAAGACCTTCCCGGAGTCGGCCGCGTACCCGATCGGCCCGGTCACGTGAACGGACAGTCCGCCGGCACCCGACTTGGCGATCGACGTGAGCTGTTCGGCGATCGGGGTGAGCCCGGACCAGCCACTACTCGGGATCTTGACGTTCACGATCGCCTGGAGCGCACGGCCGTCCTTGGCCGGCACCGGGCCGATCGCCTTGCCGTTGACGTCCTTGACGCTGCCGAACCGCTGCACGTCGCCGGCGACCTTGGCCCGGTCGGCGGGGGTCACCGCGGCGCCGCCGCGGTCGTACACGATCAGGGCGGGGAGCGTGTCGTTCGGCCGGAACTTGGCGGATTCGTTCAGTACTTTGGTGGATTCGGCGTTCTTCGGCAGCCAGGCAGAGGTGTCATTCTTCTGCGCCGAGTTCAACTTGCCGGCGAGCGGGCCGACTGCGAAGAGCAGAAGCACCCAGAAGGCCAGTACGAACCATTTCGTACGGCGGCCGCACGGCCAGGCGGCTACTCTGCGTATCACAGGGGGATTCCTCCGTAAGCGAGTCTTCAGCTTGCTGATGAAATATCATGACATGTTAGAGGAATCCGCTGCTCAACGTGATCTGTTATTTTCTGGTGAACGATGGTTGACGAACCCAGCCCCCCCGGCGTCGACCCGGACTGGCATCTCGGCCGGCTGCTCACCGCGGCGGCCCGCATGCTCGAGCAGGCCGTCGACGCCGACGTCGCCGAACTCGGCATCACCCATGCCGGCATCCGCGTCCTCGACGCACTCGGCGGCGAACCCCTGCCACAGAACCACCTCGCCGTGCGCTGCCAGGTCCAGGCTCAGACCGTGAGCCGCATCGTCGACGGGCTCGAACGCGACGGCTACGTCGTACGGCAGCGCGACGAGAAGGACCGGCGACGGATTCTCGTACGCCAGACGTCCGCGGGCGCGGACCTCCTGGACCGAGCCCGGCGCCTGTCGTCCGCACGCCTCGACCTGTTCTCGGGCCCCCTGGGCGACACGGCCGCCTGCCGTCGGGTGCTCGTACAGATCATCAAACGACTCGGCACGGAGCGCTGGGGCTGCTCACCCGACGTCTGGGCGGACGCCGCGAATGAACTCTCCGCGAACGAGGCCGCCCGCCCTCACTCCGTTCCGCGTCCCGCCCGGCGAGGCGGGACACCGCCGTCATAGACGACGGCCCTGGGGGCTGCCCCCCAGGGCCGTACTCAGCCGGTGCGCGCCGGTGTGCCGTGCCTACTCGAGGACCTGCCGCGGGTCGATCGGGATCTCCGGCCGCTCACCCTGCGCGCGCTGGAGGGCCTTGGACCGCAGCGTCGCGGTGCCGCAGCAGCGGTCGTACTGGCGTTGCCAGTCGCTCAGGAACGCGCCGTAGGTGGTGGCGCCGGTCAGCTTGACGTCGGTCTCGTCGTTGTGCCAGGTGCCGTTGATCGTCCAGTTGGAGGACCCCGCGACCACGACCTTGGAGTTCTTGACGCCGGCGAAGGTGCCGCTCACCATCAGGTACTTGTCGTGGGTGTAGTGCAGGGCGTTCCCGTTGGCGTCCTGCCCCCGGGTGGTGTCGTGCACGTCGAGGTTCTTCGTGTGCGAACGGAAGTACGCCTGGACGCTGTTGTCGACCTGGCTCGCGGTCATCAGGATGTGCACCTTGACGCCCGTGCTCGCCAGGCTGACCAGCTTCTTGGGCAGTTCGAGGTAGTTCTTGTCCCCGGGCGAGCCGTGCGCCGACCACTGGTACATCGCGATGTTGATCTCCGCCGGCGCCTTGACGTTGTTGAGCTGGTCCACCCAGGCGTCGGTCTTGGTACGCGTCCTCGGCCACTGGTAGGCGGGCGGCGAGATCTTGCGTGCGGCCACCCCGGCGGAGGAGTCGTAGTAGCCCGACGACAGGGGGCCGGACCCGTTCAGCGCACCCTTGGACATCGCCGTGAAGTAGTTCACGTAGGAGTTGTAGAACCCGACGTTGCCCTTGACCGTCTGGCTGCTGTTGAAGGCGGTGACGGCCTGGGCCCCGGTCGGGTTGGCGCTGCTGACCGTCACGGTCTTGTTCGCGTCGCTGCCGCCGCTGAACATGTAGAACTTCGCGTGCAGGTAGGACCCGGCGTAGTGCGACAGGCAGCCGCCTGGGCACAGCGCCGCGAAGCTCGACGCCTTCGGGTCGTTGCCCAGCTCCGTGACCAGCGACTGCCATGTCGCGTCGTCGGAGTGCCGGTCCATCAAGACCTTGACGACGACGCCGCGCTGATGCGCCGCGACCAGCGCACGGGCGAACGTCGGGCCCGGCTCCCCGTCGCTGATGCTGAACATCGCGACCCGGATCGTCTGGCCGCAGCCGGCGCTGTTGATCGAGTCGATGATCGGACCCATGATGTCCAACTGCGTGGCCGGGTCCTCCGGGTCGTTGAACCTCGACCCGGAACTCGACACGAACATCCGGCTTTCGCAGCTCGTCGGAGTCTTGGCCTTCTTGACCGTGGCACCCGCCGACCCAACCGGCACGGTGACGACAAGAGCCGCCGCAGCGAGCGCGACCGTTCGTTTCACTATGATCCCGTCCCCCCTCTTCCTGAGAAAGGACGCGGAAGAAAACGTTCCGGATGACAACGGATTCGGTTATTTCGCGAGACGTTCGCCCGCAGTGCCGTTTCCGGCCCGGCACGAGCCGCTGACCTGCGGATTCATCTTCAGGTGCGATCTGCGGGCGGCCAGGCCAGAACGCGATCGAGCGCCGCCCGGCCCGCGCCCTCCCAGGTCGGCTGCCCACCGGGCAGGCCACGTCTGCCCGCCTGTCCGATGCCGACGAGCGAGACGGCACGCAGCACGGCCCACCCTCGCGCCCGCCGGATCATCGCCGCGTCCGCTCTCGCGTACGCACCGAGGAACCGGCCGGCCGCGCCCGAGGGAAGGAGCAGCCACGCGGCCGAGAGGTCCGTCGCCGGATCGCCGGCGCAGAGGTCACCGAAGTCGAGCACGCCGGAGAGCGCCCCGCCCGAGACGACCACGTTCGCGGGATGCAGGTCACCGTGCAGCCATACCGGCGGCCCCGCCCAGCCGGGAGCGGAGACGGCGTCGTCCCAGGCGGCGCGTACGTCGCCGGCCGTGCCGTTGGCGGCGACGGCCGGGAACTTGTGCTCGAACTCGTGTGTGAGCACGCCGAGGGAGACACCTCGGCCCGGATTGGCCGGTGCCTCGTTGGGCGCGTTCTGGTGGAGCGCCCTGAGGAAGCCCGCGAGGGCGTCGGCCGCGTCGCCGGCGCGGCTGATCGAGGCGCGGTCGCCGGGTTCGCCGAGGACCCAGGTCGCGACGGTCCACGGTTTCGGGAAGCGCGCGCACGGTTCGCCGGTTCGTACCGGGACCGGCACCGGGAGCGGCAGGCGCGGGGCGAGAACCGGCAGCCACCGCTGCTCCGTGCGGAGGAGGGCCGGGGCGTGCGGGGTGCGGGGCAGGCGTACGGCCAGTTCGTCTCCCAGTCGCCACACCCGGTTGTCCCAGCCGCCCGGCACCCGGCGGAGGCTCAACTCGGCGAGGTCGGGGTGCTGCTGGCGCAGCAGGTAGCGCACCAGGTTCTCGTCGGGCTCGAGGTCGTCCATGTACGGGGCCTCCACTCCTCGGTGCAGGGAACCATCGGTGCCCTGACGGGGTCTGATAGAAAGCACGTGTCCGAATGCGGCATTTCGGGCAAAACACTCCTCGCGGGGGAGAGGAACGGCGAGATGCGGATCCGCGCCATCCTGTCGGCCGCCGTCCTCGTATGGTCGGCCGCCGCCTGTACGGGCAAACCCGCGCCCGTCAAGCCTCGGCCCACGCCACCGCTCGGCACGGTCGTCGGCAAGGCCGTGGCCTCGCCGCTGCCGTTCGGGGCCAAGCCGCTCTGGACCAGCCGGGCCAAGGGCGTGCCACGGTACGCCAGCGGGTTCGGACTGCACGGGGACCGGGTGCTAGTGGTCAGCGGGCCGAAGGGCGGCGCGGCCAACCTGCTCTCCGTCATGGACGCCGCCACCGGGAAGACCAAATGGTCCGTACGGGAGTGGAAACCGCTGCGCGGCGGGCACGGCGACACGTGGTCCCCGTTGTACGACCCGGCTCCGCAGGTCGTGGACCGCGGCGGAGACTGGGGCGTGCTAGTCCCCACCGCGCAGAACCACGGCTCGGCGCAGCAGGCGTACGGGCTGGCGTTGCTGTCCGGCGAGGACGGCCGGGTGCTGTGGCGCAGGCCGCTGGTCGCGGAGAGGTCCCGCGCCGACCGCAGAAAGTCCGTCTACCCGGACAACGTGCTCGCCGACGACCAGGTCGCCGTGGTGAGCCTGCGCCCGTCCTCGCAGAGTCAGACGGTGGCGCACGCCCGGCTGACCGCGGTCGACATGCGCACCGGCAAGCTGCTCTGGACCCGGTCCGGGCTCCGGCTCGGCGGCATCGCAGCCCGGTTCGTGATCGCCGCCGAGTGGCGGGACGCCGCCGCGGTGAGCTTCGACGGCGCCTCGGCGGGGACCGTCGCCGTCCTCGACGCCGCCACGGGCCGGACCCGCTGGAGCCTGCTCGACCGGATGCCCACCGCATGGCTTGCCGCCTTCGCCGACGGCCTGCTCCTGGTCCGCGGGCAGCAGGGCGGGCTGCTGACGGCCCCGGTCCTGCTGGACCTGACAACGGGCGGCGAGGTCGGCCGCATGCCGGCGCCCACGGGCAACTGTGTGCACGACGAGAGCCTGATCGCCTGTGAGGTCATGTCTCCCCGGTCGCGCCTGCTCACGGTCAGCGCCGGCGAGCGCCGGATCAAGGTGTCCGGCGGCGAGCCTCCGGACGGCGTGATCGACCGGGTGCAGGAGGGGCGGATCTACTTCAGCGGCGCGCACACGCCCCTCCAGGAGACCGACCCCTCCGGCACGTCGCTGGCGGCGGGCCCGCTGCCGGCGGGCCTGCTCGGCGCCCTCTCCGACAGGTACGCCGTCGTCTACTCCTCGGTGAGCGAACAGTACGAGGTCTACTCCGTCGGCTGAGCCCGCCGAAGGGCATCGCCGCGCGTCCGGCACACCGCCGGGGGCGTACCGGGAGACTGCCGTCCGACGGTATTGACAACCTTGTTTACAGAAGCAGACGATGGCATGAGAGCGCTCTCAATCCCTGCCACGACGCACTCCCAGCACACCGGAGTCGTCGACTCGCGTCGACGCCGTCGCACCTGGGAGCACTTGAGAGAAGGTACGTGTGATGATCGCGGATTCCTCCGCCGCGCCCGCGCGCCACGCCGGTCGGCGGCTGCTCCTCGCCGCGGTGGCGATACTGGCCGCACTCGCCGCCATGGCGGCCGTACTCCCGAAAGCCGGCGCGACGATCCCGCCCCCTCCGTCGGGCTGGACCACCGCCTTCAGCGACGACTTCACCGGCGCCTCCGGATCGGGGCTGAACACTGGCAACTGGCTCTACGACACCGGCACCGGCTACCCGGGCGGCGCGGGGAACTGGGGCACCGGCGAGGTCGAGACCGTCACCAACAGTACGCAGAACGTCTACCAGGACGGGAACAGCCACCTGGTGATCAAGCCGCTGCGCGACGGAAGCGGGCACTGGACCTCGGGCCGGGTGGAGACCCAGCGGACCGACTTCGCCGCCCCCGCCGGCGGGAAGCTGCGCATGGAGGCGTCGATCCAGCAGCCGAACGTCTCCGGCGCGGCCGCGGCGGGCTACTGGCCGGCGTTCTGGGCGCTCGGCGCGGCCGCCCGGCCGGTGGGCGCGACGAACTGGCCGAGCATCGGCGAGATCGACGTGATGGAGGACATCAACGGCCGCAGCTCGGAGTTCGGCACCCTCCACTGCGGATCGAACCCGGGCGGCCCGTGCAACGAGACCACCGGCATCGGCAGCGGCGAGCGTGCCTGCGGCGGCTGCCAGACCGGATTCCACCAGTACGCGGTGGAGTATGACCGGAGTGTCTCGCCCGAGCAGCTGCGCTACTACCTCGACGGCAACAACTTCTTCACCGTCAACGCCAACCAGGTCGACGCCACCACCTGGAACAACGCCCTCCACCACGGCTTCTTCATGATCCTCAACGTGGCCATGGGCGGCGGCTTCCCGGCCGCGTTCGGCGGCGGCCCGACCGGCTCGACGCAGTCGGGCGTGCCGATGCTGGTGGACTACGTGCGGGTGCTGACCAGCGGCGGTGGCAGCAACCCGCCTCCGCCGGGCGGCGGCGCGATCACCGGCTACGCCGGGCTCTGCCTGGACGACCGCTCCTCCAGCACCGCGAACTTCAACCCGATCCAGGTCTACACCTGCAACGGCAGCGGCGCACAGCAGTGGACCGTGGTCGTGGCCGGCAGCACGCTGCACGTCCTGGGCAAGTGCCTGGACATCGCCGGCGGCGGCACCGCGAACGGCACCCTGGTCGACCTGTACGACTGCAACAACACCGCCGCCCAGGTCTGGATCCCGCAGTCCAACGGGTCGCTGTACAACCCGCAGTCCAACCGGTGCCTCGACGACACCGGCTGGTCCACCACCCCGGGCACCCAGGTGGAGATCTGGGACTGCACCGGCGGCGCGAACCAGCAGTGGCACCTGCCCTCCTGATCGCACGAGACCCGTACCTAGCCGTACTGACGAGCCGTACTGGACGAGCCGTTCACGGACACGGCGGCAGGCCCGCGACCCTGCCGCCGCCGTTCAACTGCCCGCAGACCGGCTGGTACTTCGCGGCGCCGTCAGCGCCGACGGTGACGCCGACGAGCGTGAGCCCGCGGTTGCCCGGCCCGTTGAGGTCGTGGTCGTCCTTGGTGAAGTCGACGGCGCCGGTGGCGGCCTGCGGCCACTTCAGCGACGGCAGCTCCAGCAGCACGCTGCCGGAGGTGACCGCACGGCTGCCCGGGCTCAGCACGCCGTCGCGCGAGGTGAGGTCGAGCACGGTGAACGCCTGCTGCGCCGCCTGCGCGAGCACGGACGTCGCGTCGTACGTCAGCGCCATCTGCCCGTCCGCCAGCAGCACCTGGTTCGTCGAGGCGACCCCGAGGTCGTTCCTGGCGAGGGTGAAGAAGAAGTTGAACCGGTCACGGCCGCGGGCGATGAGGTTGCTCGGATACAGGGCGCTGGTGAAGTAGACGTTGATGTTCGGCTGCAACACGACGTCGTGCGGGCCGTTGCCGAACCGCGTTCGCGCGACCTCGTCGCCGCCCAGCAGGGTCAGCGGCCGTTTCGAGCAGCCGTTGCCGCCGAGGTTGTTGATCAGGTTGTAGAGGTCCTCGGCGCGGCCGGCGAAGTAGATCAGGTCGAAGGGGTCGCCCGCCGCGGCGGCGCAGGCCGTCCTGACCCGCCCCCCGATGTCGTCGGCGCCGTCGTAGCGGACCCGCGAGGTGCGTACGGACCGCAGCTGCTGCTCGGCGTCGGCCGCGAGCTCGACGCTGTACTCGTCCTTGGTCTTGCCGGGCGCGCGCGAGACGATCATCGTGTGGGTGGCCGGACGCCCGTGGAGCGCCTTGCGTGCCGCGTACGCCGCGAGCGCCGCCTCGTCGTGGTCGGTGGAGGCGAGCCCGTAGTAGTGGGACAGCGTCGGCAGCCGGTCGGAGGAGTTCACGGTGTCCACGACCGCCAGCCCGGCGTTGCTCAGCTTGGTGATCGCGGCCTGGGAGGTGTCGGTGTTGCGCTCCATGCCGACGACGCCGACGATCGTGGAATCCCGCCGCGCGAGGGTGAGGATGTGGTCGGCGACCTGCCTCGTGAAGTACATGTTCTCGCCGACGTTGACCGGCAGCAGCCGGACCTTCAGCGGGTTGCCGACCGCGCCCGGCTCGCCGGTGTGGTTGTTGCCGATCTGGGCGAGGTAGGCGCCCGCGAGCGCGTGGATGCCGCTCACCACGCTCTCGTCGTGACCTTCGGCGGCGGTGAGGATGCCGGCGTACAGCACCGTGACGTACGGCTGGTGCAGGCGCCTGATGGTGGCGTTCTCGCGCTCGATCCGGCTCTGCAGGTCGGCGAGGGTGAAGCGGCCGCGGGAGCGGGCCAGATCCGCGTCCTCGCGCGGCCGTGCGCGGTCGCCGTCGGCGCCGATGCTGGTCGGCGCGGGGTCGAAGTGGACGCCGCCGGTCGCGACGCCGACGCACTCACGGCTGCCGTCGGCGTCGGTGCGCAGCCGGGTGTCGGTGTTGGCGGAGAAGGGGAAGCCGACATGGCAGTACGTCGAGGTCAGCCGCACGTGGGCGTACGGGATCCCGATGGCGACCACGAGCAGCGCCGCGACGAGCGACCGCCGTGACCACAGCCACGTCCAGCGCGGCCGCCGCCGTACGCGCAGCGGGGCGGGCGGGTTGCGGCCCGGCCGCCGGGCCGTGATGGGCAGTCGCAGCACCCAGGGGAGCGCCACCTGCTGACTGGGGGCCTGCGCGATGCCGAGGGATGCCTCCCAGCCGCGGTAGCGGTCGTCGATGGAGACGTCGGTCTCGTGCTGTGGCGCGGCCAGCGCGTCGAGTTCGCGGCGGTGTGCGTGGTCGACCGAGGCGATCACCAGCAGCGGATGCAGCTCGCTCCGCCGGCTGCGGATGTCGCTCATCGACGACAGCAGCTCGATGCCGCCGTTGTCCTTGGTGATGCCGCGGAGGAAGACCACCGGCGGCACCGGGCGCTTGAACCCGCGCAGGTTCGGCGAGAGCCTGCGGTGCGCCGCGCGAAGGTCCTCGAGAAAGGCGAAGGACTTCAGCTGGAGCCGGAACTGGTCGGCGTCGCGCGTCGCGGTCATCCGGCCGAACACCCGCTTGAGCCGCCCCTCGAACCCGTCACCGCCGAGCACGGCGAAGAACGAGGAGGTGGCGAACCACCGATAGCGCGTGCCGAACCCCGCCCGGGTGAGGATGGGCAGCCAGAACCGGCGTGTCAGCAGCCCGGCGATCAACAGGAGCAGGGCCAGCAGCACCCCGGCGCCGACGAGCAGCACCGTCAGCGGCACCTTGTCGGCCAGACCCTGCGCGAACCCGCCGAGCAGTGCGGCGCCCACGACGCCGATGGTGGACCACCAGACCGGCGCGCGGTTCGTACGCCGGGCCGAGGAGAACGAAGCGGCGGCGTGCCACTCGTCGGCGGGCCTCGTGTCGTTCGCGCGTGCGCGTTCGATCGCCCGCTCCAGCGACTTGACCAGGTCAGAACGCGGAAACCGGAGCGGCCCGAACTCGGGCCGCGCCGATCGCCACGCGACCGACTCCGACATCGTGTCGAGCAGGTTGAGCTCCGCGTCCTCGGCGTCGGTGTCGAGTACGGGACTGATGTGGGGGATGCGTGCCTCGGCCGCGGCCTGCTCCAGCGCGTCGACGTACGCTCCGGCGTCGGCCGCCGGGTCGGCCGCCTCAAGGGCGATCACCGGGAACGGCCGGCCGCTCAGCCGCCAGGACCTGATGGTGGTCAGCGAGCCGAAAAGGGTGAGGAGCTGGCGCCCTTCCTCGGTGTTCAGCACATACCCTTCGGCGGGTTCGGTGCCCGAGATAGCGCCCATTCCCCAGCCCTTCCCAGCCCTGGCGGTCTGAACGGAGCGTATTCGGCGAGACGGCGCTGTGTCATGTCATGGCTTAAATATCGCTACGGATCGGTCCAGTCCCCAGGGGTTGCCCGGAGGTCGGACTCATGCGGTCTTGTGCCAATTGTTGTTTCTGTCATGTAAAGGGCGACCGGACTCAGGACGCCGGTGCGGCGGGTGTCTCCAGCCGGACCACGTCGGCGGACAGCCCGTCAGAGTACATACGGGTACCGGTCGCCGGCCCTCGCCTGGTGCAGGGAAAACGCATCGAGCAGTCATCGGCCGGTACGGTCAGGGTCTCCAGCGGTTTCAGCGCCTCGACGGCCGCCGCGCTCGCGAGGTCACCGCGCGAACCGCGAACCCCGTCGGCCACCGCCGGCAACCGGGGACCGGCGTAGGCGGTGTCCTCGTTGCTGGTGCGCACCAGCCCCGACTCCGAACGGGCGGCGTAACGGATCCCGAGTACGGTCCTGGACTCTTCCATCGGGCTGCCTCTTCCCTTCATGTAGTCGACGAGGAAGGCGGCCAACTGCCCTCGGGCGGCGGTCTCGGCCAGCACCTGTTCCCAGTCACCCGCGTTCTCCTCGTCCCGGCCACCGCGGCCGGTGGCGACGATGCTGCGGCTTCACCCAAGGGGAAGGTCAAGGCGCATGCGACCAGCGGTGACAAATCCAAGGCGGGGCGATTCGGCTGACCTATCTTTACCATCACCACAGAAAGGTCGCTTAGTGGAATGATTCGGGTGGTGACGCGGTGGGCGTCAGCCGGGTTCTTTGACGAGGGGCGACGCCAATGGATCCGCTTCAACCGGGTGATCCGAGCGAGGTCGGCGGTTATCGGCTGCTGGGCCGACTCGGCTCGGGCGGCATGGGAGAGGTGTTCCTCGGCCGCTCACCGGGCGGACGGCAGGTGGCGGTCAAGCTGATCCGGCGCGATCACACCGGCAACGAGGAGTTCCGCCGCCGGTTCGCACGTGAGGTCGACGCGGCCAGGCGGGTCGGCGGGTTCCACACCGCCCCGGTCGTCGACGCCGACCCCGACGCGGACCCGCCGTGGATGGTCACCGCCTACATCCCCGGGCCCTCCCTGCACGACGCCGTCGCCGCGTCCGGGCCGCTCGCCCCGCGGGACGTACGGGCCCTGGGTGCGGGTCTCGCCGAAGGGCTGGCCGCGATCCACGCCTGCGGGCTGGTGCACCGCGACCTGAAGCCCGGCAACGTGATCCTCGCCGCCGACGGGCCGCGGATCATCGACTTCGGCATCGCGCGCGCCGCCGACGTGACCGGGATGACCGCGGTCGGCGCGGTGCTCGGCACGTACGCCTACATGTCGCCGGAACAGGTGTACGGAACCCCCGCCGGGCCCGCCAGCGACGTCTTCGCCCTCGGCTCGGTCCTGGCCTTCGCCGCCGCCGGTCAGGCGCCCTTCGGCGCCGAGTCGGTCGCCACGCTCGTCCACCGGATCACCAGCGAGCCACCCGACCTGAACGCCGTGCCCGACGCGTACGGGCTGCGCGAGCTCCTCGCGGCGTGCCTGGCCAAGGACCCGGCCGACCGGCCTTCCCTCACCGACGTCATGGCCCGGCTCACCCGGCCCGTCGCCGATGACGCCGAGGGACACGAAGGCGAGGCCGAGGCCCAGGGCGAGCGATCGACGCCCACTGTCGCGGACGCCGCCACGACCAGGACGCCGAGCGTCGCCGTGCTCGGCGCGGAGTCCGGCCTCCGGCACGCACCGGCCGGGGAACGGACCGAGGAACGGCCGCTCCCCGACCGCGACCCGCCACCCTCGCGCGCCGACGGCCGCCCGACGCTCGAACCGACGCTCGAACCGATGACCGCGCCGGACCGCGCGGTCCCCGCGACCGCCGTGCCACCCGCGCCCGACCGGCAGCCCGAAGGGCTGCCCGAGCGACAGCCCGAGCGGCAGGACGCCACCGCGACCGGGCGCGACCTGCTGATCCTCCTGGGCGGCCTGGTCTGCGCGGCGGCCGGAATCGCGATCTACCTCGGTGCGGTGGAACTCCTGCTCCTGCTCGCCGTCTTCGCCGTCCCCGTCGCGTTGTTCCGTGCCCGTCGCCCGCTGGCCGCGTCGCCACATCGGCCGCTACGCCTGCTGGGCACGGCGACCGGAGCGATCGGCGTGATCATCATCGGTCTCATGCTCCTCACGCTGTACCCCGTCGGGCTCATCGGCGTCGGCGCGGTCGACGGCATCGTCGTCGAGCGCACCGGCCAAGCCCCACACGCACACCTGCAATTCGGCATACCTCAGCTCCTCGCCGCGCGGTTCGGCGTCCAGTTCCAGAGCGGAGAAGTTCTCGTAGGCCCCGACGCACACAGCTACGCCGGCGCGGGCCTGCTGCTCGCCGGCATCACCGTCGCCGCGGTCCTCGCCGTCTACCGTGGTCTGAAGAAACGGGCTACGACCCGCCGCCGGTAGCCGGCGCGCGCGTACGCCGGCGCAGCGCGAGCCAGATCGCGAACCCGAGGGCGACCAGCCCCGCGTACGCGAGCGCACCGAACCCGCCGAGCCGGATCGGGTCATGCGGCACCGCGCTGATCGTGCCCGGCCGGTCCCCGCCGAGCCCGTCGCCGTCCGGCACCGAGGACCTGGCGGTGACGGCCGGGGCGGGCTTGCCCGCGAGCACGCGCGCTCTCTCGAGTGCGCCGATCGCGTTGAGGTAGCCGAAGCCCAGCGTGGAGTCGTACCGGCCCGTTCCGCGGCGACGCCGCGCGGAGGCGGAGAGGGCTTGGCCGACCTGTGCCGGGGTGAGCTTCGGGTACGCCGACCGGATCATGGCCACGGCCGCGGTCGCGAAGGACAGCGCCACCGGGCCGCCGGAGAAGACCCAGGGCCGGCCCCGGGGATTGACGGCGGTCACCGCGTAACCGGGAGCCGAGACGAACGCGGCGCTGCTGCCCGACGCCGTGTAAGGGTCGACCCGGCCCCGGCTCGTGACGGCGCCGACTCCGATCACGCCGGGTATCGACACGGGGTAGGGCGGATAGGGGCTGGCGCCGTCACGGTCGGTGAGAGCCAGGATGACGACGTTCTTCGCCTGGGCGTAGGCGACGGCGGCACCGAGTCCGCTGGTCGACTCGTCCTCATAGCCGGGGAGGTCGGCCGCGATGACGCCGGCGCCGTGGTCGACGGCGTATCGGATTCCGCGGGCGAGGTGCTCGTCCCAGTTGGCGGTCTTGGCCCACCTGCGGCCGCCGGGCTCGACGGGCTCGGGGTAGACACGTACGGGCAGAATCGTGACGCCGGGCGCGAGTCCCCGCCGTGTGGAGGACGACGTGGAAGAACGGCCCGGGGGCGTGGCGCCGAGGATGAGGGAGGCCATCAGCGTGCCGATGAGCCGGATCGGACGCGAGGTCCCGACGAAGTCCTTCTCCTTGCTCGTCCTGCGTCTCAGCGACGTCAGTCCGGTGGCGACGCCGTCACTCAGCAGGGCGACCTTGACGGACGCGCCGCGGCTGACGTGCTCGGCCAGGACGAAGTCGTAGGTCATCTGGACCACCGGCCGTGCGGGGTCCGCACGCGACTGACTCGTCAGCGGCGGAGCCAGGCCGATGAGCAGGACGGCCGCGAGCACCCCGGCGGAGCGGCGGATCAGCATCGCACCGCACGCCTCTGGCAGGGTTCCGTCGTGTCGGCGAAGCGGAGTACGACCTGGTCCAACGCGGTCCGGGCGAACGCGAAGGTGTTCGCGGCCACCATCGTGACGGGATCGGCGCGGTCGGTGATCCAGCCGCTGGCACTGAAGAACACGTAGGGAGTGCCGTTGGTCTCGTGCCAGAAGTCGTGTCTCAGAGAGTCCCCGAAGCCCTCGGCCACCGTGCCCGGGAACGGCACCGCGCGTACACCGACCCGTACGCCGGTGCCGAAGGCCGTGTCGGTGTCGACGGCTCGCTGGGCGTCGGGCATCACCGCGACACCGATCGTGGTCACCAGCGTCCCGCTGCCGTCGACGTACGTCGCGCGCAGCACGGTACGGCAGCCGTGGGCGACGAGGACGTCGGCGAAGGCGCGGTCGAAGCCCGCGCGGCACGACGCCCGCGGCGCGATGCCGACGCGGAGCGCGGACCGGCCAGGCGTGCCGGACTCGGCCGCGGACCGGTGTACGGGGTGGTAGGCCGACGTGCCGGTTCGCGCCGGGAAGATCTCGCCTGCCGTGAGCGAGCGCCAGCGCGCGGCGATCTCCTGATGCCCGGCCGCCTCGATCTCGTTCGCGGTGGGCCTGCGTGTCAGGTCCGTGCCGAGCGCCACGCCGCCGAGGGCGATGCCCAGGACGCCGGACACCGCCAGCGGGATGATCAGGGCCCACCGGCGACGGGGCGTTTCGCGCACGTCCGCGGACCTGGTCGGATTCTCTTCCACCGCTTCGGTCAGTCGTGGGCCTGGAGCCACTGGAGGATCTTGGTGTGTATGCCGCTGACCTTGAGGATGTCGCTCGCGTGTCCACTGCCGGGGACGACGGTGAGCGTGCAGCTCACCTTCTGTGCCTTGAGCGCGGTGCACAGGTCGGCCGAGTGCGCGGGCGGGACGAAGTCGCCCTGGGTGTGGAGGAGGTACATCGGTGCGTCGCCGCCGCTGGCGTGGTTCTTCACGACGGCGTCGGACCAGCGGTTCCAGCAGCTGGTGTCGGTCTTGGTGGGGTAGCAGCGGGCGAGCAGGGTGGCGTTGTCGCGCAGCTTCTGCTTGGAGGCGCTGACGCCCGCGACCTGGCCGTCGTTGTAGGCGCGGTACGGGGAGGCGACCGGGGAGAGGGCGACGACGCCGCGTACGTAGGACTTTCCGCTGCCGTAGGTGCCGACCGAGGTGGCGATGTGGCCGCCCGCCGAGGAGCCGAGCAGGAGGACGCGGTTCGGGTCGACGGTGAAGGTGGCGGCGTGGGACTTGACCCAGGCGATGGCGTCCAGCGCGTCGGTGCGCTGTGCGGTCCAGCCGGACTGGCTGTTGAGGCGGTAGCCGATGGAGAAGACGGCGTAGCCGCGCTCGGCGTACCACTGGGCGGTGCCGCTCCAGTCGGACCTGTCGCCTTCGTACCAGTAGCCGCCGTGGATGATGACGAGTGCGGGCTGTTTGGTCTTCGGCTTGGCGTAGTAGGCGTCGAGCTTCTGCGCGGGGTCGGTGCCGTACGCGTAGGTGCCGGTCTTGAGCGTGACAGCGGTCGCGCGTAGGGGGCTCTCGCCGGCCGGGGGGCCTACGGCGGCGGGGTCGTCCTGGTAGGGCCCCTGGGTGGTGTGCCCGGGCGCGGTCCGCATCGCCGGCGGGCTCTGCGCCGGGGGCGGGTCCTGCGTCGGCGGCTCGGGCGGTGTCGTGGTGGCCTGCGTACGGGCCTTGAGCCAGGTGAGGACGGTGTCCTTCAGGTCGGCGGTCAGCAGCGGGCCGCCGGAGCCGGTGCCGTCGACCGTCTGCACGGTGATGTCGTCGGCGTCCATTCCGGCGGCGACCTCGGTGTCGCGCAGGTCGGTGGACTGGGTGGCCGGTACGGTGTCGCCGCTGGAGTGCACCAGGTACATCGGTGCGTCCTCGGCGCCGGAGGCGTGGTTCTTGGCGACCGAGTCGCTCCAGCGCGCCCAGCAGTCGGTGTCGGCCTTGTCCGGGTAGCAGCGGTGCAGGATGACGGCGCCGTCGCGGATCTCCCGGCGGGCGGCGGTGGCGCTCGACGTGGGCGCGGCGCTCCAGGCGGCGTACGGGGAGTTGATGGGTGACAGGCCGACGGCGGCGTCGACGCGCGCGCGGCCGGCGCCGTACGTGGCCAGGCTGGTGGCGAGTTGCCCGCCGGCCTGGGATCCGAGCACGGCGACGTGGGCCGGGTCGGCGTCGAACTCCCCGGCGTGGGCCTTGATCCAGTCGACGGCGGCGATGGCGTCGTCGCGGGGGGCGGGCCAGGCGGCGTCGGTGCCCCAGCGGTAGTCGGCGGAAAAGACCGCGAAGCCCTGGTCGGCGAAGTAGCGCGCGGTGCTCGCCCAGTCGGTCTTGCCGCCGGAGTCGAAGTAGCCGCCGTGCAGGATCAGCAGCGCGGGCTGTGGCGTGTCGGCGTCGTACCAGTAGGCGTCGATGCCCTGCCGGGTCTGGGAGCCGTACGCGTAGGTGGCCTCGTGCCGGGTGGCGGCGTGCGAACCGGAAGTGATCGCGGCGACCGCGGTCGCCAGGACCAGGAGGACGAGACCGGGTCGGGTCAGCCATTTGCGCACGAGAACAGTCCCTTTCAGAGCTGCGTACGCACGATCTGACGGCGCACATGCAACGAGAACTGCCAGATCGTGGCAGCCGGTCAACGACTCCGCAAGGTGTTACAGATCACATGACATCCGGTAACGGATAACGATCCGGGACGCCGTCGCGCCGTGCCGTCCTCGGAGGCCCGGCGACGCGCGGGCGGCCGGAGGATCGTCGCAGCTCACCGCGGTGAGGCACGGAAAAGCATCAAGAGAGGACGCTTGAACCCTTCGGCGGGTTCACCTCCGGCGGTGACATTTTATGGTCACCTGACCGACTCTTGGGCCGGTCGTGCACTGACGAAAGGCGCGGTGAATGGCTACTGTCCGTGCGTTGATCGTCAACCGGACAAACCACATCAATAGTCGATGAGTCAGACGTTAGGCTGCCGCTCGTGCCTGCCACCGTGTCGCTGCCACCCCCGGATTTCGAGGTCGCCTCGGCCTATCCGGTCGCGGGCCGGCTCCAGCAAGCCGCCCACGCGCGCGACTGGGCCGCGATACGTGCGCTGGCGGCGGGAATGCCGCGCGGCACCGACCGCGCGGTCATCACGACGGTGGTGTCGGGCGTCGCGGGGATCGAACGCCCGCTGCGCGAACTCGTCGCCGCGCACCCGAACGACACACTGGCCGCGACACTGCTCGCGTCGCGCGAGGTGACGGTCGGCTGGGGCATACGGACGGCCGCCAAGGCCACACACGTCAGCCGCGAGCAGTTCGCGGAGTTCCACCGGCATCTACGGCAGGCCGAGCAACTCCTCATCCGTGTCACCGCCGCCGACCCGGCGAACGACCTGGCCTGGGCCGAACGCCTCAACACCGCGCGCGGACTGCAACTCGGGCAGAACGAGGCACGCCGCCGCTATGACCGGCTGACGAGACACAACCCCGGTCACTTCACCGGCCAGACGCTGCTGCTCCAGCAGCTCTGCCCCAAGTGGAGCGGCGACTGGGAAGCCGCGCACACCTTCGCGGGCGAGTGCATGCGGAACGCGCCCGCCGGCGCGCTGAACGCCGGACTCGTCGCCGAGGTCCATCTGGAGCACTGGATCGACCTGGAGACCAAGAACGAGCGGGCCCAGTACCTGCGCCGCCCGGACGTCCACGAGGAACTCGTGCGGGCCGCCGAACGCTCCGTGCTGCACCCCGCCTTCGCGCGCCCGTACGGCTGGGTCAGTGTGGAGGGCGTGTTCGCCGCGCTGTTCGCGGTGGCCGGCGACCTGAAGCGGGCCGCCGTCCATTTCCGCGCACTGGGGAACCTGGCCTCCTCCTACCCGTGGAGCATGCTCGGCGACCCGGCCGCCGTCTACACCCGGCACCGCGCCGCCGCGCTGGCCAAGGGCTGACGCGATGAGCCAGGAGATCCAGCGCGGCGAGCTCGACGGCGTACCCGTCCTGTTCACCCGCCGGCCCGGCCCCGTACGCGCCGGGCTGGTCTTCCGCGTGGGCGTCGCCGACGAGACGCTCGGCCGCATGGGCGTCACCCACCTGGTCGAGCACCTGGCACTGCACCGCCGGGGCCTGGCCGAGTACCACTTCAACGGCGGGACCAAGGCGGCGTTCACCCACTTCCTCGTCCAGGGCACCGAGCAGGAGGCCGTCGCGTACCTGCACGGCGTGTGCGGCTGCCTGGCGAACCTGCCGATGGAACGGCTGGAGACCGAGCGGGAGATCCTGCGCGCCGAACAGGCCGGCCGTGAGACGTCGCCGCTGCCGGTGTGGCGGTACGGCGCGCGCGGCTACGGACTGGTCTCCTATCCGGAGTACGGCGTACCGCACCTGAGTCCCGACGACGTACGTCAGTGGGCGGAGACGTGGTTCACCCGCGACAACGCGGTGCTGTGGATCGCCGGCGAGCGCTTTCCGCCCGGGCTCTCGCTCCGGCTGCCGCCGGGCCGGCGACGCACGATGCCCGTGGTCACCTCGGCCCTTCCCGAATGCCCCGCCTACTTCGCCGAGGGCACGGGCGGGATCCTGCACGAGTCGGTGGTCGGGGACCGGGCCGCCGCGCGGCTCTACGCGGGCGTGCTCGGCCGCGCGCTGTTCCGTGCCCTGCGCCAGGAGAGCGGCTACTCCTACACCGCCACGACGGGATACGGGTCGCGCAAGGACGGCTTCGCCCTCGTCACGGCCTTCGCGGACGCCCTGCCCGAGAAACAGGACGCCGTCCTAGGGGAGTTCGTCGACGTCCTGGCCGCGCTCCAGGCCGGGCGGATCGAGCGGGCCGACCTCGACGCCGTACGCGCACAGGCCGACGCGGCGCTGACCGCGCCCGACGCGGCGGCCGGTCGGCTGCCCGGCGCGGCGGAACTGCTCCTCGCGGGCCGCCCGCCGCAGGGGATCGACGAACTGCGCGGCGAGCTGTGGGCGGCCACGCCGGCGGACCTGTACGCGGTGGCGTGGGAGGCGGCGGGCACGACTCTGGCGCAGGTGCCCCGCGGCGAGCGGCTCGACTGGGCCGGGTTCGCAACGGCGCCGACCCGGTCGACGTACGCGGTCGAGGGGCGCCGGTTCGCCGCGGTGGACGGGGACGGCGCCGCGCTGGTCATCGGCGGTGAGGGCGTGAGCCTCGTGGGCGACGGCGGCGAGGCGATCACCGTGCTCTACCGCGCGTGCGCGGCCCGGCTCGGCTGGCCCGACGGCGGCCGGCGGCTGATCGGCGACGACGGCTTCGAGGTGCCCGTCGAGCCGGAGCTCTACGGTGTCGACCCGCGAACGCTCGCCGGCGTCGACGCCGCCGTACCGCCGGCGAGCGTGGTGTGGCTGCCGCCCCGCCCGGCGCGGCCACGCCCCGAGGGCACTCACGTGCGGCCGGGTGGGAACCGGCGGCGTGCGACCTCCAGGGCCACACCCGCCTCACCGGGCCCGCGGACGCGCGGGCAGACCGCCGTCATCGCCGTGTTCGGCGTCATCGCCGGCCTGTGTGCCTGCATGGCGCTGCTGATGACGGTGGCCGGCGCGGGCGACCCGCAGACGACCACCGGCGAGTGGATCTCGGTCAGCGTCCTGTGCTGGCTCGTGGTCGCGGCGTTCGCCTGGCCCACGTGGCACATGATGCGGCGCACGCGCCCTACGGCGGCGGGGCGCGGCGGCTGATCGCGCCCGGGGTCGCCGAGAGGGCCCGCGAGGGCGGCGCGACCTGCCCCGGTTCCCGGGCGATTTGCCCACTACAGGCACAATCTGAACGTGGCCGAACTGACGAGCCCCCGCGAAGTGGATATCTCCGCCCGTGAGGCGGAGGTTCTGGCCGCGCTCGGCGAGCACCTGACCAACGCCGAGATCGGCGCGCGGCTCACGATCTCCATACGTACCGTCGAGAGCCACGTCTCCTCGCTGCTGCGCAAGCTGCGGGCGGAGGACCGCCGCGCGCTGGCCGCTGTCGCCGGGAGCCTGCGCGCCGATCCGGCGGGCGCGCCGGCGGCGCCGATCGCGCTGCCCTCGCCGCTGACGCCCTTCGTCGGACGGCGGGCCGAGCGCGCGGCACTGTCCGCCGCGCTGCGCGAACATCGCCTGGTCACGGCCGTCGGGCCGGGCGGGGTCGGCAAGACGCGCCTGGCACTGAGCGTCGCCGCCGACATGGGCGAGCGGTTCGCCGACGGCGTCTGGTACGTCGATCTCGTGCCCGTGACCGACCCGTTGATGATCGCGGCGGCGGTCGCCGACGCACTCGGCCTCGGCGAGCGTCCGGGCGGCTCCGCGGCGGACAGCGTGCTGAGCTGGCTGGCCGACCGGGAGACGCTGCTCGTGCTGGACAACTGCGAGCACCTGCTGGACGGCGTGGTGGTCCTGCTCGAGCGGCTGCTCGCCGGCAGTCCGCGCTCGACGGTGCTCGCCACCAGCCGGGCCAGGTTGCTGGTCCCCTTCGAGCGGGTGTTCCCGGTGCCCGGGATGTCCGTCGAGGCCGGCGATGGCGGGCCGGGTGACGCGGTCGAGCTGTTCGCCGGGCGTACGGCGGCCGGTGGCAGCCCGGTGCGGTCCGGCGACACCGGGCGCATCGGCGCCGTCTGCCGTGCCCTCGACGGAATGGCCCTGGCGATCGAGCTGGCCGCCGCCCGCTACCCCTCCCTCGGGCTGGACGGGCTCGAAGCCGGGCTGACCGATCGGCTGCGGCTGCTGACCGGCGGCTCGCGGATCGATGACCGGCACCGTTCGCTGCGCTCGGCGCTCGACTGGAGCCACGCGCTGCTCGACCGGCCCGGCCAGGCGGTGCTGCGCCGGGTCTCGGTCTTCGCCGACCCGTTCACCGCGGCCGCGGCGGCGGCGATCCTGGCCGACTGGCCTCCGGCGCCGGCCGGGCACGTTCCCATGATCTTGGCCGAGCTCGCCGACCAGAGTCTGCTGATCGCGATGGCCGGACCGGACGGGACCCGCTACCGGGCACTGGAGACCATCCGCCAGTACGGCGACGACCGGCTGGAGGAGGCGGGCGAGTCCGATGAGGCACGGTCGCGCCACCTGCGCTGGTGCCTGGCCGAGAGTGCCGACCTTGAGGTCGCCTCGCGTACGGTCGGCGGTGCCTGGCGTACGGCGTTCGACCTGGTCGCCGACGAGCTGCGCGCCGCGCTGGCCTGGGCGGCCGGGCAGCGGCGCCACCGCGCCGAGGCGTACGAGCTGGCGAATTGCCTGGCCGGCCTGAGCTTCATCCGCGGGCTGCCCGGCGAGTCGCAGCGCCGCTACGAGCAGGCGGCCGAGCTCGCCGCCGACGACCTGGCCGCCGCCGACGCGCTCCGCAGCGCCGCGGGCGCCGCCGAGTCGCGGCACTTCGGCAACGAGGCGCTGCGGCTGCGGTCGCGCGCGGCCGAGGCGGCGCTGCGCGCGGGCGATCGGCCCGGCGCCGCCGACGACCTCGCGCGGAACGCCGAGTTGATCAATCGCGGCCCCGGCCTGATGTCGGTCGCGCCCGAGGCCGGGGAGGTGGCGGCCCTGATCGCGCGCGGACGGGAGCTTGCCGAGGGGGACCTGACCGCCGAGGCGCGGCTGCTCATCGCGGAGGCGTGCGCCGGCGCGGAGGCCGATCCGGCCACCTTCCACCTCGTGGAGCGCGCCCTCGTGCTGGCCCGCCGGATCGGCGATCCGATGACCGAGAGCGCGGCGCTCGACCAGCTCACCGCGGTTCAGCTCGCCCGCGGCGAGGTACGCGCGGCGGCGGCCAGTTCGTTGCGGCGGACCGAACTCCTCGCCCCGCTCCCCGTGACGGCCAAGACCGCGCTGGAGCTCTTCGACGGCTTCGTCATGGCCGCGGACTGCGCCATCGCCGCCGGTGACCTGCCGGCCGCGCGTACGCTGTCCGAGGGCCTGCGGGACCTGCCGTTCTACCGGGAGGAGGGCCACCTGGCCGGCGCGCGGCTGCTCGTCGTGACGGCACTGGCGGGCGACTGGGACGAGGCGACCGGCCTGGCCGAGCGCTTCCGCGAAGGATGGGAGCGCGCCGGACGCCCACGCGCGGGCAATCTCAGCCGTGGCGCGTACGCGGTCGCGACGGTGTGCGGACTGCGCGGCGACGACGAAGAACGTGCCGCGTGGCTGGACGTCGCCGGCGCGCTCCAGGCGCCGGGGCGCTCGTTGTCGGAGATGCATTTCGGCGAGTTCTTCGACGCTTTGCTGCTGCTGCACCGCGGCCGGCCCGAGCCGGCGGCGCGGGAGATGCCCACGCCGCCGGAGCGGTTCACGGAGTGGCATACCGGCATGTGGCGTCCCTGGTACGCCGCGCTGTGGGCCGAGGCCGCGGTGCTCATCGGGCACGAGGACACGGCCGACCGCATTCGGCGCGCGCGCCTCGCGACGGAGGGCAACCCGATCGCGACCGCCATCGTCGAGCGCGCCGCCGCCCTGACCACACCGGGCGGCGACCGCGACGGGTTGACCGCCGCGGCCGCCGCCCTGCAGGAGGCCGGCTGCCGCTACCAGTGGGCTCGTACGCTCGTCATCATGGGCGGCGAGCACCGGGCCCGTGGCGAGTCCGCGCTGGCGACGATGGGCGCGACCCCTATGGCCTGGCCTCCAGAATGATGTTGAACGGGGTCTCGGTGGCCCGGCGCACGTGCGTGAACCCCGCCTCGCGCAGCACCTCCGAAAGCCGCCGCTCGCCGGCCTGCGCGCCGAGTCCCAGCCCGACTTCCTGCGCGAGCGAGCCGGGCGTGCAGATCACGGTGGACAGGCCGTAGTAGGTCCGCCCGACCGGGTTGAGGTTGTCCTCGAGCGCGTCGCCGGCGTTCGGCTCGACCAGCAGCAGCGTGCCGTCCGCGGCCAGGGCCTGGCGGATGCGCCGCGCGGCGCCGACCGGGTCGCCCATGTCGTGCAGGGTGTCGAACAGGCACACCAGGTCGTACCCCTCGCCGGGGAGGTCCTTCGCCGTCGCGACGTCGAACCTCGCCCGCTGGGTCACGCCGGCCTGCGCCGCGGCCTTGCGCGCGCCCTCGATCGACGGCTCGTGGATGTCGAAGCCGGCGAACGTCGAACGCTCGAACGCCTGCGCCATGATGATCGTGGAGGCGCCGAGCCCGCAGCCCACGTCGGCGACGCTCGCGCCCGCCCGCAGCTTGTCGACCACGCCGTCCAGCGCCGGCAGCCACGCCTCGACCAGGTGGGCGGCGTAGCCGGGGCGGAAGAACCGGACGACGCCGGAGAACAGCCGGTCGTCGTGCTGGTGCCAGCCGACCCCCGCGCCGGTGCGGAACGCGTCGACGAACGCGTCGTGGTCGGTGTAGCAGGAGGCGATCGTCTCGAAGGCGCCCCCGAGGAAGACCGGGCTGTCCTCGTTGGCCACCACCATCGCCTGCTCCGGGGGAAGCTCGAAGGTGCCATCGGCCGGGTGGTAGACGACGTAGCCGCCGGCCGCCTGGTTGCCGAGCCATTCACGCACGTACCGCTCGGCGGTGCCGGTGCGCCGGGCCAGGGTGGTCGAGGTGATCCGGCCGGCGCCGGCCATCGCCTTGTACAGCCCGAGCCGGTCGCCGATGTGCAGCAACAGCCCGGAGATGGCCGCGCCCATGTCGGTCACCGCCTGTCCGACGAACGCCTGGAGCTTCGCCTCGTCGAATGGCCTGATGTCGGTCGTCGTCATTTCGTCTCCGCTCTCCTGCGCGGATCCCCGATGAACCCGCATGTCAGGAGCGTGCCCGCCGGCGCGGGTGCCGGCATCCGTGCCCGCCACGGAATCGCCGTTCCGTGGCGGGCACGGATGCCCGGATGGCCGGATCCGGCCCAGAGTGCTCCCAGGAGCGTTTCTGCTCGTGAGGAACATGACAGTAGGGGGAACAAAGCATGCGCAAGACCATCTGGGCGTTGCCGCTTGCGGCCGTCCTGACGACGGCGATCGGAGTCCCGAGCGCGTACGCCGACAACGCCACGACGACGGTCTCGGCGATCAACCGCTACAGCTCGGCGGATGACACTCAGACTTCTGGCGTGTCCCCCATGCAGGCCGGTGACTGCACCATGTTCGGCCGCCTCCTCGTCGGACGGCCCGCCTCCACCGGCCTGACCGCGGTCCGGTTCATCTTCAACACCTCGACCACGCACACGAACCACTTCGACCAGTGGCACAGCACGTGGAAACTACTGGACTTCGGCGGCCGTCAGGTCGGCGCGATCGGCAACATCGACGGGGTGCAGATGCCGGCCGTCAACGTCGCCTACCTCGGCGAGATCGACACCAGCATCTCGATGACCACCACTCAGTGGCTCAACATAGCGAAGGTCGTCTGGACCGGTTCTTGCTGACCACGAACCGCGACCGGCCTGCCTGAGGGACGGGGGCCGTGGCCGGGACGGCGAAGATCGTCGCCCCGGCCGCGACAGGTGTCAGGAGGTCAGCTCGTCGCGCACCCGGCCGGCCGCGGCGACCAGGTTCTCCAGTGAGGCGCGGACCTCGGGCCAGCCGCGGGTCTTCAGGCCGCAGTCGGGGTTGACCCACAGCCGTTCGGCGGGGATGGCCGCGAGGCCCTTGCGGAGCAGGTCGGTCGCCTCCTCGGCGCTCGGGACGCGCGGGGAGTGGATGTCGTAGACACCCGGTCCCACCTCGCGCGGGTAGCCGGTGGTGGCGAGTTCGCGGGCGACCTGCATGTGCGAGCGGGCGGCCTCCAGGCTGATCACGTCGGCGTCGAGGTCGTCGATGGCCGCCAGGATGTCGCCGAACTCGGCGTAGCACATGTGGGTGTGGATCTGGGTGTCGTCGCGGACGCCGCCGGTGGTGAGGCGGAAGGACTCGGTCGCCCAGGCGAGGTAGGCGGCGTGGTCGGCGGCGCGCAGCGGCAGCGTCTCGCGCAGCGCGGGCTCGTCGACCTGGATCACCGCGGTCCCGGCCGCCTCCAGGTCGCCGACCTCGTCGCGCAGGGCGAGTGCGACCTGGCGCGCGGTGTCGGCGAGCGGCTGGTCGTCGCGGACGAAGGACCAGGCGAGCATGGTGACCGGCCCGGTGAGCATGCCCTTGACCGGGCGGTCGGTGAGCGACTGCGCGTACGCCGTCCAGCGTACGGTCATCGGCGCGGGCCGGGAGATGTCGCCGGCCAGGATCGGCGGGCGTACGTAGCGGGTGCCGTAGGACTGGACCCAGCCGTGCTGCGGTGGCGAGGTAGCCGGTGAGCTGCTCGGCGAAGTACTGCACCATGTCGTTGCGCTCGGGCTCGCCGTGCACCAGGACGTCGATGCCGGTCGTTCTCCTGGAAGGAGATGACCTCGCGGATCTCGGCCTCGATGCGCTCCTCGTACGCCGGCGGTGTCGATGCGCCGCGCCGCGCAGGTCGGCGCGGGCCGTGCGCAGCTCGCCGGTCTGCGGGAACGAGCCGATGGTGGTCGTCGGCAGCAGCGGCAGCTCGAGCCGGGCGCGCTGGGCGGCGGCCCGTTCGGCGTACGGCTGGGAGCGGCGGGCGTCGGCGTCGGTGACCGCCGCGGCGCGGGCGCGTACGGCCGGGTCGTGGGTGATGGCGGACTCCGGCGCGGGCGGCCAGGTCGGCGCGGTTGGCGGCGAGTTCGGCAGCGATGGCGTCGGTGCCGCCGCGCCAGCCCGCGAGCGAGCGTGACGACCTCGGCCGTCTTCTGGCGGGCGAAGGCGAGCCAGCGGGTGACCTGCGGGTCGATGTCGTGCTCGACGGCGGCGTCCAGCGGGACGTGCAGCAGGGAGCAGGACGCCGCGACGTCGACCCGGCCGGCGAGGCCGAGCAGGGTGCCCAGCGTGGACAGGGACGTCTCGAGGTCGTTGATCCAGACGTTGCGGCCGTTGACGACGCCCGCGACCAGGCGCTTGCCGGGCAGGCCGCCGGCGGCGGCGAGGTCGTCCAGGTTGGCGGCCGCCGGTCCGGTGAAGTCGAGCGCGAGCCCGTCGACCGGCGCCTTGGCCAGGATCGGGCAGCGCCTCGCCGAGACGGTCGAAGTAGGAGGCGACCAGCAGCTTCGGCCGGTCGGTGCGGCCGCCGAGCTCGCGGTAGGCGCGTGCGGCGGCGTTCAGCTCGGCGGGAGTGCGGTCCTGGACGAGGGCGGGCTCGTCCAGCTGCACCCATTCGGCGCCGGCGGCCCGCAGGTCGGCCAGCACCTCGGCGTACACGGGCAGCAGCCGGTCCAGCAGCGTCAGCGGCTCGAAGTCGGCGGCGACGCCGGGGCCGGGCTTGGCCAGCAGGAGGTAGGTGACCGGGCCCGACCAGCACCGGGCGCGCGGCGAGCCCGAGCGCGAGCGCCTCCGTCAGCTCGGCGACCTGCTTGGCCGAGTCCGCGCGGAAGACGGTGTCGGGGCCGAGCTCGGGGACCAGGTAGTGGTAGTTGGTGTCGAACCACTTGGTCATCTCCAGCGGCGCCACGTCCTGGGTGCCGCGTGCCATCGCGAAGTAGCCGTCGAGCGCGTCGGCGTCGACCGCCGCGCGGTGGCGGGCGGGGATCGCCCCGACCATGACGCTGGTGTCCAGCACGTGGTCGTAGTAGGAGAAGTCGCCGGTCGGGACCTCGTCGATCCCGGCGTCGCCGAGCTGCCGCCAGGCGGCCTGGCGCAGTCCGGCGGCGGTGGACCGCAGGGCGTCGGCGGTGACGCGGCCCTTCCAGTAGCCCTCGATGGCCTTCTTCAGTTCCCGGTTCGGGCCCTGGCGGGGATAGCCGTACACGGTGGCACGGGTCGCCGCGGCTGCGGACTTCGTGTCACGGATCTCTCCTTCGCGAGCATCTGTCGTTGCGATCCCGGGACCGCGAAGAGGCGCGAAGGAAACGGCCGACCGCGCGGAGCCGTCGCGCGCCACCGCCTGGCATGTACGCCGACCCGCCCTCGAGGTCACCGAGATCTCCGCGCGCGGTCGCGCGCGGGCAGTGGCAGGTCTTCGGACTCGCGGGCACGCCTGCCTGGGGCAGGCTCCTACTGGCCGTCGCTTCCCGGACCCGTGTGCGGGCCCAGTGCTCATGACGGCGGTCGTTCCCACTCACCGCTGCGGGGCAGTCCCGGATTCACACCGGGTTCCCTCTTACGACGCGCCTGCCTGGCGGGCAGGGCGAACCGAGCTGCACTGCGCAGCCTAGGCGCTGGGTGGGGCACGGACAACGTCACGCGCCCGCCGCCGCCGGCGGCCCGTCCTCGATCACCCGCAAGGCGATGACCAGGCCGCCTGCGATGTTGACGGTGCTTGATCGCGGCCGTACGATCCGGGCGAACGCGATGGCAGGAGGAAGCCGGTGTGAAACCGGCACGGTCGCGCCACTGTGATCCAGGCCCCTGGCCTGGAGAGTCAGACCCTCCGCCGTCGAAGCGCTCCACCCGTACGAGGGACGCCGGATCCCTTAGGAGGCTGCCAGAGATGACCACGTCGACGCTGCCCGCACCCTCTGCGAACCCGGTCGTGGTCTCGGGGCGGATACACGACGCGAGGCACTTCCCCGGCTTCCCCCGTCACTGACCTGTCCGCGAAACATCTGAGGGAGGACGCCGTGGAACGGCGATTCATCGTACGTGGGCTGCTCGCAGGCGCGATCGGCGGAATCCTGGCGTTCGTGTTCGCGCGGATCTTCGCGGAGCCGCAGATCCAGACGGCCATCGACTACGAGAGCGGCCGCGACGCCGCGCAGGCCGTGCTCGACAAGGCGGCCGGCCTCACGCCCGAGGCGGCGGGCCCGGACCTGTTCAGCCGTACGGTCCAGGCCAACGTCGGGATCGGTGTGGGCATCGTGCTGTTCGGCGCGGCGGTCGGCGGCCTGTACGCGGTCGCCTACATCCTCGCCTGCGGCCGTACCGGCAACGTGCGGCCGCGGACCCTGGCGCTGCTGGTCGCCCTCGGCGGGTTCCTGGCTCTCTACCTGATCCCGTTCATCAAGTACCCCGCCAACCCGCCGTCGATCGGGCACCCGGACACCATCCGCGACCGGGGCGGCCTGTACCTGGTCATGGTCGTCGCCTCCATCGCCTTCCTGATCCTGGCGGTCTGGCTGGGGCAGCGGCTCAAGCCCCGTTTCGGGAACTGGAACGCGACCCTCCTGGCCGGGCTGGCGTGCGTCGTGGCGCTCGGCGTCGTGATGTTCGTGCTGCCCTCGCTGGGCCACCTGTCCGCGAACGTCCATGAGTACGGCAGCCACAAGACCGAGACGCCGCTGCCGCTGAGGAACCCGCGGGGCCAGATCGTCTACCCGGGCTTCCCGGCGGACGTGCTGTTCGCCTTCCGCTTCTACTCGGTGGCCGCACAGGCGATCCTGTGGACCGCGATCGGCCTGTGCTTCGCGCCGATGGCCGAACGGCTCCTCGCGCGTGCCGACGAGCCCGGGATCGAGCAGGTACGTTCCACGGTTTAGCGGCGCTTCTTGGCGATGGCGCGGGCGCGGGAATAGAGTAAGGGCGCCGAGGATCCTGACCAAGATCAAACAGACGAGTCACAAAGCCCACGAACCCCGATCCTGGTACGCGCGTGCGGCACTTGTGCGCCAATCGAGAAGTCCCAGGTCATCGATGTGGGCCTTATTGATGGCACCAATAGACGGATTTTGTCTACCCATTTTGGTGCGATCCAGAAATGGCGCGTCCGTCCCGTACGCCGGTGCACCGTGTTTGTCATAGGTGTACCGATTGTCTCCTTTTCAGTGTGCACCCTCCGGGCTATGGTGAGACCGTTCATGACGGAATCACTGGCGTGGAGGGGTGCGCGAGGTGCCGGACCAGGCGACGAATACACCGCCCGTTGACACACGCAGCGCATGGCGGGACTTTCGCTTTCTTTGGGCCGGGCAGTCCCTGAGCCTGCTGGGCGATCAGTTCATGCTGGTGGCCCTGCCGCTCCTGGCGGTCACCGCGCTGGGAGCCTCGACGGCGCAGGCCACGCTGTTACCCTTCGCGCTGAAACTGCCGTTCCTCGTGCTGGGCCTGCCGGCCGGGGCGATCCTCGACCGCGTACGCCGGCGGCAGACGCTGGTCGTGTGTGACGGCGTCCAGTTGCTGATCTGCCTGGGCATCGCCGTCCTGGCGGTGACGCACCAACTCCCGTTCTGGCTTCTCATGGTGCTGGTCGGGCTCAGCGGCTGCGCGACCGTGTTCTTCCAGGTCGCTTACACCTCCTACACCCCGGCGTTGTTCGCCGATCCGCGCGATCTCCACCGGGGCAACACCCGGCTCCAGCTGTCGGAGTCGGTGTCGCGCTCGCTCGGGCCGATGGCGGCCGGGCCGCTGATCGCGGTGGCCTCCCCGGCGGCGGCCGTGTTCGCCAACGCCGGCTCGTTCCTGTTCTCGGTGCTGACCCTGCGGGCCATCCGGCATCGCGAGGAGCCGCCCGAGGCGGTCCGGCGTGAGCGCGGGTGGCTGCTCCGGGAGGTGCGCGAGGGCCTCGGCTTCGTACGGCGCCACGCGATGCTTCAGCCGGTGCTCCTGTGCGGCGCGGTCTACGTGCTCTTCCAGAGCATGGTCATCTCGATCATCGTCCTGTACTGCCGGGACGTCCTGCATCTTCACGTCGCCGCGATCGGCCTGGTCGTGGGGGCGGCGGCGTTCGGCTACCCGGTCGGCAACCTCATCTGCGGCCGGCTCGCCGAACGCCTGGGCGCGCCGCGGACCATCGTCCTCGGCGCCTGCGTGTCCGTCGTCGGTTTCGCGGTGATGCCGGTGGCCGGCAGCGCCGGATCGGCGGTCGGCCTGGTTCTCGGCAGCGTGACACACGGCATCGGGGAGGGCACCTTCGGGCCCACCTGGCTGACGCTCCGGCAGGTCGTCACCCCGTCGGCACTGCTGGGGCGGGTCAACTCCGTGGAGCGCTTCCTGCTCTGGGGGATGGTCCCGCTGGGCAGCCTGCTCGCGGCGCTGTCGATCCGCCTGGTCGACTTGTCCGGTGCCATGTGGATCGGCGCGCTGGGCACCGCGCTGTGCCTGCCCGTCCTCCTGCGGCGGGGAATCCTCGACGCGGTGCGTCACCCGAAGTCGGTATCCGAATAACAGGTCCGTCCGTCGAATCCGGAGAGACGTATGAACTACGCCGAAGGCACCACCGAGTTCCTGGCCCGCTACCACGACGCCATGGCGTCGGACTTCTTCAGCCTGCCGGTACGCGAGCAGCGCCGCCAATACCTGGGCCTGTCGGAGGTCTTCCCCTACCCCGTGCCGGAGGGCGTCGAGGTCAGCGACGGCGAGGTGCACGGACGGGACCGGACACACCGGTTCCGTGTCTATCGCCCGGAGAACCAGAAGGGCGACGGGCTGCTCGTCTACATGCACGGCGGCGGCTTCGTCGTGGGTTCGCTGGACAGCCACCACACTCTTGCGGCGGAGCTGGCCGGCAACACCGGCCGCGTCGTGGTCTCGCTGGAGTTCCGGCAGGCCCCGGAACACCCGTTTCCGGCGGCCGTGGAGGACTGCTACGACCTGCTCTGCGCGTTCGCCGAAAAGCCCGGCCTGATCGGTGCGGACGTGCGCACGGACGGTCCGGTGCTCTGCGGCGACAGCTCCGGCGCCAACCTCGCGGTCACCGTCCCGATGATGTGCCGCGACCTGGGCGGGCCGCGCCCGCGAGGGCAGGGGCTCATCAGTCCCGTACTCGACTTCGCGCGCTGGTGGGACGGCGGCGACGAGGAGTTCAGCGACGAGATGGCCTACTACGCCCGCTCGTACTGCCCGGACCGCGCGCTGGTGGACCACCCCTACATCTCACCGCTGGTCCGCGGCGAGTTCCATGACCTGCCGCCCGCCTACATCATGAGCACCGAACTCGACGAGCTCCAGGTGGACAGCGCACGCTACGCGGAACAGCTGCGGCGCAACGGCATACCGGTGCAGCACGTGACGGAGCCCAGGCTGGTCCACGCGCCCGTACGCGGCCGCGCGCTGATTCCGGCGGTGGCCGACGCCTGGCGGCGGTTCTGCGCCGCGGTCGGCGACCTGACCTGACGCGGCGGTGTGGAACCGCCGGCGTCCCGGCGGTCCGCACGCGGGAAAACCCAGGAGGGAATATCCACCGGCATTTGCCGACCGAGAAACACGCCGGTACGGCACCGAATTGCACCCGTGCTCCGCAGGGCCGGGCGTTCCCGGTGATTTCCGGCACGCTCGCTCACCGGTGTGATCAGGCGCCCCCTATAGTCGACGCCATGCACGACGAGACCACGCGCGCGGCGCGGTTGCTGGACGCGCAGGACAAGGCGGCCGAGCTTTTCGCGGAGCTGGACGACCGCGGCCTGATAGCTCCGGGTCTGCGCGAGCGCGTGGTCAGCGACCGGATTAGCGGCCTGGCCGCGGAAATGTTCGGAGTAAAGTCCTACTGGCACAAGCGGGTCGTACGGTCCGGGCCTAATACCCTCGAGCCGTACCGGAAGAATCCGCCCGACCGGGTCATCGACGAGGACGACATCGTCTTCTGCGACCTCGGCCCGATCTTCGCCGAGTGGGAGGCCGACTTCGGCCGCACGTTCGTGCTCGGCGACGACCCCGTCAAGCACCGGCTGCGTGACGCGCTGCCGGAGCTGTTCGCCGCGGGACGCCGCTACTTCGAGGAGCGGCCGCAGATCACCGGGGCGGAGCTGTTCGCCGAGGTCGTACGCCTCACCGAGAAGGCCGGCTGGGAGTTCGGCGGGCCGCACGCCGGGCACCTGGTCGGCGAGTTCCCGCACGAGAGCATCAACGGCGAGGACGTCGAGTGGTACATCGCGCCCGGCAGCGACCTCCCGATGCGGCGTGCCGACCGGGCGGGGCGCCGCAGCCACTGGATCCTGGAGATCCATCCCGTCGACCGTACGCGCCGGTTCGGCGGCTTCTACGAGGAACTGCTCGACCTTCGCCAGCGGTGAGGCGCCGCCGAGCGGCCCGGAGTGCAACCCGCGAGGGTGAACCGGGGTTGTAGGGGACATGAACATCGACGGCCCGGCCGGAAGGTCGCGCGAGGTCTCCGGTCCCGCGGCGGGGCCGCGGAGCGGCGACCTCGACGCGGGCGCGGGTCCGTCCGCCGCCGAGCTGGCCGCCGTTCTCGGCCTCGTACGCGCGGACGGCCCGGCCCTGGTCAACGTCGGGCACGGACGCGACGCACACTCCGCGTCCTGCGCCCGTGCGTTCGCCGAGGCGTGGGAGGCGGAGGGCGGGCTGGTCGGGGCGATGGTGTCCTGGCCGCGGACGGCCGCGTCCTGGTTGCGGCCCACGCGACAGCTCGTGTGCGGGCCCCCCGACGTGTGGGTGATCGCCGACGAGGCCGCCGGGTGGCCGGACGTCGGGCGGCGGCTGAGCACGACCCTGCTGTGGCGCGCGTCACGTACGGTCGCGTTCGCCGGGCTCGCCGATCCGTTGCTGCCCCTGCGGGCCGGCCGCGACGCCACCGAGGGCATCCGCGGGGCGTACCGGGACGGCCGGATCTGGGTGTTCGACGACGGCGAACTGGCCGGTCGCCCCCGTCCGCCGCGATCATGAGCGCCGGTGGCCGCGCACGTACAACGGCGCGTGAACGCGGGGTGAATTGATCATCAAAACCGGCCCATTTGTTGATCTTCCGGCGTGGAAATTCCTCTTCTTTCCCATGACAAAGATCGCAACTCCTGTACGAAGTGACAGGTAAGCATGATCATTTGATGGTCTTTGTAAGGTCCGAAAGCCAATTTAGCTCTGGTCCGCCAGGGTCGGCTCGAGCTGGGACGTCTTCGAGCGAGCAAGGGATGTTCGCCATGATCGTCACGCCATGTTCACGAGAGGTCACTCAAGTGAACTGTTTAATAGGCCTTTACAACGTGTAGAGGGCGTTGTGTATCCCCCAATGTGTCCGTACCATCCTGGAGGGTTGTGAAGCGGGTGGTCCGCTTCCGACCCGTGCCTGCCTATGTCGTGCCGCGTAACGCGGATGACGATCAAGGCCCGTGGCAGAAGATGAGGGGGGATTGTCTTGGAGGTCGCACGAGGAGTGAGATAGGCACCTCTGCTTGACCTTTCGGCTTGGCGCATCGCAATCCGGATCTTGAGGTCCGGGTTATTCGGTTGCGGTCCATCGCCGCCCAGTTCGTGTCACCGACTTGTCGGCGGTCATCGCCTTACTTTGGCGTGCCCGGAATTCGGAGATCAGATGTTAGGTACACCAGAAGACCAGCTGGAAACGCGGATCGTCGCTGCTTCGATCAATACCGCGCTCGATTCGGCACAGGAATCGATCAACATGGTCCGCGCAATGCTATCGACGCGCGGCGACGAGGACTCGGGGACGGCGGCGCTCGAGGCGGGTATCCGTTCGGTGCCGCGCTGGCACTTCGCCATGCTGAACGACCTGGAACGAAACGATGCGTTCGCGGTCGCACTGGAGCGGGTGCTTCCCGAGGGCGCGCACGTGCTCGACATCGGCTCGGGAACGGGCCTGCTCGCCATGATGGTCGCCCGGGCGGGAGCCGCCTCGGTCACCACGTGCGAGCAGAACCCGATCCTGGCCGAGATCGCCCGCCAGATCGTCGCCGAGAACGGCCTGTCCGACGTGATCACGGTCGTGCCCAAGCAGTCGCTGGACCTGGTGGTCGGCGTGGACATGCCCCGGCCGGCCGACCTGGTCATCTCCGAGATCGTCGACTGCGGCCTGATCGGCGAGGGCGTCCTGCCCACGGTCGCCCATGCGCGAGAGCGGCTGCTGGCGCCCGGCGGCCGGCTGCTGCCGGAGTCGGCCCGCATCTTCGGCGCGCTGCTGGACAGTGTCGCCGTGGACCACCTCAACCGGGTCGAGTTCGCGGGCGAGTTCGACGTCCGGCTGCTCAACGGGCTGGCCACGCGGGGGCACTTCCCCGTACGCCTGCCGACCTGGCCGCACCGATTGCTCTCCCCGGCGGTCGAGATGTGCTCGTTCGACTTCGCGTCGGGCCCGCTGGACGACGGGTCGGCGGAGATCGAGATGGACGTGACGGAGACCGGAACCGCTCACGGCCTGGCCGTCTGGTTCGACATGACGCTCGGTGGCGGCATCGTCTTGCGCAACGCCCCGGACAACCTGGCCTCGCACTGGATGCAGGCGTTCGTGCCGTTCGCCGAACCACTCGACCTGACGGCGGGCGACCGCCTCGGAATGCGGTTCAGCTGGGAGCGCTACCGGCTCTCCGTATCAAAGATCAATGTCTCCACGATGACGAAGGGCCAAGAATGAGTTTCACGCCGAACCACACGCCGTTCACGCTGGACCCGGCACAGTTGACCGAGGTCGCGCTGAATTTCGCGAGCAACTCCATTTACCTCGACAACGAGGAGTGGGAGAACTCCGACAACCCGTACCGCCGGCAGCTGCGCCCGCAGATCATCAAGCACCTGAACTTCGACAAGCCGTTAGCACGGGACCAGGTCCTGGAGTACACCGCGCTGGCCGCCAACCGGCTGCTCGCGACGGTGTATGAGACCGACCTCATGTTCCTGCCCCAGCGGCCCATGGAAAAGTCCGACTGGGCCGATTTCAAGGCCTTCTACAGCTCCACCAACCGCGCGCGCGGCGAGATGATCCGGCCGTACCTCGAAAAGCACGTTTTCGGGTTCCTCGACGACATCGAGGTAAGCGGCGACTGGACGAAGGAAAACCTCGTCGCCTATCTGAGCGAACTCCAGAAGAAGCCCACCCTCGCCTCGGCGAGTGAGAAGGCCATCAGCGAGTCAAGTAACCCCAAGCGCGCCGCGCGCAACTGGCTCATCCAGTTCGCGCCGGACTTCCTTTCCGAGGCGTCGCCGATGATCCGCAACCTGCTCGGCTACTTCGGGCCGGTGCAGTCGGAATGGTTCAAGATCGTCATCGATGAGTACGGCTACGGCGTACACAACACCAAGCACAGCACGCTGTTCGAGAACACCATGACCTCGGTCGGGCTCAGCCCCGACCTGCACCGCTACTGGCAGTACTACCTGACCAGCAGCCTGATGATGAGCAACTACTTCCACTACCTCGGCAAGAACCACGAGCTGTTCTTCCGGTACCTGGGCGCGCTCTACTACACCGAGACCACCCTGGTGGACTTCTGCGACCGCGCCGCGCGCCTGCTCACCGACGTCTTCGACGGCGAGGCGGACGTCAAGTACTTCACCGAGCACGTGCACATCGACACGCACCACGGCCGGATGGCCCTGGAGAAGCTGATCATCCCGATCATCGACCAGTGCGGCGAGGCGGTGATCCCGGAGATCGTGCGCGGGTACGAGGAGTTCCAGCTCATCGCCCAGATCGCCGACGAGGACTTCGCCGACCAGGTGGCCTGGATGGACGAGGGGCCGAACAACAAGCGGCTGCACGACCCGGTCTGGGAGAAGGTCGAGAGCGGCCAGGTGAAGGCCCCGGTCGCGCACATCATCGAGCCTCGTGGCGAGCTGTCCAACACGCACCAGCACGACGGCGACGAGCTGTGCCACATCGCCTCCGGCACGATGAAGTTCGTCAGCGGCTATGACTCGCACCAGATCCTGGAGGCGGGTCAGGGCACGGTGATCTGGAAGAACCGCCTGCACGGCGCGATCATCGAGTCCGAAGAGTGCGTGTACGAGATCCACTCGGTGGGGGACTACCGCGCATGCTTGTCGTGAGCTTCGCGGTCGAGGGGACCGGCAACTGCGTGGAGGTGGGCGACGTGCCCTACGTCTACGCGCGTACGGCCAAGGGCTCGTTCGTCATGCCCGCGCAGTGCTCGCACCGGGGCGGTCCGCTGCATCTGGCCACCGTCGAGGGGCCGAGCGGCCGTGCGGTCTGCCCGTGGCACGGGCGTGCCACCTCGACCACCCGGTTTCTCAAGAAGGGCATCCCGGCGGTCCGGCACGGCAACACGGTGACCGCCGTCTTCCCGGTGGCCGCCGACACCAAGACGAGCACCAGCCACCGACCGATGTCAGCAGATCTTTGCGGCCTCCGCGCCGCGGTCTGACCACTCTCACCGCAACGCCGCCGGCCGGTCCGGTGTTCTTGTCCTGGGGAACACCGGACCGTCCCGGCGGCCAGCAAGCCAAATTGAGGTAAATCCCGATATGACCTACGCAGCGGGGATCGAAGAGTTCGTCGCCAAGGTGAACGCCACCCTGCCCCCCGACTTCTACACCTATCCCGTGGAGCGGCAGCGCGCCCTTTACGACTCACTCGCCGAGGCCCTCCCCATTCCCGTACCGGACGGCGTCACGTGGCGCGACGCGACGGCGGGGGAGCCGGACCGGCCGGTTCGACTGCGCATCTACGAGCCGGCACGCCGCGACGGCGACGGCGTGATCTTCTACGTCCGCGGCGGCGGCTTCGTCATCGGCTCGCTGACCAGCCACCACAGCCTGGTCGCCGAGATCGCCCACCGTACGGGGCTGGTGACCATCGCACTGGACTTCGGCATGGCGCCGGAGAACCCCTCGCCCGGCCCGGTGGAGGACTGCTACACCGGGGTCTGCGCGGTGCTGGCCTCCCCGGGCGCGTTCGGCCTGGACATCGACACCTCCGCCGCGGTCATCGCGGGGGAGAGCTCCGGCGCCAACATGGCGGTGGTGCTGTCGATGATGGCGCGTGACCGCGGCGGCCCGGTCCTGCGCGGTCAGGCGCTGATCAGCCCGGTGCTCGACTTCACCCGCTGGCGCCACGGCGGCGAGGACGCGCCGCTGCTGTCGGGCGGCGAGATGGAGTACTACACGGCCTGCTACTGCCCAGAGCCCGAGCAGGCGGCCAGCCCGTACGTCTCGCCGCTGCTCGAGGGCAAGTTCCACGAGCTGCCCCCCGCGTATGTCGTGGGATGCGCGATGGACTCGCTCCGCGTCGACGCCGAGAAGTACGCCGAACTCCTGCGCGAGCACGGCACGCCGGTCCACTACGTCCTGGAGGACGGAATGGTGCACGCGCCGGTACGTGCCCGTGGGATGAGCGAGCCGGCCGCGGACATGGTCCGCCGGTTCTGCGCCGCGGCGGCGGCACTGGCGAGCGGCCGGGAGCTCACCGATGGCGGCTGACCGCAACGGCCCGGCGGTCATCGTCGACCCCTACTCCTCGGGCGCGCTGTTCCCCGAGGCGCTCGCCGAGCGGGGGATCGCGGTGGTCGCGGTGCTGACCGCCGACCGGCCGCCCGCCGCGTACGCCTCGTCCTACCGCCCGCAGGACTTCCCGGCGAAGCTCGTGTTCACCGGAGACCTGCAGGCGCTGGCGGCCGAGCTGCGGGAGCTGGCGCCGCGCTGCGTGATCGCGGGTTGTGAGTCCGGGGTCGAGCTGGCCGAGCGGCTCGCGCCGATGGTCGTGCCGGACCGTGCCAACGTGCCGGAGCTGGCCCCGGCGCGGCGCGACAAGTGGCGGATGGCCGAGGCGGTGGCGGCCGCGGGCCTGGCGGTGATCCCGCAGATCTGCACCGCCGACCCCGGCGAGGTCCAGGCGTGGCTCGACCGCGAGGGCCTGCACGGCCAGGACCTGGTGATCAAGCCGCCGAAGAGCGCGAGCACCGACGGAGTGGTCAAGGTCGCGGGCGGCCTGGGCTGGGCCGAGGTGTTCGCCGCGAGCCTGGGCACGGTCGACCAGTTCGGCGCCGTGAACGACCGGCTCCTCGTGCAGAAGTTCGTGACCGGCACCGAGTACGTCGTGGACACCTTCAGCCAGGACGGCGCGTTCGGCCTGGTCGACGTCTGCCGCTATCACAAGGTGGACAACGGGCCGTACATGGCGGTCTATGACTCGATGCGCTGGGTGCACCACGACGACCCGGCGCTCCCGCCGGTGATCGAGTACGCGCGCGCGGTCCTGGACGCGGTCGGCATGCGGTTCGGATCGGCGCACGTCGAGATCATGAACACCGCCGACGGCCCGGTTCTGATCGAGCTCGGCGCGCGGCCCCACGGCGGCGGCCAGCCGAGGTTCAACCGGATCGCGACCGACGACAGCCAGATCGACCGTACGGTGCGCGCCATCGCCGGCGACGCGGTCCGGCGCGACTTCGCGCTGCGGCGTCACCAGATGTGCGTGTTCCACATCGCGCCGGAGTCCGGGATCGTCCGCGACGTCTCCACGCTCGCGGCGGTCAGGGATCTGCCGAGCCACGCGTTCTCGGTGCTGAACCTGAGCGACGGCGACCGCGTCGTGGCCACCAAGAGCCTGGTGGACAGCCTCGAGTTCGGCTTCGCCATCCTGTCCCACCCCGACGCGGACCAGGTCGAGCGTGACTACCAGGTCATACGTGACCTGGAGCGCGACCTGGTGATCGAACCCGCCGACCAGGTCACCTCGGTCGGCTGACATGTCATCGGCGATGTTCACTCCCGTCTTCTTCGCCAGCTCGCTGGTGGTGATCATGACGCCCGGCCCGGACCTGGCGCTGATCACCCGGCTGGTGTTCCGGGAGGGACGACTGCGGCCCGCCGCGGCCGCCGCCGCCGGCATGATCACGGCGGGAGCGGTTCAGCTGGCCGTGGGCGTGCTCGGCATGGCCGCGCTGCTCGCCGCCGAACCCGCGCTGTTCACCGCCCTGCGCTGGGCGGGCGCGGTCGTGCTCGTCGGCATGGCCGTACTCGCCCTGCGCTCGGCCCTGTCGCCGCCCGCCCCGGCGGAGCCGTCCGGCCAGGACGCGCGGTCCGGCCGGGCGTTCTTCCAGGGAATGCTGTGCACCGGGACGAACCCGAAGGTCGGCGTGTTCCTGATGGCGTTCCTGCCGCAGTTCGTCCCGTACGGGATGGATCCGGTGCGCGGCCTGGTGCTCCTGGCCGTGGTGTACCTGGGCATGGGACTGCTCTGGCTGCTGATCTGGATGACGATGGTCGGCCGGCTCGCCCGATTCGTGCACGCCCCGGCCGCCTCCCGCATCACCGACGGGCTGATCGCGGTGGTCTTCACCTTCTTCGCCGTACGGCTCTCGGTCGGAGGTTAGGCACACCCCGCCCGTTCCGCACCGCGCTCCGTACTCAACCGAAATCCACCTGGGGAAGCCGAATGCCCGAGATCTGGTGTGACATCACGAGCCCCGCCGACGTGGCGGCGATCGGCGGTGTCATCAATCACCACCCTGTCGACCACGTCCTGGTCAAGCCTGACCAGGCGCCCGCGCTGGCCGAGGTACGGCTGGGCGACCGCATCCGGCTCGCCTGCCTCGCCGGCGACGAGAAGGAGCTGGTCCAGGCCGCGGAGGCCGCCGAGACGGTCGTGCTCACCGACCCCGAACTCATCGGCCCGGCGCACGACACCGGCCGTGCCGTCGGCCTGCGGCTCACCGTCGACGACGGCCCGACCCTGCAACGCTGCCGCGAGATGATCGGGCGCGTCGACCACCTCCTCGTCGACTTCGCCGACCCGACGAACATCCCCCTCGAACTCCTCCTGGCCGCCGCCGAGGGCACGCGTACGCGCGTCGTCAAGAAGGTGACCGGGCGGGAGGACGCCGTCGTCTCCAGCGGTGTGCTGGAGTCCGGCCCCGCCGGGCTGCTGTTCGCCGTGCCCGACCTCGACCAGGCCGCCCGGCTCCTGCCGGAGCTGCTGCGGGCGCGGCGGGTCGAGATCCCGCTAGTCGAGGCGACCGTCACCGCGGTCCGCCACGCCGGGATGGGCTACCGCGGCTGCGTCGACACCACCTGGCTGTTCCAGGAGGACGAAGGGATGATCGTCGGCTCCACCTCCAGCGGCGGCCTGCTCGTGTGCGCCGAGGTCCACTACCTGCCGTACATGAACCTGCGGCCGTTCCGCGTCAACGCGGGCGGCGTGCACTCCTACGTCTGGTCCGACGGGGGGACCGAGTACGTCACCGATCTGGCGGCGGGCGGCACGGTGCTGGCCGTGAACACCGCGGGCTCGGCCTACCCGGTACGCGTCGGCCGGGTGAAGACCGAGCTGCGGCCCCTGCGGCTCATCGAGGCCGAGGCCGATGGGGTGAAGCTCAACGTCTTCCTCCAGGACGACTGGCACGTACGGATCTTCGACGCCGACGGCAAGCCGATCAACTGCACGTCGGTCGAACCGGGCACCCGGCTGCTGGCGCATGCGTGCGAGCCCGGCCGGCACGTCGGGATCAAGGTCACCGAAGCGATCGTCGAGAGCTGACGGCACGCGTGAGCGCCCGATCCCACCCGGCCGGAGGAGCCACGAACATGAACAAGGACACCGTCGTCGTCGTTGACCCGTTCTCCTCGGGCAACCTGCTCGCGCCCGCGCTGCGGGACCGCGGACTCGTCCCGGTCGCCGTGACCACGGAGAACCCGCCCGCGATGTGGGCCCCGACGTTCCGGCCGGAGGACTTCGACCGGGTCCTGGCCCACCGGGGCGACCTCGACGATACGGCCGGCCTGCTGCGCTCGTCCGCGCCGGTCGGCGTGATCGCGGGCGCGGAGAGCGGTGTCGAACTCGCCGACGCCCTGGCCGCGGCGCTCACTCCCGGCCGCGCCAACGATCCGCGGCTCGCGGCCGCGCGGCGGCACAAGGGCGCCATGGGCGCGGCGGTGGCCGCTGCCGGCCTGCCCGCCGTCCGGCAGGTCTGCACGGCCGACCCCGCCGAGGTCGCCGCGTGGATCGAACGCGAGGGCCTGGCAGGAGGCGACCTGGTCGTCAAGCCGCCCAAGAGCGGCGGCACGGACGGCGTCACCCACGTGCCCCCCGGCGCCGACTGGCGTGTGGCGTTCGACCGGCTGCTGGGCGAACGCAACGCCTTCGGCCTGGTCAACGAGGAGGTGCTGGTCCAGGAGTACCTGACCGGCACCGAGTACGTCATCGACACCTGCACGTTCGACGGCGTGCACACCGTGGTCGACATCTGCGTGTACCGCAAGCTGCACAACGCCGGGCACATGGCCGTCTACGACTACATGGACTGGCTGCCGCACGACACCCCGGGCCACACCGAACTCGTGGAGTTCGCCGCCGCCGCGCTCGACGCGGTCGGCTTCCGGTTCGGTGCGGCGCACGTCGAGATCATGCTGACCGCGCGCGGCCCGCGGCTGGTCGAGGTGAACTCACGGCTCGCGGGCGCCGGCGTGCCGGTGTACTGCCGGGTGGCCACCGGCGACAGCCAGGTCGACCGGCTGGCGCGCTACTGCGCCGGCGACCGCGGCATCCCGGCCGGGTTCACCCTGCACCGTACGGTCCGCGGCGTGCTGTTCATCGCCCCGACCTCCGGCGTGCTCCGCAACGCGGAGGAGTACGGCAAGGTGCGCGTCCTCGCGAGCCACTGCGCCTCGGTCGTCAACGTCCGCAGCGGTGACCACGTCGCGGCGACCGGCGACCTGATCTCCAGCCACGCCCTCGGCTACGTCATCCTCGCCCACGACCGCCCCGGCCAGGTCCAGGCCGACTACGAGGCGGTACGCCGGATCGAGGAGGGGCTCGTGTTCGACCAGGTCCACTGACCGTTCCCGCGCCCCTGTGGCGCACGATTCCACCCTTGGGGGAAATGTGCTCACGTCATCGCCGTCCGGCAAGACTCTGCGGCTGGCGAAACTGTCCCGGCACGGCGACGGCCGGTTCCTCTTCGTGCCGATGGACCATTCGGTCTCCGATGGCCCGATAGCGACGGTCGACCGGTTCAACCACCTCGTACGCGCCGTAGTGGCTGGCGGCGCCGACGCCGTCATCGTCCACAAGGGGCGGGTACGCCTGCTCGACCCGTCCGTGGTCCGGCGGACCAGCCTGATCGTCCACCTCAGCGCCGGGACCGCCCACGCGCTCGACACCGACGCCAAGACGCTGGTCGGCGGGGTCGAGGAGGCCGTACGGCAGGGCGCGGACGCGGTGAGCGTCCACGTCAACATCGGCTGCCCGACCGAGGCGCGCCAGTTACAGGACTTGGGCACGGTCGCCGCGGCGGCGGACGCGTGGGGGCTGCCGCTCGTCGTGATGATCTACGCACGGGGGCCCCGGCTGGCCGCGCCGTTCGCCGTCTCGATGGTCGCCCACATCGTGAACATCGCCGTCGACCTGGGCGCCGACATCGTCAAGACGGCCGCCACCAGGCCGGGCTCTCACATGGCGGAGGTCGTGGCGCACTGCCCCGTGCCCCTGGTCGTCGCGGGCGGCGCCGACGACGGGTCGGACCTGCTCTCGTTCGCCGGGGACATGATGGCCGCCGGCTGCCGCGGCCTCGCCGTGGGGCGGCGGGTCTTCACCCACCCGACGCCCGAGCGACTGGTACGCCGCCTGGCGTCGGTCGTCCACGGCCCGCACCCGGCCGCGGGCGAACCGGAGGACGGGTTCGCGGGCGAACTCACGGGCGGGCCCGCCGCGCGTGGGGACGACCGGCGACTGGTGGTCCAGCCGTGAGTCTCGGCGAGCACGAGGTCCGCGCCTACCTGGCACGCCTCGGCGTCCGGCACGTGCCGGACGCGCCGCTCGCCCCGACGGCCGCCACGTTGCGCATGCTGCACGAACGGCACGTGCGTACGGTGCCGTTCGAGAACCTCGACGTGATCGACCGCCGTCGTCTCCGCTACGACCTGCGAGACCTGTACGACAAGGTCGTGGTGCGCCGCCGCGGCGGCTGGTGCCTTGAGACGAACTGGCTGTTCGGCCACCTGCTGCTGCGCCTGGGCTACTCCGTGGACTTCATCGGCGCGGGAGTCGCGAGCCAGGGCGGCTACAAGAACGACCTGAGTCACCTGCTGCTGCTGGTCAGAGCCGAGGGCGCGGCCTTCTTCGCCGATGTCGGCTTCGGCCATGGCAGCTACCCCGAAGCCCTGCCCGCGCGGCCGGGAGTGCACGAACAGGCCACCGACACCTATCTGGTCGAGGCGGACAGGACCGGCCTCGTCGTGTCCCGGCTCGCCGGCGGCGCGTGGCGGGCGATGTACCGGTGCCTGCCCGAGCCCCGGCACATCGCCGACTTCGCCGCCACCACCGACTTCCACGAACTCTCGCCGGAGTCCCCGTTCAACGCGACACCGCACTGCGCGCGGCTGCTGCCCGAAGGCTGGGCGGTGCTGAGCGGCGACCGGCTGGAGTTGCGGTCCGATCCGCCGCGCGACTACACGGTGACAGGCGGCGAGCGGCGTACGGCGGTACTCGACTGGATGCTCTACGACGCGCCGCGGCCTCGGCTGGAGCCCGGCGAACCGACCACCGATCTGAGAAACGGAGAGAGATGCAGGCAATCGGCGAGCTGATGCCCACATTGTTCGATCAGCAGACCAGGCCCGACCCCTATCCCTGCTACGCGGCGCTGCGCGAGAGGGAACCGGTGCCGCTGGGCACCGGCCGCGGCGTGGCGCTCGCCGGCTTCGACTCCTGCCTGTCCGCGCTGCGCGACAAGCGGCTGAGCAGCGACCGTACGGTCGCCTGGGCCTACTCGGACGGGCGGGCCGGCACCGGCACCGTACGGCCGGAGATCGAGTCGCTGCTGTTCTCCGACCCGCCGAGCCACACCCGGCTGCGCAAGCTCGTCTCGCACGCGTTCACCCCCGGCATGGTCGACCGGCTCCAGGCGTTCGTCCGCACCCGGATCGACGACCTGATCGACGCGGCGACCACGACCGGGAGCATGGAGGTCGTCAGCGGGCTGGCCTATCCGCTGCCGCTGTCGGTGATCTGCCACATGCTGGGCATCCCGAAGGAGGACGTGCCGTGGCTGCACGCGCGTTCGACGGTGTTACCGCGCGCGTTCGACCCGGCCATGGCCGTCTTCGGCGCACCGCCGGCCGGCCACGCGGAACGCATGACCGCCGAGCGTGAGATGAACGCCTACTTCGCGGACCTGGGCGCGCAGCGGCTGCGCTCGCCCGGTGACGACCTGGTCAGCGAGCTGTCGATGATCAGCGCCGAGGGCGACCGGCTGTCGGAGCGCGAACTCGCGCACAACTGCCGCCTGCTGCTCAACGCGGGGCACGAGACGACGGTCAACCTGATCGACAACTCGCTGCTCGCGCTGCTGCGGCACCCGGCGGAGGCCGAGCGGCTGCGGGCCGAGCCCGGCCGCGCGTCCGCGGTCGTCGAGGAGACCATGCGGTGGGACTCGCCGGTGCAGATCCTGCAACGGTTCGTGCCCGCGGACCTGACGTTCCGCGACATCGACCTGCGGGCCGGCGACATCGTCGTGCTCCTCACCGCGGCCGCCCAGCGCGATCCCGCGGCGTTCGCCGAGCCCGACCGGTTCCTGCCGGACCGTACCGACGGCCGGCACCTGGGCTTCGGCTTCGGCATCCACTTCTGCCTCGGCGCGGCCCTGTCCCGCATGGAGCTGTCGCTGCTGCTGCCGAGGTTCTTCCAGCGCCTGGTCGACCCGGTGCTCGACGAGTCGTCCGTCCGCTACCGGGAGCAGGTGGCCCTGCGCGGCCTGACCCAGATGTACGTCGACTACACCGACGTACGGCCGAGGGAGACGCCGTGGCCGCTGTGAGCACCCGGACCCGAGCGGAAGGACCGGCAGTCCATGGATGACATCGCCCGGTTCACCGCCACCGAACTCGCCCACCTGATCCGCCGCCGCGCGCTGTCGCCGGTCGAACTGGTCACGAGCTGCCTCGAACGCATCGACAAGCGCAACCCGGTCCTCAACGCCTTCATCACGGTCTGCGCGGACCAGGCGCTCGACGCCGCGTACGCGGCCGAGCGCGCGGTCGCCGCCGGCGAGGTCCTGCCTCCCCTGCACGGCGTGCCGGTCGCGATCAAGGACCTGGACGCGGTAGCCGGGGTGCGCATGACCCTGGGCTCGAAGCTGTTCGCCGACCATGTTCCCGAGCGCGACTCGCTCGTCGTCTCCCGGCTCAAGCAGGCCGGCGCCATCGTGGTCGGCAAGACCAACACCTCCGAGTTCGGCCACAAGGCCGTCGCCGACAACCTGCTGTCCGGGCCGACGCGCAACCCGTTCGACCACGCGATGAACCCCGGCGGGTCCTCCGGCGGAAGCGCCGCGGCGGTCGCCGAGGGGCTCGTACCGCTGGCGCAGGGCTCGGACGGCGGCGGGTCGATCCGCGTGCCCGCGGCGATGTGCGGAGTCGTGGGGATGATGGCCACGTTCGGGCGTGTGCCCGAGCCCGCGCGGCCGAACGCGTTCGGCCTGCTCACTCCGTCGGTCTTCTTCTGCCCGCTGGGCCGTACAGTCGAGGACGCGACCGTGATGATGGAGGTGATGTCGGGACCGCACCCGCGGGACCCCTACTCGCTTCCGCCGGGCGGCGAGCGCCCGTCCGAGGGCCTCACCCGCTCGCTGCGCGGGCTGCGCGTGGCCTACAGCCCCGACTTCGGCGGCTTCCCGGTCGAGGACGACGTGGCGGCCGTCGTACGCGACGCGTTGCCCGCCCTCGTCGAGGACGGCGCCGAGGTCGACGAGGTGCGGATCAAGCTGCCGCGCGGCCACGGCGAGCTGACCGACATGTGGCGCCGGCTCACCGCCGTACGCCAGGCGGAGTTCGCCCACCACGCGCTGCGCCGGGGCATGGACCTGCTCGGCGAGCACCGCGACCTGGTCACGCCGGAGTACGTCGACGTGATCAAGCTGGGCGCCGCACAGTCGGCGGTCGACTACCGTGTTGACGATGCGTTGCGAACCGAGTTGTACGACGCGATCGCGGACGTCTTCGACACCTACGACCTGATCGTGAGTCCGGTGACGTCGGTGGCCGGCGTCCCGAACGCGACGGACGGGAACACGCTCGGCCCGGCCGAAGTCTGCGGGGAGCCGGTGAACCCGCTGGTCGGCTGGTGCCTGACGTACGCCTTCAACCTGACCGGCAACCCGGCCGCGTCGGTGCCCGCCGGCTGGACCCCCACGGGTCTGCCGGTGGGTCTCCAGGTCGCGGGACGCCGGTTCGAGGAGGCGACCGTGGTGGCCGCGTGCGCCGCCGTCGAGCGACGGCGGCCGTGGCGCGACCGCTACCGGGTCTTCGATGACTGAACATCCACCGGCGCCGAGGTCCGGCCGGACCTCGGCGCCACGTATCGGGGGATCCGCCTCGGTGAGGAAGGACCGAACGTTGCCCGCTCGACCCGAAATCCACGAACAGGAGCCGAAATTGGACGGGGAACTCCGCGACAAGCCGTTACTCCTCCTGGTGGGCAGCAGCTCGCGGCGCGGCCGTGAGTTCATCCTGCGGTCGGTGACCACGCGTTACCGGCTGTGGCTGTTGCAGCCGGCGGAGGTGTCCTGGGAGGCTCCGTACATCGTCGGCGCCACGACCGTGGACAACACCGACGCGCCGAAGCTCATCGAGGCCGCACGTGACGTGGCCGCGAACCACGAGGTCGCGGGCGTGTTCTGTTACGACGAGGGGCTCGTGTGGCCGGCCGCCTCGGTCAGTGAGGCGCTCGGCCTGCCGGGCAACTCGCCCGAGGCCATCGCCGCCTGCCGCGACAAGCACGCCACCCGCGCCGCGCTGGAGCGCGCGGGCGTGCCGCAGCCGCTGTCCGTCGGCGTCTGCGACGTGGACGAGGCGCTGGCCGCCGCCGAGAAGATCGGCTACCCGGTCGTGCTCAAGCCGCGCGGGCTCGCGGGGAGCATGGGGGTCCGGCTGGCACACGACTCCGACGAAGCGCGGGCCGCCTACGCCGCCGCCACCGCCGTGTCCTACCCCGGCGTGCCGGTCTTCGAGGCGTCCGTCCTCGTCGAGGAGTACGTCGACGGTCCCGAGATCAGCATCGACGCGGTGTTCTACCAGGGCGACTGCGTGCCGCTGGCACTCGCGCGCAAGAGGGTCGGGTTCGCGCCCTACTTCGAGGAGCTCGGGCACGTCGTCGACGGTGCCGACCCGCTGCTGTCGGAGCCGGAACTGCTCGACGCGCTCCGGCGCAGCCACTCCGCGCTGGGCTTCCACACCGGGGTGACGCACACCGAGTTCCGGCTCGGCCCGCGCGGCCCGCGCCTGCTGGAGGTCAACGCGCGTCTCGGCGGCGACATGATCCCCTACCTCGGCCACCTCACCACCGGCGTCGACATCGCGCTCGCCGCCGCCGACGTGGCGGCGGGCCGCGAGCCCGACACCGAGGTACGGCACCGCAAGGCGGCCACGGTGGAGTTCCTCTACCCCGGCCACGACCTCACGGTGGAGTCGGTGACGGTGCACGAGGACCGGTTCACCCCGGCCGTGCACAGCGCCACCCCGATGGTCGACCCCGGAGCGGTCCTGCGCCTGCCGCCCCGCGGCTACATCTCCCGGTACGGGCGGATCATCACGCTGGCGGCGACCGTCGAGGACGCGCTCGTGGACACGACCGGGATCATCGAGCTCACCGGCCGTCCCGTGGAACACACGCCCTGATGGCCGACCTCGACGAACACCCGTCCATCCTGGCGACCATGAGGGGGATCTCCCGGCCGGTGTGGCTGCTGCTCGTCGGCATGCTGATCAACCGGCTGGGCAACTTCCTCCAGATCTACCTCGTGCTGTACCTGACGCACAACGGCTTCAGCGCGTACGGGGCCGGCATCGCGCTCGGCGCGTACGGGGTGGGTTCGGTCGTGGGGGTGCTGATCGGGGGCACGATCTGCGACCGCTTCGGCTACCGCTGGACGATCGTGGGGTCCATGTCGGCGGCCGGGGTGCTGACGACGCTGCTGGTGTTCCTGCCCCGGCTCCCGCTGGTCATCGCCGCGGCCGCGCTCGTCGGCCTGCTCGCGCAGGCGTACCGGCCCGCGTCCTCGGCACTGCTCGTAGAGCTGACCCCGGAGCGCCAGCACGTCATGGTCTTCGCGGTGTACCGGCTGGCGTTCAACCTGGGCACGACGGCGGGCCCGCTGCTCGGCGCGCTGCTGATCACCTACTCCTACCACCTGATGTTCTACGTCGACGCGCTGACGTCGGTGGTGTTCGCGGTGTTCGCGCTCAGTCTGCCGCGGTCGGTGACGAGCACCGACGTGGCGCAGGACGACGGGCCGGCCCGCCGGTCGTACCTGACGGTGCTGGCCGACCGCCGGTTCACGCTGTTCATGCTGGCGCTGTTCCTCAACGCCGTCGTCTACGTACAGCACCTGGCCGTGCTCCCGCTCCAGGTCACCGCGGACGGGCATCGGCCGCAGGTGTACGCGGCGCTGCTGTCGCTGAACGCGGTGCTGGTCATCGCGCTCGAACTCCCGCTGACCAAGTTCGTCCAGCGCATGCCGGCGCGGCTGGCCGTGGCCCTCGGCGTCGGCCTCGTCGGCGTGGGCATGAACCTCTACATCGCCGGCCCCGCGGTGGCGATGTACGTGGTCGCGACGCTGGTGTGGACGCTCGGCGAGATCACCGGCACCCCGACGGCCTCGGCCTACCCGGGGCAGGTCGCCCCGGCCGGAATGCGCGGCCGGTACATCGCCGCGACGGCGTTCTCGATGCAGATCGGCTACGCCGTCGGACCGGTGCTCGGCGTGGCGGTGTGGACCGCCTGGCCGAACGGCGTCTGGTGGGGTTGTTCGATCATCACCGCCGTCGCGGTGCTGGCCGCCTTCACCGGAATGACACGGGCCACCGGCGCGACTCCCGAGGAGATCGTGGTCCCGGCGGCCGAAACGGCGCAGACTGGCGAGCCACAGGACGACGCCGGGCCGCGTGAGGTGGATCAGTCGAACGTCTGACGCACGGTGGGAGGGCCTCGACGGAAGACGGAGGCGGCATTCGGCGAAGTACGGGTGATCGTTGACCGGACACTCGAGAGGCCCTCCAATGACGGAGTCAAGGGCGTGATCGCCGAAGTGGGCGATTCGCCGACCGAGACGGAAATCGTGACCCGCTTCCGGCAGGATCCGGAGCGGTTCACCGACGTCCATGACCGTTTCTTCCGCGACGTCTACCGCTACGTCGCGGGGCGGCTGGACGCGCACGCGGCCGAGGACATCGCCGCGGAGACGTTCTGCCTGGCGTTCGGGCAGCGCGACCGGTTCGATCCCGAGCGCGGCAGCCTACGCGCCTGGCTGTTCGGGATCGCCACGAACCTCCTCGCGCAGCACCGGCGCAAAGAGGCACGGCGCTACAAGGCACTGGCGCGTGCCGGGTCCGACCCCGCCGTCGGCAGCCACGAGGACCGCGTCGTCACCGAGGTGACGGCCGGGCGCATGCGCCCGCAGCTGGCCAGGGCGCTCGCCGCGCTCTCTCCCGGCGAACGCGACGTCGTGCTTCTCGTCGCGCTGGCCGACCTGACCTACACCGAGGTCGCGGACGCACTCGGGATCTCCATCGGCACGGTGGGCTCCCGGCTCTCCCGTGCGCGCAAGAAACTGCACAAAGTGATCAGTCCGGAGGCGTTCCATGGATGAGCTGAAGCTGCTCGGCGCGGTGCTGGCCGCGCCCGAACCCACCACCGAGGCGTTCGACCGCAGCCGGCACCGGCTGCGGAACTCCATGCGCGGCGCCCCCGCGAAGCGCAGGCATCCCAAGCGCTGGATCGCGGCCGGGGCCGGGCTCGCGACCGTGGCCGCGGCGGTGGCCGTGGTCGTCTCCGACCGGTCCGGACCCGGCTCGGGCCCAGTGAAGGAGCCGGTCCTGTCCGGGCAGCAGGTCATGCTCGCGGCGGCCGTCACCGCGGAGTCCAGGCCCGCGACCTCGGGCACGTACTGGCACACGAGGTCCGTCGAGCACCTCGGCAAGGTCAGCCTCGCCAGAGAGACGTGGATCCGGCGCGACGGCCGTACGTGGCTCAGCGCGGCGCCGGGCCTGGTCAGCCGCGTCGAACCCCATCCGATACTGCCGTCCACCAAGCTCGGCTACGCCCAGGTCCAGCGGCTGCCGACCGACCCCGGCCGGCTCAAGGCCGCGCTGCTCAGGAGTTCCTCGTTTCCGCAGGGCACCGAGCAGGAGCGGCAGCTCGCCGGCGTCAACGTGCTCCAGTCGGTGCTCATCGACGCGCCCGCCCCGCCGAAGGTACGCGCCGCAGCCTTCCGCGCCCTCGCGGCCCTGCCCGGCATAGCCAACCTCGGCAAGACCACGGGCGGCTACCGGCTCAAGATCTCGTACATGAGTGGCACCGGCAGGGGGGTCGACGGCACCGAGACGATCGTCGTCGATCCGAAGTCCACCCAAGTGCGCGTCGAGGGCTGGGCCGGGTTCGGAGACGGCGGGCTGCCCGTCGGACCCTCGCAGTCGACGTCCGGCTGGACGGACCGGCTGTCGGGCCGGCTGGTCCCCTGGACCAAGCAGGAGCCCTACATCGCGGAGGAGAACAGGCGACTCAACGGACAGGATCACTGACCGGTTCCGCCCACGGGTCCGGGCCGGGGTGGCGGGCGTCGATTCCCCGCCACCCCGTGGCGGCCGTGCCGGATGAGCCACCGAGGTTTCTGGAGTGCGCCCGCCGGCCGGGCGTCAGGTCACGCGGCCAGGAGGCGGGTCAGCCGGCCGGGCGGGTCCACAGCTGAGAGCCGTTGCCGTCGCAGAAGCGCAGCTCCATCGGGAGACCGTCCTGGCTGCCCGGGGTGGCCACGCAGTGGCTGAAGGTGTTGGAGACTCCTGAGGACAGCAGGTTGTTGGTGATCCCGAAGCTCCAGTTCTCGTTGGTGATGCTGTTGCAGGTCCACTGCTGGATGGGAGTGCCGTTCGTGGCGCCGCCGCGAGCGTCCAGGCACAGGTTGCTGGACCTGTTGATCAGGTGGACCTTGGTGGAGGAGACGAGGTGGACCTGCCACTGCTGAGCCCGCGTGCCGTCGCAGCTCTGCTGCACGATCGCGTCCCCCAGGTTCGAGGAGCCGTTGACCGGCTGGAGGCATTTGCCGTTCTGTGCGCTCACGAGCTTGACGATGGCGTCTTCGGCGTGGGCGGGCGCGGTGACCGCCAGACCGCCGGCGGTCGCCGCGACCGCGGCCAGTGACAGCGTGGCAAGTCGGTGATTTCGCATGATGGGGACCCTTTGCGTCGGTGATGACCCACGGGATCGTGCGTCTCGACTGGGAGGCGTTCCAGCCCGTTCCAGCCCGTTTCATGCGCATGGAACGGGCTGGAACGCCCCGCTTCATGAGGCGGAGGGAACCTCCCTTCCCCCTGAGCGGACGGAGCGCAACGATGAGGCATCGGCAGAGACTCGCCGCACTGGTGATGGCGGCCGGGGCGGCTACCACTCTCACGGTCGCGGCACAGCCCGCACACGCCACCGACTACTTCGACCTGTTCAACGGACTGTGCCTGCAACCCACCCCGGGCAGCACCGCGGCCGACCTGGGCGCACCGGTCGTACAGGAACACTGCGACTTCCACGACACCACGCAGCACTGGGAGCTGTTGTTCGACGGCGGCGGCCACGTGCGCTTCCGCAACCAGGGCACCGGACTGTGCCTGGACGCGCGGGGCGGTGCCACGGACGGCACACCCGTCCAGCAGTGGACCTGCAACTCGATCAGCAACGAACGCTGGACCGACATCATCGGAGACAGCCAGGCCGACCAGCCCGACCAGATCCGCTCCAACGTGAGCGGCACCAACACGCACTGCCTCGACGTGCCCAACCAGTCCAAAGACCCGGGCGTACAGGTCCAGCTCTGGCGTTGCAACGGCACCATCGCCCAGGACTGGTTCATCCTCTGACGGACGCCCGCCACTGGGGGCCCGCGGGCGCCGCACTAGAATGGTCGGCCCGAGCTGAGGAGCGGCCATGACCGACAGCGGCGGCACCGCGGGCCGGCGTCCGGTGGTGCTGGGACCGGGCGAGGGCCGTGCCTACCCGATGGGCCGCATCTCGGCGGTCTTCAAGGCCGACGGCGAGGAGACCGCGCAGCGGTACTCCATCTCGGAGTGGTGGCTCGAACCGCACACCAAGGGTCCCGGCGCGCACTTCCACCCGGAGGACGACGTGTTCTACATCCTCGCCGGCACCATGAGCGTGCGGGTCGGCGACGAGTGGGTCGACGCGAGCACCGGGTCGTTCGTGCTGGTGCCGGGCAACGTGACGCACGATTTCGAGAACCGCGGCGCAGAACGCGCCGGGATGCTCAACGTCTCGGCCCCCGGCGACTTCGAGCAGGCGATGCCGGGCATCTCGCAGTGGTTCATCGAGAATCCTCCCGGCGACGCGCGCGCCTGAGCCGCGGCCCCCGCCGTCCGCTACGCCGGCGCCGGCGGCATCGGCCGGGAGTAGAACACCTTGACGCTCCCGCAGGCCCGCGCCAGCGTACGCACCTGCCCGGTCACCGCCACGTGGGCCTCGCCGGGTCCGTACCTCCTCCGGCTCCATGTAGCGGGTCACGACGCCCCTGACTCCGGTGGCCGGCTCGTACTCCCGCCGGAGCCGCTCGGCGACCTCCGCCGCGGGCCGCGCGAGCCGCCCGGCCCGCAGGGCGATCGGCGCGCCGATCGCCGGAGGTTAGAGTCGGCATGTGCCGGGCGTACGGCAGCAGTGCGTTTCCCGCCATGTGACATACGTCATGGCGATTCCGGTCGGCCGGTCCACGGAAATCAGCCGGTGAGGTGTGGCTTGTCCATCCCGTTCGTCGTGTCGGTCTACTGCTGGTTCGCGTTGGAGATCGGCCTGGTCGTACGCGATCTTGTGCGCGGGAAGGCACGCCTGCGCCGCGACCGCGGCACCCGCCTGGTCGTCGGGCTCTCCCTCGGCGGGGGGATCTTCGCCGGGATCGTGCTGGGGCACTGGGTCCCGGCGCTCGACACTCCCGCGCCGGAGGTGTTCGCCGTCGCGGGGATCGTCGTGGTCTGGACGGGCCTGGTCGTGCGCGTCTGGGCGGTCCTGGCGCTCGGCCGGTCGTTCAGCACGTTCGTCCAGGTCGACGCCGGCCAGGCCGTCGTCACCGGTGGCCCGTACCGCTGGGTGCGGCATCCCTCCTACACCGGCCTGCTGCTGGTCGCCGGAGGCTTCGGCCTCAACGCCGGCAACTGGCTGTCCCTGACGAGCTGTGTCGTCGTCCCGCTGCTGGGACTGCTGCCGCGCATCGCGGTCGAGGAGTCCGAACTCACCCGCGTGCTCGGCGAGCAGTACCGCAGCTATCAGGAGACGACCTACCGGCTCGTGCCCGGTGTCTGGTAGGCGGTGACCGCCGCAGACCGGGCTAGATCGCGCGCGCCGGCTGGTTCTTGTCGTGCTGGCGAGCCAGTTGGATGAGCAGCAGCGCCTCGGCCAGGCACGCGTGAGCGAAGTCCGCCAGGTGCAGGCTCTCGTCGAGGCCGTGGGCACGGCAGTCCGGGTCGGCGCCCGCGCTGGTGACGAGGATCGCCGCGTCGGGGAAGGCGTCGGCGAACTCCGCGATGAACGGGATCGTCCCGCCGACCCCGATGTGGACGAGGTCGCCGCCGTACGCGAGGCCGTAGGCGGTGTGCGCCGCCTCGAACGCCGGGCCCGTGGTGTCGACGGTGTACGGACGGCCGGCCTTGCCGGCGGTCACGTCGACCTCGACCCCCCACGGGGCGTGGTCGCGCAGGTGCTGAATCAGCTTCTGCTGCCCGGTGGGCGCGTCCTCTCCCGGCGCCAGCCGGAGGCTGATCTTGGCGCGGGCCGTCGCGCTGAGCGTGTTGGACGCCTTCGCCACCGGGGTGGCGTCGATGGCCAGTACGGTCAGCGCGGGCCTGGTCCAGATGCGCTCGGCGATGCTGCCGCTGCCGATCAGCCGTACGCCGTCGAGCAGGCCGGCCTCGGCGCGGAAGCGCTCCTCCGGGTAGTCGACCTCGTGCGCGGGCGCCGAGAGGAGCCCCTCGACGGCGACGTTGCCCTCGTCGTCGTGGAGGGTGGCCAGCAGGCGGCACAGCGCGGTGAGGGCGTCCGGCGTGGCGCCGCCGTAGATGCCCGAGTGGACGCTGTGCTCCAGCGCGCGCACCTCGACGTGGACGTCGGTCATCCCGCGCAGGGTGGTCGTGAGGGACGGCGTGCCGACGTCGAGGTTGGTGGAGTCGGCGAGCACGCAGACGTCGGCGGTCAGCTTGTCGCGGTGCCGCTCCAGGAACGCGCCGAGCGACGGCGAGCCGATCTCCTCCTCGCCCTCGACGAAGACTGTTACGCCGACCGGCGGGCGTCCGTTGAAGAACCGGAGCACGGCCAGGTGGGCGGCGATGCCCGCCTTGTCGTCCGCGGACCCGCGCGCGAACAGGCGTCCGTCCCGCTCGTCGGGCTCGAACGGCTCGGTGGTCCAGCCGCCGGGGTCGCCGGTCGGCTGGACGTCGTGGTGCGCGTACAGGAGCACGGTGGGCATGTCCGGCGGCGGCGGGAAGTGCGCGACGACCGCCGGGCGGCCGCCCGCGCCGTCGTCGAGGATCTGCACGTCCGCGGCGCCGGCCTCCTCGAACAGCCGGGCCGTCAGCTCCGCCGACCGCCGTACGTCCGCCGCGTGCGCGGGGTCGGCGCTGATCGAGGGGATGCGGATGAGCGCGTCGAGGTCGGAACGTACGGCGGGAAGGAGCTTGCTCAGTGCCTGCTCGACATCGTCGCGCATGGAGGCGTCGTCCTTCGCGTTCGTCGCTGCCGGGATCGTCTGCATGTCGATGAGGGCGGCGGCGCGCTCGGCGATGTCGGCTGCTGCCTGCCGGTCCGGGCCGGTCGCCAGGACGTACCCGGCCCGTCCGCGAAAGTCAGTGAGGGAGGGCATGACGTCGCCGATGCGGTTCAGCTCGCCGACGCGTACGACGCCCTCGACGGCGGTGGCCTCCTCCAGCCCGGTGATGGTGACGATCCGGCCCGGCGGCGGGGTCAGGAGCCGTACGGCGCAGGTCGCGGCCGGCACCTCGAAGGGCGTCGGCAGCCGGTCGTAGGCGTAGGCCATCGCGGTGGCCTCGGCCATGTCGACCCCGGCGACGAGTTCGAGCATCTCCCAATAGCGTGCACCGCCCCACCGCGGGTTGATCTCGACCACGGTGGCCCGGTCGCCGTCGATCATCACCTCGGTGTTGGTCGGCCCCCACATGTACCCGATGGCGTCGAGGGCGGCGAACGCGGCGTCCGTGGCCGCCTTGACGATGTTCGGCGGGTGCTCGCCCGGCATCTGGTGTGACACCTCGACGAAGTGCGGGGGGCCGGAGGTGTGCTTGGCGGGGACCATGAGCGCGCGGTGCTCGCCCGCGGCGCTCATCGTCTCGACGCTGGTCTCGAGCCCGGTGAGGAACTCCTCGGCGAGCACGCCGCCCTCGCGGGACTCCGGCGCGGTGTGCGCCCACGCGCCGGGGATGTCGTCCGCGTGCCGGACGAGGGCGATACCGCGCCCGCCGTTGCCGTCGGCCGGCTTCAGCAGCACACCGCCCGGGCACGTCGCGAGGAGCTCACGCACCTCCTCGGGGTCGGTGCAGACCCGGTGGGCCATGGTCTCCAGGCCGCGCTCGGCGAGCCGCCGCCGCATCGCCGCCTTGTCCTGCGCGCGGGTCACGGCCGCGACCGGGTTGACGCGGACGCCGAGGGCCTCGCCCACGATCGCGGTGGGCAGCAACGCGTGCTCGGTGCCGGCGATCATCGCGTCGATCGGCCGCCAGGCGTGCACCTCGCGTGCGCAGGCCAGCAGCGCGTCGACGTCGGTGACGTCGGTGCTGAACGTCCGCAGCGCGAGCTTGCGGTCGAAGGTCTCGTCGGTGCCGGTACGGAGGATGGCGGTCAGCGTGACGGGCACGCCGAGGAGCTTGCCGATGATCTCGGGACGTGCCCCGACGAACACCAGGTGAGGGAACATCTTCGGTCGGGTCCAATCGTGTCGTGGGAGGTCAGTGCGTGGTGGACGTCTCCGCGGCGACGGACGGCTCGTCGTGCCGTACGCGCTCGCGTTCGGCCCACCGCCCGACCGTCGGGGAGAGCAGCCCGGCGACCAGGAGGGCCGCGCCGAGCACCACCCAGCCCGTACGCCCGGCGGGCAGCACGAGGGCGGTGACGATGAACGGGCCGGCCACGTCCAGGAGGGAGGTGCCGAGGTTGAAGACCGACAGGAAACGGGTGCGGGACGCCTCGGGCGACAGCACGAGCGACAGCCCCCAAGCGCCGGCCGCCTGCCACATCTCGGCGAAGGTGAGGGCGAGCGTGGCGACCACGAGTACGGCGCCGGCCGTCCAGGGCGCGATCGGCAGGTGGCCGTCCGCCGCGACCATCAAGAGCGCGCAGCAGAACAGCATCCACCCGGCGTTGCGCAGCGCGCGCGCCGATCCGTGCGCGTCGTCGGTCGCCCGGGTCATCCGGACCTGGAGCACGACGACGAGCACGGTGTTGACCGCGACGAGCACGCTGACCATCGGCTTGGGCACGAGGTGCCGCGAGACGATCCACAGCGGCAGGCCGATCGACAGGATGAACCGGTGCATGCTGAGCACCCCGGTCAGCACGGTCGCGGCCAGGAAGGCGGGCCGGGTGCGTACGCGGTCGGGCGCCTCGCCCTTGGCCTTGCGCACCGGTTTCTGCGGGCCGCGCAGCACGATGCCGCGCAGCAGCGCGGCGGCGACGATGAACGACGCGGCGTTGCCGAGCACGACGCACATCAGCGACGTACGGCCGGGTGACAGCAGTGCGAGCGACGCGAGAAGCGCGCCCAGGGTGAACCCGGCATTGCGGATGCTCCGCAGCGCGCCCGCCGTCTTGACGCGGTTCTGCTCGCCCACCGCCGAGGTGACGAACGACAGCAGGATCGGCGGACTGGCGCGTTCCGCCAGGCCGAGGAACACCGCGATCGCGACGTAGCCGGTGAAGTCGTGGATGAAGGCGTACCCGACGAAGGCCGCCGCGCGCCAGAGCTGGATGCTCAGCAGCACCGTGCGCACGCCGATCCGGTCCGCCAGCGTGCCCCACAGCACCGACGAGAAGAGCCCGACGAAGGCGCCCAGTGCCAGACCGCGGCCGATCTGGGCGGCGCTCAGGTCGAGGACGACGCTGAACAGCACGACAGACGCCGACGTGAAGGCGCCGTTGCCGGTCGCGTCGATGATCGAGACGATCAGGAGACGCCGGGCGTTCGGGGACGTCCACGCGCCGTCCCGCAGGTTCGGCCGCTTCACCGGACCCCGACCCGGATCAGCCGGGCCGCGCTCTCCACCCGTTCCCACGCTTGGCCCGGGTCCTCGCCCACGGCCATGACGTGGCCGATCCGGTCGCGCGAGGCACGGGCCGCGGCGACGCGGTCGCCCACGGCGGCGGTGACCGTGGCTGCGTGTACGCCCGGCGCCGCGGCCGCCTCGTCCACCCCGGTCACGCTCTCCACGACTCCGGGTGTGGCGGTGAGGAACCGCACCGCGGCCGCGCGTACGGGCGCGTCCGGGATCGGGCCGACCGGCCCGTCGCGGCCCATCAGCGAGGCGTACGCCCCGAGGAACGGGAAGTCCCACGCCAGCCGGGTCAGGTCGGTGATGCGGTCGCCGGCCAGCCGGCCGGCGCACTCGATCAGCACCGGACCGGACTCGGTGACCATCCACTCGCAGTGTGTGATGCCGAACTGGAACCCGGTCGCCTCGACCAGGGCCTGCATCGCGTCGAGCAGGTCCTTGCGCACGGCCGCGCCGAGGGGCGCGGGCGACACGTGGCCGATCTCGACCGGATGGCGGCCGTGGAGCACGTGCTTGCCGGTGACGCTGCCGAAGACGACCTTGCCGTCGGCCACCAGGCATTCGAGGCTGACCTCCGAGCCGCGCAGCCGCTCCTCCACGAGGTAGCGCGTCACCGGCGGGGGGTCGATCCGCACGCGGCCCTCGGCCGTCGTCGTGTGCCCCCACGCCTCGGCCAGGTCGTCCCCGGGGTCGAGGAGCACGACGCCCTGGCTGCCGGACCGCCCGGTCGGCTTCAGGACCAGGCCGTCGCCCGCCAGCTCCTCCGCCGCCTTCTCCAGCTCGGCCAGGTCGTGCACCTCACGCCAGCGGGGATTGGCGATCCCCGCGGCGTGGGTGACCTCGCGGAGCCGGAGCTTGTCGCGGAACGTCTCCGCCGCCTCCACCCCCACACCGGGCAGGCCGAGCTCGGCGGCGACGCGTGCCGAGGCGACGGTCGTCAACTCGTCGATGGCCGGCAGCACCCGCCCGATCACCGTGCCGGCCGGCAGTGACGCGATCAGCGCGCGCGGATCGAACGCGTCGTAGTAGTCGCCCGGCACGAGCGCCTCGACGGTCGGCAGGCTCTCCATCTTCTCCCGCAGGCCGCGCTGCTCGATCACCTGGGGGTGCTCGATGACCACCACGGTCTCGTTCGGGAACTGCTCCTGGAGGCTGGTGATCAGCTTGACCCCGCCGCCGATTACGAGCGTCGCCATGAGATTCCCCTCAGCGCTTCGCCACCGGTTCAATGACGAGGCCGCTCTCCAGTTCACGTATGCGGCGGTAGTCCGCCTCGATGGTGTCCCAGTCGGCGGCGCCCTGGATGATCCAGCCGAGGCTCGTGCTCATCCCCGTCGTCTGCGGGACGACCTTCCCGTTCTCCGGCAGGCTCATCGCATAGTAAGTCGGCATCTTCCGTACTTCCTGGAAGGTGTCCATGTTGCGCAGCGCGCCGTCGCTCTCGGCGGCGAGCCAGACCGTACGCACCTCGCGCTCGAGCTCGAACCACGGGGTGTACTCACCGTCGACATAGTGCCGGACCGTACGGTCGATCTGGTTGTCGCCGGTGGCGAGCGAACCGGAGATCATCATGCAGCTGCCGGAGTAGCGTGCCGCGAGTTCGACGAGCACCGGGCCGTCGGGGGTGAGCATGACCTCCGCGTGCGTCGAGCCGTTGCGGATGCCGCACGCGTCGGCGGCCAGCGCGGTGTAGTCGGCGAGCGGCTTGACGATCGGGTCGTCCGGCGCGAGGAAGTCGGCGACGTCGTAGATGCCGATCTCGCCGTCGCGGACGCGCTTCTTGTAGACGCAGACGTCGACCAGGCCGTGCTGCCCGTCCACGGAGTACAGGTCGACGATGTACTCGGTGCCCTCCACGAACTCCTGGATGATGACCTTCTCGTTGGCCTGGCCGTAGTGGTCGACGGAGCCGATCAGCCGGTCGAAGTAGGGCCGCCAGTCGTCGCCCGCCTCGATCAGGCGCACGTCCTCGGCGCCGCTGCTCCTGGGCGGCTTGATGACCAGCGGGCGGCCCTCGAGGTCGTTGGCCTTGAGCCAGCGGGCGATCTCCTCCGGGTCGGCGGAGCTGACCGTACGGATGTGGGGGACCCCCGCGTCCTCTAAGGCCTTGGCCATCAGGGCCTTGTCCCGGTGGGCGGGGGAGGATCCCGGCACGTTTCCGGTGCCGGGGAGCACGGCGTCCACGAGGTCGCCGGCGAGTTCGACGCCGGGTTCGAGGCCGGGAACGATACAGATCGGGTCGTACGCCTTCACGGTCGCGACGAGCTTGTCGAAGTCGCCGTCGAAGTAGTGGACGGCGGCGAAGTCGTCGGGGAACCACCGCGGGAGAAACGCTTCCATGGGCTCCGGAGTGCTCATGACCGCGATCGGCAGGACGCCTCGACTGCGAAAGGCGCTGGCGAATCCGCGGGAGTCTTCAAAGGGGATGTGATAAGCGTCGACGATAATCGCGTAACGGTCCATGGAGATCCTTGTCGTTCGGCCTGGGCGTCCGGCGAGGAGCAGAGCCCGTATCGGGGGACCTCACCGCGGGTAACCACTATGGGAGGTTACATGCCACCGTAGTAGTGGAACAGCCCGCCATGCCCGATGAACGCGGAAAGTCCGCGATAGAGATCTCTATGCCGGATGTCCTCCCCGTTCGCCGGGGACGGCCGGAACGTCAGGTCGCGATCCGCGCGGAGGGGAAAGGCCGGCCGGCCTCTCCGATCCGTACGCCGGCGGTCACAGTCTGCGACCGACTCCGACGAGTGCCTTTCGCGGAATCGTCATCTGCCACGACCGCAGGCCCTCGACGAACTCCAGGGCGCTGCGCAGCGTCCCGCCGTCGGCATCGTGGTATTCGAATATCCCCTTCGCCCGCTCCACGGCCCAGCGGAATGCCTCCTCCGCGTCCAGGTCGGCCGGAATCTTGCAGAGGCCGTACATGTTGACGAGGTATTCGCCGAGATTCAGCTCGGCGATCTCGGGAGACGGCCCGGTCGCGGCGTACGGATCGTCGATTTCCACGACCTCGTACGCGTCGAACCCGGCCTTGCTCAGGTATCCCTCGATCTCGTCGCGGGTGAAGTGCTCGAACTCGTGCCCGGTCTGCGAATACGGGTCGACGATCGTGCTGAACCAGGTGTCCATCGGGGAGCCGGCCTGGAAGTCGTGGAGGAGGAACGTTCCGCCCTGCCGGAGCACGCGATAGGCGTCCTCGACCACGGCGCTGCGGTCTTCCGGCGGAATGTGGTGGCTGCCGTACGCGAGCAGCACGCCGTCGACCGACTCCGGCTGGAAGAGCTGCCGCTCGGCGCGCTGGAGCAGCGCCGGGTTGCCCGCCGCCCAGGCGGTCTGCACCATGTGCGGCGAGGCGTCACAGGTCACGATCTCGACGTCGTGCAGGCCAAGCCGGGCACAGACCTGCCGTACCAGGCCGTTTCCGCCGAGCAGGTCGACGATCGTACGGCGGCCGGTCAGCTCGCCCTCGGTGGCCGGCCGCATCAGCTCCATCAGCTGGCCGATCCCGTGGGCGCGCGCGTCCACGTTGAGCACCTGGGCGCGGACGTAGCTCGAACCGCGGCCGCCCGCGGCGTCGGCGTCGAAGTCGTCGCGGTGCACGCCGTTTCGCGCGCGTTCCCACTCCCACGACTCGACACGTTCCAGGTCGATGCGGCGATACACGTCCGGACAATGGCGGCGCAGCTGCTCCAGCTGTGCTCGAAGGTCGTTGCCGGGCACGAAGGCGCCGTTCTTCTCAGCGGACATTAATCCTCCGGTAACCGATGCATTCGGACGCTCCCAGGATCTTATTTACAAAAGGCCGGGTTGGCCAGACGCTTTTTCGGTAAAGCTGATTGCCGATAGACGTCTTGTTCGGTCGTCGTTTCTGAGGTATGGCGGAGGCTTCCCGCCGAACCGGGGGATTTGTTGAATTGGCGTCCAGCTGACATTTCCCCCGCCGTCACCTGCGGGAAGGCAGCAGGGGGACAGGGTCCGCGCCACCGCCCGGCCGCTTGTGCCCACTCGTGATCTTTCGACGGAGAGTCACGCTGTTTCGAGCACCTGATCAGGCTATTAGAATTAGCGATTAACGATCACTGCGGCCGAGGGTTGCCTAGAATGGGGTCGGAGCTGATGACAATTGCCGCAGGACAAGTTCGACTTCAGATTCAGGGGCGGCCGGCTCTGCCTCGATTTCGCCGCCACGCTGGGCGGGCGCTATCGGGTACCCGTCGAGCGCCTCGCGGTCCCTGCCGACCTGGGCAGCTGGTTCCAGCGCGCCCTCTCACTGCCGGCGGACGTGCCCGCCGACGCGTGCGGCCTCGACGACGCACGTGAGCTGCGCGAGGCGATCTACCGGCTCGTACACCCCGCGATACACGAGACGCCGGCGCGGGCCGACGTCGCGCTGGTCAACTCCTGGGCGCGGCGCCCCGACTTCGCGCCCGAGCTGGCGGCGGACGCACGTTCGGTCACGCTGTGCTCCGCACGCGCCGTCGAGGCCGGCCTGGCCACGGTGGCGCGCGACGCCATCGACCTGCTGACCGGCCCCTGGCTCGCCCGCGTACGCGAGTGCGCCTTCTCCGATTGCTCGTTGCTGTTCGTCGACACGTCGCGTCCCGGACAGCGTCAATGGTGTGACATGAAGGCGTGCGGCAATCGCCACAAGGTGCGGCAATACCGCAAGGCGCACGCCTGACAACGGGGCGGGACACGCCCGCCCCGTACGCAGTTCGGCGGTCAGGTACCAACGCGTGGATTTACGACGACGGCGGATCGACCCGGATCGCCACCGCCTTGCACTGGGAGTACTCCCGCAGGGCCTCGAAACCCTTCTCGCGGCCGAATCCGGACCGTTTATAGCCGCCGAACGGGAGTTCCACCCCGCCCGCCGCGCTGTAATTGTTGACGAAGACCTGGCTCGCCTGGAGCTCCCGCGCCAGGTGGTGCGCCAGCCCGACGTCGCGCGTCCACACGCCCGCGCTCAGGCCGTACGACGTGCGGTTGGCCAGCTCGACCGCCTCGGCCGTGTCGTGGAACGGGATGACGCACAGCACCGGCCCGAAGATCTCCTCCTGCACGGCACGCGACTCGGGTGAGATCTCGTCGAAGATGGTCGGCCGCACGAAGAACCCGCCGGCCAGCTCCGGATCCTCCGGCGGCTCTCCGCCGGTGACGAGGCGGCCGTCCTTGCGCCCGTGCTCGATGTAGCCGAGCACGCGGTCGCGCTGCTTGGCCGAGATCAGCGGGCCCAGGTCCGGGTCGGCACGCCCCGGGCCGATCGACATGCCCTCGAACGCCGCCGCGAGCGCGGAGACGGTCTCCTCGTACACCGTCTCGTGCACCAGCAGCCGGGACCCGGCCGAGCAGTTCTGCCCGGCGTGCTCGGTGATGGAGGAGACGATCAGCGGGATCGCCTGGTCCCGGTCGAAGTCGGGGAACACCAGGTGCGGCGACTTGCCGCCCAGCTCCAGCGTCACCGGGACGATGTTGGCGGCCGCCGCGGTCATCACCAGCGTGCCCACCTCGCGTGATCCGGTGAACGCCAGGTGGTCGACGCCCGGATGGGCGATCAGCGCCGCCCCGGCCTCCTCGCCGTACCCGGGCACGACGTTGAACACCCCGGGCGGCAGGCCGGCCTCCAGTGCCAGCTCCGCGATGCGGATCGGCGTCAGCGGAGCGTCCTCGGCCGGCTTGAGCACGCAGGTGTTCCCGGCGGCCAGCGCCGGGGCGACGGTACGCGCGACCACCTGCATCGGGTAGTTCCACGGGATGATGTGGCCACACACGCCGTACGGCTCCAGCAGCGTGTACGCGACCACGTCGGGCTGGGAGAACAGCGTGTCGCCGAATAAGGCCTCGACGCTGCCGGCGTAGAAGTCGAAGTAACGCGCCGCCGCGTCCGCGTCGACGTACGCCTGGGAGATCGGCTTGCCGGTGTCGAGCGTCTCGAGCTCGGCGAGCTCGGTACGGTGCGCGCGGATCGCGTCGGCGATCCGGCGGCAGGCCGTCGCGCGCTCCGACGGCGAGGTGTGCCGCCAGGTGTTCGCGAAGGCGTCCCGCGCCGAGCCGACGGCGAGGTCGATCTCCTCCGCGCCGCCGCGGACGATACGCGCGCACACTTCGCCGGTCGAGGGGTTCAGGACGTCGACGGTGTCATCGGACCCCACGGGTCCTCCGCCGATGAGCGCTTGCCGTGTTCGGGGTGCCTCGGACATGGTTCGCCTCCTAGGTCTCTTCCACTAACCCGGACATCGCGCCGGGTGTCAATTCTGGCCCGGCGCCGGAGGTCAGGGCGTCATCGACGCGTGGAAGATCCGTGCGAGGTCGTCGTCGGCCACGTCGCGCGGGCAGCCGACGAGCAGCCGCTGCTGCTTGGCCGCACCCTCGACCAGGAGCGGTACGTCCTTCGGGCCGTAGCCGAAGTCGCTCACGCCGGTCGGTCCGCCGGTGTCCCGCATGATGTCCAGGATCGTCTGCGGCAGCAGGTCGGCGCCGTTGCGCACGGTGACCCCGGCCGTCGACGCGCCGAGCAGTTCGGCCGCGCGCAGGTGGCGTTCCGGAGCCGCCGCGTAGGTGAACGCGAACGCCGCGGGCGCGGTGGCGATCACGGACTCGCCATGCGGCACGAGCGCGTGGTCGGTGACGTAGTCCCGCGGCCGGTACTCCGTGACCATGCCGGCGATGGGGTAGGCGCAGGCATGCGGGATGTGGGTCCCCGCGTTGCCGAAGCCCATCCCCGCGTACGCGGCCGCGTGGCTCATCGCCGTACGCGCCTCGACGTCGCGCGCGTTGAGCACGGACCGCCGGAAGTACGTGCCGATCAGCGCGAGGGCCTTCTCCACCCAGACGTCGCTGATCGGGTTGGCCCCGACGTAGATCGGCCGGCCGGCCGGGTCGGGGTAGGGCGGGCGGCGGTCGTACGGGCGTGCGGTGAAGGACTCACACGCGTGCGTCAGTACGTCGTACCCGGAGGCGGCGGCGACCGCGGGCGGCATGGTCAGGGTGTTCAGCGGGTCGATGATGGAGGCCGCGGGGCGCAGCCGCAGGTCGCTGATCCCCGTCTTGACCCGCAGGTCGGTGATGCCGAGCGCGACCATCGAGGTGCACTCGCTGCCGCTGCCGGCCGTGGTGGGGATTGCCACCAGCGGCTTCAGCGCGCCCGGGATGGCGCGGCCCGCGCCGATCGGCTTGTTCAGGTAGTCGCGCAGCGGGAAGTCGGGATGGCTGTGCAGCAGGTTGAGCATCTTGGCCGTGTCGATCGAGCTGCCGCCGCCGACCGCGACGTACCCGTCCACCGCACGGTCGGCCAGCTTGCGCGCGGCCTCCTCACAACCGGAGTCGGTCGGCTCGACGCGCACCTCCTCAAAGACCGTCGCCTCGATCCCCGCCCGCTCGACCAGCTCGCGCACGCGCCGTACGGGGCCCACGCGTGCGACGTTCGGGTCGGTCACGATCAGCACCGAGCCGACGCCGAGCCGGCTCAGCTCGTACCCGATCTCCTCGGTGGCGCCCGGGCCGATGCGGAGCGGCGGAGCCTGCCACGTGATGACCGTCTCGTGCGGGTACGGGGTGGTGTCGCGCTGAGGCGTTAAGTCGTCCATCATTCTCCGTCTCTCACGCCCGCCGGAACGGCCGTGGAATCACCGAGCAGGGACCGCGCCAGGCGGACCTCCGGCGTCGCCGGCGTGAGTCCGAATATCTCCATGATCGTCGCTGCGGCGGCGGGTGTCGAGACGCTGAGCATGCACAGCATCCGGTCGCCGGGGAGCGTCGTGGCGGCGAAGTAGTCGTTGACCTTCTCCTCGCGCGACTCCGGCAGCCACGGATACAGGTCGGCCGGCTCCCCGGCGCCCCGGATGATGCCCGTCCACGGCACGAAGGCGTGGCCCGCCGCGACGACCTCGGCCACCTGCACGGCCCTGCGCGTGATCTCCGGGTCCTGGCGCTCGGCGTCGACGTCGGGGTAGAACGTCACACCGGGGACGCGGGTGAACGACCGCATCGCGCAGTAGACGATCGGGTTGAACGTCTTGAGCACCCACAGCTCGGGGAACTCGGACGTGCTCCCGTAGATCCCTTCGAGGTGACGGCCCCACATGCCGGCGAACGCGACGCCGTCGCCCTGGCGGCGTTCGCCGACGAACTGGGTCATGATGTGCAGCAACCGGCCGCCGGCCGGTGTGGTGCACCATCGTGACGACAGTGCACCCTCCACCGAACGGCCCGGCGTCTCGACCGCGAGCGTTATCAGGTCGGCTTCCCTGAGCATGTCGCGCCGAAGGTCGAACAGCGACCTCATCCGCAGCGCCGGCAGCGCCTCGGTGAGGCCGTCGACGATCCACTGCTCGACGTCCGGCGCCAGGCCGCGGTCCGGCGCCAGGTTGCTGAACTCCAGGGTGCCGGTGTCGGCCACGGCCATGGCGGGCTACTTCCTGACGGTCGGGGGAGCCGGTGTCACGCCGGGATGGCCACCGGGTCCGGGATCTCGATCGTGGCCTTCTCGTCCACGGTCGCCTTGTACAGCTCGAGGAAGTACATCTCCCACAGGCGTGCGATGTCCTGGAGGTGCCGCAGGGCCTTCTCCTCGTCGGCGTCACTGTGGATGAGGGTCTCGAGGACGGTCCAGACGAAGTCGTCGTGGTGGTCGTCCAGGTCCGTGCCGACGTGCGCGCGCTGACCCTTGATCTTGTCCTTGCCGAGGCTCTTCTCGAGGTTGTCGAGCCAGTCCGGCTGGGTGCGGGTCGTGACGTACTCGACGAAGTAGACGCTCACGAGCAGTGCGAGCGGCGTGCCCTCGTACTCGATGCCGTACTGGAGGTAGCCGGTGAGGAGCTTGGTCGACAGGAGCGGCTCGGTCGAGTAGATCTGGTCCTTCGACACACCGACCTTCTCCAGGTCCGCGGCGAACAGCCGGTCGTGCAGCATCTCGTCGTCGGTGTAGTGCGCCCACGCCTTGGCGGCCACCGGGTCGACCTTCGTGAAGTACCGGATGGCGAGCGCGTCGATCGTGCGCTTGCGGCGCAGGCGCAGGATCGTCTCGATGTTGTGCCGCCGGTAGTAGCCGAGGTGGATGTCCTTGCCCTCGAGCTGGTGGCGTGCGAAGGGGATCTTCTCGTAGAACTCGCCGATGGCCGTGTCGAGGGTCTTGTCGACACGGGTCCGAAACTCCGGACGGGTGGTCTTCAGCTGCACGGTCTACTCCTGTCGTTCGGATTTCGTTCGATGCCTCAGTGGCAGCCGCAGCTGGCGCTTCGGACGCGGTTGACCCGGCGTCGTCCCTGCTCGCCGACCGCGCGGTTCCCGAGGATGAGCTTCCCGGCGTCGTCCGTCAGTGACGCGGTCGGGCAGAGGAAGGTCAGCGCGAACTTCGTGAACGGCGTCAGCCCCAGACCGAGGTGCACGACCCCGCCGGCGGCGCCGTACGTCTCGTTGAGCCCGCAGTTCGCCGGGCTGACCTCCATGCCGGTGTTGATGCCGAACCCGAGTTCCCAGATGGACCGGTAGCGGGGCTCGGCGGCGAAGAGCTCGTCGAACACCGCGACGAGCGCGGCGCCCTCGGCGGTGTCACCGGCGTCGCGGACGCCGGTGATCTGCCCGTTCTCGACGGTCAGCACCAGCGGGTTCCGGCGCAGGGGTACCAGCCGCTCGTACAGGTCGGCCTGCTCGGCGTCCAGCGCGCGGTCATACCCGGCGTGGACGATCGGCCAGCCCTGGAGGGCGAGCGTGCCGGACAGCGCGAGGCGCCGGTCCTCGTCGAACTCGGTGATGTCCATCGGCAGCACGCTCAGCTCGCCGGCCGGCGCGATCTGCTGCTCGCCGGGGCCGAGGAAGCCGGCCTGCTGGTTCCACACGTAGCCGCCGCCGAAGGGGTCGAACCGGCAGGAGATGTCGTGCTCGGCGTCGACGATGCGGAGGTGTGAGGCGTTCTTGACGCCCTCGAAGAAGCGGTCGGCGAAGGCTTCCTGCGCGGCGGGGTCGGTGCGCTCGATGACGCGGAGGAAGTAGCGGACCTGGTCCGCGGTGACCGGAGTGGACGCGCAGGGCAGAACGACGATGCGCCGTCCTGGGCCGATGGTCGCCGCGTCCGGCGAGGACAGGAAGGTACGGCGGCAGATCGCCACCACGTCGGCGGTCGCCGGAATATCGGTCGCCAGCAGCTTTCCGAGATCACCGTCCGGCCCGATCGCCACGATCATGCTGTGGGCGTACGCGGGCGACGGGAAGACGGAGAATTCGTCGACGAACTCTTCGTCAACGACGAGGCAGAACGTGTCCGACGGCGTACCGAACTGACGGAAGGCGCTCGGATTCACGGTGACCTGAGGCCTATTTTCCGCGTTCATTTCGATCAATCCCATTCTTCGCCGACGGGTTGCGGAGAGGTATGATGGGGAGGCAGGTGGACCGCTTCCGTCGGTCCACCTGCCCCCACCACTCAGCCCGAAGGCAGTTGCCGGCATGCTCAGCCGAGCAGCGTGCCCAGGTAGTTGCTGTTCTTGCGGACCTCAATCTTGGTGTCCTGCTCCTCCATTTTGGCACCTCCTCCCGGGGTCCGAAGGGTCACTTGCTAGCCGCGCGCGTGGCTAGGAATTGGGGAAGACGGCCAGTCGGTCCGGCGGCCCACCACCAGGGTTGCCGAGGACCACTTCACCTGTGTCGGTGTAGACCGTCGTATCCGGCGAGATGATGTCGAGGTGATATTGCGTGAACGGTGTGAGCCCGAGGCCCCAGTGAAGGCAACCGTCGGTACCGCCGTACACCTCGTTCATGGCGTGATTTCCGGGCAGGATGTCCAGGCTGACATTCAGCGCGTGGCCCATTTCCCAGACGATTCGGTAGCGGGAGTCGACCTCGAACATCGTGTTCAGCATGTCGACCGCGGACTGCGCCCCGGAGTGATGGGCCCGCAGGTTCGTGATGATGCCCTTCTCGACCGTGCAGATGACGCCGTGGAGGTTCATCGAGGACAGCCGGCTGTGGAGCCGTGCCTGGTCGCGACGGGAGAAGGACGGGGTGCCGCTGTGCAGGATGGGGTATCCGCGCAGGGTGATCTCACCCTCGATCGGCAGGTGCAGGTCCTCGTGGAACTCGACGATCTGGGTGGGGAGCACACTGATCTCCCCGGACGGGACGATCTGCTGCTCGCCCCATTCGAGCGCGCCGGCCTGCTGGTTCCAGACGAGGCCCGGCTGGAGGTGCTGCAATGTGGCGCGCGTGCCGTGCCGCTCGTCGACGTAGACGAGGTGGTCGGCCCTTTCCAGTTTGTCGAAGAACCCGTTGGAGAAGGCGTCCTGGTCCTCGGGCGAGGTCGCCTGCATCACGTCGATGAAATGCTTGATGGTGGTGAGCGTGGTCGGAGTCGAGTTGCACGCCATGCCCATGAGCTTGCGGCGGGGGCCCAACTGTTCCGGCATGGGGGATTCAAAAAACGCCGCGGGAGAGATCGCGAGCACGTGCGCCGGCTCGGGCACCCGCTCCGGAAGCACTTCCTCGAAGCGCTCCCCGGTTTTGAACGGAATCTTCAGGTACTCCCGGTAGCCGCCGTTCTCCACGACCGTGATCTGGTCCATGTACTCCGGGTTGGTGACAAGACAGAAAACGCTGTCCATGGGGTCACCGAACTGGCGCAGTTTAGCCGGGTCAACGACAACCGCTTCAGACATGAGAGTTCCTCTCCTGGACCCCTTTGTGGCGGCGATCTCTGTTTGTTTTCGTAGCTTGATACTCCGGTTTGGGGATTCGAGAGTCAACCCGGCTCACAATGCCATCAAGGAAAGCAATAACAGAGACCCGGATGTTGACACGTCTTTCGCCGCGATATATAGGTCCCGGAAGCACAGGAGCGCGATGCCGCATTCGGCATCGCGCTCCCGTGTGTTACGCGTCTGTTTCCCGCGTCATCAGGTCTTCTCGGGATCCTCCGTGGCGGCTCGCTCGTTGATGAGCAGGGCGCCGGTGACGGCCGCGTCGGCGGGCTCGATGTCGCCGGCCGGCTCGATGTCGCCGATCGGCTCGATGTCGCCCGCCGGGTCGATCAGGATCCCGCTCATCGGCGAGCGCGGTTTGACGCCGCGGTGGTCGTTGACGTCGGGGTAGTGCCGCGCGTGGCGGCGCCGGGTCTCCTCTCCGAGCTGTGCCTTGGGCACCAGGTGCCGTTCGGGCTCGTGGTCGCCGTGCACGGTCGTGATCAACCGCAGGTCCGGGCGGTGCGGCACGGCGACGCAGACCCGGTGGGCGATCCCGCGAGGGTCGCCACCGGGGATGGCCAGGTGCCGGGTGCCCTCATAGTCCACGACGACCGGTTCGTTCACCTGGTCGCCGTCCTCCTCCTTGGCCAGCCGCTCCTGTACGTGCTCCAGCTCGGAGACGTCCGGGAAGGCCCAGACGTCGGTCCGCTGATCGGCCACGATCGCCACCGGCGCCAGCGATCCGGAGATGAGTGTGCCGCGCTTGGCGATCGGCGGCCGCGAGCGGCACAGGATCGGCAGGCCGTGACGTTCGGCGAGCTCGACGGCGAGCGGATGCAGGACCTTCGCGCCGGCACGTGTCATCCGCAGCGCCGCCGCGTACCCCAGCGTGGGCAGCACCCGTGCCTCCGGCAGGAGATACGGGTCCGCCGTGTAGACGCCGGGCACGTCGGAGAAGATCTCGCAGTGGTCGGCGCCGAGCGCGACGGCGGCGGCCACCGCCGACAGGTCCGAGCTGTTGCGGCCGAGCATCACCGAGTGGTCGTCGTCGTCCACCGCCTGCCCGCCGGGAACAACGACCACCTCGTACCCGCCGAGCGCCGACCAGAGAGGCGCGGGATCGATCCGCACCACCTTGGCGCGCTCGGGTGAACCGGTGGCGTGCAGTCCCTGCTCGTGCGCGTCGACCGCACGCGCACGCACCCCCATCTCGCACAGGGCGGTCGCCAGCAGCAGGGAACTCACGGTGTCGGCGGTCAGCATCAGCGCCGCCGCCAACTCGGGCGGGGGCTCGGAGTGCAGCTCCCGCTGGGCGTTCTGCAACGCTCCAGTCGTACCGGACATGGCGCTGACCACCGCGACCACGCGACGTGTCCCGTCGAGCCGCCCGGCGATGTAACGGGCGACGGTCTGGTAGTCGGGCAGGTCGAGGAAGCAGGCGCCGCCGAACTTGAACACCAGCGGGCGCTCCGGCGAAGGCCCCGCCATCAGCCGAGCCATCCGTACTCGAGAGCGGTCGTCATGATGTCGACCGCGTTGTACGCCGCACCGACCCAGAGGTTGTCCGCGACCACCCACATGGCCAGCGAATCGGGCTGTGACTCATCCACCCGTACCCGTCCCACGTGGACGAGTGCGCGGCCCTCGCCGGACGCCTCGACCGTACGTGGCGAGGGGCAGGAGGGAGTGTCGCCCGACCGGTAGAGCCGGATGCCCTCCGTCGCGGCGAGCGCGTCCTCCGCCTCGGCGGCCGAGACCGGCCGCTCGACGTCGACGTGCACGGACTCGGAATGGCAGTGGAAGACCGGGACGCGTACGGCGGTGGCATCGACTCTCAGATCCGGCAGACTCATGATCTTCCTAGGTTCCGATCGGAGCTTGCGTTCTTCGTGGGCGGCGCCGTGGTCGTCCAGCAATCCGATCTGGGGGACCAGGTCGAACGCGAGCGGCGGCCCGAACCGGCCCGGAACCAGGTCGTCACCCTTTCCGTCCAGGACCGACCGGCTGTCGTCGGCGAGTTCGCCAAGCCCCCGCATACCGCCGCCCGACGCCGCCTGGTACGTCGAGACGAACACCCGGCGCAGCGTGGCCAGCCGGTGGATCGGGTGCAGGGCGCGTACCAGTTGGATCGTCGAGCAGTTCGGATTGGCGACGATGCCCGACACCGGGCGGTTTCGTAGAGATTCGGGGTTGACCTGGGGAACCGTGAGCGGGACGTCGTCACGCGTACGGAAGGCGGAGCTGTTGTCGATGACGAGGCAGCCGGACGCCGCGGCCTTCTCCGCGACGCGGCGGCTCACCTCCGCGCCGGCTGCGAAAAAGACCAGGTCGATGGCCGTGAAGTCCACGTCATCGAGTGCGCGGACCGGTTCGATCCGCGCTTCTAGCCCGAGCTGGGCGCCTAAGTCGACCCCCGCTGAGCGTGCGGACGCGACCGGCAGCACGTGTAGGGGAGGCATACCGGGCCGGGTCAGCAGGGCGAGAAGCTCACGCCCCACGGCTCCAGTTGCACCCACGACGGCTGTGCGCAGCATCACGCACCTTCCTTTCGGTGAGAGCGGCGACGCCCATGCGCCACCGAGAGAGGAAGACCGGGACGTGGCCGGTCCCGGCCTTGTCGATGTTCGAGGCGAGAATAACCGCTATAACTAGTTACATGTCGGCTTATAGGGGCGGAATTCAGAAATATGACTAAGAGCAGCAAGCGGCCACTCTGCGCGAGCACGCTGCCGTTTGCTGCTTTAGTGATGATTTGGTGCGTCGCTGTGCGTCGCACATATGTCACGGCCCGCCGCGTCGTACGCCGTGGAAGCGGCACGACCGGTGACGGTCGTGGTCGTGGCCGGCCGCGGGGCACGATCGGCTACGGCTCGGGCCGGGGACGCGGCACGACGGGCCGTGGTCCGGGCCGGACATGCGTCGCGGCCGGCCGCGCTCTGCGCGCGACCGGCCGCGACGAGTCCACCTCGGCCGGCCGTGGTGACGGGCCGGCCGGCCACGGTGAGCAGGGTGAGTCCGCGTCAGCCGACCAGGGGTCGGTCACCCGCGGGTCGGTCGACCACGGGTCAGTCGACCACGGGTCAGTCGACCACGGGGCGGGCGACCGAGGAGGCCCGCGCGAAGATCTCTTTGGCGCGCGACCAGACGGAGCTGCGCCAGTCGCACGCCGACGGGTAGAAGGCGTTCCGTATCTGCTGCTTGATGCTCGCCGCGAGCTCCGGGTCCGGATCGGCCTGCAGGTGCAGCCAGTTGTCGGCGCGCAGGGCGTCCAGGACCTGGGAGCCGGGAAGCGTGCCGAACTCGAGCGTGATGGCGGTGAGCTCCTGCTCGGGCGACAGTTCGCGGGCGACCAGGCTCGCCGTGTTGCCGATGATCGGCGTGGAGCTGGACGTCCCGTCCTCCGACATCGTCAGATCGTCGCCGTACCACGCGCGGGCACGGTCGAGTGCGCCGCTGTCCAGCCCGCCGCGGAAGATCGGCTCGCCGTAGCCGCGGGGACCCAGGCCGGTGTGCAGATCGATGTAGGAGATGCGCGGGGTCCCCATCAGGTGGTCGTGGACGATCGTCCGGAGCAGTCGGTGGGACCAGGCCGGGGACGTGCCGCCGTAGAAGAGGCCGTCGGCATGGCGGTACTGCCCGCGGGTGATCGACTGCTGGAGGTAGCGCAGCCCGCGCTCCCCGCCGATCTTGGCGAGGAAGCCGTTCGCCTCGGCCTTCTCCGGGCCGGTCCACGAGGCGGGGACCAGCGCGGCGTGCAGTTCGTCGTAGTCCGGGTTGTGCGGCGGGGCGTCGTGGTCCACGAAATTCCGGTTGAGGTCGATGTTGTCCTCGTTGACCCGCCGCTGATAGGCGAAGCCGTACGGATTGAGCGCGTGAACCAGCAGGACCGCGGTTCCGGCCGGGACTTTATCAAGAATGGATTCGCGGAGAAATCCGATCTGACAGGCGGAGCCACAGAATCCCTCGACGCCGTGCGTGCCGGAGACCAGTACGAGCACGGAATCGGCGTCGCGGGGACCGATCCAGGCGACATCGGTGCGCAGTTCGCCGCCGTCCGGCGCTTTCCCGCAGTCATTGAGGAAAGAGGTCATCTCCGCGCCGGCCAGTTCGGCCGCCTCCACGAACATCTCGCGGGCCTGCGTGTAGGTCTGGGCGAACTGTGCCGTGTAGCTCATCCTGTGACCGCCGTTCCTTCTCAGGGGAGTATGGTGTCCAGCGCTTCGGCGGTCGGGCGGCTGACACTGCGGATCCGATCAAGCAGCCGCTGCTCCGCCGCGGCGATTTGCCGAGCGAAATCGAAGACCTTGTCGGCGTGCTCACGCGGGAAGAACACCACGCCGTTCGAGTCGGCCGCGACCGCGCACCCGGAGACCACCGGCAGGCCGTCGACGACGACGTCGCAGCCCACGTCGGTCAGGGCCAGCCGGCCCCGCATGCTCGCGGGATGGGTGCCGCGCGCGAAGGTCGGAAAACCGAGCGCTGCGAGTTGGTCGGCGTCACGCGCGGCGCCGTTGACCAGAGCGGCACGTACGCCCAGGCGCATGGCCGCCGTGGCGAGCACGGTGCCCCAGCACTGCACGTCCGTGCGCCCGGCTAAGTCGATGAGGACCGCGTCGTCCCCGGTGTCCTCGAAGATCTTGACGAGGGATCCGAGCCGCGTGCCCTGGCCGGGCCGGAGCTTGATCGTGGTGATCGTGCCGGCGAAGGGAGCGCATCCGGAGTAGACGGGTTTGATCTCTCCTGTACGCGCGCACGGAACGCCGAGTTGATCACAGGAGTCGGAGATTTCGCAGACGGTCACTACATCCAAAAGATCGTCAACGTCCATGTCGCGCCCTCGGGTGGTCGTTCGCTGGCCGAATCCGGTCAGTGTTCCGTGCCCTGACACCCGCTGGTCCCCCTTTTTCGACAAGTTGGTCAATAGTTAAAGTCAAGGCGATTCATAACGGAAATTACGATACCAGAACACGTCATCTCACCTGCCAATAACTGGAGTCTTACGAGCGGCTTCGGCTCGTGAGCGGTGAGAAATGATCAGCAGTCTTCTTGATCAAGACAGGAAGGCTGACTATCAGTAATGTTCCGGTATCGCTGAGTACATGGGCCGCCTGTTGCATAATCACGTCGGTAAACTATTGGTCCAGTCGTTGGGGAGTGTGCGTGGAACTTCGCCAGCTGCGTTACTTCGTGATTCTCGCTGAGGAGCTGCACTTCGGACGGGCGGCTCAACGCCACCACATCGGCCAATCCGCACTCAGTCAGCAGCTGCGCCTGCTCGAACGTGAGCTGGGCGTACGCCTCCTAGACCGCAGCACCCACCACGTCCAGCTCACCTGCCGGGGAAAGGCGTTCCTCGGCGAGGCCAGGAAGATCCTCTCCCAGGTCGACCGCGCGGTCGCGCTCGCCAGGAACGAGGAGGAGCGGCCCACCCTTCGCGTCGGCATCCTCGACCCCTCCTACGATTCGATGCCGCTGGTGCTCAATGAAGTGCAGGAGCGTTTCCCGGAGCTGAAGATCGACCAGGTACGCGCCAGTTTCACCCAGCAATACCAATGGCTGAGCGACGGCCGGCTCGACGTCGGCTTCGGCCGCGCCTTCCTGACCCCGCCCGAGATCGCGTCCAAGGTGTTCCGGCTGGACCGGCTCGGGGTGCTGGTCTCGGCACACCACCGCTTCGCCATGCTCGACGCCGTGCCGGTGAAGATGCTCGCCGGTGAACGCGTCATGATGTCCGACGACGACGAGGCGCCCGAGTTCAACCAGATCGTCACTGAGCTGTGCCGGTCCGCCGACGTCGTGCCCACGCTGTACCCCGGCAGCAGCGACCACGTCCACGGCGCGCTCCTGCCGGTCAGCCGCGGGCGCTGCGTCTACTGCGTCCCCGCCTCGGGCGCGCCGCTGTCGCCGCAGGTGGTGTGGCGCCGGCTGGTCGGACCCGAGGCCGTGTATCCGTGGTCGGTGCTGTGGCGCACCGACGACGACTCCCTGCACGTACGCGGGGTCGTCGAGTGCGCGATGAAGCTCGCTCGTGAACGTGGCTGGCTGCGACGCGACACCGCCGGCGTCGAGCGTCCCAAGCAGGCGTACGCCCAGATCGGGTGCTGAGGCGCCGGGCCGGGCCGCCGGGTGGATCCGGCTGATCAGAACCATTGAATTCGCGCGTCGGGTGGAACACTCTTAGTCATGAAGACCTGCGCGGAGTGCGGCTTCGAGCCGACCGCGATCGAGGCGGAGGAGACACCGGACCTGATCCGCCGGCTCGCCGCCCTGCACCGGCAATGGCTCATCGGCAGCGCCGCCGATGAGGCCCGGCGTGCCCGCGCCCGCCTGCGCCCGCGCAGCGGAGTGTGGTCGCCGCTGGAGTACGCCGGGCACCTGCGTGACGTGTACGCGCTGTTCGACCGGCGCGTACGGTCCGTGCTCAAGGGGCCCGGAGCCGATCTGGAGGTGATCGACCACGACGCCGTCGTCGAACGCGAGGGGTATGACCGTCTCGACCCGAGGGACCTTGCGGCCGGGCTCGACACGTGCGCCGAGCAGCTCGCGGCGACACTCGACGGCGTACACCCGGAGCAGTGGTCGCTGCACGGCGTACGCGCCGGGGAGCGCCGGACGATCGAGGAGATCGCCAAGCGGGCCGTACACGAGAGTCGGCACCACCTGATGGACGTCGAGCGCATCCTCGCGTCGAGCCGGGGCGCCGCCACGCGCCGTTGACCGCGGAGAGAGCTGGAACGATCCAGCCACGCTCCGAGTTCGGCGGCCGCGACCTGCGTGTTCGCGCCGAACGCCGCGTTCTCGCGCGGCTCGGCACCGCCGGAGCATGACGGCGGGGTCGAGGCCGCGGACGCCGGGTAGGTCGTTCCCATGTGCATGGACAGGGCGCGCGCGGTCATCGACGTGGCGATGGACCGTGGGATCGTGCTCGGCTACACCCGTGTCGGCTACCACGTGCGCTCCCTGGGCTGGGGCGATGAGCCGGCGCCCGGTTCGCTCACGGGACGCGTCGCCCTGGTGACCGGCGCGAACTCCGGGCTCGGCAAGGCCACCGCCGCCGGTCTGGCCCGGCTCGGTGCGAGCGTGCGCCTGCTCGTACGTGACCGGAGCCGCGGTCAGGCGGCGGCCGCCGAGATCGCCGCGGCCGTTCCCGGCGCGGACCTGGCCCTCGAGGTGTGCGACGTCGGCGATCTGGAGCGGATACGCGACTTCGCCGCGGACTTCGCCGACCGCGTCCCGGTCCTGGACCTGCTCGTGCACAACGCGGGCGTCTATCCCGAGCGGCGCACGACCACCCGCCAGGGGAACGAACTGGCCTTCGCCACCCACGTGCTCGGGCCGTTCGCGCTCACCGCGGCGCTGCTGCCGAGCCTGCGGGCGAGCGGTGACGCACGGATCGTCTGGGTGTCATCGGGCGGGATGTACGCCCAGCGCCTGTCCGCCGACGATCTGCAGTACGAGCGCGGCGACTATCGGGGCGGCGTCGCGTACGCACGCACGAAACGGATGCAGGTCGTGCTCGCCGAGCAGTGGGCCGAGCGGCTCGCCCCCGACGGCATCTCCGTGCACAGCGTCCACCCCGGCTGGGCGGACACCCCCGGCGTGGCCGGCTCGCTGCCGCTGTTCCGCCTGCTGACCAGGCCGCTGCTCCGCTCGCCCGAACAGGGCGCCGACACCGTCGTCTGGCTGTGCGCGGCCGAGGAGCCGGGTCACGTGACCGGCGCGTTCTGGCACGACCGCCGTACACGCCCGACCCACTATCTGCCGCTGACGAGGGAGAGCGCGCGTGACCGCGAGGGCCTGTGGGCGGCCTGCGAGCGGCTGACCGGTTCCTCCGCCGCGACGGCGGCGCGCTGACCTGGAAGACGACCGCTGAGCGCCCGGACGATCCACCCCACGCCGGCGGGGTGGATCGTCGGACGGTGCATGACCTGAGGTCAGTTGGCCGCTCCGGCCGCATGATCGCCCTTGGGCGGCGTCTTTTTCGGTACCGCCGGGACGTAGATGGGTTCGCCGATGGCGATGGCGTCGTAGCCGCCCGGGTTGCCGTTGAACAGTGCCGCGTTGCGCGGATCCTGCTCGATGTAGATGTACATGGTCGGATCGCCGTAGACCTTGGCGGCGATGTCCCACAGGGAGCCGTAGTCGCCCTTGTGCCACCCCGTCGTGATGATCGGCTGCTGGGCCTCGGTGGGATCCCAGCCACCGATGTATTCGATCGGCGGCGGAGGCGGCGGAGGTGGAGGAGGTGGCGGTGGCGGCGTACCCGGTGTCACCGGCAGTGGAGGCGTCACCGCCGAGTCGAACGGCACCGTCGGCGATCCGGCCGGGTGACCGGCCGGCAGGCCCACGGGCCATCCGGCCGGCGGGCCGGGGAGCGCCGTCGTGGCGGGCGGCGTGTACTGCTTGGGCGGCGCCATGCTGACGTCGTGGCCCGGCGGGAACGGGAAGAACGCTCGGTAGGCGGTGGTGTGACCGATATCCAGGAAGGAGACCTTGGTGTAACCGTCGAAGTTCTTCACCATGGACACGAACTGGCCGACTCCGGGAACGCGCTGCACCCCGTTGACGGCGTTCGTCCATCCCTGGGGGGCCTGTGGCCGCACCCAGAGACCGGATTCCGTCTGCCGGTAACCGGCCGCGGCCGGATTGTCGACGACATCAAGCCTTCTCGGCGTGAGTACGGTCCCATCCTTGCCGACCTTGGTCCAGCCGACCGATTCCGACGGCACCCGAACTACAGAGTCGTTCACCTTCAACAAGGAACCATCCGGCATCTTCACCGTCGTCAGGCGAACCGGATCGGCAGGCCGCCATTGCATGCGATTGACCTGCACCGGCAGCAGATCTCCGACCGCCGCGTTGTGCCAGACCCCGTACGCCTGCGGATTGTCCAGTGCTCGAGCCCCGACGACGGCGTCATTCGGAAGGACTTTCCCGAGACCGCCGAGATAAAGGCCCAGAGAACCCCAGTCGACGAAGGCGGCCAGAGCCGAATCACCAACCGACTCGCCATCCCAGTAGTGATCGATGGCGTAAACCGGGGCGGCGATCGTGGTCCCGACGACAGGACCCATGTCCCAGGCCGTGCTGAGCCTCATGTTCAGAGCCTTCAGCCTGCCGTTCCAGGCCGTGTTGAGCCCCTCACCGAAAAGACGCTTGGTCGGATCCGAGAACCGCTTGGTCCACATGGCGTCGGCGATCGGAACGTTGAGCCCGGCGCCGATGACCGACAGGGCGACGGTGTCCACGAGGCCAGACGGTGAGCTCACGAAGGGGTTCACCCCTTGGTGGCGGATCATGTTGCTGGAGACCGCGGTGGCTCCGGCGCTGCCCCACAGGACGCCGCCGATCGCCCAGGTGGAGGACCGGATCTGGGCGGCACCCAGCCTGCCGACCGCCTTCAGGAAGGTGGGCTGCCCCGCCACGTCCTCGACGACGAACGGTTTGAACAGCGGCCGGGCGAGGCGCAGCACGCGGATGCAAAGACCGCAGAACGATCTCCAGAGCTGCAACATGCGGCCGCCGGCGCGAAGCGCGACAGCGGCGAGTTGCCGGGCCTCCTGGCGAAGGATGACCCCTTCAAGGGCGTTGAACATCGCCATAATGGAGAAGAGGACGAGATAGCCGATGAGGAACTCAAGGAGGTGCTTGAGCGCCTTTTGAGTCTCCTTGGACTGCTCGATGGCCGAGTCGAGGAATTCGGCGACCGCCGCGCATCGCTCGGTCAGGTACGCCTTGTATTCGTCGACGAGGTTGTGCCGGTTGAACCAGTCCTGGAAGCTCCGTGCCGCGCTTCCGTCCCACACGTCCTTTTGCACGAGTGTCTTGTAGGCCGTGTCGATGGGCGGCCACAACGCCTCAAGCTGTTGTTGCAGACCGGTTGGCTCGTCGTTGTTCTTCGCCACGAAGCCGGTGGCTTTCCGCATTTGCGACAGCTTGTCGATGTCCACCTTCGCGCTGCCGTGGGCCCGCCACAGCTGCTCAATGGTGCCCCAGTTCTCGTAGATGAAGAGGCCATACGTCGCGACTCCCGCAAACACGCTGGTGGCGGCGGGAAGTTTGGCGACCGGAGGAACACCCACTAATTACTCCTTGCCGGGTGACGAGGCTGTCGCGCGTTAGTGGGTGTCGAGAAGATTCGACCACTCGGCGTACTCATACGTCGTGTGACTGACCACGAAGTTCTTGGACGCCTGGTCCAGAGTCTGATGGAGAACCGTCACCGCTTTTTGCATGGCGACATAGAACTCTTCGTACTCTTTGTAGAGTTCGTCGGAGGCGCCGGTGACCAGTCCGAAGCACCCCGGGGTGTCCTTGGCGTCCGCGGTGGCGTAGGCCTGCCCGGCACTCGCCATGTCGGTCGCTGCCGTCGTGCAGACCTGGCTGACGTCGAGCAGCGCCTGGCGCCTGACCTGCAAGTATGTTGGCTCAGGGCTCATGAATCGGGAGTATAGATCTCGACTGATTGTAATGGCAAACACCTAAATCACCGGAAACGCAGCCGAAATCTCTGGGAAACAGTCGGGGGGCCGTGCCCTTCCGCGTCGCGGACAGCGACCAGCCGCTATTCAGTGACAGCGGTGCGTGAACACGAGAGGGGCCGGCCCGCACAGTCCGGCGCGGCGGTGAGCAACCCCGACCACACCAGGCAGAACACGGCGAGCACCGGCAGCACGAACCCGGCGCCGGTCAGCACGAGGGCGCGTACGGGCCACGCCAGGCCGGCCGGCGCCCAGCGGGAGTCCAGCGCTCGGATCCGCGCGTCCACGAACCGGCGTCGCCTGGCGTCGTTGTGCCGGGCCGCCGGACGGTCAGCCGGTCGCGCCCGTGAGCGCGCCGACCCGCCGCCGTACCTCGGCCCGGCCCAGCGCCATCGCCACCGAGTGCAGGTCGGGGCTGCGCGTCGACCCCGTCAGCGCGACGCGGATGATCTGGGACGCCTCACGGATCGAGCCGACGTACGCATCGGGGTCGCGCTTGTACTCCTTGGCGTTCGCGGCGAACCCGTGTTTCGCGGCGAGGTCCCTGATCTGGGCGAACCACTTCTGGCCGTCGTCGGACTCCTGGTAGTCGCCGACGAAGTCGATCGCGAACCGGTTGACCAGGGCGACGTCGAGCCCGCCCAGCCGCTCGTCGTCCGGCGGCACGAGCGTGAACAGCGCCGGGAAGAAGAATCCGTAGGCGGCACGGAAGTCCGACCACTTGCGCAGGTCCTTGCGGGGGTTCGGCACGCCGTCGCGCTCCACGGCCAGCGCGGCGATCGCCCGCTCCGGCTCGTCGGCCAGCACCCGCGCCAGCTCCTCGTCGAACTCGGCCGCCCAGACCCGCATCTGCGCCAGGATTTCCTGGCCGCTGAGGGTCGCGATGTGGTCGGCGCTGATGTCCTCCAGCTTCACCAGGTCCACCAGCGGACCGGCGCCGCCGCACTCCGCCAGGTTGATCGGGGCGGCCAGGGCGTCCGGCAGCGGCATCTCGGCCAGCCGTCCGTTGGCGAGCCCGCGCAGGTAGTAAGTCACCGCGGGCGCGGGGAACCCGGCGCTGATGTAGAGGTCGACGCCCGCCTCGGGGTCCTTGCGCTTGGACAGCTTCCGCTTGCCGCCGGGAATCTGCTTCATCAGCAGCGCGATGTGCGCGTAGACGGGCGGCTCGAACCCGAGCGCGCGGAAGAGCTGGAGGTGCATCGGGACCGACGCCAGCCACTCCTCGCCCCGGATGACCAGGGTGACCCTCATGAGGTGGTCATCGACGGCGTGCGCGAAGTGGTAGGTCGGCAGCCGGGTGTCGTGGGCGGAGGACTTGAGGATGACCACGTCGTTGTAGTTGTCCTCGGCGGACAGCGTGCCGCGGATCGCGTCGGTGAACGCCGCCCGCGCACCGGGCACGCCGGGCGAGCGGAATCGCACCACGTAGGGCCGCCCGGCCTCGAGCGCGGCCAGCACGTCCTCGTCGGAGGCGTCCCGCCACAGCGCCCACTCGCCGTAGTAGCCGGTGGGGATCTTGCGCGCCTGCTGCTGGGCCCGGTTGTCGGCCAGTTCGCGCTCGGTGGCGAAGCACAGGTAGGCCTTGCCCGTACGCAGCATCTCGCGGGCGTAGGCGAGGTAGATCGCCGAACGCTGCGACTGGCGATACGGCCCGTACGCGCCATTCGCGTCGTCTTCGTCGGGCTCGGTGTTGAAATAGGCGAACGCGCGGGCGAACTGGGCGAGCGCGCCCTCCACCTCACGTGACTGGTCGGTGTCCTCGACGCGGATCAGGAATGTGCCGCCACTGCGATGCGCTATGTCCCGGTCGAGCATCGCGACATAGAGCCCGCCGATGTGCACGAAGCCGGTCGGCGAGGGCCCCAGCCGGGTGACTTCCGCGCCGTTGGGCAAATCGCGAGGCGGGTAACGGCTTTCCCACTCGGCGGGCTCGGGCAGGTCTGCCGGGAACAGCCCGTCGATCGTGGTCCGATCGAGCATTGGGGTCGCACTCTCCAGTCGGTCATGGAAGTCGACGGCAAGAGTATCAGTCCACGTGTTACCGCCGCCGTCCCACGGCGCTGACAAGGCCGGAAGCGGTGTTCCGGCGCGCATATTCGCCAGCTCTGATCATTCGGTACGCGCAATATGGACTTGTGCCGGCCGGCGTCAGCCATTAATGCCCGCTTCGATTAACGTCCGTTCTCGAGAAAATCGGTAGACTCTTCCGGTGACCGGTGCGCCCTTTCGTTATCACTCACTCGACAGCGACAGTGGACGCTGGGACGGCTTTCCGTTCCGTACCGGCGACATCGTGATCAGCACCCGGCCCCGGAGCGGCACCACCTGGACGCAGATGATCTGCGCGTTGCTGATCTTCCAGACCCCTCGCCTGCCGGCGCCGCTGGGGCGGCTGTCGCCGTGGCTGGACCATCTGACCATGCCGCGCGACGCGGTGTACGCGCTGCTCGCGGGGCAGCGGCACCGCCGGTTCATCAAGACGCACACCCCGCTGGACGGCCTGCCGCTCGATCCGCGCGCCACCTATCTCGTGACGGCCAGGCACCCGCTCGACCTGGCCGTGTCGCTCTACCACCACAGCACGAACATCGACCTCGAACGGATGCGGGAGCTGACCGGCATCGCGCCGCTCACCGGGGCCTCGGCGCTGCGCAAGAGCCCGCGGGACTGGCTGCTCGCCTGGATCGGCCACGACGCGGACCCGCGCGAGAACCTCGACTCACTGCCCGGAGTGCTGTGGCACCTGGGCGACGCATGGGCCAGGCGCGGCGAACACGACGTGGTGCTGGTCCACTACGACGACCTGTCCCGCGACCTGGAGGGGCAGATGCGCGAACTCGCGAGGCTGCTCGGGCTGGCCGTACCCGAGAGCGCCTGGCCCGGGCTGGTGCGGGCCGCGACGTTCGAGCGGATGCGGGCCGGCGCCGACCGGTTCGTCCCGCCGGACGGAATCATCAAGAGCAGCACCTCCTTCTTCCACCGGGGGCGGTCCGGCGCGGGCGGGGAGATCCTCACCGAGGAGGAGATCGCCCGATACCACGCGCGCGCGGCATCGCTGGCGCCGCCGGACCTGCTCGACTGGCTCCACGCGCCCGGCCGCGGGTGATCGCCGCCGTGTCCTAGGGCGCGGCCGGCGTCAGGACCGAGGGCAGGCCGCCGTCCGCGCCCAGCCGCAGCAACTGGTAGGCCACACCGCCCAGACCGGCGAGCATGCCCGGCGAGTACGCGTCCCGTGCCAGGCCGCTGACCGGCCCGTTGTCCTCCAGGCCGGTGATGATCCGCGCGTCGAGGCCGCCTCGGTCCAGCCCGCGGGGTGCGCAGCCGAGCGCCAGCGCCTCGTCGAGGACCTCCCAGCAGCCCAGGTCGCCGTGGCACAGGGTGTGGTTCCAGCCGAACCCGCGCCGTACGGTCACCTCGGCCGCCCGCCGTACGAGGGCGTCGGCCCCGGTCCAGCCGCGGCGGGCCAGGTCGGCGGCGCTGATCCCGATGCCCACGGCGCCGTGGCACCACGCGGCCGAGAACGCGCCCTCTCCCGGCTGGCGCAGGTCGAGCCAGCCGCCGGCGGCGTTGTCATAGAGCGTCTCCTCGAAGGCGAACGCGGCACGCGCGGCGTCGGCGAAGCGCGCCTCGCCGGTCGCCAGGGCGAGACGTGCCAGCGCCCATCCGATGCCGGTCACGCCGTGGGCGAACCCGCCGAGGCCCTCCGGCCAGCGCGGTGAGGTCCAGTAGAGGGTCTCGCCCCGCCAACGGGCGGCGGCGACGAGTCGCTCGCCGATGCCGGCGGCCTGGCGCGTCCAGCGGCCCTCGCCCGTCACGTCGGCGAGCCGCAGCAGCGGCACGACCGCCCCGGCCATGCCGGTCAGCAGATCGAACCGGTCCTCGGCCGCGACGGCGACCGGCAGCAGTTCGGCGAGCGCGCGTGCGCGGTCCAGCCCGTCCGTTCCGGCGGCGTCCCAGGCGTGCAGCGTCAGCCACGCCCAGATCTGCGACCCGAGCCCGATGTACCCACCGGCGGAGGGAGGGCGCAGCCGCGCCTCCGCCTGCCGGAGCGCGGCGTCCTTGTCCTCCGCGGCACGTACGGTGCGCGACACGGCGTCGAGCAGTTCGGCCGCGCCGTCGACGTCGTCCGCCCGGCCGGCCGCGGTCTCCCGGCGATACGCGGCGAGCAGCACGGCCACTCCGGCCAGGCCGCCGTACGCGTCGGGTCCCAGCGGCTGTACGGCCCAGCCCGCCGGGCCGAGCACCGGCGCGATCCACGTGATGGTCCCGTCCTCGGCCCGGATCGCGGCGTCGCGCAGCCGGCCGATCAGTGCCGAGGCGAGCCGCCGCCGCCTGCGATCCAGGTCGTCGCGGCGTGGCCGCCCCTCGGGCATCTTCCGGTCGCTCGGCAGCCAGCCGTCGTTGAGGTAGGCGCTGACCAGCGTCGCCCGGATGACCTGCCGGTCGAGCCGCAGGTCGTCGGCGCGCCACCGGTGCAGCGCGGCCGCCGCCAGATCCCGCTCGGGCAGGTACGACGTGCCGCGCGGGCCCGCCAGCCGTCCGCGGCGCGGAGTGGTGGCGAAGAACGGCACGTCCCCGTCGAGCAGGTCGGCCACCTCCGCCGAGACGACCTCCGGATCGCCCGGCGCACCGGGGACGTACCTGGCCATCGCGGTGAGCAGGTCCGTCGCGCGGTCCATGGCGGCATCGGGTGCATGCAGCGAGACCGGATGCCACAGCATCCGCGCGAGCTCGGCGTACGCCTCGGTGGAGCGCAGGACCACGCGGATGGGGCAGTCGGCGAACCGGGCGAGCAGCGGTTCGAGGGCGTGCGCGCGGTCCGTCGACCGCAGCGTGGCCGTCGCCTCGTCGAAGCCGTCGAGGACGCGTTCCCAGTGGTCGGCCAGCACCGGAGCCGGGCTCGGATGGGCGGCGCCGAGCGGCACCTCGACCGCGCGTACGCCCATCCGCGCCTGGTCGCTGCCCGCGTCCAGGATGGCCGGCAGCTCGGCGAGCGGCTGCTCGCCGGGCAGCGCTCCGGCGGCGGAGGCGTCCACGCCGCGCCAGCCCAGTGCCGTCCCGCGGTTGGGCAGCATGCCGGTGCGCAGCACGGTGGCGCGAACCAGCTCGCGCGCGCGGTCGGGCGCGAGCCCGAGCCGGGACGGCGGGATCGGGTGCACCGGCGTGAAGAGCGTCTCGCAGTCCACCACGACCGGCACCGGACCGCAGGCGATCAGGTTCTCGGCGTGCAGATCGCTGCCGCCGAGCAGCCGCATGACGCCCAGCCAGTGCCCGATGCCGCGGTAGAAGGCGGAGAGTTCCCCCGCGTCCGCGCAGTAGCGGTGGGCGGTGAACTCCGCCCAGCCGTACCCGTCGCGTGAGACGACCCGTGGCACACGGATCCGCAGCGGCTCGGGTACGTCGCAGAACACCTCGGCCAGCGTCGCGCCGAGCACCGCGTCCACGCTCACCGGCCGCGGTTTGTAGACGACCGCGCCGCCGGTGAACTCCAGCACGGCGACCGTGTGGCCGCCTCGGTGGCTGTCCCCGGCGCCGAACGCGACGCGGGCGAGCGGGCCGGGGCTCGTGCCGGGCAGCGTGGCCAGGGAGTCGCGGTCGGCGGCCAGTCGGCGGGCCAGCGTCAGCGCGGCGGCGCACCGCCCGTCCAGCGTCGTGCGCAGTCGGGGCAGCAGCGGCGGGTAGTGGCCGGTGAGGGAGTCCCAGTAGTGCGGGGAGGCCGACAGCTCCGCGAACTCCGCCCAGCGCGCCGCGGAGTCCTCGGCGGTCAGCCGGCCGGTGATCCGCGCGGCGTTGAGTTCGAGAACGAGGACCCGGCCCGCCTTACGGTGTGCCACCTGGTAGAGCGCTGTCGCGGCGCCGGCCCGGATCGCCGCCCGCTCGGAGTCGGCCAGACCCTGGACGGATTCGAGCCGTTTCCATAATCCGTCCAGGGCCGGCTCGACCAGGCAGCTCAGCGACCGTGTGAAGTCACCGGCATCGGCGCTCACCACCGGCGCTCACCGCCCGTGTGCACGGCCGGTTTCAGCAGCAGGAGATCGTGTGCGAGGCGCTGCAGATGCTGACGTGACCCGTGTAGCTCGTCTCGGCCTCGATGATGTCCGACTCCGCGAACGCGCCGGACGCGAAGAGCGGTCCGGCCGGGTTGTCGGCGCCCGCGCTGATGCGCCAGTGTTCGACGGTTCGCGCAGCGGTCTCGACATTCGTGACAGTCATGCATTCCTCCGCGGTCCGGACCGGTGAACCACCTGGTCACCGATTTGGGCAATGATGGCACTCTCTGTACGGAATGCGACCTGTCGCGTGGTTCCGCGCCGTGTCACACACCGCGACTATTTCGTGGCGGACTGGTTACATCGCCGCCGGCCGCGAGACCGGTTCAGGCGGTCGACGTCTGGTCGGTGACCCACGCCGCGACCTGCGCGCGGTTGCGTACGTTGAGTCGGGCGAAGATCTGGCTGAGATGGTTCTCGGCGGTCCGCTGGGAGATATGGAGTTTCTCGGCGATCTGTTTGTTGCTGTGGCCGAGGGCGATGAGTCGTGCGATCTGTTGCTGACGCCTGGTCAGCGCGTCAAGTGGCAGTTCGGAGGTCCGGCGTGTCGCGGCGGCGGTGACGTCCGACAGCGCCAGCGCGTAGATCTCCTCGGCGTCGAGCCCGTTTCCCCGGTCGAGGTTCGCGGTGCACGCCTCGTCGCCGATGACCGCGCGGATATGTGTCAGAGCGCGCTCACGTTCGCGCTGGAACGGCCCCGGGCCGGTGGTTATCACGCCCGTGCTCTCCTGGGTGTCAGCCACGGCGCCTAGCAGCCGGGCGGCGAGAACGGCGTGGCCCTGCCCGGCGAGTTCCCACGCGATGGCCTCGACGCACAAGGTGGCGCCCCAGAGCTGGTCGCCGATCTCGATCATCATCCGCAGGGCCTGCCGCAGCAGGGTGATGGCACGCTGGGGCTGGGCGTGTGCGGCGCGGCCCTGTGCCCACAGCGCCCAGCTCATCGACCACGGTCCGCCGTGGGCCCGCGCGTCGGCCAGGCTCTCGGCGGCCGCCTGTTCGGCGATGTCGCGCGGGGCGACGAACCCGGCCGCCACCGCCGACCAGATCCGTGCCCGAAACGCCGATGCCGGGGCGTTGCGCGCCGCGAACGCGTCACGTGCCTGGGCCAGCGGCACCACGCTGCGGGGATCGCTGTGCGCCAGCATCAGGTAGACGCCGTCCAGGAACGAGACGATCGGCAGGTCGGCGTCCGCGGCGCGCAGCCCGCGCGCCTGAGCGAGGCACTCCTGCCGGTACGCGCCCGCCAGGTCCTGGTCGCCTCGCCACAGACGCATCAGGGCGAGCATGGCCAGGGCGTTGACCCGTGCGGGTGCCGGCACCGGCGCGGCGTGGGTGAGGAGGCGCTCCAGCCAGGTGGAGATCTCGTCCAGGAAGGCGGCGAAGAAGGAGAAGCCGAGCTGGGTGATGTCGGTGGCGATGCGCAGTCCGGTCTCGGCGCGCTCGGGGGTGTCGCAGAAGGCCAGCGCCGTCCTGATGTTCGGCATCTCCCGGCTGATCTGACGGAACGTGGCCAGCTCCGTCGGGCTACAGGTCCGCTCGGCGGAGTCGGAGACCAGCCGGTGTACCAGCGCGCAGTGCCGCTCGCGTGTGCGCTCCTCCTCACCGAGCGCCTGGAGCCGGCTCAGGCCGTACTCGCGCATCGGCTGCAACTGCCGGAAGCGGCCGTCGGGGTCGGCGATGACCACCGACTGCCGTACGAGGCCGGTGAGGAGGTCGACGACCAAGGGTGTGGCCACCGGCCCGTCCGGGTCGCCGCAGACCTCTTCGGCCATCGCGAGATCGAAGCCGCCCGCGAACACGCTCAACCGTGCCCACAGGCGCTGTTCGCCCGCGACGCACATGTCATGGGACCAGGCGAGCACGTCCCACAGAGCCAGGTGGTGCGTTGGCACCTGGCGGCCCTGTGCCCTCAGCAGGCGGCCCCCGTCGAGCCGCTGCATGATCGTCGCCGGCGACAGTCCGCCCCCCAGGCGTACCGCGATGAGTTCGAGGACCAGCGGCAGGCCGCCGGACCAGCGGACCAGGTCCACGACCGCGTCCCAGTCACCGCTGTCGGCGATCGGCCGGCCGGCCGCGCAGGCGCGATCCAGCAGCAGCGTGACGGCGTCGGACAGTGCGGCCTCCCCGCGGCCGACTCCGGCCGGTGGCAGTGGCAACGGCGGCACCTGGAGCACGTGCTCGCCGGCGATCTCCAGGGGGCGCCTGCTGGTCGCCAGGACCACCAGCTCCGGCGCGTCCTCCAGCAGGACCCTCACAACGTCGCCGAGGGCGTCGCACAGGTGTTCACAGTTGTCCAGCACCAGCAGCACGCGCTTGCCGCCCAGGTACTCGGTCAACGCCTCGAAAGCCGGTCGGCCGGGCGGGGCGGCGACGCCGAGGGTGCTGACCAGCCAGTGCTCCAGAGCCTCGGCGAGCCCGATGTCGACCAGATCCGCGACGGCCACCGTGTCGTAGTCGGCCTCCAGCTCCCGTGCCAGCTCCCACGCCGTACGCGTCTTGCCGACTCCGCCGGGACCGGCAAGCGTGACCAGCCGTGCCGTCTTCAACAAGCGCCGTGCCTCTTCGGCCAGCTCGCCGCGCCCCACGTAGCTGGTCATCACGGCGGGTAACGCCGACCGCGTCCGGCTCAAGACTTCCCCCAGCGTCAGTGCTTTGGATCGTCGATTCGTATCGCCACAGACCACCCGCAGCGTCCAAAAGTACAACAAAGGTATACCTAGGTACATAAGGAATTAAATCGTGGAAAATACTCATGTATTCGACCCGAACGGCGTGCGACGGTGGTTCACCGAACCCATGCGAGGCCGGGAAGGGTGCAATGGTCAAGAGGCAGGCGTGAGCGGAGTCAACGATTCCGGAAGGCGCCGTAGGACGGCGAAAATCGTGAGTGGTGTACCGCGTGCGGGGGCGGCGGTTCATCGCGCGCGGTCGGGGGGATCGGGCGGTGCGTCGTCCGCGGCCGAGGGCGGGCGGCCGCCGGACGTACGGTCCGCGGCGGCGTCGACCGCGCGCTGGAAGCGCGACGCGAGTACGCCGAGCGCGGTCACCAACTCCGGAGAGTCGGCGATCTCGAAGTCCGCGCCCAGCATTCCCAGGTAGAGGGCGAGCATCTCCGGGTGGTCCGAGCCGGGCTCGAACGCACACCGGTCCGTGCCCAGCGGCTCCACGTCCACCGGGATCGGCAACCGGGTCCGTACGTGCTCGGCCGGCGCGTGCACGATCACCCGGGCCCGGTACCGCCAGGTCGCCGCGCCGGCGCCGCGTGCGACCCGCGCGGTGATCTCCTCGTCGGGCGGCAGCGGACGCGGGGTGAACCTCGGCCCGGCCGGCGTCAGCGGGTCCATCCGGTCGACACGGAACGTGCGCCAGTCGTCGCGGTCCAGGTCCCAGGCCACGAGGTACCAGCGCTGCCGGTCGCTGACCAGGCGGTACGGCTCCACCGATCGCCGTCCGGCGGCGCCGGAATGGGTCCGGTAGTCGAACCGCAGCCGCTCGTGGTCCCGGCACGCACTGGCGATCATGGTCAGGACGTCCAGGTCCACCCGCGGGCCGCGAGACGGCACCGAGAGCGTGGACGTCTGGAAGGCGCCGACCCGGCGGCGCAGCCGCGACGGCAACACCTGCTGCAACTTCGCGAGCGCACGCAGCGAGGTCTCCTCGATCCCGCCGCCGTTCGTGGCCGTGCGGAGCCCGATCGCCACCGCCACCGCCTCGTCGTCGTCGAGCAGCAGCGGCGGCAGCGTCCCGCCCGAGCCGAGCCGGTAGCCGCCCGTCGCGCCCGGCCGTGCCTCGACCGGGTAGCCGAGACGGCGTAGCCGGTCGACGTCGTTGCGGACGGTGCGGGTGGTGACGCCGAGCCGGTCGGCCAGTTCGCCGCCGGTCCAGTCGCGGCGCGCCTGGAGCAGGGACAGCAGGCGCAGCAGCCGTGCCGAGGTCTCCAACATTCCCCGATCCTGCCCTCCGATCTAGGAACGATCCTTTCCGCTATCGACCGTAACCTCCTTTTCGTACGCCAAGAAGCCCTAGCCGAAAAGCGTGTTCCGGCCAGGATGACGATTCGCATCAGGAGAAGCGCGATGAGCGACGAGATCCGGTCCTTCCGCATCGAGATCCCCCAGGCCGACCTCGACCACCTGCACGACCGGCTCGCCACCGGCCGCCGGCCCGCCGAATCGCCGGACCCGGGATGGACCCGCGGCGTACCGCTGGGATATTTGACGGAGCTCGCCGAGCACTGGCGCACGGCGTACGACTGGCGGGCCCAGGAGGCGCGGCTCAACGAGTACCCGCAGTTCATGACGGAGATCGACGGCCAGCGAATCCACTTCCTGCACGTCCGGTCCGACCGGGACGACGCGAAGCCGCTGCTGATCACGCACGGCTTCCCGAGCTCCGTCGCCGAGTTCACGCACCTGATCGAGCCGCTGGTGAATCCGCCTTCGGGCCAGGCGTTCCACGTCGTCGCGCCGTCGCTGCCCGGCTACGCGTTCTCGACGCCGCTGAGCTCGACCGGCTGGGCCATGGCGCGCACCGCACGCGCCTGGGTGGAGCTGATGCGCCGCCTGGGTTACGAGCGGTACGGCGTGCACGGCGGCGACGTCGGCGCCGGCGTGTCCGGCCTGGTGGCCGGCCTCGACGCCGAGCACGTGCTCGGCCTCCACGTGGTGACCGACCCCCTGACCGCCGCGAGCGTCGCCACCTTCATGCCCGGTATGGACGATGGTCTCGACGAGAACGACCCCGCCGACAAGCTGATACTGGAGCGGATGCGGGAGTTCCGTACCGCGGGTTCCGGCTACCTGGCGATCCAGAACAGCCGGCCGCAGACCATCGGCTACGGCCTGGTCGACTCACCCCTGTTCCAACTCGCCTGGATCGCGGAGAAGTTCGAGGAGTGGACCGACCTGCCGATCGACCGTGACCAGTTGCTCACCACGGTCAGCCTCTACTGGTTCACCGGATCCGGCGCGACCGCCGCGCACACCCTGTACGACCAGGCGCACTCCTCCGACTGGGGCGCGCCGCCGGCCGTACCGCAGGGCTTCGCGGTCTTCGGCGCGGACGAGACGGTACGCCGGCTGGTCCCCGCGCCGCCCGGCGCGCACTGGACCGAGTTCGAGCGCGGACGGCACTTCCCGGCGATGGAGGCCCCGGCCGAGCTGGCCGGGGACCTGCGGACCTTCTTCGGGCCCCTGAGTTGACCGAGACGCTGAGCCGGCGTGGCCTCAACCGGGCCACGCTGGCTCGCCAGCACCTGCTGGAGCGCGCCGCACGCCCGGCGATCGAGGCGATCGAGCACCTGGGCGGGATGCAGTCCCAGGCGCCGCTCGCCCCGTACGTCGGGCTGTGGACCCGGCTGAGCGGGTTCGACGCACGCGAGCTTTCCGCGCTCACCGAGCAGCGCCGGGTGGTCCGGCTGCACCTGATGCGCACCACCGTGCACCTCGTCAGCGCCCGCGACTGCCTGGACTGGCGGACGCTGTTCCACCCGTTGCACGCCGCCGACTTCGGCGCGCACTTCGGGCGCGGCCTCGACGGAGTGGACCTGGCGGCGCTGATCGCGCTCGGCCGGCGACTCCTGGAGGAGAGCCCGCGTACGCGCGCGGAGCTCGGCGGGCTGCTCGCCGAGCACTGGCCGCACGCCGACCCGAACACCCTGGCCTACGCGGTCACCCATCACGTCACGCTCTGCCAGGTGCCGCCGCGTGGCGTCTGGAACAAGCGCGGCGCCGCGCGGTGGACGCCCGTGGAGAGCTGGCTGGGCGAGCCGCTGCGGTCGGCGCCGGTGGACGACCTGGTCCTGCGCTATCTCGGCGCGTTCGGCCCGGCCGCGGTCGCCGACGTCCAACTGTGGTCCGGGCTGACGAGGCTGCGCGCGGTGGTGGACCGGCTGCCGTTGCGCGTGTTCCGCGGCGAGGACGGGCGGATGCTGTACGACCTGCCCGGCGCGCCACGGCCCGCCGAGGACACCCCCGCCCCGCCGCGGTTCCTGCCCGCCTACGACAACCTCCTGCTCTCCCACCGGGACCGCTCCAGAGTCATCCTCGACGACCGCCAGGTACCGCTGCCGCCGGGCAACGGCGCGACCGTCGGGACCATCCTGGTCGACGGCATGTGGCAGGGCACGTGGCGGATCCGCGACCGGTCCCTGCACGTCGAACCGTTCACCCGCCTGCGGCGGCCCGACCGTGAGGCACTGGCGGCCGAGGCCGAGCGACTGTGCGCCTTCATCGACCCGAGTGCGCGGTACGACCTGGTCGTCGGCGGGTCCTAGCGCTACATCCGCCGTCATCGACCCGAGTGCGCGGTACGACCTGGTCGTCGGCGGGTCCTAGCGCTACATCCGCCGTCATGGACCAGAGGCGGGAGGTCAGAGCCGCGCCGCCAGTCGCGTGAGCGCGTCCGCGACCGGCTCGGCGCGCGCGTGGCGATGGCCCGTACCGGCCCACAGGTTGATCCGCTCGACGTCGCCCGCCGCGGCGGCCGCCCGGCGCAGCGGCCTCGTGAGGTGGTGCAGGGCGGGATACCCGGCCGGGGCGTCCGCGCCGTACCGGCCGCTGAAGTGGTTGGCCAGCGTACGTGCCGGGCGTCCGGTGAACGCGCGGGTGAGGACGGTGCGCTCGCGAGCCGGATCGGCCAGGGCCGCCTGGTACGCCGCGGAGGCCCCGCTCTCGTCGGTCCGCAGGAGCACGGTGCCGACCAACGCGGCCGCCGCCCCGGCCCGCAGGACGGCGGCGACGTCATCGGGCGTGGCCAGCCCTCCCGCCGCGACGAGCGGCGTGGCCACCGCCGCGCGTACGCCGGCGATCAGGTCGCCGATCGGCGTGGCCGGCGGCGGACGCAGCGGTGTGAGCGTGCCGGAGTGCCCGCCCGCCGCCGAGGACTGCACGACGAGCACGTCGGCCCCCGCCTCGTCGGCGGCGCGCGCCTCGTCCGCGGAGGTGACCGTCTGCACCACGATCGTCCCGGCGGTGCGCAGGGCGGCGATGACGGCCGCGGCCGGGACGCCGAACGTGAAGCTCACGACCGGTACGGGGTCGGCGAGCAGCAGGCCGATCTTGTCGTGCCATTGGTCGTCGTCCTCGACCGGGTCCGCGCCGGCCAGGTCGAGCCCGTACCGGTCGGCCTCGGCCTGGATCAGGCGTGCGTAGCGCCGGAACTCCACGGCATCGGCGGGAACCGGGTTGGGCGCGAACAGGTTGACCCCGAACGGCACAGACGCGGACCGTACGCCGGCGATCTGCTCCGCCAGATCCTGCGGCGTGGTGTACCCGGCGGCGAGGAACCCGAGGCCACCGGCACGCGCCGCGGCCGTCACGAGCGCCGGCGTACCGGGCCCGCCGGCCATCGGCGCCGCGAGCACGGGGATCGCGAGCCCGAGATCGGACAGTGGGAAGCGCATGGGAGGCCCTCTCCGGTTCACGGCCCTGCTCGACGAGGTGTCCGGTGCCGAGCGTATTCGGACCCGTTTCACCGAGCACGGTCACCGGCACGCGCTCGACACTCTGCGGATCTAACCGTTAGGTATAACCGTTATAGGAGGTCGAGATGCGGCAAGAAGTGGTGCTGGCGATGCTCGCCAAGGAGCCTTCTCACGGCTACCAGCTCCAAATACGGCTCCGCGACGCGCTCGGTCCCCTCGGGGACGCGATGAACGCCGGGCAGATCTACGTCACGCTCACCCGCCTGGAGAAGGCCGGTCTGGTGAGCGTCGAGAAGCCGCCGGCGCCGCCGACCGGTCGGACCGCAAGAGGTACGCGCTCACCGCGGCCGGTCAGCAGCGGGTCGCCGAGTGGATCGTCCAGGTGAGCCCGCCACGCCCCGACCTCGTGGAGTTCCACCTCAAGCTGGTCGCGGCGGCCGCGGCCGGGCTGGCCGACCCGCTCACCATCGTCGACACCCAGCGCCGCGAGCTGCTGCGCCGGATCCGTGACGCCCAGCGCGCCGCCATGGCCGAGCCGGACCGCTCGAACGCGGCGCTTCTGCTGGAGGGCATCGTGCTGCGGCTTCAGGCGGACCTGCGCTGGCTCGAGGCATGTGAGAAGAACTGGACCCACCGAAGGAGTGGATCGTGAGCGAAGCCGCCGACACGTCCGTGCTTCGCGCCCGCGGGCTGCGAAAGGAGTACGGCAAGGGTGAAGGTCTCGTACGCGCCGTCGACGGGGTCGACCTCGACATCGCCGCGGGCGAGACGGTGGCGATCATGGGACCGAGCGGCTGCGGGAAGTCCACGTTGCTCCAGTTGCCCGGCGGGCTCGACCGGCCCACGGGCGGCGAGGTCGAGATCAACGGCCGAAGCGTCGACGACATCGGCGAGAAGGCCCTCGCCCGCATGCGGCGGTCCGACGTCGGCTACGTCTTCCAGTCCTTCCACCTGATGGAGGAGCTCACCGCGGTGGAGAACGTCGAGCTGCCGGCGCTGCTGGCCGGGCGCTCGCCACGTACGGCCCGGCGGCGCGCGGAGGAGCTGCTGGCGCGGGTCGGGTTGGCCGACCGCGCGCGTTTCCTGCCGTCGGCGCTGTCCGGTGGCCAGCGGCATCGGGTCGCGATCGCCCGCGCGTTGAGCAACGAGCCGTCGGTCGTGCTCGCCGACGAGCCGACCGGCAACCTGGACAGCGCCGCCACCCTGGACGTCCTTCAGCCCGCCGGCCGCGACGTGTCGTGCTGGCGGTTGTCAGCATCGCGATCACCGTCAGCGGCGTCTACGTCCTGCTGATCCTTGGCGCCTTCCTCGCGGCCCAGCCGGGCCAGGGCGGATACGACCATGCCCAGGTCGGCGTGTTGCGTCACGTACTCCTCGTCTGGTCGAGCATTCTGCTCTGCCTCGCGGCGACCAGCGCCGTGGTCATCACCTGGGCGGCGGTGCTCGACAACCGGCACTCCTCGGTGCTGACGCGTGCGCTCGGCGCCACCCCCGGTGCGGTGACGACGGCGCTGGCGGCCGCCCAGGTGCTGCCCGCGCTGGCCGGCGCCGTCCTGGGCGTCTTCCCGTGCGGCTTCGCCCTGTTCGAGGCCATCAACGCCATCACCGGCGGCGACGCCTCCAAGGCCGCGGCACCCTCGCCCGGGCGGATACTCGCCCTCGTGACGGCGACCGTGGTGGTGGCGGTGCTCACCGCGATTCCCGCACGTCTCGGCGGCCGCCGTCCCGTGGTCGACGACCTCTGAGCACGCTGCCGAACTCCCGGCGCCTCACCGCGAGAACGCCGGTCCGCGCCGTCAGATCTGGTGAGGGGGTACTCATGCTCGCCGTGCCTTCCGCGCCCAGCATGTGAAGACGAGGGCAACCGCGAGAACGGAAGGTGTCATGACCGATCTGTGGCAGGTACGGCTTGAGCAGCTTCACATCATGGACGCGGACGAGGACGGCGTCTTCAGCGACGGCGACGAGCCGTACCTGGTGGCGATCGGGTTTCGTTCCCGGTTCAGGACGCCTGGCTCGACGCAGGTCTTCTGGGGCGAGATGCTGGACGACGACTGGGGGAACGGCGCGAAAGCGGGCGATACCAAGAACATCCCGTCACAGATGGGGGTGCTCGCGTTCCCGGACGTCGCGCTGCCCACGCTCGCGGACCTGCGGGCGGGGGTGCTGCCCGAGATCGTCGGCGCGGTCGTCATCGCGATGGAGAGTGACGCGACGCCGTTCGGCGATGTCCGCGACGAGGCGCACAAGCTTGAGCGGGTCCTGCGGGACCAGCTCGTCGGCCTCGTCGAGCGGGGCGAAATCGACCTGAACGACCCGCAGACGTCGATCAGGCAGGCGGTACGTGCCGTCACCGACGCGTTGAAGCCGACTGTCGGCGAGGCGCTCGTCGAGTGGCTGCGGTCGTTCACCGACCCCGACGACCTCGTCGGGATCGTGCCGCTGGCGTTCGGCGCCGCCGACGCGTCGCTCGGCGGAGCGGTGGGCCTGCCGCTGCTGGCGGAGCAGCCTCTGGTGCTCGACTTCCCCGGGGACGGTGTGCACTACCAGGTGTCCGGGCGGATCACGAGACTCGGCTGGGCGCACGGTGTGCCGGGGGACGCCGGCGACGTGCCGGTGGCCGCGGGGACGAGCCCGACGAGCTGGTACACCACGCCGGAGAACGTCCAGCATGTCGCGTACGTCGGCACGGACCAGCGCGTGCACGAGCTGTTCTTCTTCGTCGGGCCGGACGGCCGGTGGGCGCACGGGGTCCCCGGCGCCGTCAGCGACGTGCCGGTGGCTCCGGGGACGAGCCCGACGAGCTGGTACACGACGCCGGAGAACGTGCAGCACATCGCGTACGTGGGCACCGACCAGAAGATCCATGAGCTGTTCTTCTTCATCGGGGGCGGAGACGGCGCGTGGCACCACGACGTTCCCGGTGACGCCTCCGAGGTCCGGGTCGCTCCGGGCACGAGCCCGACGAGCTGGTACACGACGCCGGAGAACGTGCAGCACATCGGCTATGTCGGGACCGACCGCAAGATCCATGAGCTGTTCTTCTTCATCGGGGGCGGCGGCGGGTGGATGCACGGCGTCCCTGGTGATGCCGCCGACACCCTCGTCGCGGAGGGTACGAGCCCGACGAGTTGGTACACGACGCCGGAGAACGTGCAGCACATCGGCTACGTCGGCACGGACCAGCGCGTGCACGAGCTGTTCTTCTTCGTCGGGCCGGACGGCCGGTGGGCGCACGGGGTCCCCGGCACAGCGGGCGACGTGCCGGTCGCTCCGGGGACAAGCCCGACGAGCTGGTACACCACGCCGGAGAACGTGCAGCACATCGCGTACGTGGGGACCGACCGCAAGATCCATGAGCTGTTCTTCTTCGTCGGGGCCGGTGGCGGGTGGATGCACGGCGTCCCAGGTGATGCCGCCGACACTCCCGTCGCGGAGGGCACGAGCCCGACGAGCTGGTACACGACGCCGGAGAACGTCCAGCACCTCGCGTACGTGGGCACCGACCGTAAGATCCATGAGCTGTTCTTCTTCGTCGGACCCACCGGACGGTGGATCCACGACGTGCCGGGCGACGCCGGCGGCGCCGCGGTCGCCGAGGGATCCAACCCCACGAGCTGGTACACGACCCCGGAGAATGTGCAGCACATCGGCTATGTCGGCACCGACCGCAAGATCAACGAGCTCTTCTACTTCATCCGATGACCCCACGCGCCCATCGCGTGAGCCTCGGCCCGAGCCGCCGGAGCTCACGGGATGGGACCGTCACCCGGCCGACCTACCCTGGTGGACATGGGCGTGGAGGCCGGGCCGGGGGCCGAGGTGGCACTGCTCGCCGCGGCGCGAGCCGGTGACGACGTCGCCTTCGGCCGGTTGGTGGGGCCGTTGCGTGACGAGCTGCGCGCGCACTGCTACCGGATGCTCGGCTCGCTTCATGACGCCGAGGACGCCGTACAGGACACGCTCGACCGGGCGTGGCGCGGGCTGGCCGGGTTCGAGGACCGCGGGTCGATTCGGCCGTGGCTGTTCAAGATCGCGACGAACCGGTCGCTGACGCTCATCGAGCGGCGGGGACGGCGGGAACTCCCGGGTGACCTGAGTCTGGACGACGCGCCGCCGGGGGAGGGCCGCCGGCTACAGCCGTACCCGGACGGGCTGCTGGGCTGGACCGCGGAGCTGGACCCGGAGGCCCGCGTCGTGGCGCGGGAGAGCGTGGAGCTCGCGTTCGTCGCCGCCCTGCGGCATCTGTCGGGTGCGCAGCGTGCCGTGCTGCTGCTCCGCGACGTACTCGGCTACACCGCACGCGAGAGCGCCGACCTGCTGGAGACCACGGTGACGTCGGTCAACAGCGCGCTGCGACGGGCGCGCAAGGCTCTGGCCGACCGTCTGCCCGAAGCCACCCAGCAGCAGACCCTCACCGCGCTGGGCGATGCGACGCGGCGGGACGTGGCCCGGCGGTACGCGGCCGCGTGGGAGGCCGGCGACGTCGACTCCATCGTGGCGATGCTCACCGAGGACGCGACGTACTCCATGCCGCCGCTGACGACCTGGTACGAGGGCCGCGACGGCATTCGCGGCTTTCTCGTCGAGGGCATGCGGAGGCGCTGGCGCTTCCGGCCGGCCGGGGCGAACGCGCAGCTTGCCTTCGGCACGTACATGTGGGACGAGGAGCGCGGGCGCTACATCGCGGCCGGCCTGGACCTGCTCGTCCTGCGCGGTGCGCGGATCGCCGCGGTGGTCTCCTTCCTGGACGCCGACCTCACGGAGTTCGGCCTGCCCGAGGAACTGGATGACGGCGATTCGGCGACCCGCGACGATTTTCCGGTTCCGCGCGGGTTGTCCTCCTGACGGAAGCACCACCCCCGCGAAGGACGGAGCCGACCATGCCGACGGACGAGAAGCAGATTCATGCCCTGATCGAGCGCTGGGCCGAGGCGGTGCACCGCGGCGACCTCGACCAGGTCGTCGCGGACCACGCCGAGGACATCGTCATGTACGACGTGCCGCCGCCGCATGAGGGCGTGCGCGGCCTGGACGCCTACCGCGAGACGTGGCCGCCCTTCTTCGACTGGCAGGCGCAGGGCGCCGAGTTCGCGATCGAGTCGCTGGACGTCACCGCCGGCGACGTCGTGGCCTTCGCCTGCGCCCTGCTGCGCTGCGGCACCCCGGCGCAGCTCTCCGACCGGCCCGGGCTCCGCCTGCGCCTGACGTTCGGCCTGCGGCGGGAGGGCGGCCGATGGGTGGTCGCTCACGAGCACCATTCGTTCCCGTTCTTGGACGGCGACCGTGACGAGGCCGGTGAGAACGAGGTGCGCGACCTGCACCGGCGATGGTTCGACGCCACCGCCGCGAAGGACCTGGACGGCATGATGTCGGCCATCGCCGGCGACGTGGTCTCCTACGAACACGAGGCGCCGCTGCGGTACGACGGCGTCGAGGCCGTACGCGAGGTCTGCGCGCGTGGCCTCGGCCGGTCCGAGGGGGCCGAGGTCACGTGGGACGTGCCCGACCTGAAGATCCTCGTACGGGGCGACCTCGCCGTGGCGTGGGGGCTCAACCGCGTCGGGATCGAGCGGCCCGGCGACCGGAGGTTCGACAGTTGGTCGCGCGGAACCCGCGTGTTCGAGCGGAGGGACGACGTGTGGTTGATGATCCATCAGCACCTCTCGGTCCCGTACGACCCGGCCACCGGTCAGGCGCGCACCGACCTGAGCCCATGAGCGGTCACGGCCGGCCGTAGCGGCTGAGGAAGGTGTCGACGGCCTCGGTGGCGGTCGTCTCGAGGTCCGCCTCGGTGACGAGGGAGGACCCCCCGGCCTGGAGAGTGAGGCGGTTGAGCGGCGCGGCGAGGACGAGCCAGGTGAACTGCTCGGCGGCGATGGCGGCCTGCTCCAGCCGCAGCAGGCCGCGCCCGGCGAGCCGCTCGAGCGCGTCGCCGAGCAGCGCCTGGTTGCGATCCCAGCTGCGGGCGACGTAGTCGGCGGCGACCTCGGGGAACCGCTCGGCCTCGGCGGCGATCAGGGTGCGCATCTGGAGCACCGGCGTGCTGAGCACCCCCGCGTGCAGCACCTGAGCGAGGCGTAGCAGCCCGGCGCGTACGTCCCGGGTCTCGGCCAGCTCGCGGGTATGGGGGTGCATCGCGTCGTATCCGCGGTCGACCCAGTCGCGTACGACGGCGGCGTACAGCGCCTCCTTGGACGGGTACCGGCGGTACAGCGTCTGCTTGGAGATGCGCCCGCCGGCCGCCACCGCGTCCATCGTGGCGGCGGCGTACCCCCGGGTGAGGAACACCTGCCGGGCGATCGCCAGCAGGTCCGCACCGCTGCTGCCACCGGGCCGGCCGCGCCCCTGCGATTCCACTGCCCGCGTCGTCATGTCTAAATAGTACTAGGCAGTACGCTGCTGGTCAGGCTACGGTACCGAACAGTACTAAAAAGGGGGACACAATGATCATGCTCGGGATCGCCGTCGCCGCGGTGGCGGCGTTCGTGCTCAGCTCCGTCTACTACACCGTGGTGATGCCGCTGGAGGCGCGGGCGCTCGGCGCCGCCGCGCCGGCCCGCGGCCGTCCAGGACCGGCGAAGGTGGTGATCGAACTCGCCCGCACCGCGGTGGTCGCCGCCGTCTTCGCGTGGATCGCCACGCGGGCACACCTGCTCGGCCTGCCCGGCGTGCTGGGCCTTGCCCTGCTCACCTGGGTCGCCTTCCCGGTCGTGCTGCTGACAGGATCGGTGAGCTGGGAGCGCGTGCCGGTCGTCACCGCCGCGATGCACGCCGGCGACTGGCTGCTCAAGCTCCTGCTCGTCGCCGTCGTCGTCGCCCTGCTCCACTGAACCTCGCGCCACGGAGGGAAGATCGAATGTCTGCTATCCGGGCTCCGCGCCCCCTCGACCGCACCTTCACCGCCACGCTGCTGCACAGCGAGGCGAAGGGCGGCTGGACGTACGTCAAGCTCGACGGATCCGCCGAGTACTTCGGCACCCGCGGCCTGGTCAAGGTCTCCGGCACCATCGACGGAATCCCGTTCACCAGTTCCTTCATGGCCCTCGGCGACGGCACGCACAAGCTCCCCGTCACCGCCGAACTGCGCCGCGCCATCGGCAAGACCACCGGCGACACCGTCACCGTCCACCTGGAGCAGCGGCTCAACTGAGGACCAGTACGGCTCGTCGGGAACGGCCGAGCGTCGTCGCTTTGACGAATCATTCGCGCCATCGGCCGACCCTTGACTGTCTTGCCCGATAAAATCCTGTCCTGCTACATTATTACTTGCCCTTTACCTTCTCGTCCCGCCGGATGGACGGCCGGGGAAGTGTGTCTCCCGCGGAGACGCCGTGTAGCTGACCAGTGACTTTCGACGTGCTCGATGACGAGTACTCCGCACCCCCGCACGCCTTGCCACGACGCGATAGTGGTGAGGCGGCACGCCATGGACAACGCCTCATTGCCGCCGTCGGGCCACCTTTCCCTGCGGCGGGAAGGCGCGGATGTGGTCGTACCCGCCGACGGACGTGAATGCTCACCGCGCATTCGGAATCACGTCCCGTAAAGGACACGAATTGAACGTTCTGCTGCTGTCATCCGCATTCAACGGCCTCACCCAGCGAGCATGGCTGGAACTCCGCCGGACCGGCCACACGGTGAGCGTCGAACTCGCGACGAGCACGGATGACATGGTCGAGGGCGTCGGCCTCGCCCGTCCCGACCTGATCGTGTGCCCGTTCCTGAAGGACCGAGTGCCCGCCCAGATCTGGGAGCGGCATCGTACGGTGATCATCCATCCCGGGCCGGTCGGCGACCGCGGGCCGTCCTCGCTGGACTGGGCGATCATGGAGGGCGAGACCGAGTGGGGCGTCACCGCCCTGCAGGCGGTGGACGAGATGGACGCCGGCCCGATCTGGGCCACCCGCACCATCACGGTCCCCGGCGGCCCGCTACGCAAGAGCGGTCTCTACAACGGCGCCGTCGCCGACGCCGCGATCGAACTGATCCATGAAGTGGTCGCCAAGGCCGCCGACCCGGAGTTCGTCCCGCGGCCGCTGGACTACTCCAGTCCGGACGTCGGGGGCCGGCTGCGGCCCCTGATGCGGCAGGCCGACCGCGCGTTCGCCTGGTCCGGCTCCACGGCCGACATCGTGCGCACGATCCGGGCGGCGGACGGCTCGCCGGGCGTGCGGACGACCCTGGGAGACCAGGTCGTCCACGCGTACGACGCGCACCCCGGCCCCGACCTCGCGGGCCGCCCGGGCGAGATCGTGGCGGTGGCCGGAACGAGCGTCCTGGTGCGCACGGGTGACGGCACGGTACGGATCGGGCGGCTCAAGAGCGCCGCGACGAGGAACCTCAAGCTCCCGGCCGTACTCGCCCTGGAGCTGACGGCACGCGCGAACGGAGAGCCCACCGTCCTCGCCGGGGTCACCACCGCCGCGCGGCTCGACCCGTCGCTGGCGGACCTCGGCAAGGACGTCGTCCACACCCGCGAGGGCGACGTGGGGATCATCTCCTTCGACTTCTACAACGGCGCCATGTCCACCGCGCAGTGCCGCGAGTTCGCGGACGTCCTGGGCCACGCCGCGGCCCAGGACACGCGGGTACTCCTGCTGCGCGGCGGTGAGAGCTGGTCCAACGGGATCCACCTCAACGTCATCGAGGCGGCCGAGCATCCGCCGGCCGAGGCGTGGGCGAACATCCAGGCGATCAACGAGGTCTGCCGGCGGATCGTCGCCTGTGACTCCCACCTCGTCGTCGCGGCCATGGCCGGCAACGCGGGGGCCGGCGGCGTGATGATGGCGCTCGGCGCCGACGCTCTCTACGTCCGCTCGGACGTGGTGCTCAACCCGCACTACCAGACGATGGGCCTGTACGGGTCGGAGTACTGGACGTACACCCTGGCCCGGCGCTCGGGTCCGCAGACCGCGGCCGAGCTGACCGAGGGGTGCCTGCCGATCAGCGCGGTCGAGGCCGTCGAACTCGGCGTGGCCGACCATCTGCTGCCGGGCGGCCGGGAGATGTTCGAGGCGACGGTGCTGGACGAGTGCCACCGGCTCGCGAAAGACGCGGACCGGTACGAGCGGCTCCTGCGAGCCAAGCGGACTCGGCTCGTACGGGACGCGCGGGTCAAGCCCCTGGACGCACACCAGATCGAGGAGCTCGCCCGGATGAGCGAGGACATCTTCGATGACCGTCGCGGCTTCGACGCGGCACGGCGGGACTTCGTGTTCAAGACGCGCCCACGGGAGACACCGCCGCGGCTCGCCGCACATCGCGCCGCTGACACCGTCGTGAAGTGACATCCGACCGTTCGGCGGTACGGCCCGTACCTACTCGTCGTGCTTGTCCTGCCCACCGCCCGTGAGGTGAGCCGACCGCGGGTCGATCTCCGCTCGGCGCAGCCAGCACGCGGTCAGGTAGGCGTTGCCGGCCGGCCCGTACTGGCCGGTACGCGCACCGGCCACCAGCTGGAATGTCTGCGCCCATGCCTGCCGTAGCGACGCGGACACCGATGCTCCCTCGCCGGCCTCGGCGACCGCCGCACGAGCCGACGACCACACGCGTGCTCCCGCGTCGGCCAGCGTGTCCATCGTCATATGCAGGGCGTGATGCCTGGCGTGGTCGATCGCCATCGCCACGTGCGCGGGGTCGTCGGCGAGTGCCGCCAGGCCGAGCCCGGCGAGAAGCCGGTCGGCGTCCAGCCCCATGAGGATCACGCCGGTCTCGGTCAGCGGAGGGTCGTCGACGGCGGGCATGGAGAACCGCCCGTCGAAGCCGTCGGGGCTAGGCATGGACGATCACGCCGGCCGCGGTGTCGTAGCGCTCGCGGTGGTCGTGGCCCAGGCCGGTGGCGATCGTGGTGGCCACTCTCGCGGTGGCGACGCGGTGACCGTCGATGTTGCGTGCGCCCGGTCCCAGCACCATGCCGGCCGCCGCGCCCACCGCGAACACCCGAGGGGCGCTTCGGTAGGCGAGCGTCCGCTCATCCAGGTCGGGCCACCCGTCGCGCGCCGCGACCAGCCCCGCCGGCAGCAGCTGATCGCCGTTCGACATGGTGGTCCCGAGCGCCAGCACCACGTGGTCGCCGCCGACCCGTCCACCGCCCGCGAGGCGGACGATCGTCCCCCCAGTGTCGTCGTCGGTCACCGTCGAGACGGGCCGCCCGCGGTGTACGGTCAGCCGGCCGCCGGCTTCGGCGCGGTGCAGCCGTGGCCGGAACTCGAACATCGTGGACGCCCGGCGCTGCATGCGCATCAGTGCCAGGCGCTCCTGCCATGGCACACCGTCGAAGCGTGCCCTGCCCTCGGCGCGGAAGAACGCCGAGTTGACGTCGGAACACTGGTAGCGCTCCTGCGGTGCGCGCAGTATCCAGTGCACCCGCTGACCGGCGGCCAGGGCGTTGGAGATCAGGTGCGCCGCCGTCAGGCCCGCACCGATGACGACGAGGCGCTCGATGCCGTACGGCACCGGCTGGTCCCAGTAGCCGACGCCGGTGGGCGGTGGGCGGCCGTGCCACCAGGCCGCCGGTGCGGCGCGGCGCTGTTCGCCGGTGCACAGGACCGCGAACGCGGCGTTCACCTCGAAACCGTCGGCGCGAAGCCGCACGCCGTCAGCGGCCGGCCGCACCTCGCGTACGCTCGTCCGCCAGGTGCGCTCGGGTACGTGGTGGATGGTGGCCACCTGCCGGCAGAACGCCTCGAAGACGTCGACGGGCACGACCGACCGGTGTCCCGCCTGCGCCATCCGGACCTCGCGGCGTTCCACACCGGTCAGCAGGGACCAGTGCAGGCGCGCGAAGTCAAGCAACTCACAATCCCGGTACCCCTCGACGCCCGGGTGGTGCTCGTACGGTGACCGCAGGACGCGCTGCCCGATGACGTCGATCCGGTCGAGGAACCGGCCGCACGGCCGCTTTCCCTGGTCGAGCAGCACGACGTCGTGCACGCCGAGATGCCACAGCGCCGAGGCCACCGCCAGGCCCGCCGGGCCGGCGCCGACGATCGCCACGTCGGCGCTGACGGGTGGTCTGACCGACTGGGCGCCGGTGCTCGCAATCGGAAGGCGCGGCCACGGCCGTCCCCGCGGCGAGTCGAGCAGGTGGGGCTCGGGGATGAACGTGATCGGCATCTAGCCGATGACGGTCACGGGGATGACCAGCTCGATCACCGGGCGCTGCGGCATGCCGTCGGTGACCAGCCGCTCAAGCTTTTCCGCCGTCTGCTCCGGAGTGTCGGTCGCGACCGGGCTCCACCGGGCGTGCGCGTAGCTCGGCCGAGTCTTGGTGCACTCGATGGAATACACCTTCAGCACCGACTCGCCGGGTCGTACCTCGCCGTCGTAGAAGGTGAGCCGTCGCAGGTCAGGCGTCATGAACGATTTGGCGAACTGGCGTGACAAGATCATCGTGCTGGTGTCCGAGGCGTCGGCCTCATTGACGAAACTCGTGTCCTCGTCGGTGGTGACCTGCATGGCCACCCAGGTCTGGTCCGTCAGATTGGTCTCTGATTTGATCACCTGCCATCGGCCCGGCTCGGGGAGATTGAGGTAGACGGAGACATCGTGGTCGACGGTGTCGATCGCACCGGAGATCATGACAACGTGACGTCGCACGTCGGCGACCGCAGCCATTTGGATGTCACGAGCGCGGACTCGTGAGGAAACGTCCAAACCAGGGACTTCCAGCGACGACATGGCGTCTCCCGACAGGGCTTTGAGTACCTACTACGGCAGGCACACACTCGCATGCCGGTTTTGAACCGTCAAGACGCCTCGGGATGGCCGCGATAACACATCTGAGTGCTGGTCTCGTGTACTTACCGTAATTACGGTGTTGTGCTGCCGACGCGACCGATGAAGTCGATACTGAACGTCGCATTGTCGTCGGGAACACACACCCGAACTACCAGGTCATCCTTGACCATGACAGTAAACTCGCCCGGCCCATATGCGTCGCCGACGATTTCGTACGAACGAGATACCGATCCATCGAGGATGGCGAACAGTGCCGGATACATGACGTTCTTCGCTGCTTGGCCGGCGTCCTGCGCCCACTCGTCGAGCAGTCCCAGTCCGGAGACCAGCCGGAGCTGTGAGAAAGGAATCCTTTCACTTCGCATGATGCTCGTCTCCTTAGCATTACGCTGCTATGGTACATAGCATATCGCTGTAATGCTACGATCGCAAGGGTGAGCCCTCGCCCGCTGGATCCCCGTGTGCGCCCGGCGCTGATCGAGGCCGGCGCCCGGCTGCTCGCGCAGGAGGGCCCCCAGGCCCTGTCCACGCGTCGCATCACCGCCGAGGCCGGCACCTCGACCATGGCCGTCTACACCTACTTTGGCGGGATAACCGAACTCGTGCGGCAGATGGTGCACGAGGGATTCGCTCGCCTGTCCCAGCACCTGGACGACGCGACGCGGTCCGATGACGCGGTCGCCGACATGGCGCTACTCGGCCGGGCCTATCGGCGCAACGCGCTGACCAACCCGCACCTGTACGCGGTCATGTTCGGCGGATCATCGCTCGCCGGCTTCTCCCTGACCGAACAGGACCGTCAGCATGGCCGATACAACCTGGGAATCGTGACCGAATGCGCTGACAGATGCGTGACCGCGGGAAGATTCCGGCCGGCCGATCCGGCGCTGGTCGCCCATCAGATGTGGATCGCGATGCACGGGCTCGTCAGCCTCGAACTCGGTGACTACCTGATCGAGCCATGGACGGCCGACCGCTGTTTCGAGGCACAGCTCGTCAGCCTGATGATCGGCGCCGGCGACACCCTGGAGTCCGCGACCCGATCGGTGGAGCTGTCCGGCTCGCGATTCCGCGTCGACGTTCAGGTCTAGCCGATTCAGGGGGCCTTCTCCGGGACAATACTGGCGGGGTTGACAAATTTAACGATCTTCGCCGGTTCGACCGCCGGAGCGGCCCGATCATCTAGTCGAACGTGGCGTGGATGAAAAGGAACACTCGGGAGTCAACGGCCCGCCATCAGATCAGCTCGGCGTAGCCGATGTCGACCAGGCGGCGAGCCGAGACGGCGAAGTAGTCCGCCCGCGCGCTCACGCCGAGGCCCTCGACGTAGCGGTTCATGAAGTTGAACAGCGCGCACACCGCGACCGCGTCGTGCAGGGCCTTCTCCTCCCACCCGGCGGCCAGGACGGCCTCGGCGTCGGCCGGGCCGATCTCGGCCGGTGTGCGGGTGAGCTTGCCGACATAGCGCAGCAACGGCTTCATCCGCTGCGCCACCGGGGCGGCCTCGAGATCGTCCGCGAGCGCGGTGAGCGTACCCTCGTCGATCCCGAACGCCCCGGCCGTGGCGGCGTGCACGCCATGACAGTAGGCGCAGGCGTTCAGCGAGGAGACGTACGCCGCGATCAACTCCCGCTCGGCCACGCTCAGCGGCGATGGGCCACGGAGCAGCACCTGGTGATACTCCAGCAGCGGGCGCGCGGTTTCGGGATAGGCGCGAAGAACATCGACGAGCGCGGCCTCATCGGGCAGCGACGGAAGATAGGTCATCACTGTCAGCCGATCACTTTGGTCCCAGCACTGGCATGCGTCACCGCGATGTCTGCCCGGTCCGAAGTGTGCGGAAACTGATGATTCGTGGCGTGCCGTCGAAACCGGCCTCGCGCTGCGTCCGGCCGCAACCGCCTGGTCCGGTCCCGCACGTCGGCTCGCTCCCACCGAAGTGAGACGGCATCCGGAGTCAGGGATCGGTCCGCAGGAGTTCACGCGAACCCGATGATCGCCTGCCCGTGCGGCCGGGTCCAGGCGAGCGGCGTCCCATCCAGCGCGAGCACGTTGTGCAGTGCCTCGCCCGGTGGTTCGGGCAGCGCGTCATAGGGCAGCACGCCCAGGGTTTCGTTCGCGAGCCAGTGCCCGGGCAGCCCGCGTACCACCTCGGTGAACGCCTCCCGCCGCGGCGCCGGCACGTAGAACATCACGGAGGTGTGGAACACCACCAGCGTCGCGCCGGCCGGCGCTCGGGCGGCCAGCGCGGGCAGGTCGTCGACCAGGTCGCCGCGGGCGAGGAGCGGCGGCTCGGCCGCGGCGACCGCCGCAGCCGCCCGCAGCCGGGCGCGGCGATGTGTGTGCTCGGGCCAGATGAGGGCATCGAGCCACGCGACGTCCGCGGAGTCGGTCACGTCGAGCGGGTTCAGGTCCAGGCCGGCCCGCCACACCACATCGGGTACGCCGGTCGGCGGTGTCACTCCGGTCGCCGCGCACTCCAGGACCGGTTCGCCGGAGCCGACCAGGTGGCCGCCGTAACGGTAGGCGTACCGGTCGGGGTAGAGGCACAGCCCAGCGGAGGCACCGACCTCCAGCAGCGCGAGCGGCTGCGGGAGCGCGGCGAGCACCGGCAGCAGCACCGCACACCGACCGGCCTCGTTCGTCTGCGTGGCCCGGGTGCCCATCTCCGCCTCGATGGCCGGCCAGTTCGCCACCGTGTAGTCGCAGAACGCGGCAGGGTCCTCGACCGGGCCGCCGAGGAACCGCACGACGCCGAACAGCAGGTTCGGCTGCCGCTTGACCGGCGGGAGCGTGCCGAGCCGTGCGAGCACCTCCTCATCGCGGGAGACCGCGAGCGACAAGCGCTCGTACGCGGGCGACACGCCGCGTGCCTCGCGCGCGGCGAAATCGGCGTACGCCGCGGCGGTCGTCATGTCCCAATGATCGCGCCGCATCGTCGCCCGCGCTAGGACGGGCGTGTCACCGCAGGGTCTTCAACGACCCGGCGGCCCTGTAGGTACTGAAGATGATGCCGGTCGGAAAGGCCTTCGTGGTGACGAGTTCGAGAGAGCGTGCCGGGGTCTCATCCGCGAAGAAGCGCTTCCCCGTGCCCAGCAGAACCGGATTGGCGGCCAGCAGGACCTCATCCGCGAGCCCATGTTCGAGCAGCGTCGACGTCAGGGTGGAACTGCCCGAAAGGACGATGTCCGGGCCGTCCTCTGACTTGATGCGGCGAACCTCTTCGGCGATGTCCGGGCCAAGGCCCTCGTACGGGCCCCATTCCAGGCTTTCCGGATGGTGGGTGACGACATACTTCTTCGCCGCGTTGAGGCGGTCCGCCATCGGACTGCTCGGCGCCTTTGGCCAGAAGCTCGACCAGGCGTCATAGGTGCGGCGGCCGAGCAGCAGGTCGAAGCGCTCGCCATGCGCGGCCAGCGTCGCGTCGCGGCCCTCCGGGCTCCGATAGGGCGCGGACCAGTCGCTGTAGGGGAAATCGCCGTCGTCGGCGGAGTGCTGGATCACGCCGTCCAGCGAGATGTGTTCGATGATTTTGAGCTTTCTCATGTGAGTCTCCTTGTCCGGGGTGAGTTTCTATTCCGTGGGTCGCGAGGAGTCGGCGAGCAAAGTGTCGAGCTGGGGGAGTGCCGCGCGTAGTCCCTGTTCCATTCCTGGGATCGTCTGCTCCATCGCCTCAACACTGGAGAACCGCGTGACGCAGGTCATGCGCGATCCCGTCGGGGTGGCCTCGAAGGTGAACGTCATCGACGACGGCATGTTCTCGTCCTCGGCGTTGTCTTCGCCGTCCTGCGCCTCGAACGAGCTGATCGGGTTCACCGAGGTGAACTTCCAGGAGCCGCTCCACTTTTCTCCCGCCGGCCCGGTCAGGAAGTACTCGGCGCGACCGCCGACTCTCATGTCATAACGCGTGAAGGTGGCGGGCATGGCGGGTGGTCCCCAGAAGCGTTCGAGCTGGCGCGGATCGGCGAAGGCCGCCCAGAGGCGTTCTTGCGGAACCGGATGATCGCCCACGACGGTGAGGGTGAGCTTTGCGGCGTCTTTGGTGACCGAGGTGAGCGGCATGATCATTCTCCTTTCGGTTGAAGAACGTCGTCGAGTTGCGCCACGCGCTGGCGCCAGATGGATTCGAGGCGGTCGAGGACCTCGCCGGCGCGCCGGAGTCGCTCGTGGTCGGTGGAGATCAACTGTTCGCGACCGCTCGCACGCTTGTGAACGAGACCCGCGCGCTGGAGCACGGCGACGTGCTTCTGCACGGCGGCGAAGCTCATGTCATAGCGCGCGGCGAGATCGGACACCGACGGCGTCTCCGTGAGCGACCGCGCCAGGATGTCGCGTCGTGTGCCGTCGGCCAAGGCACGGAAAAGGCGGTTGAGCTCCTCTTCGCTAAGTACAACCATGTGGTTGTACGTTAGCCGCATCCGGTCACGTGCGCAAGCGTGAGCGTCCCGCTCGCGCTCAGCCCTGGTCGGGGGGTCCCATCGCCGTACGGGCGAGGCGGAGAAGGCCGGCGCGTATCCGCTCTTCGCCCAGCTCCGGCAGGAGCGCGGACACGTGCTCGGCCGACAGGGCGGCGAGCAGTGCGTGGGCGGTGTGCTGCGGGTCGGGTGTGGCGCCGAGCAGGATCGCCGTGTGGCAGTGCCAGAACCGGTAGGCCCCGATCCGGTACCGGGCGCCCGGTGTGGCCGTCTCCGACATCCGGATCAGGTCCAGGTGCTCCAGCAGGTAGTCGAAGTAGGCGTTGACGAACGCCGCGAGCCGCTCGCCGTCCGCCGCCCCGGCCCCGAGCGGCGGCGGCCCGTGCAGGATCGCCTCCTGGAGCACGCGCTCCCGTGCGTCCAGCAGGGCGACGGCCAGGCCGGACTTGTCGCCGAACCGCCGGAACAGGGTGCCCTTGCCGACGCCGGCGGCCGCGGCCACCTGATCCATGGAGACCGCCGCCACGCCTCGCTCGGCGAACAGCCGGGCGGCGGCATCCAGCACCGCGGCCCGGTTGCGCGCGGCGTCCGCTCGTTCCTTCGGGGGCGGTGTGCACAGCAGTTCCAGCGGTATTGCAGAAGCGGACTGCGGTCCGCTATCGTCATGAGCCACAACCGGACTATAGTCCGAATCTCTTGGAGGTAGTGGCATGACCGCACTCATCACCCGCGAGGAACTCAAGACGGCGATCGACGCCGGCACCGTGACCGTCGTCGACGCCCTCGGCGGTGAGTACCACGCGAAGGAGCACCTGCCCGGCGCCATCGCCCTGATCCGCGACGACGTCGACGCCCAGGCGCCCACCCTGCTCCCTGATCGCGACGCCGCGATCGTCACCTACTGCTCCAACCCGGCCTGCCCCAACAGCGGGCACGTCGCCGATCGGCTCACCGCCCTCGGCTACACCAACGTCCGGAAGTACCGCGAGGGAATCCAGGACTGGGTCGAGGCCGGCCTGCCCACCGAATCCGCCTGATCTCCGTCCTGGGGGAGGGCGACGAGAAGCCTCGGCCCTCCCCCGGGAAACGAGAAGCCTTGCCGTGACGGCCGTGACGGCTACGGCGCCGTCAGGCCGGCACCTTGTCCAGGAAGCCGCGCACGTCCTGGATCCGGCCGGACTCATCCAGCACCAGGACATCGAAGCCGATCACCAGCGGCTCGACTCCGTCCGGACCCAGGCCCCATTGGAACCGCAGCTGGCGGTGGTGGGCATCGGCCGCACCGACCTGGGTGAACACGAACCCCGGAAACTGCGCGTGCACGCCGTCGACGACCGCCGCGATCCCCTCGTGGCCGGCGACCTCGGCCATCGGGTCGGTGTAGGTCGCCTCGGGCGACCAGTGCTCAGACAGCAGCCGCGCCCGCTCGTCGCCGGTCGTGTTCCAGGTGGCCAGGTACTGCTCGACGATCTCCTTCATGCCCATTTCTCCCTTTTGTCGCGATCGGCTGATGTCCGCAATCCTGGCCCCGGGCCGGCCGCCTGATCCATGACCTCACAGGTCATGGCGGTACGGACACGGCCTCCTAGACTCGCGGGCATGAGCGTCGCAGTCGAAGTCCCGCCGGTCGGTGCGCTGCTGCGGACCTGGCGGGAACGCCGCCGGTTCAGCCAGCAGGAACTGGCCAACCGATCACTGGTCTCCACCCGGCACCTCAGCCGGATCGAGACCGGCAAGGCACACCCGACACCGAAGATGCTCATTCACCTGTCCGACAACCTCGACGTGCCGCTGCGGGACCGCAACCGGCTCCTGCTGGCCGCCGGCTACGCACCGCGCTATCAAGACCACCAATGGGACGACGCATCGATCGCGGTGGTGATGGACGGCCTGCGCCGGCTCCTCGACGCCCACCTGCCCTACCCCGCGCTGCTACTGGACGATCACTGGGACATCGTCGACGCCAACACCGCCGTGGACCAGCTGCTCGCCGGCTGCGCGCCGGAACTGCTGGAGCCGCCGATCAACGTGATCCGGGTCTGCCTGCATCCGGACGGGCTGGCCGGCCGGATCGGCAACCGCGCGGAATGGGGCGGCCATCTGCTCCAGCAGGTACGCCACCGCGCCGAGCGCACCCATGACCGGCGCCACCGCGAGCTCGCTGCCGAGACCGCCGGCTACCTCGGCGAATCCGAGGCCGCCACCCCACCGGCCGGACCGGTGATCACCCTCGAGATCGACGTGGACGGAGCACCGCTCCGGTTCTTCAGCACGTCCGCCACCCTCAGCACCGCCACCGACGCCGCCCTCGAAGGGCTGCACCTGGAGACGTTCCTGCCGGCCGACCACGAGACCCGGCGCCGGTTCGACCGGCCGTAGACCATGCCCGAGGGAGCGGGTCGCGATCGAGTCAGCGGGGAACGGCCCCGTCCCCTCTGCCGCGTACGTGCCAGCGAGCGCGGAGTTCGCCTCGCGAGGCGGTGCCCGTCTTGGCGAGCAGGCTCGCCACATGCGTGTCGACCGTACGCGGGGACAGGAACAACCGCTCGGCGATCTGGCGGTTGGTGAGACCCTCGCCCAGCAGGCCCAGGACGTCCGTCTCGCGGCTCGTGACTCCGGCGGCGCGCAACGGGGCGGGGACGTCGGCCGAGCCAGGGGCGCGGCGGGTGGGCGCTCCGGCACGCCGGAGCAGATCGCGGCACGTACGTGCCAGACCCGTGTCGCCGCTCTCCTCGAACGCCGCCAGGTCCGTACGCAGGACCGGCACCGGCCGTCCCCAGCCGCCGGCGACCGCGGCCTCCATCGCGAGCGTCCGGCACAGGCGGCCCCACCAGCGGTTCTCGGCCAGCAGCGCGTCGCCTGCCGCCATCAGGCCGGCGGCCTCGCCGGCGCGTCCGGCCCGGCGACCCGTTCGGCAACCGGCCGAAGTGGAACGCGTCGAACTTCGACGCCATGTGGGCGGGCGACCCCGTCACCTGGACGTCGGCCTACAGCGGGCAGTGCATGGACGTCTCCGGCGCGTCGACGCCGAGGACGCGCTGGTAGGGCAGTGGCCCTGCCACGGCGGCAGCAACCAGCGGTTCCGCCTGGAGTACGCCCCCGGCACGTGACCCGGGCGCCGAGCCGGTTCGACGCTCAGGCCGGCGGGTCGCCGGCGGACAGGGCGCTGAGGGCGATCTGCTCGTTGCGGGCGAGGTGCTGTTCGACGGCCGCGGCCGTCGTGTCGGGATCGCGGGTGCGGAAGGCGGCGACGAGGTCGGTGTGTGCCTGTGCTCGCCGGGCGTGCTCGGCGGGATCGGGGTCGAGTTGGCCGAAGCCGATGCGGATGTAGCGTTCGACGGCTCGCCAGAGCGTGGTGAGGATCCGGATGTCCCAGGCCGTGGTGGCGGGCGCGAGGAGCGCGAGGTGGAAGGCGTAGCGGTAGATGCCGTGCAGGTCATCCAGGTCGAGCGGGGCTTTGATAACAGAAACGGACCGATTCTCGGTCACGTGGTCACGTGGTCACGTGGTCACGTGGTCACGTGGTCACGTGGTCACGGACGCGCGCCTCGCTCAGACCGGGTCTTCCAGCCGAGCCGCCGAACGAGGCGTCGCGGGGGCAGCGGAGTCGCGGCATCTCGGCAGCGAGGTCTTGTGCCCGCGCCGGTGCGCGGCCGGCGCGGCGCCACGCGCGGGCAGCGGCTCGTCCGCGATCAGGTCCAACGCGGCCCGCCGGCCGCCGGCGGACTCGCGGGACGCGACCTCGGGAACCGGGCTCTCCGCCTGGCACCAGCGCAGGTGGCGCGAGAGCGCCTCGGCCGACTCGCCCGCGTCGTCGAGCCGCTCGGCGCCGTACTGGCGCACGGACTCCGATGCGCGGTAACGCGTCCCGCCCGGTTCGGTGGAGGCGACCAGCAGGCACCGGTCGGCGAGCCTGGACAGGATGGTCGCGACGGAGTCGGCCGGGACCGGCGGCCAACCGGCCACTACCGCCGTCGCGGCCCGGAGGCCGAACGGGCCGGCGAAGACCGAGACGCGCCGCAGCACCGCCTGATCGGCCCGGTCCAGCAGTGCGTGGCTCCAGTCGAGGGTCGAGCGCAGCGAACGATGGCGGTCATCGATCCGTGGTCCGCCGGTAAGCAGCCGCAGCCGGTCGGCCAGCCCGGCTTCGAGCCCGTCGAGCCCGAGGGACGGACATCGGGCGGCGGCCAGCTCGATCGCCAGCGCCATCCCGTCCAGTCCCCGGCAGAGGGCGGCGACGCGTTCGGTGTCGCCGGCGGTCAGCGGGCTTCCCCCGGCCGCGGTACGCGTGAGGAACAGCTCGACCGCCTCACCCGGGCCGCCGTCACCCGCTTCGACGGACAGTCCGGGCACCGGGAACACCCGCTCGAAGGGAACCAGCAACCGGGCCCGGCTCGTGGCGAGCACCGTCAGCCGTGGACTGCCGGCCAGCAACCGCTCCAGCAGCACCACCACGCCATCCAGCAGATGCTCACAGTTGTCCAGCACCAGCAGCGCCTCGCGCCCCGACAGCCGACCCAGAACCTCATCCACCGCCGAACCGTCCCGGCTCCTGTCCAGGCCGAGCGCGTCCGCGATGGCCGGCGCGACCATCAGCGGGTCGGTCACCGGTACGAGGTTGATGTACCAGACGCCGTCGGCGAACCGGTCGCTCGCGTCGGCCGCGACGCTCAGAGCCAGGCGTGTCTTGCCGACTCCGCCCGGCCCGACGGCGGTGACCAGGCGGTTCTCGCGCAGGGCCGTGGCCAGGGCGGCACGCTCGGCGACTCGCCCCACGAACGGCGTCAACGGCGACGGCAGCCCGGCGACCGCGCAGGGCGGCCGCGCCCCGCCCGCCGGGTCGGCACGCGGATGCGCCGCCACGGCGGCCAGGGCGCGGCGATCATCCACCCGCAGTTTTCGCAGCAGCGAGGAGACGTGACTCTCGACCGTACGGACGGAGATGGACAACCGCGCGCCGATCTCGGCGTTGGTCAGATGTTCGCCGAGCGCGGCCAGCACCTCGGCCTCACGCGCCGAGACGACCGCACCGGGAGACATCACCTGACTGGCCACGTACCCTCTCGCCTTCTTCCACGGATGCCTTCATGCGAGGTCGCGGCCGGGACCGGACCTCCGTGGGTCATCCCGGGATCGAACGCGGCACGGTGAGCCACACCGTCTCGGCGACCGCGAGCACCGCGTCGCCCCGTCCCACCAGCGCCGATCCGGCCGTGAGCTTGCGGCCGTCGCGCCCGATCGGCCAGGCGAGCACGCGGTACTCCTCGCCGGCCGCGGGCGGCGCCGCCAGGCGTGCGGTCATCCGGCCGAGCAGGATGGCGGTCTCCGGGCCGAAGTCGGTGGAGGTCTCGACGGCGGCGATCCCGGTGGGACAGTCCAGCGCCGCCCAGACGATCTCCGGCCGTACGTTCCCGGTGCCGTCCGCGGTCGAGGCGTCCGGGATCCAGGGCGCCGCCGACAACGCACCGCCGGCCACCGGCCCGGGGGAGATGCGAAGGCCGTCGCCCGGCCGCCGGTCGGGCCCGCACACGAAGCACCCCGGATACACCGGATCACGGAAGTAGCGCGCCCGGCCCTCGGCCGCGCGTGCCTCGGCGATCGAGACCGTGCCGGGGATCCGCGGGTCCGGGCCGTCACGTACGGAGGTGGCCTCGGCGACGAGCGTGCCGCCATGACGGACGTTCACCGAACCCTCGCCGGCGGGTTCGACGGTCAACGGGGTGGCGAGCGGCGGCGGGCGGCGCAGCGTGACCGTCACCGTGCCGTCGAGGCACCCGGCGATGAGTCCGCAGATGTAACCGCCGTTGGCGCTGTCCGCCGGGCCGCGGAAACGGTGGGGGACGGTCAACGCGGGCATGGCCCCGCGTGGCGGTGGCCCTCCGGCCGCTGGGGGGAGAGCCGTCGACGCGTGCGACCTTTCGTTGGACATGGCATTCACGCTAGGGCCATCCGCCGCGACCGGCCATCGGGTGAATCACGGGCACGCCGCCACGCCGTCGCGGCCGATCACGCGGATCGTGAGCCCGGCATCCGGCGAACGACGGAGGCGGTCCGGCGTTCCGGGAGCGTCAGGAGTGCCGGCCGAGCCGGTGCTCGGTCACCCAGGCCGCGATCTGGGCGCGTGACTGCACCTGAAGCTTGCGCCGGACGTTCTCCACGTGCGTCTCGACCGTTCGCGGCCCGATCGACAGGCGCCTGGCGATGGCCTGGTTGGTCAGCCCCTCGGTGACGAGCGTGGCCACCTCGAACTCGCGGTCCGTCAACCGCTGTCCCGTACGCGCGGGGGGGCCGAGGAACTCCAGGATCGCCCGCAGGGCCGCGGGCCAGTCACCGTGGTAGAAGAGATGGCTGGAGCCGGGCAGTGGGATCAGCACCGCGCCGGGAATCCGCGCGGCGACCTCGCGTCCCAGCTCGAACCTGGTGCCGCCGTCGGCTTCGCGATGCAGGACCGCGGTCGGCGTCCGTATCGCGGGGAGCAGTTCCCTGATGTCGGTGTCGTAGTACACCTCGAGCAGCCGCGCGGCGACCGACGCGGAGGAGCTCGCCCGCTGGAACCGGGTGAACTCCACCAATTCCTCCGCCGTGGGATCGGTGACGAACGCCCCCGTCAGCGCCTTGAGCCCCATGCCCCAGTGCGCCCGCACGAGATCCACGACCGAGCTCCTGACCCCGGCAGGCGCCAGATCATTGCCGTTGGCGCACATCCCGTACAGGACGAGTGCCTCGACCCGCTCGGGGCAGCGCGCCGCGATCGCGGCCGCGAGCTGGCCTCCCTGCGAGGCGCCGAACAGGCGGAACCGGCGTGCGCCCACCGCGTCGGCCACCGCCAGTGCCGCGGCCACCTGCCCGTCGAACGAAAGATCGATGCTGTCCCAGTCGGACAGGCCGCACCCGGGCTTGTCATAGCGGATCACGGTGAACCGCTCGGCCAGTCCGTCGACGAAATCGCCGAAGGAGAACAGGTCCAACTGCCCGCGAAGATGGGTGATCCAGCCTGAGTCGCACAGCAACGGCGGCCCCGTACCCGTCGTCGCGTAGGCCACCCGGCCGGCCGGTGTGGTGCAGTATCTGATCGACGCGCTCACCCGAGGCCCTTCACGTACGCGACGGCTCGCTTGCTCGAGGGCCCTTCCTCTCCATCGTCGAGGGCGGGCCCATCGCAGCGTTTCACACGCCGTCCGGGCACGGCCGGTCACATGAGGCTCTGACCGCCGTCGATGGGGGTAACCGCTCCGGTGATGGCGTCGTTGCGGAACAGGTGCAGGACCAGGGCGGCGACGTCGTCGGGGAGCACGACCCGTCCGATGGGCAGCGACTCGGTCAGCTCGGCCACGCGCGCCGCGAAACGGTCGCCGAGCGCTCCCGCGGTGAGCGGGGTGTCGACGAATCCGCAGGCGACGCAGTTGACGCGGATGCCTCGCCGGCCCAGATCGAGCGCCAGGTTGGCGGTCAGCACCTCGACACCGTGCCCGAAGACCGCCGCGGGGATGGCGCCGATCGCGGCCGGGCGGCGGTTCTGCGTACTCGTGATGAAGGCCAGGGACCCGCCGGCGTTCATCTTGGCGGTGCCGTGCCGGGCCACGGTCAGCAGCGAACCGAGCTGCGTGTCCCAGTAGCGCCGTACCTGGTCGAGGTCCAGCGCGTCGAAGGGGCCGAACATCGGCGTGCCCGCGCTGAGCAGCACGTGGTCGACCTCGCCCAGGGCGGTGAAGACACCGGACACCTGGTCTTCCTGGGTGACGTCGAGGGCGGCGGTCTCGACGTCGCCGCCCAGGTCGGCCGCGGCCTCCCGCAGTCGCGTGACGTCACGCGCCGCGATGGTGACGCGGGCGCCGGCGTCGAGGGCACCGCGCGCGGTGGCCCGGCCGATGCCGGAGCTGCCGCCGATGACGACGACGTGTCGTCCCTTCAGGTTGGGGTCGCCGAGCACAGTTGATCTCCTTGGTGTGGAAGGCGCCGGGCAGGCCACAGCGCCCGGCGCGCAACAGTAGACATCTCAGATCATCTGAAGTCAAGACGATCTAAATTTGGTATCGTCCGCTTATGGACGTCGATGGGTCACGTGGCCGGGTGGATCTGCACTGGCTCGCCCTGCGCCTCTACCAGGGACTCGGATCGGTCGAGAACGAGGCGGTGCGGCGGCACGGACTGAGCCTGTGGGGCTATGAGGTGCTCACCGCCGTCGCCGCCACACCTCACCGCAGCCAACTCGCGCTCGCACGTACGCTCGGCATCGACAAGAGCAAGATGGTCCTCGTCCTCGACGAACTCCAGGACGCCGGGTTCATCACCCGGGCCCCCGACCCCGCCGACCGCCGCGTCCGCGTCATCGAGGTCACCCCCGCCGGCCTCGACGCCCGATCCGCGGCCGCCGCCGATCTCCGAAAGATCGAGGACGATCTGCTCGCCGGCCTGTCCGATGACGACCGCCGGACGCTCCTCACCGTCCTGCGGCACGTGGTGAACGAGCCGCTGGCCGACCTCCGGCGCGCACAGTCCGGACAGGGGCGGTGATCAAGCGCCCGGCGGTGGCGTGGGTCACCGGCGCACGTCGTACACCGCCTTGATGACGCCGTTCCCGTACGCCGCCTGCTCCACCAGGTCGAGCTTGACGAGGTCGCTCTCGTCGGCGAACAACCGCTTGCCCGCGCCGAGCAGCACCGGGAAGACGAGCAGGTGGTACCGGTCGACGAGCCCGGCGGCGAGCAGGCCTTTCGCGAGCGTCGAACTGCCGTGGACGATCAGAGTGCCCCCGTCGCCCTTCTTGAGCTCGGCCACCTCGTCGAGGGAGCGGAGGATCGTCGTGTCGCCCCAGCCCGGAACCGTCTCGGTCAGCGTGGTCGAGACGACGAACTTCGGCATCGCGTTGTACTCGGTGAACTCAGGCAGCTTCGGCCAGACGGGCGCGAACGCCTCGTAGCTGACGCGCCCCATGAGCATGGCGCCCGCGTCCAGCTGCTCCTTGCCCTTCAGCTCGTATACCCCGTCGTCGGGCTCGACCTGCCGGAAAGTCCAGCCGGCGTGGGGGTGGTCGCCGTCGCCGGGGGAGTCGATGACCCCGTCGAGGGAGATGAACTCGGTGACGATCAGCGTGCGCATGTTTACTCCTCGAATTTTCGACTGCCTTCATCAACACGTCGAACGGGCGAGGGCGATGCCGACAGAGATGCGCGAATTTCTCAGACGGATGCGGCTTTCGCGCGCAGCACGTCGCCCTGACGGGTGTTGCGTGCCCTGCTCGCGGCGGCCGCGAACTCCTCCCGCGCCTCGGCGCTCCGCCCGAGGCGGGCGAGCAACTCGCCACGTACGCTCGGCAGCAGATGCGACTCCCGCAGCGCACCGGTGGCCGCGAGCGCGTCGACGAGCCGCAGGCCCTCCGCCGCACCGGTCGCCATGGAGACGGCGACGGCACGGTTGAGCTCGATGACCGGGTTCGGCGCGAGGCGGACCAGCGACCCGTAGAGCTCGACGATCCGCGGCCAGTCGGTCTTCGCGACGCTCGTGGCGATCGCGTGCTGCTCGGCGATCGCGGCCTGCAGCGCGTACGGGCCGCGCCCCCGCCCGATGGCGTCGGCCCTGCGCAGCGCGGCCGTTCCGCATGCGATCTGGGCGCGGTCCCAGCGCGAACGGTCCTGGTCGGCGAGCAGCACGGCCGATCCGTCCTGGCCGACCCGCGCTCCGAACCGCGACGCTTGCAACTCCATGAGCGCCACGAGCCCGTGAACCTCCGGCTCGCGCGGCAGCAGCCCCGCGAGCATCCGCCCGAGCCGCAACGCCTCGTACGCGAGCTCGGGCCGCATCAGCCGGTCACCGGCCGTGGCCGCGTAGCCCTCGGTGAAGATCAGATAGACGACGCCGAGGACGCCGTCGAGCCGCTCAGCCCACTCGCTCGGATCGGGCGTCTCGAACGGCGCACGCACCGCCGACAGCGCGGCCTTCGCACGGCCGATGCGCTGCTGCATCGCGCCGGCCGGCACCAGGAACATGCGGGCCAGCTCGGCGGTGGTCAGCCCGCCGACCACCCGCAGTGCCAGCGCGACCTGCGCCTCGCGTGTCAGCACCGGATGGCAGGCGGTGAAGACGAGCCGGAGCATGTCGTCGTCAATCGGCTCCCAGTCGGCCTCGGATCGCTCGGCGAGGTCAGGGGCGATCGTGCGGTAGCGGTCGTCCAGGCGTTCGCGGCGGCGCCATCCGTCGATCGCCTTGCGCTTGGCGACCGTGGTGAGCCAGGCGCCGGCGTTGCGCGGCACGCCCCGCACCGGCCACTGCGCGAGCGCGTCGACGACGGCGTCCTGCGCGAACTCCTCGGCGAGGCCGAGGTCGCCGGTGGCCTTGGCGAGAGCGGCGACGATGCGCGGGCCCTCGATGCGCCAGACCGCCTCGACGGTGCGGCCGACGTCGGTCACGCCCGGCTGCGCCACTCCTTCTCCTTCTGGATGAACTCGTTGTCGGCGAACGCCGCGAAGTCGGTCTCGTCGGTGATGCGGCGCACCTCGAGCTTCATGCCCGGCCCCAGAGGCGCGCGCGAAGCCCAAACCACGGCCTCCTCGCGTGACGACGCCTCGATGATCCAGAACCCGTTGAACAGCTCGTGAACCTCTCCGTACGGGCCGTCGGTGATCATGAGCTCGGGTCCGTCGAAGTCGACGACGAACCCCTCGTCCGCCGGGGCGAGCCCGTCCGCGTCCAGCAGCACCCCGGCCTCGATCATCGACTCGTTGTATCGGCCCATCGCGTGCAGGGCCGCCTCGACATCGCCCTGCCAGGCGTCCATCGGGGACCCTTTCGTGCAGCGCATGATGAGCATGTACTTCATCGCGTCCTCCCTCTCCGAGGGTACTGTCGGCGGGCATCGGCCCGTACGCGAGGGAGGACCACCATGGCGATTCAGCGGATGGACAACGTCGGCATCGTCTTCGACGACCTCGAGGCCGCCGTCGCGTTCTTCGTGGAACTCGGGTTGGAGCTGGAGGGCAAGGCGCAGATCGAGGGCCTCTGGGCGGACCGCACGGTCGGACTCGACGGCGTCCGCTGTGACATCGCGATGATGCGCACCCCGGACGGCCACGGCCGCCTTGAGCTGGCGAAATACCACGCGCCCGCGGCGATCGACGCCGGACCGCGCAACCCGCCGCACAACACGCTGGGCATGCATCGCGTCATGTTCGCCGTCGACGACCTCGAGGACGTCGTCGCCCGCCTGCGCATCCACGGCGCCCCACTCGTCGGCGAGGTGGCCCGGTACGAGGACAGCTACCTGCTCTGCTACGTCCGTGGCCCCGAGGGCATCATCGTCGCGCTGGCCGAGCAGCTCGGCTGACCGCTCGACCGCGTTCCCACGCGCGGGTGTGTCTCTGGCCGGGATGCGGTATGACCCGAGCAGGGGTATGAGGAGCTGGTGGTGATCTGTGCCCAGCAAGGACACTGAGCCGGTACGGGAGGCGGCGGCCCCGGCACGCAGGCGCGTCGTCATGACGCCGGCCGGGCCGGTTCTGGTCGAGGGACCGGTCGAGATCGTGCTGGCCGATGGTTCCACGGTGCGCTCGGACCGTTTCCTGGTGGCGATCTGCGTCTGCGGGCGCAGCCGCCGCTTTCCGCTGTGCGACACCAGCCACCGCCGCCGCCCCGCCCCCAGGGCGAGCCTGCGTACGGGCGAGGGTTCAGACCGGCGCGACTCGCAGTGAGGACTCGTCCCTGGACCAGTGGTGAAGGAGATGGCTTCCGAGCCGGCCCTCGAGAAACGCGGTCGCCTGGACGCCCAGCACGACATCCGGCGCCAGCTCCGGCTCCGTCTCCATGAGGTCGCCGACCACCTCGCGGCGCAGCACCTGCTCGTGGACGGCGTCGGCCTCGATGTGCTCGGTGAAGAAGAACAGGCAGCGCGGCCCCGCACCCAGGCGTTCGAGGGCGTCCACGATCCGCTGCGCCCCGGGGGTGTGCTGATCTCGGACGCGGCGAAATGCCCGACCACCGCCCCGCGCATCGCGCGGTGCAGCCCGAACAGCGACATCATGTTCACCGTCGCGAGCATCACCGCGGGCACTGCGTCCAGATAGTGACCGTAGCGCGCGTCCAGACCGGCCTCCGTCATCATCTCCGCGAACAGCCGGGCGTGCATCCGCTCGGCTCGTCCGGCCCCGTACTCGTCGTACTCGACCGCGACGAGAGCCGCCTTGGCCTGCCCGCGCAGGCGCGGTATCACCCACGCGTGCGGGTCGGCCTCCTTGAGGTGGTAGACCGAGCGGTTGATGAGGTACTCCCGCATCTGCTCCCACTCGCCCTCGTCCCGCAGGTACGCGCTGACGCCGCCGTCCTCGGTGGCTTCGGTGGTAACCCCGCGCAGCGCCGCGTCGACGTCGTCACCGCCGGGCAGCTCCGCGCGCAGCGCCGACAGGAAGCGGTGCTCCAGGGCGCCGCGCAGGCGCAGCAGCTCCGGATCCCACTCCCACGCCGGATCGACGCCGCCGAAGCCCTGGTAGTGGAGTTCGTAACAGACATAGAGGGCGAGCTGCAGGTCCTCCCCGAACGCCTCCCCGTCCACGTAGGGCGGGGGCGTGAGTTCCCCGTCCCGCAACGCCGCGATCACCGTTTCGGACAACGGACCGCGCGGTACGGGCAGCGGCGGTCCCGCGACCAGGTTCGAGATCATGCGTTTCTCCTTTGGCCGGTGGCAGCGCCGTGCGGCATCATCGCCGTCCGGTGTGCCGTACGAGCATGTCCACGACGTTCCGCGGCCCGCCTGCGGCCGCCGCGCGCTGGCGTACCGCTCCGGTGCCGTCGGCGGCGACCCTGCGGACCAGCGTCCGTACGGTCGCCAGGTCGCCGGTCTCCTCCAGCGCCGGGCGTACCCAGCGCAGCAGCTCGTCCAGCAGGTGCCCGGCGGCGACGCGGCGCTCCTCGTACGGATGAATGCCCGGGCCCGACAGGCCGTACCGGGCGGCGGACCACAGCGCGGCCGCGCACAGCCGCTCGCCGACGGGCACCGCCTCCTTGCCCTTGGCCAGCTCGCCGAGTGCGGTGAGCACGAGCCCGCGGACGAGGCCCGCCTGCAACACGGCCTCGTCGACCGTGGTCGCCGCGTCCGCCGCACGTACCTCGATCGTCGGCAGCCGTGGCGAGGGCCGGGCCAGCCAGAAGGTCGTGCTCTGGTCCGCCAGGACGCCGAGCTCGACCAGACCGTGCAGCGCCCGTTCGTACGCGGCCGCGGAGGAGAACCAGGGCGGCACGCCGGCTCCGGGAAAACACGCCTGAGTCTGGATCCGCCAGCTGCCGTACCCGGAGTCGCGGCCCTGGTCGTACGGGGAGTTGACTGCCAGCGCGACGAGCGTGGGCAGCCAGGGACGAAGGTGGTTGAGCACTCCCACGGCCAGTTCCGCGTCCGGTACGCCGACGTGCACATGGCAGCCGCAGGACTCATAACCGATCACCGCACCCGCGAGGATCTCGATGACCCGGTCATAGTGCGCTCCAGGCGTCGTCGGCACCGGGTCACCGCTCAGCACCGGGGTCCCGGCCGAGACCAGGCGCAGCCCTTCGGCCTCGGCGGCGTCCGCGAGGCAGGCCCGCCCGTCCACCAGCTGCCCGCGCAGGCTCTCCAACTCGACGCACACGCCGGTCACCGACTCGACCTGCGTGGCGGCCAGTTCCTCCTGAAAGGCGACCTCCGGCGGTGAGACCTTGACGGCACGGGCGAGAACCGCCGCCGCACGAGGCGCGGTACGACGGGTCACCGGGTCGACGAGCAGGAACTCCTCCTCGACGCCCATCGTCCGGCCGCTCGGCTCCACCAGGCTCGCACCTCCCGTGCCGAGTCCGGCCGGATCACACTCAACGACGCGGGTTCCGTGAACCGGAAAAGCTTCTTACCTGCACGTATGCCCGATTGCGAGGTGTCGCACACAACGCTCGCGATCGGTTCCGCCACGATGTCAGAGGGCGCCGATACCTTCGCCTGACAGTGCAGGGAATGAGCGACACGGAAGGAGGAGCTTCATGGGCAAGGTCATCTACTGGATGAACACCTCGATCGACGGCTATATCGAGGATCCCCACGGCGGCATGGACTTCATGGACCCGGACGAGGACTTCCGCCAGGCGGCGAACGACCACGTTCGCCGTACCGCGGCGTTCCTGTTCGGGCGGCGGCTGTACGAGGCGATGGAAAAGCCCTGGACGCGGGACCTCGGCAAGGAAGGCGCCCCGGCCCTCGAGCGTGAGTTCGCCCGGCTCTACCAGGAGACGCCGCGATACGTCTTCTCCGACACTCTCCAGACCGTCCCCGAAGGGGTCACGATCGTTCGCCGCGAGGACGCCGAGTCCACGGTGACGGGCCTCAAGCAGGAGCTCGACGGCACCCTCCAACTCGGCGGCCCCGAGCTCGCCGCCTCCCTGCCGCACCTGATCGACGAGTTCTGGGTGTACGCGTCCCCCGTGATCGTCGGGGGCGGCAAGCCGTACCTGCCCGTGGGGGAACGACTGCGGCTGCGCCTCGTCGAGCACCGCTCCTTCGCCTCGGGAATCCTTTTCTGCCGCTATGTACGATCCTGACCAGCCACGACGGGCCGCGCGCAGGGCGTGCTCGACCTGCGGCGATGATTCGAGCAGGGCGTCACGACGCATCGGTACGCCATCGGGGAAGCGAAGGAGACGAGTTCATGCTGAGACAGGTCACCGAAGGTGTGCTGGTCCACGAGAGTGAGTTCTGCCAGAGCAACGCGGTCGTCGTGCGGGGCCGGGGCGGCGTGCTGCTCGTCGACGCCGGGGTGCTGGACGACGAACTCGCCTGCCTCGCGAATGACCTGTCCGATCCGGGCCAGACCGTCGTGGCGGGTTTCTCGACGCATCCGCACTGGGACCACATGCTCTGGCACCCCAGGTTCGGCGAGGCGCCCCGCTACGGCACCGAGCGTTGCGCGGCGACCGCGCGAGACCGCCTGTCGGGCGGGGTGGAAACGGTCGCGAAGGCCGTCGGCATTCCCGAAGGCGTACCGCTGGACCTGCTCGGCCGCATCACCGGCCTGCCCGCCGGGACGACGCGGTTCCCGTGGGATGGCCCCGAGATCCGGATCATCGAGCACCAAGCGCATGCTCCGGGCCACGCGGCACTGTTGATCGAGGAACGCGGGGTTCTCGTCGTCGGCGACCTGCTCTCCGATGTCTTGATCCCCTTGCTCGACTTCACCGCCGCCGACCCGATCGAGGACTACATCGCCGCGCTGGGCGTGCTGGAGGGCGTGGCGGGCGACGTCGATGTCCTCGTCCCGGGCCACGGGTCCGTAGGCGGAGCCGACGAGGTACGCGCCCGGATCGACCAGGACCGGGCGTACCTGCACGCCTTGCGTGACAGCGGTGCTCTCAGCGACCCGAGGATCGGCCCCTCGGCCAAGGACGGCTGGGACTGGGTGGCCGGAGTACACGAACGGCAACTCCAGCGCCTGGCCCAGAGTTAGCGAGCACGGTGTGCGGTGGATCGAAGGGTGACGGTGTCGCCGAAGAAGAACGGGGTGGACAGTTGGAGGCGCAGGTTCCTCAGCGGCTCGCTGAGCCCGGCCCAGTTCGGGGTGAGCCTGTGCGTGGGCGTCGATGAGACGTTCTCGGGCGACGGGGATGCCGGCGAAGCTCCACTGGTCGGCCATGTCGCACAGGTGGCGGTGGACGGTGACGGTGTGCAGGCCGGTGCCGAGGGGTTCGCCCGCGCGCGGTATGGCGAGGGCCTCCTCGCGGCGGGCGCGGCCGTCGTTCATCGGGGTGAGTTCGCCGGGGTCGACGCGTTTGGCGAGTTCGGGGGCCAGGACTCCCGGTGCGGCGCCCAGCCGGCGCTGCCGTCGAGGGTGACCCAGCGGGCGGCGACCCGGCCGACGATGACGAGGCGGCCGGCGGCGGACAGGCGGGTGGTCGCGGTGACGACGGTGAGGGTGTCGCGTACCTGGACGGTGGTGTCGGCTGGCCCCGCTCACGACAACGCTGAGCGCGGCCACAAAGCTTTTGGTCCGCCCGCTCCTCGACCGGTACGCGGGAACGGATGTCATGGCCGTATCAGTGGCCCAGTTGATAAAGGATAAAGTGGTCGATAGTCGCGATAACACGGTAGCGACTCTCAAGAAAACGTCGGAGGACGGGGAACCGACTGGGGTCATAGGTGGAATTTTCGGAGTCGTCGACGATTATGGTCGGCGGATGCTCGGTCATCTCACGCTCGAATGATTGCCATGTACCGGGTACCGCAAACGCCATACCGACGTGGTCGGCGCTGACGCCGCCGCTGTAGTTCGTCAAGAGGCTGGCGGTGAGGAACCTGCTCGCTGGGGCTCGGTCGGCCAGCCAATAGATCTCTGGATGCATTCCCCAGACAAAGACCCTCTGGCTGGGATTCGTATTTGCGCGCACTGCCGCCACGATGCGTAGTACATGATCTTTCTCCGGCGGCGTAGATATCTGTCCGAGCATCGCAAAGATCAAGGCCGTGCAACCGGTATAGGCCAGTGTTGTCTGCCAAAGAGTTTTTCGGCCGCTTCTCAGCAGGTGCTGCAATGAGCCGGCGCCGAGTAGAGCCAGCGGTGGTAGCAGCTCTAGGTAGTAATGGCCGAAAAAATGAAATCCCGTTGTCACGCCCGCTACTGAGCTGGCCAGCCAAAGCCATAGATCCGTCTGCAGGGCGCGGGTCGTACGACACCAAAGGATCGTCAGCACGACAGCGAGTGCGCCTGCGATCATCAAGGTAAGATTGCCGGATGCGCGCAGGTATGCGGCGCGCGGCGACATTCCCCCGGCGAGATATGATTCGGATGCGTTGATCATCCAGAAGAATGATTGTCTCGGGCCGAAGGTCGCCGCACATACCGAGATCGGCAAGGCCAGACCCACGGCACCTCGAGCAAGCTGACCGCGCCGGCCTTTTTGACCACACGAGCGCCAGAGCAGCAGACCGACGGGCAGGAGGACAACGCCGGCGGTTTGTTTCGTCATGATCGAAAGCCCAGCGGCCAGCCCTGCGGACAATGGGTAGCCCTTGGTCGCGAAATAGAACGCTGCTGTGAACGTCGGCAGCATGAATACCTCGAACGTCACGGCCTGTGCGTCGCTGGGCATCAACATGATCGATGTCATTATGTACAGGGACCCAGCCGTGATCCCGCAGTTAGGACCCCAGCGGTCGCGTGCGATGGCGGCGAGGAGCAGTGCCGTTACCAGATGCGCGCCGAGGGCCAGAATTCGCACCGGAAGGAGCGAGTTGCTGCCCAGCAAACTGAAACAGCCCTCATAGATCAGCGGGAGGAGGGGCGGCTTGCGGTCCACGACATCGCTGTACAGGGTGCCGCCGCGCAGCAGCATCCGGGCCTGAGTAGCGAGAAACCCCTCGTCCGGATTCCAGAACGGCTGCGTGAACGACGTGCCATGGGTCACCAGGACCAGCAACGCCAGTAGTGAGGCCTCTCCCGGTCGGCCGAGCCAACGACGGATCGGAGGTGAGCCCTCGTCCAACGTGGTGCCGGTCAGTGGTGGAGAAGGCGTGATCACTGCAGATTTCGGCAACGTGGTCGATTCCACCGGCATGTCGATGACACCTCGTCGCAGGGCGACACCGTAGGTCTCATCCATAAACGAGCATCGCGTTCAGCACATGAATGCCTTGGGGGATGGGGTGCGGCATCGTATTAGGCCGCGCCGGTGCGTCTTCGGCCATCACGGGGACAGCGTTCCGTTCGGTGTCGGGCTTGGTGTAGGTCGCACCGAATGACCAGGCCGCGGCGCGAGCGACGGCGTATTGGTAGAGCAGGGCGGCTTGCCTTCCTCGGAAGGTTGTTCGCCCGTCATCCTCAGTGGCAGTGGATATGCGTTGGCGATCGGCGGCGGACTACCGCATCGCTGGTCGAGCTCCCAGCCGTTGTCCTGATAGGGCACCTCCAACGGTTTTCCGTCCTGGTCGTAGAGGCGCACGCCGGTCAGAGGCTTGCCGTCCTTGGAGTAGGGATAGATGTTCGAGAGGGGATCGGTGCCGGCATCGGCGGGCTGGTCCATCGGATACACCGATCCGTTGCCGGCATCGCCACGCCACGGCTCGGCTTGCACGATGGCCAGGAGCAGACCCGTCACCATGACGACGTTCAACAGTGCGATCAACGCCCGGCCTCTCGCCCCCGGAAGTTGGGCACGGGTTAGCTTGCCCAGCCATACGGATAGGCAGATCGAGGCGAGGATCACGACTATTCGCACCGGGCCGACCGACCAAAAACCCTGGTGGAGAATGAACCCGCAGACGATCATGATGGCTACGGCACCCCGCACCACCCACCACCCAGGACGAAGCTCTATCAGGAAGCCTGTCACCACCTGATAAAGGTGGTATTCAGTCAACTGACGGTGCAATACCGAGGTCTTCTCTCTAGCCGCGTGCCACAACCTGAGCGGGCTGTGCCGACTCCGGCTTTCAGCGCCGTACGCCGCACGCAACTCGGCCGCGTACGCCTCCGGCGATCCAAGCCGGTCGGACAAAGGTTGTCCGGACTCAGCAGCGATCTCAGCCAGATGGTCCTCAAGATCCTCCAGCAGATCATCTCGGTCGGCGGCGTTGGCCAAGGCCACGCGGACGGCCGTGGCGTACTCTGTAATCTCCTTTTTCCTCATTCCACACTCTCCTCAGTGGAGTCGAGCAGGCCATTCATGGTGGCCGCGAAACTCGTCCAGGTCTTCGCCGATTCGGCCAGCTTTTGACGACCGAGCTCATTAAGGCCGTAGTACTTGCGGTGCGGGCCCTCATCGGAGGGCACGACATAAGACGTGAGCGCACCGGCCTTGAACAGCCGGCGAAGCGTGCCATAGACCGATGCATCGCCGATCTCGCTGAGCCCTGCTTCCCGCAGCCGCCGTACGACGTCGTAGCCGTAGCCGTCGTGACTGTCCAGGACTGCGAGCACGGCCAGATCGAGTACGCCCTTGAGCAGCTGCGTGGCGTCCATCTCGGTTACCTCCTAGGCTGGTGATGCTACTACGCATTGCAAAGTAGTACGCACAAAACAGATCCTCGGCTTAGAGAACATCCACGAGAGACCGTGTCCCGCTCAGAGCCCCGGCTTCGTGCCGTGAGCTGCGGGCTCGGCGGCACTTGGGGTGCGATCATGCTTGGGGAACGGGATCATGAGCCCTATGGCATGGCAGCGGGACGACCTCATACGAGCGGCCATCCGTGTCGTCGTGGTGGTGGCCTTGTGCTCTGAGCCGGCGTGTACCGGAAAGCCGGCCCCGAGGACACCATCCGGTGAGAGTGCGGTGGCAGCGTCGAGTCCCAGGGCCTTGCCGTCCGGGTCCATCAGTCTGAACTGTTCTGGTCCGATCGATGTGGTGTCGTCACCGTCCGACGTGCAGATGAGCGACGTCCTTGGCGTAGTGGGGCTGGACACCACTTCAACCTTTCAGGTCGGCCGTACGGGCGGGGCGGACCCACATCGTCTCTTCGCCAAGACCGGACTTCTCGTCCATGCCGGACGCGAGGCGACCCTGAGCGTACCCGCGAGTCGGTCCGCTCGATTCTCCATCGCATGGGGCAACCACGCCGCTGAGTGGACCAGCGATCTGCACATCCCGGCCTGCCCGCCACCTCCTTCGGGCTCCGGGCAGTGGCTGGCCTTTCCCGGTGGGTTCAATCTCGACAAGGCCGCCTGCATACCGCTGGAGGTTCGTGCGGGGAGCAGGACGGCCACCGTCCACATGTCCGTGGGGACTCGCTGCCCACGTTGACCCTCTGCTCGTCCGCTTCTTGTCGTAGACATTGATCACTGAGGCCGAGAATGTCGCTGAGTTCGGTCCGTTTGGGGCGAGGGGAGCTCGGTAAGGCCGCTGTGGCAGGATCCGCCTTATGAGCGGGATCGGTGACTCGATCGTCAGTGCCTTCGACGAAGTGTGGCGGCGCACCCGAGGCCGGTTCGAGGACACCACTGACGTCGAGTACTTCTGGGAGCCGGTCGCGGATGGCTGGACGGTCCGCGCAGACGCTACGGGGCGATGGCGTATCGACGGTGACGGCGGTGGCGGCCCTGCGCCTGACCCTGTTCCGGTCGCCACCATCGCCTGGCGGATCGGCCATGTAGGGCTGATGTTCACCGACTTCGGCACGCGGCTGTTCCAAGGACGCACCATCACTCTGGACGACGTGGAGTTTTCTGGTACGGCGACGGGTGGGCTGGAGTTTCTGGAGACCGCCTACCGCGTTCACTGGCGCGAGCCACTCATCGCAGTGGCCGACGAGCGTTGGTGGAAGCCGTGTGGGCCGGCCTTTTTCGGCTATGCCGATCATTCCGTCCTCGACGTCGTGCTCCATGTGTTGGACGAGTTCACTCATCACGCCGCCGAGGTCGGTGTCCTACGGGATCTTTATTCTCATCGGCAGATCGATGAATGACGGGGCCACGTCGTGTTGAACGGGAGGCAATCCCGGCGAGGTCGGTCTCATCGAATTGACGCAGCTCGGCCCAGACACGTGAGTGTGGCCAGCAGGTGGGATACAGCTTTGTGCACCTTCCACGCGGTCGAAGGCCGCTTCAGCCGACCCGTTGCAGGGCCTTCTCGCGGTACTCGGCCATGCGGGAGCCCGATTCGCGGCGGGCCATCCGGCGTAGCAGGGGCGGCGCGAGGATCAGGCCGAGCGACGCCCACCGCTCCGAGTACGGCGAAGGTTTCCAGGTGCCGCCAGGAGTGGCCGAGTTCGACGCTCGCCATACGATCGGGCAGCAGGGTCGAGCGCATGCCCAGGCCAAGCCAGCAGATCGGGAACACCTCGGCGATCCAGCGTAGCCAGCCGGGCATCGCGGTGATCGGGTAGAAGATGCCGGAGATCGCGATCAGGGCCATGACCGGGAGCGACATAATGCCGGCGCCGCGGGGACTGGAGATCAGCGCGCCTAGCCTAGGGCTGGAGGGCCAGGGTGGCGAGGTGCCGGGCGATGCCGTTGCTGTTGGTGGCCTCGACGTTGCTGAGTACGACGACCTCGATGTCGTCGTCGGGCAGGTACATGTTGCTCGCGGCGTAGCCCTGGAGAAGACCGGGGTGGTAGATGAGCCGGTGCCCGTCGAGCCGGTCGAGTATCCAGCCGAAGGCGTACGCGCGTGAGGGCAGGTTGAGGCAGCCGTTGGGTGGGCACGGTGCCTGCGGTGTGAACGCCTGTCTGACGATGGCGGGTGGTGCGACCAGGTACGCGCCGAATGACCGGTCCCAGCGGGCGATGTCGTCGGTGTTGGAGTAGATGCCGGTCGCGGAGAACGCCTGGGAGCCGTTGGTGGGTGGAGCGGGTGAGCCGACCGTGAAGTAACCCTTCGCGTATCCGGGGGGCGGGTTTCCGCGACTGTAACCGGTGTGGCGGAGGTTCAGCGGGCCGGCGATCTCGTCGTGCAGCACCACACCGTACGGCTGGTGCGTCACCGACTCGATGATCGCACCGGCCAGGATGAAGCCGGAGTTGGTGTACTTCCACCTCGTGCCGGGCGGGAAGTCCAGCGGCAGGTCGAGGAAACGCCGGATGAGCCGCCGGGTCGTGGTCGGCTGCGAGAGCAAGGCATAGAAGTCGGGCAGCCCCTGGATGTCGGGGATGCCCGAGGTGTGAGTGACGGTCTCGCGGAGCGTGATGGGCCGCCACGCGTCGGGGCAGGCGCTGATGAATCTGGGGATGAGATACGGGCAGACCGGATCGTCCAGGTGTACCCCACAGCTTTGCAGCTTCAGCAGGAGCATCGCCGTGAACTGCTTGGTGACCGAGGCGAGCCGGAAGACGGTGTCCGGACGGACGGGAATGTGGTTTACCTCGTCGGCTTCGCCGGCGGCGAAACGCGCCAGCACCTGCCCGCGCCGTATCACCAGGGCCGATCCGGTGAACCCGTTCGCTGCCAGGCCGTCCAGGTACGCCTGCATCGCCGCGGCGGCCGGATCCCCGGGCGGTGCCGGTGAGGTGGCCAGCCGGCCTGGTACGGCGCCGAGGTCGTCGTCTCTGCAGACCCGAGCGTCGCTGAAGTTGACGTTGCCGTTGCGGATCCTGCCCGCGACCCGTTGCCGATGGCGGTTGCGATTGACGTTGCGACTGCTCGATCGTCCGCTGTGGGGCCCACAGCAGCCATCGCCGGAGATGCTGTTTTCAGCCGCTGCGGCACCGGCAGGAACAGTGGCGAAAGCGGCGCTTCCGGAAAGAACCGAGCTGAAGATGGCAATCGTCAAGCTATTCGGAAGCCTCATTGAGCAACCGCCCTGGTGGAAAACGCGACGAAGGTCTGGTATTGGACTCTATGGACCGCGGCGGCAATTCGCGCCCATGATCCACTGGCGTCGTCCCCTCGGCCAACTCCAGCGAAACCGCGAGATGTGAGACTTGGCATCGAGTCGACACTTCCGACGGAGACGCTTTAATCATGTAGCGCGGCCAGCAGAATCACGATACTGATGCAGAACTCCATGGTCGTTGCTTAACCAGACTCCAGGTCTTCAAAGCTGTATGACGTCGGTACCGAGTTGTCTGTCGATGGCGGCGCGCTTCTCACCTCCGGGCGGCCGGCCGTTCGTGTCGGGCGACCCTCGGTGCGTCTTTGGTCATGGAGCCGTAGCTCATTTTTGACTTGATGGGGACTGATCGTTGTTCGGGGACGGGGGCGAGGCCGGGTAGGCCCTCTGGCACGGAAGCACAGGCCAAAGGATCCTGAGGTGGCGGCCCGGGCCCAGTCCGCGGACGCCGGGGACCTTGACTCCGGCAGCACGCAGGACGAGCGGGAAATCGGTTGTGGACCGGCGGGCCCCCCGGGACGTGACTAGAGGGCCGTCGCCTCGGGAACGCAGTGGGGCGCTGATCGGCGCCCCGCAGGCTCGTTACGGTCGGTTTCGGGGGTGGGCATGGTGCGGCGGCGTCGGCCGCGTGTGCTGGTCACGGGCGGAAGCATCGCCGGTCCGGCGCTGGCCTGGGGGCTGTGCCGGGCGGGCTGGGAGCCGGTGGTCCTCGAGCGCTCTGCTTCCCGGCGGGATGCGGGGCAGAACATCGACATCCGCGGACTGGGGCATGAGGTCCTGCGCCGGATGGGCATGGGTGACCTGGTACGGGCCGACCTGACCGGCGAGGTGGGAACGCGGTTCGTCGACGGCGCCGGCCGTGTCCATGCCGAGATTCCCCGGGTCGAGGGGCGGGATGGCCCGACCGCCGAGCTGGAGATCTTGCGCGGGCGTCTTGCCGCCATCCTGCTGGGACAGATCGAGGACGACGTCGAGGTCCGTTACGGCGACTTCGTCACCGGTGTCGACCAGGACGGCTCCGGCGTCGAGGTGAGCACTGACGCCGGCCGGCAGGAGCGTTTCGACCTGCTGCTGATCGCCGAGGGACGCAGCTCGCGTACCCGCGGGCTGCTCTTCGGCCCCGAGACCCGCTACGACGACAAGGGCCTCAACCTCACCTACGGCACCATCGACCGCCGGCCAGGCGATGATGACTGGTGGACCTGGATGAACGCCACCGAAGGCCGCGTGGTCATGATCCGTCCCGACAACCTGGGCACCCTGCGGGCGGCCCTGAGCTTCACCAGCGTGGCGTTCGGGTTCGAGACCCTGCCTCGCGCGTCACAACTCCACATCCTGCGCGAGCGCTTCGCCATGCTGGGATGGCGCACCGGGCGCGTCCTGGACGGATTCGCCGCACGCCCGCAGGAGGTCTACGCCGAGCGCCTGGCCCAGGTCACCGTCTCCACCTGGAGCAAAGGACGCGTCGCGCTGGTCGGCGACGCCGCCTGGGGCTCGGGCCCCACCGGCATGGGCACCACCCTCGCCCTCGTCGGCGCTCACGTCCTGGCAGGAGAACTCGCCGCCACCGCGACCGAACCCGGCCATGACCCCACCGGCGCCTTCCAACGCTACGAACGGCTCCTGCGCCGCTACGCCGAAACCGCGCAGAACATGCCCCCAGGCATGCCCGGCCTCATGCACCCCACCACCCGCACCGGCCTGGCCGTGCTCCGCACCGCACAACGCGCACTCGCCACCCGCCCCGGCCGCGCACTCACCGAAAAAGCCTTCACCAACGGCCACAAACACGCCCCACGACTCCCCGCCTACCCACACCTGCGCGGCTGACCGAAAGCGCGAAGCCGACTCACCGGTGAGGATGTGCGAGGGCCGGGTAGCTGCGAACGGCCCTGGTGTCCGCGCCCTGACCGGGGGATTGGGGACTCGCCGGTGCGTTCCACAGGTAGAAGGGCGCGTACTGGTTGACCGGCGAGTCGCCGACGCCGCCCGCGCGTTCGCGGCGCGGTGGCGGCGGCCCCAGACATGACGGAAGCCGTCCCACCGTCGCTTGAAGTCCGCGGGCGCGAAGGAGGCCGCAGGGGCGGTCAGGTGAGCTCGTCGATGAGGCCGCGGACGCGTTGTTCGATCTGGTCGCGGATGGTGCGGACGGCCTCGATGCCGCGTCCGGCGGGGTCGTCGAGGTTCCAGTCGAGGTAGCGCCTGCCGGGGAAGACGGGGCAGGTGTCGCCGCAGCCCATGGTGATCACGACGTCGGAGTCCTGGACGGCTTGGGTCGTCAGCGTTCTGGGGGTCTGGCCGGTGATGTCGATGCCGGCTTCTTTCATCGCTTCGACGACGGTGGGGTTGAGGGTGTCGGCGGGGGCGGAGCCGGCGGAGCGGACTTCGATGCGGTCGCCCGCGAGGTGGGTGAGGAAGGCGGCGGCCATCTGGGAGCGGCCGGCGTTGTGGACGCAGACGAACAGCACGGACGGACGTTCGGGAGTGCTCACGGCTGGATCCTTCGACGGGTTCGGGGTTCAGCGGGCGGCGCGGGCGAGAGCCTCGCCGTCGCCGTGGGGGAGGACGACATCGGGCTCGGCGGGGGCCGGGCGGTCGAACAAGGCCGTGACCAGGGCGATGCCGATGGCCGTCCCGGCGAGCTGGGCGGTGATGAAGGGGATGAGGGAGGCGGGGGCGATCCCGGCGAAGGTGTCGGTGAAGGCACGGCCCACGGTGACGGCCGGGTTGGCGAAGCCGGTGGAGGAGGTGAACCAGTACGCGGCGCCGATGAAGGAGGCGACCGCGGCCGGCGCGAGGTGGGCGCGGCGGGTGCGGGTGAGGCCGAAGATCAGCGTGATCAGGCCGGCGGTCGCCACGATCTCGCCGAGCCACAGGTGACCGGCGAAGCGATCGTGGGTTGACCAGCGCACCAGGGGCCGGGCGAACATCGCGTTGGCCAGGACGGCGCCGCCGATGGCGCCGGCGGTCTGGCCGGCCGTGTACGCGGCGGCTTCGCCCAGGCTCGGACCCTCACGGCTGCGGCGGCCGAGGAGCCAGGCGGTGAGCGAGACGACGGGGTTGAGGTGGGCGCCGGAGACCGGCCCGAGCAGGGCGATCAGTACGCCCAGGCCCAGCACGGTGGCCAGTGAGTTGGCCAGCAGCTGCACGCCGCCGTCACGGGACAACTCGGTGGCCTGGATGCCGGAGCCGACCACCACGGCGACCAGCGCGGCCGTTCCGGCGGCCTCGGCGGCGACTCGTCGGCCCAGCGGGACGGCGTTCACGTACGGGCTCCGGCGGCCTGCGGGGTGGTCAGGAACGCTCCCAGTCGGTCGAGTGCGGCGGGCAGCACCCAGTAGTAGACCCAGGTCCCTCGGCGTTCGCAGTCGATGAGCCCGGCCTGGCGCAGCAACTTGAGGTGGTGGGAGATGGTCGGCTGGGACAGCGCGAACGCCGGCGTCAGCTCACATACGCACACCTCGCCCGGCTGTGAGGCGATCATCGACAGCAGCCGCAGCCGGACCGGATCGGCCAGCGCCTTGAACGCCGCGGCCAGCTCGGCTGCCTGACCCTCATCGAGCGGCGCGGACGACAGCCCGGCGCAGCAGCCGTCCGCCGAGACGGCCGTTCCATCGCCTTGATCAGACATGCTTCTATATTGACGTTCTTCTATCCAGCATGCAAGGTTGAATAGAAGAACATCTATACAGACCGGTCCGGGATGGTCTTCTTCCCGGCGAGACGAGGAGCACGTCATGAGTGAGCAGCCCGCCGACCTGCGTGAGACCGTCCGTGAGCGCTACGCCGCGGCGGCCGTGAAGGTCACCGAAGGCGGAACCGCGTGTTGCGGACCGGACCCGGTCGAGGTCGATGGGAACTTCGGCTCCACCCTGTACGCCGCCACCGACCGCGACACGCTGCCCGCCGAGGCGATCGCCGCCTCCCTCGGCTGCGGCAACCCGACCGCCGTCGCCGACCTCCGCGAAGGCGAGCGCGTACTGGACCTGGGTTCCGGCGGCGGCATCGACGTTCTGCTGTCGGCCCGCCGCGTCGGCCCGGCGGGCAAGGCCTACGGGCTCGACATGACCGAGGAGATGCTCGCCCTGGCCCGCGCCAACGCCGAGAAGGCCGGCGCGTCGAACGTGGAGTTCCTCAAGGGCGCCATTGAGGCCATCCCGCTCCCCGCGGACACCATCGACGTGGTGATCTCCAACTGCGTGATCAACCTGTCCACCGACAAGCCGGCGGTGTTCGCCGAGACCTTCCGTGTCCTGAAGCCCGGTGGCCGGATCGGCGTCTCCGACGTCGTCGCCGACGACGACCTCACCCCCGAGCAGCGGGCCGAACGCGGTGACTACGTCGGCTGCATCGCCGGCGCCCTGTCCTTCAGCGAGTACCGCCACGGGCTCCACGCCGCCGGGTTCACCGACATCGACATCACCGCGACCCACCAGGTCGCCGACGGCATGCATTCGGCGATCGTCCGCGCCACCAAGACGGGCTCCGTAGCCCCGGCAGACCAGGCGCAGACGGCCGGGACCTGCTGCGGCGTCACCGACTGCTGCACCCCAGCCTGATCCGCCTCCGCCGAATCGGTTCGTAGCCAGACAGGCCGGTACCTTTCCCACGTCAACGGCGTACGTAGGAAGCGCCGCGCTAGCCCGGACCATCCCCCCGTACGATCGATTCGACCTGGCATTCGCGTCGATCAGGCCAGGGGATGGGGCGCCGGTGAACATCGGAGAGATCGCCAGGCGGTCGGGGGTCGCGCGCAGCACCGTCTCCTACGCTCTGAGCGGCAAGCGTCCGGTGTCGGAGGCGACCCGGCAGCGCATCCAGGCCGTCGTCGACGAGTTCGGCTATCGGCCCAACGCCGTCGCCCGTGCGTTGAGAGAGGGCCGGACCCGCACCATCGGCCTGGTCGTTCCGCCCGCCGGCAGGCGCCTGACCGACATGCAGCTCGGCTTCGTGGCCGGCGTCGTCGACGCCGGCGCGCGTGCCGACCTCGACGTCCTCCTCTCACCGTCGGGCGGGGAGCACGATCGCTCGTTCGAGCGCCTGGTCGGCGGCGGGCGCGTGGACGGCGTGATCCTCATGGAGATCCGGCTGGAGGACGACCGCGTCACCCGCCTGCGCCACAGCGGGCTGCCCTTCGTCTGCGTCGGCCGTACCGACCGTCCAGACGAGATGTCCTGGGTGGACCTCGACTACGAAACACTGATCGCGAACTGCGTGCATCACCTAGCGGACCTCGGCCACCGCCGCGTCGCGTTCGTCAACCGTTCCGCGGAACTGGTCGCCGCCGGTCACGGCCCGAGCCACCGGAGCCGCGCCGGTTTCACCCGAACGCTGGCCGAGCGGGATCTCGACGGCGTGCACGTGTGCTGCGCCGACGATGCCCGGTCCGGCGCGTCATGCGTCGCGCAGCTCCTCATCGAACATCCGCACCTGACCGCCATCGCCACCGTCAACGAGGCGGCGGTTCCCGGCATGTACCGCGCGCTGAACCACGTGGGCCTGGCCGTGCCCGGAGACTTCTCCATCGCGGGTGTCGCGGCCCGGCACTGGGCCGAGAACCTGCACCCGCCGTTCACCGCGGCCGACGTCCCGGCGGACGAGCTCGGCGCGTGCGCCATCGAGCTGCTCCTCCAGCGCGTCGCCGATCCCGACGCGGTGCACCGCCACGTACTCATCACCCCACCCATCTCCCTGCGTGGGACGACCGGGCCGGCGCGGCGTCACGGGATCGGGGCGTACTCGAAGTAGGGGAAGTACGCCGTGGTCGCGCTGGGTCGCCCGTTGCCGGTCGCGTAGAGACCGAGGTAGGCGCCGGTGAACGAGTCGGCCGCGTCATGGCCGAGCGGAGCGCCGTCCACGACCGGGCCGAGGTCCTCACCGTTCACGCGGAACCGATAGGACCGGCCCTGGGCCTCAACCGCGAGCGCGAGCGGGCCCTCGCGGCGAGGCCTCTCGGCGATCGGCTCTTCGTACCCGATCAGGCGGACGTGGTGCTGGGCGACCTCCAGCCGGATCTGCTGGCGGCCGTTCAGGAGGATCAACCCCGCGCGTTCGTGGCGAGACACCGGCGTGAGGTCAACGGAGGTGAACGCGGCGAAGTGGGTGTGCTGCTGCCGGCGGGCGATCAGGCTCGGGTTGCCGCGCCCGGTGGGCGGCTCGGGGCGCAGCCGCAGTCGCAGGCCGGATCCGGTCTCCCAGAACCGCTCGCGCGGGGTGCGCAGGAAGGACCACCGCGGGTCGAGTTCGGGCCCGTCGAAGTGATCGCAGCAGGGCCGCGCCGCCTGGCGGTGCTCGGGCAGGTCCGGGCGGGTGTCGACCGGCTTGACGCCGGGGAAGACCGGCCAGCCCTCCTCCCAGTGGACCGGCGTCAGGAAGGTCTCACGCCCGAGGTTGGTCCCCGGCCGGGTCGCCAGCAGCGTCGCCCACCAGTCGCCGCCGGGCGTCTGGACCAGGTCGGCGTGGCCGGTCGACCCGATCGGATGGGACGCGCCCAGGTGCCGGTGGGTGAGGACGGGATTGCGCGGGTTCGACTCGTACGGGCCGGTGACCACGGTGGCTCTGGCCACGCTGACCGCGTGCTCCAGCGCAGTGCCGCCCTCGGCGGCCAGGAGGTAGTAGTAATCGCCGATCCGGTAGAGGTGGGGGCCTTCCGCCCAGCGAGCGTCTCGCAGCGCCCCTCGCCAGATCACGTGCTCGGCGCCGACGAGCTTCCCGGCGTCCAGGTCGAGCTCGCGCAGCCACACCTCGGTGTGCCCGGCCGCGTCGACCGCCCGGGTCGCGTGGAACCAGACCCGGCCGTCGTCGAACAGCAGCGACGGGTCGAAGCTGTCCTTCTCGCCCAGCCAGCGCGGCTGGGACCACGGCCCGGCCGGGTCCGTGGCCGTCACCAGGAAGTTGCCGGCCTCGGCCGTGCCGTCCACGAGCGTGCAGACGACGTGGAAGACGCCGTTGTGATGCCGGAGCGTCGGCGCGTAGAGCCCGCGGGACGGCGCGATGCCATCCAGCGGCAGCTGCTCCGGCCGGTCCAGCACGTGCCCGATCTCGCGCCAGTTCACCAGGTCACGGCTGTGCAGGACCGGCAGCCCGGGAAACCACTCGAACGTGGAACTGACCAGGTAGAAGTCCGGGCCGACGCGGCAGAGCGACGGATCTGGGTAGGAGCCCGGCAGGATCGGGTTGGTGAAGGTCAGCACCGCGTGACCGTCACCGGGACGGTGAGCACCCGGTCGCCGCCCAGTGCACGTACGGGACCGTCCAGCGTGAACGAGCCCGACAGCGGCAGGTCGGCGCTCGATCGGCCCACCGCGACGGAGATCTCGCCAGGTTCGACGATACGGCGCATGTCCTCGCAGGTGAACGAGGTGCGGTCGGCGTGCACGGTGAACGACACCCGGACGCTCTCGCCGGCTTCCAGCGTGACGCGGGCCCAGCCCGCGAGCCACCGGGCCGGCCGTACGACTGAGGCGACCGGATCGGACAGGTAGAGCTGCACGACCTCGGTCCCGGCGTGTGCGCCGGTGTTGCGGACGGTGGCGCTCACCACGACGGTGCCGTCGGTCGGCACTGAGGGCTCGTCGATGGCCAGGTCGCCGTAGCCGAAGGTGGTCCAGGTGAGACCGTGGCCGAAGGGGAACAGCGGTGCCGGGTCGGTGGCGCTCCACTGGGACGCGCGTCCGGTGGGCGGCTGGAGATAGGTGCCGGGCTGGCCGCCGGGGCCGGGCGGGAGGCTGACCGGAAGCCGGCCGGACGGCGCGACCCGGCCGCTCAGCACGCCGGCGATCGCCGCCGCGCCCTCCTCTCCAGGAAAGAACGCCTGGATCACCGCGGCGGCGTCGTCCGCGATGCCGCCGAGGGAGTACGGCCGGCCGGTGATGAGCACGATCACGGTCGGCACCCCGGTGGCGAGCACCGTACGCGCCAGCTCGGCCTGCCGGCCCGGCAGGTCGAGAGTGTCCACGTCACAGCCCTCTCCGGAGGTGCCACGGCCGAACAGGCCAGAGCGGTCCCCGAGGGCCAGGACGCACACGTCGGACTCGCGTGCGATGGCCACGGCCGCCGCGATGTCGTCGTCGGTCACCAGCACGTCCGATCCGGCGGCCACCGCCGGCGGGTCCGTCAGCTCCGCCCGCAGCGCGTCGGCGAGTGAGGGGATCTCCACTCCGAACGGCAGGTCCGGATGCCGGCCGGCCATGTGGTTGGGGAAGGCGTAACAGCCCATCATGGCCCGGGGGTCGTCGGCCAGCGGTCCGGTGAGCGCGACGCGGGCGGCGCTGAGGGGGAGTACGCCGTCGTTGGCCAGCAGCACGACCGACTCCTCGGCAAGCCGCCGGGCCAGCGTACGGCTTGCCGAGGAGTCGAGGTCGTCCGCGATGCGGGGCTGGGGGAGCTCGCCGTCCAGCAGGCCCAGCTCGGCCTTCAACGTCAGGACGCGTCGTACCGACCGGTCCACCAGCTCCACCGGCAGCTTCCCGGACTCCACGAGCGATGCCAGTGGCTCGCCGTAGCAGCGGGTGGTCGGCAGCTCGACGTCGACTCCGGCGCGCAGGGCCAGCGCGGCGGACTCGGCGGGTGATCCGGCGACGGCGTGCATGGTCTCCAGGAACGAGATGCCGAAGTAGTCGGCGACCACGACGCCGGTGAATCCGAGTCGCTCGCGCAGCAGCCCGGTCAAGAGCGCCGCGTCGGCGTGGGGCGGGACACCGTCCACGTCGGAGTAGGAGGCCATGACCGCGCGCGCCCCGCTTCCGCGCAGTGCCATCACGAACGGCTCGGCCACCAGGTCGGTGAACTCGCGCCGGCCGATGTCCGCGGGAGCCATGTTCCGCCCGGCACGCCCGGCGGAGTACCCCGCGAAGTGCTTGAGTGTGGCGATGACCCCGGAGCGTTCGAGCCCGTCGGCGTACGCCGTGCCGATGACGCCCACGAGATAGGGGTCTTCGCCGATGGTCTCCTCGACCCGGCCCCAGCGGTAGTCACGGACGACGTCAAGTACGGGCGCGAGGCCCTGGTGAACCCCCAGCCTCCGCATCGCCGTGCCGATGACGGTGGTCATTTCCGACACCAGCTCGGGGTCGAAGCTGGCGCCCCAGGCCAGCGGGCCGGGAAAGACGGTGGCGGTCCAGGTCATCAAGCCGGTGAGGCACTCCTCATGGGCGATCGCGGGGATGCCGAAGCGGCCGGCCGCGCGTACGCGATCCTGGAGTTCGCGCAGCCGGGCGGCGCCGTCCGCAGGTGCGATGGGCGCGGTGCCGAAGACCCGGGTGAGCTGGCCGAGCCCGTTCTCGAGCGCGGTGTCCAGCGGCGGCGGGTCGCCGAAGTCGTCCGGAGCCGGGGCCACCTCTTCTCCCGGCCGGGCCGACGCCGCCCAGAACGCGCCGAGCTGGCCGATCTTCTCCGCGAGGGTCATCCGGCTCATCAGGTCGGTGACGCGTTCGGCGATCGACGCCGTGGAGTCCCGCCACGTTTCGGTTAGGGCATGAGAGGGTGCTTCGGCCATGGCGGATCGATCATCCGTTCTCACGTGCGGCCCCTAGGCGGCCGGCGGCGGTCTTGGCAAGGTCAGGCGGGCGGCGGACCGGCGGACAACCGCTTCCGCAACTCGGTGGCGAGCTCGATCCGTGGACTGACCAGCGTCTCGCCGTCGAGTTGCTGGAAGAGTGTGCGGGCCGCGATGCGGCCCATCTCCTCCAGCGGCTGCCGGATCGTGGTGAGCGGCGGCGACATCCATTGGCAGATCGGCAGGTCGTCGAAGCCGACGACCGACAGGTCGCCCGGAATGCTGAGCCGGGTCTGCCGAGCGGCCTCATAGACGCCCATGGCCTGCAGGTCGCTGCCCGCGAAGATGGCGGTCGGACGGTCGGGCAGGGCGAGCAACTCGCGCGCCGCCGTGAAACCTCCTTCGTGAAGGAAGTCGCCGTGCCGGATCAGCGACCGGTCGACCTCGATGCCCGCGCGTTCGAGCGCGGCGCGGTAGCCGTCGATGCGGGCCTGGCTGCAGAGCATCACCCGGGGGCCGCTGATCACCGCGATCCGCCGATGGCCCAGCTCGATGAGATGCTCGGTGGCGGCCAGTCCGCCGGCCCAGTTGGTGGCGCCGACGCTGACCAGGCCGGTGTCGGGCAGGTCGACGGGATCGATGACCACCAGCCCGACCCCGGCCCGCTGGATCTGGGCTCGTTGCTGCCGGGTGATGGGGGAGGTCACCAGGATCACCCCGTCGCTGTGGTGCTCGACGGTCAGCGACGTCCAGCTCGGCGGCCTGGCGTCATCCGCCCGGACCCGTGACACCACGACACCCACGCCGCGCGCGGCGCACTCGGACTCCACGCCACGCAGGATCTCCACGGCCCAGGGACTGTCCAGGCCGCCGATCACCAGGTCGACCAGCCCGGAACGGCGGGCGCGCCTGCTGCCGGGAGCCAGGTAGTTGTGCTTCTTGAGCAGGGCCGCGACCCGCTCCCTGGTCTCGGCGGCGACGTCGGAGCGGCCGTTGAGCACCTTGGACACGGTCGCCTTGGACACGCCCGCGGCCTCGGCTATGTCGCTCAGGGTGGGGCGTGAACGCTGGCCGGTGACCGTCACAGGCTGAACTCCCTCGCATCCGCGGAACCTCGCTGCCAAAACTTTATCGCAACCTTTCGACAACTACACCATCTGAAATAAGGCGTGTGACCACTGCAATCAGAGAAAACATGACACGAGGTGTTGACCGTGCCCGCGAGTGATTTTACAGTACGGCAACAGCCACTTGCCGATACGTTGCGAAATGTATCGGCCTCCGAATCGGTCATCCCAGGAGATGCCAGTGGGCGAGCACCCCCTTTCGCGCCGGAGATTCCTGACCGCGACGGCGACGGCCGGCGTCACCGCCCCTCTGCTCAACGCCTGCGGTGGCACGAGCTCCTCGAACGGCAAGACCACCGTCGAGTGGTGGAACATCATGACCACCGAGCCGGCGAAGACGCAGTGGGCGAACGCCGCCAAGGCGTACATGGCCGCCCATCCGGACGTCACCATCAAGCTCGTCACCATGGAGAACGAGGCGTTCAAATCCAAGATGACCGCGCTCACCGCTTCCGGACGGCTGCCGGACATCTTCACCACCTGGGGCGGCGGGGTGTTGAAACAGCAGGTGGACGCGGGTCTGGTCGAGAACCTCACCCCGAAGATCGCCTCCTGGTCGGGCAGCCTCTCCAAGATCTCGCTCCAGGCGTACCAGTTCGACGGGAAGACGTACGCGGTGCCGTTCGACATCGGCATGGTCGGCTTCTGGTACAACAAGGCGCTCTTCGCCAAGGCCGGGATCTCCACGCCGCCCACGACCTGGGGCGACTACCTGGCCGACGTCAAGCGGCTCCAGTCCGCCGGGATCACTCCCATCGCGGTCGCCGGCAAGGACAAGTGGCCCGAGATGTACTACTGGGCCTACCTCGCCATGCGGATCGGCGGACTGAGCGCGCTCAAGCAGGCCCGCGCGACCAACGACTTCACCGGCCCGGCCTTCGTCACGGCCGGACAGCGCCTGCGGGAGCTGGCCGGCCTGCGGCCGTTCCAGCAGGGATTCGAGAACGCCGGCTTCGACTCACCCGGCGGCGAGGCCGCGACCATGGGCAACGGCAAGGCCGCGATGGAGCTGATGGGCCAGTGGGCGCCCGCCGTCGAGGCGTCCTCGGGCAAGGGCATCGGCAAAGACCTCGGCTTCTTCCCGTTCCCGGCCGTCGAGGGCAGCCCGGGCGCTACCACCGAGGTGTTCGGCGGCGGTAACGGACACGCGTTGCGCAAGGGCGCGCCGGACGTGGCCGTCGACTTCCTGAAGTACTTCGCCTCGGTGGATGAGTCCCGCAAGCTCGTGTCGTCCGGCGCCGTCATGCCGGTGGTACGGGGCAGCGAATCGGCGCTCACCGACGCGAACAAACAGATCGTGGCGAAGGCGCTGACCGATGCGACCGGCTTCCAGCTCTACCTCGACCAGGACTTCCCGCCCGCCGTCGGGCAGGAAGTGAACGACAGCGTCGCCGCGCTGGTCGCGGGGAAGAAGACGCCGCAGCAGGTCGCCCAGGCCATCACGCGGACGGCGAAGAGCCAGTGACCATCACGGCCCTTCACCCGGCGGAGGCGGCCGCACCCGCCGCCCCGCCGCCGCGTCGCCGCCGCGGGTTCCGGCACTCGGCGACGATCGTCACCTTCCTGCTGCCCGCGCTGCTGCTCTTCGGCTCGCTGGTGCTGGTCCCGATCGGCGTCGCGCTCTACGTCAGCCTGTTCCGGTGGAACGGCGCGGGATTCCCCTCGGAGTTCGCCGGACTGGGCAACTTCACCGGCCTCTTCCACGACGACGTGTTCCTCGGCGACCTGTGGCGCGGGTCCTTACTGATCGCGTTGTCGGTCGGTCTGCAACTGCCGTTCGCCCTGGCCATGGCGGTGCTGCTCAACCAGGACCTGCGTGGCCGCGCCGTCTACCGGCTGTTGTTCTTCGCGCCGTACGTGCTGTCCGAAGTGATCACCGGCGTGCTGTTCCTCATGATCTTCCAGCCCGGGTCCGGGCCCGCGGACCACCTTCTCGGGACCGCGGGCCTGGGCGGTCTGGGGGGCAGGTGGTTCAGCGACGGCTCGACCGTGCTCATCACGCTCTTCCTCGTCATGACCTGGAAGTACTTCGGCTTCCACATGATGCTCTACCTCGCCGGGCTGCAGAGCATCCCGAAGGAGCTGATGGAGGCGGCCGCCATCGACGGCGCCGGGGCCTGGCAGCGGTTCCGCCGCGTCACGCTGCCGCTGCTCGGGCCGACCATCCGGATCAGCATCTTCCTTGCCGTCATCGGGGCCATCCAGCTCTTCGACCTGGTCTGGGTGATCACCCGCGGCGGTCCGGTCAACGCCTCGGAGACGATGGCGGTCACGATGTTCCAGTTCGGCTTCAAACGCTTCCAGGTCGGCTACGCCAGCGCCATCAGCGTCGTGATCCTCCTGATCAGCCTCGTCTTCGCCCTCTTCTATCAGCGCTATGTCATGCGCCGGGACCTCGAAGGAGCCGTCACCAACATGCGAGCGCGACGATGAGAAGGCTGCCCCGGCACGCGATCCTGTGGCTCGTCGGGATCCTCGTCGTCGGACCGCTGGTCTACGGCGTGCTCTCCGGGTTCAAGAGCACCAGCCAACTGTCCACCAACATGTTCGGACTGCCCTCGCCCTGGGTCACCGCGAACTACACCGAGGTGTTCGCCTCCGGGTCGTTCTGGCGGCAGATCGCCAACAGCACGCTGATCGCGGTGGCCACCACGGTCCTGGCGGTCGGGGCATCGGCACTGGCCGCGTACATCTTCGCCCGCTTCGCCTTCCGCGGCCGTGAGGCGATCTTCACCTTGTTCACCGTCGGGTTGATGTTCCCCTTCGCGGTGGCGATCCTGCCGCTGTTCGTGCTGCTGCGCGGCTTCGGCCTCCTGAACAACCCGCTCGGCGTGATCCTGCCACAGGCCGCCTTCACGCTTCCGCTGACCATCATCGTGCTGCGCAGCTTCTTTCGTACGATCCCCGCCGAGATGGAGGAGGCCGCGGTCATCGACGGATGCGGCGCCTTCACCTTCTTCTGGCGGATCCTGCTGCCGATGGCACGGCCCGCACTCGGGACCGTCTCCGTCCTGGCCATCGTGGCCTCGTGGAACAACTTCTTCCTGCCGCTGCTGGTCCTCAACGACCCCAAGTGGTTCACCATCCCGATCGGCGTCCAGCAGTTCCAGGGCCAGTACGCCGCCGACACCGCCCGTATCCTTGCCTACGTCGTCGCCGCGATGCTGCCCGCGCTCGCGTTCTACGTCGCGGCAGAACGCCAGCTCATCGGCGGTCTCACCGCCGGCGCCACCAAGGGCTGAGCCGGGCGGCCGCGATGATCGAGATTCCGCTGGACGGCCGCCCGCCGGTTCAGATCTCCGGCGCGCTGGAGTTGGCGCACGCGGCCGCGGGGATCCGGCCGCGCCGCCTGCCGGCCTGGACCAGGTCGCGAATCCCCAGCGAGTTCTGCGACATGGTCGTGGCCCAGCCGTCCGGGGTACGGCTGGAGTTCTCCACCACCGCGACCCTCCTGGACCTGGACGTCCTCACCACCTGGACCAGGTTCGCCGACGCGGCCGCCGCCCAGCACCCCGGCGCCTTCGACCTGGTCGTCAACGGGGACCACGTGGAGCGCCGGGCCGTACCGTCGGGCGCCGTCCTCGTCATGGACGTCGAGCGCGGTGGTGAGCTGCGCCCCGGCCCTCCCTCGGCGGTACGCTTCGGGCCGCTGCCGCCCGGCCCCAAGGACGTGGAGATCTGGCTTCCGCAGGCATGCCAGGTCGACCTGATCGCGCTGCGCGCCGACCGGCCGGCCGTGCCACCCCCGCACCGGGGCCGCCCGCGCTGGCTTCACCACGGCAGCTCGATCAGCCACTGCTGTGAGGCCGAGGGCCCGCTCGGCACCTGGCCCGCGGTCGCCGCGCGGTTGCTCGATCTGGACCTGCTCAACCTCGGCCTCGCCGGCAACTGCATGCTCGACCCGTTCGCCGCTCATGCGATCCGCGACACCCCCGCGGACCTGATCACCCTCAAGCTGGGCATCAACGTGGTCAACGGCGACACGATGCGCCCGCGTACGTTCGTTCCGGCGGTGCACGGCTTCCTGGACGCGATCCGCGACGGCCACCCGCACACGCCGATCCTGCTGATCTCCCCGATCCTGTGCCCGACCGCCGAGCACACTCCCGGCCCGACTCCGGCGTTCCGTGACGGCGGCGTGCTCACCTTCCGCGCGATCGGCAAGCCCGCGCCCGACGCCCTGACGCTGACCGCCGTACGCGAGATCCTCCGTGGCACGGTCGACCGCCGCGGCGACCCGCGGCTGACCTACCTCGACGGCCGTGCCCTGTTCGGCCCCGACGACGTCTCCGACCTGGTGGACGGCCTGCATCCGGGTGCCGCCGGCTATCAGCGGATCGGTGAACGCTTCGCGGCCGCGATGAGGTCGTCGAATCGGCGGCCGGCCCATGAGGACGCGAACCGGTAGGGACGCGCGCCGGAGGGCTCCGGCCTTGACGGGCTTCACTGTGAGCGCTAACAATGAGCCCATCACGGATCGGAGAACAATGTCGCGGACGGAGAGCGCTCGGCCTCCCACCATGGCGGACGTCGCCCACCTCGCGGGCGTGTCGCATCAGACCGTCTCCCGTGTCCTGAGCGACCATCCCAACGTACGCGTCTCCACCCGGGCCGTGGTCCTCCAGGCGATCGACACTCTGGGCTACCGGCGGAACTCCTCGGCCCGTGCCCTCGTCACCCGGCGCACCCTGACCCTCGGCGTGGTCGCCTCCAACCCCACGCTGTTCGGCCCCGCGAGCACACTCTCCGGACTGGAGGCCGCCGCGCGCGAAGAGGGCTACATGGTCTCCACGGTCATGATGCGCCGCTACACCGCGGCGGCGCTGGAGGATGCCATCGACCACCTCAGCAACGGCGGGGTCGAGGGCATCGTCGTGATCGTGCCGCAGCGCGAGACGGTGACCGCGCTGGCCGGGTTGCGGCTGCCGTTCCCGGTGGTGACGGTGGAAGGCGGGCACGACCTGCCGATCCCGAGTGTCTCCGTGGACCAGGAGCTCGGCGCGCGCCTGGTCACCGACCATCTCCTCGCGGCCGGGCACCGCACCGTGTGGCACGTCGCCGGTCCGACGGACTGGCTGGAGGCCGAGGCTCGCGTACGGGGCTGGACCGCCGCGCTGGAGGAGGCCGGCGCCGAGGTGCCGCCGCCGCTGGTGGGCGACTGGACACCGCTGTCGGGCTACCGGGCCGGACAGGAGCTCGCCGGCCGCGTCGCGTCGGGTTCGGCCCGCCTTCGTTCCGGCCAGGTGACCGCGGTGTTCGTCGCCAACGACCAGATGGCGCTGGGCGTGATGCGCGCCTTCCGCGAGGCCGGGCTGTCAATGCCGGGGCAGGTGGCCATCGCCGGGTTCGACGACATCCCCGAGGCGGAGTTCTTCACCCCGCCGCTCACTACGATCCGCCAGGACTTCGCGGCGGTCGGCCAGGCCAGCATCCGGCTCCTGGTGAGCCGGCTGGAGCCCCCGGCGACGGTGACGGCGGAGACGGAGAACGAGCGCGTGGTGATCGAACCGCGACTGATCGTACGCGGCAGCAGCACTTCGTCCTGAATCCGGCGCGTCAGGAGCGACCATGGACCTTCCCGCCGTCACCGTCGGTGTCGACTTCGGCACCCTGTCCGGCCGTGCCCTGGTGGTCGCGGTCGAGGACGGCACCGAACTCGGGAGTGCCGTCGTGGCCTATACGCACGCGGTCGTCGATGACACCCTGCCGAACGGCCGGTCCCTGCCCCCGGACTGGGCGTTGCAGATACCGGAGGACTGGCGCGATGTACTCCGCCTCGCCGTGCCCCGCGCCCTGCGGGCCGCCGGCGCAGGCCCGGAGCAGGTCGTCGGGGTCGCCACCGACTTCACCGCCTGCACCGTCCTGCCCACCGCGGCGGACGGCACACCGCTCTGCGAGCTGCCGTCCTTCGCCGGCCGGCCGCACGCCTACCCCAAGCTCTGGCGTCACCACGCCGCACAGCCGGAGGCGGACGCGATCGTCGGCCGGGCCGAGGAGACCGGGCAGCGCTGGCTCCCGCGCTACGGCGGAAAGATCTCCAGCGAGTGGCAGTTCGCCAAGGCGCTCCAGGTGCTGCGCGAGGACCCGGAGGTGTACGCCGCCGCGGATCGCTGGATCGAGGCGGCCGACTGGATCGTCTGGCAGCTCGTCGGAGCGGAGAACCGCAATCTCTGCACCGCCGGGTACAAGGGCATTCACCAGGACGGCGCATACCCGGACGCCGAGTTCCTGGCCTCCCTCCACCCGGACTTCGGCTGTTTCGCCGCCAAGCTCGAGCATCCGCTGTCGCCGCTCGGTACCCCGGCGGGCACGCTCAGCGCGGCGGCCGCGGAGCTGACCGGCCTGCGTGAGGGCACCGTCGTGGCCGTCGGCAACGTCGACGCCCACGTCACCAGCGCTGCCGCGCGTGCCCTCGAACCCGGGCACATGCTGGCCATCATGGGCACCTCCACCTGCCACATCATGAACTCCGACGTGCTGGCCGAGGTGCCGGGGATGTGCGGGGTCGTACGCGACGGCGTCGTCCCAGGGCTCTGGGGATACGAAGCGGGGCAGAGTGGCGTCGGCGACATCCTGGCCTGGGCGGTACGCACCACCACGCCGCAGGAGTACGCCGAGGAGGCGCGGCGGCGCGACCTCACGGTCCACGAACTCCTCACCGACAAGGCCGCCGCCCAGCCGGTCGGCGGGCACGGTCTGCTGGCGCTCGACTGGCACAGCGGCAACCGCTCGGTGCTGGTCGACCACCACCTGTCCGGGCTGCTGGTCGGCCTGACGCTGGACACGCGCCCCGAAGACGTCTATCGCGCGTTGGTCGAGTCCACCGCGTACGGAACCCGCACCATCGTCGAGGCGTTCGAGACCGCGGGCGTGCCGGTCACCGACTTCACCGCTGCCGGTGGGCTGCTGAAGAACCGCTTCCTCATGCAGACCTACAGCGACGTGCTGAACCGGCCGATCAACCTGCTCGCCTCCGGCCAGGGGCCCGCGCTGGGCGCCGCGATCCACGCGGCGGTGGCGGCGGGCGCGTATCCCGACCTGCGGGCGGCCTCGGCCGCCATGGGCCGGATCGAGCGCCGCGTCTACACGCCCGACGCCGGGCGTGCGGCCGCCTACGACCGGATCTACGCCGAGTACCGCGCCCTGCACGACCACTTCGGCCGCGGCGGCAGCGACGTGATGCACCGTCTGCGCGCCCTGCGTGACGCCTCGGTTCGAGTGTGAGCGCTCACAATGGCCAGGGTCGGCGTCCGTTATCAACCCATTTCGAGGTAGGCCCATGAGCAGTGAAGCGCCCATACCGTCCCTCGCCGAGACCGTGGTACGCCTGCGCCGGCACGTCAGCGACCTGCACCGGGAACTCGTGCGCTACGGCCTGGTCGTGTGGACCGCCGGCAACGTGTCCGCGCGCGTCCCCGGCGCCGGCCTGTTCGTGATCAAGCCCAGCGGCGTGGGCTACGAGACCCTGTCACCGGATGACATGGTCGTCTGCGACCTCGACGGGGACCGGGTGGAAGGCGACCTGGCGCCGTCGTCGGACACCGCCGCGCACGCCTACGTCTACCGCAACATGCCCGAGGTCGGCGGCGTCGTGCACACCCACTCCACGTACGCCAGCGCGTGGGCGGCGCGCGGCGAGGCCGTGCCGTGCGTCCTGACGGCCATGGCCGACGAGTTCGGCGCCGAGATCCCGGTGGGACCCTTCGCACTGATCGGGGACGACTCCATCGGGAAGGGGATCGTCGAGACGCTGAGCGGGCACCGCTCGCCCGCGGTCCTCATGCGCAACCACGGCGTCTTCACCATCGGCGACGACGCGCGAGCGGCGGTGAAGGCCGCCGTGATGTGCGAGGACGTGGCACGTACGGTCCACATCTCCCGGCAGCTCGGCGAACCGCTGCCGATCGGCCGAGCCGACATCGACCGCCTCTACGACCGATACCAGAACGTCTATGGCCAGCACGGGACGTCCAGCGAACGGGGAGCCACCGCATGACTTCGGGCGAACGGCGCACGGTGTGGTTCCTCACCGGCAGTCAGGGGCTGTACGGCGAGGACACCCTCGGCCAGGTCGACGAGCAGTCCCGCCGGATCGTCGCCGACATCGAGGCGGTGCCCGGCGGCCCGGCCGGCGTCACCTGGCGCCCCGTCCTCACGGACGCCGCCGCCATCACGGCGACGCTGCTCGCCGCCAACGCCGACCCCGCCTGCGCGGGCGTGATCGCCTGGATGCACACCTTCTCCCCGGCGAAGATGTGGATCGCGGGCCTGGACCAACTGCGCAAGCCGCTCCTGCACCTGCACACGCAGGCCAACGCCGCGCTGCCCTGGTCCACGATCGACATGGACTTCATGAACCTCAACCAGGCGGCGCACGGCGACCGCGAGTTCGGCTACATCCAGTCCCGGCTCCGGGTCGCACGCAAGACCGTCGCCGGGCACGTGTCGGATCCCAGCGTGGCCCCGCGCATCCACGCGTGGATGCGCGCCGCTCTCGGGTACGGCGCGCTGCGCGGCCTGATGCTGGCCCGCTTCGGCGACAACATGCGCGATGTGGCCGTGACGGAGGGCGACAAGGTCGAGGCGCAGCTACGGTTCGGCGTGTCCGTCAACACCTACGGGGTGAACGACCTGGTCGATGCCGTGGCGGCCGTGGCCGACGCGGACGTGACCGACCTCGTCAAGGAGTACGTACCGGCGTACCGGATGGCACCGGAGCTGGCCGAGGGCGGAGACCGGCACGAGTCGCTGCGGTACGCCGCGCGCATCGAGCTGGGTCTGCGGAGCTTCCTCGCGGCCGGCGGGTTCGGTGCCTTCACGACCAATTTCGAGGACCTCGGCGGGCTGCGCCAGCTGCCAGGGCTGGCCGTGCAACGCCTGATGGCCGACGGGTACGGCTTCGGCGGCGAGGGCGACTGGAAGACCTCGGCCCTGCTGTACGCCGTGAAGGCGATGGCCGCCGGCCGGCCGGGCGGCACGTCGTTCATGGAGGACTACACCTACCACCTCGAACCCGGCAACGAGCTGATCCTCGGCGCCCACATGCTCGAGGTCTGCCCGAGCATCGCCGCCGACCGGCCGTCGTGTGAGATCCATCCGCTGAGCATCGGCGGGCGGGAGGACCCGGTCCGGCTGGTCTTCGACGCGCGTACGGGACCGGCACTCGTCGTCGGGCTGGCGGACATGGGGGACAGGTTCCGGCTGGTCGCGGGCAAGGTGGAGGTCGTGGCCCCGCTGGAGCCGCTGCCCAAGCTGCCCGTGGCACGCGCCGTCTGGCGTCCGCTGCCCGACCTCCGTACGTCCACCGAGGCGTGGCTGACCGCCGGCGGTCCCCACCACACCGTGCTCTCCAGCGCCGTCGGCGTCGAGGAGCTCACCGACCTGGCGGACATGCTCGGCATCGAACTCCTGCTGATCGACGAGGACACCGACATCCGGCGGTTCACCCAGGAGATCCGCTGGAACCAGGCGTATTACCGCCTGGCCGGAGGACTGTAGGCGCACACGCATATTTCTCGCTTGTCACATCTTGACGCGCTCTCAGTTAGCGCTAACAATCGCTGCAAGACGGACAGAACTCGGAAAGGCGGGTGCTGATGCCGGGTACGTATCGTCGCGGCCCGCGCCCTCGCCGCTCTGCCGCAGACGGGTGTCCTCCGCGCTCCTGGCCATTTCTGGGAATCACGACACGGCGTGCCGAGGTCGTTTCGAGGTCACGTTCCCTGCGTGTCCGCCTGACCGTGTACCTCCGCCGGACCTCGCCATGCTCACGCTTAATAGTGAGCGCTAACAATAGCCGTCCAACCGGCCGAACAGGATGATCCTCATGCGCAACGCCCGATCCGCCACCGGCAAGATCCGACACTGGGGCGCCGGCGCGCTGGCGCTCGCGATGGTCGCGACCGTCGGCGCGTGTAGCAAGAGCGGGGCCGGCGACTCCACGGCGGCCTCGGGCGGCGGCGGTGCCACCGCGGTCACCATCAAGGGGGACATCACCTTCAACGATGCGAACCTGGCCAAGCTGGACGCGGCGCTGAAGTCGGCCCTCGCCGACAAGGACGTGTCGAAGCTGAACGAGGCGATGGTCGTCAACGTCGCGGTCGACTACTGGAACGCCGGGAAGGTCGGCTTCAACAAGGGCCTGGCCGACATGAAGGCCAAGGGCGTCTACCAGGCGCCGGCGAACGGCCGCCTCGACCAGCAGCTTTCCATCATCCAGACGCTTCGCGGCCGCGGCATCACCGGCCTGAGCGTCTCCGCGATCGACCCCACCGCGATCAAGGCGCCGATCGCCTCGGCCAAGAAGGCCGGCATCCCGGTCCTCGCCATCGACTCGCCGCTGCCGAAGGAGGACGGCGCCGACCTCTACCTCGGCACGCCGAACTACGAGGCCGGGCAGAAGGCGGGCGAGGCGATGAAGGAGGCACTCGGCGGCAAGGGTCAGGTCGTGGTGCTCGTCGGTTCGCTCACCGCGTCCAACGCCGTCCAGCGGATCCAGGGCTTCGAGGACGCGATCAAGGGCACCGGCATCAAGGTCGTGCAGAAGATCAGCGACGGCATGGACGCCTCCAAGGCGCTGTCCAACGCCCAGACCGCCTTCCAGACCAACCCCAACATCAACGGGCTGTACGGGGTCTACTCCTACGACGGACCCTCGGCCGGCCAGGCCGTACAGGCCGCGGGCAAGAGCGGCAAGATCAAGATCGTCTCCGATGACAGCGACCCGCAGACGCTCAAGTTCATCCAGTCCGGCGTCATCCAGGCCACCGTCCTCCAGCAGCCGTACCAGCAGGGCTACACCGGCGCGTACCTGTTGGCCGCGCTCAAGGTGCTCGGCAAGGACGCGACGCTCAAGATCGTCCAGCCGTACCTGGAGAGCGACGGCACCACACTCAGCTCCGGCGTCGGCCTGGTGACCCAGGCGAACCTCGCCGACTACCGGGCCAAGCTCAAGACCATGGGCATCGGCTGATGGACGCTCCCGCCGACGTCGCCGTGTCGCTGCGGGACGTCAGCAAGTCGTACGGGCCGGTGAAGGTGCTCGACGTCCCCTGCCTGGAACTCGCGGGCGGTCAGATCGTCGCCGTGGTGGGAGAGAACGGCGCCGGCAAGTCGACGCTGATGGGTGTGCTGTCCGGTACGGTCACGCCGACGACCGGCGAGATCGAGATCGCCGGGCGGCCGTTGCACCCGGGCCGGCCCGACCACTCGCGCGAACTCGGGGTCGCCATGGTGGCCCAGGAGTTCCCGCTGGTCGCGAAGATGAGCGTGGCGGAGAACCTCCTGCTGGGCCGCCGTCCGCGGCGGTCCGGCACCCGCCCGCTGGGCCGCGTGGTCTTCGACCGGGCGGGCACCCGCGCCGAGGCGAGGGCGCTGCTCGCCGAGGTCGGGATGGAGTCCGTCGACGTCGACCGGCCGGTCGAGCACTATCCCGTTCCGGTCCGGCAGATGATCGAGATCGCCAAGGCATGGGGGCACCACCCGGTGGTCCTGGTCCTGGACGAGCCCACCTCGTCCCTGGGCCCGGTCGAGGCCGAGCGCGTCCTGCGCCTCGCCCGCGCCCACGCCGCCGGCGGGGGAGCCGTCCTGTTCATCGGCCATCGCCTCGACGAGGTACGGTCCATCGCCGACCGGGTGGTCGTGCTGCGCAGCGGCCGCCTGGTCGCCGACCTGGCCCCGGCCGAGGCGACCGAGGAGCGGATGATCCGCGAGATGGTCGGCTCCGAACTCGCACACGCCGAACTCGCGCCGCCTTCGCGTACGGAGCACACCGCCGTCCTCACCGCCCGCAGGCTCACCGCGGACGGGCTCGGACCGGTGGACCTGGAGGTCCGCGCCGGGGAGATCGTCGGAGTGGCGGGACTGATGGGATCGGGCCGGAGCCGCCTGCTGCACACACTGATGGGCGCGCAGCCGCGTACGGGCGGGTCGGTGACGTTCGAGGGCCGGGACTTTCGGCCGCGCCACCCCGCCGACGCTGTCGCCGCCGGCATCGGGCTGGTGCCCGAGGACCGAAAGATGCAGTCGCTGCTGCCGACGCACCCGATCCGCTGGAACGTCACGCTGACCACGCTGCGCCGGATCAGCACGCGGGGTGTGCTGCGGCCCCGTGCGGACAAGGAGCACTCCGCCAAGATCGTCTCCGATCTCGGGGTACGCCTGCGTAGCCAGGAACAGCCGATCAGCGACCTGTCCGGCGGCAACCAGCAGAAGGCGATCTTCGGCCGGTGGCTCGCCGCCGAGCCGAAGCTGCTCCTGCTGGACGAGCCGACCCGCGGCGTGGACGTCGGCGCGAAGGCCGAGATATACAGCCTCATCGAGGCCGCGGCCGAGGACGGCCTGGCGGTGCTCGTGGCCTCCTCCGAACTCGAGGAGCTCCTGTGGATCTGCCACCGCATCGTGGTGATGGCCCGCGGCCGGGCGGTCGCCGACATCCCGAGAGACCGGTTCGGCAAGGAAGTGATCATGACGGCGGCGGCCGGCACTCGGCTGGGACCGGCCGCGGGCCCCGAGCGGAAGGCGAGCGCATGAGCACCAGCACCGCACCGGCACAGGCCGACGCGGAGATCGGCGCTGGAAGGCGTGCGTCGCCCGCGCGCCGGCTGGCCGAGACCCCCGAGGTCGGTGTCGTCGCCGCGTGCGTGCTGGTCTTCGTCGCGCTGGCGGTGGACAAACCGACGTTCGCGAGTGCCGTGAACCTCCAGGGCATGGGCTTCGACCTCGCCCAGTACGGCCTGATCGCGATCGGCGAGTCGCTGGTGATCCTCACCGGCGGCATCGACCTGTCGGTCGGCGCCCTGCTGGGCACCAGCGTCATCGTGATGTCCTGGTTCAACGTTCGCGCGGGACTGCCGCCGATCCTCGCGATCCTGGCCACTCTGGTGATCGCCGGGTCGGTCGGGCTGCTGCACGGGCTGGCGGTGACCCGGCTGAAGATGGCGCCTTTCGTCGTCACCCTGGTCACCTACACCGTCGCTCAGGGCGTCACCCTCGCCATCACCTCCGGCACGTCCATCACCGGGATCGGCGGGCTGTTCGGCGACGTCGGCCAGACGTACGTCGCGCAGATCCCGCTGCCGCTCATCCTGTTCGCGGTGGTGGCGGTGGCCGCGTGGTTCTTCCTGGAGCGCACGTACGCCGGCCGTCAGGTGTACGCCGTCGGCGGCAACGCCGAGGCCGCGCGGCTGGCCGGCATCCGCGGCGACCGCCGGATCCTGTCGATGTACGTGACGAGTTCCCTGCTGTCGGCGTTCGCCGGGATCATGGTGCTGGGCCGGATGGGCGTCGGCTCGGCCAGCGGCGTCGGCGTCGGCTGGGAACTCTCGGCGATCGCGGCGGCCGTCATCGGCGGTGTCAGTCTCGTCGGCGGCCAGGGCCGCATCATCGGAATCGTCGCCGGTACCGTTCTCCTCGAATTGATCAATAACGGCCTGACGACGCTTCAGATCAATTCCAATTACACCAACATCGTCCTGGGCTGTGTGCTCGCGGTGGCCATCACCGCGGACCGGCTACGCGCCCGGAGCATCGCAAGACGCGGATGAGAGCCGTTACGTAACAGCTGACGAACGTGTCCTGACGGGCACGGGCGGCATCCATCGTTCCTCGGAAGGAGGCAGTCGAATCGATTCGTCAATTCCGAGCGGTTGCCGCGACCGGGGGTACGGGCGGTCGATGTTCGTCCGTGGGCGACCTCGTCAAGGCGGCCCTACGAACCATCTCCGCTGGTCCTGCCCGTACCACCGCGCCGGAGGCCGATGCCGTGGCACGGCCGGTGTTCTCATGCGCGTGCTCCGCCGACCCGTTCGCGCCGGTCTTTGGAGTCCGCCCATCGCCTCGCGCGTGGCCCGGATGAAACCTCCGTGTCCTGTGCTTTCACGGCCGATGGTGGCGGGTCGCGCGGCTGAGCAGCACAAACGTGAACCGTCGTGGCGTCGTCGCCGATGGTTTCTGACTCGCCATTGACTGCCACTTAACACGGTCATAACATCCGGTCGAATCGATTCGGCCAGACGAATCGACAGCCCCGTCAGAGCCCGCCACCACCCCGAGGCGGCGATTCCGCCCTGGCCGCCACCGCGCACGTACCGCTCCACGCGGATGCTCTCCAGCCGCGACCCGACCAGGACTTCATCCCCCCGATGCCCCCGACCCGATGGCATCTTTGAACGGAGGTAACTCCATGTCCGTGGTGTCCGCCACTCGATGGAGAACCCGGCCGATCGTCCTGGGCCTGATGGCCTTGGCGCTGGCGATCTTCGCCCTCGGCGCCCCGGCGAGCACGCCCGCCGCGTCGGCGGCGTCGTCGCTCCCCTGCGACGTCTACGCGACGGGCGGCACGCCGTGTGCCGCGGCGCACAGCATGACGCGAGCGATGTTCACGTCCTACAACGGCCCGCTCTACCAGATCAAACGTTCCTCCGACGGGCAGGCCCGCGACATCGGCCTGCTGTCGGCCGGCGGTTACGTCGACTCCGCTCCGCAGGTCTCGTTCTGCGCGGGTACCTCCTGCACGGTCACGAAGATCTATGACCAGACCAGCAACCACAACGACATGCCGATCTCCTGGGGCGGCTACTGGAAGGGCCCCGGGCCGAACGGCGCGGACGTCGGTGCGAACGCGATGGCGCTGCCGGTGACGGTCGGCGGGCACCCGGCGTACGGGATCAAGGTCACTTCGGGTGTCGGCTACCGGGTCGACCACGCGGTGGGTGTGCCGACCGGGTCGCAGCCCGAGGGCGTCTACATGGTGACCTCGTCTGACTACGTCAACCAGTGGTGCTGTTTCGACTACGGCAGCGGCGAGAACTCCCACACCGACACGGGCAACGCCACGATGAACGCGATCGAGTGGGGTACCGCGTGCTGGTTCGGCGGGTGCACCGGCTCCGGGCCGTGGGTGGAGGCCGATCTGGAGAACGGCATGTTCCACACCGGTACCGGCTCCAACAAGGACCCGAACAACTCGGGAGTGCATTTCCCGTTCGTCAGCGCCTGGGAGAAGAACAACGGCACGAGCAATTTCACGCTGAAATATGGAAACGCCGCCGGCGGTGGGCTGACGACACCCTATTCGGGCGCCCTGCCGAACGGCTACTCACCGATGCGCGTCGACAGTTCGATCCTGCTGGGCACCGGCGGTGACAACAGCACCAGCGGAGTCGGCGAGTTCTTCGAGGGCGCGGTCACGAAGGGCTACCCGTCCGACGCCACCGAGAACGCGGTGCAGGCCGGTATCACGGCCGCCGGTTATGGGGCGGGTGGCACCGGCGCCCGCAGTGGTGAGTTGCATGCGGTGGGGTCGGGCCGGTGTTTGGATGTGCCGAATTCGAGTGCGACTCCGGGTGTGCAGGTGCAGATTTATGACTGCTGGGGTGGGGCGAATCAGGTTTGGACGTATTCCGCGTCGGGTCAGCTGACGGTTGTCAGTGGTGGTGTGACGTTGTGTCTGGACGCTTATGGCAATCAGACGTCTGCTGGGACGAAGGTGGAGACCTGGACGTGTAATGGTGCGGCGAATCAGCGGTGGGCGTTGAATTCCAATGGGACGGTCACTGGTGTGCAGTCCGGGTTGTGCCTGGATGTGACCAATCACGGCACCGCCAATGGCTCCCTGGTGGAGTTGTGGACCTGCAATGGCGGGTCCAACCAGCAATGGACCCTCGGATGACGCTTCTCTGACCCAGGTCGAGTGCCGGCGGGCGGCCCGCCCGTCGGCACCTCGCCTGGGGCGCTCAGACCGGTCCATGTTCCCCGCCCTGAGAGGTTCCCCCCGTCATGCCCTCATCGTCACCGTTCCGGCTGAGCCGCCGCACGCTGCTCGCCTCGGCCGGGCTGACCGCCGCCGCACGCCTGCTCTGGGTCCGCGACGCCGACGCCACCGCCGGCCCGAGCAGCTACACCGCGAGTTGGGCGTCGGTCGACCAGCATCCCCCCGCCCCCGAGTGGTACCAGGACGCCAAGTTCGGCATCTACTACCACTGGGGCGTCTTCAGCGTCCCCGCCTTCGGCAACGAGTGGTACCCGCGGAACCTGTACATCTCCGGCTCCGCCGAGAACAACCACCACATCGCGACCTATGGCGATCCGTCGGTCTGGCCGTACCACAACTTCATCAACGGAGCCAACGACAAGGCCGGCCACTACGTGCAGTTCGCGCCGAAGCCGACCTCGGCCGGCGGCAACTGGGACCCGAACGCGTGGGCGCAGTTATTCGCCGACGCCGGCGCGAGGTTCGCCGGGCCGGTGGCCGAACACCATGACGGCTTCTCGATGTGGAACAGCACGGCGAACGAGTGGAACTCCGTCGCCAAGGGTCCCCGGCTGGACCTGCTGCGGCTGCACGCGGACGCGATCCGGGCCAAGGGCCTGAAGCTGTACGTCTCCCTGCACCACGCGTACCACTTCAACGGTTACTACGACCACGTCCCGGCCCAGTCGACGACCACGCTGAAGAAGCTGTACGGCCAACTGGGCGGCACCGCGGAGAACCAGCTCTGGTACGACAAGCTCAAAGAGGTCATCGACGGCTACCAGCCGGACGTCATCTACCAGGACTTCGACCTGCACCTGGTCGACGAGTCCAAGCGGCTGGCCTTCCTCGCGTACTACTACAACCAGGCGGTCGCCTGGAACACGGACGTCGTCGCCACCTACAAGGACGGCTTCGACAACTCGGGCGAGGTCTACGACTTCGAACGCGGCGGACCGGGCGGCCTCCAGTCCCCGTACTGGCAGACCGACGACAGCGTCTCCAGCTCGAGCTGGTGCTACACCGCCGGCATCGGCTACTACTCGACCAAGGCGATGCTGCACGCGCTGCTGGACCGGGTCAGCAAGAACGGCACGATGGTGCTCAACATCGCCCCGATGGCCGACGGCACGATCCCGGCGGGGCAGCAGACGATCCTGCGCGGCATCGGCGACTACCTGGGGCGTTTCGGGGAGTCCGTCTACGCCACCCGGGCCTGGGACGCCTACGGCGAGGGCCCCACACAGATGGGCGGCGGCTCCTTCACCACGCCGCGCGAGGGCACGAGCCGAGACATCCGGTTCGTCCGCAGCAAGGACAACACGGTCCTGTACGCGACCGTGCTGGGCTGGCCGGGGACCACGCTGAACATCACCACCCTCGCCTCCGGCCGGATCAACCTGGGCACCCTGAGCTCGGTGCGGCTCCTGGGCGCCGCGGCCGGGTCCTCCATCGACCTGCCGACCCGGAGCCAGGACGGATCGGGCCTGCACATCTCCATGCCCTCGTCCGTGCCGTACAGCGCCCTGGCGTACGTGGTCAGGCTGACCTTCTCCGGCGCCATCCCCACCCTGGGCGGCGGAGGCGGCACCCCCACCGGCTGGGTGAGGATCGCCAACGTCACGAGCGGACTGGTCCTGGACAGCGGCGGCAACGTCGCCTCCGGCTCGGTGCTCAAGCAGTGGAACTACGACGGCAGCACCAACCTGCAGTGGCAGTTGGTGGATCTGGGCACCGGCTACCACCGCGTCGTCAACCGCACCAACGGGATGGTCGCCGACAGCTGGGGCAACGCCGCCAACGGCGCGAACTGCCTGCAGGCGGCCTGGAACGGCGGCAACAACCAGCAGTGGCGGCTGAACAGCCTCGGCAACGGCCGCTACCAGCTCGTCAACCGAGGGACCGGCACGGCCCTGGACGGCGCGGGCAGCACCACCGTCGGCGCGACCACCGTCCTTTGGGCGCCGAACTCGAACACCAACAACCAGTGGACCATCACCGGCGCCTGACCGGCCGGCACGCGAATCGGCAACGGAGGTTGCGACATGACGACGATGAAGAGCTCGATCAGGCCGGGCAGGTGCTTCGGTCTGGTCGTCACCGCGGTGCTCGCCGTGGTCGTGGCGCTCTGCGCGACGACGCCGGCCGGGGCGGCGACGACGCTGCGCGGGCTGGCCGAGGCGCAGAACCGTTACTTCGGCACCGCGCTGACCGTGAGCGACGTGAACAACGGGTCGGAGTCGAGCATCGCCGGGTCCCAGTTCGACATGGTGACCCCGGGCAACGAGATGAAGTGGGACACCACCGAGCCCTCGAACGGGAACTACAACTTCGGGCCCGGCGACCAGATCGTCTCCTTCGCCCAGTCGCACACCATGCGGGTGCGCGGGCACAACCTGGTCTGGCACTCCCAGCTTCCCGGCTGGGTGAGCGGCCTGCCACAGAACCAGGTGCAGGGCGTGATGGAGTCCCACATCACCACCGAGGCCACGCACTACCGCGGCAAGGTGTACGCCTGGGACGTCGTCAACGAGCCGTTCAACGAGGACGGCACCCTGCGCCAGGACGTGTTCTACCGGGCGATGGGCACGAACTACATCGCCGACGCGCTGCGTACGGCGCACGCCGCGGATCCGAACGCGAAGCTGTACCTGAATGACTACAACGTCGAAGGCCAGAACGCCAAGAGCAACGGCATGTACTCACTGGCGCAGTCGCTGGTGTCCCAGGGCGTGCCGCTGAACGGCATCGGCCTCGAGAGCCACTTCATCGTCGGCCAGGTGCCCTCCTCCCTGCAGGCGAACATGCAGCGGTTCGCGGCCCTCGGACTGGACGTGGCGATCACGGAACTGGACGACCGCATCCCGTTGCCGGCCTCCGGCTCGGCCCTGCAGCAACAGGCCACCGACTACGGCAACGTGGTCAAGGCGTGCCTCGCGGTCTCCCGGTGCGTGGGCGTCTCGCAGTGGGGCGTCGACGACGGGCACTCCTGGATCAACGGCACCTTCCCCGGGTACGGCGCCGCGACCATGTACGACGGCAACTACCAGCCCAAGCCCGCCTACAACGCCACCGTCACCGCTCTCGGCGGCACCGGCGGCGGTGGCACCGGCAGCGGTGAGTTGCATGCGGTGGGGTCGGGCCGGTGTTTGGATGTGCCGAATTCGAGTGCGACTCCGGGTGTGCAGGTGCAGATTTATGACTGCTGGGGTGGGGCGAATCAGGTTTGGACGTATTCCGCGTCGGGTCAGCTGACGGTTGTCAGTGGTGGTGTGACGTTGTGTCTGGACGCTTATGGCAATCAGACGTCTGCTGGGACGAAGGTGGAGACCTGGACGTGTAATGGTGCGGCGAATCAGCGGTGGGCGTTGAATTCCAATGGGACGGTCACTGGTGTGCAGTCCGGGTTGTGCCTGGATGTGACCAATCACGGCACCGCCAATGGCTCCCTGGTGGAGTTGTGGACCTGCAATGGCGGGTCCAACCAGCAGTGGACCCTCGGATAGGGCGCGGGACATGCGCTACTCATCCGTTCCCCTCGCGGGCCGTACGGCTCGTGGCTCGTGCGTCGCGGCGGCCGTGCTCGCGATGCTCGTCGCCATGCTGACCTGGGTGACACCGGCGTCGGCGGCCGACACGGGCCCGTGTGACATCTACGCCTCGGGCGGCACGCCCTGCGTCGCCGCGCACAGCACCGTACGCGCGCTGTACGGCGCGTACACCGGCAACCTCTACCAGGTCCGGCGCGCGTCGGACGGCACGACCCGCGACATCGGCGTGCTGAGCGCGGGCGGCGTCGCCGACGCCGGCGCGCAGGACGCGTTCTGCGCGGGCGCCACCTGCGTCATCACCGTCGTGTACGACCAGTCCGGACACGGGAACCACCTGTGGTATCAGGGCTCGAGCCAGGTGCCCGGATCGAGCCAGAGCAGCCCGGCGAAGGCGACCTCCGAGTCGCTGACGGTCGCCGGCCACAAGGCGTACTCGCTCTACATCAACCCCGGCAACAGCTACTGGCGGGACGGCCACCTGACGGGCGTCCCGACAGGCAGCGCGCCGGAGGGCGAGTACATGGTGACCAGCGGAACACACGTCAACAGCGGCTGCTGCTTCGACTACGGCAACAGCGAGACGACACGGAAGGCCGATGCCGCCGGCGCGATGGACGCGATCAACTTCAGCACCTCGTGCTGGTTCGGCGGTTGCTCCGGAAGCGGGCCCTGGGTCCAGGCCGACCTGGAATGGGGCCTGTACCCGGGCGGCAGCCAGTCCTGGAACCCGGCTCAGCGCGCCTTCACCAGCCCCTACGTCACGGCGACGCTGAAGAACAACGGCACGTCACGCTTTGCCATCAAGGGCAGCAGCGCGCAGTCCGGGGGACTGACCACTTTGTGGGACGGCTCCCTGCCCAGTGGCTACAGCCCCATGAAGAAACAAGGAGCGATCGTCCTGGGCAGCGGCGGCGACTGCTGCAAGCCCGGCGGCGGCGCGAACCTCAGCGCCGGCACGTTCTACGAGGGCGCCATGGTCGCGGGCTACCCGTCCGACGCCACCGAGAACGCGGTCCAGGCCGACATCACGGCCGCCGGCTACGGCTCCGGAGGCGGCACCGGCGGCGGCTTCCCCAGCGGTCAGCACCCGTTGGTCGGCAGCAACGGGTTGTGCCTGGACGTGTACGGGAACTCGTCCACGCCGGGCGCGGCGATCGACCAGTGGACCTGCAACGGCCAGGCCAATCAGCAGTTCACGTTCGTGCCCGGCTCGAACGGCTACGGCGAGTTGCAGGCGCGAAACTCCGGCCAGGTCGTCGCGGTGGCGAACGACTCGACGGCCTCCGGGACGCCCGACATCGTGCAGCAGGCGCGTAACGGGTCCACGGGCAGCATGTGGAAGCCACTCCAGCAGTCCGACGGGTCCTGGGAGTTCCAGAACGGCAACAGCGGCCTGTGCCTGGACGTCTATGGCGCGGGGAGCACCCTGGGCCGGCAACTGGACCAGTGGCCGTGCAAGAACGCCCCCGGCACCAACCAGGACTTCTCTCCCCGCTGATCGACGCAAGGAGCCCGGCATGTTCCGTGCCGTACGACATCGCACCTCCCTGTTCGCCGTCCTCATCCTGCTCATGGGCCTGCTGGCCGCGGCGACCACGGCCCCACCCGCGCACGCGGCGGTATCGACGTCGATCACCGTTGACGGGTCCGGGTCCGGCCGGGTCTTCGACGGTGTCGGCGCCATCAGCGGCGGCGGCGGGAACTCCCGGTTGCTGGCCGACTATCCCGAGCCCCAGCGCAGCCGGCTGCTGGACTACCTGTTCAAGCCGGCGTACGGCGCCGCGTTACAGACCCTGAAGATCGAGATCGGCGGTGACACGAACTCCACCGATGGCGCCGAGGCCAGCCATGAGCACTCCAGGGGCGCGGTCGACTGCGGCCAGGGCTACGAGTGGTGGCTGGCCGAGCAGGCCAAGGCCCGCAACCCGAACATCAAGCTGTACGGCCTCGCCTGGGGTGCGCCCGGCTGGATCGGGGGCGGCAACTTCTGGTCCCAGGACATGATCGACTACCTGATGTCCTGGCTCGGCTGTGCCACGCAGCACGGGCTGAGCATCGACTATCTCGGCGGCTGGAACGAACGCGGCTGGAACGCGAGCTGGTACGAGAAGCTCAAGTCCGCGCTGAACGCCGGCGGCCACAGTTCGATCAAGGTCGTCGCCGCGGACAGCGGGTGGGACGTCGCCGACGCGATGGCTTCGGACTCGGCGTTCAGGAACGCGGTCGACATCGTCGGAACGCACTACCCCTGCGGTTATATGACCGCGTTCACCTCCTGCCCGAGCACCTCCACCGCCCAGAGCCTCGGCAAGCCCCTGTGGGCCAGCGAGAACGGCTCGGAGGACGCCGACGGGGGCGCCCCGGCGGTAGCGCGCGCGATCAACCGCGACTACATCGACGGGCGGATGACCTCCTACGTCAACTGGCCCGTCATCGCGGCGCTGTACCCGAACCTGCACTACGCCACCGACGGCATGTCGGTCGCCGCACAGCCCTGGTCAGGCGGTTACTCGATCGGCCGTACGACGTGGGTCACCGCGCAGACCACCCAGTTCACCGCGCCCGGATGGCACTACGTCGACTCCGGGAGCGGCTTCCTGGGCGGTAACCGGTCCAACGGCAGCTACGTGACGCTGAAGTCGACCAACAACTCCGACTACTCGACCGTCATCGAGACGATGGACGCCACGGCCGCCCAGACCGCGAACCTCACCGTGACGGGCGGGCTGTCCACCGGCCAGGTCCACGTGTGGAGCACCAAGGTGAACTCCTCCAACTCCGCCGACCAGCTCTCCCATGCCACGGACGTCACACCGTCCGGCGGCAGGTACTCCCTGACGCTCCAGCCCGGCTATGTCTACACCGTGACGACGACGACCGGGCAGGGCAAGGGCACCGCGACCTCGCCGGCCGCCCCGATGTCCCTCCCGTACGCCGACGATTTCGAGACGGCGGCCACCACGACGTCCCCGAAGTACTTCGCGGACATGAACGGCGCCTTCCAACGCGTGACCTGCGGTGGTGGCAGGTCCGGTTCCTGCGTACGGCAGATGGCCCCGACCAGCCCGATCCGCTGGACCGGCGAGTCCTACAACGCCCCGTACACGATCATGGGTGACGGGTCGTGGAGCAACTACACCGTCGCCGCGGACGCGATGCTCGAACAGTCCGGCAGCGTCGAGCTGCTCGGCCGCGTCAACCTCCAGGCGACCAACAACAACGGCCTGAACGCCTACCACTTCCGTGTCGGCGACACCGGCGCGTGGTCCATCGTCAAGAGCGACACCTCGTGGCACTTCACGACGCTGGCGAGCGGCACCACGACGGCGCTCGGGCTGAACAGGTGGCACCGGCTGTCACTGAAGCTGCAGGACACCACGCTGACCGCCGCGGTCGACGGCACGACCGTGGGAAGCGCCACCGACGCCTCCTACTCCAACGGCCAGCCCGGCCTCGGCGTCACCGGCTACCAGACCGACCAGTTCGACAACTTCGCCCTGACGGCGGGCACCGCCTCGCAACAGCACATCGGCCCGGTCAGGTCCGGTCTGTCCGGGAAGTGCGTCGATGACAACGGCGGCTCGACCACCAGCGGCACCAAGATCCAGCTCTGGGACTGCAACGGCGGCGCCGCCCAGTCGTGGTGGTGGGGCAACGGTCAACTCAGGCTCGGTGGAGCGGACGGCAAGTGCGTGGACGTCACCGGCCAGGGCACGGCCAACGGCACGCTCGTCGACCTGTGGGACTGCAACGGCGGGACCAACCAGCAGTGGACGCCGCAGGCGGACGGGAGCCTGAAGAGCGTCCAGTCCGGCCGTTGCCTGGACGTCCCCGGCTCCAGCACCACCAACGGCACCCAACTGGAGATCTGGGACTGCAACGGCGGAACCAACCAGAGGTGGACCCTGCCCGGCTGACCGCGACGGAGAACTGACCGGTGCGTTGGCAGCGCTTCCCCTAACGCCTCCACCGCTACCGGCGCGCCGGTCCCCTGATGAAGGAAGGCCAGATGAGAGCCAAACTCCTCCTCATAGCCACCATGGTCGCGACGCTCGTCCTGGCGCTCGGCGGTACGGCGCCGGCCGGCGGTCACCCCCCGACCCCGTCCTCCACCGCCGTCCGCCCGGCGGCGACGACCGCCGGGTGCGGCAAGGCGCCGACGCTGGCGAGCGGTACGCACACCATCCAAAGCAGCGGCCAGAACCGCAGCTACATCCTGCGGGTGCCCGCCGGCTACGACGACAACCACCCGTACCGGCTGGTCTTCGGCTTCCACTGGGTGGGCGGCACCGCGAACGACGTCGACTCCGGTGGAACCGACGGTTACAACTGGTCCTACTATGGGCTGCGGCGCCTGGCGGACAGCGACGGCAACACCACGATCTTCGTCGCGCCCCAGGGAATCAACAACGGCTGGGCCAACTCCGGCGGCCAGGACGTGACCTTCGTCGACGACATGCTCCGGCAGCTCGAGGCGGGCCTGTGCGTCGACACGACGCAGATCTTCTCGTCCGGTTTCAGCTACGGCGGCGCGATGACGTACGCGCTCGCCTGTGCCCGGCCGGCGGTCTTGCGCGCGGTCGCCGTCTACTCCGGCGCGAACCTCAGCGGATGCAGCGGCGGCACGCAGCCGGTCGCCTACATCGGTCTGCACGGCATCAGGGACAACGTCCTTCCCATCGCTTCGGGACGCGGGCTGCGTGACACGTTCGTCCGGAACAACGGCTGCACCCCGCAGAACCCGCCCGAGCCGGCGTACGGGAGCCTGACGCACATCGTGACCGCCTACTCCGGGTGCCGTACCGGGTACCCGGTCGTGTGGGCCGCGTTCGACGGAGCGGGCCATGATCCCGGCCCGATCGACGGGTGCACCTGTGACGGCTGGCACACCTGGACCTCCGGAGTGGTCTGGAGCTTCTTCACCCAGTTCGGGAGCGGCGGCTCGTCACCGCCACCGCCGCCTCCGGCGTCGGCTCTGGTCAACACCGCCTCCGGCCGGTGCCTGGACGTGCCGAACTCCTCGCAGGCCAACGGCACGCAACTGGAGCTGTGGGACTGCCACGGCGGTGCGAACCAGCAGTGGACGCTGACCTCGTCCAAGCAACTGCAGGTGTACGGCGGCAAGTGCCTGGACGCCTCGGGCGCCGGCACCTCGCCCGGTACCAAGGTGATCATCTGGGACTGCAACGGCCAGTCCAACCAGCAGTGGAACGTGAACAGTGACGGCACCGTCGTCGGTGTGCCGTCCGGCCTGTGTCTCGATGCCAACGGCGCCGGGACCGCCAACGGCACGCTGATCGACCTGTGGACCTGCAACGGCGGAGGCAACCAGAAGTGGAGCCGGAGCTGAGAAGCAACCGGAACTGAGCCTGGAGCCGACTCGCGCGGCTCCAGGCCCACCGGGTGCTGCCGACGGAGAAGACGGCGCTCCTTTCCGGCCGGACCGCCGGAGCGGCCTTTCCACGCATCCGTGCCGCTTTACTCCGCGCACCCTGATGTCAGCAATCCGAATAGCCGGACGCGCCGAAGAATCTCTATTCCCCGCACCGGTGATCGCCTCGCAGGGCATCGGCAACGGCGTTGTCTTTGCTCGGAGTGTCGACAACATACGTCGACGCAGTGGGGTCTGCAATAGGTGTCCACGGCCGCATGGTCTTTCATTTTCTTTCATGTGCGCCATGGTCGCTAGCAGCACCAGAACGATCCACTCGGGGTGCACAATGATCAATTCCTTGACTTCGTCGATCCCGCCCGGATACTCCTGGCTGAAACCCATTTCAATATCTCGCATTTGTTCGAGATGTCGACATCAGGAGGGTGGCCGATGAGAGGACCTCGACCATGAAACGTATGCTTCGGACCCATCGGGTACGGGCGCTCGTCTCGGTACTGTCGGCCGCTGTCGCGGTCGCCGGGGCCGCCGTACTCGTCCCCTGGCCGGCGCAGGCCGCCTCCACGTTGGGCGCTCAGGCCGCGGCGTCCGGGCGTTACTTCGGTACCGCGGTGGCCGCCGGGAGGCTCGGCGACTCGACGTACTCCACGATCCTGGACCGGGAATTCAACATGATCACCCCGGAGAACGAGATGAAGTGGGACACCACCGAGCCGTCCCGGGGCTCGTTCAACTTCGGTCCCGCCGACCAGATCGTCAACCACGCGCTGGCGCACGGGCAGCGTATGCGCGGCCACACGCTCGTGTGGCACTCCCAGCTTCCCGGCTGGGTCGGCTCCATCGGCGACGCGAACACGCTTCGCAGCGTGATGGACAACCACATCACCACCGAGATGACCCACTTCAAGGGCAAGATCTACGCGTGGGACGTGGTGAACGAGGCGTTCGCCGACGGCAGCACCCAGCACCGCGGTTCGGTCTTCCAGAACGTGCTCGGCAACGGCTTCATCGAGGAGGCGTTCCGTACCGCCCGGGCCGCTGACCCCTCGGCCAAGCTCTGCTACAACGACTACAACATCGAGAACTGGTCCGACGCCAAGACCCAGGGCGTCTACGCCATGGTCAGGGACTTCAAGTCCCGTGGCGTGCCCATCGACTGCGTCGGCTTCCAGAGCCACTTCGGCTCGGGCGGCCCGCCGGCGAGCTTCCAGACCACCCTGAGCAACTTCGCCGCCCTCGGCGTCGACGTCCAGCTCACCGAGCTCGACATCGCCCAGGCTCCGGCGACCGCCTACTCCAACACGGTCAAGGCATGCGTGAACGTCTCCCGCTGCGCCGGCATCACCGTGTGGGGCATCCGCGACAGCGACTCCTGGCGCAGCGGTGACAACCCGCTGCTCTTCGACGGCAACGGCAACAAGAAACCCGCCTACGACGCGGTCCTGTCCGCACTCGCCGGCGGCGTCCCGTACGGCGGCGGAGGCTCGCCCACCCCCACCCCCACCCCGACTCCCACCCCGCCGGGTAACGGCGGGTGCTCGGTGACGTACACGATTAGTTCGCAGTGGCCGGGCGGGTTCGGCGCGAACGTCAACGTGACGAACCTCGGTGATCCTGTGTCGAGCTGGACGCTGACCTGGTCCTTCGGCGCCGGGCAGCAGGTCACCCAGGCGTGGAACGCCACGGTGACCCAGAGCGGGTCGAACGCGACCGCCAGGAACGTCTCCTACAACGGTTCCCTGGGCACGGGCGGCAGCACGGGCTTCGGGTTCAACGGTTCCTGGAACGGCAGCAACCCGGTGCCCGCGAACTTCGCGCTCAACGGCACCGCCTGCACCGGCTGATCCACTCGCGGACGCCGGCCGGGTGACGACACGTCCGGCCGGCGCCCGGCCCGGCCGGGCGTACGTCGCCCCCATCCACGACTGACGGAGGTCCCTTTCATGTCCCCACTTCCCTCCCGCCTGCGACCGGCCGCCGTGTCGCTGGCGGCGGCCGTGCTCGCCCTCGGCGCGACGGCGCTCACCGGTACCGCGTCCGCGGCGTCACTGCCCTGTGACATCTACCAGTCCGGCGGTACGCCGTGCGTGGCGGCGCACAGCACGACCCGCGCGCTGTACGCCTCCTACAATGGGCCGCTCTACCAGGTCCGGCGTTCGTCGGACAACACCACCCAGAACATCGGTGTGCTGAGTGCCGGTGGAGTCGCGAACGCGGCGACGCAGGACTCGTTCTGCTCTGGTACGAGTTGCGTCATCACGGTCATCTATGACCAGTCGGGGCGGGGGAACAACCTGACCCAGGCACCCGGCGGCGGCGCCGCCGGCGGCCCGGACAACCTCGCCAACGCCACCGCCGCCCCCACCACGCTGGGCGGGCAGAAAGCGTACGGCGTCTATGTGGCCGCGGGTACCGGTTACCGCAATGACCACACCTCGGGCATCGCGACCGGAGACGCCGCCGAGGGGGAGTATGCGATCTTCGACGGCACGCACTACAACGGCGGGTGTTGTTTCGACTACGGCAACGCCGAGACCAGCAACAACGACACCGGTAACGGCCACATGGAGGCCATCTACTTCGGCAACATCAGGGTCTGGGGCTACGGCAGCGGCAACGGCCCGTGGATCATGGCCGATCTGGAGAACGGCCTGTTCTCCGGCGTCAACGCGGGTTACAACGCCAACGACCCGACGGTGAACTACCGGTACACGACCGCCATCGTCAAGGGCCAGCCGAACCACTGGGCCATCCGCGGCGGCAGCGCCCAGTCCGGCGGCCTGTCCACGTTCTACGACGGCGCCCGCCCCAACGTCTCCGGCTACAACCCCATGCACAAGGAGGGCGCCATCATCCTGGGGATCGGCGGAGACAACAGCAAGGGCTCGGCCGGCACCTTCTACGAAGGCGTCATGACCTCCGGCTACCCCTCCGACGCGACCGAGAACGCCGTACAGTCCAACATCACCTCCGCCGGGTACGGGCAGGGCGGCGGCACCGGTGGTTCGTACCCGAGCGGCTACCACCAGTTGGTCGTCGGCAACAACGGCCTGTGCATGGACGTGTTCGGCAACACGGGGACCGCGGGTGCGGCGATCGATCAGTGGTCCTGCAACGGGCAGTCGAACCAGAGGTTCCAGTTCCTGCCCGGCTCGAACGGCTATGGAGAGCTGCAGGCGCAGAACTCCGGTCAGGTGGTGGCGGTCGCGGGCGGTTCGACGTCACAGGGCGTCCCGGACATCGTGCAGCAGGCGCGCAACGGCGCGGCGAGTTCGATGTGGAAGCCGCTGGCGCAGTCCGACGGGTCGTGGTCGTTCCAGAACCAGAACAGCGGCCTGTGCCTGGACGTCTACGGCGCGGGGAGCAACGCGGGTCAGCAACTGGACCAGTGGCCGTGCAAGAACGCGGCCGGCACCAACCAGGACTTCAACGCCAGCTGACGACCGCCCCCGTCTGAAGCGAAGACCCCGTCATCGGCTGTACGGACGTACTCGCTTCGTACCAACGAGCACCGCTGATCCCCGGTCGGCGCGGTCCGCCGGCCGGGGATCTCGGACGTCAGCGTGCCGCCCAGATCTGGGTCAACGTGCGGCCGGCGGAGAGGCACGCTCGCATGCCTGCCGGATGATCCGGTCACCGATGTCGAGTGGTGGTCATCCGCGCGACTGCTGCGTTCCGGGCCGGCGGTCCCGGTTCTGGGTCAGCTCGTCGGCATCTTTTCCCTGGCTCGCGTCTTCATGTCCTCGATCCTCTCGGACGGGTGCGTGTCTCCCATCTCCTCTTCCATTCGCATGGCGTTGCCCAATGCGAAGAAGGTCGGCGCCCATTGCCCGACGAAGATCCCCCACCGGTCGGCGCGGGCGATGCCCCTCGACTCCAGGTTGCGCGAGGTGAACCAGGATGCGATCGACAGACCGATGGATGCCAGCCCTGCCGTATAGAGCATCGATGACGAGACACCGGCCCTACGCAAGAGTTTGATCATGGATATCCCCCCGGTGAGCTGCCTGAACACGTTCGTCTCTGGATACCCAGGTGATGTGCCGGTCACCCGGCCGAGCTCACCGGCTGTCTGATCTTTGCGAACGAGTGCAGGTTCGCCAACCTGGGCGGCCTGACTCCCCGGGATCCACGAGACTCCGTGAATGCCGGTTGAGAGGTGGCGCGCCGACGATCGGGACCCGACGAGTGCACGGGGTTTGAGGTGTGCGGCACTCGAGCGTTGATCGGCCCGAGCCCGCAGCGGTCAACCCGGAAGCGGCGTCCGGCGTCTTTCTCGTGACCGCTACCAGGAGGCAGCAATGGCACCCTTCAAAGATCGGCGCGTACGGCGCGCCGCCGACCGTGGTGACGTGAACGCGATGGCCGCTCTCGGTGAGGAGTTCTACCTCAAGAACGATCCCGAACCGGCCGAGACCTGGCTTCGGCGCGCCGCAGATGCCGGGCACGCCGGCGCGATGGGATGTCTGAGCGACCTGCTCCGTGACTCGGGCCGGCCGGAGGAGGCTGAGTCGTGGGCCCGGCGTGGCGGCGAGGCCGGTGACTCGCCGGCGGTGCGGATCATGGTCGACCTGTGCCTTCAAGCGGGCCAGGGCGACGAGGCCGAGCAGTGGATCCGCCACGTCGCCCGCGACAGCGGGACCGATCCCATGGAAGAGCTGGCCATCGACCTTCTCGAGTCGGGGCAGGACAGGAAGATCGAGGAACGGTTCCGCCAGGCCGCGCAGGACGGTGATCGGGACGCGATGGCCATCCTGGGGTGCCTGCTCCTCATCTGGGGGGAGATCCGGCAGCACGATCACCAGGATCACAAGGACGAAGCTGAGCAGTGGCTCCGGCGAGCCGCCGAGGCCGGCGTCGTACGGGCCATGGGGGATCTCGGCGATCTCCTCATCGAGTCCGGCCAGGACGAAGAAGGCCGACTCTGGTTGCAGCGCTTCGCGAAGGACGGCTGACCCGCCGATCACACCCGGCCAGGTGCGCCGAGCCCGCCCAGGCCCAGGCCGGCGGTAAGGGCGTTGGCCACTGTCAGTCCGGGGTCTTGCACAGAGCGTCGTCGATCAGCTTGCTGTCGGCCTGTTCCACGCGCAGGACGTCGTCCGCGGAATCGGCGAGGACGCCCGACAGTGAGACGGTGACGCTGCGCCGGCCGTTGGCGGTGACGCCGGCGGCGGTGACCCAGCCGGAGTCGCCGCCCTCGTGGCCCCAGTACGTGCCCCCGCACGACAGCGGACGTGAGAAGATCCCCAGCCCGTCTCGGGCCCCGGGCATGAGCTGCTCGAACTCCTTGCTGACCGGGATGGTCTGTTTCATCTGTGCCAGCTCGGCCGGGGGCAGAAGCCGGCCGCCGAGCAGCGCGCGAAAGAATCGGTTGAGATCGGCGGTACTGGAGACGAGTCCCGCCTCTCCATTGGTGCCCTGGCCGACCTGCTCGGTGACGTCCACGAGCGGTTCGTCGGGTTTGAACCGCTGATAGGTCTCGGCATGTGGCCGAGGCAGTTTGGGCGAGGTACCCGGCCAGAAGGTGTGCTTGAGACCGAGCGGCCGGCTGATCCGATGCCGTACCTCCTCATGCCAGGGGTGCCCGGTGACCCGCTCGATGAGCATGCCGAGCAGGACGTAGCCGGTGTTGGTGTAATTCCAGTCCTTTCCGGGCTGGAAGTCTGGTTGGTGGCGCATCGCTCGTGCGACGGTCTTCTCGGCCGGGTAGACGTCGTATCGATGCTGGTAGAAGTCCTCCGCCGAGGTGTAGTCGAGGTAGTCGTCGTGGATGCCGCTGGTGTGCTGAAGCAGTTGGCGGATGGTGATCGCACGGCCGTCATTGCCGTTTCCTGACACCACGCCGGGAAGCCACCGCTCGACCGTGTCGTCCAGGGAGATCCTGCCCTCGCCGGCGAGTTGCAGGATCACGGTGGCGACGAACGTCTTGGTGACGCTGGCGATCCGGAAGTAGCCATCCCGAGGGACCGGCCGTCGGGTCGTCCGATCGGCGACGCCGCTGGTGGCGGTCAGATTGCGGCCATTACGGGTGATCACACGGGCCTGGGCTCCCGTCACGCCGAACGCGGTGATCGCATCCGCGTCGCGCTGGAGCTGGTCATCGTGCTGCCGGGCGGCACTCGCGCCGGACATATGACTGATGGAAAGGGTTCCGGCCGCGACAGCGGCCAGGGCAAGGCTCCATCGGGTGGACCGGCCCTGCAGCCGCAGTGAAGAAATCGGTGAACTCGTCATGGGTAGTGACGCTAGGTCGGCAGGAGGAGGCCGAACGATACAGCTCACTAGTGGGAAAAAGGTGCAGTGGGCTGTAGTGCCACGCTCCGCCGCCATGGCTCAGACTTCTTGGATGAAACACCGTGAAGGCGGCTTGTTCTCGGCGATGTGGCGCGGTCTGGGTTATCTGCTGGCAAGCCTGTTCACCGCTGTGGTCGCCCTCTCCGCGCTGCCTGTCCTCCTCGTCCCGGTGATGGCCCGCGCCTGGGCGACTTGGCATCGTCGCCGCGCCGACCGGTTGCTGCTTTCTCCGGTTTCTGGCCCCGTACGTGTCGGTACGTGGCGTGTTCTCGGGTGGTCGTGCATAAGCATCGTCACCAGTCTGGTGCTGGGGGGCGTCATGATGGTGTGCGCGTGCAACGCGGTGGCCACGGCCGTCACGGTGCCCTTGTGGTGGGCATTGCCCGCCGGCACCCGCGCAGGCGGCTTCGCCGTCGGTGTTCCCCTCTCCGGGTGGGGCACGGCGTTGACCCTGGGAACCGCACAGTTCGTCCTCTTCGCGGCCCTCACCTACCTGCTGGTTCCCCTGATGGCGCGCCTCCACGCCCGGATCTGCGTTGCGTTGCTTTCCCCTCCGGCCGCGGAGCGGCTGGCCCAGCGTGTGGAGACCCTGACCGAGACGCGGGCCGACGCCATGAACGCGCACGGAGCGGAACTGCGCCGGATCGAACGTGACCTGCACGACGGCACCCAGGCTCGGTTGGTGGCCATCGCGATGCGGCTGGGCGCGGCCCGTGAGTCGCTGAGCCAGGACCCCCAGACGGTGGACAGACTCCTGCGGGAAGCCCACGAGGGCACCGAGGAGGCCATGGCGGAGCTACGAGGTGTGATCCGCACGATCTACCCGCCGATCCTCGCCGATCGCGGCCTCGCCGGGGCGCTTGCCGCTCTGGGGGCACGATCGGTGATCAAGACCACCTTCGATATCGGCGACCTCGGCACGATCCCCGCCGCGGTCGAGGTCGTGGCCTACTTCACGATCTCCGAGACGCTCACCAACGCGGCCAAGCACAGCCAGGCCACCCGTACCATCGTCCGCGTCGCCCACGACCATGACCGGCTGTCGATCGAGGTCACCGATGACGGGATCGGCGGTGCCGACGAGACGCTGGGCACAGGCATCGCCGGAATCCGCCACCGCGTCCTGGCACTCGACGGCACCATCACCATCCACAGCCCCGCCGGCGGCCCGACCACGACCACTGTGAGCCTGCCATGCGCATCGTGATCGCCGAGGACAACGTCCTGCTGTCCAGCGGACTGGAACTCCTGCTGACCGCCAAGGGCTTCGACGTCGCCGCGATCACCCAAGACGCCCCCGGCTTCATCACCGCCGTCACCGAGCACAGGCCGGACATCACCATCGTCGACGTACGGCTACCGCCGACCTTTCGCGACGAGGGGATCCACGCCGCGCTCCACGCTCGCCGCCGGCATCCCGGCCTGCCCGTGCTCGTACTCTCCCAATACGTCGAGCAGCAATACGCGGGCGAGCTGATCTCCGATGGCCGCGGCGGCGTCGGCTACCTCCTCAAGGACCGCGTGAGCCGGGTGAGCGAGTTCGTCGACGCGCTGCGGCGGGTCGCCGACGGCGGCACCGTCATGGACCCCGAAGTGATCGCGCAACTTCTCACCCGCCATGCCCACGACCCGCTCGCCGCCCTCACCCCACGCGAACGCCAGGTGCTCGCCCTGATGGCCGAGGGAAAGGACAACACCACGATCGCGAGCCGGCTCGTCATCAGCGAGGGCGCCGTGCACAAACATATCGGCAACATCTTCGCCAAGCTCGGCCTCTCAACAGACGACAGCGGCCACCGTCGTGTCCTTGCCGTCCTCACCTATCTCAGCCAATAAAACTAGCAAAAATCGATACAAAAGCAGCATTTATTCGCCGAAATAAAGACCGGGTGAGGCCGACTCGCTGGTACGGGTTGAGATGTTCACCGCCAAACTCTCCATGAGATATCGTACTGGCGACTGAATTCCGAGATGGATGGCGCGCTTCATGTCGTTTCAGCAAGGTATTCTCATCAATAGCGCTTATTCGGCGATGAAGGCCGACGCGTTGGAATGAATCCGCAGCAACATCGCATTGCACCGTGGGTCCGGTTTACGCGGGTTTGGCGCTGCTCACTCTCGATCCATATCCTTCGAACAGCAAGGGAAGAACCGACATGCGTGGACTGGTAGCCCTCTGCGGTGCCGCTGTGGCCTCCTCGATCGCCACCGCCTGCCCGGTGAACGCCGAAGCCGCTCACCAGCCTCCGGCGCCAGACGGGGTCACCATCGGCACCGTGACAGCCAACGGCTCGGGCTGTCCGGACGGAACGGCCGCCGTGAACATGGCGCCCGACAACAGCGCCTTCACCGTCACCTACAGTCATTACACCGCTCAGGCGGGCGCCGGAATCCCCAGCACGAATGCCCGGAAGAACTGCCAGATCAATTTCCAGGTGCTCATTCCGCAGGGATTCACCTACGCGGTCACCAAGGCCGATTATCGCGGCTACGCATCACTGCCGAGCGGAGCCGTCGCCATGGAACGGGCCGGCTACTATTTCGGTGGATATTCCAGCACCTTGGATCGCCGACATCACCTGCGCGGCCCGTACAATGACGACTGGCAGTTCACCGACACGACCCCCTGGGCCGCACTGGTATTCCACCGCTGCGGCGACAACCCCATCTTCAACATCAATACAGAGCTCCGCACGACCGCCAGTCCGATCCACCCGGCGGTGAGCAGCATCATGACGATGGACTCCACCGATGCCGGCTTGCACACCGTCTACCACCTCGCCTGGAAACGCTGCTCCTGAGCCGGCAGACGACCCGCTCTCGCGGCGTCCGGCCGCGCGAGCGCGGAAGGATCGCCCTGGTCCGTCCATGATGGCTGGGATCGGTGAGCCGTCGACAGAGCACCGCGACCTGCAACCGTGCCCGGTTCACGCCGCGGGCCTGACTCTCGTGCGGACGCCGTACGCGGCGGCGCCGAGGGCCAGCACCGCGGCCCCGGCGATCATCGATGCGGCTGGGAGCGTGAACGCCAACAGCAGGCATCCGCACAGTCCGAGCACGGGTACCGCCCGGGGCGGGCGTCCCTCGGCCGCGGTCAGGGTCCAGGCGGAGGCGTTGGCGATGGCGTAGTAGACCAGGACCGCGAAGGAGGAGAACCCGATCGCCCCGCGTATGTCGGTGGTGGCGGCCAGGAGCACGACGACGGTGCCGACAGCCAGTTCCGTGCGGTGCGGGACGCTGTATCGGGGGTGAACCCTGGCCAGGGCGCGCGGCAGGTGCCGGTCCCGGGCCATCGCCAAGGTGGTGCGCGAGACGCCGAGGATGAGCGCCAGCAGCGAGCCGAGCGCCGAGGCCGCCGCGCCGGCGCGTACGACCGGGGCCAGTCCTGGCACTCCGGCGGCACGTACGGCGTCGGCCAGCGGCGTGGTGGCGCCTGCCAGCCCCGCCGGGCCTAGCACCATCAGTACCGCGGCGGCCACGACGGCGTAGATGGTCAAGGTGATGCCCAGTGCCAGCGGGATCGCCCGCGGGATGGTACGGGCCGGGTCGCGTACCTCCTCACCCAAGGTGGCGATCCGCGCGTACCCGGCGAAGGCGAAGAACAACAACCCGGCCGCCCGCAGCACGCCCCAGCCGGTCGCATCCCCGCCGAGCTCCAGGCGGGCGGGTTCGGCGCTCGCGCTGGTCAGGCAGGCCGCGACCACCGCGGCCAGCACCGCCACCACCACGATGACGAGCACGCGGGTCAGTCCGGCGCTCTTTTCGACGCCGGTGTAGTTGACGGCCGTCAACGCCACGACGGCGGCGACCGCGATCACCCGTGCCTGTCCCGGCCACGCGTACGCGCCCACGGTCAATGCCATTGCCGCGCACGAGGCCGTCTTGCCGGCCACGAACCCCCATCCGGCCAGATAGCCCCAGAACGGCCCCAGCCGTTCTCGCCCGTAGACGTACGTGCCGCCGGAGGCGGGATACCGGGCGGCCAGCCGCGCTGAGGAGGTGGCGTTGCAGTATGCGACGATCGCGGCGATCGCCAGGGCGGGCAGCACCCCGGATGCCGCTGCCCCGGCGGCGGGGGCGAGCGCGGCGAAGATCCCCGCACCGATCATCGAGCCGAGTCCGATGATCACGGAGTCGCTCAGCCCGAGTCGTCGCCGCAGCCGTTCCGGATCGCTCGCGGTCGATTGCCGCGCCATGGGCTGATCCCTCGTCAGCGGGTTGCGGGCTGGAAGAGCTCCACGACGTTGCCGGACGGGTCCAGGAGCAGGATCTGTGACCCGCCCGGCCCGGTGACGATGTCGTTGCGGAAGGACAGCCCGGCCGAGCGCAGCTTGTCCGTCTCGGCGACCAGGTCGCCGACGATCAGGTGGATACGGTTCCAGCCCCCGGGACCGGGCGTGACACCGTCGGGCATGGGCCGCCCGGCCGAGGACTTCGGCCCGCCCAACAGCAGCCGAAGGTTCCCGCGGGTGACATCGGCGAAGGCGGGCACTGCGGAGGTGCTCAGCTCGAATCCCAGGTGGGTGGTGTAGAAATCGATGGCCTCCTGAACGTCATCGACCATGTAGCGCACGCTGACCAGTTCGTCGGACACCGTCAGTCCTCTCTCGATACGTGGTGGAGCAGGAAGCGGACGCGGGTGTCCAGGTCGGCGGCGGTTCGCTCGAATGCCGGGTGCTCGCCGGAACCCTCGGCCGCCGGATCGGGGATGCTCCAATGGATCAGCTCCGGCGGACCGGGAAAGTCGGGGCAGATCTCGCGCAGCCGATCACACAGGCTGATCACGTAGTCGAAACGCTCCTCGGTGAACTCGTCGAGGTGCTTGACCCGCTGACCGGCGAGGTCGATGCCGAACCGTTCGCGCATCACCCGCACCGCGACCGGGTGCAGACGCTTGGGATGACTCCCCGCGCTGAAGGCATCGACCGCCTCGCCGCCGTGGTGACGGAGCAGGGCTTCGGCGATCTGAGAGCGCGCGCTGTTGCCCGTGCACAGGAACAGCACCCGTACGGCGGGCGAGACCCGCGGCGTGCCGGCAGGCGGGGCCGATCGCAGACCTGGATGCAGCGCCGCCGCGGCATCAGCGAGCAGTTCCCCGCAGCGCACCAGGTCGATCCGGTAGTAGACCTCGCGCCGGTCGGCCGAACTGCGCCGCACCGCGACCAGACCACTGGCACGTAGCCGGGCGAGATGGTAGGAGACCAGGCTCTGCGGATGGCCGAGCAAGCCGGTCAGCTCCCGCACCTGCCGATCACTTCTCGCCAGTTCGCCAAGCAACCGCCAGCGCAGCTCGTGGCCGACCAGGGCCAGCACATCCGGAGGCTTCACATCCACAGGTCGAGACAATACATCAAGCCAAATTGTTCGATCAAGCGTGATTGATGGAGTCACGCACGCGATCAGTGCGTACAGGCGGGCGCTGCGGGGCGCGCCTGCGGGCGGCTCCTGGAAGGTGAAGACGCGCCGCGGTCGCTCGCCGGGACACGGCCTCGCGTCCGAACAGCGTGACCGTACGGCCGCGGGCCCGCAGGTCAAGGGCGGCGGCGAGCCCGGACGATCCCGCGCCGACGACGACGTGGTCGGTCTGGCAGCAAGACGGTGCGCAGTCCGTCGAGTACCCCGTTCACCAGGTCGTCTACGAGAAACGTGAGGATCGATCACTTTTGGTTCGGTTCCCGGCGCGACCGGCGCGGGCGCTCGCATTGACGTCTGCAAGTGCCGGTGATCAGACTTTCCGTCAGAACGAAGGTCAATCCGGCGAAGACTCGCCGATATAACTGACAGCAGTCTAAGATGCCCGTTTTACGGGCTGATGGGCCCGGTCTTTGACGAGCAAGCTTCACGGGTGATGACGAATGGTCGAGCACTACACGCCTAAGGACCTTGACAGGGTCCGGCCTTTCCGTGCTCCGGGACGTCGGACTCGCGGATTGCGCCGCGGCGAGCCCTCGTCGCCGTGACGGGAAATGACGCCGAAAAAGCCGAGAACCGACACCGGTTAGGCACTCCGATTCGATATCACCGCGTTCGGTCCGGCGGCGCGCGATCCGCGTGCGCCGCCCCGCCGGCCGGCAGACCCGTACCCAACCGCCGATGAGGACCTGATCGATGTCAGTACAAGATTCAGTCCGCCGGCGAGCGGACCGCCCGGCCATGGACCGGGCCCTGCTCGCTCTGCTGGCCGCGGTGATCGTCACAGGCGTCGCCTGGATCGGCGCGACGGCCGCCGTACCCGTGGCGGAGCGCGGACTCGTGAGCGCCTGCGTCGGCCTCGCGGCGATCGCCGTCTGCGTCGCCGTCACCGTCGCCGCCTACGGCCTGGCGTCCGCCCGCGGGCTCCGCGAGCGCGCCGTGACGACGGAGGCCGAGCTAGTACGGCTGGCCGAAGACACGTTGCCCGCGGTCGTGAAGCGGCTGCGCGCCGGAGCGTCGGGGGACACCGCGCTGGCCGAGGTCGAGCGGCTGCACTCCGGCTCCCACGCGCGCATCCTGCGGACCCTCGCCGACGAGGTCGGCCGGGGCGAGCGGATGCGCGCGGCCGCCATGTCGACGTGCGCGAACGCGGCCGGCCGCGTACAGGCGCTGGCCACCAGCATGCTCGCCGACCTGCGCGAGATGGAGAACCGGCACGACGAGGAGGTCCTGGGCGACCTGCTGAAGCTCGACCACAGCACCGCGCAGGCCGGCCGCCTGGCCGACAGCATCGCGGTGCTGACCGGCGCACGCTCCGGGCGGCGCTGGACCAAGCCGATCGTGATGGAGAGTGTCCTGCGGGGCGCGGTCGGCCGGATCAGCGCCTACCAGCGGGTGCGGATCCACTCCACCAGCACGGTCGCGGTCGCCGGGTACGCCGCCGAGGGCGTCATGCACGCGCTCGCCGAGGTGATGGACAACGCGACCAGCTTCTCGCCCCCCTCCGAGGACGTGCACGTGTACGTGGAAGAGGTCTACGCGGGCGTCGTCGTCACGATCGAGGACGGCGGCCTGACGATGAGCCCCGCGACGCTGGAGCGCGCCGAGCGTACGGTCTCCTCCGAGTCGCTGGACCTGACCACGCTTTCCGGCACACGGCTCGGCCTGGCGGTGGTCGGCTGCCTGGCGCGCAAGCACGGGCTGACCGTCTCGTTCCGGCCCTCCTCACGCGGAGGCACCGGCGTCGTGGTGCTGATTCCGCGTCAGCTCATCACGCAGCCCAAGCCGGACGTTCCCGCGCCCGCCTCCCGGGCCGCGGGTGTGGCCGCCCGGCCGGCCGGCGTGGCGGCCTCCGCGGCCGGCACGCTCACGAAGGAGCGCTCATCCGCCGATACGCGAGAGGATCCGATCACGGCCGAGGACGCCGCGCCGCTCGCCGTACGTGGGGCCGCCGATCCCCTCGCGGACAAGGAGGGCGGTGACCTCACCGCCACGGGAGAGATGGTCGCGGGGCTGCCGAGGCGTCGCCGCGGCGAGACGCTGGCGGCGGAGCCGCGCAAGACGGCCGCGCTCGACGCCGAGCCGGCGGCGCCCGCCAAGCCCGCGTCCGACCCGGGGGAGAAGTTCCGTGCGTTCCGCGAGGCCGGACGACGCGGCGGTACGGACGACGGTGCGCCCGCATCGGCGCCCGACGATGCCTGATGACCTCGGTCGTCCCTGCCAAGACGTGCTGACTGACAAGAGATTGGAGGCAGGGGCCGTGCCTCCGGCGCGACACCGGACCATCGCCCCGAGACCAGATGAAGACCACAGACCGTGACCTCGACTGGCTGCTGGAGAACCTGCTCGAGAGGACGCCGGAGACGCGGTACGCCCTGGTGCTGTCCAAGGACGGCCTCAAGCTCTGCCACACGTCTGGGCTGAACGTCGACAAGGCCGACCAACTCGCCGCCATCGCCTCCGGAATCCAGAGCCTCTCCTACGGCGCGTCGGTGGAGTTCGGGGACGGCACCGGCGGCCTCCGGCAGTCGATGACGGAGTTCCACGGCGGTCTGCTGTTCATCGTGGAGGCCGGCGAAGGCGCCCATCTCGCCGTCGTGGCCTCCGAGGAGGCCGAGGTCGGCGTGATCGGCCACAACATGCACGAACTGGTCGAACAGCTCGGCGAGTACCTGATGGCCCTGCCGCGGACGCAGCAGGGCACCGGCGCGCGATGACGTCGCGACCGGTCGACCGGGATGACCCGGACCGCCTGTACGTCGTGACGGGCGGGCGCAGCAGGGTGGACGAGAGCTCGATCGACCTCGTCTCCCTGATCGTCAGCGAGTGCGACCCGGTGCCGAGCATGCAGTCCGAACACGTCAAGATCCTGCGGATGTGCCAGCGCCCGACGGCGGTGGTGGAGATCTCCGCGGAACTGCGGCTGCCGGTGAGCGTGGTGAAGATCCTGCTGTGCGACCTGCTCGACACCGGCCGAATCACCGCACGGCATCCGTCCACTGCCCCCGCGTACACCAGATTCCCCGATCCGGCGACCTTGAAGCAGGTGCTCCTTGGACTTGAAAAGCTCTGACCCGGCGGCCCGTGCGCCGCTGCGAAGCACCGCGAGCGACGGTCTCAAGATCGTGATCGTCGGCGGGTTCGGCGTGGGCAAGACGACGATGGTCCGCTCGGTCAGCGAGATACGGCCGCTGAGCACCGAGGAGACGATGACCGGGGCGGGCCTCGGCATCGACGACGCGGGCGGCGTGCCCGGCAAGACGACGACCACCGTCGCCTTCGACTTCGGCCGCATCACCCTGAACGACGAGATGGTCCTCTACCTGTTCGGCGCTCCGGGGCAGCAGCGGTTCTGGTTCCTGTGGGACCGGTTGTTCTCCGGCACGCTCGGCGCCGTGGTGCTCGTGGACACGCGCCGGGTGCAGGACTCCTGGTACGCCATCGACCGCCTGGAGCGGCACGGCATGCCCTTCATCGTGGCCCGCAATCACTTCGACGGCCCGCTGCACGAACTGCCGGACCTGCGCAAGGCGCTCGACCTGTCCGACGACGTGCCGCTGATCGACTGCGACGCCCGCGACCGTGAGTCCAGCAAGGCGGTCCTGATCACGCTCGTGAAGCATCTCTACGGCCTGTCCACCGCGCTGGTGCGCGCACACTGACGGCGCGGTCCGGCGGCTCCCTGGGACTGCCGGGAACCACCGGACCGCGCCGCCGCCGGTCTGTGCCGGTCGGTCTGTGCCGGTCAGCCGCCCGTGACGACGTACGCGGGCGTGAAGCGCGTCGGCAGCGCGACCAAGGCGCGGAGGTGCAAGGCCGGCCGCCACTCCAACTCGTCCTCCGGGACCGCGATCTGGACGTCCGGGAGCCGGTCGAGCAGCACCTCGATGGCGGTCTGCGCTATCACCTCGGCAAGCTCCGGCGCCGGATGCGGGCATCCGTGCGGGCCCGCGCCGAACGCGAAGTGCGCGTGGTTCCCGCTCGAATCACCGTGACCGGCGGGCCGTACGCGCGGGTCGGTGTTGGCGCCGGCGAGCCCGACGATGAGCACGTCACCGGCCTTGATCGTCTCGCCGCCGAGCTCGGTGTCCGACATCGCCCAGCGGGCCGGCGCGGCCTTGACCGGTGTTTCCTCCCACAGCACCTCATTCAGCGCCTGACCGACGCTGCGGCGGCCGCCCGAGAGGGTCAGCGCGAAGCGGTCGTCGGTCAGCATGAGCCGCAGCGTGTTGCCGATCCAGTTGGCGGTGTTGTCCTGGCTGCCGGAGAGCACGATGAGGATGTCCAGAACCAGCTCTTCGTCGGTGAGGCCGGTCGAGTACTTGAGCAGGCTGGACATGACGTCCCGCCCCGGCTGCGCGCGCTTGTCCGCGATGAGACGCATCATCGTCGCCATGAAGCGGCCGAACGTCTCGGCGGCCTCCGCACCGCCGTTGTTCATCGTCTTCATGTCCTGGGTGACGCCCATCAGCTCGGAGTCGGGCAGCCCGAGCATGCCGCCGATGACGAGTACGGGCAGCCGGTACGCGTACTGGTCCATCAGCTCGACCTCGCCGGCGGCGGCGAACGCGTCGATCAGCCGGTCGGCGAACCGCTCGCATTCGGCCCGCAGCGCGAACTGGTCCACGTCGGAGAGCGCAGCGGAGACCGCGCCGGAGCGGCGCGCGTGCTCCTGCCCGTCCTGGAACAGCAGCACGCCGGGCAGGTAGCCGACGGCCGGGGGCGGCACGTAGTCCGGGCCGTGGCAGCGGAGCGGGTCCCGGCCGAACAACTGCCCGTCGGTGAGGACGCGGTGCGCCTCGCGGTAACCGATCACCAGCCACGCGGGAACGTCGTCGTCGAGCAGGACCGGCATGACCTGCCCGTGCTCGCGCCGCATGTCCCGGAACAGCGCGTCGGTGTCCCCGGTGAAACGCGGCCCGTACAGGCGCACCGCACCGGCGTGCGCGCCCTGTGTCTCCTGCGCGGCCTCCTGCGCCGACCCGGTCACGAGGCGCTCTTCTCAGCCGGCGCGTACGACGGCGGGTTCGTCATTACTCGCGCCCTCCGGAACCGCAGAACCGGCGCTTTCCGTTGCACTATGTGCCATCCGTGATTTCGATCGACTCAAGACGGACGGCCGCCCGTAAGACGGGGATCTTAGCCCCACATCAGTCATGTCGGCCATCTTCTGAGGCATTGACCGGCGTTTTTACGCCATGTTCGGGCGGGTGCTTATCCAAACGGCGTTCGGTTCGCGCCCGGGCGGGATGGGTACCGGTGACGGCCCTCGCGCCCGACCGCGCTTCCGGCACGTGACCCAGTTTCCTGCGCTCCCAAACCGACGCTCTGTTTGGCGTACGACCTCATCCCTGGCACCCGTAGTGGTCCAGAAATTCCCGGCTGAACTGGGCCTACGGTCAGTCAGTTCCCCTCCTTACGTGAGTGCCCGTAACGATCTCGAGGTGTATGGCGCCCGCTGACCAGCCTCGACCCGTGGTACGAGGTGATGGGCAGGGCCATGATGATGTCGGGGTTCGGATGGAACCTGAGGTCTGGGTGCGGGCGGGGCCGGGCGTCGCTGATGCCTCGGTGTCGCTGGCGGATGGGGTGGACGCCTTCTGCGGGGCGGTGGGCCGGCAAGATGGCGGTGATGAACGTGTCTTCACCCATGGAACCCCATGTGAGGGCCGGTGCGGTTGCGGTGGGCGATGTCGATGTTGAGTGCGGTGGCGAATGCGCACCAGGCGGCGTACGGGATCAGCGCGGCGGCCGCCAGCGGATCGACATGGGCTGTCCGCCGCAGCAGATCGGCGTTGCTGAGATCCAGCGCTACCGTTCCGGCCACTCCCGCCATCGGGCTGCGCCTGCCGAAGAACAAGTGGTTCCATGCCGCGTTCAACACCAGATTGATTCCCACGCTGGTAGCCAAGCCCCGGCGCCGGGCCCGTGGTGCCCGGCGCAGCGCGTGCCCGGTGGCCCAAGCAATCGAGGCGTACAGCGGTATCCAGACGGCCCCGAACGCCCGGGACGGCGGCTGCCACGGTGGCTTGGCCAGGGACCGATACCACTCACTGTCCGGCTCGACCGCCACCGAACCAGCTACCGCGCTCGCTGTGACCGCGGCCGAGGTAATCAGATATGTCTGCCACCTGTCCACTCCGCGTGGCCTCCCGTGCTCCTTCGTCAACCTCACGATCCTGTGCTCCCCGTTAAAGCGTGAGACCCAACATCGCCGACGCTGAGGTCCAGGTGTCGGTCTGCCCGTGGTGCCCGAAGGAACCGTTACCGACCCAGGGAGCTCGGGAGTGGACAGTGTCGTCGTGGCCCGCCAGCTCGACAAGCTCCGGGCACGGGGAGGAACGGCTGCTGCACGTTCCTTGCCAGGAGGATCCGTGGCGACGCTGCTGGGGTACCAGTTGGCGTCATCTCGATACCCAGCCGTACCGTCCCGGGGCATCCGATACTGCATGCCACCGCCGATGTGCATCGCCTTGGAGACGAAATCGGTGCAGTCTTCGCCGTACTCGTTGGTGGATTCGGGATCGCGGGCGTGGTCGGTGGCCCACCGCGCCGCGCCGGCCGCGTCGTAGACGTCCTGCGGGGCGCTACCGCCGTCGGCGAGGACGGTGACGGCGCTGGCGGGACTGCTTGCCGCGGCGGTGATACCGCCGGCCAGCGTCGTCACAATTGTCGCGGCGATCACGGTGATCAAGCGCCGGGATGTGCGCCGCGTCATGGATGGGAGAGGCATGGCCTTTCCTGCCTTTCCGTGGACCGGGGCCGCTCGGTACGGCCGGTGTGCGGTCCGGGTGCTTCCAGCAGGCCCGGCGCGGGGGGTTTACTGCCACTGATCGCCTGGGTGTAGCGGCTAGGCCGTTTTGCTCCCGCGAGCAAACCCCGCTGCCCTGCGGCGATGTATTCGATCGCGAGCGGACGAACCCATGACGGCTACGCGACAGTCGATGCTCCGGCGAGCCGCGAGGCAAGGGAACCTCAGTCGTGGTGTGGTTTCGTCCAGACGATGACTTGGAAGGTGATGGTGTCGGGCTGGGCGCCCGCTTGATGGACGTCGGTGATGCGCAGCAGTGCGATGTGGTGGTCGTTGGTGAGGGCGCAGATCATCAGGCCGGGCCGGATTTGCGCGGTGTGCACGACGATGCCGGTGTTCTGCAGCAGGCTGCATTCTTTTCGGGTGCCGGTGCTGCCTGGTGGCAGGATCCCCAGGTTGGAGTCGCCTTGTCCGCCGGTGAGGGAGTGGTAGGTGCTGGTGAACTCGATGTCGGCGACCGCGCTGCCCGGCGCGGACTCCTGGTGCCAGTCCGGGGCCAGGGAGTCCAGGTCCGCGACCTGACCCGCCGGTAGCACCAGTGGCCCGGCTCGGCGTCGCGCGTCGGGTGCCGCCGTCGCGGCCGGCGCGGAGGCCGGCGTGGAGGCGTGCGGTGGGGCCTGGTGCGTCGCCGGCGTCTTGGCGTGGGCGGTGCCGTGGGTGCCGGTTCCTAGGCCGGCCGCGAGGACCGCGGCGACGGCGACCGCCGCTCCTCCAGCCCCTATCGCGGCCCACAGCCTGGCCCGTCGCGCCCGGACCGGCGCCTGCGCCGCCGCGGCCGGGTGCTCGGCCGGCGGGCCGTCAACAGGCGGCGGCGTGGCGGGTGAGCTTGCCGGTGTCGGGCGCGGGGCACGGCCGCGGGTGTCGGCGGCTTGTTCCCAGCGGGTCCGCCAGGCGGCCGGGTCCTGGCCGCAGGCGCGGGCGAACGCCTCGACGGTCGCCCAGGTGGGCAGCCGCTGCCCGCGCGCCGCGGCTGACAGCGTCGCGACCGCGACCGGAGTACCGGCCCGGGACAACTGCCGCGACATCGACTCGAACGTCCGGCCCCCGCGGGCCTCGTCCAGCGCGTGAGCGAGCGCCTCCACCGGCCCCTGGGAGGGATCGGCCCGCCGGTGCGGCCGCCCCGGCCCGTTACGCCCTTCGCTCACCGCCACCCCCTTCTTCGCTCACGACCTGACACATCACCACAGGCCGCCGGATTTACCCGGGCGAGCAAAACCGGCGCAGCCGCTACACCCAGGCGATCAGTGGCAGTAAACCCCTCCCGCCGGGCCTGCTGGAAGCACCCGGACCGCAACCGGCCGCACCAATCCGGCCACCGGGCGAGAAAGGCAGGTAAGCCCGTGACTTCCACATCCACGACGCGGCGCACATCCCGGCGCATGCTCATCGCGATCGCCGTGGCGATCATGATCACCCTCAGCGTTGCGGTCGGTGCACTCTGGGCTCCACCCGCGCACGCCGCATTCGCCCTGGACGCCATCGGCGACCTGACGAGCAAACTCATCAAGGTCATGCAGCGCCACCGCCGCCGCCAGGCCCGCGCGGCCCGCCGCGACGCCCAGACCGACGACGACGAGGACCAGGACGACGAGGACCAGGACGACGGCGAGGGCATGAGGACCAGGAATTCGAGGACTGGCGTGAACCCTCTCGGAGGCCGGATTTGCTGAGCCCCTACTGTCTCCGCAGGGTTGAATGTTCAGGCCGCCTTTGTACAAGACATGGAACATCCTCAGATCCACCGACCTGAGGATGTAACTGACAAACACCGCGCCCTACGCGACGCCACCGCAATCAGCACAGCCAGGAGACGGCCGGTCATCTGCTGGGACTTCGCGGGCGAGGCCCCGGCCAGGAGGCCAGGGCCCGTCACCGGGTGATTCGGTCAGGATGGGTTCGAGACGATGAGGCCGGGGTCGCTGAGCTTCGGCAGAAGTTCCGCTTCGGGCTCGACGCGGCGCAGGTGCAGGTATCCGAGTCCGGAGAGCACCAGCAGGAGAGCGGCGCCGATGAAGGCGGCGATGGCGGCGTAGAGCGCGATCTGTCCCATCTTCCAGTAGGCGTAGGCGTTCAGTAGCAGGCCGCGCAGGGTCTCGCCCTTGAAGACGGTGTTGGCCTGGTTCGCCAAGGCGGTGTTCTTGGGCTGAGCCATCGCCTTCTGCGACAGTTGTGAGTAGGTTTGCCCGCCGCCGATGGCCCGTAGGTGCACGGCGATGAAGTGGTCGGCGTACGCCTTGGCCTGAGCGCCGTTGGTCAGCCGTTGTCCGGCGTATTGGTTCAGGTACGGTCCGATGGCCGGGTCGGCCAGCTCTGGACTCCCTTTCGCCGGGAAGACGATTTTCTGCGCGACCAACTGGTTGCGCACATTGCTGTTCGCGAACTCGTGACCCCACATGAGCAGGGACCCGGCGACGACGAGTGTGGCGGCGACGACGAGTCCGGCGGTGGCCATCAGTGCGTCGAAGGTCCTACGAGTCACGACGTTTCACCCTTTCCTATCTCACTTTGGTGACCGAGCCGGAATGGTTTCTCGATCCTCCTTGAGTGTCGTGATCCGGCCAGGACTCCGTATGGGGCGAAGGTCCCGAGGCGGCCAGATGTTGGTCCCAGGGCCGAGCCGGCCCCTCGCCGATCGGAACGAGGACGAACGCGCGCCGGGACGTTGGTCCCGTACGTGCTCCTTCCTTCGCCTCTGCGAAGTCCTCGCCCCAAGGCATTGGGTGAAGGAAGTGCGATCTCCCGTCCAGCCGAAGACCGGCTCGACATCGCCGAGCTCGACCTCAACCCGATCATCGATCCCCGCGCGTACGGCGTCCTCGCGGTCGACGCGCTTGTACGAGCGACTCGATGTCCGCTCTGACAGGAGAAGACCATGAGAAGCCCCGTCGTCGTCGGAACCGACGGCTCACCGTGCGCCGAGACCGCGATCGAATGGGCCGCCGCCGAGGCGGCCCGCCGCGACCGCAAGCTGCACATCCTGTACGCCGCCATGACCCGCGATTACGGGCTGGCGTACTACCGGGAATGCGGGGAGGGCCAGTGGCTCACCAAGACCGGCAACGCCATTCTCGCTCGTGCCACCGAACTCGCGGCCAAGATCGCACCGGACCTCACCGTGACGACGGAGCTGGCCTTCGCGTCGCCTGGCGCCGCTTTGCGAGCACAGGAGAACCGCGCGGCCGCGATCGTCGTCGGGCACCGTGGACTCGGCGGCTTCGTCGGGCTGTTGCTCGGCTCGACGAGCCTCACGCTGGCCGGCCGCACGCGCTGCCCGCTGATCGTCGTTCGTGGCGCTGCCGGCGGCGAGCAGCGCGAGGTGCTCGCCGGTGTCGAGCTGAGCGACGGCGGGGCAGACGGCGTGCTGGGGTATGCGTTCGAGGCCGCGAAGCTGAGAAACGCCTGGGTACGGGTCGTCCACACTTGGAACGTCCCGCCGGCCCAGTTCAACGCAGCCTTCCCGGTGACGGTCCGCGAGGCGCTCGCCGCGGCGCAGGACCGGCTCGCCGACGTGGTCGCTCCGTGGCGTGCCCGCTACCCCGAACTCCGGGTCGTCGAGGAGGCGCCGCCCGGCCGGCCGGTGGCCGAACTGATCGAGCGATCCGAGCGGGCGGACCTACTCGTGGTCGGCTCCCACCGGAAAGGTGGCGGGCCCCACTTCGGATCGGTCGGCCACGGCGTCATCCACCACGCGGCCTGCCCGGTCGCCGTCGTACCGGCCGGTACGACAACGGCCGGGCATGGGTCCGGAGGCGAGTGAGGCCCCGAGTACCCCGGCGGACCGCCCACCGGGATCCGGTGGGCGGTCCGCCGTACGCGCGCCGGCGACGGGACAGGCGGTCAGACCACTTCCTCGGCACCGTCCGCACAGATGATCACGGTGCAGTGGGCGTTCGACAGAACGGAGGGCACGGTGTCGCCGCCGAGCGGGGCGCCGTGCCGGGAGTTCACGCGGGCGCCGATCACGAGCACCTCGGCACGGTCGGCGAGTCGGATGAGTTCGGTGCCGGAGTCGCCACGCGCGATCCGCAACCGGGTCGAGACGTGCTGGGCACGCGGAACCAGCCGTGCGACCTCATCACGCAGCCGGAGCCAGGCCAGCGGGCGGCGCAGGACAGGGCCGGGAGGAATGACTCGGACCACGTCGAGACGAGCATGGCGTTCACGTGCCTCCGCCGCCGCGCGACGCAGCGCGGCAGCGGAGTTGGGGGAGCCGTCGAACCCGACGGTGACATACCTTGGCCCTGGAACGATTCGCATTGCGGCCTCCTTCAGGCCCCTAGCGCTGCGGGTACGCGTAACGGCGAATCGACACTCGGGGGTCGAGCACTCCCGCCGCCGGCGGTGACGAACTGACCGCGGTTTGGGGCGGGTGATCGGGAGGGAAGATCCTCGTCCGCGGTCTCGCCGTACGATGAGCACGCGCCCGCGGCATTCGTGACGGTGGCACGGGGGATTCTCTTGATCGGTACTGCGAGACTGGTGATGGCATGACTGATGATGTACAGGGCAGCGGGCGTGGTCCGGAAGGCCAAGGGGCAGAGCCTGAAGCCCTGGACGAGGCGGAGTGCCTGCGGTTGATCTCGCCGGCCGGGATCGGAAGGCTGGCGTACGTCGGCCGGTACGGTCTCACGGTTCTTCCGGTCAACTACGCGATGCACGAGGCCACGATCGTCTTCCGGACCGCGCACGACAGTCCGACGGATGCGGACCTTCGCACCGGAATCGCCGACGCCGAGTACAAGGTCGCGTTCGAGATCGATGAGGTGGATGCCGCGTCGCGGGAAGGATGGAGCGTTCTGGTCCAGGGCTCGGTGCATCACGTGACCTCCGAGGCCGAGCGCGCATCGGTCCTGGAAGCGGGCGTCGAGCCGTGGGCGGGCGGTGCCAGGGAGCTGTTCCTGCGCATTCGCCCCACCCGCATCACCGGCCGGCGGGTCCGGCAGGCTCCGTAGAGCGGGATACTCCTCGCCGACGGGACCAAGGACCGGTGCCCGGTCAGCGCAGGGGGAAGCCGAGGCGGCGGCCGGCCATGCGCAGGTCTTCTCGCGCGTCCGGGTGAGCGACGTCGTCCACGATCTGCTGTGCCTGGGTGGCGGCGTCCTGGCCCCAGATCGTCGCCGTGCCCTGCTCGCTGACGACGTTCGGCCTGCGCGAACAGGTCGACCTGGAGCGCGGAGTTGACCGACACCAGCCGCGGTCGCCGGGCGATCAGCCCCGGGTCATTGGTCTTCTCGGTGCGCAGCATCCGGACCCGCTCGTTGTGGTCGAGCCAGCCGTACAGCTCCTCGCTACCGAACGCGAAGGAGGCGGTGATCGGGTCGCGCGGGCTCAGGGCTCCGGCCTTCTCCAGGCCGAGTACGCCGTCGCTGAACATCTCCGACCAGATGGCGAGCCCGCGCCGGTCCTGGAGCGAACGCAGCACCGCATCGGGTACGGCCCCGATGCCCAGTTGCAGCGTGGCGCTCTCCGGGACCAGCCGGGCCACCCGGTCGCCGATGACATACGCGACATCGCCGAGAACGCGCGGGGCCGGTACGGGGAGCGCCTCGTCGGACTCGATCGCGTAGTCGATCTCCGTCCCGGCCAGGACCGCGTCGCCGTAGGTGTACGGCATACGAGGATTGTGCTGGGCGATCACCAGCCCGCCGCGGGCACGCACCGCCTCGATGGCGGCGGGCAGGATGTTGACCTCGATGCCGAGCGAGACGGTGTCGGCCACGGGCACGGACGTCTGGATCAGCACGACGTCCGGTGGCAGCGCGTCCTTCAGCAACTGCGGGACGAGGGAGAGCCGGGAGGGAAAGTAGCGCAGGCCGGCGCGGCCTCTCATACCCGGACCGACGAACGGTGATTCGAGCAGCACGCCGTCGCGGTCGGGCATCCCGGCCTGGGCGTTGAGGACGAAGAGGCGATATTCGGCCACCGCGGCGTCCAGGATCGCCAGCAGGCGCCGCGGTGTGGCGTGGTTGCCTCCCGCCACCACACGCGGACTGCCCGGCAGTCGCGAGAGCACCGTGCCGAGCTGGGCCGCTGAGATCAGTCGCATCAGGTCACTTTCCCAGGTCATCGAAAGGAGGAGTCCTGTGCCGTCGCCGCTGCGCCCGCCACGCCTTGGGCGAGATCACGGCGGTGCGCTTCCGCTCTGGACGTCGTGATGCTCGTGTGGCCTTACTCAGGAACCCTCCCCTGCTTGGCGCCTCCCAAGGTCGCCTATGCCGGCCGGTGGCGGCAGTGACGAAGGTCCCCTGCTCTGAGGCCGCTCGGCACTCTACGCGTCGTCCGGACGCGAGCGATGGTGAGCAGGGACAGGGACGCGATGCGCTCCCAGGGGGCATGGGGGCGTGGGTCGTGCCGACGGCGCGTTCGCGTACCGGGAGCATCCCGTCCGCCACAGGCAGACCGAGACCCGGCAGGTCGATCATGAATATTACCGAAAGTGACGAATCTCTGGCACAGCGTGTCGTGGACGACGCCGTGTGGGCGCCGTCGGTGCACAACACCCAGCCGTGGTGGTTCGGCCACCGCGGCTCGACGGTGACGGTGCACGCCGACCCGGACCGTCGCCTGGAGGTCGCCGACCCTGATGGGCGAGAGATGTTGATCAGCTGCGGTGCCGCGCTGTGCACCCTGCGTCTCGCGGTTCGTCATCACGGCCGCCGCCCCCATGTCCAGATCCTCTCCGACCCCGACCGGCCAGGAATGGTCGCCGACGTGGCCATCGGCCCGCCTGAACCGGCCACCGGCGAGGAGCAGCGGATGTACGCCCAGATCCAGCGGCGGCGCACCCACCGGGGCGGGTTCCGCCTTGGGGGACTGCCGGCCGGGCTGCTACAGACGCTGCGCAATCATGCTCATGCCGAGGGCACGATGCTCCGCATCGTCGCGGACCCGAGAGCGCGGATCGCGCTCGCCGCCCTGACGGAGGTCGCCGAGCAGACACACCGGCAGAACCCGGCCTACCTGACGGAGCTGGCACGCTGGGCCCCGCGCCCGGGAAGCAGCCGGCTCGACGGCGTGCATGATGACGCCTACCCGCGTACCCACGAGCGCACAGACCCCTACTTCGCGGAGCGCGACTTCGGGCGAGGGCAGGGCTGGGGCCTGTTCGGTGATGATCAGCAGGACGTGACGGGAGTCGTCGCGTTGCTCACGACCGACGGTGATGGGCGGGCCGACTGGCTGCGTACCGGCCAGGCGCTGCAGCGAGTCCTGCTCCGCGCCGCCGAGGACGAAGTCTCGGCCGCGTTCCACACTCAGGCGCTCGAGTTTCCGGAGCTGCGGGAGTTCATTCGCGCCGGGCACTGCGATGGCGCATATCCGCAGATGATCCTGCGGCTCGGCGTCGCCGGCCGCGAGACGGCGAGCGTACGACGGTCGCCGTCCGACGTGGGCAGGCCGGAACCATGACGGCTGTTCCGGCTGGGGGAGACGGTCGTCGGACCGATGCACGGCTGGCATGGCCGCGGCCTCGATGATGTGGCCGCCGCCTGACGCATCGTAGGCGGGCGCCAGGAATCGCTACTCGCCGGGAAGAGTGCGTGGCTGGTCGGCTTTGAGCTGGGTGATGAGGGTGGCGGCCTGTGTGCGGCGATGCAGATTGAGTTTGGTGAAGATGCTGGAGACGTAGTTCTTGACGGTTTTTTCGGCGAGGAAGAGGTGGTCGCCGATCTGCCGGTTGGTCAGGCCGTCGCCGATGAGGTCGAGGATCTTGCGTTCTTGTTCGGTGAGGGCGGCGAGCGGGTCCTTGCGGGGGCGTTCGCGGAGGCGTTGCAGTATCTGCGCGGTGCTGCGTGGGTCGAGCAGGGACCCGCCTGCCGCGACGGTACGTACGGCGCCGACGAGGTCCGAGCCGTGGATCTGTTTGAGGACGTAGCCGGACGCGCCGGCCATGACGGCGTCGATCAGCGCCTCCTCGTCGGCGAAGGAGGTGAGCATCAGGCAGGCCAACTCGGGCATCCGAGAGCGAAGTTCGCGGCAGACGGTCACCCCGTCGCCGTCTGGGAGCCGTACGTCCAGTACGGCGACGTCGGGTCGTAGGGCCGGCACACGCGCGACGGCCTGGGCGGCCGTACCGGCCTCGCCGACGATCTCGATGTCCGGTTCGGCCCCGAGGAGGGCGGCGACCCCGCGGCGTACGACCTCGTGGTCGTCGAGGAGGAAGACCTTGATGGGGGTGGTCATGGCCAAACCGTACCGAGGCCCTCAACTCCTGCGATAGGCGCTCTGGGGAGTCCTCGGGCCCCAGCCGCGCATCGGCGGCGATTTGGGACGATGATGGGGTCCCCGGCCCGAGAGGACTCCGCACGTGCTCACTCAGGACCGACCGGGCGAAGATCGCGCTCGCCCCGTGCTCCCGCAGCTGCGTCTCGACGATCTGCTGACCGAGCTGCAGAGCCGGCTCGCAACCGTGCTGACCACGCGGGACCGGGTGCACGGTTTGCTGGAGGCGATCGTCTCCATCGGGGGCGATCTGGACTTGGCCACCGTGCTGCGGTCGATCGTCGAGGCGGCCAGGACGCTGGTGGACGCGGAGTATGGCGCGCTCGGCGTGATCGGAGCGGACGAGCGGCTGTCCCAGTTCGTCACGGCGGGTGTCACACAGGATCAGATCGACGCGCTGGAGCACTGGCCGCACGGTCTGGGCATTCTCGGCCTGTTGATCAAGGATCCGCAGCCGATCCGGCTCGCGGATCTGTCGGCGCATCCGGAGTCGTACGGGTTCCCGGCCAACCATCCGCCGATGCGGCGTTTTCTCGGCGTGCCGATCCGGGTGCGCGATGAGGTGTTCGGGAACCTCTACCTGACCGAGAAAGCGGGTGGGGAGGAGTTCGACGACGACGATGAGAACGTCGTCATCGCCCTTGCCACCGCCGCGGGCGTGGCGATCGAGAACGCACGACTCTACCAGGACGCGCGGCGCCGCGAGCGCTGGCTGCAGGCCCACGCGGAGGTCTCCACGGCGCTCCTCTCGGGTACCGCATCGGAGGAGGTCCTCGACCTGGTGGTACGGCGTGCCCGGGAGATGTGCGAGGCGGACCTCGCGACCGTGGCGCTGGCCGATGACGCGTCGGAGGAGTTCGACGTCCGGGTCGCCGACGGTCTCTACGCCGAGACGCTCGACGGCGTCAGAGTTCCGTTCGATGACGCGCTCGCCGGGGAGGTGTACCGCACGGGGGCCTCGCTCATGCTGCCGGACGCCGATGAGAAGACACGGGAGTCCGGGATCCCCGCCCGGGTTCTGGTGGGGCCGATGCTGATCGTGCCGCTCGGGGCGGGCACTGCCGCGCGCGGGGTGCTCATGGTCGCCAACGTGCCGGGCCACGCGGCGTTCGGCGAGCCCGTACGGCGACTGCTGGAGACGTTCGCGGCGCAGGCGGCCATCGCGCTGGAGTTGGCCGAACGCCGCCACGACGCGGAGCGCGTCGTGGTCCTGGAGGACCGTGACCGGATCGCCAAGGACCTGCACGACACCGTGATCCAGCGCTTGTTCGCGGTCGCGATGACACTGATGAGCGCCATCAAGATCACCCAGAAGCGCGACGTCGCGGTACGCGTCCAGCGCGCGGTCGACGACCTGGACGACACGATCCGGCAGATCCGATCCACCGTCTTCGCGCTCCAGACGACCAGTGAGGACGAGCCGACGCTGCGGTCGCGGCTGTTCGGCGTCATCGACGGCGCGGCGGAAAGCCTGGGTTTCGCGCCTGCGATGCGGCTGGACGGCCTGCTGGACACGGTCGTCGACGATGCGACCGGCGAACATCTGATCGCCGTCCTGCGGGAGGCACTGTCCAACGCGGCGCGGCATGCCCACGCCTCGCGTGTCGATGTGAGCGTCGTCGCCGGCCCTGAGCTGGTCTTGCGCGTCACCGATGACGGTGTCGGCATCGCCGACACGGGGCGGCGCAGCGGCCTGGCCAACATGGCCGCGCGCGCGACGAGCCTGGGCGGCGAGTTCGACGCGCGAGCTGGTGAGACCGGGGGTACGGTCCTGGAATGGCGGGTGCCGCTTCGCTCGGATGGGGCGTGAGACCTCGGCGCGGTATTCATCCGGCCGGCGCCGCCCGGTGACACCGCCGTAGGCGGGACGAAGGTCCCGCGAGGGCCCTGCTTTCGCCTCTGAGACGCCCTCATCCGATGGCGTTGAGTAAGGGCATCCGGAAACGCTCCGGTCCCCCAAATGAGGTGAGATGAAATGACAGTCGCCGACCACGAACCCCGAATTCACCGTCATTCTCACGACGTGGAGCAGGTAGCGGCACAGGCGCGGACGCCGGCCGTCCGCTACGTGTGGGCGTTGGCCCGGCTGTCCCTGGGGTTCGTGTTCTTCTGGGCGTTCGCGGACAAGCTGTTCGGGCTCGGCCACGACACCACCGCCAAGCAGGCATGGATCCACGGCGGCCACCCGACGACGGGCTTCCTGAAGTTCGCCGCGGCCGGTCCCTTCAAGGGCTTCTATCACGGCATCGCCGGCGCCGCCTGGGCCGACTGGCTGTTCATGCTCGGCCTGGCCGGCATCGGCGCGGCGCTGCTCCTCGGCGTCGGCATGCGGCTCGCGGCCGCCGCGGGCGCGGTCATGCTGGTCATGATGTGGAGTGTCGTCCTGCCGCCGGACAACAACGTGTTCCTGGACGACCACCTCATCTACGCGCTGCTGATCATCGGTCTAGCGCTCGCCGGAGCCGGTGACACCGCCGGCCTCGGCCGCTTGTGGAAGAGCACCCGACTGGTCCAGCGCTTCCCCATCCTCAAGTGAGACCGGGCAAGAGGGCGCGGGCTTTGGCCCCGCGCCCTCTTTGTCGTTGTCCCCCGTTCTGCGTGACAAGAAGGAAATGATGACGAACCCGCCAGGACGGGACGGCGGCCAGACGCTCGTTCACAGGGCGCCGGGGCAGGGCCGGAAGGGCTTGGGCTCACCGACCCGCCAACGATGGTGCGGTTGAGGACGAAACCAGGAGGGATCATGAAGTCCATACCCGCGGCTCCGGCATCGCCCGACCAGGTCGCCACCTTTCTCATCGACGCCGCCTCGCAGGCGCCTTCGGTGCACAACACCCAGCCGTGGTGGTTCGGCGTACGCGGGTCGCGGCTGACCTAGCACGCCGACCCCGACCGGCGGCTGAACGTGGCCGATCCGGACGGCCGGGAGATGACTCAGGCATCGTGGACGTGATGCACCGTCAGCACGTCAGCACCGTCCCGGTGCTGGACTCGACCGGCCGCGTACGCGGAGTCGTCTCCAAGAGCGACCTGTTGCTCAAGGAGGCCGATCCGGACGCGGGTGAGGAGTTCCGCTTCAGTCCCGAAGGGCGGCGCGAACAGCAGAAGGCCACGGCGACCACCGCCGCGGATGTCATGACGGCGCCGGCGATCACCGTGCCCGCTTCCGCCACGGTCGAGGAGGCCGCACAGTACATGCGGCGGCACAAGATCGGCCGGCTTCCCGTGCTGGACGCGCTGAGCGGCCGCCTCATCGGGATCGTCGGCCGCGCGGACGTGCTGGCCGTCTACCGCAGGCCGGACGCCGACATCCACCGCGATGTCGTGGATCAGATCATCAAGCGTGACTTCGCCATGGCCCCGACCCGGTTCGCGGTGACCGTGAAGGACGGACGCGTCACCATGAGAGGCACCGTCGAGCACCGTTCCCAGGCGTCGCTCATGATGCACGCCATTCGCCATGTCGAAGGCGTCGTCTCCGCGCAGGACCAGCTGGGATATGACAACGACGACGAATATGTCCCATTCCACCCCTATTACTGAGACCGGCGGCAGCGACGCGTCCCGTCCGGCCAGTGACCGGCGGTGACGCGTCGTCGCTTCTATTCGACCGTAATGGCGATGTGTGGGCCCGGGGCCATTTTGGCCGCGGCTCAGGCGATGGCGATCCCCTGGCAGGCAGGACGTTGCCGTGGAATAGGGTTCGGACGTGATTATCGGATAAATGAGCGCGAACTGAAAGATCGGCATACTTAAGGACTTTCGTCCATTAACGACACGAATGGCTTCCGGCAGGCTGGAGATATGAACGCCGATATGGACGACCCCCCAGTCTTCGGCCGTGAGCGTTGCCTGGCGCTCGCGGCATCCGTGCCGATCGGACGGGTGGTGTACACGGACCAGGCGCTGCCGGCGGTCCTGCCGATGAATTTCGTTCTCGACCACGGCGAGGTCGTGATCCGGACCGCGTCCGGTTCGGCGCTTGCCGCCGCGATTCGCAACGCGGTGGTGGCCTTCCAAGCCGATGACTTCGATCCGAGCACCGGCACGGGATGGTCGATCACGATCACCGGGCAGGCTCGGCTCGTGGACGGCGTGGAGGAGGCCGCGCACCTCGCGCGGCTTCCGCTCCACCCCTGGGTGCCCGCGGTGGACGGTCAGTTCATCCGGATCCCGGCCCGGCGTGTGTCGGGCCGCCGCTTCGGGCCTGCGGCGCATGTCGATGACGACGTGGCGAGAGAACAAGCCTCCTGAGAGGCCGGCTTCGGCTCGTGGTCCTCAGACGCGGACGGCCCGCCCGCGGAGCGCCTTGATGACCTCGATGACGACGTACGAGACGACCGCCACGACGGTCACGCGCACCCAGGCGGCGGGCTGGAGGGGGGCCGATCCGAACAGCCGGTTCGCGAACGGCAGGTAGGTGTACAGGGCCTGCAGAATCGCCAGGATCAGCACGGCCGCGACGATCGAGGGGTTTCGGCGCACCCCCGGCCACAGCAGCGGACGGTCCAGGGACAGGCAGTTGAACAGGTACGTCGTCAGCGTCAGTGCGAACACGTTGACGACCACGGTACGTGCCTCGGTCACCGGGGCGCCGTGCGCGAGGTCCCAGTGGAACAGGCCGAAGGCGCCGGCGACCAGGATTCCGGAAACCATCAGGACTCGGGCAGCGAGCCCGGCGGTGAGCAGCGGTCGCGCCGGGTCCCGTGGCGGGCGGCGCATCAGTTCCGGAGAGGCCGGTTCGAGCGTGAACGGCAGACCCAGGACCAGGACCGCCGTCATGTTCAGCCACAGGACCTGGATCGGCAGGAGCGGCAGGGTCGTCCCGATGACGATCGCGGCGACGAGGACCAGACCCAGGCCGAGATTGGCGGGAAGCGCCCAGACGATGAACCGGGTCAGGTTGTCGAAGACACCGCGGCCTTCCTCGACCGCGGCCGCGATGGAGGCGAAGTCGTCGTCGGTGAGGACCATGTCCGCCGATTCCTTGGCGACCTCGGTGCCGCCCCGGCCCATCGCGACCCCGATGTCGGCGCGTTTGAGCGCGGGCGCGTCGTTGACACCGTCGCCGGTCATCGCGATCACGTGTCCGCGGCTCTGCAAGGCGCGTACGAGCCGGAGTTTCTGTTCGGGGGAGACCCGGGCGAAGACGGTGGTCCGCTCGGCCGCCTCCGGCAGGAGATCATCGGTGCAGCGCTCCAGGTCGGTTCCAGTCATGACCGCGCCGTCCAGTCCGGTGCGCGTGGCGATCGCCTGGGCCGTCGCGGCGTGGTCCCCGGTGATCATCTTGACCTGGATGCCCGCGTCCAGGCAGGCACGTACGGCCGGTGCGGAGGCGGCGCGCGGTGGGTCGTACATCCCTTGCAGGCCGAGGAAGACGAGGGACGGCAGGTCCGCCTCTGTCAGCGCCGAGGTCTCGGGCGGGAGCGCGGCGCGGGCGAACGCGAGCACCCGCAGGCCGTCGTGTCCGAGTCGTTCGGCCGCCTCCGTGGCGGCGTGCCGGTCGAGCGTACGGATGCGACCGTCGCGGTCCAGCCGGGCCGTGCACAGGCCGAGTACCCGTTCGACCGAGCCTTTGACGTAGACGACGGCGGGGTGCAGCGTCGCCATGTAGCGGCGTTCGCTGGTGAAGGGCACTGTGTCGAGACGGGGCGGGGCCTCGGTCAGTCCGGCCCGCGCCGCGCTGACCAGCAACGCCGCCTCGGTCGGATCGCCGGAGATCTCGCCTCCGGGCAGCAACCGGGAGTCGTTGCACGCCAGGCCCGCGATCAGGCACTCGCGCACGGCCTTGTCGTCGGCGGGGCCGGGCAGGTCGTAGGTCTCGCCGTCGGCGACGAGCGCGACGACCGTCATCGTGTTCTCGGTCAGGGTGCCGGTCTTGTCGGTGCAGATCACAGTGGTGCTGCCGAGTGTCTCGACCACGGGAAGCCGGCGCACCACCACCTTGCGCCGCACCATCCGCGCCACGCCGAACGCCAGCGCGACCGTGACCATCGCGGGCAGCCCCTCCGGAATCGCGCCGACGGCCAGCGCGATGGCCGCCGTGAGCATCTCGGCGGCCGACTGCCCGCGTGCGATACCGATCGCGAACGTCGCGGCACCGAGGACGACTACGGCCGCGGTGACGGCCCGGCTGAACCTGGCGATCTTCCGGGTCAGCGGCGTCTGCGGGGCGGCGGTCCTCCGCATGAGGCCGTGGATGAGCCCGATCTCGGTACGGGCGCCGGTCGTCGCCGCGACGCCGACGCCGGAGCCACTCGTCACGAGCGTCCCGGAGTAGGCCATGTTCTTCCGGTCGGCGAGTAGCGTGTCCGCCGGCACCGCGCCCGGGGCTTTGGCGGCAGGGGCCGACTCGCCGGTCAGGGTCGATTCGTCGGCGCGCAACTCCTTGCTCGCCACAAGGCGCAGGTCGGCCGGAACCTTGTCACCGGCCTCCAGTACGACGATGTCACCCGGGACGACGGCCGTGGAGGGTATCGGCAGGCGTGCCCCGTCACGTACGACGGTGCTCGTCGTCTCCGCCATCGCGGCGAGAGCCGCCAGAGCACCCTCCGCATGGGTCTCCTGCACGAAGCCGACCAGGGCGTTGACGACAAGGACGGTCAGAATCACCCCGGCGTCCACCCGTTCACCGATCAGGGCCGCGGCGGCCGCCGAAATGAGCAGCACGTAGATCAGGGGGCTGTGGAACTGCAGGAGGAAGCGCACGATCGGCCCGCGGGCCCGCGCCGCGGGCAGGGCGTTGGGGCCCCAGCGTTTCAGCCGGGCCCCCGCCTCGGCCGCGCTCAGCCCGGTCTCGGCGTCGACGCCGGCGGCGACCAACGCGTCCTGAGGAGAAATCTCCCACACGCGCTGGTCGTGGACGTCCATGGCCGATCGCATCGCGGCTGTCATGCCCTCAAGATCCACCTTTCATCGCGCCGCGAGCAGAGTCCAAGGTCCCTTTACGTCCGAGGACGGGCCGAAGGTCCCGCGAGGCACGGACCACCGGCCGCTGCCCTGCTCTCGTCGACGGCCGAGACTTTGCCCATGGGAGAACTCGCGGTACCCGATGCCGTTTTCGCGCTGCTCACCGATGGGACGCAGGCCCGGATCCGCGAGGTCGGCCCGGCCGACAGGGAGGCGGTACGCCACCTCCATGCGGGGATGTCACCAGAAAACCTGTACCTGCGGTTCTTCAGCCTGAGCCGGGGCATCGGCGAGCAGATCGCCGACCGCATCTGCCGTCCGACCGTCGGCGGCCACGCGGCCCTGGGCGCGTGGGTGGCCGGCGAGCTCGTGGGCGTGGCGAGTTACGAGGCGACCGGTGCGCAAGGCGTCGCCGAGGTGAGCCTGGCCGTGGCGGACTGGATGCACGCGCGCGGTGTCGGGACCCTGCTGCTCGAGCACCTCGCCGCCGTGGCCCGCACGCGGGGCGTACGCGCGTTCTCCGCGGACACCCTCGCGCGCAACCATGCCGTCCAGCGGTTGTTCGCGGACGCGGGACTGCCACTCGAACGGCGCGGCGAGGGCGATGTCGTGGAGTTCACCATGCCGCTGGCCCCAGACACCCACTACCTGGACGCCGTCGCGGAGCGCGAGCGCAGCGCCGACGTCAGGAGCCTGGAACATCTGCTCCGGCCGGCGTCGATCGCGGTCATCGGGGCGGGCCGTCGTTCGTCGTCGATCGGCGCGATCATACTTCGCAGCCTCCTGGCGTCCGGCTATGCGGGTCCGGTGTACGCGGTGAACCCGAACGCGGGGGCCGAGCTCGGCGGTGTGCCGTGCTGCCGGTCGGCCGCGGACCTGCCCGAGCCGGTCGACCTCGCCGTGGTCGCCGTCCCGGCCGACGCGGTCGTTCAGGTCGCGCGGGAGTGCGGGCGCCGCGGCGTGCGGTCGCTGGTGGTCATCACCTCCGGCGTGGACGGGCATGAGTTGCCGGCGATCTGCCACCGGTACGGCATGCGGCTGGTCGGGCCGAACTGCCTCGGCATCACCAACACCGCCGCCGGGTTCGACGCGACGTTCGCCGCCTCACGCCCCGCGGCCGGAGAGGCTGGGATCGTCGTGCAGTCCGGCGGCGTCGGCATCGCGCTTCGCGACCAGTTGTCCCGGCTGGGCATCGGGGTGTCCACGTTCGCCTCCGTCGGAGACAAGTACGACGTCAGCAGCAACGACATGCTGGAGTGGTGGGAGTCCGATCCCGCCACCAGGATCGGCCTGATCTACGTCGAATCATTCGGCAACCCCCGCAAATTCGTCCGTACGGCGCGCAGGGTCGGCCGGCGAATCCCGCTGCTGACGGTCGTTTCGGGACGGTCCGAGGCCGGCCTGCGCGCCGCGGCTTCGCACACGGCGGCGGCCGCGACGCCGTACGTCACGCGGGAGGCGCTCTTCCGGCAGGCCGGCATCGTCGCCGTGCGCGGTCTCGGTGAGCTGCTGGACGCCGCAGCCTTCCTCGCCTGCCAGCCCGTGCCGACCGGCCCGCGGGTCGCGATCGTGTCGAACGCGGGTGGCGCCGGCGTGCTGGCCTCCGACTCGTGTGCCGACGCCGGTCTGTCGGTCGCCGAGCTGTCCGCCGCGACGCGCGCGAAGATCGAGGGTCTGCTGCCGCCCGGTGCCGCCTGCGCCAACCCGGTCGACACGAGTGCCGCGGTCGCTCCGGACCGCTTCCGCCGCTGTGTCGAGCTCGCGGCGGCCGACCCCGGCGTGGACTCCGTCATCGTGATCGTGGCGCCGACAGCGGTCTCCGACCTCGTTCCAGCGGCCGCGGCCATCGACGTACCGAAGCCGATGGCGGCGGTGGTGCTCGGCCAGCCCGAGTCGGTGGACGTACGGCACGGTGCGCACGGGCGCGTCCCCTCCTACGCCTATCCGGAGAATGCCGCCAGGGCGCTGGCGTCCGCGTGGTCCTATGGGCGGTGGCGCGCCCGGCCGTACGGCCGCCAACCCGAGCTGTCCGATGTGCGACGCGGCGACGCGGAGCAGATCGTCTCCGGGTATCTGGACCGGTGCCCGGAGGGCGGCTGGCTGAGTCCGGCCGAGAGCATGGGCCTGCTCGCCGCGTACGGGCTTCCGCTGGCGGAGTGGCGCATGGTGACCTCCGCCGAGGACGCGGTGCTGGCCGCCGCCGGGATCGGCGACCGGGTCGCGCTCAAGGCGCAGGTGTCCGGAGTCGTACACAAGTCCGACGTGGGCGCGGTCGAGCTGGGTCTGCGGGGCGAGGACGCGGTGCGCGGCGCCTACCAGGTGATGGCCGAGCGGTTCGCCGGCCGGATCGAGGGCGTCCTGGTCCAGCGGATGGCGCCGGCGGGCGTCGAGGTGCTGTGCGGCATCACCCAGGAACCGGTCTTCGGACCGCTCGTGGTGTTCGGCCTCGGCGGTGTCGCCACCGACGTGCTGGGCGACACCGGCGCGCGGCTCACCCCGCTGACCGACCTCGACGCCGACGAGCTCATCCGCTCGGTCCGCAGCGCGCCACTGCTGCTCGGCCACCGCGGCGGGCCACCGGTCGACGTCGCGGGGCTGCGGGACGCGCTGCTACGGCTCTCCCGTCTCGCCGAAGACCACCCGGACGTCGCCGAACTCGACCTTAACCCGATCATCGCTCGCCCGGACGGCGTCGTGGCCGTCGACGCCCGCGTACGGGTGATTCCCCAGCTCCATTGGGACCCTTACCTGCGCCGTCTGCGCTGACGCGGGCTGGGGACCGTGACGGGCCGATCGCGGTGGGCGCCGCCGGCCCGTTCGCCTGGGGACTCGCGCTGGACGACTCGGTCCACGCCGGGTCGACGTGGCGGCGATCGAGCCGGAGGCGCAGAGCGCCCGGCCGGTCGCGCCAGGTCGGTGGCAGGTCGCGGCGCGCCCGCCACCTGCCACCGACCGGTGTCCTCAGGCCGTGGGGGTCGGGCGGACGACGAGCAGCGGACAGGGCGCGTGATGGACCAGCGCCCTGCTGGTGGACCCCAGCAGCACTCCGGCGAACCCACCGTGTCCGCGGCTGCCGACCACCAGCAGTTGCGCGCCCTCGGCCTCGGCGACCAGCAGCTTCGACGGGCTGCTGCCTCCGGCGACCACGCGCCGCACCGCGACGTCCGGGTACTTCTCCTGCCAGCCGGCCAGCCGTTCCGCCAGCGTCTCGCGTTCGCGCGTCTCGACCGCGTCCCAGTCGACCAGGAGCTGACGGGCCGCCGCGTACGCCGTCTCGGAGGTGAACTCGACCCAGGCGTGCACCGCCACGAGGTCGGCGCCACGCATCGACGCCTCCTCGAAGGCCATCGCGAGCGCCGGCTCGCTGATCGGCGAGCCGTCCACACCGACCACCACCGGACCCTTCGACGGCGGCGCCCCATCGGCCTGGGTGCCACGGACCACCGCCACCGGGCAGTGACCGCGGGCGACCAGCGCGACGGCGGTCGATCCGGCCAGGAGGCCCGTGAAACCGCCGGAACCTCGCGAACCCAGGACCATCATCTCGGCGTCCACGGACAGGCCGATCAGCGTCGGCACCAGACTCGCGGTGCGCAGGACCGTCTCGATGGCCAGCTCAGGGTGGCTTTCGCGGACCGCGGTCGCGGCCTCGGTCAACTGCCGTCGGCCCTCTGCTTCCAGTCCCGTGAAGAAGTCCGCCGGCGGCGCGAACCCGGACGTGGCCCAGACGACGTCGATGACCTGCACCAGTCGAAGTGGGAGACGTCGGCGGGCGGCTTCGCCGGCCGCCCAGCGCGCGGCGTTCAGCGCCGGGACCGACCCGTCCACGCCTGCCACGATCGATCTGCGGATGTTGTTCTCGGCCATCGGGGACTCCTCTGCTCGTAAGGGGGCGACGTGCTCAATGCTTCGCCCGGCGTGGGGCGGCGGACAGGGCTGAAGGTCCCGCGTACGCCATGACCCCGGTCCCGGAAGGCTCGCGTTCACGGCCGCCTCCGCACGACCCAGCGCCGTAGTTCGTCGGTGCCCCAGACGATGACCGGGAACGTGGCGATGAGAACCACCACGTCCCAGGGCAGTGCGGTGGTGCCGAAGAGGGTCTGGAGGGGCGGCACGTACACGAGGGATGTGGTGAAGACGAGTTCGAAGGCGATCCCCCAGAGCAGCAGGGGATTGGTGAACAGACCGACCTGGCGCAGTGAGGCGCGATCGGTGCGGGCGGCGAAGCCTGTGCCGACCTGGCACATGACGATGGCCGCGAACGTCGCCGTGGTCGCTTGGACGTAGGCGTGGTGGAGCGGTGCGTGTGTTCCGGTGGCGGCGCCGGGGTGCCAGCCGGCCCGCAGGAGGACGAAGAAGAACGCGCCCATGACCAGCGCCGCCGAGATGACGCCGAGGAAGCCCCAGGCCCGGGCGAGCAGACCGGCGCTGATGACACCGTCGGATCTCCCGCGCGGCGGGCGTGCCATGATGCCCGGCTCCGCGGGTTCCCTTCCAAGGGCGAGCGCGGGCAGTGTCTCGGTGCCCAGGTCGATGGCGAGGATCTGCAGGACGGTCAGCGGCAGCGGCACCGCCCCCGCGGTCAGCGCGAACACCAGGAACGGGACGATCTCCGGCACGGCGTGCGCGAAGATGTACAGGATGAACTTCCGTACGTTGTCATAGACGCGGCGGCCCGACTCGATCGCATCGACGATCGTCGCGAAGTTGTCGTCGGTGAGCACCATGGTCGCGGCCTCACGGGCGACGTCGGTGCCCGATCGGCCCATGGCAACACCGATGTCGGCGCGGTGCAGGGCGGGAGCATCGTTGACCCCGTCGCCCGTCATGGCCACGACCAGGCCCTTGGCGCGTAGCGCGTCGGCGATGCGCAGCTTGGTCTCCGGCGCCGAGCGGGCGAAGACGATCTCGGTGTCCTGGTCGAGCAACGCGTCGAGCTCGTGGTCGTGCACGTCCTCGGCCTCGGCGACGACGCGCAAGCCAGGCACGCCGATGCCGACCTCTCGCGCCACCGCGGCCGCCGTGACGCCGTTGTCGCCGGTGACGACGTGTACACGTACCCCCGCGTCATGGCACCGGCGGACGGCGTCCGTGACCTCTGGGCGCGGAGGATCGTACAGGCCGACGAGGCCGAGCAGCCGAAGGTCGTGCTCGACGTCCTCACGCCGCGTGGGTACCGGCCCGCTCGCCGCGCGTGTGGCGATCGCCAGGACCCGCAGCCCGCGCTCGGCCAGCCGGGTCGCGGCCGCCGCCGCCTGCCGCGCGTCGGCGGCGGTACGGCACAGCACGGCTTCGGGCGCGCCCTTGACCACGATCCTGTCCTCGGTGACCACAGACATCAGGCGGAGCCGCGGATCGAACCGGAACAATGCCCGCCGGCGCCGATCGCGTGCGCGCGGATCGGCCGGTTCGCCCAGCCACTCAGCACCCTCGACGAGCGCGATCTCGGTCGGGTCGCCGGTGAGTGTCCCCGAATCATCACGGCCGACCGTCGTGCATTCGGTCATCGCGGCGGCCAGCTCACCGAACCCGGTGGCGCCGGTGCCGCGCTCGGCCGAGCCCTGCGGCGTCCAGACGGTCTGCAGGACCATCCGGTTGCAGGTCAGCGTGCCGGTCTTGTCGGTGCAGATCACTGCGGTGGACCCGAGCGTCTCGACCGCGCTGAGCCGTTTGACGACCGCGCCACGGCGGGCGAGGGACCGTACGCCCACGGCGAGCGCGAGCGTGATCGTCGGCAGCAGGCCCTCGGGAACGTTCGCGACGAGCAGCCCGATGGCGAACATCAGTGCCGCCGCCACCGACAGCCCGGCGGCCACACCGATGAACAGGAACGCGACCCCCATGCCGCCCGCCACCAGGGCGATCAACCAGGCGACGCGCTTGACCTGGGCCTCCAGCGGACTCTGCTCACGTACCGTGTGCTGGCTGAGCGCCGCGATGCGGCCCAGCTCGGTGTGGTCGCCGGTCGCGAAGACGACGGCCGTCGCCTGCCCGGCGGTGCACGTCGTACCGCTGAAGACGAGGTTTCGTTCACGGAGTGGCGTCACGCCGTCCTGTGCCGACCCGGCGACCCGTTCGACCGGGACCGACTCGCCGGTGAGCATGGACATGTCCATCTCAAGGGCGCCATCGGTCAGTCGGGCGTCGGCGGGCACCTTGTCGCCCTCGGCGATCAGCACCAGGTCCCCGGGGACGACGTCGCGGACGTCCACCGTACGCCGGCCCCCGTCGCGGATCACCGTGCAGCGCTCGGGCAGGTACTCCGCGAGCGCCTCGACGGCACGCTCGGCCTGATGCTCCTGGAGCAGCGCGAACGCCGCGTTCACGACGATGACGGCGACGATCGCGACGCCCAGTACGGGCGTGCCCGCCACGAAGGCGAGAGCGCCTGCCACCCACAAGAGGAGCGCGAGCGGGTGGATGAGCTGACGTACCACGTCGCCGACGAGCGAACCGCCTCGACGCCGGCGCACCTCGTTCGGCCCGAACACGGCGCGGCGGCGCTCGGCCTCACGTACCGACAGGCCATGTGGTCCGGTGTCGAGGTCACGGCGCAGCAGCGCGAGCGGTTCACCGGGGTCCGGGGTAACGGAGGAGATGGTCATGGTCTCCACGCTCCCGCCCCGTGGGCCGGAGCGTACGGGGCGAAGGTCCTCATCGGCAGGGCCATCACGCCGTACCGGGACCAATAACCGGCCTCAGAGGACCTTCGGCCCAGGCGTCGCCGCGGTCCGCTGCGGATGCTGGTGGCGACATCGGCACAGGGAGAAGAAATGCGGATCGGGATCAACGGCTTCGGCCGGATCGGCAGAAACTATCTGCGGTGCGCGCTGCAGCGCGGTCATGAGGTCGTGGCCGTCAACGATGTGGTCGACACCGGGACACTGGCGCATCTGCTGAAGTACGACTCCACGTACGGGCGGCTGGGCCAAGAGGTCGGCCATGACGGCGCGGCACTGATCGTCGGCGGAAGGCGGATCACGACCTCCGCCGAACGGGATCCGGACGCCCTCGACTGGGAGGGCGTCGACGTCGTCATCGAGTCGACCGGAAAGCTCCGTGACCGGGACACGGCCGCGCGCCACCTCAAGCGTGGCGCCCGAAAGGTCCTCATCTCGTCGCCGGCCAAGGACGTCGACGCGGTCCTGGTCATGGGGGTGAACGAGCACATCTACGATCCGGCGTTGCACGACGTCGTATCCGGCGCCTCCTGCACGACCAACTGCGTGGCGCCGATGGCGAAGGTGCTCCACGAGGCGTTCGGCGTCGACAAGGGGTACATGACGACGATCCACGCCTACACCGGCGACCAGATGCTCCTGGACGGTCCGCACAGGGATCTGCATCGAGCCCGCTCCGCCGCCGTGAACATGATCCCGACCAGCACCGGAGCCGCCCGTTCCGTCGGCGTCGTCATCCCGGAACTCGCCGGCCGCTTCGACGGGATGGCGCTGCGGGTGCCGGTCGAGAACGGCTCCCTGGTCGACCTCGCCTGCGTCCTCGGCCGCCGCGTCGGCCACAACGAGGTCAACGAGGCCTTCGCCGCCGCTTCCGCCGACGGTCTTCGGGGCATCCTCCGGTACAACACCGACCCGATCGTCTCGCGTGACATTCTCGGCGACCCGGCCTCATGCGTCCTCGACGCGACCCTGACGCAGTCCGCGGGCGAGCTGGTAAAGATCTTCGGCTGGTACGACAACGAGTGGGGCTACACGAATCGGCTGGCCGATCTGGTCGAGCACATGCTCGGCGCGGAGAACGCGCCGGTGGCGCCGCGGGAGTCATGATGCCCAGATACGTGTACGACTTCGCGTCCGGCGGCAAGGACCTCATGGACCTTCTCGGGGGCAAGGGCGCGAACCTCGCCGAGATGACCAACCTGGGGCTGCCAGTGCCACCAGGCTTCACGATCACGACCGAGGCTTGTCGTGCCTACCTGACGGGTGGCACCGAGCCGCCGGAGCTGCACGATGAGGTGATGGCCCATCTGGAGGCGCTGGAGAAGCGGATGGGCCGGCGGCTCGGGCAGCCGGACGATCCCCTGCTGGTCAGTGTGCGGTCCGGGGCGAAGTTCTCCATGCCCGGAATGATGGACACGATCCTCAACATCGGACTCAACGACGCCTCGGTGGCGGCCCTGGCCGAGCGGTCGGGCGACGAGCGCTTCGCCTGGGACTCCTACCGCCGCCTCATCCAGATGTTCAGCACGACCGTGCTCGGCGTCGACGGCGAGCTCTTCGAATCAGCCCTGGAGCAGGCGAAGCGGACGAAAGGTGTGACCGGCGACCTCGACCTGGAAGCCGATGACCTGCGGACACTCGCCGAGACGTTCAAGCACGTCATCATCGATCGTGCCGGGCGGCCGATGCCGCAGGATCCGGTCGAGCAGTTGAACCTCGCGATCCGCGCCGTCTTCGCGTCGTGGAGCGGCGAGCGAGCGTGGGTCTACCGGCGGCAGGAACACATCCCCGAGGATCTCGGCACCGCCGTGAACGTGATGACGATGGTCTTCGGCAACCTCGGCGAGGACTCCGGCACCGGGGTGGCCTTCACCCGAGACCCGGGCACCGGCCGGCCGGGGCTCTACGGTGACTATCTGACGGACGCCCAGGGGGAGGACGTCGTCGCCGGCATCCGCGACACCGTCCCGCTCCAGGAGCTCGGGGAGATCAACCCGCAGGCGTACGGAGAACTTCTCGCGATCATGGAGACCTTGGAGAACCACTACCGGGACCTGTGCGACATCGAGTTCACCATCGAGCACGGCCGGCTGTGGATGTTGCAGACGCGAGTGGGCAAGCGCACGGCGGCGGCCGCGTTCCGCATCGCGGCACAACTGGCCGAGCAGGGGCTCATCGACGCCGACGAGGCGTTGCGCCGCGTCTCCGGCGCGCAGCTCGCACAGCTGATGTTCCCGCGTTTCGACACCGCCGCCGCGGCGGAGCCGATCGCCAGAGGTGTGAACGCCTCACCGGGAGCGGCGGTCGGCCGGGCCGTCTTCGACAGCGGCACCGCCGTACGCCGGGCGCGGGCGGGGGAGAGGGTGATCCTGGTCCGGCACGAGACCAACCCCGACGACCTGGAGGGAATGATCGCCGCGGAGGGGGTGCTGACCGGGCGCGGCGGCAAGACCTCGCACGCGGCCGTGGTCGCCCGCGGCATGGGGAAGACCTGCGTGTGCGGTGTCGAGACGCTGACGGTCGACCTCGCCGGCCGGCGTTTCGCCGCTGATGGGGGCGTAGTGATCGAGGAGGGCGACGTCATCTCGATCGACGGCTCCAGCGGGGCGGTGTATCGCGGTGTGGTCCCGGTGGTGCCGTCCGCCGTGGTGGAGTACTTCGAGGGCCGGTCGCTCCCGCACGGGGCCGCCGGCCTGGTGACGGCCGTCGACCGGATCATGACGCACGCCGACAAGAGGCGGCGGATGAAGGTCCGCGCGAACGCCGACACGCCGGCGGACGCGGAGCGAGCCCGCCGGTTCGGGGCCGCGGGCATCGGCCTGTGCCGGACCGAGCACATGTTCCTCGGCGACCGCCGCCCGCTGGTGGAACGGCTGATCCTCGCCGCCACGCCGAAGGAGCGGCAGGCGGCCCTGGACGGGTTGCTTCCGCTGCAGCGGAAGGACTTCGCCGAGATCCTGCGGGCGATGGACGGGCTGCCGGTCACCATTCGGCTGATCGACCCGCCGTTGCACGAGTTCCTGCCCGATGTCACCGAACTCTCGGTGCGCGTCGCCTTGGCCGAGGAACGCGGCCGGCCGGACGCGGAGCAGATCCGGCTACTGGGGGCCGTCCGCCGCCTGCACGAGCAGAATCCGATGCTCGGCCTGCGCGGCGTCCGGCTGGGGCTGGTCGTCCCGGGGCTGTTCGCGATGCAGGTACGTGCGGTCGGGGAGGCCGTCGCCGAGCGCCGGATGGCCGGTGGCGACCCTCAGGCGGAGATTATGATCCCGCTGGTCGGCGCCCTTGCCGAACTGCGGATCGTCGCTGAGGAGTCCAGAGAGGTGCTCGCCCGGGTCGCCGCGGAGACGGGGGTGGACGTGGGGTGCCCGATCGGCACGATGATCGAGCTGCCGAGAGCGGCGCTCACCGCGGGGCGGCTCGCGCGGGAAGCGCGGTTTTTCTCCTTCGGGACGAACGACCTCACCCAGACGACGTGGGGCTTTTCCCGAGACGACGTCGAGGGAGCGTTCTTCGCGCCCTACCTGGACAAGGGAATCTTCGAGACGTCGCCGTTCGAGACGCTGGACCTGGAGGGCGTCGGACGGCTGGTCGAGATCGCCGTACGGGAGGGCCGAGCCACCCGGCCGGATCTCGCGCTGGGCGTCTGCGGCGAGCACGGCGGAGAGCCCGCGTCGGTGCGCTTCTCGCCCACGGTGACGACCGGATCCGCGAGGACGTGCTCACCGCCCTGGAGGTGGCCAGCGGGACCGCGACCACACGCGTGGCGGTCCGCGACGGGATCGTCGAGCTGTACGGCCAGGACGATCCGCCGGGGATCGCCGAGACCATCGCCCGTACCGTGCCGGGAGTGGTCCGTGTCGTCCGTCACCGGTGATCGGCTCCGCTCAGCGGGCGACGAGGACGGGCACCCGGTCCGGCGGAGCCATGCGGCTCGCAGGCGCGCAGCGCCCGTAGCGGAGCGTCGCGCACGGCCGCCTCGGCGAAGGCCACGCCGAGCGTCTCGTCCTTGGCCCGGTCACCCACTCCCAGGACGATCTCCCGAGCGGCCGATCCCTCCTCGGGACCGATCAGTGCGACGGGACGCGTGGCGTGCTCGGCCACCTGCGACGCCACCGACCCGACCAGGAGTCCGTGGAAGCCGCCATGGCCGCGCGTGCCGACCACGACGAGCTCGGCGTCCGCGGATGAGGCCGGGCGGCCCGGAGCCGAACGGCCCCGAGTCGCCCGGTGGACGGTCAGCGGGTCAGGACGACCTTGAGCGCGCCGGACTCGCCCGCGTCGGCGAACACCTCATACGCCTGGATGAAGTCCTCCATGGCGAAGTGATGGGTCACGAACCGGCCGGCATCGACCTGGTGGCCGGCGACCAGGCGGAGAAGGGTCGGTGTCGAGTAGGTGTCGACCAGGCCGGTGCTGATGGTGATGTCCCGGATCCACTGCGTTTCCAGGTGCAGCGTGGCCGGTTCACCGTGGACGCCGATGTTGGCGACGTGCCCGCCGGGACGCACCAGCCGGACGGCGAGCTCGAACGCTGCCGGCGCCCCGACGGCCTCGATGGTGACGTCTGCGCCCAGACCACCGGTGAGGGATTGGACGACACCGAGCGGGTCCTGGCGGCCGTTGTTCACCGCGACGTCCGCGCCGAACTGCTTCGCCGCCTCGAGCCGGCCGTCGGAGAGGTCGATGGCGATGACGTGGCTGGGGCTGAACAGACGCGCTCCCATGATGGCGGACAGGCCGATGGGGCCGGAGCCGACGACCGCGACGACGTCGCCGGGACGTACCTTTCCGTTGAGGACGCCGACCTCGTAGCCGGTCGGCAGGATGTCCGCCAGCATGAGGATCTCCTCATCGGTGGCTTTCGCGGCAGAAACGGCACCTCCCGCGAGCGGTGATGCAGGAGACCAGGACGCGGTCACCCGGCTTGACCGTCCGCACGCCGTTGCCGACGCTCTCCACGGTGCCGACGGCCTCATGGCCCAGGATGCGCCCGGGGGTGACCGCGGGGACGTCGCCTTTCAGAATGTGCAGGTCGGTACCGCAGATCGTGACGGCGTCGACCCGTACGACCGCGTCGGTGTCGTCGATGACCGAGAGCAGAAGGCCGACCGCCGCGAGTGAGCCGAGTGACGCGAAGACCGTTTCGGTCACGGTGAGGGCGTGGGAGCGCGGGTGGCCGGTCGCTCCGCCCGCCGCGTCGACCCAGATCCGCCGGCGATCTCCAGGGCGGTCGGCGCTGCTACGGGGAACGACGCCGAACCGGGGGAGACCTGCGGCGTCCCGCCATCGGACCGGTGTCGTCCCGGCGACGCCCTTCCCGACGTCGCCGAACCTGGGGTGAGCACGACGGCGTCGACCTGGTGGCGTGCTCCGGCTTCGCGGCGCTCGGCGCCCAACCCGGCGCCGTAGGTGAGGTGAGCGACCGCTGCGGCCGCGAACGGGCCGGCGGTCAGGAACGAGATGATGAGGGCGATCACGAGTCGGCCATGGATACGGTCGACCCGGCGGCGCAGAGGACTGCCGTCGGGACGCAGATGGCGGATCAGCACCGAAAGCCGGGTTCCCTCGGAAAACATCGCGCACCTCCGTGGCGGCCGATCTCGGCGAATCGGGTCGGGCGAGCCGGCGCACTGGTTCCAGCTGACGCGGACCACGTTCCTCTCACGGGTGCGGCCGCGCTCGGGCACAACGCCTGTCGCGTGCGCGCCCGAAAGTCCCGGCCGGGTGCCGCACTCGCGTACGCACGGTGCCGCCTCCGCGCGTCATCGTCGCGTCGCGGGGAGATCGAGGGTGACGGTGAGACCGCTTCCCGGGGCATCGGAGAGTCTCACCGTGCCCCCGTCTGCGGTGACGAGGCGGTGGACGATCGCCAGGCCGAGGCCGGTGCCGGCCGGGCCGCTGGTACGGAACCGCCGGAACGCCTGCTCCTTTGTCGTGTCGTTCATGCCCGGCCCGTCGTCGGTCACCGTGACCAGGCTCCGATGGCCTGCCCGCCGGGCGTTGAGCCGTACGTGCCCACCCGGTGGAGCGGCGTTCAGTGCGTTGTCGATGAGGTTGTCGATCACCTGTTCGAGGTGGCCGGGAACGGTGAGGGCCATCACGTGCTCGTTGGTCTCGAGCGCGAGGCCGACGTTCCGCTCGGCGGCGACCGGCCGCCACGCCTCGGCGCGCTCGGCCAGCAGGCGGGTGACCGTGACCTGCTCGGGCGGCTCGGTGACGTTCTCGGCCCGTGCGACGGCCAGGAGGCCGTCGACGAGGCGGGCCAGGCGCGCCAACTCCTCGAGTGCGCCGTCGAACTCGGCGGCGTCGGCGGCCGGCTCGGCGGCGAGCAGTTCCATTCGCAGCCGGAGGGCGGCGAGTGGGGTGCGGAGCTGGTGTGAGACGTCGGCGAGCATGGTCCGATGGTCGTGGACCAGGCTCTCCAGCCGGGCCGCCATGACGTTGAAGCGTTCGGCGAGGCGGCGTATCTCAGCGGGCTGCCTCGGCGGGTCGGCGCGCGCGCCGAGTTCGCCGGTCCCCAGTGCCTCCGCCGCGATCTCCAGGTCGCGCAGCGGCCGGCCGGCCCATCGGGCGAGCACCAGGGCCAGGACGACGGCGGCGGCCACGGCGAGGACGGCGACGAGCCCGAGCAGGGTCCACAGCCGCATGACGCGCTCGCGCAGCGGGGCCAGCGGACGGGACAGCAGGACCGCGCCGGCCACCTTCTCTGTGTGGCCGTTCACCGGGACGGCGGCCAGGAGCCGGTCGCCGTCACGTGTCACACGGGAGCGACCGGCGAGGGCGGGCGCCGCGCGCGCGGGTGTGTAGAGCCCGGTGCGCTCGCCGTCGACGACGTGCCCGTCGTCGTCGATCACAGCGATGGTCATCTTCGGGCCGCCCTCGTCCTCTCTGCGCAGGGCGGCCAGGGTGCGGGGCAGCACGGTGGACCTCTCGTCGTCGGCGATCCTCTCCTCGGCGGCCGCGGCGAGGGTGTGGGCGATGGTGAGCGTGCCGCTGCGGTAGTCCTGCTCGTGCTGGTTCGCCATCGCGAAGCCGAGCGGCAGGAGCGCGCCGAGCAGCAACCCCAGCGTCAGGGTCAGCAGCGCCGCCAGGATCCGGCTGGTCACCGGGACTCTCCGAGACGGAAGCCGCGTGCGTACACGGTGAGGATCATGGCGGGATCGTCGAGTTTGCGCCGCAGCGACGCGATGTGGACGTCGAGCACCCGGGTCGGACCGTACCAGTGGGTGTTCCAGACCCGTTCGATGATCTCCTGCCGGGTGACGACCCGGCCCGGGTCCGTCGCCAGGCACTCGAGGATGTCGAATTCGGTGGGGGTGAGCGGGACCGTCGTCCCGCCGGAGGTCACCTGGCGGGTCCGTGTGTCGACGGTCAGCAGGCCGTGCCGGAGCAGGTGGCGGTCGGCGTGCTGACTACGCCGCAGGACGGCGCGGATGCGAGCGGTCAGCTCTGCGAACCCGAACGGTTTGACGATGTAGTCATCGGCGCCCGCGTCGAGGGCCGCGACCCTGTCGGGCTCCTCGCCGCGTGCGGTGATCACCAGAATCGCGGCGTCGGACCGCCTGCGCAGATCGACGCAGACGTCGATGCCGTCGCCGTCCGGCAGACCGAGGTCGAGGAGGACGACGTCGTACGCCTCCGCCGCGCGTGCCTCTCCGGCGGTGCCGGCGGTCTTCGTGGCGTAGCCCGCCCGCGTGAGGCCGCGGTCGAGCGAACCGGCGATGCCGGGATCGTCCTCGACGATCAGTATGCGTACGGAAGGGCCGGTCACGGTCTCACGCTAGGGGCAGTTCAGGGATCTGAACGACTTCCGAACATTTCCCTTATCCGGTATTCGCACGTTGCTGCGGAGAGTGGAGACGTCCCGACCTTCATTCAGAAAGATGATCATGTTCTCCACGATCTTCGGTCTGCCCGCGCACCCGCTCGTCGTCCACGCGGTCGTCGTGCTGGTGCCGCTGGCGGCCCTGTCCGCGCTGGTCGTCGCCGTCTGGCCGGCCGCACGGGCCAGGTACGCGCCGCTGGCGCTCGGGGTCGCGACTCTCGCCTTGATCTCGGTACCGCTCGCGACGCACACGGGCGAGCAACTGGAGAGCCACGTGCGGCCGTCGCCCTTGGTGGAGCGCCATACCGCGATGGCGGACGGCCTGCTGCCGTTCATGGCCATGCTCTGGCTGGGACTGGCCGTCCTGGTCGCGGCCCGCGTACTGAGCCACGCACGCGGTGTGGGCTGGGCGCGGTACCTCGCGGGCGGGGCCGCGGTGATGGCCGTGGCAGGGGCGATCACCAGCGGGGTGCAGGTCGTGCGGATCGGCGACAGCGGCGCGCGCGCCGCCTGGCACGGGGTCGCCACCACATCCTCTCGGCACGCGTCCGAGCCTCACCACTGACCGGACCGGCTGAGACGTTCGTTCCTTTCGACAGGGGGATACCGGGCATGGATTCGAGTCGTTCGAGGCGGAGCACCCGTGACAGGGGACTCGCCACGGTGAACAGGTGGACTCGGAGGGCGGTCGCCGGTGGCGCCGTCCTGTGCGGAATGCTGGGCATGGGCCTGGCCCACCTGCTACCAGGCCAGGCGGCCGCGGCGCGGCACGAGTCACCGCCTCCGGCCGGTACCACCGGCCGGAGCGCACCCGGCCTGGACGAGCCATCGCCGGGCTCCGTACCGCCGGCCGATCGGAGCCGTTCGCCCGCGCCGCCGGTCACCGCGCCTCGCCCGTCCCACGGCCACCACCATCACGCCACCTCCGGCGGTTCGTGATGGAAGCCGCCCGTAGCTTCCCGGTGTGGGGGATGACGGGACGCCTCGTTGTTGCGGACGCGCGGCGGCTGGAGGTGGCGTGGGGCGTCGTCCAAGCGGAGATCGCGGCGATGGGAGCCGCGTGCGACCGCTTCCGTGCCGACTCCGAGCTGTCGCGGGTCAACGCCGCGCAGGGGGACGCGGTATCCGTCTCGGCGGTGTTCGCCGAGACCCTCGGGCACGCGCTGGACGTGGCCGCGGCGACCGGGGGAGCGGTAGACCCCACGGTCGGCGGAGCCCTGGTCTCGGCCGGCTACGACCGTGATCTCGCCGCGGTGCGAGCACACTCCCCCGGTGCGTACGCCGTACCGCGTCCGGTCGCGGGCTGGCCAGTGGTGGAACTGCGGGGACGAGTCGTACGGATGCCGCGGGGCGTCACGCTCGACCTCGGCGCGACGGCCAAGGCGCTCGCCGTGGACCGGGCGGCCACGCGGGCGGCGTCCACCGCCGGGTGCGGCGTGCTGGTCGGCGTCGGCGGTGACATCGCGGTGAGCGGCCCGGCGCCCCCGGACGGCTGGCGCGTCCGCGTCTGCGACGACCACCGGGCGGGGCCGGACGAGCCCGGCCAGGCCGTCACGATCACCGACGGCGGACTGGCGACCTCATCGCTGACCGTACGCCACTGGCGACGGGGCGGCCATCGCATGCATCACATCATCGACCCGGCGACGGGCGCCCCGGCCGGGGCCCACTGGCGTACGGTCAGCGTCGCCGCGGCGAGCTGCCTCGAGGCCAACGCCGCCTCGACGGCGGCGATGGTCAAGGGCCGCGTCGCCCGCGAGTGGCTCGCGGACCGCGCGCTGCCATCATGCCTCGTCCGCCTTGACGGCACCGCGCTCACCGTGGCCGGCTGGCCGCCCGCCGACGCGGGGCCGCCGGAGTGAACGGCTTCCTGTGGTACTCGACTCGCGCCGGTGGCGAGGTCGCGCTGCTGTTCCTCACCACTGTGGTCGCCGTCGGGGCGATGACCGCGATCCGGGTCGGGGGCCGCCGGGTACCCCGCTTCGTGCTAGCGGGCCTGCACCGCAACCTGACGCTCGTCGGCCTCGGATTCCTCCTCGTACACGTCGCCACCGCCGTCCTCGATTCCTATGTCCGCATCGGCCTCGTCGACGCCGTGGTGCCCTTCGCCTCGGACTACCGGCCGGTCTGGCTCGGCCTCGGGGCGCTCGCGCTCGACACCCTGCTGGTCCTCACTGTGACGAGCCTGCTGCGCGCACGGATCGGCCTGCGCTGGTGGAAGGCCCTGCACTGGACGGCGTACGCCTGCTGGGGCATCGCACTGGTCCACGCCCTCGGCACCGGCACCGACACGCGGACCTCGGTCTTCCTGTTCCTCGCCGGACTCTGCTGCGCGGTCGTGCTCGCCGCCGTGGCCTGGCGGATCGCCACCCGCGGCGCATGCCCGCACCCTGCCCCGGCACGTCCGCCCGGCACGGCGGGGAGACGCCGATGACAGCCGTACCCGCCCCGCGCCTCCTGGCCGGGTACCAGGCGACGGGCCGAGCTGCCGACCTGCGTGATCACCTCGCCCGGTACGGGCCGGTGCCGCTGTCCGGACCACGCGCCCGTACCGGGACCGGAGCGTGGCCGATCCGCCTGATCGAGAAGGCGGGCCTCACCGGACGCGGAGGCGGGGGGTTCCCGACGGCCCGCAAGATGCGCTCGGTGGCGGCCTCGGGCCGGCCCGCGGTCGTGGTGGTCAACGCCGCCGAGGGCGAGCCCCTGAGCGGCAAGGACCGGCTGCTGCTCGCCGTGGCGCCCCACCTGGTGCTGGACGGCGCCGCTCTGGCCGCGTACGCGGTGGGTGCTCGCCGGATCATCGTCTGCGTGCACGGGGCCGGAGACACGGCCGTCCGCCTGGAGACCGCTCTGGCCGAGAGGGCCGCTGCGGGGCTCACCGCCGTCCCCGTCGAGGTGCGCCCGATTCCGGCGCGATACGTGGCCAGTGAGGAGACCGCACTGGTGAACCAGATCAACGGCGGCGAGGCCAAGCCGACGTTCACGCCCCCTCGCCCGTACGAGCGGGGCGCCGGCGGCCGGCCGACGCTGGTCGCCAACGCGGAGACCTACGCCCACATCGCACTCATCGTCCGTCACGGGTCGGAGTGGTTCCGAGCGTGCGGCACCGCCGACGCCCCGGGGACCGCGCTGTTCACCGTGACGGGCGCGGTAGCCCGGCCGAGCGTCGTCGAGGCCCCGCTCGGCACGAGCGTGGCCGACCTCCTGCGCCAGGCCGGCGGACCCGCCGAACCACTCCAAGCCGTACTGACCGGCGGTTACGGCGGAACGTGGCTGACCATGCGGCAGGTGCACACACCCACCACGCCGGCGGCGTTCGCAGCGACCGGAGCGGTGCTCGGCCCGGGCATCGTCCTCGCCCTGGCCACGCGGGCCTGCGGGCTGGCCGAGTCGGCCCGGATCCTGAGGTGGCTGGCTGACGAGACGGCGGGTCAGTGCGGGCCCTGCGCCTTCGGGCTGCCCGCGGTCGCCGACGATTTCGCCAGCGTGGCCGCCGGACGGTCCGACGCGGCCCTTTACCGTCGGCTCCGTGGCCGGTTGTCCGTACTCCCGGGCCGGGGTGCCTGCCGCCATCCGGACGGCGCGGCGCGATTCGCCGCGAGCGCCCTGCGCGTCTTCGCCCTCCACCTGGGTGCCCACGAGAGGACAGATGACTGCCCGATGGCCCGGCGTCCGAGCCTGCTACCGGAACGATGGGGACGGTGACCATGACCTGGCGACTACGTGTCAACCCGATCACCTGCACCGGGCACACCCTGTGCGCCGAACTCCTCCCCGAGGCGATCAGCCTTGACGAATGGGGATATCCGATCCTGTCGCCCGTACCCGAGGGGCTCCTGCCGCTCGCACGACGGGCCGTGACGGACTGCCCCGCCCTCGCCCTGATGATCGAAGCTGGTCCGTGAGCACGCGTCGAGGGTTCGGCGAGGGGGGTGAGGGCCCGTGGCCGAGGAACACCCAGGTGGTGGTCCGGCTGTCATCGGCGTGACGCTTTCTTGTGCACCTCATCGGCGTGGCTCAACTGGTCGATCACGCTGACGACGCCTTCGGTCGCCGCCGCGAGCCGAACGGCGATCGGGATCAGGTTCTTCTGCTGAAGGGTTCCGGTGAGGGTCACGACGCCACCGTTGACCCGAACCGAAACGGCTGCGGGATCGGCCGACAGCAAGCGTGTGAACACCTCGCGGAGGATCTCGTCGCGAATTTCAGCGTCGGTACGTGTGAAGACGCGGAGGAGGTCGCGCCGGCTGACGATCCCCAGGAGGCGGCCCTCGGCGTCTATTACGGGCAGCCGCTTGATCCGGTGCTGGTCGAGGAGCCGTGCGGCCCGCACGATCGTCGTCTCGGGACGTACGCTCACCGTCGGCGTCGTCATCAGCTCTCCGGCCGTGGTGCCCGAAGCTCTCGCCTTCACCCGCCCGCCGCCGCCCCTGCGCGGCCAATGCGATCTCCTTTCGCCCGCGAACGATTCCCTGGCGAGCAGGTCCGACTCTGAGACGACTCCGATCACATAGTGATCCTCATCGATCACCGGAAGAGCCGTGATCCCGCGTTCGATCATGACGCGGGCGACCTCCTTGAACGGGGCGTCAGGGTACGCGCTCACCACCGACCGCGTCATCACCTCCCCGACGGTCGTGTTCATGGGAGTTCCTCCTCTCGTGGCCGCGGACGGCGGAACGACTCAGCCGGGAGACATCTGCGGGCGGCGCCAGGCGTGTCCGGCTCCAGGTGGCCGGATCGCGTTCAGCGCGCACTCGACGGACTCTGTGACCGGTCCAGACGTGTCGATCGGAACGGCGTCCTGCCAGGGTGCGGCGGTCTCGGCCATGCGAGCCGCGATCGCCGGGTCGGCATCGGAGACGCCGCGGGCACGGTTGAGCAGGCGCTCTCCAGCGAGGGGCGTGTGACAGTTCAGGGCGGTCAGATCGGAATGTCCTGCGAGAACGGCGGCGTCCGCGCGGAGCCGGGGGTCGGTCCAGGAAGCGTCCAGGATGACGGATTCACCGTAGGCGACGAGCCGGGCGGCGCGCTCGATCATCTCGGCGTACGTACGGCGGGTCCACGAAGCGGTGTAGATCCCGCTGCCGAACTCGGCCGCGGCGGAGACGCCGGGGGAGAGACCGGCGAGTTCCTTGCGGACGCGGTCGCTGTTGATGACCGTGCACCCGAGCCGGTCGCCGAGTGCATCGCTGAGCGCGGACTTCCCGGTTCCAGGTAGCCCCCCGACGAGGATGACGCGTACGGCACCGGCGTTCAAATGACGCAGAGCCACCTCGGCCCAACGCCACGCCGCGGCCGTCGTGTCACCCTGGCCCCAGCGGAGGGAGGCGACCTTGGCGCGGACGAACGCCCGGTAGGCGATGTAATGGTGGCGCAGCGCCGGCGGAGCCGGGTCATTCGCATACTCGGAGTACCAGGTGAGAAAACGCTCAGCGAGGTGCGGCGCCCGCAGGCGCTCCAGGTCCATGCAGAGGAACGCCGCGTCATCGAGTCCATCGAGCCGGCGCAGCCTGTCGTCGAAGTCGAGACAGTCCAGCACCCGGGGACCGTCGTCGAGGCAGAAGATGTCGTCGGCGATCAGGTCGCCATGCCCGTCGACGATGCGTTCCTCCCGGATCCGCGAATCGAACAAGGGTTCCCGTCCGTCCAGGAAACGCAGCGCCTGCCGTTCGATCTCGGTGGCGTCCTCGCCGTCGATCGCGTGTCCGTGAAACGGTCTCACCTGGTCGAAGCTGTCCGTCCAACGACGGCGCAGAGCACCGAGCGTTCCTTCGGCTGATATCTCCGCACCGCGCCGGGAACTGGCGTGAACTCGCGCGAGCAGACGCGCGGTCGCCCGCAGGGCGTCCTCCACCGGAGCACCCATCTCCACGAGGCGAGAAAGCCGGCGCTCGTCCGGCATTCTCCGCATCACGACAAGATGATCACAGGGTTCCCCGGACGGCAGCGTCACATCGGCGACCCCGAGATAGACGTCCGGGGAGAACCGCCGGTTGAGCTCGACCTCGCGATGGCATGCCTCTTCGCGCCGCTCCCGGGTTGAGAAGTCGAGAAAACCGAGGTCCACCGGCTTCTTGAGCTTGAACGCGCGATCACCGGCGAAGAAGACGATCCCGGAGTGGGTCTCCGCGACTCTCGCGGGCGGAAGGCTCATGATGCCGACTCCCGTGTCATACCAGCCTCCTTCTACCCTTCTCCCGAGAATGTCTCCGAGGCCCGGCAGAGGCCAGGGCCTTCCGTCCTGAACTCCAGGGCTGAACGGCCGTTCGCCCCGATCGGACCGAAAGTGCCGCCATCCCAGCCGGCATGGCGGCGGTCTACGCGTCCGTGCGCCGAGGTCGCCCGCGCTGCACGCCTCAGGCGCAAGATGCGTGTCGGTTACGTGCCCAGCATCTCGCGTACGCCCGCGGCGATCTCCAGGTCTTCGCGTGCGGTGATGACGAAGGTGCGGACGGAGGCGCCGTCGGCGGTGAGTTCGGCGTCGGTGGTGTCCTTGCGGGTGGGGTCGAGGGCGATGCCGAGGTAGCCGAGACCTTCGGCGGCGCGGCTGCGGACCTCGACGGCGTGTTCGCCGACGCCGCCGGTGAAGACGAGGGTGTCGATGCCGCCCAGTGAGGCGGTCATCGCGGCGATTCCGGCGCGGAGGCGATGCAGGTAGACGTCGAGGCCCAGCCCGTCCTGAATCTCACGCATGTCGCCGGTGCCGGTGAGGGCGAGCAGGCCCGAGCGGTGTTCGAGGGTGTCGGCGAGCTCGGCAGGGGACAGGCGCTCGTGCTCTTGCAGCCACAGCAGCAGCCCGGGGTCGACGGTGCCGGAGCGGGTCGCCATGACGAGGCCCTCCAAAGGGGTGAAGCCCATGGTCGTGTCGACGGAGCGGCCGTCGGCGACGGCGCACAGCGACGCGCCGGCCCCCAGGTGACAGACGACCAGCCGCCGGGGGCGATGGCCGAGCAGGCCGGTGACCCGCCGGGTGGCATAGGCGTGGGACAGGCCGTGGAACCCGTAGCGCCGGAGCCGGTACCTGCTGCGCCAGGCGGCGGGCAGGGCGTAGGTCGCGGCGGCTTCGGGCAACCGGGCGTGGAAGGCGGTGTCGAAGCAGGCGACCTCCGGGACGCCGGGCAGCGCCGCGCGTACGGTGTCGATGCCGTACAGCGACTTCGGCTGATGCAGCGGCGCCAGGTCGACCAGCGCGCGGAGGCGCGCCTCGACCCGGTCGTCGAGGACGACCGGGGCGGTGAACTCCGCGCCGCCGTGGACGACGCGATGACCGATCGCGTCGGGCACGGGCAGGCCGCCGAGTTCGGCGAGGTCGGCGGGCGAGGCGATGACGGTGTCATCGTGGTCGAGCAGACTGAGCTTCAGGCTGCTCGACCCGGCGTTGACGGCGAGGACTCGCACGGCGCTCAGCCGTCGCCGTGCGGCCAGGTCCAGCCGGAGATCTCCGGGGGATCCTCGCCGTGCTCGCGGGTGTGGGCGCGCGCCCGCAGCCGCATGTCTGCCATCTCCTGTCGTACGGTCGCGGCGCGCCCGCCGAGGGCCGGGACGCGGTCGATGACGTCCATGACGAGGTGGAACCGGTCGAGGTCGTTGAGCATGACCATGTCGAAGGGCGTGGTCGTGGTGCCCTCTTCGCGGTAGCCGCGTACGTGGATGTTGTGGTGGCCGTTCCGCCGGTAGGTGAGGCGGTGGATGAGGTACGGGTAGCCGTGGAAGGCGAAGATCACCGGGTGGTCGGTGGTGAAGAGCGCGTCGAACTCCGTGTCGGTGAGCCCGTGGGGGTGTTCGGTGTCAGGCTGGAGCCGCATGAGGTCGACGACGTTGACGACGCGTACCCGCAGGTCGGGGAAGAAACGCCGGAGCATGTCGGCGGCCGCGAGGGTCTCCAGCGTGGGGATGTCGCCGGCGCAGGCCAGGACGACGTCGACCCCGGCGCCCTCGTCGGTGCCGGCCCATTCCCAGATGCCGATGCCGCGGGTGCAGTGCAGGACGGCGTCGCCGATCGGCAGCCAGTTCAGCGCGGGCTGCTTGCCGGCGACGATGACGTTGACGTAGTCGCGGGAGCGGAGGCAGTGGTCGGCGACGGACAGCAGCGTGTTGGCGTCCGGTGGGAGATAGACCCGTACGACCTCGGGTTTCTTGTTCATCACGACGTCGAGGAAGCCGGGGTCCTGGTGGGTGAAGCCGTTGTGGTCCTGGCGCCAGACGTGGGAGGAAAGCAGGTAGTTCAGCGAGGCGATGGGCCGTCGCCAAGGGATCTTGCGGGTGGTCTCCAGCCATTTGGCGTGCTGGTTGAACATGGCGTCGACGATGTGGATGAACGCCTCGTAGCTGTTGAACAGGCCGTGCCGGCCGGTGAGCAGGTAGCCCTCCAGCCAGCCTTGACAGAGGTGTTCGCTGAGGACCTCCATGACATGTCCGCGTGGGCCGAGGTGCTCGTCGGTGTCCAGGATGTCGGCTTGCCAGGCGCGGTCAGTGACCTCGAAGACCGCGGACAGCCGATTGGAGGCGGTTTCGTCCGGGCCGGTGATGCGGAAGGTCGTCGGGTTGGCGGCCATGATGTCGCGCAGGAACCCGCCCAGCACCCGGGTCGGTTCGGATGACCCGACGCCCGGGGAGTCGACGGCGACACCGTAGGCGCGAAAGTCGGGCAGCTCGAGGTCGCGCAGCAGCAGGCCGCCGTTGGCGTGCGGGTTGGCGCTCATCCGCCGCTCGCCACCCGGCGGCGTGGCCAGCACGCCGGCGATCGGCCGCCCGTCACGGTCGAACAGTTCCTCGGGGCGGTAGGACCGCAGCCATGCCTCGAGCTGCGCGAGGTGGGCGGGGTCGTCCCGTACGTTCGCGAGCGGTACCTGGTGGGATCGCCAGGTGCCCTCCACGGGCAGTCCGTCGACCTGTTTCGGGCCGGTCCATCCCTTGGGCGTGCGGAGCACGATCATCGGCCAGGACGGCCGGTCGCCGCTGCCACCGCCGCGCCGGGCCCGCTCCTGGATTTCGGTGATCTCATCGAGCGCCTCGTCCAGCGCCGCCGCCATTCGCGGATGCATCACGGCCGGGTCGTCCCCGCTGACGAGGATCGGGTGGTGCCCATAGCCCGCCAGCAAGGTCATGAGCTCGGCTTCCGGAATCCGCGCGAGCACCGTCGGATTGGCGATCTTGTAGCCGTTCAGGTGCAGGATCGGGAGTACCGCGCCGTCGCCGGCCGGGTCGAGGAACTTGTTCGAGTGCCAGCTCGCGGCCAGCGGCCCGGTCTCGGCCTCACCGTCACCGACGACGCACGCCACGATCAATCCGGGGTTGTCGAAGGCGGCACCGTAGGCGTGCGCGAGGCTATAGCCGAGCTCCCCGCCCTCGTGGATCGACCCTGGCGTCTCGGGCGCCACGTGGCTGGGCACACCGCCGGGATAGGAGAACTGACCGAAGAGCCGCTCCATCCCGGTCGCATCCCGCGACACATGCGGGTAGACCTCGCTGTAGGTGCCCTCCAGCCAAGCGTTCGCCAGCACGGCCGGACCGCCATGCCCCGGCCCCATCACGTAGATCGTGTCCAGGTCGCGTTCGACGATGATCCGGTTGAGATGGGCATAGCAGAAGTTCAGGCCGGGCGAAGTGCCCCAGTGCCCCAGCAGCCGGGGCTTGATGTCCTCTCTGCGCAGCGGAGCGCGAAGCAACGGGTTGGCACGCAGATAGATCTGACCCGCGGAGAGATAGTTCGCCGCGCGCCACCATGCGTCGATGGCGCGAATTTGGTCGTCGGTCGGCACCGGGACTCCTCAACTGTCATTCAGATTGTGGAACAGCTTTGCTCCGCGCCCTAGCGCACCATCCACCGATGCGATGCGGAAGAGACCAAGGCCCCATGATCACGGGACCGTTCTACCCTGCTGACGGGCCGGCGTGCAGGGCGTGGTCGTCCGTACGGAGCGGTTAATGGATTATTGGGGGGACTTTGACGATCGTGCGGACTGACCGGTCGGCGCTGGAGCTGGACGTGGTCGGAGGGCAGGGTGGGTGGAGCAGGCGCGAGACTGGTGGCGGCGAGCGATCGAGTCCGGCCACACCGACCAAAACCTGAGGCGGCGGCGAGGACGACCAACCGGACAACCCAGCCGGTGGATAGCACCTCCGGCGACACCGGACGACGACGGCCCAGGGGTTCCCGCCCCACTCATCGACCTTGCCGGCAGGCGCATCAAGCGAAGACCTGTCCTGGGCGGTCTCATCAACGAATACGAGGCCGCGTGAGCAATCTGCGAACCTGCAGGTCAACGTCCCGATCCTATTTCCGTGCGGCACACGTTCGGGTCGATGTCGGGGTATCGCGGGTGAGCGGCAACCGAACGGCCAGTGACGTCAGCGAGCCGTCGGGGCGCGGGTCATCGTCACTGGCTGTTCGGTTGCGGGTGGAGCTGGCCGGGGCCTGTATGCGGCAATGGAATGGTGAACATACGTTAAGGAACGATCTGGGGTGACGATCCTCAGACCCGGGGGGTCAACCGGTCGTGTGCCGGTGCCGGTGCCGATGGTGGATGGCGTGGGTCCTGCTGTGGGTGCTGTTGTGGTGCACGGTCTTGGCGAAGGTCTTGGTGGTCACTCCGCCGGTGATGCCGTTGTTGTTCTGGTTGTAGGCCCGGGTGCGGGAATGGGGTGCCTGGTCAAGGGAGGACTGGTCCGGCGTCACGGTCGGATCTGGCGTCGGGGTCGGTGTCGGGGTCGGTGTCGGGGTCGGTGTCGGGGTCGGTGTGGGTGTCGGTGTGGGGGTGGGGGTGATGGCGTTGCAGTTGAGGTTGGCGTTGAAGGGGGCGGCGTGGATTTCGCCGCCGTTGTTCTCGGGGGTGCCGTGGCGGAGTCCGTTGACGATGACGTTGCCTTCGATGTTGGAGGAGTTGTCGTCATTGAGTTGTGCGCGGGGGGCGAAGATGGTGCCCTCCACGGTGCCGCCCGCGTTGGCGGGCAGGGTGATCCTGGTCGCGGTGGGGAAGTTGAACAAGATGTAGGGGGCGTCGGTGAACCCGACCCCGGCCATGTTGGGAACCGGCCAGGTGAAGTCGTCGCCGACGCCGCTGGTGTCGACGCTGATCATCAGTGGCATCGCGGCGGTCGGTTTGTTGTCGAAGATCAGGTTGGCGATGTTGGCGAGGTTGGCGGCCGTGATCTTCAAGACGTTGGTTCCGGGGGTCAGCATGATCTTGATGGTCGATCCCGGCGGGATGTTGTCGGGATCGGCCAGCGGCTGGTCGTTTCCGTCGCGCAGCACCACGGTGTTGGCGCACAGGCCCAGATCGGTGGAGCGGGCCCGGTAGTCGGTGAACATGGTGGTGAAGTCCAGTGGTGAGGCCGGCCCGACCGAGCTCACGGGCTGGCGTACGGTCTCCTCGATTCTGGGCAGCGTCCCGTACACCGGTGTCGCGAGGATCTGAGTGTTGACCGGCGCCATGTTCGCATCGACGTTGAGGACGGACGCGCCGGTCAGGTCACCGATCTTGACGTACCCCTGGGACAGCACCGACAACAATCCGGTGGGAGAACCAGCCGCGAAGTCGACCCTCCCGCCGACGACCAGCGCGGTCGGCCGCGCGTCACCGGCGACGGTGAAGGTGCCGGCGGTCTGGGTGGCGACCCGGTAGTTACCAGTGAGGGTGAGATCACCGCCGACCGCCAGGGTGCCCTCGTTCTCGTTGCTGGCCAGGGAGGTGTTCCCGTGCACGACGACCAGGAACCCGTTGTTGCCCGCCACCGGATTACCCGAGGCGAACCGTGACCCCGCCGCCGTGCTCGTGTTCCCGATCGCGGCGGCCAACGCCATTACGGCGGCGAGCGCACCCGCGCTCGCGATCCAGACTCGCGTGCTGTTACTCACTACCATCGTCGCCCCCGGCACTCGAATGATCACGCGACGATAACTCTCCGTGTTCACGAGGCTGAAGAGGTGGACGCCATTCCGGGAACGAAGATGACCATCGCCACCCGCCGCATTGCGGAATACACGACACACGAAGGCCATCATCAGGGTTACACGATTCGGTGACAGAATCCGGCCAGTCTGCTAGTTATCACATGTCAGGGGCGGGTTCGTTGGCTTTTCGGTGATGTGTCCCGCGTTTTCCGTTAGGCAGCCGTCCGAAAACTCGGGGCGCATCACTTCGGATCTGCCTGCTGTCGAACCGCGTCTGCAATGAACCGGGTTCAGAGGGGCGACCCGGGCGATGGCATCGGTGCGATTCTCCTTACGGATGCGGCCCAGCGGTTTGCGGACTCCCCGACGGCGGCCCCGGTCACACCTGTACGGAGATGGTCGCGGGCAGTGCGTATCCGGCGGGCGGCCTTGGCGTGCTCGGTGTTGTCGCTGATCGGGATCAGCAACTCCACGTGGGTGGCGGAATCGACCCGCGCTCCAGCGTGAACGTGGCCCGGTGCAGCCGATCACCGCGCCGGCCCAGTCGCCGTGCTGGAGCGTCATCAGCGAGCTCTCCTGGAACGCGGCACTGCTCGCGGCGCTGGCGTGCGCGGCCGCCTTGGCGATCGTGATGGCGCTGCCGCCCTCGCTCGGGCATCTGCACACCACCGCCGAGCAGTTCGGCAAGCACCCCACCAAGACATCCCTGCCGCTGACGGACCCCCAGGGCCGGATCGTCTGCCCAGGCTTCCCTGCGGACCGGTTGTTCAACTTCCGCTTCTACTCAGTCGCCCCCCAGGTCATCCTGTGGGCCGCCATCGGCCTGTGCTACACGCCCCGGGTCGAGCGGCTGGTCGCCGAGACGGCCCAGGAAGTCCGCTAAGCGGCCCGCTTCCGTCGTCTGGACATCCACAGCAGGGCGGCGCCCGTGAGTAGTGCCGCGGCTCCGCCCGACGCGATGATCGCCGTGTTGCGTCCCGTGAACGGCAGGTGGCCATGGCGGTGACCACCGTGACCGGGGGAGCGGTGCAGGTCATTTCGCTCGCCGTGGGGGCCGGAGAGCCGGGGCGTGTTCCCGTGGGCCTGGCGGCCGGGGCTGTGGTGGGATGACGTGCCGCTGTGGTGGGACGAGGTGCCGTGTTCGCCGCCGGAGTCGATGTCGGCGGAGATGTCATTGTCGGACTGGGAGTGTGCTGTGGCCGAGCCGCCGCCCCCTGACCTGGGCAACACGTGGATCCCCACAGAGACGGAGCTGTCGACGGTATCGGCCCTTCTGCTTGCGGCCCTGTCGTCACGCGTCGCCGGATGGTGCCCGCCGGGCGCGGCGCTTGCGTACGGCGGGGCCAGCGTCGGCACACCCGCGCACATTGCTAGCAGGGCCACCGCTTTTACGGCGAGCAGGGCTGGCAGGCGTCGACGCATCATGTACCCCTTCAAAAGAGTAAAATTGTCTATCGGATTCGATTCCAATCATTCTCCGGGCTGGCTCCGTTTTACCCACTTCGCGAGTGCCAGCACCTCGATCACGAATGCCGATATGGCACTAACCGGACACCGTTGGCTTGCGTCGTGCATGGAAAAACAACACCGAATTGCATGATCGTCGAGTGAGTTTGGTCGTTGTATCGATCGGATAAATAACTGCCGTGATCATGCGAGGGTGGGCGGTTCGGATGCTGGGACTTGCCCCGGATCGGCGCAATGCCGCGATGAGGTCCGTTCGGCTCCGACGTGCGGTCGGCGCTTTTTTCGGCATTACGTGTATCTTGTTGGTCCAGGTCCCGGGCGTCGTCGCCCGCGGGGCCCCCGTACCGGGGTTCTCGTTCCAGGTGAGCCCGACCCGGCTCGTCATCCCGGCCGGCACCGACTCGGCCACTCAAAAGTTCCTCGTCACCAACGGCGGACGTCTGCCATTTACGGTCAATGTGCAGAAGGCCGACTTCACGGCGAGCGAAGACGGTGCGCTGAACTTCAAGCCCAATGCTCCTTATGCGGCATCGAGCTGGGCTCAGATCACTCCAACGCATTTCCTCATCAAGCCTGGCACGAGCCAGAATGTGACGTTCCGCATCAACAGGCCGGACAGGGCAGAACCGGGCGATCACCAACTCGCGCTGATATTCAAGGTCCCAGCCGGCCGGAACGCCGCGAACATCAGGATCAACCGCGGGATCGCCACTCCGGTGTTCATGGCCGTCCCCGGGTCGGCCGACAGGACGGTCGAGGTCGCCCGGCTGAGGGCGCCCGGGTTCGCCACCCACGGCCCCATCTACTTCAGCACGCGCGTCCACGACGTCGGCACCGTGCACCGCGACTTCCGTGGCAAGGGGAAGATGCACGTCGAGGTCGGCGGGCGCAGGGTGGCGTTTCCCGACTTCACCGTGCTGCGTGACTCGGCCCGAGAGGTCACCGCGCGCTGGAACCCGCCGCTGATGTGCGTGTGCCACGCGACGCTGTCGGTGCCGGGTTCGGACGGGAAGGCGAGCCCGCCGACCATCCGGATCATCGTCTTCCCGGTGCAACTGGCGGCGACGCTGCTCGGCGTGCTGCTGATCCTGCTGCTCCTGGGCTGGTTCGTGAGACGCCGCTACCGCGCCAAGGTGCTCGCCGTCGCCTCCGCCCTTATCGCGGACCAGGCCGCGAACGACGATGGCCGCCGTGACTAGGCGGCTGTTCGGCGGGCGTCCGCTCGTGACGCTGCGCTGGACGCACTCAGCTCGCCGGCGGGTCGCCCGGTTGGTGCTGGCCGGCGTGCTCGGTACCGCGCTGACCGGTGTGGCATCCGGGCCGGCCTTCGCGACGGGCAGCCTGCTGTTCGACCAGCCCTTCAAGAACAACGCGCCGGACGCCGCGTATCCCGTGAGCCTGCCGGCCCTCCCGAACGGCACGAGCGGGTCGAACACCGTGTGCCTGAGCGCGGCTGGAAATCCCAGCGGCACGGGCCTGCACAGTTGCCCGACCAACCCCGATGCCCCTGGTCTGGGGACCCTGCGCATGACCAACACGGGGACGTTCCTGGAAGGAGGTCTCTTCGGCGCCACCAGTGTGCCGACCTCACAGGGCCTCGACGTGAAGTTCAACACCTATCAGTACGGCGGTACCGCAGCCGACGGTCTCGCCTTCGTGGCGGCCGCGGTGGACCCGGCGAACCCGCTGCCGCCGGCGAACATCGGGCAGCCCGGCGGCGCACTCGGCTACTCCGCGACCCGAAATCTCAACGGTCTGGCCAACGCGTACATGGGCGTCGGTCTCGACGTGTTCGGCAACTTCAGCAGCACGACCTACGAAGGCAACGGCTGCACCGACCCGCCCTACATCAGCTCGGGCGCGCGAGTTCCCGGACAGGTGGTGATCCGCGGTCCTGGAGCGACCACCAACGGCTACTGCGCGATCAACAGCACCGCCACCACCACGTCGTCCCCGGTGGTCCCACTGCACGGGACGACCCGCGCGAACTCGCTGGTGCCGGTCGAGGTGGTACTCAACCCGACGGCGGCGACCTTCGTCACGGCATCGGGCATCACGGTCACCGCCGGTGCGTACAAGGTGGTGTTCACCCCGATCGGCGGGTCACCTCGGACCCTGGCGGGCACGCTGCCAACGGTTTCCCCGACGCTCTATCCGTCGTCGACATGGACGACCGCGGCGGGTATTCCCCGTCAGTTGGCGTTCGGCTGGGTCGGCTCCACCGGGTCGGTGACCGACTTCCATGAGATCGACAACACCAACGTCGTCAGCCTCAACCCGGTCCCGGACCTGAACGTCGCGCAGACGAGCTTCAACGGCTCGTCGCCGCAGCCCGGTGATCCGGTGAACTATCAGGTGACGGCGAGTGTCGGCGCGGGAACGGATGAGACCTCTCCGGTCTCGGTGACGGAGACGGTGCCGGCGGGTGTGGTGCCGGTGGGGGCGTTCGGTACGGGCTGGGTGTGCGCGGCCCCGGTGGGGCAGAAGATCACTTGTACGAACAGCAATACGCCTTTCGCCGTGGGGACGAGTCTGTCCAGGATCAACGTGGTCGGGATCGTGACGGGCAGTAGTGTCACGCCGACGCTGATCCAGACGGGGTCGACGGTGACGGCGTCGTCGATCGACGGTAATCCCGGTATCGCGATGACGACGACCGCCGGTACGATCCCGGCCGCTCCGTCGGGTATCACCGTGACCCCGGCGAGCAGCACTATCGCCGGCGGAGTGGCGGTGACGGTCGGGGGGAGCAACCTGACCGGGGCGACCGCGATCGAGATCGGTACTCCGGCGGAGCAGCAGGCGGGTACGCCTGTGGTGTTGCTGCCGTGTGCGTCGGGGCCCGCGGCGGGGTGTTTCACCGTGAACGGCAACGGCACGTTGAGCATCTCCTCAATGCCGGCGCGGACGTCGGCGGCGTCGGTGACGGTGACCGTGGTGACGACGGGTGTGGCGGGGGCGGCGGCGTATGTCTATACCGACAAGCCCAATGCTCCGGCGGCTCCGACGGCGACGGCGGGGGTGACGAGTGCGACGGTGTCGTGGGTGGCTCCGGCGAGTAACGGATCGGTGATCACGGGGTACACGGTGACGCCGATCCGCAATGGGGTCGCACAGACGCCGGTGTCCTTTGATGCTTCGACGACGACGCGCACGCTGACCGGTCTCACGTCCGGCGCGTCCTACACCTTCACCGTCACCGCGACGAACGCGCTGGGCACCAGCGCGGCGAGCCCGGCGTCCAACGCGGTGATCCCGTACACGGTCCCGGGTCAGCCGGTGATCACTGCGGCGACGGCCGGTGACTCCTCGGCGACGTTGACGTGGACGGCTCCCTCGAACGGGAGCAGCCCCATCACCGGATATGTGATCACGCCTTATATCGGGGCGGTGGCGCAGACCCCGCAGTCCTTCTCCGGGACGGGGACGACCCAGACGGCGACGGGGCTGACGCCGGGGACGGCCTATACGTTCACGGTGACCGCGCAGAACCTCGCGGGTCTCGGGCCGCCGTCGGCGCACTCGGGGTCGGTGACGCCGAACGCCTCACCGACGTTGACGTTCCCGCCGCCGCCGAGCGGGCAGGCCGGCATCGCCTACAGCGACCAGCTGACCGTCTCGGGCGGTACGGCCCCGTTCGTGTGGTCGGTCAGCGCGGGCACGCTCCCGCCGGGCCTGACCCTGAACTCCTCGACCGGTCTGCTGTCGGGGACACCGACCACTGGCGGCAGTTACCCGTTCACGGTCAGGATCGTGGACGCGAGCAACCAGAGCGACACCCGGGCTGCCACCGTGGTGATCGTCGCCTCGCCGACGCTGACGTTCCCGCCGCCGCCGCCGGGGCAGGTCGGGGTCGCCTACAGCGACCAGCTGACCGTCTCCGGTGGCACGGCTCCCTACGTGTGGTCGGTCAGCGCGGGCACGCTCCCGCCGGGCTTGACCCTGAACTCCTCGACCGGTCTGCTGTCGGGGACACCGACCACGGCGGGCAACTATTCATTCACCGTCAGGATCGTCGACGCAAAGGGCCAGAGCGACACCAGAGCCGCCACTCTGGTCGTCGGGGTCGGGCCGGTGGTCATCACCAAGACCGCCGACACCACCGCCGCCGCGCCAGGATCGGTGATCCACTACACCATCACCGTCCAGAACACCGGGACGAGCACGTTCAACGGGGCGAGCTTCACCGACCCGCTGACCAACGTCCTCGATGACGCCACGTACGGCAACAACGTTTCCGCGACCTCGGGTACGGCGGCGTTCTCCAACCCGAACATCACCTGGAGTGGGGACCTGGCGGCAGGCGCGACCGCGACGATCACCTACTCGGTGACCGTCAAGCCGCTCGGATCCGGCGACGGCGCCATGTCGAACACGGTCACCTCCACCACCCTCGGCGCCAACTGCGCCCCGGGCTCGGCGGATTCGCGCTGCCAGGCCACGGTGAACCTGCTGTCGCTGACGATCGTGAAGAAGGCCGACGTCGCCACCGCGACTCCCGGCGACATCGTGCACTACACGGTCACGGTCACCAACAGCGGCCAGGCGACCTACACGGGCGCAGCGTTCACCGACCCGTTGACCAACGTGCTGGATGACGCCACGTACGGCAACAACGTCTCCGCGACCTCGGGTACGGCGGCATTCTCCAACCCGAACATCACCTGGACCGGCAATCTGTCGGCGGGCGGGTCGGCGGTCATCACGTATTCGGTGACGGTCAATACTCCGGACACCGGGAACAAGTCCCTGGCGAACACGGTGTCCTCGGCGAGCGCGGGGAGCAACTGCCCGTCGGGCGGTGTGGATCCGCGGTGTTCGGTCACGGTCGCCGCGCTGATCCCGCAGCTGACTATCGCGAGTTCGACGGACGTGCCCACGACGGTGCCGACCGGGGTGGTGCGGTACACGGTGGTGGTCACCAACACCGGCCAGACTCCCTATTCGGGGGCCAACTTCACCTTCGCACTGGCGGGCGCGCTGGACAACGCGACGTACAACAACGACGCCACGACCACGACGGGGAGCCTGAACTTCAACGTCGACGGGTCGGTGACGTGGACGGGTGATCTGGCGATCGGGGCGTCGGCGACGCTGACGGCCTCCGTGACGGTGAACAATCCGCCGACGGGCGGATCGACGATGACCAGCACGATCACCTCGACCACTCCCGGCAACAACTGCCCGGTCGGAGGGTCGGATCCGGCCTGCTCCACGACCGTCACCATCCAGATCCCGCAGCTGACCTTCACCAAGACCGCGAATGTCGCGACGATCACTCCGGGTGGGACCATCACCTACACGGTGACGGCCGCCAACACCGGGCCGACTCCCTATGTGGGAGCGGCGTTCACCGACTCGTTGTCCGGCGTGCTGCCCGACGCGAACTACAACAACGACGCCTCGGCGTCCTCGGGCACTGTCTCCTACAGTGCCCCCACCCTGTCCTGGACGGGTGATCTGGCGGTGGGGGCGACCGCCACCATCACCTACACCGCGACGGTGAAGAACCCCGATCCGGGCGACAAGCAGATCGTCGACACCGTGACCTCGGCGACGCTGGGTAACAACTGTCCAGACGGCGGCACCGATCCGGCATGCTCGGCGCGGGTGACCGTCCTGGTGCCGCAGTTGACGATCACCAAGACCGCGAGCAGTCCCACGGCCGTCGCGGGCGGAATCGTGACTTACACGGTCGCGGTGGCCAACACCGGGCAGACCGCATACACGGGGGCGGCGTTCACCGACGACCTGGCCGGTGTGCTGGACGACGCGGCGTACAACAGCGACGGTTCGGCGTCTTCGGGCACCGTCTCGTATACGGCGCCGACGTTGTCGTGGACGGGGAACCTGGCGGTCGGCGCGACCGCTACGATCACCTACACCGTCACGGTGCACAGCCCCGATACCGGTAACGGTGTCTTGTCCAACACCACTGTGTCGGCGACCACGGGCAACAATTGCCCGTCAGGCGGTAGCGATGCGCGGTGCACGGCGACGGTGAAGGTCTCCGCGCTGTTGCTGACCCAAAGCTATGCGGAGTCCTCGACGACGCCGGGGTCGATCATCCATCTGACGGCGACGTTCACCAATACGGGACAGACCCCGTATGTCGGGATCAGCGTGTTCGCCAGTAGCGCCGGCGTGGTCGATGACGCGGTCCCCAACGGTGACCAGGTGGCGTCTTCGGGGACACTGCTGCTGAACGCCTCCGGGATCACGTGGAGCGGGAGCATCCCGGTCGGCGGGGTGGTCACGATCACCGGCACGCTGACCGTCCGCAACCCCGATCCGGGTAACAAGGTCATCACCGGGACGCTGGTGTCCTCCGCACCGGGCAACAACTGCCCCTCGGGAGGATCGGACCCGCTGTGCACCGCCACCGTCGACGTGTTGTTGCCGGCGTTGTCGTTCACCAAGACGGCCGACACGGCGACCCAGGCTCCCGGCGGGGTCGTCAACTACACGGTGGTGGTCCACAACACCGGGCAGACCCCGTACACGGGCGCGGTCGCGACCGATGACCTGTCGGGGGTGCTGAGCGATGCCGCGTACGGCGGCGACGCGGTCGCCACGTCCGGCACGGTCTCCTACACCAGCCCGAACTTGACCTGGACCGGGAACCTGGCGGTCGGCGCCAGCGCGACCATCACGTACTCCGTGACCGTCAACGACCCCGGCACCGGCAGTAAGTCGCTGGTGAACAAGGTCTCCTCGAGTGAGGTGGGCAGCACCTGCCCGGCCGGGAGCGGCAACCCGGCGTGTGCCGTGACCGTGGCGGTGCTGACGCCGGCGCTGACGATCGTGAAGTCCACCGGGCAGACGACCGCGACGGCGGGCAACACGGTGTCGTATTCGGTGACGGTTACCAATACGGGGCAGACCGCCTACACCGGTGCGACGTTCTCCGACGACCTGAGCGGGGTGCTGGACGACGCGGTCTATGACAACGATGCGGCCGCCTCCACCGGCACCACCTCGTTCACGAGCCCAAGTCTGACCTGGACCGGGAACCTGGCGATCGGCGCGTCCGCGACGATCACCTACACGATCACGGTGAACAATCCGGCGCTCGGCGACGAGACCCTCACCAACACGATCACCTCGGGCACGACCGGGAGCAACTGCGCGGTCGGCTCGGCCGACACCCGGTGCACGGTGAGTGTCCCGGTCGTGGACACCAGCCAGTTGACGTTCACCAAGACCGCCGGGGCGCCCTCGACCGTACGGGGCGGCGTGGTGTCCTACACCGTCACGATCGCGAACACGGCGGCGACGCCGTTCATCGGGGCGACCTTCATCGATCCGCTGACCGGGGTGCTGGACGACGCCACCTACAACAGCGACGTCTCTGCGACCTCCGGAACCGCCGGCTACACCGCGCCGAACATCACCTGGACCGGCAACGTGCCCGCCGCCGGATCGGTCACGGTCACCTACTCGGTCACCGTGCACGCCACAAAGACCGGTGATGACCAACTCGTCAACACCCTCACCTCCACCTCTTCGGGCGGGAACTGCCCGGCCGCCGGCTCCGACCCGCGCTGCACCGCCACCGTGACGGTTTCGGCATTGACGATCAACAACAGCTCCGACGTCTCCACCACCACCCCGGGTGGGGTGGTGCACCTGACCGGGACCTTCACCAACACCGGCCAGACGACCTACGACGGGATCAGCGTCTCCTTCTCCGGGCCGGGTCTGCTCGACGACGCCACTCCGAACGGGGACGACGCCGCCTCCTCCGGGACTTTGTCGGTCGGTGCGACCGGGCTGACCTGGACCGGGACCATCACCCCGGGGCAGACGGTCACCGTGACCTCCTCTTTCACCGTCAACAACCCCGACACCGGCGACCACCACATCGTGACCATGGTCAACTCCGATGCGCCCGGCAGTACCTGCCCGACCGGCAGCGCCAACCCGGCCTGCACCAACACCGTCGACGTGCTGATCCCGGCGCTGACCATCACCAAGACCGCGAACACCCCCGCCACGGTCCCGGGCGGCACGGTCGGCTACACGATCACCGTCCACAACACCGGCCAGACCACCTACACCGGCATCTCGGTCACCGACCCGCTGGGCGGCGTGATCGACGAGGCCACTTACAACAACGACGCCGCCGCCGGCAGCGGCACCCTCTCCTACACCGCACCCACCTTGACCTGGACCGGTGACGTCGCGATCGGCGCGACCGTGACCATCACCTACTCGGTCACCGTCGCCAACCCCGCCACCGGCGGGAAAGTTCTGGCCAACACCGTCTCCTCCACCGCCACCGGCAGCACGTGCGGTCCTGCGGGCGGCAGCGCCGCCTGCACCGTCGACGTCGCCATCCTCACTCCCGCCCTCACCCTCAGCAAGACCAGTGATGCCGCGACCACCACGCCCGGCGCGACCGTGCACTACACGATCACCGCTACCAACACCGGCCAGACGGCGTACGCCGCCGCGACCTTCACCGACGCACTCACCGGCGTGATCGACGACGCCACCTACGACAACAACGCCTCCGTCACCACCGGCACCGTCTCCTACACCAGCCCGAACCTGACCTGGACCGGCGCCCTGAACCCCGGCGCGAGTGCGACCATCACCTACTCGGTGACCGTCCACCAGCCCGACACCGGCAACAAGACCCTCACGAACGCACTCACCTCCGCCACCGCGGGCAGCAACTGCCCCACCGGCGGTACCGACCCCCGCTGCACGACCACGGTCCGGGCTTCGGTCCTGGCCATCACCTCGGCCGCTGACGCCTCCACCACGGTCCCGACCGGGATCGTCCGCTACACGGTCGTCGTCACCAACACCGGCCAGACCCCCTACACCGGGGCGAACTTCACCTTCGCCCTCGCCGGGGCGCTGGACAACGCGACCTACAACAACGACGCCACCACCACCACCGGGAGTCTGAACTTCAACGTCGACGGGTCCGTCACCTGGACCGGTGACCTGGCCGTCGGGGCCTCCGCGACGCTCACCGCCTCGGTGACCGTCAACAACCCGCCCACCGGCGGACCCACCATGACCAGCTCCATCACGTCCACCACCCCCGGAAACAACTGCCCGGTCGGCGGGTCGGATCCGGCGTGTACCACGACCGTCACGATCCAGATTCCGCAACTGGCGATCACCAAGTCCGCCGACACCGCCACCATCACCCCCGGCGGCATCGTCACCTACACGTTGACGATCACCGACACCGGGCCGACCGCGTACACGGCGGCAACCGTCACCGACTCACTGGCCGGGGTGCTGCCCGACTCCGTCTACGGCAACGACGCCACGGCCACCTCCGGCAGCGTGTCCTACACCAGCCCGGTCCTGACCTGGACCGGAGATCTGGATCCCGGTGACACCACGACCATCACATACACGATCCGGGTGAACAACCCCGACCTGGCCGACAAAGTCATGGTCAACACCGTCACCTCGGCCGAACTGGGCAACAACTGCCCCACCGGCGGCACCGACCCCGCCTGCACGGCCCAGGTCATCGTCGTGGTCCCGCAACTGACCATCACCAAGACCGCCGACACCCCCGAGATCGTCGCGGGCGGCACCGTCCACTACACGATCACCATCGCCAACACCGGCCAGACGCCCTATACCGCGGCCACCCTCACCGACTCCTTGGCCGGAGTCATCGACGACGCCACCTACGACAACAACGCTTCCGCCACGTCCGGCAGCGTCACCTACGCGGCACCCACCCTGTCCTGGACCGGCGACCTCGCCCTCGCGGCGACCGCGACCATCACCTACTCCGTCACCACCGTCAACCCTGGAACGGGCGACCACAGCCTCACCAACACCGCGGTCTCACCCACCGTCGGCAGCACCTGCCCCAGCGGCGGCACCCACCCCGACTGCACCACCACCATCGCCGTCACCGCACAGAGCATCACCCTGTCCAACCTCACCAGCGCGTTCACCCTCACCGGCATCCCGCACACGACGGCGGGCCAGAACGGCGCCGTGACGATGACCGTCGTCACCAACGACCCCAGTGGCTACAACGTCACCGTCCAGGCCGCCACACCCACCCTCACCTCACCCGCGACCGGTGCCGGCATCCCGGTCGGCGACCTGGGGGTGCGCGAGACCGGCACCAGTGTCTTCCATCCTCTTTCCGCGGCCGCCCCTGTCACCACCCATACCCAGACGACACCCTCGGCGCTGAACGGCGACCCCCTCAGCAACGACTATCAGGTCAATATCCCCTTTGTCCCCACCGGCCGATATTCCGGAACCCTCGATTACATAGCCACCGCTCAATAGCGGTCGATCAGGAGCAGGACACTTCACTAAGGGGATATGGATATGGCATCAACCCGAAAGTCGCGCGCGGCGAGCATCGGCCTGGCGTTCGTCGGTGCGGCCACCGCCGTCTCGGCGGTCGGTTACCACGCTGTGCCGGCGCTGGCCGACACCGCCTCGGGGAGCACCACCGTCAACGTCGTGGTCACCGGAGCCATCACGCTGACGGACCTCACTCCCGCGTTCACCCTCACCGGCGTGTCCGGCAGTACACCGACCACCGGTGCCAATCCGGTCACCATGACCGTCACGACCAACAACTTCGCGGGTTACAACGTCTCCGTCGTCCCGGCCGCGGCCAACCTCATCGGAGCCATCCCGGGTAACCCCGACGTCATCCCGGCCAACGACCTCGAGGTCAACGGGCCTGCCCAGGGGGGCGCCTATGCCCACCTGACCTATCCCACGCCGCTCGTCGTCGCCACCAAAGCCTCGGCGTCCGCGCCTGGCGGCGACACCATCACGAACGATTACCGCATCACCATTCCATTCGTCCGTCCGGACACCTACACCGGCACACTCAACTACGTCGCGACGACTCTGTAGCACCCTATTTGTTAAAGAGGCCGCCGCGTGTCGCGAGTAGGGTCGGCAGAAAAGCCTGCCGGCCCCTACTCTGTGCGCAGGATCTGTTCCGCTGCCGTCAAGGGTATGGAGTTTTATGGATTTTCGGCGAATTCATGTGACCGGCCGGCATCGTCGGTTCTACCGTGCGGTGCTTGCCGTCGCGTTCGTGGTGGTGCCCTACGGGCACGCCACGGCGGACACCGCCACGAAGCCCAAGCGGCCACCGGCGCTGCGCATCGGCATCGACAACGGCCACACCAGCGTGCGGACGGGAGACCGGCTGACCTACGTCACGAAGGTCACCAACACGGGTACCACGAAGACACCCGAGCTGCTGTTGACGCAGACCCTGGTACCCGGCCTCAAGCTGATCTCCTCGGCCCCGAAAGGCGCGCTCACCGGCGACCGGATCACCTGGAACAGGGCGCTGCCGACCGGACGCACGGACCGGTTCAGCGTGACCGTGGAGGTGGGACGGCTCGCAGCGCGGACGCAGCGGCTGGCGGCGGTCGCCTGCGCCTCGGCCAAGACGGGCGAGCGGCCGATCGTCTGTGCCAGCCACCTGGACCTACTGCGGAAAACCGCGGCCGAGGGGTCCAAGAACTCCGGCCTGATACCCGGCTGGGTTCGCTGGAGCACGATCGCGGGCGCCGGCGCCATACTCGCGGCCGGCGCGGTGCTCTTCCTCCGGCGGAGGCGGAAGGCGCAGAACGCCCTGTGACGGCCGACGTGTCGGCTGTGTCATCCGTGAAGGGCGACGGCCCGGCGGGTCAAGATGGTCACCACGAGGCTGCTCCTCCCGCGGCTCCGGCGCGACCCCGACCTGAGCGCGGACGTCGTCCTCGAAGAGTGCTGCGAGCGGCACCTCGACGCCGACCTCGCGCTGGCCTTTCTCCTCGACGTACGCGACCACGCGAGACCGGGCCGTCCAGGGTCGTGTTCGCCCCGAGTGGCGGAGTCGAGCCTGACGGCCCGGGGTATGCGCGCCGTCGTGGATGCCGGGCTGTCCCGCACGCGCAGCGCCTCCAGCGCGTGCAGCCGGATGTGCCGAAACCACTCGCGGGTCGTCAGCAGCCGAGCCGCTGGGCGGATGGCGCCGTGGGTACGCGCCCTCATGCGCCGCCGTTCTCCCACAGAGACCGGCAGGTCGCCGAACCACCACCTACGACTACGACGCTCTCAACCGCCTCACCCAACGCAACGGCACATCGCTGGCCTACTTCAACTTCCCCGCGTTTCCGGGCTGACCTCCAGCGTCATGCGCTGCTCGGCCAGGCGTTCACGCAGGTCGTCGAACATCAAGTTCACGATCTGTTCGAGCTCGGCTCGCGTCAGGGGCTTGAACAGCACGATGTCGTCCACCCGGTTGAGGAACTCGGGCCGGAAGTGCGTCTGCAACGCGCGCAGGACCCCCTCCCGGTTGTCCGGCTCGATCCCGCGCTGGGAGGTCATGCCCTCCAACAGCAGTTCCGAGCCGATATTGGAGGTCATGATCAGAATTGTGTTGCGGAAGTCGACCGTACGTCCCTGCGCGTCGGTGAGGCGGCTGTCGTCGCTGTAGCAGCGTGTTGAACACGTCCGAGTGTGCCTTCTCGATTTTGTCGAACAGCACCACGGGAGTACGGCTTGCGGCGGACCGCCTCGGTGAACTGGCCGCCCTCCTCCCAGCCGATGTAACCAGGCGGTGCGCCCCGGCACCACATCGAAGGTGACCGCGGTCAGCTCACTGGACGCTCGTCGGACCGCCGTCCGATGAACCGCTTCGCCGAGTAGGTCGTCCTCTTCGGATTCAAGATGGCCTGACGCCGTGCCAACTGGCCCACCAACAACGGCGTGCTGGCCAACAACGACCCCGCCGAGCAGGAGAAGCTGATCAAGCTCGACGCCTACTGCCGGGAGAACTGTTCAGCGTGGTCGAGTGCCCACTGGTGGAAGGCGCGCGCCGGAGTGCCCGTCACCGTCTCCACGGTCCGGGTGAGGGCCGGTGCGGGAGCGTCGAGCATGTTGGCGTAGCCGTCGAGCAGGACGTCCACGAAGGAGTCGGGGAATGACTCGCTGTCCAGTAGCCGCCGCCTGGCCTGTTCGCGGGAAAGTTCCTGCCACCGCAGCGGCCGGCCGAGGGCTTGGCCGATGATGTGGACTTGCTCGGTCTGGGTCAGCAGCTCGGGCCCGTTCAGCTGGTAACACTTCTGGTCGTGCCCGTCCTCGGTGAGCGCGGCCACCGCGACAGCGGCGATGTCAGCCTCGTGCAACATCGCCATCCGTACCGCACCGTACGGCCCGGCGACCGTGTCACCGCTACGGATCTGGTCGGCCCACCACAGCGCGTTGGCAGCGAAGGTGCTCGGCCGCAGGACGGTCCATGCCAGGCCTGAGTGCCGGAGGCGGTGCTCGACCTCGGCGTGCGAACGGCCCACGGGTTCGGTGTGCTGCTCAGGGGCGAGCCCGTCCTGCACGGCGCCCGATGACAGCAGCACCACACGCCGGGCGTGCCGCTTGATCGCCTCCAGGATCGCCGTCATGGGCCGGGCGTCGTGGAAAGGCCACATGAGGAAGACCGCGTCCACACCGTCCAGGCATGTCTCCAGGCCGTCCGGATCGGCTAGGTCGCCGCGCACCACCTCGGCGGCCTCGGGAAGGCGGGCCGACTCGGGAACGCGCGTCATCGCCCGTACCGAGATCCCGCGCTCCAGAAGCTGAGCGAGGGCGGCCATCCGCAGATCAGTACGTTCCGGTTCGTCTGCCCCCTCCCGCCCGAGGGGGTTACGGCGTGAGCAGGATCTTGATGGCTCCGTCGGTCTTCTTCTGGAAGATCTCATAACCGTGCGGGGCTTGGTTCAGTGGCAGGCGGTGGGTGGCCAGGTCCTCGACGCCGAGTGGGTCGGAGTCGTCGGTGACCAGCGGCATCAGGGTCTCGATCCAGCGTTTGACGTGGGCCTGGCCCATCCGCAGGGTGATGCCCTTGTCGAACATCTGGAGCATCGGCAGCGGGTCCGCCGCCCCTCCGTAGACGCCGCTGATCGAGAGCGTCCCGCCGCGCCGTACGGTATCGATCGCCTGGTAGAGGGCGGCCAGGCGGTCGACCCCGGCCTTTTTCATCAACGCTCCCGCGGCGGCGTCGGGGAGCATGCTGGTGAGGCTTTGGGCGATCTTCGCGCGTGGTGAGCCGTGCGCTTCCATGCCAACGGCGTCGATGACCGAGTCGGTGCCGCGGCCGCCGGTCAGTTCCCGTACAGCGTCCGGCACGTCCTCGTGCTCGCGGGCGTCCAGCACCTCGATGTCGTGGCGGCGGGCCATCTCCAGACGCTCCGGAACACCGTCCACACCGATCACGCGATGGCCGCGATGGCGAGCGATGCGAGCCGCCATCTGACCGATCGGCCCCAATCCGAACACGGTGACGTCGCCGCTCTCGGGGATCGCGGCGAACTCGACCGCCTGCCACGCGGTGGGCAGTACGTCGGACAGATAGACGAACCGCTCGTCCGGCGGGCCCTCGGGGACCTTGATCGGCCCGAACTGCGCCTGAGGCACGCGCAGGTACTGCGCCTGGCCGCCCGGGACCTGCCCGTACAGCTTGGTGTAGCCGAACAGTGCCGCGCCGCTGCCCTGGTCACGGACCTGAGTGGTCTCGCACTGCGCGTACAGCTCGCGGTCGCACATGAAGCAGTGCCCGCAGGAGATGTTGAACGGGACCACGACGCGGTCGCCCGGGCCGATCTGGCTGACCTGCGAGCCGACCTCCTCGACCACGCCCATGGGCTCGTGCCCGAGGATGTCTCCCTCGTCGATGAACGGTCCGAGCACCTCGTACAGGTGCAGGTCCGAGCCGCAGATCGCGGTCGTCGTCACCTTGATGATGGCGTCAGTCGGCTCCTCGATCACCGGATCGGGCACCTCGTCAACTCGTACGTCGCGCCTGCCGTGCCATGCCACTGCCTTCATCGTCACTCCTCCACGTCATCAGGACCTCGAACCCGTCCTGGCCGATCTGGTTGACTACACCTCGTCGTAGGTCTGCGAACGTCCACGGGATGGCCACAAGGCCGGACCTACGGCGGCACCGGAGCCTTTGTCAGGCCGGAATCGGGCCGAGGTCCCGTTCGGGGTGACGGTGGGCCGCGATGGCCTTGATCAGCGCGTCGATGAACTCATCGGTCGCCGCGCCGGCGGTCACCACGCCCTGGTCGGACACGGCGTCCTCGTCGCTGTGCCGTACGGCGGTGATCCTGGCCGTCTCGAGGAGGGAGAGCCCCTCTCCCAGCGCTCCGATCGCCTTGCCGTGTTTGAACGCCTCGCTGATGAAGTGGACGGCGTCTCCGTCGCCGGCCAGGCGTTGGACGCTCTGTTCTCCTCCAGGTATCACCACGGCGTCGTACAGGACCGAGGCGACCGTGGTCAGCGCCCGCGTCACCGGTACGTCGTCCCCGGACGCCGCCCGGACGGAGCCGTCGACGGCGGCCAGCACCTCCCATTTCGCGCCGGCCTCGGTCAGGGCCTCGGTGACCGGGCGGATGTGATCGGCCTCGACGCCGTCAGCGGCGAGAATCGCGATCTGGCGAGTGGCGACGCTGTCCTTGGGGGCGTTGTCCTGGCTGAGCGCCGGGGACCGCCGGTCGCTGGCGCCGGTGGCCGGCTTCGCCGGTGGCGCGACCCCGACTCCCGCGGCGACACGGGTCGCCAGTTCATGGTCGACGTTCGCAAGGTTGCGCAGGACGCCTTCGCGGATGTCCAGTTGGCCGACCTTGCCGAGCTCGAACCGGAAGGCGGCAACGATGTGTTCCTTTTCCCAGTCGGCCATGCTGTTCCAGAACAGGGCCGCCTGGGAGTAGTGGTCGGCGAAGCTTTCACTGCGCTTGCGGATCTTGTTGCCGTCGACGCGTTCCTGATAGTGGACATAGCCGTCCGGTGCCAGGGCCGGGCAGCCGCCGCCGACGGTGTTGGGGTGGTAGGCGGCCTTGCCGCGGTGCACCGTGGCCTGGTGGTAGCCGTCGCGGTGGTGGTTGCGTACCTCGTTCACCGGCCGGTTGATGGGAAGCTGAGCGAAGTTGGGACCGCCCAGCCGGATCAACTGCGTGTCGAGGTAGGAGAACAGCCGCGCCTGCAGAAGCGGATCATTGGTGAAGTCGATCCCGGGGACCACGTTCGCGGTGTGAAAGGCGACCTGTTCGGTTTCGGCGAAGAAGTTGTCCGGGTTGCGGTCCAGGACCATGCGGCCGACCGGCTCTACGGGGACCTCTTCTTCCGGGATGATCTTGGTGGCGTCCAGGAGGTCGAAGTCGAACTTGTGCTCGTCGGCTTCGGTCACCAGCTGAACGCCCAGCTCCCACTCGGGGAAGTCACCGCCCTCGATGGCGTCCCACAGGTCGCGGCGGTTGAAGTCGGGGTCCTTTCCAGCGATCTTCTGTGTCTCGTCCCAGACCAGCGAGTGGGTGCCGAGCGTGGGTTTCCAGTGGAACTTCACGAAGGTGCCCACGCCATCGCCGTTGACGAACCGGAACGTGTGCACGCCGAAGCCCTGCATCATCCGGTAGCTGCGCGGCAGCGCACGGTCCGACATCAGCCACATCATCATGTGCGTCGTCTCGGGCTGGAGCTGCACGAAGTCCCACAGCGTGTCATGCGCCGAGGACGCCTGCGGGATCTCCCGGTGCGGCTCTGGCTTCACCGCGTGGACGAAGTCGGGAAACTTGATGCCGTCCTGGATGAAGAAGACCGGCATGTTGTTGCCGACCAGGTCGAAATTGCCCTGCGGGGTGTAGAACTTGGTCGCGAACCCGCGTACGTCCCGTACCGTGTCGGCCGACCCGCGCGAACCGGCGACAGTGGAGAACCGCACGAAGACCGGCGTCCGCACCCCGGGTGTGGTCAGGAACTCCGCCGCCGTCACCCCGGCGAGCCCGTTCTCATACGGCTCGAAGTAGCCGTACGCGCCCGCCCCGCGGGCGTGCACGACCCGCTCCGGAATCCGTTCGTGGTCGAAATGCGTGATCTTCTCGCGGAAGTGAAAGTCCTCCATGAGCGTCGGCCCGCGCTCGCCCGCGCGGAGTGAGTTGTCCGTCTCCGCGATCGAAACCCCCTGGTCGGTGGTCAGGACGGTGTCGTCGGAGTCGACCCGATCCGCGTCGAGCTGCCGGTCCTTGTCGGTCCTGTCATCGCCTGCCATGGTTCCTCCGTCGATATCTCTCCTACGTCTCTGGACGGCCCTACCCACGCGCGACTCCATAAACAGACCGTTCCATGCAATGACACACCGCAATCAGGACTGCCAACCACCCGCCACCGGTCATCCAGCCCGCCACCCCGGCCGTGCGGACGGTCAGTCCCGGACCTGTCCGGCGACGGTCTTCTTGTCACACCATCTCCGTTCGGAAGTGCATTCCTCCGGTGGGCGAGCCCCAGATCCTTGCCGACACGCAGTACGTGCCGTCATCGTTTCGCGGTGGTGCGCCTCCGGCCGGGCTCAGCCGGTGTGGGGAAGCGGGGGACCCAGGGCTCGGGTGACCGCCTTGAGACGCAACTCTTCGAGGATCGCGCTCTGGCGTTCGGCGCGTTCCAGCAGGGTGTCCAGGTGTTCGATGTCGAGGCGCTGGTCGGTCTCGGACAGGGTACGAAGGGTGCGCCAGCATGCTGCCTTGCCGTGGACGCCCAAGAGCATTGCCTCCACTTCTACGACGTCGCTCAGCGGGGAGCGGGAGAAGAGATGGCCGTTGGGCTTGAGGCGGCCTGCCTTCTCCGCGAGCCAGCCAAGGACGACCTTTGAACGGTCGATGGACACTCCCAGATCGGTCATGACTTGCGTCAGTGAGTCACGGTCCTCCGCGACCTGCCTGGCCAGTTCGGCCAGGGTCGTGTTGCCCTTGTCCTCTTCGCCTTTCTGCGTTCTCGCGGCTCGCCGGAAGAGCTCCAGGCCGGCGGTCGCGCCGGCGAGGTGGTCGTTGAGGTAGATCGCCCGCAGGTTTGCGTTGCTGGAACCGTCGTCCGCAGATCCGCCGTCTGCGGGCTTGCCGTCGGCTTCGGAGCGCATTTCGTGTCTGACGGAGGCTCCGAGCTCCTCCCAGCTATCCGCGAACTTGACCAGGCCCTCGCTCTCCAGGATGTCGGTGACTTCAGCGAAGTCGACGCCGGCGTGTTCCAGCTCTTCGAGGTGGGCCGCTGCCGCGGCATAATCGTCGGCGGTCGGTGGGTGGACGGGCAGGGTGCCGTGCTCGGCGAACGCGGCCAGCGTGGCGCCCGGCATGGTGTTCACGGTGCCCGCGATGACGAGTTCGCTGACGTACATCGTGTCGGGGTAGGCCGGGTCCTTGACTCCGGTGGAGGCCCACAAAGGCCGCTGCGGGCGCGCCCCCGCCTCGGCGAGGGCCTGCCAGCGCGGCTGGGCGGTCATCTGCTCGTGCGCCTGGTAGGCCAGGCGGGCATTCGCGATCGCGGCCTTGCCCTTGAGCGCCTGAGCCTGCGGGGTGCCGATCGCATCGAGGCGGCGGTCGACCTCGGTGTCGACGCGGGAGACGAAGAACGAGGCGACCGAATGAATGCCCGACAGATCGCGTCCGGCGGCCTGTGCCTGCTCAAGGCCGCTCTGGTAGGCGTCCATCACGTCGCGGTAGCGATCCAGGGAGAAGATCAGCGTGACGTTGACGCTGATGCCCCGGGCAATGAGACTAGTGATCGCTGCCAGTCCCTCGCGGGTGGCCGGAACCTTGACGAAAAGGTTCGGCTCGGCAACCGTCTCCCACAGGTCGACCGCCTCAGCGATGGTGGCGTCGGTCTCGCGGGCCAGCCGCGGGTCGACCTCGATCGAGACCCGCCCGTCGATCCCCCCGCTCTGCTGGTGCACCCGGCGGAACACCCGGCAGCCGTCCCGTACGTCGTCGGTGGTCAGGGCGAAGACCGCGTCATCGACACTCGCCCCGTCACTGCCCAGGCGGCGCAGCTGTTCGGTGTAGCGGTCTCCCTTGGACAGCGCGGAAGCGAAAATCGTGGGATTCGTCGTGACCCCCACCACGTGCTTGTCCGCGATCAGCTCCTCAAGGCCGCCACCTGCCAGCAACTCACGGGACAGATCGTCGAGCCACACCGACACCCCCGCGTCAGACAGCTCGGCAAGCGGATCGGACGCAGCGGAACCAGCCATGCGCGAAACCTCCAGGAATGGTGCGGCACCGGCCGCGCTGCTCGATCCGGCAAGCGCGATCCTCGCCGACGGCATCCGAATCCACGCTTCTCATCACGCGGACCCAGCTGATCACCTGCCGAGCGCGACGCTCAGTACGACGCGTTCCCTGGGGCAACGAAGTGCAAACCAGGCTTCAACCACGACCGCGCCATCGTCGGGGAGGGCGGTCTTGAGCGGGGTGGGCCTGAGGAAGAGCGGGTGCCCGCCGGCCGTGCCACGACGATCGGCCGTGGCTGATTCCCGCGGAGCGGCAGGGCAGGCCAGGGGCAGCGCCTCCCCGGCCTGCCCTGCCGCGTACAGGGAGGTGACGAGGGTGCTGGCGGCGGTGAGGGCGTCGGGGATCGCATGCACTCCGCCATCGTCGGCGCCCCCAAGCCAGCTCGGCCCAGCCGCCTGAACTGAGAATCAGCGCGGCGTTCGGCGGGTGAGGACGAACTGTGCGCCCCCGTCGTAGGTGGCGTCCTGGTCGCCCATCCGCTTCGCGACCTCGTAGGTGCCCCGGGGCGTTAGATATCGCGTCCTATAGCGGCTGCGGCCGCCGGGATGTTGACGTAGTCGCGAAGACGAGTGATCTGCCCGTTGTACACGGTAAGCACAACGATGTTGGGAAGCGCGAACTCGCCGGTGGACGTGCTGGTCCCGAGGGCTTCCTGCTCGACGATGATCGTTTCTGGATCGCCGGTGTTGTGGATGGCGAGAGTGCGGTAACGCTCATACTTCAGCGACGTGGCCTTCCACCCTGCGGCTATCCAGGTCACGATCTCGTCGCGGCCCTCGAGGCGGGACGGCAGGCCTGGACGTGTGAACGGGAACTCATGGACCGCGTCGGCTGCGTACAGACGGCTCATGTCATCGACAGACTGGCTGATAGCGGCTTGGCGGAAACGCTCCAAGACCTCGCGCGCGCCGCCTTCTTGCTTTTGTTCCGACAGCGCCATGGGGCGGTCCTTTCTGCTTCGGGCGAGCCATGCCGGTAAGGTGAGACATGGTCCGGTTAGGTGGAGACAGTAGCGGACTGTGTCCCCGGTTAGCAAAGGGGTGTGGTGATCGAACTGGCGGGTCAAGATTCGCCGTCCCATGCCGGTCGTCCGATGCGCGCGGACGCCCGGCGTAACCACGGGCGGTTGGTCGAGCAGGCGCGCATTGCTTTCGCCGAGTCCGGCGTGGACGCCTCCTTGGACGAGATCGCTCGGCGGGCAGGGGTGGCCAGCGGGACGCTGTACCGGCATTTCCCCACTCGGCTGGATCTCATCGAAGCGGTGCTCACCGAGCAGATAGCCGCGTTGGTCGGCCTCGGTCGCGAGCTGCTGACGGCCGAGGACGAATTCGAGGCGTTGGCCACGTGGTTGCGTGCCGCGCTCACGCATGCCCTGGCTTATCGAGGTCTGGCGGCCGCGGTGATGAACTCGGCTCTCGACCGCGGGAATGGCCTGGTATCGACCTGGCACGCGGAGATGTTCGAGGCGGGGGCCGCGTTGCTGGCGCGGGCACGGCGATCAGGCGTGGTCGTCGCCGACGCCGATGCGGCTGAAGTGGTCAAGATGGTCAGCGCTATCGCCTGGGCCGCCCAGGACACCCCGGACGGCCCAGCTCAAGCCGACCGCCTGCTCGCCATCTTCATGAACGGACTTCACAGCGGCGGCGTGAAGCGATGACCCTGTCAACGCGCCCGGCCACGCAACGACCGTGCGTATCGGCGTACAGCCTTAGGTACGCCAGTATGTACGGGGGGTGTGTCAAGTTAATTAGACACTCCCCGACGGGGAGCTATTTTATCAAGACGACGGTCAGTTGGTCAGGGTTCTTGATAATAGAGACGGTGTAAGCGATGTCGTAATCTACGATCCGGCCAACCCGAGTGGCGCGCCGACAACTGTAATTAAAGCAAATTGAACTCATCGATCGAAAAAAATATAGAAAGTGGTAGGTGGAATTAATGGTTAAAGTGAGCAAAAGGCTTCGGTGTTTCATGTGTGGTGACGGAACGGCAGGGGCAGAGGATTATTTGGAAGTGGCGATATCGATCGAAGGGAGTGATGCGGAGCAGTTCTTCGGCGCTCACAGGCATCACCTCGAATCCATTATGGCTGCTGGCTTCTCGATCGAAATTCCCTAAGACGTGTTTGAGAAGTGATCTCATCGTGTGTATTCGAGGGGGCGGCGCCCTGGCGGGTCGGCCGCGTACGAGGCGTCGGATCATGGTGTTGATGGCGGCCCAGGATCATGGCTTCGAAATGGGCGGGGCCCATCGGCGCGGCAGGACACTGAAGCCTTTTCGGCCTTCGGGTTTGCGGATGATGTCCACGACGATGCCCAGGATGCGGGCGACCCAGTCGACCAGCCGGCCGGCGAAGACGAACCGGCATCCAGGGGCGGTCAGATACGTCCCGAGCAGCACGCTCTTGGCGCCGTCGCGGTCGTGGACGCTCGCCGCGCACACCATCACCGTGATCAGCGAACCCATCGTGTCGTCACGATGAACCTTTTACGGCCTTTGATCTTCTTGCCCGCGTCATAACCCCCGGCTGGACCTGTGGGTGCCAAATATTGCGTCACCTCTTGCGACCTGGGCGTATTCGTGTAAGGGGTCGCCGAGTCGGTCCCGTCGGGTGACCTTGATGTCGGCGTCGACCGGAACGGGGCAGCGCTTGCAGCGGGCTGGCCTGGTTCAGGGCCCGGTGCGGGCGGTGTTCGTTGAAGTAGGTTTCGTACTCGGCGAGGACGGTGCGGAGGTGGCGTTCGTTCATGATGAGGATCCGGTCGAGAAGTTCGCGGCGTACGCTGCCAAGCCACCGTTCCATGATCGCGTTCATTCGAGGGACCTGCGGTGCGGTGAGCACCACGCGGATGCCCTCGGTCGTGAATACCTCGTCGAAGAGCCGGGTGAACTTGCTGTCCCGGTCCCTGATCAAGAATCGAAGGTGGTCCAGTTCGGTGATGTCGGTAACCCATGGCTCATCGGGTTTGCTGCGAGTGAACTGGCGGTCTACCAGGTCGGCCGCGGTCGGGGTTTTCAGCCAGGCGTGCCGGATCGCCCGCGGCGATGGCAGCCGCTTACGCCACATGCGGAAACCCGACTCCGACGCTCCCAGGACCCGGCAGCAGGCTTTGATCGGCAGGCCTTAGCCGGCCGTCACCGCGATGGCCTCGAACCGTCTTTTGGGGGCATCGCCTGCTTCACCAGCTCGATCCCACGCCGGGTCACCGCCAGCTCGGTCTCCAGCGCCGCGATCCGGCGCCGGGCGGCGACCAGCTCAGCATTGTCCGTCGAGGTCAGTCCCGGCTCTAGACCGGCGTCGATAGGTTCTTGCGGAGCCAGACGTAGATGGTCTGACTCGGCATCCGCAGGTCCGCGGCGACCTGCCGGACCGGCCGTCCGGCCTTGACCAGATCCAGCACCTTACGGCGGAACTCAGGGGGATAGCTCCGGGGCATCCTGGGCCTTTCCTCAAGATCAAAGGCATCAGGATTCCAGCAAGCCGACCCCACCGAAGCCGGGGTACGTCAACTTCACCCAACCCGGGGCGCTCCACTCCACCTCCTGCAACCGCCGGCCCGCCACTCCCGATGCACGGCTCCCAGCGCCCGGCTAGACGACGGCCTCAATCGACCATAGGACTCCGGCGTCGGCGGGCAACCACCCCCATTTTCAGCCCGGAACGGGCGTCCCCGCAGGGGTATCCGGGGCTAGACGCTCCTTGGTGAGCATGGCAAGCAGATCAACGACCTCGCCGAGTTCTCGCACGATGTCGTCCGGCAACATCTTCAGCGCCATGCGAGTTCGATCAACGAGATCCGTGTCCTCCGGCGTGTCTATGAACGCACTGCTGAACGCGCTAACGATGATGCCCAGTTGCTTCGGATCCATGGTCACGGGCGGGTTCATGCATCTTTCCTCACGTTGGTTTGGTGAGCAGTCGTGCCTGCTCCTCGGGTGTGGCGAGTCGTTCATACTCCCGCCGGGCAGCGGACCGGCGGCGTATGACGCGTTCGCCCACGAACCGGCCGGGCCCCCGGTGGGCCCGGCCGGTTCGGTTCAGCGGGGCGAAGACCAGTGGCGCGGGTGACGGGTCAGGCGGTAACCGCCCACGCCGGCGACTGCGGCCAGCACGCCGCCGCCGATCGTCCACCACCATCGGCTGGACGGCCACGAGAACCAGCCCTTCACGCGTGCCGCCGGCCCGGCCGCCGAGGATGACGACGAGGGTGCGGCTTGCGGTGCCACGGTGGCTCCGGGATCGACCTTCGGGGACAGCGGGGCCTTCAGTTTCGCGTTGTCGGGTTGCGAGTCTCCTTTTCGTACGGTGAGTGCCACGTCGGTCTGGACGGGCAGGCCGAGATCCTGCTCTGGCAGGCCGATCGCGGACAGCCGCACGTAATAGGTGCCCGGCAGCGGCTCGTCGGACCAGGGGTCAGCCCAGGAACGGACCTGCCTCAGGAGGCAGTGCAGTGCGACCGTCGCGTCGCCGCTCGCCGCGGTCGCGGTCTGGGAACCGGCCGTACAGGCCTGGCGGCGGCGCAAGCCGTCGAAGACGTCGACCGTCCAGGTGGCCGCGCCGTGCCGGCTCGCGCCGGGCGGCAGGGTGATGGTGAGGGTGAGCCGGTCCGTCTCCCCGGCGGCGGCCTTGAACGACCAGTACTGGTAGTCGCCGGTGGATCCAGACACCCGTACGGGCTGCTCGGCCTCCACATTGGTCGCGGTGAGAAAGGACGTCCCGGCGGTGGTGACCGTGCTGCTGGGACTCGGTGTCGGGGTTTCCTCCGCGACGGCCGGCCCGGCCGGGGCCAGTGACATGAGGCTCGCGAACGGCAGGCTCAGGAGAAGGGCGGCGCGCATGGTCAGTTCTCCTTCCAGATGGCGACCCGCCAGCGGGCCAGCCAGCCGGTGAGCAGACCGCCGAGAAGGCCGGCCCCGGCGAGGACGACCAACAGCAGCCAGCCGCGGCCCAGGGACGGGCCGCCGGGGGTGGGCGAGGAAGGCACGACGCCGACCGTCAGTTCCAGGGGCATGCCGGGTGAGGTCTGGACTCCGGCGGGTGCGGAGAAGGAGTTGCTGACCACGAGGCAGACCAGGCTCGTCTCGGACTCATCCGACGAGGACGATGTCGAGGCTTCGGGCGCCGCCGAGGGCTGCTGGTCCGACCAGCGCAGGCCGGTGGACAGCACGTCCGTACGTCCGCTGCCCGCGTCGGTTCCGCGTACGATCTCCTGCCCGCTCGTGGACACCGCGCGCAGAAGGACCCCGTAGTCGGGGTTCAGCGTCCGGTCGAGCGCGACGCTCACCGAGGCGCGGAGTTCCTGTCCGGGCGCGACCTCCACTCGGTACCAGCGGTGCTCGGCGAAGCGCTCGCGGTCGGCGTAGGCGCCGGGGCTCAGGATCGGAGCGTTGGCGCATCGGTCGCTGCCGCCCACCTGACGCGGGGTACGGCGGTACGTGTCGTGCGCCCGCCGCACCAGTTGGTTGAGTCGGCTGGTGAGCTGCGTCTGGTGCTGGATGGCGGTGTAGGTTCCGCCGGTGGCGTCGGCGATGCAGGTCAGCTGCCGTCGTACCTTGTCGTCCAGGGTGAGACCGAGGGTGTCGACCACCAGGTGCGTGCCCTGGGCGGCGAGTTCGCGGGCGACGTCGCACGGGTTGGGCGCTCCGCAGGTGTCCTCCCCGTCGGTGATGAGGACGATCCGCCGGGTGGTCTCGCCCGTGCCCAGATCCCGGGATGCGCCGCGGAGCGCGAGGCCGATCGGTGTCCAGCCGGTGGGGCGCATCGTTGCGATCGCGGACTTGGCCGCCGTCTTGTCGACGGGGCCGACCGGCATGATCTGCTGGGTGTCCCGGCAGCCGAGAGCCTGGTTGTTTGCCACGGGAACGCGAGAGCCGAGGACACGAATGCCCAGCTGAGTCTCCGTGGGAAGCGCGTCCACGACCTCGTCGAAGGACTGCTGCGCGACCGACATCCGGCTACGGCCGTCGATGTCGGTGGCGCGCATCGAGCCGCTGGAATCCAGTACCAGCTCGACCTTCGGGGGTTCCTCAGCCGTCGGTTCACCGGCGGAGGCGGGCGGAATTCCCGCTATCGTCAAGGCGGCCAGCATGCCCACGACCACACTGGCCGCAGAGCCTCGTCTGTTGATCACCCGCGGATCTTAATGATCTTGGGGCGAGCCGCATAATCCGCACACCTCACCTGCACATCGGCGTGCGACGGCGGAGTCGACCGGATCTTGTGGGGTGCGGAAACTGGCTCTATTTCAAGCCCGTCGACGGCCGCAGTACGGCTCAAAGACACAGGCAAGGCCGGACCGAATACCAGATCACCACCACCAACGACCTCGACAACGCCACCCAACACCTCACGAGATGGCTGGCCACCCACCAAACCCCCAGATGACCGGGCCAGCCCCCACGACAGCCCTTTCGAAAACAGGCCCTAGCCGCCCCAGGACGACGGGCAACGCTGATCACGCATCGCAGCCCACGTCGTCCCATAGCGCGAGCAAGCCCTGACCGCGACCGTGCCCCCCGCTCAGCTCCCGCCGTTCCCCACCGCAACCGGGACTGCGAAAGCACACTCGGGTGTGGTGGGGACCATCCCCGCGGGCGCGGGGAGCATGACGCCGAAGCGGTCGCCCCCGCAGTAGGGGGCCAGATCGGTCTCGGCGGCGTCGGCGGCCCGCCACTCTGTCTTGGACGGGTCCCAGTCCGGTGTACGGCGGGCCAGGCAGAGGAGTGAGTCGACCGCGGAGTCGGCGGACAGGGCACGTACGGTGCTGTGCCACCGCGCAAATCACTCGTCGGAGGCGTACGGGCTTATGGCTGTACCGAGGATCGGCTTGGTTCTGCTGCCTTTCCTTCGGACGCGACCTGTCCGGCGCCCAGCACGCGGATCGACTCGGGGGGAAGGTAGGCACGAACCAAAGTCCCTGGCGGATAATCGACGACTTCCCCGGTATTGGCCGCCAGCGCCTGAAGTGTCACCCCCGTGGCCAGCTTCACGATCACTTGCACCGCCCAGCCGAGGAAAACAGTCCGTTCCACCACGCCCGGCACGCGGTTCTCACCGCCCAGTGCGTCGTAACGCTCCAGAACGACACGCTCGGGCCGTACGACGATCGCCGTGGCACTGCCCCGCGGCGCCGTTACTCGGCTGACGCGCAGTCGATATTCGCCGAGCCGCAACCGGTCGTGACCATCGACCTGTGCCGTCATCAGGTTCGACACACCGAGGAAATCGGCGACGCACGGTGTCGCGGGTTCCTCGTACAAGGCGCGCGGTCTTCCTACCTGCTCGATGCGGCCCGAGGACATGACGGCGATCCGGTCGCTGATGCTCAACGCCTCTTCCTGGTCATGGGTGACCAGTACGAAAGTGATCCCGACCGCCTCCTGGATTGCTTTGAGTTCGGCTTGTAGTTGCTTGCGCAGTTTGGCGTCCAGCGCGCCCAGTGGCTCATCGAGCAACAACACGGCAGGCCGCAGCACGAGGGCGCGGGCGAGTGCGACGCGCTGCTGTTGCCCTCCGGACAGTTGCGCCGGTCGCCGGCGTGCCAGGTCACCGAGCCGTACCAACTCGAGTGCTTCCCCGACGCGCCTGCGAACCTCCGCGGTGCAGACCTTGTTTCGCCGCAGGCCGAACGCGACGTTGCCGAATACATCGAGGTGCGGGAACAGCGCGTAGTTCTGGAACACAGTGTGCACGTTACGTAGATGTGCGGGGACATTCGAGAGATCGGTCCCATCGAGCAGTATTGTGCCGGAGGTGGGCTCTTCGAGTCCGGCGATCATCCGGAGTGTGGTCGTCTTTCCGCAGCCGGACGGACCTAGAAGCGCGAAGAACTCGCCGGAAAGAATATCGAGTTCGATGTCGGCGACGGCGATCAACTCGCCGAATCGCTTTGTGAGCGCGACCAGTCGCATTTCACCGCCACCGGGCTGTGGCTTTCGCGGCTCGCACGGCTCGTGCATCAGATCTCCAAAACGTTGAGCTCGTGTGCGGCCGAACCGTCGGGCCGTTGTCTACGGCGCGAGGCCAGCCAGTAGGTCACGAAGGCCAGACCGACGGCGAGCAACGTCAACAGGACCATTAGGCTGGCGAGCGCGTTGAGCGCGGGCGTGGCCGCGCCACGGGTCTGGGCATAGAGGAACATCGGAATGGTTGCCGTCGCCTGGTCGGATGACAGGTACTGGGTGACGACGAAGTCATCCATCGACAGCGCGAACACGATGAGTGCGCTGGCCAGAATCGCCGGCGACAGCAGCGGGAGCAGAACGGTGCGCAGCGCCTGCGCCGGAGTGGCACCCAGGTCTCGGGCGACTTCCTCGTACTCTCCGCCGATCAAGAAGAGGCGGCTCCGCACGATCACCACGACGAAGGGAAGTGAGAATGTCACCTGTCCGATCGTCTGAGCGGGTGTGCCGAGATGGATCAGCGAGAACGGCACGATCGTGGCCTGAGCGAACAGCAGGAGCAGCGAGACGGCCAGCACGAGTTCCGGAGTGACCAGCGAGAAGAGCGTGAGCAGGTTCGCGGCACGCGAGCCGCGGCCTCGCCAGCGGAACAGCCCGAGCGCCAGCAGCGTGCCGAGAGGAGTCGCTATGGCCATGTCGAGTAGTGCGAGCTGAAGGCTATGGGTCAGCGCACGAATGTAATCCGGATCGTGGAATACCGATAGGCTCGGATCACTCCACCACCAGCGCGTTGAAAATCCCTGCCAGTTGCTGCGCGAGCGCCCGTCATTGAACGAGAAGATGATTGCGGCAGCCACCGGCAGAAGTGCCCAAGCCATGTAAAGCCATGTAGCGACGGCGAGAAATCGGGGACGTCCCCACGGATTGCTCGGCCTGTTCACCGGATTGCCGGATTCACGCTATCGATCGTCATCGTTGGTCGGCGATCTGCCGTAACGTGCCATGGCGCGGGCGTAGTAGGCCATCACGACCAAGAGCATGGCCATCATCACGATCACCAGCGAAGCGCCGAGATTCTTTTGCGGGCCGCCCTGTACGTACAGGTTGATCTGGTTGCCGAGCATGCTCGTTGCCGGTGATCCCGAGATGAGGTCGTTGGTGTAGTAGTCGCCGAACATCGGCAGCACGACCAGCGCGCTTCCCGCCAGAAGGCTCGGCTTGGACAGCGGCAGTGTGACGTGCAGAAAGACCCGTGGCGGTGAGGCGCCAAGATCGCGCGCCGCATCCAGTAGGCCGCGGTCGATACGGTCGAGGCCCGCGCACACCGGCAGGATGAAGAATGGGACGTAGCCGTAGGTCAGGGCGGCGATCACCGACAGTGGATGGCCGCCGAGCCAGTCTGGGGGATGCGCGATGCCGACCGTCTCCATCAGCTTGTTGATCTGGCCGTCTGGAGACAGCAGGCCCACCCACGCAAGCATGCGCATCAGATAGCTGACCCAGAAGGGCAGCACGAGAAGTGCCACGAGCAGGACCTTCGTTCGCCGTGCGTGACGCGCGATGTAGTAGGCGACCGGGTAGCCGATCAGCATGCACAACGTGAGTGCTGCAGCGATGAAGACGAACGTGTTGCGCACCGTCGCCCAGTACTCACCGCCAGGCAGAGCGCCGACGAACGCCTTGTCCAAAAACCCGATATTCCCGGTGCCCGGAATCCACGCCGGTACCGGCGTGAACAGTTCGTCGACATGTCCCGTTGCGACCGCTATAAGGGTGTATGTCGGAACAACTACGAAAAGAGACAGCCATACAATGCCCGGCAACGCCGCAACACGTCGATGCCAAGGTGCACGCATCGCCAGGCCTCCGATCCTTTCATGCCGCCTTGATCTCTGACCACGCGTCTTGCCACAGGGCCAGGCCACGTTGGCTCAAAGCCGCTTTGGCCAGACCGTTGCGCATCTGTGATTCAGACATCAACGTGTCGCGTAGATGAGGCGGAACGAGCCCCGCCTTGATCAGCGCGTCCGGTTCACAGCCGCGTACCGGCTGCTGGAATCCGACAAAGCCAAAATTCTTGACGGCCGCCCGACTGTCAAGGAGATAGTTGATGAAATGGTGTGCCAGCACCGGATTTTTAGCCCCGCGAAGCACGGAAAGCAGATCGTTGGTTACCACACCGCGTGAGTTTCCCGGCCACCAATAGCGCAGAACACTCGCTTTGGTGCCCTTAGGTAGGAAATATTGCGCCAAAACCATGTTTCCCGACCACGACTGGTGGAGCCAAAGCGACCCGTTGGGCAGCTTCTCATAGTCGATCCCGAGCTTCGGCCTTACGCTGTGCATGAGCCTCACCAGGCTGTCCCGAGCCGTGGCGATCTGTGCCGGATCCTCGGTGTTGACATCGGTGCCGCCGTTGCGCAGCACTGCCATTCCGATCAGGTCGCGCTCATCATCCAGCAGTCCGACCTTGCCTTTGATCTGGGTGGCCCGCCAGAAGACGTCATAGGGGTGAGCCAGCTTTGACGGGTCAAATCCAGGCAGTTTGTCCGCTCGCCACGCGATGCCCGTCGACAGCACGGTATAAGGGACCGTGTAGCGTGAGCCACGGTCATACCACGGATCTGCGAGCCAGGGCCACACATTGGCCTTCAGATTCGGGATGTAGTCGAGGTTGAGCGGCTGGAGCAGCTTTCCCGCGACGAGCCGGTCCAGCTCCTCCGGGCTGGGAATCACCAGATCGAAATGAACGGCTCCCGACGAAATCTTGGTGAACATCTCATCGGTCGAACTGAATGTGGTCACCCTCACCCCGACGTTGTACTTACGCTCGAAATCCTTGACCACGTCCAGGTTGATGTAATCCATCCAGTTGTAGAGTTCCAACGGGCCGGTCTCGGGGCGCAGCCCGGAGGCAATGGGCGTGATGTCGGCGTAACGCGGCAGCGTCACAGGCCGGTCGGGGCGGGCGAGCGGGATACCGCCGGGGCCGGCGACCGACGATCGCTGGCCGGTCGTGGTCATGTCGCACGCGCTCAGCAAGCCGGAGCCTGTCGAAAGACCCAGCGCCGCACCGGCCGCCGTGCGCGACAGGAAAGATCGGCGCGTAAGGGAGTCTGGATGGCGCGCATATTCCGAGGACATCCGCTCGGCTCTCCTTACCTCCTGAAAGCCACCACCTCATGCAGACCGTCAAGCGATGAACCGCATGAGTCGAGTCGAGGCAGATACCGCGAAGCATCCGCGCCATGACTGACTACCGCCGCCGAGGTCGTCTGGCAGGTGCCTCGCACCGAGCATTGTCGGCAGTGCCACGTGCCAGGGACGGAGCGGCGAAACTGCCGGTGGTTGGCAATGGTCCCGCCCTTAACGGCCGGGACGGGTATGTCCGGTACGCGATCACGCGATCACTGCGGACGGCGACCACCTGCGCCCCGTCGTACTCCTCGGCCACCACCGACAGCCCGGGTCCAGAGGCTTCAGTATATCAGTACGTCGCACACAACAGGGGGGTTGCGCTTCCCCGATATGCGCTCGCACCTGCGGCGATACGATCCATCCGGTCGGGACTGTTCCGCATCCGTATTGCTGGAGTGCTCGCGTTCCTGTAGCCACACAGACCCCGCGCGACGCGGTGATCGCAGACACCCACCCCCAGGAAGGTAACTTCGGGTTATGGGCAGCTCTGCGGCCAAGCGTCAAGTCGGTAATCTCCGTACCGACCTGACGAGTTTTGTAGGCCGAGGTCAAGAGTTGACCGAAGCCCGGCGCTTGCTGACGGCTCGGCGGCTGCTGACCTTGACGGGCGTCGGCGGGGTCGGCAAGACCCGTTTGGCGTTGCGGATGGCAGCCATGGTCGGACGGGCGTTCCCTGATGGGGTGTGGCTGATCGATCTGGCGCCGTTGCGGGACGGGGACTTGCTGGTCCAGACAGTGGCGGCGTCCCTCGGCGTGGCCGATCAACCCGGGCGCGAACAGTTGGACGTCTTGGCCGAGTTCTTGCGCGACAAGCGTCTGTTGCTGGTGTTGGACAACTGTGAGCACCTGCTGGACGAGTGTGTGGTACTGGTCTGCAAGGTGCTGGGAGTCGCGCCGTGGCTAAAGGTTCTGGCGACCAGCCGTGAGCCGCTGAAGGCCGAAGGTGAGCAGATCCTGGCGGTGCCCCCGTTGTCGGTGCCCGATGACGGGCCTAGCCCGCCGGTTGAGGGTTTGAGGGCCTATGACGGCGTGAGGCTGCTGGTGGATCGGGCGGCGGCGGCCGTCTCCGGGTTCGCTGTGACGCCCGAGAACGGCGCGGCGCTGGCGCGGTTGTGCCGGCTGCTCGATGGGATCCCGCTGGCGATCGAGCTGGCGGCGGTGCAGTTGCGGGTGCTGTCGGTGGAGCAGGTCCTCGGCAGGCTGGAGGACCGCTTCAGCTTGCTGACTGATGGCTCCCGTACGGTGCTACCGCGTCATCAGACCTTGCAGGCGGCCGTCGATTGGAGCTACGGACTGTGCTCGCATGAGGAGCAACTGCTGTGGGCGCGACTGTCGGTGTTCGGCGGGGGCTGTGACCTGGAGGCCGTCGAGCAAGTCTGCTCCGGCTACGAGATCACCGTCGAACAGGTCTTCGATCTGGTGGCCGGCCTGGTGGACAAGTCGATCCTGGTTCGTTACGACCACGGCCCCATAGCGCGATACAGCATGCTGGAGACGATCCGGCAGTACGGCCATGACGCGCTGGCAGCGTCCGGCCAGGAGCGCAGCCTGCGGATCCGGCACCGTGACTACTACCAGGGCCTCGCCGAACAGGCCGAGGCGGAGCGTTTCAGCTCACGCCAGGTCGCCTGGATCATGCGGATGCAGGCCGAGCAGGCCAACCTCCGGGCGGCGATGAACTTCTGCCTCACCGAACCGGGGGAGGCCCATGCCGGGCTGAGAACGGCCGCCGCGCTGCTCGCGATCTGGGACGCCTTCGGGAGCTACGGGGAGAAGCGTCGTTGGCTCGAACGGGCGTTGGCGCTCGCTCCGGAGCCGACGGTCATCCGGGCCAAGGCCCTCAATGCGTACGGTTACTTCAGCGTGATGGCCGGCGATGCGGCCGAGACGCATGCCGTGCTGGAGGAGGCGCACTCCCTGGCCGAACGCCTCGGGGACGCCTCCGCCCTCGCCTACGCCGAGACCTACACCGGCTGGGCGCTGGCCTATCAGGGAGAGGTGCCCCGCGCGTTGGCCCTGTTGGAGAAGGCCCTCGAGCGTCATCGGGCCAACGGCGACGCGTTCGGCATGTGGCAGACACTTGACCAGTTGATCGATGCGAGCGTGGTCGTCGGTGATCCTCGCGCCACGGCCTTTGCCAGGGAGAATCTGGCGTTGTGCGAAGCGCACGGGGCGGAATGGAGCAGATCCTGGGCGCTGTTGTCAGCGGGCCTTGATGAAATGTGTCGAGGCCGGCCGGAGCACGCGACCGTGATGTACCGGCAAGCTCTCGAATTTAAGCGTTCGATCAACGACCAAGGCGGCATACCCACCTGCTTGGCAGCGCTGGCCTGGGCCGCGGCAGAGGCCGGACAACATGAGCGGGCCGCTCGCCTGTACGGCGCCGCCCACAGAGCATGGCGGACGGCCGGATCCTCTTCGGCTGAGATCGGCAGTCTGCGTGAACTCTACGATCCGCGCCAGGCGCGGATCCGTGAGGCCCTCGGGGAGGAGGCGTACGCGGCCGCCGACCGGTATGGCGCGGCCCTTCCAGTCGAGGAGGCCATCGCGTACGCGCTGGAGGAGGGGACGAGCCGACAGCACGACTCCTCCTCGGGCGCCACTGAGGCACCGCCCGCCGAAGCCATCCTCACTCGGCGCGAGAGCCAGGTCGCCGACCTCATCGCGCAGGGCATGAGCAACAAGGAGATCGCCGCCACATTGGTGATCGCGCAACGTACGGCCGAAAGTCACGTCGAGCACATCCTGACCAAGCTCGACTTCGCCTCGCGCGCCCAGATCGCGGTGTGGGCCGCCGAACGCAGGACGGTGCGCTGATGCCTCAGGCCGCGGACGGCGTTTCCGGCGGGGTGCCATGCAACCGGCCCCGCCGAGTGCCGGGCGTTCGGCCATGATCTCCGGCGAGCACAGGCACCAGCGGCGCTGTATTGACCCGCAGGGCTCTTCACATGGGCGATCGGGGGTTGGCCTCCGAGGGCGGTGTGGCTTCTGTGGTGGTTGCAGGTGTGGAGGAGGTTTGAGGTGCTCTGGGTTCGGTGAAAGTTGATGTACGCACGGTGGCGATGGTCACATCCATCACTCCTTCCCATGACCTGTGGAAGTCGATGAGCTCTCTCTTGTACAGGCTTCAGCGATCCGCGGCGGCACAATGTCGTTTAGTTAAGGCTTTGGGTGCCTAGATATCCACATATCCACAAGCGGGACGCGCGGTAGTCTGTGGATTCGCTTGGGCGGTTGAGAAGATTTTAGGCTGAAGTTATATTGCCGCCGTGAGCGCGGTTGACGCCTTCGGTGCGTCCACCGGTACGACTTAACCCGCCCCACGAGCGACAGCACTCGGGTTTCCTGCCACCCAGGACAGTGTCCGATATTCCCCGCTACGCGGTTGCCGCTCAGCGGCAGGGCGAGCGGTCAGCGGCAGAAGAGTGCGCCGTCGCGGTTACCGGAGTAGGCGGAGCAACCCCTCGCAGCGTTGCTGGGCGTCTGGCAGTTGTTCGGGATGTTCGGTGGCGGAAGCCAGCGCGGCGAGGACGCGGTGGACCATGCAGGCGGCGAAGGTGTCGCTTCCTCCGGCGGCGATGGCGTAGTGGGCAAGGCGCTGGGCGATGGTGGTGTCGCCGTGGAGGGGGTGGGCGGCGGTCTGCAGGAGGGCGACCAGGTCGATGACCCGGCTGCCGGTTCCGAAGCCTTCGAGGTCGACCACCGCGGAGAGGTGCTTGCGGCCGAACAGCATGTTGCGCAGTGTGAAGTCACCGTGCACGAAATCTCCGGCCGGCAGGGCCGGCACCGGTCGTGTGATCAGGGTGAGGGCATGCCGGGCGAGTGGCAGCACATGCGGATGGAATCCGAACTCGGCAATGCCGCCGTTGAGGAACATGGTCACCATGGCCGACCAGTCGCGTACCGGCGAGGGGTGGACCTGAGCGTGCAGGTTGACGGCTTCCAGTACGTGATCGAGCGTGTCCGCGTTCAGCGAGGTGCGGGGCGCCCCGGCTGGAATGCGGTCAGTAGATAGGACCGCTCCCCGTCGAGACGTCCGACCCCGATCACGGCCGGGGTGGGGTACCCCACGACGCGCAACCGCTCGACGGTCTCCGCGGTCCTGGTCAGTTGTTCGGCCCACCAGGCATCGTGCTTGATCTTGAGGACCGCTCGCTGCCGAGCTTGGCCGAGCAGGTACACCTGGTCGCTCGACCCGCCGGCCAGGTGGCCCAGGACGCTCCAGCGGTGGCCGCTTCGGCGGTTGACGAGATCCAGATCGGCCGGGTCGATCGTGTCCTGCGCCCGTCCGGCTGCCGCCGGGGCCTTGACCTGCAGCAGTCGATACCCCTGCTTGGAGCCAGTTCGCCGGGTGGGATATCCGGTGTCGTTCGACCAGTCGTGCAGCGAATCGCCGCCCATGGCCTGCTTGACGACCAGCCAGCCCGTCGCGCCGGGCGTGAGCCGGGCAAGCCATCGCGAAAGCAGCTCGTGCAGAGTGTCCTTGCCGATCTTGATCGGCGGGTTGGAGTACAGCCCGTCGAACCTCAGCGCGTCCGGCACCTGCTCGGGCGTAGCCGCGGTCATATTCACCAGCCGGGCGGCGACCGCGTTAGCGCGCGCCAAATCCAGGGCTCGCTCGTTGACGTCCACCGCCCACACCCCGGCCCGAGGCTGCCGAAGCGCCAACGTCACCGCGATCGGCCCGTAACCCGTACCGAGATCCACTACCGACGTACACGGACCCGGCGCGGGGACGTGACGCAGCAGCGCCACCGTGCCCCGGTCGACACGCGCAGCTCCGAAGACCCCGGCCGCAGTTGCGAGATCCACTGAGACATCCGGCAGACGAAGGTGCACCACACCAGGGCGCAGGGGCGAAGACGGGTGGGCTTCCCAGTACGAGCCGGTCACGATCGACGATCGTGTCATTCGGCACGCCGGGCAGCAACCGAATTCTCACCTCGCTGAATGCGTCTGGCAGGTACCCCAACTGGCAGGGCATCGGCAGCACGGCAGCCGGCCGCCGGTCCGCGGAAGCGGGTGGCCAGCGACCGGCCAACTCACGATAATTGAGCTAGTTTCCCAGGGTAATTTTTATTTTTTGGCCGGTGACGGTGGTGAACTCTCGTTCGTGTTGACCATGTAATTGTAGATGGCTTTTTCTTGGGTCGTCATTCCCGGGCGGTTGGCCGGCTGTCCCCAGCAGGGCACGAGGTTGCTCGGCTCACTCCCGTTCCCGCCGAGGCTGTCGACGCTCCCCGGATTGGCCCCGGCGATCAGATGGCAGCGGTCGACGTCGCCTTTCTCCGGAGCGCGAACGGGCGGATCGGCGGCGGTGTTCTGCGAGATCGCTACGGGGATCTCCTGAGTGCTAGTCAGGGTCGGAACGACACTGTCACCGGGGCCGGCGGTGTGGCCGTCGATACAAACGCCGATGTCCAGCCCGTGGGTCTGGACATTCGGGTTGCAGTCCCACTGAGGGTCGGCGGTGTCGGCGTGGGCCGGGGGATGACGGCGGCGGTGATGCCGGCGGTCAGCGTCGTCGAGATCGTGGGGGCGAGCACCGCGATTCGCCACGCGCACCGGACTGGACGGCCCGGTCATGACCGGAACCGACCTGGAGCGCGTCGTACTCGCGCTCCAGTCCGATGTGGCGTGCCACCATCCTTCCTCGCCCAGGAACCGTCACTCAACGCTTTACCCACACATCGACGCTCAAGAGCGAATTCCTGCCAGCCCCGATCTATTCCGGCGGCAACAGGGGACCCAGCGGGCCGAGGTCGAGGTTCAGGTCGCCGGCACCGATGTCGAACCGCTCCCGCAGCTCGGTCATCGCCTCCTCCAGACGCATGAGCGCCAGACCGAGCTCCTCGACCTTGTCCTCGGACAGGTCACCGGAGTCCACCCGGCGCAGTGCCTGGCGTTCCATCAGCTGGCGCACCAGCTCGATCACGGTGAGCACGAGCCGCATGAGATCCCGCTGGACCTCCTCGGCGTCGGTCTCCAGGCGCCGCGACAGCCTGCCGCGCGCCGTGCCCGCGTCGCGCCGCGGCCGGTACGGGCTCACGGCTCCCGGTCCTGCCTTACCACCGTCCCCTGGATCGGCTCGTCCCAGGTCATGCGCTCTATCTCGGGCCGGATCGACGCGACGAGCGCCCGCAGCGAGATCCGTACGAGATCGACGTCCGCGATCGAGATGGTCACGTCGCCGACGATCACCACCCCGCCGGCGAGAAGGCGATCTAGCAGGTCCACGAGGGCGACGCGCTCGCCCCGTACAGGGCGCGGCGCACGCGGCTGCTCGCTCAGGCTTTGGTTCACGTCTCCTCCTCGGTCGCGAAGGAGTACGGCGCCCACGGCCCGGTGAACTCCACCCCGATCCGCGGATACGCCTCGGCGAGCCGGACGATGGCGGCGCGGAAGGCGTCCGCGCGCTCGTCGTCCACGAGATAGGCGGCGTTGAGGATCATCCAGCCCTCCTGCCCGGACAGCTGCGGGTCCTGGGGCCGGTGCAGCCGGCTCGCAGCGGCGAGCCGGCACAGCTCGTCGTCGACCCTCTCGGCCATCAGCAGCATTTCGCGCCGTGCCTCTTCCTGTGCCTGCCGGCGTATGCCGCGCTGCCGCAGGTAAGAGGTGCCGGGTCGAACCGGTTCGGACGCGGACCCGGGCTCGGGGCCGCCCCTGTGCTCATCCGCGGCCGACGCCTCGCCGTAGATCTTGACGCCCCACTCCGTACGGCCGGCGATGCGGCTCAGGGCCTGGACGAACTCCTCGCGCCGATCCCGCAGCGCGGTCCGCAGCCGGTCCTCGCCTCGGTAGACGGTGGCCAGCCCGAGCGGGACGGTGACCGCGCACTCGGCGGCGGCGTCCACGACGGTGTCGTGGGCGCGTGCGGTCGCCTCCAGCCAGTCGAGATCCTCCAGGTTCCGCCGCAGGGCGGCCTCGCCGAATTCATCCAGGCTCACGGGACTCACCACGGCGGCCAGCCCGCGGTCCGCGACGACGCGCACGGGCGCGCCGCCCACGCCGTGGGCCCTCGCCATCGCTTCGTCTGGCAGGTCGCGAGCGATGCCGTAGACGTAAATCCCGGTCTCAGCCACGGTCCTCACGCTCCGGCGGACGCGGCCGCCGCTTACGGGGGCGGTCGCGCGTTCGGTCGCGCTGCCTGTCCAAGGCACGGCGGGACGACCGCTCGATCGGCGGATCGTCGGGCTCTTCGAGAGCTACCTCGTCGGCTTCTTCGAGGGCCGCGACGCGGTCCCGCAGCCACCGATTCTCCTCGGCCAGTTCGCTGTAGCCGTCGCCATGGCCTGACGAGAGGGTGGGATCGTGCTCCCACCAGTCGATGCCCATCTCCTTGGCCCGGTCCACCGACGCGATCACCAACCGCAACTTGATGGTCAGCAGCTCGATGTCGAGCAGGTTCACCTGAATGTCGCCTGCAATGACGATGCCTTTGTCCAGCACCCGCTCGAGAATGTCGGCGAGATTCGCGGACTCCGGGCGTCGCGCCGGCGCTGACGACCGATCGAACCCGGTCAGCCTGTTGCCCGCCGTCGATTCGCTCACGTCATTTCTCCCCTACCTGGCTACGCGCGTAGCGCTTGACGCGCCGGCAGCCGATCAGCTCGCCCTCCGGGTCCATGTCGGCCTCATAGACGGCCAGGATGTCGGTAGAAGCGGGGATCCGGTGGGTCTCAACGACCTCAATGCTGACCATCCATCCGCCGTCGTCGGCCTGCTCCAGCGCTACAACCCCCTCGGGCTCCTTGCTGGTCATCTCGGCCACATAGTCGGTGGCGAGCCGTGCGGTCGTTTCGGCCGTCATCTGACGCCGCCGACGGCGCCCGGACTCCGTGTCCCGACGATCTCGCTCAACCGGCTCGCGGGGCCCCATAGTCACCCTCCGCGTCGCCCGAGCGCCCCGCCAGCATGCGGCTCAGCAGCACGTTCTCCAGCTCGGCCGCCTCTTCGTCGGACAGGACCCCGGCCTCTCGCTGCGACTCGACCTCGCACAGCTGCCGACGGATCGACGCCGGGTCGTACATCTGCTGTTCCACCTGATCACGGATGCGTTCGGCCAGCCAGGCGACACTGCGTACGGGTGCCAGCGGCAGCGTGAGCAGGCCAGTGAAAAGTCCCATCTCATGTCCCTTCCTCGGGGGGCGGCGGGACGAAGTCGTACGGGGCCAGCGGCCCGATCATGCGGAGCCGGATGCGGCCAGACCAGTGTTCGCCCAGCTCGTCCACTGCGTTCTCGAACTCTTTCTGGTCCCGGTCGGCGACGAGGAACGCCGCGTCGGCGGCGGTGTCCTCTCCTGCCGGGGCCCGTACGGCGACGGCGGCGGCGTATGGCTCCAGCGCACGCCTCAGCGCCTCGCTGTCCGCCTGGCACCGGTCACGCAATCCCTTCACGATCAGCTCGCCGAGCCGGATCCGGTCGTAGTAGGCGGCCTCCTCCGGCTTGCCCCGGATCTGCTCGCGCAACTGCGCCGCCTCCAGGTCCTCCCGGAGCACCTCTCGGATCACGGTCTCCTCGACGTAGACACCGACGACGGCGTACTCCCGTACGCCGGTCAGGCTCTCCAGCACCTCCGTGAACCAGGCGGCGTAGGGACCGAGCATCTCCTCGACCAGCGCGTCCGCGGTGGCCACCACGGCGCCGAACCGCAGCGGCAGCACCGTCATCTCCGCCGCGAGCGCCTCGACCACACCCTCGTGCGCGAGCAGGTCCTCTCGGGTGCCGAGCGCCGCTCTGGCCGAAATCTCGCTGACCACGGCCGCGAGGTCGCCGTGGCGCACGAGCGACACCCGGCCGCCGCCGAGGCCGGGCAGGTCCCTGGGCAGTCGGGCCCGCGCCCGCACGATCCCGTACACGTAGCACGGAGAACCCGCGGTTCCGGCGGGACGCCGGACGGTCTCTCTCTTCTGCCGTGTCGTCACCGCCCACGCTCCCTTCGCGGCGGTCGGCGACGTGGCTCTCGGTATTCATCCCGATCCTCTGATCGGACCCCGGCTCGGTCCGCCGACCCGTCCTCGAAGACCTCTTCCACGGTCTCCTTGGCCGCCCCGAGGACTCCCTTGGTCTTGCTCTTGGTCCCTCCTTCAGTCAGCTCGTTCACTAGACCGGGAAGGTCCTTGCCGCCCTTGTCGTACAGGTCCAGGCGGTTGGTGGCCTCGGCGAAACGCAAGTAGGTGTCCACGCTCGCCACCACGATCCGCGCGTCGATGGTGATCAGCTCGATCCCCACCAGTGACACGCGCACGAAGGCGTCGATGACCAAGCCCTTGTCCAGGATCGTGTCGATGACGTCCACCAGTGCGCTCCCGGAGGATCGCTGCACCGAGCCCGATGTCTCATACGGCGTGACATCCATGTGGCCCTACCTTCGTTTCGTCACTCCGCCTCTTCTGCACGCTCACGTGCGGGGCGGCGTCTCGGCCGCCGCGCGGGGGCCGAGGGCGCATCCTCCTGGTCCGAGCCCTGGTCCTTGGGCGTCCGGCGGCGCGACGCGCTCGTCTTCGGCCGTTCCTCGTCCTCGGCGGCTTGCCGGCGAGGGGGCCGCGGCCGCGCACCGTTGCCGGCCGAGCGCCGGGAAGCACGCATCGGCTGCGCCTCGGGCTGCGCCTCGCCCTCCTGCTCGCCGGGCTCATCCACGGACCCGGCCTCGGGCTCGTCCTCAGCGCCGGGCCCGACGGCCTCCTCGCGTTCTTCGCCCGCTTCGGCGGCTCCGGGCTCGGTGCCTTCTTCGGACTCAGCGCCTTCTTCGGGCTCGGCACTGAGGACGAGCCCGACGTCCTCTCCGGCTGTGGGCTCCTCGTCGTCGCGGCCTTCGGGCTCCCCCGGCTCCTCGGCGCGGGCGCGCTCCTCTTCCTCCATGGCCTCTTCGTGGGTCTTAACGACCTCGCCCTCGCGAATCTCGCCGCGCCAGCCCTCGACTTCGTCCGGATTGAGGATCGCGTGCGCCATCACATAGCGCCGGAAGTTCTTGAACTCCAGCCTTGCCCGCCGACCCTGAGCGCGCCAGAGGTTCCCGGTGTGCTCGAACAGCCCCTGGGCGTGGTATTCCATCACGAGGCAGATCCGGGTGAGGTTCGGCGCCAATTCGGAGAAGGAGACTGCGCCGTCGACGTACCCCTTGGCACCCTTCGCGCGCCACACGATGTGGTCGTCGGGCACCTGCTCCTGGACGGTGGCCTCCCAGATGCGGTGCGACCAGAACACCTGCGCCTTCCAGCTTGTCTTCTCCTCCGAGGGCCGCTCGACGTGCTCGACCTTCTTCATGAATTTGGGAAAGTCCTCGTACTGGGTCCACTGGTCGTACACGAGGCGCAGGGGTACTCCGACGTCGATCGTCTCGACGATGTTAAGGAACTTCTTGCCCTTGTCCTTGTCCTTGTTCTTGCCGCCGCCGAACATGCCTTTGACCTTCTCCGTGAGGCCGGTCGTACCCGCGCCGAGCGCCGCGCGCAGGGGGCCCTTGCCCTCGTTGAGCGCTTGGACCCCCGAGACGGCGGCCTTGACCCCTGGGCTGGACTCGTCGTCGGTGCCGATCTTCTCCAGGAGCCCGTTGCCGACTTCGTCGACCTTGGTGCTGACCTTGTCGCCCACTGAGGCCAGCAACTTCTCGGCGAACGCCGCTAGGAGGTTCTTCGCCTCCTGGGCAAGTCGCTGCGTCGGCAGGTTCTCCGTCAGGTCGACGCTCTCCTTGCCCGGCCGATTATTCTCGGTCATCACTGCCTCCCCAACTCTGGAAGGTCACCCAGAGTCATCGATCGCGCACTCAAGGGTCGCGTCCGGCGGACACATCAGCCCGGTGGCCGCCCGGCGGGAGGCGCCTGGGTCGTCCTACCGCGCCGACCGGCCCCTCTCGGGACGGCCCTGCCTCGGGGCCTGCCTGCGGGGCTCGGGCCGCCTGGGCCTCGCCGGGGGGCGGCGTCGCCGCTCCGGCTCCGGCTCCGGCTCGGGCTCCGGCTCGTCGTAGTCGTCGGACTCGTAGTCGTCGTAATCGTGATCGTCGTACGCGTCCTCGTCGTATTCCGGTTCGCGACGTGACGGCTTCGCACGCGTCCGCCCTTCGCGCGCCGGCTTGTCACGCCTGCGGGGCCGCTCGCGCTCCGGCTCCTCCTCGGGCTCCGCGCCCTCCGTGGCACCGGTACCACGGAGCGTGTCCGCGTGCTCTTGCAAACGATCGCTGAGTGAGTCGATGCGGCTGCTCGCCGCCTTCTTCGCCACATTCATGCCGGCATCGACGATCTGGCTGCGCAGATCGCCGGTCAGCTTGTCCAGCGGACCGCCCAGCGGGATCTTGCGCAGCAGATCCTCCGGGCCGACGGGGAGCGTGCCCCCGCCCGCTGCCATGAGCGCCAGGAGTGCCGCGAGACGGGTCTTGCGACTCCGCCCTAGGAAGTAGCCGCCGACGACGGCGACGGCTATCTGACTTCCGCATTTCATTTTGCGATCTCCCCCTTGCGCGACCCAGGATCAGCAGAAAACCTGGCGGCAAAACCGGAAAGCGCGCATCCCGCCGTGGTCTCGGCAGCTGCAGATCAAGCCCCCGCCGCTCCGGCGAGCGTGCCTCTCGGCTCGTCCGTTACGAGGTGCCCGGCGCACGAGCCGTGAGATAGCGGCCGACCACAGGTCGCGGTTGTTTATGTCAACTGTACCCTCACGGTCTCCGTTTGAGCAGGTCAGCACCCCCCGAGTGGGTTATTTTGCGAGCTCTTAACGTCCACGACGCGATCTCTGTACGGGGCGTCCGACCTGTCTGCGCTAAAATCCGGCCGACGATGGCCTCCTATTTTGGGATGACCGAAAAGCGGGCCGGATGCCCGTAGCCCACCGCCGCAGCCCGATGATGATCAAGTACGCCGGCCCGCCGAGGACGATCGTCAGCGTGAGCCCGAACATGAGACGCATCAGGCCTCCACATCACGGTCTTACGGGCCCTTGGCCTGCCGCTGGGCACCCCTGCCGCGGTCATCTTCCAGCCCTCCTGAAGGCGGGTCGGGAACACCGTGTCCGCGCTAAGCAGAACCTGCGCTCGCTCACCCCAGACCCGTGAGGAGATGGGAGATACGCACCCATCCGAGAGGATCGAGGACATGAAGACGCGAGCCAGGGAAAAGATGTCGACGAGCTGACCCAGAACCGGGACCGCCAGCCGCAGCACCGGGCTCCTCCCCGGGCGGCTTTGCGCGAAAGCCGGGCGTCAGGGGCCCGTCACCTCGCCACGCCGACGAGTCGGTCTCTGGTGAGACTGCCACACGAGGCGACCCTCGATGTCACCGCCACAGGCGAGCGCAGGACCTACGGCTGGTCTGCCCAGATCCTCACCGGTTTGGATGAGATCTCTCGCTTAATGCCGCTCCGCCCGGGGCTCCGCCGGTTCGGCTGCCGGGTTGTGTCGTCATGTGACGGCGGGTGTCGCGACATACGAGCACCCTCCGAGCACCCACGGTTCACCGGCATGGGATCACCGTGCGCGGATCATAGGCCTCAGCCCTAGGCCCGTGTCCGAAATCCCGGAAGTGAGAGAAGTGGCAGGTCAGTGGCGCCTGCTGATGCCGGCTGTTCTGGGAGGGTTCACCAACTCCGCGTGCGGGATGGGTGGAACTCGGCGGTGACGTCGCGCGGCGAGGATGCCCACGGTATGCCAGCCGCGGGGCGGCCTGCGCGGGGTGTGCAACTTAGGCGAGGGTAGGAGGGCGTTTGGGTAGACCCGGCGTCGCTTTTCCAGGAGCGTCCGTGGGAGTTATGAGCGGGTCGTGTCGTCGGCGTCGGCGTCGGGGGTGCGGCCGCGCGAGCGCGGAGAGGATGGCCCGTTCCGCTCGCATTGGTTCGTGGCGGGCGTGGGCACGTGATCGGAGGATGCCGATCGGTGGCCTGTTCGGCCTGGACTTCTGATCGCTGCTTTTTGCAGGTCGTTGCATATGTCTGTATGTGGACGGCTCGGCTTCAGGTGCTGTGATCATTTTCAATGTGGCGTAGATCACTGATCTTGGATGAAGGTAACGATCTTGTCACCGGGCTGTGGGGTGGGTGAGGTGGTAGCTGATGTGGCTGCTGTCGCGGTGCTGCGGAAGGCATCGCCGCAGCGTGGGGGCATAACGCTTCGGCCCGAAAATGCATATTAGGTCAAGACGTGTGCGGGGGCTGCTGAGGTTACGTGTGTTCGTAAAGCTTTCTTTGCTTGTGTGTGGTTCGTGACTGGTTGTTGTCTGGCGTGTCTGTCTGGGTGGTTGTTACGTTCTGGTCGCTTTTGTCTGCTCTGATGCGACTGGGGTGGCCGTGGACAGGCGTCGTCGTTCGTTTGCCGGGATGGTTACTCAGGTCCCGGGGCGGGTGGTTTCCGCTGTTGCCGCGTTCGCGGTGGTGGTGGGGTTGGTGGCGGTTGTTCAGGTGGCGCGTCAGGGGGTTGATCCGCGGTTCGCGCATGCGCCGAAGCAGGTGTGGGGGAGTGCGGCGAATCGTTCACATCTGGCGCCGCCTGGTGTGACGGAGGCGGAAACGATGCCCCACCTCGGTAAGAAGAGTGCGGGGTCGGTGCTGGCGGCTCCGCTGGTGGGGCCTGCGGCAAGGGCTGACGTGCCAAAGGGTGCTGTGCCTGCGGCGCGGTCGGCTCCGCGGCCGCGGGTGAGTTCTGATGGGCGGTCGGCGAAGGTCTCGGTTTCCAGGCCGGTGGCGATGCCGGTGAAGGGGTTCGATGCCAAGACGAGCCGTGAGTTGCCGGGCAAGCGGGAGGCGCGGTCGCGGACGTATCAGAACGCCGACGGTACGCAGACGACGCAGACCTTTCAGGGGAGGGTGAATTTCCGTCGTAGGGACGGTTCGTGGGTGCCGCTGGACACGACGCTGGTGCCTCGTTCGGTCACCACGGCGGGTACGGCCACACCGTCCGCGAATGTGGTGCGCCCGTCGGCGTCGGCCGAGGCGACTGCGTCTGCGGCACCGGAGGTCACGCCGAGTTCGCGGTGGGCGGAGAAGTCGGCGGAGGCTCCGCTGGATTTCGCGCAGTACGCCGATGATCCGTCGCTGGCGAACCTGGATCTGGACGCGGCACACAGCGTGGGTTACGGGATCTCGGGTGCGGCGCATGTCGCGGGCCAGGTGGACGGCAGCTCGGTGACCTACTCGGACGTGGCGGCCGATTCGGACGTGCGGCTGTTCGCCGAGGACGGCGGCGTGAAGGAGCAACTGCTCCTCAAGTCCGCGGATGCACCGTCCACGTGGGTGTTCCCGCTGCGGTTGCGCGGTCTGCATGCGCAGCTGCTGGCGGACGGGGATGTGGCGTTCGTCGATGACGCGGGGGTTCAGCAGGCGTACGTGCCGCACGGGTTCATGACCGATTCCAAGGTCGATGAGCACACCGGCGAAGGTGCACGCTCCAACGGTGTGACCTATGAGCTGACGACGGTGGGCGGGCAGCCGGCGTTGCGGGTGCGGCTGGATCAGTCGTGGCTGGACGACGCGGCGCGGGTGTTCCCGGTGACGGTGGACCCGAGTGTGCAGAAGGTCGCTGATGATCGCGATACCTATGTGATGTATCCGTTCACCGCTGATTATTCCGGGGACACCGAGGCGAAGATCGGCACCTATGACGGGGGTTCGCACAAGGCGAAGGCGTTCATGGGGTTCGGGTCGGTGGGCAGCACGCTGGCGAACGAGTACGTGGAGGACACCGACCTTTCCCTGTACAACTCCTATTCGTATTCGTGTAAGTCCGCGCCGGTGTATGTGTACCCGATCACGCAGTCGTGGTCGGTGTCGACGACGACGAGCTGGCCGGGTCCATCAACGGGATCGACGCTGGGGAGCCGGAGTTTCGCGCACGGGTTCCGTCCGGACGGGTCGACGTCGTATTCGTGTAAGCCGGGCTGGGACAGCATCGATCTGGGCTCGGCCGGTGACAGTCTGGTGAACGGGTGGACGCACGGGACCAAGGCGAACTACGGGCTGGCGGTGGGCGCCTCGACGACGTCCAGCTCGGGCTACAAGCGGTTCACCACCCGGCAGAACTCGGCCGCCAGCGGCCCGCATTTGTCGATCACCTACAGCAAGTACGGGATGTCCTGGCCCTCGTCGGTGACCACGGTGACGCAGCCGTCGGCGACGACGGACGGCACCGTGAAGATGACGCTGAAGAACCTGGGCACCGACACCTGGACGCCGACGAACGGCTACAAACTCGGGTACACGCTGTACAACTCGGCGGGGACCTTGGTCGCCACGACGCCGGTGTGGACCACGATGCCCTCCAGCGTCGCGCCGAACGCGTCGGTGAGCGTGAACGCGAATATCCAGCACGTCCCGGCCGGGGACTACACCCTGCACTGGGGGATGTACAGCGGCTCGACGTCGTTCTACTCCCAGGGTGTGCCGGTCATGCCGATGAAGCTGACCATCCCCAACTCGCCCCCGGGGATCACGGGGGTGTTCCCGCCGAGCGGTTACGCGGCGGCGACGTTGACGCAGCAGCTCTCGCTGACGGCCTATGACCCGGACAGCACCGGGCTGTCGTATGACTTCAAGATCTGCAAGGCCGCGGATTCGTCGGCGTGTGTGGACTCGGGTGCGATCACGACGCCGTACTGGACGCCGCCGGCCGGGCAGTTGCTGTGGAACACCGCCTACACCTGGACGGGGAAGGTGACCAGTGGCGGGTCGACGACCACGGTGGGGCCGGTGGGGTTGACGCCGTCGGTGCCGCAGCCGCCGATCACCCAGCATCTGGCCGGGCAGGCGACCGGGCAGGCGTTCGATCCGCAGGTCGGGAACTACACGACCAGCGCGACCGACGCGAGTGTGAACACGGCCGGGCCGGAGCTGTCGGTGGCCCGTACGTACAACAGCCTGGACCCGCGTACGACGGGGGCGTTCGGGGCGGGGTGGGCGAGCCGATTCGACATGCGGCTGGTCCCCGACAGCGACGGCTCGGGCAACGTCGTGGTCACCATGGCGGACGGGCATGAGGTCCGGTTCGGCAAGAACCCCGACGGGACCTTCGCCCCGCCGCTGGGTGCCTTCGCCACTCTCACGCACAACGGCGACGGCACGTACACGCTGGTGGACAAGACCGGCTCCCGGTACGACTTCACGGCCGCGGGTGCGTTGTCGAAGCTGACCGATGTCACCGGACTGACCCAGACCTACACCTACGACGGGTCCGGGCACATCGCCACCGCGCAGAATCCCGTCTCGGGCCGTACGCTGCATTTCACCTTCTCCGGCGCGCACGTGGCCTCGGTCAGTACGGACCCGGTCGGCGGGAGCGCGTTGACCTGGGCCTACACCTACACCGGGGACCGGCTGACGAAGGTGTGCGCACCGACGACCGCCTGCACCTCCTATGACTACGCCGACGGCTCGCACTACCGGTCGGCGGTCATCGACTCGGCCCCCCAGTCCTACTACCGCCTCGGCGACTCCAGCGGTACGGCGGCGGCGAGTGAGGTCGACGCGAACCAGGGCAAGGACAACGGGACCTACTCCGGCGTCACGCTCGGCGCCGCCGGAGCGCTGACCGGAACCGGCGACGGTGCCGCGTCCTTCGACGGGACGTCCTCGAACGTACGGCTCTCGGACGGGCTGGTGTCGGCGAACACGTACCTGAGCGTCGAGTTGTGGTTCAAGACGACCAGCTCGGGCGTGCTGTTCTCCTACCTCAACAGCCAGGTCAGCGCCGTCCCGTCGGCGTACACCCCGGCCCTGTACGTGGGGACGGACGGCAAGCTACGCGGTGACTTCTGGACCGGCGCGGCGACCCCGATCACGACGGCGGGGACAGTGAATGACGGGAACTGGCACCACGCGGTCCTGACCGGGGCGGGCACCACGCAGAGCCTGTACCTGGACGGGGCACTCGCCGGCTCGCTGAGCGGCCAGATCAACCACCTCGCCGAGTCCTACACCTACGCCGGCGCGGGGTATGTGAGCGCGAGCTGGCCCGCGACGTCGGCGACCAAGACGCTGAACCACTTCAACGGCTCGATCGATGAGGTCGCGGTCTACCCCCGCCCGCTCGGCCAGCCCGCCATCCAGGCGCACTACGACCTGGGCCGTGCCAGCGTGTCGCAGCTGTCGCAGATCACCCTGCCTTCGGGGAACACCGCCGCGCAGGTGAGTTATGACGTCGGCCAGGACCGGATCGACACCTACACCGACGCCAACGGCGGCTCCTGGCAGCTGTCCGACCCCAACGTCACCGGCGCCGACGCCACTCTGACCCGCGGCGTCACGGTGACCGACCCGGCCGGGCACCCCACCACCTACTCCTACGACCCGCTGAACGGCGGCCGGATCACGGCGATACAGCGCGGCTCGGACCCCGCACTGACCTATACCTATGACTCCGGCGGTTTCCTGTCCAAACAGACGGATGAGAACGGGCACGCCACGACCCTGACCCATGACGGCCGCGGCAACATTCTGTCCCGTACGACGTGCCGTACGGCGGGGTCGTGCCAGACCGCGTACTACGGCTACTACCTCAACGCGGCCGACCCGCTGGATCCGCGTAACGACAAGATGACCGCGTTCCGGGACGGCCGTTCGGCCTCGGCCACCGACGCGACATACCTGACCTCCTACGGCTACACCACCGCGGGCCGGCTCACGGCGGTCACGACACCGGCCACCTCCGACTTCCCCAGCGGCCGTACCACCAACCACACCTTCACCGCCGGGACCGAGGCGGCCGACGGCGGCGGCACCACCCCCGCCGGGCTACTCGCCGCCGACGCGACACCCGGTGGCAAGACGACCAGCTACGCCTACACCAGCACCGGCGACCTGGCACAAGTCACCGAACCCTCGGGGGAGAAGATCCGCTACGGCTACGACGCGATCGGCCGGCGGCTCACCTCCGCCCAGATCAGCGATGCCTACCCGGCGGGGCTGACAACCACCACGACCTACACCGGCCTGTCCCGCCCGGCGACCATCACCTATCCGGCCGTCACGGACCAGGTCACCACTGCGACCCACACGCGCCGCGACACCTACGGCTACGACAGCGACGCGAACCTGACCGCGGTCACCTCCTCCGATCTGACCGGCGGCGACGCCGACCGTACGGTCGCTTATGACTACGACGGTCACGACCGGTTGTCCCAGACCACCGACCCCGAGGGCGCCGTCACCGGCTATGACTACGACGACTCGGGCAACTTGGTCCACAAGACCGACACCGGCGACCACGAGTTCGCCTACACCTACAACGACCGCAACCAGCTCACCCAGACCACCCTGCAGAACTGGTCCGATGACCCCAACGCCGACCCGAGCAGCGGCCAGGACCTGGTCACCGACTCCTACGCCTACGACCCGGCCGGACGCCCCGCCTCCCACACCGACGCGATGGGCCGCACCGACGCCTACACCTACTTCGGCGACGACCTTCTCGCCACGACGACCCGCCAGTCCACCAGCGGCAACGTCGTGACCGAGTCCGACGGCTACAACGCCGCCGGCACCCTCGCCCAGCAGATCACCGGCGGCGGCAAGACCGAAACCGACTACACCATCGACGCCGCCGGCCGTACCACCAAACAGGTCCTGGACCCTGCCGGGCTTAACCGTACGACCACGGCGACCTACAACGCCGATGACGACCCGACCCACGTCGTCTACACAGGCGCGGGGACCGGCCGTACGGTCGACTACACCTACAACACCGCCGGGAACCTGACCGGCCAGGCCGTCTCCGGCGACGGCACCACCCGCCTGACCACCTACACGCGCGACCAGCGCGGCCTGCCCACCGCGATCACCGACCCGCGCGGGAACGCCTCCGGCGCCGACCCGACCGCCTACACCTCCAACCTGACCTACGACCAGGCCGGAAACCCGGCCACGATCACCGCGCCGCCGATCACCGTCGAGGCGTACCAGGTCACCGCCACGACCGCCCGGCCCGTGGCCAAGGTCGGCTATGACACGTACGGCGACGTCACCTCGCAGGTCGACGCGAACGGCAACACCACCCGCTATGTCTTCGACCGCGACGGCCGTACCACCAAGACCACCGCACCGGCCTACACCCCGCCGGCCGGGGGCGGCCCGATCACGCCCGTCACCGACTACGCCTACGACGACTCGGGCAACCTCACCGCGGTCACCAACCCGGCCCGCAAGACCACCACCTACACCTACGACGCGTTCGGGAACCCCCTCACCCGCACCGACCCGCAACTGTCCACCCAGACCAGCCCCGGCGTATGGCACTACACCTACGACGCCGACTCCGAACAACTGTCGGTCACCGACCCGACCGGCGCGCAGACCCAGGCCACCTACAACGACTTCGATGACCAGGACACCGCGACCGACGTCGTACGCACCTCCAGCGGCACCCAGAACTACACCACCCACAACCAGTACGACGGCGCGGACAACCTGCTCGAGCAGACCTCACCGCTCGGCGTGGTCACCAGCTACACCTACGACGCCGCGAACGAGCCCATCACCCAGGCCGACACGCTCGGCAACACCGGTCACATGGGCTATGACCTGTTCGGGAACCCGCTGAAGCAGACACTGCCGACCGGCGAAGGCGTCGGGTACGGCTACGACGCGGCCGGGAACATGACCGCCTACAACGAGCTGGACCAGACCGGCGCCATCTCCCACAGCCGCAGCTACGGCTACGACCTGGCCGGGAACCAGACCGCCGCGACCGACGCCCGCACCCACACCACCACCTTCACCTACAACGCCCTGGACGAACTGACCAAGCAGATCGAACCGGTCGACGCCTCCACGTCGATCACCACGTTCTTCGGCTACGACGCCAACGGCAACCGCACCCGCTACACCGACGGCCGCGGGAACCGGACCTGGACCACCTACAACCCCTGGAACCTGCCCCAGTCCGTCATCGAGCCGACCACCACCGCGACTCCGGCGACCGCGGACCGGACCTACACCACCAGCTACAACACCCTCGGCCAGCCCGCCACCATCACCCAGCCCGGCGGCGTCACCCAAACCGACCTCTACGACGAACTCGGCGACCTCACCAAACAAACCGGCACCGGAGCCGAAACCGCCACCGGAGACCGGGTGTTCGCCTACGACCTGGCCGGCCGCCAGACCGCCGCCGCCACCCCCGCCGGCGAGAACGACTTCACCTACGACGACCGCAGCCTCCTGCTCACCGCCAACGGCACGTCCGGGAACTCCTCCTTCACCTACAACGCCGACGGAGCGATGACCGGCCGCACCGACGCCTCCGGAACCACCGGCTACGGCTACGACACCGACGGCCGCCTGGCCACCGCCGCCGACCCCATCACCGGCCGCACCGACACCTACGGCTACGACAACGACAGCCGCCCCACCACCATCCTGTACGGAACCGGCGGACCCACCCGCACCCTGACCTGGGGACAGACCGGCAACCTCGCCTCCGACACCATCACCAACCCCGCCAGCGCCACCGTCGCCTCCACCGGCTACATCTACAACCCCGAACACCAAATCCAGACCAAGACCACCACCGGCTACGCCGGAGCCGGCACCACCAACTACACCTACGACTGGGCCGGCCGCCTCAAAACCGCCGCCACCGGCACCACCACCACCTACGCCTACGACCCCTCCGGCAACCGCACCTCTGATGGCACCCACACCGCCACCTACGACGAACGCGACCGCCTCACCAGCGACGGCACCTCCACCTACACCTACACACCCCGCGGCACCACCGCATCGAAGACCACCGGCACCCAGACCACCACCTACACCTCCGACGCCTACGACCAACTCAAAACCGCCGGCACCACCACCTACGACTACGACGCCCTCAACCGCCTCACCCAACGCAACGCCACATCGCTGGCCTACAGCGGCACGGGCAACGACCTCGCCTCCGACGGCGCCGCCACCTACAGCCGCGACCCCGACGCCAACATCATCGGCGTCAGCCACGCCGGCAACCACAGCGCCGCCATCACCGACCAAAGCCACGACGACCTGATAGCCACCCTTAACCCCGACACCTCCACCCTCACCGGATCCACCAACTACGACCCCTACGGCAACACCACCGCCACCACCGGCGACCAACCCGCCATCGGCTACCAGAGTCGGCTACACCGACCCCACCACCAGCCAAACCAACATGCACGCCCGCTGGTACAACCCAGGCGCCGGCGACTTCACCAGCCGCGACACCATCACCAACGACCCCACACCCGATTCAGCCAACGCCAACCCCTACACCTACGCAACGCAGCAGACCCCACTAAACGCCGTCGACCCCACAGGCCACGGATCAGGCGGCTGCTGCGCCAACCCCGCCAGCTGCGCCATCATGAGCTCCTACACCACCATGTCCTGCAACCCGCCGCCGCCAAACGACGGCAGCATCCACTGCTGCCCCGGCGGCTGCGGAAAAATCTGCAACGGCGGAGGCGGTGGCTCCGGGAGCGGAGGCGGCGGTCCGGCAGCGGACGCGGATCCAGCGGCGGAGAGGCGGCGGGGGTGGGGGCGGAGGAGGCAGCGCACCCAAACCACCACCTCCCCCCGCAGATCCCTGCGCGCATAACAACCACTGCCACGTCCCACCCTCACCCAAGCCAAAACCCGACCCCAAACCCAAGCCCGCCCCCACCCGCCCCGGCGACCTCCCCCCAGGAACACCAACCGTCATCGGAGCCCCCACCACCCCCACCCCACCACCACTCACACCCAACCAACCCGGCTCACCCGGACTGCCCCAACCAGGAGGCCCGCCCTCCACACTACCGACCGAGCCCATCCAGACAGGATGCCTCGCAGGCCCCTGCTTCGACGACCCCGGAGGCCAACAACCCGGAATCGACATCCCCGACCCACTCGCGCCGATCACAGGGATCTTCATCGGCATCGGCGGGGCTGTCGGTAACCTGTTGGACAAAATAGGAAACTCGGCCATCGTCATCGGTATAACCGTTGGTATAGGAATAGTCGGGTCCATTATCATCGGTGGGATAGAATCAGGGATCGATTGGCTCGGGAGGGAAATCGGAAACATCTCCCACATGGGGAAACAGAGAAGCAGGGATAAACCAAAGACTCTGTCGCGGGAGGAAGAGGAGGCTATCGCGGCCCATGACGCGAAGCCTCAAAGGCCTTATGATCCGAAAGTGTATAATAGGGCAAGGCAGAAGCAGATCTATAACGAGAAGATGAAAGAAAGAACTCGTAATAGACAGAAACGGAAAAGCAATTAACTAAGATATCTTAAACTGCTAATCGACGGGCGATTGACGCATGGATTCTGATAGTGTGACGCCTACTTGGTTCGGCGTCCGATGCATCCTCAAAGACTTGGACAATGAACTGTACGAGGAACGTATTACCCTATGGAGGACGAACAATTTCGTGAGTGCAGTAGCTTTGGCTGAGGTTGAAGCTCGCGAATATGCTGAAGCGGTTGGAGGCCTGACATATCTAGATTTTGCGCAGGCATATCATCTTGCTGATGAACCTATTCACGGAAGCGAAGTATTCTCACTAATTAGAGAGAGTTCCCTTGATGTGAAGGAGTATCTTGATACCTTTTTCGATACTGGAGGCGAACGGCAAAACATGCTTTAGTCTCGATCTCTCGTGAGGTCAGTGGGGTCGCGTAGTGACTCAATTAACCGCTGTTTTAGGTATGGGCCGACCCTGGTGGTCATTCGGTGAAGCGCGTTGCTCGACTGCACCCCCCTCCGAGCCCGAGGCGGCGAACCTGTGCCGCTCGAATATGCGTTATGCGGCCTGAGATGCGGCTGTGCGGCATGGTGGTATTCGCTGATCACGCCTGCGGCGGCGGGTCTTCGCCGGATGGTGGGCAGGTCGGTGAGGTCGGTCGCGTCCGGGGTGGGCCTCGTTGATCCGCAGACCGACGTCGGTGGCCAGCCGGGCGACCGCGTAGTTGCGGGCCGCCGGGGCTGATCAGCCTGTGGGTGCCCGTAATTCGGCCGCCCTATGCGACCTGGGCGTATTCGTGGAGGACGCCGCCGAGTCTGTCTCGTCGTGTGATCTTGATGCCGGTCTCGGCCGGGTCTGGGAGTGGCCGGAGCGGGCTGGCGTGGTTCAGGGTCTGGTGTGGGCGGTGGATGTTGAAATGGGTCTCATACTCAGTGAGGACTTTGCGCAGGTGGCGGGCGTTCATGATGAGGATCCGGTCCAGGAGTTCACGGCGTACGCTCCCGACCCAGCGTTCCATGATCGCGTTCATCCGTGGAGCCTGCGGCGCGGTGAGCAGGACCCGGATCCCTTCGGCGTGGAAGACCTCATCGAACATCGTGGTGAACTTCGCGTCGCGGTCACGAATCAAGAACTTGCCCTCTGCCCGGTCGCCCAGCTCGAGCATCATCAGGTTCTTGGCCTGCTGAGCGACCCAGCCAGCGGTTGGATTAGCGGTGACACCCAGGACATGGACCCAGCGGCTGGTGTGCTCCACGACGGCGAAACGGTACAGCCCGGCCAGTGTGATCGTGTCGGCGTGAAAGACATCCCAGGAGCGTAGATGTCAAGCCGCAAGCGACTTTGCGTGATGCGACCAGGCGGTTCCCTCTCTGGCAGACTGCTGCGAGACATGGGATGAACGAGTTCTTTTGATATGAAGTAGGGCGAGATAGGACGGTTGAGACGGTGACGATGACACTCGCGGACCACAATGCCACTTAGTTAGGATACGGCGAGGATGTTTATCTCTGGTGGGTCCGCATGGCGAATTGTGGTGTCAGTGCGGCGTTTAGCTCTGTAGGCATGGACGTGTATGCGTTTCACAGCACGCGGACAGCTGCGGTGTCGCCGAGCGAGGTTGAGTCTTTCGAGAATTTCAGTTCGCGTCTCCTCCAGGGCCTGGTTCAGACGTTGAGGGGGAAAAGCCCGCCTGGTCGGTGACCTGGCGGCGGATGACACGTAGGGAGCGCATGAACGACAATCGATCGGGATTAATTCCGGCGTGATCGGCTGCTTCCCACATGAGATGTCGTATCGCGTAGTGAGTGAGCAGCAAGGCCCATATCTCCTGTTCGATCATCTCAGGTGATTTCGAGCGCAGCACGCCGCCCCTGCCGCGCTGGTGAGTTTTGATCTCATCGAGGCTTGATTCGAATTCCCAGCGCTGCTCGTAGGCGGCAGCCAATTCAGCGGCGCTCGCCTCTTCCGGATCCATGATCGTGGTGATCAGGCAAAATATTTCGCCTTTACCCTCACGGTTCGTCACCTCATACTCGATCATCCGCACCGGAATTCCGGACGGTTCCTCGATCTTCGCCGACCCGCGGTGTCTCTGGGTCGCGCGGCGACCTCGAACTCTCGGATCGAGGAGGAACGATTCATAGGACCCGTCCGTAAAAGCTTTGACGACAGGCAGATGCGGACCCGCCGGCATACGCCACAGTAGGTCCGCTCCCGAGCCAGCCGCCTTCTGCCACAACCGATAGCCATAAAAGCCCCGATCAGCGATGACCAGCATACCCGGCTCGAAGTCAGCAACAAGTTCCTCAGCGAATATGCGCTCGTTGACTCGCCATGGACCCAACCTGGCGGACACGATCGCATGCGTCCCGCATTCACCCAGTCCGACCAAACGCACCTGCGGGAACGGGGCTGGATTTTTCTCACCCCCCGATCTGCCGAACGCAGCATCGTTGTCGCTGGTGTCGGGAACGTCCAGCACAAAGCCGTCAATGGCCATCAGCCTCCGTGAACCCAGCCACGCGCCCTGGGTGCCCCGCCGTGCGCAGGGAACCGCCACTCGCTCGAACAGCACCCGCAGCGGCTCGGCGCCCAGTCGCTGACGTGCCTGCGTGATCGCGCCCGTGGTCGGAACCTTCCATTCCTTCCGCCACGCCCCAAGGAAACGCAGCCCATCCACGAGAAGGCGCATGACCTCCTCGTACGCCTCCCCGAAGAACAAACACAGACCCAGGACGTAGTAGACGACAACACGCGCCGGCAACAACCGCGACCGCTGCTCGACCCGGCCCGTCTCAGCAAGAACATCATCGACCAGATCACGATCGATAACGCGCGTCAAAACCCCAACACCGATTCGATCGGTCAGCCGTTCGCCCGAAACCGATACCCGGCCACCCTGCACCTCGCCCATGGCGAGAAGATAGCCACGAGGTGCGCGAAACGGAAGCCATATGGTGGAACCCACAAGTTATCCACAGAACACCGGAAGCGTCGTTGTGGATATGTGGAAAACCAAATATCGCGAGCCTTAACTAAGTGGCATTGCCCTGCACGCGGCCTTCCTCACCCACCCCGAACGGTTCCCCGGCCGACGCCCACACCCACCGCAACTACCGGCCAAGGTCTGGATCAACCAACCACCCGAGACCCTTCACACCGACCCCTCACCACAAACCACACACGTAGCCTGACGTCTCATCCGGTTTGACAGGTTCCGGAGTGAGGCGCGTGGCATGCTCATCAGTACGGATCTTGTATGTGACTGGCTAAGTGATGGATCTTGTGAACGCATCGTTGCTGACGGGAACTGCTGGGTGTTCGGCTGCGTCTAAGCTACAGATCTTGCATGGTTAATGAGGAAGAGTGAATGCGAATACTATAATCGCCATCTCGGCGGTTGCTATTGCCATCGGTTCGCTCTGGGTGTCATACAATCAAACCCAGGCCATCAAGCGGCATAATATCGCATCCGTGACACCAATGCTCGCGATCGTGAGCATTAAGCATGATGATAGCGGAACAATAGGACTCAGGGTGGATAACCGTGGCCTGGGGCCCGCGATAATAAAAGCGAGTCACGTAAAGTTTGACGGGCAATCGATCGGCCCTTGGGGCAATGCCATTTAGTTAAGCACGCGTTCTCGCAATATCCACATATCCACAGGTGAGGTTGTGCGTTGCGGTGTTTGTTGGCGGCTGTGAGCTGACTCGGCTATTTTTCGGCTATGGCTGATACTGGCAGCGGTGGCAGTGGTTACGGTTCAGTTGTGACAGAGCGGATCGGTATTGGGGTGTTGGCGCGTATCGTTCCGCGCGAGCTAGTGGATGAGGTCATACTGGAATCTGGCAGGCGCGAGCAGCGGCTGCGTAAACTACCCGCACGCGTGGTTGTCTACTTCGTGATGACGCTGACGATTTTTCACGGGGAATCCTACGAAGAGGTCATGCGGAAGCTGGTCCAAGGGCTGCGCTGGCTGGGGATCTGGCGATCTGAATGGGCGATTCCGACGCCAGGTGCGCTCACCCAGGCCCGGCAGCGCCTGGGCGCCGAAGTGATGCGTGAGCTGTTCGGGCGCGTCGCGGTTCCCTGCGCCCTGCGCTCCACGAAAGGCGCCTGGCTGGGGCGATGGCGGCTCATGGCACTGGACGGTTTCGATGTGGAGGTCTTTGATAGCCCTGCCAATGGCGACCGCTTCGGCTTCTCCGGGAAAAAGAAGGACGAAAAGGGAGTATTCCCTAAGGCGCTGGTCGCGGGACTTGCTGAATGTGGAACGCATGCGATCGTCGCCGCCGAGATCGGTGCACAACGGGATACTGAGATCGTGCTGGCGGCCCGCTTGCTATCCACGGATGCAGTCGGTGATGACATGCTGATTATCGCCGACAAGGGAATGTATAGCCACGAGAATCTGAAACGAATCAAAGATGGTGGCGCTGATGCCCTGTTCAGAGCGAAGATGACCAGTGATCTTCCGGTTCTAGAATGGCTGCCGGATGGATCTTACCTCTCATATTCGGCGGATCCGCGGCGCAAGATGGCGGCCTATGAACGATTGCGCAAAGGCGCAATTAAGATCACCGACCTGCCCGGATTTCATGTACGCGTCTTCGAGTACCAGGTACTCGGGCGAGGAGACGAGGAAGAGCTCTTTACTCTAGTGACCACCATCCTGGATCCGGAGCAGGCACCTGCGGCGGAATTGGCGGCGGCATACCATGAGCGGTGGGAGATCGAACTCGTCTTCGATGAGGTGAAGACCCATCAAAAGGGGCCGGGAGCTATCCTGAGATCGAAGGGACCCGAGCTGGCAGAACAGGAACTATGGGGATTCCTGCTCAGTCATTATGCCGTCCGCAGACTCATGGTGGAGGCCGCTGACCAGGCCGATATCGACCCCGACAGGCTCTCATTTATACGCTCACTCAGAGTCGTCCGCCGCCAGATCACCGGGCCGGCGGGTTTTTCCCCCGAAACACCTTGACCGGGCCGTAGCAGATTCCTTGGCCGAGATTCTGGAACGACCGAATCCCCGCCGCCGTATGCGTACCTACCCGCGGGTCGTCAAACGCCAGCGTCACAACTCTTTCCGAGTAAAGAAATCAGTAGATCACGGCATGCGACATCCAGACCCGCCAGAAATACATCTCTTCAGCCCAGCGGCATAACTAAATGGCATTGGCCCTTGGGGGCACGAGTCTTTTGGCAAAATAGCCGCCACTATACATCCCAGGCCGGGTATGGCAATCCTTTACGAGAAGAGCATTATTCCGGCCGGAGGCGAATATTACATAATCCTATTGGAGAACGGGGAAAATAGGAGACGTATGGAGTTATGGAATATTATCGTTTACCGTCTACACCTTGAGATTATTTATACATCAATTTATGACAAACAGGAATTTAGGGCGGCTAAGCATCCGTGGCAATATCCCGATAAATAGGATGTTGCGATATGGGTGGTTCCGGATTTTGCGGGCGGTGCCTCGTAGTCTGTGGTCGGCCTCCTCGGTTCATGGTCGGATGGAAGTGGTTTTCATACCGGTCCCGGACCTGCGAGTACTGTCCCGTGCGGTGTACTGGCTGCCGGAGTACCTGTCCGGATCGGGTGCGATCCTGGCCCTGGCCGTCCTGCTCCTCCCGCCGCGCAACCGGTCGGCCTTCCGGTGCCCGCCCGACTACGGCAAGCCGAAGGGAATCGCCTTCGCCGGCGCGGACCGCTCGTCCGCGACCCCCGAGATCAGGGGAAGCCACGAGTACGTCGTGCTCCGGTGCGTGGAGCACGGCGTACCAGGACGCCGAACCGAAGAAGGAAGGTCCTCCTCCGGCACTGAGGACGCGACACGATGCCCGGCCATGCCGCGAGAACGCGCTCACGCGGCCGACCGCACGCAGTGCGCTGGCCGACCGTGGGCCGCGGTCGATCGGTTATGGGTGTCCCCAGCTTTGGTTGTAGTTCGCCTGGCCGGCCGTTCCGAGACAGTCCCAAACTTGAACCTTCTGCCCGTTGAACGAGCCGCCGCCTAGGTTTTCGTCCAGACATCGCCCGTCATACTGGTTGATGATCCAGCCGTTCGGCTGAATCGTCCACTTCTGGTTGGGCTGGTAATTGCAGGTCCACAGGTGGACGATCTGTCCGTTGAACGACCCGCCGCCGAGGTTCTCGTCGAGACAGCGATTATCGTAGGAGTTCCGAATCTCGCCGTCGGAATAGTGGGTCCAATACTGATTGTCCGCCGTGACGCCGAGGCAGGTCCAGACGTGAGCGATGCTGCCGTCGTGCACGCCGCCGCCGAGGTCCTCGTCCAGGCATCGGCCGTCGTACCGGTTCCAGAACCTCTCGCCCGTGGGCAGCAGACGCACCGAAGCGGGAGTACCGGTGCGTGCTGTTTGTGCGGTGGCCGCGCCGGGTAAGCCGACGGCCGCCGTCCCTGCGATGATTCCTGCGGTGAGCCATCTCGCGAACAGTTTCTTCATGGCATTCGTCTCCTTCGGCAAGCCTGTGATTTATCTGAGGTAAAAACACATTTCGGATTGGGATGTTGGTGTGAGACTTACGGATTATTGATTAACGACGAGGTCTGCTGGCGGTTGTTATAAGTAAAATCCGATGAATACGTCATATCACGGGTAGATACATTCGGCAATGTCGCTCTTGACTACGCTCATCCACCTGAGGGCAACCGCACGGCCGGCCGGGAGCCGGGGCGTGGGGTTCAGCGCTCGCCGTCGACGATGAGGGTGCCAGATCAGCGTTGGCGCGAAGGCACGGTCCGGCGGGCTGCCAGAGTGATCCGGTTGCCTTCGGGGTCGGTGTGCTGCAGGTGCCCCGCTGCGCGCGTGCCGCGGCTATACGGTGGTTCGCGCGTAATCTCGGTAGCGAGCAGTCGTCGGAACCCGCGGGGAGGGCGGCGGAATGGGCCACGCTCCTGCAGGTGTTCCTCCAGCCCTCTGGACCATCCCCGCCTGTGCGGGGAGCACAGGGAGTCCGGGCGGGACACGGGGTTGCGCTTCCACGCATAGAACGCCTGCTTGCCAAAGCCCAGCGCCCGGCAGGTCACCGCCACGGGGATCCCCTCGGCGGCAAGGTCACGGACCAGCGGGTACATCATTTTGGGCTGATCTCGCGAGCGAAGACGCCGCCGCCCGCCGCAAGACCTCATTCTCTTGTTCCAGCAGCTTGTTACGCCGCCGCAACTCCCGCAGCTCCGCCGATTCGGAGGCGGTGGCACCCGGCCGAGTGCCTTCTTCGACGTCGGCCAGCTTCAACCAGCGGTGCAGGCAGGATTCGGAGATTCCGAAGTCCTTGGCGATCTGCGACAGCGGCGCCTGGCCTTTGCGGGCAACGGCCACCACGTCGCGGCGGAACTCGATGGGGAAGGGCTTGGGCACGTTGATCATCCTTCCAGTGAGGACGAATCCTCACAGGCAAGGAGTCAACTCAACTGGGGGCAGTCCCGACCTCGACTCCGGCCAGGTGAGGCAGCAGGGGTCCCAGAAGATGATCTTGATCGCGCGCTAGGCATCCCTACCGAACCCAGCCCGGCCCCGGGGCCGAACCGATCACGAAAAGTTGGCCAGATCCCAGACTTGGCCCCGCCAGTGACCAGCTCTTTCTTCTCACTGATGGCTTGAACCGGGGTCGGATGAAGCCGCCACTTGATCTCCAGGCGGAGCTATGTGGAGCCGCTCCAGTGGGCCAGTTAACCGCCGTAGACAGCGTGCCGGAGGATGGGACGGAGTCATCACCTCTTTGGGAGGGGAGGTCGCGCTATGAGGTCGGAGGGTTGTGTGGACCGCCCCGGCGAAGTTGGAGGCCGGATCGCTTGGTTCTCAGCCGGCCAGGGGTGTATCCCCACGTGACCGGTGGAACGCTTCCTCGTACTCACGCGGAGGAGTATTCCCGCAGTAGGAATGTATCCTTTCCGAGTTGTACCACGCCACCCATCCATCGTGGCGAGTGTCACATCCATGACGCTCTTCCAGGCGCCACGGAAATCGATGAGTTCTTTCTTGTACAGACTGTTCAACGACTCCGCAGCGGCAAGCTCAAAGCCCAGGGCTACCCCGTCCGGGACGAGGACATGGCCCGGCTCTCGCCGTTCGTCCACTCCCACCTCGGCGTCCACGGCACCTACACCCTCGCCCTGCCCGACCTCGCCCCCGGCGCCATCCGCGACCTGCGCGACCCCGACGGCGCCGAGGACGACGATGAGATCTGACCAGCGCAGCGGAACGCAGGGTATGAAGTTCGCCGGGGTCTGTCAGCGTGTCTTACAGTCCCTTCGCCGGGAAACCCCGACCTGCGGTGGGCCCAGTCGGTTCGGTAGCCGAACAGATACAGGTAGGACCTTAAAGGCTCATACCGTCACGGTCCGATAGCCCGGCACGTGGTGAGGAAGAGACGTTTTCCCTGTTACCGCTGATGCGACCAGGGAGTTCGTCATGGACGACATGAATTGGGTCACGGCATCGGTGTTCTGGGTACTTCCGTCGGCGATGAAGGCACCGCTTGTCGCCATGTGCGCGAGGATCGATTCGCTGGCATCGCCGAACCCGTAGGTGATGATGCGCGGATGTGGTTTCCACGTTGGGTCGGTGAGTCGGCGGTGTGCCGCCTGCCATCGTTCAGCGGGACTGTCAGTAGGTGCTCCGTCGGTGAGCAGGAAGACCACTGGTCGGAGGACCGCCAGCGCCTCTTGTCTGAGAGCGCGTATGTCCTCCTCGATTTCGGTGTACATCAAGTCGAAGAGGGGGCCGAAATTCGTGGGCCCTCCGGTGGTGATCCAGGAGATCCTGCCGAAGCCGTCTGGCCCGGTCATCTTGAGGATTACCTGGGGTTCGGCTGCGAAGGCGACGATGGACACCCGAAAGAAATCGGACAGCAGCGGATTCGCGCTGAAGGTGTCCAGCACCTCCCTAACCGTCTCGTTCAGCAGTGTTTCGTGGGTGCGCATTGACATCGATGCGTCGAGGACCAGATACACCGGCAAAACACGCACCGTGCTGAATCGGACCTCGTGGCTCGGCGTCGTGGCGATCGCTCGGCGGACGTCAGCGACAAGCCGATCAGGGACCAAGTCTTGCAGGGCCTCGGCTTCCGGGGCGGCGAGCGAAGAGTTCGCGAGGAGCTCATCGCCGGCCGGCTCAAGGTGGGGGTGACCGGTCACAGCTGCTCCCCATCCTGTTCGCGGACCTGTTGGACGCGATCACGGAACCGGCGGATGCGTCCCTCGATCGAGCGTGCGCTCATGCCGACCTCTTGGCCGATCTGGGCGTGGGAATGCCCCTCGATGCGGAGCAGCAGGATACGTCGCAGGACCGGGTCTGCGAGCGCGAGCAGCTCGTCATACGTCTCCCGCCCGGCAAAGTCGTCGCCCGGGTCACTGATCCAGGCCCTCGATCGGGCATCCGCGATCTCGCCGATATGGCCGGTCGGGACCTCGTGGTCATCCTTGCCGATCCGGACCAGCAGGGACCGGTAGACGTTGGCGAAGTCTGAAATCAGCCAGCGTGCGAAGTACGTGGTGACGGCCGCACCGCCAGCGGGAGTCCATTCCCCACCCAGCAGCGCCTTGGCCTTGAACCGCCGCCAGGTGGCCGCGACGGTGTCGGTGGCGAGTTGCTCACGCTCCTCACGACTCAATGGCCGGGGACTCGCCGGTAGCGGCCTCCCCCCACGGCGGGAAAGCGCGAAGATCTCCCCTTCCGCCAGCCACATCATCATCACCCCCAGCCCGTAGCGCCACATCCTGGCCTCGAACGCCTCATACAGCGGCCCTTGGTACTTCAAACGGGCCAACTCGCTCAAGAGCGCTGCGTCTTGCTCCACCAGTGAGACGTCCGCGTTGGCCCCTCCTTCCACCGCCATGCCGACATCTCTACCGCAGTTGGCATTTCTCCGTCATGCCAACGCGGCGGCGGGCATGACAACACTCAGATATCGGTGGCATCCGCCTCCCCACCCCACGCGCAGAACGTGTGTTCTTTCACTCACCGGCCTATCGGGGGGCCGCCCCGACTCCGCCACCGATGTCTCGGCACAACAACCCAGCCCGGCACCTTGGCCGGCCAGCCGAAGGCGGATCTATGCCGACGCCATCCACTCCTCCCGCCCGCGATGATCGGGTTCTGTTGTCCGTCCGCTCGGCGGTTATCCTGCTCGCCGCGATCTTCATCGGCTTCCTCAGCGGACTGCTCGTCTTCGCAGGCGAACACGACCTGGCCAAAGCAGCGCTCGCAGCCGGCGCCGCCCTTGGATCCTCCATCGTCCTCCTCAACCAGATCATCGCCACGAACCACAAGGACAGCGCGCCGTAACGAGGACCTCCTACCTCACGCGGCGATCGACGGGCGGGCCCCGGAGGTGTCGACCAAGTCGATGCCGGTCGGGGCCGGTGACGGCCACGAAGCGAACGGAAGGTCGTGCTGCCATCCGTCGGTCAGTAGAGCCACCTGGTCCCCGCCAATATTCTCCGGTCGTTCATCTAACGATCGTCTGATGAACGCCGGCAGGAGCGCGCCCGGCCGAGCCGCCGCACCTCGTCAAAGCGTTCATCTGGCCGTTCATTTTCCAGTAGCGTTCAGCTACCTCTCACGGCACGTTTGATGAACGGAGGGCGCTTCTCGATGGCGCTCATCGGCCTGGTCCGGGTCAGCACCGACAAGCAGAACACCCAGCGACAGCACGACGCCCTCGACACCATCTGCTGGAAGGTCTTCGAGGAGAAGACCAGCGGCAAACTCGCCACCGACGACCGGCCCGACCTGCTGACCGCGCTGTCCTACATCCGCGACGGCGACCTGCTGACCGTCCAGGAGGTCGACCGGCTCGGCCGCAATCTCCTGGAAGGGCTGATCGTCCTCAACGACCTGTTCCAGCGCGGCGTCGGCGTCAAGGTGCTGGAGGGCATCGCGGCCGGCGAGCACACCGAACGCTCCCTCATCCTCGACCTGGCGCTCGCCCTGGCCGAAGACCGCCGCCGCGACATCGTCCGCAAGACCAAGAACGGCCTGGAGGCCGCCCGTAAGCAAGGCAAGGTCGGCGGCCGCCGACCCGTCGTCGACGACGACAAGCGCGCCGCGATCCTCGCCCGCCGCGAGCGCGGCGAATCCATCCGCACCATCGCCGCTGGGGTGAAAGTCTCCATCGGCGTCGTCCACAAGACCCTCAAGTCCGCCGAGGGCAACCCCACCGACCAGCACCCGACTCCCTGAGGCCCTCAGCCACCCGCATCCCAACGGCCAGTCACGGCAAGACGAGCCCGCCGGTCTCCTTAACGTGACTGGCCGTTTGGATGCTGCTCAAGCCCCGTCGCCTCGATCAACCGTTACCTCGGGGATTAGGACGATGTCGCCGCCCCGTTGGCGGTTCAGGGTGGGGCGCTTTAGGTGGAGTCATCGCGGCCGGTCGGCGGAGTGTGGCTGCTGGATCAGCTGTGGAAGCTGCTGGACATCGACAAGGCGCTCGCAAAGGTGCTGGGGCCGCGCCGTTTCCGCACCGATGTGGAGCGTGTCATCTTCGCGCTGGTCGCGAACCGGGCAATCGCCCCGTCCTCGAAGCTTGCCGCCGCGGACTGGGCCACCCACACCGTTGCGGTCCCGGGCCTGACGTCGATGGATGAGGATCAAGCGTATCGGGCGATGGACCTGCTGGTCACCGCCGACGCTCAGGGGCTCGTCCAGGAAGTCGGTGTTCTTCGCCGCGGCCAACCTGCTGAACCTCGAAGTCGACCTGATCTTCTTCGACACCACCTCGACGTATTTCGAACGGGACGGCCGGACGAAGGCGACGGCGGGAAAGGGAGCGAGCCGCTGCGGCCTTCGGGCACTCCAAGGACCATCGCCGCGATCTGCCGCAGATCGTCATCGGGCTCGCGGTCACCCGGGAGGGTATCCCGGTCCGGGTCTGGGTCTGGCCCGGCAACACCAGCGACCAGACCGTCATCGAGCAGGTCAAAGACGACCTGCGGGACTGGCGGCTCGGGCGGGTCGTCACCGTCGTCGACTCGGGTTTCTCCTCCCGGGAGAACCTGGCGCTACCTTCGCCGCGCCGGCGGCCACTAGATCGCCGGCATCAGATGCGCGAAGGCTCGCGCCGACGCGACCAGGCCGCGCTCTCCCGCCAGGCCGCTACCAAGACGGTCCGCGACAACCTGCGGGTCAAGGAAGTCCGGCTGGCAGGGCGACGCCGGACGCCGCTTGATCATCTGCCACAACCCCGCCGAAGCCGACGCGCGACGAGACCCGGCGTGCCCAGCAACGACGACGATCGAGGTGGAGCTGAACGGATCGCCGCCGCCAGAGCCACTCGACGCGAGATCGCCCGCCCAGGCGGCCAGGAAGGCAAGAAACGGCGGCCAAGGCCATCGGACGCCCACGCACCGCAAGGCCGAATGCGCGCTCGAGACCACCCGACCCTGGGCCGCTACCTCGCCAGCACCCAGCCACCGGCCGGCTGCGATCGACCAGCCAAAGATCAAAGCCGAGCAGCGCCTCGACGGCAAGTACCTCCTCTCCACCAGCGACCCCGACCTGTCCGCCGAAGACGTCGCACTGGGCTATAAGAACCTCCTCGAAGCCGAACGCGGCTTCCGCGACCTGAAAACCACCCTCGACCTACGGCCCGTCTATCACCGCCTGGACACCGCATCCGCGCGCACGTGCTGCTGTGCTGGCTCGCGCTGCTGCTCATCCGCGTCGCCGAACGCCGCACCGGCAGCACCTGGCGGACCATCAACATCGAACTCGGCCGCGTCCACCAGGTCACCCTGACCGGCCCCGCAGGACGACTCCAGCAGAGCACCAAGATCACCGAATCCCAAGCCCGGATATTCAAAGACTGCGGAGTGGTATTGCCACCAAAGATGAGCGGTCTTCAGCCCACCAAATAGCCCCTGAGCTGGGGAAACACCTCACGGAGCCGTGGACACACGGCTCCGAAGACCGCTCACGTCCGTTCCCGCAGGTCAACCCGCGAATTCAGAACCCGCGTCTGCCCACCAACTGCGGAACTCGGGGGACAGGTCCGCACGACATGGACACCGCGCCCCGATATATCGCTGCGGTGGCTACCTAGCCTTTTTGTGGCAGCTTCAGCCCCGGGGGTGGGTCCGCGGTCACGCCGCTGTCGAAGACCGGTGGCGTCGACCACCTCACCGGAGCGTAGAAGTTGACGGTGCCGCCGGAAAATTTCGCGAGACGAAAGTCGACTCTGCTGCCGGAGAAGTCCGTGCGGTCGAACCAAACCGTGCCGCCGCTGGAGAACTCCGCGTAGGCGAAGTTGACGGTGCCGCCGACGAACACCGTGGAGTTGAAGCGCACGCCGTGGAGGACGGACCCCGTCTCGGCGGTGAATTTAGCGTGGTCGAAGGCGAGGGTGCCGGCGGAAAGCTTCGCGTCGTCGAAGTAGACGACGCCCCCGCAGAACTTTGCGAGGCTGAAGTCAACGGTGCCGCCGGAGAAGTGGGCGCGGCTGAAGTCGACGAAGCCGCCGGAGAACGTCGCGCCGCGGAAGTTGGCGGTGCCGGAGGGAAACACCGCGCCGCTGAAGTCCACGCGGCCGCCGGAGAACACCGCGTAGCTGAAGTCTGCCGCGTCAAGATGGACGCCGGCGAAGTCGAAGGTGCGGCCTTGCCAGGAGACACGAGCGCTGTTCCGCAGGTGCGCGGTGATGATCGAGTTCGTCGTACGGCGCACTTCCTGGATGCTGCTGTACGCCAGCAAATCTGCGGCCGGAGCGTCCGAGCCGGGGCGCGGCCCGTACGGCACCCGCAGGTAGGCGCACAGCACGTCGATGCATGTCTGCTGGCCATCGGTCCAGTCGTCGGCTAGGCCCGCCATGGCGTGCACACCGGCCAACCGCACCGCAGGCTCGGCGTGACCGAGTTGCCCGGCGGCCGTCGCGAACCGCTCGTTGAAGACCCGGACCCGGTCGTCGTTGGCGCGCTGTTGCTCGCGTTCGGCGTGCTGCTGCTCGCGTGCGTCACTGACCTCGGCCAGCCGCTGCTTGCGGTAGTTCATCACCAGCGCGGCCAGCGCGCCGCCGCCGGCGACCGTGCCGAGCACCAGCTTCAGCATCTCCAGCAGGTCCCCTACAGTCAGCGACTCGTGCGCGGCCAGGGACGGGAAGCCCAGCACGGCCAGCGCCACCACCGTCACAGCCGCCAGTCCCGTCAGCGCCGCGACCCCCGCGACCGTCAGTGCCCAGCCGATCGGCCACAACCCGCGCACCGTGTCCCGCTCCCGCCGGCGCTCCAATTCATCACCAGCGTCCATACCGCGACCCTAGGGACACCAGGACGATCCGCGACGTCACCGGCCACATCCGGCCCAAGGCCAAGCTCGACATCGCCGCGCCCGCCAGGCCCGCGGCGAGTCCGTCACCGCCATCGCCGCCCACCTCGGCGTCAGCCGCTCCACCTGTTCCGCGCACTTCAGCCCGACGACGCGACCGCAGCGGTCACCGAATAGGCGAACTGACCGAACGGCTTACGGAGGATTTTGTACCGATCCCCCCGGGTAAGGCTGCCTTACGCTCATCTTGCTACCGGCTAAGACGTGCGGCGAAGGTCTGCTTCGCGGCGCGAACCCTGTCCCGTCGGCGTTGATGTGGCGAGTTCCATCGCCAGCTCAGGCGATGCGCCCTCCCCGTCTCTCGATGTCAGCGTGCTCTGCGGTCCCGGTGTCGGCGGGCGGCGCGAATCTCGGTATCGGCGACCTTGTCATCCAGCAGGGCGTACAGCTGGGTCGTCTCCGTGCTGGCGTGCCCGAGCCGGCGGCGGACGGTCTCGATGGAGACGCCGGCGTTGATGAGCTCGGTGGCGTGGGCATGCCGCAGCTGGTGGATATCGATGTCAACGCCCGCCGCGGCGCAGTAGCCCTCCCAGCGGTGGTGCGCGGCGTCGTAGGACAGCGGTCCGCCGGTTCCGTTGATGGAGGCGCGGAACAGTGGCCCGGCGGTGTAGCCGGCGCGGGCCAGGTAGAGCTTGAGCAGGGCGACGTAGCCGCGGTCGTCCAGCAGCACGGTACGGACGGTGCCACCCTTGCCACGGACGCGCACGTGCTCGTCATCCAGGCGCAGGTCCAGGTCCTCGACGTACAGGCCGCAGACCTCGGCGGCACGGGCGCCGCACACGTATGCGGTCTCGAACAGCACCCGGTCGCGCAGCCGGTCCAGCGGGAGATCCTTGCGCGGTCGGCGGCTGCAGATCACACCGAGGACCCTGGCGACGTCGGCGGCCGCGGCCGGCCGGGGCAGGGTCTTGGGCACCTTGATGGTGTCGATCTTGTCCATCGGGTTCGCGGTGAGGAGGCCGTGGCGGACCGCCCACTTGCAGAACGAGGCGACCGCGGCCCGCTTGCGCTTGCGGCTGGACGCCGCGAGCCCGGCGATCTCGGCGAGATAGGCCCGGACCGGCGCGGCGGTCAGCTCGCCGATCTCGCCATCGTGGTGGGCGGCGAACGCGATCAGGTCACCACGGTAGCCACGGAGTGTGTGCGCGGAGCCGCCAGCGTTGGACAGTTCGGTGAGGAAGTCACCCAGGTGCCGGGCGAGCGGATGCTCGAGCCCGAGCCGCTCGATCACGACCAGATCCATGCCACCATCCTCGGAGTTGCCAGATAACCGGGAAACGAACAGTGCGCGCCGTACGGCGCTCGCCCAGCTCGTACCGTGCTCTCCTTCGCCATCTTGCCAGATAACGAAGGTTATCCCGCAACACCGTCCACCTTCAACATTCCCCGGTAGGGCGTCGCCCACCCTGTGTCGCGCTCAGATCTAATTGACAGATCTAAAAACAAGATCTAGTTTTCAGATCTGCGATGCAGCCTCTCGCGACAGGACCATAAGGAGAGACGTGGACAGCAAGAGCAATGCGACCATCGAGATCGCGGGGGCCTTGTGCGTGCAGCGTGGCACCCGCATGCTGCAGGCCTTCGCCGACGCGATCACTGTGTCGGAGCATCAGGCGATCGACATCTTCGACCCCGACACCGGGCAGGGCTACCAGCGGGCACCCGTCACGGCCCGGGTGCGCAAGGCCGCCAAGTACTACGACGAGAAGCGCGGCCGGATGCCGAACCCGCTGCTCATCAACATCCGCAAGATCGACATGGACGAGCAGCGGGTGACCGTCGCGGTGGACAGCGACCGGACCGGCTATGAGAACGCCATCCTTGAGGGCGGGAACTGGATCGGCACCGGCCGCATCGGGTTCACCGAGGATCTGCAGCTGTGGATCTACGACGGTCAGCACCGCGCGGGTGGCCTGAACCAGCTGCTGGACGAACAGGAGGCGTTCGAGGAGTTCCCGGTGCCGATCAGCCTCACCCTCGGCCTGGACCCGGGTGAGGAGATGCGGGAGTTCTATGAGGTCAATACCAACGCCGCCGCGGTCAAGACCGACCTGGCCTGGCAGTTGCTGACCAAGATGGCCGAGGCGGACCCCGAGCTGCGGGAGATGCTCGCGGCCGAGGATCGGGACTGGGTGACCCGCGCCTACGCCGTCGTGGACGAGCTGGAAAAGCTCGACGGCCCGTGGCGCGGACGGTTCCAGGAGGCGAACCGCCGCAAGACCCGGGGTGATGGGGTGACCATCCCCAAGCCACAGTTCGCGCGGTCCCTCAAGCCGGTGCTCGACATGCCCTCGTTCAAGCGCGCGGACGCCGCCACCATCGCGGCCGTGCTCAACGCCTACTGGATCGGGATCAAGCAGGTGATGGCGGAGCCGTTCGAGGAGGCCTCGGACTACGTGCTGCAGAAGGGAAGCGGCGCGGTCGCCCTCCACCGCGTCCTGCCGCAGGTGGTCGAGGTCGTACGCAGCAGAGGCGGACGGCTCGGCCAGCCCGAGGCGTACGCCGAGGTGATGGAAGACCTCCCCACGCTCGAGGGCGAATCGGTCGACAACGACGGCCAGCGGATGATCCGCTCAGGAGCGGACTTTTGGCGGGTCGGCTCGGTCGCATCCGGATTCAGCGGCGACGCCGGCCGACGGCGTCTGAGCCTGCTGATCCAAAGCCGGCTGCCCTCACCAGCGGAAACCATCCAGCTCTGACAAGACGGCTTGGTCCCAAGCCGGACAACCGGCTCGGGGCCAAGCCACGCCTGGGCCACCTGCCGTCCGAGCTTGACCAGTGCCAAACGGATCGACGAGTACGTGATGAGACGCCGTCCGCGGCGTCTACTGACCGCTGGTGGTCATCGAGGGAGTGTGTCCCGCGGTTGGGCGGTGATCATCGTGGCCGTGCTGGTTCTTGGCCCCCGTGTTCGAGAAGGCGTTGGAGAAGCACGAGGGACGTCATTGGGCACTTCATCACCGGTCAGGCGGGAGCGTGGTCAAGGTCGCTTGGACGCTCGAACCCGTGCTCATGTTGCACCGCTGTGCTGGGTGTCCTCACGAGGTCGCCCTTCCTGTGTCGATCGTCGCCAGTTGGGGGCGGGGGATCTTCTTTTCGGGGTTTCTTGCCGAACAGCCGGTGGAACCGGGGCCTGGCTCCGCGTTCGGCCCATTTCTCCAGGAGATCGGCATGCTCGCTGAAGCCCTCCGCGCGCAGCACGTCCAGCACGGCCGGCAGATGCATGTCGTCGAGGGGAAGGTCCACCAGGGCACGTTCGGCGAGCTTGACGGCGTGGTCGACGCATCCAGCTTCGCGCAGGCCCTCCAGAAACCCCCGTATTCTCCACGTGTCCGTGACGGGGAAGGCTTTGACGGCTTTGTCGGCGAGGCGATCAGCGTGCTCACCGAACCCATTCTCTCGAAGAGCCCCAAGTACGCCTGTCAGGTAAATCGTGTCCTGGACAGGGAAGTCGATCACGGCGCGGTCGGCCAGCTTCACTGCTCGATCGGTGAATCCCGCTTGTTGCATGGCCGCCACAAGGTACCCCAGATCGCGTATGGCTCCTTCGGCGATGGCGCGATCGGCCAGGGTAGCGGCCTGGGTCTCGAACCCGGCCTGCCACAGATCCTTCAGCTCGGACCCCAGGTAAATCGTTTTTTCGACCGGGAAGTCGGTCACGGCGCGGTCAGCGAGAGTCGCGGCTAGGTCGTCGAAACCCGCACGGTGCAGCTCGCCCGCTACGCTCCCGATGTTCTCCAAGGGCGCGTTGGCGGCGGCCTGTGATGCCATCGTCCGGGCTATGTCGGCGAGACCGGCATCGCGGAGCGTTCCTAGCGTCCGGTGCAGGAGGAGGTGCTCCTCGCCGGTAAAGCTGGCGGCGATTCGCTCAGCGAGCGAAGCGACGAGCGTGTCGAGTCCCGCCTCGTGGAGCGAACGGAGCAAGGATTCCACGGCCCAGCCGTTGATCGAGACTCCGCGGACAGCCCGATCTGCCAGCGCGGCAGCCCGATCGTGGGAGCCAGCGTCGCGAAGCGCCTGAAACAGCTGATTCACGATGTGCGCATCTTCCACAGGAAAGGAGTCGACGAGGTCGTCTGGCTGCGGCTGTGAGTCGAGAAGGCGCTCCAAGAGGTCGCCGAGTCCGTCGCGATACCGTTCCGCAGCCTCCGCGCGCTCCCGGGCGAGAGCGAGTCTCCTCCTGAGGTCGGCGATCTCTTCCTCGAGCCGGCGCCTTTCCTCCTTGTGCTCCTCGGTAGCCGAGGCGAAGCCGGTGCGGAGCCGTTCGGCCTCGTTGGTGAGCTCCTTGAGTCGCTGCGCTAGATCGGAGGCGTGCTCGCGTGCCTTCCGCGACTCGAGGAGAGCGACGTCGAGCTGATTGTGAACCTCACGAATCTTACGGTTCAGCGGATTAACGGCCTCCAGCGCACGCTCCTCCAGTGACCGCAGATGCTGTTGCACCTCGTCAGTGAGCGGGCAGCGCCATATCGGCGGACGCCTTGAAGACCGCTTCGAGGAACCACCCGTTCCGGCAGACATGCGTCCCGCTCAGGTACCTCGACACGACACTCTTGTTCACACTAGGGGCATACCGGATGAGGAACTGCGCGATCGACAGACCCATGGGGTCCCACATCGCCCTCAGCTCGTGCGCAAATTTTGCCGCCTCGGGCCGCAGATCGGGAGGCACAGGCTTCAGCGAGCCGCTCGGAGACGACTTAGGCGAATTCACCCTCCCATCATCACCGCCGCTAGGTTTCCTGACGCTCGAGACGCCCACAAAGCGTTGCTGCACGCTGCAACCCCCCGTTGCGTACTTTCGCAACAGTCGCGCATGTCGATGCAATTCCAGGTACGGCCCCGGCCATCAGACGAGCTGGGCAGACCCGGGAGGCTAGGACCACATGCGCAAAAGGTTCCGTGCCGGATCGGCGCGTAGCCGCATGACCGCCCAACGCGCCCGCCGCCACGTCGCGTCCGTGCAGGATTCGTCGGCGGGCCAGCTCGTCCCGCCGGGCACCGGCGCGTGGCCGGCCGGCGCGAAGCGGTGGCTCGTGACCGGAGGAGCCGCAGCCGCGTCCGGAGTACCGGCCGCGGTGTTCACCCTGACGTCGCGTACCGCGGCTCAGCCGGTGCTGGTCACCGTGGTCGTCCTCGCGACGATCGTCTTCGTTTCCTCCGTTGCGGCGGTGATCTACCAGGCCCGGCAGGAAACACTGCGTAAACGTATGGAACTGCACGCGGTGACCACCGTCGCCGACGCGCTCGCCGCCTGCATCGACGATCTCCACCGCCACGCCGACAACCCGGCCGACAAGGCGAGCGTCGCCGAGGCGCGGCGCGTCCGTGACAGCGCCCGCCAGTACGTCACCGAGCACGGCACCGAGGTGCTCGACCGGCTCACCGAGCGACCGAAGCCGTAACCGCCCTTCCTGCAGACCGCAGCTCGACTCCTCTCCAAGAAATCTCAGAGTCGCGCGTGGGAAAACCACCGGACCGCCATCTACGGCACCAAGGCAGGTTCGTCCTTCGGCACTCCCGTGATCTTGCGCCGATCCGGCGCGAATAGAACGGGTTCAAGATCTTCCATGACGCGGCAGTGCCGCAGCGGCGCTACCCGATTGGCCCCACATGCGCGCCGGCGGGCTGCGCACGTGGAACAAGTGTCGTGCCAAGGGGGCGAGGCCACGACCTCAACCTGTAGCGCGTGATCGAACCACGAGGGCCGATCGGGTCGTGCGGGTGCTCGCGGAACGAAGACGGCGCCGAGTGTCGTGATGTAGACATGGCTGACACCACCGAACAAAGCGCAGGGCTGATGACCGATGATCGCGAGCCCACCGCCGCGGAGATCGAGGCCTTCCAGCGCGAGCAGTTTTTCGCTGACCCCGAGTGGGTGACCGCCGACCTGTACCCGCGCGCCACGAATCTGTCCGCGGGTCATCTCTATCGGCGGGTGATCCGGCCCCGTGTGCCGCTCCCGCCCGAGTACGTCACGCTGCCGGTGACCGGCGTGACGGGCGAGGACAGGACGCGGCCGGAGTTGGCGGTCGCCAAATGGAACACCGTGTGGGAGACGGCTCAGTTCCGGCGCCGGTTCTTCTCTGAAGACGATCTACCGCCCGCGATGCGGGAGGTCGCTGATCGCGGCGATGTGAACGTCGTGTTCGTGCCCCGGACGGCGAGCCGGTACCACGAGTATGCGCCGCTGTTTCACCTGCTCCCTCACCAGACGGTCCGGCGGTATGGGCTGCCGGCGCTGCGCTGTGCCCAGTGGCCGTATCTCATCGAGATGGAGCCGGTCGACCGCTTCCTACCGACCGACTTCGAAGAGCGCCTGTCGCGGGCCTGGGCGTCGACGGTCTGGCGGTCTCTCATCTCCGGCTCGCCCTTGCGTGCCTTCTCCGACTCCGACCCGATCCGGATCCTGGCGCACAACCTTGACTTTTGGCTCCCGGCGGTGACCGCCGCGATCCAGGAGATCCTCGGCCGTCTCCCGGTCGTGGACCCCACCGTGCAGGAGGAACCCGTTCCCCTCATAGACGGGTCCTTCCTCGAAGACGCGGTGGCAGGAAGCCCCCGCATGGGCACGGAGCTGTGGCAAGGGGAGGCCGAGGCCGCCGCGGTGGTCCAGTTGACCGTCGACCACGCCGATGCCGACGGTCGGCTGCGCGGCATCATCGACGCGGTGCGTTCCCACCGCGTTGTGGACGACTTCTCCGAGCACTGGTCGTACGCGCGGGAGGACTTCGAACGCAAGCTGTACAGCAAGCGCTCCAAGGTCCGGGTGCGGTTCGTCGAGCTGACCGACACGATCCCGGTGCAAGGTCCAGAGACCGAGGTCATCGATCGCCTGGTCTACGGAGACTTCCTTGCCCTGCTGGATCCGCGCGAGCGGCAGGTGGTCGTCCTGCTGCACAGCGGGGTCACCAAGTTGGGTGAGATCGCGAGCCTCATGGGCTACAAGAACCACAGCCCGGTCTCCAAGCGCCTCACCCGGATCGCGGAGAAGGCTGCCGCGCACTTCAGGGAGCTGTAGCTGGAAGCTCTCTTAAGCCGGGCGGGGGCAGGCCCCGGGCTACCACCCCCGCGACCTGCCCCAACGCTGACTTCCATGCTCGGCGAAGAGGCTGAGAGACGTCAGCGCTGCTCAGGCCGGGATTGCGGAAAAGGTAGACCGGAAAGATTCATCGGCCGTCCCCTCTCTTGCGCCCATTGGCCTTTCACGGACACCATGCCGTTCTTATCGAGCAGAGAGTGCGGCATATGACGGAGTTCCCCGGTATTTCTCGGGCGAGAACTCGCTGGTACTAGTCTGCCATACTCCTGTAGGCGCCTGACCTGGATGTTCAACGTCGGGCCATACTGGCAAGGCCGCCTCGCCTTCCTTTGGAGTAATTGGTTCGATACCGGGTCTGGTGCGGTGGGTCGTCGCAGCTTACGCTTGGCACCACAATTTAAAATTATGGTCTGAGTGGTCTCGTCGCCCTTACCAAGCGACATGTGGGATACACCTCGGACCTAGGCGAAGAGGCGAGGGACGCTATGTCTCCATACGCACGTGCTGGCAGGGAGCCGGAGGGGCGGCCGCCCCTCCGGCACCTGCGGTCTGAGCGGGTTGTGTGTCACAGATGATGACCACGACGCGTGACACCAGTTTTTTCGACCGGCTCGATGATCGGCTGCGGACCGCACTCGCCGAGGCCGGTACGTACCGCGGGGTGGCCGACGGTGAGTCGATCGCGTTGATGGGGATGGGCTGGCAGGACACGCCTGTCACCATCATCAAGCATGGGGCCGTGAAGATCACTTCGATCGGTTCCGATGGACAGCAGGCGCTGGTTGAGGTCCGTGGCCCCGGCGACGTCGTCGGCGCGAGCGAGGCGCTCGACGGCGGCCGCCGCGAGACCAACGCGGTCATGTGCGCGGCCGGCTACGTACTCGTGATCTCAGCTAGCGCGTTCCGGCGGCTGCTGGGGGAGTATCCAGGGCTGTTGGCCGAAGTGAGTCACGTACTCGCCGGCCGTCTGCGCCGGTGGCACCGCCAGCAGGCTCAGGCCATGCGGCCCGCGTCCCAGCGACTGGCCGCGCTTCTGCTCTCCCTGGCCACCGACCACGGGATCCACTCCGATGCCGGGATCCGCATCGCGGTCGATCTGAGCCAGGCCGAGCTCAGCTCCGCCATCGGTGTTTCTCGAGAGACCGTCGAACGCACCTTGCGGATGTGGCGTTCCAGGGGCCTGGTGTCGACCGGCTATCGGATGCTGATCATCCCGGATCTGGACGCGTTGCGTGAGCTCGCCGAGTAGCCCGGCCGCGAATGCGACGAAGAAATCCACCCGGCCGGTGCCGGTGGCACTGGCACAGGAACCAGTGGCGGACGGCCTGGTATCGCCGGACCCCAGCCACACCACCGGCGACGAACAACAGAATCCGGGTCCGGGACAGAAACTGGAGGTGCGCCAGCCGACCGCACCGCCGGCTGTGGTCCTGCCACCGGCACGGCAGCAGGTCGAAGGGCAGCCGTCAGAGCCGCTGAACACGCCCCCCGAGTTCAGGCCGCAAAGCCCGCTCGAGTTGCTCTGGTGGTTCCTGGACACCATGAAGTGGTCGCGCACGTCGCAGCTGCTCTTGTTGTTAACGGTGCCGCTGGCCGTGGTCTTGGCCGGGCTGGGACTACTCGCGCACGTCATCGTCGGCACCTCGGCGTTCTGGTCGGCGATCAGCGGCATGGCCGCTGCCGGAGGCACCGGTGCAGTGACTTACGGTGCGGCCCGCAGGCGGAAGCGGCGTCGCCGGGAAGCACAAGACCAAGATGCCGGCAATACGGATGATCCCGGCCCCGATCAGCAGGACGAGTGAGGCGAGGTTCGTCCGCTGGCCGACGACCGCACGCCATGCCCTTAGTTACCCTAGGTGACTTGAGTATCACCTAGGGCGTTCCTGGCTTGCTGATGATCGATGACATCCACTACAAAGAGGATCAGCGGCCACTAGTCGCGTTTGCGTCGTTTTTGGGCCTTAAGCGTCGCTATCTACTGATGCAATGAAGAAGCCCCCGCGCTGCCGGCTAGGACAAGACGCGAGGGCTTCCGGTTGGTCCTGGTTCGCTCTCCCCGTCAGGAGAGCGGATCAGGGCCGTTTCCGTGTGGACCATCGCAGCAGCTCGATCAGTAGCCTCGCCAAACCGACGAGGAACTGAGCGCGCCGCCAAGAGTCGCCCTCCGGCGCTGATGCCCGGCGCTTGCCGGCCATCGACATCACCTCCGCGCGGCCGCCCCGGCCAACGTGCCCGGGGAAGCCTTCGAGCGGCCGAATCCCTGGGGGATCGCCCGGCCGACCATCCCTGCCGGTCAACCGGGCCCGCGTCGGCCGGAGGGGGGTGGTGAAACGTCCGTGATGTTGAAGAGACGGTATCGAACGAGCGCGTCAGTTTGGACGTGGCAACGACTACATGGCCCCGGGCTGGACAGCGCCGGCCGCGTCTTCCTCCTGAGCCGATCGCCACAGAGCTTTTCTGGACGTAGGTTTCTGGACGTCGTTGTCGCAGGTCGCCAGGGTGTCCGGAAAAGTAGACGTTCCCGGCCCCGGCCGGGCTCACCCGCGCGCCGCCGCCAGGTTCTCCCGTACCAACGTGGTGAGCGGATGACCCTCACCCAGCACCCGCTCGCTGTCGGTGAGGGTGGTCTCGTGCAGCGGGATGGCCTTTGTCAGGTCTCCCGCCGACTCGTACGCGTGGGCGAGGTTGTTGCGGCTGGTCAGGGTGTGGGGGTGGCCGGGGTCGAGGACCCGCTCGCTGTCGGTGAGGGTGGTCTCGTGCAGCGGGATGGCCTTCGTCAGGTCCCCCGCCGACTCATACGCGGCGGCGAGGTTGTTGCGGCTGGCCAGGGTGGAGGGGTGGTCGGGGCCGAGGACCCGCTCGCGGTCGGTGAGGGTGGCCGCCAACTGGACCGCCCCGGCGATGTTGGAGGCCGGTTGAGTTGGTTCTAGACCGCTGCGCCGCGGCGTGGCCGGTGGAACGTCTCCTCGTACTCAGCCGGAGGAACGTTCCCGCAGAAAGAATGTAGTCCGTTCCGCGTTATACCAAGCAACCCATTCCATGGTGGCAAATGTCACGTCCGTTGCATTCTCCCAGTCTCCTCGGTAGTCGATGAGCTCCTTCTTGTAGAGACTGTTGAGCGATTCAGCCGCAGCATTGTCGTAGGAATCACCCTTGCTGCCGACCGAACGGGCCGCGCCGATCTGGTCAAGCCGCTCGGCGTAGCGAATGGATGTATATTGAACGCCTCTATCGGAATGGTGAACAAGACCGTCAATGCCACCTTCGGTGCTGCCTCCGCGTGCCCAGATCGCCATTTCCAGGGCGTCGAGTGCGAGGTCGGCGCCCAGATGGTCGGCGACCTGCCAGCCGACGATCCGGCGGGAGATACAGGTCCTGGACGAACGCGGTGTACGCCCACCCGGCCGCGGTGGCGACGTAGGTGATGTCGGCGACCCACCGCTGGTCCGGCGCGTCCGAGGTGAAGTCACGTTCCAGCAGGTCATCCGGCCTGTCCGTGCCCGGAATGGTGGTCCGTGGCCGTTTACGGGGCGCGGTCACCCCGCTGATGCCCAGCTCGCGCATCAGCCGCTCGACCGTGCACCGCGCCACCTCGACACCCTCACGACGAAGCTGCGCCCCAGACCTTCCGTGCCCCGTACAGGCCCACGCCCCGACCCACGCCACACCCGCAGAATCTCCTTCTTCAACTCATTCGTCCCGGACCGCACGAGCCGACGGGTCCGACTCCCGTTTCTTCGCCGCCCAATACGTCGACGGCGACATCTCCAGGACGGCACAGATCGGCTCGACACCGAACTGATCCCGGTGGGTATCGATGAACTCGACTAGCGCGGCGGTTTCGGGTCGAGTTCCCGGGCGAAATACGCCGACGCGGCCTTCAGGATCTCGTTCGCCCGCCGCAGCTCACGATTCTCCCGCTCCAGCTCGGCGATCCGCTGGATATCGCTTGTCGAGGTGCCGGCTCGTTTCCCGCCATCGACCTCGGCCTGCCGCACCCAGGTCCGCAACGCCTCCCGATGCACACCGAGCTGGTCCGCGACCCGAGCGATCATACCCGTCCGCTCGCCTCTGCTCACGTAGCTCAAAGACCATCCGGACCGCACGTTCCCGCAGCTCAGACGAGTACTTCCTCGGGGGTGCCATAGCCCCTCACCCTTCCAGGTATCAGAGCCTCCAACCAACCCGGGGCGATCCAAACAGCGGGATGGCCTTTGTCAGGTCCCCCGCCGCCTCATACGCGTAGGCGAGGTTGTTGCGGCTGGTCAGGGTGGAGGGGTGGTCGGGGCCGTGGAGGCGTTGGGTGGTGGTCAGGGAGCGGTGCAGGTAGGTGGTGGCGCGGGTGAGGGCGCCCTGGCCGTGCAGGAACAGGCCGGTCGCGGTGCACAGCAGGCCGGTGGTGGTGGTGTCGGTGCGGGGGGTGCGTGGGTGGTGAGGGCGTCGATGTGGGGGAGCAGCATCCGCCAGGTCGGCCATCCGGCCGGGTCACCGGGTTCGGTGTCGGGCCGGGCCTGGTTCAGCAGGGTGGTGGCGGTGTCGCGGGCGGTGTTGATGGCGGCGGCCTGGCGGTGCGGGTCGCCGGAATCATCAGGGGTGCGGGGGTCGGGGGTACGGGCCAGGGCCTGGACGAGCCGGTGCACGGTGATGGTCTCGGTGGTGAGGGTGATCATGTTGTAGGCGGCCAGCAGCCCGAGCGCCTCATCAAGCTCGGCCGGGCCGACTACTTCGGTGAGGGGGGTGAGCAGGGTGCGGGGGATGGGTTCGGGCGCCAGCCAGGCCAGCACCCGCAGCACCTCACCAGTGAGCGGGGAGCGGGTGTGCAGGTGGTCCAGGGTGACCCGCCAGATCCGCGCGATGGTCCGCCGGCTCCCCTCCACCCCCGGATCCTGGTCTCTTGGTCGCTGCCGGGTGGTCGTTGCTCGCGGGGGGTGCCTTCGGCGGCCTTGTCGTACATCACCTGCGGCTGGGCGCGGAGGCGGTCCAGGTAGGCGGCCGGGGTCTGGGCGGCCTGGTTCAGGTAGGCGCCGGCTTGCTCGATGGCCAGCGGCAGGTATCCCAGCTCGCGGACCAGCGCGACCGCCCCCGCCCACTCCTTCGACCCCTCGGCGAAACCGGCCGTGCCTGGGGTGGTGGGGGTGTCGGGGTGGGCCAGGCGGTGCAGTAGCAGGAGGGCCTCGCGTTCGGCCAGCACGTCCAGGCGGATCACCTTCATCCCCAGCCGGTGCCAGCCCTGGCTTAGGCGGCTGGTCACGATGATCCGCCCGGAACCGGCCCGGCCCAGCAGCGGGGCGATGTGGTCCGGGTCGGTGACGTTGTCCAGCACCAGCAGCCACCCGGTATGGGTGGCTAGCCACACCACCGCCCTCTCGGCCAGCACCTCCAACTCCAACCCGGCGCTCTCTTCCACCTGCAACGCGGCCGCAAGCCCGGCTAACCCGGCCTGCACCGAAGCCGACCTGTCGGCGGTGACCCACCACACCGGCCGCACCACCTGGGCCCGCCCGGCGGCGTACCGGTTCGCCAGGGTGGACTTGCCGATCCCGCCCAGCCCGTGCACCGCGGCCACCACCACGGGCCCCTCCACCTCCAACTCGGCCGTCAGTTCGGAAAGCTCGTCATCGCGGCCGACGAACGTCCCGGCCGCCATCGCCGGCAGGTTCACCAGACCGGCGGCGCCTCCACACCGCTCACCGGGGTCGGCGGCGGCAACGTCTGCTGCTTCTGGGTGATCGTGGCCCCGTCCCCGCCGGTCGCGATCATGCCCGGCACCGACCCCCCGACCGCCACCGCACCGGCCCCCGAAGCCGACACCGCCCCCGAACCACCGGACTCACCGGCAGGAGTCAGCCACCACTGCAGACCACCCCCGACCACCACCAGCACCCCGGTCGCCACCCACCACGCCACCGCCCAATGCTGAGTCAACATCCCCGTCGCCACATTCACCGCCGCCGCCACCGCGACACCGGCCACCGCCGCGACACCCCGCCTGACCCCTAACCCCACACCGCACCCCCTCCGACACCAGACAATCCAGTAGCACCACACAAGCAAACCGCCCGCAACGCCGCATGTCAGCCGAACCGCGGCCCGGGTACGCGGCAGTCCGGTCACCGAGGCGGCATCCTCGCGGCAACACCACCACCAGGAGATCGGCAGGCGGCAGCGACGGCAATGCTTCGTGGCAGTCTCCGGTGCCGCTCCCGCGACCCGCACGGCGCCCTCACCGAACCCGAGGCACGAGGGGGCGACGCCGGGCGGCAGCGTTACCGGTAATGGTCCTGGTGGGGAGCTCTTACGTATGAGGTTCGTATGAGGCTGCTGCCGACAATCCGGCAAGAAGATCACGTTGCCTGTTTATCGGCAGTAGCGAGCTCATGCGTGAGGCGTACTGGCACGACGCCACCGCGACCCTGTACGCCGCCGATCCCCGCGAGGTCTTGGCGGAGATGCCGGAGGGAGAGCGGTCGATTGCATCGTCACCAGCCCACCACTCTGGCAGCCCGCAAACCAATACCAAGACCGGGCCCACGACGACTACCGAAACCAACCCACCTCAGCGCTGTACCCGCCGCCATGCGGCGCGTCCTGGCCGAGGCGCACCGGGCACTCGCTGGCTTACCACCGGTGACGACTACACCACCGGCTCAGGGCAGCGCTCCCATCAAGACTGAGGTGAAGGACTTTCACCGTACAAGGGCACGCGCCCTCACGCCACCGCCGTTCTCCCGCAGAGA
>CAWCZF010000001.1:0-616453 GCA_963799975.1 uncultured Actinomycetota bacterium | reverse complement strand
AGCGCGCTTACAAGGCGCGTCCGTTCGACCGCTCCGGCACGTCGGCGTACGCGTTCTTTCAGCGCGCAGCGGTGCTGAGCCCTCGCGCACGCGATAGGAATGGCACCCGGGGTTCGCGTATCACAGCGGGTCCCCACCGTGGGTCGGTGGTCGAGTGGTTAATGGCACCGGGCTGTAAACCCGGCTCGCGAAGGCGATACGCAGGTTCAAATCCTGCCCGGCCCACCAAGAGCAAGCAGGCGGCGCGTGTCAACAAGGGACACGCGCCGCCGCTTCCGTAAATCAGAACCCCGAGCGCGGGCGTTGCATAATGGTAATGCCCTTGCCTTCCAAGCAAGAGTCGCGGGTTCGATTCCCGCCGCCCGCTCCATCCGTCAACCGCACGCCGTGTCTGCACGTCCTGAAGACAGCGCTTTTACCTGGCGGGTGACGCTGAATGTAAACGATATGATTCGCGCTCGGTCAGCGAGATGACGGCGCGACGGCGGGCATGGAGCGCTCCGCTCCCGGCCCGCCTGCGCCGCCGTTGCGGGGACCCGCGCTACGCGGCTTGCTGCGGTTTGAGCAACACCTTCGTGTAGCCTTCCGCGCGTTCGTCGAACTTCTTGTATGCATCCGGGGCAGCTTCGAGCGGGATGCGGTGGCTCACGATGATGCTCGGCTTCGCGACGCCGGCGAGGATGATGTCGCGCAGGTACACGTTGTACTTTTTCACCGGCGCTTGGCCCATCTCGAACGAGATACCCTTGTTCCACGCCTCGCCGAGCGCGAGCGTGAACTGGCCTTCCTTCGTATCGCCTTTTCCGCCCGGATCCGCGGGAAGTACACGCCGATGAGGCCGATGTGACCGGTCGGATTCGTCACGCGCACGAGGTCGGCGAGCAATTCCTCAGGCTTCTGATCCCTTTTGTCGCGTTGCGCGATCGTCGGTCCCGTGCGCTTTGGCTTCGTAGCCGATCGCGTCGATCGTGCACATCACGCCGGGCATCTTGTCGCCGGCGCCGTCGCGCAGGTTCTGCACGCGCTCGCGGTGCGGTTTGCGCAGCTCGAGGATCTGTTCCACCGGATCGCCGGACGAAAAGTCGACCGGCGTCGCGCCGATCTGCTTCGCGAGGTCCAAGCGCTCACGCACGTTGTCGACGACGTAGATCTCCGATGCGCCCTTGAGCTTCGCGCTGAGCGCCGCCATCAGTCCCACCGGACCCGCGCCGAAGATCGCGACGGAGTCGCCCGGCTTCACGTGCGCTTGTTCGGTGGCGTGGAAGCCGGTGGGGAAGACGTCGGCGAGCATGAGGAAATCGTCCTCGAACGCGTCGCCCGGCGTGCCCGGCAGCTTGAGACAGTTGTAATCGGCATAGGGGACGCGGACGAGCTCGGCCTGCCCGCCGCGGTGCGGCCCCATCCCGGAATAGCCGTAACCGCGCGCCGTGGGTCTGCGGGTTCGCGGTGAGGCATGCGTTGCTGTAGCCGCGCGAGCAATTGAAACAGAAGCCGCAGCCGACGTTGAACGGCAGCACGACGCGGTCGCCCGACCTTGACGGAGCGCACGCCGGAGCCGACCTTTTCGATCACGCCCATGTTTTCGTGACCGAATACCTGTCCCGGCTCCATCGGCGCGCGCTCTTCGTACATGTGCAGATCGCTGCCGCAGATGCCGGCGGTCGTCAGCCGCAGCACCGCATCGGTCGGTTCTTCGATCTGCGGGTCTTCGACGTTTTCGACGACGACGGAGTATGGGGATTTCCAGACGACGGCTCGCATGTGTGTCGTTCGCTCCAATGACCTGTTGTGAAGGTGTCATCGGTACGTTCCCGTCGGCATCCCGCGAAAACTCGCTTGCTCGGACACGGTGCGATCAGGTTTGGCCGCGCGGCGCGGTGTCGCGCGCCGCCGAGCGCCCGGCAAGCGCAGATTTCGAACCGGTCGCCGTCGTTGCGGGGTGCCTGCGGCGCGATCGCGTGACGCGCGCGCTCGTCAAGAGTCAGCGGCACCGAGAGCAAACGATCATGGGCGAAGGTGATCACGGTGCTCTGAAGCGAGTGAGGCTTGCGCGTCGCCGTGGTTGCGAACACACAATATGCACATCGTGCTCTTCCTCCCGAGTAGGCATCTCGAGTTCGAGAACTTTATACGGTCTTCACGATTGACGGATGATGGTGCCGTACTGGTGGCATTATGACACGCTATTATCTATCCATGCGAACGAGCATTTCAAAGACCGTCATCGCCGGCTGCTCGCGGACCGTCCCGGGCGTGTCATTCTTGATTCAGGACGCGCTGTTCGAATCGGATCGTCCTGAAGAGGTTGTCGTCGCGGTTCCCGCGCCGGCGAACAATGTGCCGCCGTGTAACAAGCGCGACACGAAATCGAAGGGTGATGTTTCAGAGCTCACCGTCGCTTTGGCGCTCATCAGAGCGGGATACGCTGTTTCGAAGCCGCTCGGTGAGAATCAGCGCTACGACTTGGTTGCCGACGATGGGCAGCGTCTTCACCGCGTGCAAGTAAAAACCGGCCGCGTGCGTCATGGCGTGGTCATGTTTAACTGCTCCAGCACGCATGGTCACCGGCGGACCGGCAATCTGGCGACACGGTCCTACGCGGGCCAGATCGAGTTGCTGGCGGTGTACTGCCCCGACAACGAGAAGGTGTATCTGGTCCAAGAAGCGGACTTAACGCGGACCAAAATCCAGCTTCGTCTCGTCGCTCCGCGGAACAACATGACGAAGACGATTCGTTGGGCGTCTAGATACGAGCTGGCGTAGCTCAGTGGTAGAGCATCACATTGGTAATGTGAAGGTCATGGGTTCAATCCCCATCGCCAGCTCCAGAACGACCGAGACCCTCCTCAGCGGAGGGTCTTGCCGCTTTCCTGGGTAGTTCTCGGCGTCATGGCAACCGCCGTCTCCACCGATAGTGCCAAGCGTGCGCTCCTCGAACGCCTGATCGACGACGCGGCGCTCTTTCCGCCCGCGGAACTACCGATGCGCGAGGCGCTGCGCCATCACGCCCGTTTGCGTGAGAGCGCGTATTGGTGGATCGCCGGCCGCTTCGTCGTCGCGGCATCCCGGCTGCACGAGCTCGCCGCCGTGCGCGACCCCGCACAGCCGCTCGAGCTCAGCGTGATCCTCGACGCGGCCATGAGCGGCGCCAAGGGCGACACCGTGCGGGCGGACCTGCACCGCATCGACCGCGTCCTCGGGACGGCGGGCATCACGGTCGCATCGCTGGAACTGCGCGTGCCCGGGCGCCGGCCTCGATCAGGCCGAGCTCACGCGCTCGGTCTCCGAGATCGCCGAACGCTGGCCTTCCGACCCCGTGTCGTTCTGGTATGAGCCGTCGTACAGCGCGGGCTGGGCGGCGCCGCCGGACGCCGCGCTCGCGACGCTCGCCGCGGTGCGCGGCACCGCGCCGCAGAACGTCACGGTCGGTGCCAAGGTGCGCTGCGGCGGCCAGGCTGCCGGGGCCACGCCTTCGGTCGAGGACCTTGCGGCGTTCGTCGTGGCGGCGCACGCGCACGACCTGCCGTGGAAGGCGACGGCGGGGCTGCACCATCCGGTGCGCGGCGCGCATGGCGTTGCGGGCGGGGTCGTGCCGCACGGCTTTCTCAACCTCTTCATCGCGGGCATCGCGCTGCACGCCGGCGCGCTCGACGCCGCCCGCGTCGCCGACGTCATCGCGGAGACCGAGCCGCGCGCATTCGTCGTCGATCCCGCGCACCTTGCGTGGCGCGACGTGCGCGTCGAGGCCGAACAGGTCGCTGCCGCGCGCGAGCGCTGCGTATCGTTCGGCAGCTGCAGCTTCGACGAGCCCGTGAACGACCTGCGCGAGCTCGGCATCTTGACGTGATCGACCCTCGCGACTTCGGGCTCGACAACCTTCCGTTCGGCATCGTCTCCGACGCGCGCGACGGGCGCAAACGCGCCGCCGTCGCGTTCGAAGATACGGTGATCGACCTCGATTGCCTCGTGCACGACGGCGTGCTCGACGCCGAGTCGCTGCTCGGCGCCGCATCGCTCAACGATTTCCTCGGCGAAGGGCTCGCGAAATGGCGCGACGTGCGCGCGCGCTTGCGGCACTTGCTCGGCGACGACGCGCTTGCTCGGCGACGATACCGAAACCTCTGTTACATAAATAGCGAAAGTCGGCCTCGGTGCCATCACCCTCACATCACTGCACGGAGGGCCGAGCGGAAACGCCGGGAGTAACGTCTACCGGCTGGTGCTGAACCGCCATGGAGTCGGCGAAATCATCTGGGGCGGGCGGCGGCTGGAACTCGCCTTTGTGGGACTTCGTGCTCATCGACGAGACCGGCCCGTGCCAGGAAACGGGCACCGGCAGCTGGCTGCTGGCAGATTTTCCGCGGAAACTCCTGCCACTACCCGAAGCCGCGATACAGCCCCTGATCGGGCAGAAGTTATGCGGCCAGGCCGCGACCGGCACCTTACTCTCGACATTCCTCACGCGGGTGGCACAAGACGCCCGTACTTATCGGACCGATGACGCCGTACGGCTGTCCGGCATCCTGCTCGACCTGACGGCCGCCATGCTCACGCACCACCTGGAGGCCGACCAGCCGCCACCCGCGGGGGCCTTCGACCGGGCGCTGTTCGAGCAGATCCAGGTGTTCATCCAGCAGCGGATCGGCGACCCGGCCCTGACACCAGAGACGATCGCCGCCGCCCACCACATCTCCACCCGCACACTGCACCGGCTCTTCCACACCCACAGCCGCACGGTCGCCGCGACGATACGCGACCACCGGCTGGACCGCTGCCGCCGCGACCTCGCCGACCCCCTCCTCCGCCACCTCCCCATCCACGCGGTCGCGAACCGCCGAGGCTTCACCAACGCCTCCCACTTCACCCGCGCCTTCCAGGCGGCCTACGGCATCAGCCCACGTGAGTACCGGGGGCAGTTCGATCACCACAGCACCCGCTGACCGCCTCACCCCCCAGCGGACGCGGCCGCGCCGGGAGAGCCCATCAACCGTAACGCGGTCGGCGGTGACTACTCCTGGTCGGAATGAGTGAACGCGGTATTGACCGGTCGGTAACTTCGGCGTACGTTCCACGAAGAATCCGAAGAACATTCATGTTTAACCCGCTCAAGCCCCTCCCATCCCCACCTCGCGGCGCCGTATCGGGCACGCCCGGCGACGACCGCCGACCCCCTCCGCCATCTCGGTCAGTCGTACCTCCGAATCACCGGTCTCCGTTGGGAGCGACCCTCCGATGCGCCTCCGTGCCCTTCGAACACCCGCCGCCACCGCCGTGCTGGCACTGCTGGTGAGCCTGTTCGTCACCGTGTCCGCGGCCGGCCCCGCCGCGGCGGCCACCTACTACACCTCCGACGACTACTGCCTCGGGCAGTGCAGCGACGTCCTCCCACCCGGCGAGAACGGCAACGCCACGCTGGTGGACGTGCTGGCCAACCAGACGCTGGGCACGCAGCCCCCGCACAGCGAGGACCAGCTCGCCAAGTACGCCAACCTCGTCTACAACTACAGCGGGCTGACCGACGACCAGATCAACCAGTTCTTCAATGACAGCTCCTTCGGCGTGCCCGCCGGGCAGTCCGAGGGCAGCGAGTCGCCGCGGTCGGACGTGTCGATCGTGCGTGACAAGTCGACCGGGGTTCCGCACATCACCGGTACGACGCGGTCGGGCACCATGTTCGGCGCCGGGTACGCCGGGGCCGAGGACCGGTTGTTCGTCATGGACCTCATGCGCCATGTGGGCCGGGGCGACCTGACCTCGTTCGCCGGCGGCGCGCCGGGCAACCGGGCGCTGGAGCAGAGCGTCTGGCGCAACTCCCCGTACACCGACGCGGACCTCCAGGCCCAGGTGGACCGGCTCAGGAACGCCGGCAGCGGCGGCGCGCAGGTCTACAGCGACGTGCAGGACTACGTCGCCGGGATCAACGCCTACATCGCCCACTGCATGTCCGGCCGCAACTGTCCCGGTGAGTACGTGCTGACCGGCCACCTCGACGCCATCACCAACGCGGGCGGCCCGAAGAACTTCACGACGACCGACCTGATCGCGATCTCCGGGGTCGTCGGCGGCCTGTTCGGCGGTGGCGGCGGCTCAGAGGTGGTGTCGGCGCTCGTACGTGTCGCGGCGCGCGCCAAGTACGGCACGGCGGCGGGCGACCAGGTGTGGTCCGCGTTCCGTGAGCAGAACGACCCCGAGACCACGCTCACCCTGCACAACGGGCAGAGCTTCCCGTTCGGGAACCCGCCGAGCGGCGCGACCGGGCAGACGCTGCCCGACGCGGGCAGCACGCAGCCCGTGGACATCACCACCGATGAGACCGGGTCCGCCTCCTCGTCCGTACGCTCCGCGGCCAAGTCGAAGGTGACGACCGCGCTGAACGGCCTGACCGCCAACAACACCAAGCCGGGCATGTCCAACGCGGTGGTGGTGTCGGCGGCCAAGTCGGCGACGCATCATCCGGTCGCGGTCTTCGGCCCGCAGACCGGTTACTTCGCGCCGCAGCTGCTCATGCTGGAGGAGCTGAACGGCCCGGGCATCCGGTCACGCGGCGCCGCCTTCCCGGGCCTCAGCATGTACGTGCTGCTCGGCCGCGGGACCGACTACTCGTGGAGCGCCACCTCGGCGCTGGAGGACCTCACCGACACCTACACGGTGAAACTCTGCGACCCGAACGGCGGCACCCCCACCACGGCGTCGAACTACTACCTCTACCAGGGCCAGTGCACCGCGATGGAGAGCCTGGAGAAGACCGACTCCTGGAAGCCGACGGCGGCCGACGGCACGGCGGCCGGCTCGTACAAGCTCGTGGTCAAACGGACCAAGTACGGCCTGGTGAGCTGGCGTGGCACGGTGGGCGGCGCGCCGGTGGCGTTCACCTCGCTGCGCTCGACGTACCAGCACGAGGCGGACTCGGCCATCGGCTTCCAGATGTTCAACGACCCTGGTCAGATGGGGTCCGCGGCCGCCTTCCAGAACTCGGCGTCCCACATCGGCATGGCCTTCAACTGGTTCTACGTCAACTCCAATGACGCGGCGTACTACATGTCGGGCAACATGCCGGTGCGTTCCTCGGTCTCGGACCCGAACCTGCCGATGCCCGCCGACACGGCACACCAGTGGCAGGGCTTCGACCCCGCCACGAACGGCGCCACGTATCTGCCGAGCTCCGCGCATCCGCAGTCGGTGAACCAGGACTACTACGTCAGCTGGAACAACAAGCAGGCCAAGGACTTCGGCGCGTCCGACGGCAACTTCAGCTTCGGCGCCGTGCACCGCAGCGACCTGCTGGACAAGCCGGTCAAGACGGCGCTGAACGGCAGCGGCACCCTGGACCGCGCCGGCGCACTCAAGATCGTCGAGGACGCCGCCACCACGGATCTGCGCGGCAAGGAGGTGCTGCCGTACCTGCTCCGCGTCATCAACAGCAGCACCGTGACCGACCCGAACCAGTCCGCGGCCGTGGCCAAGCTGTCCACCTGGCTGTCGAACGGCGCCAAGCGCAAGGAGACCTCCGCGGGCAGCAAGGCCTACGCCGACGCGGACGCCATCCGGATCCTCGACGCGTGGTGGCCGAAGCTGGTGCGGGCGGAGTTCAAGGCCGGCCTCGGCGACGGTCTCTACCAGGCGCTCGTGGACGCCCTGCAGATCAACGAGTCGCCGTCCGGCCAGCAGCAGGGCGACGTCTCCTCGGTGCCCGCCTCGGCGAACGAGTCGCAGGCGCACAAGGGGTCGGCGTTCCAGTTCGGCTGGTGGGGCTATGTCTCCAAGGACCTGCGCAGCGTCCTCGGTGACGGCGTCTCCGGGCCACTGCCGAACAAGTACTGCGGCAACGGCACGGTCGCGGGCTGCCGCTCGGTGCTGCTGTCCAGCCTCACCGACGCGCTCAACGAACCGGCCGCCACCACCTACCCGGGCGACGCGGTGTGCTCGGCCGGCGACCAGTGGTGCGCGGACACGATCCAGCAGTCGCCGCTCGGCGGGATCAAGCACGGGCTGATCGCCTGGCAGAACCGGCCGACCTTCCAGCAGGTCGTCTCGTTCCCCGCACACCGCGGCGACGGCATCGCCGATCTCGCCCAGTCCGGCACCGCGACCGCGTCGAGCGCGCAGAGCGGCAACCCGGCGAGCAGCGCGATCGACGGCGACGCCACCACCCGGTGGGCCAGCAACTGGACCGATTCCCAGAGCATCACCGTGGATCTGGGCTCGGCCAAGACCGTGGCCCGCGCCATCCTCCGCTGGGAGTCCGCCTACGGCTCCGCTTACAAGATCGACGTCTCTGCCGACGGCGCCAGCTGGACCACCGTGTCCAACGTCACGGCCGGCAACGGCGGCGTCGACAATCTGGCGTTCCCGGCCACCACGGCACGCTACGTACGGATGACCGGCGTCAAACGCGGCAGCTCGTACGGCTACTCCCTCTACGAATTCGAGGTGTACCCCCGCTGATGTGTCCTTGCGCCCCCGGCCCGTCGCACGAGGCCGGGGGCGCCGGCGCGGAACCGGTCAGGCCCCGGCCCGCAGGCGTGAACGTCGGTTCTGGTGCCTGGAGAGAGGCAGCCGGACCGCCGGCGGAAGCGGCGCCGGGGCGGGGTTCGCCTGGAACGACTGGAGCATCAGGGCCGCGGAGCGACGCGATGCCGCCACCCTCATCTCGGTCGACTCCGCGCGGATGCCTTCGTTCGCCATCAGCGCCAGGCTGACGTCCTCCAGCACGAAGTCCGCCCGCGGGGAGTTCGCCTCCTTCGCGCGCCGCGCCAGTTCGAGCAAGCAGACGCAGCGCGCGATCGTGGTCGGCGGCGAGTTCGGCCACCCGGGAAGGCTGCGAGGTGAACGCGCGGGCGAAGCCGGTCGAAGGCTTGCATCTCTCTCGATCACCAGGCAGAACCCGCGCCACGGGTCGCCCGCCGCCAGTCCCTCCTCCACGACCGCCGAGCACGAGGCCATCTGCTCGGAAAAGGCCGATCTCCCGGATCGGCACGTCGAGACCTTCGGCGGCGAAGGCCACACGGGCGACCACGAGTCGCCGACGTCGCGGTGCCGGGCTCGTCGAGCGGGTCCGCGCGCTGGCGCCGTCCGGAGTGGACGCGGTGTTCGACTGCGCCGGAGGGGCGCTGCCCGACCTCGTCGCCGTCGCCGGCGGCACCGCGCGCGTGGTGATGATCGCCGACTTCGGCGCGGCCGCCCCACGACGTTCACATGTCGCACGGAGCGCCGGCCGGTGAGACGGGCCTGGCCTTGGGCGCGCCCGCCGACCCGATGGCGTTGCACGGCCTCGCGATCGCGGTCGAGCTCGCCGGCGAGGGCCGGCTGCGCGTGCCGGTCGCAGCGGTGTTCCCGTTCACCGAGGCGGCGGCGGCGCACGAGCTGAGTGAGACCCGCCACGCCCGAGGGAAGATCGTGCTGGTGAACCGAGCCGCCGCCGGGGTCAGTGGCTGGGCTGCGGGGCCTTGCAGGCGACCCACGGGTTGAGGCCGGCGTAGTTGAGCGGGCCGGAGATGATCACCACGCTGATCGTGGCGATGCGGCCGCAGCTGCCGTCGAAGTGGGAGTAGTAGTGGCGCTGTCCCGCGGCGAGGCCGCCGACGATCAGCCAGACGACGACCAACGGCGGTCCAACGCGCATCTGCCAGCTCCCGCTCGGCTCGTCACCGACCATCGCGGAACGGCGAACTACGACAAGATCGCCCATTAGTTAAGCAAGTTCCGGCCGATAGTGTCATGCGTTGGCGGTTTCGAGTCCGTCTCGCCCCGGTTCGGCGGATCGTGCCGCACGGCGGCCGCCCCCGTCTTCCCCGGATCCGGGAGCGTTTCGAGGCTTGCACTGAAAGAGTGAACTGGGGTTCAATTCTTGTGTGCCCTACCGCCGTACGCCCCGTGTGGAGGCGCGTCTCAGCGCATCACGTGAGCGCATCCTGTCCGCCGCGCTGGCGATCGTCGCCGAACAGGGCTACGCGGGCTGCTCGGTCGGCGCCGTCGCACGCCGGGCCGGCGTCGCGACCGGCACCGTCTACCGCCACTTCCCGGCAAAGGCCGACCTGGTCGCCGAGGTGTTCCGCACGGCCTCGGGACGCGAGGTCGACGCCGTGGCACGCGCGGCGGCCCTCGAACTCACCGCGGCCGAGGCGGTGGCCGCGGTGATCGAGACGTTCGCGGGCCGTGCGCTGCGAGCGCCGCGGATGGCCTACGCCCTGCTCGCCGAGCCGGTGGACCCGGCCGTGGACGCCGAGCGCCTGGTGTTCCGCCGCTCGTACGCCGAGGCCATCGCCGGGCTGATCTCCCGCGGCATCGCCGCCGGTGAACTGCCCGGCCAGGACGTGGGCGTCAGCGCCGCCGCCCTCGTCGGCGCGATCGGCGAGGCCCTCGTCGGACCGCTGGCCGCCGGTGCCGCACGTACCACCGCACCCGGGCCCCACGGCGGCGCCGCCGGGTCCGCCACCACGACGGCGGATGACGCCACTCGCGATCTCATCACCTTCGCCCAGCGCAGCATCGGAGCGGTCACATGACGACGCATGACGTGTTCAACCAGGTCCCCCCGCTCACCGGCTACGACGTGGCCGACGACCCGGCGCTGCTCGACGGGGTGTTCCGCGAGGGCGGGGGCTGGGCGGCCGAGGAGATCCACGAGCTCGGCCGCCTCGCCGGCACCGAGGAGGCGCAGGAGTGGGGGCGGCTGGCCAACGAGCACCACCCGGTGCTGCGCACCCACGACCGCTACGGCAACCGCGTCGACGAGGTGGAGTTCCACCCCGCCTGGCACGAGCTCATGCGTGTCGCCGTCGGACACGGCCTGCACGCACGCGCCTGGACCGAACGCGCGGGCGGGCACGTCGCACGCGCCGCCAAGTTCTACGTCTGGCGCGTCGACGCCGGCCACGGCTGCCCGATCTCGATGACGTACGCCGCGGTGCCCGCGCTGCGCCACGCCCCGGACCTGGCGCGCCGGTACGAGCCGCTGCTGACCTCCGGCACGTACGACTTCGGCCTGCGCCCGCCGCTGGAGAAGACCGGCATCCTCGCCGGCATGTCGATGACGGAGAAGCAGGGCGGCTCGGACGTACGCGCCAACACGACGCGCGCCGTGCCGCAGCCCGACGGGACGTACCTGCTGACCGGTCACAAGTGGTTCACCAGCGCGCCGATGTGCGACGTCTTCCTGGTGCTCGCGCAGGCGCCGGACGGCCTGACCTGCTTCCTGCTCCCGCGGGTCCTCCCGGACGGCTCGCTGAACACGATGCGCCTGCAACGGCTGAAGGACAAACTGGGCAACCGCTCGAACGCCTCGGCCGAGGTCGAGTACGAGCAGGCCGTCGCCTGGCGCGTGGGCGACGAGGGCCGCGGCGTACGCACCATCATCGAGATGGTCAACATGACGCGACTCGACTGCGTCATCGGCGGCGCGGCCGGTCTCCGGCAGGGCGTCGTCCAGGCCACGCACCACGCCGCACACCGGAAGGCGTTCGGCCGATACTTGATCGACCAGCCCCTGATGCGCAATGTCCTCGCCGACCTGGCCGTGGAGTCGGAGGCCGCGACGGTCCTGATGCTCCGGCTGGCCGGCGCGACGGACCGCGGCGAGGCGGCGTTCAAGCGCCTCGCACTGGCGGTCAGCAAGTACTGGGTCTCCAAGCGCTGGCCGGCCCACAGCGCCGAGGCCCTCGAATGCCTGGGCGGCAACGGCTACGTCGAGGAGTCGGGCATGCCCCGCCTGTTCCGCGAGTCACCCTTGAATTCGATCTGGGAGGGATCCGGCAATGTGGCGGCACTCGACGTGCTGCGCGCCCTCGTCAAGGAGCCGGAGACCGCCGAGGCGTTCTTCACCGAGGCCGGACTCGCGGCCGGCGCCGACCCGCGGCTGGACCAGGCCATCCGAGAGGTCAAGGACTCCCTGGCGGACACGACGACGATCGAACTGCGCGCCCGCCGGATCGTCGAGCGGCTCGCCCTGGTGCTCCAGGGATCGCTGCTGCTCAGGTACGGTCACCCGGCCGTCGCCCACGCGTTCTGCGCCTCCCGCCTGGACCGCGACTGGGGCCAGGCGTTCGGCACCCTCCCGGCCGGCGTCGACCACGACGCCATCATCGCCCGCGCCACACCGAAACTGGGGTGAGCCACGAAACGCACGCCGCCGGCGGCCGGTGGAGGGCACCCGGAAACACGTAAGCTGAGTCCTGAGCACGGACCTCCATTCAAGATCATTCGCTCGCGTACTCACTAGTAGCAGAGGGTCGGAGTGGCCGGCTGGTGGCGTGTGCAGTCACGTGCAGTAGCGCCGGGATGAGTCGGGTTACTCATGCGGGAATTGTGGATCGATGATGAGCTGATGGTGCTGTGCGGCCAGACGGCGCCATCGCTTGAGCAATTCTCCTGCACTCCATTAAGGACTCCAGCGCATACTGGCACGCTGTCATCGCCGCGTAGCGGTCAGCCATCCGGTGGAGCCGGCCGAGTACGAGGAGACGTTCCACCGATCAGCCGCCGACACCGGCACGGCGATCGAGAACCAACCGATCCAGCCTCCAACTTCGCCGGGGCGGTCCAATCTGGACCGGCCCGACATCGGTCGTCACCGTCTTGGCGCGGTGCCCGTTGCGGGAATTGGTACCGGTCTTACCGCCACCTCGTGCTTGTCATTGCCCAGGTGGTCGCTGATCTCACCTTCCAGCGCCGATTCCAGCACCCGCTTGTCAGCTGCTGCAACAGCCCACCCTCACCGACCACGTCCAAGCCCTCATCCCGGGCCTGGGCAACCAGCCGTCCGATCAAATCCTCAGCCGGATCCTTCCCCTGGACCTTCTCGCCGGCCTTGGCCACCGCGGCGCCTGCCTTCATTTCAGCTGTCGCCATCAGGTGTCACTCCTTGATCAGGAGTTACACCGGAAACCGTACAGACCCGGCGCCAGCGGGGCCGACCCGGACGGACAGGGAGCGTCGCGGGCGTGCTAGGCGGGGCCGGGTCCGTACGGGGCGGTCCAGCGCTGGTTGTGCTGGTTCGGCCCGTAGTCGTCCCACAGCTGGATGGGGGTGCCGTTGCCGCCGATCCGTTCCCATTTGGCGTCCATGATCCGGCCGTTGAGATCGGCGATGGGTCCGGGTGAGGTCCCGAGTAGTGGTGCGGGGTCCCACAGCTGGCCGTACTGGTTGCCCTGGTAGTCGCAGTCGCGGACGACGACGGGTGTGCCGTTGGCGCCGTTCCACGGTGCGTCGAGGCAGCGGCCGCTGAGTTCGTTGATGATCAGGTACCTGCCATCGACGGCAAAGGCGTACCAGTGTTGATTGTGGGAGTTCGCGCCATAGCAGTCCCACAGCTGCACTTGGGTGCCGTTGGGTGCGCCACCGGCGAAGTAGGGCTCGTCGAGGCAGCGGCCGTTCTGTGTGTTCACGAAGCGGAACGGTCCGACGGCGCCGGAGGGGATGTAGGCACTCGCGTGCGCGGCCGGGGTGAAGGCGCCGAACAGTGCGCTGACCGCTACCCCGACGGCGGTCAGTCTCGTTCGTATCCCACGCATGGGATTTCCTCTTTTGGTTGGTCGCTTAGTTGGGTCGAACGGGTCTCCCATGTCATGTGCTCCACCACGATGTTGCCCGCCGCCACCGTGACACCTAGATCGGTCATGAAGCGACCCAGGAAAATCGTTGAGTCTGCCCTCGTCGATAGCCATTACCATTCCCCTTTTTACGGCCGGAGCCTCCGGCCGTCGCGATGGTGGTCCCCTGACCCGTGCAGTGCCGCCGCAACCGTCGCCCCTTGGCGGGTTGCAGCGCGGATACGACTCGCCCCCGCGAATCGCTGCGGAGCAGGGCGCGGCCGGCCCTCCCCAGGGCCTGACCGATGCCCCGATGACATCAGCCCGCCGTGTGAGGAAGTGTGTGACGATCGGAGGTGAGGCGGCCCAGGAACATGACGGCACGACCGCGCCGCCCCACGAGGCGGAAAAGCTCCTGGCAGAGGGGGCGGCCGCGCGGATTCGCTCTACACTTTGGTGAGTTGCTTAGTCTTTTCACACGGGCTGTCACACGGCGGCGGACTTCACTGGTTCGTTAACAGCCCGCGCCGCCGGTGCCGTACGTAGAGGCTGTCATGACGGATACCTCGGCCTTTCGTCGGTCAGGAATGTGTCGTGCGGGCACGTTGCCGGCGACCATGCGCGGGACGAAGAGTCTCTCCAAGGAGAAGAACTCATGTTGACCGTCCGGTTGCTGGGGCGGCCGGCCATCGAGCGGGACGGATGCCCGGTCCGTTCGCCGCGCGGCCGAAAGGCGTGGGCACTGCTCTGCTACCTGCTGCTGGCAGAGCGGCCGCCCAGCCGCAGGCACCTGGCCGAGATACTGTTCGGCGACGCCGACGATCCGTTGGGTGCGCTGCGCTGGGCGCTCGCGGAGTTGCGCCGAGCCTTCGGCGGTGCGGTCGTGCTCAGCGGTGATCCGGTCGTCACGATGCTCGGCGACGACGTCGCCGTCGATGTCAACCTGCTGGCGCGCGATCCGGCCGAGCGCGACTCGCTGCCGGACGTCGGCGGTGAACTGCTCGAAGGCGTGAATGTGCCGTCCAGCCCGGCCTTCGAATCATGGTTGCTGGTGGCGCGACACCGCGTCGCGGCCGTGCTCGAGGCGCGGCTTCGTGAGGCGGCGGTCGCTCTGCTGGCGGCCGGGCGCGCAGCCGACGCGATCCCCTACGCCTCGCGAGCCGTGGCGTGCGGTCCGCTGGAGGAGGGCAATCACGAACTACTCGTTCGGGGCCTGGCGATGTCGGGTGATCGGGCCGCGGCGCTGCGGCAGGTCGCGGTGTGCCAGGACCTCCTGCGGCGCGAGTGCGGCGTCGAGGCCTCGGCAGCGCTTCGCGAGGCCGCGGTCGCGGGCGTCGGTTCCCCGCGGATTCCGCCGCTCGGCGGCCGCGCGGCCGCCGCCAGCCAGCTCGAAGCCGGCGACGCCGCCATCGTGGCCGGCGCGGTGGACGCCGGCCTTCAGTGTCTGCGCCGGGCCGTGGACGAGGCGGCCCACTGCGGAGACACCGCGTTACAAGGTCGTGCGCTGATCGCCCTGGGGAGTGCGCTGGTCCACGCCGTGCGCGGTCGAGACGAGGAAGGATCCGTGGTCCTCCATGAGGCGATACGGCTGGCCTCTCAGGCGGGCGACCGTGCCACTGCCGTGGCGGCACACCGGAAGCTGGGCTTCGTCGACGTACAGGCAGGCCGACACGGGACGGCTGAGTACTGGCTGACGAAGGCTCAGTCATTGGCCGAGACCGACGAGGAGATCGCCGCGATCCTCGGGCTCCGCGGCCTGAGCGCCTCCGATCGGGGGGACTATCCGGGCGCCTTCGAACACCTGGGCGAGTCAGTCGAGCGGACCCGCCGCTGCGCTCAAGACCGGCAGCAGGCGTGGTCGTTGTCGGTGTTGGCGCGCGCACACCTGCTCCGCGCCGAGCGCAGCCAGGCCGCCATCGCGCTGGCGCGGTCGCTGGAGCTGATCCACCAACAGCGTTGGATGGCCTTCCTGTCTTGGCCGCAGGCCCTCCAAGCCGAACTCACCCTGCAGACCGGCGACATCGCCGGCGCGGCGTACCAGTTCGAACAGGCCTGGGTGCTGGCCTGCCAGGTACAGGATCCATGCTGGGAGGCGATGGCCGCTCGAGGGCTGGGCCTCGTCCACGCCGGCCGAGGCGAGCACGTCACCGCCGCGGAGTGGCTGGATGAAGCGGTGATGCGGTGTACCCGGGTAACCGACCGTTACCAGTGGATTCACGCGTACGTGCTGGACGCGGCGATCATCACTGCCCTGGACCATGGCGACCACGACCGGGCCCGGTCGCTCGTCGCGCGGCTGGCGCCACTGGCGGCACGTTGTGACCTGCGCGAACTCGTCGTACGTGCCCATCTCCACCAATGGCGCCTCGGCGATCGGACCGCACTCCCGACTGCCCGGCTGCTCAGCGCACATATCGACAATCCCGCTTTGACCGAATCGCTCGATGGAACATCACGGTAAGTGACCGCCACTTGTTCGGAGCTGTAGAAGCGTCCGAGTGCCCAGCCGTCGGCGAGGGTGCGGTGGAGGCATTCGATCGTGCCGTTGGTCTGTGGCCGGTAGGGCCGGCTCTTCTGCCGGATGCCGAGTTCGGCACACGCGTCGCACCAGGCATGAAATCTGCAGACCGGGCCGTTGTCGCTCAGACCCGTTTGATGGTGATGCCGCGGTCTGATCAGCCCCGCGTTTTCCGGAACAGCTGAGCAATTGTCAAATCCTGTGGATCATGTGTGAATCACGCTGCTCGGAGCCATTGATCGAGGGCTGTGAAGTCCTCGTCGGTGAGTCCTCGGAATGACTGGACGTGATGGAGGAGGGCTTGGCCGTGGTGGTGCGCGGACACCCAGTCCCGGTCCTGTCCTTCCTGAACGATCCTCGCTTCGAGGAACGGATCAACACCTACGCCTCGGCGAGCGAATACTTCAAGCTCAGCAGCATCGACGCGCTGAGCGAGATCACCTTCTACGAGCAGGGCCTTCACCTCGAATTCACCGACGAGTTCAACCCCGCGCGGCGGCAGAGCCTGCGACTGAAAATCGAGTCCGGAGAACCAGCCTCGACGCCAGCTCCGGCCGCGCAATTCCCCGCGGCGAGCGCGGTCGCATAACCGTCGGCCCTCGGTTCATCCGGGTGGGCGGAACACTGCCCACCCGGGATCGCCGCGGCTGCTGCCCAGGAAGAGTGATCCGGCGCCAGATCACATCGTCGTCTCCCCCTCGAGGAGGTCGCGCGTGCGGCACCCCACCGCATGGACCAAACCGTTCTCGTATCTGAACCTGACCGGAGCCCAGTTGGAAGGGGCGTATCACGAGACCAGCGGGCGGAAAGCGACCGAGGCCGAGGCCCGACACCGTGAAATCGCGCTCAAGCGCATCACCCCCGCCGGCACGCTGCAGGGACGGGGGCACGTACTGTTGTTCGGCAGCGGCTCCCGCCCCAACACGGTCGTGCTCGCCGCCGAACGTCCCGGTAATGATCATGTAGAGGTCGAGCTCGAAGGGCGGTCCCGCAACTACCGGACCCGCACCCCCCTTGCCCCGCTGCATCAGCTCCTGACCCAGGTCGAACGGGACTACCCAGCCTCCACGGTCCCGGGCTGCGCATGCGCCGCCCTCGATCGAGCGGTGCTGACCTGAGTCCACGACCACGCTTCAGACGGCACTCCCGAAACCCACCTGCCAGCCGCAGCGCTACGCCAGGCGCTGATGTCACCGATGATGCCGTTCCTGGACCTGCGGTACCCACATCGGCGACGCGTGTTCGTGGACGCATGGCGAGGCGAATGCGCGGCCGCAGGTGCCTATCGAGACTTTCCGTTTTTCGAAGTGGGCGAGGAAGGCGTCCCATTCTTCGTCGGTGGGAGTACGGTATTCCTCGCTGGGCCGGGTCGCGCGACGGCGGGCGATGAACGCCCGGTGGGCCTCGATCGCCTCAGCAGGGTAGACGGCCTTGTATCCGATCGTGGTGTCGATGTTCTTGTGGCCGCAGATGACCTGGGCGATGTGGGGCGGCAGGCCACTCATGATGGCGTCGGTCACGAAGATCCTGCGGAAATCGTGCGGGGAGAACATGAGCGGGTCGCCGGCGGCGTCAGTCAGGCCGGTCGCGGCGAGCGCGTTGATGAGCAGTTTGCGGATCGCGCTGGGGGTGAATGCCCGGTTCTCGCTGCCGATGGACCGCTGGAACAGCAGCGGCATGGGAGGGTTCCAGACCCGTTGTCGGCGTACGGGGTCGTGTGCAGAGGCAGGTACAGGTAAACGTGCAGAGGTGATCAGCGTGTCGGCTGCCGTGCCGGGGTGGTGATCGTGGAACCTGCCGGGTGTTGTTGATCATCTCGGTGGGGGGCGGTCGCGGGTGGTGCTGGAGGCCGAGCGGTGGTTTGAGCTGCGGCGGTTCCGGGCGTTGCGTGATTCTGGGGCGACCCAGTCCCATAGTGCCCTGATCTTCACGACCTCCACGCAGAAGCGGGCGGAGGTCACCTGTCCCGTCTGCGACGACGAGTACGCGAGTTGCATCGGTGAGCCCGAGTATGACGTCGACGTCGAGCCTGACGGTCAGGGCGGCTACACCTCGTACATCGCCGACGCTACGTGCACGTTGATCATCGCGCGTTTCGTCTGTGGATCCTGCGAACTGCGGCTTGAGGGCCCAGACGAGCTGGAAGCCGCAGGTCTGAATAAGTTCATCGACGACTATGCCGACCCCGACCCCCAGGACTACTTCAACCTCGGCAACCGTTGAGCTCAGCGGTGGTCTTCACCTCGAGTACGAGCAGTTCGCCGCACAATCGCACGTAGACCCCCGATGCACGGGGGCCTACGTGTTTTACCAGGCGAAACTTGAGCTCAGCAGGGGAGCCGGACCCGGTGGCCGGGTCGGATGGTCAGGATCCGCACAGTGCGATGACGTGCAGCTGCGCGTTTTCACCCGCGTTGAAGGCGCCGTTGCCGAACCACCCGATCTGGCCGTTGTCCACCAGCGCCGAGACCGTGAGCTGCGGTTGGGCTGCCGAGGGGGGATTGTCCGTCGTGACCTGTGCTCCCCCGGAGATAGGCAGGAAGCCCGCCGGGCAGTGCGCGTAGCCGTTGGCCTTTCCGCCGCTCCCCCCGGTCACCGGGATGATGGGAAAGACCTCTTCCACCAGGCGGGTGGAGCTCGACTGGGGCGCGCACCGGGTGGTGACGACCAGCGTGTCGGTGAACGTGTTGTCCTGCGCGCTGACCAACCAGCTCCTCCCGTTGGAGGTAAGGGTGTTGGCGCTCATGAAGAACTCGCTCGTACTGAGGGTGCCGTTGCTCGCCCTGAAGTACCCGCCACCTCCGAACGCGCGCATTCCGGCCGGACAGGTCACCGTCGCCGTCCACTCTCCGGTTGAGGAGTGGACGTGCTGCTCACGCGTGAAGGCCGTCGTGCCGGCGAACTGCGCGGTCGGCGCGCAGGTGGCCTGGGCGACTATCGCAGAACCGAGGTTGCCGTTGGAGGCGTGTGAGGTCGCCACCCCGGTGTCATGGCCCGGCCCAGGAGTGATGCTGTCCAACGTGTCGGCCAGGCCGCCCACGGAGACGGCCTGTGTCCCGGCGGGGCACTGGGCGGTGACGCTCACGGGGCCTGATAGCGGGATGGACGCCGGAGGACTGTAGTGCTGCGTGAAGGTGCTCGGCACCAGCGCACCGAAGGTGGTGGCCGTGGCGGTGGCGGGGGTCGCGACGGAGAGCACCCCCAATACAGCCACCGCCATCATCATGGCTATTCGTCGGATATTCATTGCGCATTCCTCTCCTTGCTCGAAAGTCGGAGTTGGGTACGTCGGGTCCGCTGAGCGGATCCGTGGCCCGGCCCGCTGTCGCTCTGTGAACGCTCTGTGCGTCGGAGAAGACCGCCCCCGTTATGTGACGTATCTCCCCGGATAGTCGAACTGAGTGTGCCGTTGGGCCGCAGCGAACGTCTGTCGCTGGAATCACCCTGCGTCAGATCCGGCCACCGGACATCCGTGCCCGCCACAGACCGAAGATTCCGTGGTGAGCACGGATGCCCACCCACGCTTTCCATGCAGCCCCATCGAGACCTGCGCCGAAGGACGGAGACACGAATGACGACAACGACCGGTACTGCGGCAGTCGATGACGTCCGTCGTCGTCGCGCTGGTCGGCAAGTTCAGCGAGGTAGGAGTTGACCTCGGCCTCCAGCGCGGGCGGCCGGCATCCGCCTCGCGTCCGTGGCCAGGATGTCGGCCGTGAAAGAGTCCAGCGGCAGCGAAGATCTCGGCGCCAGGAAACTGGACGCGTACGCGCGGGGGTGCCTCTGATGGTGAGCGTCGGCGAAATGAGAGCGGCGCTTGTGGTAGCCAGGGAAAACGCCGAACAGTGAGCCTTTTCCACCAGCGTTGGATGGCGCGCTGATCACAGCATGATCGCGGACGGTGTGGTGAGCCCGTAACGCGAAGGAACCCCTGGTAGGACGAGTGATCTTCCACAACCGCGCGTCCTGGCCAGAGGTTCCACATGCTTTTCTATCGTTCTTCGCTGCCGTTGTCGCGTTCGACCCTGAACTACCTGAGCGGCGTGCTGCGCCGGCACCGCAAGCAGACCGGTAGCAAGAACCGCGCCCTGCCCGCCGGGCAGCAGGCGTTGATGACGCTGGCCTACTTGAAGAACGCGCACACGTTCGCCCAACTCGGAGCCGGTTTCAGCGTCGGGACCACGACCGCGTGGCGGTACGTGAACGAGGCGGTCGAGCTCCTGCAGGCCCGCTCGCCCAAGCTCACAGCGGCACTGCGCAAAGCCACGAAGAACGGGGTGCCGTATGTGGTGCTGGACGGGACACTCATCCCGATCGACCGGGTCCGGGCCGACCGGCCCTTCTACTCCGGCAAGCACAAGAAACACGGGATGAACCTCCAGGTCATCGCCACACCCGACGGCACGATCCTGTGGATCTCAGGCGCCCTGCCCGGCTCGGCACACGACCTCACCGCCGCCCGGACCTGGGGCATCATCCGCGCCCTGGCCGCCGCAGGCCTCATCGCCTTGGCCGACAAGGGCTACATCGGCGCAGGCCAGCAGATCACCACCCCCTACAAGGGCCGCGACAAGCCCGACTCCCAGAAGACGGCCAACCGCTCCCACGCCCGCCTCCGCGGACCCGGCGAACGCGCGAACGCCCAACTCAAATCATGGAAGATCCTCACCAAACTCCGCAGCTGCCCCCACCGCGCCGGCCACCTCGCCAAAGCCATCCACGTCCTACAAACCCGCGAAGCCAACGCATAGTGGAAAAGGCTCAATACCTGCTCCTGCCACGCGGCGGCGACATAAGCCGCCTCGCGTACGATCACCGGTAACAGAGGCTCAGGAATGTCCTCACTGCCGGCGTCCAGAAAACAGGGCAGGAACATCATGACCGAGGCTCTCAGGTCCTGAGCGTTCTCTTCCTCCGGGAGCGCCTGCCAGCGCAGCCAGTGCAGCCGCCCGAGCAGCCGCCTCGCCTCATGCTCGCCCGGGTCACCGGTGAGATCGCCGGCGAGCCGCTGCGCTTCGGCGAGTAACCCGGCGTCCAGGACCGACGACGGGTCCCCCGAGGCGAGAGCGCGTTCGAGCCGAGCCCGTAACGCCGAAACCCGTACGTGCAACGCCCCCACGACGCCCCCAAATGGCCACAGAATGTGCCTTCAGCCCTCAGCGGTGCGACCTTGCCCAGGACGGCCATGGCACTCCGCCGCTCGCACAGTAGCGCGCGGGCGCGTGACCGCGCCGCGGGCTCACGCGGTCAGGAGGTCCGGGTGCAGGTGGGCGGTCTCGTTGACGCCTCCCGGGACCCACCGGCCGCCGGTCAAGTGGACGCGGGTGAGCGAGGCGTGCGCCGGGCGGACGAAGTAGCCCCTGTCCAGGGACAGTGTGTCGGCCAGGTGCGCGTTGATGACGCCGCTGTGGCAGACCACCACGACCGTGCCCGCGGCACGGCCCGCCGTGATCTCTTCGACAGCCGGACGCCAACAGCGAGGTCTTCCGCGCCGCCCGCCTGTTCGGCCAAGGGCCGCGGGCTGGTCGGCGTCGAAGCCGCCTTCATCAGCCTCGCCCCACCCGGAGTCCCCGCCGGCCTTGAACGGGCCAGCGGCTCGGCGCCCGCCGGATCATCGTGTTCCCTACTTCCTGTTCCCCGGCGTGCTGCCCGACCGCGTCACCGCTCAAGCCTGCGCCTGGGCCGGCGATCATCCCAGCATCGGCCTGCGCTGCGCCGAGGTGATCGGGGACTGCGACCTACTCGCCGACCTGGTCTGCGAACGCTACGACGATCTTAATCTCCTCCTGATGCCCGAACCGCGTCGTACGCCGCTCGGTGTACCGCGTCACACACGAGGCATCAGCGATACCGAGTTGAGTGGACAAGTGATCCAGAACCACCGTCGGCACCGCCAGCGGATCCGCCAGGAACGTCCCCAGATACCGCGCCGTCGTCAGCTGCAACGCGAACCCCAGCCGGTTGCGATCACCACGCCGCCGCCCCACCAGCGCCTTGTCCGCGTCGTCGAAAGGAACACCCGCTCCAGCTCACTCCGCGACGGCACCCCGACATACCGGCCGTACGCAGCGGCCTCACGATCAGTCAAAAACTCAACCGGCATTCCACCGCAAGCTGACCCACGCGATCGCCCAGACACTCATCTGCGGCACCCCGAACACCCCGCGCTGAACCTCCCGCACACGAAGAACCCGTTACAGGTTCCTCACTATCGGTGAACGACACGTGTGGTGCGTGCCCCGCCTGGATACGCTTCCCCGAACCGGTCCCGTGCACCACCGCCACGAGGAGCAGCCATGCGCGGCCTGCCCATCGCCGCCCGCGTGTACGCCATCGGCGTCATCGCACTCGCCATCGGCCTCATCGCCTCATCGTCATTATCGGGGCTGGACTATCGTGCGCTCGTCGTCCTGGCCGTCCTGTTCTTCATCGCGGAATCGGCGCCCGCGAAACTCACGCTCAAACGCGCTCGTGTCTCGATGGCATTTTCCGCCAGCCTCGCCGCGGTCGTACTCCTGGGGCCTGCCGGCGCGGCACTCGTCGGTACCGCGGCCCTGGCCACCAGGCGACGTGGTCTCGCCCTCATCAAGCGCCTGTTCAACGGTGCGCAATACGCCGTGAGCGGCTACGTGGCCGGCACGGTGTTCCAGATGGCCGGAGGCCATCCGCAGCATCCGGCCGAGCCCCACTGGGTCAATCATGTCATCGGCGCGTTCGTCGCCGCTCTCATCACCTTCGTCGTCGTGAATCTCACCCTGATGGGAGGGATCCTGCTCATCAGCAGGCAGGCGGCCTGGCGGGATCTGCTCTCCGAAGGCCGCTGGCTGGCCGGGAAATGCCTGGGGCTGGGAATGGTCGGCCTCCTCATCGCCGGTATCTGGCCGCCGCTGGGCCCCATCTCCGCCATCTTGGTCCTGCTTCCGCTCTTCATCGCCCGCTGGGCGTTCGAGCAGACCAGCGCGCAGCAGCAGGCGCACGCGGCCACCATCGCCGCGCTCTGCCAGGCCGTGGAGACCAAGGACTACTACACACGCGGTCACAGCGAGCGCGTGTCGCGCGGCTCGGCCATGATCGCCCAGGCGATCGGCATGCCGCCGTCGCGGGTCGGCGCGATCCGCTACGCCGGAATGCTGCACGACGTCGGCAAACTCGGCGTGCCGACCAAGGTGCTGCAAAAAGACGGGAAACTCACCGACGAGGAGTTCGCGGCGGTCCAGCTGCACCCGATGCGCGGCCTGGAGATCGTCCGCGAGATCGGCTTCCTCGACGAGGCACTCGCCGGGATCATGCACCACCACGAACGGATGGACGGCACCGGCTACCCCATGGGCCTGGCCGGCTCGGAGATCCCCAAGTTCGCCCGCATCATCTCGGTGGCCGACGCCCTGGACTGCATGACGTCCACCCGGTCCTACCGCGCGGCCCGCCCGATCGCAGAGGCCATTGAGGAGCTTCGGCGTTGCGCCGGCACCCACTTCGACCCCGAACTGGTCGAGGCGTTCATCGCCGCCATCGAAAGCCATGGATGGGCTCAGCCCGACCCGGTCACCCCGCCGGAGGACGAGGACGTGGAGACGACCCAGCAGGACCACGACGACCCGTCAGCACCGATCCGGGTGACCAGAAGCTGACCATGCGCTGGAAGGCACCGCTCAACGCCTTCCAGATCGCCTTCGAAGGTCGTCTTACCCCGGCCAACAACTGAACCCCTAACAACCAAGATCAGCCGTTAAATCGACACTCCCCCTCCAGGAGGTTGCATCGGTCGAGAGACCGAACTCAACCTGGACGCCGATCCGTTGCTCGTGAGTCGGAGGGCGAAACGATGAAACTTCTGGCGCCGCCTTTCCCATCATGCTGCTCGGTTGCCCAAGCGGGCACGAGCTCCTCATGGACAGGTCCGTCGTGGGCCAGCTCGTCGAGGACGGGCCGCTCGCGATCCGCGGTCGCCGACGGTGGCCAGTGCCGAGGACGCCATGATCAGTCCGGCGCCCGTCAGCTGACCTGCGTCGGGGACCTCTCCCAGGAACGTCAAGCCAAGTACCACGGCAACGACGCTTGGTCACCTTTCCCTTCCTGGCCATGGTCCGCACCCGGCGTTCGCTGCGGTTGTCGCGAAACGCCTGCGTACATGGGCCACATCTGCACTTGTGCTTGACATACGTGCTCACGGCGGTATGTCGGACCAGGTCCCGGTTACGGGTGAGACGAACCTGGTGTTCTTGGCCGCGGCCATCTCCTCCGCAGTGCATCGGGCAGATTCACCCAAGCTGTCTCCGGCATGAACAAGCGGACGGGGAAGATGAGGTCGCCCGGCCTGATCTGATGTTTGTCGACGTGAGCTCGGATCTTCTCCGTCAGGGGGCGGCCGATCTTGAAACTCCGATGCTCGCCGTTCTTGGTGTAGGACCGGGTGTAGAACCTCTCACCAATCGGATGGAACTGCCTGGAAAGCTCCACCGTGGAGCGGCAAACGGTCAGCATGGTGGTTTGATAGTCCAGGTCGCCCTCGGTAAAGGAAATCGCTTCGCAGAACCGGACACCGGTTGAGATGATGTATTCGGCGAACAACTGCTGAGTCTCTAGGGGAAGACGGCGGCTCAGTTGCCAGAATACGGTTTCGTTAATTACTTTGATCGATTTATTTGCTACCTGCTTGCCCACGTTCAACCCGCGTACGGGGGCTGGTGGTGCGGTATTCCAGTTTTAATCGCGAGATTGATCATCGACGAAATGACCGTTCGGCAAGATTTCCGTGTATTCACGGTAGCGCCGACTTCTGCGAGGTTCGTGAAATAGTTGATTGCATCCGCCGGCCCGAATGTTGCGATTCGAGCCTCCCTGAGATAGGGACGAACATGGTTGTGGAAGCTGGTGAAGTAACCCTGCATAGTGTTCGGTTCCACTTGGTGATGTCTTTGGAAGATTGGCCAGAACCGCTCGAACGTCACCGCTCGTTTCTCAGCCAGAGTCATCGAACCGGCCACGGTGCTCGGTCGCTTGCCTTGCTCCTGTCGTGCAGCGGTCAGCGCTTCCAATTCGTCGCCATACATCCCGGCAGACCGCAGCTTTCCCACTCCGTCGTAGTACATCCCCGTGTAACGAGTCTGACCGCTACGGCGACTTACCTTTTTAGTCACATACGGACGCCGCATAATACCTCCCCAAATTTTTTGGTCATCCGAACACATGACGACCTGGCAGCAGCCAACTGCGAGAGACAGGAATATCCTGCAGAGCGAGCGGCCGGCAAACTCCCCCGGATACCATTTTACCCTGGAGTGCGAGATATCGAATGGCTGAAATCGATACGTACGACCACACAGCAGTATTCGCTGATGCTCTGCATTGTCGGACATTAGACAGCACAAAATTGACCTCCAGGTCATCGCCATCAGTGGCTAAATCGCTGTGTGTGTTCCCTGGTGTGCAAGCGCGGCGGGCCGACAGCGCCTACCGTGGGTGACCGCTGAACTCAGACCCAAGGACGCGCTGGCCTACGGAATTGGCTAGCGGACGGCTCTGCAACCGTCTCCCCTAGCACTTAGTCCCCAAGGAGAGACCATGCCGACCACTGCCGTACGAGCGTCCTCGTCATCGAGACGGGAGCACGCCGTCGCCATCTCGGCCGCCGGCCTAGTGAAGACCTTCGGGCGAACCCGGGCGCTGGACGGGCTGGACCTCACGGTGGCCACCGGGGAGGTGCACGGCTTCCTCGGCCCCAACGGGGCCGGCAAGACGACCGCCATTCGCGTCCTGCTCGGATTGCTTCGCATCGACGCCGGGCAGGTGCGGCTACTGGAGAGCGACCCGTGGGATGACGCCGTCGCTCTGCATCGCCGGCTCGCCTACGTACCCGGTGACGTGAGCCTGTGGCCCAAGTTGTCCGGCGGAGAGATCATCGACGTCTTCGGCCGGCTGCGCGGGGACCTGGATCCGGTCCGGCGTGACGAACTGCTCGAACGGTTCGAGCTCGACCCGACGAAGAAAGCGCGGACGTACTCCAAGGGCAACCGGCAGAAGGTCGGGCTGGTGGCGGCGCCGGCCTCCAGCGCCGAACTGCTGATCCTGGACGAGCCGACCTCCGGGCTCGACCCACTCATGGAGACCGTCTTCCAGGAGTGCGTTCACGAGGTCAAGCAGGAGGGCCGTACGGTCCTGCTGTCCAGCCACATCCTGGGCGAGGTCGAGTCGCTGTGCGACCGGGTGACCATCATCAGGGCGGGCAGGAGCGTCGAGAGCGGAACTCTCAGCGAGCTCCGGCACCTGGCCCGTACGTCCATCGACGTGAGCACGGTCCGTCCCCCGTCGTAGGGGCTCCCCCATCGGGTGGGCGCAGAAGACGCGGCCGTACGCCGGCGACCGACTGTGGCCCCTTCTGGTCATGACCGCGTTCACCGTTGCCCTCGTGGGCGTGGGAGCCGTGCTCTCGACCCGGCGGGACATCGACGCAGGGTTCATCCATCCCCGCCCGGGGCACCGGATCGCGCGGCCGGCTCTCGGACGGCCGCTCGGACTGGCTTTCCGGCTCCAGCGCGGCAGCCTGGTCGGCTGGACCCTGGGCCTGTTCACGGCCGGTGCCGCCGTGGGCTGGATCGCCGACGACGTCGATGACCTCATCGGCGACAACCAGGCCATGCGCAAGACCATCGCCCAGCTCGGCGGGGTCAGCGTCACCGATTCCTATCTGTCCACCGAGATGCTCTTCGCCGCCCTCATCGCCACGGGATTCGCCCTTCAATCGGCTCTGCGGCTGCGCGGTGAGGAGACGGCGTTGCGGGCGGAACCGCTGCTCGCGACACCGGTGTCCCGGCGGCAGTGGATTCTCAGCCACCTGATCATCGCGCTGGGCGGCAGCGTGATCGTCCTCGCCGCCGCCGGTCTGGGCAGCGGCCTCACGTACGGGATCATGATCAGCGATCTGGGTCAGGTGCCCCGCATGCTCGGCGCCGCGCTGGCCTACGTACCGGCGCTGTGGCTGTTCGTCGGCCTCGCCGCGCTGTTGTTCGGCCTCATCCCCCGTGGCGTCGCCGTGGCCTGGGCGGCTCTCGCCTGCTGCTTCGTCACCGGTCTGCTCGGGGCGGCGCTCGACCTTCCGGCCTGGGCCAAGAACGTCTCACCGTTCGAGCACACCCCGCGCCTCCCGGGAGCGAGCCCGGCCGTCGTCCCGCTCGGCGTGCTTGCGGCGATCGCGACGGCTCTGACCCTTGGTGGCGTCCTCGCCTTCCCCGGCGAGGCCGGGCTAATCCGTCCAACGACCGAGCCGTTGATGGCCGAATGGTCGTTCTTCATCTGCTCTACCGGCTGTTAAAGACCAGCCGAGTAGCCGTAGGCGAGAAGACCGCAGGCCGCGGCGGGCCCGAGGAGTGCGACGAGGGCCATGGTGGCACCCTGCCGCCCCCGTCCGTCGGCGGTCAGCCACCAGCCGCGGGCCAAAACGGCCGCTCCCGCGCACAGCAGCGCGAGCGCCGCGACTGCCAGCAGCGCGGTGCCACTCGCGCCCATCTCCTGAATCCGGTCGCAGGGGCCCGGGTGGTCGGGATTTCCGCAGTAGGCCTTCTCACCGCGGAACCAGGGGATCATCACGGCCATCAACACCGCCGGCAGCGCACCGAGGGCGAACACCGCGGTTGTCAGCGCCGTAGCGACCACTGCCCGCACCGACCAGCGCCGCGCCCTATCTTTCGACATCCTTGCCCCTTCCGGACACCCTCCCTAACGCTGGCCGGCCAAGGTTCCGCCGCTGAGGGAACGAGCGGTGTTCGGTCAGACTTCTATTCCACCGCCGAAAAGTAAACGATCACGGAAATCGTACGGGAGGGGCCCTTACCGGTTCCGGATCGAACCGGAGGAAGTGATGCGCGTGCCGGGCGTGGTGTTCGCCTCCCCCGCGCTCCTACTCGACCCGACAGCGGAGCCTTCGATGGGAACGGCCTCGTCCGAGCGTGGGGCTTCCCGGGACTGGTCTCCGCCGTCCTGGTGATGGCCGCGTTCTGCGAGCGGAGTCACCGAGTGTGCATTGGCCGGTCGTGGTATGCATCATGAGTCCCCCTCATACGCACCTCGACCATCTCGGTTAACGGATTTTCCGAGACAGGGGCTTCGGTCCGGGCGCAACGAGCCGGAGGACCCGCACCGACCTCTAACGATCACCCCTCAGCGCGATCCACCGGAGCAGGAACTCGGTTGCAGATCCGGCCTTCAACTCCCCATTCGCCGTGCGGCGGCGCCTCGCCCGTGTCGTCTGTCAGGTTGTGGTCGCGGCATCGGCGAGCTCATCGAGTCCGCGCGTGATGCCACCGCTGAGCACGCCCAGATCGGGCATGGCGTCGAAGTCGCCGGTGATGCCGACGTACAGGTCGTCCAGGTAGGAGATGACGCCGGTCGAGACGCGGATGCCGGCAGCGAGAGGAACATAGGGGTAGATCGCGGTCAGCTTGCGCCCCAGAACGTACAGAGGAAAGTCCGGCCCGGGCACGTTGGTGGTGATCGTGTGGATCAGCGGCTGCCGCATCCGCAGAGCCGAGCGCGCCGCGACCGCCAGCACGTTGGGCGCCATGCCGAGGATCTTCACCAGGGCGTCGGGGCCAGCCGCCTGGTGGCTGTTCTTGAGGGCGACTGTCTGGTCGCGAACCAGTTGGAAACACCTGGCAGGGTCAGGCTCGCCGCAAGGCAGCGCCACGAGCACGGCCGACACCCGGTTCGTCAGGGCACCCCGCTCGTCTGGCGTACGTACCGAGACCGGAACCATGGTCCGGACCACGGTGTCCTCGTCCAGGACGCCGCGCGCGTCCAAGAGATCGCGGAATCCCCGCGCGACCGCGGCAAGGACGACGTCGTTGACGGTGCCGCCGAGTATCTCTCCGGTGCGTCGCGCCTCACCGAGGTCCGCCTGCGCCCAGGACCAGCGCCGATGGGGGCTCGTTCTACCGTTCAGCGAGGACGCGCCGTGTCCCATCAAGAGCCGCCGGGCATAGGCAGGTAGACCGCTGAGGAGCCGGCCATTGTCGGCACCAGCGGTGCGGAGCACCAGCGACGGCAGGCGCACGAGCCGACGCAGTTGTTCGACCGTCGTGTCACACACGCCCCCGAGCACCAGGGACGGCCCTGACGGCGTTGGTTCAAGCTCCGGTTCGGCGGTCCGGGGCGTGGCCGGGGCGTCGGGGGTGAGGTCGAACAGCCCGGTCAGCAGATCGCTGCCGCTGACGCCGTCGACCATGCAGTGATGAACCTTGCTGATGATCGCCCAACGGCCTCCCTCGAGCCCCTCGACGATCCACATCTCCCACAGTGGCCGGCTGAGGTCCAGCCGCTGTCCGAGCACCCGCCCGGCGAGGTTCCGCAGTTCGTCCGCTCCCCCGGGCGGAGGAACCGCCGTGTGCCGCACGTGGTAGAGGACCTGGAAGTGCGGGTCGTCGATCCAGACCGGGCGACCGAGGTCGAGCGGGACCCTCCGCACACGCTGCCGGTACCGCGGTACTCGCGCGAACCGGGAGACCACCGCTCGCACGACCTCGCCGTACGACGGAGCCGGCCCCTCGAAGACACTCACCGAGGCGATCTGCAGCGGTGTCGTCTCGTTCTCGGCGAAGAACATTCCGGCGTCGATCCCGCTCATACGCTGCACGTCCGACCTCCTTCGGCCGAGCGCCGAAGAGGACTCATTCGCGTGGCCGGACCACGGCGGCGTCGAAAGCGTGGTCCAGCGCCGCCTCCGAGTGCCTCGAAAGGTCGATCCCGGCGACCACCTCGCCCCGCTCGGCGCGATCGCCGCCGCGTACGCCGACGACCGTGCCGTCGGCATAGCCCGCCGTGTGCAGGCCGATGGAGCCGAGGAGCAGGCCGGTGAAACCGCCAAGTCCTCGGTGTCCCACCACGACCTCGTACGCCTCACGAGCCTGCCGGCGGAGCGCCACAGCCGGCGGGTCGGCCACCAGCCTCGTCGTCGCGGGTAGGTCGGGACACCACTCGCGCACCTGCTCGATCGCCTGCTCGAGGATCGTTCTCCCGGCGGACTCGACGGACTCCGTCATCATGGGAGCCGGGTAGAACGGAATGTCGCCGGCCCAGGGCTCCACCGCATGCACGATCCGCAGTGATCGTCCGCGCCGCGCCGCGTCCGCCGCCGCCGCCCAGCGCATCGCGTTGTGCGCGGAGGGCGATCCGTCCACTCCGACGACGATTGGAAACAGATCCTCGGCCACCGATCTCCCCTTCTCACGACCACATCGCGGTCGCGGACACTCTCCCCGCGTTCGGTCCTCTTCAGCCTCGGCCAAAGGCGTGCCTCCGGCCTACGGACCGAGGTCACCATCGGCCAGGACCTTGGCACTCAGGCTCGATCGCCGGCGCCGGCGCCGGTCGAGGTTCGCGACGACAAGATGGGTATCCTCCCCGGAGCTCGGCCGCGACGCTACCCGCGGGGGGTGATGCCGGCCTCGAACGCCAGCAGGCCAGCCTGGGTGCGGTTGTCGCACTGGAGTTTCACCATGGTCCGCGAGACATAACCCTTAACGGTCGCCTCGGTCAGGTACAGGTGACGGGCGATCTGGGCGTTGGACATGCCTTCGCCGAGGCAGGCGAGCACCTGGGTCTCGCGTTCGGTGAGGTTCCGCACCAGGGCGAGACGCGGGTTGCGATGGTTCTCCCTCTGGTCGGTGCCGGTCAGCAGCCGCCGGGTCGCCACCGGCGAGAGCACGTTGTGGCCGTCCGCGGCGACCCGTACGAGGTTGATGAGGTCTTCGGGGGGCGTCGACTTCACCAGGAACCCGGCCGCGCCGGCGCGCAGCGCGCGCGTCACGTACTCATCGGCGTCGAACGTGGTCAGTGCGACGACCACCGGCGGCCGCGTGAGCGCCGTGATGCGGGCGATAGCGGTCAGGCCGTCCACGCCCGGCATCCGCAGGTCCATGAGGACGACGTCGGGCCGGTGCCGGATCACCGACTCGACCGCGGCCGCGCCGTCGTACGCCGCGTCCACGACCGTGATGTCGGCAGCCGACTCGAGGATGTTGCGGAGGTGGGCGCAGACCATGGGCTCGTCATCGACGAGGAGGACATGCGTGATCTGATTCGTCACGGCGTCGGCTCCAGCGAGACGGGGGTGGGTACGAACGCGGGGAGCTCGGCCTCCACCTGAAAGCCGCCTCCGGTGTTCGGCCCGGCAGCCAGGGTGCCGTTCACCAGTTCGACGCGTTGCCGCAGGCCGTACAGGCCGGTGCCGGAACCGGCGGCGACGAGCATCTCATCGACGGGTTCGGTCGGTGTGCCATTGCGGACCGACACGAGGACGCCATCGGGCCGGTACCGAACCTGGACGTGCACGGTCGCGCCGGGGGCGTGTTTGCGTACGTTGGTCAGCGACTCCTGCACGATCCGGTGCACGGTGCGGCCGACCACCGGAGAGGCGAGTTCGCGGTCGCCCTCCTCGGTCAGTTCGACCTCGACGCCCGCCGCCCGCGACTCGGCGACCAGCGGACCGATCGGCGGGGCCGGCGGCTGCGTGGCCACACCCGGGTCCGCGAGGCTCACCGCGTTGGCGCCGGACGTGTCGCGCAGTATGCCGACCACGTCGCGCAACTCGGCGAGGGCCTGGCAGCCGATGACGCGCAGATCTTCGGCGGCGGTACGGAGGGCTTCGTCCCGTGTGGTCACGGCCATGCCGCCGGCCTGGATCACCATGAGGCTGACCCGGTGGGTCACCACGTCGTGCATCTCGGTGGCCAGGCGCACCCGTTCCTCCGCCCGCGCCTGCCGGGCCACGAGGTGTTTCTCCCGCTCGGCTCGTTCGGCCCGGTCCACCAGGGCCTGGACCAGCCGGCGCCGCGCGCCCGCGTACATGCCCAGGAAAGCGCCGCTCACGACGAACGTCGCGGTGCGCCCGACCACCTCGCCCGCGCCGGTCATGGACGGCCACGGCCCGGCGAACACGGCGACGATCAGCAGCACGACCGCGAGCCAGCCGCTGCGGCGCGCGCCGGCCCATGCCGCCACGGTGTACGCGGCGAAAGGTGCGGTCGGCGGCCACCATGGCAGCCAGTCGGCCTCCACGTCGGGCCGTACGAGCAGACCCGGCGCGACCCTGTGCGCGAGCGCGACGGCCAGCGAGAGGCACGCGGCCAGCCACACCGTCGCCACCGGCGCCCTGCGCCGCCACCACAACAGCAGCGACGAGCCGACGAGCACCAGGGTGGTCACGCCGTGCCAGGGGCGCAGCACTGGCGTCGAGCCGGACGTCGCGCCGACACCGATGGCCACGGCGACGAGCATCGGCGCGAGCACGAACGCGACGGTGCTCAGCCATTCGCGGACCCCGCGTTTCATGCTCGACACAATACGCACCAGGCCGACCAAGACCGCCTCGTGAGTCTGCCTACCGGCGGAAATACCGACGAAAGTCGGTATCGGACTTACCTTTCCCTGCGCGTCACGAACCCCCGTGCACGGCTCGCGTCGCGAGCCGCGAGGGTCGGCGCGACCGCGGCGGCAGTGCCTACTTTCGTTGGATCCCACCCTCCTTTACGGGCTCCTCAGGCGTATCCGCCGTCGACTGCAATCGGTAGCGCACAGTGACCGTCCGCCGAGCTCGTCTCCCGGCGATTGAGGAAAGGCACCGAAGATGATGGACGCCGAGTCCGCGAAGACCGAAGTTGTACCAGAGCCAGGCGTCGCCGCCCGCGCCGTCACGGTGTCGAAGATCTACGGCAGGGGCGACACCCGGGTCGCCGCACTCGACGACGTCACCGTGGAGATCCCGCGGGGCCGGTTCACCGCCGTCATGGGCCCGTCCGGGTCGGGCAAGTCGACCCTGATGCACTGCATGGCCGGACTGGCCTCGGTCTCCTCGGGCCGGGTCTTCATCGGCGAACAGGAGGTGTCGCGCCTCGACGACAGGCGGCTGACCCGGCTCCGGCGCGACCACGTCGGGTTCGTCTTCCAGTCCTTCAACCTGGTGCCGACGCTGACCGCGCTGGAGAACATCACACTGCCGATGGACATCGCCGGACGAAGGCCCGACCAGGATCAGGTGGCCCGGATCATCGACATCCTCGGTCTGCGGGGGCGCCTGGGGCACCGGCCGAGCGAGCTGTCCGGGGGCCAGCAGCAGCGGGTCGCCTGCGCCCGCGCGCTGGCCTCCCAGCCGGAGATCATCTTCGCCGACGAGCCCACGGGGAACCTCGACTCGCGCGCCGGCGCCGAGGTGCTGGCCTTCCTGCGCGACTCGGTGCGCGACCTCGGCCGTACGGTGGTGATGGTCACCCACGACCCGACCGCGGCGACCTACTCCGAACAGGTGCTCTTCCTGGCGGACGGCCGCCTCGTCGACCAGATGACGGAGCCGACCGCCGACCGGGTGCTCGACCGGATCAAGCGCTTCGAGCCGGCGAGGCAGGCCCACGCATGATCGCCAAACTGACGGTGCGTGGCTTCCGAGCCCGCAAGACACGGCTGGCGCTGACGACATTCGCCATCGTCTTGGGCGTGGCGTTCATCGCCGGCACGATGATCTTCCGGTCCACCATGGCCTCTGCCGTCGACGCGGCCTTCGCCGACACCGGCGGCGGCGCCGACACTTTGGTACGCGCCAAGAAGGCGTTCGGCGCCCAGCTCGGCGAGGGCGCGGACCGGCCGGTGCCGGCGAGCCTGCTCTCGACGGTGCGGCGGGTCGGCGCGGTGGACAGGGCCCAGGGTACGATCTCCGGTTTCGCCGCGGTACTCGACCGGCAGGGCGACCTCATCGGCGACGGGCCGTACACCGGCCAGGGCTGGACCGACGACCGGGTCTTCTCCCTCGCGCGGCCGCGGGCCGGCGGCGCACCCCGGCGCGCCGACGAGATCGCCATCGACTCGACCACGGCCAAGAAGGGCGGTTACCGGGTCGGAGACCGGGTCCGGGTGGCGCTGCCGGGCGGGGCACGGCAGTTCACGGTCGTGGGCGTCTACCGGTACGGCGCCGAACACACGCCCGAGCCGACCACCACCGCCTTCGAGCCGGCGACGGCGCAAAAGCTTCTCATGGAGACGCCAGACACGTACCGGCAGATCGTCGTGCACGCCAAGCCGGGCACGACGCAGGCCGGGCTCCGCGACGCCGTGGCCCGAGTACTGCCCGCCGGCTACGAGGCGATCACCGAGCGGCAGGCCGCCGGCGAGCGTGCGGCGGGGGTCAAGGACATCCTCAACCTGCTCAGCCGGTTCGTGCTGGCCTTCGCGGCGGTCGCCGTCTTCGTCGGCTCGTTCATCATCTTCAACACCTTCACCATGCTGGTCACCCAGCGGACCCGTGAACTCGCGCTGCTCCGCGCGGTCGGCGCGTCACGGCGGCAGGTCACATCGATGGTCATGGGCGAGGCGATCATCGTGGGCCTGCTCGGCTCGACCGCCGGTCTCGGCGTCGGCGTCCTGCTCGCGCTCGGGCTGCGGCGTGCCTTCGCGGTGCTGGGCACCGAACTGCCGACGGGCGGGCTGACCGTGCCCGGCTCGGCGGTGGTGTGGTCCTACGCCGTGGGCGTGATCGTGACGCTGTTCGCCGCGTACGTCCCGGCCCGCCGGGCGGGCGGCATCCCGCCAATGGCCGCGCTGCGCGACGACGTCTCGACGCCGGTCCGCTCGCTGCGCCTCCGCGCTCTCAGCGGTGTCCTGCTCATCGCCGCCGGCATCGCGGGCATGATCGGCGGCTCGCTCGGCCCCGGACGTACGGCGGTGCCGCTCTCCGGCGCCGGCGCGGCCACCGTCTTCATCGGCATCGCGGTGCTGAACCCCATCATCGTCCGACCGCTGGTCTGGCTCATCGGCTGGCCGCCGGCCCGCCTGTGCGGCATGGTCGGCCGGCTCAGCCGGGCCAACGCGCAGCGCAACCCGCGTCGTACGGCGGCCACCGCGTCGGCGCTGATGATCGGCCTGGCGCTGATCAGCGGTGGCTCCATCATCGCTTCGTCCATGGTGGCCTCGGTCGACCACCAACTCGACCGGGGGCTGGTGAGCGACTTCCGGGTGACGTCGAGGTCGTCGACGACCGGGCTGAGCAAGTCCACGCTGGACGCGGTCGCCAGGACGGCGGGCGTACGGGAGGCGGTGGCCGTACGTAACGCCCGGTTGAAGCTCGGCGGTGACCTGCGTACCGCGACCGCCGGGGACGGCCCGGCGCTTGTCCGGCTGTTCCGGCTCAACGTGACCGCGGGCGGCCCCACCCTGGCCAAGAACGAGATCATGGTGAGCCGTGCCTCCGCCGAAGCGAAGGGCTGGCAGGTCGGCGCCGTCGTCCCGGTCCAATACCAGGACGGCGCCGCGGCCGACGTACGGATCGCCGGGATCTACGCCGAGGTCAAGGACGCCCTGGAAACCGCGCCGACCGTGGTGATGGGCACCGAGAGCTACCTGGAGCACTACGGCCCGGACATCGACCAGATCGACATCATCGCACGCCCGGGCGCGGGCGGCACGGCGACACTGGAGGCGCTGCGGTCCGCGCTGTCGCCCTGGCCTGACATCGAGCTGAAGGACCGGTCGGCGATCAAGGCCCAGTACGCCGGGGAGATCAAGCTGCTGTTCCGTGCGGTACTGGTCCTCCTCGCGCTCTCGGTGCTCATCGCCGCGCTCGGCATCGTCAACACGCTCGCGCTCTCGGTCATCGAACGGACCCGCGAGATCGGCCTGCTGCGCGCGGTCGGCATGCAGCGCCGCCAACTCCGACGGATGATCCGGTACGAGGCGATGATCGTCTCCGTGTTCGGCGCGCTGGTCGGGCTCGCCACCGGAGTCGGCTTCGCACTCGTCGTCCAGCACGCCGCTTCCGCCGACGGCATGGCGACGCTGGCGATCCCCGTCGGCCGGCTCGCGCTGTTCGTCGTCGGAGCCGGCGTCGTCGGCGTCGGCGCCGCGATCTGGCCGGCGCGACGCGCGGCGCGGATGGACGTCCTGCGTGCCATCGCGACCGAATGACCGCGCACACCCGTACCGTCCCGGCCGCCCGATCTGCGTCGAAACGGAGGAACCCATGATCGAAGTACGCGGCTTGACCAAGCGTTTCACGACCACCCTGGCCGTCGACGACCTCACATTCACGGTCCAGCCCGGCCGGGTCACCGGCTTGCTCGGTCCCAACGGCGCCGGCAAGTCGACGGTGATGCGCGTCATCATGGGGCTGGCCGCGCCGACCGAGGGCACCGCGACGATCGACGGCCGCCGGATGGCCGATCTTCCCCGGCCCACGCGCGAGGTGGGCGCGCTGCTCGACGCTCACGCGGTCCACGGCGGCCGGCGGGCCCGTGACCACCTGCTCTGCCTGGCGCACGGCAACGGGATACCCCGCCGGCGGGTGGATGAGGTGCTCCGGCTGGCCGGGCTCGACACGGTGGCCGACCACCGGGTGCGCACCTTCTCGCTGGGCATGTTCCAGCGGCTGGGCATCGCCGCCGCCCTGCTCGGCGATCCGGCCACCCTCATCCTCGACGAGCCGGCCAACGGCCTGGACCCGGAGGGCATCCTGTGGATCCGCACCCTCATCCGGAACCTGGCGTACGAGGGGCGCACCGTGCTGGTGTCGAGCCACCTGATGAGCGAGACGGCGCTGACGGTGGACCGCCTGGTGATCATCGGAATGGGCCGGCTGCTCGCCGACGACAGCGTCGACGCGCTCCTGCGGTCCCGCGCGGGCGGCGAGGTGCTGGTGCGTACGGCCGGCGACTCGGCGCCGTTCGCCTCCTCGCTGGCCGCCTCGGGGGCGACGGTGCGCTCCGGCCCTGGGGGCGGCCTGCTCGTCTCGGGCCTGGTGGCCGCCGAGATCAGCGCCCTGGCCATGTCCCGGCAGGTCGTGCTGGCCGAGCTCACACCACGGCAGGCCTCCCTGGAGGAAGTGTTCATGAAGCTGACCAGACACAGCGTCGAGTTCCGCGCGACACAGGGGGCGGCGTGACGACGACGCCGCCGGACGGCATCCAGATCCCCGGCCGGGGCGCCTTCGGCCACGCCCTGCGCTCGGAGTGGACGAAGCTCCGGACCCTGCGCTCATGCGTCTGCACCGCCGTGGCGGCCGTGGTGCTCGGCCTCGGGATGGCGCTGCTGTTCTCCAGCGGCACCGGCGAGGGCTACGCCGATCTCACCGCGGCTGAACGCGCCGACTTCGACCCCACGCTGACCAGCCTCCGCGGTGCCACGATGTTCGCCCAGATCGCGATCGGCGCGTTGGGCGCCATGACAGTCACGTCCGAGTACGCGACCGGCATGATCTGTACGAGCCTGGCGGTGGTGCCCCGGCGCAGTCGCCTCTTCGCCGCCAAGGCCGTGCTCGTGGGGCTCGTCGGTCTCAGCCTGGGGCTGGTGATCTCCTTCCTCGGCTTCTTCCTGGGTCGGCGATCGCTCGCGGAGGCCGGCGCACCGTACGCCGGCATCGGCGACCCGAACGCCCTGCGGGCCGCCCTCGGCGGGACGCTCTACCTTGCGCTGGCGGGTCTGCTCGGCGTCGCGCTGGGCTTCCTCCTGCGCTCCACCGCAGCCACCGTCACCCTGCTCATCGTGGTGACGGTGATCATTCCGTACCTCTTCGGTCCGTTCCTTCCCGGCGCGGTGCGGTTCCTGTGGCCGACGCTCGCCGGCACGCAGATGATGGCGGCCGGTGCACAGCCGTGGGTGGGCGGGGGCATCATGGTGGTGTCTGTCGGCGCGCTGCTGGCCGCCGCGTTCGGCGTCTTCCGCTCCCGCGACGCCTGAGCGCGGAGGCCGGCGGCCGACGCCGAGTCGCAGGCCAGGCGCGAGTCGTCAGATCAGGGCGGCGTGTCCTGCGGTTGTCCGGCGATGTGCCTTGCGAAGTGTCTCGTCAAGCGGTGGTGTGGGTGCGGGACCGTGAGCTGTGGCGCTGCTCCGGCGGGTGTGGACGCGCCGGTGCAGTACGGCCCGAACGTCGCCGCGATCGTCTTGGGAGGGCAGCGGCAACGTGGCGGCACTCGGCGTGCTGCGCGCCCGCCGGATCGTCGAGCGGCTCGCCCTGGTGCTCCAGGGATCGCTGCTGAGCCGGTCCTCCTGCTCCGCCTTCGGGCGTCTTCGGCCGCGCGTCGGGATGCCGCCTCGGCCGCATCCCGACGCCGGGCAGAGCCGGGCCTGGTGACCCGGTGATCAACACTGCGATAATGACGAGCGACGATCGCGCGGAGCCCGGGTGAACGACGACGTCGCCACGGATGAGTCCGTCGATCTCCCGCGCCACGCCTCCGCGCGGGCACACGAAGCTCCAACCCCCCGGGACCCGGTGACGGGCGAGCCGCACGACGCTGTGCCGAGGAAGGATCACGGGCATGGCTGGGTATACGGCGGTTCCCGCGCTTTGGCAGACCTCCGGCCGAAAGCTGGTCAACGCGTCGAACCAGATGGCTTCGGCGGTCCATGTGTTGTGCGATCGACTCGAGGTGGCCGGGAGGTGCTGGGGAAAGGACGACATCGGCCGGGCGTTCTTCAACGGGGACGACAAGAACCCCGGTTTCGGCGACTCCCGGCACCTGGTGCTGTCCGCTCTGGCTGAGACGGTCAACCGGGTACGCGCCGGCGGCGGAGCGCTGTGGGACTCAGGACGGATCTACGCACGCGCCGAACAGGCGGGCACCATCGGCGGCGACTCGCCCGCCGTCACCGGCACGATGCCACTCGCCCCGTACCGGCTGCCGAGCACCGAGACGGGCCCGGTGGCCTCCGATCCTGAGCCGGTCGGGCCGAGAGGAGCTCTCCGCTGTTCGGCGACCTCCTGCACACGATATTGGTCGACGGGACGCTGACCAGCGAGACCGCTCTCGTCTACACCACACCGCAGGAGGCGTACTCACGGTCGGCGATCGATCTGGCGTCTCTGCGGGACAGCCATGCGCTGGCGCGGCGGGAGTTGCCCCACACCGAGGGCTACGCGCTGCTCTCCGAGGCCACCGATCTCGGCGGTCACGTATGGCAGACGGCGATGGGGGACGATGCGCGCGACATCGACTCCTCGGCGCTCGAGGTCGCCGACCTCGTCCGGCGCGATCCGTCGTCGTACCGGTTGCTCCTCGATGACGTGCGTGCGGGCCGGCCGTGGCCCTTGGAGGTGATCTCGCTCACCACCGAGTTCGGCTATGCGCGCCGGATCGCGACGGCCAAGCACGCCTATGACCTCCTCAGGTCGGCGCTGGAGACCGACCGGTCAGGCTGAGAGCTCGCGCGGCGGCCTGGTGCACGTCGCCTCAGCGCGCGAAAGGCCGAGGTCAGCCGCCGTATACGCATGGTCACGAGTTGTGTGATCGACTATTATGCCGCCAAAGCATGTCGGCTCATCACAGAGCGACATGGCCGCGACTCTACGTTCTCATCGTATCGCGCGCAGACTATTACACCGATCGGCGACCCACGAACGGGGCCCCATGAAATTCGACCGCGCATCATTGCAGGCATTCGCCGACCAGCTCAGGAAGATCAAGCAGACCGGCGGTTTCAACCTCAGCAGCGAATTCTACTCGCCGACCGGAAAAACCTTCCTGATCCCCAGCAATGTCGATGCGAACGAGGCCCCATTCTTCGACAAAAGCCACACACTAGGCCTGTCCGAGGCCCTTTTCGATGCATGCGACTCAGCCAATTGGGTCTCGATTGAGTTGCATTGGCTTCCCGTTGCGCTCGCCAACACGGTAGATCAAATGATTAAAAATCACGAAAACGCCGAGGGCAGCAGCTTGACGGATGTAACAAACGTCCTCCAAACGCTCGACCATTAAGGACAGATCAATGAAGCCTCCCCCCGAACCGGACGCCGGGCCCACGTCGAGCGTTTCCTACGAGGCGGCCATAGACAACGCCGATCTCGTGATGGACTATGAGCACATACCGTATGAGCTGCTTCCTGTCGCCAAAAGGCTGAACCTGAGATGGCCGCACTTCGCAGACCAGGACGTCCCAGATCGAATCGATGAGTGGAGATACTTCTACAGCGGCAGCACCAAGATCGAAGATTCCGAAGGCGCACTGAGTACTGCGCTTCAGAATAACGAGGGCACGGACGTCGACGCTCTTAAGGCTTATTGGAATGACAAAGTAAGATCGTACGTCAATCGCCTTCCAGGACTGGCGCTGGACGTGCAGAGCGCCCTCGTCAACGCTGGACTTCAGATATTCTTCTACAAGAAGTTCGCTCTGGCGACGATGCAGAGCCTCTACCAGCAAGAGCAAGCATTCTGGTGGTTCAATCAGCCCTCGGACAGCGATTACAAGTCGAAAGCCGACGATCTGAACGCAAGGCTGACGGTCGTGAACACGACAATTGACACGTCCACTACTCAGATCAAGAACGCCCAGAAGACTATCGAAGAAACGAGGAAAGCACTCAATTCCGACCTGGAAGCATTCGCCTCGAAGGGGCTGGTCCCCGGAGGCTACTACGGCGGCTGACCACGGCGCTCTGCCGCCCCGCACCGCGGTCTGCGACTGATCTTGACGCTATGGCCGGCCTCGTCCGGCCATAGCGAAGGACGCGGCGCATTTCTTCGCGGGCTCGGCGTCGCCTATCGGTCGCGCCGCAGGCTGGCGATCTTACTAGTGACCTCTTCCATTCGGCGGGAGTATTCCGCCTGCATTTCCTCCACCTTGGCATTCAGCCGATCCTCGGCGCCCGTCGCCGGATCGTGCTGCGCGATCTTGCCGAACCAGTCCTGCTGCGCCGCGCGCAGCGCCTGGCGGGTCAGGGCGGCGAGCCCATCGGCGCCCTGCCGCAGCGCCCGCGGATCGATCTTCACCACGTCGACCAGGCCGTCTTTGCCGATCGTGATCTGCACGCTCTGATTCGCGGACTCCCCATAACCGGTGGGCGGCGAGTCGAACACGGCCGGTCCGCCCGGCCAAGCCGCGGCTGCTTCGGTGGGAGTTCCTCTTGCGGTGCGTCCGTGGAAGTCATCCATTGGAACACCGCCTCCTTCGCATGAATGGGTCATCAAAGTATGCTGCTGACGCCCTGGGTTCGGAGATTACAAACAGATTGCGAGGATAGCAGGCGAGACACAAGAAATATGCGTGAGAAAAACCCGGGGCCGCCGTGGGCGCCGTACGGGCGCCGAGTCGCGGACGGCCCCGCGCGGCGTGGCCGAGCGGGCTCTCTCAGGTCTCGCGCTGGGCCCGATGGCGGTCCGCGCCGCCGTCGTAGTCGGTGTAGGTGTAGGGGTTCGGGATGCGCTCGGCGGCGGGCAGCTCCGGCGTCAGGCTCTCCTGCCACGCCTCCTCGCCCATGCCGGCCCGGGCGAACTCGACCGTACGGCCCACGGCCGCCTTGGCGGCGGCCAGGTCCCCGCCGACGAGGCGGTGCTCGTGCTTGACCACGCGCCCGTCCACGAGCACGGTGTGCACGTCGCCCCGGCCCGCCTGGTACACCACCGTCCCGTACGGGTGCAGCAGCGGGTACATCGCCGGGGACTCGTCGTTCTTGATCAGTACGAGGTCGGCGCGCTTGCCCGGCGTCACGCTGCCGATCAGCGAGTCCAGGCCGAGGACGGTCGCGCCGCCGATGGTGGCCCAGCGGACGACGTCCTCGGCGCGCAGCTGGTTGTGCACGACCGTGTCGCCGCGCGCGTGGGCCTCCAGATGCTCGCGGGAGCGGTCGGCGGACAGGGTCGCGCGCATCGCCGAGAACAGGTCCGCGCTCCACCACACGCTGGTGTCCATCGACAGCGACACCGGGATGCCGTGCTTGCGCAGCTCCCAGGTGGGCGGGTAGCCCTGCCCGGCGCTCTGCTCGCTCTCGGTCGACACCGACGCCGACCCGCCGGTGGCGGCGATGCGCTGGTAGGAGTCCTGGCTGAGCGTGGCCGCGTGCACGTAGGTGACGTCCGGGGTCATGAAGCCGCCCTCCCACATCAACGCGATGCTCTGGTCGTCGGTGGCGCCCCAGACTCCGGCGTGGGTGGTGACGCGCAGGCCGAGGTCGCGCGCCGCCTCGAACGCCGCCCGCTCCGGGAACGCGGGATCGGCCGTGACGTCGAAGGCGAGTTGCAGGCCGAGCATGTCGTCGGGGCGGAAGCGCGCCGCGAAGTCGCGGAACTCCGGGCTCGCGGCCCACTCCCAGGGCGCGCCGAGCAGATTCCCGTACGCGAGGACGAACCGGCCGGGCGCGGACCGCAGCGCGTCGGCGGCGGCCTCGCCGTGCTCGATCGTGCGCAGCCCGTGCGACCAGTCGACCGTGGTCGTCACACCAGAGTCGACCGCCTCGACCGCGGACAGCAGGTTGCCGGCGTGCACGTCCTCGGGGCGGAAGATCTTTCCCCAGTTCAGGTAGTAGAAGACGAAGTACTGGGTCAGGGTCCAGTCCGCGCCGAGGCCGCGCAGCGCCGTCTGCCACATGTGCCGGTGCGTGTCGACCATGCCGGGCAGCAGGATGCCGCCGGACGCGTCGATCTCCACGGTGCCCTCCGGCACCGCCAGGCCGCGCCCCGCCTCGGCGATCGTCTCGCCGATCACGAGCACGTCGCCGCCGTCGATGATCCCGGCCTGGTCCATCGTGAGCACGGTCGCGTCGCGGAAGACGACGGGCCGTCCGTCGTTGACCGCGGCGAGCTGGTCTGGGTTCATGTCGGCCCGATCTTCAGGTGGAGATGTCCGGATAGGGCAGCGTGACGTGCGCGAGCCTCGCGGCGTAGTCGAGCTGCATGCCGAGTGGCTCGGTGAAGTCGCGCTCGAACATCGCGATCCACAGCGTCAGCGTGAGGAAGCAGTGCGCGCCCATCGCGAAGAGCGCGACGTGGTCGTGGGCGCGGAGCGCCGCGCGCTCCTCCTCGGTGAAGGAGAGCCACGTGCTGCTCTCTCCGCCGGGCAGGTTGAGGATCCGGCCGGCCTGCTCGGCCTCCCACCAGGCGACCGTGCCGGCGGGGTCGTCCCGGTAGCGCTCGACCAGCTCCGGATCGCGGTCGACGGTGTAGAGGAACTTGTCCACCAGGTACTTGCTCATGCGTCCACCCCGTTCGGATACCAGGTGAAGTACGCCTCCATGGTGTGGAACAGGTCCAGGTTGTCGGCGTAGTCGGCCGTACGGCCGCCGGCGACGCCCATCATCAGCATGAAGTCCATGAAGCCGTGTGTGGCGTTGCCCGGCGCGTGCAGGCTGTCGAGCGTGACCTCGGCGAGGCAGCCGTCGAGGTCGCCGCCGGCGATCCACTCGACCGCCTTCGCGTCGAACTCCGGGTCGGGTCCGTGCGGCCCGAACTGGCGCGGCCCGCCCAGCTCCAGTGACAGGTGCCCGGTGCCGATCACCGCGACGCGCAGGTCGCTCGGCCAGGCGTCGACCAGCTCGCGAATCGTCCGCCCGAGCCGTACGAAGCGCTCGGGGCGCGGGAGCGGCGGGGCGAAGATGTTGGTGTAGATCGGCACGATCGGCAGGTCGTTCGCCGGCCGTACCGTGAAGATCGGGCAGGTGATCGAGTGGTCCACCCGCAACTCGTTGCTGAACGCCAGGTCGAAGCCGCGGTCGATGCCCTCGCGCAGGATGTAGGCCGACAGCTCCTCGTGGCCTTTCATGAGCAGCCGGGGCAGGCCGAACTCGCGCTCCTCGTTGTAGTAGTTCGCGTCGTAGAAGGGCGCCTTGCCGACCAGGAACTGCGGCATGTTGTCCAGCCAGAGCTGGTGGAAGTGGTCCGAGCCGACCATGACCAGCACGTCCGGCCGCGCGCGCGTCAGCGTCTCCCGGTAGGCCGCGACCTTGCGCACCCACTCCGCGGCGAACGGCGGCGCCTCCTCGGCGGGCAGCCGGCTCGTGCGGTAGTAGAACGGATGGTGCGTCGTGGCGAGAACCGCGACGAGATTGGCCATCGTGACGTCCCTCCTGCCGCATCCGATCAACGGACACACGTCCGTCAAGCGGTCGCTATCGGAAAGATCTCGCCTGCGCGCGGGCCTGTCAAGGGCGTGGGAGAGATACCCTCACGTGAACGCGGCGTCGCCTTCCGGCGCTCACCGCCCTTCTCGCCAGGGAGGCTCGTGATGGCTGGGCGCGGCACCGATCCCGACTTCGTCGAGGCGCTCGCACGCGGGCTGGACGTGCTGTCCTGCTTCGGCGAGCGACGGCCGCGGATGACGCTGGCCGAGGTCGCCGCGGCGTCCGGCCTGGCGCGCCCGACCGCGCGCCGGCTGCTGCTGACCCTGCGCGAGCTCGGCTACGTACGCGCCGACGACGGCCTGTTCACCCTGACGCCGCAGGTGCTGCGCCTGGGCATGGCCTACACCGGCGCGCTCGGCCTGTGGGACATCGCACGCCCGCACCTGGAGGACCTCGTCGCACGTACGGGCGAGTCGTCCTCGATGTCACAGCTCGACGGATCCGACATCGTCTACGTCGCCCGCGTCTCGGTGCCGAAGATCATCACGTTGCGCGTGCAGATCGGCACCCGGTTCCCCGCGCTGCACACCTCGCAGGGCAAGGTGCTGCTCGCCGCGCTCGACGCCGGCACGCTGCGGCGGGTGCTCGCCGAGCCCAGCCGGTCGGGCATGCCGCCGTTCCTGCCGCGCGACCCGGCCGCGGTCGAGGAGGAATTGCTCGCCGTACGCGCACGCGGGTGGGCGCTCGCGGACGAGGAGCTGGCCCCGGGCATCCGCTCGGTGGCCGCGCCCGTACGCGACGGGACCGGGGCGGTGCGCGCGGCCATGAACGTCACCGTGCACGCGGCCGAGACCGGCGTCGACGTGCTGGTCGGCGAGCACCTGCCGCGGCTGCTGCGCACCGCGGGCGAGGTCTCGGCGGAGTGGGCGCTGTGGCAGGCGCGGCCGCACGCCGAGATCGCACCCGGCGCACCCGATGCGCCGGACGCGCCGGACGCGCCGGACGCGCCGGACGCGCCGGACGGCCGGCGGATCGCCGGGGTTTGACAGACCGCCGCCGACGCGGCAACAGTAACGGACATCCGTCCGTATCGCGGTTGGAGGGTTCATGCCAGAGCCGGGAACACCGAACTCCGGCCCGCTGTCGGGACTCGTGGTGGCCGACTTCTCCCGAGTGCTGGCCGGCCCGTACGCCGCGATGCTGCTCGCCGACCTCGGCGCTGAGGTGATCAAGGTCGAGGGTCCGGCCGGCGACGACACGCGGCACTGGGTGCCGCCGCGGCGCGGCGACGCCGGCACCTACTTCCTCGCGGTCAACCGGAACAAGCGCTCCATCGTGCTCGACCTCGCCGACGACGCGGACGCGCAGGTGGCACACGCACTTTCCGCGCGCGCCGACGTGTTCCTGCACAACTTCAAGCCGGGAGGCCTGGGGAAGTTCGGCCTGGACTACGACGCGGTGTCGGGCCGGAACCCCGGGGTGATCTACTGCTCGATCAGCGGCTTCGGCGCGGCCGAGGGCGCGGCGCTGCCCGGCTATGACCTGCTCGTCCAGGGCATGTCCGGGCTCATGAGCCTGACCGGCGACGCCGGCGGGCCGCCGTATCGGTCGGGCATCTCCGTGTTCGACGTCATGACCGGGCTGCACTCGGCGGTCGGCATCCTCGCGGCCTTGCACCACCGCGACCTGACCGGCGAGGGCCAGCACGTCGAGACGAACCTGCTGTCCACGGCACTGTCGACGATGGTCAACCAGGTCTCGGCCTACATCGCGGGCGGCGTGGTGCCGCGGCGGATGGGCAACGCGCACCTGAGCCTGTTCCCGTACGAGCCGCTGCCGACCGGGGACGGGGAGCTGATCGTGGTGGCGGGCAACGACGGCCAGTTCCGCCGGCTGTGCGCCGCGCTGGACCTCACCGAGGTCGCGGGCGACGAACGGTTCGCGACCGTGGGCGCACGCAACGCCAACCGCGAGGAGCTGCGGCCGCTGCTGCTGTCCCGGCTGGCGACCCGGTCGGCGCGTGAGTGGTTCGGCGTGCTGTCCGCCGCGGGCGTCCCGTGCGGCCCGATCAACGACGTGCGCGGCGGCGTGGAGCTGGCCCAGGAACTGGGCCTCGCGCCGGTCGTCGCGGTCGGCGACGTCCCGACCGTACGCAACCCGGTCCGGCTGTCGGCCACCCCGCCGCGCTATGACCTCCCGCCCCCCGCCCTGGACGCCGACGGCGCGGAGATACGCGCCTGGCTCGGCCTCCCGCCCGGCGGGCGGGCGGCGTCCGCTGATACGGAAGGACCCGCCACGTGACCACGCCCTCGTTTCCCACCTCGATCGGCACCTCGGACGCGGACGGGATCACGCTGCTCGGCCGTGATCTCGCGGGTGAGCTGATGGGCGAGGTCGGCTTCGGCGAGCTGGCGTACTGGCTGCTCACGCGGCGTCGGCCCACGGCCGGGCAGACGCGTGTCTTCGAGGCCGTCCTGCTCGGGCTGGCCGACCACGGCTTCACGCCGACCGCGATCGCGGCCCGTCTCACCTACCTCAGCGCGCCCGACGCCATCCAGGGTGCGCTCGCGGCCGGGCTGCTCGGCGGCGGCTCACGCTATCTCGGCGTCACCGAGGACACCGGGCGCTTCCTCGCCGAGGTGCTGGCGAGCGCGGGCACTCCCCCGGCGGACGAGCACGGCTGGGACGCGCTGGCCGCACGCGCCGTCGCCGGACGCAAGGACGCCGGGCGGTTCGTGCCCGGCCTCGGACACCCGGTGCACAAGCAGGGCGACCCGCGTACGCCGGTGCTCATCCGCATCGCGCGTGAGGAGGGCCAGTACGGCCCGCACCTCGCGCTGTTCGAGGCGGTCGGGCGCGTGCACGCGGAAGTCCTCGGCCGTACGCTGCCGCTCAACGGCGCCGGCGTCAGCGGCGCGGCGCTCGCCGACCTCGGCGTACCGCCCGAGCTCCTGCGCGGCGTCGCCCTCCTGGCCCGCTGCGCCGGCCTCCTCGGCCACATCGCCGAGGAGATCCACCGCCCGGTGGCCGACGCGATCTACCGCACGGTCGACCGCAACGCCGAGTACGTGGCGCCGGAGGACTGACCCGGGCGGATCCGTTCGCGGCGTACGCGCGTCGGACAGGAGAGGTGACCCGGGTACGGCTCGCGATGCGGACACGCCACGCACATATCTACGGATAAGCACAAAACGGCCGAACGGCCCGGCTAGCCTTCCACCCCGACAGCACTGCGGGAGGAGGGGCCGTGGCGAACACCCGCGCGTCAGCCGACTTTCACGCCCAGGTGCCCAACGAGGCTCGGGTGCACGACTACCTGCTCGGCGGCAAGGACAACTTCGCCGCCGACCGGGCCGCCGCCGAGCAGGCCGTCGCCGTGGCACCGGAGCTGCCGATGATGGCGGTCGAGGGCCGCAAGTTCCTCGGCCGCGCGGTCCGCTTCCTCGTCGGCGAGGGCATCCGGCAGTTCGTCGACATCGGCTGCGGCCTGCCCACGCGCGACAACGTGCACGAGGTCGCGCAGGCCGCCCTGCCCGACGCGCGCGTGGTCTACGTCGACATCGACCCCGTCGTCGTCTCGCACGCCCGCGCCCTGCTGGCCGACAACGTGCGCACCGGCGTGATCCAGGCCGACATGCGCGATCCCGGCCAGATCCTCGGCCACCCCGACCTCGGCCGGCTCATCGATCTGAGCGAGCCCGTCGGGATGCTGCTGAACTCGGCCTTCACCGCCATCCCCGAGGACGAGGTCGCGATGGAGGTCGCGACCCGCCTGCGCGAGGCGATCGCGCCGGGCAGCTGGATGGTCATCTCACACCCGATCTCCGACGTGTGCGCGAAGGTCACCGAGCGGCTCGCCTCGCTGTTCCAGGACCGGCGGATCGTCACCGGCTCGCGGCGACGGCACAACGTCCGCACCCGCGCCGAGGTCGAGCCGTACTTCGACGGCCTGGAGCTGGCCGAGCCGGGCATCGCGCGCCTGCCCTCCTGGCGTCCCGACCGGGGCGAGCCCACGGTCGACCCGGAGTCGGTCTGGGTGGTCTGCGGAGTCGGCCGCAAGCCCTGAGAGGCCACCTGGCGGCGGGCATCCCCACGGACAAGCTGCTCGCCTCCCGTGTCGGCCCGGTGCAGCTGGAGGCGACCATCAAGTTCCTCCGCGAGCTGCGCGGCGGCGACGAGGTGGACGTGTCCTGCGTGTTCGGCTGGGGCCCCGGCAAGACGTTCCGGCTGGACCAGGAGTACACGCGCGCCGACGGCACGCGCTGCGCCGAGCTGACCTCCGTGGCCGGCCTGCTCCACCTCGACGAGCGCCGTCTGATCACCGATCCCGGCGGCCACCTCCGCGCCCTCGCCGACGACCCGTCGATCCTCGGCCTCTGACGACAGCAAACGCACGGCCGGGGCCTCGCACGCGATCACCGCGCTCGCCGTCGACGAAGGGGTGGCCCAGCCCTCGATGACCCAGCTCGTCCAGCGTCTCGAACACCAGGGGCTGGTCAGTCGCGACCGCGACCCGGACGACAGGCGCGTGGTCTGGATCGCGATCACCGGCGACGGCCGCCGGCTCCTCGCCGAGCGCCGCGTCGCACGTGCCGCCGAGCTGGCCGGGCTCCTCGCCACCCTGCCACCCGAGGAGAAGGCGGACATTGCGGCAGGACACGCTATTACCGCACGTGACACGGCCGTCACGCGCCCTGCGCCATGATCGACGGGTACCGCCACCCCGAGTGAAGGGCGTCCCCGTTGAGAACCACGGGCCGTAGAAGGCTGTCCGCACTGATCGTCGCCGTGGGCGTCGCCGCGTCCGGCGGTCCCGCGGGCGCGGCCACGCGCCACACCGGCGTCCACCGCGTCTGGCCCGGTGTGGTGTTCCGCGCGTTCCAGGCGTCCGGCCCGGGCGGGCCGGTGTTCGGCGACCTGCTCGACATCGACCTGCGCAACCCGCACGTGGCCGTGGACCTGCTGCATCCGCCCGCCGTCGCGGCGCGCGAGCCCGTCTCGCGCATGGCCGCCCGCCAGCACGCGGTGGCCGGGGTGAACGGCGACTTCTTCGACATCAGCGATCACCATCCCGGAGTGGCGCCGACGGGCGCCGCCGTCGGCCCGGAGATCGCCGAGGGCCGGGTGCTCAAGGCGGCCGTGCCCTGGGGCCAGCGGTTCGGCCCGCCCGCGCCCGCCGGTACGACGACCGAGGACGTCATCGGCGTCGGCGGCCGTACGGGCCGGCTGGCGAGCCTGCACCTCACCGGGACGGTGACCGGCGACGACGCGACGCCGCCGATCCCGCTCACCGGGCTCAACCAGTACGCACTGCCGGTCGACGGCGTCGGGGCGTTCACGAGTCACTGGGGCGTCGTGTCGCGGCTGCGTGCGGTCTGCGGCTCCGACACCGCGCGCGGCGCGCCGTGCAGCGCCGAGACGGCGCAGGCGAGCGTACGGCGCGGCGTCGTGACCCAGGTCGGCGCGGCCGTCGGGGCCGGCCCGATCCCGCCGGACACGACGGTGCTCGTCGGGCGGGACGCGGGCGCGGAGGCGCTGTTGCGGCTGCGGCCCGGCGATCGCGTGCGCGTCGCGTACCGGCTGGAGGGTGCGGAGCGGCTCGGCTTCGCGGTCGGCGGCGTCCCGATCCTACGCGGCGGCGCGACGCCGCCCGACCTGGACACGAGCTCCCGCGCCGCGCGCACGGCGGCCGGAGTGAGCCGGAACGGGCGTCACCTGTACCTCATGGTCACCGACGGCGGCTCGGCCGCCGGCGTGGGCCTGACACTCGCCGGGCTGGCCGCCCTGCTCCGCGACGCCGGCGCGTCCGACGCGATCAACCTTGACGGCGGCGGATCGTCCACCCTCGCCCTGCGCGGACCCGGCGAGGCGCTCGTGTCGGTGCGGAACTTCCCGGCCCACGGCGTGGAGCGCTCGGTCGCCAACGGCATCGGCGTCTTCGTCCGACCCTGACGCACCGGTCCCCGTCACGGTGTGCACGGTCAGACAGATCTTGACTTCGCCTCTAGGGTGGTGAATCACTAGGGGAGCGACGGATCGGACGAAGGATCGACATGAGCCTCCCCCTGCTCAGAGACATCCGCGACCAGGCCTCCGGCCTCGACCGCGACCAGCGCAACGCGTTCCTCGCCGCCCTGCTCGGCTGGACGATGGACGCCTTCGACTACTTCCTGCTGATCTTCGTGATCACGGAGGTGGCCAAGGAGTTCGGCACCTCGGCGGAGAAGGTCACCGTCGCCACGACGCTGACCCTGATCGCCCGGCCGCTCGGCGCGTACCTGTTCGGCATCTGGGCCGACAAGGTCGGCCGGCGCATCCCGCTGATGGTCGACGTGCTCTTCTACTCGGCCGTGGAGTTCGTCTCCGGGTTCTCCACCTCGCTGACCATGCTGCTGGTGCTGCGGTTCCTGTACGGGCTCGGCATGGGCGGCGAGTGGGGTCTGGGCGCCTCGCTGGCGATGGAGAAGATCCCGGTCGAAAAGCGCGGGTTCTACTCCGGGCTGCTCCAGGTCGGCTACTCGCTCGGCTACCTGGTCGCGGCCGTCGCGTACTTCGTCATCACCCCGATCTTCGGCTGGCGCGGCCTGTTCTTCTTCGGCGCGGTGCCCGGGCTGATCGCGCTCTACGTCCGCTACCGCGTCGGCGAGTCCGAGGCGTGGGAGCGGACGAACCGGCGGCTGAAGGTCACCCGTACGCCGCTGCGCAAGGTCTTCTTCGACCGCAAGGTCCTCGTACGGTTCTTCTATCTCGTGCTGCTGATGACGGCGTTCAACTTCATGAGCCACGGCACGCAGGACATCTACCCGACGTTCCTCAAGAAGGGCCTGCACCACTCGCCGCACTACGCCGTTTACATCGCGATCGTCTACAACGTCGGCGCGATCATCGGCGGAGTGCTGGTGGGCGCGCTGTCGCAGCGTTTCGGCCGGCGGCGCGCCATCATCACGGCCGCTCTGCTCGGGCTGCTCGTCGTGCCGCTGTTCGCCTACTCCCAGTCGACGGCGCTGCTCGCGGTCAGCGCGTTCCTCATGCAGTTCTTCGTGCAGGGCGCGTGGGGCGTCATCCCGGCGCATCTCACCGAGATGTCACCGGACGCCATCCGCGGCTTCTACCCCGGCGTGACCTACCAGCTCGGCAACCTGCTCGCCGCGGTCAACCTGCCGCTACAGGAGCGCCTCGCCGACGCGCACGGCTACCCGTTCGCGTTCACCGTCGTCGTGGCGCCGACGCTCGTGGCGGTGGTGCTGCTCACCGCCTTCGGCCGCGAGGCGCACAGCGTGGCGTTCGGCCGGGAGCCGGCGCCGGCCACCGAGGCCACGACGTGAGCCCCCGCGAGCGCAGGGCACGGCCACGCTTGAGACGGCGTGCTTGAAACGGCAGAGCGTCACAATCCAGTGACGCGTTGGGCCCGTGCGTTCGCATATTTCGCCGGGTGCGGCAACAATCATCACAGCAGTGTCCGCCGGAGGCCGAGGAGAGCGATGCACGAGGTCTGGCCTGGGACCCCGTATCCGCTGGGTGCGAGCTGGGACGGGACCGGCACGAACTTCGCGTTGTTCTCGGAGGCGGCGCACCGGGTCGAGCTGTGTCTTTTCGACGACCGCGGCCGGGAAACCCGGCTCGACCTGCCCGAGGTGGACGGCTTCGTCTGGCACGGCTACGTCCTCGGGATCGCGCCGGGGCAACGCTACGGCTACCGCGTGCACGGCCCGCACGAGCCGAAGACCGGCCACCGGTGCAACCCCGCGAAGCTGCTGCTCGACCCGTACGGCAAGGCGGTCGACGGCGACCTCAAGTGGCACGAGTCGGTCTTCTCCTACCACTTCACCTCCCCGACCGAGATGAACACCGCGGACAGCGCCCGATACATGCCGAAGAACGTCGTCATCAACCCGTTCTTCGACTGGGGCGACGACCGCGCGCCGCACACGCCGTACAACGAGACGGTGATCTACGAGGCGCACGTCAGGGGCCTCACGCAGCTGCATCCGAAGATCCCCAAGCGGCAGCGCGGCACGTACGCCGGCCTGGCGCACCCCGCGACCGTGGACCACCTGCTCGACCTGGGCGTGACGGCGATCGAGCTGATGCCGGTGCACCAGTTCGTCTCCGAGCACGGTCTCATCGCCCGCGGGCTCACCAACTACTGGGGCTACAACACGGTCGGCTTCTTCGCCCCGCACAACGCCTACTCCTCCTCCGGGCAGCTCGGCGAGCAGGTGCTGGAGTTCAAGGCGATGGTGCGGACCATGCACGAGGCGGGCATCGAGGTCATCCTCGACGTGGTCTACAACCACACGGCCGAGGGCGACCACCTGGGCCCGACCCTGTCCTTCCGCGGCATCGACAACTCCGCGTACTACCGGCTGAGCGACACCGACCTGCGCTACAACCTCGACTACACCGGCTGCGGCAACAGCCTCAACGTCCGGCACCCGCACTCACTCCAGCTGATCATGGACTCGCTGCGCTACTGGGTGATCGAGATGCACGTCGACGGGTTCCGGTTCGACCTGGCCTCCGCGCTGGCACGGGAGTTCCACGACGTCGACCGGCTGTCGACCTTCTTCGACCTCGTGCAGCAGGACCCCGTCGTCTCCCAGGTCAAGCTGATCGCCGAGCCGTGGGACGTCGGCGAGGGCGGCTACCAGGTCGGCAACTTCCCGCCGCTGTGGACCGAGTGGAACGGCAAATATCGCGACTCGATCCGCGACTTCTGGCGCGGCGAGCCGGTGCTCCAGGAGTTCGCCTCCCGGCTGACCGGCTCCAGCGATCTCTACGCCGACGACGGGCGGCGGCCGCTCGCCTCGATCAACTTCGTCACCTGCCACGACGGCTTCACCCTGCACGACCTCGTGTCGTATGACCACAAGCACAACGAGGCCAACGGCGAGAACAACCGCGACGGCACCGATGACAACCGCTCCTGGAACCACGGCGTCGAGGGCGAGACCACCGATCCGGCGATCCGCGCGCTGCGCGCCCGCCAGACGCGCAACTTCATCGCGACGCTGTTCCTCTCCCAGGGCGTGCCGATGCTCTCGCACGGCGACGAGCTGGGCCGCACCCAGCGGGGCAACAACAACGTCTACTGCCAGGACGACGAGCTGGCGTGGATGTCGTGGCGGGCCGACGGCGACCTGGCCGCGTTCGTCCGCCAGGTCTCCGAGCTCCGCGGCGATCATCCGGTCTTCCGCCGCCGCCGGTTCTTCGAGGGCCGTACGCACGGCGGCGCGCTCGACGGCGAGCGCGACATCGTCTGGCTGACCCCGTCCGGGGACGAGATGACCGAGTCGGACTGGCACACCGGCTACGCGCGCGCGGTCGGCGTCTACCTCAACGGCGACGCGATCACCGAGCCGGACACCCGCGGCCAGCGGGTGCGCGACGACTCGTTCCTGCTGCTGCTCAACGCGCATTCGGAGAGCATCACGTTCCGGCTCCCTGGGGAGGCGTTCGGCGAGCGCTGGGAGGTCGCGCTCGACACGGCCGCCGAGCCGGTGGCCGGGCGCGAGCCGGTCAAGGCGCGCGACGAGGTCGAACTGGTCGACCGTGGCCTGCTCCTGCTGCGGCGGATCACCGACGGCTGACCGTGATGGTGGTGAACAGCACGAGGACGAACGTCAGCGTCGCCACCGCACCGTGCACCACCACCGCGACGGTCGGGAAGCCCTGCTCCGCGCCGCGCGCGTGCTTGCCGCCCGCCCCGGTGAGCCACCGCGTCAGCATGACGAAGCCCAGCAGCGCCACGAGCACCAGCACGCCGAAGGCGCTCCACGCGTAGACGGTGCGCTCGGTCAGCAGGAACTCCACCCAGGCCGCGAGGGCGAGCAGCGCCAGCGCCGGATGGCCGATGACGAGCACGGCGGGATAGCGCGTGACCTTGGTGCCCTGCCGCCGCGGGCCGCCCTCGGAGAACCAGCGGACGAGCAGCCACGATCCCGCCGCGGCGGTCAGCACCCACATGACTAAAGCGGCGATCTCCAACACGACTCCCTTTCCGGACTTCCGCCTGCGCGGACCAGTCTTCCTGGAAAACCGCGACTTGATAAGCCGAACGCAGCCATCCGGTCGCAAAATGTGACGGCCCACTATGTCACTCTGGTCTCCATGCGCACACTCGAACCGACCGGCGACGCGGACCTCGCCGAGGCGTACGCCTATCCGTCCACCGGGCCCTGGCTGCGGGCCAACATGGTCGCCTCCGCGGACGGCGCCGCGACGCGGAGCGGGCTGACCGAGGGCCTCGGCGGGCCGGCCGACCGGCGGCTGCTGTCGATCCTGCGTGCACTGGCGGACGTGGTGATCGTGGGCGCCGCGACGGTGCGCGCCGAGGGATATGGCCCGGTACGCCCACGCGAGTGGTGGGGCGACCTGCGGGCGGGACGCACCCCGGCGCCGCCGCTGGCGATCCTGTCGCGCAGTCTCGACTTCGACTTCGGCGCCCCCGTGTTCACCGAGGCGCTCGTCCCCACGATCGTGGTCACCTGCCCGTCCGCGCCGGCGGAGCGCGTACGCGCCTGCGAGAAGCACGCCGAGGTGATCACGACGGGCGGCGAGTGGGCGGACGCCGGCGCGGCGCTGGACGCCCTCGCCGAACGCGGGCTGGTCCGCCAGCTCACCGAGGGCGGCCCGCGGCTGCTCGCCGAGATCGCCGCCGCCGGGCGTCTCGACGAGCTCTGTCTTACGATGAGTCCGCAGCTCACTGCCGGGGACGCGGCACGCGTGCTGAACGGCCCGGCGATGCCGCCGGTGCCGCTGCGGCTCGGCCACGTCCTCGAGGACGACGACTTCGTCTTCCTCCGCTACGTAAGGAGATGAGCTCATGGACCTGCCCGTGAGCCCGCCGGTCGCGCCGATGCTCGCCAAGGCCGTCAAGGAGCTGCCACGCGGCGACCTCCTCTACGAGCCCAAGTGGGACGGCTTTCGCGCGGTCGTGTTCCGCGACGGAGACGAGGTGGAGATCCGCGGGCGCAACGGCAAGCCGCTGGGCCGCTACTTCCCCGAGCTGGTCGAGGGGTTCGCCCGCGAGCTGCCCGAGCGCTGCGTGCTCGACGGTGAGATCATCGTGCGGCAGGGGCAGGTGCTGGAGTTCGAGGTGCTCCAGCAGCGCATCCACCCGGCGGCCTCCCGTATCAAGCTGCTCGCCGAGCAGACGCCGGCGGCATACGTGGCCTTCGACATCCTCGCGCTGGGCGACGAGTCGCTGCTGGAGACGCCGTTCGGCGAGCGGCGCGCCAAGCTGAGTGAGGCGCTCGCCGGCGCCGGGGCCCCCGTGCACGTGACGCCCGCCACCGACGACTACGACGTCGGGCTGCGCTGGTTCTCCGAGTTCGAGGGCGCGGGTCTGGACGGCGTGATCGCCAAGCCGCTCGACGGGACGTACGAACCGGACAAGCGCGCGATGTTCAAGGTCAAGCCCGAGCGCACCGCCGACTGCGTGGTGGCCGGCTTTCGCTGGCACAAGTCCGGCCCGATCGTCGGGTCGCTGCTGCTCGGCCTGTACGACGGCGACCGGCTCCAGCACGTGGGCGTGTCCGCGTCGTTCCCGATGAAGCGCCGCGAGGAGCTGGTGGACGAACTGGCGCCGTACCGGATGACCGACCTCGACGGCCACCCGTGGGCCGACTGGGCACGGCAGAGCGACGCCACCCCCGACCGGATGCCGGGCGCGGTCACCCGCTGGAACGCCAAGAAGGACCTGTCCTGGGTCGCGCTGCGCCCCGAACTGGTGGTCGAGGTCGCCTACGACCAGATGGAGGGCAGCCGCTTCCGGCACACCGCGCGGTTCCGCCGCTGGCGCACCGACCGTACGCCGGAGTCCTGCGGCTATGACCAGCTCGAGGTGCCGGTGGCCTATGACCTGGACGACATCCTGGGCTGAGCGCGCGCGTACCAGACGTACGGGTGTGTCAGGTGGTCGACGGTGAAGCCGAGGCGTTCGAGCAGCCGACGGGAGGCCAGGTTGCTCTCGTGCACCTCGGCGATCACCCGGCGGCAGTCCGGCCGGTGGTCCAGCCAGGTCACGAGCCCGCGTACCGCCTCGGTGCCGTAGCCGTGGGAGCGCCAGGCCGCGCCCACACCGTAGCCGATCTCGGCCGAGCCGTCCGGGCCGGGGGCGTACTTGAGGCCGCACTCGCCGATCACGACGCCGTCGCAGTCGATCAGCCAGGTCAGCGCGCCCGGGTCGGCGGCGGCGCGCAGCACGACGATCGGCGTGGTCTCGGTCGGCCAGCCGGCACCCGCCGTCACCGCCGAGTAGTCGCCGTCCGCGAGGGCCTGGGCCGGCCCGGGTGCCAGCGGCCGCAGCACCAGCCGCTCGGTGACGATCGCGTCAGGTGTCACTCTTGGTCGCCAGCCGGACCAGGGCCTTGGCCAGCGGCGTGGCGGTCAGGTCCACCTGCCACGCACGCGACCCGAGCGCGGTCAGCACGACGCCGACCGATTCCGCGGTGATCGTCTCCGGCGGGCTCCACGCCAGCCTGCGTACGGCGTCGGGCTGGAGGAGGTTCTCCGTCGGCATGGTGTGCTCGTCGGCCAGCGCCGCCACGACCGCGCGGGTCGCGGTCAGGCGCTCGGCGGCGGCCGGGTCGCGCTCGGCCCAGCGGTGCGCGGGCGGCGGGCCCTCGCCGGGCAGGCTGTGCTCGGGCAGCTCCGCGTCGGGGACCGTACGGCCGCGCTGCACGGCGCGGAACCACGCGGTGGAGTGCCGCCGCGGGTTGCGCCCGCGAAACGCCGGCAGCGCGGTGAGCTCGTCGGAGGTACGCGGGAGGTTGAGCGCCGCCTCGACGATGGCCGAGTCGGGCAGCACACGCCCTGGCGACAGGTCGCGCTCGCGTGCGATCCGGTCGCGCGCCGTCCACATCTCGCGTACGACGGCGAGGCTGCGGCGGGTGCGGAGCCGGTGGATGCCGGAGGTGCGCCGCCAGGGGTCCTGGCGCGGCTCCTTCGGCGGCGCGGACAGGATCGCGGCGAACTCCTCCTCCGCCCATTCGAGCTTGCCCGACTCGTCCAGCTCGGCGCGCAGCGCGTCGCGCAGCTCGACCAGCAGCTCGACGTCGAGTGCGGCGTAGCGCAGCCAGTCGGCGGGCAGCGGGCGGGTGGACCAGTCGGCCGCGGAGTGGCCCTTCTCCAGGGTGAAGCCGAGCACGGTCTCCACCATCGTGCCCAGGCCGACGCGCGGATAGCCGAGCAGCCGGCCCGCCAGCTCGGTGTCGAACAGCCGGCCCGGCGCCAGTCCCAGCTCGGCCAGGCAGGGCAGATCCTGGGTGGCGGCGTGCAGCACCAGCTCGGCGCCGGAGAGCGCCGCGCACAGCCCGGACAGATCCGCGCAGGGCACCGGGTCGATCAGCACCGTGCCGGCGCCCTTGCGCCGCAACTGGACGAGGTACGCGCGCTGGCCGTAGCGGTAGCCCGAGGCGCGTTCGGCGTCGACCGCGACCGGCCCCTCGCCGCCGGCCAGGCTTTCGACCGCGGCCTCCAGCGCCTCGGCGGTCGCCACGACCTCCGGGATCCCGTCCCGTGGTTCGAGTAGTGGTACTACTTCTGCTTCCGACACTCCCACGCGCCTACCGTACGTCGTCAAACACCTGAACCGGGCAGGGAGGTCACCCCGGCCGGCGGCAATCCAGCCGCTAGACAGAGAACATCACACCAGGCGTTGATATGCCCCGACATGTCCCCATCGGTCGGTGACCAGGACGCACGCAGCTCCAGCTCGGTGGCGTCGGGGTCCTCGTCCTTGTCGCCGAAACTCTCCGAGACGGCGCGGGTGATCGTCCCCGAGGCGGCGCGGTAGCCCGCGCGGCGCATCTCCAGCGCCTCGGTCAGCCAGCTCCAGCCGACCGGGCCGATCAGCGGATCGGCGGCGATCTCCGGCTCCAGGTCGGCGCGTACGTAGGCGACCACGCGGAAGTCGCCGTGCCAGCCGCGCTGGCCCTCGGGGTCGTACAGGAGGATGAGCCGCCCGACGCCCAGCTCGCTGTCGTCGTCGCGGTAGACGGTCGCCATGATCGCCGCGGCGTACGGCGCGAGCCGCTGCGGCGCGGGCATGTCCTCGATCACGAGTTCAGAACGTGAGGGTTCGGCCTCGACGAAGGCGCGCATGGTCTCGACGGCTCGCCGGAACGGCTCCGGCGGGCCGGCGTCCCGGGGGGTCATCGGTGCACCGGGCGATCCGCCGGGCGCACGTCCTCGGTGGGGAGATGGGGACGCATCGCGGGCCGGCTCAGGCGGCCCGTGACCGCAGGATCACCGGACGCCAGGGGATGTCGCTGATCACGATCGCCATGCCGCACACGGCGCACGCGAGCTCGGGGCAGTCGACGCCGTGACCGTCGGCGCAGGGCGGCTGCTCGAAGCTCCGCTCCTCGTCACAGACCGGACAATGACGTGTAAAGGTCATTCGCTGCGGCCTCCCTCGACTCGGCTTGGGGTGGAGCTTTCACACGCTCGCATGCCCCCCCTCACGAGCGCGGGACGTCGCTCGGCGTGTCCCGAAGATTCTCATAACGGACGTGCGGCCCTTGTCGCCGCGCTCATCGGGGCTGACGGGGACTCCGCGGGGCCGACTTCCAGGGTGCGGCACCGTGCCGGGGCCGTACGTGGGACGATCGAAGGGTGGCCGACGTCGTGAACCCCCAGGAAGATCGCACACTCGCTCCGCACTCGCGTGGCGCAAGTGCGACATCACTCGCGTCCCGCCCGCAGAGCACCTTCCTCGACGCGTGCCGCCGCCTACCGGTGCCGCACACGCCGGTGTGGTTCATGCGGCAGGCGGGCCGTTCGCTGCCCGAATACCGCGAGGCACGCGGCGGCGTCCCGATGATGGAGGCGTGCGCGCTGCCCGACCTCATCGTGGAGATCACGATGCAGCCCGTACGCCGCTACGCGGTGGACGCGGCGATCTTCTTCAGCGACATCGTGGTGCCGCTCAAGGCGATCGGCGTCGACCTGGACATCAAGCCCGGCGTCGGCCCGGTGATCGCCGACCCGATCCGCGACGCCGCCGCGGTGCACCGGCTGCGCCGCCTGGAGCCGGTGGACGTGCCCTACGTCACCGAGGCCGTGGGCGCGCTCACCTCCGAACTCGGCGACGTGCCGCTCATCGGCTTCGCCGGCGGCCCGTTCACGCTCGCCTCCTACCTCATCGAGGGCGGCCCGTCCAAAAACCACGAGCGCACCAAGGCGATGATGTACGGCGAGCCGGAGCTGTGGGCGCGGCTGCTCGACCGGCTGACCGACATCGCGATCACCTACCTCACGGTGCAGGTCGAGGCGGGCGCGCGGGCGATCCAGCTGTTCGACTCCTGGGTCGGCGGCGTCGCACCGGCCGACTACCGCACCTCGGTGCTGCCGCACACCAGCCGGATCTTCGCCGCGCTCGAGGACTACGACGTCCCCCGGATCCACTTCGGTGTGGGCACGGGCGAGCTGCTCGGCGTAATGGGCGAGGCGGGCGCGGACGTCGTCGGCGTCGACTGGCGCGTGCCGCTCGACGACGCCGTACGCCGGGTCGACGCCGGCAAGGCCCTCCAGGGCAACCTCGACCCGGCCGTCCTGCTGGCACCCTGGGAGGTCGTCGAAGCTCGTGCACGCGAGGTGCTCGCCCAGGGCCGTACGGCCGAGGGCCACGTGTTCAACCTGGGCCACGGCGTCCTCCCGGCGACCGACCCCGGCGTGCTGGCACGCCTCGCCGACCTGGTCCACGAGGAGTCCGCCGCACACTGACCCCGGCCGATCGGCAGCCGATGGGCCGAAGCCGCGCGGTAGCACGCGGCCGGTGACCGATGGCCCGTGGCCCGCCGGCCGAGGCCGGCGGGCAGGCCTCGGCTCAGGCCGTGCCGGAGGGGACGGAGCGGCGGCGGCGCCAGAGCCACCAGGCGGGCAGGCCGACCAGTGCGGCGAGGCCGAGGAAGGGCAGCAGCCAGCCGACCACCAGGCCCAGTCCGCGTACGAACGCGGTGAAGGCGTGCCAGCCGCCCGAGGCTCCCCTGCCGAAGCCGCTCGCCTTCTTGTGGTGGCGCGGCGTCGCCGCCGGAGGGCCCTCAAGCCGCAGCGTCACGGTCGCGTACGCGGTCTGGGCGCCCAGCGACTTCTGCCGTGCCTGGAGCGACTCCAGGTCCGACTCCCGGCTGGAGATCTCCTGTTCGAGCCGTACGACGTCGCTGATGTCTCGCGCACGCCCGAGCAACTTGCGGAACGACGCGAGAGTCGCCTGGGCCGACTTGACCCGGCTGGCGACGTCCGCGACCTGCTCCGTCACGTCGTCGGACCGCTGCCGCAGCGAGACCCGGCGGCCGATGCGCGCCGAGCCGAGCTGGTCCAGCACGCTCTGGTAGCGCGCCGGGGGCACCTTCAGCACGAGCGTCGAGGACGAGTGGGATCCGGCGTCGTCGACGGCGTTCTCACTGCCGACGTAGCCGCCTGCGGCGAGGGTGATACCCCTCGCGTCCGCGGCCGCGCGCGCGACGTCACCGGCGCGTACGGTGAGGTCGGCGGAGTAGATGATCGCCTGTGCGGGCGCGAGGCGTACGCTCTCGGCCCGGTCCGCGCCCGAGTCGGCGGGGGGCGCCTGTTTCGGCAGCGCCGCCGCGTTGCCGCCGCGAACCGTGGACGCCGGTCCGTCGGCGCCGCCGCCGGAGCAGCCCGCGAGGACGAGCGCGGCGGCCAGCATGATGATGAACGGTCTCATATGATTGAGACGCCCGCGGCGCTCGTCACCGTTGCGGGCGTGCCGTCGCGATCCGGTCACGATGGCGACCCGCCTCACTCGCGTGGGGCACGCCGCTTCCATTGCCGCCCGGCACCTCTGCGATCGTGGGACACATGACCGATGCGCCGATCCGCCCCCGCGTCATCGTCGTCGGCGGCGGCATCGCCGGGCTGACCGCCGCCTACCACGCCGCCGAGGGCGGTGCCCGCGTGACGCTGCTCGAGGGCTCGCCGGACGTCGGCGGCAAGCTGCGAGTGAGCGAGATCGCCGGGCTGGGAGTGGACGAGGGCGCCGAGGCGATGCTCGTGCGCCGCCCCGAGGGCCTGGAGCTCGTACGCGAGCTGGGCGCCGGCGACCGGATCGTCCACCCGGGCACGACGTCCGCGGCGATCTGGAGCCGCGGCGCGCTGCACGACATGCCGACCGGGCACGTGATGGGCGTGCCCGCCGACCTGGTCGCGCTGGCCCGCTCGCGCGTGCTGTCGGCCGCCGGGCTGGCGCGGGTGCCGATCGACCTCCTGCGGCCGGCGACGCCGCGCGGAGAGGACGTGTCGGTGGCCGAGCTGGTCGGCGCGCGCGTCGGCGGCGAGGTCGTGGACCGGCTGGTCGAGCCCCTGCTGGGCGGCGTGTACGCCGGCCGCGCCGACGACCTGTCCTTCGAGGCCACGATGCCAGGTCTGGCCGACGCCTCACGCACCCGCCGCTCACTGGTCGACGCCGCGCGCGCCGTACGCGCGGCCGCGCCCGCGGGCGCCGGGCCGGTGTTCGCCTCGCTGGCCGGCGGCCTGGGCGGGCTGGCGCAGACCCTCGCGGCGCGGCTCGTCGAGCTCGACGCGACGGTGCGCACCGAGACGATGGTCCGTGAGCTGCGCCGCATGACCGGCGGCTGGCGGCTGACCGCGGGCCCGGCGCGCGATCCGGAGTACCTCGACGCCGACGCGGTGATCCTCGCGGTCCCGGCACGGCCCGCGCAGCGGCTGCTGCGAGAGGAGGTGCCCGCGGCGGCGGCCGAGCTCGGCCGGATCGAGTACGCGAGCATGGCGATCGTCACCCTCGCCTACTCCGGCACGGCCTTCCCGTCGCCGCCGCGCCGGAGCGGCTACCTCGTCCCGGCGGTCGAGGCGAGCGGGGTCAAGGCGGTCACGTTCAGCACGACCAAGTGGCCGCACCTCATCGACGGCGCGCCCGGCCTCGTGGTCATCCGCTGCTCGATCGGCCGCTACGGCGAGGAGCACCTCCTCCAGCGCGCCGACGACGAGCTGAAGGCCGTCGCCATGACCGAGCTGGCACGTACGACCGGGGTGCTCGAACTCCCCGTGGACGCCCGCATCAGCCGCTGGGGCGGCGCGCTCCCCCAGTACTCCGTCGGTCACCTCGACCGGGTCGCGCGGATCCGCGCCGCCGTGGCCGCCGTGCCAGGGCTGGCCGTCTGCGGCGCGGCCTACGACGGCATCGGCATCCCGGCGTGCATCGCCTCGGCGCGTACGGCGGCGGCCCGGGTGCTGGCCGCGCGGAAGGACCGAGGACAATCGGAACCGAGCGAGGAGCCGGCGGGTGACCCACACCCCGGAGCCCGCTGAACGACAGCCCGCCAATGACAAGGGGAGCACGACCGTGAGTGGCGACAAGCCGAAGGCACGCGACCTCAACCAGGTGATCCGCTACACGATGTGGTCGGTCTTCCGGGTGCGAAGCCTCGCCGACGCCGACCGCGACGCCGTCGCCCGCGAGGTCGAGGACCTGCTCGAACAGTTCGCCGCCAAGGACGTCACGACCCGCGGCGCGTACGACGTCGCCGGGCTGCGGGCCGATGCCGACTACATGTTCTGGTGGCACGCGCCGAGTTCCGATGACCTCCAGGAGGTCTACGGCCGGTTCCGCCGCACCGCGCTGGGCCGCGCCTCCGAGCCGGTCTGGTCCGTGATGGCGCTGCACCGGCCCGCGGAGTTCAACAAGAGCCACGTCCCGGCGTTCCTGGCCGAGGAGGAGGCGCGCGCGTATGTCTGCGTCTACCCGTTCGTACGCTCTTACGAGTGGTATCTGCTGCCCGACGCCGACCGCCGCGCGATGCTGGCCGAGCACGGCCGGATGGCGCGTGACTACCCGGACGTACGCGCCAACACGGTGTCCTCGTTCGCGCTCGGCGACTACGAGTGGATCCTCGCCTTCGAGGGCGACGAGCTGCACCGGATCGTCGACCTGATGCGCCACTTGCGCGGGTCGGAGACGCGGCGGCACGTACGCGAAGAGGTGCCGTTCTACACCGGGGCGCGCAAGCCGGTCACCGAACTGGTCGCCGCGCTGCCCTGAGGCACTCCGGTTAAAGAGTTGCCCATCGCCGTCGCGCCGCCGCCTCCCGTACACGAGTATCCGGGAGGCGGCGACCGCCGCACGGCCTTCGTCGGGAACCGTCATGAAAAGGAGCAGGGTGCGCGGAGCACGACGTGTGAAGGGACGGCATGCGCGGGTCCTCGCCGGCGCGGCCGCGGTGGCCAGGACCCGGCTCGGGGTGATCGGCGCGGCCGGTCTCGGGCTGGGGCTGGCGGCGGCGCTGCTGGGGGTCGCGGCGATGCTCCCGGACCGGTCCGGCGAGGCGCCGAAGGTCGCCGCGGTGAACGTACTCACGAGCCGGCCCGCGCCGACGGCGCCCGTACGCCCGGCGAGGGACGGCGACCAGGGGGCGCTGGCGTTCTACCAGAACCACGACCCGGTACGGGCCGAACACGTCACCGAGGCCATCTGGACCGGCCCGATGCTGCGGGTCTACACCAACCTGCCGGCCGCCGAGGCGGACTCCAGGACGGCCATCGCCCTGTGCGAGACCGCCGCGGCGTACGTGAGCGGCCAGGGCCGGATCCCGGTCGTGTTCGTGCACGCCGACCGGGCCGCCGGCTATCAGGTGCTGGCCAACAAGCTGGACGAGCGCGACGACTGCCGGCTCGACCGGGTGCCCTGAGCCCCTGTTACTCGGCCGCAGCCAGGGTCAGGGACACGGAGTTGATGCAGTAGCGCTGGTCGGTCGGGGTGGGGTAGCCCTCACCCTCGAAGACGTGGCCGAGGTGGGAGTCGCAGTTCGCGCAGCGCACCTCGGTGCGGACCATGCCGAGCGTGCTGTCCTTCAGCAGCGTCACGGCGTCGGACTCGCCGGGCTCATAGAAGCTCGGCCAGCCGCAGTGGGAGTCGAACTTGGTGTCCGAGCGGAACAGCTCGGCGCCGCAGGCGCGGCACTTGTAGACGCCGACCGTCTTGGTGGAGACGTACTCTCCGGTCCAGGGAGCCTCGGTGCCGGCCTCGCGGAGGACGTGGTACTCCTCGGGCGAAAGCTCGGCCTTCCACTCGTCGTCGCTCTTGCGAATCGCTGTCACACCCTTTCCAACGGCCGCCGGCCTGCGGTCATTCCGGGCCGGCCGGCCCTGGTGGAGTAGCGTGCGGCTATGGCGTCCCCTTACGTGGAGATCCGGGTCGGCGACCGTGACGTCAAGGTCACCAATCCGGACAAGGTCTACTTCCCCGCGCGGAACGAGACCAAGCTCGACCTGGTCAACTACTACCTGGCCGTCGGGGACGGGATCCTGCGGGCCCTACGCGAACGCCCCACGACGCTCGAACGCTGGCCGGGCGGGGTCTTCGAGGGCGCGAAGCTGTCCACCCGCGCGGACAATCGCGGCGACGCCTTCTACCAGAAGCGGATACCCAAGAACACCCCCGACTGGATCGAGACCGCCCGCATCGCCTTCCCCAGCGGACGGCACGCGGACGAGCTGTGCCCGCTGGAGCTCGCCGACGTCGCCTGGGCCGCCAACCTCGGCACGGTGACGTTCCACCCCTGGCCCGTACGCCGGTCCGACGTCGATCATCCGGACGAGCTGCGCATCGACCTCGACCCGCAGCCGGGCACGGACTTGGCCGACGCGAAGAAGGTCGCCCTGGGTCCCCTGCGCGACATCCTCGGCGAGCTGGGCATGACCGGCTTCCCGAAGACCTCGGGCAAGAGCGGCGTGCACGTCTACCTCCGCGTCGAACCCCGCTGGACCTTCACCGAGGTACGCCGCTGCGCGCTGGCCCTGGCCCGCGAGATCGAACGGCGCATGCCGGACCTGGTCACGACGTCCTGGTGGAAGGAGGAGCGCGGCGAGAAGGTCTTCATCGACTTCAACCAGAACGCCCGCGACCGTACGATCGCGTCGGCCTACAGCGTCCGCCCCAAGCCGAACGCACCGGTCTCGGCCCCCCTGACCTGGGACGAACTGCCGGACGTCGAGACGGACGACTTCACCATCGCGACCATGCCGGCCCGCTTCGCCGACGTCGGCGACCCGCACGCCGCGATCGATGAGGAGTCGTTCTCGCTGGAGCCGCTGCTGGAGTGGGCCGACCGCGACGAGAAGGACCGCGGCCTGGGCGACATGCCGTACCCGCCGAACTACCCGAAGATGGAAGGCGAGCCCAAGCGCGTCCAGCCCAGCAAGGCCAAGAAGGACTGACGCCCGACCGGTAGGTCCGCGACCTCCCGCGGGTTCGTCACGACCACCGAGCGCGGGTCGCGCTGGTGAGCAGGCGCCTGCGCGACTAACGCGGCCCAAGGCGCCCTGACGCGGCTGGAGGCGTCGGTCGCCGAGCCGAATCCCCAGAAGGTCGGCCGGGCGACGGTGAGCACTGTCCGCGTCGTGTGTACGCACCGTCATCTGTGCAGGCGAGCGGGTTGACATGGGCGCACGGAGGCGCAACAGTAAACCTCGTGGTTCACTATCAGTTCGCAGCCCTGGGCGACCCGACTCGCCTGGCCATCGTCGAGCGACTCGCTCGCGGGCCGACGTCCGCCGGCGAGCTCGCGGCGCCGACGACGCTCTCACTGCCCGCCGTGCTCAAACACCTCCGCGTGCTCGAGAAGGCGGGTCTGGTGACGACCGTCAAGCGCGGCCGGGTGCGCGAGTGCCGGCTGCGCGACGACGCACTCGTCGCCGTGGCCGAGTGGACCGCACGGCATCAGGCGCTCTGGTCGACCCGGCTGGACGCTCTCGGCACCCTTCTGGAGGACACGTGACCGCCACCCCGCTCCTGTCGTTCGACCTCGATCGCACCTACCCCGCACCGCCCGAGCGCGTCTGGACCGCCTGGACCAGCGCCGACCTGCTGCGGCGCTGGGTCCTCCCCCACCCCGAATGGCGCGTGTCGGCCTGCGAGGTCGACGCCCGCGAGGGCGGGGGCTACCGGCTGCGGTTCGGGCCCCGACCGGCCGGCGACGAGTACAGCGAGACGGCCACCTTCGCGGTCTTCGAGCCCGTGGAACGGCTCGTGCTCGACGTGCTCACCGAAGGGGAGGACATGGCCGAGCGCTCCTGCTGCACGGTGCTGTTCCTGCCGGTCGAGGGCGGCACCCGCCTGGAGCTCACGGTCGAGGGCCGGTCGGGCGACCTGTCCATCGAGCACCTGCGCACCGGCTGGACGTGGTGCCTGGAGGGCATCGCCGCGCAGCTCGACGCCACGCACTGACCACGCCGCCTCTCCACCGAACGATGAAGGACCGACATGAACACCGTGAATGACACCGAGGACGTCGCAGGCCCGGCATCGGGCGAGGCCGCCCCCGCCCACCGGCTCCGCGGGCTCGCCGTCACCGGCCTCATCGCCGCGCTCGCGGCGGTGGTGGTCACCACCCTCGCCGCCGCGCTCGCCCGTGCCGCGGGCGCCGACTTCGAGGTCCCCGACGGCGCCGACACGATCCCGTTGCCCGGGTTCGCCGTGGTGACCGGCTTCTGCTCGATCGTGGGCATCGCCATCGCCGCCGCTCTTCTACGCTGGAGCGCGCGCCCCGCCCGGCGATTCGTATGGACGACCGTGTCACTGACCGCGATCTCGCTGGTCCTGCCCCTCCTCTCGGGGGGGACCGCCGCCACCGTCATCGCCCTTCTCTGCCTGCACCTGTTGCCCGCGGCGGTGATGATCCCCGCCCTGACGCGAAGCCTCCGCCACCGGACCGGCTGAACGGCCGGGCGGAGCTACAGGGCGACGAACTTCAGGCCGCGTTTCTGCAGGGCCGGGATGACCTTGCGGAGAGCTTTGATCGTTTCGGCGCGGTCGCCGCCGCCGTCGTGGCAGAGCAGGATGTCGCCGCCGTTGGCCTTGAGCATCGCGCGCTGGATGTGGCCGGTGCCCGGGCGGGCCCAGTCGCGCGGGTCGATGTCCCAGTCGATCGGGGTCATGCCGTGCCGGGCGGCCGCGTGGAAGATCGCGGGCGACCACGCGCCGCCCGGGCTGCGGAAGAACTTCGGTGCGATGCCGGTCGCCTCGCCGATGCGGTCGTGCGCCTCGGTGATCTCTTTGTCGACCTTGTGTCGGGAGTAGGAGGCGATGTCGAGCGGGTGGGTCATCGTGTGGTTGCAGAGCTGGTGGCCCGCCGCGACGATCCGCTCGGTCAGCTTCGGGAACTGTTTCACCTGGATGCCGATGAGCGAGAACGTCGCCCGCACGTCGTACTCGGCCAGCAGGTCGAGCATCTTCGGGGTCCACTCCGGCTGCGGGCCGTCGTCGATGGTCAGTGCGACGGCGTTCGGCGGGACGGTGGGGAACAGGTCGGGCAGCCGGTAGATCGGCTTCTTGCGCGCGGGCAGTGGGGCGTTCGGCGCCGGCATGAGACCGGGGCGTGGGCCGAGCGGCACGTTACGTGAGCGGATGACCGCCCGTCCGCGCGCCAGCGGGCGGGTGACGGCGGCCTGGCGGTCGCGCGTGTCACCCACGGCGAGGGTCCCGAGTCCGGCGACGCCCAGGGCGAGCATTCGACGGCGAGTCATCACGTCCTGAAACTCCACATGTCAAACGCTATGCCCTCATGGCGGGACCGGGAGACATGTGCCCGAATCCAATCAGGGCAATGAATCGCCAAACGGTGATCGACGGCGAATCGGCCGTATGGGGCCTTGCGCACACCCCGCTTGGACGCACACAATCGGGCTTAGGTTAGGTTTACCTAATGCCCACGCACGTACGGCTCCGAGCCACGGAGCCCCAGAGACGAGGAGCGCCCCCTTGTTGCTCGGCAACTACCTCATCGGACTACGCGAAGGACTCGAAGCCTCACTCGTTGTCAGCATTCTCATCGCGTATCTGGTGAAGTCGGGCAATCGGCAGGCTCTGACTCCCGTCTGGGGAGGCGTCGGCACGGCGATCGTGCTCGCCATCGGGTTCGGCATCGCGCTGACCGTGGCCTCCGGCGAGATGCAGTTCAAGACGCAGGAGACCTTCGGCGGCATCCTGTCGATCGTCGCGGTCGGCCTGGTGACCTGGATGGTCTTCTGGATGCGGCGCACCGCGCGGTTCATGAAGGTCGAGCTGGAGGGCAGGCTCCAGGGCGCGCTGTCGATGGGCTCCGGGGCACTGTTCGCCGTGGCGTTCCTGGCCGTCGGGCGTGAGGGCCTGGAGACCGCACTGTTCCTTTGGACGAACATCAGCAACGCGAACTCCTCCACCCAGCCGATCATCGGCGCCGTGCTGGGCCTGCTCACCGCCGCGCTGCTGGGCTACCTGCTCTACCGCGGCGGCCTGCGACTCAACCTGAAGAAGTTCTTCATGATCACTGGCGCAGCCCTCATCGTCGTCGCGGCCGGGGTGTTCGGGTACGGCTTCCACGACCTCCAGGAGGCGTCGATCCTGCCCGGCCTGAGCACGCTGGCCTTCGAGCCGAGCACGTGGTTCGACGGGATGGGCGAGGTCGGCCGGTGGCTGCAGACCGCGCTCCAGGGCGTGTTCAACCTGACTCCGCAGGTCACCGTCGCGCAGGCGATCGCCTGGGTGGCGTACGTCGTACCGGTGATGGTGTTGTTCCTGCGGCCCGCCAAGCCGCCGGTGGCGGCGACGCGGCGTGAGGAGCCGGCCGGAGCTCCCCGCTGACCGGGGCCTGCCGTGGTCAGGCGTCCCGCACCAGCTGGTGCGGGACGACCTTGCCCATGGCGTTGCGCGGCAGCTGTGTGCGGAAGTGCACGTCACGGGGGACGGCATAGCGGGCCAGCTCGTCGCGCACGTGGCCGCGCACGGTGTCGGCGTCGAGTCGCTCGCCCGGCGCGGTCACGATGTAGGCGGCCAGCCGCTCGCCATACTCCGGGTCGGGCACGCTCGTGACCGCGACCTCGCGCACTTGGGGCAGCCGGGAGATCACGTCCTCGGCCGCGCCGGGGAAGACGTTCTCCCCGCCGGAGACGATCATCTCGTCGGCGCGTCCGTCGATGTAGAGCAGGCCGTCCTCGTCGAAGTGCCCGGCGTCGCCCATGAACAACATGCCGTCGCGCATCTCCAGCGGCACGCCGCCGGTATAGCCCTCGAAGTGCATGCCGTTGGCGGCGAACACGCGCCCGGTCACCCCGCGCGGGACCCGGCGGCCCTCCGCGTCCAGGATCGCGACCTCGGCGCCGGTCGGCGGCCGTCCCGCGGTGTCGGGGTGGGCGCGCAGCTCGGCCGCGGTGGCGATGCTCACCCAGCCCGCCTCGGTCGAGCCGTAGACGTTGCACAGCTCGACCGGGAAGGCGTCCATGAAGGCGTGCGCGAGGTCGCCCGGCAGCCGCGAGCCGCTGACCGCGGTGACGCGCAGGGACGACGTGTCGTAGGCCGCGCGTGCCTGTGCGGGCAGCGCCAGGATGCGCTGCAACGCGATCGGCACGGTGATCAGGGTGGTGCAGGAGCGTTCCTGGATCGTACGCAGGGTCAGCTCGGGCTCGAAGCGGCGCCCGACGACGACCGTGGCGCGCATGGCGAGGGCGAGCTGGAACGAGGAATAGCCCCACGCGTGGAACAGCGGCGCCTCGATGAGCATCCGGTCGCCCACGCGCAGCGGCGTGCGCGACAGCATCGCGGCGAGCGGCACGAACCCCGGGCGCGGCGGGCGGCGTGCGCCCTTCGGCCGCCCGGACGTGCCGGAGCTGAGGAAGACGATGCGCCCCTGGGTGCGGGGCGGCTCCAAATGGGGTGCCGGGGTCCGCTCGATCAGCTCGTCGAGCGTCGGCCCGGCGGGCCTGCCGTCGGACCACGCGGTCACCCGGGTGAACTGCGGTCCGCCGAGGGGCAGCAGATCGGCGAACTCCTCGTCGGCGATGATGATGTCCGCCCACAGCTCGCGCATCACGGAGTTGAGCTGCCCGGCGCCGAGCCCGGTGTTGAGCAGCACCACCTCGGCGCCGCGCTTGCTACAGGCGATCAGCGACTCGACCAGGCCGCGGTGGTTGCGGCACAGGACGCCGACGCGGCGACGCCGCCCGTGCCGGTCGGGGATCAGTGCGGCGGCCAGCCGGTCCGTACGGTCGTGCAGCTCGGCGTAGGTCAGTTCGCCGTGCTCATCGACCAGGGCGATGCGCTCGGGGTCGCGTGCGGCCGCGGAGACCAGCCCGCCGGCCAGCGTGGTGCCCCAGTGGATGAGCGCGGTGAGCTGGCGGGTGGCGCGCAACGGCCGCCATGGCCACAGGAGGCCGCGCCGTGCGATGGTCAGCGGCACGTTGATCGCCTGGCCGGCCCGGCGTCCGGCTCCGGAGCGATACTCCGGCCTGGCGTGCACCACTTGCCTGTCACTCCCCGCGATCCTGTGATTCCGGTCAGGTTACGGGTGGGTGAACGTCTCCAGCAAGGGCAGGTTTCGCATCATCGGTTACTGATGAGTAACCTATAAGGACCAGCATCGTATGAATCAGGGAGGACCGACCGTGCCACGTACCGCGCGTGACGTGGTCTTCGTCGACGGCGTACGCACGCCGTTCGGCAAGGCCGGCCCCAAAGGGCTGTACGCCGAGACCCGCGCCGACGATCTCGTCGTCCGGGTGATCCGCGAACTGTGCAGGCGCAACCCGTCGCTGCCGGGCGACCGGGTCGATGAGGTCGCCATCGCGGCGACCACCCAGATCGGCGACCAGGGGCTGACGATCGGCCGCTCCGCCGCCGTGCTCGCGGGCCTGCCCAAGAGCGTGCCGGGCTACGCCGTCGACCGGATGTGCGCGGGCGCGATGACCGCCGTGACCAACGTCGCCGGCGGCATCGCCTTCGGCGCGTACGACGTCGCCATCGCCGGCGGCGTCGAGCACATGGGACGCCACCCGATGGGCGAGGGCGTCGACCCCAACCCGCGGTTCCTCAGCGAAAAGCTCGTGGACGGCTCCGCGCTGATCATGGGGATGACCGCGGAGAACCTGCACGACCGGTACCCGCAGATCACCAAGGAGCGCGCCGACGCGTACGCCGTGCGCAGCCAGCAGAAGGTCGCGGACGCGTACGAGGAGGGCCGGTTCCAGCAGGACCTGGTGCCGATGGCGATGCGCTCGGCGGAGAAGGGCTACGGGCTCGCCACGCGTGACGAGCCGCCGCGCCCCGGCACGACCCTGGAGAACCTCGCCACGCTGAAGACGCCGTTCCGCCCACACGGCCACGTGACCGCGGGCAACGCCGCCGGGCTCAACGACGGCGCGACGGGCTGCATCGTCGCGGCCGAGGACGTCGCGGGCGAACTCGGGCTCCCGGCGCGGATGCGGCTGGTCGACTTCTCCTTCGCGGGCGTCGAGCCGGAGGTCATGGGCATCGGCCCGGTCCCGGCGACCGAGAGGCTCCTCGCCCGCAACTCCATGACGATGGACGACATCGGGCTGATCGAGATCAACGAGGCGTTCGCCGTGCAGGTGCTGGCGTTCCTGGAGCACTTCAAGATCGCCGACGACGACGCGCGCGTGAACCCCTGGGGCGGCGCGATCGCCCTCGGCCACCCGCTCGCCTCGTCCGGCGTACGGCTGATGACGCAGCTCGCCCGCCACTTCGCCGAGCGTACGGACGTCCGCTACGGCCTCACGACGATGTGCGTCGGGATGGGCATGGGCGGGACCGTGCTGTGGGAGAACACCGCGTGGGAGGGCGCCAAGTGATCACCGAACTCTTCGCCGACGAAGTCGTCACCCAGGCGCGCGTACGCGACGTCGAGCTGCCGTACGGCGCGGGCACGATGGCGCTGATCACGCTCGACAACGGCTTCGACCACACCAAGCCGAACACCTTCGGGCCGGGCGGGCTGACCGCTCTGAACACCGCACTGGACGCGATCGCGGCGCGCGACGACCTGGTCGCGGTCGGCGTGACCGGCAAGCCGTTCATCTACGCCGTCGGCGCGGACCTGGGCGGCGTTCCGCTGATCCGCGAGCACGACCAGGCGCTGGAGATCGCCCGGCTCGGCCATGACGTGTTCCGCCGGCTGGGCGAACTCCCGATCCCCTCGTTCGCGTTCGTGAACGGCGCGGCGATGGGCGGCGGCGTCGAGATCGCGCTGCACTGCACGTACCGGACGATCTCCTCCGGGGTGCCCGCGCTGGCGCTGCCGGAGTGCTTCCTGGGCCTGGTGCCGGGGTGGGGCGGGACGTACCTGCTGCCGCACCTCATCGGCGCGGAGAAGGCGCTCAAGGTCATCATCGAGAACCCGCTGAACCAGAACAAGATGCTCCGCGGCCCGCAGGCATGCGAACTGGGCATCGCGGACGTCATGTTCGAGCCCGCCGACCACCTGGAGGAGTCCCTCCGCTGGGCCGCGCGCGTGCTGACCGGCACGGTCACGGTGGACCGCCCGCCGGTGAACACCGGAGCGGCCTGGGACGAGGCGGTCGCGCAGGCGCGCTGGCTGGCCGAGGGCAAGCTGCACGGAGCGGCCCCCGCGCCGCTGCGCGCCCTGGACCTGGTCGCCGCAGCCAAGGACCGTACGCGGGACGAGGGTTTCGCCGCCGAGGACGCCGCGCTGGCCGATCTGATCATGAGCGAGGAGCTGCGGTCGGGCCTGTACGCGTTCGACCTGGTGCAGAAGCGCGCCAAGCGCCCCGCCGGCGCACCGGACCGGTCGCTGGCCCGCCCGGTCACCAAGGTCGGCGTGGTCGGCGCGGGGCTGATGGCCTCCCAGCTCGGCCTGCTGTTCGCCCGCCGCCTGGGCGTGCCGGTCGTGCTCACCGACCTGGACTCGGCACGCCTGGACAAGGGCGTCGCGTACGTGCACGCCGAGGTCGACAAGCTGCTCGGGAAAGGACGCGTCTCGCCGGACGAGGCGGCCAAGCTCAAGGGCCTGGTGACCGGCTCGCTGACCAAGGACGCGTTCACCGACGCCGACTTCGTGATCGAGGCCGTCTTCGAGGAGATGGGCGTCAAGCAGCAGGTGTTCGCCGAGGTCGAGGCGGTCGTCTCGCCGGAGTGCGTGCTGGCGACCAACACGTCGTCGCTGTCGGTGTCGGAGATGGCCGCCAAGCTGCGGCATCCGGAGCGGGTGGTGGGCTTCCACTTCTTCAACCCGGTCGCGGTGCTGCCGCTGCTGGAGATCGTCCGCGGCGAGCGGACCGACGACGCGACCCTGGCGACGGCGTTCGCCACGGGCGCGGCGCTGAAGAAGTCGTGCGTGCTGGTCAAGGACGCGCCGGCATTCGTGGTGAACCGGGTCCTGCTGCGAATGCTCGGCGAGATCGTCCAGACGGTCGAGGAGGGCACCCCGATCGAGGTCGCCGAACGCGCCGTCGCCCCGCTGGGCCTGCCGATGCCGCCGTTCGTCCTGATGGGCCTGGTCGGCCCGGCCATCGCCCTGCACGTGGGCGAGACGCTGCACGCGGCGTTCCCGGACCGCTTCCCGCTCTCGGGCCGGCTGGCCAAGCTGGTCGCGGCCGGCAAGTCCGGGGTGTACCTGCCGGACTTCACCCTCGACCCGGAGGCGGTGGAGATCTTCTCGGGCGGCACGTCGCCGTCCACGGAGGACCAGGTCCTGGCCCGTGCGCTGGACGCCCTGGCCGAGGAGATCCGCCTGATGCTGGACGAGGGCGTCGTGGCGGCACCCGAAGACGTCGACCTGTGCATGATCCTGGGTGCCGGCTGGCCGTTCCACCTGGGCGGCGTGACACCGTACCTGGACCGTACAGGCGTGGCGGAACGCGTGACGGGCGCACGCTTCCTCGACCAGGGCGTCGCCTCACTGGCCTAGCGGCCGGCCTTCAGGACGCTCCCCGGCCCGGCCGGGGAGCGTCCCGCGAGGACCCTCGCGAGCCGTCATCGGGCGGGTTCGGCGAGGAAGGCGGCGATCGCCGGCTTCAGCCGCGGGTCGTACAGCGCGGTGAGATGTCCCCGGCCCCGTAGCAGGACGAGCCGCGCGTTCGGGATGGCGGCGGCGGTGGCGCGCACCAGGTCGGGCGGGACGACCCGGTCGCGGGTGCCGCCCACGACCAGTACGGGGACGCCGATCTCGCCGAGCCGCCCGGTCACATCCCAGTCCTGGCCCGCCTCGACGAGCGCGGCCTCGCCCGGCGTACGGGGCCGGTTCGGTGCCAGTGCGAACGCCGCCAGCGCCAGCGGCCGCAGCGCGCCGTGTGCCATCAGGCGGCTGCCGATCCAGGCGGCCGAGCGCCCCTCGCGTTCGCGCTCCACGATCCGCAGGAGATCACGCCGGCCCTGCTCGCCGACGCGGCCGGCGGCGACGCAGGTCACCAGGCGCCGTACGGTCCGCGGGTGGTCCAGTGCCAGCTGGAGAGCGACGACTCCCCCGCCGGAGATGCCCATGACGTCCACGGGCTCCCCGAATCTCTCGCGCAGCGCGGTCGCGTGCCAGCCGGCCAGTTGGGCGATGGTCATGCCGGCGGGCGGGGATACCGGACGGTAGATCGAGTGGACCGTGCGCTTGAACCCCGTGGCGAGCGCGGCGGCGGACAACGCCACCGACCGCGGCACCCGCACGGACAGGTCGGCCCCCTGCCCCAGGCCGGGCAGGACCACCAGCGGCGCACCGTCTCCCGTGGCCACCACCGACAGACCGTCGTTCAACCGCTCACCACGCATACGTCCTCGATCCCCGATCCATGCCGGATACACGCCCTGGAAGGATCCCAGCCCCGGCGTACGGCTCGGTGCTGGGGGCGGAGTTCGCAGGCCAGCGGGCGTACGCTGCTGGCGTGGTGGCTTATGACGTCTTTCTGGCGGACTGCCCGGCGCGGACCACGCTCGGGCTGGTCGGCGACACCTGGTCGGTCGTGGTCGTCGTCGCGCTCGGGCGTGGGCCCGCGCGCTACAGCGAGGTGCGCGAGAAGGTCGGCGGCATCTCCAAGAAGATGCTGACACGGACACTGCGCCGGCTCGAGGACAACGGCCTGGTCGAGCGGCGGGCACTGCGTACGGCGCCGCCCGGGGCCGAATACCGGCTGACCGCGTTGGGGCGCAGCCTGCTCGAACCGCTGGCCGCGCTGTCCCGCTGGGCCGAGGACAACACCGGCGCGCTGCTTGCCGCCCAGGCGGCCGCCGCGGACGCCGTCTCGGCGTAGGGAACCGGCGGGTTCCCCACGGGCTCCTAGCGTCATCGCGGAACTCTCGATTCGACAGCAGGAGGACTGTGATGAAGATCGGTGTGCTCGGAGCCGGGATGATGACCGAGGCGCTCGCGGCCGGGTGGGTACGCGCGGGGCATGACGTGCTGATCGGCGGGCGGACGCCCGCGAAGACCGCGACGCTCGCCGAGCGGGTCGGCGCGCGGGCCGGGACTCTGCGTGAGGCGGCCGAGTTCGGCGACGCGGTCCTGGTCGCCGTGCTCCTCGCCGGAGTGGAGGAGACGCTGCGGGCGGCCGGCGGACCCGAGGGGACGCTTGACGGGAAGACGGTGCTCGACTGCGGCAACGCGGTCGACGTCTCCGACTTCTCGCAGGTCTTCTTCGCGGGCGGCACGTCCGTGGCCGAGGAGGTGGCGCGGCTCGCGCCCGGCGCACATGTCGTCAAGGCGTTCAACCAGGCGCACGCCGCGGTGTGGACGATGCGGCCGCCGTCCTTCGACGGCCGGCCGTTCGTGGTGCCGATCGCCGGCGACGAGGCCGGCAAGGCGACGGCCCGTACCCTGATCGGCGATCTCGGGGCGGAATCGCTGGACGCGGGCGACCTGACGCAGGCGCGTCACCTGGAGGCGATGGCGATCGTCGTCATCCGGCTGCTGTTCTCCGGCTACGACGCCCACTCGGTCTTCGCGTTCACCGGCCGTACGGGCGAGGCGGTCGCGGCGGGCTGACCGGGCTCAGTGCACCAGGTGGGCGTAGACGATGATGTTGCTCAGGTAGTGCATCGTCTGTTTGTCGTACTTGCCGCCGCACGTGATGACGCGCAGCGCCGCGTACTTGGTCTTCCCGTACACGCTCGCCGTCGGGAAGTGGTCCTTCTGCACCGGGACCACGCTGTCGACGATGAAGCTCGCCACGCTCCCGCCCGTACGTGTCACGTGGATGCGGTCGCCGCGGTGCAGGCTGCCGAGGCGGAAGAAGACCGCCTGGTGGCGGTGGGCGTCCACGTGGCCCAGGACGACCGCGGCGCCCTTCTGTCCCGGCGTCGGGCCGTACTTGTACCAGCCCGCGAGGTTGGGGCGGGTCAGCGTCGGGACCTCGACCGTGCCGTCGGCGTTCTGGCCCAGGGCCTCCACGGGGGCGTCCACGTGGATCTTGGGGATCGTGATGCGCACCGGCAGGGCGCGGGTCATCGGGCGGGCGCGGACGATGGGCTCGGGGGCGTTCACCGACGTCGTCTTCGGCGGCTGCGGCGGGCCGCTGCCGTGCCAGCCGACCACGATCATCGTCACGCCGGCGCCGACCACGACGACCACGCCCGCCGCGGCGAGGACGCTCGGGCGGCGACGGCGGTGGCGGCCCGACGGGACCTGCGGCTCGTGCACGCCGCCGTGCCGCCCCGCGACCGGCAGGTCCCAGCCGGAGCCGTTGTAGGTGCCCAGGTCGGGCGTTGTCGCGTCGATCGCGGGCAGCCGTAGGTCGGGGACGGTGACCTCCGCCGCCGATTCCCCGTACTCGTCCTCTCGGCGGCGATGCCGGCCGAGGCGTGCGCTCAGGTGCCGTTCACCAACTTGCCGTACGCGATGATGTTGTCGACGTGATGGCCCCAGGAGGCGTCGAACCGGCCGCCGCAGGTGATCAGCCGGATGCCCGGGTACGACAGCTTGCCGTACACCTTCCCGGTGGGGAAGCTGCTCTTGGGGATCTCTTCCAGCTTGGTGATCTCGAACGTGGCGACGCTCCCGTTGCCGCGCGTGACCTCCACGCGGTCACCCGGCTTCAGCGTCCCGAGCTTCTCGAAGACCGAGGTACGGCCGTTGCCGATGTTGTGCCCCAGGATGACCGACGCGCCCCTCTCACCGGGCGTCGGGCCGCCGTCCCACCAGCCGGTGAGGTTCGGCCGGCTCAGCGGCGGCACCTGGATCGTGTGGTCGGCGTTGAGGCCGAGCTTCATGATCGGTGAGTCGACGTGCAGCTTGGGGATCCTCAACCGGGACGGTACCGAGCGCGCCAGCGGCCGCACCGGCTTCGGCGGGTCGCTCGGCTGTGACGCCGTGGGCTCGGGCTGCTGCTGGATCTGCGCCGGCGGCTTGTGCGCGCCGCCGCCGCCCCCGCACCCGGCCGCGAGCAGCGCGACGGCCGCCACGCCGAGGGCGTGGCGGCCGGAACGGTACCGCAAGTGGAGCACTCAGGCTCCAGTCGACGAACGCCGACGGGTGTAGAGGAAGGTGCCGCCCGCGAGACCGGCGAGCACCACTGCCGCGCCGCCCGCGATCATGCCGGTGTTCCCGCCGCCGGTGCTCGAGCCGTCACCGGTCTGGGGAGCCCCGCTGGGCACGCCGGTCGGCTGGCTGGCCGTGGGGGTCGGCTTCGGGGTGGGACGCTTCTTGGGCGTGGTGGTGAACGTGTCGGTCCAGCGCCCGCAGTGGACGACGACCTTGTACTGCTTGCCCTCGACCAGCACCTTGTGGGTGGTCTCCTTGGCGGAGTAGCTACCCTCGCCGGTCGAGGTGAAGCCGTGGGTGGTGACGAACAGGTGGTCGACGTCGGTGATCGTCGGCTGCACCGAGCAGTGCGTCACCGTGAACGTCAAGGTGTCCCCGCCGTAGAAGAACTTCGGGTTCACATCGGCCGACGGCTCGACACCGGGCGCCTTCACGGTCGGCGTCGCCGACGGCGTGGTCTGCGTGAGGGCGCCCCCCGAGGACGGCGGCGTGGTCGTCGTCGCCAGCGCCGGACCCGCCGCACAGAGCGCGACGACCGCAGCCGCGGCGCCTGCCGCCCCCAGACGTGCGATATTCAATGGATTTCCCCTTGCTCAGAGTGCGTGACGTCCGTTCGAGTTGGCCGGAGCGTCGTCACGACGTTTCAGCGGAGCACGCTAGTGGTACGGATGTGGCGATGGGCGGTTCGTGAGGCAATATAGCCCAAAATGGCCATATTTCGGACGCGGGGCAACCGAAACCTCAGTTTGCGCGTCTATGCCTGATTGGGAGGGTTTTCAACGCTCCGTGTCGTGCCCGTACGCGCGCCGTAGCGCCTCCCAGCCCGCCAGCTTGACCCGTTCGCCGCGATCCAGGCTCCGGGCCAGCTCCATCTCCCCCGCGTCGATGCCGAGCCAGTCCTCGTACGTCACGACGCGCACGCCGCGCGACTCCAGCAGCGCCTCGATCGAGGGCCGCTCCACGCGGCGGTCACCCAGGTCGGCGAGCAGCGCGCGCACGGTCTCGGCCGCGTCGCCCTTGTTGGTGCCTATCACGCCGGTCGGGCCGCGCTTGATCCAGCCCGCGACGTACTCGCCCGGAAGCGGCTTGCCGTCCTCGCCGAGCACGCGGCCCTCGTCGTTCGGGACGACGTACGCCCGCGGGTCGAACGGCACGCCCGGCAGCGGCACACTCTGGTAGCCGACCGAACGCAGCACCATGCGCACCGGCAGCGTCTCGAACTCGCCCGTCCCCACGACGCGGCCCTCGTCGCTGAGCGCCGTGTGCTCCAGCCGCAGGCCCTCGACCCGGTCGGTGCCCAGGATCTCCACCGGACGCAGCCAGAACCGAAAGTCGAGGCGGCGCGGCAGGTCGCCGGCCGTGCGCGCGGCCCATTCGCTCATCACCTTGACGTTGGCGCGCACGTGCCGGTCGGTCTCGGCCAGCTCCGCGCTCGCGGGGTCGAGCCGCATGTCGTCCACGCGCACGTGCACCTCGGCGCCGGGCAGCGCGCCGAGCTCGCGCAACTCCTTGGTCGTGAACTTGGCCTGCGCCGGACCGCGTCGCCCGATCATGTGAATACGGCGGACTCCGCTGCCGCCCAGGAGGCCCAGGACGGCGTCCGGCACGTCCGTGGCCCGCAGCTCCTCCGCGGTCTTGGCGAGGATGCGTACGACGTCGACGGCGACGTTGCCGACACCGATCACCGCGACGGCGTCGGCGGACAGGTCCACCTCAAGGCCGGTCGCATCGGGATGGCCGCAGTACCAGTTGACGAAGTCGGTCGCGGCGACGCTGCCGGGCAGGTCCTCCCCCGGGATGTCCAGGCGCCGGTCGACCATCGCCCCGGTCGCGTAGACGACCGCGTCGTAGCAGTCGAGCAGCGTCTCGCGCGTGACGTCCTTGCCGAACTCCACGCCGCCGAGAAAGCGCACGTCGGGGTGTTCGAGCACGCGTTGCAGGTAGCCGGCGATGGACTTGATCGACGTGTGGTCGGGCGCCACGCCGTAGCGGACCAGGCCGTACGGCGTCGGCAGCCGGTCGAAGACGTCCACATGCGCGGCGCCCTCGGACTGCTTCACCAGGGCCTCGGCGGCGTAGATCCCCGCCGGCCCGGAGCCGATGACCGCCACGCGTAGAGCTGTTGCGTCCGCCACCCCGCCATTGTGCCCAGAACCACGGCGGAAATCCCTGACCGCGACGCGGCAATGATCAGGTGGACGTCACGGGCCGGCTGTGCAGGGGGCCCGTACGCGGTCAGTCGGCCGGGTCGAGCACCGTGTCACGTGCGGCGGCGGCGGTGATGTCGCGGGCCAGGCTCTGCGGGGTGAGGCCGATGTCGGTCAGGATCTGGGCGCGCTTGGCGTGGTCGAGGAATGCCTGCGGGATGCCGAACGTACGAACCGGGACGTCCACCTCGCCGTCGCGCAGCAGCCGGGCCACCGCGTCGCCGACGCCGCCGACCTTGCTGTTGTCCTCCACGACCGCGACGAGCCGGTGCTCGGCGCCGAACCCGATGAGCTTCTCGTCCAGCGGCTTGACCCAGCGCGGGTCGACCACGGTCACGCCGATGCCACGGGCGGCGATGAGGTCGGCCGCCTCCAGCGCGATGCCCGCCATCGCGCCGGCCGCGACGAGCAGCACGTCGTTGTCGTCGGACCGCCGGAGCACGTCGACGCCGCCGGTGCGCTCGACCGCCTCGATGTCGGCGCCGGCCGGGCCCTTGGGGAAGCGGACGACCGTCGGCCCGTCGTCGACCGCGACGGCCTCGCGGAGCAGCTCGGCCAGGCGCGCGCCGTCGCGGGGCGCGGCGATCCGCAGCCCCGGGACGACCTGGAGGATCGACATGTCCCACATGCCGTTGTGGCTCGGCCCGTCGTCGCCGGTGACACCGGCGCGGTCGAGCACGACCGTGACCGGCAGCCGGTGCAGCGCGACGTCCATCAGGAGCTGGTCGAAGGCACGGTTGAGGAACGTGGCGTAGACCGCCACGACCGGGTGCATGCCGCCGACGGCCAGGCCCGCGGCCGAGGTCACGGCGTGCTGCTCGGCGATGCCGACGTCATAGGTGCGCTCGGGGTAGACCTCGGCGAACGCGGCGAGCCCGGTCGGGTGCAGCATCGCGGCGGTGATCGCGACGATGTCGGGGCGTTCGGCGCCGAGGCGTACGAGCTCGTCGCTGAAGATCTTGGTCCAGCTCGGTCCGCCGTCCTTGGTCAGCTTGCGGCCGGTGGCCGGGTCGAACAGGCCCGGGGAGTGGAAGCACTCCTCCTCGTCGTTCTCGGCCGGTGCGTAGCCGAACCCCTTCTGGGTCATGCAGTGCACGATGACCGGGCCGCCGAACGCCTTGGCCTTGCGCAGCGCGTGCTCCACGGCCGCCTCGTCGTGCCCGTCGATCGGGCCGACGTACTTGAGGCCGAGGTCCTCGAACATCGCCTGCGGCTGGAGGATGTCCTTGATGCCCTTCTTGATGCCGTGCAGCGCGTCGTAGGCCATCCCGCCGACGACCGGGGTCCTGGGCACGGTGCGCTTGATGAGGTCCAGAGCGTGCTCGTAGCCGCGCGTCATGCGCAGGTCGGCGAGGTGGCCGGCCAGCCCGCCGATCGTCGGGGAGTAGGAACGGCCGTTGTCGTTGACGACGATGACGACACGGCGGTCGACGCCCGCGGCGATGTTGTTGAGCGCCTCCCAGGCCATGCCGCCGGTGAGCGCGCCGTCGCCGATGAACGGCACGACGAACCGCTCGCCCTCGCCGCGGAGCTGGAACGCCTTGGCCAGCCCGTCGGCGTAGGACAGCGCGGTGGAGGCGTGGGAGTTCTCGATCACGTCGTGCTCGGACTCGGCCCGGCTCGGGTAGCCGGACAGGCCGCCGCGCTGCCGCAGGGTGGCGAAGTCGTGCCGGCCCGTGAGCAGCTTGTGCACGTACGCCTGGTGGCCGGTGTCGAAGAGGATCCGGTCCCGCGGCGAGTCGAACACCCGGTGCATGGCGATGGTCAGCTCGACCGCACCGAGGTTGGGCCCGAGGTGACCGCCGTTCGTGGAGACGGCCGAGACGAGAAGGTCACGGATCTCCCCGGCCAGCTGCTCAAGCTGCCCCGGCTCCAGTCGCTTCAGGTCCTCGGGCTGTCGAATCGACTCAAGTAGGGTCACTCGGGTCATCTCCTCGTCTTTCTGCGGATGCCGATTTTAGTGCCGCTCCCGACCAGTGGGATGCGGCCGGACAAGCACAAAGTTCGGGTGGCGCACCGTAACGATCCGATATAAAGACTGTGATGAACGAACAGAGAGTGATGAATCAGGAACTGATCGTGCTGCTCGACTCCGGCGGCCGCGCCACCGGCACGGCGCCCAAGGGGCCGAGTCACCACGACGCCACCCCCCTGCACCTGGCCTTCTCGTGCTACCTCACGGACGCGGCCGGGCGAGTCCTGATCACCCAGCGGGCGCACCACAAGGCGTCGTTCCCGTCGGTGTGGACCAACAGCTGCTGCGGGCATCCCGCGCCCGGCGAGGGCCTGCGCGCCGCGGTGCGGCGCCGGGTGCCGGACGAAATCGGCCTGCGGCCGGAGGACCTGACCCTGGTGCTGCCGCGGTTTCGCTATCAGGCCACGGCCGCGAACGGCGTCGTGGAGAACGAGCTGTGCCCGGTCGTACGCGCCAGGGCGGCCGGCGACCTGCGGCTCGACCCCGACGAGGTGGAGACCGCGGAGTGGCGCGACTGGGCGGACTGTGTCGCCCTCGCCGATCATCCGTCGGCCTCGCCGTGGTTCCGGTCGCAGATCGAGCTCCTGGCACCGCTGGGCGAGCCGTCGCGGTGGCCGGCCGCCGCGACGTCGCTGCTCCCGCCCGCCATCACGTGGTGACCTCACAGGCCGCCTCACCGGCCGCCTCACGCAGCCCGGCGAACTCCCGCGCCAGGCCGTCTGCCGTGTAGTGGGCGTTCAGGCCGGAGGGGTTGGGCAGGACCCACAGGCGCGCCTCGCCGATCGACCGCTCCTGCGGCCCGATGCGGGTCTTGGGACGGCCGAACGCGGTGCGGTAGGCGGTCACGCCGAGCACCGCGACGACGCGCGGCGCGTGCCGCCGGGCGAACTCCTCGAGCAGCGCGCCGCCCTCGGCCAGTTCGGCGGAGGTGAGCTCGTCCGCACGCGCGGTGGCGCGCGCCGCGAGGTTGGTGACGCCGAGGCCGTAGCCGGGCAGCAGGTCCTGCTCGGCCGGGTGCAGCAGCCGGTCGGTGAAGCCCGACCGGTGCAGGGCCGGCCAGAACCGGTTGCCGGGCCGGGCGAAGTGCCGCCCGGTGGCCGCGGAGTAGAGCCCGGGGTTGATGCCGCAGAACAGCACTCCGCCCCGCGGCGGCACGACGTCGGGGATCGTACGGTCCCTCGCGGCGGCGATCTCCGCAGAGGTCGGACGTGAGGTCATACCGCACGGTATCTCGCGGGCCTCGAGGGTCGGTGCACCGGGCATGGCCCGCATATTACTCTGCGCTGTCGGTGCTTTACTCTGAGCGGGACGCTCGGGGTGGGAGGCCGCCTCCCGGGGGGTGGGAGGCGGCCTCTTCGCGACTATTTCCGCAGCAGTGAGCGCAGGACGTACTGCATGATGCCGCCGTGGCGGTAGTAGTCGGCCTCGCCGGGAGTGTCGATGCGGACGACCGCCGTGAACTCCGTCTCACCGGCGCGTACCGTCACCTCGCGCGGCGTCTCGCCGCCGTTCAGCGCCTCGACGCCGACGATGTCATACGTCTCCTGGCCCGTCAGGCCCAGTGACTCGGCCGACTCGCCGTCCTTGAACTGGAGCGGCAGCACGCCCATGCCGATGAGGTTCGAGCGGTGGATGCGCTCGAACGACTGGGCCAGTACGGCGCGTACGCCCAGCAGGCTGGTGCCCTTGGCCGCCCAGTCGCGCGAGGAGCCCGAGCCGTACTCCTTGCCCCCCAGCACGATCAGCGGCGTCTCCTCGTCCGCGTACGCCTGCGCGGCGTCATAGATCGGCATCTCCTCGCCGTCCTTGACCGTGACGCCGCCCTCGGTGCCGGGCGCGAGCAGGTTGCGCAGCCGGATGTTGGCGAACGTCCCGCGGATCATGATCTCGTGGTTGCCGCGCCGTGAGCCGTAGGAGTTGAAGTCGCGGCGCTCGACGCCGTGCTCGGTCAGGTAGCGGCCCGCCGGGCTGTCCGCCTTGATCGCGCCGGCCGGCGAGATGTGGTCGGTGGTGACCGAGTCGCCGAGCAGCGCGAGCACCTTCGCGCCGTGGATGTCGGCGACCGGCGACGGCTCCTCGCCCATGCCCTCGAAGTAGGGCGCCTTGCGCACGTACGTCGAGTCGGCGTCCCACTCGAAGGTGTTGCCGCCCGGCACGGGCAGGGCCTGCCAGCGCTGCTCGCCCGCGAACACGTCGGCGTAGTCGCGGCTGAACATCTCCTGCGCGATGGACGACTCGACGACCTCCTCGACCTCCTGCGGCGAGGGCCAGATGTCGCGCAGGAACACCTCCTGGCCATCGGAGCCGGTGCCGAGCGAGCCGTTCGCGACGTCGACGTCCATCGAGCCCGCGAGCGCGTACGCGACGACCAGCGGCGGCGAGGCGAGGTAGTTCATCTTGACGTCGGGGTTGATCCGGCCCTCGAAGTTGCGGTTGCCGGACAGCACCGAGGTGACGGCCAGATCATTCGCGTTGATCGCCTCGCTGATTTCCGGTGGCAGCGGGCCGGAGTTGCCGATGCAGGTCGTGCAGCCGTAGCCGACGAGGTTGAAGCCCAGCTTGTCCAGGTACGGCGTGAGGCCCGCGCGGTCGTAGTAGTCCATGACGACCTTGGAGCCCGGGGCGAGCGAGGTCTTCACCCACGGCTTGCGCGTCAGGCCGCGCTCGACCGCCTTCTTGGCGAGCAGCGCCGCGCCGATCATGACCGACGGGTTGGAGGTGTTGGTGCAGGAGGTGATCGCGGCGATCACCACGGCGCCGTGGTCGAGCTCGAACTCCGCGCCGTCCAGGCGGACCGTCACCGGGGCGCTCGGCCGGCCGGCTGCGGGCTCGGCCCCGTGCCCGGCGGGCTTGTCGCCGTGGCCGTTGTGCCCGATCGCCGGGGAGTCCGACGCGGGGAAGGACTCGGCGGTCGCCTCGTCCAGCGGGCCGCGCACACTGTCGTCGGCGACGTAGTCGCGTACGGCGGTGCGCCACGCCTGCTTGGCGTCGGTGAGCGCGATGCGGTCCTGTGGGCGCTTGGGGCCGGCGATCGACGGGACGACCGTGCCCAGGTCGAGTTCGAGGTATTCGGAGTAGTCCGCCTCGCGGGCCGGGTCGTGCCACAGCCCCTGCTCCCTGGCGTACGCCTCGACCAGGGCGACCTGCTCGGCCGGGCGGCCGGTGAGACGGAGGTACTTCACGGTCTCGTCGTCGATCGGGAAGATCGCGCAGGTGGAGCCGAACTCCGGGCTCATGTTGCCGATGGTGGCGCGGTTGGCGAGCGGCACCGCGCCGACGCCCTCGCCGTAGAACTCCACGAACTTGCCGACGACGCCGTGCTCGCGGAGCATCTCGGTGATCGTCAGGACGAGGTCGGTCGCGGTGGTGCCGGCCGGCAGCTCGCCGGTCAGCCGGAAGCCGACGACACGCGGGATGAGCATCGAGATCGGCTGGCCCAGCATCGCGGCCTCGGCCTCGATGCCGCCGACGCCCCAGCCGAGCACGCCCAGGCCGTTCTGCATGGTGGTGTGGGAGTCGGTGCCGACGCACGTGTCGGGGTAGGCACGGCGTTTTCCGTCACCGGCGTCGTTGTCGAAGACCACGCGCGCCAGGTGCTCGATGTTGACCTGGTGCACGATGCCGGTGCCGGGCGGCACGACCTTGAAGTTGTCAAAGCCCTGCTGGCCCCACTTGAGGAACTGGTAGCGCTCGTGGTTGCGCCCGTACTCGAACTCCACGTTGCGCTCGAAGGCGTCCTCGCGCCCGAACACGTCCACCTGCACAGAGTGGTCGATGACCATCTCGGCGGGGTTGAGCGGGTTGACCTTCTCCGGGTCGCCGCCGAGGTCGCGTACGGCCTCGCGCATCGTGGCGAGGTCGACGACGCACGGCACGCCGGTGAAGTCCTGCATGATCACCCGGGCCGGCGTGAACTGGATCTCCCGGCTCGGCTGCGCGTTCGCGTCCCAGCCGGCCAGGGCGCGGATGTGGTCGCCGGTGATGTTGGTGCCGTCCTCGGTGCGCAGGAGGTTCTCCAGCAAGACCTTGAGGCTGTACGGGAGGCGCGCCGAGCCCTCGACGGCATCCAGCCGGAAAATCTCATAGGACGCGTCGCCGACGCGAAGCGTCTGGCGGCTGCCGAAGCTGTCCAAGTCGTCTCCTCCTCAAGCGCGCTCGGCGAGCGCGGATCCCACGTGAGCCTGGCGCGGGGTGTGGTGGCTTCACGCCGAATTTTGCCCCAGCGGGGCGCGGCCACGGGAACTGAGGCTCACCTAACTCACCCGCGGCGATTTCTCTCGACATCAAGGTACCACGATTTATCTTGATGTCGAGCTACTTCGCCTCCTCGTTGACAACGAACGTTTCCGATATATCGTTGTCGTATCGCGAAGGATCTGAGAACCATCTCAGAGCGATCTTAGAAGTGGAGTTAGAACATGCATGCGACATTCGACGCACCATGGCAGCCACGAGGCGGCCGACGAGGTGGACACGGACGCCGGAGCGGCCCGCGCGGCTTCCCGGGCATCGGCCCGTTCGGCGGTCCCCCGCCGTGGGCGGGCGGCCGACGGTCCAAGGCACGACGCGGCGACGTACGGGCGGCGATCCTGGCGCTGCTCGCCGAGGAGCCGCGCAACGGCTACCAGTTGATCCAGGAGATCGAGGAGCGCAGCGACGGCGAGTGGCGGCCGAGCCCCGGCGCCGTCTACCCGGCGCTCCAGCAGCTCACCGACGAGGGCCTGATCGAGGCCGAGGAGCATGACGGCCGCCGGACCTTCCGGCTGTCGGAGTCCGGCCGCGCCTACGTCGAGGCGCACCCCGACGAGGTGAACGCCCCCTGGGAGGCGATGACCTCGGACGTGCGCGACGACGTGCGCGACCTGCTCGGGACCGCCGCGCGTACCGGCCACGCCGTCATGCAGATCGTCCACACCGGCAGCGAGGAGCAGGTCGCCCAGGCCAGGCAGATCCTCACCGAGACTCGGCGCGGCCTCTACCGGCTGCTCGCCGACGACGAGTAGACACGGGAGCCGGCGACCCGATGAACACCGAGCAGCTCCGCGTCGGCGACGCGGAACGCGACGAGGTGACCACGGCCCTGCACGAGCACTTCGCGCAGGGCCGCCTCACCCGTGACGAGCTGGACGAGCGCCTGACGGCGGCGCTGTCCGCGCGGACCGTCGGCGACCTGCGGGAGGTCACCCGCGATCTGCCGGGGACCCTCGTGGGCACGACCTCCCCCGAACCCGCGGACGTACCCGCCGCTGGGGGCACGCGGGCTTTGGGGACACGACTGGCACTGGGGGCACGGCGGGCACTGGGGGCACGCGCGCAGGGGACACTTGCAGCGGGGCCACGGGGAGATGAGCGCGGCGTACGGGGGCCGCGGGCCGCTCGGTCCTCCCTGGCCCTACGGTGGCCGGGGGCACGGCCGGGGTCCGCGGCACGGCCGTCCCTTCGGCCCGCTGCTGCTCGTCGCCGTCGTCGTCGCGGCGTTCACCGGCTGGTGGATGATCCTCCCGGTGCTGGCCTGCGTGTGGTTCGCCGCCGCGTTCGCCGGCCTGCGGCACACGCGGCGGCGTCACCTGCCGCTCCGGTGACGCCGCGCTGAGCGCTACGCGGCGCGGCGGGTGAGCGTCCCGATGGGATCTTCGAGGAGGGGTTCGAAGGCGAGCTCGGCCGCCCCGACGATCTGGGCGTCCGGGCCCAGTGCGGAGGCGGCCAGGCGCACCTGCTCACGCGGGGCCACGAGCGACGACTGCGCGGACGCCTCCTCGACGATCTCCCTGGTCGCCGTGAAGAGCTCGCCCAGCGGACCGCCGAGGATGACGATGTCCGGGTTGAAGGTGTTCACCAGGATGCCGACGCCGACGCCGAGCCAGCGGGCCACGCCCGCCGCCGCGGCCGTCGCGGCCGGGTCGCCCGCGCGGACCCGTGCCAGCACCTCGCGGTAGGCGTCCATCCCGCTGCCCGGGTTGCGTCCGGCCGCGCGCAGCAGCGCGTCCGCGCCGATCTCGGTCTCCAGGCAGCCCGAGGAGCCGCAGCGGCAGGGCCGCCCGTCCGGGTTCACTCGCAGGTGACCGATCTCGCCCGCGTACCCGCCGCGGCCGCGCAGCGGACGGCCGCCGACCAGGATGCCGCCGCCGATGCCGATCTCGCCGGAGACCACGATGACGTGCTCGTACCCCACCGCGACCCCGCGCCAGTGCTCGGCCAGCGCGCCCAGGTCGGCGTCGTTGGCGATCACCGCCGGCAGGTCGAGCCGCTCACCCAGCCGTGCGCCGAGCGGCAGGTCGGTCCAGCCGAGGTTCGGCGCGAACCGCAGCAGGCCGTCACCGTGGCGCACCACGCCCGGCACCGACAGCCCGACGCCCACGCAACGCGCGCCCGCGGGGGCGGCCCGGCGCAGCCGGCGGCACGTGTCCGCGATCGCGTCCACCGTGATGTCCAGATCGCTCCAGTCGCGGCCGGACTCCACGTCGACGCGGTCGAGCACGTCGCCGCCCAGCCCGACCCTGGCCACCGTCAGGTGGCGTACGCCCAGGTCGACGGCCAGCACGTACACCCCCTCAGGGGAGGGCACCACCTCAAGCGACGGGCGGCCGGCCCGTCCCTGGGCGCTCGCCGGGCGCTGCAGGACGAGCCCGGCCTCCGTGAGCTCGGCGACCAGGTCGCCGATGGTGCTCCGGTTGAGCCCCATCTCCGCGGTGAGCAGGGCGCGCGACCGGTACCCGTGCCGGTGCACCTCGGTGAGGATCGTGCCGAGGTTGTGCCGGCGTACGTCGTCCTGGGTCGACCCCCGAATGCGCCGACGCGTCACGAGAACGCCTCCGGCGTTCAGCGGCCTGTCGCGGAACGCCGACGGCGGGCCAGCGCGTCGATGCTCGCGGCAAGCAGGAGGAAGCCACCGGTGATCAGATAGTTGGCGTACGCCTTGGCGCCGAGCAGGCCGAGACCGTTGTCGATGATCGCGATGACGAGACCACCGAGGATGGCGTCACGCGCCTTGCCCTTGCCGCCGAAGAGGCTGGTACCGCCGATGACGGCGGCGCCGACCGCGTACAGCAGTGTGTTTCCCGCGCCCGCGTCCGGCGTCACCGAGTTGAGTCGTGACGCCGCGACGATGCCGCTGACGGCCGCCAGCACCGAGCAGATCATGAACACGGACATGCGGAGGCGGTTGACGTTGATGCCCGCGCGGCGCGCGGCCTCGGCGTTGCCGCCGATGGCGTACAGGTGGCGGCCGTAGGCCGTACGGCCCAGCACGAACGTGCAGATGATCAGCAGCACCGCGACGAGCGGCACACCCCAGGGCACGCCGCCGAAGAACGGCGCGAGCGGCGTACGGGCGCGGTTGAGGTTGAGCACCCACGCGCCGCCGAGGAGCGCGACGGCCACCAGCGCGATCTGGACGAACACCAGCGCGGTGGGCCGCCGCGAGAGGCCCTTGCTGGCCTGCCGCTGCTGGCGGAGCAGCAGGATCGCCGCGTAGCCGATCGTGCAGACGACGGCGAGGGTCCAGCCCAGCCAGACCGGCATGTACTTGTTGGCCAGCGCGTAGATGACGTTGTCGTGCACCGGGACGGTCCCGCCCTCGCCGATGAGCTTCAGCGCGATGCCCTGGAGGCCGAGGAACAACGCGAGGGTCACGACGAACGACGGGATGCGCACGATGGCGACGAGCGCGCCGATCACCAGGCCGATGGCCAGGCCGGTGGCGGCGGCCGCGAGTACCGCGAAGACCCAGTTGGTGCCGCCGTCGACCAGGATCTTGGCCATGACCGCGGCACAGGCGCCGCTCGCGACGCCGGCGGACAGGTCGATCTCGCCGAGCAGCAGCACGAACACCAGGCCCATGGCCAGGATCGTGACCGGCAGCGCCTGCACCAGCAGGTTGGCGATGTTGAACTTGCTGAGGAAGGTCTCGGGGCGCAGCCCGTAGAAGAGGATGATCAGCACGATCAGCCCGAAGACCGCGGGCAGTGCGCCGAGGTCGCCGGACCGCAGCTTGACGACGTAGCCGTCGATCGCCGACGACACCGTCTGCTCACGCGTGTCGGTGGAGAAGTCGGAGTCGGCGTAGGACGGCTCGTCGCGTGCGGAGACCGGGTCGGCGATCGTGTCTTCGGCCGCGTCGGTCGGCCGGGGGGTTTCGGTGGACATCGGGGACCTCAGATGCTTTCGGCGGCGGTCGCGGGCGCGAGGCCGAGGTCACCGGAACGGCCGGTGGTGATCAGCTCCACCACCTGGCTGTGGGTGACGTCGGAACGCTTGACGTCGGCGGCGACGCGCCCCAGGTACAGGGCGGTGATCCGGTCGGCGACCTCGAACACGTCGATCATGTTGTGGGAGATCAGCACGACGCCGTGGCCGGTCTCGGCGAGGCGGCGGACCAGGTCGAGCACCTGCCGGGTCTGGGCGACGCCCAGCGCGGCGGTCGGCTCGTCGAGGATCACGACCTTGGACTCCCAGAGCACGGCCTTGGCGATGGCGACCGTCTGCCGCTGCCCGCCGGACAGGCTCGCCACGAGCTGACGCACCGACTTGACCGTACGTACCGAGAGCCGCGCGAGGGTCTCGCGCGCGGCCTGTTCCATGGACGCCTCGTCCAGGACGATGCCACGCTTGCGCTCGCGGCCGAGGAACATGTTCTGTGCGATGTCGAGGTTGTCGGCGAGGGCCAGGTCCTGGTAGACGACCTCGATGCCGAGGTCGGCGGCCTCTTTCGGGCTGCTGATGTTGACCTCGCGGCCCTCGTAGAGGACCCGGCCGGAGTCGATCGGGTGGATCCCGGCGATGCACTTGATGAGCGTCGACTTGCCGGCGCCGTTGTCGCCGACCATCGCGGTCACCTCGCCGGGATAGACGGCCAGGTCGACGTCGTGGAGCACGTGTACGGCCCCGAAGCTTTTGTTGATCCCCACCAGTTCGAGGGCGGGGGTTCCATTCTCAGACTCAGACAACGCTTGACTCCCTCAAACGACCCCGACGACGAACGGGGTGCCCGGGTGTGTGTACCCGGGCACCCCACTCACGTCACTGGATGCCGGCCGCCGCGCACTTGGAGGCGTAGGCGCCCTTGCAGATCTCGCTGGCCTTCACGAAACCGTCCGTGACGACCTGCTTGACGTTGTCCTTGTAGATGCCGATCGGCTTGAGCAGGATCGACGGGACGTCGCGCTTGCCCTGCGGGTCGTTGGAGGTGCCGTTGGTCTGCGGCTTCTGGCCCTTGGCCAGCGCCGTGACGACCTGGACGAGGCCGTCGGCCTCTTCCTTGATCGGCTTGTAGACGGTCATGCACTGGGTGCCGTCGAGGACGTTCTGCAGGCCCTGCGGAGTGGCGTCCTGACCAGTGACGGGCACCTTGCCGGCGTCATTGTTCTTCTTCAGGATCGACACCGCGGCGTTGCCGAGGCCGTCGTTGGCGGCGAGCACGCCGTCGATCTTGCCCTTCTGCTGCGTGTACATCTGCTCGAAGATCGTCGCGGCCTTCTGGTTGTCCCAGTCCGGCACGGCCTGCTCGGCGACCTTCTTGTAGTTGGTCACCTTGTCGAGGACCTCGTGTGCGCCCTGCTTGAACAGCGTGGCGTTGTTGTCCGTCGGCGAGCCGTTGAGGTAGACGATGTTGGCGGCCTTGTCGCCGAGGCACTTCTGGAGGCCCTCGCCCTGCGTACGGCCGACCTGGACGCCGTCGAAGGACACGTAGTAGTCCGCGGAGCCGCCGAGCGTGAGCCGGTCGTAGTCGATCGTCTGGACGCCCTGCTGCTTGGCCTTGCTCTCGATCGCCGCACCAGAGTTGGAGTCGAGGTTGACGATCGCCAGCATGGTGACGCCGTTAGTGATCATCTGGTCGGCGATGGTCTGCATGCGCTGCTTGTCGCCCTCGGCGTTCTGGATGTCGGCGGGAATCCCGGCCGACTTGAACGCCGCGGTGAGCAGCGGCCGGTCGAAGCTCTCCCAGCGCACCGACGACTTGGTGTCGGGGAGAATGATTCCGATCTTGCCCTTGGCCTTTGCCGCGGTGGAGCTGCCACCCTTGCTGTTGTCGTCGCTGCCGCTTCCGCAGGCTGCAAGGCCCGCCGTCGCCATGGCCGCGATAGCCGCGATACACGCCGTGCGCTTCAGTCTCACGTCGACCTTCTCCAAGCTCCCCAGGATTTTGTTTGGGCGCACAACGTATTCCGCGTGTGCTGCCGCGTATAGAGCCTCAAAGCCGGAGACATGGGACGGTTACTACATCGAAATCTGATCGTCACATAACAATGCGTGGCCACATGATCGCGCCCCGAAATGAGCACAGCACCGTCCGGTAGTTGCGATGTTTCCGCAGGCCGTGCCGATGACAACGTGAGACAGCACGGCCGTCGTGACCGACCTCGCGCCGGGTGGTCTACGCCTTGGCGGGCTGGAACGTCGCGGCGAACGCGTCGAAGATGTCGCGGCTCGACTTCCAGCGACTGTCCGGGATCGTCCAGTAGAGGGCGTACGCGTGTTTCTTGTTCGCCAGAATGTTGCGATTGAGGACGTGGGTACGGCCGTTGGAGCCGTTGTAGGTGAACTCCCAGTCGGCGGCCTTACTCGCCTGCGGATAGTCCACTGACTCCAGTCGGATTCGGTGATATCCGGAGAAGCCGCCCCGGCGTGCCGCCTCCTGTTCGCGCCAGTCGGCCAGCGGGTCCGACTTCGGTGTGTCGGACTGGTCGACGATCAGGAGCCGGGAACTGTGCGGGTCCGACACGTACAGGAAGTGGCCGTGGTGCGTGGCCGACCAGCCGTCCGGGACGCCGATCGAGAACCCGGTGCTGTCGTGGTGCCAGTGGTACCCCGGCGGAAGCGTGCCCGTCGTCGGAGAGACCGTCGGGGAGACAGTTGGAGAGACCGTCGGTGAGGCGGGCGGCGACGAGGCGCTGGAAGAGGCGGCGGTCTTCGGCGGGGTCGTGGCCGGGTGCGACGCGGCGGCGCGGTGGTGTGGTCCGCCGTCGCCGAACAGGCCGCTCGCCGCCCAGCCGAGCAGGACGACGGCCAGCACCGCGGCCGCGGCCAGCAGCGCCACGAGGACACGCCGCGAGGAGCCGTCCGCCGTCCGCACGGTCCCGGTGGCCACCTCCGGCCGCGCGTCCTCGGTCGGGCCGTCCACAGCCGACATGGCCGGTACGTCCGGCTCGGCGTGCTCGGCGTGCGCCGCGTGCGGGTCCGTGGCGGGCTCGGCGGGCGCGGGCGGTACGGGCAGGGACGGTACGTGTTCGGGCGGCGCGTCCGGCGACGAGTCGTCCAGCGGCGGACGCGGCCTCGGCACCACCGGCGCCGGGGGCTCGGCGGCGGTCCCCTCGTCCGGCTCGGCGGGCGGGTTCACGCCGGGTTCGGCGGCCGGTTCGGCGTCCGGCTCCGCCTCGGGCTGCTCGGCGTGCGCATCGGCGTGCGGTCCGGCGTGCGGATCGGGCGGGGGCTCGGTGACGAGCGAACCGTCGGGAGACCCGCTCGCGACCTTGCGCAGCGTGTGCGCGACCGTCTCCACGGTGGGCCGTACGGCCGGGTCGCGCTGGAGCAGCCCGCGGATGACCGGCCACAGCGGCCCGGCGCGCCGCGGCGTGTCCGGTTCGTCCATCACCAGGGCCGCCAGCGTGGCGACCGCGCTGTCGCGGTCGAACGGCGGGCGGCCCTCGACCGCGGTGTAGAGCGTCGCGCCGAGCGACCACAGGTCCGACTCCGGGCCCACGTCGCGGCCGCGGGCGCGCTCGGGCGCCATGTACGACGGGGACCCGATCAGCACGCCCGCGGAGGTGACCGTCGAGCCGCCCTTCGCGGTCGCGATGCCGAAGTCGCCGAGCACGACGCGCCCGTCCTCGGCCAGCAGGACGTTGCTCGGCTTCACGTCACGGTGCAGGACGCCCGCCGCGTGCGCCGCGCGCAGCCCGCCGAGCAGTTGCAGGCCGATCGCGGCGGCGCGCTGCGGGCTCAGCGGCCCCTCGGCGCGTACGGCCTCGGCGAGCGACCGCGACGGGACGAACTCCATCACGATCCACGGCCGGTCCTCGTCCTCGACGATGTCGAACACGCCGACGACGTTCGGGTGGTTGAGCCGCGCGTTGGTGCGCGCCTCGCGGAGAGTACGGCGGCGGAGCTTCTCCTGCTCGTCGTCGGGCAGGCCCGGCGGGAAGGCCACCTCCTTGACCGCCACCTTGCGGTCGAGCACCTCGTCGGTGGCGAGCCAGACGACCCCCATGCCACCGCGGCCGATGACCTTGCCCAGTCGATAACGGTCCTTGAGCAGGCGAGGGGTGTCCACGACGTACCGATTTACCCTTGCGATCGGGAGTTAACATGCGTGCGGCCGCCCAGCCGGGCCCGTACGACGAGGTCGTGCAGGTCAGACTCGGCGGAAGAGCGTTCTGGAAGGGGCGAGCGGTCGCGTTCGGCGACCAGGCGCGCCGTCATGTCGGCGACGTCGGCGGCGAGGCGCTCGCGTGCGGGCGCGGCGGCGGGCAGCGTGCCGTGCTCGGCCGCGCGCTTGGCCTCGATCAGCTCCGCGACGTACGCCGGGGCGTGGTCGAGTTCGGTGAGGTCCGCCACGACCGAGCACGTGCGCATGAGGTGGATGCCGGTGGACAGCACGCGGAAGGTGTAGAGCAGCGGCTTGAGCTCGCCCGTACGCTCGAAGAACCCCCACTGCGTACGCGCGAAGCCGAGGTAGTGGTGTGCGTGGTGGCGCGTCAGGCAGGCGGGGGCCAGCGCGATGAGCTCCTCGTGCAGGGGCGAGGACGCCACGACCAGCGGTGACAGGAGCTGTTCGAGCACGTAGCCGTTGCGCCGCAGCAGCAGGCGGGCGAACTTGGCCAGGTCGTGTGTGACGAGGTCGACCTCCACGCCCTCGCGCGTCCAGGTGCGGTCGACGGTCTCCTCGCCCGTGCGCAGGCCGACGACGTCCTCGATCGGCAGCAGGTGCACGCCGCGCAGGTCGACGTCGGAGTCGGCGGACGGGAAGCCGTAGAGATGCGCGCCGCTGACCGTGGCGAACACCACGTCGCCCGCGACCTCGCCGAGCCAGGGCGGCAGCGTGGCGGTCACCGCGCGCCCCGCCGTCGTACGGACACGAGGTAGTCCTCCACGCGCGTGCGGTCCGGCTCGGCGGGCAGCGCGGTGGCGGCCAGCGCGGCGTCCAGGTCGCGGGTCAGCTCGGCGCGCCACGCGTCGGCGTCGGCCCACGGCACCTCACCGCGGCGCACGGCGAGCAGCCGCTCCCGGTGCGCGCCCACGTCGACCATGGGCGCGCCGTGCTCCAGAAGGTGGCGGCCGCTGAGCAGCAGGCGGAGCAGGTGCATGACGTGCTTCCACCGCGGCTCGCCGCGCGTGCGCAGGTCGCCGGCGAGCTTGCGGAACTGGCTGTCGGCGTAGCGGAGGAACGTGCGGTGCGCGTGCCGGGACAAGAACGCGCCGCGCAGCGCGAGAAGCTCCTCGCCACCGGCGGTGACCACCTCGACCAGCGGCGACCACAGGCACTCCAGCACGGTCGGGTTCGCGTCCAGCGCGAGCCCGAGGAAGCGTTCGAGCTCCCAGGAGAAGCGCTCGGCGTCGGGCCCGTCGACATGGGTCGGCGGCTTGGCGAAGCCCCAGAACATCGGCGTCGGCGCGACGAACACGCCGCGCCGGTCGACGTCGCTGGACTCCGTCGCGAGCCCGTACGCGCGTGAGCCGACCACGACGGACAGCACCGTGTGGTCGCGTACGAATGAGAGGTCCTCCACAGGGGAAAGCCTGTCGGAGATCACCGCCGCCGCGACCCTGAATCCCCGAAATGCCATGACTTTCGCGCGGCGGCGCGTCGAACGCGGCCGCCGGAGGATCATCGCGGGCTAGCCTTGGCGCGGGGTGATGACGTGGGAAGCGAAATCGGTGTCACCGGACTCGCGGTGATGGGCCAGAACCTGGCGCGCAACATCGCGCGCCGCGGGTTCCCGGTGGCGGTGCACAACCGCAGCGACAGCCGGATCAAGCATCTGATCGAACGGTACGGCGACGAGGGCGACTTCACGCCCGCGACGACGGTCGCGGAGTTCGTCGCCGCGCTCGACCGGCCACGCAGGATCGTCCTCATGGTGAAGGCGGGCCGTCCCGTCGACGCGGTGATCGGCGAACTCGTGCCACTGCTCGACGCGGGCGACATCCTCATCGACGGCGGCAACTCCCACTTCGAGGACACGCGGCGGCGTGAGAAGGCGCTGGCCGAGCGTGGCCTGCACTTCCTCGGCACCGGCGTCTCCGGCGGCGAGGAGGGCGCGCTGCTCGGCCCGAGCATCATGCCCGGCGGCCCGGTCGACGCGTACGAGCCCGTCGCGCACATCCTCACGACGATCGCCGCGCAGGTCGAGGGCACTCCCTGCTGCGCGCACATCGGCCCGGACGGCGCGGGCCACTACGTCAAGATGGCGCACAACGGCATCGAGTACGCCGACATGCAGCTCATCGCCGAGGCGTACGACCTGCTCACGAACGCGGCCGGGATGTCCGCGCCGGAGATCGCCCAGACGTTCCGGCAGTGGAACGAGGGCGACCTGGACTCCTTCCTCATCGAGATCACCGCGCAGGTGCTCGCGCACACCGACGCCGCGACCGGCCGGCCGCTGGTCGACGTGATCCTCGACCAGGCCGAGCAGAAGGGCACCGGCCGCTGGACCGCGCAGTCGGCGCTCGAACTGGGCGTCCCGGTCACCGCGATCACCGAGGCCGTCTACGCCCGCGCCCTGTCCTCGCGCAAGGACCAGCGGATCCGCGCGTCGAAGATCCTGCCCGGCCCGGCCGGCGGCGGCGCCACGCCGGAGGGTTTCGTGGACGCCGTGCGCGACGCTCTCTACGCCTCGAAGGTGGTCGCGTACGCGCAGGGGTTCGAGCAGATGCGCGCGGCCTCGGAGGAGTACGGCTGGAACCTTCACCCGGGCACGCTCGCGACCATCTGGCGCGGCGGCTGCATCATCAGGGCGCGGTTCCTCGACCGCATCAAGGAGGCGTACGAGCGCAGCCCGGACCTGCCCAACCTCCTGCTCGACGACTACTTCAGCGACGCGGTCACGGGCGCGCAGGACGCGTGGCGCAAGGTCGTGCGGACCGCCGTCGACCTCGGCGTGCCGACGCCCGCGTTCTCCGCGTCGCTGGCCTACTACGACGGCTACCGCCGCGAGCGCGGCCCGGCGTCGCTGATCCAGGGACTGCGCGACTACTTCGGCGCGCACACCTACCGCCGCGTCGACCGCGACGGCTCCTTCCACACGCTGTGGTCAGAAGACGGCCGGGAGGTCTCCGCCGACTGAGCCGCCGGGGGCGGGCTCAGGGCCCGCCCCGGCGGCTTCACAGGCGCGGGTCGACCGGTTCGGACTCCAGCGCGAGCACGCCGAAGACCGGCTGGTGCACACGCCACAGCGGCTCTCCCGCGACCAGCCGGTCCAGTGCCTCCAGGCCGAGTGCGTACTCCCGCATGGCGAGTGAGCGCTTGCGGCCCAGCGACCGACGCCGCAGCCGTTCCAGGTGCTCCGGCTCGGTGTAGTCCGCGCCGTAGATGATCCGCAGGTACTCCCGGCCCCGGCACTTCAGGCCCGGCTGTACGAGACGCCGGCCGCCGTCCGGGATCGGGTCCGGCGTGCCGAGCGGCTTGACGACCATGCCCTCGCCGCCCGCGCCGGTGAGCTCCTCCCACCAGGCGATGGCGTCCTTCTCGTCCTCGCCGAGCCGTACGACGTGCGAACGGGTCGGCGCGAACAGGGCGTCCGCGGCGGCCAGCCGGTCGGCGACCTCCAGGTGCCACAGGTGGTCGCGGGCGGCGTAGGAGCCGCGCTCCCCCGCGAGCACCTGGAACGGCGCCAGCCGCAGTCCCGCCAGCCCGTCCGCGAGGTCGTCCGTTGGCCAGCAGTAGCGTGCGTACGCGTCGCGGAACCGGCCGGCGTTGGCGGCACGGCGCTCGATCCGGCGGCGCAGGTCTCCCACGTCGAGACCGCGTGCCTCGGCCGCGGCGAGCGCGTCGGCGGCGGCCGGCAGGGCCGCGCCCGCCGCCGCCCCGGTCGCGGCGTACTGGCCGCGCAGCAGCTCGGCCGCCTTGGCCGACCACGGCAGCAGCTCACAGTCCAGGACCAGCCAGCCCGTCTCCAGCTCCTCGAACAGGAACCCCGCCGCGGCGCGCACGCGCGACAGGAACTCCTCGGTGCGAGCCGGGCCCGGGAAGAACGGCCGCCCGGTACGGGTGTAGACCGCGCCGGTGGTGTCGTCGTCCACGCCGAACCGCGCGGCCGCCACCCCGGCGTCCCTCGCGACGACCACGACGGCGCGCGAGCCCATGTGCTTCTCCTCGCACACGACACGCTCGACCCCCTGCGCCCGGTACGCGGCGAGCGCCTCGGCCGGGTGCTCCAGGTGGCCCTCCAGGGGTGAGGTGTCCGCGGGCGCCATCGTCGGCGGGAGGTACACGAGCCAGCGCGGGTCCACCGCGAACCGGCTCATCACCTCCAGCGCGGGCCAGACGTTCTCAGCGCGCACGTTGATCCGGCCCATCAGGCGCGTCTCGACGGCCTCCTGTACGTCGCCGATCCGCAGGACGCCGGACTCGCGGTGCGCGCCCGGCCGCGCCGAGGGCTCGGCCGCCAGCGGGCGCACCGGCTCGTACCAGACCTGCCGGGCGGGCACCGCGACGAGCTCCTTCTCGGGGTACCGCAGCGCGGTCAGTTTCCCGCCGAACACGCAGCCGGTGTCGACGCACAGGGTGTTGTTGACCCATTCGGGCTCGACGACCGGGGTGTGCCCGTAGACGACCATCGCGGCGCCGCGGTAGTCATCGGCCCACGGGTAGCGCACCGGCAGGCCGTACTCGTCGGTCTCGCCGGTGGTCTCGCCGTACAGGGCGAAGGAGCGCACGCGGCCCGACGCGCGGCCGTGGTAGTCCTCCTTCAGCCCGGCGTGCGCGACGACGAGCCGTCCCTCGTCCAGGACGAGATGGCTGACCAGCCCGTCCATGAACGCCAGCGCCTCGGCGCGGAACTCCTCCGTCTCGGCGGCGAGCTGTTCGAGCGACTCGGCGAGGCCGTGGCTCACCGTGACGCGGCGTCCCTTCAGCGCGCGTACCAACTTGTTCTCGTGGTTGCCCGGGACGCAGAGCGCGGTGCCCGCGCGGACCATGCCCATGGCGAGGCGGAGCACGCCGGGAGTGTCCGGGCCGCGGTCGACCAGGTCGCCGAGCAGCACGGCCGTACGGCCGTCGGGGTGTGCGGCGCCGACGGCGCGGCCGAGGGCGTCGCGCTCGACGGCGTAGCCGAGGGCGGCGAGCAGCTCCTCCAGCTCCGCCCGGCAGCCGTGCACGTCGCCGACCAGGTCGAACGGGCCGGTCAGGTCGCGCCGGTCCGACCACTGACGCTCGTACGTGACGGTCGCGGCGTCGATCTCCGTACCGCTCAGTACGTACGCGCGCTTGAACGCCCGGTGCAGTTCGCGCATGCCGCGGCGCAGCTCACGGCGCTGCCGCGGCACGACGTGGTCGGGCAGGTCGCGGTCGGTACGCGCGGCGTTGCGCGCGGCCGCCACCGACTCGGGCACGTCGAGCACGATCGCGACGGACAGCACGTCGTGCTCCTTGGCGAGCTGGACGAGCTCCGCGCGCGACCGCGACTGGACGTTGGTGGCGTCGACCACGGTCAGCAGGCCGCGGCGCAGCCGGATCGCCGCGATGTGGTGCAGGAGCTCGAAGGCGTCGGCGGTGGCGGCCTGGTCGTTCTCGTCGTCGGCCACGACCGCGCGGCAGTGGTCGGAGGAGACCACCTGCGTCGGCGCGAAGTGGCGGCGCGCGAAGTGCGACTTGCCCGAGCCGGACACACCGACCAGGACGACGAGGCCCATCTCGGGCAGCCTCAGCTCGGTCATCGGGTGAACACCCCTAGCTGCGTCGGCGCACCGACCTCGGGATCGATTTCGCCGACCGGCAGGTGCCGTACGCGGTAGCCGTGCGTGCCGGCCACCCGCGCCGTCCAGTCCGCGAACTCGGCGCGTGTCCACTCGAACCGGTGGTCCGGGTGGCGGTGCCCGGTCAGATTCTCATAGCGGACGTTGTACTCGGCGTTCGGCGTGGTCACGACGACGACGCGCGGCGCGGCGTCGCCGAAGACGACCCGCTCGACGGCGGGCAGCCGCGGCACGTCGACGTGCTCGACCACCTCCATGAGCACGGCCGCGTCGTACCCGTGGAACCGCTGGTCCGCGTAGGTCAGCGCCGCGGTGAACAGGGCGAGCCGGTCCTGGTGTGCGCGCGGGAGCCGCTCGGGCCGCAGGCGGCGCTGTGCCGCGAGGATCGCGCGGGCGGACACGTCGGTCCCGGCGACGGACCGCAGCCGCGGTTCGGAGAGCAGCCGCGAGACGAGCCGGCCCGAGCCACAGCCGAGGTCGATCACACTGACCGCATGCTCGGCGCGCAGTACGTCGAGGACGGCCTCGATGCGGCGCTCGGCGAGCGGCACGTGCGGCGCGGCCGCGTCGGTCTCCACGTCCGCGGCGGCCGCGTCGGTCGCCGGTTCGGCCGTCAGGTCTGCCGCCGGGTCGGTGGCGGGCTCCTCGTCGATGGGGTGGCGTTCGAGTGCGTCCTCCGGCGAGTCGTCGGCGTCGGCGAGACGCGCCAGCGCCGTGCGTACGAGGCCGTGGCGGTTGGCGAGGTAGCGGCGCGTGATGCGGGCACGCTCCGGGTGCGCCGACAGCCAGCCCGCGCCGGCGCGGACCAGCTTGTCGACCTCGTCGGCCGCGACCCAGTAGTGCTTGGACTCGTCCAGGACCGGGAGCAGGACGTAGAGCTGGTTGAGCGCGGCGGCGACCGTCAGGCGCCCGTCGAGGGTGAGCGTGACGTAGCGGGAGTCGCCCCATTCGGGAAAGCGCGCGTCCAGCGGGACCGGCCGCGCGTCGACCTGCCACCCCAGCGGCTCGAACAGGCTCACGGCCACCTCCGGGCCGCCACGGCAGGGCAGCGACGGCAGGGTGATCCGCAGCGGAATCGGGGTGTCCGCGAGCTCCTGCCGGTCGGCGCTGGTCCCGCGCATCGCGGTACGGAAGACGCCGGCCATCGCGGAGGCGAGGAGGGACGAGGCGGCGTAGGACCGGTCGTTGACGTACTGGCCGAGGGAGAAGTCCGGGGTGCGCCGGGTCCTGGCCAGCTTGATCGGGTCGACGTCGAGCAGCAGTGCCGCCGTGCAGCGCTCCGCGTCCGCCTCCGGGTAGAAGACGTGCGCGGTGCCGAACGCCTGGTCGAACGCCTGCACCCGCCCGGGGTGCTTCACGAGCAGATAGCCCAGGTCGGTCGCCGGCCGCGCGGTCGTGGTGATCGTCAGGAGCACAGGGCACAGTGTCGCGGACCGGGCATGATGACGCACCGGGTTTAGCCCCGCGCGCGAGCCAGGCCGGTGTGCCCCCGCGCGCTCAGCCGGCGTACGACGCGAGGCCGCGGACCATGAGTTCGATGCCGAACCGCAGCCGCGCGTCTCCGCCGCCCGACATCAGCGGCCCCACCATCGAGCTGATGATCGGGAACCGGTCGGGCGGGAGGCTCTCGAAGTAGGCGCGGATCTGCTCGATGTACTCCCGCGCGTCCGCTTCGGTGCGCCGGCCGCGCTCGCGGTGCAGCGACTCCTCGAACGCGTCGGCGAGGATGTTGAGGGAGAGCCGGTCGATGAACCAGCCCGCCTGCTCGTCCGGCACGCCGCCGGCCCGCAGGATGGCCAGTGTCGCCTCGTTGTAGCGCAGGGAGTTGGGCCCGACGGGGATGTTGGCGAGCGCGGCTCGTGCGATCCCGGGATGCCGGGTCCACACGCGGTGCGCCTCGATGGCCGCCTCGACGATCTGCTCCTGCCAGCGGTCCGGGTCGGGCGGCGGCATCTCCATCTCGCCGACGATCCGGTCGATCATCAACTCCAGGAGCTCGTCCTTGTTGGCGACGTGCGCGTACAGCGACGCGGGGCCGGTGCGGAGGTCGAGCGCGACCCGCCGCATGCTGAGCGCCTCGAGCCCCTCGGCGTCGAGGATCCGCATCGCGGTGTCGACGATGAGCTCCTGGCTCAGCGGCCGGCGCTGACGCGTGGTCTTGCGCGGGCGCCGCCACGGCGGGGGCGGGATCTCGGTCGTCCCGGTCATGGCACACTCCTCCTCTCGAACAGCGTACCCGCCACGAACGACGTTCCCCGCGTTACCCGCCGGGAACTCCGTTCGTACGTGCGGGCGGGGCGAACCCCTGCCGGGTTCCTTCCCACCGCCGTCACCCCGGATTCTCGCGGGCGGGCAAGCGTGTTCGCTCAGATCTGGGGAAGCACGTCGCTCGCGAGCAGCGCGAGGTGGTCCAGATCCTCCAGGTCCAGCACCTGGAGGTAGATCCGCTCGGCGCCGAGTTCGCCGTACCGCCCGATGCGCTCGACCACCTCGGCCGGAGTCCCGGCGATGCCGTTCTCGCGCAGGTCCGCCACGGAGCGGCCGATGGCGTCGGCACGGCGCCGAAGCTCCGCCTCGTCGCGTCCGCAGCAGACGACCTGAGCGGCCGAGAGGATGATGGAGGACCGGTGCCGGCCGCCGTTCGCGCAGGCGGCACGCACCCGCTCGAACGCCGTACGCGTCTCCTCCACCGGGTGGAACGGGACGTTGAACTCATCAGCGTAGCGCGCCGCCAGCCGCGGCGTGCGCTTGGTGCCGACTCCGCCGATGATGATCGGCGGCCGTGGCTGCTGGGCCGGCTTGGGCAGCGCGGGCGAGTCGGCCAGCCGATAGTGCGCGCCCTCGAAGGCGAACGTCTTGCCCGCCGGCGTCTCCCACAGTCCGGTGATGATCGCCAGTTGCTCCTCGAGGCGGTCGAACCGCTCGCCGAGGGCGGGGAAGGGGATCCCGTACGCGGTGTGCTCCTCGCCGTACCAGCCGGTGCCGAGACCGAGTTCGACGCGCCCGCCGCTCATGTCATCGACGCCCGCCACCGCGATGGCGAGCGGGCCTGGGAGCCGGAACGTCGCCGCGGTCACCAGGGTCCCGAGCCGGACGCGCCGGGTCTCCCTGGCCAGACCGGCCAGAGTGACCCAGGCGTCCGACGGGCCCGGCAGTCCGCTGACGTCACCCATCTTCAGGTAGTGGTCAGAACGGAAGAACGCGTCGAAGCCGCAGTCCTCGGTGGCCTTGGCGACGCGGAGCAGGGTCGTGTATCCGGCCCCCTGCTGGGGCTCGGTGAAGATCCGCAACAGCATGGTCTCCATCCTGCTCCCTCGTCGCCAAGGTCCGCACCGCCGGGTACCGCTACTAGTCCGCCTGACGGCGGCGCGACCGGCTGAGCCCGTAGAGGACCACGCCCGCGCCGGCGAGGCCGAGCCCCGACAGTGCGAGCAACTCAGACGATGCGCCGGTGCTCGGCAGGCTCCGGCCGGTCGGCTGCCTGCGCACCACGACCGGATGGGCCACCCGGGTGTGGCAGGACGCGCCGGCCGCGCCGACGCAGCGCAGCGGACGGCTGGGCCCGGTCAGGTTGACCACGTGCGGCCGGCTGTGCGGCGACGTGCCGAGCGGGCAGACGAAGCCCGAACCCTGGTGCAGGCAGCCGTGGTGCGGCCGGCCGACGCCGTGCGGCGCCCGCGCGCCGAAAACGGCGTGGTGGTGATGGTGCGGACGACCCGGCGGCAGGTAGGCCGACTTGCCGGGACCGCTCGCCGCCATCGGCGCGACGGTGTCCGGCGAGAGGCCCGGCTCCTCGTGCACCGCGACCGGCGCCTCGTCGGCGGCGGCGCAGGACGGCGCGAGGGGCCGTACGGCGGCGGCGTTGCCACCGGCGGCCATCGGCTTGTCCGCGGCCGTGCAGGGCACGGCCTCCTGAGCACCCGAGGCGCCCGGAGCCGCCGGAACGACCGGCGTGCCCGAGGTGCCCGGGTTGCCCGCCGCGCCCGGCGTGACCGGGGTACCCGCGGCACCCGGCGTCACCGGGACCGCCGGCGTGACCTGGCCCGCGTAGCCGCATCCGCAGGCCGCGGGCTGGTGCTGTGCGCACGGCGGAACGGCCGGCGCGTCCGGAATGATCACCGGTCGCTCCGGCACGATCACGGGGCTCGAGATCACGCCACAGGGCGTGCTCACGGGCACCGCGGCCGTCTGGTCCGCCGGGGCATGCTCTGCCACCGGGGCATGCTCTGCGGCCGCCTGTGCGGCCGCCGCCTCCTTGGCCGCGGCACACGGCGACAGGGGCTTGCCCGGCGCGGCCACCGGGACCGGCAGGATCACCGGCCGCGGAACCACCGCACCACACGGCAGGGTCACCGGCGCGTCCGCACCGGGCCAGCCCTGGTCCGCACACGGCGACGCCGGAAGTGCGGCGCACGGCGTGTCCGGCCGGCTCACGGCTGCCGGAGGCACGGGCCGCGCCGGACCGGCGGGCGCCACGGGAACGGCAGGCCGCACGGGAACGGCGGGCGCCACCGGGACGGCAGGCGCCACGGGAACGGCCGGACTCGCCGGCAGGGCCGGCCTGACCGGAGTGGACGGGGCGAACGGGCCGAACGGACTGGCGGGCCGCACCGGGATGGTGGGTCCGACAGGCACGGCCGCGCACGGCGGAACCGCCGGCCGCGCCGGAATGATGACCGGCCGCATGCCACACGGCGTGGTCACCGGCAGGCCGACCGACACGGGCCGCCCCGCCGCACACGGCGGAACCGCCGGCCGGTCCGGGATGATCACTGGCCGCACCGCCGCGCCGCAGGGCGTCGTGCCGCCCGTCGGTGCGGCCGGCGGCGCCTCGGCCGGCGGCGTGTCCGCGACCGGGCTGCCAGGCGCGCATCCGCAGGCCGCCGGGTCATCGAGTGTGGCGTCACACGAGCCGAGAGCCGGCTTGATCGGCACGGACTTGCCCGCGACCTCGGCGGGCGCGAGTCCGGCCCCGCACGTGCCCTCCGGCGCGGGTACGCCGACCGGGCTGCGGACCACCACGGACTCGGCGGTACCCGGCCCGTGCTCGGCCACCATCACCGGGTACGGAAGCTTCGCGCCCGCACCCTGCGGAGCGCTCGCCGCCGGAACGTCCCCCTGCGGAGCGGCACCCTGCGGGACGTCGCTCTGCTCGTCGGTCCCCGTCGTCGCCGGCGAGACGTCCGCCGGCGAGGACGCGACCGTCCTGCGCTCCGAACTCGGAGAGTTCCGCCACGAGACCTGGACGGGGTTCCTCAACGCCTTTCCGTAGTAGTGCTCCCGCGGAACGACCCGGGCGGAGATGGCTCCGCGCCGAGTCGCGCCCTGCGGAAGCAGACCGATCTTGCAGACGAGCGGCCCGCTGCGCCGCCAGTGACACTTCGGCGGTGCGGCGAGCACTCTCAGGCTCCGGTCGGGTGTCGCGGTGAGGGCGACGTCGCGCGCCGGCCTCGTACCGCGGTTGGTCACCTCGAACGGCCACTTGTAGGTGTGGCCCGGGACGATCGTCCCGTGCGGGCCGCGTGTGTCGACCACGAGATCGGCGCGCCCGTGCCCGTGATCGCGCGCCGAACGGCCGTCGTGGTCCCGGTCGGGAGTCGTATGGTCATGCGCCCGTGCGGCCTTACCGCCGTTAGTCGCGGACGCGCTTGTCGTGACCTGCGGCATGACGGCGAAACACGAGACCGCCGCCACCGCCGTAATACTCCGGATTCCGGCACGCACGGCGCGGCCAGAAATATCGATCATCTGTTGTCCCCCGTGACCTGCTCAGAAGCTTCTGACAAGGCCCCGTTGTAACGTTCGACAGAGTGATCTCATAGCAGCGTGTCGGCGTGTCGTCACAAAGAGTGATGGCAAAAACCCGCCTACGTCGACAACACCCGTAAACGTTCGCACAAAGGGCGGTAGTTTCCTTTGACGGATTTTCGACCGCAAAGGAATAGACCGTGCCCGAGAAAAAGGTCACCGCGGCCACACTTGCCGGCGCCATCGTCACGATCGCGATCTGGGTGTTGCACCTGACCGGTGTCGACGTGCCCGCCGAAGTGGCGGCCGCGATCACGACGGTGCTGGCCGGCGTGGCCGGGTACATGGCCCCCCATACCTTTCGCCCGGACCTGCCACAGCCGGCCGGCGGTCCCGCCCCCGCACCCAAGCTCTGACGGACGGTCTCACTCCCCGAATTCGTCGCCGCATTCGACGGTCGCCGAGTCCCCCGAACTCGAAGCGCTCTTCACCAGTTCGCCGTCGACTCGGAGAGTGCAGGTCAACTCGCCCCCGCCGGAACGGTGCGCGCGCACGTCCAGGCTCTCCCCGTCGCGTACGTTGAACGTCGCGTTCCAGGGCGGCGAGACGACATCGTGCTCCCGGCGGCCGCCGGGGGTCGTGTAGGTCACCGACGTGCGGCCGGGCGCGCCGCGCAGGGAGAACGTCACCCGATGCGCGCCGGGCGCCGGCCGCGGGCTCGGCTCGGCCGGCGCGGTCGACAAGTCCGGCGTCGGCGGCCGCCCGGCCGGCCGGCCGGCGGATGGATCGGCCGAGGGGCCAGCCGAATGCCCGGCCGAACGCGTGGCCGGACGCCGATCCGGCGAGCACGCGGCGAGCGCGAGCAGCACGGCCAGGACGATGATCCGCATAGTCGTCTCCAAGACACGGGCGAAGCCTGCGGACACGCCACCGAGCGCGACCTCCGGCATACGTTCCGTGCCCGCTCGGGCGACGGCGAAATCATCGGTCCCGATGCCCGGCCGGGCATCGGGACCGCGCCGGAGACAGGTCAGCGCGCCGAGAGCAGCTCCCCGAGCTCGTCCTCGACGTCCTGGTTGGCGACGAACATCAGCTCGTCGCCGCTCTCGAGAGTGTCGTCGGGGCTGGGCACCAGCACCCGGCCCTCGCGCAGGATCGCCACCAGGGCGGTGTCCTGCGGCCAGGCGACCGAGCCGACCCGCTGGCCCACGAGCGGCGCGTCCTCGGGCAGCGTCAGCTCGACCAGGTTGGCCTCGCCCTGACGGAACGTCATCAGCCGTACGAGATCGCCGACGCTGACCGCCTCCTCGACGAGCGCCGACAGCAGCCGCGGCGTCGAGACGGCGACGTCGACACCCCAGGACTCGTTGAAGAGCCACTCGTTCTTGGGGTGGTTGATCCGCGCCACCACGCGAGGGACGCCGTACTCCGTCTTGGCCAGCAGCGAGACGACGAGGTTCACCTTGTCATCGCCGCTCGCCGCCACGACGACGTGACAGCGCTCCAGCCCGGCGTCGTCGAGCGAGGCGATCTCGCAGGCGTCGGCGAGCAGCCACTCCGCCTGCGCGACCGCCTCGACCTTGATCGATCGTGGGTTCTTGTCGATGAGCAGGACCTCGTGGCCGTTCTCCAGGAGCTCCTGTGCGATGGAGCGGCCGACCGCTCCCGCGCCCGCAATGGCGACCCGCATCACTCCGCCTTGTCCTCAGGCCGCTTGGAGACGGCGTCGTTGATACGTTCCATCTCCGCCGCGACGGCCATCACGTGGACCACGTCGCCGTCCTGGATGACGGTGTCGGCATCCGGGACGAGAGCCTCGCCCATGCGGTTGATGAAGGTCACGCGGGTACGCGCGGCGCGCTCCAGTACGGAGACCTCCACGCCGACCCACTTGGGGTCGAGCTGGACCTCCGCGAGCACCACGTCCCCGGTCGGGTCGCGCCACAGCGGCGCCGGCCCCTCAGGAAGCAGGCGGCGCAGCATCTGGTCCGCGGTCCAGCGCACGGTCGCGACGGTCGGGATGCCGAGCCGCTGGTACACCTCGGCGCGGCGCGAGTCGTAGATGCGAGCGACGACGTTGTCCACGCCGAAGGTCTCGCGTGCCACGCGCGCCGAGATGATGTTGGAGTTGTCGCCGCTGCTCACCGCCACGAAAGCGGACGCACGCTCGATCCCGGCATCGACGAGAACGTCGCGGTCGAAGCCGAATCCGGTGATCCGCCGTCCCTTGAACCCCCCGCGCAGCCGGCGGAACGCCTCAGGACTCTGATCGATGATGGCCACGCTGTGGCCTTTATCCTCGAGGATGTGGGCGAGTGTCGATCCGACACGCCCGCACCCCATGATCACGATGTGCACGGTCGTCCTTCCCGGCGCCGTTCGGTCCGCTTGGCTCCGTCTTGACCTGAGAAACCTACACATGGCCGGGCGCGGGAAAGAACTCCTTGACCCGTCCGATGGGTCGCACTTCTTTCATCCCCCGACCTGGGTGGGTACTCACGGGCCCGTTACCGACTAGCATCGCCGTCGTGTCGAAGGCTCCCGACCTCGTCAAGAGGCTCCTGCTCGGCCGGGCGTTGCGCAGCGCCCAAGCGCACGAGCAAACCCTCCCCAAGACGGTCGCTCTCCCCGTTTTCGCCAGTGACGCACTGTCATCTGTCGCGTACGCTCCGCAGGAGATTCTCATCGCCCTCGGCCTGGCCGGGCTGGCGACCTACCATTTCACGCCCTGGGTGGCCGGCGCGGTCATCGTGATCCTCCTCACCGTGGTGGCCTCGTACCGGCAGAACGTCCGCGCGTACACCAGCGGCGGCGGCGACTTCGAGGTGGCCACGACCAACCTGGGGAACAACTCCGGCATCGTCGTCGCGAGCGCCCTGCTCGTCGACTACGTGATGACCGTGGCGGTGTCGGTCTCCTCCGGTGTGGAGAACCTCGGGGCCCTCATCCACTTCCTCCAGCCGCACCAGGTGCTCGCGGCGATAGCGATCGTCGCGATCCTGACGGTCATGAACCTCCGCGGGATACGCGAGTCGGGCGTCGCGTTCGCGATCCCGACGTACCTTTTCATGTTCGGCGTGTTCGCGATGCTGCTGTGGGGCGCGACGCGCCTGTCGTTCGGCGCCCACCTGCACGCGCAGACCGCCGACCTGACGGTCAAGGGCCACGAGGTCGGCGTCGGCGGGTTCGCGCTGGTCTTCCTGCTGCTGCGCGCGTTCTCCTCCGGCTGCGCCGCCCTGACCGGCGTCGAGGCGATCAGCAACGGCGTGCCGGCGTTCCGCAAGCCCAAGGGCAAGAACGCCGCGACGACGCTGCTGCTGCTCGGAGTGGTGGCCGCCTCGATGTTCGGCGGCATCGTCGCGCTCGCCTACATCACCAAGGCCAAGTTCGCCGACCCCGCGCTGGGCACCCACCTGATCGACTCGTCCGGCAAGGACGTCTCCGACCAGGATCCGGTCGTCGCGCAGGTCGCGCACACGGTGTTCAGCAACTTCACGCCGGGCTTCGCGTACGTCACGGTGATGACGGCCCTGATCCTGGCGCTCGCGGCGAACACCGCGTTCAACGGGTTCCCGGTGCTCGGCTCGGTCCTGGCGCAGAACCGCTACCTGCCGCGGCAGCTGCACACCCGCGGCGACCGGCTCGCGTTCAGCAACGGCATCATCATCCTGGGCGCCCTGGCGGGCCTGCTGATCTACGCGTACGACGCCTCGGTCACCGCGCTGATCCAGCTCTACATCGTCGGCGTGTTCGTGTCGTTCACCGTCAGCCAGACCGGCATGGTCCGGCACTGGAACCGGCTGCTGCGCGCCGAGACCGACTCGGGCAAGCGCCGCCGCATGATGACGTCACGGGCGATCAACGCCTTCGGCGCCGTCGTGACCGGCATCGTCCTCATCGTCGTGCTGATCACCAAGTTCCTGCTCGGCGCGTGGATCGCGTGCGTGGCGATGGCCGTGCTGTTCCTGATGATGCGGGGCATCCGGCGCCACTACGACCGTGTCGCCACCGAGCTCGTCGTCACCGGCGAGGACGTCGCGCTGCCCCCGCGCAACCACGCCATCGTCCTCGTCTCCAAGATCCACAAACCCACGCTGCGCGCCCTCTCGTACGCCCGCGCGACCCGGCCGTCCACGATCGAGGCGGTGACCGTCGCGGTCGATCCCCAGGAGTCCAGCGAGCTGCAGGAGGCGTGGGACGCGCACGAGCTGCCCGTACCGCTGAAGATCCTGGACTCGCCGTACCGGGAGATCACTCGGCCGATCCTGGAGTACGTCAAGGGCCTGCGCCGGCGCAGTCCGCGCGACGTCGTGACCGTGTTCCTGCCCGAATATGTCGTGGGACACTGGTGGGAGCACCTGCTGCACAACCAGAGCGCGCTGCGGCTCAAGACGCGCCTGCTCTTCGTGCCGGGTGTGATGGTGACGAGCGTTCCCTGGCAGCTCGCCTCCTCCGATCGTTTGAAGGGGCGTCCTGAGCGGGCCGCGCCAGGGTCCGTACGCCGTCCGTACGCCCAGCAGGACGCCGAGTCGAAGGGGTCAAGTGCCTCCGGTTGAGTCATCTGAACTGATCGAGCTGGAGATCGGCGCGGTCGCCAACGGCGGCTCGTGCGTGGCGCGCCACGACGGCCGCGTGGTCTTCGTCCGCCACACGCTGCCGGGCGAGCGCGTACGCGCGCGTGTGACGCAGGAGACGAAGAACTTCCTGCGCGCCGACGCGGTGGAGATCCTCGAGGCGTCGCCGGACCGCGTCGAGGCGCCCTGCCCGTTCGCCGGACCGGAGCGGTGCGGGGGATGCGACTGGCAGCACGCCTCGCTCCCTGCCCAGCGGCTGCTGAAGGCCGCGGTGATCGAGGAGCAACTGCGCCGCGTCGCCGGGATCGAGCGCGAGGTCGTCGTCGAGGAGCTGCCGGGCACGCCGGACGGACTCGGCTGGCGCACCCGCATGCAGTTCGCCGTACGCCGCGACGGCGCGGTCGGCCTCCGCCGGCACCGCTCGCACGCGGTCGAGCCCATCGACGAGTGCCTGATCGCCCATCCGGAGGTCGAGGTCCTCGGCATCGAGCGCAAGCGCTGGCCGGGAGCCGCAGGCGTCGAGGCGATCGCCTCGGCCGGCACCGGCGACCGCCTCGCCGTCCTGTCCACCCGGGGCCGCGCCCGCGTCCCGCGCATGGACGCACCGGTCCGGCTGCTCAGCGGAAAGACCGAAAAGCCCCCGTTCGTCCGCGAGGACGTGGCGGGCCGGCTGTGGCAGGTGAGCGGCAGCGGCTTCTGGCAGGTCCACCCGGCCGCCGCCGAGACCCTGGCCGCAGCCGTACTGGACGCCCTCGAACCCCGCCGGGGCGAGGTCGCGGTCGACCTTTACTGCGGCGCGGGCCTGTTCGCGGGCGTACTCGGCGAGCGCATCGGCCCGGACGGCCTGGTCGTGGGCATCGAGTCGGACGCGCAGGCGGTCCGCGACGCCCGCTTCAACCTGCGCGACCTGCCGCACGTCTCGGTGGAGCGCGGCGAGGTCGAGAAGGTGCTGGAGGAACTCCAGTTCGGCCGAGGCAAGAGCCGCCTCAACCGCGCCGACCTGGTCGTCCTGGACCCCCCACGCACGGGGGCGGGCCGCGAGGTGGTCAAGCGAGTGTCCGAACTCGCCGGCCGCCGCATCGCGTACGTCTCCTGTGACCCGGCGACCTTGTCCCGCGACCTGGCGTACTTCTCCGAACAGGGCTGGACCCTGTCGGCCCTGCGCGCCTTCGACGCCTTCCCCATGACCCAGCACGCCGAGCTCCTGGCGACGCTGGTCAGAGGCTAGAAATAGCGGCTGACCAGCAAGAACACGCTCGGTAACCCTCAGGGAACCTCAGGCATCCTCGCAGATCTCGCGGACTCATCGCGCATGAGCCGCGCACGATCTTGAAGGAGCCACGATGGCGAACCACGCCGTCAACCACCCCCTACCGGCAACCCCCGTCTGCGTCGTCTGCGGTCCCGGCTGCGTCTCCCCCATCCCCGACGTCCGCACCTCGTGCCCCGGCCCGGCCGCAGGCGTCACGGCGGTGAGCGGGCGATGAGAGGCACCGCCGTCTTTGCCGGCCTCACCGAGTTGCAGGCCGATGGGCTCGCCTGTGTCGTCTGCGGCGAGGACCACCGCCCGGCCGCCGTCCCCGCCGTCCCGGTCGGTGTGAGCGCCGCCGGCTCGCAGGTGTTCGCGTGCGCGACCGGGTGCGCACCGGTGAGCGTCCGATGATCGCCGCGCTGTGGTCCGCGATCAGCGACCGCTCCGGCACGGTGCTCGTCTGGGCCGCCGTCATCGCGCTCGTCCTCGTCGGCCTCACTGCCCTGCGGGAGATGCCGTGAGCGCCTACGGCTACGACTCCCCGCGCCACCGCGAGGCGCGGGGCGAGCGCGAGACGATGACCCTCGGGCAGAAGTGCGTCGCCTGGGTCATCGTCTACGCCGCGCTCTGGGCGGTGGGCGCGGCCATCCTGCACGCCGCCGGGCCGCCCGGTCCCGGATGTGACGTATCATCGCCCCTGAGACTGGACGAGGCCCCCGACATTGCGTCGGGGGCCTCTCCTATTGCGCGAACTATGCGCCGCTACTGCTCGGACCGGCGGTCGACAGCGACCACCTCGACGCAGTTGCTGGCCTCGCCGCTGCGGGCCGACTTCTGCCACGGGGCGGCCGACAGATCCTCGGGGATGTTCATGAGACTGGACTACTCCTTGGTGATGGCGGCGATGCGCTCCATAGACGTATCGGGCGGCAGCGCCGCTGATTGCAGGGCTTCAAAGTCAACCCTAAGTCGTCGCACAACGTCCGCGCTTTCCGCCCACCCATTCCCGATGCGGGTGCCGACGTACGCCACGTCCGGCGCGATGTCCTCGGGGAAACCGAGAAGGATGAACGGGCCGTCCAGCCCTGCGTGCGTGCCGACATCGAACGGCAGCACCTGGATCGTTACGTTCGGCCGGCGGGCGGCGTCGATGAGCGCGTGAAGTTGGCCGCGCATCACCTCCTTGCCGCCGATCGCCCGGTGTAGCACGGCTTCGTCCAGGATCACGGCAAGCGTGGGTGCCGCAGGCTCTGTGCGGCCGAGCAACGCCTTGCGGGTCAGCCTGGCGATCGTCACGTCCTGCGCGCCGCTGTGGTGGGTCCACACCCACAAGGGCGGCAAAACCGTCCACGCGCTCCTCACCGTGCCCGGGGTCGTCCTCACCCAGGGCGACCTGGACCATCTGGTGGCCGGGCTGTGAGCGGCAACAGCGGCAGCGGCGGCGCATTTAGCCGATCGCTACGACTCAACAAGGAGGGCTCCGGCGGCGTCGGCCTGTCCGCCCAACCGGAGCCTGGGCGCGAGGGTGGAAGTTCGTAGCCCCACGGCGCCGGGAGCGGCGCTCCCCTCGCGCCCCCCGGCGGCCCCCAGCCCCCGGCACCAGCCCGACGGCTGGGACCGCCGGGGACGAGACCTCAGGCGAGCCGGAACCCGGGCCCGGTCCGCCTCAGGTCCCACCAGACGCCGCAGCCCCGAGGCACTCCTTGCGGGAGGAACCCCCGGGGCTGCGGCCCACAACGGCCACGCGGCCTTCGCAGGTTGTGGCCCCCTGAGGCGAGGGGCCCGTACCGGGGCCGCGTGGCGAGCAGGAATCCACCGAGAAGGGGAGCAGATCATGTCTGGAATCGACTGGCGTAAGAGCGCCCGGTCCACCAACGGCGGCAACGGCATCGGGGTTGGCCTAGTCGGCGTCTCTTGGATCGCGGCCGCCGCTACGGCCTGAGCACGCGACCATCATCCGCCCAACGACGAGAAGAGGAGCACCTATGTTCTCCTTACTCCTCCCCCGAGATGACCACCGGCCACGCCTGTGCCCGCGGGACGGTCCGGCGTGCGCTGCGCGAGCCACACGACCCCCGGTCTGGTCGACCCCGTGCCCGCGCTGGGGGCCAACGTCGCATATCCGCCCTGACCAACTGAAGCCCCACGCGGAAACGCATCCGCGCACAAGAGAAGGAGAGAGATCTCATGACCATCGCTGAAGCGCCGGCCCGCGTCACGTTCCTGGAGCTGGAGCTGACCCGCCGCTGCCCGCTCGCATGTCGGCACTGCTACAACGACTCCGGCCCCACCGTCCCCGCCGCCGGCCACGGCTCGTTGACCACGGCCGGGTGGAGGCGGATCATCACCGAGGCCGCCGGCGCTGGCGTGGTCGACGTGCAGTTAATCGGCGGAGAGCCGACCGCGCACCCCGACTGGGCTCAGCTCCTCCAGCACGCCCTCAGCGTCGGGCTGCGCGTCGAGGTGTTCTCCAACCTCGTCGCGATCCGCGCGGCCTGGTGGGATGTGCTCGCGCAGCCGGGCGTATCGCTGGCGACCAGCTACTACTCCGATGACCCGGCCCAGCACGAGGCCATCACCCAGCGAGCGTGGAGCCACGCCAAGACCCGCGCGAACATCGCCGAGGCCGTACGCCGAGCCATCCCCATCCGTGTCGGGATCATCGATGTCGGCGACGGGCAGCGCGTCGCCGAGGCCGAAGCCGACCTCCGCTCCCTCGGCGTCTCCTGGATCTCGGGCGACCGGCTACGCGGGATCGGCCGCGGCACCACCGGCAAGCCGACCGTCGAGGAGCTCTGTGGCCGCTGCGGCCGCGGTATCGCCGCGGTGACAGCCGATGGCGACGTCCGGCCGTGCGTCATGTCACGATGGATGTCTGCCGGCAACGTGTTGGAACACCCGCTCGCGGAGATCCTCACCGGAACCCGGATGCGGGAACTGGTCGAGTCCATCCCCACGGCGGCGGCCAATCCCTGCAACCCGGACAAGACCGACTGCAAGCCGAAGAAGGACGGTGGGGACTGCCAGCCGGCCGAGAAACCGGCCTGCAATCCGAAGCACAAGTGAGGCCCCGTGGACTGGCAATCTCACGCGCGGCGCCTGGCCGCCCAGGCGAGCGATCCGGTGTCTCGATGGCATGAGCCGATCGCCACGACACCACGGCATGTGTTCGTACCGCGTTGGTGGCACCACCGGGAGCTGCAGGACGGCCCCGCTGACGTACCTACGTGGATGGAAGTGGCCTACGCCGACCAGACGCTCGTCACTCGGCTCGGCCCGGCACACGCCGACCACGCCCACCCCGGCGACCATCCGGACGGCAGGCCGACGTCATCGGCGACTCAGCCGGGCCTGGTCGTGCGGATGTACCAGCACGCGCGCCTGGCCTACGGCACGGACGTCCTCGACGTCGGCACCGGCTCGGGTTACGGCTGCGCCCTGCTCGCAACCCGGTTCGGCGGTGAGCACGTGACGAGCGTCGATGTCGACCCGTACCTCACTGAGGCCGCAGGTAAGCGCCTCGACGTCCTCGGCCTGCATCCACGCATGGAGACGCTCGACGCGACCGGGCCGCTGCCGGGCACCTACGACCGGATCGTGTCGATGGTCTCGGTCAGCCCGGTGCCCGCGAGCTGGGTGGGCGCACTCCGGCCAGGCGGCCGCCTGGTCGCCGTGCTCGCGGGCACCACAGCGATCATCACCGCGACCAAACAGCCCGATGGCTGGGTCCAGGGCCGCGTCGAGTGGGACCGGGCGGGGTTCATGGCGGCCCGCACCGGCGCGGACTACCCACCTGATCTGGATGAGCTGTTCACCGCGATCGAGCACGCCGACGGCGATGAGGTCTCCACCGGCCGTTACCCCGTGATCCAGGTCAACGAAGCATGGGAGCTGGCCTCCATGCTCGAGGTCACCGCACCGGGCATCGAGCACTACTTCGAGGACCGCGGCATCAGCACCGCGTGGATGGTGCACACCGACGGCTCTTGGGCCCGAGCGACCGGTAGAGCCGGCGAGCGGCCGACCATCCACCAGGGTGGCCCGCGACGCCTGTGGGACATCCTCGACGGACTCCGCGACTACTGGCTCAGCCACGGCTACCTCCAGCTGTACGGCGCCCAGGTGTTCATCCCACCCGAGGGTGGCAAGATCCACCTGACCCGAGGCAACTGGGAAGCGACCATCGAATGACCGCGTGAACGGGCGGCCCGCCGGTCACAAGGACGGCGCGGGGCGTCGCCCTCATCTGGCCAGCTCGTCAGTTGCGCGCACGGGGCAGAGACACTCACCGCGCAGTTGCTCGGCGGTGGGCACGCGGGTCGTTGGCCAGGTGCACGAGATCTGCGGGACGCGGGCCGTTCCTCAGCGTTTGGTGATCACTCCGCAGGCCAGGCGGGTGCTCGAGTCGCCGGTCTTGTGCGTCTCGGGGTCCGGGCCCGGTTTGCCGTTCGTGGTGTAGCGCGGCGGGATGTTGGCCTGGTTGTCCGGCATCGCGTGGATGATGACGGCCCGGCCGTCGCCGTCGAGCAGTTGCCGCAGCCGGAACCGGTCCGTCACGACCGTCGCGTGGCCGGTGCCGTCCTTGGCGATCAGCAGGTTCGGCAGGTCGCCCGCGTGCTGTGGGTGCTGGTGGGCGCCGAGGTCGAAGTGCGGCCCGGCGCTGAAGAACGGGCTGCCCGTCATCGGGTCGATGGACCGCGGGTCGCACAGGCCCTTCTCGTGGATGTGCAGGCCGTGGTAGCCGGGCGGCAGGCCCTTGGCGTTGACGGTGATCCGCGCCTTGTGGCGTCCCTCGTCCTGGACCCGCAGGGAGCCCACCGCGTGCCCCTCGGCGTCCTTGATGATCGCCCCGGCCGGCATGCCCGGCTGGCCGAGGACGCGGTCGGCGGTCGTGGCGGTGACGGCGGCCGCTCCGCCGCCCAAGGCGATGACCGCGAGCAGGTGGTACTTGCCGGCAGCAGGCATGGATGATCCCCCGTGAGGTGACGGCCCGCCCACACCCCTACCCGTCCTGCCAGGTCACAGCACATGGAACGCGACGTCAGGACGCCGGGGTGCCCTGCTCCATGGGGGTACGGCCGCGGGCCAGCAGCCAGACCATCGCGCCCAGGGCGGCCACCTGGAGCGGCCAGCCCAGCGCGACCTTGGCCGCGCCCAGCCAGGCCACGTGCCCCGCCAGGTACAGCGGGTACTGGACGGCGACGCGGATCAGGCACGGGATCAGCAGCAGCCACGTCAGCTTGGAGCACAGCCGGACGATCTCGCGGTCGCGGTGCCAGGCGGTCGGGTCGCCGGTGACCGAGCCGATGATGAAGCCGACCAGCGGCCAGCGGACCACGATCGACAGCAGCATCGCCGCGGCGTAGGCCGCGTTGTAGAGGATGCCCGGCAGGAACGCGTCCGCGGCCTTGCCCGACCGCAAAGCGAACAGGGCGGCGATCGCGATACCGAAGATGCTGTTCAGCACGAACTGCACGGTGGACCGCTGCGCCACGCGCACGACCAGCAGGAGCACGGCGAGGCCCCCGCCGATGGCCAGCGACAGCCGGAGTTCTTTGCTCACGATCCAGGCCACGGTGAAGCCGATCGTCGGGATGGCCGCCTCGACCACACCGCGGGCACCGCCGAGGGACTTGGCCAGCTGGGCGCGCACCGCCTCCTCGACCGTGTCGTAGGCCGCCTTCTCCGGCGGCTCCTCCCCGGGCTCCTCCGCCGCCGCGGCGGCGCGGGCGGACTCGGGGCGGGCCGGATCGTTCACTCGACCTCCTCGCGAGCGGTCGCGGTCACGCGCCGCCTCGAAGCTCATAACGCGGATTGAACATGACCTTGCGGCCGTCCTGCACGCTGACGAGTCCTTCGGCGCGCATGAGGCGGCCCGGCTCGATGCCGTTGATGCGCCGCCGCCCGAGCCAGACGAGGTCGATCACGTCGGAGCCGTCGTAGAGCTCGGCTTCGAGGGCGGGCGCGCCGCCGCGCGGACGCAGTGTCACAGTGCGTAGCGTACCCGCTACACAGGCACGACGCCGAGCGGTGCAGGACTTGATCGGAGTCGCGCCCGCCGAGCCGCTGGTCCGCTGAAGCTCTTCGGCCTCCAGTTCGGCCTTGCTCGAGGCCAGCCGGCGGAAGAACCCGCGCAGGCCGCGTGATCCCGGACCCTCGTCAGGCACATCGTCCATGATTGGCAAGACTAAGCCATCCAACTCAGAAACAAACCGGCAGAAAAGGTGATATCGCGCTGCACACGGCCGTACGCGGCGGCGATGCGCCAAACAGGCAACATCCGGACACCTTGCGAGATCGGCTCCCAACGCCCCCCGGCCGTTCCTACCGCTCGAAGCGGTAGCCCATGCCCGGCTCGGTGATGAGGTGCCGCGGGCGCGACGGGTCGGCCTCCAGTTTCCGGCGCAGCTGGGCCAGGTAGACCCGCAGGTAGCCGGTCTCGTTCGCGTACGAGGGGCCCCAGACCTCGCGGAGGAGCTGCTGCTGGCTCACCAGGCGGCCCGCGTTGCGTACGAGCACCTCCAGCACGTGCCACTCCGTCGGGGTGAGGCGTACGTCACGTCCGTCGCGGCTCGCCTTCTTGGCCGCCAGGTCCACCGTGAACTCCGCCGTGACCACCACGGCGTCCTCCTCCGGCGGCGCGGCACGGCGTACCGCCGCCCGCAGGCGCGCGAGCAGCTCGTCCATGCCGAACGGCTTGGTCACGTAGTCGTCTGCGCCGACGTCGAGCAGCTCGACCTTCTCCTCCGACGCGTGCCGCGCCGTCAACACGATGATCGGCACGTTCGTCCAGCCGCGCAGGCCCGCGACCACCTCGGCGCCCTCCATGTCGGGCAGGCCGAGGTCCAAGATGATCACGTCGGGGTGGCGGCGCGCGGCCAGGTCCAGCGCCGTACGGCCGTCCGGTGCGGCGTCCACGTCGTAGCCGCGCGCCCGCAGGTTGATGCGCAGCGCGCGGACGATCTGCGGTTCATCGTCGACCACGAGAACCCGGGTCACGGCACCTCCACCGGCAGCGTGAAGATCATCGTCAGTCCTCCCCCGGGAGTGTCCTCGGCGCGCAGCGCGCCGCCGATCGCCTCGGCGAAGCCGCGGGCGACCGCGAGGCCGAGCCCCACGCCGTCGCCGCGCGGGCGGTCGCCGAGCCGCTGGAACGGCTCGAACATCCGGGCCTTGGCCGCCTCCGGCACGCCCGGCCCCCGGTCGGCGACAGCCAGCTCGACCGTGCCGCCGCGCGCTCGCGCCGAGATCCGCACCGGCTCGTCGCCGCCGTGCCGTACGGCGTTCTCCACGACGTTGGCCAGCGACCGCTCCAGCAGCCCGGGGTCGGCCACGACCGGCGGGAGGTTCTCCGGCACCTCGATCTTCACCCGGTCGCCCGGCACGTTCGCCAGCGACGGCTGCAGCACCTCATCTAGCGAGACCGGGCGGGCGAGCGGGTTGACCGCGCCGGTCTGCAGGCGGCTCATGTCGAGCAGGTTCGCGACCAGGCGGTCCAGCCGGTCGGCCGACTCCTCGATGGTGGCCAGCAGTTCCGCCTCGTCGGCCGGGTCCCACTGGACGTCGCACGCGCGCAGGCTGCTCACGCTCACCTTGATCGAGGCGAGCGGGGTACGAAGGTCGTGCGAGACGGCGGCGAGCAGCGCGGTACGGATCCGGTTGCCCTCGGCGAGCCGCCGCGCCTGCCGCGCCTGTTCGGCGAGGCGCTGCCGGTCGAGCGCGGCGGCGGCCTGGTAGGCGAAGGCTGCCAGTACGCGCCGGTCGGCGGCGGGCAGCACCCGGCCGCGCAGCGCGAGGGTCAGCACGTCGCTGACCTGCACGCGTACGTCGGCCGCCGACGGGTCCTCGCACGGCGACGCGCCCGCCGAGGCGACCCGCGCCCAGGCGTCGCCGGTGCGCTCCAGCAACGACACCGAGGTCAGCCCGAACGTCTCGCGTACGCGCTCCAGCAGCTCCGGCAGCGCGTCCTCGCCCCGCAGCACGCTGGTGGCGAGCATGCTGAGCGTCGTCGCCTCCGAGCGGGCACGCGCCGCCTGCGAGCTGCGCCGCGCGGCGAGGTCGACCACGGTCGCGACGGCGACGGCGACCGCGACGAAGACCAGGAGCGCGAAGGCGTTCTCCAGCTCGGCGACGGTCAGCGTGTGCACCGGCGGGGTGAAGAACCAGTTGAGCAGCAGGAAGCCGGCGATGGCCGCCACGATCGCGGGCCCGAGGCCGCCGACCAGCGCCACGCCGACGGTCAGCGCGAGGAAGAACAACAGCTCGGTCGGCAGCCCCAGCCCGGCGCCGCGGATCGACAGCAGCGCGGTGAGCGACGGCGGGCCGAGCAGCGCGAGCAGCCAGCCGGCGGTCAGCCGCCGGCGGCCGAGTGACGTGCGGCCCGCCGTCGTCGCCGTACGGCCCTTGCCCGCGTGTTCGTGGGTGACGATGTGCACGTCCACGTCGCCGGAACGGCCCGCGACGGTCGCGCCGACGCCGGGCCCGGACACGTACTGCCACCTGCTGCGACGGCTCGACCCCAGCACGATCTGGGTGGCGTTCACCGCCTGGGCGAACTCGGTCAGCGCGCTCGGCACGTCGTCGCCGGTCACCTGGTGGTACGAGCCGCCCATGCCCTCGACGAGGGCGCGCTGGCGCGCCAGCGCCTCCGGCGACCCGCCGGCGAGCCCGGCACGGCCCGCCTGTGCGACGTGCACGGCCACCAGATCGCCGCGGCCCGTACGCGCGGCGATGCGTGCGGCGCGGCGGATGAGCGTGTCGCCCTCCGGGCCACCGGTGAGCGCGACGACGATCCGCTCGCGCGCCTCCCAGGTCGCGGTGATGCCCTGCTCGTCGCGGTAGCGCGCGAGGGCGTCGTCCACCCGGTCGGCCACCCACAACAGGGCCAGCTCGCGCAGGGCCGTGAGGTTGCCGACGCGGAAGTAGTCCGACAGCGCGGCGTCGGCGCGCTCGGCCGGGTAGACGTCGCCGTGCGCGAGGCGTCGGCGCAGCGACTCCGGCGAGATGTCCACCAGCTCGATCTGCTCGGCGCGCCGTACGACCTCGTCGGGTACGGTCTCGCGCCGGCGTACGCCGGTGATCCGCTCGACCACGTCGGCGAGCGACTCCAGCTGCCCGACGTCGACCGTCGAGACGACGTCGATGCCGGCGGCGAGCAGTTCCTCGACGTCCTGCCAGCGCCGCTCGTTGCGCGACCCGGGCGCGTTGGCGTGCGCGAGCTCGTCCACGAACGCGACCTGGGGCGACCGCGCCAGCACCGCGCCGGCGTCCAGCTCGCCCCGGCGCGGCGGCACGACCTCCAGATCGGCCAGCAGCGCGGCGGTACGCGGGCGGCCGTGCGTCTCGGCGAAGCCGACGACCAGATCGGTGCCGCGCTCACGACGGCGCGCCGCCTCGGCGAGCATCGCGTACGTCTTGCCGACCCCGGGCGCCGAGCCGAAGTAGATCTTGAGTCTGCCGCGCTCGACGATCGGACTCACCCCCCTACTACGCATTGTGTCCCGCGGCGCCCAGGACGTGCGTCATCGCCCGTGTCTCTCGCGTACGGAGTCGAGGTGTGAGGTGAGGGCGGGGTCGGCCAGATCCGGTGTGTACGCGGGCAGCGTGACGATCATGGTGAGCCCGCCGCCCGGCGTGTCTTCGGGCTCCAGCGTGCCGCCCATGGCCTCCACGAGCCCGCGCGACAGGGCCAGGCCGAGGCCGACGCCGGTCTCGCTGTCCCGGTCGCCGAGCCGCTGGAAGGGCAGGAAGACGCGGTCGCGCTCGGCCGGCGGGATGCCCGGGCCGCGGTCGACCACCCGCGTCTCGACCCGGTCGGCGTGCGCGCTGGCGGTGAGGAGGACCGGGCGTGCGTCCGCGCCGTGGCGGACCGCGTTGGAGATCAGGTTGACCATGACGCGTTCGAGCAGAGCCGGATCGGCGACCACGTCGGGCAGGCCGGCCGGGATCCGCGCGCGTACGGCCGCGCCGAGGTCGGCCAGGTCGTGCACGGCGCGCGGGACCAGGTCCGCGACGGCGACCGGCTCGGCGGCGACGTCGAGCAGGCCCGCCTGTAGCCGGCTCATGTCGAGCAGGTTGGCGACGAGACGCGCCAGCCGGTCCAGCGACTCGTCCGCCGTGGCGAGGAGCTCGTCGCGCTCGCCCGCGGTCCAGGTGACCTCGGCGGTGCGCAGGCTCTCGACGGCTGCCTTGGCCGAGGCGAGCGGCGAGCGCAGGTCGTGGCTGACCGCGGCGAGCAGCGCGGTCCGCATCCGGTCGGCGGCGGCGAGCGGGCGCGCCTGCTCGGCCTCCTCGGTCAGCCGGTGCTGCCGGAGCGCGAGCGCGGCCTGCGCGGCGAACGCCTCCAGTACGCGCTGGTCGGCGGCCGAGGGCGTACGGCCGCGCAGGACGAGCGTGAGGTCCTCATCGACGGCGATCTCGGCCGCGCCCTCGTCGGGACTGCGGCAGGGCTCGACGCCGGCGGCCGCGACGATCCGCCAGCAGCCGGGGTCGGCCTGGCGGCCGGGTGTGAGCGGCGCGTCGGCCCGCCGTTCGAGCAGCGTCGCCGCGTCCAGCCCGAACGCCACCCGCAGGCGTTCGAGCAGGTCACGCGGCGTACTCTGGCCGCGCAGCACGCTGCCCGCCAGGTTGGAGAGCATCTCGGCGTCGGCGGTGGCGCGCGCGGCCTCGCGGGTACGCCGCGCGGCGAGGTCGACCACCACGCTCACCGCGACGCCGACCAGGACGAACGCGGCCAGCGCCAGGGCGTTCTCCCACTGGCCGATGGTGAACTCATGGATCGGCTGGGTGAAGTAGTAGTTGAGCAGCAGCGAGCCCGCGACGGCGGCGAACAGCGCCGGGTAGAGCCCGCCGGCGAGCGCCACCGCGACCACGGCGACCAGGAACAGCAGGATCTCGCTCGCCAGCGACAGCCGGCCGCGCAGGGTCGCCAGCAGGAGCGTGAGCAGCGGCAGCCCGACGGCGGCCAGCCCGAACCCGGCGAGCCGCCGGACCCGTGTCAGGCCGGCGGCACGCGCGTACGGGCGGCGTCGTCCCTGGCTGACCTGCTCGTGCGTGACCATGTGCACGTCGATCGCCCCGGACAGCGCGGTCGTGGTCACGCCCACGCCGCGGGAGAGGATCTGGGCGAAGCGCCCGCGGCGCGAGGCGCCGAGCACGAGCTGGGTGGCGTTCACGGCGCGCGCGAAGTCAAGCAGCGCCTGGGCGATGTCACCGCCCACGACCTGGTGGTACGTGCCGCCGAGGCTCTCGGTCAGCGCGCGCTGGCGGGCGAGGGCGGCCGGGCTGGCCCCGGTCAGGCCGTCGCCCACGGTCACGTGGACGGCGTACAGGTCCGCGCCCTTGGCCCGGTCGGCGATCCGTGCCGCGCGGCGGATCAGCGTGTCGCCCTCGGGGCCGCCGGTGAGCGCGACGACGACGCGCTCGCGCGCCTCCCAGGTCGCCTCGATGCGGTGGTCTGCGCGGTAGCGGTCGAGCTGGTCGTCGACCTTGTCGGCCAGCCAGAGCAGGGCCAGCTCGCGCAGCGCGGTCAGGTTGCCGACGCGGAAGTAGTTCGCCAGCGCCGCGTCGACCTTCTCGGCCTGGTAGACGTTGCCGTGCGCCATCCGGCGGCGCAGCGCCTCCGGGGTCATGTCGACCAGCTCGACCTGGTCCGCGCGGCGTACGACCTCATCGGGCACGGTCTCGCGCTGCGGCACCCCGGTGATCTGCTCGACCACGTCGTTGAGCGAGTCGAGGTGCTGGATGTTCACCGTGGTGATCACGTCGATGCCGGCCTCGAGGATCTCCTCGACGTCCTGCCAGCGCTTGGCGTTGCGCGACCCCGGGACGTTGGTGTGCGCCAGCTCGTCGACCAGCGCGACCTGGGGCGCGCGCGCGATGACGGCGTCCGCGTCGAGGTCGGTGAAGCTCGTGCCGCGGTAGTGCGCGGTCCGGCGCGGCACGGCCTCGAGCCCGTCCAGGAGCGCGATCGTACGCGGCCGCTCGTGGCACTCCACGAGCCCGACCACCACGTCGGTGCCGCGGTCACGTCGCCGGTGCGCCTCGCCGAGCATCGCGTAGGTCTTGCCGACGCCCGGCGCGGCGCCCAGGTAGACGCGCAGCCGCCCACGTGTCACGGTCGCCTTCCCCTCATCGGCCCGGGTACCTCCGGTCGAGTTCGATGTTGAGCGTCAGGACGTCGACGTGCGCCTCGCCGAGGAAGCCGAGCGCGCGGCCGTCCTCGTTGTCCTTGATCGCCTGCTGGACCGCCGCCAGCGGGACGCCGCGCTCCCGGGCGACCCGCGGCGCCTGGAGCCGCGCGTACGCGGGCGAGATGTCCGGGTCCAGGCCGCTGCCGCTCGCGGTCACGGCGTCGGCGGGCACCCGCGGCCGGGCCGGCGCGCCACCGCGTACCGGCACGACCTCCCCCGTACGGTAGTCGGCGCCGTACCGGGCGCACTGGACGGCGACGCCCTCGTACGTCGCGACGAACGGCCTGGCCACCACGCCGCACTCCTCGTTGAGGCTGACCACGCGGTCCGGGTGCGTCACGCGTCCCGCGCGGTCGCGCGGGCCGAAGATCGCCAGCACCGCGCCGACGCCGCCGGGGGTGCAGAACGGCCGCGCGCCGCTCACGCCCTCCAGCCGCCCGACCGCGGCGCTTCGCGCGCAGACGTCGGTGAGCAGGCTCGCCCTGGCGTTCGTGTCCTCCTTGCCCGCCGCCGTCAGTCTCGGGTCGGGCAGCGTGTCGACGATGCTCTCGGGGCCCAGGTTGCTCGCGGCCGACGCGGTCGGGTCATAGCCGTCGCCGGCGGCGGACGGGCGGCTCTGGAAGTACCGTCTCAGCGGGGCGCCGTCCTTTCCGGTGAAGGACTGGCCGATGATCCGGCTGCCCGCCACCCGGCCGTCGGCGGTGCGCACCAGCGAACCCTCGGCGCGGCCGTGCAGGCCCGGGACGATGCTCACGGCCCAGACGGCGAGCGGGTAGACCACGCCGAGGACCACGGTGAGGACCAGCAGGGCACGGACCGCGGCCAGGTGCCGCCGGATCCAGGGTGAGCGCGTCATGACATCCCCGGGAGGTACTGGATGATCAGGTCGATGAGCTTGATGCCGACGAAGGGCGCGACGATGCCGCCCACGCCGTACAGGCAGAGGTTGCGGGAGAGCAGTTGGGCGGCGCTGGAGGGCCGATACTTCACTCCGCGCAGCGCCAGCGGGATCAGCGCGACGATGACGACCGCGTTGAAGATCACTGCGGACAGGATCGCGGACTGCGGGCTGTGCAGCCGCATGAGGTTGAGCCGGTCCAGGCCGGGGTAGACCGCGGCGAACATCGCCGGGATGATCGCGAAGTATTTGGCGATGTCGTTGGCGATCGAGAACGTCGTCAGCGCGCCCCGGGTGATCAGCAGTTGCTTGCCGATCTCCACGATCTCGATGAGCTTGGTCGGGTTGGAGTCCAGGTCGACCATGTTCCCGGCCTCCTTGGCGGCCGAGGTGCCGGTGTTCATCGCGACGCCGACGTCGGCCTGGGCGAGCGCGGGCGCGTCGTTGGTGCCGTCGCCGGTCATCGCGACGAGCTTGCCGCCCTCCTGTTCCCGCTTGATCAGGGCCATCTTGTCCTCGGGTTTCGCCTCGGCCAGGAAGTCATCGACCCCGGCCTCGTCGGCGATGGCCTTGGCGGTCAGCGGGTTGTCGCCGGTGATCATGACGGTGCGGATGCCCATGGCCCGCATCTCGTCGAAGCGTTCGCGCATGCCCGCCTTGACGACGTCCTTGAGGTGGATGACACCGAGGACCCGCGCGGTGGTACGGCCGCCGTGGCGCACGACCTCGCCGACCACGAGCGGGGTGCCGCCGCTCGCGGAGACGCCGTCCACGATGTGCCCGACGCGGTCGGTCGGGTGGCCGCCGTGGTCGCGCACCCACTTCATCACCGCGGTCGCCGCGCCCTTGCGCAGCGAGCGCTCCCCGTCCTCCTGCCGGAGGTCGACCCCGGACATGCGGGTCTGGGCGGTGAACGCGATCCACGACGCGTGGGACAGCTCGCCCGGCGTACGCTCGCGCAGGCCGTACTCCGTCTTGGCGAACACCACGATGGAGCGGCCCTCGGGCGTCTCGTCGGCCAGGCTCGACAGCTGGGCCGCGTCCGCGAGCGTCTCCTCGGTCACGCCGTCGACCGGGGTGAACTCCGCGGCCTGCCGGTTGCCGAGCGTGATCGTGCCCGTCTTGTCCAGCAGGAGGGTGTTGACGTCGCCGGCGGCCTCCACCGCGCGGCCGCTCATCGCCAGGACGTTGCGCTGGACCAGCCGGTCCATCCCGGCGATGCCGATCGCGGACAGCAACGCACCGATCGTGGTGGGGATCAGGCAGACCAGGAGGGCGACCATGACGATCCCGGTCACGCCGTGCGCGGTCAGCGCCGGGGAGTCCGCGACGCCGGGCCGGTCCGCCTTGGCGAAGATCGCGAGCGGCTGGAGCGTCGCCACCGCCAGCACGAAGATCACCGTCAGCGCGGCGAGCAGGATGTTCAGCGCGATCTCGTTCGGCGTCTTCTGGCGGTTCGCACCCTCCACCAGAGCGATCATCCGGTCGATGAAGCTCTCGCCGGGCTTTTGGGTGATCCGTACGACGATCCGGTCCGAGAGGACCTTGGTGCCCCCGGTGACCGCGCTGCGGTCGCCGCCGGACTCGCGGATCACCGGAGCCGACTCCCCCGTGATCGCCGACTCGTCGACGCTCGCGATGCCCTCGGCCACGTCGCCGTCGCCGGGGATGATCTGGCCGGCCTCGACCACCACGTGGTCGCCCTGCCGCAGCTCCGGCGCGGGCACCGGTTCCTCGGCCACCGTTCGGCCGGGCGCCCAGCCGGGCAGGCGGCGGGCCATCGTGTCGGTCTTGGCCCGGCGCAGCGCGTCGGCCTGTGCCTTGCCACGGCCCTCCGCGACGGCCTCGGCGAGGTTGGCGAAGATCACGGTCAGCCAGAGCCAGACCACGATCAGCCAGCTGAACCAGCTTCCGGCCGAGACGGCCAGAACGGTGCTCCAGACCGCGCCGATCTCCACGATGAACATCACCGGGTTGCGCCACATCGTGCGCGGGTCGAGCTTTCTCACCGCGCCCGGCAGCGACGTGAGGAGCTGACGGGGATCGAGCAGGCCGCCCTGGACCCGGCCGCCGGCGGGCTTGGCGGGCTCCGGGGTGGCGCTCGGCGCCTCTTGCAGTTGTGTGGACATCTAGTGGATTCCTTCGGCCAACGGCCCGAGCGCGAGCGCCGGGAGGAACGTGAGAGCGACGAGGATCACCGTCACGCCGGCGACCATGCCGACGAACTGCGGACGGTGGGTGGGCAGCGTGCCCTCCGACGCCGGGGTGTGGCCCTGGCGCGCGAGCGACCCGGCCAGCGCGAGCACGAAGATCATCGGGATGAACCGCCCGAACACCATGGCCAGGCCGAGCGCGGTGTCGTACCAGGCAGTGCCCGCGGTGAGCCCGGCGAACGCCGACCCGTTGTTGTTCGCGGCCGAGGTGAACGCGTAGAGCACCTCCGACACGCCGTGCGGCCCGGTGTTGGCCATGCCCGCGCGTTCGCCGGGGAGCGCCATCGCGACGGCGGTGCCCGCGAGCGCGCAGATCGGGGTGACCAGGAAGTACATCGAGGCGAACTTGATCTCGCGGCCGCCGATCTTCTTGCCCAGGTACTCCGGCGTACGGCCCACCATGAGGCCCGCCACGAACACCGTGATCACGGCGAGGATGAGCATGCCGTACAGGCCCGAGCCGGTGCCGCCGGGCGCGACCTCGCCGAGCATCATGTTGAACATCGTCATCATGCCGCCGAGGCTGGTGTAGGAGTCGTGGAAGGAGTCCACGGCCCCGGTCGAGGTCAGGGTGGTGGCGTCGGCGAACGTCGCCGAGTTCGCCACGCCGAACCTCGTCTCAACGCCCTCCATCGACGCGCCGATCGCGGTCGGGACCGTGCCGTGGTGCGCCAGTTGGAAGTAGGACATCAGCGTGACGCTGACGACGGCGAGCGTCGCCATCACCGAGACGATCGCGTAGCCCTGCTTGTCGCTCCCCACCAGCCGGCCGAACGTGCGTGGCAGGCTGAAGGCGATGACCAGGAGCAGGAAGATCTCGATCCAGTTCGTCCAGGTGGTCGGGTTCTCGAACGGGTGGGCGGAGTTGACGTTGTAGAAGCCGCCACCGTTGGTGCCGAGTTCCTTGATCGCCTCCTGGCTCGCCACCGGGCCGCCGGTGATGCTCTGCTTCGCGCCGGCCAGGGTCTGGATCGTGTGCGGGTCGTGGAAGTTCTGCACCGCGCCGCCGGCGATCAGCGCGACGGCGGCGACGAAGGCGATCGGGAGCAGGATCCGCAGCGTCGCGCGTACGAGGTCGGCCCAGAAGTTGCCGAGATGCTCGGTCCGCCTGCGGGCGAACCCGCGTACGAGGGCGATGGCCACGGCGATGCCGACGGCGGCGGACACGAAGTTCTGCACCGCGAGCCCGGCCATCTGCACGAGATGGCCCATCGCGTTCTCGCCGGAGTAGGACTGCCAGTTCGTGTTGGTGGTGAAGCTGATCGCGGTGTTCCACGCCTGGTGCGTCACGATCGGCTTGAAGCCGAGGCCGAGCAGCAGGTGGTTCTGCAGGCGCTGGAAGGCGTACAGGAACAGGATGGAGACCGCCGAGAAGGCCAGCACGCTGCGGGCGTACACGCCCCAGGTCTGCTCGGCGTCGGGCTTCGCGCCGATGAGCCGGTAGACGAGCCGCTCGGCGCGTGAGTGCTTCGTGCCGGCGAAGACCCGGTACATGTAGTCGCCGAGCGGCCGGTAGGCCACGGCCAGGGCGAGCACGAGGGATCCGGTGAACACGATCCCCGCGGTCGTCGTACTCATCTAGAAACGCTCCGGGAACAGTAGGGCGGCGATCAGGAAGGCGGTCAGGAGCACGGCCAGGACCAGCCCGACCACGTTCTCGGTGCTCATCGCGAGCTCACCTCTCCTCACTCGTAGCGCGGCCACTCCGCTCGCCGCATCGGGCTCGCCCCCGGTTCACAGCCGTTCCACCGCCTTCACGATCAGGCCGAACAGGGCGAAGATCGCCACGGTCAGCAGGACGAATGCCAGGTCAGCCATTTCTCTGTTCCTCTGTCGGGTGTACGGGCACCGGGCGGGCCGCGCGCTGAGGCGGCACCCGGAGTTCGGCGGGGGGCGCGGCGGCCGCGGTCTGGTGGAAGTCGGCCCAGAGCGGGTCGACGACGGCCGGCCGAGAGCGGCGGGCGGCGGCGTGCGCGGCGGCCGCGAGCACCCCGGCGAGCACGAGCGCACCGGCGCGCAGGGCGTCGTCGCGGCCGGTGATCCGGATGTCGCCGGACCGGTTCACGTCGAAGCCGGTGACGCACAGCCAGGCGATGCCGCCGATCGCCGCCGCCGCGGCGACCGGGCTGAGCCAGGCCCAGAAGAGCACCGCGACGAGCACGGCGGCGAACGCGGGCCGCCAGGGCAGCCGGCCCAGAACGACGGCCAGTGCGAACACGCTGGCGCTGCCACCGGCCAGCGACCATGCGGACGATTCCAGGCGCGTCATGGCGTCCTCCTCGAGCGGGACAGGTCCCCCTCACCGGGGGCCACGTCAGGAGTCAACGCCCGAAATGAGCCGATAAGGCGGTCATTGACGCGGTCTTAGCGCCCTGCACCTGGCCCTTAACGCGTCTTTAACGCCGCCGGTCGATCTCCGCGCGACCAGCGCCCGGGCACCCGGTCGGCCGCGTCAGCCGGACCCGGGCGCTCGGCGGCGCCGTCGGAGGACGGCCAGCAGCAGGCCGAGCCAGGCCGCACCGAGCGCGAAGCCGCCGATGACGTCGGTGAGCCAGTGGACGCCGAGGTAGATCCGCGAGAGGCCGACCAGCACGATCACGATCCCGGCCGCGGCGAGGATCCAGGCGCGCGTACGCCGGTGTGCCCCGGCCGCGGCGAGGACGGCCAGCAGGCCCCAGACCGTGACGGCCTGGGTGGCGTGGCCGGAGGGATAGGCGTACCCGCCGGTCTGGACGAGCATCTGGGCGACCGGCGGGCGCGCGCGTCCCACGGCGTGCTTGAACCCCCGGTCGAGGACGGTGGCGCCGGCGAGCCCCGCCCACAGGCACGCCACCGCGAACACGTCACGCCGTCGCCACAGCAGCAGGCCGCTCACCGCGAGCAGGAGCGGGACGAGGACGATCGTCGAGCCGAGCCAGGTCCAGGTCTCCAGCACGGCGTTCAGCCAGGACGTGCGGTGGCCGTACGCAAAGGACTGCGTCCGCCGGTCCGGGCCCGTGACCGGGGCGTACGCGAGGACGTACCAGGTCAGGCACGCGAAGACCGCGGCACAGGCGGCGGCCGCCCCCAGGGCGCGCCGGTCGGCCGCCGCGAGGCCGTCGCGGACGCCGTCCCGCCTCACCCGCGCGGCACCACTCGTACGGCGCGTCCGGCGCGGATGACCCGGTGCGCCAGGCCCCGGCCCAGGGCGCGGCGCAGGCGTGCGCGCCGCCGCTCACGTGCGCGGGACCGGCGGGTGCCGCGCAGGTCGGCGAACAGGTCCAGGTACGCGCCGGCTACGAGCGCCGGGTCGAAGCGGCTCGCGGACACGCGTGCGGCCGCGCCCATGCGGCGCCGCGCCGGTTCGTCGGCGATGAGGGCGAGGATGGCGGCGGTCATCGCGTCGCCGTCGCCGACCGGGACGAGCAGGCCGTCCACGCCGTCCTCGATGATCTCGGCGGGGCCGAGCGGGCAGTCGGTGCTCACGACCGGGACGCCGCAGCGCATCGCCTCGACCAAGGTCATGCCGAACGACTCGGCGTCGGAGGCGGAGACGACGATGGACGCCTGGGCGAACTCGGCCTCGATCGGGGAGCGCACGCCCATCAGGGTCACGGCCTCGTCCAGGCCGCGGTCGCCGATCAGGTCGCGCAGACGGTCCTTCTCGGGGCCGCCGCCGTAGATCCGCAGGGACCAGTCCGGGTACTTGGCTGCGACGTCGGCGAAGGCGTCGATCAGCAGGTCGAAGCGCTTGTCGCGGACCAGCCGCCCGGCCGCCGCGACGACCGCGGCGGTGCCGTCGGCCGGCGGCACCGCGGGCTCGGGCACGCCGTTCGGCACCGCCAGCACCCGTACGCCCGCCAGAGGCATCCGTGCACGGTAGGCCGCGGCGTCCGCCTCGGTGGTGGTGACGACGGCGTCCAGGCCGGCGTAGCGGCGGGCGAGTTCGGCGCGCAGGCGCTTGCCGTGGCCGTCGTGGGTCAGGTGTTCCTGTGCGATGCGCAGCGCGCGGCGCGGGCCGAACCGCGCGAGGTAGACGTTGATGCCCGGCCGGGTCCCGATGATCACGTCGGCGTCGCAGCGGCGCAGGTACTCCTTCGCCCGCCGGTCGGTGAGCCGGCTGTACTGGTCGTAGCGCTTCTCGGCGGCGGGAAAGGCGGCGGCGGGCGCGCGCAGGCGGGGGTCGGCCGCGTCGGCGGAGTCCGCGCGCAGGTCCACCAGCGGCGTCAGCGTCACGCGCGGGTCGACCGCGAAGCGCGGCCGGTACCGGTGCCGGAGCATCGAGACGACCTCGACGTGGTGGTCGCCGGCGAGCGCGGCGGCCAGGTTCAGCGTCGTACGCACGGTGCCGCCGATGCCGTACGCGTTGTGCAGCAGGAAGACGACCTTCACCGGGCGCTCCTCCGGCCGCCTGAGCCGCCCGGCGCGACGGCGTCCGCGGGGTTCGGCGCCTGCGTGGTGACACACGGTCGCTTGGGCACCAGACGGGTCCTCTCCTAGCCGTGCCGCCGCCGGCGGGACGGTGCATGGCACACTCGGGGCATACCGGCTTCTACATGACGATAGAACTTCTACATCACTGTAGAAGATAGCTCGAAGGAACGACAACCGCATGAGCCCCACCCCCCATCCCGCGGCCCCCGAACCGCGCGGACCGGCGCCGACGCCCGGGCGACGCCGGCCGCTCGCCCCCGCCCCGGCCCCCGGCCGGTAGGAAGAAGGAGCCGCCCGGATGCGCCTCGCCGTCTACCTCCCTCTTCTCCTCGCCCTGCTCGCCGCACCCGGTGCACGGCTGCTGGCGGGACGCTGCGAACCGCGCCTGGCCACCTGGTTGCTCACCGTCTCCGCGGCGGTGCTGGCGGCGGCAGGCACGATCTCACTGGGCCTGCTCACGCTCACCGGCCTGCTCCGCGTCCCCGAACTCGCCGAGCTGGGCCAGTGGTCGATCCGCCTGGCCGCGCACAAGGACCCGGTCGAGCTTTCGGTCGCCGCGGCCGCCGGCCTGGTCCTCACGCTGACCGCGACGGCCGCGCTGCACGCGCTGTGGATCCGCTGCCGCGCCCTGGCCCACGCCGTCGTGGACGCCGCCTGCCTGGCCGCGGCGGACGGCTACGTCGTCGTCGACGATCCCGTGCCGGACGCCTTCGCGCTGCCCGGCCGGCCCGGCCGCGTCGTCGTCTCCACCGGCATGCTGGCCGCCCTCGACACCGCCGAACGCGACGTCCTGCTCGCGCACGAGCGCGCCCACCTGGCCGAACACCACTACGCCTTCGTCGCCCTCGCCCAGCTCTGCGCCGCCGCCAACCCGCTGCTGCGCCCGCTCGCCTCCGCCGTCACCTACACCGTCGAGCGCTGGGCCGACGAGAGCGCCGCCGCGGTCACCGGCGACCGCAGGCGCGTCGCGCGTACGGTCGGCAAGGCCGCGCTGGCCGCGCACCAGAGCCGCGCACGCTCACGCGTCACGACCGCCGCCCTGGGCATGCTCGGCCGGGGCGCCAAGCGTGGTTCGCCCGGGCCGGTCCCCCGCCGGGTGGCCGCGCTGCTCGCCCCGCCGCGGCTGCCGCGCGCGCTCCCCGCCCTGGTGACCGTGGCCGTGCTCGGCGCGGCCGCCTGGGCCACCGCCGACGCCGCATTCGACCTGCACGACCTGCTGGCCTTCGTCGGGGCCTGAGGCGAGGGGGCGTGCTCGCTCAGCGACCGTCCAGCAGCTCGCGGAGCAATCGCTCGTCCTGGTCGGACAGCGAGTCGACGAAACGGGCGAGGACCGCCTCGCGGTCGCTCTCGGCCGCCATCGTCCGGTGCATGCGGCGTGCCACCAGGCCCGGTTCGTCGCTCACCGGGGAGTAGCGGTACGCACGGCCCTGCTTGGCGCGGGTCAGCAGCCCCTTGGCGTACATCCGCGACAGGATCGTCACCACGGTCGTGTACGCGAGCTCGCTCTCCAGCTCGGACTGCACGCCGGCGGCGTTGAGCGGCCGCCCGGCCCGCTGAAGCACCGTCATGACCTCGGCTTCCAGCACACCCGCGGCTCGGCGCTCGCCCTCAGCCATGCCGACCTCCACGTTCGCGACGACCGGCCCTCAGTGTGCCACGGCACGACCGGCGGGCGGCCGGGCTCACCTCCCGGTCGCGAGGAGATCGCCGCGCGGGGAGTCCGCCGTGGCCGCTTCCGCTCCGCCGCCCTCCCGCTGGCCGCGCCGCCGAAGCACCACGCGTACGGCACGCCCGCCGGCCCAGGCGACGACGGCGCCGCACAGCAGGCCGGCCACCACGTCGTGGGGATAGTGCACGCCGATGTAGACGCGCGAGACCGCGATGACCACCGCGTTGACCGCCGCCACGACGCCGAGCACGCGGCCGAGGGACCAGACCGCCATGGCCGCGGCGCCCGCGAGCACCGCGTGGTTGCTCGGGAACGCGTAGTCGCCGAGCGGCGGGCAGGAGACCGCGATGTGGCCGATCGGCAGCACCCGGCAGGGCCGCTGCTCGCCGACCGCGAGCTTGACCAGCGAGCTGACCGCGAACGCCGCCACCATCGCGCCCGGCACCCACAGGGCGCGCGACGCCGGTCGTCCCCGCCACAGCCCGACGGCCGCCAGCAGGACGAAGAGCACCAGCCCGTAGTCGCTCCACCAGCTCGCGACGCCGTTCAGCCAGGTGGTGTGCCGGGCCAGCGCGACCATGTCGCGATAGGCGCCGTCGTCGAAACGGGCATGCACCGCGTGCCTCCTCGTGTCCTCGACCGCCGCGGGGCGGGAACAGTCAATCTACAGCAATGTAGATTTTAGGTGGTGCGGAAACGGCCCGTCTCAGCCGCGAGCGACCCGGAGCAGGCGAAGCGCGGCGGCCGGGAGCTCGCGGTCACGAGGCCACACCGCTCTCAGTACGCGCTCGAGCGCGAGCTCCGACGGGACCTCCACCAGCCGGCCCGCCGTGATCTCGTCGGCCACGGCCAGTGCGCTCAGCACGGCCGGCGCGGTGCCCGAGATCGCCGCCAGGCGCAGCGGCGCGGTGGCCCCGAGCTCCAGCGCGGGCTCGGCCACTCCCCCGTACGCCGACAGGGCGCCCTCCAGCGTCTCGCGCGTGCCCGAGCCCGCCTCGCGCAGCAGCAGCGGCGTCGCGGCCAGTTCGACCGGGCGCAGCGGGCGGCGCTTGCGCGCCCACGCGTGGCCCGGGGCGACCACGACGACGAGGCGGTCGCGGGCCACCGCACGGCTGTGCAGGTCGCGTGGCGCGCCCCGGCCCTCGATGAAGCCCAGGTCGGCCTCGCCGCCGCGCAGTCGCTCGATCACGTGCGTGCTGTTGATGACGTTCAGCTCGACGTGCACGCCCGGGTCGACCTCGCGCAGCGTGACCAGCCAGCCCGGCATGAGGTGCTCGGCGATGGTCAGGCTCGCGGCCACGCGCAGGCGGCCGTGCTGGCGGGCCCGCAGCGCCGCGGAGCCCTCGACGAGCGCGTACGCCTGTTCGAGCACCGCCCTCGCCCAGTCCGTCACGATGAGCCCGGCCGGGGTGAGCCGCGAGCCGCTCGGCGACCGCAGGAGGAGCCGGACGCCCAGCCGGCGTTCGAGGGTGCCCATGCGTGCGCTCGCCGACGGCTGGCTGATGCCCTGGCGCGCGGCCGCCTGGCCGAGACTCCCGGTCTCGGCGACGGCGACCAGAAGCTCCAGCGCCTCCAGGTCCGGCAGACGGTTGGCCATAGGGAGACTCTATGACCTCCCATAGAAACACCTGCTAGTGCGGCCCCCGTACAGGGCGGATCCTTTAGATCATGACCTCGACGACACAGCCGCCCGTATTCGTCCGCGCGAGCACGCCCGCGACGCCGCGTACGGGACGCGCCCATCGGGTGCGGGAGCTCGCGCCCGGACTCGCGGTGTGCGGGGCGGCCGTGCTCGCGGCCTGGGGTGTGCACCGGCTCGTCGGCGCGGTCCCGATGCTGACGGCCGCGCTGCTCCTGGGCATCGTCGCGGTCAACACCGGAGTGCTGCCGGAGTCGGCGCGCGCAGGTGCGCGGTTCGCCGCCAGCAAGCTGATGCGCGTCGGGGTCGCCCTCCTGGGACTCCAGGTCGCGCTGCGCGACGTCGTGGGCCTCGGCTGGCAGACCATCGTGATGGCCGTGGTCGTGCTGCTCACGACGCTGCTCGGCACCCGGTGGCTGGGCCGGCGGATGGGCCTGTCCGACCGGATGTCGCTGCTGGTCGCGTCGGGGTTCGCGATCTGCGGAGCGTCGGCGGTCGCGGCGGTCGACGGGGTCCTCGGCCCGCGCGACCGCGAGGAGGGCGAGCGCGACGCCGCCACCGCGGTGGCCCTGGTGACGCTCTGCGGCACTCTGGCGATCGCGGTGATGCCGACCGCCGGCCACCTGCTCGGCCTGTCGGCCTACGACCAGGGCCGCTGGATCGGCGCGAGCGTGCACGACGTCGGCCAGGTCGTCGCCACGGCGACCATCGCGGGCCCGGCGGCCCTGGTCCCGGCGGTGGCGGTCAAGCTGATCCGGGTGGCCATGCTCGCCCCGGTCACGACGGTGGTGGCGATACGCGCGCGGCGCGGCGACACGACGGAAGGCCGGCGGCCGCCGGTGCTGCCGGTGTTCCTGATCGCCTTCCTGGCCATGGTGGCGATCCGCTCGACCGGGACGGTGCCGCAGAGCGTGCTGGAGGTGACGAGCACCGCGAAGGACCTGCTGTTCGCGGCCGCGCTGTTCGGCCTGGGCAGCGCCGTGCACATCGGCCCGATGTTCCGTACGGGCCGCCGCGCGATGCTGCTGGGCCTCACGTCCTGGGTGCTGATCGCCGGCGTCTCCTACGCCGGCGTCCTGATCACCCGCTGACCTCAGCGCCGCGGCCCCACGAGGTCCGCCGGGTCCAGGCTCAGCTCGAAGGCGGCATAGGCGATCTCGACGTAGTGCCTGCCGCGCAGCTCGTGGAAACCGATGCGCGGCCCGTCGACCAGGTCGATCTCGGCGTAGAACGGAATGCCGGCGTCGGCGTAGCGCTGCGGCTTCCAGGCGCGCTCGAACGTGGAGTTGCCCGGGCTGAGGATCTCCACCACGAGCACGACGTCGCGGGCCTCGACGAACCGGCCGGGACCGGTGAGCACCGCGGTCAGGGCGACCATGACGTCGGGGATGAGAAGGTCGGCGCCGATCCGGAGGTTGAGCTCGCGCATCGCCGCGTAGCGCGGCGGCAGTGCGTCGTCGAGCAGCCACTCCAGGCGCTTGGCGGCCCGCTGGTGCGGCCGGGCGGGCGCGGGGGAGACCACCAGCCGTCCCTCGACGACCTCGTGCCGCATGCCGTCCTCCGGCAGCGAGAGAACATCGTCGATCGTCCATGGCCCGGTGCGATAATTCGATGACATGGCGAACGCTGCGGCCATCGGCGGTTCCCGTCTGTGCGCACGGTCGGTCCCACACAACGTCGCTCACTCTAGGCGTACGGGCGGTGCCGATGCGTGAAAGCACGAGATCCCGCCACCGCGTGCCGGTGGCGGGACCTCGGGATGCTCAGCGGACCTCGGTGATCTCCGGGCCCCGCTCAAAAGGGTTCAGCGGCGGCCGCTCGCCCTCGCCGTCCTCTTCCTCGTCGGCCTGCTCGGCCATCGCCTGCTGCGCCTCGGCCGGCAGGGTGAGCTCGAGGAGCTCGCGCGGCGGCATCGGGGCGTCGCCGCGGGCGACGACGATGTGCTGGAAGACCTGTTCCATCACGGCGGCCTGCTCCGAGTCCTCCAGGGCCGCGCCGCTCAGCACGCCGCGCAGGAACCAGCGCGGGCCGTCGACGCCGATGAAGCGTACCGGCTGCCAGCCGAAGCCCTGCTCGGCGATCTCCGCGGGGACCTGGTCGCGCATCTCCTCGGGGATGGCCACCGGCACCATGCCGTGCAGCTCGACACCGAACGGACCCTCGGCCTCCTGGGTCTCCCCCTCGGCCTGCTTGATCTCGTCGGCGGTCTCCTTGCGCACCTCGTCCCAGATGCCGTTCTTCTTCGGCGCGGCGAAGGGCTGTACCTGCAGGCCGCTCTCACCGTGCACGATCGTGATCGCGACGATGCGGCCCCCGACCGGGTTGCCCTCCTCGTCCTGCTCGACGGCCTCGACGTTCACCTGGATCTCGATGCCCTCGCCGATGGGCACCTGGATCGCGCCGAAGTCGACCCGCTCCATCTCGGGCACGGTGTCCGACTCCGAATCCCACGGGCCGCCGTGTGGCACGGCCGCGGGCTCTTCGTCGTCCTCGATCTCCTCGTCCGCGACGGTCTCCTCGTCGGTCGGCTCGAGGTCGTTCTCGGGCTCATCGTCCCGACGACGGCGTCGAAACACGACTCACGCTCCTTCACTGCTGTACTGGACGTCGTTCCCCGCGTACCCGCCGGTGGATCCGAACCCGCCGTCTCCCCTGGCCGACCCCGGCAGGGTCTTGACCTCATGGAAGACCGCCCGCTCCACGCGCTGGATGACCAGTTGCGCGATGCGGTCGCCGCGCCGTAGGCGCACGGTGTTCCGGATGTCGGTGTTCAGCAGGGTGACCTTGATCTCTCCCCGGTAGCCCGCGTCGACGGTGCCCGGGGCGTTGACGATCGTCACTCCCAATCTAGCCGCCAGTCCGGACCGCGGGTGCACGAAGGCCGCGTAGCCGTCCGGCAGCGCCAGCGCCAGGCCGGTCGGCACCATCGCGCGCTCGCCCGGCGCCAGTTCCACGTCCTCGGCGGCGACCAGGTCGGCGCCCGCGTCGCCCGGATGCGCGTACGACGGCGCGGGCAGGTCCGGGTCGAGTCGCTGGATCAGTACGTCCACGGTCAACGGTTCACCTCGTAGTCATGGGCCCCGGGCGCAGTCTTGGGCCCCGGGCACGTCACAGGGCGTGACCTTACCGCCTGAACGCCGCCTTTCCGCTGACCACCGAGCCCGCGGGCGATACCGGCGCACGCGGCGCTCACGGCGTACGAGGCCCCGGCGGCTCGTCCTTCCCCGGCTCGCCCTCTCTTGACTCGTCCTCCCCCGACTCGCCCTCCTCGGCCCTTCCCGGCTCGTACGCCGGCGGCTCGCCCGCGGGCGCCGGTACGCCGGGAGACTCCTCGGACCGGTCGCGGGCCAGCGAGGGCGGCTTGGCCGGCGCCTCGGCGGGCGTCGTGTCCTCCGAGCCGCGCAGCGCCGGCACCGCGCGGTAGATGACCGCGGCGGTCGGCACCGCGACGGCCGCGCCCGGGATGCCCGCGACGACGCCGCCGACCGTGATCGCGAGGATGATCGCGAGCGGGTGGAAGCGCACCCAGCGGCCGACCACGAGCGGTTGCAGCACGTGCCCTTCGAGCTGCTGTTCGAGCACCAGGATGCCGAGGAACACCAGGGCCGCGATGCCGCCCTGGACGCTGAACACCACGAGGACGGCCACCGCCCCGGCGACCAGGATCCCGACGATCGGGATGAAGCTGCCGAAGAAGACGATGACCGCGAGCGGCGCGACCAGTGGCACGCCCATGACGGCCAGCACGACCGCGATGACGACCGAGTGGATGGCCGCGACGATCACGGTGCCGTGGACGTACTGGGACAGCGTCTCCCACGAGGCACGACCGGCACGGTCGAAGCGCTCGCGATATCCGCCCAGGCCGCTGATGAGCCAGTTCCAGATCCCACGCCCGTCCTTCAGCAGGAAGAACGTCACGAAGAACAGGAACACGATGGACGCGATGACCTCGCCGGCGACGGTGGCGCCGGTGAAGACCGTGCCGACCACCTTTCCGCGCTGCTGCTGCAACTGCTTGAGCAGCTCGTCGAAGGCCGACTGGAGCTGGGAGTTCTTCAGGTGGAACGGACCGGTGACGAGCCAGTTCTGCGCCTGTTTGACGGTGTGCTGGATCCGGTCGACGAGGAAGGGGAACTGGTCGTTGGCCTGGATCCCCACGAACGTGCCGACCCCGCCGAGCACGCCGAGCGCGAGCAGCATGGTCAGCCAGGTCGCGGCGAGCGAGGGCATCCAGCGGCGGAGCCGCGCGGTGATCGGGTGCAGCAGCGCGCAGAGCAGGAGGGCGATCGCGCAGGGCAGGACGACGAGGCGCAGAGAGTCGAGCACGTGCGCGACCGCGTACACCACGACGCCGATCACGATCAGCCGCCAGCTCCACGCCGCGGCGGCGGCCAGGGTCGGCGGCACTCGTGGCTCCGTCACGTGTTCTCCTCCGACGCTCGCCCGCCCGAGCTGCGCGTGTCCACCCGGCCACGCTCATCGTGTCACGGCGCCTTACGGCGGTACGACGTCTTGGTGGCCCTATGTGTTTGCCTGGCGACAGACTTGGCCACATACGGGCACCGGTGGTTCGGCGTTTGCCCGGAAGGGGAATTCGGACTTAGCCGATCTATGCCTTTTTCTCTCTCTATATTTAGGCTGGCGCTGTATCACCGGGGAGGCATTCCTAATGGCCAAGAGCGTTGTTCACCGAGCCCTCGACGGCTATCGCTACCAGATCTCAGGCGACTTCGACCTCACCCTGCCGTTCACCTCCGTGGCGCGGTACGCCATCGACGGCGGCCTGTACGAGCTCGCCTCGGGCGGCCACGAGATCGCCGCGGGCTGGACGGGCGACCTGGGCGTCCACCGTTTCGACGACGAGTTCTCCCTGCCGAACGGGCGGCTGCGTACCGCGCGGGTCACCGAATACGACCGGCGCTCCGGGCTGGAGGACCGGTTGCTGGCGGTCGTCTGGCAGGGCCGGCGGTTCTCGATGTTCATCCCGATGTACAACGCCAAGGCGGCCGACGCCGTACGCGTCTTCCAGCTCCTCGGCGTGACCGAGCACGACGACGGCGTCACCGTCGCGTCGCGCAACCCGCGGCGCGCCGGCATCGCCGAACCCGCCGAGCTGGCCAAGGAGGTGCCCGGCGTCGGTCTCCTGGAGATGACCGCGCTGACCAAGACCACGGCGCGGCGCCTCCCGTCGTGGTCCGGCGCGCGGCTGCCGCACGGCGAGCTGTTCCGCGACACGCTCGACGACGACAGCACCTACTTCCTGCTCGCCACGAAGTCCGCGATGGTCACCGTGCTGCCGCACGAGGGCGAGACGGCGAAGGTCCCCGCGCGGATCAGTTCGCTCAAGGTGGAGACCGTCTCCTGATGGCGGAGCTTCTCGCCGGCGTGTGCGCCGGCACCGTCACGCTCGTCCTCCTCGCGGCGTTCGCCGGGCACCTGCGCGCCCCCCGTACGCTCCCGTCGGCGCTGGCCGCCCATCGCACCGTGCCACGCACGCTCGTGTGGCCGGTCGCGGTCGCCGCGGCCGGTCTCGAAGGGGTGTTCGGCCTGGGCACCGGCTTCGCCCTGCTCACCGGGCGGCCGCACACGCTCACCCTCGCCGCCGGGGGCGCCGCGGTCCTGCTGGCCGCCTACGCGGCCTACGGCCTCCACCTCCTGCGCGCGCGCGGGTCCGGCGTGCCGTGCGGATGCGCCGGCGGCACGTACGGGGACACGCCGATGAGCGGCTGGGTGGCCGGACGCGCGGCCGCGCTCGCGCTGGCCGCCCTCGTGGCGGCCCTGGGCGCGGGCCAGGCGGCGGCGACGCACGGCGCGCACACCGCGATCACGGTGCTGGCCTCCGTCGTCTTCGCGGTGCCGGCCTGGCTGCTCCCACAGGCGATGTTCGACCCCGATGTGTTCCATCCCCCCGTGCTCGACGCCGGAAAGAGGGCGGCCTGATGAGTTTCGAGATGACCGCGCTGCTGGTGACCTGGGCCGCTCTCGCCCTGCTCGCCCTGGTCGTGGCGGGGCTGGTACGGCAGGTGCACCAGCTCTCCCGCGGGCCGCGTACGCGCGCACTCGGGCTGCCGGCCGGGTCGGCGGCACCCGGACTCGACGTCATCGGGGCCGAGCCGGGCCGGGCGACCGTCCTGCTCTTCCTGAGCGAGGACTGCCCGGCCTGCCAGGACGTCTTCGAAGAGACGCTCGGCATGAGCGACGGACCGGCCACCCGGGCGATCTTCGCCGAGGACGCGATCCGCGCGGACCCGCCCGCGCACCTGCGGATCCTGCCGGGCCAGGGCGCGCTCTTCACGGCGTACCAGGTGCCCGCCACGCCGTACGGGGTGATCGTCGGCGCGGACGGCCGGGTGCGGGTGGCCGAGCCGGTCGGGTCGGTACGCGGCCTGCACGCGCTGGTCGCCGAGGCGGGCGGCCACCGGCACGACGGCGTCGAGGTGAACGGCGGTGTGTGGTGAACATCCAGGACGGCTCGGAACGAGGAGTTGCCATGTTCGACCTTGACCAGATCCCTCCCCTGCGCGGCACGCGGCCGGACGGCGCGGAACGCGTCCGGCGGCACGCGCCCGCCGCGACCGCCGAAGGCGTCGGCCGCCGGTCCGTCGTGGGCGGCGCGCTCGCCGCCGGCACCGCGGCCGGAATGGCCGCGATCGGGGTCTTCACCCCGGCGCGCAAGGCCATGTCCGAGGGGTTCAGCCTGAAGGCCAGCACCTCCGGCTACTACGACATCTACACCACCTGCCCGTCGTACGCCGGGGACCACAACTGCTCGCCCGGCTGCGGCCCGAGTACCGTCGTGGCGGGCGCGTGCCGGACGACCGGGACGCGTCGCGGCTATCACCGCTCCGCCGTCACGGACCCGGGCGTGTTCAAACTGCGGCCGAACGAGTGCTACGCGGGCAAGTACGACGGCTGGATCTGGCACTACGCCAACCCGTGCGGTAAGTGCGCGAACTCGGTGACCTGGCGCTGCACCGACGGGTGGAAGAAGAGCTCGTCGGGCTCCTGGTACAAGTCGATCTGCCGGTGGGCGCATGCTTGCAGCTGAACCCCGCCCGGCGGGACGCCTGCGCCGTGGGCTGACCGAGCCGCTGCTGCCGTTCGCCGCGCTGGCCCTGCTGGCCGTCGCGGCGGCGGCGGCGAACCAGACGGTGCTGTGCTGGGCGTCGGTCGGCGCGCTCGCGGGATTCTCGCTGTCCGGCTCGGTTTGAACGCGTAACAGCGACTTCGTGCTGTTCTCGCCAGGTTGGCGGGCTCACGTACGGCAGGGCCAGGTCCTCGCCGTCTTCACCCTCGGCCTCGTGCTGGGGGGCACGCTCACCGCGAGCGTGCTGTGGCTGCTGTCCGGCTTCGCCGCGCCTTTGCCCGAGGCCGTGCGTACCGGCGCGGTGCTGGCCGTCGCGCTCCTCGGCGTCGTACGCGAGGCGGGCTGGGTGCGCATCCCGATGCCGCAGAACGCACGCCAGATCCCGCAGGAGGTGCTGCGGTCCCGGGTACGGCGCGGCGCGCTCCAGTTCGGCTTCGAGCTCGGCACCGGCGTGCGCACGTTCGTCTCGGCCAGCGCCCCGTACGTCGTGGCGCTCGGCCTGCTGCTCGCCCACCAGGGTCCGGTCACCACGATCCTTACCGGCACCGGGTTCGGCGCGGGCCGCGCGGTGACCGCCACGGCGCGCTACGCCAGCCGCCACGACGAGTGGGACGACCGCCGCGTGACCCGGATGCCGCTGCTCGCGAACGCGATCGGGGTGACCGTGCTGGCGTCGCTGGCGATCCTGCTGCTCGCCAGGTGAGGCGAGCGCGTCAGTCGCCGAGCGTGACGTCCACCGCGAAGCCCTCATCCGGCGTCGCGTCCAGGTCGAGGTCGGCGATGCGCCCGGCGGCGCGCAGGTCCGGCACGGCCAGGTGCCGCACGCCCGCGCCGCGGACCACCGCGCGGTCGACCTCGGCGCGCATCGAGACCTTCGCCGCGGACTTGGCGCGGCGTACCTGGCGCAGGACGTCCGAGGTGGCGGCCAGGACCGCCGGGTCGCCGCCGGACGGCAGCTCGCCCGCGCCGGGCCACGCCGCGCGGTGCACGGAGCCCTCTTGCCACCACGACCAGACCTCCTCGGTGACGTAGGGCAGGATCGGCGCGAACAGCCGCAGGACGGCCGACAGGGCGGCACGCAGCGCGGCACGCGCCGACGCCGCGGAGCCGGCGGCGCCCTCCTCGCCGCCCTCGCCGTACGCACGCGACTTGACGAGTTCGAGGTAGTCGTCGCACAGGTTCCAGAAGAACCGCTCGGTGCGCTCCAGCGCGCGTGTGTAGTCGTTGGCCTCGAACGCCGCCGTCGCCTCGCGGACGACCTCCTCCAGCGTGGCGAGCATCGAAAGGTCCAGCGGGTCGGTGACCGGCGTGCCGTCCGGCACCTCCCCGAGCCCCAGGACGAACTTCGAGGCGTTGAGGATCTTGATTGCGAGCCGCCGGCCGATCTTGATCTGGCCGGTGTCGAACGCCGTGTCGGTGCCGAGCCGCCCGCTCGCCGCCCAGTAGCGCACCGCGTCGGAGCCGTGCTGGTCGAGCAGGTCCATCGGCGTGACGACGTTGCCCTTGGACTTGGACATCTTCTTGCGGTCCGGGTCCAGGATCCAGCCGGAGATCGCCGCGCCGGCCCACGGCAGCGAGTCGTGCTCCAGGTGCGCGCGCACGACCGTGGAGAACAGCCAGGTGCGGATGATGTCGTGCGCCTGCGGCCGCAGGTCGTACGGGAAGACGGCGGCGAACAGCTCGGGGTCGCGCTCCCAGCCGCCGGCGATCTGCGGGGTCAGCGACGAGGTCGCCCAGGTGTCCATGACGTCCGGGTCGCCGACGAAGCCGTCCGGCTTGCCGCGCTGGTCCTCGGTGTATCCGGGCGGCGCGTCCGAGGACGGGTCGACCGGCAGGGCGTCCTCCGGCGGCGTGATCGGCTCGGTGTGCACCGGCTCGCCGTCGGGCCCCACCGGGTACCAGACGGGGATCGGCACGCCGAAGAACCGCTGCCGGCTGATCAGCCAGTCGCCGGCCAGCCCCTCGACCCAGTTCTCGTAGCGCGCCTGCATGTAGCGCGGGTGCCAGTTCAGCTCGGCGCCACGCGCCAGCAGACGCTCGCGCAGCTCCGCGTCACGTCCGCCGTTGCGGATGTACCACTGGCGCGTGGTGACGATCTCGAGGGGCTTGTCGCCCTTCTCGTAGAACTTCACCGGCTGGGTGATCGGCGCGCGGCTCGCCGTCCAGGTCGCCGGACTCGCGCAGCAGCTCGACACGCGCTCGCGCGCCGAGTGCACGGTCTTGCCGGCCAGCTCGGCGTACGGCGCGTGCGCGACGCCGTCCGGCGGCTCGGGCAGGATCCGGCCGTGCCAGTCGAGGATCGCGCGGGTCGGCAGGTCCAGCTCGCGCCACCAGGTCACGTCGGTGAGGTCGCCGAAGGTGCAGATCATCGCGATGCCGGAACCCTTGTCCGGGCTCGGCGAGGCGGTGCGCCAGGACCGGCACCTCGACGCCGAACAGCGGGGTGCGCACGGTACGTGCCGAACAGCTGCTGGTAGCGCTCGTCGTCGGGGTGGGCGACGAGCGCGACGCAGGCGGGCAGCAGCTCGGGCCGGGTCGTCTCGATGTAGACCGGCCGGTCCGTCGGCGTGGAAGCGGATCCGGTGGTAGGCGCCGGGCTGCTCGCGGTCCTCCAGCTCGGCCTGGGCGACCGCCGTACGGAACGTGACGTCCCACAGGGTCGGCGCCTCGGCGACGTACGCCTCGCCGCGCGCGAGGTTGCGCAGGAACGCCCGCTGCGCGGTGGCGCGCGACTCGTCCCCGATCGTCGTGTAGAGCAGCGACCAGTCCACCGAGAGCCCGACGCGCCGCCAGACGTCCTCGAAGGCCTTCTCGTCCTCGCGGTCAGCCGGTTGCACAGCTCGACGAAGTTGCGGCGCGAGACCGGGATCTGCTTGCCGGCCTTGGCCGGCGGCTCGAACGCCGGGTCGTAGGGCAGCGAGGGGTCGCAGCGCACGCCGAAGTAGTTCTGCACCCGGCGCTCGGTGGGCAGGCCGTTGTCGTCCCAGCCGATCGGGTAGAACACCTCGCGGCCGCGCATCCGCTGGAACCGGGCGATCGCGTCGGTGTGCGTGTAGGAGAAGACGTGGCCGACGTGCAGCGAGCCGCTGACGGTCGGCGGGGGCGTGTCGATCGAGTAGATCTCCGCACGCGACTTCGACCGGTCGAAACGGTAGGTGCCGCGCTCGTTCCAGATCTCCACCCATTTGGCCTCAAGACCGTCGAGGGTGGGTTTCTCCGGTGCTCGCGGCGTTTCTGTCATGTCGCCAATGCTATTGGGCGACCGCGGCAGGGTCCGTCGTCATCGGGTGATCGCCTGTGAGAGGCTCGGTTCCGCAAACGTCGCCGGACGAGCACGGGAGGGACGCGCATGGCTGACAAGGGTGATCTGGGCTGGCGACTGCTGGCCGGAGCGGCGGCTTTCGGCGCGGGGTACGTCGCCCGCAAAGCGATCACGATCGGCTGGAAGCAGATCACCGGCAAGGAGCCGCCGACCAACCCCGAGTCGCCCGAGGTCGCCATCGCCGAGGCCATCGGCTGGGCCGTGGTGACGGGCGTGGGGATGGAGGTGGCACGGCTGCTGGCCACTCGCGCCGCGGCCAGGCGCTGGCACAGCAGCACCGGCGAACTGCCGGCCGCACTGCGCAACGCCACCGACAAGCTCAAGGACGTCGCGTCCTGACCGTCCCGATCACGGGAGGAGGCGGGGATCGGCGCGGGGGAACCGCGGCGGCGGCGGGCCGGAGCGTACGCGGAACGCCGTCGGCGGTACCCACCGGACTCGGGGACGCGGCCAGGGTCTTTTCGAGGCCGGCGGCCGTACGTACCGGTCTTAGTCGCCGCTCTCGACGGACGGCCGTTGCGTGCCCGGCTCGACGTAGTGGCGGCGCAGGTCGGCACGGATCTTGTCGGCGAGGCGCCTGGTGGCCGCGCGGTTGAGCGCGCCGCCCGCGACCGCACCGGTCAGGAACGGGCCGAGTGTGGTGAAGTGGCGGCCGAAGGTGCGCAGCAGGCGCTTGCGCAGACCCGTCTTCGCCGCGACGCCGAGCGCCGCGGTCACGCTGCCGGGCTGCATCGGGTCGAATCCGCGCTGCTGCGCCCACGCCTGAAGGAAGATCGCGCCGCGTGCGGTGCCGGTGCCGGGCACGGCGATGCCGTAGACCTCGTGCAGCTCCGCGATCATCTTGACCTCGATGGTCGCGACGACCACGGTCTCGGCGACGATCTGGGCGGGCGCGCTCAGCAGGAGCGGAGGCGCGGTGAACTCGATCGCGGCGAGCGCGCCGCCCGCGGCGCCCACGCCGGTGGTCGCGCGCTGCGCCGCGCGTACGACCGACTCGGCGAGGTCGTCGCCGAACAGGCCCTCGTGGTGTGCGCGCAACGTCTCCAGGTCGCGTACGGGGACGTGCGGGGCGATCTCCATGACCATGTCGGTGAGCCAGCGGCCGCGCGAGACGCCCGCGACCCCGGCACGGCGCGCGCTCGCGGCCATGAGGCGCGCGATACGGCCGAGCAGGCGGCCGCGGGTCGCGCGGTCCATGTCCTCTTCGACGGACAGCCGGCCGACCAGCTCCGCCATCTCATGACCGAGCCGGTCGTCGCCGTCTTCCCTGCGGTCGACCTCTTCTTCGGGCACGTGTGCCTCCCCGTCCTCAGGCGGCGCACTCACGGCAGATCAGCTGGCCGTTCCTTTCTTCGGCCAGTTGGCTGCGGTGGTGCACGAGGAAGCAGCGCGCGCAAGTGAACTCATCGGCCTGCCGTGGCAGAACGCGGAGGCTGAGCTCCTCGTTCGATAGGTCCGCACCCGGCAGTTCGGTGACCTCACCGGCGTCCAGGTCCTCATCGATGACACCGGTGCTCTTGTCGGCCCGGCGTGCCTGCAGCTCCTGCAGGCTGTCCTCGCTGAGATCGTCGTCTGTCTTTCGTGGACTGTCGTAGTCGGTGGCCATCTTCTATCTCCATCCCCCTCGGTCCATAGTTATGCGCCCCGTCGCGCGGGTCTAACGCTCGAGAAGCTCATCTTGTGCCCGATCCGGGCGGGAAATTCTGTCACGGGATTTGCCCCAGAACACGCAAGCCACGTCGCGTCACTGGGCCTGTTCCCCGACCCCACCGCACGGATGTCCGATGTGTCGGACATCACAGCAGCAGGCGGACGTCAACTTCCCTCCCTACACCCATGAACCGGATAAGCACGACGAGCGTCACAGGTAACGCGATATCGTTCCCGCCGGGATAGACCTGGCGGGTGGAAAGAATAAGGGTTGTCGGAGGGGGTCACATGCCGGATGCCGCTCCCCTGGAGCCGGGCGATCCGGTCTCGCTGGGGCAGTACGAGGTCGTCGGAAGGCTGGGGGCGGGCGGCCAGGGGGCCGTCTATCTCGGCCGGTCGCCATCGAACGAGTATGTAGCGATCAAGCTTCTGCACGCGCAGATGAACTCCGACCCGTCTGCCCGTACGCGCTTCGCGCGCGAAGCCGAGGCCGCGCAGAGGGTGTCACCCTTCTGTACCGCTCAGGTCCTGGACTATGACCTCAACGGTCGTCCGCCGTACATCATCAGTGAGTACATCGACGGACCGCCGCTGTACGACGTCGTCCTCCAGGAGGGCTCGTTCCGCGGCGTCTCGCTCGAGCGCCTGGCGATCGGCACCGCGACGGCGCTGGCCGCCATCCACGAGGCCGGCATCGTCCACCGCGACTTCAAGCCGAACAACGTGCTGCTCGCCTCCGACGGCCCGCGGGTGGTCGACTTCGGCATCGCCCGGTCGGTCAACTCCCAGCAGAGCTCCGTCACCGCCACCGGAATGGTGGTCGGCACCCCGGGCTACCTCGCGCCCGAACAGCTCACCGGCGAGCCGCTGACGGCCGCGGTGGACATCTTCGCCTGGGGCGCGACGATGGTGTTCGCCGCGACCGGCCGCTCGCCCTTCGAGGCCGAGACGCTGCCCGTCATCATCAACCGGATCCTCAACGAGCAGCCGGACCTCTCCCGCCTCACCGGCACCATGCGCGAGCTGGTCGGCCTGGCGCTCGACAAGAACCCGCGACGGCGCCCGGCCGCGCACCAGCTCCTGCTTCGCCTGCTCGGCCAGGTCGGCGCGACCCCGAGCCCCTCGGCGGACCGGGAGGACCTGCTCGGCCAGGGCACCCAGATCGCGGCCGAGCTGCCGCCTCCGCCGCCGATCGTGCACACGCCGCCGCCACCGCCGCTGGTCAACACGCCGCCGCCGATGATGCCGCCCGCGACGCCGAACCCGATGATGATGCCGGGGCCGGCCACGCCGCTGCCCTGGCAGCAGCGTCAGGGGATTTCGGGGGTGGGATACACGCCACCGCAGTACACCCCCCCGCCTCCGCGGCCGCGCAAGACCAACAACGCGCCGCTCTTCGTCGGCCTCGGCTGCCTGGTGCTCCTGCTGCTCGTCGTGGGCCTGCCGATCGCCATGACGGCCGGCTTCCTGCACAAGACCGGGCAGGACCTCAGGAACCTGCCGTCCTATACCCCGCACTACACCCCCTCGCACTACGGCGTGCCGGACACCTACGTCGGCACGTGGAAGGGCAGCGGGCGCAACACGGACGCGACCGCGGACAAGCGCCCGTTCAACATCACCATCACGCTCAACACCAGCTCCCAGGTCGGCCATGCCGACTACGGCAACTGCTCCGGCACCGTCTTCATGGACTCGACCGCCTCGACCAGCACCAAGGTCGTGTTCAGCCAGACCCTGTTCAACCTGAGCGGCGGCACCTGCCCGACCTCCTCGTTCATCACGCTGACGCTCAGCGGCTCCACCATGGACTGGCAGATGAGCAAGACCTCGTTCGGCGCCTCGTACGCGACCGGGAACCTCGACAAGCAGTGACCGCTGGGAGGCACGTCCATGCCGGAGACCGAACCTCTCCGGGCGAGCGACCCTGAGCGACTCGGCTCGTACCGCCTGACCGGCCGTCTCGGAGAGGGCGGCCAGGGCGTCGTTTACCTCGGAACGGGCGAGGACGGCGTGCTGGTCGCCGTCAAGCTGCTGCACGCGCAGTTCAGCGGCGACGCCAAGGCGCGGGCCAGGTTCGCCGGTGAGCTGTCCAGCGCCAAGCGCGTCGCGCCCTTCTGCACCGCGCGCATCCTCGACGCCGACGTGGACGGCGACATGCCGTACCTGGTGAGCGAGTTCATCGAGGGCCCATCGCTGCGCCAGGTCGTGGACGCCGAGGGCCCGCGTACGGGCAGCGTGCTGCAACGGCTCGCGATCGGCACCGTGACCGCGCTCGCGGCCATCCACGAGGCCGGCATCGTGCACCGCGACTTCAAGCCGACGAACGTCCTGCTGGCCGCCGACGGGCCGCGGGTCATCGACTTCGGCATCGCGCGCGCCCTCGACACCAGCGGGACGATGACCAGCACGGCGGTCGGCACGCCGTCGTACATGTCGCCCGAGCAGATCGGCGGCGAGGTCGCCGGGCCGCCCACGGATGTGTTCGCCTGGGCGTGCACGATCGTGTACGCGGCCACGGGCAGCCCGCCGTTCGGCGAGGACTCCATCCCCGCGGTGATGAACCGGATCGTGAACCACGAGCCCTCGCTCGGCATGCTCATGGGGCCGCTGCGCGAGATCGTCGCGGCCTGTCTCGCCAAGGACCAGCGACGACGGCCGACCGCGCAGCAGATCCTCCTGCGCCTGCTCAGCGACGACGGGGTCTCGCTGCCCGCCGCGCGGCACGTGCCCGCCGCCGAGGTGCTGGACCAGGGCGCGCGCGTCGCCGCGCGCGACACCGAGCCGCCGCCGTGGACGCCGCCGCCCCCCGCCCCGTACGGCTACCACGCCTACCCGCAGAGCGCCTACCCCCCGGGCGCCTATCCGGCGGCGCAGGACACCCTTCCCCCGGGCATGTACGCACCGGGGCCGGACGTCACGCCTGGGCCGTATCCGCCCGGCGGCGACCCTCCCCCCTCCGGTCCGGGGCGGGCGACGCACGACCTCGGCGGCTCGCCGCGCCGCGGGACGCGGCCGGGCGTGCTTGCCGGCGCGGCCGCCGCGCTGGTCCTGCTCGTCACGGTCGGCACGGTGGCCGCGGTCAGGCTGGCCGGCGGCCACGGGCACACGCCGCACCGGGGCCCGGTGACGGGCCACGACGGCGGCACGTTCCGTATGGCGATGAGCCCGCCGGAGTACGTCGAGCCGTCCAACGCCCTCACCGTCGCCGACTTCTTCGTCGTGGAGAACCTGTTCACCGGGCTCAGCCAGGTTCGCCCGGACGGATCGATCACGGCCGCCCTCGCCACCCAGGCGACCTCGGACTCCACGTGCACCCAGTGGCGGTTCACCCTCAAGCCGGGTACGACGTTCAGCAACGGCGAGCCGGTGGACGCCGCCTCCTTCGCACGGAGCTGGAACCGCACCGTACGCAACAAGACGGGCGGCGAGGGCTATCTGATGGATGACATCCAGGGCTACGGCGACGTCGTCTCGGGCCGGTCGCAGGCGATGACGGGCGTCACGGCGAGCGGGCCGAACGTCCTTCAGGTGACCCTCACCAAACCGGACTGCGACTTTCAGAAACGGGTATCAGCGCCGGTGTTCGTCCCGATGCCGTCGGCGGCCGGCGACGCGTCCAACGCCTCCTATGACCGGCTGCCGATCGGCAACGGACCGTTCAAGATCGGCTCCTACACGCCGAACACCGGCCTCACGCTGGTGCGCAACGACTCCTACGCGCTGGCCAAGCCACGGCTCGACACCGTGCGCGTGACCTTCGCAGCCGACCTCAACACCGCACTGAGCGGTTTCGACTCCGGTCACTACGACTGGGCGGAGCTCCAGTCCGGCACCGCGCCGAGCGCGATCAGCCGGCACGGCGGCGACGGCAAGCTGATCAAGGGGCCGATCGGCGGCATGACGTACCTGCTGCCGATCGGCGACAAGGGCCCGATGAAGTCCAAGGAGGCGCGTCAGGCGGTGTCGTACGCGCTCGACCGCAAGGCGATCGTGAGCGGGGTGTACCAGAACCTCTACCCCGCGGCGAATTCGATGGTGCCGCCCGCGATCCCCGGCGCGCTGACGAACGGGTGCGCGGCGTGCACGCAGGACGTCGTGAAGGCCAAGTCACTGGCCGGGCAGGCGGGTCTGCCGTCCGGGTCGAAGGTGACGCTGACGATGGCGGACCCGAGCTCCTACACGGGGCTCGGGCCGGTGGTGCAGCAGCAGTTGCGGACCGTCCTCGGCTGGGACGTCCAGATCAGGAAGCTGCCCATCACCAAGGTCTACCAGGACGAGGCGGGCGCCAAGGCGGAGGGCATGTATCCGTTCTCCTGGGTGGGCGACTACCCGTCGGCGGAGAACTACCTGGAGGCGCTGCTGTCCTCCGACGCGATCCAGCGCGGGGGCGACGGGTCGGTCGGTGGCAGCAACTACGCGCGGTACAGCAGCCCCGCCTTCGACGCCGCACTCAAGGCCGCCCGCTCGACCACCGACGCGGCGCTGCGGACGAAACAGCTCCAGACCGCCGAGCGGATCGCGCTGGATGACATGGCGCTCATCCCGATCTACTCGCACGTGCAGTACCGGGTCGCCGACACCACGAAGTTCACCGGCATCGGGATGGACTACATCGGCTATCCCCTGCTCACCACGACCGCGGTGAAGTGACCCGGTCCCGGTGACCGGGGTCGGCGGGCTTGACTCCTGCGGTCTCGCCGCGCTATCAATTGATAGGAAAGCTTCCTAATAGCTTTACGGGGGCCGTCCATCCCTCTCCCCGCCAGGAGTGAGACGTGAAACGCCTGTTCGCCAAACTCGCCGCGGCGATGCTGCCGGCGGCGACGTGAAGATCTCCTTCGGCGGCGCGTCCGGCATCGAACTCGCCCAGGACTGCGACGCCGCGGTGCGGGCCGCCCAGTCCCCCCACGACCAGCTCAAGGCGATCTACACCACCAAGTCGGACGCGCAGATCTGGGCGATGGTCGGCGTCACCCCGATGCTCGGGCAAACGACGACCACAGCGTCTTCAACCAGGACGACGCACGGCAACTGCTCGCCTTCGCCCGCCAGCACCACGTCGGCGGACTGGGTTTCTGGGAGGAGACCCGCCACCGCAACGCCTGCACCGGCGCGCTCTACCAGTGCACCAACCTCCCGCAGCAGCCGTATGAGTTCTCCAAGATCTTCGCCCCCTACACCGGTTGAGGTCCGGCCGGTCGGCCGGTGGCCGCGTGACGCCGCTCGGGGGGCGTCACGCGGTCACCCGGCTCTCGCGCGGGCGGCTCTCAAGCTTTGGGCAGGCGTACGGTCACGATGAGGCCGCCACCGTCGCGCGGGGTGGCGAGCACCGTGCCGCCGTGCGCGCCGGCCACCGAACGAACGATCGACAGGCCCAGGCCGGCGCCCTTGGCCGAGTCGATCCGGTCGGTGTTGAGACGGCGGAACGGCTCGAAGAGGTTCTGCACCTCATAGGCGGGCACGACCGGGCCGGTGTTCTCGACCTGGCAGGTGGCCCAGCCCTCCAGGACGCCCGTGCGCACGACGACCGTGCCGTCGTCGACGTTGTGCCGGATCGCGTTGTCGATCAGGTTCGAGATCAGGTGCTCCAGCAGGACCGGATCGCCGACCGTCGGCCCGGACGTCAGCTCGGTGGTGATCTCGATGTCCGGCCGGTCGTCGCGTACGGCGGTCTTGAGCACGATCACGGCGACCTCGCTCAGGTCGACGGCGGTACGCGTGGTCAGCTCGCGCTCGCTGCGTGCCAGCAGGAGCAGTCCCTCGATCAGCCGCTCGTGCCGCGCGTTGTTGGCGAGGAGCGTACGCCCCACGGTCCGCAGGTCTTCGGAGGCGGCGGGGTCGGTGAGCGCGACCTCCAGCAGGGTCCGGTTGATGGCGAGCGGTGTGCGCAGCTCGTGCGAGGCGTTGCCGACGAACCGCCGTTGCGCGTCGAACGCCTGGTTGAGGCGCTCCAGCATCGCGTCGAAGGTGTCGGCCAGCTCCTTGATCTCATCCTCGGGCCCCTGGAGGGCGATGCGCTCGTGCAGGGTGCTCTCGGACAGCTTGCGCGCGGTCGCGGTGACCTTCTGGAGCGGGCCGAGCGCGCGGTCGGCGACGAACCAGCCCAGGGCCAGCGCGATCAGGCCGACGCCGACCAGCGCGAACGCCGACTGCCAGATCAGCCGGTGCTGCGCGTTGTCGATGAAGCTCTGCCGGATCGCCTGCTGCTCCTGCTGGGAGATGCCGAGCGGGTCGTTGGTGCGCACCTCCAGCGGCAGCCCCTCCAGGATGTTGGTGACCAGGACGTACGCGACGGTCAGCAGGAGGAACCCGGCGGCGAAGAACAGTCCGCCGTACAGCAGCGTGAGGCGTAGCCGGACCGTCATCCGGCGCGACACGGCGCCGGGCGAGAGGCTCAAAGCCGGTACCCCGCACCGGGCACGGTCTCGATGACCTGCGGATCACCCAGCTTCTTGCGCAGCGTCATCATCGTCACGCGCACCACGTTCGTGAACGGGTCGATGTTCTCGTCCCACGCCTTCTCCAGCAGGTGCTCGGCGCTGACGACGGTGCCCTGCCCGCGCATCAGCACCTCCAGGACGGCGAACTCCTTGGGCGTCAGGTCCACCGGACGGCCGCCGCGCGTCACGACCCGGCGCGCCGGGTCCAGGCGTACGCCGGAGCGTTCGAGCACGGGCGGGAGCGGCGGCGCCGAACGGCGGCCGAGGGCGCGGATGCGCGCGATCAGTTCGGCGAACGCGAACGGCTTGGACAGGTAGTCATCGGCCCCGATCGACAGGCCCTCGACCTTGTCGTCCAGCTCCCCCGCCGCGGTGAGCATGAGGACGCGGGCGGCCGTGGCGTCGGCCACGAGCCGCCGGCACACCTCGTCTCCGTGCACTCGCGGCAGGTCACGGTCGAGCACGACCACGTCGTAGTCGTTGACGCTGGTCCGCTCCAGCGCGGCGGCGCCGTCGTAAGCGACGTCCACGGCCATCGCCTCCCGCCTCAGCCCGGTGGCAATGGTGTCCGCGAGCACACGCTCGTCCTCGACGACCAGGACTCTCACCTGTCTCCACCCCCTCGGAAAGCCGCGCGCTGGACCGGCAAGGTCAGTTATGTCACACCGGGCGTAAGTGTCCGATAAGCATGTCCAGGGTATTCGCAGGTTTAGCGGCGACCATGACCTGGGTAGACCGCCTTCCACCTCTTGTTGAAGGGAGCCCGTGTGGGCGAGTTGACAACGACGATCCACCAGCGTCTGTCGGACGCGTACGAGTCGCTGCGGATGGCCCACGACACCGGCGACGATCTCCTGGCGGACGCACAGCGAGCCGAGATCGACGACCTGCGCCGGACGGCCGCGAGCCACGGAATCGACGTTCCACGCTGCGCCTGAGGCGCACCTGACGGTTAAGTGATCACGGCGAAACAGACATATCTGCGGCCCTGCACCCGGCGGTGCGGGGCCGTCGCGGTCTCGCCTGGTCCCTGCGGCCGCGTTTCTCGCCTCAGTCGCGCTCGGGCGACAGCGGCGCGAGCAGGTCGTGCAGGGGCTCGTACAGGCCGGGGCCGGCCGCGAGGGTGAGCTCCGGGTTGGCCGGGCGGCCGTGCAGCCCGCCGATGGCGCCGCCGGCCTCGCGGACGATGAGGCCGCCCGCCGCGATGTCCCACTCCTGCGGCCCGCGCTCGAAGTAGCCGTCGACGCGTCCCGCGGCCACCGAGCACAGGTCGACGGCCGCCGATCCGCCGCGGCGGATGTCGCGGACCCGCGGCAGGACGCCCAGCAGCACCTCGGCTTGGCGCGCGCGGCGCTGGGCGAAGTAGCCGAAGCCGGTCGCGATGAGTGCGCGTTCGAGCGGCACGCCGGAATTGCAGCGCAGCTTCTCGGTCGAGCCGTCGCGGTGGACGAGGTAGGCGCCTTCGCCGCGCGCGGCGGTGTAGAGCTCGCCGCGCGTCGGCACCGCGACCACGCCGGCGACGACCTCGCCGTCGACCTCGGCGGCGATGCTCACCGCCCAGTCCGGCAGGCCGTAGAGATAGTTGACGGTGCCATCGATCGGGTCGATGATCCAGCGCACTCCGCTGACGCCGGACGCCGAGCCGCCCTCCTCGCCGAGGAAGGCGTCGCCGGGGCGCGAGGCGCGGATCCGCTCGACGATGAGCTTCTCCGCCGAGCGGTCCATCTCGGTGACGACGTCGGTCGGGCTGGACTTGGTCGCGGCAACGCGTACGTCGGCCGGGCGCTTGTCGACGAGCATGACGCCGGCGAGGTCGGCGGTGCTGATCGCGAGCTCGAGCAGGTCGTGCACGTCGCCTCCCGTGGGCGGTCGCTTCGGCGGGGGTCCGGGTGGTTCGGCGGTCACGCGGGCCTGCGGCAGCACGCGCCGCCGCACGCGTCGGGCCGCGGGCCGAGCGTGCCCAGCGCCGGGCGGTCTGCGGTATCGCGTTCGAGGAGCAGCTCGCGGACCATCGCGACGAACCGCGGATGGGCGCCCGGCGTGGCCGCGCGCTCGAGGCGCAGCCCGATGCGCCCGGCCAGCTCGGCCGCCTCGACGTCGAGGTCGTACTTGACCTCCATGTGGTCCGAGACGAACCCGATCGGTGCGATGACCGCGGCGCGCGCGCCCGCCGAGTGGAGTTTCTCCAGGTGGTCGCCGATGTCGGGCGCCAGCCACGGCACGCTCGGCGGCCCGCTGCGGCTCTGGTACGCCAGCGTCCACGCGCGGTCGCCGGCGACCGTCGCGGCGACGTCGTTCAGCTCGGCGACATAGCGTTCGCGGCCCGGCTGGGCGATCGGCACGCTGTGCGCGGTGAACACCAGCCGCGCGTCCTGCCGCAGGTCCGCCGGCAGCCGGCCGAAGGCGGCGCGTACGGCCTCGGCGAACGGCTCCACGAAGCCGGGATGGTTGAAGTAGACGCGCAGCTTGTCGATCTCGGGGGCGCCTTCGACCTCGGCGCGTGCCCGGTCGATGTCCTCGAGGTATTGGCGGCAGCAGGAGTAGCCGCTGTAGGCGGACGTGACGAACGCCGCCGCCCGTCGTACGCCGTCGGCCTTCATCGCGCGCAGCGTCTCGGCCAGGAACGGGTGCCAGTTGCGGTTGCCCCAGTAGACCGGCAGGTCGAGGCCGTGGGCGGCGAGGTCGGCCTCGATCGCTGCCTTGAGCTCGCGGCACTGGGCGTTGATCGGGCTCGCGCCGCCGAAGTGGTGGTAGTGCCCGGCCACACTCTCCAGCCGCTCCCTGGGCACCCCGCGGCCGCGCGTGACGTTCTCCAGGAACGGCATCACGTCGCCGGGCCCTTCCGGGCCGCCGAAGGACAGCAGGAGCAGCGCGTCGTACCGCATGTCTCCATCAAACCAGGAGGCCGCGCGTGCCCGTGCGGCGCCTCACGGGAATCGGCGCGCGTACGCGTGGGCGAGCGACAGCACCGCGTCCACATAGGACTGGGAGTGGTTGTAGTGCCAGATGGCGGTGGACAGCGCGCCGCCGCCGCGCCCGGCGCCGCTGACGCACAGGTAACGCGCCGCGGTCGGCACGGCGTCGAAGGGGTTCATGATGTCGGCCTTGCCGTCGCCGTCGCCGTCGACGCCGTAGGAGCGCCAGGTGGCCGGCATGAACTGCATCGGGCCCAGCGCGCCGGCGCTGGAGGGCCCGACGTTGCGCCCGTGGCCGCTCTCGATCTGCCCGATGGCGGCGAGCACGGTCCACGACAGGCCAGGGCAGGTGGTCGCGGCCTGCTGGTAGAGCTGGAGGTAGCTCGTGGCCTTGCCGCGCGGCGCGCCCATGCTCGCCTTCGGCTGGTTCGCCCGTTCGTGCAGGTTGATGACCTGCCCGGCCGAGCCGACCGCGCGCCGCAGGCCCGACCGCAGGGCGGTGAGGTCGGCGCCGGGCGCGTTGACGAGGAGCCCGATGTCGGGGACCAGTCCGATCCTGCGCCCGGTGTCGCGGCCGACGAGGACGTTGATGCCGGGCAGCCCGAGCGACCCCGCGCCGCCCATCGTGGCCGACAGCTGCGCGCGGCCCTGGATGGTGTACGGCATGCCGGCGCGCAGGCCGAGCCGGTGCTGCACGTCGTCGGAGACGACGAACTGGTCGCGGCCGAGCGCGGTCCACAGGGCGTCGTCGGTGGCGGTGCCCGGCGGCGTCCAGGAGCGGAACCGGATCGGGTCGACGGCGAACATGTTCGCCCGGCCGCCCTGCAGGCTCACCGCCCCCGCGTCCACCGTGATGACGTCGCGGACGTGCTTGAGCCGGGACACCTTGGCGAGTTGCGCGGCGCTCACCGGCGTACGCGAGATGACCAGGAAGTCCGGCGGCACGACGCGCTTGAGCGCGGCCGGCTGGTCCGAGGCGGGCACCACCGGGGTGGCGGGCGTCACAGCGGGGCGGGCGGGGGGCACCGCGGGCGTCGCGGCGCGGTGCGCCGAGGACGGCGTCGCACGGCTCGCGGGGCCGCCGGCGACGACGTACGCCGTGCCGCTCGCGGCGGTGCCGGCGGCCGCCAACGCGATCGCCACGGCCGCGGCCGGAAGTCCTCTGGATACTGAACGTCTCATCAACCGTCCCAACGAATCTGCCCGCACGCTAGTTACCCCTAACGCGACCGGTGTCGGCCAGGACCCGGCCCTGTGGTGAGGCCGCCGTGGATCCGATCGCGTCCAGGGTTGCCGAGAGCTGGGCTAACGTGAGTAGATTTCGTGTTATGCCAGCATCGAGCCCCCCGGTGTGGCGGAACTGGGCCGGCAACCAGCACGCCGCCCCCCGCCGCGTCCTCACTCCGCGTTCGACCGAGGAGGTCGCGGCCGCGGTCACCGGGGCCGCCGGCGACGGCCTGACCGTGCGCATGGCGGGCACCGGCCACTCCTTCACCGGCGCCGCGGTCACCGAGGGTGTGCTGCTGCGGCCCGAGGGCCTCACCGCCCTGCGCGCGGCCGACGAGACGACCGGCCTGGTCACCGCCGAGGCCGGGATGACGCTGCGGGCGTTCAACGAGCACCTCGCCGCCCGCGGGCTCGCGCTCGCCAACATGGGCGACATCCAGGAGCAGACTCTCGCGGGAGCGACGCAGACGGCGACGCACGGCACCGGGCGCGAGGCGGCCGGGCTGGTCTCCCAGATCGCGGCGCTGGAGCTCGTACTGGCCGACGGCTCCGTGATGACGTGCGCGCGCGACCGGCGGCCGGAGCTGTTCGACGCCGCGCGCGCCGGCCTGGGCTCGCTCGGCGTCGTCACCGCGATCACCTGGCGTACCGTCCCGGCCTTCCTGCTGCGCGCGCGAGAGGAGCCGATGCGATGGGAGGAGGTCCTGTCGCGCCTCGACGAGCTGTCCGAGGACAACGAGCACTTCGAGTTCTACTGGTTCCCCCACACCGACGGCTGCCTGACCAAGCGCAACAACCAGGTGCACGGGCCGGCCGAGCCGCTGTCGGCGTTCCGGCACTGGCTCGACGACGAGTTCCTGTCCAACTCGGTCTTCGGGCTGACCAACCGGGTCGGCTCGCGGTTCCCCGGCGCGGTCAAGACGATCAACACCGTCTCGGCGCGTGCGCTCGGTGCGCGCACCTACAGCGACCGGTCCGACCGGGTCTTCACGAGCCCGCGGCGCGTACGGTTCAAGGAGCAGGAGTACGCGATCCCGCGCGAGGAACTGCCCGGCGCGCTGCGCGAGGTGCGCGCGGTGATCGAGCGGAACGACTGGCGGATCGGCTTCCCGATCGAGGTGCGGCTGCTGCCCGCGGAGGACGCCTGGCTGTCGATGGCGTACGGGCGGCGATCCGCGTTCATCGCCATCCACGTCTTCCACTCCTCTCCCCACGAGGAGTACTTCCGCGCGATCGAGGAGGTCCTGACGTCACTGGGCGGCCGGCCGCACTGGGGCAAGCTGCACACCCGCGACGCCGCCTACCTTGAGGGCGTCTACCCGCGTTTCGGCGAATTCCTGGACCTCCGTGACCGGATCGACCCCTCCAGGCGCTTTGCCAACGCTTACACGACTCGTATCTTCGGTAAATGAGCGCGAGGGACGCTCCCGCGAAGGCATCGAACGACATCGCCTGGAAAAGGTTGCACAAGAATCGTTAACCCCTCCACCCGGCACCCCGCTGAACAGGCAAGCTGGGACGACGCAGCGGGAACTTGACAGGATCGCGTTCGCAGGACGGCGATGTTCGGACATGCCGGGTACGGTGCTGGCGGGCAGGTGCGTCCTGACGAGAGACTCAGAGGACCGGGGGGAAGGGCACGCATGCGCCCGGAGCCGAGATGGACAGGGCACGAAAGGACACGCATGCAGGAGCTGCGCCTCGTCGCGGTCAGCGAGGACGGTTCGTACCTCGTCCTGGCCACCGCGGGCCGAGGCACCCGGTTCACGCTGCCCGTCGACGATCGGCTTCGCGCCGCGGTCCGTGGGCACTTCTCCCGCCTCGGCCAGTACGAGATCGAAGTGGAGAGTCCCTTGCGTCCCAAGGAGATCCAAGCTCGCATCCGCGCTGGAGAGACCGCGGAGGAGATCGCCGAGACGGCGGGCATCCCGGTAGAACGGGTCCGCTGGTTCGAGGGACCGGTCCTCCAGGAGCGCGAGTACATGGCACAGCAGGCACAGCGCGTGACGATACGCCGTCAAGGCGAGTCCGTGCCCGCTCCCGCGCTCGGCGAGATCGTCGAGGAGCGGCTCGGCAAGCGCGGCATCGACCTGGAGGAGGTCGAGTGGGACTCGCGCAAGTGCGAGGACTCCACGTGGCGGGTCCGCCTGTCCTTCTCCTACGACGGCCGCCCGTACGCGGCCGAGTGGGCCTATGACCCGCGCCGCCGCCACATCTCCGCCGTCAACGAGGAGGCCGCGCGGCTGTCCTCGCTCGAACTCGACGACCCGGTGGACGACACGGTCACGCCGTTCCTGCCACGGCGGACGATGAAGGTCGTGACCGAGCACGCTCCACCGCCCGCGCCGCGCGAGGCGGAGGAGACCTCGTTCGTACGCGAGGTGCCGCGCCGCGAGATCCCGCGCCCGGCGCCGCGCGAGGCCGAGCCGCGCGGTTTCTCCATGTCACGCGAGCCGTCGCGCGACGCCAACGCACGCGAGCCGGGGCTGTCGCAGGAGGCGGCCTTCTCACGCGAGCCCGCGTCGCCGCGCGAGGAGAGCATGGCGCCCGAGTCGCCGCGCGAGCCCGCCGCGGCCCGCGAGACGAGTTACCCACGCGAGACCGCCGTGCCGCGCGAGGCGGTGTCGTCGCGTGAGGCCGTCCCGCCGCCTCCGGTTGAGGATCTGCCGCGCGAGGAGCCGCTGCGCGAGGAGCGTACGGAGGCGGCTTCGCCACGTCCGATCGAGGCCGAGGAGCCGCGGGAGCAGTCCGCGCCGGCCGCCGAGCAGCCCGCCCCGGCCGCGCACCCGAGCCGGTCCGAGCCCACGCACCCCGCCGCGAAGCGCGAGCCGGTCGGGCACGGGCCCGCCGCGCCGAAGCCGGTCGCCAGGCCCGCAGAAAAGCCTGCCGAAAAGCCCGCGGACAGGCCCGCGCAGCCGAAGCCCGCCGCGCAAAAGCCCGGGCCGCGGCCTGCCATGCCCAAGCCGGCGCAGCCCAAGCCGGCCCAGCCTCGGCCCGCCGAGCGCCCGGCCGCCGAGAGCCCCGCCGAACAGCCGGCCGCCGCCGCGGCCGGCGCGAAGGCCACCCCGCCGCCCGCACCGGAGAAGCGCCCGGCCGCGCGCAAGAAGTCGCGTGGCAAGCGCGCGTCGGTCCCGTCCTGGGACGAGATCATGTTCGGCGCCCGCCGGCCCGAGTAGCCCCGCCCGTCCCGTACGCGGCGCGCCTCGGTCCGGCGAGGCCCTGACCTCGTAGGGGACATGGGTGAGTCGCTCGCTGACATGCCGGATACACCGCGTATCAGCGGGTGTCAGGTGGATGTGCGCGAAATGACAGTGGTTTCGGGAAAAGTACTCCCTGACAACAAAGGACTTTTCACGGGGAGTACCCATGACGTACGCGATCCAGGCAGAAGGCCTGGTGAAGCACTTCGGCGACACGGTCGCCCTGGACGGGGTGGACCTCGAGGCACGCACCGGCAGCGTTCTCGGGGTCCTCGGGCCCAACGGCGCCGGCAAGACCACCGCCGTCCGCATCCTCGCCACCCTGCTGCGGCCCGACGCGGGCCGTGCCACCGTGGGCGGGCACGACGTCGTACGCGACGCGCACCAGGTTCGGCAGCTCATCGGGCTGACCGGCCAGTACGCCTCGGTGGACGAGATGCTCACCGGCACCGAGAACCTCGTGATGATCGGCCGGCTCCTGGAGATGCCGCGTCGCGAGGCCAAGGCGCGCGCCGCCGAACTGCTCGAACGCTTCGAGCTGTGGGACGCGCGCGACCGGGCGGCCAAGACCTACTCCGGCGGCATGCGACGGCGGCTCGACCTCGCGGCCAGCCTCGTCGGGCGGCCCTCGGTGCTGTTCCTGGACGAGCCGACCACCGGCCTGGACCCCCACGCTCGCGGCGGCCTGTACGACACCATCCGCGGGCTGCTCAGCGACGGCGTCACCATCCTGCTCACCACGCAGTATCTGGAAGAGGCCGACCTGCTCGCCGACGACATCGCGGTCATCGACCGGGGCAAGGTCATCGCGCACGGCACGCCCGACGACCTGAAGAACCAGGTCGGCGGCCAGGTGCTCCAGGTACGGCCGGCCGACGAGCGCGACCGCGACACGGTCGCCGGGCTCGTCAGCATGGTCATCGGCGAGGGCATCAAGATCGAGGGCGAGCGGGTCACCGCGCCGGTCGCCGACCCGAGCATTCTGCCCAAGGTCGTCCGTCACCTCGACGACGCCGGCGTCCTCGTCGCCGAGCTGACCCTCCGCAGGTCCAGCCTGGATGAGGTCTTCCTGTCCCTGACCGGCCACCGCGCCGAGGAAGTCGCCCAGCCCGAGCTCGAAGGGAGCCCGGCATGACCGCCGCCACCCTGCCCGCACCGCAGACCACCAGCAGGCGCGTCAGCCCGATCTCCACGGTCCGGCACACGATGACGCTCGCCTGGCGCACGCTGGTGCAGATCAAGCACAACCCGATGGAACTGCTCGATCTCAGCGTCCAGCCGATCATGTTCGTGCTGCTGTTCACGTACGTCTTCGGCGGCCAGATGGCCGGGAACCCCACCGCGTACCTCCAGTACGCGCTGCCCGGCATCATCGCGCAGAACGCCCTGTTCGCCACGCTCAACACCGGCGTCGGGCTGAACACCGACATCACCAAGGGCGTCTTCGACCGGCTGCGCGCGCTGCCGATCTCGCGGATGTCGCCGCTCGCGGGCCGGATCCTGGCCGACACGGTCAAGCAGGCGTGGTCGATGGGGATCCTGCTGCTCATGGGCATCATCATCGGGTTCCGCGTCAAGACCGACGTCGCCGGTGTGATCGGCGCGCTGCTGCTCCTGGTCGTGATGTCCTTCGCGGTCTCCTGGATGTCGGTCCTGATCGGCGTCCTGGTGAGCGAGCCGGACAAGGTGCAGATCTTCGGCTTCACCACGATCTTCCCGCTGAGCTTCTCCAGCAGCGCGTTCGTGAACGTGCACACCATGCCGGGCTGGATGCAGTGGTGGGCCAAGATCAACCCGGTGTCGTTCCTGGCCGACTCGTGCCGCGGGCTGATCAACGGCGGCCCGGTCGCGAGCCCGGTGACCAAGACCCTGATCTCCGCGGTCGTCCTCGCGGTGATCTTCGCCCCGCTCGCGGTGCGCGCCCTGCGCCGCCGCGTCTGACACGGCTTCTCCCCCCGCCCGGCCGCGCGAGTCGCGTGGCCGGGCGCCGTCATCTCAGCGGCGAGACGCGCACGTCCTCCATCCCGACGTACGCGCAGGCGTGGTCGGCGTTCATCTCGCGGCCGAGGGCGAACGCCTCCTCGAACCGCTCGTCGCCGATCGCCTCGCGTGCGATCCGCTCGACGCGCGGGGGCTCGGTCAGCGACCGGTCCTCCGCGCCGCGTACGGCGACGGCCGCACCGAGCAGCGTCGCCGCGCGCTCGGGTTCGCCCGAGCGTACGGCGAGGTCGGCGAACCCGACGAGGGTCTGGCCGACGCTGGGCGCGTCGTGGACGAGGATCGCCAGCCGGAGCGCCTCGATGTGCCGGGCGAGCGCGGCGTCGACGTCGCCCTCGATCGCGTGGATGAGGCCGAGCTGTGAGTGGATCATCGCGCCGAACTGCGGCGGCCCGCCCTGCGTGAGGTGGCCGATCGCGGCCTCGAAGTGGGTGCGGGCGGCGGTCAGGTCGTCGTCGCGGCGGGCGAACTCGCCCAGGGCGTAGCAGACGAACGCGAGGTCCTCGGACGCTCCGCGGCGGCGCGCCCCGCGTATCGCCGCGTCCAGCTCGGCGCGGGCCCTCGCCTCGTCGCCGGCCACGGTGTACGCGTTGGCGAGCCGGATCCGCAGGAAGCTCGCGTCGTCGTGGCTGTCGAAGTCGAGTGAGTAGCCGAGGGCCTCCTCGACGTAGGACTTGGCGGTCAGCGGGTCGCCCTTCCACAGCGTGATCTCGGCCAGCCCGACCAGCGTCAGCGACAGCCCCCACCGCTCGCCGAGCGCGCGGAACTCCCGCAGGGCGGCGCCGAACACCTCCTCGACCTCGTCCACCAGGCCCAGGTTGATCAGCGCGTGCCCGCGTATCGTGTGGCCCGCGGCTCGCAGCCACGGGTCGCGTACGGTGCGCAGCAGCTCCAGCTCGGCGAGCGCCTCCTCGACCTGCCCGTCGAAGATCCGCAGGGCCATCGGCGCGATTCGCAGCACGGGGTGCAGGTCGTCGCCCTCGACGCGGCCGGCCGCCTCCAGCGCCATCGCCAGGCGTTCGCGCAGGGTGGCCCGGTCGGTGACGCCGCCACCGACCGACCCGAGCACCCAGTACATGCAGGCGAGCGCACGAGCCGCGGCCGGCCCGTCGCCGCCGACCGCGACCGCCTCCGCCGCGAGCTGCTCGCCCTCGGCACGCCGGCCGCGCAGGAACCAGTACCAGCCGAGCGCGGCGACGTAGCGGACCGCGAGGGCGGGGTCACTGACGTCGACCGCCCACCGCAGCGCCGCGTGCAGGTTGTCGTACTCCTCGCCGAGGCGTCTCAGCCACCGCATCTGCTCGCTGGTGCGCAGGAGCGGCTCGGCGGTCTCGGCGAGTGCGAGGAAGTGGTGTGCGTGCGCGCGGCGGATGCGCCGGGCCTCGCCCGCCTGGGACAGGCGGGCGGCGCTGTAGGCGCGGATCGTCTCCAGCAGCCGGTAGCGGCCGGTGCCGTCCGCGATCACCAGCGACTTTTCCACCAGCCCGATGAGGGCGTCGAAGACGTCGCAGCCGCAGACCTCCTCGATGCTCTCGAGCGTGGCACCGCCGGAGAACACCGACATCCGGCGCAGCAGCACGTGCTCGGGCTCATCGAGCAGGTCCCAGCTCCAGTCGACGACCGCGCGCAGGGTCTGGTGGCGCGGCAGCGCCGTACGGCTGCCGCCCGTGAGGAGCCGGAACCGGTCGTCCAGGCGGTCGGCGATCTGCCCGGCGGTCATCGTACGCAGGCGCGCGGCCGCCAGCTCGATCGCGAGCGGCATGCCGTCGAGCCGCCGGCAGATGGCGAGCACGGCGGCATGGTCGGCGTCGACGGAGAAGCCGGGGCGCACCGCCGCGCCGCGCTCGGCCAGCAGGCGTACGGCGGGGTAGTCGAGGACGTCCGGCACGTGCCCGGAGCCGGGGAAGGCCAGGGGCGGCACCGGCCAGAGCGTCTCGCCGGTGATGCCGAGCGCCTCGCGGCTGGTGGCCAGGATGCGCACCCCCGGGCAGTCGGCCAGGACGCGGTCGGCGAGCGCCGCGCACGCGTCGATCAGGTGCTCGCAGTTGTCCAGGACGATCAGCAGCCGCTCGCGCGCCAGCGCCGCGACGAGCCGCTCGACCGGGTCGACGGCGGGCGGCGCCGTACCGCGGACGTTCGCCACCAGCGCGCGTTCGCGCAGGCCGAGCGCGCTCAGCAGCGCCTGCGGCACCTCCGCCGGATCACCGACCGGCGCCAGCTCGGCCAGCCAGACGCCGCCGGGCATGCGCTCGGTGAGCCGGTCGGCGGACTCGACGGCCAGCCGGGTCTTGCCGGCGCCGCCCGGCCCGGTGAGCGTGACGAGGCGGTTTTCCTCCAGGAGCTTGGCGACCCGGTCGATCTCGTCCTCGCGGCCGATGAAGCTCGTGAGCCTCGCGCGCAGGTTGGTGCGTGCCTCCCGCCGCGGTCCGTACGGCACGCCGCGCAGGACGGCCAGGTGCGCGGCCCGCAGCTCCGGCGACGGGTCCACGCCGAGTTCGTCGGCGAGCATGCGGCGCGCGTCCTCGAAGGTCGCGATCGCCTCGGCCTGGCGTCCGGCCGCGCACAGGGCGCGCATGTACTGCCCGCGCAGCCGCTCGCGCAGCGGATGCGCCGCGACGAGCGCCTCCAGCTCGGCGACGTCCGCGCCGCCCAGCGTCAGGCGGGCCTCGACGTGGTCCTCGATCACGCTCAGCCGGCGTTCGGCCAGCCGGGAGACGTGCCCTCGGGCGAACTCCAGGTCGGCGACGTCGGCGAGCGCGGAACCGCGCCACAGGCCCAGCGCGGCGGCGAACGCGTCGGCGGCGCGTACGGGATCCTCGGCCGACAGCCGCTGCCCGCGCGCGGCCAGCAGCTCGAACTCGATCGCGTCGACCGTGTCGGCCGTGCCGCCTGCATTGCCCGGGTTGCCAGGGTTGCCCGCGCCGCCGAGCATCAGCCGGTAGCCCGCCGGATGCGACTCGATCGAAAGGCCCGGCACCGCGCGCCGCAGGCGGGAGATCAGCGACTGCAGGGCGTTCGGCGCCCCGGAGGGCGGGTCGTCGCCCCACACGCCGTCGACGAGACGTTCGGCGGTGACCACGCGGCCGGCGTCCAGGGCCAGCAGGATGAGAAGGGTGCGCAGGCGTGCACCGCCGACCTCCACCGGCCGGCCCGCGCCGTCGGTCACCTCAAGGGGCCCCAGCAGCCCGATCCGCACGCGACGTCCTCCCTTGCCTGTCCCCGCCCTGCGAGGAGGATGCCATGCCTGACGACAAAGCCACGATATATCTCGATCGTCCTCGTGTCCCGCTCCACGGGCAACCGGTCCCGACCATCCTCCAAGAGGCCGGGCCGGTCGTCACTCCGATATCTCCGCTCAGCGCTCCGTCAGCCCGCAATGGATACTCTGAGCAGGTGGAACGTTCCCTGCTCGACAGCCCGTCGTACCGGCTGCTCCGGGCGCTCGTACGCTACAAGGCGCTCGTCGCCGACGGCCTCGACCGGCACGGCCTGCACCCGGGACAGGAGTTCTACCTCGCCCAGCTCTGGCGCGAGGACGGCGTCACGTCCACCGACCTCGCCGTGCGCACGGGCGTCTCGGCGCCCGCGGTGACCAAGGTCGTCGGCGGCCTGGAGCGCGCCGGGCTCGTGCACCGCGAGCGCGACGACGCGGACGCGCGGCTCGTACGCGTCTGGCTCACCGACGAGGGCCGCGCCCTGCGCGAGCCGGTGAACGTGATCTGGTACGAGTCCGAGCGCGCCTTCTGGGGCGGCCTGACCGACGACGAGCGCGCACGCGTACGCGCCGCGGTCGGCGACCTGCTCTCCTGACGCGGCCGGCGCGGGTGATCCCGCGGACTTCGCCGGTTTCCGCGTGGGGTGGCCGTCCAGGGCCTAGCGTGGAGGCCGTTCAGATCAGCCATCGACGACCTCGGAGCCACCTGGGCTCGGCGGTTTCGCGCCGCCGCCTCTAAGGTGAGCCGAACGCCCGGCGACGACACGTGGGTGACCGACATCGCATTCGGCATCCGCGTCTGCGGACGCCTCCGAATACGAGGCCACCGGCCGGGCGCGGACTACGATCGTCCCCCGGGAGCTATGGATCGATGATGACCACGTTGTGGCGGCCGGTCTGCCTGACCGCCGTCGTACTGCTGTCACTCAGTGGATGCGGCTTGGTCGGGCAGACCAAGATCGTACGCGGCAGCGTGCCGGATTCGATCACCGTGACCAGCCCCGCCTTCCGCGATGGCGCGCCGATTCCGACGCGGTTCGCCTGCAAGCAGGAGGGCGGCCAGGGCAAGACGCCTCCGCTGCGCTGGTCGGTCGCCTCCACCGGCGTCGGCGCGCAGGCACTCGTCGTCGACGACCCGGACGCACCCGGCGGCGCGTACGTCCACTGGGTCCTGTTCAACATCGACGCCACCGCGAACGAGATCCTGGAAGGCGTCGTCCCACGTCACGCGCTCCAGGCGGCGAACACCTCGGGCAAGGCCGGCTACTCGCCGCCGTGCCCGCCGAAGGGCGAGTTCCACCGCTACCGGTTCACGGTGTACGCACTGCGCGACCGGGTGCGGCTGCCGAACGGTGCCCGGCTCGACAAGGTGCTCGCGGAGATCGCCGAGCGCGTGGTCTCCCGCGGCCGGATGACCGCGGAGTTCGGAAAGCGGTGACACCGGTGTGCACGCACGTGAAACGGGTGCGGTCAAGTGCCGCGGGGCATGAGATGACGGCCACTGACCCGAGTGGCCATTTGCGGCAAGTAGTGTGAGAGTAGATGTCCGCGAACCGTGTGACAAGGGTCATAGCGGTCGGCAACAATCGGTCTAGGTCCTTGTGGGCCCGGACGCCGGTGATCACGGGACAGGTCTCCGCGTCGGCGTCGACCGCTAGACCATGGCGTTGGGTGGTGCTATGTGGGGTCTGATCGTTGTCCTCGGACTCGTAGCAGTGGTCGTTCTCGTCGGGGTGCTCGTCGCTCTCGGCATGAGGGCGAGCCGCGCTGGAGGCGATGACGACTGGATGGCCGAGGACGAGCAGCCCCGTGGCCGCCGTGGAGCACGATCACGCGGCCGGCGGGGAGAGCCTGAGGAGTACGACGACGAGCCGTACGGCGACATGCGTGTCGCCGGCGCTCCGATCGGCGGTCCACCTCAGCAGCTCCCGGCCGCTCCGATGGCCGGTCCTCTCGGCGGTCCGATGGTGCCGATGGGCGGCCCGATGGCCGGCCCGCCGCCCGGGCTCGCCGGACCCTCCGGTCCTGGTGGCCCCAATGGGCCCCATGGTCCTGGCGGTCCAGGCGGTCCAGGCGGTCCAGGCGGTCCTGGTGGCCCGCAGGGTCCCGGTGTCCCGCACGCCCCGCTTCCCGCCGCGTCGGCCTCCGGGCCACCGCCCGCGCAGGGCGGCCGGTCGAACGAGGAGATGGACGACGACGAGTACTGGTCGACCATCACGTTCGACAAGCCGAAGTTCCCCTGGCGGCAGAACGCCGAGCAGGGGGGCGAGCCGCGCGGCAACGACCCGCTCGCACACCCGGGCCCGGCCGCGCCGACCGCGGAGACGCGCGCCGTCGGACCGATCGACACGCCCGCTCCGCCCACCGCGCCACAGCCCGCCGTCCCGGCGAACCCGCTCGACGCCCCGGTCGGGCGCACGGGTGAGACCGACCCGGGCGTCATCCCGTCCTTCGGCTCGCCGGAGCAGAGCGGCGGCTTCTCCCCGTACACGGGCGAGCCGCAGCAGCCGCAGCAGCAGCCGCAGAACAACGGCTTCGGGGACGACCCGCTGAGCACCGGCGAACGCCCGTCCTTCCGCGGCGGCCGCCCACCAGCACAGCAGCAGCCGCCGACGCAGCCGCCGCCCTCCACCGCGCCGCCCACGACCGTACAGCCGGCCGTCTCCCACAACCCTCCCGGCACACCCGACGGAGGCGAGGAGGAGCACCGCCTGCCGAGCGTGGACGAACTGCTCGCCAAGATCCAGTCGGATCGCAAGCGCGCCTCGACGCCCGAGCCCGACCCGGCGGCGCCGTCGTCGTCCTCGGGTTACGACGCGCTGAACGACCCGTTGAGCGACCCGCTGAACACCGGTGAGCGTCCCTCCTACGGATCGGGCCCCTCGTCGTACGGCTCGTCGTATGGCTCGTCCGGGGGCTCGTCCGGCGGTTCCTCCTCAGGCGGGAGCACTCCCTCGGCCGGCAGCGGCTGGTCGGACTCCCCGTACGGCTCGGACCCGCTGTCCGGCGGGTACTCCTCCTCCGGTTCCTCCAGCGGCTACGGCTCGTCGTCCTACGACAGCGGGTACGGCTCGTCCGCCGGCGGCGGATACTCCGGCGGCGACTCCTCGCCGTACGGCTCGCCCTCGTCCTCGCAGCAGGAGGACCCGCTCGGCACCGGGTACGCGGGCTCCTCGTCCGGCGGCGGATACTCCTCCGACTTCGGCTCGGGCTCCTACAACAACGGCTCCTCGTCCTCCTACGACTCCGGCTACTACGGCTCGCAGGGCCAGGGCTCGGGCTATGACGCGGGGACGCCGGGTCAGCCGCCGGAGGACTCCACGCAGGCGTATCCGACCAGCCCGTACGGCAACTCCTACGGGAGCGGCAGTGACCGCGACCGCGACCGCGACAAGGACAAGCGGCCGGACGACTGGAACACCTACAACGACTATCGCCGCTGAGGCACCTCCCCGCGGAGCCCCGCTCACCGTCTTTCGGTGAACGGGGCTCCGTGTTTTACCGGCGCCGTCGTTTGGCGAAATCGACGGTGGAAAAGACTTCGGACGCGAGATGCGGGTCGCGGCGGAAATGGAATTAACCGCCAAACCCGGATGTGGCGAAAGAAGTCCGGAAGGGAAACTCCATGAGAATTCAGAAACGCATGGCGACCGCCGTACTGGGTCTGGCCTTCGCCGGCGGGCTCGCCGTCGGCACGGTACCGGCCGGTGCCTCGGCCGCGACCGGCCCGGCCCTCACGGCCACGGCGAACGGCGTCTACGGAGCGACGAACCACCGACCGCACTGCCGTTGGGTACACGGCCATTGGAGATGGAACCACCGCCGCGGCCACCGCGTCTGGATCCCCAGTCATCGAGTATGCGGATAAAGACGCGCTTTTCCTGAGTCCCGCATTTTTCGCCGCCTGCGAAGAATGGTTTTCCCGGGGACTCACGGCGACACGTTCGCCGCCGTGGACGGCGGGACCGCGCGGGTCCCGCCGTCCACGGCGTAGGAGCCTCGGCCGCCACGGACGGCGAGAGAGGCCACAGTAGATCCGTGCCGCTCCGAGGCGTCCTCCTCACCGCGCGAGACGGCCGCTCCAGCGGCGTCTCGGCGAAGGACAGGGGTTCGGCCGCGGGCACGCGCCGCTCGCTCGGCGTGGCCGGTCGCCGGTGGTGGACGAGCCGGCGTGTAGGCCGGGTTCTGTGTCTCCGCTCGCGCGGAGCGGCGGCCATCCATCTAGGGCTGCCGTTGCCGGCAGCCTCGAGCGGTCTACCCGCAGGCTCGGGCCGGCTGCCCTCAGACGCCTGCGCGGACCCGCTGTGCGAGCCCTTCTTGACCTTGCTCCGGGTGGGGTTTACCAAGCCGCCCCAGTCGCCTGGGGCGCTGGTGGTCTCTTACACCACCGTTTCACCCTTACCCCCGCGTGAGCGGAGGCGGTCTGTTTTCTGTGGCACTTTCCCGCGGATCACTCCGGGTCGGCGTTACCGACCACCCTGCCTTGTGGAGCCCGGACCTTCCTCGCCGGGGAGCCCGAAGGATCCCCGCCGCGGCCGCCCGGCCGACTCGTCCACCAGCCCGTCATTTTACCCACGTACCGGAGGCCCCCGGGCGCCTGACGCAACGGTTCCCCATACGGGGGGCTAGGAGAGGCTGCCGCGGATCCGCCAGGCGCAGAACCCGGCCAGCGACAGCGCGAGGGCGAGGTAGATCGCCGTCTCGTCCCGCTGGAAGGCCCAGAAACGGCCGGCCGGGTGGTAGCTCACCCGCTGCCGGTACCCCTGCCGGGCAAGGCGGCCGAAGCACTCCCGGCTCTTGTCCCCCGAGTCGAGCGGACAGTCGATCGACGGCGGGTGCACGGCACGGCCGTACGCGTCGATCGTGTGCTGCGAGACGGCCCAGGCACCCGGCCGGTCGATGGCCACGGTCAGGTTCCCGCTGGGGCTGATGCGGACGATGTCCGTCCCGGTGATCGTACGGTCGAGGTGCTCAGGGCCGATGAGATGGGGCCGGACCGCCACGGCCATCACGACCTGGACGACGACGACGGCCGCGAAGGCGAGGGCCATGGCGGGCAGGGTGCGGCGGATGAGGAGCCCGATGGCGACGCCGAGGACGAACGCGAAGGCGGCGTAGCCGAGCGGCACGATCCCGCGCGCGCTGAAGATCTCCGGTGACAGCCGGGGGAAGACGAGGATCCCGGGCGGCGGGCGGTCGCCGCTCGCGCCGCCGGCGGCGATGGCCTTGTCGATCGGAGCGGCCCACCAGGTCAGCGCGAGGCTCAGCAGCCCGGCGGCGGCCATCGCTGCCAGGCCGACGATGCCGAGCTTGGCCGCCAGCCAGCGCGTGCGCGTGGTCTGGGTCCAGGCCAGGCGGTGCGTCCCGGCCTCCAGTTCGCGCGTGACCAGCGGCGCGCCCCAGAACATGCCGATGATCGCCGGCAGGGCGAGCAGGGCCAGCGCGCCGAACAGGTACAGGTCGCGATCGGCGCCGCTCACCTGGCTGAGGAAGGCGGTGCCGTGCGTACGGTACTGCCGGGCCAGCCGCGGGCCGGTGGCGGCGAGGAGGGCGGCGAACACCGCGACGGCGGCGAAGACGACGGCGCCCTGCGTACGGAACTGGCGCCAGCTCAGCCAGATCATCGGTGTGCCTCCGGCGTCGCGGGGCTCAGGTAGCCCAGAACGAGCTCTTCCAGGCTCACCGGCGCGACCATCCAGGCGGGCCCGTCGGGCACGGACTCCGCGCGTACGAGCATGGTGGTCCGCGTGCCGGTCCGGCGTACCGAGACGATCTCCACGCCGGCGGGGAGGTCGCCGGGATCGATGCGCGTCGCGGTGATCAGGCGGTGGCCGGCCAGGAGATCGGCGACGTCCCCGGCGATCCGTACACGGGAGGCCACGAGCACGATGAGGTGGTCGCAGACGCGTTCCACGTCGGAGACCAGATGGGAGGAGAGCACGACGCCGGCCTCCCCTCCCTCGGTGGCCTCGCTCAGATCCTGCAGGAACTCACGCCGCGCTAGCGGGTCGAGGCTCGCGACCGGCTCGTCGAGGATCAGCAGGCCGGGCCGTCTCGCGAGGGCGAGCGTGAGGGCGAGCTGCGCGCGCTGCCCGCCGGACAGCTGCCCGGCACGCCGGCCGGGCGGCAGGCCGAGCCGTTGAATCCGGTCATGTGCCAGCCGCGAGTCCCAGCCCGTGCTGAGCCGGGCGCCCAGCTTCAGGTGTTCGGCGACGGTCAGCCGTGCGTACGTGGGGGTGTCCTGGGCGACGAAGCCGACCTTGGCCAGTTGCGCCCGGTCGCGGCCGGGCCGGTCACCGCACACCTCGATCGTGCCCGCCGTCGGGCGCAGCAGACCGGCGGCCAGGCTCAGCAGCGTCGTCTTACCAGCCCCGTTGGGGCCGACGAGCCCGACGACCCGCCCGGACGGAACATCGAGAGTGCACTCCGACAACGCCCAGCGCCGCCGATACCTCTTGCCCAGCCCCTGGGCGCGTAGAACGGGGGTCATGCGAGGGTCCTCCTGAGGGTCGACGGTGAAGCGATGCGGTTCACCGTGCCGGGCGCAGCCCCCCGGCGGCACCGGCCGGAAGTACGGTTCGGGCGCGGCGGTCGTACTTTCGGCCGATCCCGCCCCCTGCGATGACTTCGTAGGCTGACCGGTATGAACGCGCTGGACCGTCTGGCCGATCGGCCGGCCCCGCCGCCGGCCTCGGGCTCGGCGCCGTCTTCGCGGCGGCGCTCGCCGTCGGCCCCCAGCTCGCGGCCTACCGCCACGACTGGTGGTTCGACCTGGTCGTCGGAGTTCTGGTCTGCACGGCCGCCCTGCTGCGCGAGCGCTCGCGCGTGTGGGCCGCTGTGGCCGGGCTCGCCGTCGGCGGGGCCGCCGAGGCGGCCGCGGCGTCTGGCACCTGCCCGGCGAGCCGGGCGGTGCGGCGGCGCTGGGGGTGTTCGTGCTCGTCGGCTCCGCGGTCCGCGTGCTGCCGGTACGTCCGGCGGTCGCGATCGCGGCCGCGGGGGCCCTGGTCACGGCCGGCAGTCTCGAGCGCTACCTGCACCTATCTCCGGCACGGCACGCCGAACTCCTTCGCGGCGACCTGGCTCATGGGCCTGGGCTGGGTCTCCGCCGCTGGTGGCCGGGCTGTGGCTGCGCTTCCTCGACGGCCGCCGCCAGGCCGCCGTCGAGACCGTACGGCGCGTCGAGCGGCTGGAACTGGCCAGAGAGCTGCACGACACCGCGGCACACCACATCACCGGCATCGTCCTCCAGGCGCAGGCCGCACGCATCGCCGCACGCAGGGACGCCGAGACGCTCGACGACGCTCTGGCGGGCATCGAGTCCGCCGGCACCGACGCGCTGACCTCCATGCGCCAGATCATCGGCCTGCTCCGCGACGGCGACGACGCCGGCGGCCTCACCCCCGGACCGGAACCGCTCGCCGACCTCGTCGGCCGGTTCGCGGGCCCGGGCCCCGCCGTACGGCTCCGGTTGCCCGATGGCCCCGCCGACCCGGCCTGGCCGCCCGAGGTGACCGCCACCGTCCATCGGGTCGTCCAGGAGGCCCTCACCAACATCGTCCGGCACGCGCCCGACGCGCTCCGAGGTCACCGTGACGCCGGCACACGACCGGCGGGCCGATCACCGTGCGGGTCACCGACGACGGGGCCGGGCCGCCCCGATTCCCGCGCAGCGGCGGCTATGGCCTCGTCGGGATGCGCGAACGCGTCGAGGCACTCGGCGGCACCCTCAGCGTCGGCCCGGGCGCCGACGTCGGCTGGGCGGTGACCGCCACCCTGCCCGCCCCCGGGGACGGCCACAGAGACGGACACAGACGCGACGCCGTGCGTGCGGGCCGCCCCGACGCGGCGCGGGGAGCCGAGAACGACGGCGGGCCCGCGGGCGGGCGGGACGGGGAGTCTGGAGGCGATGCCGGGCACGACCCTGGGTCGCGGTCCGGCGGGGCCGGGTGGCAGAGGCCGGTCACCTCATGACCATCCGGGTCCTGATCGCCGACGACCAGGCGATGGTGCGCGGCGGGTTGCGCTACATCCTCGAGGACCAGCCCGGCATCACCGTCGTCGGGGAGGCCGCGGACGGCGCCGAGGCGGTCGCGCTGGCCCGGCGGCTGCGGCCCGACGTCTCCCTGGTCGACATCCGTATGCCCTGCCTCGACGGTATCGAGGTCACGCGTGCCCTGGCCGGTCCCGGCGTGCCCGACCCACTCCGCGTCGTCATCGTCACCACCTTCGACCTGGACGAATACGTGTACGGGGCGCTGTCGGCCGGCGCGGCCGGGTTCCTGCTCAAGGACGCCGGCCCGGCTCTGCTCGCCGAGGCGGTACGCGCCGCCGACGCCGGGGACGCCCTGATCTCCCCCTCGATCACCGTACGGCTGCTCAAGCACCTCGCGCCCGCACGGCGGCGGCCCCGGCACGCGGTGTCGTTGTCCGAGCGCGAGACCGAGGTCATCCGGGCGATCGCCAAGGGCCGTACGAACCAGGAGATCGGCGCCGAGCTGTTCATCTCGCTCAGCACGGTCAAGAGCCACGTCGCGAGCGTCCAGGCGAAGCTGGGGCTGCGCAACCGGGTCGAGGTCGCCGCATGGGCGTGGGAGACCCGCCTGGTGCGTTGATCACCCGCCTGCACCGCGCCACCGATGAGAGCACGCCTCACCGGCCGCGCGGCAGAACGACCCGGCGAACCCGCGCGGCGGCTCAGGCGAGGTGGTGCGTGTCGTTGAACAGCTTCAGTACCGCGGGGCCGTCGGAATACCAGGCGATCTCCGAGAACGAGGATACCTCGAGGAACATGCGGTACAGCGACGACGGCGGCGCCTCCAGCGCGGCGCGTACGAGCATCTTGATCGGGGTGACGTGCGACACCACCAGGACGGTCTGCCGCCGGCAGCGTACGAGCAGCTTGTCGCGTGCCGTCTGCACCCGGCGGGCGGTCTCGGTGAAGCTCTCGCCGTGCGGCGGGGCCACCGACGGGTCGGCGAGCCAGGCGTCGAGCTCGGCCGGCCAGCGTTCGCGCACCTCGGCGAAAGAGTAGCCCTCCCAGTCGCCGAAGTCGGTCTCGCGGAAGCCCTCCTCGGTGCGTACGGGCAGGCCGAGAACGTCGGCGACCTCCTGTGCGGTCTGCCGGGTGCGGTTCAGCGGCGAGCAGACGATCGCGTCGATGGGGCGGCCCGCCAGCGCCTTGGCGGCCGCGCGCGCCTGCATCACGCCGGTCTCGGTCAGCGGGATCTCGCCGACGCCGGCGAAGCGCCGCTCCGCCGACAGTGGCGTCTCGCCGTGCCGCAGCAGGAGCGTCGTCGTCGGCAGGCCGCTCGGCGCGGCCCAGCCACTGGCCGGGAGCGGGACCGGGACGACCGGGTGCGGCTCCTCGTCGTCGGCCGAGCCGACGGCGGGCGGCGCCGCGGAGGAGGCCGACGGATCCCACTTGCGGCCCTTGGCGGCCGCGTCCATCGCCTCGTTCGCGAGCCGGTCCGCGTGCTTGTTGCGCTCGCGCGGGATCCAGCTGTAGCGGATCGAGGAGAACCCCGACGCGACCTCGCGCGCCTGCAGGGCCAGCGGCTTCATGTCCGGATGCTTGATGCGCCAGCGCCCGGACATCTGCTCGACGACCAGCTTGGAATCCAGCCGCGCCTCGACGTCGGCCTCCGGGGCGATCTCGGCGGCCTTGGTCAGGCCGGCGATCAGGCCACGGTATTCGGCGACGTTGTTGGTGGCCACGCCGAGCGACTCGGCGGCCTCGGCGAGGACCTCGCCGGAGACCGCGTCGCGTACGACCGCGCCGTAGCCCGCGGGCCCGGGGTTTCCCCGCGACCCGCCGTCCGCCTCGACGATCAGTCTCACGTGCGCCTCACAGGCCGGATTCGGCGGTGCGGACGAGGATCCGGCGGCACTCGTCGCAGCGGATGACGTCGTCTTTGGCCGCCGCGCGTATGTCGTTCAGCTCGACGGTGTTGAGCTGGAGGTGACAGCCCTGGCACTGGCCGCGCAGCAGGGCCGCGGCGGCGACGCCTCGATGCTGCTCGCGCAGCTTGGTGTAGAGCTTCAGCAGGTCATCCGGGATGTCGGTGACGACGCCCGCTCGTGCGGTGCGGGTCAGCTCGGCCTTGCCGTCGAGCTCGGCGTACGCGGTGTCGCGGCGCGCTGTCAGCTCGGCAAGGGCCTTCTCGCTCGTCTCCCGGTCGGACTCGACGTCGCGCAGGCGGGTCTCGGCCTCCTCGCGGCGCTCCATGACCTCCAGGACGATCTCCTCCAGGTCGGACTGGCGGCGCTGGAGCGAGCCGATCTCGGACTGGAGGTTCTCCAGGTCGCGCGCCGAGGAGACCTGACCGGAGTCGAGCCGTTTCTGGTCGCGGTCCGCGCGTGCGCGGACCTGGTCGACGTCCTGCTCGGCCTTCTTCTGCTCCCGGTCGATGTCGCTGATCTCGGTCTGGGCGGCGACGAAGGCGTCGCTGAACTCGCCGAGCCGCCCTTCGGCGTGCTGGATCTCGGCCAGCTCGGGCAAGGTGCGCTTGCGGTGGTCGAGCCGGTCGAGGGCGGTGTCGAGCTCCTGCAGGTCGAGGAGGCGCAGTTGGGCTTCAGGTGGTGCTTTCACGTACTTCCTCAAAGGATCGAAAGGTCCACGCGTCGGTCACGGCCGTGGAGATCCGGGTCTCTACGTTAGTCTCCCCCACCAATTTCGCCGCGTCCCCGAGCCATGGCCATTCTGTGGCCCAGTGTGCGGCGTCGACCAGCGCGGTGGCTCCCGCCTCGCGAAACTCCGAGGCGGGGTGGTGGCGCAGGTCGGCGGTGAGATAGACGTCGGCGCCCGCGGCGCGCGCGGCGCCGAGCAGGGAGTCGCCCGCACCGCCGCAGACCGCGACCGTGCGTACGAGGGTGTCCGGGTCGCCGGCGACGCGCAGGCCGCCCGCGGTGGCGGGCAGGCCCTTGGCGGCGCCGGCCGCGAACTCCCGCAGGGTCAGCGGCGCGGGCAGCGAGCCGACACGGCCGAGGCCGCGTCGCGGGTCGTCGGCCGTGGGGTCGAGCGGGCGCAGCGGCCCGGCGACGCCGACGGCGCGCGCGAGCGCGTCGGAGACCCCCGGGTCGGCGACGTCCGCGTTGGTGTGGGCGGTGAAGAGCGCCACCCCGCCGGTGATGAGCCGGTGCACGAGGCGTCCCTTGTGCGTGGTCGCCGGTACGCCGTGCACCGGGCGCAGCAGCAGCGGATGGTGGGTGACGATCAGGTCGGCGCCCCAGGCGAGCGCCTCGTCGGCGACCTCGGCGACGGGGTCGACGGCGAACAGCACCCGGCGCACCTGCGCGCCCGGATCGCCGCAGACGAGGCCGACGGCGTCCCAGGACTCCGCCCACGCCGGGTCGTAGCGGTCTTCGAGGATCCCGACGAGGTCGGCCAGCTTGAGGGACACGCACCGCAGGTTACCGTTCGAGATCTCCGCGAGGGCGCATACCATTCGGGCGGGTCTACGTAAGGAATCCTGAGGGCCGGCCGAACGTTGGAGGATGCGTGAGATCACCGTTCCGGCGGCGTCGGAAGCGCAAACGCAGTCGCGCCGCCACGCCACCCGTACCGGAAGTCATCGACTGGCCTAAGGAGGGCCGGGGCGGTGGCGGGCTGATGTCGGCGATCCGCGGGGACTCCGAGTCGGGCGCCGGGTTCGGGCCGGGCATGTTCGCCGACCTGCAGGCCGCGTTCGGCGGCGCCGGCAAGCAGATCCAGCTCGAGGAGCAGGAGGCGGAGAAGTCACGCCGCCACGAACTCCACACCGAGGCCGCGCCGGGCCGCGACGACCTCGACTCGGGCACCATCCGGATCACCAAGCGCCGTGATCCGGACGAGTCCGAGGACTGACCGCGCCGAGGACGACGACTCCATAATATTGATAGCTTTCTCGAACACATGTTCGCACTTGTCATAGGCTGAGGCATGTGAGCGCGTACGTTCCGCCCGGCTGGCCGGCCGGGGTGCACCCCCCGGGCACCGAGCGGTTCGAGGACACCGCGGTGGCCTGGCTGTTCGAGTTCGTGCCCCCCGAATACCGCCGCTACGGCGTGCTGCGCCGCTATCCCACGGCGCTGTCGCGGATGGCGCGCCAGCACGTGTCCGCCGCCGTCGAGGCGGCCAGGCTGGGCTTCCGCACCGCGCGTACCGAGCTGGCCGGCAGCGTTCCGCCGCACGGCGTCACGGCGGTGCTGGACATCTACCGGCGCGAGGGCGAGCGGCTGGTGTCGATCGCCGAGGCGATCGACCTGGTCGACGCCGCCCTGCACGGCGGCTCGTTCACTCCGAGGCTCTGAACAGGTGCGCGGCGGCGCCGCGGTTGGGCACGCCGAGCTTGTGCAGGATCCGCGACACGTGCACGCCGACCGTACGCTCGCTGATGAACAGCTCCTCGGCGATCTGCCGGTTCGTCCGCCCGTCGCTCAGCAGGGCGAGGATCTCCCCCTCCCGCGCGGTGAGTCCGGGTATCGGCGCCTCCGCGCCGCCGGCCAGCTCCAGGCGTCCGCGGCGCGCCAGGTCCTCCATCTTCGCCCGCAGCGTGTCCGCGCCCAGACGCACGACCACCTCGTGTGCGGACCGCAGCAGTGCGGTGGCCTCCCCGCGCGAGCCCTTCACCGCGAGCAGCGCCTCGGCGCCGCGGAAGCGGCAGTACGCGGCGTGGTACGGCTCGCCGAGTCGCTCCCAGGCCGCCATCGCGGCCCGCCACGCGCCCGGGTCCGCGGAGGTCAGACGCGTCGCCTCCGCCTCGGCGTGCCGGCCGTACGCCTCCGCCTCGGGCACGCCCTTCAGGTCGGTGAGGAAGTCACGGCACAGTTTGAGCAGCTCCGCGGGGTCGCCGCCCAGCGTGGCCTCGGCGCACAGGCCGATCGAGCACAGCTGCGGGCCGATCCGGGTGTACTCCGAGCCGTGGATCAGCTCCAGGCCGGCGCGTACGTGCTCGCGGCACTCCTCACAGCGCCCCTCCGAGATCGCCAGCCAGGCCGCGACGACGCGGAACGAGCTGCCCAGCTCCTTGCCGTCCGAGCGGGCCGCCGCGACGGCGACCGTGTCCAGGTGTCGTCGCGCGCCCGCCAGACGGCCGCGGCGCAGGTCCAGCTCGGCCATCGCCAGCGTGACGCCCCAGCGCTGACCCGGGGGCGCGTCGATGTCGTTCACCTCATCGACCAGGCGGTCCGCGTCCGGCCAGCGGCCGAGCCGCACCAGCGCCGCCAGCGTGTTGCCGGCCGCGCACATGCAGGTCGTACGGCCATAGCCGAGGCTGCGGCAGACGTTCACGCCCTCCATGCCGACCTCGGCGGCCTCGGACCAGCGGCCCGACCAGAGCAACGAGTCGGAGAAGTTGACGTAGGTACGGCCCAGCTCCCAGGTGTCGTCGCGCGACTTGGCGATCCGCAGCGCCTCGGCGAGCTCGGCCAGGCCCTTGTCGGGTTCGCCGAGCATGGTCAGGCCGACGCCCAGCGTGTTGCGCGCGTGGCCTTCGAGGTCGGGCGCGCCGACCGCGGCGGCCACCGCGATCGCCTCGCGGCAGCAACGTACGGCCTCGGTGTAGCGGCTCTGGAGCATGAGCGCGTGGCCCTGGAGCGCACGCACCTGGGCGCGCTCGCGGGTGGACGCCTCGGCCGGCAGCAGTGCGACCGCCTCGTCGTAGGAGGCGCAGGCGGCCGCCACGTCGCCCGCCACCCAGTGGATGCGGCCCATCAGGATCCGCAGGCCCGCGGCGCGCAGCGGGCGCTCGGCCGGGTCCACCGCCGCCATCGCGGCCCTGGTGAGCTCGGCGGCGCGGTCGGTCTCCCCGTCGGCCATCGCGACCTCGGCGGCGCTGCACAGCAGCTCGGCGTGCGTGCAGCCGCAGCGTGCCTCCGCGTCGGCCACCTCGGGCCACAGTCTCAGCGCGCGTTCGTAGTGCGCGAGGGCGACGGCCCAGGCGTTCGCCGCCTGTGCGACGGCGGCGGCGGCCACGAAGCCGGCGAGGGCACGCGGCCGGTCGCCCGCGGCATACCAGTGGCGCGCCGACTCGGCCGGCACGTCCTTGTCCTCCAGCGCCTCGGCGACGGCCGAGTGGAGCCGGCTCCGCTGCCCCGGCAGCAGGTCCGCGTGGAGCGCCTCGCGCAGCAGCGCGTGCCGCACGTCGTACCCGTCGCCGGTGACGACCAGCAGCCGGTGCGCGACGGCCTCCTCCAGCGCGGCCTCCAGCTGGCTCGGCGGCAGCCCGGTGACGGTGGCGATCAGCTCCTCGTCGCCGCCGCGGCCGATCGTGGCCACGGCGCGCAGCACGCGGCCCGTGGCGGGCGCGAGGCGTTCGACGCGGGTCAGCAGCACGTCGCGCAGGCTGGCGGTGAGCTCGGTGCTCGTCGGGCCGGCCGCGAGCAGTTCCTCGACGAAGAACGGGTTGCCCTCGGACCGGTCGAACAGCGAACGGACCTGACGGGTCGCAGGCTCCGTGCCGAGGATGCCGGTGACCTGCGCGGTCACCTCGGTCCCCGAAAGGCCGGCCAGCTCGATCCGCTCGGCGCGGCCGGAGCGCTCGAGCTCCAGCGCGATGCCGTGGAGCGGATGGTCGCGCGGCACCTCGTCGCTGCGGTACGTCCCGATGATCACCAGGCCGGCCCGGCGGAGGTTGCCGCCGAGCATCGCCAGCAGGTCGGCCGAGGCCGGGTCGATCCAGTGCAGGTCCTCCAGGATCAACACCGCCGGGTAGAGCGCGGACATCCGGCGGAACAATCCGAGCGCCAGTTCGTACAGCCGGCCGCGCTCGGCGCCGTCGCGGCGGTCGCGCGGGCGGCCGCACAGCTCGGGCAGCAGGACCCCGAGCTCGCGCTTGGCCTTGCCGAGGACGTGGGCGAGCTCCTCGCCGTCGAGCTCGTCGGCCAGGGGCCGCAGCGCGGCGACGAAGGGCGCGTACGGCGCCGCGCCCTCGGCCAGGTCGAGGCAGGCGCCGGAGAAGACGATCGCGTCCTGCTCCCTGGCGCGGGCGGCGAACGTCTCGACCAGCCGCGATTTGCCGATGCCCGCGTCGCCGGATACGAAGAGCAGCACGGAAGACCCCGACTGCGCCTGAGCCAAGGCCGCGTCGAGACGCGCCAGCTCCGCAGTCCGGCCGATGAGGGTGGGGCACGAGACTCGCCGGGCCACATCACGGAGTATGGATCACGTACGCCCCATCCGAGCAACGAAGTCTGTAAATAAGTAAATATGCGGATGCAGTGGTGTAAGTGGATAGTGATCATGTGGTGAACTGACGACTACTCGGAGGACGCGATGGCGGGCCCCGTCCAGGTCCATCCGCAGAACGGCGTGGCCTTCACCAACGTGTGCGAGGCACAGCTCCGGCCGCTGTACGTCGCCTCGGTCGGCGCGCTCGACCCGCGGCCGGGCACCCGCCTGCTGCACGTCGGCTGCGGCACCGGCACGGCACTGGAGTTCGCCGTGCGCGCTGGCGCCGAGGTGGCCGGCATGGACGCCTCCGTCGAGCTGTTGAAGCTCGCGCGCGACCGGCTGCCCGACGCCGACCTGCGGGTCGCCGACGCGGCCGAGCTGCCCTATGACCGCGGCTGCTTCGACCAGGTGATGGCCTTCGACGCCATCCAGTACACCGAGCCGCCCGCCGTGGCCGTGGCCGAACTGGCACGCGTCACCCGGCCCGGCGGCTCCGTGGTGATCGGCCTGTGGCACAACTGGGCCGGCCGCGAGGCCAGCGCCTTCCTCAACGCCGTACGCGGGCTGGTGCCGGCCGTCGCCTCGGACACCCAGCCGGTACGCGACCTGTACCGCCTGCGCGAGGTGATGGTCGAGGCCGGTCTCGACGTGTACGCCTACGCCGAGGTCAACCGCAGGTACGACTTCGCCTCGCTGGACGCCGCCTGGGAGTCCATGACGTCCTCGCCCAACGTGGCGCGCGCGATCGAGGTCGTCGGCATGGACGCGGCGCACGAGGTCTTCCTGGCCAATTTCGGCAACCAGCGGCGGCCGGACGGGTCCATCCAGCAGGACAATCTCTTCCAGTACGCCGTGGGACGCGCGACGAGCTGACCGGCGGCACCTCCCGGCCCGGTGCGATGACGGCGTCCGCCGCCCGAACCGGCGCTATCGTTTGACGTCTGGCTAACGTCGGCTTGACCGGGAGGACACACCCATGCCCGATGGCCATCCGCTGCGGCCGGAGGACCCCGCCGAACTCGGCGGCCACCGGCTGCTGAGACGGCTCGGCGAGGGCACTCAGGGAGTCGTCTACCTCGGCCTCAGCCCGTCGGGCGAGCGCGTGGCGATCAAACTGCTGCACGCGCGCATGGCGATGGACCCGGGCGCACGCGAACGGTTCGTACGCGAACTCTCCGCGGCCAAGAAGGTCGCGCGCTTCTGCACCGCGCAGGTGCTGGACGCCGACCTCGCCGGCGACCACCCCTACATCGTCAGTGAATACGTCGCGGGCCGCCCGCTGCGGTCCGGCATCCTCGACGGCGGCCCCCGTACGGGCGGCGCGCTCGAACGCCTGGCGATCGGCACGCTCACCGCGCTCGCCGCGATTCACAAGGCAGGCATCGTCCACCGCGACTTCACCCCGCACAACGTGCTGCTGGGCCCCGACGGCCCGCGCGTCATCGACTTCGGCATCGCACGCGCGCTGGGCGCCACGCGCCACGACGAGCCCAGGAGCGTCGGCACGCCGTCCTACATGGCGCCGGAGCAGGTCGCGGGCCACGAGGCGGGCCCGCCGGCGGACATGTTCGCGTGGGGTTCGACGATCCTGTTCGCCGCGACGGGCCGCCCGCCGTTCGGCAACGAGTCGGTGCGCGCGGTGATGGACCGCATCCTGCACGTCGAGCCCGACGTCTCGGCGCTGCCCGAGCCGTTGCGGTCGGTCGTGACCGCCTGCCTGGCCAAGGACCCGTATCTGCGGCCGACCGCCCAGCAGGCGCAGGCGAGCCTGCTGGGCCACGAGGCGACCGAGGCCCTGATGCCTCCCCCGGCCTTCGGCGCCGCACCTTCCGCGCACCGTACGGACGAGGCCGGCGCGCGTGGCACCGGTACGGACGAGGGCGGCACGGGCGAGAACGACACCGCCGCCGACCTCGGCCCGGTGGCGGCACCCACGTCCGCGCAGGTCACAGACGTCGTCCAGTCCTCCGCTCCCGCGCAGGTCACGGGCGGCGTCCGGTTCCCAGACCCGGCCGGAGCGGTGCGGCACGCCGCGGCGGCCGGCCCGTCCGTACCGGCCGTACCGCCTGTACCGGCCGCTCCGCCGCCACCGACCGCGCCTGCGCCTGCCGCGCCGGTGGCGTCCGTGGCCGATCCGGCGACGCACGGCGACGGTCACCCGTCCCAGGCCGGACGGTCCGTGCTGACGCCCGCGGCGACGCCCGTCGCGGGCGACCGGCGGCGGCCGAGGCTCGGCTGGGCGGTCCTGGCGGGGGCGGCCGTGGTCGCGGCGGGCGTCGCCGTGGCGATTCCGCTGTGGCCGGGCGGGGGCGACGCGGCCACCTCGCCGCGGGTGCGTGCGGCGGCGGCGTCGGCGACACCGACACCGGTCCGGTCGCCGGCCCACCGCCGGCGGACCGCCCGCGTACGGCCCGGCGTTCTGGAGGTCACGCCGAAAAAGACGCCGGCCAAGGGGTGCCGCGACTACACGCGCACGTACCCGGTGAGCAAGGTCGGCTCCGCGGTGCTCAAGATCTCGGTCTGCCGTGGCGCCTACACCGGCGAGGCGGTGCTCGGCGACATGGCGCCCAGGGACGGCTGGGACGTCTGCCTCCAGCTCCGCGGCCACGTCGTCGGTCCCGGGGGCGCGTACGTCAGCACGGTCATCTCGTCCAGGGACGGGCGCGTGCGCGCCTTCGACAACGGGCCACGCGCGCGCTACGGCGCGCGGACCAAGCACACTCAGGACGCGGTCACGGTCAACGCCGGCCGGTGCCGCGGGACCGGCGCGGCCTTGCAGACGTCCTGGCAGTCCCAGGACCAGCTCGCCGCCGGCTAGGGCGCGCGCGAGGCTCGACCCATATACGGTCCGTCCCATTCGCCACATTAAGACCATTGGGCACTACAATTTCACTCGAATACGCCGTTTTGGGCGCTATAAGGTGAACGACGAACCTCACGCCCGGTCGATCGCGATAGCCGATTTCACGGCTGCCGGCGGCATGTTCGCGACGCTGATCCGACGGGGGGACACGCGAATGCAACACGGCCTTCCACTGCAGTTGAGCGACCCGGCCGTGATCGCCGGCCACCGGCTCCTGCGGCGGCTCGGCGAGGGCCCGCGGGGGATCGTCTTTACTCGCGCGCGCCGCCTCCGGCGAGCACGTGGCGGTCAAGCTGCTGCGGGCCCGGATGCCGGGCGGTCCCGACGCGAGGGAACGTTTCGTACGCGAACTGTCCGCCATCAGGAAGGTCACGCACTCCTGCACCGCACAGGTGCTGGACACCGGCATCGCCGACGGCCATCCGTACGTCGTCAGCGAGTACGTCGACGGGCGCTCGCTCCGGTCCCGCGTCGCCGACGACGGCCCGTGTACGGGTGACGCGCTCGGACGCGTGGCGATCGACGTGGTGACCGCGCTCGCCGCGATCCACCAGGCCGGCCTCGTCCACGGCGACCTCGCTCCGCAGAACGTGCTGCTCGGCCCGCACGGTCCGCGGCCCGCCCGCGCGGGGCGGGCAAGGGGGGCGGCCGCCCGGTCCGGTGAACGACTGCCGTTACTACGACCGCACGTACGGCGTGGGCAACGCCGGGTCGGAACACCTCAAGATCAATGTCTGCCGCAGCGAGTTCACCGGCAACCTGGTCCTGTCCGACACGGCGCCGCGGGACGGCTGGGACGTCTGCATCCAGCTACGCGGCCAGCTCACCACGCCCGTACCGTTCATCAGCCAGCTCATGTCCTCACGTGACGGTCCCGTGCACGACTTCGACAACGGCCCGCGCGCACGCTTCGGCGCCGGGACCACCTACACGGAGTACTCCGTCATGGTGAAGATCGGCATCTGCCAGGGCTCCGGCTCCACCTTCAAGTCCTCCTGGCAGTCCGAGGACCATCTGGCCCCCGGCTGACCGGGTGTTGTCACGGCACCTGCCCCGGCGCGTGCCGGGCAGGTGCCGTGACGGCCGTCGGTCACAGCAGCCAGACCGCGGTGTCGGACGGTAGCCGACCACTGTCGACCGGGCCGCTCGCGAGGCAGATCCGCTGATGCTCCGGCAGGAGCACGGGTTCGGCCCCCAGGTTCACGACGCAGGTGAGCCCGGACTCACGTACGAAGGCGAGCACCTCGTCGCCGAGGGGGATCCAGGTGATGGCCCCGTCGCCGAGCTTGACGCGGCGGATGCGCAGCGCCCGGCGGTACAGGTTGAGCATGGAGGACTCGTCCGGCTCCTGCGCCTCCACGGTGAGGGTCCCCCAGTCCGGCGGCTGCGGCAGCCAGGGTTCGCCGCCGTAGCCGAACGGCGGGGCGTCACCGGACCACGGCAGCGGCACGCGGCAGCCGTCGCGGCCCCGATCGGTGTTGCCGGACCGGGCCCAGATGGGGTCCTGGAGCAGGTTGTCGGGGATGTCCTCGACCTCGGGCAGGCCGAGCTCCTCGCCCTGGTAGACATAGACCCCGCCGGGCAGCGCCATCGCGAGCAGCGCCGCCGCGCGCGCACGCCGGTCGCCGAGTTCGCGTACCGTCGCCATGCCGTGCTTGCGGTCGCCGTGGTCGAAGGACGTGTCGGGCCGGCCGTACCTCGTCACCGGACGGGTGACGTCGTGGTTGGACAGCACCCACGTGGGCGGCGCGCCGATCGGCACGTGGGTGGCGAGCGTCGCGTCGATCACCCGGCGCAGCGCGGACGCGTCCCACGGGCAGGCGAGGAAGTCGAAGTTGAACGCGGTCTGTAGCTCGTCCGGCCGCAGGTAGCGGGCGAACCTCGCCTGGTCCGGCAGCCAGACCTCACCGATCAGGAAGCGGCCGGGGTAGGCGTCGGAGACCTGCCGCCACTCGCGGTAGATCTCGTGGATGCCGTCACGGTCGGTATAGGGGTCCAGGCCGTCGGGCTCGGCGTCGGGGTCCTTGATCAGTACGGCCGCGGAGTCGATGCGGATGCCGTCCACGCCCCGGTCGAACCAGAACCGCAGGACGTCGAGGAACTCCTCGCGTACGGCGGCGCTGTTCCAGTTGAAGTCCGGCTGCTCGGGCGCGAACAGGTGGAGGTACCACTCGCCGTCGGGCACCTGCGTCCAGGCGGGGCCGCCGAAGATGGACTGCCAGTCGTTGGGCGGGCCGCCGTCCCGTCCGGGCCGGAACCAGAACCGCTCCCGCGCCGGCGAACCGGGCCCGGCCGCCACCGCCTCCTGGAACCAGGCGTGGTGGTCCGAGCAGTGGTTCGGCACGACGTCGATGATGATCTTGATGTTGAGCTCGTGCGCCTCCTGGATCACCTTCTCGGCCTCGGCGAGCGTGCCGAAGATCGGCTCGATGCTCCGGTAGTCCGCGACGTCGTAGCCGCCGTCCGACATCGGCGAGGGATACCAGGGGTTGAGCCAGATGGCGTCGATCCCGAGGTCGGACAGGTAGGCGAGGCGGCTGCGCAACCCGGCCAGGTCGCCGAGGCCGTCTCCGTTGCCGTCGGCGAAGCTCCGTAGGTAGACCTGGTAGATCGCGGCTCCCCGCCACCACGTTTCACGCATGCTGGACTTCTCCTTCGTGACGAAGTGTTCGTGGTTCGATCCGCGGCTTGCCGAGGGACGCGCTCGGGCCCGCTAAGGGCGGATCAGCCCTTGAGGCCACCGGCGGTCAGGCCGGCCATGATGTTGCGCTGGAAGATGAAGAAGATCGCGATTGCCGGGAGGCTCGCGATCACCAGTGCCGCGATGAGCACGTTCTGCGGCATCTCCTGGGAGAGCTGCGAGATGGCGACGCTGACCGGCATCCGGTTGGTGTCGGGCATCACCAGGAGCGGCCAGACGAAGTCCTTCCACACGTTGACGACGGCGAAGATGGAGACCACACCGAGAATCGGGCGTGAGACGGGCAGGATGATCGACCACAACATGCGTGGCGCCGAGGCCCCGTCGATGGCCGCCGCTTCGAGCAGCTCCGACGGGATGGAGTCGAAGAACCGTTTGAGCAGGAAGATGTTGAAGCCGTTGGCGGCGGCCGGCAGCCAGATCGCCCACGGCGTGTTGAGCAGGTTCAGGTGGAGGATCGGCAGGTCACGCACTGTCAGGTACGCGGGCAGCAGCAGCACCGTCGGCGGGATCATCAACGTGAGCAGCATGCCGCCGAGGACGAGCTTGCCGAACATCGGCCGCAGCTTGGACAGCGCGAACGCGGCGGAGACGTCGACGGCGAGCTGGAGCAGCCAGGCGCCCAGGGCGTAGATGAACGTGTTGAGCAGATAGCGACCCAGGTCCATCTGGCTCCACGCCTTCTTGTAGACCTCCGGGTGCGGGTGCTTGGGGAAGAGCGTCGGCGGCAGCCGTACGAGCTCCCCGGAGGACTTCATCGCCCCGGTGACCATCCAGTAGAGAGGGAAGACGAAGACCAGCGTGAACACCACGATGGTGAAGGTCAGCACGGACCAGTAGACGATCCGGCCGCGGCGGGACCGCAGGCTGTGCGGGGAGACCAGCGTGCGCTGCTGCGGCTCCAGGCGCCGCGCTCTCCTGGCTCGTCGCAGGGCGGGCGCGGCGGGCGCCGTACGGACCGGGCGGTCCAGGACGTTCGACATCGAAGCTCCTAACCTCAGACCCGGGCGGCCCGGCCGTTGCCGTCATCGCGGGAAAGCCGCAGGTAGACGGCGGAGAAAACGACGAGGACGAGCATGAGCATGAGGCCGAGCGCCCCACCGCTGCCGAAGTTGTTGAAGTTGAACGCGTACTGGTACATCAGGTAGACGACGCTCACCGTCGCGTTGTCCGGCCCGCCCCCGGTAAGCAGGAACGGTTCGATGAAGACCTGCATCGTCGCGATGATCTGCAAAAGCAGCATGACGAGCAGGATCAGCCGCGTCTGCGGGATCGTGATGTGCCGGATGCGGCGGATGAGCCCGGCCCCGTCGAGCTCAGCCGCCTCGTACAACTCGGCGGGCACGGTCTGGAGTGCGGCGAGGTAGATCAGGGTGCCGCTGCCCATGTTCGTCCAGGTCGCGACGATGACCAGCGAGATCAGCGCCGTCTTGCCCGAGTCCAGCCAGGCGAGCGTGGGCAAGTGGACGAACCGCAGGATCTCGTTGAACAGCCCCGGCCCCGGGTTGTAGAACCACTTGAAGAGCAGCACCGACACCGCCGGCGGCAGCATGACCGGCAGGTACACCACGAACCGCAGGTAGCCGCGCGCGTGGCGCAGCTCGTTCAGCAGCAGGGCCGTCGCGAAGGGGACGACGTAGCCGCAGAGGAGCGCGAGCAGCGTGAAGATCGCGGTGTTCTTCCAGGCGGCGCTGAACGACGGGTCCTGGATGACCCGGTGGAAGTTCTTCAGGCCGACCCACTTGGTCTGGCCGGCGAAGTTGGTCTTCTCGAAGCTGAGGATGACCTCGCGGACGATCGGATACCAGGAGAAGAGGGCGAAGCACACGAGAGCGGCGCACAGGAACCCGTACGCGGTCAGGTTGCGCCGTACGCCGCGCCCCCGTCCGCGGCCGGAGCCCGGTCCCCACCGTGTCCTTCTCGACATCGAGATGTCCATGTGACTCCGTACGCCTCCGTTCTCGCCGGCCCGTTCGCTCATGGGGTGCGGGGGCCGGTCGCGCGGTGACCGGCCCCCGCCGTGATGTCAGTCGGCGTTGGCGAGAATGCCGTTGACCTTGGTCTCGGCCTTGGAGAGCAGGCTGTTGATGTCGGCATTGCGGTTGGTGAGGACCGAGGAGACGACGCCGTCCATGACCGCGTAGATCTGCTGGGCCTGCGGCGGCTCGAGGCGGTACTTCACCTTCGGGTCACCGTCGGCGAAGGGCTTGTAGTTCTGCACCGGCATGTTGGCGTTCTGGGTGCGGATCTGGAGTTCCTGCGCCGCGGGCGCGCCGGTGAAGATGTTCGGCTGCGGGAGTCCGACCGGCTGCTTGTCGATCTTCTTCTGCGCCCAGTCGAACTGGCCCTTGCCCGGCGTGAGGTTCTCGTACTCCATCCACAGGACGCCGGCCTTGATCTGGTCCGGAGTGTCCTTGGGATTGAACATGTAGCCGTCGCCGCCGATCAGCGTGCCCTGCGCTCCCGGCATCGGGGCCAGGCCGTAGTCGGCGTAGACGCCCTGGAACTGGTCCTTGATGGTGGGGATGTTGTCCGGCGCGGACAGGTACATGCCGAGCTTGCCCGAGGCCATCATCGGCTGGACGTCGGAGATCTGCAGGAGCTGCTTGCTGCCCATGCTGTTGTCGGTCCAGCGCATCTGCTGGAGGTTCTGGAGCACCGCGCGGCCCTGGGGGCTGTTGAACGCCGCCTTCTTGCCGTCCGGCGTCACCATGCTGCCGCCCTGGGAGTACATCTCGGCGGTGAAGTGCCAGCCACCCTGGTTGCTGGTGCTGTAGTCGGCGTAGCCGACGATGCCGTTGCCGAGGGCGGAGATCTTCTTGGCGTCGGCCCTGACCTCGTCCCACGTGGTGGGGGGCTGGTCGGGATTGAGGCCGGCCTGCTGGAACAGCTTGCGGCTGTAGAGGAGGCCCATGGAGTAGTTGGTCTTGGGCAGGCCGTAGAGCTTTCCGCCGCCCTTGAAGACGTCCAGCACCTGCGGCTGAAGATTGGCGTAGGTCTTCACACCGGAGACGTACTTGGTGATGTCGGCGGCCTGGCCGTTCTCGATGATGTTCTTCGCGTCCGTGAGATAGACGTAATACATGTTCTCCATCTGGCCGCCGGCCAGCTTGGCGGTGAACGTCTTCGGGTCCTCGCAGGGGAACGCGTCCTTGCTCACGATCGTGATGTTCGGATGCAACTGCTGGAACGCGGTCACATCGTTGTTCCACTCGGTGCGCAGCGCCTTGGAGCTCTTCGGCGGCTGACAGCCCACGGTGATCGACACCTTGGTGTTCGGGTCGAGCGGTGCGACGTTGGCGGCCTTCGAGCCGCCCTTGTCGTTTTTGTCATTGCTGCTACTGCCACATGCGGCGACGTTGGCCAGCGCGGTCACGCCGGCCACCAGGACCGCGAGATGACGGGCTTTCATCAGTGGACTTCCCTCCTGGAGTGGCACCACGAAGACCATCCGGCCGGACGTCCCGCGCATGGCCGGCGTCCTGACGTGTCACGTACGGACGACGAACGCGCTTCGTGCACCCGGTTGCCAGGAACATACAGAGATGAGCAGCACAGAGCAAGAGTCAGTCATATCCATGAAAAAACTGGACAGTTGACCGATGGAGACCGTCGATTCGGTCCATGGCGGCATGAGCAAAGGGCCCGCCACCTGCGGATATAGGGTGACGTGGCTCACACAGGCCGGTCGGCGCCGCGACCGGCGCTCGCCCGGGGGAAGGGTGTCGTGACTGGATCGTGATCCTGGAAGTCCACGTCGTTCGCGTGACCGTCGACTTCTTACGTGCCGACGTCCACTTCCGGTCGCCGGACTCACGCCGGGCTACCCGCCCCGCCGTGGGCGGAGTATGGGCGCGCTCCGGGAGTACGCGGTGCTCGTCCCCCGGTCCGCAACTCGCTTGCGGACGACCGTGCTCAGATCGGGTCGGCGGCGGGGATCCTGGCCGGGGCGGTGGAGCCGCGGACGACCAGCTCCGGCTCGTAGAGGAGCTCCTCCGCGGTGAAGGCGGTGCGGTCGATCTGGTTGACGAGCATGGTCACCGCGGCGCGGCCCATGGACTCGATCGGCTGCCGGACCGTCGTCAGCGGCGGGTGGGTGCAGTTGATGAACGCCGAGTCGTCGAAGCCGACCACCGACACGTCGTCCGGCACCGCGAGGCCCGCCCGGCGTACGGCGCGGATCGCGCCCAGCGCCTGGGGGTCGCTGGCGCAGATGATCCCAGTGAAGCCGTTGGCGACGAGCCGGCGCGTGACCGCCTGACCGCCCTCCAGTGAGAACAGCGCGTGCTCCACGGCGCTGTCGGGCAGGTCGAGCCCGGCCGCCGCGGCAGCGGAGGTGAACGCGTCGAGCTTGCGGCGCGAGGGCATGTGGTCCTCCGGGCCGAGGACGAGGCCGATCCGCTCGTGGCCGAGCGACAGCAGGTGGCCGAACGCCTGGTCGATCGCGACCATGTCGTCCGTCGACACGCGCGGGAAGGTGAGCTCGTCGACGGCCGCGTTGACGAGCACGACCGGCAGCCGAAGGTCGAACAACCGGTGGTAGTGCTCGTGCGGCGAGTTGGCCTCCGCGTAGTGGCCGCCCGCGAACACCACACCCGACACCTGCTGCTCGATCAGCATCTCGATGTAGTCGGCCTCGGACAGGCCACCGGCCGTGCGGGTGCACAGGACCGGGGTGAAGCCCTGCTGGGCCAGCGCTCCCCCGATCACCTCGGCCAGGGCCGGGAAGATCGGGTTGCCGAGCTCGGGCAGGACCAGGCCGACGAGACGCGCGCGCTCTCCGCGCAACTGTGTGGGCCGTTCGTAACCCAGGACGTCGAGGGCGGTGAGCACCGCGGCACGGGTGGCGTCCGAGACGCCCGGCTTTCCGTTCAGGACGCGGCTGACCGTCGCCTCGCTGACTCCGACCTTCTTGGCCACCTCGGCGAGCCGACGTGTCTTGTTCGCTTCCCCCGGCGCACGTGTCACATCTGCAAGCATACGGCGAAACGGTGCAACTCGCTTGCATTAATGGGGCCCGCGAACGCAAGACTCTCATCCACCTTGAAAGCCTTGCGTTCGCGGGTGTGTGGACGTCCGGAGGAGGTTGCGTCCAGTCCTCCTCCGGACGTCGTCTCTAGGAGGCGTACACCTCGATCGCGGACGGCCGCCGGGCGCGCCGGGCGGCGTCGCCGGCGACCCCGGCCGGTGCGCGCCGCGTCCCGGCCGCCGCCTCGGCGGCCGTCGCCGTGCCATCCCTCGACGGGTCGAACGCGGCTCCCGCGCGAGCCGGCGACTCCACGTGCGCGCGGCAGCCACCGAACGTGACCGCGCGGCGGCCGTACGCCTCTCGGGCGGAGGGCGGGTCCGACGTCACCAACGCTTCACCCTTCTCGGCGGAGAGCCGCAGACAACGCGGGACGGAACCGCGCTGACAGCGAACCCTGACGGGGGCCGGGCCGGCCGCCGTACGGACGACACCGGGCTGAGCACACAGTAGAACGGGAGATGATTCCATGCAATAAACGGACTGAAGATTGCAAGAATCTCTCTAACATGCCGGGTCCGGGGCGGGTGAGAGCCGAGTCATGGCCTCGCCGCTCACCGCAGGCCGTACGGTCGGCGCCGTGCGGGAGGACTCCCGGTGTTCAGTGGTGGTGTGCCGAGACGAGCGCGCTGCCGCGCAGCCACTTGTTCCAGGGCATCTGGTAGAAGGACCAGCCGTTGTCCGGCTCGACCGGGCGGTCGGTGCCGGTGATGTCGACCGGGTCGCCGGGCTGAGAGTGCTTGTAGTACCAGATCGCGTCGGTGGCGGGCTGGCGGATGCAGCCGTGGCTGCAGTTGCTGTTGCCGAGGCAGCCCTCGTCGCCGGGCGTCTGGTGGAGGTATTCGCCGGCGTTCGAGACGCGCACGGCATAGTGGATGAGTTCGCTGTAGTAGCCCGCGTCGCCGGGGCCGCGGCCGGGCGAGGTCATGACGACGTCCTCGTCCTTTTCCATGTTGAGGTGGATGCCGCTGGTCGTGGTGTACTCCGCGCTGCCGCCCATGCCCGCGCTGATCGGGACGTGCCGTACCGTCCTGCCGTCCCATTCGACCCGCATCTGGTGCTTGGCGATGTCGAGGTAGGCGATCTGCGCCGCGCCGATCCGGTAGGTGCGGACCAGGTCCTTGGTGCCGTAGACGCCCTTGCCGCTGTCGACGCCGCTGAGGTGGGCGATCAGCGTGACCTTCTGGTGCGCGGGCCAGTACGTCTTGGCCCGGTAGATCACCTGCTTGTCGTCGAACCAGCGCCAGGCCCCGAGGACCGGCTTCTCGGCGACCACCTGGAGCACCTTCTCGACCGCGGCGCGGTCGCGTACGGGCTGGTCGAAGTTGAGGATCAGGGGCAGGCCGACGCCGTAGGTCTCGCCCTTGCGGCTCTCCAGGATGTCGTCCTGGGCGACCTTGAAGGTGTTCGCGGCACGCTCGGTGTCGAAGCTGCTCGCCGCCGTCGCCCGGCGGCCGTCGGCGTTGTCCGCGCTGGCGCGTACGTTGATCTTGGCGCCGGGTTCGAGGTTCCACCGCGACTTCCACTGGGTGTGGTCGCGGTTGAACTCGCCCGCGACGTGCCGTCCGCCGCTGTCGAGCACGACGTCGGCGAGCCGCCCGCCCGTGGCGTGGACGACGACCCGGTCATCCGGCCGTACGCCGGCGGTGCCGTTGGCGGGAGTGATGACCACTTGGGCCGCCGCGGCCGCGGCTTTCCGGCCGGCGTTCTGGCCCGCGGAACTGCCACCGCTGCCGCATCCCGCGCTCATCACGAGCGCGACGCCCGCGGTCGTCGCGACGAACATCCTCAGGCCACTGGCGGTGACGTCCATTCGCAACCCTTCCCTGCGGCTCGACGGTTGGCGCAAAACGTGATCGACCATGAGATACCCGCACTGAGCGGCGGGAATGCCAAAGACGATCAGTCTTTGAAAGGCAGCAGGAAAGCGCGCATCGACCCCTATCGCATGACCTCAGGTCGCCTATCCCGATTTCAGAGGAGAATCCAAACAAAACCCGCTGTATTTGACGAATCCTTCACCGAGACATTACCCAACCGCGTGGAAACTCGCGTCGAATCCGCGGCGGAAGAGTTCGAGCGACCGGCGTGTGGCCGACTCGACCTTCGCCCGCTCGGCCTCGTCCCGTACGGTGATCTTGATGAGCTCGAACGCCTCGCGTGGGTGCGCGTCGTCGTACTCGGCGTGCTCGCTGAGCCAGAGCAGCGCGCGGGGGTCGCCGGCGTACCGCTCGCGGAAGGCCGGCAGCACGAGCCGCGTCCACTCACCCGTCGTGCCCTCGATCGCGTAGTTGACCGCGCCCAACGCCTCGGCGAGCGTGCCGCGGTAGCAGACCGACCACAGGAACTCATAGAGCGCGGCCGCCTCCGGGCCGGGACGGTGCGAGACGAGTTCCTCGTGCGGGATGCCGTGGGCGGCGGCCCAGTCGGCGTACCACTGGGCGTGCAGGGCCTCCGTACGTATGTTGCCGATCAGCCAGTCGCGGGCCAGATAGTCGCCAGGGCTCTGGCCGAATGTGGTCTTGGCCAGGTAGACGCCCATGTACTTCGGGAACGCTTCGACGACGCAGAAGAAGTCGAGCAGGACCCGCCGCCAAGCCTCCTCGGGGAACTCCCCGTGGGCGGTCGCGGTGAACACCGGCGCCTCCAGCACCGCCGCCCAGTCGGGCCGGAGCGCGTCGACCATGGTCAGCGCCCAGGCCGGGTGCGGGGTTTCGGTCAGCTCCCGCTTCACGGTCCGATGGTGCTGCGTACGGGACGGAGGCCGGGTCGTGGGACCGCTGGCAGTAGTCATCGCGTTACTCCTTGCTCGGGGAGCCTCCAGTATCCGCATCCTTCACAGTGGGTCAATATGACGGTTTCATAGATGTCCCAAACCTCATGACGCCTATGTCTCCCTCGCCATACCCGGGAGCCGCGAATGAACCGCGACCACGCCGTCGTCATCGGCGGCAGCCTCACCGGGTTGCTCGCCGTGCGCGTACTGACCGACCACTTCGACCGCGTCACGCTCGTCGAGCGCGACCGGTTCCCGGCCGGGGCGGCCTTCCGCCCCGGCATTCCGCAGTCCCGCCACCTGCACGTGCTCTGGACCCGTGGGCTGGAGCTCATGGAGGACTTCTTCCCCGGGCTGGAAAAGACGCTCCTCGGCGCCGGCGCCGCCGAGATCGGGGTGCCCGCCGACGTACTGTGGCTGACCGCCGCCGGCTGGCGCACGCGGTTCGACGTGACGCGGCTGCTGACGTTCAGCCGCCCGTTACTCGACTGGGCGGTACGTTCGCGGCTCACCGCGGACGAACTCTCGCTGGACATCATGGAGGGCAACGAGGCGGTCGGGCTCATCGCGCGCGGGCACGACGTGGCGGGGATCGAACTCCGCTCGGGCGAGGCGATCGCGACCGACCTGGTCGTGGACGCCACCGGCCGCGGCTCGCGCGCCCCCGCCTGGCTGGCGACGCTCGGCTACCCGTCGCCGCCGGAGACGCTCGTGGACCCCTTACTCGGCTACGCCAGCCGCTACTACGCCGTACCGGACGGATTCGACCCGGGGTGGAAGGCGCTCTACCTCCAGGCGGACCCGCCCGCGACCCGGCGTACGGGCGGGTTGTTCCCGCAGGAGGGCGGGCGCTGGATCTGCAGCCTCTCCGGCGCGGGCCGCGACTACGGTCCGACCGACGAGGAGGCCTTCCTGCGGTTCGCCAAGGGGCTGCGGGACCCGGTGCTGTACGAGGCGATACGCGACGCGCGGCCGCTCAGCCCGATCACCGGTTTCCGCCGCACCGCGAACCACCGGCGGCACTACGAACGGCTGCCCGCCTGGCCGAAGGGGTTCGTGGTGATGGGCGACGCGGCCTGCGCCTTCAACCCGATCTACGGACAGGGCATGAGCGTCGCGGCGATCTCGGCGCTGGCCCTGGACGACTGCCTGCGCGACGACGCGGACGACCTCGAACGCCGGTTCCAGCGGCGGGTGGCACGCAGCGGGGCGGGCGCGTGGCTCGTGGCCACCGGAGAGGACCTGCGGTACCGCGAGACCGAGGCGGACCCGACCCGGCTGAGCACCCGGGTGATCAACGCCTACGTCGACCGCGTGGTGGCCGCCGCGAACGTCGACCGGCGCGTCTGCGCGAGCCTGCTCGACGTGCTCTCGCTCTCCTCGTCGCCGATCTCGCTGTTCTCCCCCGCCGTACTGGCCCGGGTCGCGACGCGCCGCCTGCGGCACACAGGGCGGGCCGCGGGTGTGGGTCGTCCGGGGTGATCGCGGCTCAACCGCCTCTCGGCCACGCGGTGCCCGCGGAGACGTCCCGCCGCCCGGCGCGGAGCGGGGCGAGATGCGTCCCCCCTGGTTGCTTTGGGAGACTCCGGGGGGCCAGTACGGTGCTCGCGAACGGCGGCATCGGGTCGCGGCGCGCGCCCAGCAGGGTCGTGCCCGCGTGGTCGCCCTCGCCGGCGAAGGCGTTCACGCCGCCGAGGTCGGCCGGGAGGTGTGGCAGCCGTCCGCGATCCCCGGTGGAACTCGCCCTTCGCCGAGCGGATGGGCGCGGTGAGATGCCTCTCCTAGTCCTCTGACGGGGGGAGGAAACGGCGGAACGACTCCGGGGGGCCGTTCACGCCGCCGAGGTCGTGGCCGGGCGGGAACGGCCCGGACGGGTGTGCGGGGAACCGGCCGGGCGGCTGCGTGCCGTCCGAGCCATCCGCCGCCGGCGCCCCGGGTGCCGCCGGTGTGGTGAACTCCGGCGGGCGCGCGTGCCGTGGGCCCCGGTTCGCGAGCTCGGCCTCGGCCCTGGCCCGCTCGATCTCGGCCTCGGCTCTGCTCCTCACCCGCTCCGCCTCGGCACGCGCCGCGTCGCGCTCGGTCAGCATGGTCGCGAGCGCGCCGCGCAGCTGGTCGACCATCTGGGCCTGTTCACGCGCCAGCAACTGCTGCTCGAGCATGCGTGACTGCTGCTGTTCGAGCTCGGCGAGAAGCTGCTCGCCCGCTGCCAGCCGCGGCGCGGCGGCCGCCAGCTCCGCCCGGCACGACTTGAGGTCGGCGGCCAGCGAGTCGCGTTCGGCGATGAGATCGTCGCGCTCGGCGTTCATCTCCTCGGCGTGGGAGCGCGCCTCCAGCGCCTGCCGGTCGGCCTCCGCGCACGCCTGCTCGGCGGCGGCGCGCGCCTTCTGTGCGATCTCCGCGGTGGTCCGCATCTTGTCCAGCTCCGACTCCGTGGCGCGCAGCCGCGTACGCGTCTCCTCCAGCGCCATCGACCGCCGCTGCGCCTCCTTGGCCCCGGCGAGCTGCCCGCGTACGAGGTCCAGCGTGGCGGTGAGCTCCACGACGCGGCCCATCAGCCGGTCGCGTTCCTCCCGTACGGCGGTGATCGCGGTGTTGGCGGCCTCGGCCGTGCGTGTCGCCTGCGCGCTGAGATCGCGCGCGAGGTCGCGGTCGGCACGCGCCGACTCCAGCTGCGCGGTCAGCCCGGTCACCTCGGCGGTCGCCCTCCGCAGATGGTCGCGTACGGCTCCGAGCTGGGCGAACGCCTGTTCGGACTCCAGCCGGGCGGCCTCTCTCTCACGGTGCGCGTCGGCGAGGCCGGTGGCGGCGTCGGCCCGCGCCTCGGCCAGCCGGCGCTCGACGCCCGCCACGCTCAGGCCGCCCGTGAGGGAGAGCGCCAGGAGTTCGGCGACGTCCTCGAGGCGCTCGACCAGGTCCCACGTGCGTGCCACCTGGCCGGCGAGGCCGGGGGTGTCCTGGTCGCGCGCCCGCCGTCCGGCGGCCGCGCGTGCGCACGCGCCCTCGTTGTCCGGGCAGTAGCGAACCGCCGGGGATCCCTCGGCCGCCTGCTCGATCGGCCGCCCGCAGTACGCGCACGGGCGCGTCACGTGCGCGGATTCCTCCGGGCTCTCCGGGTGGGGTCCTTCGCCGGGGTCCTCGCCGGGAGTCGCGGTGCGGTCCGGTGGGTACGCGTCGTCCGGGTCCGGCTCGGCGTCTTCGGCAGGCACGGCGGAGCCGGATGGAGGCGCGTTCTCGTCCGTCGGGCCGGACACGCTCATCCCCCTCGGGTATCGGGATGATCGGGACTGTCAGCCCAAAGACCGTATCCGGTTCCTGTCGCGACGGGAGCCCACAATCGCAAGGATCGGGGACCAAATTCCACGACGGCGGCCGGCGGGCCGCCCTGCCGCGACCGCCGCCCGTACGCGAGCACTGGCGTGGCAGCCCGGCGCGCACCGTACGAGACTGTGCCCGTAATGTCGCGATTTCGAGTTATAAATAGCAATTAGCATCCATTGCGCCCTACGACCGGAAAGTCGCACAACATGGCAGCGCAAAATAATGGGCGACCATTATAAAAGCGACGACTGACAGCAACTCGGACGGGCGACCTGGGGAATAGGCCACGTGAGGGTCGCCATCCCGGCCCCCGGAGTAGGCGGGGCCACGTCCGGAGGAGGAACCGTGAACTACGGCGGGAAGATCAATTCCGAAATGCAGAAGTGCATCGACGCCTGCATCGAGAGCTACAGCTGTAGCGAGCAGACGATCACGCACTGCCTGAAGCAGGGCGGCCAGCACGCCGACATGACCATGATGGGCCCACTCATGGACTGCGTCGACGTCGCACGTGCGTGCGCGGACATGGTGATGCGCCAGTCTCCGCACGCGATCGAGATGGCGGCCACGTGCGCCCGCGTGGCGGACATGTGCGCCGAGGCGTGCATGACGATGAACAGCGACCCGGTCATGAAGCGCTGCGCCGGGATCTGCCGGACCTGCGCCGAGGCGTGCCGAAGCCTGGCCGGCGTCCGAGCCTGAGAGTTCCGTCCGGCCCCTGCTCTCCGGGCAGGGGCCGGACGGTGACTTCGTCAGCATCTGCGTACGGTATGCGCTAGAAAACCCGATATACCTCTTGATTTCATACGCTCAAGCTTACTAATCTCACGTTCCATGCACAAAGAACCCCCAGCGCTCCCCGACGACGTCGTGCGTACCGCCATTGGCGCGACCACCCTCGCGCAGCGGCTGCGCGCCGAGCGTCCGCAGGACGGCACCACGCTGTCGATGATCAGCGCGCTGAGCCATCTCGACCGCGGCGGCGCCCTGACCGCCGGCCGCCTCGCCGAGCTCCAGCGCTCCAAGCCGCAGACCCTCACCCGTACGCTCGCCCGTCTGGAGGAACGCGGCTGGATCGAGCGCGCCACCTCCGATGAGGACCGCCGCCAGGTGGTGCTCCGGCTCACCGAAGCGGGCCACGAGCGGCTCGGGCGTGACGTCCACTCACGCGCCGTCTGGCTGGAGCGCGCCATGACCGCCCTCTCGCCGACCGAACGCGCGGTGCTGCGGCTGGCGGGCGACCTCATGTCCTCACTCGCGAACTGGGACGACGTCGAGACGGAAGATCCGCGGTGAGGACCTCCCGCGCCACGACACGAGCGGCCCGGCGGCCGGCGCGACGGCGTCGCGGTGGACCGAGAGCCGCTCACGGCAGGCCGGGCGCGAAACCGTGGGACGCGCGGACCAGGTCGTAGGCGCGCTTGGCAACGGCAGCGGGGAACGCCGCGGCGGCCGTGGCGGTGTGCGGGACCAGCACGGCCGGCCACGCCCTGCGCACACGCGTGTCATCGAGCAGCATGCGGTACGCCGGGTCGTGCTGAACCAGGTCCGCCACCGCCCGCGCCGCCGACTCGACATCCGACGTCCCGTGCTCCCCGGCGATCCGGCTCACGACGGCGCCCAGCTCCCGCGCCTCGGCGTCCCGCGCGTACATCTCGATGCGTCCGATGCTCCACCGGGCCCGCTGGTCCGCGTTCCGCAACGTCGAGAGGTCGCCGTCGTAGGGCTTGTACGTCTCCGGCGGCGCCGTGAAGACGAGCGCCGTATCGCTCTCGATCGCTCCGGTGTAGGAGAGGCCGTGGACGATGCGCCCGAGCCGGTCGGGGAGTTCGCCCGGCGTGTCGAAGCGCAGGTACTCGTCCCGGCCGATTCCCATGAGCCCGGCCCACTCGTCGACGCTCAGCGGTCCGCGCCGCATCGAAGGATCGATCACGACCTCGTAGATCTGGCCGCTCTCGTGCCGGACCAGGACCCGGACCGCGACGTGGAAGGACCAGAAGGTGGAGAGCGTACCGGCCTCGCTCGTGACCTGGACGTCCAGGCGCGAATGCGGTCCCTGGCGGACAGCGAAGATCTTCTCGGCGTGGTAGCCCCACTCGGCGAGCTTCATCACCATCCAGTGTGCGCGTTCGCGGCAACCGTCCTTGATGTGGCCGAACGGAAGCCGGACCTCGGCGCCGCTCTGGGCACGGAACGTCGCCTGGGACAGCCTGTCGTAGAGGTGCTTGACCTCATCGACCGAGACGATCGAGGTCTCCAGCGATCCCTCGCCGAGAAGGTGCCTCAGATAGTCCCCCTCAGAGGAACGCTCGCCGAACCGGTCCGTGATCTCGTCGAGCAGGTCGGCGCCGTACTCCATGCGGTAGTCGTCCTCGAGCGCCCAGATCGTCTCCGGTCGGCGGTCGGTGCGGTTGAGCAGCTCGCCCAACCGGGGGCCGTCGCCGGCCGCGATCGCGTCAGCGACGTCGGTGGTGAACCAGCGGTCGCTCGACGCGGGCCGGTACGTCGGCCGCTCCGCGGCGGGCGAGTCCGCCAGCAGATGCGGCAGGTAGGGGTCGATGTCGAAGTCCAGCCGCCCCTCGGCGCCGGCCCGCGCGAGGTCCGCCCGCAGCTCGGCGCCGGCGGCCTGCCGGTAGGCCGTACGCAGGCGGTCCGCGGCGGCCGGATCCTGACGGAGCTCGTGCAGGCGGGCGAGCACGGCGGCACCCTCGACGCGCTCACCGCCCAGTGTGTCGCGCAGGTCGGCCGCGAGCCGGACCGGATCCACGGTGCGTGGCACGTCGCCCACGGCTGTTCGTGCTCCGCCCACGACGGTCTGCCGCAGATCGAGCAGAACGTCATGGGGGATCTCCGGCCGCGGAGCGGTGTCGGTGAAGCCGGCCCGGTGCAACTCGTCATCGAGATACTGACGATCGAGCACGCGGTCGCTGTGAGTCGGAGATTTGAGGCTTTTGTGAGGATCCGGCTGCGTCGGGGACGCTGCCTGCGGGCCGGATCTCTCGTGCGTCGGCGGGGTGTCGTGCGTCGGTGGAGTGTCGGCCGCGTTCAGGAGACGCTCGATGCGCGACGGCGGCCCGCCCGTGCCGGGACCGGCCGGCCCGGTCCCGGCGCCTTCATGCCCTGGGAAAGGGTGTGCGTCGTCGTAGAGCGGGCGCGTACCGGTGGCGTGCCTCGCCAGCTCGTCGAGCTGCATCATGACGCCGTCGTACCAGCCGATCCGTCCCCGCCGCTCGAACTCCGGCCGTAGCCGTTCGAGGGCACGGCCGATGAGCTCGACGTCCCTACGGCTGAGCGGGTGGTCGATGATCCTGCTCCCGTCGGGCCCGCCCGTCACGAGGTCGCGGACGAACGGGTCCAGCGCCGGATCGGGGGCGCCCCGGATGAACGACGAGGCGTGGTCGACCCCCCAGATCAAGCCGTAACTGTCGACCAGCCAGTTCTTTCGGTGACGATCGGCGTAGCGTGCGAGGACGTCGAGAACGCCGAGTCGCCGTGCCTCCACGCTCCGGCTGATGAGCTGACTGACATGGTCCTCGCCGTACATCCGGCTTATCCGCAGGCCGTTGCTGCCGTCCACGTACTCCATCGCGACCGTCCGGTGGCCCATCTCGACCACGCGAGGGACCGGAGCGCCCATCGCCTGGCCCATCGCGGCGAAGAGGAACTCGGCATCCGTGTGGGGGACCGAATCGAACTTCATGATGACCCGCCGGCCGTCGTTGTACGTCACGAGATCCACCGTGGCGGACGAGGTCCCGTCGGTGAGCCGGCTGACCTCTCGTATGCCCGAGTCCATGCTCGCCCGCAGCGACTCCAGCGTGAGTGGCGGGAGCCCGCCGGAATGCGGTTGCGCGCCGGGGCCGGCACCGGGGTGCACGGGTGCGACGTGGTCCGCCACCGGTACGGACGGCCGATCCGCGTGGCCGTGACCCGGCTTGACCGGGACCGGCATGGCCGCGCCCTTCTCCGGTCGCGCCGCCGGAGCGGCGTCAGCGACGGCGGCGGCCGGTGACGCGCCGGTGACACGCTCGTCGTGAACCGGTGTGGCCGGAGCGCCGCCCGTTTCCCCGGGGCGGCCGCGGCCTCCGGCGCCCGTACCGTCGTTCCGCACCGGGTGCGGGAGGGTGAGAGGCGCTTCTCCCGGCGTCTGGCCGTCGCGGGGCGGGGCGGGTGCGGCTCTTGCCGGAGAGGCGGGCGGTCGTCCCAGCGCGTCGGCGACGCTGGGGAAGGTGTTCGCGCCGGACGCGCCATCGGACGCCGCGTCGGCGAGCCGCGACGGTGCGGTGTCGAGATGCGTCACCGAGTCGGATTGCGTGGCCGTGTCCCGCCCGGCCGTCAAGGTGGGCTCGCGGGCGTCGGTCGTGACGGGTCGGGTGGCGGTCGTGGCGAGCCGGGTGTCGGTCGTGGCGAGGCGGTGCGAGCCGCTCGGGGTGGGTTCGCCGGAGCCGCTGGTATCGGCCGGTTCGGTCTGGACACCACCCTCGTCGTGGACCGGGATGAGGAGGGCCTCGGACTCGGCACGCGGCCTGACGGGATCGGCGGCGGAGGCGGAGGTCGCCTGCGGCGGCCGACCGCTCCCGAAGTGTCTCGCGGCCGCCCGGCCGACTTCCCTGGCGCCTTCGAGGCCGGCCATGCCGAAGCCGAACTCGGCGGCCTGCACGAAGTCCACGTGGCCGTGGTCGAAGGCGGCCTGAGCAGCGACGTTGCCGGCGGTGCCGGTCGTACCGGCGAAGGCGAATCGGCTCACGGCACCCTTGACCCCACCGGCCCGCAGGTAGGATGCCAGCGTGGTGGCGAAGGGCCTGCTGGACCTGGCCACCCACGCACCGGCCCCGCCCATCACCAGACCGGCCACCGCGCCTTCGCCCGAGGCCAAACCAAGTTCGGTGAAACTGAAGTCCTTTCCTTCGCGCATGCGGGCGAACTGGCCGGCGGTGTCCATGCCGCCGCTGAACACCGCGCCCAGGCCGACCGCCCTGGCGATGCTCCAGATCAGCGCCCTGAGCCCGGCACCCTCTGCCTCCGTGGTGGCGGTGGCGGCCGCGACCGAGCCTCCGCCGGTGAACGCGGAGATCGTCAGCGCCGCGGACCACAACCCGAGCAAGAATGCGCAGGACAACTCGAACTGCAGTCGCGCGGCGCGCTTCTCTCCGATGAGGGTGCCGATCCAGTCCCCGAGTCCCTGACAGACGGAGATCAGCCAGCGCAAGCCGCCCCCGTCGTCTCCGCCGTGCAGAGCCCGCGCGAAGGAGGCGAAGTTCTGCGTGGCGACGCCGGAGTTGTCGGCCGTCACCCGCTGGAGATGACCGGCGACCTCATCGGCGAGGGAACCGAACGAGGCAGCCGCGGCGTGGAACGCGTCGCGCATCACGGCCAGGCCCGCCATGCTGCCGTCGGGCCACTGGCACCCGCCGACCAGCGTCTCCAGGAACCGCAGAATCCGGGTGAACATCGCAGGCGGGGGATCGGACGTGGCCAGCCCCGCCGTCACCGAGGGCAGCCGGTAGAGTTCCGCCCCCGCCGAAGCGCCCTGGCCGGCATCCGTGGCCGCGCCGATCGCGCTCGCCCGCTCGGCCACCGCGTAGTTGGCTCCGGACACGGTCAGCACCGCGCCGGTCGCCCGTACCAGGTTCACCATGTCGGCCAGATCGGCGAGCACCGCGTCCCGTGAGCGACCGAAGCCCGCGTCCTTCCCGTCGCCGTTGAAGAACGCACGCCCGATCTCGTCGTCGCCCCAGCACACCCCTGCCGCCGCGAGGCGATGACACAACGTGTCCACGACCGACGCCATCCGGTACGAGACGTCACCCATCCCCCGGCCTGCCGCCGCCCACGAGGCCGGCACCGCCGTGTAGCCGGACGCACCCACGGTTCAGCTCCCGCCGCGGGTGTTGGGTGAGTCGACCACGGTCATGATCGTACGGGCGATTCATCCCGTTCACCCGGCGGATCAACGGCAAGTGCGCCCCGCCTGCCACAGCGCGTCGCCACACGTTCGCCGTTCATGGCGGACGCCGAGTCTCCGGCCATGCCGGACGCCGGTGTCCGGCCGGCCCGTTGGCTCCGCCGAAATCCCTTCGCCGCCACGGATGCCGTCCCTCTAGGGTTGATCGAATGCTGGGTGAGGAGCAGATCAACGAGTTCGCCGAGCGAGGCTTCGTCCTGATCCCGCAGGTGGTGCGGGACGATCTACTGGCCCAGGCAGCCGGCCGGATCGACGAGATCGTCGCCGCCGACCCACCCGCTGCCGACAAGCGCGGCAACCACTTCTACTTCCTCCCGGCCAAGGACGAACCCGCACTGAGAGCCCCGCTGACCCACAGCCCCGCGTTCGCCCTCGCCGAACAACTGGTCGGCACCGGGAAACTGGAGCACCCGTGGCAGGTCCAAATCGCACTGAACATCCCGCCGTACGCGCACCGCCCCGGCAGACCTCACATCGACGCCGCCGACTCCGAGCCGACCGGCGCCCCGATCCGCGACACGTTCACCCTGCTGGCCGGAATCTTGATGACCGATCAACTCACCGAGAACTCCGGCAACCTCTGGGTCTGGCCGGGCACGCATCTCACTCATGCCGCATACTTCCGCGACCACGGCCCACACCTGCACTGCGCCTACCCGCCGATCGACCTGCCCGAGCCCGAGCAGGTCAAGGGCCGGGCCGGGGACCTGCTGCTCGCGCACTACCTCCTCGGCCACAACATCGGCGGAAACTACGAATCCAACCAGACCCGACGCGCGCTGTACTTCCGGATCAGCACCCGTGACCACGCAAGCCATCGCAGCGAGTTCCTCCAGAACCCATGGCTCGACTACGAACCGATCAGATCCCGGCCAACGACACCGATCGCTCCACAATCGAGCCCCGCAAAGCACGAGGCTCCGCCGGGGGGTATCGGGGGTATCTCACCTGGTGTGTAAGGAGTGATCTTCAGGGAAGCATGTGGCCTGTGGGGTCACCCACTTCTTCGGGGGGGAAGCATCGTCATGTCGGTGATCGAAGGTGTCGACGACGCAACGTCGGCTGCTGTGAGTGATCTTTCGCCGGGTCTGCGCCCTGCGAGCGTTCCAGGAGCGTGATCGTGTTCTCCAACCGTGGTGGGCTGAAGACTCAGGTGTGCCAGGAGCCGGCGGATCTCTGCTGGTGTGAGGTGGACCAGGCCGTGTGTGCTTTTGGGGCGTGGGCTGCGGTGACGGCCAGGTAGGCGTGGGCGAGCATGGCCAGGGTGATGTGGCGGTGCCAGGCGTCGTAGCGTCGGACTTGGCTAGGTCCCCTGGATCCAGCTAAGCCGATGATTCTCCCGGCAGGGCGTCTCGTTCTGAGAAATCGTGGCCTCGGCCCGGCCGAGCCGACCGTCCTGGCGGCCGACCGCCCCGCCTGGGTGGCACACGACGTGACGAAGATGCTCCAGCGCGACGGCGACGATCTACATGAGATCAGCACCGTGGCTCAGCGGGCCCGCAACCTGGTTGTGGCGCACCCGGGCTCGTCGGCGCGCCGGTCAGGCGGAGTCGCGGACGATCAGCCGGCACGGGACCCGGTGGAGGCCCGGTGACGGCTTGTCGTCGATCGCTTCGAGGAGACGCAGGGCGGCGATGCGACCGATCTCGGTGAGGTCCACGTCGACGGTGGTCAGCGGCGGCCGGGACGCGAGGGTCATCGCGTCCCAGTTGTCGTAGCCGACGACGGCGACCTGGTCGGGCACGCGTACGCCGTGCTCACGCAGGCTGTCCGTCACTCCACGGGCGATCTGGTCGTTGCCGCAGAAGAACGCGTCGGTGTCGGGTTCCCCTCTCAGCACCGTCTCCGCCGCGCGCCGGCCCCATGCTTCGCTCCAGTCGCCGAAGTGGGCGCGGCCGGTGGCGAACCCCAGTGAGGCGTCGTTCAGCAGGCGCTCGGTGAAGCGGGCGCGGTCGCCGGCGGCCGCGTGGTGGGCCGGGCCCGTGACGTGGGCGATCCGGGTGCGGCCGCTGCCCAGAAGGTGTTCGATGGCCAGTCCGCAACCCTGCTCATCGTCAGAGACGATCGAGATGTCCAGCGGATCGGTGGAGGGGGAGAGGGCGTAGGCGACGGGGACGCCGTCGTGGACGCCGGGCAGTGGGGTGCGTGGGTCGGTGCGGCGGCCGGTGACGATGATGCCGTCCACCCGCCGGTCCATGAGGTTCTGCAGGTGATGGCGTTCGCGGATGAGATCACCGCGCGTGTCGCAGAGCAGGACCGAGATCCTGCCCGCGCCCAGGGCGTCCTCGGCGCCGAGGAGCACCGGGATACTGAATCGGCCGATTCCGTCGGTGGTGATCAGACCCACGGTCCAGCTCCGGCCGGTGTGCAGGCTCTGCGCCTGCTGGTTGGGACGGAAGTCGAGCGACTGAGCGGCGTCCTTGACCCGCCGGCGGGTCTCGGGTCGCATGCGCCCATTGCCGCTGAGGGCCCGGGAGGCCGTGCCGACGCTCACCCCTGCCAGTTCGGCCACGTCATTCAGCGTGGCTCTCGTCCGGGAGGTGTTGCGGCTCTGTCCCGACACGCGCAGTCCTTTGCTCAATCTTCGCTGGCCCCGCCATGATGCCACCACCGGCAAACGCTTGGCCATCCATCGACGACGCCGCGAAAACCTGGGGTAACACCCTTGACGGTCTGGCGTGTTAACCGTACGTTCCGGCATGGAAAAGGTTTGCGCAATTGCGCAACGTGCATGTTGTGGCCGGAAGGCCGCCACCGAGGAGATCCATGTCCCGTACGTCCTCGTCCGCTGCCAGAACCGGCCCGGTCCGGCTCGGTCCGCAGACCCGAGCGGCTCTGCGCCCGACCGAGGCACCGGCGGTGACCGGCGGCTTCTGGTACGACCGGCGCGTGATCAACGCCCAGGTCTGCATTCCCCAGGGTCCCCGGCTGCTGGAGTCCGCGGGCAACCTGCACAACCTGCGCGTGGTCGCGGGTGAGACCGAGGGCGCCTTCCGTGGCGACTATCCCTTCCAGGACACCGACGTCTACAAGTGGCTGGAGGCCGCGTCCTGGCAGCTCGCCCAGGACGCCGTGGCCGGCCGGGACACCACGGCGCTGAGCACCGAGGCCGACCGCGTCACGGCGCTGGTCGCCGCGGCGCAGCAGGGAGACGGTTACCTCAACACCTGGTTCCAGTCCGGCCGAGGTGACGGCCGGTACAGCGACCTGCGGTGGGGTCATGAGCTGTACAACGCCGGCCACCTCATCCAGGCCGCGATCGCCCACCACCGCGCAACCGGCCGTACGGAACTCCTCGACGTGGCCCGCAGGTTCGCCGACCACCTCGGCACCGTCTTCGGGCCCGCGGGCAGCGGGCGGCCGATCGACGGGTTCGACGCCCACCCAGAGGTCGAGACCGCGCTCGCCGAGCTGTACCGGGAGACCGGCGACGGGCGCTACCTCGACCTGGCCGGCTACTTCGTCGACCGGCACGGCCATGGCCTGCACGGTCACGAGGCGTACTGCCAGGACAGAGTGCCGCTGCGCGAGGCCGACACGGTCGAGGGCCACGCCGTGCGCCAGTTGTACCTGCTGGCCGCCGCCGCCGACCTGGCGATCGAGACCGGCGACGAGTCTCTCGCCGCGGCGAGCGCCCGGCTGTGGCACGCCATGGCCGCCACCAAGACCCACCTGACCGGCGGTCTCGGCGCGCATCACGACGAGGAGGACTTCGGCGACCCGTACGAGCTGCCGACCGAACGCGCGTACTGCGAGACCTGCGCCGCCGTCGCCTCCGTCCAGTTCAGCTGGCGGATGGCCCTGCTGACCGGGCAGGCCCGCTACAGCGACCTGATCGAGCGCACCCTGTTCAACGGCTTCCTCGCCGGGATGTCGCTGGACGGCGAGAGCTGGCTTTACGTCAACCCGCTCCAGGTGCGCGACGATCACCTCGACGGGGGCGGCGACCAGTCGTCCCGCCGGACTCGCTGGTTCCGCTGCGCCTGCTGCCCGCCGAACGTCATGCGTCTGCTCGCCGGCCTGGAGCACTACTTCACCTCCACCGACGGCCGGGGTCTGCAGATCCACCAGTACGGCTCCGGCGTCTTCCACGGCGAGGTCGATGGCGCGCCGCTGAATGTTAGCGTTAACACCGGGTATCCGTGGCGCGGCCGTACCGCCATCACCGTCGAGCGGACCCCCGGCACACCCTGGACGCTCTCGTTGCGAATCCCGCAATGGTGTACCGAGTACACCCTCGATGGTGTCGCCACCGACGCCGAGGTCGAGGACGGCTGGCTCCGGATCCACCGATCCTGGGCCACCGGCGACGAGGTCGTCCTGGACTTCGACCTCGCTCCGCGCCTGGTGTCCGCCGACCCACGGGCGGACGCGGTACGGGGCTGCGTCGCGATCGAACGCGGCCCGCTCGTCTACTGCCTCGAACAGGCAGACCACCCCGGAGGGGGCCTCGACGACGTCGTGATCGACGCCACCGGCCCGCTCACCGTCAAGGAACGCCCTGACCTGCTCGGCGGGGTCGTCACCATCGGCGGCACCGGGTACCGGCGGTCACTTCCCGAGCCGGGCTGGTGGCCGTACGGCCCCGCCCGTTCGCCCCAGCCTCAGGGCACCCCCCTGGAGCTGGTCGCCGTGCCGTACTACGCATGGGCCAACCGCGCCGTCGGCAGCATGCGCGTCTGGCTGCCAACCTCCTGACCGGCTTTCCCCACTCTGACGAGGTCACCATGAGACATCCAAGCCACGCCATCATCGCCGCCGTGCTCGCCACCGGCACGCTGACGTCCGCCGCCGCGTGCTCCTCCTCCGACGGGAGCGACTCCGGCGGATCGGCGTCGGGCACGTACACCTTCTGGGACCCGTACCCGCAGTTCGGCGCCTCCTCCGACTGGGCCAAGCGGGTCACGAGCTGCGGTACGCAGGCCGGCGTCAGCGTCAAGCGCACCGCGATGGACACCACGGACCTGGGCAACAAGGCTCTCCTCGCCGCCCAGCAGGGCAACGCCCCCGACGTCATGCTGGTCGACAACCCGGTCGTGTCCACGCTCGTCCAGGCCGGCATCCTCAACAAGGCGAGTGACCTGGGCCTGAACACCTCCACCGTCCAGCCGAACATCATCGGTGCGGGAACGCTCGACGGCGCCGCGTACGGCGTCCCGATCGGCGCCAACACGCTGGCCCTCTACTACAACAAGAAGGTCCTTAAGGCCGCCGGCGTCGACCCCGCGAGCATCAAGGACTGGGCGACGCTGACCTCCGCCCTGCAGAAGGCCAAGGCCGCAGGGAAGAAGGGCATCACCTTCTCGGCCATCGGCACCGAAGAGGGCAGTTTCCAGTTCCTGCCCTGGTTCTGGGGCGCCGGCGGCGACCTGACCAAGATGAACGACCCCGCCGGAGTGTCGGCGCTGTCGCTGTGGAAGAACTGGGTGGACCAGGGACTCGCGCCCAAGGACGTCCTCCAGAACACCCAGACCACGAGCTGGCAGGAGTTCGCCACCGGCAAGTACGCCTTCGGGGAGAACGGCACCTGGCAGCTCGCCAACGCGGCCAAGGCCGGCTTCCCGTACGGGATCATCAACGTTCCCGGCGTGCACGGCGGCTCGGCGCCGGTGCCCACGGGCGGCGAGTTCGTCACCGTGCCCGTGCAGAAGAAGACCGTCCGTTACGCCGTCACCACGAAGATCGTGAACTGCCTGATCAACCCGGGGAACCTGCTGGCGACCGACACCACGCTGTCCTACGTCGCGCCGACCGCGGCGGTGCAGCAGCAGCAGGTCCAGAAGGACGCGACGCTCAAACCGTGGGTGTCCGCGGTGGCCGCGGCCCGCGGGCGTACGAGCAACGGCCTCGGCACGAAGTATCCCGTGATCTCCCAGCAGCTCTGGGCCGCGGTCCAGTCGGCGTTGTCCGGCGGCAAACCGCCACAGGGCGCCCTCGACACGGCCCAGAAGGCCGCCGCCTCCCACAGCTGACCCCGTCCGGCGCGAGCAAGGAGCACGCATGACCATCGCCCGAACCGACCACCCGCAGCGGTCGCCGGCCGCGTTCCGGGCGATGGCAGGCTCCGGGAGACGGCACGGCCGCGTACGCCACCGGAGGAGCCAGCTCACCGCCTGGGCGTTCGTGCTGCCCCTGGTGATCTATCTGGCCGTGCTCTACGTCTATCCGCTCTATCGAAACCTGGACCTCAGCCTGCGCCGTTACACGGTGCGGTCCTTCGTCGAAGGCAACGCGCCGTTCGCCGGCTGGGCCAACTTCAACCAGGTGCTGCACGACCCGACGTTCGGGCCGGCGATCCGTAACACCCTGGTCTTCACGCTGGTCTCGATCGCCGTCCAGTACGGAGCGGGGCTCGCTCTGGCCGTCTTCTTCAACCGGCACTTCCGCCTCTCCGGTGTCCTGCGCGCCCTGTTCCTGGTCCCCTGGCTGCTGCCGCTGATCGTGTCCTCGTCCACCTGGGCGTGGATGCTCAACAGCGAGAGCGGTGTCGTCAATTACGCCCTCCACTTCGTCGGCGTCTCCCCGGTCGACTGGCTCGGCTCGCCCCACTGGGCCCTCACCTCGGTGATCATCGCCAACATCTGGATCGGCATCCCGTTCAACCTGGTCATCCTGCACAGCGGGCTGCAGAACATCTCCACCGACCTGTACGAGGCGGCCGCGCTGGACGGCGCGGGAGCGTGGCAGCAGTTCCGCCGGCTCACGTTCCCGCTGCTGCGGCCGGTCACCATGGTCGTGCTGCTGCTCGGCTTCGTCTACACGCTCAAGGTCTTCGACCTGATCTGGATCATGACGAAGGGCGGTCCCGGGGACTCCTCCTCGACGCTGGCCACCTGGTCGTACCGGCTCGGGTTCGGATCGCTGCTGCCGCAGTTCGGCCCCGGTGCCGCCGTCGGCAACGTCCTCATCATCATCGCTCTGGCCTTCGGGCTGCTCTACATCCGCATACAGAGGAGGCAGGAGGCATGATCGGACGACGACGCGGGATCCGGGTCACGGCGATCGGCATCGTGCTCACCGCCCTGATGCTGTTCCCCGTCTACTGGATGGTCAACATCTCGCTCACCCCGCAGCGGGACATGCGTAAGAGCCCGCCGGACCTCCTGCCGCGGCACCCGACGTTCGAGGGCTACCAGGCCGTCCTGCACGACCAGTTGCCGTACCTGCTGACCAGTCTGCTCATCGGTCTCGGCACCGTGGCGCTCACGCTGGTCCTGACCGCTCCGGCCGGGTACGCGCTGGCCAAGCTGCGCCCGCGCGGCGGCGGCGCGCTCGGCCTCGCGTTGCTGATCGCCCAGATGATCCCGGGGATCGTCATGGCCATGGGGTTCTATGGGATCTTCCTGAACCTCGGGCTGATGAACACCTGGTGGGGCCTGATCGTCGCCGACTCCACCATCGCCGTGCCGTTCGGTGTCCTGATCTTCCGTGCGTTCATGTCCGGCATCCCCGACGAACTCCTCGCCGCCGCGCGCATCGACGGTGCCGGAGCGTTCCGTACGTTCTGGTCCGTCGTCCTCCCGGTCAGCCGGAACGCGCTGGTCACCGTCTCCCTGTTCAGCTTCCTGTGGGCCTGGTCGGACTTCGTCTTCGCCAACACCCTCGACGGGGGTGGCGGCCGGCGCCCCATCACGCTCGGCATCTACCACTACATCGGCAACAACAACCAGGAGTGGAACGCGATCATGGCCACCGCCGTGGTCGCCTCGGCGCCCGCCGCGCTCCTCCTCGTTCTCGCCCAGCGGTTCGTGACCGCCGGCGTCACCGCTGGAGCCGTCAAGGACTGATCTTCCGCCACCCTCATCCCCCACCGGGAGTGCCCCATGAAGAAGCGGACCCGTCTCGCCCTGCTCACCGCCGCGCTCACCCTGGCGCCGGCCCTGACCGCCGCGCCCGCACACGCGGCCACCACGCTCGTGGTCAACGCCGGCTCCGTCCTGCGGCCGGTCACCCACGTCGCCACCGGTTCGTTGTACGGTCTGGCCAACGCCTCGGCGCCCGCCGACAACCTGGTCCAGCAGATCAAGCCGAACACCTTCGTGCAGATGCCGGCCGGCGGCCACCAGCAGGGGTCCGGTGACATCCTCGTCGTGGCGCCGAAGGCGGCACGCGCGGGCGCGAAGGTCGTGGACCGCCTGTCGGACTACTACGCGGGGTGGCCCTACCAGTTCAGCTGGTCCAACTGGCTGAGCGTCGTCGACCAGCAGATCGCCCAGGTCCAGGCGTCCGGGATCACGAACCTCGCGTCCTGGGAGCTGTGGAACGAGCCCGACGGCACCTGGCAGTCCTCCAACGGCACGTTCGAGAGTTTCTGGACCACGACGTACCGGGAGGTACGGGCCAAGGACGCCCATACGCCGATCCAGGGACCGAGCTTCTCCGACAACATCGGCGACATGCAGAACTTCCTGCAGAACGCGGTCAACACCAACACGGTCCCGGACATCATCTCCTGGCACGAGCTGGAGAACTCGTCCAAGATCGCCGGTGACGTCTCCAAGGTCACCACGATCGAGCGGAACCTGGGCATCAGCGCCCGTCCGATCGCGATCGAGGAGTACGCCGCGCCGTCCCAGGTCGGCATTCCCGGTGCGCTGGTCGGCTACATCGCCAACCTCGAACGCCTCGGGGTACACGACGCCGAACTGGCCTTCTGGAACCAGTCCGGCGCGCTCGGCGACCTGCTGACCGGCCAGGGCGGCTCACCGAACGGTGCGTACTGGCTCTACAAGTGGTACGCCGACATGAGCGGCAACATGCTCACCACCACCCCGCCCGCTTCGACCGGCCTGGACGGAGCCGCGGCCATCAACAGCGCGGGCAACCAGGTCAGCGTCATCTTCGGCGGCGGCTCGGGCTCGACCGCGGTCACCGTGAACGGCCTGGGCTCGGCGTTCGGCGGCACGGTGCACGCGAAACTGGAATACACCCCGTCCAACGGCCGCACCACGGCGGTGTCCGGTCCGACCACCATCTCAGAAGGCAACTACGCCGTCTCCGGCGGATCGGTCACCGTGCCGGTGACGATGAACTCCACCTACGGCTACCACCTCGTCCTGACCCCGGGCAGTGGTTCCTCCGCGCCGTCCGGTCCGTACCGGATCACCAACGTCAACAGCGGCCTGGCGCTCGACACCAAGAACTCCGGAACCGCCCAGGGCTCCCTCGTGGACCAGGCCACGGTCAACGCGTCCAGCAACACCCAGACCTGGGTCCTGACGTCGGCCGGCTCCGGCCTCTACAAGATCGCCAACCAGGCGAGTGGCCTGCTCCTGGGCATCACCAACATGAGCACCTCGGACGGCGGCACCGCCCTGATCTGGGGCGACAACGGCACCGCCGACCACCTGTGGCAGCTGGTCGCGGACGGCAGCGGCCACTACAAGATCGTCAATCACAACAGCGGCCTGCTGCTGGGCGTCACCAACATGAGCACCGCCTCCGGCGCCCAGGTGCTCCAGTGGGACGACAACGGCACCGCCGACCACCTGTGGACCCTCACGGCCCGCTGATGTCCGAGCTCCCCGGCCGGCCCCCACGCCGGCCGGGGACCAGCGGCGAGACATGATGCTCCTCGTCGCGGGGGGTGAGCCCGTCTCATGGGTGGGGATGACGTACGGCCGGACGTGTCGTTCACACGTCCGGCCGGCGTCTGCGGGGTCGGCTGATCAGCCGGTGCAGGCGGTGCCGTTGAGCGCGAAGTTCGCGGGCACCGGGTTGCTGCCGTTCCAGGAACCGTTGAACCCGAAGCCCGTGCTGCCGCCCGTGCCCAGGGAACCGTTGTAGGAGACGTTCCTGGCGGACGCGTTCGACCCGCTCTGGGTCACCGTGACGTTCCACGCCTGGGTGACCTGCTGCCCGGCGCCGAAGGACCAGGTCAACGTCCAGCTCGACACAGGGTCGCCCAGGTTCGTCACGCTCACGTTGGCGCCGAACCCGCCAGGAGAATCGCCGCCAGCGCCCCGAGCCATCGCAGGACGTGTCCTGCGCATCACTCACCTCTTCCAGGCCGTGCGTTCGGATCGAACGGCCGCCGGCTCTCGGTCGCCGGCGTTTCACCGACGGCGCCCGACGAGTGAGTCGAATCGATTCGTATCGTCGACTCGATGGGAGGCTACGGCCTCGGGCGAAAGCCGGTCAGTGTTCCTTTTCCGCGATTCCCCCCGACGGGGGACGAATTGCTACGCGCCGTCGATTCGCCCTGTTCAACGCTTTCCAACAGCGTCCGCCCGCCGGCCAGGCGTCGACGTTCTTTCATCACGGCTTTCATCGGGTCGGGCGACACCCGCCACGGCACGGGCGCGACGTCATGGCCCAGGCGGCGATTCGGTTCGACGGTCGCGTTTCCGCCGCTCTCTCGCCTGCGAGGGAACCGGCCCCGCCCACGGTGGGCCCGGCCGTGGTCTGCTGTCCGCGGTCCGGTCCGGGCCAAGGTTCACCCAGCGGCACGGATGCCGGACCGGCCGGCGTCATCGTGGCGCGCGGCGCCGCTCGTACTCCTCGGCCAGGATGAGGTAGCCGCTCGCGGTCCACGTGTAGGCGCGGTCACGGAGCGGGGCGCCGGTCCGGGCGTCGAAGTTCTCGGCGAAGCCGGACTTCTCGCACAGGGCGCGGAACCGCGCGCTGACCTCGTCGGCGATGCCGGTGAAGCCGCCCCGGCGCAGGCCGTCCTCGACGAGAACGGTGGACGGCGCCCAGATGGGCCCGCGCCAGTACCCGTCGGACCGGTACTCCCCGGAGGAGGTGGGCTCTGAGGCCAGGCCGTACGGCGTGAGATGTTCCTCTATGCGCCGGACGAGCGCCTCGCGCCGGCCGGTGCTCAGCGTCGGGCCAAGCACGATCGCCATGAGATCGAGGAGGCTGGCGCTCGTCCACGTACGCCCCGAGCCGGCCTCGCGTGCCTGGAAGCGGTCGGCCGTCCATAGTTCCCTGATCATGGCGGCACGCATCCGGTCGGCGGCCCGCCGCCACGCGTCGACGTCGGCGGCGCGGCCGAGCTCCTCCGCGAGACCAGCGAGCTCCCGCATCTGCAGGACGAGGAACGCCGCCAGGTCCGAGGTCTGGATCACATGGCCGGGATCGAAGGTCGTCGCGTTGTCCCAGCCGCTGTCGTTGCCGTGGTGGTAGTGCGCGAGTTCCTCGCCGGGCGGGCGCCGGGTGGTGAGCCAGAAGTTCGTCCACGCCTCGAGCTGCCCGTAGACCGTGGTCAGGGCGGCCTGGTCGAGGTCGTGCGGAAGGCGTTCCCTGAGACGGCGGAGGGCCCAGCCGTGGATGGGCGGCTTGACGAAGTTGTAGAGGACCTCGGAGTGGGTCACCGAGTCGGGCAGGCCGCCAGTCTCGTCCTGGTGGTCGAACGGGACCTGGAACTGGTCCCACGCCAGCCCGGGAGCGCCTTCCGCCAACGCGAGCGCGTTGAAGCAGTGGTCCCAGCTCCAGACCTTGTCCATCCAGTGCTTGGACATGAGCACGGCCGGACGTCTCACGAGCCCGGCCGGCCGTACCGTGGCGGACCACAACACGTAGGCGGCGAGCTTCGCGGCCGGAGTGCGGTCGGTACGCCACGGCGCAACCGCGTCGGCGAAGGCCGCGAACTCCGCCTCCGCCGACTCGGCGACCTCCTCGAAGCCGGCGGAGACCGCGTAGGGTCGCCGGCCGCTGTCGAGCTCCTCGACGGCGATCTCCCAGGGCTCGCCGTCGCCCGGCAGGTGGAGGCCGCGCTCACCGGAACCGAGCCGCTCCACGCCCACGGCGTCGGCCGGCCGGCCGGTCAGCACGGTGACACGGTAACGCCGGCCGGTCTCGTAGCTGGTGAACACGTGAGAGCCGTCGACGGGGTCGCGGTAGAGGTAGGTGCCGCTGAAGGGCGTCAGCAGGGAGGCGGCGGCGGTGACGCGCATCCCCAGCCCCTGCCCGCGCAGCCGGACGGTGTCGGCTCGCTCGTACGCCAGGTCGACGCGTGCCTGGCCGTACGTCCAGGTGAGCCGGCCCGGTGTCGCCCGGACCGTCGTATGGACGCGGCCGCCCCCCACGGTGGGGACGAACTGGAGGATGGGGTGCATGCCCGTCTGGTGCGAGACCAGGTGCAGGTCATCGGCGTACTCGTGCGGTGCGACGACGTACGAGATGCCGAACCAGGACCCGTGGTAGCTGAAGGGGATCTCCTGGACGGAGAAGGCCGGAACCGTCATCAGTCCTTCACCGCCCCGGCCGTGACACCGGCGGCGACGTAGCGCTGGGCGATGACCAGCAGGACCGTGGCGGGGATAGAGGCCACCACGGCGGTGGCCATGATGGCGTTCCACTGCTGGCTGTTGTTGCCGATGTAGCGGTAGATGCCCAGGGTGATGGGCCGGCGGTCGCCTCCGCCGACGAGCGTGTTGGCGAAGACGAAGTCCGACCACGCCCAGAGGAAGGAGAAGAGCGAGACGGTGACGATCGCGCTGCGGCTGACCGGCAGGACGATCGACCAGAAGACGCGGAAGCTCCCGGCTCCGTCGATCCTGGAACAACGCGCGCAACGTGGCCGACAGCCGGAAGTGCCGCACAAAGAACACGGCCAGCGCCATCCCGATCGTGAACTGGAACGCGAGCGAGACCAGCGTGAACACCAGGGCGGGCACGAGGACCGGGTCGTGCAGGACGGTGCCGTAGTTCTTCACCCCGACGAAGGACGCGCCGCCCTGCACGAACGAGCGCACGGTGTAGTCCCGCAGGCTCAGGTCGAGATTGCGGTAGAGCGGATAGGCGTAGAAAGAGCAGCAGGTAGACGGTGACGGGAGCGAGGAACCCCCAGGCCGCCCACTGCCCGGAACGCGCCCGTGCGCGGGCCCGCCCCACGGCGGCAGGAGCCGGCCTCTCGCCTCCCCTGATACGTCGGCGCACCGGCCCCCGGGTCACGTCGTTCATCCCGCCGTCCCTCGTCGCGGTCCGACGGTCACCGGGTCGCGGCCGCCGCCCTGGACTGCGCGGCGGAGAGCGCCGCCTGCGGTGACCTCGAACCGCTGAGCGCCGCCTGCATCGCCGTCCACATCGGCTCGGAGATCTTCGGGTACTTGATGCCCAGGCCGTCACCCGTCCGCGCCTTCGCCGCCCCCACGGCGTCCACCCAGACCTTCAGCTCGGGCGTCGCCGCCGTCTGCTTGGCCTGGACCGTGCTCGTCGGTGCGATGTACGACAAGGTCGTGTCGGTCGCGTACAGATTGTCCGCGCTGGTCAGACAGGTGACCAGCTTCTCGGAGGTGGCGTAGCGAGCGGTCTTCTTCTGCACCGGCACCGTGACGAACTCACCGCCGGTCGGGGCGGGCGCGGTGCCTCCGCCCGCCGGGGAGTCCAGCTGGGTGAGCTGCGCCCCCGAGCCCCAGAACCACGGGAGGAACTGGAAGCTGCCCTCCTCGGTACCGATCGCGGAGAACGTGATGCCCTTCCTGCCTGCTCCGGTCACCTTCGCCAGGGCGGCCGTCAGCGAGGCCCAGTCCTTGACCGAGGCGGCGTCGACGCCGGCGCTCTTGAGGACCGCCTTGTTGTAGTAGAGGGCGAGCGTGTTCGCGCCGATCGGGACGCCGTACGTCTTCCCGCCGATCTGGCCGGCGCCGAGCAGGTTGGGCTGGACCGCGGACGCGTCGAGCTTCGTGTCCGTGTTCGGCACGAGTACGCCGGCCTGCGCCAGAGTGGATACCACCGGGTTGTCCACGATGAGGATGTCCGGGGCGTTGCTCTGCTGCGAGGCGAGCAGGGCCTTGCTCGTCAGGTCGGTGGTGTCGAAGCCGGACCGCTTGACGGTCACCCCGGCGGCACCGCCGCACTTGTCGAGCAGCTTGACCCATGCCGAGCCGTTCTCGAACTGCGGATAGGGGTCCCAGACCGTGTAGGTGCCGCTTCCAGCGGCACTTCCCGAGTCGCCCGACGAACAGCCGAGCATGCCGCCCGACAACGCGACGGTGACCAGTCCGAAACCGTCGACGCGGCGCCCCAACGTCAGTGTCCTCACCGGAGTGCTCCTCTCGCACGATGGCGTTCAGTGCCAGGCGGCCGGCACGCCAGTGCGTAGCTCGCCCGGCACCACCGCATGAACGGCCCACCTGGCCTTCAGCAGACCCGGAATCGAGCGGACATTCCGCAGTGATTAACGATCTTGTCGAACCGTTTCGTATCTGGTTCGACCGAACATAGGCTCCTCTTCCGGCGAGGTCAATGGTCCGCCGATCTCAGCGGAGGTGTTTTGACCACGGGTGGGCGAACCTGGAGCTGGCGGGATCAGGCGATACCGTCGCCGCGACACGGGTCCGCGTCGCGTCTTGGACGGCACGACCTCACGTTGCATCATTCCATCGAACCGATTCGTGGTCGACGGCGTCCTCGCCGACGGGCGGCGCGTCCCAGCGAGCCCTACGGCGACCGCCGGCGGCGTGCATAGACTGGTCGCCGTCCGTTCGTTCGGTTCCCGCCCTTCCGCGCTCGGCCGGCCGTCCCCCGCACCCGTCCCCGGAGGCCTGTTTGAGTCGACTCGATGATTCGGCCGTCAACATCGGAGAGGTCGCGCGCCGCGCGAAGGTGTCGCGGAGCACCGTCTCCTACGCCCTTTCGGGTAAGCGGCCGGTCTCCGAAGCGACCCGCCAGCGCATCCAGCAGGTCATCGACGAGATGGGCTACCGGCCCAACGCCTCGGCGCGCGCGCTCGCGCGGGGCGAGACGAGGACGCTCGGCCTGGTCTTCCCGCCGGCGGGAAGCCACTACACCGACATGCAGCTGGACTTCATCGGCGGCGTCGCGGAGGCCGCCGCCGCCCGCGACTACGACGTGCTGTTGTCCATGGCCGACGCGGGCGAGGAGCAGTCCTTTCAGCGCATGGTCGGAGAGCGGCGTGTCGACGGCGCGATTCTCATGGAGATCCGGCTGGAGGACGCCCGGGTCGACCGCATGCTGCGAACCAGCTTCCCGTTCGTCACGATCGGCCGCGTCGCGCGGCCGGACGACACCGCCTGGGTCGACCTGGACTACCTGACGCTGGTGCGCCGATGCGTGCAGCACCTGTCGGATCTCGGCCACCGGCACCTGGCGTTCGTCAACCGGTCCGAGGCGCTCCTGCGCGCCGGCTACGAGTCGGCCCGCCGCGGCCAGGACGGATTCGAGCTCGCGGTCCGCCAGCTCGGGCTGAGCGGTGTCGAGTACGCCTGCGGCGACGACGCGATGGCGGGCGAGCGCCTCGCCGAGCGTGTGCTGTCCGAGCATCCGGAGACGACCGGCATCGTGACGGTGAACGAGGCCTCCCTGGGCGGGCTGTACCGCGGGCTGACCGGCGCCGGACGCGCGATCCCCCGCGACATGTCGGTCACCGGCATCGCCGGCGCCCGCTGGGCCGAAGCCGTGACCCCCTCGCTGACCGCGGCCGACGTACCCGCCCACGAGATGGGACGGATCGCCATCGACCTGCTGCTCGAACGCATCGGCGATCCGGAGGCGGCCCCGCGTCACCGGCTGCTCATGCCCCCCGTCGTCCTGCGCGCCAGCACCGGGTCCGCACCCGCCGTGCCCGGTGACCACCGCACCCTGTCGCAACGGTGAGCCTCCCGACGCCTGTCGCTTGCACATCGGCACGCTCTTCGGTTTTCCGAACCGGCTCGAAGGCGAGCCCGTCCCGGCCACCGGATGTCCCCTGGCCCCGGCCGGATGGTGCCTAGTCGGCGGGGCCACCCGGCCAGGGCGGCCGGCGGGGGTCAGGGAGCCCAGGGAGAGCTGTCGGCCCAGCTCACGTCGTCCGTCCACGAGGTGGCGGAGTCGAAGGCGTTGGAGCCGCCGTCACTCGCGACGTAGACGGTGTTGTTGTAGTGGCGTATGTAGCGAGTCGGGTAGTTGTACGAGGCGAGCGAGGTGCCCTGGCCGCTCTTGCCGGCCTGCGGGCAGAACGTGGCGTCCGCGGCGAACAGCGAGCTGCCGTCATTGTGCTGCCGGTACAGCTGGAAGTTCTGGTGCCGCAGGTAGTCGCCGGGATAGTTCTTGGACTCGAACGACACGCACGCGCTGCTGGGCAGGCCACTGTGCACGACCCAGGTGGCGTCGTTCTTGTCCAGCGACGAGCCCGACGAGGTGATCACCGAGGTGACGGCCTGGTCGTTCTGGTGACGGATGTAGCGATCGGTGCAGCACGCGTTCGTCGCCCGCAGCGAGACCGACGAGCCCGGTGAGCGTTCCGCCCGTGCCGCCGCCGGTCGACGGCGTGTATCTGGCGGAGGTGATGTTGGCCTGTACGGCGTTCTCGGTGGAGTCGGAGGGGTAGCCGGAGGTCATCACACCCTCGTAGAAGGTGCCGGCGGAGCCGTGGCTGTTGTCGCCGCCGATGCCGAGGATGATGGCGCCCTGCTTCTTCGACCTGGCGACCCTCGATCTCGGCAGGGCGCTCGTCGATCGACCGCATACCGACGATCTTCGCGCCCTTGGCGCGCGGGTTCCCGCGCGGCCTGCGGCTGCGGCGTGTTCGTGCGAGAGGAGCCCGGATGGCTGCCTTGATCCCAGCGGACGTACGTGACGATGTGGCCGTCCTGGGCCTACCACCAGATGGGCCACCAGGTCCGGCCGGTCGACGTCGGTATCGGACTCGGCTCTCACGACCTGAGCGTGGCGACGTACGCGGCCGATCTGTGGCGCCAGGGGATCTTTCCGTTGATCGTCTTCACTGGCGCCAACGCCCCGACCACCAAGGCCAGATTTCCTCGGGGTGAGGCGGTGCACTACCGAGAACATGCTCGTTCCCTTGGCGTCCCAGACGAGGCGATCGTCATCGAAACCGTAGCGACGAACACGACCGAGAACCTGGCGCTGACGAGGGAGTTGTTCGCCGACAAGGGCGTGGTCTCGCGATCGGTGATGCTCATCACCCGCCCGTACCAGCAGCGTCGCGCGTTCGCGACCTGCCGCAAGATCTGGCCAGAGGTCGAAGTGATCTGCGGATCGATACCGCTGGCGCCGGACGACTACGTAGCTTCGATCGGCGATCCGGACCGGATCCTCAACATGCTCGTCGGTGACACCCAACGCATTGAGGTCTACGCCCGGCGCGGGTTCGCAATCGTTCAGCCCATGCCCGAAGAGGTCCGTGAGGCGTATCGACGACTGGTAGCCCGCGGATACACCAGCAGGTTGGTCGCTGAGCCTCTTCATCACTCCGCCGGCGACCAGTAGCCGGGCGACGCCGGTAGCGGCTTCGACCGTACGAGCCGGAATCCGAGCAAGACGAGTGTGGCCGTTCCACTCTCGGCCTACAGTTTGTACAATTCGTAGTCATGGACAGCGAGACGCTCAGCGAAGCCCGGAAACACCTCGGCAGTGTCGTGGACCGAGCACGTCACGGCGGCCGGGCCACCCTGCTGACCGATCACGGCGCACCCGCAGCGGTGATCATGCCAGCAGGCCAGTACGAGGACTACCAGCAGTTGCTCGCCGAACGCGACGAGCGTGAGTTCCGAGCGCGCGTCGCCGACAGGTCCACGCCGGCCGCGACGCTGGCCAGTGCGAGCGACGTGCGGCGATTCTTCGACGAACTCGACGAACGTCCTGACGGTGACGCGTCGGCGTCCGCCTGATGCGCATCGAGGTCCACAAGACCGCCGTTGATGATCTGCGCGCCCTTCCTGACGAGCTGCGCAAGGCGGCCCAGGACGTCCTCCTCGACCTGCTGGCCGATCCGGTGCCGGAACGAGCGACGCCGTACGCCGGGATCCCTGGCGCGTACAGGTTCGACGCCGGACTCATTGTGATCTTCTACCTGGTCGTCGATGACGACCGCGGCGGCGTACTCGACGTTCGGCGCGTGCGGCCCAACAGCTGATCTCGACTCTTCGAGATCACGAACACCTCCCCCTCTACGCGAAGAGGCACACCTGTGGAGTGCCGCAAAGCTGGAAGGTGTGACTCCCGGTTCCTGCCCGGAGGTGAATGCCGCGATGAGCAAGGGATCCCGACGCGGTGTGATGGTCGGCGTCGAGGTCGCAGCGGGCGCCGCGGCTCGGTGACTTCGCCTAGTGGCGGGGGCGAGTGCTGCGATGTGCGAGGGGTCCCGGCGCGGTTCAACGCGGCACCGGCCGTGGCTCGCGTAGGCCTCGGCGACCGTGGCGGCGTCGATCGCGTCGAGCACGACACGAACCGACAACCATCCACCCGGCCGCTCGCTCACCTCTACGAACCCAGCCGACTCCAGCTCGGCCAGGCGGCGCCGTCCGGTCGTCGGCGATGAGCGCAGCACCGCTCCCAGACGGCCCACCGTGGCGTCGACCGCGACAGATACGGTCCGCCCGATACCGACGCGAGCAGCTCCCAGCGCGCGTCGTCCAACACCGACGTCGACGCGCCCGCCCGCTCGGCCACGAACCGCCGCCGGGCCACCGCAGGCGCCCGGCCACCGCCCAGCCCGTGCGGCATGAGCGTCTCGTACATCGCCCACACCCACACCCCCAGGCCGCCGTGGTCCTCGGAGTACAGCAGCGACCGCGGAATCTGCACATGCCCACGCGGTGCCGTCGAGGCGCTGGCGGTCGCCGCCGTCACCCGGCCTCCGCTTTCGGCCGGGACGCCGTGGGGGAGCGGAATCATTCCGCGCCTATTCCGTGCTTGGCGGCACCCGCCGACGCTGACACACGGTGGCGCACGGTGTTGGCGAGGAAACCCCGTATGCGCAGGTCAGATCAGTGATCGTGCTGACCAGATGGGTGGGCACAGCTGGATTCGAACCAGCGACTCCTGGTTTGTAAGACCACGTTGCGCCAAGCCGCTACTACGCGACTGACGCGGGAAGACACGGCACGTTTCGGGCGCTCGATGCCAAGTGGGCGCGTCTTGGGCACACACCGACGCTCCGACGTTGAGGTACGAAGGTCATCGACCTCGACAAACCGCTGTTCATCTATCGGTTTTCTCGCAAAGCTTGGCCTGTGACAGTCGAAGGAGCGCTAAGAAAAGCAGGCGGACGTTCGGGATAAGCGGGAGATCAACGATCGCTGAGCGACCTCCACATGGACACTTCCTCCCGACCTGGCCACAGACGAAGCTGGCGCAATCGCCCTAGATAAAACTACAGCGCAGCTGATGAAAGAAGTGCTGGCGCTCATGCAAGAGGACGAGCGCTTCGAATACATCTTGAATAGCGATGCGGAAGCCCATCTCGTACGCTTCATTTATCTATCATTCTTGAATAGAAGCGAAGATCGAGCGAAAGGCTCCGTGGCCGAGCTTACGAAAGAACCTCGGATTCATCGAGTCGTTTTTGGAATTGAGCATTTGAACGTGAAGTACACGTTCAAAATCGGAACCGTTGAGTTCTCACCAGCAACACCAGAAGAGATCCATAATCTCGGCGTATGGGCCAAGCGCGCCAATTGGGCCACCGTTTGCCGAGTCGAGGTGACAGGAACCAGCCAAGCACGGATTGTTGACAGAGCACGCTCACGTGTCGAGTTTGCGCTAACTATCCGGTTCTATTGAGCGGCCACAGCATATCCCCTTTCCAGCTTAGGTTCCGTGTGGACGGCATCTTTTATCTTTTCGATGATAGATTCCCCGGGTGGCGCATCTCGCCCGACACCGCGATGACTCTAGAAATTACTACGCCCACCTGTGACTGGTGACATCGGAGAGGAAGTCTTGTCAGCACTCCCCCCGTCTGGTGGAACCGGGGCACAAAAACAAGCAGTCCTTGCTTTGAAATGGCTAGATGAAGCGACGCTTGCCGTAGATAAATTCGTCGGTTCGTGTTTCTTTTTTCGGCACTTGAGGCATTGTTGGGCGACAGGTCAAGTGGTCTCAAGGCGCCCACAATCGTCTACTACCGTACGGCACTAGGATCTGCAACAAGGGGGCACTTTTTCATCCATCGCCATTGTTTTATCTCTACGATCAAGTAAGGTCTGCAGCCGTTCACGGGAGTCACTATCCGCCAGTCTCTCAAGACGAAGTGGATGCACTTTCCGCCAATGTTCGACACGCAATATACGAGTACGTTCACCTCATCAGCGAAAAGGGGCTCGGTACGCGCACCAAGGTAAGGCGGGCTTTGCGAGCCCCAGAACTAGCCGATTCTGTACTCCGATCGCTAAGGAAAACGATACGTACGGCTCCTGGGAACAGTGGGCTCCTAGCTGATTCCCCCCCTCTTGGACCTCCCACGTACCATCGTCTGCTCGTATGGCGAAGTCAAAGCGCGAGCAGTAGCCCGAACCACAATGTGCTAATGCGCGAAGAGAACCGCCCCGCCCGACAGCATCTCCACGATCTCACTCGAGTCACTGCTGTTCTTGGATTGCGACCTGTTGCTCAAGCTGCTCGCGAAGCCCGCGCGAATCGTCGGCCGCGAGCGTGCGAAACAAACCAGCTCGATACTCCATGCTCGTTAGGCGCTCCCGGCGGGTCGCGTACCAGCCCTTGAGTTGGTCGCCGCTCCGTCCTCGCCAGATATGCCAGCCGGGGAAGTCCGCGACGAGAGTGGCGATCGTGTCGGAATCCGTGGTGGCGTCCATGGCAGGTAGTTCAGCGTCTTCGGTGGGACGTCCCAACCCCGTTTCGGGACGCTTCACAGGACGTCTTGAGCACGAAAACGTCCCACGAGGGGCTTGAAACGTCCCTGGGCGTCACGGGTGAATGGGACTGTGAACGAAAGACTACGCACCACGATGTTGCATCTCGGCATCACGACCGAGGAACTCGCGCGATGCGTCGGTGTAGATGTCAAGACGATTGGGCGGTGGATCACGCCGGGCCGTGTCCCCCATCGTGCGCACCGCTGGACGGCTGCCAAGCGCCTTGGCGTGGATGAGTCCTACCTGTGGCCGGAGTTGCTTGAGCGCTCTCTCAAGCGCCGGCAGGAGGCCAGCCGGTCCGAACTCGTTGAGCTGTACCCCGACCGTGCCTCTGTCTCCCGGGAACTGTGGTTACGCCTTCTCGCCGACGCACACGAACGTGTCGACGTCTTGGTCTTCTCCGGCACGTTCTACTCACAGACCCAACCCCGCATAGCGCGCATGCTCGCGGCGGCGGCTGGCCGTGGGGTTGTCGTCCGGCTGTGCTTCGGTGACCCGTCCTCCCAGGCCGTAGCGACTCGTGACCGCGAAGAGGCTCTTGACGGGACGCTCGCGGCGAAGATCCGGTCGGCGCTCACCTACTACCGGTCGCTCGTGGACGTGGAGGGCATGTGAGGTACGGCTGCACAGCACGACTCTGTACGCGTCGCTGTTCCGCTATGACGATGAGATCCTCGTCAACCCGCACGCGTTCGGCGAGCCGGCGTCCGCCAACCCCACGATGCATTTGCGTCGGCTCGATGGCGGGACGATCGCCGATCACTACATCGACAGCTTCGCCCGCGTCTGGGACACCGCCCTGCCGTGGGACGGACAGGAGATCTGACCGTGGGCCGCACCGAGTACCTCAACGACCCCAACGCACCGAAAGCCAACACGCTCGTACCGGCCTGCGGCGTCCTGGCCGAAGACGACCAGGGCCGCATCCTCATGCAACGCCGCCGCGACACCGGGCAATGGGCTCTCCCCATGGGGAAGATGGAGATCGGCGAGACACCGACCCAATGCGCCGTACGGGAGACCCAGGAAGAGACAGGGATCCTCGTGGAGCCGACCGGCTTTCTCGGCCTGTACTCCGACCCCGGGCACATCGTGGCCTACACCGATGGAGAGATCAGGCAGGCGTACGAAGTCATGTTGACGGCACGGCCGATTTCCGGATCGCCGGCCGTCAATGACGAGGCGAGCGAAGTCCGCTGGGTCGCTCCTGCCGAGCTTGATGCGTTGGACATTCACCCGACACAGTGGCGACAACTACGCGACTTCCTCAACGGGACCTACCCACACGTGGACTGAGCCGGAAGTGGTATTCCACATTTCGCTAGAACAGCCGACGTATCTCTTCAGCGGCAGCGTCAGGAGCAGTCTGGGCGGTATCGATCGTCAGATCAGCGCTCTTAATGGGTGCTGTCTGGTCCCACGCGCTTAGCCGGTGCTCGACGTCGTCGGGATTGCGTGCTGTGAGGCGTTTTTCCGCGATGTCTCGTGGACACCAGACGTAGACAACCGTCCAGGTCGCGTCTGGCGTTGCCTTGATCACGGCGTCGATCGCTTCGACCTGGCCGAGGTGCAGCACCGGGTACCCGGCGGCGAGGTGGTTCAGCAAGGCCGGCCGATCGACCGCGTAGACGGCGTCATAGCGGCTGTTCTCCCAGATGAGGGCACCGTTCTCGCGAAGCTCGCCGAGTGCGGCGCTTGTGGTCATCCGGTATCCCGTGGTCTTTCCAGCGCCCGCCTTCAGGCGGGCGAACAGGCTGTAGCGAGGGTCCAGTCTGTGCAGCGCTTCGGTGATCGTGTCTTTGCCGGCGGCCGGTGGGCCGTAGAGGATCACTCCCCGCATCATGCACTTTCTCCCGCGAGGGCCTTGCGGAGCAGTTCCTTCGCTTGGGACTGGAGGGGTTCACTTGACGTGCGGTTGTCGATGAGTGCGTACGGGGCGGCCGGTCGGAAATCTACGTCGATGCTTTCCATGTAGGTCGCCCAGTCGGCGAGCTTGGATGCGTCTCGTGCGGCACCGCGGCGGCGAACGTAGGTGTGCATCGTGTCTTCGTCGCAGAAGACCCACACGAGGTGGACGGTCGCGTTGAGCGCCGCGAAACCCGCCTGTGCTCGGTTGATCCAGGTGACGTCGTTGAGTTCGCGGATGAATGGCGCGGTCAAGATCACGCTGTTTCCGCATTCGAGGTTCTCGTTGGCGGCGGAGATGAGGGCTTCGTACTCGCGTGGGCGGATGCCGTCGACGTAGGTGTCGGACTCGCGATCGTGCGGGGACTTGCCCAGCAGTTCAAGGGCGACTTCGACCACGGGGCGCGTCAGCGTGTCCTTGTCGAGCATCGGCCATCCGGTCTCGCGGGCGAGGATGCGGCCCAGCTCGGTCTTGCCACTGCCCGCGTAGCCGCCGATGAGGATGACGTGCGGGCTCGGCGGCCGGACCTTGCTCGTGCGCTCGTGGTCGGATCGCACGATCCGTTTGGATCGCGACTTGCTGACGACGAGACCCTCGTCTGCGAGCACCTTCATGGCCTCGGTGATCGTGAAGACGCTGACCTCCCACTGTTCGGCCAGGTCGCGGGTTGACGGGAGGACGTCTCCGTCTCGGAGCACCCCCGCCTCGATGTCGTTGCGGATGTTGCGGGCCACTTGCAGGTGGAGCGACTCCGAGCGAACCAGGCGCGACCGGGGGGACGTCATGGGGCTTCCTCGCAATCGGGTGTGGGCTTCTGAACATGGAGGCTACCAGTCACCTAACAGACTTCAGTCGATGTTCTTCCTGATCAGCGGCCACTTTCGGCCTCAAGATCCTTCTAACAGTTGACCTTGAGATCTATCAACTGTTAGCTTCCTCGTATCGCACCACCTCAGCGGCACAGACGGACTCGTCTGAACGTCGCGAGGCCCCCCGATGCAGGAGGTTCGCCGTGTTCACCCAGCCGAAGAAGTGGCCCAACTACGTCGTGGCCATCGTCGTCGCGATCGTCGTCTTCAAGAACCCCGCCGGCGCGGCCCACCTGGTCAACCACGTCGTCTCCGGGATCAACCAGTTCGCCTCCTCGCTGAACGTCGGCCTGTAACCCCTCGCCTCGTGGTCCTGGCGCACAGCCACCCACGCCTACGGCGTCAGGGCCACACCCCCACCGAACGCCCCTCACGGAGGTAACTGCAATGAGCGTCCACCCGAGCAAGCTCCCCCTGTCGGACCTGGTCAACGAGCGTCTCTCCGACGCTGAATGCGTCTTCGATCCGGAGCTGCACGACGGGCCGGACCCCCGGACGACGATCGAGCCGACCGAGGCTCGCGCGGCCCGTGAAGACGTCGCCAAGGAGGTCTGCGCCTCCTGCCCGGTACGGGCGATGTGCCACGAGTACGCGGCCCGCATCCGCCCCGAGCGCGGTGTCTGGGCCGGACGGACGGCACAGGAAGTCGCGGCGCTGACCGTGACCGCGCGTCGGGTCGCCTGACGCGCCCTCCAACGTCGCCGACTTTCCAGAGAGGGACACCCCTGATGAGTACGACCCAACTGATTCAGCGAGCCGGAGCGGCCTCCGTGCTGTACGTCATCCTCCTCGCCCTCACCGTCGCGTTGCTGCGCCTGGTGGCGCTCCCGCTGGCGCTTTCCGCGCTTGCCCTGGACAAGGCCGCCGTACTGGCCGCCCGCCCGCTCACGTCGACCGCTCGGGAGGCGCACCGATGACCTGGGATGCCAAGGCGGAGCGCATCGAGGCGCAGGGCAGGGCCGGTCTCGCTGCGGCTCAGGCCGAAGCCCTCCGCGTACAGAACGAACTGGCGAAGAAGGCCGCCGAGAACCAGCGTGACGACGAGCGCGCGGCTCGACGGCAGGAAGACAAGGCCGAGCATCGTCGGCAGGCAGCCGAACACGCGGACCGACGTCGGCAGCGCCGTACGGAGGCGTGGCGGGTCGCCGTGTCGGCGGGACGTCGATGGGGGCTGCCGGTGTTGGCGATCGGGGCTCCGGCGGTCATCGCGTGGAACGGGCAGTACGAGTTCGGTCGCCAGGTCATGCACTTGGGTCTGCTCGCCCCGCTGCTCCCCGTCGCGTTGGAGGGCTCGGTTCTGTACTCGGCGCGGTTGGCGCACGAGGCGATCGAGGCCGACCAGCCCGCGGGACGGTACCGGGCGATGACCTGGGTTCAAGCGGGAATCGCGTCCTGTCTGAACCTCTGGCACGGACTCACGGCAGCCGGCCACGGCCTTCACCACCTCGCTGCGAGCGACTATCAGGTCGGTGTCGCGCTCGGCCTGACGTCACTGCTCGGCATCGGGTTGCTTGAGCTGACGGTCGCGCTCAAGCAGCGGAAGCAGCGCGCTCGTACGGCAGCGCAGACGCGTCAGGCGCTCATCCGGCGTCTGCGCTTCCCTCGACTCAGCGCGCAGGCGGCAGCGATCTCCGCCGCGAGGGGCATCGTCGCTGAGGACGCGTGGCGCGCCGCGTGGATCGACCGGTACGGCGTCGGGCCGGAGGCAACCCGCCGCGCTCGCCGTACGGCCCGCAAGATCCTCGCTCGCCAACGGCACACCGACCGCGACGCAGCCGCTGCGGGCGACCTGACGATCAGCGACGGCGCGATCGTCCGGGCCGACGCCGAGCCGACCGACGCCGAACGAGAAGCGGCCATCTTGGAAGCGGCGTTCGCCGACGAGATCGCAACCTGGCTCGCCGACCGCGAACCGCCGGAAGCAGGGTCCGCATCGGTCCCCGGCGGTCCGGACACCGATGGCCCGGACGGGTCCGCCAAGCTCGCCGGCCGCCCGCTCGATCTCCCTTCGCCAGAGGCGGACCAGATCCGGGGCGAGCAGCGAAACGACCTCCCGGACCGTACGGGCCACACCGTGAGGTCACGATCGGGGGCCGAAGCGCGCCGCGCGAAGGGCGCCCAGACCCTACGCCGAATCGCCGATCACCTCGCCGCCCACCCCGACCACAAGCCGAAGCAGATCGCCGAAGCGCTCGGCCTGGGCGTGACGACCGTCAAGCGGCACCTACGGACCATCGCGGACGGAGAGTCGGCATGACCCACAGCCACCGGGCTCGCTGCGAGCACCACCGCCTCATCTTCGCCGCCTCCCCCTGCCGTCAGTACGGCACCGAAGACCGCGACGGCACACCGCTCTGCCTCGACCACGCCGACCTGATCGACGAACTCCACAACGGCTGACAAGCCCCCGAAGCTCAATGCGGGCGGCGGCCCATCCGCCAAGACATGCCGCCGCCCGCTCCCCAGATGCGACACCTGGAGATCTCCAGCATGAACCAGACCCCCAAGCACCGCGAGGACTCCGAACCGATCGACGCGCAGATCGTGCCGTTCCCCAGCCGTGATGAACCGGTCTTGGACGGCGAGGTCATCGACGCCGAAGTGGTCGGCGAGGAGGCCGCCGAAACCCTGGTCGATGACCCGGCGGCGCAGGCACCGGGGGACGGTTGGCTGTCGGCCCGCCGCGTTTACCTGGAGTCCGCGCCCGCCGTCATCCCCTCGTACCTGCTCGACCGCCGCGAGTTCTTCGAGAACGCACGATTCGTCGCCCGCTACTACCGTCACGTGACCGGCTTCCACGCGGCCCGTACGCCCGTGTACCTGCTCCGGCTGATGTCGCACTCGCCACGCGGTACGGCGCGCCTGACTCACCGCTGGTGGTTGTGGGTGACCGACGCCGAAGCCCGCCCGGTCGTGGCCAAGGCCGCCGCGAACGCCGACCCCGCCGCCTGGATGCACCTGTCCGCGATCCAGACCAAGCGCACCGGCCCGCGCAAGCGCGTCTCCATCGTCGTCGCCGTACCGGCGGGCTTCCTCATCATGGCGGCGGCCGTGCTCCTGCCCGGCTGGGCGTTCGCCGCCGTGGCGGCAGGCGTGGCGTCGCTGCTCGGTATCGCCGGCAAGGACCCGGACAAGCCGATCGTGCAGCGGTACGTCTCGGTGCACGTCATGCGCCCGCTCGCCTCACCCGAAGTCGAGGCCGCACTTGTGGCGATCGGGGTCAAGGGCGATATCGACTGGCCCGAGCCGATCCAGACCGATGGCCCCGGCTGGCGAGCCGAGATCGACCTACCGCCCGGCGCACTCGCGACCACGGTCTTGGAGAAGCGCGCCGAACTGGCGGGCGCGATGCGCCGCCCGCTGGCCACCGTGTGGCCCGGCACCGACACCGACGCCCACCCCGGCCGCCTGGTGCTGTGGGTCGCCAAGCAGGACCCCGCCAAGACTCCCCGCCGCCTGTGGCCGCTGCTCCGGACCGGCGAGGCCGACCTGTTCGAGCCGATCCCGTTCGGGTTCGACCCGCGCGGGCGGCTCGTCACCATCCCGCTGATGTACGGCAACCTCATCATGGGAGGCGTCCCCGGCTCGGGCAAGACCAGCGCGGTACTGGCCATCGCCGCCGCCGGCGCGCTCGACGTGACGTGTGAAGAGTGGGTCTATGAGCTGAAAGGCTCTGGCGACCTGGAGGGCCTCAAACCGATCTGCCACCGGTACGTCAGCGGTGACGATGACGAGCACTGCAAGGCCGCCCTCGACGGGCTGAAGGCCCTCGAACGGGAGCTGAAGCGGCGCAAGAAGGTCGTCGCCGACCTGCCGGTCTCCGAGGTGCCCAACGGCCGGAAGGTCTACCCGCACCTCGCCTCCCGCAAGAACCTGGGTCTGCATCCGCTGCTCGCGATCTTCGATGAGGCGCACACGCTGTTCGAGCACGAGAAGTACGGCAAGCTCGCGGGCGAGATCGCCGGACGCCTCATCCGCAAGGCCCGCGCGTACGGGATCATCCTCGTCTTCACCACGCAACGCCCGGACGCCAAGTCCATCCCCAAGGGTGTTTCCGACAACGCCATGCTGCGCTTCTGCCTCGCCGTGGCCAGCCACACCGCGAACGACCTGATCCTTGGCACCTCCATGTACCAACGCGGCATCCGCGCGACGATGTTCGACCCGCGCAAGGACGCCGGTACCGGCTGGCTCGCCCGCTCCGCCCTCGACACCGAGATCGTACGAGCGGCATTCATCACCCAAGACGAAGCCTTCGAGATCGGCCGCCGCGCCCTGGCCCTGCGCACCGCCGCCGGCACCCTCTCAGGTGAAGCGGCGGGCGAGACGATCGCCGACGTCGACGCGGCCGACCTGGTCGACCACCTCCGCGCCGTCTGGCCGAGCGGTGAAGACACCATGCACTCACAGCGGCTCGTCGAGGCGCTCGCCGCCTACCGGCCCGACCTCTACGCAGCGTGGGTCAAGACCGACAAGCCCACCTCAGCGATGACCGAAGACGAGCTTCGCGAAGTACGCGCCGCCCGCTCCACCGCGCTGTCGAACGCCCTCAAGCCGTACGGCGTCCGGACCCGCCAGATCAACAAGCGCGGCGACGGAGGCGGCGGCAAGGGCCTGCGCTACGACGACCTTCCCGCAGCGTACGGGCGAGGTCTTTGAGGGCCTGGACGAAGACCCCGACGAGGACTGAGCGGTTCCACCACCCCCGAAACCGGTTTCGGGGGTGGTATCGGCAAAACCCGGCACTGACCAGCCTGATTACGGGTTTCGCTCCCTCTGCTCCGCCCCGCGTACGCGCCCTGGGGAGGTTGGAGCGGCCCGGCGCACAGCCACCACGCACGACGCCGGGCCGCAGGCCCCCAACCGAACCGGAGGCACCCCCATCATGACCCGCTCCGCCCTCCCGGATCAGAGGTTCACCGCATGACCAAGCCCACCGCGCTCCAACTCGTCGCCGCCGACGAGCACCAGGCCGACGCCGAGCCCGAACGCGTCCTGCCGCACAACATCGAAGCCGAACAGGTCGTGCTCGGTGCCGTCATGCTCGCCCCGCCCGTACTCACCGAAGTCCGGGAGCTGCTCGACGGCAGCGAGTTCTACCGGCCCGCACACGTACGGATCTGGGACACCATCACGGGCCTGGCCGACCACGGCGACCCGTTCCACGCCATCCCCGTCGCCGCCGCACTCGGCAAGGACCTGATCAAGTCCGGCGGCGCTCCCTACCTGCACACCTTGGTCAGCGTCGTCCCCACCGCCGCGAACGCCGGCTACTACGCCCAACTCGTACGAGACCTCGCCTACGCCCGTCGCGTCATCGAGACCGGCACCCGCCTCACCCAACTCGGCTACGACGCCCCCGCCAACGGCAGCACCGCCGACCTCCGCGCCGCCGTAGCCGCCGAACTCGCCACCGTCGCAGTAACCGACACGCGAGGCTGGCCCGAGCCGACACCCCTCACCTCCACCACAACCGGCCTGCCGCCCTTCCCCCTGTGGACCCTCCCGGACTGGATCGGGGAGTACGCCGCGAGCCTCGCCGAAGTCACCCAAACCCCCACCGATCTCGCCGGATGCCTCGCCCTGGCCGTCCTCGCCGTCGCCGCCGGCGGCAAAGTCTGGATCCAAGCACCCGCCTGGCAGGAACCGGCGAACCTGTTCACCGTCGTCGTCCTGCCACCCGGCAACCGCAAGTCCGAGGTCTACCGGGCGATGTGCGCCCCGATCAAGACCGCCGAGAAGGCCCTGATCGCCGACGCCCAACCGCTGATCGCCGAAGCGGTCATCCGACGCCGCATGGCCGAAGCCGAAGCCGACAAGACCGCCAAAACAGCAGAGAACGCCCTCCACCCAGCGGAGAAGGACGCGGCATTGACCGCAGCGGCCCGCGCCAAGCTAGACCTCGACGCAACCGTCGTCCCCGCGACTCCGCGCCTGTTTTCCGACGACGCGACCGTCGAAGTCCTTACCTCCCTCCTGTACGAACAGGGCGGACGTATGGCGGTGCTCTCCCCGGAAGGGGAAGTCTTCTCCATCGCCGCCGGCCGCTACTCCGGCGCACCGAACTTCGCCGTCCTGAAGAAAGGCCACGCAGGCGAAGAAATCCGCGTCGACCGGATGGGGCGCGAGTCCGAACAGATCGACGCCGCAACCGTCACCCTCGGAATCTGCACCCAACCCGGCGTACTCGCCGAACTCGGCGCAACCCCGCAATTCCGCGACCAAGGACTCTTGGGACGGCTCCTGTTCTCCGTCCCAGAATCCTTGCTGGGCTACCGCAACAACCAACCCGCCCCTATGCCGCAGGACCAGGAGAACACCTACCGGCTCAACGCCAAGACGCTCATCCTGTCGTTGGCGAGCCTTACCGAACCGGCAACGCTCACCTTCACCCCCGAAGCTCAAGCGTCCATCGTTGCGCTACTCGCCGACATCGAGCCGCGTTTCCGCCCGGACGGCGACCTCGCCCACATGACCGACTGGGGCGGCAAACTCACCGGCGCGACCGTCCGCATAGCCGGCCTTCTCCACCTCGCCAAACACTTCCGCGACGGGTGGGACACCCCCATCACTGCCGACACGTTCGCCGACGCACGCGACGTCGCCGACTACTTCACCGAACACGCCAAAGCCGCCTACGACGCGATGGGCGCTGACCCTGCCACCGCCGATGCCAAGGCCATCCTCGACTGGGCACGCAACACCACAACAACCCGCTTCACCACCCGCGACATCCTCCCCGCCCTCCGCCGCTTCAAGAAGGTCAACGACCTCGACCCCGGCCTACGCCTCCTCGAAACCCACGGCTGGCTCCGACGCCTCCCACCACCACCCCGCACCGGACGCGGACGCCCAACCGCACCCACCTACGAACTCCACCCGAACGCCATAGCGAACCCGCGATGACCCTCCCCACGCACGTCACTCCTCGTCACCGCAGCGACCGGCCCCACCCGCCCAAGCACCCCGCAGCACGTCAGCACAAATCAGCAAAAACAATTCTGCTGAATTTCGCTGACACGCTGCACGCCCCCCGCGCCCCACCAGCCCTCCAAGCCGGACACGCAACGTCACCAACCCCACCGACCGCCCGAACGCCTCCATCCCGATCGCACCAGCACCACCGGAGGGCTTGCCCAATGAGGACCGCCGCGCGCACCCGCGACAAACTCACCCTCATCGAAGTCTGCGCCGAACTCGGCATCTCCCGATCAACCTTCTACGACTGGCGAGCCAAGCGAAAAGCCCCCCGCTGCATCACCCTCCCCAACGGCAGCCTCCGCATCCGCCGCACCGAACTCGACCGCTGGCTCAACGCCCGCGAGGACGCCGCCTGATGCACAACATCACCTACGACGTCCGCATCTACAAAACCGAGGTCTACAAGGGCAAGAAGGTCACCACCTACACGGCTCGCTGGAAAGTAGGCCCAAGGGCGTGGAAAGAGCCATTCCGCAACAAGGCTCAATCGGAGAGCTTCCTTGCAGAGTTGCGCACGGCGACGAGGAAAGGTGAGGCGTTCGTCCTGAAGACCGGACGTCCGGTCTCATGGCAGCGCACGGAAGGCGATATGACCTGGTATGACTTCGCATGCGCCTTCGTGGACATGAAATGGAAGGCAGCGTCAGCGAAATATCGGCATGACATCGCGTACGCACTCACCAAGGCGACACCGGCCCTCTTCACGACGGATCGCGGAAAGCCGAACGACGCCCTCCTCCGCAAGGCGCTGTTCCGCTGGGGGTTCAACGCCAAGCAGCGTGACTCAGCCCCGGAAGACGTCGCGCAGGCACTCGCTTGGGTCGCGGCCAACACGGTCCGCGTGTCGGCCCTCACCGAGCCGGAGACGGCACGGAAGGCACTGGAAGCCGCAACGACACGACTCGACGGAAAACGCTCTGCGGCAAGTGTCGCGCGCCGAAACCGGATGATCCTTGCGAACGCCATGGACTACGCGGTAACCGAACGGAAGCTACTGACCTCGAACCCGATTCGAGCGCTGAAGTGGAGCGCACCGAAGACCTCAAGCGAGATCGATCGACGCAGCGTCGTCAACCCCGACCAGGCGCGAGCCCTCCTGAAGGCCGTGAAGGCACGGGAACCCAGCGGACCACGACTCGTCGCATTCTTCGCGATCATGTACTACTCGGCGCTACGACCGGAAGAGGCGATCAGCCTGGTCCGCGAGAACGTGACGCTGCCAGGCCAGACCTGGGATGCGGAAGCGGCAAAGTGGATAGAGCCTGAAGACGGCTGGGGCGAACTCAACTTCCGGCAGCCGACCCCAGACGCCGGCCGCGAATGGACCGACGACGGCAGTCACCGCGAACAACGCCGACAGCTCAAGCATCGTGCGGAAGGCCAGGAGCGGCGGGTGCCCTGCCCTCCCGAACTGACCGTCATTCTCCGGACGCACCTTCAGGAACACGTCGGCGAGGCCGCCGACGCCCGCCTCTTCGTCGGTGTCCGTGGCGGAGACATGCCAGCCATCACGTACCGGCGCGCGTGGCGAGAAGCCCGCAGGGACACTCTCAGCGCCCAGCAGTACACCTCACCACTGGCTCGGCGGCCGTACGACCTGCGGCATGCCTGCGTCTCCACCTGGCTCAACGGGGGTGTCCCTGCGACACAGGTCGCCAAGTGGGCCGGTCACGGCGTTGACGTGCTGCTCCGGACCTATGCGTCGTGCCTCGAAGGGCAGGACGAGATCGCCAAGCGGCGCATCACGGAGGCGCTGAGGAACACCGGCTGATCTTCGGCACGTATTCGGCACAGCCACCCGCCGTGAGCCGGTAGGGGCCAGGGACAACCGGACATCAAGCGAACGGCGTCCGACCTCAAACTTGCAGGTCGGACGCCGTTTTTGCTCTTGATCAAGGGGTGGGCACAGCTGGATTCGAACCAGCGACTCCTGGTTTGTAAGACCAGTGCTCTAACCACTGAGCTATGCGCCCGTGGCCGGAAAGGTCCGGCGACCGGGAAAGACTACCGGGATCGGGTGGGTGACCGCCAAACCATTGCTCGCGCAGGGTTCAGGTGGCTGCGCCTCGGCGGCCGAGGACTCGGCTGAGGGCCGCCTCGACCTCCTCTGACAGGCCCGGGGCGCCCGAGGTGACCAGGGTGTCGCCGCCCGGTTCCGCCGCGCGTACGTGGCCGCAGTCGCGGCACTCGATCTCGCCCAGGCGGCAGACCAGACCCGCTGATCGGCAGGTTTCGCAGGCGTCCAGGTCGGCCGTCCAGTCGGCGGTCGCCTGGCAGTTGGGGCAGACCAGGACCTGCCGCTCCGCGCGTACCCCGCGTTTCCAGGGGCTCGCGCCGCGGATCGGGTCGGTCTGCCGGGCCCCGCAGCGATAGCAGGGCATGGCCCCCTCCAGAGTGTCCGTGGGCCGGGCCTCGGGGCAACCGGGGCCCGGCCACAGGAGACTACGAGATTTCGGCGAGCGCCTTGCGGTACTCGTCGAGGTCACGGGCGTCCGGGATGGCGTTCTCGACCTTCCACCGGACCACGCCGGTCTTGTCGATGATGTAGGTGCCGCGCGTGGCGATGCCCGCATCCTCGTTGAAGATCCCGTATGCCTTTGCCACGTCGCCGTGTGGCCAGAAGTCCGAGAGGAGAGGGAACTGGTAGTTCTCCTGATCGGCCCAGGCCCGGTGGGCGAACACCGAGTCGACGGATACGGCCAGGACCTGTACGTCCTCGCCGCCGAGCGTCGGCAGCTCGTCGCGGATCGAGCAGAGCTCACCCGTGCAGACTCCGCTGAACGCCAGCGGATAGAAGACCAGGACCACGGTCTTCTCGCCCTGGAAGTCCGAGAGTTTCACCGGCGTGCCGTGCTGGTCCTTCAGCTCGAAGTCCGGTGCCGCGTCGCCAACCTCAATCGCCATGTTCTGTAACCTCTCAAAGGATTATCGGACGCAGACGCCAGTCTGCCACCCGGCGCCGAAGAGGCTGACACGAGAGTCTCCGCTACGCGCGGCGCCCGGCGGGCCGACGATCTCCCGGTACGGCTCGGGTCAACGCCGCGCCTTGGGAGTGACCAGTCGTGTGCCGGACCACTCGCGGGCCGCGCTGATGCTGCTCGTCTGCGACAGGCCGGCCGTCTGCGCGGCCTCGCCGATGTCGCTGGGCTCCACGTGGCCGTCGCGCCCGGCCTTCGGCGTCAGGAGCCAGATGTGGCCACCGTCCGCCAATGTCGTGAGCGCGTCGGACAGAGCGTCGAACAGATCACCGTCGTCGTCGCGCCACCACATCAGCACGACGTCGACCACGTCGTCGTAGTCCTCGTCGACCAGCTCGTTCTTCGAGACCGACTCGATGGAGCTGCGCAGCTCCTCGTCGCAGTCCTCGTCGTAGCCGATCTCCTGCACCACCTGGCTCGGCTTGATGCCGAGCCGTTCGGCCAGGCTGCTCTGCGCCTGACCCGCGGTCGCGCTCACGAACGTCCTCCCTGTGTCGGGGCCGCGATGTCGGGCCACGATGATCATTGCCTGCCACCCGTGAGGTGCGGCGTTGGCGGACAGTTCACACGGCGGACCGCCTCGTGCGCAAGTGTCTTGCCCGCATGGGAGCAAACCCGTCCACCTGTGTCAACCGCCGTCCACGAAGCTCAGCCGTACATTGCGGACGACATTGTCCACGTTGAGGTCCACGACGGCCACTGATTGCCACGTGCCCAGCGCCATCCTCCCCTCGATCACGGGTACGGTCGCGTGCGGCGGGACGATGGCCGGCATGACGTGGGATCTGCCGTGTCCGAGCGAGCCGTGGGAATGGGCCCACCGGTCGTCTTTGGGCAGGAGAGTACGCATCGCCTCAAGCAGGTCCGTGTCGCTCCCCGCGCCCAGTTCCAGCAGGGCGACTCCCGCGGTCGCGTGCGGGACGAAGATGTTGAGGAGGCCGTCTCCCGCCTCGACGCGGTCCAGGAACGCCGCGCAGTCGCCGGTGATGTCGTGCACCGTCTCCCTGCTCCCGGTGGCCACACGGATCACTTCGGTTCGCATAGGCCATGTCTACCCGCATGCCCGCGCGTACGCGAGGGCCCGGTCGTTTCACCTCCTGACGGCGGGTATCCCCTGAGTACGGGCTTCGCACACGGCACTGTGCAGGCAACGGAGCATCCTGGCGACGGTTACCCGGCGGTAGAGATGCGTTAATGGTCATGACGTACGACGATGGTCTAGACAACGAACGTTCCACCCCTGCACCTGGGTGAGCAAGAAGGGGAACCCGTGGCTTCCGGACGCCAGCGCTTTTCGATCATCAGCGACGGCCTCCCCAGCCAGCTCCCGGACATCGACCCTGATGAGACCCGGGAGTGGCTGGAGTCGCTCGACACCGTCATCAAGACCGAGGGGCGCACACGCGCGCGCTACCTCATGCTGAGGCTCTTGGAGCGCGCGCGTGAGCAACAGGTCGGGGTGCCCGGCCTGCGCAGCACCGACTACATCAACACGATCTCGCCCGAGCGCGAGCCCTGGTTCCCCGGCGACGAGTACGTCGAGCGCCGTATCCGCGCGTACATCCGGTGGAACGCCGCGATCATGGTCTCCAGGGCGAACCGCCCGGAGCTGTCGGTCGGCGGGCACATCGCGACGTACGCGTCGGCGGCCTCACTGTACGAGGTGGGCTTCAACCACTTCTTCCGCGGCAAGGACCACGGCGAGTCCGGCGACCAGGTCTTCATCCAGGGTCACGCCGCGCCGGGCATCTACGCGCGCGCGTTCCTGGAGGGGCGGCTGCCGCAGGAGAGCCTCGACGGGTTCCGGCAGGAGATCTCCCATCCGGGCGGCGGGCTGTCGTCCTATCCGCACCCGCGGCTGATGCCGGACTTCTGGGAGTTCCCCACGGTGTCCATGGGGCTCACCGCAATCAACTCGATCTATCAGGCGCGGTTCAACCGCTATCTCTACAACCGGAAGATCAAGGACACCTCGCGGTCGCACGTGTGGGCGTTCCTCGGCGACGGGGAGATGGCCGAGCCGGAGTCCCTGGGCGCGATCGGCGTCGCCGCGCGCGAGGAGCTCGACAACCTGACCTTCGTGATCAACTGCAACCTCCAGCAGCTCGACGGTCCCGTACGCGGCAACGGCAAGATCATCCAGGAGCTGGAGTCGTACTTCCGCGGCGCCGGCTGGAACGTCATCAAGGTCATCTGGGGCCGTGACTGGGACCCGCTGCTCGCACAAGACGTCGACGGCGTGCTGGTCAACAAGATGAACACCACGCCGGACGGGCAATTCCAGACCTACTCCGTGGAGACCGGGGAGTACATCCGGGAGAACTTCTTCGGCGGTGACCCGCGGCTGCGCAAGATGGTCGAGCACATGTCGGGCGATGACATCAGCAAGCTGTCGCGCGGCGGCCACGACTACCGCAAGGTGTACGCGGCGTTCAAGTCCGCGCGCGAGCACGTCGGGCAGCCGACCGTCATCCTCACCCACACGATCAAGGGCTGGACGCTCGGGCCGGACTTTGAGGCGCGCAACGCGACGCACCAGATGAAGAAGCTCACCAAGGCCGAGCTGAAGGAGTTCCGCGACCGGCTCTACCTGGAGATCCCCGACTCCGCGCTGGAGGCGGACCTCCCGCCGTACTACCACCCGGGCGAGGACTCCGACGAGATCCAGTACATGCGCGAGCGCCGCATGGCGCTGGGCGGCTACCTGCCGAAGCGGCACAACCGGTCCAAGGCGCTCAAGCTGCCCGGCGACCCGGTGTACGCCGAGCTGAAGAAGGGTTCGGGCAAGCAGAACGTCGCCACGACCATGGCGTTCGTACGGCTGCTCAAGGACCTGATGAAGAACGACGACATCGGGGCGCGTTTCGTACCGATCGCACCGGACGAATACCGCACGTTCGGCATGGACTCGCTGTTCCCGTCGGCGAAGATCTACTCTCCGCACGGGCAGACGTACGAGGCGGTGGACCGCAAGCTGCTGCTGTCGTACAAGGAGTCCGAGCAGGGCCAGATGCTGCACGAGGGCATCAGCGAGGCCGGCGCGATGGGCTCGGCGATCGCCGCGGGCACCACGTACGCCACCCACGGCGAGCACATGATCCCGATCTACATCTTCTACTCGATGTTCGGGTTCCAGCGCACCGGCGACAGCATCTGGGCGTTCGGCGACCAGATGGGCCGCGGCTTCCTCCTGGGCGCCACAGCGGGCCGTACGACGCTGACGGGCGAGGGCCTCCAGCACAACGACGGCCACTCGCCGCTGCTCGCGGCGACCAACCCGGCGTGCGTGTACTACGACCCGGCGTGGGCGTTCGAGCTGACCTACATCATCCAGGACGCGCTGCGGCGGATGTACGGCTCGAGCGAGGAGCACCCGCAGGGCGAGGACGTCTTCTACTACCTGACGCTCTACAACGAGCCGTACACCCAGCCCGCCGAGCCGGCCGACCTCGACGTGGACGGCCTGCTCAAGGGCCTCTACCGGTACGCCGAGGCGCCGGAGGTCGAGGGTGAGGCCCCGGGCGCGCAGATCCTCGCCTCGGGCGTCGGGATCCGCTGGGCGCTGGAGGCGCAGCGGATGCTGGCCGACGAGTGGAGGGTGGCCGCCGACGTGTGGTCGGCCACGTCCTGGACGGAGCTGCGCCGCGAGGCCGTCGCCTGCGACAAGTGGAACCTCCTGCACCCGGAGGCCGACCAGCGCACGCCGCACGTCACCCGGATCCTGGACGGCCGGCCGGGCCCGATCGTGGCGGTCAGCGACTTCATGCGCGCGGTGCCCGACCAGATCGCGCAGTGGGTGCCGGGTGACTACTCCTCGCTCGGCACGGACGGCTACGGCTTCTCCGACACGCGCGCGGCGGCCCGCCGGTTCTTCCACGTGGACGCGGCGTCGATCACCCTGGCGGTGCTCACGCGGCTGGCGCGCAATGGCGAGATCAAGACCGAGACGCTCCAGCGCGCGATCGAGCGCTACCAGCTCGGCGAGGGCGTCGAGGTCGTGGTCGGCGCGGAGAACACCCCGCCGGAGACGACGACCGACACGATGTCGACCGGCTGACCGAGAGTGCGCGACACCGATGGGGGCGTCCCGAGGGGCGCCCCCATCGGCATGTCTCACGCCTCCACGGGCGGGCTGAAGACGCCGAAGTGGTTGCCGGTCGAGTCCTGGAGCTGGGCGAAGACCAGGCCGTCCGGCCCCGTCGTCGGGGGCACCAGCACCTTCGCGCCCAGGCTCTCCGCCTTGGCCAGGGTCGCGGGGACGTCCTCGACCGTCACGTAGAAGATCGCATAGTTCGGGAACTCCCCCTGGGAGTCGAAGACGCCGCCCTCCGGGCGGTGCGCGCCCGGCAGGGTGACCTCGCTGTAGCGGCCGTCGCTCGCGTACGTCCAGCCGAACAGCTCGCCGTAGAACCGCTTGGCGTCCTCCGGCTTGTCGGTCCCGAGCTCGAACCACTCCACCGCGTTGTACCGGGGTGCGCTCATCATGAGGTCCTTCCTGATGTTCGGATCACGTGAGAGCACCCTCCCGCCGTACGGCGACAGCCCTATGTCGGGGTTTCCCCACGTCTTCAGCCGAGTTCGAGTGCGTGTGCCACCAGGTCAGGGACGCGCGGGGCCATGTCGCCGAAGTCGCGCGCCGGGGCGATCTCATCCAGCAGGGACGCCCGGCGGATGCGGTCGACGCGGAACAGCCGCGGGGCCTCGCGCAGGCGGCACCAGCCGATCAGGTACCAGTCGCGTACGCCTGAGACGAATGCCACCGGCTCGACGTCCCGCTCGGTCTCGGCACCGTCCCGGTCGACGTAGACGAGCCGGACCACCCGGCGTACGGTCACGGCCTCCTCGACGACGGACGGCACCGACGCGCGGTCGTCCTGCTCCTCCGGCACCAGGAAGTGGATGCGCTCGGCGAGCCGTCGCGCCTCGACGCCGTCCGCGGCGGACATCGCGGCGACGATCTTGAGCAGGGCGGTGCGGGCGGATCTGGCGAAGGGCGCGCCGCCGGCCTGGCCGAGGGCGATGCCGACGGCGACCGCCTCGGCCGGGGTGAAGTTCATGGGTGGCAGCGTGCGGCTCTTGTCGAGCGCGTAGCCGCCTCCGCGCCCCGTGTCGGCGTAGATCGGCACACCCGCCTGCTGGAGGGCGCTCACGTCCCGCTCGACGGTGCGCACGCTCACCTCGAAACGGTCGGCGAGCGCGCGGGCGGTGCGGCGGCCCGGGGAGGCGGCGCGGAGTTCTTCGACGATCGCGTAGAGCCGGTCGGTACGGTTCACGCCCCACGACGTTAGGCGGCCATACCGACATTCTCGGGCGACATGCCGCAGATGGCACAGGCCGGTCAGCGCTGGCGCTGGCGTGGCTCCTCGTCCTGCGAGCGGCCGTACCGTGCCATCACGCGCTCGCGCAGGCCGACGTCGTCGCGCGGCACCGGTTCGAGGAAGACCTCATAGACCTCGCCGTACTTCTCGTGCAGCTCGCCGTCGAGCCGCACGCAGGCGCGTTCGACGTCGGCGGCGCCGAGCGAGTCGTCGAAGTCCAGCCGGGCGCAGACGAGGAGCTGGTCGGTGCCGACGTTCATCGTCATGAGGTCGACCAGTTCCTCCACCTCCGACGCGCCGTCGAGGACGCTGCGGATGCCCTCCAGCACCTCCGGCCGCGCCTGGCGGCCGATGAGCAGCTCCCGGTTCGTACGGCCCAGCAGGAACGCCACCAGCGACAGGGTTAGGCCGATGAGCAGCGAGGCGATGCCGTCGCCGACGGACGAGCCGGTCAGCTGGTGGGTGAACAGGCCCAGCGCCGCCAAGACGATGCCGACCAGCGCCGCGGAGTCCTCGAACAGCACGGACTTGGCGGTCGGGTCGTCGGTCGTGCGGAGGAACTCCACGAAGCCCTGGTTGCGCTCGCGCGCGTGCGACCTGGTCTCGCGGTACGCCTGGGCCCAGGAGATGCTCTCCAGGATCGCCGACACGAACAGCACGCCGTACCCGACGAGGGCGTCGGTGCTCTCACCGCCCTTGCCGAGCAGCGCGCCGACTCCCTGCAGGAACGCGAACAGGGCACCCATGCCGAAGATGCAGACGGCGACGAGCAGCGACCAGAAGTAGCGCTCGTTGCCGTGCCCGAACGGGTGCCTGCGGTCGGCGGGGCGCCGGCTGCGGCGCAACGCGGTGAGCAGGAGGAGTTCGTTGATCGTGTCGGCGAACGAGTGCCCTGCCTCGGCCGCCATCGACGCCGAACCGGTGAGTATGGCGGCGACCGTCTTCGCCAGCGCGATGCCGAGATTCGCGGCGAGCGCCAGCAGAACGGTCAGCCGACCCTTTTCCTTCTTGACCTCCGCCACGTGCCATAGCGTGTCATGCCACGGCGGAAACGCCCAATACGGCCTCTGCCGCCGTCGCGAGCTGGATGAGCCGTTCGATCTCGGTGCGGTGGAACGGCGGGGCCGCGACACGTGCCAGCAGCAGCGTCTGCGCGGGGGTGCCGACCGGCACGCAGGCGAACCGGACCCCGTCCTCGCCGGTGAAGGCGCGGCCGGACGCGGCGGGCAGCCGCGGCGGGACCAGCGGGTCCGGCGCCTGCCAGCTCGCGTGGACGATCGTGCCGTCGGCGGCCAGCATCGCTGCCCAGTCGGCGCCGAAGATCTTGGGAACCGCCTCGACCAGCGCCACGACGCCGTTGGGCGGGTTCGCGGCCATCTGGCCGACGACCTCGACGTCCGCGAAGACGCCGGGCGCCTCGCTCGTACGCCACACGCCGTCGACCGTCACGCCGCGGACCGAGCAGACCGCGTCACACAGGACGTCGAGCGACGTGCCTTCGGGCCAGTTGACCGTCACGTCGTCGACCGCTCGCCCGCCGTCGCGTTCGAGGACGACGACCTGGACGATGTCCGCTCCGGCCGCGCCCAGCGTGCGAGCGACGGTCCCGAGTGATCCAGGCCGGTCCGGCAGTTTGATTCGGATGCGCAACAGCGTCATCGTGCCCACCTCCCTGCCGGACATGGTGCCTTATGGGTATTTCGACCGTGTTGCCAACCCGTATCCGCGCGACTACCGCATCGACACAGGCACCCATGCCGACCAGGCCGTCACTTTCTGGCCCACTCGAGCAGGCCGGCGAGGTCCATCGTGTTGACGATCCGCTCCGGCTCGACACCGCACAGCGCCGCGCGCTCGCAGCCGTTCTGCTGCCAGTCGAGCTGCCCCGGCGCGTGCGCGTCGGAGTCGATCGCGAACCGGCAGCCCGCCTCGTACGCCGGCCGCAGCAGCCGTTTGGGCGGGTCGAGGCGGTCGGGCCGGGAGTTGATCTCCACCGCGACGTCGTGCTCGACGCAGGCGGCGAAGACCACCTCGGCGTCGAACTGCGACTCCGGCCGGGTGCCGCCGCGCCGTCCGCCGGCCTTGACGATGCGGCCCGTGCAGTGACCGAGGACGTTGACCCGCGGATTCTCGACGGCGCGCAGCATGCGGCGCGTCATGTCGGCAGAAGGCATGCGCAGCTTGGAGTGCACGCTCGCGACGACGACGTCGAGCCCGGCCAGCAGCTCGTCGTCCTGGTCGAGTGAGCCGTCGTCGAGGATGTCGACCTCGATGCCGGTCAGGATGCGAAACGGCGCGAGGGCCTCGTTGAACCGGGCGACGAGCGCGAGCTGCTCGCGCAGCCGCTCGGCCGACAGGCCGTTGGCCACCGTGAGCCGGGGCGAGTGGTCGGTGAGCGCGATGTAGTCGTGGCCGAGGCCGATCGCGGTCGCCGCCATCTCCTCGATCGGCGATCCACCGTCCGACCAGGTCGAATGCGTGTGCAGGTCGCCGCGCAGCGCGTCGCGTATCGCCTCGGCGGCCTCGTCCAGCGGCTGCCCCTCGGTGGCCTCGAGCCGGCGGAGGTAGACCGGGACGTCGCCGTCGAGCGCCTCCTTGATCACCAGCGCGGTGACCTTGCCGACGCCGGGCAGCGCCTCCAGCGAGCCGGTGCGCGCCCGCTCGGCGAGATCGTCGGCGGAGGTCTGCTCGACCGTGTCGGCGGCGCGGCGGAAGGCGCGCACGCGATAGGTCGCCTCCCCCGCTCGTTCGAGCAGGAACGCGATGCGCTTGAGTGCCTCGATCGGCTCCATGCACCCTTTTCTACACGTCCCCGCCGACACCCCCTACCGGAGTGGCACGCCAGGATCACTCCGGCGGCGTACGCGCCCGGCGGCGGCGCGGCCTAGGCTCGGCTCGTGGCCGGTGAGCCGAGCGTCCCGCCGCCCGCGCCGGGCGCTGCCAGGCCGCGCGGGCGCCTCCGCGCTCGCCCGCGGGCAGGCCGGGTCGGCCTGGTGGCCGCCCTGGACGTGCTGGCCGCTCTCCTGATCTTCGTCATCGACAACGCCTGGCTCACCTCGCAAAGCCAGGACGGCCACCGCAGCGGGATCCTCCTGGTGGTCGTGGCCCTCATCACCGCGGCGCCGCTCGTCCTGCGCGACCGCCACCCGCCGGCCGCCTGGCTGTGCTCGGCCGGCGCCATCGCCGCCGGCGCGGTGATCCTCGTCCCTCGCCACGACGTCTCCGCCCCGTACATCCCCGGCGCGGTCGCGGTCTACCTCCTGTGCCTGTACGCCGTCGCCGTCCGCGGGGGCGGCCGCGTCACGGTCGCCGCCGCCGGGGTCACGGTCGTCGGCGCCGCCGCCCTCGACCCGGCCAGCGCGGCCGTCGCCCTGCCCGCGATGATCCCTGTCGTCCTCGGCCACCTCGTACGGCTCCGGCGCTCCACCCGTCAGGTCCTCGCCGACCAGGAGGCGCGCCACGATGCCGAGACCGCAGTCCTGGAAGAACGCCAGCGCATCGCGCGCGAGCTGCACGACGTCGTCGCACACCACATGTCCGTCATCGCGATCCAGGCCGAGGCGGCGCCGTACAAGGTGGGCGAGGCTCCGCCGGAGCTCGCCGAGAGCTTCGCCGACATCCGCGCCAGCGCGCTGGAGGGGCTGACCGAACTGCGCCGGATCCTCGGCGTGCTGCGCACCGAGGAGGCGCCGCAGACCGCGCCGCAGCCCGGCCTCGAACGCCTGGACGAGGTCCTCGCCTCGGCCCGCGGCGGCGGGCTCACCGTCGAGGTGGCCACCTCCGGCGAGCCGCCGCCGCTGACGCGGGGCGTGGCGCTGTCGGCACACCGCATCCTGCAGGAGGCGCTGAGCAACGCCATGAAGCACGCGCCCGGGGCCGCGGTGAACGTCGAGATCGCCTATGCTCCGGCCGCGCTGCGGCTGCGCGTGGTCAACGGGCCGGGCACCGAGACGCGGCCGGTCGCCGAGAGCGGCGGAGGGCACGGCCTCGTCGGCATGCGCGAGCGCGCGAGCATGCTCGGCGGAGAGCTGTCCACCGGACCCGAACCCGGCGGCGGCTTCGCCGTCACCGCCCTCCTGCCGTACGAGAAGGCCCCCACATGATCCGTGTGCTCATCGCCGACGACCAGGGAATGGTCCGCTCTGGTTTCTCCATCCTGCTGAACGCCCAGCCCGACATCCAGGTGATCGGCGAGGCCGTCAACGGCGAGGAGGCCGTCGCACACACCGCGCGTGACCGGCCCGACGTCGTACTGATGGACGTGCGGATGCCCGTGATGGACGGCCTCCAGGCCACCCGGCTCATCACCGCGCGCGAGAACGCGCCGAAGGTCCTCGTGCTCACCACGTTCGACCTGGACGACTATGTGTACGAGGCGCTGCGCGCGGGTGCCAGCGGGTTCCTCCTCAAGGACGCGTCGGCGGCCGAGCTGTCCGACGCCGTGCGCGTGGTCGCGCGTGGCGACGCGCTGCTCTCACCCGGGGTGACCCGCCGCCTGATCACCGAGTTCGCCCGCATGGGTGCCCCGCGCGGCCCGGACGGGCGTCGCGCCGAGGGGCTCACCGAGCGGGAGACCGAGGTGCTCGGCCTGATGGCGCGCGGCATGTCCAACGGCGAGATCGCCGCCGAGCTCGTCGTCGCCGAGCAGACCGTCAAGACCCACGTCGGCCGCATCCTGACGAAGCTGGACCTGCGCGACCGCACCCAGGCCGTGGTCTACGCGTACGAGACCGGCCTGATCCGCCCCGGGGGGTGAACCCCCTCGTACCCGTACGCCCTACCCTCGCGGTACGGCGGAGTCCACGCTCGCGGGTGACGCGGACGACGGGCGCGTGTTCATAGTGTCCTGTCCTGCCGACCGGCCGATCGATCCGGTCAGAAGAGGACATCGCGATGAGAGCCGGCCGTGTCGTTCCCGTGGTGCTCGCCTGCGCCGCACTCGTTCTGTGCACCGCCGCCGCGGGCCGCGCCTCCGCGCGGCCCATACCGCTGCGGCCGCTGCCCGCACTGACGCGGCAGGCGCTCGCGGCCAGGTACACGGCCGACCGCCTGGCGATCGGCGCGGCCGCGAGTCGCGCACGCGACCCGCGGACGGCCGGACGGCTGCGCGCCCTCGCCGCACCGGACCGTACCTTCCTCGACTTCGACGCGCGCGGCCGCGCGGTCGAGGTGATCGGGGACCTGGCGGCCGCACGCCGCGTCGCGGTCCTCGTGCCCGGCGCCGACACGACGCCGGCCACGTTCGACTCCCGCGGCGACGCGTCGCCCGGCGGAGGCGCACGCGCCGTCTACGCCGAGGCGCGCCGCCTGTCCCCCGGCGCCCACCTGGCCGTCATCGCCTGGCTGGGCTACGACGCGCCGGCCACCGTGAGCCTCGACGTGCTCACCGCGGCGCGCGCCGACCAGGGTGCGCGGGCGCTGCGGCCGCTGGTCGGCCTGCTCGACGCGCACGGCGCGACGGTCGCCCTGCTCTGCCACAGCTACGGCACGGTCGTCTGCGGGCGCGCGGCCGCGAACCTGGACGTCTCCGACATCGCGGTGTTCGGCAGCCCCGGGCTGACCGTCGCGTCCGCGGCCGGCCTGCACACCCGCGCACGGCTGTGGGCGGGCCGGGGCGCCGGGGACTGGATGCGGTACGTGCCGAAGATCCGGATCCTGGGCGCCGGCTTCGGCGCCGACCCGGTCGCGCCCGGATTCGGCGCGCGCCGGTTCGCGGCCGGCTCCGGCGGCCACAGCGACTACCTGTCCCCCGGCGGAGTGTCGCTGCGGAACCTCACGCTGATCGCCCTCGGCCGCGGCGCGTGGGTCTCCTGACCTCCCCGCCGAGGCCGCGGGCCCGAACGCTGCCTCTGCGGCCGGACAGGTGGGAGGGTGGCGTATGTGAAGAACGACCGCGACATCCGCGAACAGACGACCGAGCGGCTCGAACAGGCCATGGGCTCGCTCGGTACCGCCGCGACGGCCAGCATGGAAGAGCGGCTCCCATGGTTTCGCGCCATGTCGGCCGAATACCGATCGTGGGTGGGGCTGGTCGCCCAGGCCGGCATCGCGGGGTTCGTCGAGTGGTTCAAGCACGCGGAGAAGATCCGGCCGGCCATCGCGGGCGAGGTCTTCGGCACCGCGCCGCGCGAGCTGATGCGCGCCGTACGCCTCCAGCAGACGGTCGAGATCGTCCGCGTCGTCATCGACGTGGTCGAGGCGAAGGTCAACGGGCTGGCCGCGCCCGGCGGGGAAACCCAGTTGCGCGAGGCGATCCTCCGCTACACGCGCGAGGTCGCGTTCGGGGCCGCGCAGGTGTACGCGCGCGCCGCAGAGACCCGCGGAGCCTGGGACGCGCGGCTCGAGGCACTCATCGTGGACGCCCTGCTGCGCGGCGAGGTGGACGAGTCGCTGCACTCCTGGGCGGCCGCGCTCGGCTGGGCCTCCACCTCGGTGGCCGTCATGGCCGGGCACACGCCCGAGGACGAGCCCGAGGCGATCATCGACGACATCCGCATCGCCTCGCGCCGCGCGCGCGTCGACGTGCTCGCGGGCGTCCAGGGCAGCCGGCTCATCATCATCGTCGGCGGCGTGGAGGAGGACCCGCTCGCCGCCGCGAAGCCGTTCACCGCCAAATTCGGGTCCGGGCCGGTCGTGGTCGGCCCGCGCGTCGAGGACCTGTACGCCGCGACCGGCTCCGCGCGCGCGGCGCTGGCCGGGCTCCAGGCCGTGCCGGGGTGGCCGGACGCGCCGCGGCCGGTGCTCGCCGGCGCGCTCCTGGCCGAGCGCGCGCTCGACGGCGACCAAGACGCACGCGCGTTCCTTGTGGAGGAGGTCTACGAACCGCTGCACACGGCCGGCGCGCCGCTGCTCGACACTTTGACCACCTACCTGGAGCAGGGGTCGTCGCTGGAGGCCACCGCGCGCCTGCTGTTCGTGCACCCCAACACGGTGCGCTACCGGCTCAGACGGGTGACCGAACTCACCGGCTACGTCCCCGCCGACGGCCGCGCCGCCTTCACCCTGCGCATCGCGCTCGTACTCGGGCGTTTCGCGTCACGGCCCGTCAACTTGTAGGACCCGCACAAGACCCATGGCCATAAGTTCGTACGTCACCGCATGAACATGGCGGACCCCTACAGGGCAGGGTTGGATGCGTGCTCGCCATCGCCGCGCCCGGACAGGGCGCCCAGACACCTGGATTCCTCGAAGCATGGCTCGAGCTCCCGGGAGTGGCCGCCCGCCTCGAATGGTGGTCGGCCGTCACCGGGCTCGACCTGGTTCGGTACGGGACGACCGCCGACGCCGATGAGATCCGCGACACAGCCGTCGCGCAGCCACTGCTCGTCAGTGCGGCGCTCGTCACGTTCGAGGTGCTGGGCGTCACCCCCGGTCTGACCACCGGGCACAGCGTGGGCGAGCTCGCCGCCGCCGCCATCGCCGGCATCATCACCCCCGAGGCCGCGCTCGTACTCGCACGTGAGCGGGGCCGGGCGATGGCACAGGCGGCCTCGGTCACCGAGACCGGCATGACCGCCATCCTCGGCGGCGACGCCGACGAGGTACAGGCCGCGTTGAAGGAGCACGGACTGACACCCGCGAACATGAACGCCGCGGGACAGGTGGTCGCGGCCGGTACGATGGAACAGCTCGCCGCGTTGGCGGACAAGCCGCCGGCGGGAGCGCGACTGCGTAGTCTCCGTGTGGCGGGTGCCTTCCACACCCAGCACATGGCCCCCGCGGTCGACACACTCCGGCGAATCACCCCCGGCATGCCGGTGGCCGACCCGGGTATACAGGTGCTGTCCAACCGCGACGGCGCCGTCGTGGAGCGTGGGGGAGACTTCGTCACTCGTCTCGCCGAGCAGGTCAGCACTCCGGTGCGCTGGGACGCCTGCATGGAGACGATGACGGAACTCGGCGTCACAGCGATGATCGAGCTGCCACCGGCCGGAACTCTCGCCGGTATCGCTCGTCGTGCGCTGCCCGGCGTCGAGGTGGTCGCACTCAAGACACCGGACAAGCTCGACGATGCCCGCGCGCTCGCCGAGTCCGTGGCAAGGCCCAGTGACGACACATTGGAGAACGCGTGACGTCTTTCCAGCTCCGTACCGGCGCGCCCGGCGCGCGTATCCTCGCGTTCGGTCACTACCAGCCGTCCAAGGTCGTCACCAACGACGACCTCGCCAAGTCCGTCGAGACCAACGACGCGTGGATCCAGAGCCGCGTCGGCATCAAGCAGCGCCGGCTCGCCGGCCCCGACGAGTCGGTGGTCGACATGGCCGTGCAGGCGGGCGGCAAAGCCCTCGCCAACAGCGGCCTGTCCCCGGCCGACATCGACCTGGTCGTCGTCGCCACCTGCACGCAGGAGTCGATGATCCCGAACGCCTCGGCGCAGGTGGCACATCGCCTGGGCATCGTGGCGCCCGGCGCGTACGACGTGAACGCCGCGTGCGCGGGCTTTTGCTACGCGCTGTCCAACGCCGCCGACGCGATCCGCGGCGGCTCCGCGCGCAACGTGCTCGTGGTCGGCGCGGAGAAGCTCTCGCAGTGGGTGGACTGGACGGACCGCTCGACCTGCATCATCTTCGCCGACGGCGCGGGCGCCGCGGTCCTCGGCCCCTCCGAGGAGGCGGCGATCGGGCCGGTCGTGTGGGGCAGCGCCGGCGACATGGCCGACCGCATCCACGTCAAGGACCGGAACAGCTTCCTCTTCCAGGAGGGCCAGAGCGTGTTCCGCTGGACCACCACGAACCTCCACGCGGTGGCCAAGGAGGCCTGCGACCGGGCCGGCATCGCGCCGTCGGACCTCGCGGCGTTCGTCCCGCACCAGGCCAACCTGCGCATCATCGAGGCCATCGCACGGAAGCTGAAGGCCGAGAACGCCGTCGTCGCGGACGACATCGTGGAGGCCGGGAACACCTCCGCGGCCTCGATCCCGCTCGCCCTGTCCCGCATGATCGAGCGAGGCGTCGTGCCGTCCGGCGCGCCGGCCCTGCTGATCGGGTTCGGCGCCGGGATGACCTACGCGGCCCAGGTGGTCGAGATCCCCTAGCCCGGGCTCGGCGGTTCTTTTTTACAACACGTACGACTCACGTAGTACGGCAATACCCAATTCACAGAGGAGACACGGCAATCATGGCACTGTCCGACCAGGAGATTCTCAGCGGCCTCGGCGACATCATCGAAGAGATCGCGGGTGTCCCTGCCGCCGACGTGACCCCCGAGAAGTCCTTCGTCGACGACCTCGACATCGACTCCCTGTCGATGGTCGAGATCGCCGTCGCCGCGCAGGACCAGTTCGGCGTCGAGATCCCGGACGACGAGCTGAAGCACCTCAAGACGGTCAAGGACGTCGTCGTCTACGTCCAGGGCAAGGGCGTGCCCGCCTGAGCCCCCTCGCACCCGAAATCGCCAGCAAAGGAGAGCGTGACCATATGAGTACCTCCGTCGTCGTGACCGGACTGGGCGCGACCACGCCACTCGGCGGCGACGTGGCGTCGACCTGGTCCGCTCTGCTCGCGGGCCGTTCCGGTGTGCGGCCGCTCGATGAGGAGTGGGCCAAGGACCTGCCGGCGCGGATCGCGGCGCGTATCGCCGTCGAACCGGCCGAGATCCTGCCCCGGCATCGCCTGCGCCGTCTCGACCGCTGCGAGCAGTTCGCGCTCATCGCCGCGCATGAGGCATGGCGCGACGCCGGCTTCGCCTTCGGCGAGGAGGGGAGTGAAGCGGGCGGGTTCGCGGTGGACAAGGGCCGGCTCGGCACCGTCGTCTCCACGGGCATCGGCGGCATCACCACCATGCTGGAGAACTACGACACGCTGCGGGAAAAGGGGTGGAAGCGCGTCTCCCCGTTCGCCGTCCCGATGCTCATGCCCAACGGCCCCGCCGGTGTGGTCAGCATCGAGTTCGGCGCGCGTGCCGGTGCGCACGCGCTGGCCAGCGCGTGCGCCTCCAGCGCGGAGGCGATCGGCTACGGCATCGACATGATCCGTGCGGGCCGGGCGGACATCGTCATCGCGGGCGGCACCGAGGCGGCGATCCACGCGCTGAACCTCGCGGCGTTCTCCTCGATGCGCGCCATGTCCACGCGCAACGACGAGCCCGAGCGCGCCTCGCGGCCGTACGACAAGAACCGCGACGGCTTCGTCCTCGGTGAGGGCGCGGCGATCCTGATCCTCGAGTCCGAGGAGCACGCGCGGGCCCGCGGGGCGCAGATCTACGGCGTCGCGGCCGGCGTGGGCTACTCCGCCGACGCGTACGACATCGTGCTGCCCGCGCCGGACGGCTACGGCCAGGCCGACGCGATCCGGCGTGCGCTGAAGGACGCCGGCCTGGAGCCGTCGGAGATCGTGCACGTGAACGCGCACGCGACGTCGACCCCGGCGGGCGACATCGGTGAGCTGGCCGCCATCAAGATGGCGCTCGGCGAGGCCGCCTCCCAGGTCGTGGTCACCGGCACCAAGTCGATGACCGGGCACCTGCTCGGCGGTGCGGGCGCGCTGGAGTCGATCGCGACCATCCTCGCGCTGCGGGACGGCGTGGTCCCGCCGACCATCAACATCGACGACCTCGACGACGGAGTCGACCTCGACATCGCGCGGGACGAGCCTCGGAAGCTTCCGGGTGGTCCCGCGGCCGCGCTGAACAACTCGTTCGGCTTCGGCGGCCATAACGTGTGTGTCGCCTTTAGGAGGCATGAGTCGTGACCGTTGTCGACAGCCGCACCCCCGCTTCGGCGGCAGCAGAACTCCCGCCGCGGCAGGACGAGGTCATCCCGCCGGATCCCCGCGATCCGCGGCTACGCCTCGACGCGCTCTTCGACGACGGATCGCTGCGTCCCCTCACCGAGGCGGACGACAGCGGTGCGCTCGCGGCCGTCGGCCGGATCGAGGGCATGCCGGTCGTGGCGTTCGCCAGCGACCCGCGCATCCAGGGCGGCGCCATGGGCTCGGCGGGCTGCGAGGCCATCGTGCACGCGTACGACCACGCGGTGCGCGAGCGGCTGCCCATCATCGGCCTGTGGCACTCCGGCGGGGCGCGCCTCGCCGAGGGCGTCGAGTCGCTGCACGGCGTCGGCCGGATCTTCGCGGCGATGACCCGCGCCTCCGGGCTGGTGCCGCAGATCTCGGTGGTGCTCGGCGCCGCCGCCGGCGGGGCGGCCTACGGGCCCGCGCTGACCGACATCGTCATCCTGTCCGAGGGCGGCCGCATCTTCGTGACCGGCCCGGACGTCGTACGGTCGGTGACCGGCGAAGAGGTCGACATGGCGGCGCTCGGCGGCCCCGAGCCGCACAGCAAGCGCAGCGGCGTCGTGCACGTCGTCGCCAAGACCGACACCGAGGCGCTGCTCAAGGCAAGACGCGTCGCGACGCTGCTCGGCCACCAGGGCCGGATGCGCGCCGAGGACGTCGCCGAGGTCGATCTCGGCGGCATCCTGCCGGACAACCCGCGCCGCGCGTACGACATCCACCCGGTGATCGCCGGGTTGCTCGACGACGCCGCGGAGTCGATCGAGCTGCATCCCAAGTGGGCGCCGAACATCACCACCACGCTGGGCCGCCTCGGCGGCCGTACGGTCGGCGTCATCGCCAACAACCCGATGCGCCTCGGCGGCTGCCTGGACTCCACGTCGGCGGAGAAGGCCGCGCGGTTCGTCCGGATGTGCGACGGGTTCGGCGTGCCGCTGGTCGTCGTCGTGGACGTGCCCGGCTACCTCCCGGGCGTCGGCCAGGAGCACGACGGCGTCGTACGGCGGGGCGCCAAGCTCCTGCACGCGTTCGCCGAGGCCGTGGTGCCGCGGGTGACACTCGTGACTCGCAAGGCGTACGGGGGCGCGTACATCGCGATGAACTCCCGCTCGCTCGGCGCGACCCGTGTCTTCGCCTGGCCGACCGCCGAGATCGCGGTGATGGGCCCGGTCGCCGCCGTGCGCATCCTGCACCGGCGCAAGCTGGCCGCGGTCCCCGAGGAGGAGCGGCACGCGCTCGAGGAGCAGTTGGCGGCCGAACACGAGAAGATCGCCGGCGGAGTCCAGCGGGCACAGGACCTCGGTGTGATCGACGAGATCATCGACCCGGCCAAGACCCGCCGCGTCATCGCGCAGGCGATAGCGGAGGCCACTCCCGCGCGCGGCTCCCACGGCAACATCCCGCTCTAGCGGTTCCGGGCCGGCTGGCCCGCACATACGGCACGCCCCGTCCAGGAAATCCTGGACGGGGCGTTCGGGTCTCCGGGTCCGGCCGCCCGTTGAGACGGCCCTGACGCCAGGCGTGTCGCTCCGCCGACAGGTATCGAGCGTCGGCCTGGGTACGCGGTGCTCGGAGGCGAGTGCCGCCGGGCCAGGTGCACAAGCCGGGGACCGGGGCTTGGCCGATCGGCCATGCGGACTCTCGGGTGGCGGGTTCCGCCGGTCGTTTGGCGGTGCGGCACTGCGGGTGGGTTGCCGGGGTCAGCCGGCGGCGTGGAGCCAGCGGACCGGGGCGCCGTCGCCGGCGCGGCGGAAGGGTTCGAGCTCGTCGTCCCACGGCTTGCCGAGCAGCCGGTCGACCTCGTGCTCGAAGGTCGCCTTGCCGGCCATCGCATTGGCCATCGCCGAGCGCAGGCGGTCTTCGGGGACGTGGACGTCGCCGTTCGCGCCGATGACGGCGGCGAAGGCTCCGAGTGAGGGCGTGATGCTGTAGCGGACGCCGTCGCAGCCCGGCGAGGCGTCCTCGGTCGCCTCGAACCGCAGCAGGCGCCAGTCGCGCAGGGCCGAGACGATGCCGGCCGCTGTGCCAGGACGTCCCTCCCAGCACAGCTCGGTGCGCATGGTGCCCGGCGCCGCGGGCTGATCGCTCCACGGCAACGAGACGGGCACACCGAGTACACCTGCGGCGGCCCACTCCACATGCGGGCACAGCGCAGGTGGCGCTGAGTGGACGTAGAAAACGCCACGTGCGGACACCGGACCTCCTGGGAGCGTGCGAGGTTCGTCTTCCCCAACGTCCTCACACACACAGACGGACAGATGACCGCTCGGTCATTGTGCCTCATCCACATCACTCGCACCAGCCCGGATACCACGGCGGCATGGATCAGGCGCGGAGGCGCGCCCCACGCCAGGCCCAGAGCCCGAATCCGAGCGCGGCCGCGACGGCGAGCCACGGCACGTAGTCGCCGTACCGGTCATAGGGCGTACGGCCGGCGGACGGCGGGAGGCTCACGACGACCGATCCGCGCCGGGACGTGTCCAGCCAGGCCAGCCGCCGCCCGCGCGCGTCGAAGGCGGCCGACACGCCGGTCAGCGCGGCCTGCACGACGGGCCGCCCGGTCTCGGCCGCGCGCACGGCGCCGAGCGCGGCGTGCTGCGGTGGCGCCCAACTTTCCTGGAACGACGAGGTCGACGACTCGTACACGATCACCCGCGCGCCCCGGCGCACGACCTCGCGGCCCAGGTCGGGGAAGGTCGACTCGAAGCAGATCAGCGGCCCGAACGGCACGCCGCTCGCGGTGTGCATCAGCACGACGCCCGTACCCGGGACGCGGTCCTCCTGCGCCGCCTTGCTGACGTGGGTGAGCCAGCCGAGGGCCGCGCGCAGCGGGACGTACTCGCCGAACGGGACGAGGCGGTTCTTGACGTACCGCGCCTCGCTGCCGTCCGGCCCGATCAGCACCGCGCTCTTGGAGATGCGCCCCGTCGCGTCACGCGCGTCCTCGTTGACCAGCAGCGGCCCGTGCGCGCGCGCCAGCGTGGCGAGTCCGGCGACCAGGTCGGGCCGCCGCCGCAGGTCGAAGCCGACGCTGCTCTCACCCCACACCACCAGGTCGGCACGCGGCAGGCCGGCGGTGATCCGCTCCCCCGCCACGAGCCGCGGGGCCGTACCGGTCACGACTCCGGGCTGCACGAGCGCCACCGTCAGCGGCCGCCCGTCGGGCCGGGTCCACGGGTGGTACGCGAGCGGGCCGGCGGCCGCGACGAGCACGGCCAGCAGCGCCGCCGGCGCGGACCGGTTGCTCACCGCGACGGCAAGTGCCGTGTTGACCGCGACGACCGCGAACGTCACGAGCCAGATGCCGCCGAGCGAGGCCAGGCCGAGCACCGCGGGATGCCGCCACTGCGTGGCGCCGTACAGCGCCCAGGGACCACCCAGCGCCGGCCAGGAGCGCGCCCACTCGGCCGCGAGCCACACGCTCGGCACCACGACCATCGCCGCGGCGAGGCGGCCGGGGCGCATGAGCGCCCACGCGGCATAGCCCCACGGGGCCCACAGTGCTCCCGCGGCCACGGCGAGCAGGAGCAGCCCGGGCCCGATGGTGGGGATCAGCCAGTACAGCGCGGCGAGGATGAAGCCGCCGCCGAACCACCAGCCGCGCTGTGCCGCCTCACGCCCGGTCGGCGCGGAGCGGGCGAGCAGCAGGCCCGGCATGAGCGCCACCCAGGCGAGCCAGTCCAGCCCGGGGCGCGGGAACGCCAGGACCGGCAGCGCGCCGGCGACGAGGAGCGGCAGGCGACGTCGCGCCAGGGAGCGGGCGGCGGCGAGACGCCCGGCGGGGCGCTCTTCGTCGATCGCCGCACCGGACCCGGTCACCTTCGCCGAGACCCGCATCCCCCAAGAGTGATCGTCGCGAGGGCGTACGGCAAGGAGTCCGGTGAAGCGGCCGGACACCGGGACGCGTACGCCCCGGCGGCAGGGCCGATGGGCTGTTTCGTGGTTCGACAGTCCGCGTCCGGCCCGCGCGGCGGCGATCCGGACTACGTTCGCGGCTGTGCGTGGGGAGCGGGGTGTCGTTCGCCGCGCCCGCAGTGGCCTGCACGATTGCCAACCTGACAGTGGCGGATGGACCCTCGCTGCGAGGCGTCCCCTCGGCCCGGCGCGGCGGCGGAGTTTCCCGGATCTGGGAGTGATCCTGACAACTTTGAGTAGTCAGACGGTAACTTTAGGCTAATATCCCACGCTGTGCAGGACGAAACCACCGGTGACCTCGTACGAAGGGCCGGACGGGGCGACGCGGACGCTTGGCGTGGCCTCGTCGACCGCTACTCAAGGCTGCTGTGCTCGATCGCGCGCTCCTACGGGCTGAGCAGCGAGGACGTCGACGATGTGATGCAGACGACCTGGTTACGCCTGGTCGAGCGGCTGACGCTGTTGCGCGATCCGTCACGCGCGGGCGCGTGGCTGGCCGTGACGGCGCGCCGGGAGAGCATGGCGACGCTGCGGCGGCGCGGCCGCGAACGCCCGTTGCAGGGTTCGGGGCCCTCGGTCACCGGACCGCACCACGTGGTGATCGGACGCGACCTCGCGGCCTCGGTCGCGGCGGCGTTGGAGGCGATCCCGCCGCGGTGCCGCCACCTGCTGGAGCTCTTCATCGCCTCGCCCGGACTCAGCTACGCGGAGATCTCCGCGGCGCTCGAGATGCCGGTCGGCAGCGTCGGCCCGACCCGCGCCCGCTGCCTGACGCACCTGCGCCGACGGCTGGACGGCGTCGCATGAGCACCGGTCCGCGCGACGACGAACTGGCCGAGGCGCTGCGCGGCGCGTTCCCTCCGGTGCCTGAGCACGTGCTCGCCCTGGGCCGTGCCGCGTTCGGCTGGTTCGTGCCGTCCGCGTCGCTGGCCACGCTCACCTCCGAGTCCATTGAGTCGGCCGGCGTACGCGGCGACACCGGGCGTCTTCTCACGTTCGCCGCCGCGCGGGTCAGCGTGCAGATCGAGGTCTGCGGACGGGAGATCGTCGGGCAGCTCGCGCCGCCGGCGGCCGCGGAGGTGATCCTGCGCTCGCCCGGCGGCGAGTGCGGCACCCGTACGGACGAGGCGGGGGCGTTCGCGCTCACCGGGGTGCCCACCGGCGTCGTGAGCCTGCTGTTCCGGCTCGCCGACGCGACGTCCGTCGTCACCAGCTGGATCCGTGTCTGACCTGATCGCCGCGGCCGCCGCCGATCCGCGCGCGGCCTACGACGCGGCGTCCGCGATGACGGTGGCCGATGACGCCCTGGACCGGGTGACCGCGCGCCGCGCGCTGGGCCTCGCGTGCAAGGAGCTCGGCCGGCTCGCCGAGGGCCTGGCACACCTGGACGAGGCGCTGCGGATCGCCACGGCCGAACGGCTCCCGTACGCGGCCGCGCAGGTCAAGATGACCCTCGTGGGCCTGCTCGTCGCACGCGGCGACATCGCGGGCGCGCTGGCGGCGGCCGACGAGGCGGCGCCGGTGCTGACCGGGACGGACGCCGAGCGGCTGCTCGCCAACCGCGTCTGCGCGCTGGCCCGCAGCGGACGCCTCGCCGAGGTGACGCGACTGGGCCGCCGATGCACCGACCCTGAGGTGCTCGTGGGGCTGCGCGTCAACGTCGGGCTGGCCAGGGCGTACGCCGGGCGGCTCGGGCGTGGCGAGGCCGACCTGCGCGGCGCGCTGGCGGTGGCCGAGCGGGCCGGCCTGCGGCACCAGGCGGCGATGGTCCGGCACAAACTGGCCCTGGTCGCGCTGCGGCGCGGCGACCTGCCACGGGCGCTGGCGATCTACGACGACGTCGAGCCGGAGCTGGCCGGGGTCGGCGAGCGATTGTGCCAGCTCTGGCTGGACCGGGCCGAGGCGCTCGTCGCGGCACATCTGCCGGACGAGGCGCGTGCGCTACTGGCGCGGACGCTCGACCGGCTCGACGGCGCCGGATACCGCTGCGACACCGCGGATGCGCTGCTGCTGCTCTCGTACGCGGAACTGGCCGACGGCGACCCGCATGCCGCGGCGGCCACCGCCGTACGCGCGCGGGACGCGTTCGGGCCGGACCGCGCCAGGTTCGCGTTGCTCGCCGAGCAGGTCGAGCTGCACGCGCGATGGGCGGCCGGCGAGCGGTCGGCCGCTCTCGCCGCGGAGGCCGAGCGGGCGGCGGACCGGCTCGAGCGTGCCGGGTGGTCACCCGCCTGCCTGCGCGTGGTGGCCGGGCTCGCCGCGCTGGCCCAGGGACGCCGGGAGCACGCTCGGCTCCTGCTCAGCCGGGTCGAAGGCAGCCGGATCAGAGGTGGCCGCGTCGGGGACGGCCGGATCGCGCACAGCGGGACGGTGAGCGCACGCGTGGCCGCCTGGCACGCCGCCGCGCTGCTGCGGCTCGCCGACGGCGACCGCGGCGCCGCGTCCGCCGCGATACGCGCGGGACTGCGTGTGGTGGAGGAGCACGCTGCCGCCCTCGGTGCCGCCGAGCTGCGCGGCCGGGCGGCGGGCTGGTCCGCCGAACTGGCCTCGCTCGGCGTACGCCTCGCCCGCGGCCCGCGTACGCTCCTGGTCGCCGCCGAGCGGGCCCGGGCGATCGCGGACCTTCCACCCGCCGTACGGCCGCCCCGCGACCGGCGGCTGGCCGGGCTCCTCGCCGAGCTGCGGCGGGTCAGCGCCGAGGCCGCGGAGCGACCGGAGCTGCTCGCGGCGCAGACCCGGCTGGAGGACGCCGTACGCGCACGTACCCGCCGCCTCGCCGCGGGCCGGAACTCGGTGCGCGGGTGGGGGTGGCTCGTACCCGGCCTCTGCGCGGAACTCGGGGACCGGGTGTTCGCCGAGCTGATTCGCGCGGACGACGAGCTGCTCGCGGTGACGGTCGTGGACGGGCGTTGCCGCCGTGTCGCCCTGGGCTCGTACGCGGAGGCCGAGCACGACCTGCGCCTGCTGCGCTTCGCGGTCTCGCGGCTGGCCCGCGAGCCCTCGGGACCGGCGGGAGCGGCGGGGCCGGTGGGAGCGGCGGCTCAGGGGCTGGCCGGCGCGGCGGGACGGCTCGACGCGGCACTCCTGCGCCCGCTGCGCCTCGGGGACCGTCCGGTCGTGCTCGCGCCGTCCGGGGCGCTGCACGGCCTCCCGTGGGCCGCGCTGCCGTCGCTCCAGGGACGCCCGCTGACCGTGGTGCCATCGGCCGCGAGTTGGCTGCGCGCGATGCGGTCACCCGCCGACTACGGGCAGGTGGTGCCCAACTCCGGTCAGGTGGTCCCTGGCCCCGGGCACGTGGTCCCCGGCCTCGGGCACGTGGTCCCCTGCCCTGGGCACGTGATTCCCGCCTCTGGGCACGTGATTCCCGCCTCTGGGCACGTGGTCCCCGCCAGCGGGCAGGTGGTCTCCGCCTCCGGGCACGTGATGCCTGACTCTGTGGACGTGATCCCCCACTTCGTGGACACGATGCCCGGAGTCGGGCGTGGTCTGGTCGGTACCGACTCCGCCGCGTTGCACGCGTCCGCCGCCTCGGGGCACGTGGCTCTGGTCGCCGGACCGGGCCTGGAGCACGCCGAATCCGAGATCGAGGCGCTGCGGGCGTGTCATCCGCGGGCGCGTGTCCTGACCGGTGCGGACGCGACGGCGGAGGCGGTGCGCTCGGCGCTGGACGGGGCCGCGATCGCCCACCTAGCCGTGCACGGGAGGTTCCGCGCCGGAAACGCGCTGTTCTCCAGCCTGCGCCTCGTGGACGGGCCGCTGGTGACCTACGACCTCGAACACCTGCGACGGCCGCCCCGGCTGCTCATCCTGTCCGCCTGCGACGCGGGCCGCGCCGACGTGCGCGCGGGCGAGGCGGTGATGGGCATGGCACGGTGCGCCCTGGGCTTCGGCACGGGCACCGTCGTCGCGGGCGTGACGCCGGTCGGCGACGCCGCCACCCGAGACTTGATGGCGGGCTTCCATGAGCGCCTGACGGCGGGGCTCTCGCCCGCCGAGGCCCTCGCCGCCACGCCGCGCGATCCGGCGACGCTCGGCTTCGTCTGTTTCGGCGCCGGATACTGACGGCCTGCCGGGTACCGTACGACCGTGACCGAGCGGACCTTCGCCCTCAGTGCGGCGCGTGAGCTGATCCCCGAGGTACGCGCGCGGATCGATGACATCGTGGCGGCGCGTGCGAACCTCACCGAGCTGACGTTCGCGCTGCGCTCCGGCGTGTCCTCGCCTCTCGGCGGCAAGCCGGAGCTCAAGGGGTACGAAGCGCGCATCGACGAGGCGCTTGGGTGGTTCACCATCCAGGGCATCGAGGTCAAGGGGATCGCGCCGGTGCTGGTCGACTTCCCGGCCTACCTCGGCCGGCAGTCGGTGCGGCTCTGCCTGCTGGAGGGCGAGAAGGAGCTCGGCTGGTACCACCGGAGCGACCTCGGCTTCGCCGGCCGCCGCCGTCTGCCGGGCGCCGGTCTGTGACGACGTCCCTGACGACCGGCTCTTGACGACCGGTCCGTAACGACCGGTCCCTGACCTCGGGTCTATGACGGCCGCCTCTTGACGACCGGTCCGGACGACCGGCCCTTGACGACCGCTCTTGACGACGGGTGAGCGCAGACCTGCGCAGGCGGCCCCTCGCCGAGGGCATGGGCGTCCCAGCGGACCTTCCCGGCCGGCACCGGACCGGCGCGGGTGGCCCGGCCAAGGTGTGCCGGAGCCAGACCAGGTGGTCCGGCGCGGCCCGGTCGAGCCCGACAGAGCGCCGCCAGCCGACGGGGCACGCTGAACCGCCCGTCCCAACCGGCCGGGTGCCATTTGCGGTCCAGACGGAGCATGCTGACCGCCCGTCCCAACCCGCCGGGCGCCATCCGCGATCCAGACGGAGCGCGCTAACCGCCCGTTTCGACCGGCCGGGTGCCGTCGGCGATCCAGTTCGACCACGAGCCCGCGTACAGCGCGGCGGGGACTCCGGCGATCGTCAGGGCCAGGATCTCGTGCGCCGCCGTCACGCCCGAGCCGCAGTACGCGCCCACCTCGGCGGCGTCGGTCGCGCCCAAGCCCGCGAATCGCTCCCGTAGCAGGCCGGCCGGCAGGAACCGGCCGTCGACGCCGACGTTGCCGTGCGTCGGCGCGCTGACCGCGCCCGGGATGTGCCCGGCGACCGGGTCGACCGGCTCGGTCTCGCCGCGGTAGCGCTCGGACGCGCGTGCGTCGAGCAGCACGCCGTCCTTCGCCACGGCCATGGCGCCGTCCGCGTCGAGCAGCGGCAGGCGTCCCGGCGTCGCCGTGAAGTCGCCCGGCTCGACCGCGGGCGTCTCGGTGGTGACCGGCCGGCCCGCCTTCACCCAGGCGTGGTAGCCGCCGTCGAGCACGCGTACGCGCTGGTGCCCGAAGTAGCGCAGCGTCCACCAGGCGCGCGCCGCCGCCGTGGCGTCGGCGTCGTCATAGACCACGACCAGATCGCCGTGACGGACCCCGGCGCGACGCATCACGTCCTGGAAGTCCCCGGCCTCGGGGAGCGGATGACGGCCTCCGGGTCCTGGCGGCGCCGCGAGGTCGCGGTCGAGGTCGATGAAGACCGCGCCCGGCAGGTGACCGCGACGGTACGCCTCGATGCCGGGCGGACCGCCGAGGCGCCAGCGGACATCGAGGAGGGCCACGCCTCCCCGGACCGCCCGGACGAGTGACGGGACGTCGATGAGAGGGTGCACACCGTCAGTCTGACCGTTAACCGGATCGTTCGCGAGAGGCGTCGCGTCGTTCATCACGCCGCCAGGTGGGTGAGGAGAGGTACGAGCTGCTCGGCCGATACGAGCGATCCGTGCATGCCCACCAGGGCGGACTCGGCCGGCTCGGCAGCGGTCGCGACGATGGCCAGGTCGGCGTACGGCACCGCGACGACGTCGCCGATTCGATCGGCGAGTCCGGCTTCGACCGGTCCGAAAATGCCAGCCGCAATGGCCTCGTCGCGGGACATCACCCACGCCTTGCCGGTCAGCCGCTCGCGCCACACGTCGAGTACGTCGGCGGCCGCGCCCTCCGCGGCGTACACGTGGCGGGCGCGTGGTTCGCCGCCCAGCAGCGCCACGCCGGAGCGCAGATCCGGCTCGGCGTCCACGTCGACGCGTTCGGCCGGATCGGTCATGCCGTGATCCGCGGTCACGTACAGGGCCGCGTCCGGTGGCATCGCCTCGGCCAGCCGCCGGGCGAGCAGGTCCACGAAGGCGAGGTGGTGGCGCCAGGCCGCCGACCGGGAGCCGTGGCGGTGCCCGGTCGAGTCGAGTTCGCTGTGGTAGACGGTGACGTAGGACCGCGGGCCCGCGCGCACGGCGTGTTCGGCCGCGGCGGCGAGCGGGCCGAGGGCGTCGGCCGGGACGTAGTCCGCGCCGCGCTGGACCGCGCGGGTCAGCGCGCTGCGGGCGAACGCGCCGGCACCGACGTGTGTGGTCGCGACGCCCGCCGCCGCGGCCTGTTCGTACACGGTCGGCGACGGCTGCCAGGTGAGCGGGTCGATGCCCTCACCCCAGCGCAGGCAGTTGAGCAGCCGCCCCTCGCCCGGGACGGCGACCTGGTAGCCGAACATGCCGTGGCCGCCGGGCGGCCGCCCGGTGCCGAGCGACGCCAGGCTGGTCGCGGTGGTGGCCGGAAACCCGGCGCTCAGCTCGCGGCCGGCCAGCCCGGACAGGTACGGCGCGTCGGCCGCGTGCGCGCGCAGGAGCTCCCAGCCGAGTCCGTCGACCACGAGCACGCAGGCGCGCGGCAGCGGCGGCAGGCCCAGAACGTTCGGGTGGCCGGGCACGCCGATCGCGGCGAGCACGGACGGCCCGAGGTCGGCCAGGGAGCGGCGGCCGTACGCCGGGACGGGAAGTCTCATCGGTCGCGCTGCGCGATGACCTCCGAGAGCGCCTGCGCGAACGCCAGTGCCTGCTCGACCGCGTCGGCGCCGTCGGCGGCCTCGCTGACTCTCAGGGACAGGTCGTCGGCGGTCAGCGTGCCGGTGTAGCCGTGGTCGGCCTCGCAGGACTCGTCTCCGCAGGAGGCGGGTTCGAGGTCGACGTGGGCGATCACGCCCCAGCCGATGGTCACCATCACCTCGGTCGGCGGGACGCCCGGGACGTAGGAGGCCGGCTCCGGCACGACGCGTGTCACGGCGACGGACTGGACGCGGCCCAGCCGCACCGCCTCCGTGGTCGTCGACGCGTGCGGATGTGGCATCGCCTCGGTGGGCGGGTGCTCGTCGGTGTGGCAGACCAGCAGGCGTGTCGGCGAAAGGACGAGCACGGTGACGTGCCGTCGCACCTCCATCGCCGGATCGAAGGTCGCCTCGTGGTGGACGACATACGCGATCACGGACTCGGTGCCCAGTACCGACTCGACGGCATCCGCCACCAGGGCCGGATAGTAGCCGCTCCGCTCGATCGCCGTGCGCAGCCCGTTGGCCATCGCTCGGGTTTCCCTCATGGCTCCATCCTGCCTTGCCTGGGCGTCACACGCACATGTGCGGGTAGGGACCCCCGCATGACGAACCCGACACCGACTCCCCCGGCGCCCGATCCGCCGACGCCCACACCCCCGATACCCACGCCCGAACCCCCGGTACCGCCGCCCGAGCCACCGCCGGGACCGACCCCGCCCGCGCCCGGGCCGCCGGACCCGGTGCCCGGGCCGGCGCCGAGCCCGATCCCGCCGGGGCCCGATCCGGTGCCGACGCCGCAGCCCGACCAGTTCTAGGGCGGGCGGTCCGCCAAGACACGTGCACCGCCGAGTGGTTCGAGGCGCGGCGGCTCAGGATGATCGGAGCCGCCGCGCCTCTTCGTGGCGTCCGTGCGGTCCGGCCAGCCGCAGCCGCGCGCCGCCTACGACGGCGCCGTGCGGTCCGGCCAGGACCGGTTCGAGGTCGAGCCGTGCCACCTCGGGCAGGTCGTCGGCCAGCCACGACGCGCGCAGCAGCAGGTCCTCGAGCGCGGCCGTGTCGACCGGCTCCGCGCCCTGGTGCCCCAGCAGCAGCGGTGCGGTGCGTACGGCGCGGACGATCTCGGCGGCCTCCACGTCCGTCAGCGGCGCGAGCCGGTACGCGCGGTCGTCGAGGAGTTCGGCGGCGACGTCGGCGAGGCCGAATGACACGATCGCGCCGAACGAGGGGTCCTCGGCGGTCGTGATCTTGGTGGGGACGCCCCCTTTCGTCTCGCCGGCCGCCACGAGTCCGATGCCGTAGCAGGCGAGGAGAGCGGCGGTCTGGTCCGGCGTGGCCTCGCCGTGGCCGGGCAGTTCGCGCATGAGTTCGCGCGCCCCGGCCCGGTCGACGCCGGGAAGGTCGGGCAACCGCCCGCGCGGGCGACGGCGCCAGCCGGCGTACCGGACCGCGTACGCGAGCGCGCGCACGGCGTCCTCGGGCACGGGATAGGAGGGCACCGTGCCGTGCAGCAGCCCCTGTTCGCCCAGGTAGGTGGCGACGACCGGCTTCGCGGCGCGCGCCGAGGCACCGACGATCGCGGCGGCGACGTCGGCGGTCGAACCGCCCCGAACGGCCGGTGCGAAGACCGTCACCACCGAGTCCACGCCCTCGTCGGCGAACGCCCGTTCGAGCGCGGCGCCGAACTCGACGGGTCCGGCCTCGGGACCGAGGTCGACGGGGGGCAGCGGCTCCAGCCCGGCGACGGTGGCGGCGTCCTGGACGAGCAGGCCGATCGAGTCGGAGTTGCCCACGACCGCGACGCGGCCGCCCTTCGGCAGCGGCTGGTACGCGAGGATCTGCGCGACGTCGAAGAGTTCGCCGAGTGAGTCCACACGTACGACGCCGGCCTGCGCGAACAGGGCGCTGACGGCGTGGTCGGGCAGGCTCAGCGCCTGGGCGGCGTGCCCCAGCGGCACGCCCTGGGTGGTGCGGCCGCTCTTGACCGCGACGATCGGCTTGCCGCGGCTGATGCGGCGTGCCAGCCGGGTGAACTTGCGCGGGTTGCCGATCGACTCCAGGTAGAGGAGCACCACCGCGGTCGCGGGATCCTTCTCCCAGTACTGCATCAGGTCGTTGCCGGACACGTCGGCGCGGTTGCCCGCGGACACGAACGTGGACAGGCCCAGCCCGCGCTCGGCCGCCCAGCGCAGGATCGCGATGCCCAGGGCGCCGGACTGGGAGAAGAAACCGACCGGCCCGTTGCGCGGCATCGTCGGCGCGAGCGTGGCGTTCAGCCGTACGCCGTCGTCGTTGTTGGCGACGCCCAGGCAGTTGGGCCCGACCACCCGCATGCCGCCCGCACGCGCGAGGCGTACGAGCTCGTCCTGCCGCGCGCGGCCCTCGGGCCCCGCCTCGCCGAAACCGGCGGAGACGACGACGAGGCCGTGGACGCCCTTGGCCGCGCACTGGGCGACGAGGTCGTTCACGGCGGCGGCGGGCACGGCCACGACGGCGAGGTCGACCTCGCCGGGCACGTCACCGACCGTCGGGTAGGCGCGGACGCTGGAGACGGCGGTGGCGGTGGGGTGTACGGGGTAGACGGGACCGGTGAAGCCGCACGAGAGCAGGTTGCGCAGCACCTCACGCCCGACATTGTGCTCCGCGCGGCTCGCCCCGATCACCGCGACCGACCGCGGGGAGAGCAGCCGGCCGATCGAGCGCGCCTCGGCCCGGTGCTCACGTGCGGCCATGACCTCACGCGAGGTCTCGGTGGGCGCGAGGTCGAGGGTCAGCATCAGCACGCCGTCCTCGAACCGCTGCTCGGCCTCATAACCCGCGTCGCGGAACACCTTGCTCATGCGGCGGTTCTCGGGCAGCACGTCGGCGACGAACCAGGCGATGCCACGCTCACGCGCGGCCTCGGCGATGTGCTCCAGGAGCACTCCGGCCAGGCCACGGCCCTGGTGGGCGTCCTCGACGAGGAAGGCGACCTCGGCGGTGTCGGGCCGGTCGCCGTGCTCTTCGGCGCGTACGCGGTCATAGCGGACGACCGCCACCATCGCGCCGCCGATGGTGGCGATCAGGGCCACGCGGTCGTCATAGTCGACGGTCGTGAAATGCTGGACCTCGCGCTCGGTCAGACGCGGGCGCGGGGAGAAGAAACGGTAGTAGATCGACTCAGGTGAGAGCCTCGTGTAGAACTCGCGGAGCAGTCCGGCGTCATCCGCCCGAATGGGGCGAAGATGCGCTGTCCCCCCGTCGGAGAGGACGACGTCGGCCTCCCAGTGGTCGGGATACGGCACGTGTCGAGAGTAATGGGAGATGCCAAAATCGCGTCTCGTTCGATACCCATCCGGGTAGCGAGAGCTGTTAGGTTTTTGCTCCGGGTCGCGCAGGTCCGCTCGCCCCGCCATGGGCGGCAACTGCAGAACAGGGTGGTGACGTCATGACGCGCGTGGTCGTGGTCGGTGACCTGATGACCGATGCCGTCGCGAGGGCCGCGTTCCCGCTGGCGAAAGGCGGCGACACGCCCGCCAAGGTGACCATGCACGGCGGCGGCTCCGGCGCCAACGTCGCCTCGTGGCTGGCCGTCGAGGGCGTCGAGGCGGCCTTCGTCGGGCGCCGCGGCGCCGACATCGCCGGCCGTAACCGCGACATGGAGCTCATGGGGTACGGCGTCGACGCGCGTCTCGTCATGGACCCCGAGCGCGCCACCGGCACCTGTGTGGTCATGGTCACGCACAAGGGCGACCGTACGATGCTGTCCGACCCCGGGGCCAACGCCGCGCTGCTGCCCGAGGACATCCCGCAGGACCTGTTCGCGCCCGGCGCGCACCTGCACGTGTCGGGCTACTCCCTGCTCAGCGACGGGTCGCGGCAGGCGGCGCTGCACGCCATGAAGCTCGCGCAGAACGCCCAGATGTCGGTCACCGTCGACGGCGGCGCCAACTCCCTGCTGAAGCGCGCCGGCGCCGAGCCCTTCCTCGACTGGACGCAGGGCATCCGGCTGCTGATCGTCAACGCCGCTCAAGCCGAGGCGCTGACCGGGCGAGACGTCCCCGAGCAGGCGGCGAAGGTGCTGACCGCGTGGTACTCCCAGGTCGTGGTGAAACTCGGCGCGGACGGCGCGCTCTGGTACGCCAACGGCCGCTCCGAGCCGGTGCGCGTGTCGGCGGATCCGATCGAGGAGGTCATCGACGGCACCGGGGGCGGCGACGCCTTCACCGCGGGGTTCCTGCCGGCGTGGCTCGACGGCAAGCCGCCCGCGGACGCGCTGTCGGCGGGCTGCCGCCTGGCCACCCGTGCCATCGGCCACCTGGGCGCACGCCCGATCCTCTGACGGCTCCTCACGACGAGCGTCTCAAGACCGGGCTTTCTCAACACTCGGCTGTCTCAACACCAGGGGCCGCCCGGTGGCGTGGGCACGAAGTCGTACGGTGCGCGGGGGCCGAGCACGCGCAGCCTGATCCGGCCGGCCCAGCGGTAGCCGAGCTCGTCGACGGCGCGGCGGAAGGTCGCCCGGTCATCGTCAGAGACCAGGAAGGCCGCGTCGGCGGCGGTGTCCTCGTTGACCGGCGGGCGCGGCGCGACCGCGACGGCGTGCCGGGACAGTGTCTGCACGAGGTCCTCGGTGTCCACCTCGCGCTTGGCGTCCAGCGCGTGGACGATCAGCTCGCCCAGCCGTACGCGCTCGTAGTAGCCGGCCTCCTCCGGGAGCCCGCGCAGGCTCTCCCGCAGCCGCATGACCTCCGGCTCCTCCGCGAGCACCTCGCGGAGCACGGTGTCTTGGACGTAGGTGCCCGAGACGCTGAACTCGGCGCGCCCGTCGAGGTCGGCGAGGATGCCGGTGAACCAGTCGTAGTAGGGCTCGAGCATGTCCGTGGTCACCGCGCCGGCCGTGGTCACGACGGCGCTGAACCGCAGCGGCAGCATCGTGGTGCGGGCCGACAGGGACGCGACGACGTTCTCGTGCGCGAGCAGGTCCTCGCGCGTGCCCAGCGCTCCCGTCTGCGGGATCTCGCTGATCACCCCGGCGAGGGCGCCGTGGCGGACCAGGCGTACCCGGCCTCCGCCGGTGCCGAGCAGTCCCGCCGGCAGCCGGGTGCCGGCCGGGACGATCCCGTAGACGTAGCAGACGTGCGCGTCCGTGCCCTCGGCCTCCTCCTGCCGCGTCGTCACTGGTCGCGCTCCCTCCGAGGCGGGATAGGGCCCGAGCAGCTCGATGCCCATGATCTCCGCGCCGCCGAGCAGGGCGGCGAGTTCGCCCGGCGGAGCCGCCGCGGAGATCTCGGCCCCTGCGGCGCGCGGCCTGTCCGCGGCGGGGGTGGCGGGGAGGTGCTCGTAGGTCTTCGCCCGGGCCGGTGGCATGACGGTGCGCGGCCTCCGGGTCAGCCTCCGCAGGCGAGCGCCGATCGCTGTGACCGTGCGTCTCATACCGCCCCCGCCCCCGCGCCCGCGCGATTGATCGCCGCCGCCCCGGTGGCAGTGCGACACGTAGAGTGCCGCAAACCTCACTCTAGCTGGGAGAACACCCAAAGAGGCGGTGACGTTCGGCAATCGCGAATCGGCGTGGACCGGTTGGCGGGCACGCGGGGCTCAGGGTCCCAGCGGGGCTCAGGAGGTCACGGCGAGGGCGAGCGGAAGTACGGCGGGGACGCCCTCCTCGCGGAGGATCTTGGCCGCGACGGTGATCGTCCAGCCCGTGTCGACCCGGTCGTCCACGAGCAGGACCGGGCCGGCGAGGCCGCTCGCCGACGCGGGTACGGCCATGGCCGCCCAGAGGGCACGGACCCGCTGGGCGCTGTTGTGCCGGCGCGGCCCCGGGCCCGCCCCGGTGTAGGTCAGCTCACCCAGGTAGGGCAGCCGGCCGATCTCAGCGACGCGGCGAGCGAGGTCCGCGATCATCTTGGGGCGGGTGGACGACGCCATCGCGAGCACTCCCACGGGGCGCTCCGGCCAGTCCCACGCGGACAGCACCTCCACGACCGCGGCGAAGACCTCGCCCGAGACCGGGGCGTCCGGGGCGTCGTCGGCGAGGATGCGGCGCAGCCGGTTGCCCCAGCCGAGGTCGGTGAGACGCCCGAGCGCACGCCCCGGCTCGGCCTGCAAAGTCGCGGGGATACGGCCGGCGATGCCCTCGGCCTTCATGCCGGTGGGCCACATGCGACGCGGCGTCACCTCGACCCCCGGCCGATGCAGCCGGTCGCGCGCCGCCGCCGTACCGGCGTCGGAGACCTCCGCGGAGCGCCGCCGGCCGGTGCAGTTGTCGCACCGGCCGCACGGTGCCGCGTCGGGGTCATCGAGTTGGCGGCGCAGGAACTCCATGCGGCAGGTGTCGCTCGCCTCGTAGTCGAGCATGGCGCGTTGTTCACGCGCGCGCTCGGCGGCGACGCGCTCGTAGCGCTCACGGTCGTAGTCCCACGGCTGCCCGGTGGCGGTCCAGCCGCCCTTGACCCGGCGGACCGCGCCGTCGACGTCGAGCACCTTGAGCATCATCTCCAGACGGCTGCGGCCCAGGTCGACGCGGCTCTCCAGGGCTGCGGTCGACAGTGTGCCCTCCTCCTCGAGCACGCGCAGCGCCAGGCGTACGACCTGCTCGGGAGGGAAGGCCAGACCGGCGAAGTAGGCCCAGATATCGCGATCTTCGGCACCCGGCAGCAAGATCACCTCGGCGCGCTCGACGCCACGACCGGCACGGCCGATCTGCTGGTAGTACGCGACCGGCGACTGCGGCGCGCCCACGTGCACGATGAAGCCGAGGTCGGGCTTGTCGAAGCCCATGCCGAGGGCGCTGGTCGCGACGAGCGCCTTGACCTTGTTGCCGAGCAGGTCCTGCTCGGCCTGGAGGCGCTCGGCCTGCTCGGTCTGGCCCGTGTAGGCGGTGACCGCGTACCCGCGATCACGCAGGAACGCGGCGATCTCGTGCGCGGCGGCGACCGTGAGCGTGTACACGATGCCGGAGCCGGGGAACTCGGCCAGTTGCTCGGCGAGCCAGGCCAGGCGCTGCTCGGCGCCCTTGAGGTCGACCACGGACAGGCGCAGGCTCTCGCGGTCGAGCGTGCCGCGCAGGACGAGCGTCTCGTCTCCGGCCGCGAGTTGGTCGGCCACGTCGCGTGTGACGCGCGCGTTGGCGGTCGCGGTGGTGGCGAGGACGGGCACGCCGGGCGGCAGGTCGGCGAAGAGAGTGCGCAGGCGGCGGTAGTCCGGGCGGAAGTCGTGGCCCCAGTCGGAGATGCAGTGCGCCTCGTCGACGACCACCAGGCCGGCGCCGGCGGCGAGCTTGGGCAGGACCTGGTCGCGGAAGTCGGGGTTGTTGAGCCGCTCGGGGCTGACGAGCAGGACGTCGACCGCGCCCTCCTGCACGTCGGTGAAGACCTGCTCCCAGTCGTCGGTGTTGGCGGAGTTGATCGTCGCGGCGTGAATGCCCGCGCGCTCGGCGGCGGCGATCTGGTTGCGCATGAGGGCCAGCAGCGGACTGACGATCACGGTGGGCCCGGCTCCGCGCTCGCGCAGCAGCGCGGTCGCGACGAAGTAGACCGCGGACTTGCCCCAGCCGGTGCGCTGGACGACGAGCGCGCGCCGCTGCTCGACGACGAGGGCGTGGATCGCCGTCCACTGGTCTTCGCGCAGCCGGGCGTGGTCGCCCGCCAGCTCACGAAGGCAGGTCTCGGCATGTCGTCGTAGCTCGGCGCTCGCTTCATCGGCCATGGGTCCCTGCTTACCAGGCCCCACGGACGGAGTGCCCCGCTTTCAGCGGGAGCCGGCGAGCTCTTCGTACAGGACGGCGTCGAGGAGACCCGGGAACCGGGCGTCGAGATCGTCGCGGCGCAGCGTGAGCATGCGGCGAGCGCCCTGCACGCGCGAGTACATGATTCCGGCCTCGCGAAGGATGCGGACGTGGTGCGACATCGTGGACTTGCTGACCGTGAGCCCGGCGTCGTGCTGGATCTGGCCGCAGGCCGACTCGCCCACGCGGGCGAGCGTGCGTACGGCCGCCAGGCGCGCGGGGTCGGCCAGAGCCGCCAGCACCCGGGGCAGGCTCAGCTCCTCCACGGGGGGATGAATCACCTCTTCGTTCACACGTCAAGCATAAATCAGAGTTGCGGAAAGTTCGACCACTGTCGTACTGTTCGATGGTTCTCGAACTCTTTGATGGTTGTCGAACTTTGGAGCGACGTGTCTTCCTCCACCTCCCCGCGCCGGTGGATCATGCTGCCGGTGATCCTGTCGGCGACGTTCATGGCGTTGTTCGACTTCTTCGTCGTCAACGTCGCCGCACCGTCTCTCGAATCCGACCTGCATGCCGGGCAGGCCGCGCTGGAGCTCATCGTCGGCGGATACGCCTTCACGTACGCCAGCGGGATGGTGACCGGCGGCCGGCTGGGCGACCTATTCGGCTATCGGCGGCTGTTCCTCGTCGGCGTGGCGTCCTTCACCGTCGCGTCGCTGCTGTGCGGGCTGGCCCAGTCGCCCGGCCAGTTGATCGCGGCGCGGCTGCTGCAGGGGCTCACCGGCGCGGCCATGGTGCCGCAGGTGCTGGCCCTCATCACCGGGACGTTCCCGGCCGAGGAGCGGCCGCGCGCGATGTCGTGGTTCGGCGTGACCGCCGGGGTCGGGGCGATCGCCGGGCAGGTGCTCGGCGGCCTGCTTCTTGACGCCGACGTGTTCGGGCTCGGCTGGCGGGTCATCTTCCTGATCAACGTGCCGGTGGGCGTGGCGACGCTGGCGTTCGCAGTGCGGCTGCTGCCGCACCACCGCGCGTCGTACCGGCCGCGGCTCGACCTGCTCGGCGCGGCCGGCATCTCCGGGGCGCTCGCCCTCGTACTGGTGCCGCTCATCCTCGGCCGCGAGCAGGGCTGGCCCGTGTGGACCTGGGTTTCCATGGTCCTGTCCCTGCCGATGCTGGCCGCGACCCTGCACTGGGAGCGCCGGCTCACCCGGCGAGGCGGTGAGCCGCTGCTGGACCTGACGCTGTTCCGCAACCGGTCGTTCGCCGCCGGGCTGCCGGTGAACGTGGCCTTCATGGGCTTCTTCGCCAGCTTCATGTTCGTGCTGACGCTGCTGTTGCAGGGCGGCCTCGGGCTGTCGCCGCTGGAAGCCGGCCTGACGTTCCTGCCGCTGGGCGTGCTGTTCTCGGTGACCTCGATCCTCGGCAGATCACTGGTCGCGAGGTTCGGCCTGCGGGTGATGACCGTGGGCGCGTCGATCTCCGGACTGGGACTGGTGATCCTCATCGTCGAGCTGCAGGAGCTGGGCGGCGCGATCACGCCGGCCTGGCTGCTGATCCCGACCGGGCTGGTCGGCCTGGGGAACGGGCTGGTGCTGCCGACGCTCATCGGCGCGGTGCTGGCCGGAATCCGGCCGTCACACGGCGGCGCGGCCGCGGGGGTGCTGACGACGACGCAGCAGTTCGCGAGCGCGGCCGGGGTCGCGGTGCTGGGAGCGGTGTTCTTCGGCGGCCTGGGGGCACGGCCGTCGCGCGCCGACTTCGCCGCGACGACGGAGGTGGTCACGTTCCTCGCCCTGGCGCTCGTACTGACCGCGGCGGCGCTGACGCTGCTCCTCCCCCGCCCGACGCCGGCCGCCTCGCCGGCGGCGGAACCGGAGCTTCTCGCCGAGGCCGCCTGATCCGTGTCGGCAGGCCCCAGGCCGATGGCCGGGGGCCTGCATTCAGACCTGTACCAGCCCGGCCCGTACGCAGCGGACGTCGAGCAGGCGGCCGATGTCGCCGATGTCGGAGGTCGCCACAAAGTCGCCCGGCCTGACCATGAGGGCGACGTGCCCGTCGACCACGTCCGCCGTGCCGGCCGCACGCAGCAGCTCACCGATCCGGCGGTCCGTCTCCTCGTCCAGTGGCACGACGTCGATGCCCTTCAGTGCCAGCGCGAGACGCGCCTGACGAGCGCCGTCCCGCCAGACCTGAGCCACGGCCGCACACGAGGTGCGGACACCATCGGTGCGAGCCTTGTGCAGTACGCGATTGGTCTCGCGGTCGCCCCTGTCGATCGCCACCAGGGCACCCGCGTCGAGAACCACGCCCATCAGGACGCTTGCTTCTTGCCGCTGACGTACGCGACAGGAATCGGCCGGCCGAGTTCCTCGTCGGTGAACTCTCCGTGCTCGGCCTCGTACGCGGCCATGTATTCGTCCCATGCGTGCTGGCGGAGCTTCTCCGCAGCGGCGTCGGACATCCAACTCGACACGCTCGTCCCCTTACTCTCTGTATCTGCCTTGACGGCAGCGTACAGTTCGGGATCGAGGGAGATGGTGACTTTGCGTACACTCATAGTCACACATCATACCGTGGTATGACCACGCTGTCAGGTGGCGTTCTGCAGGGCCTCCAGTGACGGCGAGGCGACGTCGGCGTGGCCGGACAGGCGCAGGGTGAGCTCGAGGTCGGCGAGCAGGCAGCGGAGCACGTGCCGTACGCCGGCCTCGCCGCCGAGGGCCAGCCCGTACGCGTACGGGCGGGCCAGCAGCACCGCCTTGGCGCCCAGCGCGAGCGCCTTGACGACGTCCGCGCCCGTACGTATCCCGCTGTCGAACAGCACGTCGATCTGGTCACCCACCGCGTGCGTGATCGAGGGCAGCGCGTCCAGCGCGGCGATCGCGCCGTCCACCTGGCGTCCGCCGTGGTTGGACACCACGATGCCGTCCATGGCCGCGTCGACCGCGCGACGGGCGTCGTCGGCGTGCTGGATGCCCTTGAGCGCGATCGGGCCATCCCAGTGCTCCCGCAGGAAGGCCAGATCGTCCCAGGTCAACGACGGGTTCCCGAAGACCGACGCCCAGTGCAGGATCGGGTTGTCGCCCGCGCTCGCGGTGAAGACCGGATCGGCCAGGTAGTTCTGGTTGCCGATGCCGCGCAGGAACGGCAGGTACGCGTTGTCGAGGTCACGCGGCCGCCAGGCCAGCGTGAACGTGTCGAGCGTGACGACGAGAGCGGAGTAGCCCGCGGCCTTGGCGCGGTCGAGGAAGCTGACGGCGAGGTCGCGGTCGTTCGGCCAGTACAGCTGGTACCAGCGCGGGCCGGCCGCCTCGGCGACCTCCTCCATCGTGGCCGACGCGGCCGTGCTCAGGACCATCGGCACGCCCATCGACTCCGCCGCACGCGCCACCGCGAGCTCGCCCTCGGGATGCAGGATGCGCAGCACGCCGACCGGGCCGAGCAGCACCGGCGCGGGCAGCGTCTGCCCGAGCACCTCGGTGGTCAGGTCGCAGCCTGCCGTTCCGCGCAGCATCCGCGGCACGAGCCGCCAGCGCCGGAACGCCTCGCGGTTGGACCGCGCGGTGTCGCCGGCCCCGGCCGACCCGGCGACATAGTCGTACGCCTCGCGCGACAGCTTGTCCTTCGCGAGGGCCTCGAGCCGGGTCAGATCGGTCGGCAGCGGAGGCACGACGCCGGCCACACCGTTGAGGTAAATCTCATTCTGGAAGTCGGCGTACATGCGGTACTCCTTTTCGCGACTTCGCGACATCTTCTCTCATCGGTCCGCGGCGCGCCGACGCGAGCGGCGCAACCTGTCGTATCGACCCGTCACAATGACAGTTATGGCACGACGCGGTACGCAGACCCCTCCCCCGCCGGATTTCGAAGAGCACATCGTCGACGTCGATGTCTCCGAGGAGATGCGGAGCAGTTACCTCGAGTACGCCTACTCGGTCATCTACCAGCGGGCGCTCCCCGACGCGCGCGACGGGCTCAAGCCCGTTCAGCGCCGCATTCTCTACTCGATGAACGAGATGGGCCTGCGGCCCGACCGCGGCCACGTCAAGTGCGCCCGCGTCGTCGGCGAGGTGATGGGCAAGCTGCACCCGCACGGCGACTCCGCGATCTACGACGCGCTCGTACGCCTGGCGCAGCCGTGGTCGATGCGGATGCGGCTCGTCGACGGACACGGCAACTTCGGCTCCATGGGCGGCGACGACTCGCCCGCCGCGATGCGATACACCGAGTCGCGCATGTCGCGCGAGGCCGCGCTCATGGTGGCGAGCATCGACGAGGAGACCGTCGACTTCCGCCCCAACTACGACGGGCAGGAGCTGGAGCCAGAGGTCCTCCCCGCGGCGTACCCCAACCTGCTGGTCAACGGCGGTTCGGGCATCGCGGTCGGCATGGCGACCAACATGGCGCCGCACAACCTCGGCGAGGTGATCGCGGCGGCCCGGCACCTCATCGCCCACCCTGAGGCGTCGCTCGATGACCTGATGCGTTTCGTGCCCGGCCCCGACCTGCCGACCGGCGGCAGGATCGTCGGGCTGGAGGGGATACGCGACGCGTACGAGACCGGGCGCGGCACCTTCCGCACCCGGGCCACCGCGCACATCGAGAACGTCACGACGCGGCGCAAGGGCATCGTGGTGACCGAGTTGCCGTACGCGGTGGGCCCGGAGCGCGTGGTCGCCAAGATCAAGGACCTCGTCAACGCGAAGAAGATCGCCGGCATCTCGGACCTGAAGGACCTCACCGACCGGCAGCAGGGACTGCGGCTGGTCATCGAGATCAAGAACGGCTACCACCCCGAGGCCGTCCTGGAGGAGCTCTACCGGCTGACGCCGATGGAGGAGACCTTCGGCATCAACAACGTCGCGCTGGTCGACGGCCAGCCGCGCACGCTGGGCCTGCGCGACCTGCTGCAGGTGTACGTCGACCACCGCATCGAGGTCGTCCGCCGCCGCAGCATGTTCCGCCGCAAGAAGCGCGAGGACCGCCTGCACCTCATCGACGGCCTCGTCATCGCGCTGCTCAACATCGACGAGGTCATCCGCGTCATCCGGGCCAGCGAGGACTCCGCCGAGGCGAAGACCGCGCTCATGGCCGCCTTCTCGCTGTCGGAGATCCAGGCGCAGTACATCCTCGACACTCCGCTGCGGCGGCTGACGCGCTATGACCGGCTCGAGCTGGAGAAGGAGAAGGAGCAGCTCACCCGGGAGATCGCCGCGCTCACCGCGATCCTGGACTCCGAGCCCAAGCTGCGCGGGCTGGTCTCGTCGGAGCTGGCCGAGATCGCCAAGACGTACGGGACGCCGCGGCGTACGGTGCTGCTGGAGTCCTCCGGGCAGACCAAGACGGCGGCGGTGCCGCTCGAGGTGGCCGACGACCCGTGCCGGGTGCTGCTGTCCTCGACCGGTCTGCTGGCCCGCACGATGTCCGCCGACGCGTTGCCCGCCGACGGAGACCGGGCCGCCCACGACGTGATCGTCTCGGTGGTGCCCGCGACCGTACGCGGGCAGGTCGGCGCGGTGACGAGCGGCGGGCGCCTGATCCGCGTGGACGTGCTCGACCTGCCCGCGCTGCCACCCTCGGCGGCACCGCCTTCGTTGGCCGGTGGCGCGCCGACGAGCGAGTTCGTCACGCTGGAGAAGGACGAGACGGTCGTGGGCCTGGCCGCCCTCGACGCCGGCGGCCTGACCCTCGGCACCGAGCAGGGCGTGGTGAAGCGCGTCGCGCCCGACTACCCGAAGAACGCGGACGAGTTCGAGGTGATCGGGCTCAAGGACGGCGACCGGGTCGTACGCGCGCTGCACCTGGAGTCTGAGGACCACGACCTGGTGTTCATCTCGAATGACGCGCAGCTGCTGCGCTTCGCCGCCGGCAGCGTCCGGCCCCAGGGCCGTGCGGCGGGCGGGATGGCGGGCATCCGGCTGAGCGCCGGGGCCAAGGTCCTCTGGTTCGGCGCCGTCGACGGCTCGCTGGACTCACGGGTGATCACGGTCTCGGGCAGTTCGACGACGCTTCCGGGCACCCAGGTAGGTGCGATCAAGGTCGCGGACTATGCGGACTTTCCCGCGAAGGGCCGCGCGACCGGGGGCGTGCGTGCGCACCGGTTCCTCAAGGGCGAGGACACGCTGTTGCTCGGCTGGGCGGGCCCGATGCCGGCCAGGGCCACGGGCACGACCGGCAAACCGATCGAGCTCACCGCCGAGCTGGGCCGCCGCGACGGCTCCGGGGAGCGGCTCTCCGCTCCGATCGCCGCCGTCGGCGGTCCGGTCGGCGACCTCGCGGTGCTTTCCGGCGGCGGCGATGACGGCGGGCCGGCGGATGAGGACGCGCCTGCGTCCGAGTGACGGCTGGGCGGTGCGGGCGCTGCCCTGCCGTCGCGGTGTTCAGCGGTGGAGTGGCTGCTCGCCGTCGCGCTGGGCGGGGATCTTCGGCGGCTGTGCCATGGCGGCGATCGCCTCGAGCAGGTCGTCCGGGTCGCCGCTGGGCTCCTCGTAGTGCCAGAAGCGTACGATCCGTTCGGCCGGCACCGGGAGGCGGAACTCCTCGCCCGAGAGGTTGCCGGCCGCGCAGAGCCGGGTGATGACCGGTGCGTCCTCCGGCAGCTCGGCGGCGTACGCCGCGGCGTTGAGCAGGGCGATCGCGCTGCGCGCGTTACGACCCCCGTCGTGCTCGTCGGAGCGGTTGAGTCGCCACCAGGCGTAACGGCGGAGGCATTCAGCGATCATGAAGGTCTTACGCACGCCGGTTCTCCTTGGGAAAGCATTCACATAGATCCATAACGCACAGTAGCGAAATGATCACTTCTTGTCATCGTCCGTCGCTCTGCGTCACGAGGGATCTAGCGAGTCCTTGCCTCCAGCCGACCGAAGGTCTCAAGCCGCCGGCGGGACCAGGCGCGCGGGGCGGTGTCAGCCCAGGTCGGCGAGGCCCTTCCGGTACGCGTACGTCACGGCCTGTGCCCGGTCGCGCAGGCCCGCCTTGCCGAACAGGTTGTTGATGTGGGTCTTGACCGTCGCCTCGCTGATGAACAGGTCGCGAGCGATCTCGGCGTTCGAGCGGCCCCCGGCGATCAGCGTGAGCACCTCGGCCTCCCGCTGAGTGAGGCCGTCCGGGAGGTCGCCCCGCCGGCGACGAGAGGGCTGGGCGCCGGCGGCCAGCGCGTCGACCAGGCGTCGTTGCACCGACGGGTCGAGCTGGGCGTCTCCGTCGCGTACGGCGTCGATGGCCCGGGCGATCTCGTCGGCGCCCGCGTCCTTGGTCAGGTAACCCCTCGCGCCGGCCTGGAGTGCGGCGAAGACCGACTCGTCGTCGTTGTAGGTGGTCAGTACGACGATCTGGACCGACGGGTGCTCGGCCTTGATCCGCCGGGTGGCCTCGACGCCGTCCACGCGCGGCATGCGGAGGTCCATCAGCACGACGTCCGGGTTGTTCTCGGCGACCAGCCGCAGGGCCTCCTCGCCGTCTCCGGCCGAACCCACCACCTCCAGTCCCGGTAGCAGGCCGATCAGCAGCACCAGCCCGTCGCGTACGACGGTCTGGTCGTCCACCACCAGCACGCGCGTCACAGCGGCACCCTCAGCAGCACCCTGAACCCCTCTCCCTCGGGACCGGCTTCGAGCGTGCCACCGATGAGTTCGGCGCGCTCGCGCATTCCGACCAGACCGTATCCCCCGCCGCTGGTGGCAAGCGGGCCGGGCTCCTTGCGCCCGCCCGAGTCCGACACCTCAAGCTCGCACCATCCGCTCTGGTAGCGCAGCGCGATCGTCACCTTGGCGCCCGGCGCGTGTTTGCGCGCGTTCGTCAGCGCCTCCTGTGCGGTACGGATCACGGCGAGACCGGCCTTGGCGGTCAGGTCCTGGTGATCGCCCTCGATGTTCACCTCGCACGCCGCGTCGGCGAGGAGTCGGTGTTCTTCGGAGAGCTCACGCAGGACCACGTCGATCGGCGGGATGTCGCCGCGGAGGGTGGCCAGCGCGCGCCTCGTCTCCTCCAGGCCGCTGCGCGCCAGGCCGCGGGCGCGCTCCACCCGGTCGAGGGCCTCGTCCGTACGGCCGCTCACCATCAGCAGCCGCGCGCCCTCCAGGTGGACGAGCTGGGCCGACAGCGAATGGGCGAGAATGTCGTGGATCTCGCGGGCGATGCGGGACCGTTCGGCCAGGATGAGGTTCTGCTGCTCGGTCTGCCGCGCCGCCTCGTGCGTACGGCCCGCGCGGATGCCGGCGAACATGCCGAGCATCCCCACGATCGTCCACAGCTCCCCCGCCGGCCGTCCGTGGGTGAGGATGACGACCGTCATCCCGATCGCGCCCACCGCCGCCACCGGCGCCGAGCGCGCGAGTGACTGGACCGAACCGGCGAACCCGACGCAGGCGAAGACGAGGGCGCTGCCCGGACGTTCGGGCGCCACGGCGTAGAGCAGCACGCCGAGACCGGCGCCGGCCAGGAACAAGAATCCCGCGTACGTCGTGGGGCGACGGCTCGTGACCAGGGCGAACAGGAAGCAGGCGACCGCGGCGAACGCGCCGGCGGTGAGGGTGAGGTCGGTGCCGTGCAGCCCGAAACGCGGCTGGCCGGCGTCCCCGTGCGTGCGCAGCATCGCGTACAGGAACCAGACGCTGCCGACCATCACCGCGACTGCCCGCAACGTCGAACGCCGGGGCCAGGAGGACCCCGGCTCGGTGACGGCACCGGCCGACCGGAGCACAGCGCGGAGGCGCTCTCCGGTCAGCCGGGCCCGCAGGTCTGCCATCACGCCTGAACGCTAACCCGCGCCGGGAGGTCTCGGGAACGCCAGGCGATGACGGCGTTCTGGGCCAGCAGCCAGACCGCGACCGAGATCATGAGCGCCCCGCTGCCCGGACGGACTCCCCCGGCATAGCCCGCGGCGTACAGACCGCCGCGCACGGCGATGGACGCGAGGAAGATCCCGAAGGTCGCCCAGGTCCCCTGGCTCCAGCGCGAGCCGTCACGCTCGCGCCACAGCCGTACGGTCGCGCCGAGCCCGAGTCCGAGCATCAGCGCCGCGGCGATCTCGGCGGCGAGCAGGCCGGCGCTCAGTGCGACGTGGTGCCCGTCGACCGCGTTGCCCTGGGCGATCCCGATGACCGCGATGACGAGCGGGACGATCAGCGGTTTCCGCTCGTCGACACGACGGCGCGAGAAGCGTCGCACGATGACGAGTACGACGACGGCGGCGATGATCAGTACGTTGAGAGCCTCATGCATGCCGACGACGCTAGGAGCCCACGGGCTCGTACGGATCGGCGCGCGGATGGAGCTTCGCCTCGTCCACCCGGGGGTGGACGAGGCGGCCAGATGTCGAGCAGGCTCAGACTTTCGAGAGGCTCAGATGTCGATGCGGGAGTCGTCCAGTTCGGACGCGCCACCGGCGATGAACTCGCGGCGCGGCGCGACCTCTGACCCCATCAGCAGGCTGAAGATGCCCTCGGCGTCGGCGGCGTCCTCGATGCGGATGCGGCGCAGCATGCGGTGCCGCGGATCCATCGTCGTCTCCGCGAGCTGGTCGGCGTCCATCTCACCGAGACCCTTGTAACGCTGGATCGGCTCCTTCCACCGCGTTCCGCGTCGCTCGAACTCCACGAGCTTCTTGCGGAGTTCGGCGTCGGAGTAGGTGTAGATGTGCTTCGGCCGGCCCTTCTTGGGGTTGGTCAGCTCGATGCGGTGCAGCGGCGGCACGGCGGCGAACACGCGACCGGCGTCGAGCATCGGCCGCATGTAGCGGTGCAGCAGAGTGAGCAGCAGGCAGCGGATGTGGGCGCCGTCGACGTCGGCGTCGGCCATCAGGATGAGGCGGCCGTAGCGGGCGGCGTCGAGATCGAAGGTGCGGCCCGACCCCGCGCCGAGCACCTGGATGATCGAGGCGCACTCCGCGTTTTTCAGCATGTCGGCGACGGACGCCTTCTGCACGTTCAAGATCTTGCCGCGGATCGGCAGCAGGGCCTGGAACTCGGAGTCGCGTGCCAGCTTGGCCGTGCCGAGCGCGGAGTCTCCCTCGACGATGAACAGCTCGCTGCGGTCGTCGGCGGTGCGGCAGTCGACCAGCTTGGCGGGCAGCGCGGAGTTTTCCAGCGCGCTCTTGCGGCGCTGGTTCTCCCGCTGCTGGCGTGCGGCGATGCGTGCTTTGGACGCCGAGACGACCTTCTCCAGCACGGCGCGCAACTGCTGCTTCTGGCCGCGCTTGGGGTTGTCGAACGCCTCCTTGAGCTCGCGCCCGACCACCTGGGAGACGATGCGGGTGGCCGCGGAGGTGCCCAGCACCTCCTTGGTCTGTCCCTCGAACTGCGGCTCCGGCAGGCGCACGGTCACCACCGAGGTGAGGCCCTCGAGGATGTCGTCCTTGATGATGGCCTCGTCGCCGTTTTTCAGCAGCTTGGTCGCGCGCAGCTGGTCGTTGAGCACCTTGACCAGGGCGCGGTCGAAGCCGGCGAGGTGGGTGCCGCCCTTGGGGGTGGCGATCACGTTGACGAACGACTTGGTGATCGTGTCGTAGCCGGTGCCCCAGCGGATCGCGACGTCGACGTCGATGTCGCGTTCGACGTCGGTCGGCGTGAGGTGCCCCTGGTCGTCCAGGACCGGCACGGTCTCGGTGAAGTGGCCACGGCCCTGGAGGCGCAGCACGTCGCAGACCGGCTCGTCGGCGGCGAGATGGTCGCAGAACTCACTGATGCCGCCGTCGAAGCGGAACTCGTGCTCGGCGAGCTCCTCGCCGCGCTCGTCACGTACGGCGATGGTGAGGCCGGGGACGAGGAAGGCGGTCTGCCGCATTCGGTCGACGACGACCTGGCCGCCGATCTCGGCGTCCTTGAGGAAGATCTGGCGGTCGGGCCAGAAGCGTACGCGCGTGCCGGTGATGCGCTTGGCCACGCGCTTGACCTGCTCGAGGCCCTGGCGCTTGGCCGGCTTCTTGGTGAACTTCGCGTCGGGGCCATCGCCGGCGAAGTCGCCGGGCAGCCCGCGCTTGAAGCTCATCACGTGGGTGTGCCCGTCGCGGTCGACCTCGACGTCGAGGCGTACGGACAGGGCGTTGACGACCGAGGCACCGACACCGTGCAGGCCGCCGGAGGCGGTGTAGGAGATGCCGCCGAACTTGCCGCCCGCGTGCAGCCGCGTCATCACCAGCTCGACGCCGGTCAGGCCGGTCTTGGGCTCGGCGTCGACGGGAATGCCGCGTCCGTCGTCGCCGACCTCCATCGAGCCGTCGGCGTGCAGGGCGACCTCGATGCGCGTGCAGTGGCCGCCGAGCGCCTCGTCGACGGAGTTGTCGATGATCTCCCAGAGGCAGTGCATGAGACCGCGGCTGTCGGTCGACCCGATGTACATCCCGGGCCGCTTGCGTACGGCCTCCAGTCCTTCGAGCACCGACAGGTGCCGCGCGGTGTAACCGTGCGGATCCTCAGCGGTGATTGTGGCGGCGGTCAACGGTTTTGCTCCTCGGGGGTAGGACGTGCGGCAGCAGGCTACCCGGCAGGGCCGACAGTAGCCGACCGGCGCGCCGCTGCGCCCGCTCCGTCGTGTCCACTCTGCCCTGCCTCCCGCATCGTGATGGTTCTGCGGTGAGTAATACACCCTTAGTTGCACATTGCGGAAATACAACTTACGGCGGTAGCTATCGGTTGATAGTCCACCTAGGGTCCTGCCATGTCCAACACGATTGTCGCCAGCGACCTGCGGAAGCGCTATCGCGACGTGAACGCCGTGGACGGCGTCTCGCTGACGATCGAGGCCGGTGAGTTCTTCGGCATCCTCGGTCCGAACGGAGCCGGCAAGACCACGACCTTGGAGATCATCGAGGGTCTCCGTCAGGCAGACAGCGGCCAGATCTCCCTTTTCGGACTGTCCCCGTGGCCGCGCAACCCGGCTCTGCTGCCCAAGATCGGCGTGCAGCTCCAGGCCACGGCCTTCTTCGAGCGTCTCACCGCGCGTGAGCAGCTGCGGACCTTCGGCTCGCTGTACGGCGTCCCCGGCCGCAAGGCCGACGCGATGCTGGAGACCGTGGGCCTCACCGACAAGGCCGACACCCGGGTCGAGAAGCTCTCCGGCGGCCAGACGCAGCGGCTGTCGATCGCCTGCGCGCTCGTGCACGAACCGGAGCTGGTCTTCCTGGACGAGCCCACCGCGGCGCTGGATCCGCAGGCGCGCCGCAACCTCTGGGACGTCCTGCGCGCCATCAGCACCGACGGCCGCACCATCGTGCTCACCACGCATCACATGGACGAGGCCGAGATTCTCTGCGACCGCGTCGCGATCATGGATCGCGGCCGGATCCTGCGGAGCGGGCCGCCCGCCACGCTCGTACGTGACCTGAACACGGCCGCGCGCGTGAGCGTGACCAGTGGGATTATCAGCGTCGACGACGCGCGTACGCTCCCGGGCGCGGACGAGGTGACCGACGACGAGGTCTCCCTGACCGTCGCGACGCAGGACGCGGCGAAGGTGATCAAGGCATTGGCCGAACGCGGCGCGCTGGAGGGCGTGCAGATCAAGGGGGCCACGCTCGAGGACGTGTTCCTCGACCTCACAGGACGGGCGTACCGGGCATGAGCAGCTTCCAGAGTCTCGCGCAGGCGATGTTCCTCGGCTTCCGCCGCGACCGGGCGGCGATGTTCTTCACGATCGCGCTGCCGCTGATGTTCCTGCTGATCATCGGCGGCCTGTTCGCCAAGCATTCGACGCCCAGGTCGACGGTCCTGGAGATCGGCTCGGTGGCCGTCGTGGACCAGATGCCGGCGGACATGCGGGCCGGCTTCGACAAGTCGCTGAAGATCACCAAGACCGGCGACCGCGGCGCGGCCCTGAACAAGGTCAAGAAGGGCGACTACGACGCGGCGGTGGAACAGAACGGCGACCAGATCGTCATCCACTACTCCGCGGCCGACCAGGTGAAGTCGGGCACCGCGGAGGGTCAGGTCGAGGGCCTCGTACAGGCGGCGAACCAGGCCGCGTCGGGGCGGCCGCCGAAGTATCGGCTCCAGGCGGAGCAGGTCGAGGACAGGTCGCTGAAGGCGATCCAGTACATCACCCCGGGTCTGCTCGGCTGGGCGCTCGCCTCGGCGGCCATGTTCGGCGCGTCCACCACACTCGTGACGTGGCGCACCAAAGGCATCCTGCGTCGCCTGCGGCTGTCGCCGGTTCCGCTCCGCACGCTGTTCACCGCTCGGGTGACGGTCAGCCTCGCCATGGCGCTCGTGCAGGCCACCCTGTTCATCGGGGTGGCGACGCTCCCGTTCTTCGGGCTGAGACTCTCCCACTACTGGTGGATGTCGATACCGATGGTGATCTCGGGGGTGCTCGCGTTCCTCGCGATCGGCATGCTGATCGGGTCGTGGGCCAAGAGCCAGGAGGCGGCTCAGGCGGTCACCCAGCTGGTCGTACTGCCGATGGCCTTCCTCGGCGGGTCGTTCTTCCCCATCGACTCGGCGCCAAAGTGGCTGCGGATCGTCACGGAGATCTTCCCTCTGCGCCACCTCAACGAGGGCATGCTGAAAGTCATCGCACGCGGCGCCGGACCCGCCTCCGTCCTGCCCCAGATAGGGATCCTGCTGGCGTTCGCGCTGGTCGCGACGATCATCGCGGTGCGCGTCTTCCGCTGGGAACAAATCTGAACAAAGATCGCTAGGGTGACGTTTGTCACCTCCAGGGCTATTCCGCTCTCGGCGTACACAGAACCCGCATGGGAACGCTCACGTCCGGTTAGATGTTGTCCTAAGCGACCGACCCCGAGACGAGGAAGGCGACGTGACTGGAGCTCTTGCCCCAACCAAGCCGCTGACGGCCGCGGACCGCTGCGACCGCTGCGGTGCCCAGGCCTATGTCCGCGCGATCCTCGCGGGCGGCGGCGAGTTGCTGTTCTGTGCCCACCATGGACGTAAGTACGGCGAGTCGCTTCGTGCCGCGGGCGCAGAGATACATGACGAGACCGACCGGCTGCTTGAGACCCCTGCCACCGCAACCTCCGAAGATGAGCGGTAGGTCAGGTCGGCCGTAACGATAACCCGACGAGACGGCGGTCGCCCACACTGGGCGGCCGTCGTCTCAGTTTCCGTCTCACGCTTCGGGACGCGCCGGGCGTCTGGGAGGACCATGCTGATCCTGCTCCCGCCGTCGGAGAGCAAGGCGACCGGCGGCAACGAGCCGCCGCTCGACCTGGCCGCGCTCAGCATGCCCGGCCTCAACCGGACCCGGCGGCGCGTGCTCGCCGCCCTGCGTACCCTCTGCACCGGCCCGAAGGAGACGGCGCGCCAGGTGCTGGGACTGTCGCCCGCGCAGACCGCCGAGATCGCGCTCAACCGCCGGCTGCGGAAGGCCCCCGCGTTGCCCGCGGCCCGGCTCTACACCGGCGTGCTGTACGACAACCTGGACCTGGCCACGCTCGACCCGGAGCGGGCGGAGCGGTCCATCCTGATCTTCTCCGGCCTATGGGGCGCGCTGAGGGTCACCGACCGCGTACCGGCATACCGGCTGGCCATGGGCGTGCACCTGCCGCCTCTCGGCGCTCTCGCGGGCGTCTGGCGACCCGCGCTGACCGCGACGCTCCCGACCGGAGACCTCATCGTGGACATGCGCTCGGCACCGTACGCCGCCGCGTGGCGTCCGCCGGCCACCCCGGTGCGGGTCTTCCGCGAGCACGAGGGCCGGCGGACGGTGGTCAGCCACATGGCCAAGGCGACCCGTGGGGCCGTCGCCCGCGCGCTGCTGACGGGCGGCGCCGATCCGGCGACGCCGGAGGAGCTGGTGAAGACGCTGGTGGACCTCGGATTCGCCGCCGAGCTCAACGGCGCTGCGGTCGACGTCATCGTCTGAGCACGTACGGCTTGAGGGCGTACGGCTTGAAGGCGTCCTGCGGGCAGGTGCGTTGCGGGCGGGCGGCCTGGCGCGGGCGGGTGAGCACGACACACCCAGTGCCGGACGCTGAGCGCGGGTGCCTGGGCGCGGTGGCCGGTGCCGGGGCGGTCGCAGGCGAAGAGCCCGGAGCCGTCCAGCGGTCCGGGCCCTTCGGCGACGTGCTCAGTCGAGGTAGTCGCGCAGCACCTGCGAGCGCGAGGGGTGCCGCAGTTTCGACATCGTCTTGGACTCGATCTGGCGGATCCGCTCGCGGGTCACGCCGTAGACCTTGCCGATCTCGTCGAGCGTCTTCGGCTGCCCATCGGTGAGACCGAACCGCATGGAGACCACACCGGCCTCCCGCTCGCTCAGCGTGTCGAGCACCGAGTGCAGTTGCTCCTGCAGCAGGGTGAAGCTGACCGCGTCGGCCGGCACGATGGCCTCGGAGTCCTCGATGAGGTCGCCGAACTCGCTGTCGCCGTCCTCGCCGAGTGGCGTGTGCAGCGAAATCGGCTCGCGGCCGTACTTTTGGACCTCGACCACCTTTTCCGGCGTCATGTCGAGTTCTTTGGCCAGCTCTTCGGGCGTCGGCTCGCGGCCGAGGTCCTGGAGCATCTGGCGCTGCACGCGTGCCAGCTTGTTGATGACCTCGACCATGTGCACCGGGATGCGGATCGTCCGCGCCTGGTCGGCCATGGCACGGGTGATCGCCTGCCGGATCCACCAGGTGGCATACGTCGAGAACTTGTAGCCCTTGGTGTAGTCGAACTTCTCGACCGCACGGATCAGGCCGAGGTTGCCCTCCTGGATGAGGTCGAGGAAGAGCATGCCGCGGCCGGTGTAGCGCTTGGCGAGCGAGACGACCAGGCGGAGGTTGGCCTCGAGGAGGTGGTTCTTGGCCCGGCGGCCGTCCTCGGCGATCCACTCGAGGTCGTCGAGGACCTGGAACTCCAGGGCGGTCCGCTCGAGCGCGAGCTTCTCCTCGGCGAACAGGCCGGCCTCGATGCGCTTGGCGAGCTCGACCTCCTGCTCGGCGTTGAGCAGCGGGACCTTGCCGATCTGCTTGAGGTAGTCCTTGACCGGGTCGGCGGTCGCGCCGGCCGCCGCGATCTGCTGTGCCGGGGCGTCCTCGTCGTCGTCGCCGATGACGAACGACTCATCCTCCGACGTCGGGCTCTTCTTCTCCGCGGCGGGAGCGGGGGTCTCCTCCGGCTCGGCCTCGGGTGCGGCCTCCGCCTCGGTGTCGGCGACGGCCTCGGGCTCGTCGTCGGCGGACTCCAGCTCGGCGGACTCGACGTCGTCGCCGAGGTCGGTCAGCTCGGCCTCGTCCAGGTCGGCGACCTCGATGTCGGCCTCGTTGACGTCTTCGCCGTCGTCGGGTTCCTTCTCGGCCTTGGCCGTGGACTGGGGCGCGGACTTCTTCGTCGGCGCGGCCTTCTTGGGCTTGGCGGCGCTCTTCTTGGCGCGGGCCGGTTTCATCGGCGCCTCGGCGTCGTCCTCGACGACGGCGGTCACCGAGTCCTGCTCTTTGGTGGCGGCGGTCGTCTTCGTCTTCTTGGTCGCGGGCGTCGCACGCTTGCTGCTGTTGCGCGCGCGCTTAGGCGCCGCGGAGTCGGCAGCGCTCACCATGACGGTCACACCCTCCTTGCTAAGACTCCGCAAGATGCTCGAGGCCTTCGACACGGGAATGTCGGCCTCCTCGAACGCACGGCGCACGTCGTCAGCCTCGAGGTAGCCCTGGGAACGCCCACGCTCGATCAATTGCCTGACAACGCTCTCGTGCAGCTCGGACGGCTTGGAGGTCGAACTCGCAGGCGACACAAACACCTCTCGAACGAACGTGTGGCTATGTTGACCCAGTGCTGTATCGGACGCCGGCCCCGTAGACGCTTTGCGATCAGCAGCGTACCCCTGCCTCACTCTCGATCTAGCATTCTGGCACGCCTGCCTATTCCGCACGGTGGAGTCCGACCCGGTGACCACCACCTTAGAGGGCTTGGGGTGGTCCTTCGTACGTGCTACGCCGTCTTCGGTGGAACATGTAGGGCAAGTACGGTCACGTCATCATCATGGTCATACCCGGCCAGCATCCGATCCACCAGGAAGTCGACAAGTATCTCAGGATCCGCGAGAACCTCGGGCGGAGCGTCCGCGGCGATGGCCACGATCTCGTCGAGGCCGGCGTCGAGTCCTCGCCTTCTGTTCTCCACCAGTCCATCGGAATAGAACACCACAGTGTTGCCTGGTGGCACAGAAAATTTTGTCTGGTGCCGCTGCGAGGGCCAGCCGAGCGGCGTACCGGCCTCGGCATCGCTGACCTGCGGCGGTTTGTCCGGGAAGATCAAAAGCGGCGGGAGGTGACCCGCGTTGCTGATCACGCCCTCTCCGGTCGCGGGGTCGATGACGGCGTACGCGAGCGTGGTGATCTGCTCCAGGCCCTCGGTGGCGGAGAACAGCCGGTCGAGCCCGGAGAGCACCGCCGCCGGGCGCGGGTCGTTGAGCGCGAGGGCGCGCAGGGCGTTGCGCACCCGGCCCATTCCGGCCGCCGCCTTCACACCCTTGCCCATCACGTCGCCGATCGCGATGGCCACTCGGTCGTCCTGCAGCGGGAACGCGTCGTACCAGTCGCCGCCGACCTGCACGTGACGTGTCGCCGGCTGGTAGCGGGCGGCGAGCTGCATCGGCGGGAGCTGGGGCAGCTGGTCCGGCAGCAGGCTGCGCTGGAGCGCCTCCGCGGTCTTGTGCTCACGCTCGAACAGCGTGGCGCGCTCGACCGCGAGCGCGCACTGCCCGGCGAGCGCCTCGAGGAAGACGCGCTCCTCCTCGGTGATCTCGCGCGGCCGGGTGAAGGAGAAGCGAAGCGCGCCGAGCGCGCGACCTGCCGCCAGCAGCGGCAGGCCGACCCAGGCGCGCTCGTCCGTCAGCTGGGCGAACGCGTTGATCTCCTCGGCTGGGATCTGGCCGCGCAGGCTGTCGGGATTCTCGGCCAGGAACGGACGGCGTTCGCGTACGGCGATCGACATCACGCTGGCGTCCTCGACGCCGATCTCCTCGCGTGCCGGGCCCGGCAGCTCGGGGATGCCGCCCGGGGTGATCGTGCGGAGCCGCACCTTGTCGTCGTCCAGCAGCGCGACGGCGGAACGGTCGGCGCCGATGGCGGACCGGCCGACCTCGGTGATGACGGCCACCACCTGGTTGACGGTCAGCGCCTCGGCCAGCATCGACGTCGCCTGCTGGAGCCGTGCGGTGCGCAGCGCGGCGGCGGAGAGCTGCTCGGTGAGCCGGCCACGCATCTCCTCGGCCTCACGCTTGCCGGTGACGTCGGTGTTGGCCCCCACCCACTCGACGATCTCACCCTCGCGGCGGATCGGCACCGCGCGTACGTCGTAGTTGCGGTAGCCGCCTCCGCGGGTGCGGATGCGGTAGGTGGCCTCGAAGATCCGGTCGCCGGACACGCAGGCCTGCCACGCCTCCTCGATGCGTACGCGGTCCTCACCGTGCACGGCACCGAGCCACCCGTCGGCGGCGTACTCCTCGTGGGTCTGGCCGGTGATCGCACGCCACTCGGGCGCGTCGTCCACGACCTTGCCGGTCGGCATGGTCACCCAGACGACCTGGGAGCTCGCCTCGACGAGGGAGCGGTAACGCTCCTCCTTGCGCCGGATCGAGGTCTCGGCGAGCACGCGGTCGGTGACGTCGACGACGACGAGAACGACGCCGGTCAGCTCGCCGTCGGCGGCACGGGAGGGGAACCAGGAGTACGCCCAGTGCCGCTCGCCGATCTTGAGGTCGACGTCGAGCACCGGGCGGTCCTCGTCGACGACCTTGCGTACGGCGGTCTCCACCAGCTCGCCGATCTCGCCGGCGAGCGCCTCGGACGGCTTCTTGCCCTCGAGGTCGGCGACGGTGGCGTTGTGCAACCGGGCCATCGACTCATTGGCCCGTTTGAAACGCAGGTCGGTATCGAAGAGCGCGAACCCGATCGGAGCCTCCCGTAGCAACGTGGCGAACAGCGCCGAGTCCGACGCGTCGAGACCGGAGAGCCGGGGATGCGGCACGGACGTACCGGTGCTCATGCTAGACACCTCCGTCGCGCGCCTGGCCCTACTGCTAGGCATTTCCGCATCACTATGGGTGAATGGGAGCAGGCTAGCGCTCCCGTCCTCCATCACAACACCGCTCGGAGTCAGGTTTTCATCATCTCGATGGTTCACCGCCGACGGAAGTCCCGTTCGGCATCGTTATGCCGGCCGCGAGAACGCGACCATACCCGCCCGGCCGACTGCGCGGCAGGAGGCCGCGCACCCGGCAGGAAAGATGATGATAAGCGCCAGCAGGAGTGCGGCGGGCGAGATCGCCGATCTCGGCGAGTCTCACGCCCCACGTACGGCCCCGCATCACCCTCCTTACCGCCTACGGTCGGATATAACGGACGGCATGTTGGTGAATATCGGTAATTCCTAATTCACCTTATGACCGTTGAGATGACCGTCCGGGGGCAGGACGCGTCCTAGGTCTTGCCCTTGGCCTTCGCGGCCGCCTTCATCTCCTGCTTGTAGCTGCGCACCCTGCCGAGCGACTCCTCGTCCACGATGTCGGCGACGGAGCGGTGCGCGCCCTCCTCGCCGTAGGGGCCGGCCGCCTCGCGCCAGCCCACCGGGCGTACGCCGAGTTGCTTGCCGAGGAGCGACACGAAGATCTTGGCCTTCTGTTCGCCGAAGCCGGGCAGCGCGCCGACGCGCTCCAGCAGCTCCGTGCCCGTCGTCGCGCCGGCCCAGACCTGCTCGGCGTCTCCGTCGTAACGCTCGACGAGGATCTGGCACAGCGCCTGTACCCGTGCCGCCATCGCCTTGGGGAAACGGTGCAGCGCGGGGCGTTCGCTGAAGATCGCGACCAGGGCCTCCGGATCGTACCGGGCGATCTCCTCGGCCTCGGGATCATGCCCGAGGCGGCGGGCGAGGTCGGCGGGCGAGTTGAACGCCTTCTCCATCGGCACCTGCTGGTCGAGCAGCATGGCCATGAGCAGCGCCAGCGGGCTGCGGTTGAGCAGGTCGTTGGCCTCCGGCGCGATGGGCAGTGAAACCGGCACGGCGTCCTACCTTCCGGGTTGCGTCCCTCACGGGTTGCGTCCTCCCGTCATTCTCTCAGGTCACACGGTGTTTCGGTCGCGCTGTGTTTCGGTCGCGCTGTGTCCGGCCGCGCCGCGTTCAGTCACACGCCGCATTCGGGTCCCACTGCACTCAGGTCCCATGAGGCTCGTCCACTACTCGCGTGGCCGCCGCATGACCAGTGCGATCACGACGTACGGGACGGCGGCGAGCGCGAACAGCGGTCCCGGGCCGAGCCACGGGGAGCCCATGGCATAGCCGGCGAAGGTCAGCACCGCCACGACCTCGATGCCGAAGCCCGAGATGGAGGTGATGGTCGCCCGCGCACGATCGGAGATCTGGTCCTGCAGGCGTATCTCGGCGGCGACCATCGTCCATTGGAAGACACCGAACGCGACGGCGACGGGCACCAGCCCGGCGGGCCGGCCGGATACCGCGCCGGCGGCGAGGCAGGCGGCGCCGACGGCCAGCGCGGGCGCCGCCCGGCGCGTGCCACGGCCGCCTAGCCAGCTGCCGGCCGCGACGCCGACGGTGACCAGGAGGACGAGCAGCGGAACCGCAGCGGTTCCGGCACCCGTCGCCTGCGCGAGCAGCGGGACGTACTCGTCCAGCGCGTCCACGCCGGAGACGGCCGCCAGGACGAGCAGGGAGCGCGGCACGGCCGGTGTGCCGCGGATCTCGGCGATGCCCTCGCGGAGCACCCCGGTGTAACTCTCCCGCGCTTCGCCGCCGCCCTCTCCCCGCCGCCGCCGCGGGACTCGGGGAAGGATCGTCCGACGGGCACGCCGAGCAGGGCGACGACGACGCTCGCGATCCCGACCGCGCGGTAGCCGCCCAGGTGCATGACCGGCGAAGCCAGAGCCGTCGCCGCCATGATCCCGGTCGTGCCGGCGGCCTGCGATCGGCCGATGAGGCGGCCGTACGCCTCCGGCGCTCCGAGGTGTTCGAGCTCGTCGTAGACCAGTGCCTGAAGGGCGCCCGAGCGGATGGATCCGCCCGCGCCCCACAGCACGAAGCCAAGGGCGAAGAAGAGATAGGTGGGCAGGAACGTCCAGAGCGCGTACCCGGCGGCGGTGAGAGCCGGTGCGAGCGTCAGCAGGCGTCGCCTGGAGTAGACGTCCGCCCACACGCCCGACGGCACGTCGAGCGCGAACCCGGTGACCGACCAGATCACGAACAGCGAGGAGATCTGCGCCGCCGACAATCCGGAGTCGGCGAACAACACCGCGTACACCGGGTAGAACAGCACGAAGTCTTCGAGGAACGCGTAGGCGTAGAGCCTGCGCGCTAGCCCCTGCTCAGGTGAAGATCAATGTCGTCGCTTCATGTGCCGGAGCTTACGACGGCGGCACTCGGGGCGCACGTGATTTCGCCCAAGAAGGCGCGCGAATTTCCTCGTGCGTAGTTATGACGGTTTGCTGACATTGGGCGCGAAACGTTGGAGCATCGCCGCGAGAGTGCTCGAATAGAGGTGTGAGCAGCGAAGGATCACCGGTCGGGCGGCGCGTCGCGCTCGGCATGCTCGGTCTCGGCGCCATCGGCGTCGTGGCGGGCTCGCGACTGCAGAGCGGGGTGAACCGGGCGCTCGGCCCGGTCAGTTCAGGCATCTCCGGCATCGTTCCGGCGGCCGGCGGGTTCCGTTTCTACACCGTGACGGGGCCGGTGAAGCGCATCGCCCCGGCCGACTACCACCTTCGGGTGCGTGGCCTGGTCCAGCACCCGCGCGACTTCAGCTTCGCCGAGCTCCAGACCGCCCTCCCGCAGACCCGGATGACCGACACGTTCCACTGTGTCACCGGCTGGAGCGTCCAGAAGGTCGCGTGGGCGGGCGTGGCGCTGCCCGACCTGCTCGACGCGGTCGGCGTGTCCCCTGCCGCGCGCGGAGTCAAGTTCACCTCGTTCGACGGCGAGTACACCGAGAGCCTCACGCTCGAGCAGGCGCGCCGCCGCGACGTGATCGTGGCGACCAGCATGCTGGGCGGGCCGGTGAGCCACAATCACGGGGGGCCGGTCCGGATGTACGTCGCGCCGATGTACGGCTACAAGTCGACCAAGTGGCTCGGCGGCATCGAACTGGTGGACAAGGTCAAGCCGGGGTACTGGGAGACTCGCGGGTACGACGTGGACGGCTGGGTCGGGCACTCGAACGGATACGGGTCGTGATCCGCTTCACGCGCACCGCGCGGTGGGTTCACCACGCGACGGGAACGCTGATGCTGGTCTGCCTCGCGACCGCGGCGGTGCTCTACATACCCTCGCTCGCCGAGACGGTCGGACGCCGTCACCTGATCCGGCTGATCCATATCTATGCCGGCTTCGGCCTGCCGGCGCCGGTGCTGCTGGGCTGGCTCTCGCGTTCCGTACGCGATGACCTGAGTCGGCTGAACCGGTTCTCCCCCGCCGACTGGGACTGGCTGCGCGGCAAGGACCGGCGCGCCACGGTCAGCGGGCGCGGGATCCACCCGGTCGGAAAGTACAACGCCGGCCAGAAGCTCAACGCCGCGTTCGTCGGCGGTGCGATCCTGGTGATGCTCGGCACCGGGACCATGCTCGCCTTCCCGGACCCCTGGCCCGACTACCTGCGCGCCGGTGCGACGTTCGTGCACGACTGGCTGTTCTACGCGATCTTCGTGGTCGTGGCCGGCCATCTCTGGTACGCGCTGCGCGACCCGGGCGCGCTCCGCGGCATCTTCCGCGGGCACGTACGGGAGGACTGGGCCGCCCGGCACCATGCGGCCTGGCTCGACGAGCACGACGAGCGTGAGCGCGTCTCAGAGAAGTCTTGACACTCTGACGTCTTGACACCCTGACGGGGAAAGCCGAGATTCGGAGCCATGGCGCTGGCGTGAATTGCCATGATTTCCAAGACTATTTCGTATTAAGCGGAGGGTGGTCGGTCATGTCCCCGACCCAGCTCGTCTGGCGGCTCGAGGTTCCCTCATCGATGGTGAGACGACTGCACCGGGACTTCGCCGAGCTGCCCCCCGAAGCGGTGGAGCGCTGTGTCGAGGACGTCGAGTTGCGCGGGCGGCATCTGGGCGTGGACCTCACTCCGCGACTCGTCGAGGTCGTCGCGCGCGAGCATCTCCTGAGCATGGTCAAGTCCGAACCGCCCTCCGCACGTCGAGCCGAACCTTCTTCGGGCGAGTAGGGTAAGTGGCCGGACACCGGACCACTTTTCCCTTGGGCGCCGCCTCCGGCCACGCCCTGGGACGTATTGCGAAAAGGTAGCCACGTGAGCGACCTGCGCGAGCCGCTGGGCGCGCGAGCCCCGCTGATGTCGGTGATGCAGCCGCATCTCATGGCGCGCCCGAGCCGGCTTCACTGCGAGGTCTCCCGTATGAGCGAACCGACATGGGCGCCGCGCACCGGCCAACGCCGGCTCTCGCGTGGTGAGACTGCATGACGCGACGCCGCACGCAGCCCCCCGATGACGCCGTCTTCTTCGAGATGCTCCGTGCCGCCCGCGAGCTGCTGGCCGTACGCAGCCCGCTCGACGCCGAGCTCATCGTGAGCGAGATGCTCGGCACGTGGTGGGGCAAGCGACTGGTGCACGACGATGTCGAGGAGGTCGTCGGCGAGACGCTGGTCGAGCACGCGGCGCGTGCGCGTACGCCGGCCGCGCTCGCGCTGCTCACCGGCATCGCCTACCTCGGCACGCCTCGTCAGGCGGCCAAGGCCGAACGCGCCGCCCTGCCACTCATGGAGGCTGGTGTCGCCCGTCCGGGATGGGCCGGCCGGGTCGGCATGGTGGTGCCGGACGAGTGCTTCGTCTCGCGCGACGTGTACGGCGACCAGGACTCGATCGTGTGTACCTATACCTACGGCGGCGAGGAGCACCACGCCCTGGTCGTCGTGGTCGACTACAACGAGCGCGGCATGGTGGTCGACGCGTGGGTGTCCTCGCAGGTGGAGAAGCTGCTCGGCTACTGCCGCCAGGAGGCCGAGGAAAACCCGCTGATGTGCTTCGAGGCGATCCCGGCGAGCCGCGCACGCGCGCTGCTGGAGAAGGCTCTCGCGGTCACCGACGACATCGAGGATCCGCCGGTCAGGGAGACCTTCGGCGCCTACCACGCGTTCCTGCGAGCACGGATGCGCGCGCTGCCGCCCGGCGGGCGGCGGCCCGCTCCTCCGGTGCACAGCCGCGACCGGCGCGCGACCATCGCGGCGCAGTTCCTCGCCTCCGACGAGGCGGAGGGGCTGTCGGACCGCTCGGCGGCGAGCCGGTGCGTCGACCGCATCATCGACTACGGCTGCGACACCGACTTCGGCCGCCCGCTGCGGGTCAGCCCGATCAAGTGTGAGACGTTCCTGCTGCACTGGCTGCCGCGCAAGGTGATGCTCTCCCCCGGCGAGCAGGACGCGATGCCGCACGTACTGGCGGCATGGGTTCGCTGGGCGAGCAACCGGACCCGCCTGCACGAGGAAGGCGTACGCCAGACCCTCGACAAGGTCTGGGACATCACGGGGAAGTTCGCCCAGGCGTACCGCGACCCGACGACGTTCGGCCTGGACCGCGAGCTGGTCGAGCGGCTGCTGCCGGACGGCGACCTGGAGGCGCTCGCCCGCAGGGCGTTCGCGTTCCCGTTCCTCACCGCCGGCAACGCCGACATCGACCTCACCCGGCTGGACCCGGCCGACGACCATGACCGGCGGCTGCTGCTGGAGTTCGAGCACCCGGACGCCGACTGGACGCACATCGAGACGCACCTTCGTCTCGCGCGGCGGCTGTGGAACGGCGATCCGCCGCAACTGTGGACGATCGCCGAATATCTGCTCGACAAGGGCCACGACCGCCACGACATCCTGCACCGGCTCATGGCGGTTCTGGACGAGGTGGGCGACGACCCTCGTGCGCTGCGGTCCGCGCTGCGGGGACTGCGCGACGAGGTGTGACCTCGGCCGGAGCGGATTTCGGACGCGGCGCGGGCGTTCGTACCCTTGCGACCGAAATCATGGTAGAGAACTGGGACGCGCCCGTTCGCCCACGTACGGGCGGCGGTACGCGGTGAAGGGACTCGAATGGCCGACAGCCTCTATCGTCCGCTCGGTGACGGACGGTACCAGTCGACCGAGCTGACGCAGGGACCGTGGGACCCGCGGCACCAGCACGGCAGCCCGCCCGCCGCGCTCCTGACGCGCGAACTCGAGCTCACCGACCCGCAGCCGGACATGGCCGTCTCCCAGCTCGCGATCGACATCCTGGGACCGATCCCGATCGGCGAGGTCACCGTGCACACCGAGGTCGTACGGCCCGGGCGGAGGGTGCAGAGCGTCGCCGCGGAGATGGTCGCGATGGGACGGCCGGTCGCGTACGCGCGCGCCTGGCGGCTGCGTCGCGCCGACACTGAGGCGATCGCGTCGGAGACCACCGCCGCGCGGCTGCCCATGCCCGACACCGCGGTGACCGAGCCGCCGCTGCCGGACTTCGGGTACTTCCACGCGCTCGAGTGGCGCTTCGCCGAGGGCGGGTTCCTGCTGAACGGCCCGGCGGTGCTGTGGACCCGGCTAGCGGTGCCGGTACTGCCCGACGAGGAGCCCTCTGCCCTGCAACGGGTGGCCGGAGTCGCGGACACGGCCAGCGGTATCAGCTCCGAGCTGAGCTTCGCCGCGTACACCTTCTCCAACGTGGACTTCACGATGCACCTCCTCCGTCCGCAGGCCGGAGAGTGGACGTGCCTGGACGCGGCCACGACGGTCGGGGCGGCCGGCAGCGGCCTGTGCCGTACACGCCTGTACGACGAGCGGGGCGACTTCGGCAGCGCGGCGCAGACGCTCTTCGTGGCGCGCCGCGACTGAGCACACGGGCGATTTGGGCCCGGTCGTGCAGCCTGCATCACCCCTTAGCGGGAATGACGTGTTCCATGACCGCTCTGGAGCAACCCGGCATTCTCACTCCCTCTCAGGCGCGTGAGGTCTTCCGCACCGGACAGATGCCCGACACGACGAGTGGCTGGTGCCGGGGTTACGTGCAGGCGAACCTCCTCGCCGTGCCGCGTGACCTGGCCTTCGACGCGCTGCTCTTCGCCATCCGCAACCCGGAGCCGTGCCCGCTGCTCGAGGTCACCGACCCCGGAGATCCTCGGGTCCACACCATCGCGGCCGCCGACCTGCGTACCGACCTGCCCGCCTACCGGGTGTACGAGCACGGGCGGCTCGTCGCCGAGGTTCCAGATGTCACCGAGTACTGGCGAGACGACATGGTCGCCCTGCTGCTCGGCTGCAGCTTCACCTTCGAGGCGGCCCTCGCCACCGCCGGCGTACCGCTGCGCCACATCGAGCAGGGCCGCAACGTGCCGATGTACGTGACGTCGCTCCAGTGCCGGCCGGCCGGGCGCCTCGCCGGGCCGCTCGTCGTCTCCATGCGGCCGATCCCGTCCGACCTGGTCGGCACCGCGGCGGGCGTCACCGCACGCCATCCCCTCGCGCACGGTGCGCCCATACACGCCGGCGACCCTGCCGACCTGGGCATCGCGTCGCTCGACCGGCCCGACTTCGGGGACGCCGTACGGATCGAGCCGGGCGACGTGCCGGTGTTCTGGGCGTGCGGGGTGACCCCGCAGGCCGTGATGATGGCGAGCGAGGCGCCGTTCGTCATCACCCACTCCCCCGGACGGATGCTCATCACCGACCGAACGGATGAGAACCTGATCCAATGATCGACCTCAACGCGGACCTGGGCGAGGGCTTCGGGCCGTGGCGGCTCGGCGACGACCTCGCGCTGCTGTCCGTCGTCACGAGCGCGAACGTCGCGTGCGGGTTCCACGCCGGGGATCCGCTGATCATCCGGCGTACGTGCGCGGCCGCCGTGGAGCGCGGCGTGACGATCGGGGCGCAGGTTTCGTACCGGGACCTGGCGGGGTTCGGGCGGCGGGAGATGGACGTGCCCACGGAGGAGCTCACGGCAGAGGTGCTGTACCAGATCGCCGCGCTCGACGGCATCGCGCGCGCTGAAGGCGGGCGGGTGCGCTACGTGAAGCCACACGGCGCGCTGTACAACCGCATCGTGCGCGATCCCGTGCAGGCGTCCGCCGTCGCCGCCGCCGTCACGGCGTACGACCGTACGCTTCCGGTGCTCACGCTGGCGGGCTCGGCGCTGCACGAGGCCGGGGAGTTGACGGTCGTGAACGAGTGCTTCGCGGACCGTGCGTACACGCCTGAGGGCACCCTCGTCTCGCGTCGTGAACCGGGAGCGGTGATCGAGGACCCGCACGCGGTCGCGGCGCGCGCGCTGCGGATGGCGGTCGACGGCACGGCCGAGGCCACCGACGGCTCGGAGGTACGGGTGGACGCCCGGTCGATCTGCGTCCACGGCGACACACCGGGCGCGGTCGAACTCGCGCGGTCCGTTCGCACGATGCTGGAGCGGGCCGGCGTACGACTGGGGCCGTTCGCGTGAAGGTACGCCGGGCGGGCGACGCCGCACTGCTCATCGAGACCTCCGCGCCGCATCGGCTGAACGCCGCCGTGCGCGCGCTCGCGCGGCCCGAGGTCGTCGACGTCGTGCCCGGGGCCGAGACGGTGCTCGTGACCGTCCGGCCGGGAACCGATCTGGGGCGTCTCGGGTCGGTCCTCGGCGGCCTGCGGCTGCCAGAGGCGCAGGCCGTGGCCGGGGACCTGCTTCGCGTTCCGGTCACCTACGACGGCGCGGACCTGGACGAGGTCGCCGCCCTGACGGGACTCAGCCGGGGCGAGGTCGTCTCCCGGCATGTCGGCGGCGAGTACATCGTGGCCTACCTCGGGTTCTCGCCGGGGTTCGGATACCTCACCGGGCTGGACGAGAGCCTGCACGTGGCCCGCCGCGACTCGCCGAGGACCACGGTCCCGGCCGGCTCGGTCGCCATCGCCGGGCCGTACGGGGCGATCTACCCGTCCTCGTCGCCGGGCGGGTGGCGGCTGCTCGGCCGTACGACCCTGCGGTTGTGGGATCCCGATCGCGAGCCGCCCTCACTGCTGCAACCTGGGACCCGCGTCCGATTCGTCGCCGGGGACTCCGTCACGTGATCGAGGTCGTCCGCGCCGGGCCGCTCGCGACCGTACAGGATCTGGGCCGCGCCGGGCACGCCCACCTGGGCGTACCGGTCTCCGGAGCGGCCGACCGTACCAGTTTGTGCCTGGCCAACCGTCTGATCGGCAATCCGGAGGACGCCGCCGGGCTGGAGCTGACGTTCGGCGGCGCCGCGCTGCGGTTCGAGTCCTCGGCCTGGATCGCGGTGACGGGCGCACCTGTGGACGTACGGCCGGGGACGATGAACGCGCCCTGCCACGTGCGTCCGGGGACGGTCGTGGAGTTCGGCGTGCCGGCCGCCGGGGTGCGGACCTACGTTGCGGTGCGCGGCGGCGTCGACGTGCCGCCCGTGCTCGGGAGTCGCTCCACGGACGTGCTGTCCGGACTCGGGCCCGCGCCGTTGTCGGCTGGGGACCGGCTGCCGGTCGGGCGCGCGACGGGCGTGATCACCGTCGACGTCGCGCCCGGGTTCGAGCCGGAGGACGTACCGGTGCTGCGGATCGCGGCGGGACCGCGGGACGACTGGTTCTCGACCCTCGCTCCACTCGGCTCCGCGGTTTATGAGGTGACGGCGCAGAGCAACCGCGTCGGCGTACGGCTGGACGGGCCCGCGCTCACGCGACGGCGTCAGGGGGAGCTGCCGAGCGAGGGCATGGTCGTCGGGTCAGTGCAGGTGCCGCCGAACGGGCTGCCGATCATTTTCCTGGCGGATCATCCGACGACCGGCGGCTATCCCGTGGCGGCAGTGCTGGCGACGCGCGACATTCCGCGTGCGGCGCAGCTTCGCCCCGGTCAACGGGTGCGGTTTCGGTTGCCGGGCGGCTCGTGAGCCCTCGTCACCAGGGGGCGCTGTCGCGGTCCTTCGCCGGGGGCGGTAGCTCGACGACCGTGACATCGTTCGCGATGCGCAGCCCGGCGGCCGACTCGCGGGCGACCGCCTCGATCAGGGCCCGTCGCCGCGCCGTGGCCACCTGCCCGCGAAGCACCACCACGTCGTCGCGTACGTCGACGTCGATGCCGAACTCCACGGTGCGGGCGTCCGCAGCGAGACGATCCCTGATCCGGGCCGCGAGTCGGCGTGGCGCGTTCTCGGCGGTCATACCGCTCCCTTCCCGTGGCTCACCGTCCCTTCCCGCACGATGGCACAGCCGGGCCGGATCAGCGCTCGGTCTGAGATCAGCACTGCGACTGTCCGCAGCGCCTACTCCTCGCGGTGTGGTGCCCGGACGGTCACTCGTCAAACGCCCGGAAGAGAACAGATCTTCCTTGAATTGCGAAGTGCCATGTCGACCTGTGGGAGGCGGCCGGATGCGGCCACACCAGCCTGTTGGGGGCGGCGATTTGCAGAGGGCTTAGACGGCTCTACCGAGGGGGTAACTTCCCCTTTTATACGCCTATTATGGCGAGGGCTATTTTCGTATGCTATTAACACTTCATATTAGCCATGGCGGGCGAAACAGGATGGCTCGCTACTTAAAGCGTATCCTCAAGAGACGCGATCTACCTGGTCAGCGCCCGGAAGCCCCGTACGGGCGTTGCGGCGATCAGGAACAGCCGGTTGGCCGTCGAGCATTTCTTGAGGTGATGAATCTTCTGCGACCTTACATGGTTCATCGTTAATATGACCTGACACGACCTTTGCAGTTAATCAACCCTGTTTGCGAATAAGTGCCACCTGAGCGCACTGTTCAGAATCAGATCTAATCGAACGCGAGTCCGTCGGCGGTCGAGGATCGACGTCAAGGCGCTCTGCCACGTGGCGGTTACGTGGAGCCAGCCGTTCGGGTCGCGACACGCGATGCGTGTGCGAGATCCCCGTGGGTCGCCTCGACGGCCGGCGGTGATCTCGGCCTGGTCGCGCATTGGTCGCACATGGCGCCGGGGGATGTCGCTCCGTTGGGGTGTCCAGGTCGCGTATGACGTCAGTGGACGTTGATGAGGGCCACGCCGACGACGACCACTCCCGCGGCGGCGAACCGTGGCAGGCCCATCTTCTCCCGGAAGAAAATCGCTCCGATGATGGCGCCCGTGATCACTCCGGTCTCCCGGAGCGCGGCGACGGCGGCCAGCGCGCCGCGGGTCTGGGCCCAGACCACGATGCCATAGCCGACAACGGAGATGAGGCCGCCGGGCAGGCCGAGTCGCCATTGAGCCACGAGGCCCGGCCACAGGGTCGCACCGCGGACGAGGCAGACCCAGAGGACGACCAGCGGGCCCATGCAGAAGAAGAGCCATCCGCTGTAGCCGATGGCGCCGCTGGCATGTCGTACGCCAACACCGTCCACCAGCGTGTACCCGGCAATGGAGACACCGGTGAGCAGCGCGGCGCCGATCGCTCCCGCCTGCCGCCGCGATACGCCGCCGGCGAACGCGAGTGCACCGAGACCGCCACAAACCGCGGCTACGCCTGCGAGCTGCGCGAGAGTGAGATGCTCGCCGAGCGTGGTGGCGGCGACGAATGCGACGATCAGTGGGCCGGTGCCGCGGGCGAGCGGGTAGACCTGGTTGAAGTCGCCCAGTTCGTACGAGCGGGCGAGCAGCGCCGTGTAGATCACGTGCAGCGCGACCGAGGTGGCGATCCACGGCCAGGAGGCGCGTGCCGGTGCCCTGGCGACGGCGACCATGAGGAGGCCGGCTCCGGCCTGAGCGACGCCCATGAGGGCGAACCCGGCGTAGCGGTCGGGGGCCGCCTTGGCGACCGCGTTCCACGTGGCGTGGAGGACGCCGGCGAAGATCACTGCGAGGGCTGGGACGAGAGGGAATGCTTGACTCACGGTTCCCACCTCACCTGATCGTGGCTCTCTCCGGTAGAGATTTAGGTCTCATCTGAATCGGTGCGGCACCGAGTCGGATGAGGCGCAGCAGGGACGGCCCGGTCGCCGCCGATCCCGGTCAGCCGGACGCCGCCGGGCCAGGGCAACAGGTCGACGGTCACGGCTTGGGACTGAGACCTTGAGCACGAGACCTCGAACACGGGGTTCTCCAGCACTGGGTTCTTCGCGACTCGGCTGCGATCCGGAAGCAACCGAGCCTCCGTGAGTACTCTTCGGAGTTTTCTCGTTACCTAGTGTTGAACTTTCGGGGATGGTTTAGCTAGAGTTCGAATATGTGTTCGCAGATGGATCTCTCTCCGGCCGATGGGCTGGCGTTGATCCGTCGCGGGCTCGCGGCGCTCGCCGACGTGGACGGGCTGCCGGCCGGGGCGATCGGGGACCGCCTGATCTCTCTGCGGCGTGTGATCGACGAGGCCGAGATGGTGTTCGCCCGGCAGTTCGGGCGCTTCACCGCGCTGGACGGACCACGCTCCGACGGTGCGCCAGGCGGAAAGCAATGGCTGGCGTCCCGATGCCGGATGCGATCTGGGGCCGCCTCGGCGATCGAGGCGACCGCGGCCCGGCTCGATGAGATCAAGGAGACCGGCGCGGCATTCGCCGACGGGACGATCGGGTTCGCCGACGTCGCCGCGGTCAGTCAGACGGTGGATGCGGCCGTGGACGCCGCGCGCGGCACCGACCTCGACCTGCCGGCGATCGTCGAACGCGCCGAGCCCATCCTCCTCACCGCGGCGACCGAGGGCGCACACCCGGAGGACCTGTTCAGGATCGGGCGCAGAATCCGCTACCAGATCGATCCGGCCGGGTCGTCGAAGAAACAGCGCACCCATGCTCACCGGGCGTTCTTCGACCTGTCCCAGACCATGGACGGCGCCGGGGTCGGGCACCTGCAGTGCGACGACGGCGACTTTGCCGACATCGAGGCCGCGCTCAACCACTTCACCGCACCGCCCGAACCGGACGCCGACGCACCACAGCATGCGGGGCATCGGCGGCTCAAGGGCCTCGTCCAGGTATGCCGTACGGCGCTGCGGCACTCGGGTAAGACGAGCGGCGGCCGTCCCGCCCAGGTCACGCTCATCGTGCCGGTGGCCACGCTCACCGACACCGAGTCGCCGCCGCCCGGTCGTACCGAGTGGAACACCGTGCTGACGTCCGGGACGGTCCTGAGCAAGATGAGTCAGGGTTGTGAGATCACGCCGGTCTACACGACCGACGATGGCCGCCCCATCGGCACCGGGAACACCATCGCGGTTCCCGCCCTGGGCAAACCCGCCGATCTGGGCCGGGACGAGCGATTCTTCTCCGCCCACCAGCGGCTGCTCTACAGCGTGCTCTACCAGACCTGCGCCGCCGTCGGCTGCGACCGTCCGCTGCCGTGGACGGACATCGACCACGTACGGGAATGGCGCGACCTCGGCACCACCGATCTCGCCAACGGACGGCCACTGTGCCGATTCCATCACGGACGAAAGTCTCAAATCCGGACACGCCATACCGGTAACGACCCACCGGAACAGCAGGTCGAGCGACCTTCATTGCTCGACGCGGAATTCCGGTTCGGCGGTGACCGAACGAACCGGGCGGACCAGGACGACGCCGGTCCGGCGTCGGAGGGCACGTCACCCGCGGCCTGACCTCGCGGTGCGGTCTGCGGCGTGGCCCGTCCAGCACGCCGAGCACGCCGAGCCCCCTGAGCGCGCTGAGGACGCTGAGGATCACCGCCCGTCAACCAGCGGCGATGACTTGGCCGGCGCCACGGCCGTGGCCTGGCATCGGATCGTAGGATTCAGGCGATGATCGAGCTCGATCTGGATGTCGAAGATCTCGTCGGCATGCGATTCGCCGTGTCTCCCCTCATGGAGACAGTGATGAGCCTGCGCATTCCGTTGCTGCCTACGTACTTCGTGCTCCAGATGCCGTGGTGGCATCGCGTCCACGACGACTTGGCGGATCTGGACATGCGGCCGCTGACCGCGCTGGTGGGCGTCCGGCGCTGGGTACCCGACTTCCTCACGCCGCGCCCGGGAGTTCCGGTGCCGGACTTCGACGCGGAACTGGACCTCGTACGGCGCACTCCACCGGAGAAGGTCGTCGCCGACATCACCCGGGCCCACACCGGCCGGCCGGTGCCCGCCTGCCTCCGTCTCGACGAGCCCGCCCGGCTTCGCGATCAGATCGCCGACCTGCTCAAGGACTACTGGGAGGCGGCGCTGGCACCGTACTGGACGCGGATGCGCGGCGTACTCGAGGCCGACATGCTCTACCGTGCCCGGCAGTTCACTCGTGGCGGTGCCCGGCTCTTGTTCGCCGACCTGCACCCAAGCGTGCGGTGGCATGACCGTGTCCTGCGCCTCGACGTCGCCGGGATCGACTACCGGGCCGACGTGACGGGCCGCGGCCTTTGCCTGATGCCCTGCCTCTTCGTACGCGGTACCGCCGCGCCGATCAGTGCGGACGAGCCACCGGCGCTCACCTATCCCGCACGCGGCATCGCCACCCTCTGGGAGACCGAGCCTCCGCGCGGCGGCGACGCCATCGCCGCGCTCATCGGCCGCCGGAAGGCGATGCTGCTCGGCTGCCTGGACCGGCCGACCTCGAACACCGATCTGGCCGACCGGCTCGGGATCACGCCCGGCGCGGTCTCCCAGCATCTGACCGTCCTGTACGACGCCAGGCTGGTCACGCGTGCGCGGGTCGGCCGCGTCGTGCTGTACGCGCGAAGCGATCTCGGATCCCGCCTCATAAAGTGAGACCGCGAACCGTCATGCGCCGCTCGAAAGATGCGGGTCGAGAGTCGCCGACGCGTCCGGCGTCTCCGCCCTGCCGTCGCGGAGCAACCGGCGCCACCGCACCGGATCGTGCAAGGCCGGAGCCGTGCGGTCCAGGAATTCCTCGACGACGGCAGCGAACCGCTGCGGATCGTCCCGGTGCGGGAAATGGCCGGACCGGTCGAAGATCTCCAACTGGCTCCCGGGAATGGCGTCGTGTGCGATGCGCGCGTGCGCAAGCGGGATCACCCGGTCCCGGCGACCCCAAACGATCAACGTCGGGAGCGCCGCCGCGAGGTAGCAGCGGTCCAGCATCGTGATGACCTGGCCGCGAACGTCCACCCCGGCCCGCAATGTTCGCAAGAACGCCTGGCGGGCGGTCCGGGGCCGGAGTGCCCGGTAGCGATCCAGTACATAGCCGAAGTCGGGGCCGAGCCGCACGCCGCCGGTGGATCGCAGGACGGGCGCCGCGAGTCGCATCGCCGCCCGTACCGGCGCCGAAGCGGCAACCGAGAGCCCGACCTCGGCACCCGGAGCGGCGGCCAGCCGCAGCAGCGGATGCACCTCTTGACCGATTCCGCCGCTATCGACCAGCACGAGCCGCTCACACCGATCCGGGAACTGATAGGCGAACTGCATCGCGATGCCGCCGCCGAGTGAATGCCCGACGACGGTCACCCCGTCCACGTCGAGCACGCCGAGAAGGTCGCGCATCCCGCATGCGTACGCGGCGACCGCGTAGTCCGCTCGCGGCTTGGCGGACTCCCCGTGCCCGAGCAGGTCGGGAGCGATGACGGTGTGCCGGCGGGCGAGCTCTGGGATCACCTTCAGCCAGGTATCCGAGCTGTCGCCGATCCCGTGGATCAGCAGTAGTGGTGGGCCGCTGCCGACCATCCGGAAGGCACGCCAGTAGCCGTGGATGTCGCGAAAACGGATGAGAGGCCGCACGTCCATGAGCACATCACCGCCGATGTCGGTCTTACGCACACTATCTGACCTGCGCGTTTCACATCGGCTACCGCTGTGTAAGCGGCACGTTACCACCCGAGGGCGTCAGTTCGCCGGCTGTGCCTCCAGCCACGGGGAGACGCGGTCGCGGTCGAGAAGGTCGGGCTGCGTCAGCCGGCTCAGCATGAGGTGGACCGTTGGCGCGGCATCCTGGGTCCAGGCGTAGCACTGCTCCTTGGAGCCGCACTGTGCCGCCGCGCGGCTCTGGGCGACGGCGACGATCGCCGGGGCGTCGGCGCGTACCTGCTCGACGTCCGCGGTCTCATCGGGGAGCGGTACGCCGCCCGCAGCCGCGACCGCGGCAATGTCGACGAGTTGCTCGTGCAGCCAGTCCCAGGGTGCGGCCTTGATCTCGTCGGCCCAGCGACGTTCGCACGGGTCGACGCCGTCGAAGCGAGGATGGAAGTGCGCGGCGTCGAATGCGCCGGGTTCCCCGTCGATGCGATCGAAGAGGTCGGCGCGCCATACCGGCCGGTCCGCGACGATCTTCTGCGCGGCCGACTCGGTGCCCCGGTGTGGCTGGGGCTCGCGCAGGCGTAGCTCCACGCGTGTGCCGTGCTCGAGATGGCAGTCCTTGAGGCTGACCTCGAACCAGTGCCGGACGAGGATCGCGGTTTCGTTGTAGACGAAGGCGTGCAGCACCACACCACTCCTTGACGACCATCCACGGGTCACGGCACAACCTCTGGCCGACAACCCTGCGGAACACGGACCGATAGAGCGTTCAGTACCCGCGCACACCTCCGCGTCAACCATCGCATGAAGGGTCCGAACAGATCGTCTTCGAGCACTTCGAGCACTTCGAGCCCGAGGGGGTGCCCAAGTCACCCTAGGAGCGCCTTGAGCTCCTTGAGACGGGCCAACTCTGCCTCGACAGCGTGCGCGGGCACGTCCTCCCAGAGCGTCGCCCCGTCATCGCCCCAGACGCCGGCCACCCGGCCGCCCCGCAGCACGACCGGGGAGATCCACCCACCGGGACGGCTCACGTCAGGACGCCGCGACGCTGGAACGATCTCCGGGGCCGTCGTGCCGCCGCCGAGAATGTAGGCGTCGAAAGCGCCCAGCAGCCGTACGGCCGAACTCGGTGAGGTCGCGATGAGTTCCTCGACATGCTCGGCGAGCATCAGCCGGCGCTCCCCCTCGACCTCCAACTCGGTCAGCTCATCCTCAAGGGCGGCGAACCAACTGCGCAGGAGGGCCCTGCGAGTGTTGCCACGGCTCAGCCAGACCTTGTCGAACAGGTCCGGCGTGACCGGACCGTGCGCCCCGAGGAACGCCCGCAGCACCGTACGGGCAGGGTCTGGCACCTCTGGCAGCCAGTCGGCGGCGACGAAGGTCACCCGGTTCCCACGCGGCGGGCCGAAGCAGAGCACGCCCCACCACGCGAGTGGCTTGAGCAGAGTCCCCCAGCCGGAGCCGAGCACTTCGGCCAGGTGCACCGAATCGGTGCGCCCCAGGATCTCACCGATCAGTTCCTCGCGCGTCAGCACCACGTCTCCGGCAAGGGCCTCGGACGCCGCAGACGCGATGGCCTCCAGATCGGCGGGAGTGGCGCCGAAGGTCTTCTGCCAGCTCCCGCGCTCCCAGATCCGATGGGTGCCGGACAGCGCCAGATAGGCGGCGGCCTCGTCGGCCGGCAGGAGATGGAGGGTGCCGCGCATCGCCCACGTCTTCACGAGCGTACGGTCGGCGAGCGCCTCGGCCACGGCGCCACGACGGGGTGCGGCCTGCCGCAACGCGATGGCGAGCTCCGACGCCGACCTCACCTGTGCCTGGACGCCGGCAAGACGCCGGGCCACCTCGACCGTCCCCCCGCCGGCGGGTGAGTCGAGGAACTGACGCCGCACCCGCCAGCCGAGCACCTGCGCCCGCGTCACGCTTTCCACGCCCGCACTCTACGGGCCCCACAAGCGAGACACCCAGCGGCGGGGACGCGACGACGCCCCTTCAGGTACGACGGTGCGCGAACTCGGCGTACGCGGCGCGGACGTCCTCCGCGGTCAGGGTGATCAGATCGGCGGTCGTCGCCCCCGAGCCGAGTGAGGCGATCCGGACGTCACGGAAGCCGCAGGCCTTCTCGAACAGCGACCGCACGAACCGACCGTTGCCCAGTTCATCGATCCGCCCCTGCCCGCGTACGCGCTGGAAGACTCCCGCGAGGTCGTCGAGCGCGGTTTCCTCCCAGACGTCGCCCGCCGCCGCGGCGAGGCTCAGCGCGATCTCCAGCAGCTCGTCAGGGCTGTAGGAGGGGAACGCGACCCGCTCGGCGAACCGCGACGCCAGCCCGGGGTTGGAGCGCAGGAACCGGTCCATGTCGCCGTCGTAGCCGGCCAGGATGATCACTAGGCGGTCACGGTCGTCCTCGGCGCGTTTCAGCAACGTCTGCACGGCCTCGGAGCCGAAGGCGTCGCCGCCGGCGTAACCGGGATTGACCAGCGAGTACGCCTCGTCGATGAACAGCACGCCGCCGAGCGCCGAGTCGATCACCTTGTTGGTCTTCAGCGCCGTCGACCCGAGGTGCTCGCCCACCAGATCGGCGCGCTGTGCCTCCACGACCTCGGGCCGGGAGAGCAGCCCCAGAGCCGCGAAGATCCGGCCGAGTACGCGGGCGACGGTCGTCTTGCCGGTGCCTGGCGGCCCGGCGAACACGAAGTGCCGCATCGGCGGATGCGTGGCCAGCCCCTGATCCTCACGGAGCTGGGCGACGCGCAGTTGCGCGGCGATCGCGTGCACCTGCCGTTTCACCGGCTGGAGGCCGATCATCGCGTCCAGCCCGGCGAGCGCGTCCTCCAGCGTCGGTGTCTCGGCGTAGCCGCGATAACGCTCGGTCACCTCGGCGAAGGCCAGCTCGACATCGACCGCACCGATCGTGACGAGCTCGTCGGGCGTCGGCTCGGGGATCTGCTGCGCCATCCTCGCTCCGTGCCGCCAGCCGCCTCCCACGATCCGTACGTCACGTGCGCGCGCTGCCGACTCGATGAGGGAGCGTACGAAACGGCCGTTTCCCAGCTCGTCGACAATGCCGCGCCGGCTGACCTCCTCAAAACGCATCCACAGGGTGGGGGCCGCGTCCGGGCCGAGCCGATCGCCTCGCAGAGCTGCGTGGTATTCGGCGATCTGCAGCAACTCCGCCGGCTCGTATCCGGGGAATTTCACCCGCGTGCCGAAACGCGATGCCAACCCGGGGTTGGAGGAGAGGAACGACTCCATCTCATCCTCGTAGCCGGCCAGGATGATCACGACGTTCTCGCGTTCGTCCTCGGCGCGTTTCAACAACGTCTGCACGGCCTCATTACCGAATCGGTCGGGCTGCCCGTCGGAAGCATTGACCAGGCCGTAGGCCTCGTCGATGAACAGCACGCCGCCGAGCGCCCGGTCGATCAGCTCGTTCGTTTTGATCGCGGTGGCGCCGAGGTACTCACCGACGAGGTCGGCGCGCTGAGCCTCGACCACCTGTGGCGTCGGGAGCAGCGCGAACGCATAGAAGATCTTGGCGACGACGCGCGCCACCGTCGTCTTGCCCGTGCCGGAGGGGCCGACGAAGACGAAGTGGCGCATCGGCTTCTCGGCGGCGAACCCGGCTTCGGCCCGCATCCGCGCCGCCTCGATGGACGCCGCGATCGAGCGCACCTGACGCTTCACCGGCTCGAGCCCGATCATCGCCTCCAGCTCGGCGAGCGCCTCGTTCACCGAGATCTGCGGCACCTCCTCGGCGACGCGTCTGGCCGCCGGCGGCGCGTACTCCTCCGGCTCCTGGTAGTCCTCCTGCGCCCAGCCGGTGTCGTACGCCTCCGCGGGCACGATGCGGCGGGCCTGCAGCCAGCGATAACCGAGGACCACGAACGCGGCGATCCACGCCGGCGCGGCGTTCAGCGTGGACAGCGGGTGCGCGAGCGCGGCGGCCACGATCCCGGCCAGGGCGAAGGCGGCCAGCGCGGTGCGCCAGGGCGCGTACGCGCGAATGCGGTGCGCCAGGAAGGCGACCGGAAGTGCGAGTGCGGCCAGAAAGACCGCTTGGTGCCCGCCGGGCGGATACAGCTTGGCGACCGGCAGGATCGCCGCCAGCCAGCAGACCACGACGAAAGCCGTCGCCATGCCGCTCGGCGACCGCAGCGTGAAGTCGACGACGAGCAGCAGCGTGGCGACGAACACGACCGTCGTGAGCACCGGCCAGCCGGTGACGATGGCGACCGCCGCCGCTCCCACGACCAACACGAGAAACGTCAGCCGCCGTACGCCCGCCTGTATCTGAAAGTAACGCCAACGTGCTCGTTCGAACACGTCGCGCGCTATCCGCGGGCGCGATCGGGATCTGCCGAACGGTCGCATCGCCCTCCCCTCACGCCTGGAGACGTGTATAGCGCAGGTTCACCGTCTAATGGCAGCACCTATTGTCTGGCGTGCCTCCATCAAGACGGTTACCGGACGGCGACAATGCGCTGGGATTTACGCCCCGACCAGCCGGTCGGCCAGTTTCTTGTCCTTGGCGACGCGGACCAGAGCGGATGCGAGACGAGCGAGTTCGCGTTCTCCGACGAGTTCGGCGAGGCGCTTCGGGTCGGTGGGGAGGCCGAGCCGGTCCGCGCCCTTGAGCGCGAGCGAGTCGAAGGAGGGGCGCAGCCACAGCCATACGGCCTGGGCCTCGCGGCAGAAGATCTCCGCGCCGACCGGGCCGATGCCGGGGAATTCCTGGAGTAGCTCCCGCGCCTTCTCGGCGTCGCGTCCGGCCTTCTGCGGCAACTTGCGCAGGTCGCCGTCGTAGTCCTTGAGTACCTTCTCGGCCATGTCGCCGAGTCGTGTGGATGTGGTCTCGTCGTAGCGGACGTAGTGCGCTCGGCCCAGCGCGTCGACGCGCTCCTGCCACGTGAGCTTGCCCATTCCGCGCGCCGTGCCGCCGCCCGCCTCGAAGAGTTCGCGCGCGGCCGCGACCGCGATGTCCGCGTTGATGCGGGTGCTGAGCAGGTTGGCGAGGGCTAGGAGCTTGAAGAGTGCGGCCGGCTGGTCCTTGAGGACGATGCCGGCCTCCTCCGCATAGGTATGGCCCGCTTCGGAGAGCAACGTCTTGGTCGTCCGGTCCATGGGCCACCTCCACTTAATGGCGGGCAGGTACGCATTTCCTTACCCCGCGGCGGAGCGTCTAAGTGCGGGCACGCGCACGGAGTAGCGCTCGAGCAGCTCGGTGTTGCGCTCGTCGCCGCCGGGAACGTTCGCGCTGACCCACAGCGGCAGCTCCGCGCGGTCGGCCATCCGCATGAGGAGGAGGTTCCACAGGTACACACAGGCGAGTGAGGACAGAGCCGCCGTACGTGGTTCCGCCGCGGGATAGGAGACGTCTCCGGGCGGAACCAGTGTGTCGATGACCAGGTCGGCGAGCTCCCCGAGCTTCACGCCGGCGCGCGCCGGGGCCGCCGCCGTCGCGGGGCCCGACACGAACGCGATCACCGGCAGGCCGTACGATCTGGCCGCCGTGGCGAGCTCGACCGGATAGGGGTTCGCCCCGCTGTTGGAGAAGATCACCACGACGTCGCCCGCCCGCGGAGCCGCAGCGTCCAGCACCGGCGCCGCGAGCCCGGAGCGCCGCTCTGCCTCGGTCGCGGGCCACGCACCGTGCAGCGGCGAGACCTCCGGCGTGTACAGGGGGTGCACACAGGCCAGGCCGCCGGCGCGAAAGAAGCCTTCGAGGACCATCGCCAGCGAGTGCCCGGACCCACCGGCGTACACCAGTCCTCCGCCGGTCACGGCACCGAGCATCAGCTCGCTCGCCCGTCCAAGCACGTCCGCGTTGTGCCGTCCCGCGCGGTCGAGATGTACCTGCATCCAGTTCACGGGACCTCGGTCTATCAGCTCTACCCAGGTCTGAACGCCGTGCGGGACATTTGTACTGTCTAGGAGTGGATGGACGGCCGTGCCTGAATCGTCCGGCATGACCGTAGGGTATGCGCGTGGTGAGCAGCGAAGACGTGCTGAACGGGACCGCCGAGCCGGGCGGCCCGGAGCCGTGCGGCAAGGCGCCCGAGCCGAAGCCGGGCATCGCCGACCACGTCGACGACGGCCCGGGTCCGCTCGGCATCTACCCATGGCTGCTGGTCGGCCTGGGCGCGGTCGCCGACGTCGTGCACGGCCGGGCCCGGCCGGTCTGGGCCTCGGCATCGCTGCTGCTGGTCTTCGCCGTGGCGGTCCTCGCCGCGATCTGGTTCGGCTTCCGCCGTGGGCGCGGCGACCGGCTCGCGGTCGTTCTGCTCGCGACGCTGACCATCGACGCCTTCGTGCTGGTGGGCTGGTTCGGGCACGGCATGAACATGCTGTTCCCACTGGTCGCCATGGCCTGTGGTGTCGTCGTGCCCTGGACCAGGCGTCCGTGGCCGATGATCGTCGCCTTCCTGCTGTCGCTGGCGGCGGCGGTGACCTCCTGGCTGCGCGGCGCCTCGGCCGGCGACTCCTTCTCGGTCTGGTACGGCACACTGATCTCCGGATTCGTGGTCGCGACGATCCTGGCCCTGTTCTCGGCCGTACACGAGCTGCGAGTGACGCGCGAGGAGCTGGCGCGGACGGCGGTCTCGGAGGAACGCCTCCGGTTCTCCCGCGACCTGCACGACCTGCTGGGCCACACGTTGTCGGTAATGGTGATCAAGGCCCAGGCGGTACGGAGGCTGATCCCCCGCGACGGCGAGGTCGCGATGGAGCAGGCGGCCGATATCGAGGTGATCGGACGGGACGCCCTGCGCCAGGTACGCCTCGCCGTCTCCGGCTACCGAGGTCAAGGTCTCGCGGCGGAGATCGACGGAGCACGTATGGCGCTGCGTGACGCCGGCATCGAGCTGCTCGTACGGCAGGAGGGGACGCCGCTCCCGGACGAAATCGGCGCGCTGCTCGGCTGGGCCGTACGCGAAGGCGTCACCAACGTCATCCGGCACAGCGGCGCCGGGAGCTGTGAGATCTCGGTACGAGGCCGCGACGACACCGCCGTTCTTTCCATCCGCGACGACGGCCGCGGCGGACCGCAGCTCAAGGGCAACGGCCTGCGCGGACTCACCGAGCGGATCAGTGGCGCCGGCGGCCGCCTGCGGGCGGGCTCGGATGGAGACGACGGTTACCTGCTGACGGTCACGCTCCCCCTCAATACCCTCGGGGCGAAGGGGGACGTCTCTTGATCAAGGTACTGCTCGCGGAGGACCAGGGCATGATGCGCGGCGCTCTGGCGCTGCTGCTCGGCCTCGAGGAGGACTTCGAGGTGGTCGGCCAGGTGTCGACCGGCGACCAGATCGTGCCGACCGCACGCGAGGTCAGGCCGGACGTCGCCGTCCTGGACATCGAGATGCCCGGTCGCAGCGGTCTCGACGCCGCCGCCGACCTACGCGCCGAGCTGCCCGCCTGCAAGATCCTCATCGTGACGACGTTCGGCCGGCCCGGATACCTGCGGCGCGCGATGGAGGCGGGCGCGAACGGCTTCCTCGTCAAGGACGGCCCGGTCGAGGACCTGGCCCGTGCCATCCGCCGGGTGCTCGCCGGCGAACGTGTCGTCGACCCCGAGCTGGCCACCGCCGCATTGAGCGCCGGCCCCAACCCGCTGACCGCCCGCGAGCGCGACGTGCTGTCCGCTGCGGTGGACGGCTCCACCATCGCCGACATCGCGGGACGCCTGCACCTGTCCGAGAGTACGGTCCGCAACTACCTGTCGGCGGCGATCGGGAAGACCGGCTCGCGCAACCGCATCGAGGCCGTACGCGCCGCCCGGCACAACGGCTGGCTCTGACCGGCGCGTCTCAGGCCGCCGGCCTCAGAGCAGCGAAAGCTGGCCTTCGATCTCCGGCCGGTGCTTCCTGAGGTGCCGCCACTGCGGGAGGTCGTCGAGGTAGGACCACGACAGCCGGTGGTACGGCGTCGGGCCGAGTCGCTTCAGCGCTTCCTGGTGTACGGGCGAGGGGTACCCGGCGTTGGCCGCGAAGCCGTACTCGTCGTGTCCCAGCCCAGCCATGAGCGTGTCGCGGTGGACCTTGGCGAGTACGGACGCGGCCGCGACGGACACGGATCGCAGGTCGGCCTTGATCTCGGTACGGACCGGCCAGGCACGGCCGCCGGCCGAGGCCGCACGCTCGCCGAGGAAGTTGTGCTTGCCGTCGAGGATCACCGCGTCGGGCCGTTCTGGCAGCGTCTCGAGCGCGCGTACGGCCGACCGGCGCAGCGCCTCGGTCATCCCGACCTCGTCGATCTCCTCCGCGCTCGCAGACCCGAACGCGTACGCGACGAGCCAGCCCTCGACCGCCGAGGCGATCGAGGCGCGGCGACGGGGCGTGAGGAGCTTGGAGTCGGTGAGGCCGTCCGGTGGGACGCTGAGGTCGGTGACGGCGGCGCAGACGACCACCGGGCCCGCCCAGGCGCCCCGGCCGACCTCGTCGACACCGGCGACGCGTACGGCGCCGGCGGCGGTGAGCTGCTCCTCGATCGCGTAGCCGGGGCCGGGCTCCGGGACCGTCTCATCGGATCGCATGGCGGCCATCATGGCAGGCGGACGCGTCCACGCCCGCCGTAGGAGCCCGCCGCGCGTCGCGTCCGCCCCGACCGGCGATTCACGATCAAGCAACGGCGCGTGAGACCGAGTGGACGCCCATTCGCTCTGGGGCGGATGATCCCCTGGAGACGGATACGTCCGCAGGAAGGAACGACATGCGTAATCGGCCGATATACGACGTCGTCGCGCTGATCGCCCGATGTGGTGTCGGCACGGTGTTCATAGCTCATGGTTGGCAGAAGATCCAGGTGGGAGTCACGGCCACGGCACGGAACCTGGACGCGATGGGCGCGCCCTTTCCGACCGCCGCGGCGGTCTATTCGACGTTCGTCGAGCTGCTGGGCGGGGCGGCGCTGATCCTCGGCCTCGCTCTCCCGGTCGCCGGGGCGCTGCTCTTCGTCGACATGACCGGCGCGCTGATCTTCGTGCACGCCAAGCACGGAATCTTCCTCGTGGACAACGGGCGGGTGCAGAACGGGTTCGAGCTGGCCTTGGTCCTCGGTCTGGCAGCGCTCGTCTTCACCGTGGGCGGAGGCGGCCGGTTGACCCTCGACCACCGGATCTTTGGGCGCACCCGGCCGAGCGAACCCGAACGCACCGAACCCGAGCCGGGCGAGTTGGTTCCACCCACCCCTCCGGCCGAGAGCATCCGGACCGAACCCGTTGACGCGCCGCGGCGACGCCCACGACTGGGTTCGTCGCGCAAACGCGCCACGTCATCGAAGGCCGGGTCGTCGAGCGAGGACGCCGTTCAGGGTGGACAGACCTCGTCACGCGAGCCGGCGGTGTCAGGTGGAACGAATGTGCCGGGCGAACCGACCGTGCCGCTCCCGCCCGCGGAGCGCACCGCGGAACGTCCGATCCCACCGGCGGGCAACTTCCCCGTCCCGCCGGACGCCGACGAGACGTCGTCCGGCCGCCCGCGCCTCGCCGCCGAGATGATCACCGACACCTCGCGGGACGTGATCGTGGCCGGCGACAAGAAGCCCGCACCGTCGCCGGACGACACCACGCCGGCACGTACCCGCAAGAAGCCGCCCAAGCCCAGCGACGCCTGACCGGAGAACCGCGGCAACGGACAGACCGGAGAGTCGGATGCCCGGACGGCACCGGGCATCCGACGCACCGCGTCAGCGCCCCCGCAGCTCCCGATACCGCTCCACCAGAGCCGCGGTCGAACTGTCGAGGTCGTCGGTGTCCGCCGACCCGCTCAGGCGGGACTCCAGCTTCTTGGCCAGCACCTTGCCGAGTTCGACCCCCCACTGGTCGAAGGAGTTGATCCCCCAGATCGCGCCCTGGACGAACACCTTGTGCTCGTACAGCGCGATGAGCTGACCGAGCACCGACGGCGTCAGCTCGGTGGCCAGGATCGTGTTGGTCGGCCGGTTGCCGTGGAACGTGCGGTGCGGAACCTGCTCGGCCGGCCCGCCTTCGGCGGCGACCTCGTCGGCGGTCTTGCCGAAGGCCAGAGCCTGTCCCTGTGCGAAGAGGTTCGCCATCAGCAGGTCGTGCTGACCCTGGAGTTCACCGAGTTCGGCGATCGGCCGGGCGAACCCGATCAGGTCGGCCGGGACCAGCTTGGTCCCCTGGTGGAGCAGCTGATAGTAAGCGTGCTGGCCGTTCGTCCCCGGCGTGCCCCACACGATCGGGCCGGTCTCCCAGTCGACCTGCTCGCCCTGCCGGTCGACCGACTTGCCGTTCGACTCCATGTCGAGCTGCTGGAGATAGTCGGTGAACCTGGACAGGTAGTGGCTGTAGGGCAGCACGGCGTACGTCTGCGCGCCGTAGAAGTCGTCGTACCAGACGCCCAGCAGGCCGAGCAGCATCGGCAGGTTGCGCTCCGGCGGGGCCGTACGGAAGTGCTCGTCCATCAGGTGGAAGCCGTCGAGCATCTCGCGGAAGCCGCCTGGGCCGATCGCGACCATCAGCGACAGGCCGATGGCCGAGTCGAAGGAGTACCGTCCGCCGACCCAGTCCCAGAAGCCGAACATGTTCGCGGTGTCGATGCCGAACTTGGCGACCTGCTCGGCGTTGGTGGAGACCGCGACGAAGTGCTTGGCCACCGCGGCGTCGTCGCCGAGCGCCGACACGAGCCACTGCCGCGCCGAGGTCGCATTGGTGATCGTCTCGACGGTCGTGAAGGTCTTGGAGGCGACGATGAACAGCGTCTCGGCCGGGTCCAGGTCGCGTACGGCCTCGTGCAGGTCGGCGCCGTCCACGTTGGAGACGAACCGGAACACCCGGGACCGATCGGCGTACGGCCGCAGCGCCTCGTAGGCCATCTTCGGCCCGAGGTCCGAGCCGCCGATGCCGATGTTTACCACGTTGCGGATCGGCTTGCCCGTGAAGCCGGTCCACTCCCCGGCCCGTACCTGGTCCGCGAAGGCGGCCATCCGGTCGAGCACCTCGTGCACCGCGGGCACGACGTCCTCGCCGTCGACCTCGATCGCCGCCGTACGCGGAGCGCGCAGTGCAAGGTGCAGCACCGCGCGCTTCTCCGTAAAGTTGATCTTCGCGCCGGCGAACATCGCGTCGCGCAGCGTGGTGACCCCGCGTGCGACGGCCAGTTCGTGCAGGAGCCGCAGGGTCTCGTCGGTGACCCGGTTCCGCGAGTAGTCGAGGTACAGGTCGCCGGCCTCCAGCGTGTACCGGCTCCCCCGTTCAGGATCGGCGGCGAACAGGTCGCGCAGGTGCTGCTCGCGCGTCTCCTCGTAGTGCCGCCGCAGTGCCTGCCACTGGTCGGTCTGGTCCAGTCGCACGCTGTCGGACATCATTGCCTCCGTATGATCGGCCCTTCGAGGTCCCCGCCGCCGGGCGCCTCATCCGACCATCCAATCGAACACGCCGGGACGGCGGGTAACGAACCCCCCGCGCCGCGGACTCCGCTTGATCGTCTACTTGATCGTCTACTGAATAGATAATCTGCTAGCTGACGCACTGGGTAGACTCGGGCGCATGACCGCCAGTGCCCCGACACGGACCGTCACCGACCTCTCCCAGCTGCTGTCCCAGGCGAGCCACGTCCTCACCACGCAGATGGCGGCGGCGTTCGCCGAGATCGACATCACCCCGCGCGAATACTGCGTGCTGTTCCACGCACAGGAGGCGGAGCGGACCCAGATTCAGTTGGCCAAGATCTCCGATCTGGACAAGACCACGATGGTGGTGACCGTCGACGAACTGGAGAAGGCCGGGCTCGCCGAGCGCCGGCCGTCCACCACGGACCGCCGGGCGCGGATCATCGCGGTCACCACGGCGGGCGAACGCGCCGTCGCGGAAGGGATGCGGGTCGCGGACCGCGTACACCGCGAGGTCCTCGCCGCACTTCCGGAGGACCAGCGCGAGCCGTTCGTCGCCGCGCTGACGCACCTGGTCGACGGCCATCTCTCCACGCCGGCCGAGTCCGAGCATCAGGTTCGGAGACCGCGCCAGAGGAAGACTTAGATCCATAGAGGATCGTCTATTATGGGACCATCTGCTACGGTCTCTCTTGTCGCCATGCGCTTCAACTGCGCGATCTTGACCAAGGCAAACAGGAGCCGACCTCATGTCCCCCTCTCCCGTACGGTCCCGCCGGGCCGCACTCGCCGTGCTCTGCGCTGGCATGCTGATGATCATCCTCGACGGCAGCATCGTCACCGTCGCTCTGCCGGCGATCCAGCGTGACCTGCACTTCTCCCCCGCGAACCTCACCTGGACCGTCAACGCGTACATGGTCGCCTTCGGCGGTCTGCTGTTGCTCGCCGGACGGCTCGGCGATCTCATCGGCCGCAGGCGGATGTTCGTCGCGGGCCTGGTGGTGTTCACCGTGGCCTCGGTGCTCTGCGGGCTCTCCACCACCCAGGAGATGCTGATCGCCATGCGGTTCGTTCAGGGCGCCGGTGGGGCGATGGTCTCGGCGGTGAGCCTCGGCATGATCGTGACCCACTTCCCCGAGCCGCGGGAGCGCGCCGGCGCGATCGGTGCCTTCAGCTTCGTCGGCGCGGCCGGCGCCTCGATCGGGCAGGTGCTCGGCGGGATCCTCACCCAGGCCGTGAGCTGGCACTGGATCTTCTTCATGAACCTGCCGATCGGCGCGACCGCGGCCGTCCTCGCCGTACGGGTCCTGGCCTCCGACGAGGGCCTCGGTCTTCGCGCGGGCGCCGACGCGCTCGGCGCGGTCCTCGTGACGGCGGGCCTGATGCTCGGCGTCTATACGATCGTCGAGACGAACCGCTTCGGCTGGGCCTCCACGCACACGCTCGCCTTCGCCGCGCTCAGCGTCGTGCTGCTCGCCGGATTCGTCGTACGGCAAGCAACCGCGACGTCGCCGCTGCTGCCGCTTCGCATGTTCCGCTCGCGCAACGTCTCCGGGGCCAACCTCATCCAGGTCCTGATGGTCGCCGCGCTGTTCGGGTTCCAGATCCTGATCGCTCTCTACCTGCAGAACGTACGGGGGTACGGTGCCGCGAAGACCGGTCTGGCGATGCTCCCGGCAGCCGTCATGATCGCGATCGTCTCGCTCGGCCTCTCCGCACGGCTCAACGGGAGGTTCGGCGAGCGCAACGTACTGCTCGCCGGAATCGCACTGCTGGTCGCCGCCATCGGCCTGCTCACCCGGCTGCCCGCCGACGCCGGTTATCTGGTGGACCTGCTCCCGACGATGCTCCTGGCGGGCGGCTTCGGCCTCGCGATCGCGGCGCTCACGACACTCGGCATGTCCGCCGCCGGTCCCGGCGACGCCGGAGTCGTCTCGGGGCTGTTCAACACGGGCCAGCAGATCGGCGGCGCGCTGGGCGTCGCGGTACTGTCCACCTTCGCCGCCGCGCACGCAAACTCTCTGCTCGCCGACGGCCATGACCGGGCGGCCGCACTGACCGGCGGCTTCCACGTGGCCTTCGCCATCGGCACCGGCCTCCTGATCACCGCGTTCGTCGTCGCCGCAGTCGTACTGCGGCAGCCAAGAATACCGGCGGAGCCGGCGGCGCGGGAGACGACGGTCACCACCTCTGCCTGAGACCGGCTGCCTGAGGCGGCGTGCGCGGCACGGCCGAGGAGCATCCGCGCCGTACGCTCGGATCGGTGGAGCCGACGCCGAGAGTCGGCAGGTCGACGAGTCCCGTCGTCCCCGGATGGCAAGACTCCAGGTCATGGGAGCAACGACGCCCCTCTGGCTGTTCGGGGACCAACTCGGCCGGCACTTCCACGCGACCCGCGAGAACCGGGCGCGTCAGGTGCTTTTGATCGAATCGACGGCGGCGCTGGCACGGCGGCCGTACCACCGGCAGAAGCTGCACCTCGTGCTGTCCGCGATGCGCCATCTGGCGGGGGAACTCGGCGACCGCGCCACCCTGATCCGCGCCGGCACTTATCGCGAGGGTCTGCGGCGGTTCGGTCACCCGGTCGTCGTGCACGAGCCCGGTTCACACGCGGCCGTACGGCTGGTCGGCGAGCTGGCCGAGCAGGATCTCGTCGAGGCGGTGCTACCTACGCCCGGTTTCATCCTGTCAAGGGAGGAGTTCGCCGCTTGGGCGGACGGCCGTGGCCGACTGCTCATGGAGGACTTCTATCGGGACCAGCGACGTCGGTTCGGGATCCTCCTAGAGTCCGACGGCGCCCCGGCCGGCGGACGCTGGAACCTCGATCACGAAAACCGCGAGCCGCCACCGCACCAGGCGACCCTCGGCGCGGCGGGGCCCTACCGCCCGCGCGAGGACGACATCGACCGCGCCGTACGCCGCGACCTCGACGAGTGGCACCGCGACGGCCGGATCGAACCGGTCGGCGAGGACGGCCCGCGGATCTTCCCGGCCACCCACATCGAGGCGAACCGGGCGCTGCGCCGCTTCCTCACGACTCGGCTCCGCACGTTCGGCGCTCATCAGGACGCGATGCTCTCGCGGGACTGGGCGATGTCGCACGCGCTGCTCTCGGTGCCGCTCAATCTCGGCCTGCTCGCCCCGCTGTACGTGGTGCGGCAGGCCGAGAAGCACCGAGGCGGCGCACCCCTCAACAGCGTGGAGGGCTTCATCAGGCAGGTCCTCGGCTGGCGGGAGTGGATCTGGCAGCTCTACTGGTATCTCGGCCCTGAGTACCTGGACGGCAACGCCCTCCACGCCACCGCCCCGCTACCAACCTGGTGGCGGGAGCTGGATGCGGACGCGGTGACCGCCCGCTGCCTGCACGAAGCCCTGGCAGGCGTACGCGACCGCGGGTACGCCCACCACATCCAGCGCCTGATGATCCTCGGCAACCATGCCCTGCAGCGGGGCTACGAGCCACGCGCCCTCACCGACTGGTTCGCCACCGCCTTCGTCGACGGATTCCCCTGGGTCATGCCCGCCAACGTCATCGGGATGAGCCAGTACGCCGACGGTGGCGTCGTGGCGACCAAGCCGTACGCGTCGGGCGGCGCGTACATCAACGCGATGAGCGACTACTGCGGTGACTGCCGCTACGATCCGGCGACCCGGCTCGGCCCCGACGCCTGCCCCTTCACCGCCGGCTACTGGAGCTGGCTGGACCGCACTGCCTCCCGCCTGAGGGGAAACAACCGGATGGCGCGGCCGCTGAGCGGCCTGCGCCGCCTCGCCGACCGCGCCGTCGTCGTCGAGCAGGAAAATCAGCGCGACCACTACTGAACCGCGCTGACCGAGTTGCAGGGGCATACGCGGACGACCGCGACACGTTGCCCCTCCGGCCGGTCCGGTTCCTCTGATCATTTTCAGCCGGTCGCGTCGCGAAGTCGGCCGGGCTCGTTGAGGCTGCCGAGGACCGTAAGAGTCCGGAGTATCTGCTCGCGCGGCCCGAACGGCACGGCGATGAACTCCGTCGCACCCGCGTCCGCGAACCTGCGCAGCTCCTTTTCCACTTCGCGCTCGTCGCCGGCGACCACAATTTCCACTTCGCGCTCGTCGCCGGCGACCACAATGTCCTCGGCGCCGCTCACCCCTTCCCGTTCGAACAGCGCTCGGTAGCTCGGTATACGGCGAGACGCCCCGAAATGCTCCGCGATCCACGTGCGTGCGTCCTCGGGATCGTCCGTGACCGCGATGGGCAGGTTGACGACGACCCTCGGCGCCGGCCGCCCGGCAGCCTCTGCCGCCGCCGTGATCAGCGGAGTGACGTGCGTCGCGACAGTGCGCACCCCGGTCCAGACGGTGACGGTGCCGTCGGCGAGTTCGCCGGCCGTACGCAGCATGACCGGCCCCAGCGCGGCGAGCAGCACCGAAGGCGCCCGCGCTCCCGGCGTGAGAATCTGCCCCGTGACGTGGTGGAACTCACCGGCGAACTCGACCGGCTCTCCCCGGAGCAGCGGCATCAGCGCGGTCAGATATTCGCGGGTGTGCAGGGCAGGACGCTCGTAGTTCATCCCGAGCGCCGTTTCGACCTGCGCCTTGTGTCCCGGGCCGATGCCGAGGGTGAGCCGGTTCCCCGTGGCCGCCTGCACCGTCAAGGCATGGCTCGCCAGCGCCAGGGGGTGACGCGGATAGGTGGTGACGACGGCCGTGCCGAGCGGGATTTCCGGCACGGCGAGCCCCGCGACGGTAGCGGCCGTGAGCGCGTCGGCGGTGTGCCGTTCCGCCCACCACGCACCGAGCAGCCCGAGGTCGGCGGCATGCCCGACTTCGCCCACGATTTCGGTGATCGTCCTCGGCCGGTCGATTCCGATGCCGACGTTCGTGCTGATGCGCATTGGCACTCCTGTGGTGAGATCCCGGTCTTCGGCTCAGGCGGCGACGGCTACCAGCGCGCGGTGGTGCTTCGGGGTCTCGATCTCGTCGATGAGCGCCACCGCGAGATCGGCATAGGAGAACGCGCCGTCGCCGCCCGCGAGGATCTGGCCGCCGCCGGTCCGATACCGTCCGGTGCGCGGTGCGTCGTCGTCCAGTACCACCGGCGGCGGAGCCAGGACCACCCAGTCGAGCTCGGTGATCGTGGAACGGAACACCTCGAGTTCGGCCAGATGCCCCAGGGAGAACTCCCGCCCGTCCGCCGGAAAGCCGGGTGCGTCGTGAACCAGCACCCCCGGTGCGGTCTCGAGCGTGGTGCCGATGCCGACCAGTACGAGCCGCCCGACTCCGGCGCGGACCAGGCCGTCGAGCAGGGCCCGCGCTCCGCTCACGAAGAAGTCCGTCGAGGAGACGTCGAGCCGGACGGCGGCGTTGATCGCCGCGTCGTGCCCCGCCGCGGCCGATGCGACGCTGTCCGCCTGCGTCACATCTCCCGCGACAAGCGTCACGCCATCGATGTCCGGCCATGAGTACCTGGACGGGTCGCGTACGACCGCCGTGACCTGGTGGCCGCGGGCGACCGCCTCAGAGACGGCACGCCTGCCCGCGCGCCCGCCGGCACCGATGACCACGATCTTGCTCATCCGCAACGCTCCATGGGACGTGGCCGCCTGGGTTGGCGGCCGGTGCCCCGGAGGCTAGGGGGTCACCCCGTGGTTTCCGCAACGAAACCTCCGTACCCTCGACAGGGTGAGTGAGCCCCTCGACCCCGACATGTTCGGCACGTGCCGCACGTCGGGTTCCCCACTGATTCGCATCGGCGACAAATGGACCGGAAAAATAATTCGGTGCCTGGAGGCCGGGCCGCGGCGTTTCTCCGAATTGCGCGTCCCCTTGCGGGGCATCACCGCCAAGGTGCTGACCGAGACACTCCGGGCGATGGAACGTGACGGTCTGCTCGAACGCACGGTGTACGCCGAGGTCCCGCAACGCGTCGAGTACGAACTGACCACGCTGGGCCGGTCGTTGCGCGGCCCTATGGCCGCATGCTGCGAATGGTCCGCCGAGCATCTGTCAGAGGTCGTCGATGCCAATGATGCCTACGAAAACCGGCCGCCCGGCTAGGAGCGATGGGCGGCCTGTGACGCGGCCTCCAGGTCCTCAAGAAGATGGGCGGGTGCCGGCAGATCGCCGGCACCCGCCCTCAGTTTCGGACCCTTTTGGGGCAGGATCGTCAGCTGCAACCGCTGGTCGAGCCGCAGCCCTCGCAGACATAGCAGCTGCCCGCCGGACGCATCTTCGTACCGCAGGTCAGGCAGAGGGGGGCGTCGGCCGTACGGCCCTGGTGGCTCTCGATCAGTTCGGTCGAGGAGTGCGCCTCGGGACGTGCGGGGGCGGCCTTCTCGGTCTTCGGGCGTTCGACCGGCACCGTCTGGGCCAGCGTCTCGGTGTCCACGTCCTCCTCGGCGCGCAGCGCCGCCGGATCCTGGCCCGACGCCTGTGCCGCGCGCTCCTCCGCCGAGAAGATGCCCAGCTCCGCCCGCGTGTCGTACGACAGGTGGTCCAACGCGAGACGCCGGAAGATGTAGTCCATCATCGAGTTCGCCATGCGGATGTCCGGGTCGTCGGTCATACCCGCCGGCTCGAACCGCATGTTGGTGAACTTCTCCACCCAGGTCTCCAGCGGGACGCCGTACTGCAGGCTGATGGAGATCGCCATCGAGAAGGCGTCCATCACACCGGCCAGCGTCGACCCCTGCTTGCCGAGCTTGAGGAACACCTCGCCAAGCCCGTTGTCCGGGTACGTCGAGGCCGTCATGTACCCCTCGGCGCCGCCGACCGAGAACCGGGTCACCGTGGCCGGCCGTCGCTTGGGCAGCCGGGTGCGTACGGGACCCGCCTCCGCAGGGGCCGCCGGCTGCGGCTGCGGCTTGTCCTCGACGCTCTTCTTCTTCGCCGACAGCGGCTGGCCGACCTTGCAGTTGTCGCGGTAGATCGCGAGCGCCTTGAGGCCGAGCTTCCAGCCCTGGAGGTAGACCTCCTCGATGTCGTCGACGGCGGCGCTCTCCGGAACGTTCACCGTCTTGCTGATCGCACCGGACAGGAACGGCTGCGCAGCGGCCATCATCCGTACGTGACCCATCGGGCTGATGGCCCGCTCGCCCATCGCGCAGTCGAAGACCTCGTAGTGCTCCGGCTTGAGGCCGGGGGCGTCGATGACGTGGCCGTGCTCGGCGATGTACTCCACGATCGCCTCGGCCTGCTCCGGCTGGTAGCCGAGCTTCTTCAGCGCCCGCGGCACGGTGTTGTTCACGATCTGCATCGACCCGCCGCCGACCAGCTTCTTGAACTTGACCAGCGCCAGATCCGGCTCGATGCCGGTCGTGTCGCAGTCCATCATCAGCCCGATCGTCCCGGTCGGCGCCAGGAGCGACGCCTGGCCGTTGCGGTAGCCGTTCCGCTCACCGAGCTTGACGCATTCCTGCCACTGCCGCGTGGCCTCGGCGTGAATGGTCTTGTCGACCGCGTCGAGCGTACGGATCTCGTCGTTGGCCGCGGCGTGCTTGCGCATGACCCGCTTGTGTCCATCGGCGTTGCGGGCGTAGCCGTCGTAGGGCCCGACCACTCCGGCCATCTCGGCGGACCGCCGGTAGGCGACGCCGGTCATCAGCGAGGTGATCGCCCCGGCGAGCGCGCGGCCCCCTTCGGAGTCGTACGCGTGGCCGGTCGCCATCAGCAGCGCGCCGAGATTGGCGTAGCCGATGCCGAGTTGGCGGTACGCCCGCGTGACCTCACCGATCTTCTCGGTCGGGAAGTCCGCGAAGGTGATGGAGATGTCCATCGCGGTGATCACCAGTTCGGTGAGCTTCACGAAGCTCGGGACGTCGAAGGTGTTGTCGTCGCGCAGGAACTTCAGGAGGTTCAGGCTGGCCAGGTTGCACGAGGAGTTGTCCAGGCTCATGTACTCCGAGCACGGGTTGCTCGCGGTGATCCGCCCGGTCTCCGGGCTCGTGTGCCAGTCGTTGATCGTGTCGTCGTACTGGATGCCGGGGTCGGCGCACTCCCACGCCGCCTTGGCGATCTTGCGGAACAGGTCCTTCGCGTCGACCTGGCTGATCACCTCGCCGGTCTGGCGGGCCCGCAGGCCGAAGGAGGAACCGGACTCGACCGCGCGCATGAACTCGTCGGACACCCGCACCGAGTTGTTGGCGTTCTGGTACTGAACGCTGACGATGTCCTTGCCGCCGAGGTCCATGTCATATCCGGCGTCGCGGAGAGCGCGGATCTTGTCCTCCTCGCGCGCCTTGGTCTCGATGAACTCCTCCACGTCGGGGTGGTCGACGTCGAGGACGACCATCTTGGCAGCCCGGCGTGTCGCGCCCCCGGACTTGATCGTGCCCGCCGAGGCGTCGGCACCGCGCATGAAGGAGACCGGGCCGCTCGCGGTGCCCCCAGAGGAGAGCAGTTCCTTGCTGGAGCGGATGCGGGAGAGGTTCACCCCCGAACCCGAACCGCCCTTGAAGATCACGCCCTCTTCCTTGTACCAGTCGAGGATCGACTCCATCGTGTCGTCGACCGACAGGATGAAACACGCCGAGACCTGCTGCGGAGACGCCGTCCCGACGTTGAACCACACCGGCGAGTTGAAGCTGAACACCTGGTGGACCAGAGCGTGCTTCAGCTCGTGGTCGAAGATCTCGGCGTCCTCGTCGCTCGCGAAGTAGCCGTGCTTTTGGCCGGTCTCGGTGTAGACGCCGACGACGCGGTCGACCAGCTGCTTCAGACTCCACTCGCGCTGCGGGCCCCCGACCGCGCCGCGGAAGTACTTGGAGGTGACGATGTTGACGGCGTTGACCGACCACGAGTCCGGGAACTCCACCCCCCGCTGCTCGAAGTTGATCGAGCCGTCCCGCCAGTTGGTCATGACGACGTCGCGGCGCTCCCACTGAACCTCGTCATAGGGGTGAACGCCGGGTCGCGTGAAGATGCGCTCCATCTTCAGCCCCTTGCGGCCGCCCCTCCCGCGCCGTGCCTGGCCGCTCACTGTCTCCGTCATGACCTCCCCCTTCTCAGGCCGAACCGGCCTATCACCAGGATTACCTCGTACAACACGCAACTTCGCGCCGGTGTTACCGGTCGCGTTCGGCCGCGCGAAGAGTTTCGATTTCCTTCTCGAAGTCGTCGATCGACTCGAACCCCCGGTAGACGGAGGCGAATCTCAGGTAGGCGACCTCGTCCAGCTCGCGCAGCGGCCCGAGGATGGCCAATCCCACCTCGTGCGAGCGCATCTCGGCGTTTCCGGTCGACCGGATCGCCTCTTCGACCCGCTGCCCGAGTTGGGCCAGCGCGTCCTCGTTCACCGGACGGCCCTGACACGCACGCCGCACCCCGGCAATGATCTTCTCGCGCGAGAACGGTTCCGTGACGCCGCTGCGTTTGGCGACCATCAGCAGGACGGTCTCCTGCGTCGTGAACCGGCGGCCGCACTCAGGGCACGACCGGCGCCGCCGGATCGCCGCTCCGTCGTCCGTGGAGCGGCTGTCGATCACCCTGCTGTCGGGGTTGCGGCAGAACGGGCAGTGCATCCCTACCCCTCTCCCGCGCAGCACGGCATTACGTGGCGATTACGCCGACTTCACTGCGTAACCACAACCTGTGGTGAACTACATCGCTGTAACTACTAGATGTAGTGGTCCACCGTACGGCCCTGCCGAGCCCTCCGCAACCTCGTCCGCAACATGAGCACGGAGACGCCGCTCACGTCACGGCTGGCGACCCCTCCCCGGCGTGTCGCACGCCACGACGTACGGGCGAGAGCGGACAAACCGAGGTCAGGACAGAGAAGCGGGACCTGTCATCGCGATGGCTTCCGGAAGCGGGACCTGCTCACCGCGACGGGATGTAGACCTTCTGGCCCGGGTTGACCACGGCCCCCGGAAGGGCGTTGAGGTCAATCATGCGCTGGACGGTGACGCGGGGATCCACTCCGGGGCGGGTGCGCACCGCGATGCCCCACAGGGTGTCGCCCGGTCCGACGATCACCGATTCACGTGCCACGACAGGCCCCCGCCCGCCGCCGGACATGGCACGGGCACCGTGCCGCGCCCCCACCCAGAGCCCGGCGAGAAGCACCAGCGCCACGGCGCAGACGACCACCACGCGACCTCGCCGAGTGAGCCGAATCGGCGCGGAAGGGCGAGTCGGAACGGTCATACTCACGCGGTCTCCCCTCGTGATGAGTCGAACGAGATTTCGATCGAACATCAGTACGAGTTGTACCGCGCGGATCGGCAAAATTCCAGGACATCTTCGAACGGGTGTTTGATCATTTAGCGACGAGGCGCTAACGTCCGTCTACAGGAGCGAAAACCGGCGACAGCGCGTCACCGGAGCACAGTCATCCAGCGGAGACATACATGAGCAAGGTCCGGGAAATGCCTGATGGGCCCCGTGACGAGACGGGATTGACCGCACGCCAGCGCAAGGTGCTGGAGGTGATCCGCGACTCCGTACAACGGCGCGGCTACCCACCATCGATGCGCGAGATCGGCGAGTCGGTCGGCCTCACGAGCACCTCCAGCGTGTCGCACCAGCTGCGCGCGCTGCAGAGCAAGGGCTTCTTGCTGCGCGACCCCAACCGCCCGCGTGCCGTGGTGGTCCGGATGCCCGGCTCGGCGGCGGTGCCGACCGAGCCGGAGTCCTATGAGGTCGCCGGCGGGCAGGAGACCGCCCGGCGCCCGGCGCCCACGTACGTGCCGCTCGTGGGCCGGATCGCGGCCGGTGGTCCGATCCTGGCCGAGGAGGCCGTCGAGGACGTCTTCGCGCTGCCCAAGCAGCTCGTCGGCGAGGGCACCCACTTCCTGCTCAACGTCAGCGGGGACTCGATGATCGAGGCCGCCATCGCCGACGGCGACTGGGTCGTCGTACGCCAGCAGCCGGTTGCCGAGAACGGCGACATCGTCGCGGCGATGATCGACGGCGAGGCGACCGTCAAGACCTTCAAGCGCCGCGACAAGAGCGTCTGGCTCATGCCGCACAACCCGGCGTACGACCCGATCCCCGGCGATGACGCGACGATCCTCGGGCGGGTGGTGGCGGTTCTGCGAAAGATGTGACGCGCCGGCCGCGTCTCCGGACTGTGCGAGCCGTGAGGGCACCCCGCCCGGGGTGCCCTCACGGCTTTCCTGCCGCGTTCTGGCCGGAACTCCGGCGACCTCCGGCCGATCAGGCCGGCACGATGTTGACGATCTTCGGTGCCCGTACGATCACCTTGCGGACGCCGCGGTCGCCCAGCGCCCCCCGGATCTTCTCCGAGGCCAGGGCCATCCGCTCCAGCTCGCCCGAGTCGATGTCCGGCGAGACCTCCAGCCGGTCGCGCACCTTGCCGGCCACCTGGACCACGCACGTGACCGACTCCTGGATCAGCAGCGCCGGGTCGGCGGACGGCCAGCCGCCCTCGGCCAGCGGCGCGCGATGGCCCAGCCGCTCCCACATCTCCTCGGCGGTGTACGGGCAGAACAGCGACAGCGCCACGGTCAGCGTCTCGGCCGCCTCGCGTACGGCCGGGTCGCCGGGGCCCGCGCCGCTGTCGATGACGCGACGTGCCGCCGACGTCAGCTCCATCGTCCGCGCGATCGCCACGTTGTAGCGGTGCGCCTCGACCATGCGGGTGACCTCGTCGATCGTCCGGTGGGTCACCTTGCGCAGCTCGACGTCGCCGGTGGCCGGATCGACGCCGGACGCGGAGGTGACCTCGGCCGCGATCCGATGGGCCCGCGCCAGGAACTTCACCGCGCCCGTCGGCGAGACGTCCGCCCAGTCGATGTCGTCCTCCGGCGGCCCGGCGAACATCATCGTCAGCCGCACCGCGTCCACGCCGTACTTGTCGATCTGCTCGCCCAGCACGACCAGGTTGCCGGTCGACTTCGACATCGCCGAGCCGTTCAGGATCACCTGGCCCTGGTTGACCAGCCGCTTGAACGGCTCGGTGAAGTCCACCATGCCCATGTCGTACAGCACCTTGGTGAAGAACCGGCTGTACAGCAGGTGCAGGATCGCGTGTTCGACGCCGCCGGTGTACTGGTCGGCGGGCATCCAGCGGCGTACCTGCTCGACGTCGAACGGCCCGTCGGCATAGCCCGGCGAGCAGTAGCGCAGGAAGTACCAGGACGAGTCGACGAAGGTGTCCATCGTGTCCGTGTCGCGCTTGGCGGCGCCGCCGCACTTGGGGCAGGCGACGTTCACCCAGGCATCGGCGGCGGCCAGCGGCGACACGCCGCGCGGGGACAGGTCGGCGCCGCGCAGGTCCTCCGGCAGGCGTACCGGCAGCTCGTCGTCGGGGACCGGGACCTCGCCGCACTCCGCGCAGTGGATGATCGGGATCGGCGTGCCCCAGAAGCGCTGGCGTGAGATCAGCCAGTCGCGCAGCCGGTAGTTGACGGTCGCCTTGCCCTGCCCCCGCTCCTCCAGGATCTCGGTGATCCGCGGGATGGCGGCGGACTTGGACAGGCCGTTCAGCGGGCCGGAGTTGACCAGCTCGCCCTCGCCGGCAGTCGCGACGCCGGTCTCGCCGGGCTCGGCCTCCCCGGTGCGCACGACGACCCGTACGGGCAGGTCGAACCGGCGCGCGAAGTCCAGGTCGCGCTGGTCGTGCGCGGGCACCGCCATGATCGCGCCGTGACCGTACTCCGCCAGTACGTAGTCCGCGGCCCACACGGGCATTCGCTCGCCGTTGACCGGGTTGACGGCGTAACGGCCCAGGAACACGCCGGTCTTCTCGCGGTCGGCGGACAGCCGCTCGATCTCCGACTCACGCCGCACCGCGTCGCGGTACGCCTCGAACTCCGCCCGCTGCTCGGGCGCGCAGATCTCCTCGGCCAGCGCCGCGTCGGCGGCGACCACGAAGAACGTCGCACCGTACAGCGTGTCGGGCCGGGTCGTGTAGACGGTGACCGGCTCGGCGCGGCCCTCGATCTCGAACGCCACGTCCGCGCCCTCGGACCGGCCGATCCAGTTGCGCTGCATCAGCAGCACGCGTTCGGGCCAGTCCAGCTGCGCCATGTCCTCCAGCAGCCGGTCGGCGTACTCAGTGATCTTGAAGTACCACTGCGTCAGCAGGCGCTTCTCCACCAACGCGTGGCACCGCTCGCAGCGGCCGGCCACGACCTGCTCATTGGCCAGCACGGTCTGGTCGTTGGGGCACCAGTTGACGTAACCGCCCTTGCGGTAGGCCAGCCCGCGCTCGTAGAAGCGCAGGAACAGCCACTGGTTCCACTTGTAGTACTCCGGGTCGGAGGTGTGCAGCCGCCGGGACCAGTCAAAGGAGATGGCATAGCGCTGGAACGACGCGGCCTGCGTGTCGATGTTGGCGTAGGTCCACTCCGCCGGGTGCGAGTCGCGCTTGATCGCGGCGTTCTCGGCCGGCAGTCCGAAGGAGTCCCAGCCGATGGGGTGCAGGACGTTGAAACCGCGCTGGAACCAGTAGCGCGCGACGGCGTCACCGATCGCGAACGCCTCCGCGTGGCCCATGTGCAGGTCGCCGGAAGGGTAGGGGAACATGTCCAGCGCATATCTGCGCGGACGTTCGTCGGCCGCGTCCTCGCTCGCCGCGAAGGGATTCAGTTCCTCCCAACGGGCCTGCCATTTATCTTGAATTGCCCGCGGGTCAAAGTTCTCGTCGGCGCCAGTCATCGTTCCTCGTCTGATTCGCACGGCTTCGGCTCACGAAAGTGTGCCCCTTGCATGAGAAGGCCCCTCGCACAGGAGGGGCTGCCGCGTCGACTGAGTGGCTACGTCAACGCGGCTGGCTAAGGAGCAGCCGAGAGCGCATATCCCAAGACTAGCGCAGGGGCAAGCAAGGGCTGCCTGGTTTTGGTGGCCGTCAGGTGACGCGCCCGTACCGCCCTCCTGACTTTTAGGAAGGTTTCCAGTAAGTTCGATGGCAGTGAGGTGACTCCAGCGCTGACCGGCCTCGCGCCCCAGGACCCCGTCCCAGGGCTCCATCCCCGGCCCCTCCGCCCCCCAAGGAGAGTCGCATGCCAGGAAAGCTCACTCTCGCCGTCGCCGGCGCCGCCGGCATCATGCTCGCCACGGCCGCCCCGGCCTTCTCACACGGGTACACCACGTCGCCGCCCAGCCGCAGCTACCGCTGCGCCCAGCACCAGGTCGCGGACTGCGGCCCCATCCAGTACGAGCCGCAGAGCGTCGAGGGACCGAAGGGGTTCCCCCAGGCCGGCCCTGCCGACGGCCACATCTGCAGCGCGAACCACAGCGAGTTCGCCCAGCTCGACGATCCGCGGGGCGGCGCGTGGCCCGCCGCGGCGATGACGAGCGGCGCGTCGTACAACTTCACGTGGACCTTCACCGCCATCCACGCGACGACCTCGTTCCGCTACTTCATCACCAAGAGCACCTACGATCCGACCAAACCGCTCACCCGTGCCGCCCTGGACACGACGCCGTTCCTCCATGTGAACCTCAACGGCCAGCGGCCGACCAACCCGGTGTCGCACCGCGGCACCCTTCCGACGAGGCACGGCCGGCAGCTGATCCTGTCGGTGTGGGACATCGCGGACACGGGCAACGCCTTCTACTCCTGTGCGGACGTCGACTTCGGCTGAGACTCCGGCTGAGACTCAGGCTGAGATTTGGCCCTTCGGCTGAATCCGCGGCTGCGATATCAATGGGTATCCGCCCCCGTTGATATCGCAGCTGGAGTAGCGAATGCTCAACCTCTCGGTCCTCCTCGACGACGCCGCACGTGAGACCCCCGACCGCGATGCGCTGGTCTTCGGCGGCATGCGGCTGTCGTACGCAGCCGTGAACACCGTCGCGAACCAGGTGGCCAACCTCCTGCGGTCGCGGGGCGTACGGCCGGGCGACAAGGTCGCGCTCGCCTGCCCGAACCTGCCCTACTTCCCGATGGTCTACTTCGGCATCCTCAAAGCGGGCGCGGTGGTCGTGCCGCTGAACGTCCTGCTCAAGCGGCGCGAGATCGCCTACCACCTCGACGACTCCGATGCGAAGGCGCTGTTCTGCTTCGAGGGCACGGCGGAACTCCCGCTCGGCGAGGGGGGCTGGGGCGCGTTCGGCGACGTACCCGGCTGCGAGCACTTCGTCCTGCTGCCCGCCACCCCGCTGGCCACCGAGGTGCCGTACGGCGAGTCGCTTTGGGCGGCTCTGGAGGATCAGCCGGGAGAGTTCGAGACCGAGCTGACCGAGGCCACCGACACCGCGGTGATCCTCTACACGAGCGGTACGACGGGCCGGGCCAAGGGCGCGGAGCTCACCCACCAGAACATGCTGATGAACGCGATGATCTCCGACGGCATGTTCCCCCACGCGGGCGACGACGTGTTCCTCGCGGCGCTGCCGCTGTTCCACGCGTTCGGCCAGACGGTGGTCCTCAACACCGGTTTCCTCCGGCACGCCACGATCGTGCTCATGCCGCGGTTCGAGGCGGGCGCCGCGCTCGACCTCATGCTCGCCGAGAACGTCACGCTCTTCGCGGGCGTGCCCACGATGTACTGGGGCCTGCTGACCCACCAGGGCGGCCCCGGCGCCGAGGGCATCGACCGGATCGCTGCGAACCTCACGACGGCCGCGTCCGGCGGCTCGGCGCTGCCACTGGAGATACTGAACCGGTTCGCCGACCGCTTCGGCGTCGGCATCGTCGAGGGGTACGGCCTGTCGGAGACCTCTCCCGTCGCGTCGTTCAACCGGACGGACCGCCCGACGCGGCCCGGGTCGATCGGGCAGCCGGTCTGGGGCGTCGAGATGAAGCTGATCGAGGACGACTGGAAGGACGCGGGCGATGGCCCCGGCGAGATCGCCATCCGCGGGCACTGCGTGATGAAGGGCTACTACCGGCGCGCCGACGACACTGCCGAGGTGATCCGCGACGGCTGGTTCCGTACGGGAGACATCGCGCGCCGCGACGAGAGCGGCTACTACTACATCATCGACCGCTCCAAGGACATGATCATCCGCGGCGGGTTCAACGTGTACCCGCGGGAGATCGAGGAGGTGTTGATGACCCACCCGGAGGTCTCACTCGCCGCCGTCGTCGGCGTCCCGCACGACAGCCACGGTGAGGAGATCAAGGCGTACGTCATCCGCGTCCACGGCGCCATGATCTCCGAGGACGACCTGGTCGCGTGGGCGAAGGACACTCTGGCGAACTACAAGTACCCCCGCGTCGTGGAGTTCCGTGATGACCTGCCGATGACCGCCACCGGAAAGATCCTTAAGCGCGAGCTTCGCTAAGTCCGTACGCTTACGACCTGTGAAGCCGCTGATCGCCGTCGCCGCCGCATTGGTCGTCGCGGCCGCGGCTGCGATCGTGTTCGTGCTCGGCCGCCATACCGCCACCGGCCCGGACGCCTTCTCCGGTGCGTACCCGCTGGTCACCGCGGCCCCGACCGGCCAACCGGCGCTCACCTGGCGGCCCACCGCCGCGCCCGCCGGCCCGCTGCCGACCTTCCCCGGCACCGGGAGCAAGGTGTCCGGCCGCTTCGTCAACCGGTCGGCCGGACTCTCCTACGTGCGCTTCGGGGCGCCCTGGGTGAACCGCAGCCCGGGCGACGTCGAGACCCGCCAGGAGATCGACGGCAAGATCAAAGACTACCTGCACTTCTGGTACGTGGCGATCAGCGTGGCACCGCTCGACCCGAAGCTCGACGTCCCGGGCCCGCAGCGCCTGCGCGCCGCGGCCGAGCTCACCGGCGCGGCCTTCGTCAAGCAGTTGTACAGCGACGACGGCGCCCGCAAGGACCTGGCCGGCGCCCCGATGAAGGTCGACGGCCGGCCCGGCTGGGTCACCGCGTTCCGCATGACCCACACGACCGACACCCAGCGGGTCGAGAAAAGCCAGACCGAAGTCGTGGTCGCCGTGGACACCGGCCGGCGTCTCCCGGCGATTCTCGAGATCACCATCCCGAACAACCAGAGCAGTCGGCTGTCCGACATCAACCGCGTCGTCCGTTCCCTCCACGTCGTACGCTGACGGCGCCGGCCTCAGAGCTCGTACGGCAGGTGCTTGATGCCGTTGATGAAGCTCGACAGCAGCCGGTCGGGCGGCCCGGAGGCGTGGATGCCCGGCACCCGGCGGAACAGCTCGCGGAACATCACGCCGATCTCGCGTCGCGCCAGGTGCGCGCCGAGGCAGAAGTGCGGTCCGGGGCCGCCGAAGCCGATGTGCGGGTTCGGGTCGCGGGTGATGTCGAAGGTGCCGGAGTCCCTGAACACCTTCTCGTCCCGGTTGCCGGACCAGTAGTACAGCAACAGCTTGTCACCCGCGTGGAACGCGTTCCCGTTGAGCTCGGTGTCGCGCGTCACCGTGCGGCGCATCCAGGTCACCGGCGACGAGCAGCGGACGATCTCCTCGACCGCGCCGGGAAGGTTCCGTTCGAGGTCGGACAGCAGCAGCCGCCGCTGTCCGGGGTTGAGGGTGAAGAAGTTCAGGCCGTGCGCGATGGCGTTGCGCGTCGTCTCGTTGCCCGCCACGACGAGCAGGATGAAGAACGACCCGAGCTCCTGGTCGGTCAGCGACTCGCCATCGATGTTGGCGTTGACCAGGGCGGACACCAAGTCGTCCGAAGGGTGTTCGCGGCGGTGCCGACCGAGGTCCTCGACCAGGTTCTTTAGCGTCTGGCCGGACTCGATGAGCTGCACGGCGACGCGTTCGTCGTCGCTCGCGACGTACTCCGGGTCGGCTCCGGCGAGGATGACGTTGCTGTTGTCGAAGACGGTCTGGTAGCTGCGCTCGGGGATCCCCATCATGTCGCAGATGATCTTGAGTGGCAGCCGCGCGGCGACGTCGGGGACGAAGTCGCCCGAACCGCCGGCCACGATCTCCGCCACGATCTGCTCGGCGACCGCCTGCACCTGGTCCTCGAAGCGCTGGATCATCCGCGGCGAGAAGGCGCGGGAGACGATGCGGCGGATCTTGGCGTGCCTCGGGTCGTCCATGTTGATCATGGAGCCGAAGTACTCGTTGAGGTCCGCGGGCATGTCGACGATATTGGTGGCGCCGCCGCCCGAGCAGAAGTCCAGCGGACGACGGGACGCCTCGACGATGTCCGCATGGGTGACGAGCGCGTAGTAGCCGGGCCCCTTCGGCACGATGGAGAACTCGGGCTCGTCATAGAACGTCGGCCGGGGCAGCTCCCGTAGCCTGCGGAACGCCTCGTGCCGCTCGCTCAGCGGGCGCTTCCAGAACGACCAGTCGGTGAGGTCGATCTCGGGCGGCTCGAGGGTAGCTGTGGTCACTGCCTGATCACTCTCCCGAACTAGAATCACGTTCGGGGTACATCCTGCCAAGCTCCCGTACGCGACAACAAGTGAGTGTGCCCGGAAGTCTCCCGCGCCTACCCGGCCAGCCACTCCACGATCATCCCGTTGACGGCGGCGGGCCGTTCGAGGTGGAGGAAGTGTCCCGCGCCCGGGACGATCTCAGCACGTGAGCCCGGCGGCAGGTGCCCCTCGACGCCGTCGGCCTGCTCCGCGCCGATGCAGCCGTCGCCCGCGCCGTGCAAGTACAGGATCGGCCGCTCGCCTACCTGGCCCGCGGCCTCCTGCTCGCCGGAGTACCCGGCCGCGGAGGGGCCGAACATCGCACGGTAGTAGCCGAGGGCCGCGGTGAGGTTCTCCGGATCCCGCAGGCACTCACGGGCGTGTGCCAGATCCGCCGCCGCGTCGTACCCGGGCGACCAGTCCGCCCACAGCCGGCCCAGCAGCGCCCGGTCGTCGGCGGCGGCGGCAAGTTCGCCCAGCGGCGTCTGGAACAGGAACATGTAGAAGGAGCGCTTGAGCTGGGCGTGGTCGAAGAACGAGGACGCCATCGCGGCGAGCGGCGGTACGGCCATGGTGACCGCGCGGCACCAGCGTTCGGGCGCGTACGCCGCCGCGGCGTACGTGGCGGTGGCGCCCCAGTCGTGCCCGATGAGCACGGCGTCGCCGTCGCCGCCGAGCGCCTCGTGCAGGGCGCTGGCGTCGGCGGCGAGCGCGCCGGTCTGGTAGGCGCCGTCCTCGGGAATCCCGGTCGGTGCGTAGCCGCGCTGGAACGGGGCCACCGCGTGGTAGCCCGCCCCGGCGAGCGCCGGAAGCAGGTGCCGCCAGGTGTGCGCGGAGTCGGGGAAGCCATGCAGGCACAACGCCAGCGGTCCGCGGCCCGCCTCGAGGTAGCCGAACGTCAGCCCGTTCGCCTCGACCGTCTCGATCATCGTCATGGCGGCGACGCTAGGTCCGCCCGCGTGCCCCTGTCCACGCGTACGGCCGCCGGCGTGCACCGGCGGCCGTACCGTGTCGTCCGAAACCGCGCCTCTCGACGACCGCGCCTTTCAGACCGGGCCTTAGCGATACGTCAGAGGCGGGTCACCCGAAAAAGCAGGCCGTCGCGGACCGGCCGTGGTCAGGCGTCGATCGGCGGCTCGAAAACGGGACGCAGCGGCATGTCCGCGCGTCCGTCCTCGTGCACCTTGACGCCCAGGACCTGGTGCAGCTGGATCCAGTTCAGGTCAAAGCCCAGCCGCGAGCCGGCCATGTAGAGCCGCCAGACCCGCGCCGTACCGGGACCGACCTCGGCGACCGCCTCGTCCCAGTGGTCGTCCAGGTTGCGGCACCAGCCGGTGAGCGTCTTGGCGTAGTGCTCGCGGAGGTTCTCCTCGTGCCGTACCTCGAACCCGGCGTCGTGCATCCGCGAGATCAGGTGCCCCGGCCCCTCGAGCTCGCCGTCGGGGAAGACGTAGCGGTTGATGAAGCCGTCCTTGCGCATCGCCGGCTGCGTGTCGTCCGGGCGGGTGATGCAGTGGTTGAGCAGCCGCCCGCCGGGCTTGAGCTTGCCGTACAGGAAGGAGAAGTACGAGGACAGGTTGCCCTTCCCGATGTGCTCGGTGAGCCCGATCGAGCTGACCGCGTCGAAGTTGGTCTCGGACACGTCGCGGTAGTCCAGGTGCCGTACCTCGGCCAGCTCCGACAGGCCCGCCTCGGCGATCGCCTTCTGCGCCCATTCGGCCTGCTGCTTGGACAGCGTGACGCCGAGCGCCTTGACGCCGTACTCGCGCGCCGCGTGCATGACCATGCCGCCCCAGCCGCATCCGACGTCGAGGAGCCGCATGCCCTCCTTGAGGCCGATCTTGCGTGCGACCAGGTCGAACTTGTTGAACTGCGCCTGTTCGAGCGTCGCCTCCTCGGTCGGGTAACACGCGCAGGTGTAGGCCATCGACGGTCCGAGCACCCACTCGTAGAAGGTGTTGGAGACGTCGTAGTGATGGGAGATCACCTTGGCGTCGCGACGCTTGGAGTGCCGCAGCCCCGACAGGATCGGCAGCCGGTCCGGCCGTACCTCCTGCGGCGGCGGCTCGAGCCGCTTCAGCGCGGCCGCGCGCAGCATCGGGTCACGTACGATGCCCCGCATCAGCGTCTTCTTGTCGTTCCAGGACAGATCGCCCAGCGCCGACTGCATCCGGTACAGCGCCGAATACATGTCACCGTCGATGTCCAGATGTCCCGCGACGTACGCACGTGCCAGTCCGAGCGCCCCGGGGGCGTGGACCAGATACGAGATCGCGTACGGCGACCGCACGTTCACCGTGATGTCGGCGCCCTCGGGCCCGGCTCTACTGTCGTCATAGGCCAGGAACAGCACCTGCGCGTCGCGGCCCACGACACGCTCGAATACCTCAGCGAGCTTCATGATCACCTGCCTCGTACCGTTTTGTCGTAAAGGTCGAGCAACCGGCCGCCGGGATCGTATTCCTCTTTCAGCCGCCGGTAGGCGACCCCGTCGTAGTGGCGCCAGAAATCATCGCGCGTGTAGAACGCGGTGGAATACAGCGACTTGTGCCCGTCGAGGCGGGCGACCTCGCGCTCGATCAGGCGGTTGTGGTGTTCGGGCAGTCGGCCGGGCGGGATCGGCACCGTCCCCCAGAAACCCACGTTGACGTAAGTCCGCCCGGGCTCCAGGGGGTACAGGGGCCACCTCTCCTGTGCCCGCAACGGACACAACCACACCGGGCTCATGCCGATCTCTCGGCGGAAGAAGTCGAGGAACTCCGGCAGCCGCTCCACCGGCACCTCGACGTCCTGGATCACGTCCTCCCGCGGCGGCCGTCCGCGCCAGCGATCCAGCCGGGCGGAGAACTGTGTGCGCTTGTCGAAGGCGACCAGCCGGCGGTAGACGTCCGAGCGCTTCTTCGCGGCGGGCCACGCCATGCGTACGAGGGGGTTCTGCACGCCGAACGCACGCGAGCACCAGAACCAGTCGGTGTCCCACCGCCACAGGTAGGAGTGCGTGGTGAGGACGTCCGTGGGCGCGGTCCCGGCGTTCAGCCAGCGAGGGGAGACGTTTCGGTCCTGGATCGACCGGTAGTAGATCCGCTGCCCGGTGTAGTCGGAGACGTACTTGGCCGAGTCGGCGAAGGTGCCGAGCGTGAGGTAGAGCTCGTCCTCGCCGAAGACGGTGCCGTCGATGAAGTCGCACTCGGGCGCGAGCTTGTCGATCGCCTCGGCACACTCCTCCGCGGAGCCGAAGCGTACGTGCCGTAGCTCGACGAACGGCTTCACCGGCTGCAACTTGATCTTGAGCCGGAGCGCGTAGCCGAGCGTGCCGTAGGAGTTGGGAAATCCGTAGAACAGGTCCCGGTGCTCGTTGTCCGGCGTCGCCGTGACGATCTCCCCAGCGCCGGTGACGATCTCCATCTCGAGGACGGACTCGTGCGGCAGCCCGTGGTGGAAGGAGGAGGACTCGATGCCGAGCCCGGTCACGGCGCCACCGAGGGTGATCGTCTTGAGCTGGGGGACGACGAGCGGCATCAGCCCGTGCGGCAGGGTCGCGTCGACGAGATCCTCATACGTCGTCATGCCCTGGACGTCGGCGGTATGGTTCGCCGCGTCCACGCTGAGGACCTGGTCGAACCCGCTGACGTCGAGGCCGGGCGCGCTCACGTCGTCGCGGAAGCGGAACAGGTTCGAGGTCCGCTTCGCCAGGCGTACGGGCGTGCCCTCGGGTATCGATCGATAGGACTCGAGCAGATTTTTGGTTGCGGTGCGGTGACCAGTCACTGGACGATCGTCTCATCTCGCGTCCGGAGCTCACAGACCGGCCGCGCCCAGTGTCCCGCTAGGCGGCGCTCTCCAGGGTGCCGCGCTCGGGGGTGTCGTAATGGCAAAGGTGTACGAGTCCATCAACGAGCGGCTGCAGGAGTTCATCGCGGAGCAGCCGATGTTCTTCGTGGCGACCGCGCCGGCCTCCGGTGGCCACGTCAACGTCTCACCAAAGGGTTACCAGGACACGTTCTCGGTCCTCGACGAACGGACGGTGGCCTATCTCGACCTGTTCGGCAGCGGCTCGGAGACGATCGCGCATCTGCGGGAGAACGGGCGGATCACCGTGATGTTCTGCTCGTTCGCGCGCCAGCCCAAGATCCTGCGGCTGTACGGGACGGGCCGTGTCGTCCGGCCGGACGCGCCCGAGTGGGCCGAGCTCATCGTCCGCTTCGGCGCCGACCACGCGGGCACCCGGGCGATCGTGGTCGTCGACGTGGAACGCGTCGCCGACTCCTGCGGTTACTCGATCCCGTTCATGGAACTCGTCGGCGAGCGAAGCCTGCTCGATGACCGGCACGGACGCCGCCCGCCCGGCGACTGGAGGTCGCGCGTCCAGGCCAACGCGGAGAGCATCGACGGGCTGCCCGCGCTCGAACCCGACCATCCAGCGCCGGATCAGCGCACGATGCGGAGCGTGAACGGGTAGCGGAAGCGCGACCCGGCGAGTGCCAGCAGCGCCGCCACACCCGCGACCACCCAGCTGACGGCGTAGGCGATCCCGCCGACGCCGAACGTCACGACCGTGACGATCAGGAGGGTGAGCTGGAAGTTCAGCGCGGCGGCGATGTGCTGCCGCACGTACGGCAAGCGTCTGGCCCTGGTGCACATCATGACCAGCGGCCCGACGAACAGCGTCACGATGCCGAGCGTGTGCGCGAGCGCGGCGAGGAGTCGTTGCTCGGCCGTGGGGTCGGCGGCGAGGTCGGCCGGTCCCCCGACCGGCGCGTGGGAGCGACGGCGGGCCGGTTCGCGGTCGAGGTGGAGGTCGAACATGACCGCGTCGAGATCCGCGCGGGTCTTGGCGGTCATGGCGAGGTGCAGCCGCAGGTCGAGCTCGTCCTTGTCGAGGCGCCCTTCGGCGTACGCGTGCTGGAGGCGCTCGACGGTCGGCTCACGCTCGGCGTCGGAGACACGGAGCGTGCTCGCCGACGCCGGCCCCGGCGTCGGTCCCGCGCCGGTGTGCGGGTGTACAGGAATGGTCATGCCTCGATCGTGCGCCCCGGCCTGGCGTCAGGGCCATCGGGGAAGTCCCTGATACGTCCCTGGGGTCAACCCTCGCTGCGGTAGACCTTGCCGGGTTTGAGGGGATGCGCCGCGAGGATCTCGGGCACCGTGACGAAGGTGAAGCCGCGCTTGGCAAGGCCGCGCAGGATCGCCGGCACGGCGTTCACGGTGGTCGGGTGAATGTCGTGCATGAGCACGATGTCGCCACGCCGCGCCGCGACGGCCCGGTGCGCGACGATCACCGAGTTGCGGTCACGCCAGTCGTTCGTGTCGACGCTCCACACGATCTGCACCATGTCGAGATCCCGCGCGACCTTCCCGACGCGGTTGTCGGTGGCCCCGTAGGGAGGCCGCATGAACCGCGTCGGCCCGCCTGTCGCCCTGACGATCTCCGCGAGAGTACGGGTGAGCTGCGACCGTATGGCCTTCTTGGAGAGATTGGCCAGGTCGGGATGCGTCCATGTGTGGTCGCCGATGGCGTTTCCCTGCGCGAGCTCCTGCCGGACGGTCGCCTCCCGGCCAACGATGTTGCCGCCGATGAGGAAGAAGGTTGCCCTCGCATGGTGCGAGGCGAGCATGCGAAGCAGTTTCTCGGTGTAGGGCCCGGGTCCGTCATCAAAGGTCAAAGCAACACACTTCACCCGCCGGCAGTTTACGGCCGGCCGCTGAACGCGCTCTCCGGTCTTCTTCCCTCCGGCACGCGCCAATTTCCTGAGACTCGAAAGCCGCGGCCATCCGAGCGCAGGCCAGCCGCTCGCCGGCCAGCCACCCGTGGAGGCACCGCCAGTCGACCGCTTGCTCGTCGACTGGCCGAGGGTCGGCCATTCAGTCTCCGGCAGTCCCACCGTGGGACGCCCGTCAACAGACCGCCAATCCCCGGACTGGACACCCGCTGACTGGCCGTCTGCTACCCGGCCGTCCGCTGACCTGCCGTCCGCGGACCCGCCGGACCTGCCCTCCGTGGATCGGCCAGTCGTGCGCGCGGTGACGGATCGTCCGTTCGTGGATCGCGCGCTCGTGGACCGCGCGTTGGCGGATCGCCCGTTCGCTGCGGTGAGGTTCCGTTCGCCGGCAGTGGCACCGGGTCCGAGGGCGCTCAACCAACCGAGGAAGAGAACCCCGATGACCGCCACGGCGTAGTACCGCGGACCGCCCGCAGGGACGACAAACCACATCACGGCCCCCGTACCCGTCCTGTTTCAAGACAGATGTCACATTAACGCGAGCAATGATGCGATGTAGGCCAAGTGCCAGTTTGGTCGCCGCATCGACGACGTGGCCGATCGGCGTCCCGGAGTCGGGGAACCGGAGCCGCGTCCACGACGTTAAAAACGTATTCGCGTAGTCTGCCGCGGGCCCTGGGAGATGACGGGTGACGGGCCTCGCGCAGGTTCTTGAGGGAGGACCTCCTAATGAAGTGGGGCGACCGCTTCGGGATCCGCCGTCGGCGTGGGAACAGGGTGGCGACCCTCGACCGCGAGGCGACCAACGCCGACATCGAGTCACTGATGGCCTTCGCCCGCAGCCGCGTGGGCGTCGAGTTCTATGTCGAACCCGAGACATTCGCCACCGACACGACCGCAATGGCCATCGCGGCCGACGGTGAGTGGACCCGCCGCAGGGTGGGCTCCCCGCAGGTCATCCAGAAAGTCGCTCGCGACCTGAAGCTGCCGGTCTATGACGTGCAGATCACCGGCTACCCCCAGCGAATGCGCGACTTCAACGAACGCCGCCGCAAGGAAGGTGGCCCAAGCGCCTCCTCTCTCTAGCGCCGCGAGAGCGGCCTCACCACGCCGGCCCCCGCCACGACGGCCCTACCGTGACGGCCCCACAATGACGGGTCTAAGCACCACAGGGCCTCACCACGGCAGACCTCACCACGGCAGACCTCGCCGCAACAGACCCCACGACAACAGGCCTCACGACGGCAGACCTCGCCGCAACAGACCCCACGACAACAGGCCTCACGACGGCAGACCTCGCCGCAACAGACCCCACGACGGCAGACCTTCCCGCATCAGACCTCAGCACGACACGCCTCAGCACGACACGCCTCGGCACGACACGCCTCAGCACGACACGCCTCAGCACAACGCGCCTCGGCACGACAGGGCGCACCGATGAGGCTCAGCACGACGAGAGCGCAGCGGGCGCACTCGGCCGGGCCTTACTCCGGAACGGGGAGGACTGCCCCCAGCCGGCGGGATCGCGCGGGAGCGCACCCTCTATCGCGTCACGTCCCGAACCCCCGCGGTCGCCGCGGTCCTCGCGGTCGCCTGTGATCGCCTGGGGTCGCCCGTAATCGCTCGTGCTCGTGACCGCCCGCTGCCGCCTTGCGCCGTCGGCCGTCGTTGCGGGCTGTGCGAGGAGGGGTTAGCCGGCCTCATCGAGTTCTTCCGGGGTGATGTCGAACGGCACGGACCACGGCGGAAGCCCGCTGATGAACAGTTCCTGCAGCAGCCGGGCCATCGAGTAGCCCGGATCGGAAGAGAGGGCGCGGTCGAGGGCGATGTTGGCCAGCGCTCCCTCCCCTGCCCGCCAGGCGGCGAAGGCCAGCAGGCATGCCGGAGCAGCGGCATAGGCGTCCGTCACTCGGGTGAGTACGTGGCGCCACAGGCGCAGGTGGATGTTGAGGTCGGGTTCTTTCATCCGGACCCATGCCTCGTCGCGGACTCGCATGCTGGCGAGTAACAACCCGAGCCACGCGACATCGTCGTCCGCCGGCGGATCCGGGATGGCGGACGCGCGTTCGATCATGGCTCTCACCAGCGGAACCCCCTCGGCGGTCATACGGTCCGGAATCCGCTCCACGCCTTCCTCCGCCCACGCGGCCAGCCTTCGCTCGGCTCGGGCGGTGGCCTCGCGCATGGACTCGCCGCCCGCCGGTGCGAGCATCCGTTCGAGCTCGCCGCGGTTGGGGAGCGCGACCAGGCCGCCGGCGATGGCGGCCGAGGCGATCGGACTCGCGGTCACGTCGACGTAGGTGCCCTCCGGCGGGCAGCAGGCCTTGTCTCTGCACAGGTATGACCAGTATCGACCGTTCTCGACGCGCAGCGCCTCGCGCAGCCGTACGCCATGGTCGGCGAGGCGGTCGCGGACGCGCTCGACCATCGGCGTCACCCGCCGCGCCGTGCCGTAACCCGCCAGGATCACCTCCTCCGGCCGCTGGCGCGCCACGAGGCGCGTGACGTGCTCGAGTAACGCCTCCGGCGCCGTCATGTCCAGACGAACCGCGTACGCGCCCCGCGCGGCGTCGCACGCCAGCACGACGACGCTGTCCGAGGGGTGGAAACCGACGAGGTAGGGGATCGCCGAGACGACGTCGGCGGGCGACCGCAGTCGCAGTGTGTTCGGGCTCATATACGGAGCGTGCCCTGTCGGGCCCCTTGCCCGAAACCCCCGCCCCTTCCCTGTGGATAACGGCGTTAGAGACGAGGACGGCATCGGTGTGCCCCGGGCCATCGATCGGCCCAGACCTGGCCACATAACAGCGCAGGACATCAGAAGACAAGCGACCGCCTGGCGACGAAGCGTCCGAGGCGAACACGGATCGCGCAGTCCCATCGACTGAGCCGGACTCGAGGGTTCCGGCAGCACGCCTGCCGGTCCGCGGTGGCGGGTGGCGGCGGTGGCCGGTGGAGGTGGCCGGTGGCCGTTGGCGGGTGGCGGGTGGAGGTGGCCGGTGGAGGTGGTGAGAGGGCTAGCGGAGCCGTCGCAGTGCGCCCTTTGCCGTCTCCGCGTCGTACGTCGTCCAGAACGGCGGCAGCGATGCCCGCAGGAACGTGCCGTATCGTGCGGTGGCCAGCCGTGGGTCGAGGATCGCCACGACGCCGCGGTCGGTCATGGTGCGGAGGAGTCGTCCCGCGCCCTGGGCGAGGAGCAGTGCCGCGCCCGTCGCGGCGACCGCCATGAAGCCGTTCCCTCCGCGCGCCCCGATGGCTCGCTGCCGCGCGGACGACAGCGGATCGTCCGGCCGGGGGAACGGGATCCGGTCGATCACCACGAGTTGCAGTGACGGCCCGGGCACGTCCACGCCCTGCCAGAGTGACAAGGTGCCGAACAGGCAGGTCTCCTCGTCCTCGGCGAAGCGCTTCACGAGCAGGGAGGTCGAGTCGTCGCCCTGGCAGAGCAGCGGCTGCTTGATGCGCCCGCGGAGTTTCTCGGACGCCTGCTTGGCCGCGCGCATCGAGGAGAACAGGCCGAGCGTACGGCCGCCGGCCGCCTCGATGAGTTCGCTCAGTTCCGCGAGGTATTCCTCCGGCAGGCCGTCGCGTCCCGGGGCGGGCAGCCCGCGTGCGATGTAGAGGATGCCGCTGCGTGCGTGGTCGAACGGCGACCCGACGTCCAGTCCCGACCACACGATCTGCCCCTCGTCCGAGCCCGAGCCCGACGCGCGGGCCGACCCGGATCCCGCACCTGAACCGGAACGCGTACCCGAGTCAGAGCCCGAGCCGGCACCGGATCCCGGACCCGGACCAGGCCCCGAGGATGAACCGGATCCCGAGGACGAGTCCGCGCCAGAGTCCGAGCCGGTGCCCGTACCGGAGGAGTCAGGGCCTTCACCGAGTCCCGGCAGCCCCCACTGCCGCGCGAGCGGCTCGAAGGAACCGCCGAGCGAGAGCGTGGCCGAGGTCAGCACCGTCGTACGGCGCCGGAAGAGGCGCTCGCGCAGCAGCGCGCCGACGCCGAGTGGCGCCACCCGCAGCGCCACGGGCCGACGGGAGTCCTCCGAGAACGGCTTGTCCAGCCAGACGACGTCATGCCGCGAGGCGAGGTCACCCGCGAACGCCCCCAGGAACCGCACCGCCGTGTCGTGGACCTCCTCCAGCGAAGTGAGCGCGGCACGCCCGGCGCCGAGACGCTCGGCATCGTCGCCGGCGCCCTTGAGCGTGGTCCGCAGGGCCGTGGAGCAGGCGAAGGCCGCGTCACGTACGGCGGCGAGCGAGATGCCGATCGCCTGTGGCAGGACGTCCAGCCGGCCCGGCCGCATGTCGGTGAGCATCGGCGCCAGCGCCTCGCCCGCCTCCTTGAGCCGATCGGCGACGTCCTCCTCGATGAGCCGGCCGCAGCGGCGCGCGGTGATCTCCACGGTCTGGGCGGACAGCTCCGCCGTGGCGACCGAGGTGACACGGTCGACGAGTTCGTGCGCCTCGTCGATGATGGCGACGTCGTGGTCGGGCAGGACCTGGAAGTCCTCCAGCGCGTCGATGGCGAGCAGCGCGTGGTTCGTGACGACGATGTCGGCCTCGCCGGCGTCGTCGCGTGCGCGCTCGGCGAAGCATTCGGTGCCGAACGGGCAGCGCTGCGCGCCCAGGCATTCGCGCGAGCTCACCGAGACCTGCCGCCACGCGTGCTCGTTCACGCCGGGGACGAGTTCGTCGCGGTCACCGGTCTCGGTCGTCTCGGCCCACTGGTGGATCCGCTGGATCTGCCGCCCGGCGGCCGAGACCGTCTGCGGGTCGAACAGGATCTCCTCGGGATCTTCCGGCGCGTCGGTCTGCAAGCGGTGCCGGCACAGGTAGTTGCGGCGGCCCTTGAGGATGGCGAAGACCGGCTCGCGGCCGAGCAGGGGTGCGAGTGACTCGGAAAGCCGGGGCAGGTCGCGGTCGATGAGCTGCCGTTGCAGCGCGATCGTCGCGGTCGACACGACGACGCAGGCGTTCTGGGAGTCGCCGGCGGCGACCGCGTGGCGTACCGCCGGGACGAGGTAGGCGAGCGACTTGCCGGTGCCGGTGCCGGCCTGGACCGCGAGGTGCTCACCGGAGTCGATGGCGTGCGCCACCGCCTCGGCCATCTTCACCTGGCCGGGCCGCTCGGCACCGCCGACTCCGGAGACCGCCGCTGCGAGAAGCGCGGATACGTCCGGTAGGTCGGTCTTGTCGTGAGAGTCGAGGAGGTCGTCGGGCACAACACGAAACGCTACCGGTGACTGCGGGCACTCGGAGCCCCTTCACGCTCCCACACCCCAGGCGACCGCCACGTCTCGTCCCGGCGACGGGCGAGCGTGCCGTAGGACGTGGCGAGAGCACCGCGACAGAGCGCGGCGAGGGCGTCGTCAAGCAGGATGGACCCCGACGTACGACGAGAGGCCGGACGCGGCGTGGCGAGGGGCCGGACGGGAGGCGGCCGGCGCGACTTCGGGCCTGAGCCGCACTCCAGCAGTACTCTGCGAGCCCGGGCACTGGGCGGACGGTCCGAACTCGGGGACGAGCGACAGCACCGGGAGGAAATGAAGGAGCGCTACCCACGACGCTCGGACCCTACGCCCGGCGCGTTGCGAGGAACTCCGCCAGTCGCCCGATCGCCTCCTCGATCTCGTCGGCGTGCTGAAGGGTCACGATGCGCAGGTGGTCGGTGGCCGGCCAGTTGAAGCCACTCCCCTGTACGACCAGGATCTGCTGGCTCTCCAGCAGATCGAGCACAAAACTCTGGTCGTCCGCGATCGGATAGACCGCCGGGTCCAGGCGCGGGAAGACGTAGAGCGCCCCCGACGGCTTGACGCAGCTCACCCCCGGGATCTCGTTGAGCAGGCGGCAGGCGCGGTCGCGCTGTTCGCGCAGCCGTCCGCCCGGCAGGACGAGGTCGTTGATCGACTGGTAGCCGCCGAGCGCCGCCTGGATCGCGTGCTGACCCGGGACGTTGGGGCACAGCCGCATGTTGGCCAGCATGTCCAGGCCCTCGATGTAGGACTCGGCGTGCTCCTTCGGGCCGGAGACCACCATCCAGCCGGACCGGAACCCGCAGACCCGGTACGCCTTCGACAGGCCGGAGAAGGTCAGCGTGGGCAGGTCGGGCACGAGCGGGGCGATCGACACGTGCTCCGCGCCGTCGTACAAGATGCGGTCATAGATCTCGTCTGACAGGATCAGCAGCCCCTCCCGCCGGGCCAGCTCGGCCACGCCGTCGAGCAGCTCGCGCGAGTAGACCGCCCCCGTCGGGTTGTTCGGGTTGATGATCACGATCGCCTTGGTGGCCGGGGTGATCTTGGCCTCGATGTCGGCGAGGTCGGGCATCCAGCCGTCGGACTCGTCGCAGAGGTAGTGCACCGGAGTGCCGCCGCCGAGCGAGACCGCGGCCGTCCACAGCGGGTAGTCCGGCGCCGGGATGAGTACCTGGTCGCCGTTGTTGAGCAGCGCCTGCATCGCCATCACGATCAGCTCGGAGACGCCGTTGCCGAGGTAGACGTCCTCGACGTCGATCCCGCCGAAGCCCCGCTGCTCGTAGTGCTGCACGACCGCGCGGCGCGCGGGCAGGATGCCCTTCGAGTCGCTGTAGCCGTGCGCGGCGGGCAGGTTGCGGATGACGTCCTGGAGGATCTCGTCCGGGGCCTCGAAGCCGAACGGCGCCGGGTTGCCGATGTGCAGTTTGAGGATCCGGTGACCCTCGGCCTCCAACTGCATGGCGCGCTTGAGCACCGGGCCGCGAATGTCGTAGAGGACGTTGGCGAGCTTGTCCGACTGGCTGACCTGCATGGCGACCACCCTAACGGGACGCACCTCTGTGGGAGGAGGCGTCAACGGCCGTTGGACCCAGCGTCCAATATGTGACAGGAACAACATACAAGCAGGCTTGATTGCTTGTATCGAGGCTTCTACCGTCGGAGACGTGTCAGTAAGCAGTCGCCGACGCCACCGCCGGCACACCTCCTCCCGTACCCAGGAGGAGCGCCGTGCCGAGACCCAGGGCCGCCTCCTCGACGCGACGATGGAGTGCCTCGCCGAGCTGGGCTGGTCCGGCACCTCCACCACCGAGGTCGCCCGGCGCGCGGGCGTCTCGCGCGGCGCGCAGCAGCACCACTACCCCACCAAGATGCTGCTGGTCGCGGCCGCGCTCGAACACCTGCTGGAGCGGCAACGCCTCGCGTACGAGCGGGCGTTCGCCGACCTGCCTGAAGCTGAGCGCAACGTCGAAGGCGCGCTCGACCTGCTGTGGGACACCTTCCGGCAGGCGCCGTCGCTCGCCCTGATGGAGCTGGCGATGGCCGCACGCACGGACCTGACGCTGCGCGAGCTGAGCATCGACGTCAACGAGCGCGTCGTCAACGTCATCCTCGAGACCTTCCTCCGGCTGTTCCCCGCGTCCCTGGACGCGGAGGCGGCGGACACGCTGATCCGCAGCCTGTTCGCCACCCTCATCGGGCTCACGCTGCAGAACTCCCTCGACGACGACGCCCACGGACGTCAGGCCGCCGTGCTGACACAGCTGAAGAGCTTCGCCCGTCTGCTCATCCCGGCCGAATGAGGGAGCACGCCATGTCCAACCCCACGAGCACGACGCTGGACGAGGAAGTCCGCGAGAAGGTCGCCGACCGCAGGGCCTACGTCGGCGTCATCGAGCGCCTGTCCAAGGCGTCGGTGGACAAGCACTGGGAGGCGTACGCCGACATCCCGTGGGAGGACCCCGCCTTCCAGGTGGACAAGAACGACCCCCGCTGGATCCTGCCGCCCATCGACCGGCTCGGCGCCACCGAGTGGTACAAAGCACAGCCCGAGCACGTACGGGCCCAGATCGGCCTGTGGCGCGTCGCCACCACGATGAAGATCGGCCTGCAGTTCGAGAACCTCCTCAAGCGCGGCCTGCTCACCTATGCATACAAGCTGCCGAACGGCTCGCCGGAGTTCCGCTACGTGCTGCACGAGACGACCGAGGAATGCCATCACGCGATGATGTTCCAGGAGTTCGTCAACCGTACGGACATGCCGATCAAGGGCATGCCCAAGGCGCTCGACCTGATCGCGCAGATCGCCCCGCACATTCCGCGGCTCTCCACCGAGCTGTTCTTCGTCTTCGTGCTCGGCGGCGAGGACCCGATCGACTACTTCCAGCGACAGACCGTCAAGAGCGACCACGCGCTCCACCCGCTGCAGGAGAAGATCATGCGGATCCACATCGCCGAGGAGGCGCGGCACATCTCCTTCGCGCGCCACTACCTCAAGCACCGCGTGCCGCGGATCAACCCGGTACGCCGCCGGGTCCTCGGCGTGGCCTCCCCGCTGATCCTCGGTGTGATGGCGCGCATCATGCTCTCGCCGCCGGGGGCGATGGTGCGCCATTTCGGCATCCCCAAAGAGGTGATCCGCGAGGCGTACCACCACGAGGACTGGACCGGTGAGTTGAAGAACTGCGTCGCCAAGGTACGCGAGCTGGCCGCCGAGATCGGCTTGATGAACCCGGCCAGCAAGCAGGTCTGGCGCGCCGTCGGGCTGTGGGACGAGCCGCGCCGCGGCCGTACGGCGGCGCGTCAGGGCGGACGCTCATGAGCGCGCGCGTCGCCGTGGTGACCGGCGGCGCCTCCGGCATCGGCCGCGCCATCGCGACCGCACTGGTCCTGCGCGGCGACGTCGTGACCGTCGCCGACCTCGACAAGGCCGGCGCCGTCAGGGTGGCGGACCGGCTGTCGGAGCACGGCACGGCCGAGGCCGCCGAGCTCGACGTCACCGACCCGGAGGCGGTCGCCGCGCTCTTCCGCGAGGCGGCCGAGCGGCACGGCCGGCTCGACCTGGTCTTCAACAACGCGGGCATCGCGGTCGGCGGCCGTACGGACGAGCTCACCCTCGATCACTGGAACAAGACCCTCGACGTCAACCTGCGCGGCGTCATCCACGGCGTGCACGCGGCGTACCCGATCATGGTCGCGCAGGGCCACGGGCACATACTCAACACGGCCTCGCTCGCCGGCCTGGTGCCCGCGCCGATGATGTTGCCTTACACCACGACCAAGCACGCGGTGGTCGGGCTCAGCCTGGCCCTGCGCGCCGAGGCGGCGGCCCATGGCGTACGGGTGAGCGCGATCTGCCCCGGTTTCGTGGACACTCCCCTGCTCGACAACGCTAACCCGGACCTGCCCGAGACCGAGACCGGCAAGCACGCGCGCGAGGCGGCGCTGCGGGTGCAGCGACGCCTCTACACGCCCGAGGCGCTCGCCCGCGACGTCCTGCGCGGCGTCGAGAAGAACCAGGCCTTGATCGTCGCCCCCGCGTCCGCACGTGCCGCCTGGCGCGGCGTACGCCTGTCGCCGGAGGGGGCCGTACGCGTCGCGCGGCGCGGGCTCGAACGGCTGCGGCCGTAGGCGTCTAGCGCCGCAGCTCCCGTTCGTGCGGATAGTGCAGGTCGAATGCCGGCCGTTCGGACCTGATGGGGGGTATGGCGAGGAAGTTGTGCCGCGGTGGCGGGCACGACGTCGCCCATTCGAGCGAGTTGCCATACCCCCACGGGTCATCCACCGCCACCCGCGGTGCGGTGCGCCAGGTCCGGTAGACGTTGTAGAGGAACACCGTCGTGGACAGCCCGAGCAGCAGGGCGCCCAGGCTGGAGACGAGGTTCTCCGGGGCGAAGTCCCGCGGATAGTCGGGTACGCGCCGCTGCATGCCCTCGGCGCCGAGCCAGTGCTGGATGAGGAACGTCGTGTGGAAGCCGACGAAGAGCATCCAGAAGTGGATCTTCCCGAGCCGGTCGTCGAGCATCTTCCCGGTCATCTTCGGCCACCAGAAGTAAAAGCCGGCGAACATCGCGAAGACGACGGTGCCGAACACGACGTAGTGGAAGTGCCCCACGACGAAGTAGCTGTCGGTGACGTGGAAGTCCATCGGCGGCGAGGCGAGGATGATGCCGGTCAGCCCCCCGAACAGGAACGTCACGAGGAAGCCGACCGACCACAGCATCGGCGACTCGAAACTCAGGTGCCCGCGCCACATCGTGCCCGTCCAGTTGAAGAACTTCACGCCGGTCGGGATCGCGATGAGAAAGGACATGAAGGAGAAGAACGGCAGCAACACCTGGCCGGTGGCGAACATGTGGTGCGCCCAGACGGTCATCGACAGGCCGGTGATCGCGGTGGTGGCGCCGACCATGCCGACGTACCCGAACAACGGCTTGCGGCTGAAGACGGGGAGGATCTCGGTGATGATCCCGAAGAACGGCAGCGCGATGATGTAGACCTCGGGATGGCCGAAGAACCAGAAGAGATGCTGCCAGGTCATCGCCCCGCCGGACCTGGCGTCGTAGACGTGCGCGCCGAGCTTGCGGTCGGCCTCCAGCACCAGCAGCGCCGCCGCCAGGGTCGGGAACGCCATCAGCGCGAGGATGCTGGTGAACAGGACGTTCCACGTGAAGATCGGCATCCGGAACATCGTCATGCCCGGAGCGCGCATCCCGATGATCGTGGTGACGAAGTTGACCGAGGTCAGGATCGTGCCCAGGCCCGAGAGCACGAGTCCCATCACCCACAGGTCCCCGCCGACCCCCGGGGTACGTATCTCGCTGCTCAGCGGAGAGTACGCGGTCCAGCCGAAGGCCGCCGGGCCGTTGGGCGGGAAGAACGACGCCAGCACGATCAGACCTCCGAAGAGGAACAGCCAGTAGCTGAGCGCGTTGAGCCGTGGGAACGCCACGTCGGGCGCGCCGATCTGCAACGGCATGATCACGTTGGCGAAGCCGGCGAACAGCGGCGTGGCGAACAACAGCAGCATCAGCGTGCCGTGCAGCGTGAACAGCGTGTTGTAGCGCTGGGCGCTCACGAACTGCATCCCAGGCGTTGCCAGCTCCGCCCGGATGCCCATCGCCATCAGCCCGGCGACGAGGAAGAAGCCGAACGAGGTGGTGAGGTAGAGATAGCCGATCACCTTGTGGTCGGTGGACGTCAGGACCGACGTGATCAACGCGCCTTTGGAGCGACGCCGCGCTTGCTCCGGCGCGGACTCCGGGGTGTTGCCGAGTAGCACCATGACGGTCCCCCAGCCGTCTGGCATCGCCACTTCCCACTATCGGCGCTCCCGCACTCGTGCGCAAGGTCACATACCCATGTCCACTTCTGGCCCAAAGTTCCCGATTTTTGCATCTATTGCATAACGACTATTGCTTCACCTTAGATGCGTCGAAATCCTCACGTCGCGGCCTTCTGGCCGCTGACGAAAGGACTGGTGGATGTCACGAGACGGACGACGTCGTCGCGCTCTGACAGCCGCGGCCGTGGCACTGCCGCTCGTCGCGGCAGCGTTCGCAGCCACGGGGACGGCGCAGGCGAACGACCGGCAGACGGTGGCGGGGACCAAGCCCACCTGGGCACGTTCTTCGGCCGACCGCGGCAAGACTGACAGCAATCAGCGGATCGACGTCCGGGTCTGGCTGACCGGTCGCGACGCCAAGGGACTCGACGCGTACGCACAGGCCGTGTCGACTCCGGGCGGCCGGCAGTATCGCAAGTTCCTCACCCCCGCGCAGTTCAACCAGCGCTTCGGTGCCTCCTCCCAGCAGATCGCGGCCGTCACCTCGTGGATCCGCGGCGCGGGCCTCTACGTCGACCCGGCCGGCTCCAACAGCCACTACCTGCACGTGACCGGTCACGTGTCCAAGGCCACGGGCGCGTTCGGCACCGGCTTCCGCAACTACGCGGCGCAGGGCACCGTGGCACGCGCGCCCGAGAACAACGCGACCGTCCCGGACTCCGTCGCCGCGTCCGTCCTGACCATCACCGGCCTGGACACCGGCAAGCACCTGCGGACCCACGGCGACACGCTGCCTCCCCCGGACCCGAACTACAACGTCGCGGAGCCGTGCGGGAAGTACTTCGGCGAGAAGATCGCCAATGACAAGCCGACCGCGTACGGCAAGCACCAGCCGCGCGCGACCTGCGGCTACCTGCCCCAGCAACTGCGCGGGGCGTACGGCTCGACCGCGAGCGGCCTGACCGGCAAGGGCGCGACCGTCGCGATCGTCGACGCCTACGCCGCGCCGAAGATGAAGCAGGTCTCCAACCAGTTCGCCGCCAAGTACGGCAGCCCGCCGTTCGCCAAGGGCCAGTACCGCGAGGTCCTGCCCGCAACGTTCGACCTCGTCGACGAGTGCGGCGCGTCCGGCTGGTACGGCGAAGAGGCCCTGGACGTCACCGCGGTGCACGACCTGGCACCAGGTGCGAACGTCGTCTACGTCGGAGCCCAGAACTGCGCCGACGGCCTTGACGCCGCTCTCACCAAGATCGTCGACGAGCACCTCGCCGACATCGTCACCAACTCCTGGGGCGACCTGTCGGAGCACTACACCCAGGCGATGATCGACGCGGAAGAGTCGATCTTCAAGCAGGGCGCGATCGAGGGCATCGGCTTCTACTTCTCCACCGGCGACTGCGGCTACGAGGTGCCCGGCACCCCGTGCCAGGCCCGCTACGGCGACTTCGGCTCGACGCGCCGCCAGACCGACATGCCGACCTCCGACCCGTGGGTGACCGCGGTCGGCGGCACGACGCTCGCCGTCGGCGCGAACAACAAGTACCTGTTCGAGACCGACTGGAATGTCCAGTACGACAGCCTCGCCGCCGACGGCAACAGCTGGAGCGTGCCGCCGCCCGGCGACTACCCGAACACCTACACGGCCGGTGGCGGTGGCGGTACGAGCACGCTGTTCACCCAGCCCGGCTACCAGCGCGGCGTCGTTCCGAAGTCGCTGAGTGAGAACCTGCCGGACGGCACCACGGCCGCTCAGCCGATGCGTACCATCCCCGACATCGCCGCGGTCGGCGACGCGGGCACCGGCATCCGATACCCGGAGTGGAACCAGCGTCCGGACGGTTCGTTCGGTTACACCGAGAGCCGCGTCGGCGGCACCAGCCTCGCCTGCCCGGTGATCGCCGGTCTCCAGGCGCTGGCACAGCAGGCACAGGGCCGCCAGCCGATCGGCTTCGCCAACCCGGCGATCTACCTGCGGGCGGGCCGGCATGTGTACCACGACGTGACCGACAAGCCGCTCGGCCGCGACCCGGTCGCCTACGTCCGCACCAACTACACCGACCCGTACGCCGCGACGGGTCCGCTGAAGTACATCCTCGTCACCTCCGGGAACAAGGGCATCGCGAAGGAAGACGCGCTGACCGCGACCCCGGGCTATGACCGAGGCACCGGTGTCGGCAGCCCGACCGCCGACTACCTGAGGTCCTACCGATAGCGGTAGTCACCGACGAAACGCGGGGCCGGACGCCGTCAGGCGTCCGGCCCCGCGCCGTTTCGCTTCGGCACGGGCGGGTCACCCCGGCAGGCCGACGAAGCGGCCCAGGCCGCGCATCGCGTAGTCGAAAACGGCGGCCCGGTCCGTGATGACGTTGTCGAACTGCCCGAACAGCTCGAAGCTCACCGCGCCGAACAGCCCCGGCCAGGCCGTCACCGCACGCGCGACGACGTCGTCGGGCACGTCCGGCAGCACCACGTCCCGGATCACGGCCGCGTCGGCCGCGAACGCGTCCGGCGGTGGCGGATAGCCGCCCGGCGGATCGAGCATCCCAGCCCGGTGTGCGTCGCCGACGATCCGGCCGAACACCACCGCGTCGCGCATCGCCGGTCCGATCGTGTCCTCCGGCGCGCGGTAGCCCGGCACCGGAGAGCCGTAGAGCAGCGCGTACTCGTGGGGATGCGCCAGCGCCCAGTCGCGTACGGCGTGGCAGACCGCGAGCCAGCGCCCAAGGTGGTCGCAGCGCTCGCAGGCGGCCTCGGCCGTCTCGACCGCCGTGCCCACGGCGTTGTAACCGTCGATGATGAGGGCGGTGAGCAGGTCGTCGCGGCTGGCGTAGTAGCGGTAGATCGCCGAGGAGACCATGCCCATCTCGCGGGCGACGGCTCGCAGGGACAGGCCGGCCGCGCCGTCGCGCGCCAGGTGCCGCCGGGCGACGTCGGTGATCTCGCCCATCAGCTCGGCGCGTACGCGCTCCCTCGCCGTACGGCTCGCGTTCATCCCCCGACCATAGCAGAGCAGCGCAACAAAACGAGAGCGGCGCTCTAGTCAACAACGCGCGCCGGACGCACGCCCCGGGCCCCTAGGCTGGGGAGCACGGAGACGAACGAGGAGGGCACAGCATGGAGTCCGAGCCCAGCGACCGCGACGACGACCGGTCGGCCGAGGAGTCCGGCGAGGAGCACCCGCACGTACGTGCTGCGGCGGAGCTGTCCGACCGGGCCGCCGAGTCCGTCGGCCGGCGCTACGACGGCACCAAGGAGAGCACCCACGAGGCGCACGGCACCGACCAGCAGCGCCCCGAGGACGACGACGCCTGAGCGTCAGTGCGCGACGCGGTCGGCCGAGGGACCGCACCACGCGGCCAGCGCCGCGCGTATCGCGTCCGGGTGTCCCGCGGCGTCCTCGCCCGCCCACGCGACGTAGCCGTCCGGCCGTACGAGGACGACCGTGCGCGTCGGTCCTCCCGCCGTGACGACGTCCACGCGGTCGGCCCAGCCCGGCGGCCGCACCGTGTCCAGATCCGCGCCCGGCGGCACGACCAGCAGGAACCGTCCCGGCCGCAACGCACCGTAGAGCGTGAGCGGCGTGCCGCCCGCCAGCGCGACGTCCGGCGCCCGGCGGCCCGCGAGCGGATGCGCGCCGTGCGGGGCCGGGTAGGCCAGGTCGATGCCGGAGACCGCCCCGGCCGCGCGGCGGCCGATCGGGCCGATCCGCATCGCGCCCCGCACGGCGAGGTCGCGCAGGCCGCGCAGCACGCTCGTACGCATGAGCGCGCCGCGCAGGATCGCACCGCTGGTGCGCAGCACGCGCCGCCCGACCGGATAGCGCTCGTCGTGGTAACTGTCGAGCAGCCCGCGTGGAGCCCAGCCCTGGATCGCGGCGGTGAGCTTCCAGCCGAGGTTGACCGCGTCCTGTAGTCCGGTGTTCATGCCCATGCCGCCCGCCGGGGAGTGCACGTGCGCGGCGTCGCCGGCGAGGAACACCCGGCGGACGCGGTAGCGCGGCACCTGCCGCTCGTCACTGTGGAACCGCGCCAGCCAGTGCGGGTCGTGCATGCCGAGGTCGGTGCCGAGGACCCGCCGGGTGATCTCGCGGACCTCCTCGAAGGAGACCGGCGTGGTCTCGGGCGGCTGGTCGCGGCGGTTCCAGGCGATCACCCGGTGCCAGCCGTCGCCGAACGGCGCGATGAAGACGAACCCGTCGTCGGTGGCCCGCATGGTGATGGTGTCCGGCGGCGGCTCGCGGAGCCGCAGGTCGCAGATCATCACCGAGCTGACCACCGCGCGCCCGGGGAACGGCAGGCCGAGCTCGCGGCGCACGACGCTGTGCGCACCGTCGGTGCCGACGACATAGCGCGCCCGCCGCGTACGCGTCCCGCCGCCGTGCTCGCGCACCGTCACGTCGACGCCCTCGATGTCCTGGCGCAGCCCGATCACCTCGGCGCCCGAGACGATCTCCGCGCCGAACGCTCGCGCGCGTGCGCCGAGCACCCGCTCGGTCTCGTACTGCGGAGTGATGAGCACGTACGGGAAGCGGGTCGGCAGCCGGGAGAAGTCCAGCCCGAGCGGCCCCAGCCCGGAGACCGGCAGCCCGGTCGCGACGAGGTCACGCGCGATCCCGCGAGCGTCGAGGAGTTCGAGGGTGCGCGCATGGACGCCGAACGCCCGGGTGAGGTTGGACTCCTCGTCGCGGCGTTCGAGCACGGCGCAGGACACGCCGGCGGCGGCCAGGTCGCCCGCGAGCAGGAGCCCGGTCGGGCCGGCGCCCACGATGAGCACGTCAGTGACGGGAAGCATGGTCTCCCCCGAGTCGTCCATGCGAGCGGCGCGCCACCGCCCCTGATGACGGCCTTCCCATGAACGCGGCCGTCCGCACCTCGCCGGGAGGTGCGGTTATTCGCCGGGGTCAGCCGGGTGCTCGACGCCTTCGGCCTCGCGCCTGACCTCGCGCTCGGCGCGCTCGAACGCCTCGGCGAAGTAGCGCCCCGGGTTGCTGATCATGCGTTCCGACCGATCGTCGGAGTCCTGCACCACGATGTCGTCCGGCATGGCCCCCACTCCCCTTCTGCCGTAAGTGTCCGAGTGTGCCCGCGCACCGTCAACCGGTTCAACGTACGAGCCGCCGGAACCCTTCCTCGGCCGTCCCGTACGCCAGGGCGTCCGCGAGCAGGCCCGCCAGGAGCCGGACGAACGGCACCTCCGAGCGGCTGACCCCGCCGGCGTTCATGGCGTCCACGGTGAGCATGCCGTACGCCGTCTGCCCGGCGACCACCGGCACGGCGACGAACGAGCGGTAGCCGTGCTCGGCCGAGCCGTGCCAGCCCTCGGGCGGATACCGGTCGACGTCGGAGGACTGCATGTGCTCGTTGTGGCGGATCATCGCGAAGACCGAGTCGCCCTCGGGGGTGCCCTCCGTGAAGATCGTCACCGGCGGGTCCGCGCGACCGGCGTACTGGACGGGTTCGAGCCTCCTCGGCCGTCCCTCCTCGATGCGGAACCAGCACGCGCGTACGCGATGGCCTTTGATCAGGTGCGCCGCCGAGTCGAGGATCATCGGGATCGTCGCCTCGCGCAGGTTGCCGCGCTCCTGCCGGCTCTCGGCGGTCGCGATCCGGCCGAGTTGGCGCACGATGGGGTCCAGGGCGTCGTTGATGGTGACGCGCATCTCCACCGCCGCGTCGATCGCGGACTGCGCGGCCTCCTTGCGCTGCCGTTCCTTGCGGATCTGCTCGTAGCCGGGAACGGCGGCGCCGAGGATGCTCATGACGATGCCGAGCATGATCCACCAGGGCTTCAGCGGGCCGTTGTTGCCCGCCTCGGCGCCGGCCGTCGCGACCAGGGCGACGGAGACGACGCCGATGCTCGTGGTGACGTAGAGGCGTCTCTTGGGGGGAATGCGCACTCCTGGCACATTAAGGGATCACCGTGACGGTCTGCGGCGGGCCGAGGGTTCACGACTGTCTCATCGTGATTTCTCGTGGTCAATGCGCGCGCCATCGATGTCTCGAACAAACCATTTTCAGATGATTTAACGGCGTTTGACGGGCACCGCAATTCTTTCGGACGCCGCGACCGACTGCGGCTGCGTCCGGCGGAGGCGACACCGGTCTCGAGCAGCGATCTGGCAATGTAGCTCGTGAGGTTGCGGAACCCGAGCGCGGAACCGCGCAGGTGCTCGAGCCGGCCGTTGATCGCCTCGGTGGGGCCGTTGCCGGTGCCGGGACGGTCGAAGTAGGCCGGCACGGCCAGGCCGAGCTCATCGAGCCGGCAGAACTTGGCCAGGCCAGGCCAGGTCAGGTCAGGCGAAGAAAGCGTCGGACAAGTCGAGGTCTACCAATCTGGAAGACCTCGACTTCCATGCCGGGACAGCGATGCACAAACGCAGCCGGAGGCCCGACCTCATGTCACCGTCGCAGTGGCTTCTTCGCGTACCCCCTCAGATCGGTCAACGGCGCACCCGATAGCGCAGGTGAAGCACCCGGCTGCCTTGAATCACCACGTCTGGATCCTCCAACAGGTGCTGCCCGCGGACGGAACCGAAGTAGCGCTTGCCGGACCCGAAGACGACGGGCGCAACGTCCATGCGGACCTCGTCGACCAGCCCGGCGGCAAGCATCTGCCCTCCGACGTCGCCGGCGGCGACCTCGACAGTGCGGTCACCCGCAAGCTCCCGCGCCTTGGCCACGGCCGCTTCGATGCCGTCGACGAAGTGGAAGGGCGCCTGGGGGTCCCAGCCCTCGGGCGCCGGCCGGTGCGTCACGATGACCGCGTGGTCGACCCCGCTGGGAGGTGTCCCGTCCCAGCCGTCGGTGATGTCGAAGACGTGGCGGCCGGCGATTGTCACTCCGATCTCGTCCCAGTACGGCCGGGTGTGGTCGTAGGACGCCTGCGACACCTTCAGGACGCCACTGTCGTCCAACGGCACGTCACCGCCGACCAGCCACTCGAAGATCGGGCCGGGATCGTCGTTCTCCGCTGCGATGAAACCATCCACCGAGACCGACGCGCTCATGACAACTTTTCCCACGGGTTTCCTCCTCTGTTCGGAGGTCCCGAGTCTTGTGCGGAGCGAGTGCTCGTTCTTGTACGAAATCAATCGGCTGGCAGTGGCCATCCGTCCAAGGCGTGTCCGGGGTAATCGTGCAGGAACCGCCGCCGGACCTCGACGTACCGGGTCGGTGTGAGACCCGTGAACTCCCGGAACTCGCGCCCGAAGTGGGCCTGGTCGAAGTAGCCCGCGTCAGCGGCGACCTCGCTCCAGTCGATCGGGGCGGCGACGTCGATCGCCAGCACGGTGGAACTGAAGCGATAGCTGCGAGCCAGCCTCTTTGGCGTGACGCCGACGATGGCTTTGAACCGCTTCGCCAGATAGGTACTGCTGGCGCGGGCTGCCACGCCGAGGTCGTTGATCGGCACAGTCCCGCCGGTCGCCGCGATGGCGCTGCTCATCTGACGGACGAGGTCGAGACCGTCGATCGTGCGCAATCGTCGCACCAGTTCGTCCTCGAGCAACGTGAGTATGTCCTGCGGTGAGTCCGCCACGGCCAGTCGGTCTCGTAGCTCACCGGTCGCGCGGTGGCCCCGGATCTGATCCAACGTCGCCGGTCGGTCACACAACTCGGCCGCGGGCATCGGAAGAAACGGCGCCAGACCCCACGGCTTGAAGTGGACACCAACGGACTGCGTCGGCGTCGGATAGCCGAACTCCCACGCGCGGGTGGGAGTGACGACCGCGCAGCCGTCGGCGTACTCCGCCGCCTCGTCGGCGGAGCCGGCGCGGATGAGGAACGGCGCCCCGAGATTGACGATCAGCAACGGCGCCGGCGCCGCCGGCAGCAGCAGCTTGGAGTACGGCGGCGCGCCCTCCAGGTAGTAGAGATCGTCGATCAGCTCGTCCAGCGGCGGACGCGGCACTGTGGACACATACTGCACACCCACATCATCGCCGACGGCCCGCCTGGCATCGCGCGCCGGGATGGTCCGGCCGCGCCGGCGCCGGCATCGAGCCGACGCCGTCCTGGACGGACGCCCCGGCGGATTTCAGGCCCCAACCACACCCCACTCTGTGAAGAGCCCAATGCTTTCGGACGCCGCGACCGACTGCGGCTGCGTCCGGCGGAGGCGACACCGGTCACACCGGCGATGCCCGGCCACGGGCGGCCGCCGAACAGGGCGAAGGTCCCCGGTCTCACCTCCAAGCGGCCCTGCCCCGGCCAGGCCGCCCGGACGAACATGGTGACCATGACCATTCCGACCTTGGGGGACGCGGCGAAGATCGCGATCATCGGAGAACGCCGCAAGGTGCTCGACCTGGGCCTGCCGGGTGCGATCGTGCTGCCCGCCGAGGAACCGGAGGCCGTGATCGCCGCCTGGCACTCGCTGGGCGAGGACGTCGCCGTCGTAGTGCTGACCTCGCGCGCGGCACGGACCCTGGCCGGCCGGACGGCGTCGTGGCCGCTCACGGCGGTGATGCCGCCGTGAGCAGGTCATCATGCGAGACCGGATGGCGCCCTGCCGTACCGGGAAGACTGCTGAGGGGGACCGCTCAGCGGGGGGAAGAGGTGAACGGGCCATGCGCTCGGGTCAGTGTGTGCTCGGCGGCGACATCATCGCGGTGATCTTCGGTGTGGACGGCGTGGTCATCGACAGCGCGCGTACGTCGGCGGCGGCGTGGAAGACGGTCATGGACCCGTTCCTGCGCACGTACGCGGCGGCGCACGAGACGTCGTTCGTGCCGTTCGACGTGCGGCGCGACTTCCTGCGGTACACCTACGGCAAGCCACGGCTCGCGGGGGCGCGCGACTTCCTCGCCGCACGCGGCATCAGCCTGCCCTATGACGACCTGCGCGGGCTCACGACCCGGCAGGAGGAGTTCTTCCTCGCCGAGGTGCACCGCCACGGCGTGAGCCCGTACGCCTCGGCGGTGACGCTGCTGAGGGAGAGCCGTCGGCGCGGCATCCGCACGGCGGCGGTGTCCGCACAGCGCCACAGCACCGAGGTGCTCACGAACGCAGGCGTCGCGGCAATGTTCGACCTGGTCCTGGACGGTCTCGACGCGCCCGGCAGCACCCTGCCCTCCTGCCCGGACGCGGCCCTGTTCGTGCAGGCCGCGCTCCGGCTGGGCACCGAGCCGCGGCACACCGCGGTGGTCGACGAGAGCGCGGCCGCCGTCACGGCGGCCCAGCGGGGCGGGTTCGGCCTCGTCGTCGGCCTCGACCGTCTCGGCGGGGCCGCACTCGACGAGCACGGCGCGGACTTCGTCCTCACCGACCTGTCCGAGCTGCGCGTGGACGGCCGCCACCACGCGGCCTGACCAGCGCCACCCGCCGGCCGGCTAGCGCGGGCCCGGCGACCCGGCGAGGTCGTCCAGCCGGTACGCCAGGTGGTCCGCGACGGTGATGACGCCCTCGACGTGCGCCGTGGCACGGGCGAGACGCAGCGCCGCGGACCGGTGTTCGAGGCGCCCGCGGATCGTCACCGCACCACCCGCGACCGAGACCTCGAACCCCTCGGCGGGCAGGCCGAGCGTCCGCTCGATGATCCCGTCGACGATCTCCCGCCGGATGTCCTCGTCGGGCCGCTCGTACACGGCGAGCAGGTCGGAGCGGGTCACCGTCCCGGTGAGCCGGCCGGTCGTCTCGTCGATCACGGGAAGCTGGTGGATCCGGTGGCGGTACATCGCGCGCGTCGCCTCGCGCGCCGGCGTCGCCGCGGTCGTCGTCACGGGCGGGGAGCTCATCAGGTCGGTGGCGAGCCGCCCGGCGCACGCGGACCGGCCGTTGCGCCGCCGGAGTCGGCCGAACAATCCGTCCTGGCGGTCCTCGGCGTCGCCGGCGTCCGCGTCCTGGAGCGGCAGGTCATGGCCCGAGATCAGGCCGACGACCCGGTCGGCCGAGTCGATGACCGGCAGCGACGAGAGGTGAAAGCGGCGCATCGCGGTGACGATCTCGGCGAACCGCGCCCGCTCACGTACGGCGACGACCTGGTCCCGCATCACGTCGGCAACCGATATGCCGGAGTTCATCCCCGTCCCCTCTCGCTGTCGCACGACGGCGCGGGCACGAGCCAGCGCAGCCATTCCCGGTCCCCCTGTACGGTGAGCCGCGCGAGCTGGGTGCCGTCGCCGCGTGACTGGCTGCAGTGCGCCCGCATCGCGTAGCGCTGGATCGTCCGGCGTACCGCCAGCTCGAAGTCGATGCGCACGTCGGCGTCCCCGGTCACGGACATGCCGGTGGCCTCGCGTACGGCCGTGGCCACCTCGTGCGGCAGCGTCCAGCCGAGCACCGGCACCTCGGCCGCGTGGCCGGCGTGGCAGGCGACATTCGCGGCGATGCGGTCGCCCACCCGGCCGTCGACCGTCAGGAGCAGGTCGGCGTCCCATTCGCCGATCATCCGGATCACGCGTTCGGCGAGCCGGGCGATCGGCAGCCGCCGCAGCTCGGCCTCGGGATAGTCGGCGAGCAGGCAGTGCGACGCCCGCAGCGCCGACGCCGCCGCGTCCAGCTCGAACGGCCGGATCGAGCCGAGGTGTTCCATCGAGTCGTTGTACGGCGAGGCGTCCCCGCGGCTGAACGCGAGCACGTTCACCTCGCTGCCGCCACGGCGGAACGCCTCCAGCACCGCCCCGAGGTAGCACGCCTCGTCTCCGGGCCGTGCCACGACGGCCAGTACGCTACGTGCCTCGGGCAGGGTCGTACGGAACCGCCCCGCCGTACGTTCGCGCGCCGTTCCCGGCGACGGACGCATTCCGATCTCCGCGGTCATCTGTCGTTCCCCCCGTCGTCTCACCTGGCTGAAGAATCGTCGCGCCCGCCCCATGGGCCGTGCGGATCACCGGACGGCGGGGGCACGGCCCCCAGGCCGCGCGGCCGCACGACCGCCACGGAGCAGGGCGCCTGCTGGAGCATCGCGGTGCTGACGGCACCGAGCCGCATGCCCGCGACCCCGCCGAGCCCGCGGCCGCCCAGCACGAGCATCGACGCGTTCCCGGCGGCCTCGAGCAGCGCGTGCCGTGGCGTGCGCAGGGAAAGAGTGGCCTCCGCGTCGACGTAGGGGTACTTCTCCCGCCAGGGCGACACGGCGCGTTCCAGCCGGTCCGCGGACATCGCGCGCACCTCGGCCGGATCGGAGATCATCCCCATCTCGGCCGACGCGATCGTCTCCGGCTCCCAGCACCCGAGCACGGCCCGCAGCCTCTGCCCGCGCAGGGCCGCCTCCTCGAAGCCGAAGGCCAGTGCGGCGTCGGAGGCTGCCGAGCCGTCCACGCCCACCACGATCGGGCGGCCGCGGTCCGCGACGCCGCGTACGACGATCACGGGGCAGTGCGCGTACGCGGGGAGTCGCAGGGCCGAGGACCCGGCGGCCATGTCGGCGAAGGCGCGGTCGCGCTGGGTGCCCACGAGCGCCAGGGACGCGTCCCTGGACTGGTCGATCAGGATCGGGGGCGCCGGCCCGGCGATGAGCCGGCCGCGCGTACGTGTCCGTGGAGCCGTCCCCCGTGCCATGCGGACGCCCTTGTCCAGTACGTGCCCGGCCATCGCGCGCACGGTGTCCAGCGCCACCGGCCCCGACGGCGGCGTGGGATAGGGCCAGTCCCACGCGTGGCACACCACGAGGGGCATCCGCCGCAGCCGCGCTTCTTCCGCGGCCCAGCGCAGCGCACGCTCGCCGGCCGCCGAACCGTCGAAGCCCACAAGCACATAAGGCCCGTCAAATCGGTTCATTTGGCCCCCTTCTCTAGAGTCCTCGCTGGGACGGCGCGCCAGAAGGGGCCGAAGGTCCTCCGGTTCCGGCCCGGCAGCCCCTGTTCCGGCGAGCCGTCGCCGGGCGACGATGGCGGCTGAGGTCTGGTCCGCCGGACACGGCGCCCGCACGTCCCGTCAAATCACGGTCAGGGACCAGATCAACGGCTGTTACGGGACTCTCGGGTTGTCACATGAGGGCCGCAGCCCCTCCCGAGTCAGGGCCGAAGCGCCTAGTCTGCGGAGAAAGGCCGTGCGGAGGTGTCTCATGCGAACCTTCACGATCAAGCTCGCGGGCGTCGTCCGTTATCTGCGCCCGGATCGCAATCCGTTGCGACGTCCGGTCGACCGGACGCACGCCCGGCTGATGATCGTGCTCGGCGTGCTGTTCCTCGTCCTCGCGCCGCTGTCGGTCGTGCTGACCGTCAGCGTGGCCGGCGGGGCCGGGGTACGCGCCGAACACCTGCAGGCGCGCACCCGGCACAAGGTGAGCGCCGTCGTGATCGACCCGGCGCCCACCGGATCGAGGGGCGTGCTCGACCAGGCCGTGCGCATCGGCTGGCGCGACACCGCCGGCCGTGCCCACACCGCCGTCGTCCCCACCACGGGCGGCGAGCCCACCGGCACGCACCGGTCGATCTGGATCGACGGCACGGGCCGGATGACCTCCCATCCCCGCAACCACTCCCAGACGGTCGCCGACACGATCATGGCCGCGCTGACGGCCCTGACCCTGCTCGGCCTGCTGCACTCGGCCGCACGCACGCTGGTCGACCGGCGGCTCGAGCGGCGGCGCCTGGAGCTGTGGGAGCGCGAGTGGGCGGCCGTCGCACCCCGCTGGACCGGCCTGCCCTGACGCGCGCGGCCCCGCGCGGCGATCACGCAAGGGACGTTGGTCCCTGCCATCGCCGACGTTCGTTCCGGCCTGAACCGCGGAAGGCCTCCTAACGTGAGGACACCGGCCGGCGACCGCCAGCCCCGTACGGATGACGAGGCCAGGCCATGACGATTCGGGTATTCCTGCTCGATGACCACGAGGTGGTCAGACGCGGCGTCGCCGCGCTGCTCGAATCCGAGGACGACATCGAGATCGTCGGCGAGGCCGCCACCGCCGCACACGCGATGGCACGGATCCCGGCCGTACGGCCCGACGTCGCCGTGCTGGACGTGCGGCTGCCCGACGGCGACGGGGTCGGCGTCTGCCGGGAGATCCGGTCCCGCATGCCGGGGCTCGCCTGCCTGATGCTCACCTCCTTCTCCGATGAGGAGGCGCTCTTCGACGCGGTCATGGCCGGGGCCGCGGGGTACGTGCTGAAGCAGATCCACGGGTCCGACCTGGTCGCCGCCGTACGCACGCTAGCCTCCGGGCAGTCGCTGCTCGATCCGCACAGCACCGCCCAGATGCTGCACCGACTGCGTGAGCGCCAGACGCGCAAGGACCCGCTGTCCACGCTGTCGGACCAGGAGCGGCAGATCCTCGAACTGATCGGCGAGGGGCTGACCAACCGGCAGATCGGCGAACGCCTCTTCCTGGCCGAAAAGACCGTCAAGAACTACGTCTCGAACCTGTTCACCAAGCTCGACATGCGCCGGCGTACGCAGGCGGCGGCCTTCGTCGCGCAGATCAAGGCGACCGGCGACCGCTCACGCGACGACTAGGCGGCCGCCTCCCGGCAGGCGGTCACATCCCGGCCCCGGTCAGCTCGGTGACCGAGCGGCGCGCGGCACCGGCGTGCGCGACGCCCAGCCGCATGATCATCTGGGGGTACGCGCCGTCGCAGAACCGGGTGCGGACGAACTCCCGCAGTTCCGGCACCTCCAGCGCCTGGCTGTGGAAGGCGGCCGAGACGTCGTAGTCGGCGGCGCACAGCAGGATCCGCTGCAACGCCTGCCCGGCGCGCAGCCAGTCGCCGCGCGCGTCGCCGTCGGTCAGCAGGATCGCGACCACCCCCGTGGCGTCGCCCTGTTCGGCGGCGCTCTGGCCCCAGCCCTGGCCGCGCGCGAAGTCGCAGCCGGCGAAGTCCGGGTCCAGGTGGGCGGACTCGCGGGGACAGGTCTCCTCGGTCGTGCCGGCGGCCGCCCGGCGTGCCGTCTCGGCAGCGTACGCCGGGTTCTGCCGCTGGACCTGCTCGGCGGCCTCGGTGAGGGCGGCCAGCGCGATCCGCGCCCGCGGGTCGGCCACGATGCGCAGGCAGACCTGCTCGCGGTAGGCGTGGGCGCGCAGGTCCTGGAGCAGGCCGATCGGCAGGCCGCCGGGGCGAAACCCGCCGCTGTGCGTGTGCCCGCGCCGTACCTGGGCGTACATCTGGCGTTCCCCGGCGGTCACGGGCCGCGGCTGCCCCACCCCGACGCTGGCGACCAGTCCGGGACGCCGCCGGTCCGATGCCATCCGCACCTGGGGCATCCGGTCGATGTTGCGTACCGCGAGGCGCAGTGTGTAGAGCGCGGCGCCACAGCTGACGAACATCTCGCGGCCGTCGGGGTCGGCGACGTCGAGGCGGCGCTCGGCGTCGACGTGCACGGTGACGGTCGAGCCCCGGGTGCCGAACCACCACGGCTGCGTGCCGTACACCGAGGGCGCCCACACCGCCGCGTCGGCGAGGAAGTGCGCGATCTCCTCGGCCCGCGTCTCCACGGCGTCCATGAATGCGCTCCCGTCCCCGCGCCGTCGATCGTCTGGTCTTCAGCGCACCATCGGCGCCACGGGTCGTGCAGGGACGAAAGTCCTCAGCGGCCGGGACCTGCGGCCGCTACGTGCCAGTAGCACCGTCCATACCGAGCCATGCCGATACGGGCGGGCCGGTACGGCCGGGTCAGCCGAGATGGGCGGAGGGGACGACCGCGAGCGGGCAGTGCGCGTGGTGCAGGAGGCCGTGGCTGACCGAGCCGAGGACCAGGCCGGCGAACCCGCCGCGCCCGCGCGTGCCCACCACCAGGAGGTCGGCGCGTGCGGACACGCCGGCGAGGATGGGCACGGGCCGCCCGTGCACCACCTCGATGACGACCTCGACGTCCGGATACTTGTCCCGCCAGGTCGTGAGCGCGTCGTTCAGGCGCTGGGTGTGCTCCTCCGCGACCAGGTCGGCGTCGTAGACCAGCGGCGTCATCCCGCCGACGACGACCGTACCGGGGTCGGCCCAGACGTGGACCAAGCGCAGGCGCGCCCGCCGCCTGCTCGCCTCCTCGAACGCGAAGGCCAGGGCCGGTTCGCCGATCGGCGGCCCGTCCACGCCGACCGCGATCTCCTGGCGCGGCATCGGCTCCAGGTCGCGGACGACGACCGCGGGCACGGGCGTGTGCGAGACGACCTGCAACGCCGTCGAGCCGAGCAGCAGCCCGGCGACGGTGCCGAGACCGTGGCCGCCGAGCACGATCATGGATGCGTCGCGGGCCTGGTCGAGGAGCGCCTTGGCGGCGCCGCCCGGCACGATCTCGCCGGTGACGTTCAGCCCCATGGCGCGTACGCGTGCGGCCTCCACGGTCGCGTCGACGATCTCCCGGCCGCTGGCGAGGAGCCACTCGCGTACGGCCAGGAGCCGCGGGTCGACGTTCTTGTCGTGAATCCACGGCGCGACGGCGTGCACGATCCGCAGCGGGCGATCGTGCAGCGCCGCCTCGTCCGCGGCCCACTCGACCGCACGCAGGCTCTCCTGCGAGCCGTCCACGCCCACGATGATCATGGTGATTCCCTTCGCCGGCACCTCCATCGAAGCCGCCGGGCGGTGCCCGTCCTCAGGGCCGGAAGGTCCACGCGGCGAGCCGATGGTCCCTGTCGCGAGAATCCACTCGGCGCCCGCCATTTAGCCCCATGGGCGGGCCATGCGGAGTCATGAGACGGGCCATGACGCCGGCGTGAGAGAACGGACCTCGATTCCGGCCCGTACGGCCGCGAGAGCCGCCGGAACAGGGGATTCACGCGATTAAAGGCGTTCCACCAAACCCGCCCAATAGTGGTCAAGATGTTGCATATAACCAGTAGTCGGTATTGCTCCTGACAAACGATACATGCGAGGTTGAACTAGGTGATTGAGCCCAAAATGGCCTAAATTGCCCCGGTGTGACAATGACCCGTCATGCCTTCGGAACGAACCAGGGAGGTACTTCCATGGCGATTTCCAAGCGACTCGCGGTAGCCATCTCCGGTGCGGCCTTCGCGGGCGCGGCCGCACTGACGATGGGCGCTGCCCCGGCCGGCGCGGCCACGACGAGCGCTCCGGTGACCGGTCAGCACCTCACGAGCCACCTGGTCACCTGGTGGGGCTGCTGGGACTGCTGCGACGACTGGGACGACTGGGACTGGTGCTGATCTCGGCGATCTAACCGGTGAAGCCGGCGGGGCCTCGCACCAGCGTAGGTGCGAGGCCCCGTCACGATCAGGGCAGGGGCCGCCGGTGTCCCTCGGCCGCCGGCGCCCCCGCGCCCCGCGTCAGTCCACGTCGACCCAGTCGAGCGTCCGCTCGACCGCCTTCTTCCAGCCGGCGTACCCGGTGGCGCGCTTGTCGTCGTCCCAGCTCGGCTCCCAGCGCCGCGCCTCGTTCCAGTTCTGCTTCAGCTCATCGGTCGTACGCCAGAACCCGGTCGCCAGGCCGGCCGCGTACGCCGCGCCGAGTGCCGTCGTCTCGGCGACCACCGGCTTGGAGACCGGCACGCCGAGAATGTCGGCCTGGAGTTCCATGCACAGCTCGTTCGCGGTCACGCCGCCGTCGACGCGCAGGACGTCGAGGGTGACGCCGGAGTCCTGCCGCATCGCCTCGACGACGTCGCGGGTCTGATAGCAGATCGATTCGAGCGTGGCCCGCGCGAGGTGGGCGTTGGTGTTGAAGCGGGACAGCCCGACGATCGCGCCGCGCGCGTCGGAGCGCCAGTACGGCGCGAACAGCCCGGAGAAGGCCGGCACGAAGTACACGCCGCCGTTGTCCTCGACCTGCCGGGCGAGCGTCTCGCTCTGGGAGGCGCCGGAGATGATGCCGAGCTGGTCGCGCAGCCACTGCACGGCCGAGCCGGTCACCGCGATCGAACCCTCCAGGGCGTACACGGGCGCGTCGGAGCCGAACTGGTAGCACACCGTGGTGAGCAGCCCGTTCTTGGACCGTACGAGCTCGTTGCCGGTGTTGAGGAGCAGGAAGTTGCCGGTGCCGTAGGTGTTCTTGGCCTCGCCGACGCCGAAGCAGACCTGCCCGACCGTGGCCGCCTGCTGGTCGCCGAGGTCGCCGGACAGCGGCACCTCGCCGCCCACCGGGCCGTTCGCGAGGGTCGTGCCGTAGAAGTCCGGGTTGGAGGACGGCTTGATCTCCGGGAGCATCCCGCGCGGGATATTGAAGAACGACAACAGCTCGTCGTCCCAGTCGAGCGTCTCCAGGTTCATCAGCATCGTACGGCTGGCGTTCGTCGGGTCGGTGACGTGCACGCCGCCGTCCGTACCACCCGTGAGGTTCCACAGCAGCCAGGTGTCGGTGTTGCCGAACACCGCGTCGCCGGCCTCGGCGGCCTCGCGCACGCCGTCGGCGTTCTCCAGGATCCACTGGATCTTGCCGCCGGAGAAGTACGTCGCCGGCGGGAGCCCGGCCTTGGTCCGTATGACGTCGCCGCGGCCGTCGCGGTCGAGCGCGGAGGCGATGCGGTCCGTACGTGTGTCCTGCCAGACGATCGCGTTGTAGTAGGGGCGCCCGGTACGGCGATTCCAGACGACGGCGGTCTCGCGCTGGTTGGTGATGCCGAGCGCGGCGAGGTCGGCGGCGGTGAGGTTCGCCTGGTGCAGCGCGGTCTCGATCACCGAACGGGTGCGCTCCCAGATCTCGACCGGGTTGTGCTCGACCCAGCCGGGCCGGGGCAGGATCTGCTCGTGTTCGAGTTGGTGCTTGCCCACCTCGCTGCCCGAGTGATCGAAGATCATGAAACGGGTACTCGTGGTGCCCTGGTCAACGGCTCCGACGAAGTCGGCCATGGAAGGTCGCCTTTCTTTGTCTGCGGCGTGCGGCTCAGGCGTTCTCGAATTCGGGGTCTTCGGGCACCCGTCCGGGTTCGGTCGTCTCGGCGGGCAGGAAACGGCCGACCAGCGCCTGGTAGAGGCCGGCGCCGACCACGGCCCCGATGACCGGGCCGACGATGGGCACCCAGAAGTACAGGTCGCCGTACTGGTCGCGGAACGCCGTGCCGTACCCGGTGAAGAACTCCGCCAGGCGCGGCCCGAGGTCACGTGCCGGGTTGATGGCATACCCCGCGTCGGTGCCCCAGGCCATGCCGATCGCGACGACGATCAGGCCGATGACGACCGGCGCGAGGTTGGCTGCCGGCGAGGTGTTCTTCACGTCGGTCACGGCCATGATCAGGAAGAGCAGGATCGCGGTGCCGATCACCTGGTCGCGGAAGGCTCCCCAGGTGTGCACCGGCAGCGCGCCGTTGCCGGGCAGGGTGGAGAAGACGCCCTGGGTCTTGATGGTGTGCCCGGGGTCCATCTTCGCGAGGACCTCGCTGTAGTTCCAGCGGACGATCAGGGCGGCCACGAACGCGCCGACGAGCTGCGCGAGGGAGTACGGCAGGACCTTGCGCCAGGAGAAGCCCTTGAAGACGGCGAGTGCGACCGTCACGGCCGGGTTGAGGTGGGCGCCGCTCACCCGTGCCGCCACGTAGACGCCGAGGGTGACGCCGAGGCCCCACGCCCAGGCGATGCTGTCGTGGTCGCCGATTCCGCCGGCCACCACCTGCGCCACGACGCCGGTCCCGAACAGGATCAGGATCATCGTGCCGGCGAACTCGGCGGCCAGCTCGCCGGCCAGCCCTGGGATCTTCAATCGCTCTGCCACGTCTCCTCCTTGATCACGACGCCCGTACGGACGTCAGCGAGGCACCCGCGCGTGAACGGCGGGTCCCCGCCAGGAGAATCGCCTCTCACGGCTGCCCGGACGGTAAGTCGCCGCAGGCAGGGGGTCAACAGACAGGTGCCGACATTGTCGAACGCCGACCTGCTTTGCCATCTTGGCCGACCTTGGACGAGCCGCCGATCGGGCGGTTGCGAACCGTGTTCGCACGACTACCGAGGCCGAAATGCCGACATTGTCGAACACCTGTTGACATGGCTATGATCCGCAGCGTGCCCGGTCCGGTGCAGTCCATCGAGCGTGCGGCGGCGATCCTGCGCCTGCTCGCGCGCGGTTCGGGCCGCCTCGGCGTCAGTGAGATCGCCGGCTCGCTCGGCCTGGCGCGCGGCACCGCGCACGGCATCCTGCGTACGCTCCAGGGCGTCGGCTTCGTCGAGCAGGACGCCGAGACCGGCAAATACCGCCTCGGCGCGGCACTGCTCCACCTCGGCACGAGCTATCTCGACGTCAACGAACTGCGCTCCCGCGCCATCAACTGGGCGGACGCGCTGGCGGCGCGCAGCGGCGAGGCCGTACGCATCGGCACGCCGCTCGACGGCAAGGTCCTGGTCGTCCACCACGTGTTCCGGCCGGACGACACGCTCCAGACCCTCGACGTGGGTGCGCTGCTGCCCGCGCACGCGACCGCGCTCGGCAAGGTCCTCCTCGCCTACGACGCGGGCGCCGCGGCCGCCGTGCACGGCGATCTCGAACCGTTCACGCGGCGTACGAAGACCACGCCCCGCGACCTCGCCCGCGCCCTGGCCGAGGTACGCGACATGGGATGGGCGGCCGAACTGGAGGAGATGACGGTCGGCGAGGCCGGCGTGGCCGCGCCCATCCGCGGGCAAGGCGGGCTGATCGTCGGTGCCATGGGGATCCGCGGCGCCGTCGAACGTATCTGCGGCCCCGGCGGGCGGCCGCTTCCGACGCTGGTGACCTACGTACGCGACGCCGCGCGGGCGGTCTCCCGAGACCTGGGAGCCTCCCGCTGGTGAGGTCCGGCTGCCCGACCTAGGAGGTAGGGACGCATGGTAGAGCGGTATGTGATGGCGGTCGACCAGGGCACGACGTCCACGCGGTGCATCCTGTTCGACCACGGCGGGCGGCTGGTGTCGGTCACGCAGCGCGAGCACAAGCAGCACTTTCCCAAGCCGGGCTGGGTCGAGCACGACGCCACGGAGATCTGGCGCAACCTGGAGCGGATCGCCCCGGAGGCGGTCGCCCAGGCCGGCGCCACCCCCGGCCAGGTGGCCGGCCTCGGCATCGCCAACCAGCGCGAGACGACCGTGCTGTGGGACCGGCACACCGGCCGGCCGATCGGGCACGCCATCGTCTGGCAGGACACGCGTACGGACCGGCTTGTCGACGAGCTGGCCGCCCGCCCGCGCGCCGCGATGGTCCGCGAGCGCTGCGGCCTCCCGCTGGCCACCTACTTCTCCGCCCCGCGCGTCCGCTGGATGCTCGATCACCGTCCTGGCCTGCGCGAACGCGCCGAACGCGGCGATGTGATCTTCGGGACGATGGAGAGCTGGCTGATCTGGAACCTGACCGGCGGCCCGGCCGGCGGCCTGCACGTCACCGACGTCACCAACGCCAGCCGTACGCTCCTGATGAACCTCACCACGCTCGACTGGGACGACGAGTTGCTCGCCTTCTTCGGCGTGCCGCGCGCGATGCTGCCGCAGATCCGCCCCTCGACCGAGACGTACGGCACGGCGCGGCACGTGCTGCCCGGCGTACGCATCGCGGCCGCGCTCGGCGACCAGCAGGCGGCGTTGTTCGGGCAGACGTGCTTCGCGCCCGGCGAGGCCAAGTGCACGTACGGCACCGGGGCGTTCCTGCTGCTCAACACCGGCAACGAGCCCGTACGGTCCACGCACGGCCTGCTCACGACGGTCGGTTACCAGATCGGCGACGAACCGGCCGTGTACGCCTTGGAGGGCTCGATCGCGATCACCGGGGCGCTGGTGCAGTGGTTCCGCGACGGGCTTGGGATCATCAGCAGCGCGCCCGAGATCGAGACCCTCGCGCGCAGCGTGGACGACAACGGCGGCTGTTACATCGTGCCGGCCTTCTCCGGGCTGTTCACGCCGTACTGGCGCAGCGAGGCGCGCGGCATCATCGTCGGCCTGACCTCCTACATCACCAAGGGGCATCTGGCCCGCGCGGTGCTGGAGGCGACCGGATGGCAGACACGTGAGGTGGTCGACGCGATGAACGCCGACTCCGGGCTCGCGCTCAAGGCGCTCAAGGTGGACGGCGGGATGACCGCCGACAACCTGCTCATGCAGTTCATCGCCGATGTGCTGAACGTGCCGGTGATCCGGCCCATGGCCGCCGAGACCGTCTCGCTCGGCGCGGCGTACGCGGCGGGCCTCGCCGTCGGCTACTGGCCCGACCTGGAGGGGCTGCGCGGCAACTGGCACCGCGCGGCCCAGTGGCTGCCGGCGATGGACGCCGCACGGCGCGACGCGGAGTACGACAACTGGCACCGCGCCGTGGAGCGCACCTTCGACTGGATCAAGCCGGAGGGCTGAGTCACGCGTCGGTGGCGCGGCCGGTCCAGTCGAGGCAGAGCACGACCGCGTCGTCGGCGATCTCGCCCCCGACGTAGTAGTCGAGCAGGCCGCGGGTGAGGGTGCGGACCGCCTCGGAGGGGTTCTGCAGGCGTGTCTGGCGCAGCGCCATCGCCAGCGCCGAGGAGCCGTAGGACTCGCCGCGCGGCGAGACGGCGGCGTGGAAGCCGTCGCTGAAGATGACGAGCCGGTCGCCGGTCGCCACGGTGAACTCCTGCTCGGCGTAATGCGTGTCGTCGAACATCCCCAGCGGGAGCTGCGCCTCCAGCGCGATCGGCTCGACCGTGCTGCCGCGCATGCGGAACATCTTCGGCGAACCGGCGTCGATGGCCGTGACCCGCCCGGTCTCCAGCTCGAAGTTCAGCAGCAGCGTGGACACGTGGCGCGCCCCGCGGTGCTGGTTGTAGAGCGTCTCGTTGGCGAGGGTGGCCTGGTCGACCAGGCCCGCGCCGGAGCGGCGCGCGTTGCGCAGCGCGCCGACGGTCAGCTGGGTGAGCAGCGCGGCCTCGGCGCCGCGGCCCATTCCGTTGGTGACCGACACGGTGAGATGGTCCGCGGCGGTCGCCCAGTCGAAGTTGTCGCCCCAGATCGCGTACGCGGGCTCCAGCTGGCCCGCGAGGTGGTATTCGTCGCACACGCACGAGCGGCCGGGCAGCAGCTCCCACTGGATCTCCGCGGCGAGCGTGAGGCGGTTGAGCCGCCGCGCGCGCCGGTAGAGATCGGTTCCGTTGTCGGCGATCTTCAGTGCGCGGGCCAGGACCGTGGCCAGCGCGGACAGCTCATGCCTGATCTCCGCGTCCGGCTCGTCCTGCAATGTGATCGTGAGGACGCCGGTACGATCGCCGTGGACGGCGAGCGGGAGGTGAAGCTCCCAGGCGCCGCTGTCGCCGGCGGGCGGCCGCAGCAGCGGCTGCTGAGCGGCGAACGCACGACCGGCGGGCGTTCCGTCCATGCGGAACGCCGGTCGCTCCGAGTCGACCGGGATCAGGCAGTCCAGTCGGTAGTCCGCGAGAAGAAGCTCCACGGAACTCGCCTTGTAGGCATCTTCGATGGCATTCGCCGCGTCCGTCGCGAGGGCGTGCGGCTGAGCCGCCCAGATGGCACTCTCGGTGCGGTGGAGCTGATCTTCGGACATGGTCTCGTCTCGGTCGGGTCCAGGCGCCTGTCTCGGCGGGCGTGTTCGGCTGCGGCGTGTGAACGCGTGACTGCGCACGCGCGATGTGTGACGGGAGGGGTATGGTTGCGGATGTGGGTGATTCATCGCAGCTGTCGGAATGCGCTGCTGCGATCGATTTGGCAGCCGAGGCGATCGTCCGGATCTGGACAGGGCCACAGAGTGCCCCCGGCGTCCCGGTTCCAGCGACTCAGCTGCGCGTTCTGTTCGTCGTGGAGCAAAACGGAGCCATCAATCTCAGCGGCCTCGCGAGCGAACTCGGGGCACTCCTGTCGTCGGCCAGCCGACTCTGCGACCGTCTCGAAGCCGCAGGGCTGATTGTACGCGAGTCGGGTCAGCAGTCCCGGAGAGAGATCGCCATCCGGCTCAGCCCCGACGGCGAGGCACTGCTCGAGCGCGTTCGCCAGGAGCGCCAGGAAGAGATCGTCAAGGTGCTCGCCCGTATGCCACCCGGCGCGCGCCAGGCACTGCTCACCGGTCTGTCCGAGTTCCGTGCCGCCGCGGGCGGCACGGACGCGACCGGCAAGGGCGAGTCCTTCTCGATGCCCGCCTGAGGAGTTTCAGGTGCCCCCGGCCACCTTCCCCTCATCTGGTTCGGCCCCGTCCGGCAGGTGCGTCTCGCCCGTCTCCTCGTTCACGTCCGCTCCGCTGCGCATCGCGCTGTCCACGCGTGAGACGTTCTCGGTCGCGATGGTCTCGACGAGTTCCACCGTCGTCGGAACCTGACCGAACAGCTGGGTTCCCTCGACCGCGCTGGCGACCTGTTCTTCCACGACGTGCTGGGGGACGTCCGGATAGTCGCTTGCCAGGCGGTCGACCAGCTCTCCGTACTGCTCCGTCTCGGAGTCGGCCATCGAGGCTCCTCCCAACACGGCGGGGATCCGCTCGGGTGACCGCCGTCATGAATAAGCGGTCCGCTGACCGCGTCTATTGCCGGAAGACAAGTGTCTTGATGCGCCAACTATATTCGCCGAAACCGGTGACGTGGCCGGTATCGGCGGACACATGATGGTCACAGCGGCGCGGCACGGAACATCAGCAGGCAGGTGTCGTCCTCGCGCGCACTGTCGCACAGCATCTCCGCCAGCACGCTGTCGGCCATCGCGTCCAGCGCGCCCCCGGCACGCGTGAGGGCGCCTGCCAGCCGGTCGATGCCGTCGCCGAGCGGCGTCCCGCGCCGCTCGATCAGGCCGTCGGTGTAGAACAGCGCGACCGCGCCGGGTTCGAGCCGGACGCCGAACTCCCGCAGCTTGGCACCCTCCAGCGGCATGCCGAGCAGGAAGTCGTGCGCGTCCAGCGTGCTCACCGTGCCGTCCGGCGCGCGGAGCAGCGGCGGCGGGTGGCCCGCGTTGGCCCAGCGCAGCACGCCGTCCCGCGAGATCTGGGCGAGCACCGCCGTGGCCAGCTCGTTCGGCTGGAGATGCGACAGCAGGCGGTGCATACGCGTCAGCACCTCGCCCGGTCCGCGGGCGTCGATCGCGTACGCGCGCAGGGTCGTGCGCAGCTGTCCCATCAGCGCGGCGGCCTGGAGGCCGTGGCCCGTGACGTCGCCGACCGCGGCGATCATGTCGCCGTCCGGGCGCTCGAACGCGTCGTACCAGTCGCCGCCGACGTTCAGGCCCGCCTCGGCGGGCAGGTAGCGGGCGGTGAACTGGAGCCGGCCGTCCGCGGGCAGGTCGGTGAGCATGGCGCGCTGGAGCAGCTCGGCGACGTCGCGCTCGTGCTCGTAGCGCAGCGCGTTGTCGGTCGCGACGGCCGCCAGCCGGGCCAGCTCGCTGAAGACCACCACGTCCTCGGTGGTGAAGGAGCCACCGGGCGGCTCGACGGCCAGGACGCCGAGCGTGCTGCCCCGCGAGATCAGCGGGATGGCCAGGATCTGCCGGTCGTCGAGCGTCGTGTCGACGCCGGGGACCACGTCCTCGCCGCCCGGCATGCGGGTGACGTGCTGGGACCGACCGCCGGTGTAGGCCTTCTCGACCATCGGCGGGGGCCGCCGGTCCTCGTGCGGCACGGGGGCGAGGACGCCGGGCTCGCGCGACAGCCAGACGATCATCGCTGCGGCGTGCCGCGGGACGACGATCGCACGCAGCCGGCCGAGGATCTGCTCGTGGTCGAGCGACTCGGAAAGCGTCGCTCCGGCGTGCGCGAGGAACTCCAGGCGTGCGCGCGACGCCTCGGCCGCGGCGTGCGCGGCGCGTTCGGCGCTCAGCAGCCGGCGCTGCACCTCGCCGGCCTCGCGGAGCCGCTCGGTGGTCTCGGCGAGTTCGGCGTGCAGCGCGAGCACGCCCCGGTTGGTCTGCTCCAGCTCCTGCCGGTGCCAGCCGAGCGCGTCGTGCTGGTCGATGATGAGGTCGAGCAGCCCGGTCTCGCCCGGCGCCGGGTCGTCCGGACCGGCGTCGCCCTGCTCCGCGACATCGCCCTGGCCCGCGTCATCGCCCTGGCCGGCGTCGTCGCGCCCCATCCCGGCGTCGGCGGGGATCACGGCGGTGGCCGTACGGTCCGGGCCGCCGCCACCACCGACGGTGACGTGCAGGGCACCGTCGTCGGTGACGCTGAGGGTCATCCAGCCGCCGGTCCCGTGGTCGCGCAGCGCCTGCGCGACCCTGGCGAGCAGGCCGGGGCGCTCGTCCACGGCGACGCCGAGCCGTCCCATGGCGACCGCCACGGTGGCGAGGGCGGCGGCCGGGTCGGCGACCGGCCCGTGATGGATCCGCTGACTCATCGGACGCGGTTCTTCGTTCGTGTCCGTACTACGACGACCGTCGCGTCGTCGTTGCCGCGGAGTGCGTCACGCCAGATCAGGGCGGCCAGGATGGCCGGGTGGTGGTCGGCGGCGCCCGGGTGGTCGGCCGGATCCCAGCGGCTCGTGACACCGTCCGTGTGCAGGACGAGCATGGACGGCGGGAGCCAGTCCGCCGAGACCACCCGGTGCAGCCGCGGGCGGGCGGCGACGCCGATGCCGTGGCCGACGCCGAGGATGCCGGGCCGGGACACGAGGCTCTGGTCGGACTCCGTTGAGAACAGGCGGCCGGTCACGTTGCCCATGCCGGCGAAGCTTAGCTGCCGGGACCACCCGTCGACCTGGGCGATCGCGGCGGCCGCGCCGCGCGTGACCCGCAGGCCGACGTCGATCTCGCGGAGCAGGCCGGCCGAGTCGAGGGCCGGCTGCTGTTCGAGCAGCTCGAGCGCTGCCAGGCGCGCCTGCGCGGCCTCGATGCCGTGGCCCAGCCCGTCGACGACGCCGACCGTCATCCGTTCGCCGTCCCAGGCGAACCCGTATCCGTCGCCCACCGCCAGCTCGTCCGGATGCGGCGTGATGACCCCGCCGACCTCGATCGGGCCGGACGGCTCGGCGGCCGCCGGGCCGACGCGCGTGAGGACGACGGTGCCCTTGCCGGGCCGGCTGTAGACGTCGAACTCCCCCGCGCCGCGACGGCACGCGCCCAGCCCCGCGCCCAGCGACGAGCTCGTCGTGAAGCCGTCGGTCATCGACGCGGTCACGTCGGCGATGCCGGGCCCGTGGTCCACCGCGACGATCTGCGCCACGCCCTGTCCCGCGGCGCTGATCAGCAGCCGGCCGCCCACCGCGTGGCGCATGAGGTTGGTGGCCAGCTCGGTGGCGAGCAGCTCGCAGGTGGCGACGTCATGGGCGTCCAGGCCGGCCGCCAGCGCGGCCGCCGACGCCGCGGCCGCCGCGCCGTGCACCTGGCTGTCGTCGGCCACGGCGACGTCCCACGCCTCGGTGGCCATCATCCGGCCGTTCATCGCAGCGCCCTGGGGCCGGGGCACGCGCCGGAACGCGGCCAGGACACCGCCGTGACGGTCGTGCCCGAACCGGGCGTGCTGTCGATGCGGAAGTCCTGCACCAGGCGGCGCGCGCCGCCGAGGCCGAGGCCGAGCCCGTTGCGTGTGGTGTAGCCGTCGGACAGCGCGGCCTCCACGTCCGGGATGCCGGGACCCTCGTCCACGAAGGTCAGCCGGATGCCGTGCCCGCCCGTGCCCTCGACCGCGGCGAGCTCCATGTGACCGCCGCCGCCGTGCACGAGGGTGTTGCGCGCCAGCTCGCTCGCCGCTGTAACGATCTTGGTCTGCTCGACCAGGCTGAACCCGGCCGCGACCGCGGCCTCGCGTACGGCCTGGCGCGCCCCGGCGATCTGCACGTCGCTGCCGATCTGGATCCGTGTCACGTCGTCCGGGCTCATCGGCCGCCCTGATCCGCGAGCATCGCCATCGCGTCGTCGAGGGAGCGCGCGGTGGACAGCCCGCGCAGGCCCAGGCCCATCTCCACCATCGTGATGGCGACCGAGGGGCGCATGCCCGCGACCACCGTACGGCCGGCGAGCATGTTCGCCGCCGCGGCGATCTCGGACAGGACGCGGGCGAGGAAGGAGTCGACGATCTCCACACCGGAGATGTCGATGACGACTCCGCGTGCGCCCGCCGCGGCCAGCGCGGTCAGGTCCTGCTGCAACGCCAGCGCGGTCTGGTCGGTCAGCTCGTGCTGGATGGCCGCGATGAGCACGTCGCCCAGCCGGAGTACCGAGATCCGCTCGCCGCCCGCGTACGCCGAGCTCACACCTCCTCCACGACGGTGACGCCCGACTTCTCCAGCGCCCAGGCCAGTGCGTCGGCCAGTGTCGCCCGCGTGGTGATGTCGCCGAGGTCGATGCCGAGCTGCACGATGGTCTGCGCGATCTGCGGGCGGATGCCGCTGATCACACAGTCGGCGCCCATCAGGCGTACCGCCATCGCGGTCTTCAGCAGGTACTGCGCGACGACCGTGTCGACCATCGGGACGCCGGTGATGTCCAGGATCGCCGTCGCGGCGTTCTGGTCGACGATCGCCTGGAGCAGCGTCTCCATCACGACCTGGGTACGCGCGCTGTCCAGGGTGCCGATCAGCGGCACGGCGACCACGCGGTCCCACAACTTGATCACCGGAGTGGACAACTCCAGGAGCTGCTGACGCTGCCGGTCGATGACCTCGGCGCCCTCGCTCAGCGCGATCTCCATGACGACGACCCGCAGGGTGCCCATCAGCTCCACCGCCGCGAGCGGCGCTCCGGCGGCGTCCGGCTCACGCTCGACGGTGCTCAGCAGCGGCGGCCCCAGCTCGGCCACCTCGGCGGCGATCTGCCGCAGTGTGCACCCCGCACGGCCGCGGGCGGCGATCAGCTGCGCCAGGTGCGGGCGGATCCGGTCGAAACCGGCCGCGGACGGGTCCTCGATCCGCTCGCCGCGCGCGACCTCCGCGAGCACCTCCACCAGCCGGTGCGCCGCCCCCACGGCCGCGTCCCGGCCCGAGGTGTAGACGCTGCGGAACAGCGGCAGGTCGGCCCACCGCTGTGCAACCTGCTCCCCGCTCGTCTCCAGAATCTCGGCCACCCTCGCCGGCGCGGAGCCGCCGTAACCCACCGTAGTCACCCGCATCTCCCTGATCACCTGGACGCCTGCGGCACACCGGCCGCCCCCGGCCCCATGCCCGCACGACAGAGCGCCCGGACGGGCGAGGCCACCCTGATATCGGGCCGCCCACCGCGACCGGGCGCACGAAAACGCTTGTCAGCCGACAATTGTATCGAACCAGGCCGTACGCCGTGTGTCAGACCGAGCGATGCGCCCAGCGTGAGACCTTGCGGCCGACGAGAAGATAGGCCAGTACGGCGCCCAGCGTGTTGAGGATGACGTCGTCGGCATCGAACGCCCGGCCGGCGATCATCGTGCCCTGCACGGTCTCGATGCACAGCGAGACCAGCCCGACGACGAGCAGGATCCGCAGCGGGCCGCGGAACCGGTTCGACAGGACGGGGAGCAGGACGCCGAGCGGCATCAGCAGGGCGACGTTTCCGCCGATCTCCAGAACCGCCGCGCGCACGCTCGGCTGGTTGAGGTAAAGGCGCACCGTCTGGCCGGGGTGCGTGTTGTCGTGCACGTACTTGCCGGCGCCGGGATCCGGCTTGAGCGTGATCTTGGTGACCGCCCACGCGAAGACCACGACCCCGGCCAGTCCGAGAAGGATCCAGAGACCGCGGAGCAGGTAGCTCGAGAAGGACCGTGAGTCACGGCTCGTGCTGTCCCGACGCCTGACAGAGGTGGACGGCATGCTCGCCTTCCCGATGGGGGGTCGCTCGGATCTCCCGCGGGGGAACGCGGTGGGTCGAGTCGGTGGCACCAATCGTAGCCATCCCACGGGCGCCGGCGGCACGTGCGAACCCGGCCCGGCACGTACGGGACGGGGCCGGCCGCAGGCGGTACGGCCCGGGCGGGCGGTTCTCAGACGAAGGTCTCGTCCACGAAGCACCAGCGCCAGTCCTCGCCCGGCTCGAACGAGCGGACCACCGGGTGGTCCTGCTCGCCCGCGTGCGCGCGTGCGTGCCGGTTGGGCGAGGAGTCGCAGCAGCCGATGTGCCCGCAGGTCAGGCACTCACGCAGGTGCACCCAGCGCGAGCCGGTCTTCAGGCAGTCCTCGCAGCCGGCCGTGGTGTGCGGGGTCACGGCCGGCGGCAGGCTGACGACGTGCGAACAGGTCTCGGGCATCGCGCGGCCTTCCCTCGTACGTGCCGGCCCGTACGAGGGCCGGCGATCACTACCGAAGCCTCTCATCCGGCCGTGCCCCGGCACCACGCGACACCGTCACCGGCGCGCCGTCGCGCCTTCGTCCTCCGGCCGGTACAGCACCGAGATCGCGCGGAACTCCGCGACCCCGTCGACCTGGGGAATGGTGTAGCCGTTGGCGGCGATGTGCGCGACCAGCCCGTCGTCCGGGCGGAATCCGTAGGTGCGCAGGTAGTAGACGCTGATGTCGTTCCAGATCCAGACGCCGTCCGTGCGGAAGCTCATCGGCACGACGCGGCCGCGCTCGCGGTCGATCACGTCGTGCAGCCGTGCCGTCGTGATGAGGACCGGCGTGCCGGCCTCCAGATAGGCCAGGAGGCGGTCGCGCTCCGCGTCGTCCTCGACCGGTTCGGCGTCCTGCCAGCCCCCGGGGCCGACGCCGACGAACCCGTCGATGAGCGAGGCGATGCGCACGCCCGGGTCGGGCTCGCGTGCCCAGAGCAGCTCGCTCGCGGCGCGCGCGGACCGCTGGTAGGCCGGCAGCCAGTCACCCGCCTCGTAGACCTCGGCCTGCGGATACAGCTCTCCCTCGGCGGTCAGGTGGTCCTGCAGCCGGCCGGCGATACCGGCGGCGTCCGCCCGCGCGTCGACCTCGACCACGAACACCGGCTTGGCGATCTCGCGGTAACCCTCGGCCCGTACGCGCCAGGTCCGCCAGACGCCGCGCGCGGCCGGCTCGGCGCGTACGGCCGCGACGGCGGCCCGGTCGAGGCGGTCCGCGCGCCTGCCGGAGCGTACCCCGGCCGTGAACGGCTCGGCGGCGGTGAACTCGTGCCGAGGCATCGGGTCGCCGACGAGCGGGCCGGTCAGCAGGCGCGGGCCGGTCTCGCCGTCGAGGAGTCCGCGGATGCACCGCAGGTCGTCCTGGTGCAGCGGGAGGTCGCGGCCCGCGGCGGCGAGGGTGATGACCCTGGCCATCTCGGCGTACCGGCCCTCGGCCAGCAGCCCGCGCGATGTGGTCAGCAACCCGTCCGGCACGCGCCCGGCGAGCCGCAGCAACGCCCAGTGTCCTGCGCGGCGAGCGTCGAACTCAGTGATCACTCGGATCGCCCTCCGCGTGTCCCCGTTGAAAGTGTCATCCCGGTACGCCCCCTTCCGTACTCCCCGTCATCACAACGTACGGATCGGGGAGCCCGTCGGTTCACCGCCGGGCCGGTCTCCGCCGTTACGCGGGGACGTGCGGTCAGGACCGTGCGGTCAGGACCGAGAGCCATAGGTGGACTCGACCATGGCCAGCGCCCAGTGCATGCGGCGGGCGAAGGCGTCCGGGTGGTCGCCGGCCTCCTGCGCGACGCACGCGATACAGGCCGTGCAGTCGTCGTGCCATGCCAGCAGGCCCTGCTCGATCGCCGTACGGACCTGGGCCGCCGTCGGAGCCTCGGACTGCTGGAGCGTCGAAGCGAACAGGACCTCGGCGAGGTCCGCCGTGCTGGGGATCATCGTGGTTGCCATGGGGGCCTCCTTCGCCGCAACCGGTCTGCCCCTTAGTACGCGTCTGGCCGGGTGCCAGGCTCAATCAGTAAAGGCATAAATGGGCTATCCCCGGCGACAACACGACCATGCCGCCGGGGAAACAAGATTTGCAACACCGCAATAATTCAGAACCGCGCCACGACCAGCCGCTTCCCGTCCAGCGCGCCGACCTGGGCCGCCGCGGCGTCCTCGGGCGCGGCGAGCGGCGAGCCGTCCACCTCCGGCCTGCGCCGGGCGCTCCGGTGCAGCCTGGCCCGCTCGGCCGGAGTCAGCCCGCCCCAGATGCCGATCTTCTCGCGGCCGTTCATGGCCGCCCGCAGGCACTCCTCGCGCACCGGGCACCGACGGCAGACCGCCTTCGCACGGGCGACCTCGTCGCCCCGGTACGCCGTACGGGCGGGAAAGAACAGCTCCGAGTCATGCGGGAGGCAGGCCGCCTCCCGCCGCCAGTCCGCCACCTGGTCGGCCGGGTTGGCCGGGTCGGCCGGGTCGGCCGCAGCGACGGCGGCCTCGGTCGGTGTACGGGCCATCAGCGTCTCCTTCGCGTTGTGAGATCTCGCTCTCGTGTACGCACCTACGCGTCCCGCCGGTTCAGCCCGCCGCGGCGACCCCCGCCTGACGGCTCGTCCGCGGCCGCACCGTGTGAGACAGTCCCGTACGAAGGAGAACTCCATGACGCTGACACTCGATCTGCACCCGATCTTCCGCAACGAGCGGGAGGTCGACCGCGCCGTACGCGCCATCATCTTCGAGGCCGTGCGCACCAAGGCCACGACCGTCGAGATCATCCCGGGCAAGGGCTCGGGCAAGCTCAAGCAGCGTGTGCTCGCCCTGCTGAAGCAGGGTCACATCCGGCGGCTCTACTCACGCGTCGAGACCGACGACAGCAACTCCGGGCGCGTGGTGGTGCACTTCCGCTGAGCATGACGACGGGCCCGGAGCGCCGGCTCCGGGCCCTCGGCGTGTGGCGTGCCGGGCGGTCAGCCGCCGAGCTGGGCGCGCAGGGCCCCGCCTGGGAACTCCGCGGAGTGCAGGTTGGCGTAGAAGCCGCGCGGGTTGAAGCGGATCTGCCGCGTCACGGCGGGGTCGACGCCGGTCGCCGTGCCGGCGACCGCGAAGACCGTACTGGGGATCGGGTTGGTGAACAGCGGGACGACCACCGGGCCGTTCACGCCGAACCCGCCCTTGTGTATGTGGCCGAGGGTGGGGGTCACGCCGACCCAGGCGAAGGAGTAGGCGACCCGCGTACCGGACGGGCGGATGAACGCCGCCGCGCGCGCGTCGGGGTCGCCGACCGCCGGGCCGTTCGCGACCGGCACCTCCTGGTCGCCGGACAGGAACCCGCGCAGTCCCGAGCCGCTCAGGAACCGGAGCAGGTCGACGCCGCCGCCGCCGAGCGGCTGGAGCTGGCCGCGCACCGCGCCGCCCGGGAACTCCTTGGTGTGCAGGTTGAGGTAGAAATCGGCCGGGTTCGCCCGGATCGCGTCGGCGGTGGCCGGGTCGGGCACGGTTACGGCGCCCGCGGCGGCCGTCCCGGTCTCCGGCATCGGCGTGGTGAAGAGCGGCACCTTCACATCGCCGTTCACGCCCGCGCCGCCCTGGTGCACGTGGCCGAGCGTGGGTGCGGTGATGCCCTTCCACGCGAAGGCGTACGTCACCCGGTCGCCCTGCATGCGCACGATCCCGGTCGCGCTGCCGTCCGGGTCGCCCACGGCCGGCTTGCCGGCGACCGGCACCTCGTTGCTCCCCGTGAGGCGGGCGGCGAAGAAGATCGGCTTCTGCCGGGCCCGCGCGATGGCCGCGTCGCGCGACACCGGCGGTTGCCTGGACACCGGCGCCTGCGGCATCTGCATGCCGGGCATGCCCGGCATCGACGTGCTGGTCCCGGATCCGTAGTCCGACGCGTGCGCGGCGGTCATGCCGAGTACGCCGAGGGTGAGCGCGGCGGCCGGCACCACGGCAAATAGCTTACGCATTTTCGATTCCTTCGCGCTGTTCCACTGGGTTCGCCCCGCTGTACGTGACCGCGCAGGGAACGGTTCAAAAGAAAATTCACGAATCGGGCGTTGAACCGCCGGGACGCCACGCGCGTACTGCTCGCCAGGCCGCATCTTTCATCAGTCAGGGAGCAGTTCTCATGCGTACACGTTTCGTCGTCCTCGGCGCCGTCCTCACGACCGGCCTCGCGACCGGCCTCACCGCCTGCGCGGGCGGCTCCGGCGACCCCGCCGACGGCGCCGGCCCCGCCGGTCACGCCGCGCGGACCGCCGCGAACGCGGGCGGGTCGAGCGTCAAGATCAGCCAGTCGAGCCTGGGACCGATCCTGACCGACCAGGCCGGCCGCACCCTGTACGCGTTCACGAATGACAAGAACGGCACCAGTAGCTGCGCCGGGACGTGCATCGCGACCTGGCCGGCGCTGGCCGGCGGCAAGGCCGTGGCGGCCTCGGCCGGGGCGCGTACGGCGCTGCTCGGTGGCACCAAGCGCGCCGAGGGCACCGTGCAGGCGACGTACGGCGCATGGCCGCTCTACTACTACGCCGGCGACGTGACCCCCGGCGACGTGGACGGCCAGGGCGTCGACGACGTGTGGTACGCCGTCGGCGCGGACGGGAAACTCATCAAGCGTTCCTCATGACCCGGAAAAGGGAGCCGGATCCATTCCCGGCTCCCTTTTCCGATGCCTTTTACGTTGACCCCGATCGCCGGCGTTCGCGCTTTCCGGTTCGCCGCTCCGGGGTGCGCCCGGTCATTCGGTGTGGAAGTAGTGCCCCTTGTCGAGGTCGGCGATCAGCCCGGGCCGCGTCGGCTCCCAGCCCAGCAGTTCGCGGGTCAGCGCGCTGGAGGCCGGTATGTCGGCGGCGAGGAAGGCGGCCAACCAGGTGAAGTGCGCGCCCGCCTCCTCGGGAGGGACGGAGGCCACGGGCAGGCCCAGGTGGCGGCCGATGACCTCGGCGATCTCGCGGATGGGCACGCCCTCGTCCGCGACGGCGTGCAGTGTGGAGCCCGCGGGTGCCCGCTCCAGCGCGAGGCGGAACAGGTGCGCGGAGTCGAGGCGGTGCACGGCGGGCCAGCGGGTGGCGCCGTCGCCGACATGGCCCGAGATGCCCTTGTCGCGCGCGACGCCGACCAGGGCCGGGATGAAGCCGTTGTCTCCTTCGCCGTGGTTGGTCGGGGGGTGATCCCGGGGTGCACGGGTCTGTACTATGACGTGGTGAGTCGGCAGTTTGGGTCCTGGCCCTTTCTTGATGAGCGAGCCTTCTGGGCGTGGGCTATGGACCCCGAAGCCGAACTCGCCGAGCAGGATGAGGACCAATTGCTGTGCGAGCCGGAGGGTCTGCCGCTACTGGTGGCCGCCGCCGACTGCCTGGACTGTCCCAAGCGGGACCACTGCGCCAACGTCTTGGAGGATTACAGCCGCCGGATTGTCGGCTGGGATCGGACCGACGTCTACCCGGCGTTGCGTGACGCGGCCGCCTACGCGGCCACCGGTCGTGACCCGCGGACCCGCCGGTGGGCAGAGTATGTGGCGCGGCTGTTCGCCTACCGTGAGCGGCCGTGCCGAGTGAACCGGTCCAAAGCTGAGCGGATGGCTGTAGACCTGCTATCAGGGCCGATCCTGGAGGAACGACGGATGGCAGCAGGGGCAGACCCTGACCGGCTTACAGTCCAGTTCACCTCCAAAGGGCAGCACTGGAAATGTTTCCCGCCCGGCGCCTACCCGACATTCCTCTACATCAACCGGCGAACCGGCCGGTTCCGGCTGGCGGCGTTTGACCCACTATCAGCAGCCGAGCTAAGAACGCTGATCTGACTCCACCCGACCCGGCCCGGATGGACGTGGCGGGCGTCCGAGCCCGGAAAGCGGGGCTCCGCCGCCCCGCACCCCGCGACCCGAGACACCCACCCACCCGCCCGCCGGGCGTCACCAGCGGTGCAGGCCGTACGGGCGGCTGGATCGACGAGACCGGCGGGCCCGACCTGCCGCAGCTCATCCGCGAGTCGCTCGACGAGCTGAAGGCCGTGACGGCGGGCAGATGACGGGTCGAAGAAGGAGCCCGCGCGCACCTCGCGCCGCCGCGTGCTCCCGGCCACCCCGTCACCGCCCGCACGCTGAGGTCCGCTGCCGGAGCGCCCGCGGCGGCCCGTACGCTCCGGGGTCTCAGACCGGGATCGAGACCAGCCGTCCGCCGCCCTCGATCAGCACGTCGTAGTGACTCACCTCGCCGGGCTTGGCGGCGATGCCGCCGTGGACCTGCAGGTGCGCCCGCGAGCCCGGCACGCCGTACCCTTTGACCGGCACGGCCCACTCCGTCACCGACTGTTGCAGGCCCGACCGCATGACGGCCACCAGGCGGCAGGTCAGCGGGCCGCGGATGCCCGCCAGGTCGAGGCCGACCTCGGTGCCGGACCGCTGGGGCCGCGTCGCGACGACGCCGACCGCGTGCGTGGACGGGTCGGTGGCCGAATGCCGCAGGCCGTTGGCGAGGACGTCGGCCGCCGGGCTGCCGTGCTGGTGCCCGCCACCGCCCGGGGAGACGATCGCCGAGCCGACCGTCACGCCGCCCGCCACCAGCGCGATCCCGGCCGCGAGCCCGATCACCATCGTGCCGCGCCGCCGGCGGCGGTCCTCCCGCCGTCTGCGCTCGACCAGGTCGGCGACGTCGGCGGAGACGTCTTCGGGTGTCTCGTCGTCGAGCTCGACCGGGCCGACGCCGGCGAGCAACCGCCGCATGCCGGCGAAGTCGCCGAGTTCGGCGGCGCACTCGCCGCAGTCGTTCAGGTGTTCCTCGAACGCCCGGCGGTCGTCCTCCTCGAGCAGCCCGAGAGCATAGGCGCCGACGTCGGTGTGCTCGACGCTCATGTCGTCACCCCCCGCTCCTCGAGCACGATCCGCAGCGCCCGGAGCGCGTAGTAGACCCGGGTCTTGACCGTCCCCAGCGGCAGCCCCAATATATCCGCGGCCTCGTTGACCGAGCGGTTCCGCATGACCGTCTCGGTCAGGACCTCCCGGTGCGCGCGCGAGAGAGAACCCAGCGCTTCGGCGATCACTACCTTGTGCAGTACGTCCTCCGATCCGCCGGTGGCTCGCGCGCCCTGCGTGGCCCGCGGTACGGCGCGCCGGGGCCGCTCCGCACGGCGCGGCACGTGCACCTCGTGCTCATCTGGACTACGGTCTCGGCGCATCGAGGGGTTCGTTCGTCGAGAAGATTCCCATGACCAGCGACTCCAGGCGTTGGGAAGACATTATCGCCGATTCGTCGCGGGGTCGGCGGGCCCGAATGGTTGCACTCTCATGCATTTCTGTCGTGTGCCGCGAGACGTTACGGAGAGGCGGCCTGGACGGGGATGCGCAGGAGAGTGCGCCCGCTGCCCTCGACCTGGACGTCGAAGCGCGCGAGTTCGGCCCGGCTCATCGCCGTGCCGCCGTGCACCTTGAGGCTCGCCGGCGAGCCCGGGAACCCGTACCCCGCCGCCGGGACGTTCCACTCGCTGACGGCACTCCGCCGGCCCGACGTGGACACGGCCACCAACCGGCAGACCAGCGGCCCGCGCACGTGGCTGAGCTCCATGCCGACGTCGGTGCCCCAGCCCTTGCTCCGCATCGCGATCGTGCCGGTGACGCCCGTTCCGGCGTCGGCGCCGGACACCTTCTCACCGGTCGCGAACACGTCGTCGAAGGAGGAGCCGTGGCCCGGCATCGCGATCGGCCGCGGACGCGCCGCGCCGTCGCCCGCCGCGAGCGCGCCGGTGATCGCGCCCCCGGCCAGGAGCACCACTCCGGCCGCCGCGCCGAGCACGGCGGTGCCGCGGCGGCGGTTTCGTGCCGCCGCCTTGCGATGGCGCAGCAGGTCGACGAGTTGCCCGCCGACCTCCTCCGTGCCGCCGGGTGGTTCGGCCGGCGGCACCTCGTCGAAGATCCCGGCCATCCCCGTGAAGTCGCCCAGTTCCCCGGCGCAGCGGTCGCACCGCGCGAGGTGGGCCTCGAACGCCCGCCGGTCGTCGTCCTCGAGCAGGCCGAGGGCGTAGGCGGCGACGTCGGTGTGCTGTACGTCCGTGGTCATGCCAGTGCCCCCCTCTCCTCCAGCGCGACCTTCAGCGCACGGAGTGCGTAGTACGTGCGGGACTTGACCGTGCCGACCGGGATGCCCAGCACCTCGGCGGCCTCGTTCACGCTGCGGTCCCGCAGGATCGTCTCGTTCAGTACCTCGCGGTGCGGCGGGGACAGCGCCTTGAGCGCCTCCGTGACGACGACCGTACGAAGCAGGTCCTCCATGCCGTCGGCGATGTGGAGGTTCTCCAGCGCACCCTCGCCCGCCTCCTGTGGCCGGGCCGCCCTGCGCCGCCGGTCGTCGATGACGACGCGCCGCGCGACGGTGGCCAGCCAGGGCATCAGCGACTCGGCCTCCCCGTCGAGCCGGTCGGCCGAGCGCCACGCCCGGATCATCGTCTCCTGCACGACGTCCTCGGCCCACTGCCGGTCGCCCCCGACCTGCTTCATCACGAACGCCAGCAGCGGCCGGTGGTACTCCCGGTAGAGCTCGGCCACGATCCGTTCGTCGTCGGCTTCTTTGACTCGTCTGGTCCGGCGCGTGAGGAGGCGCGAGCTGCGCGATGAGGAGGCATCCATGGCCAGGGTCTCCGGCGGGTTCGAGAAGGGCTCACGGTCTGGTCGTCTGCGGGCCGGGGACGTACGGCCCCGCGTCGTGGGGCACGCCGTGAGGCGCGTCCCCGGCGCCACCGGTCAGTAGGAGGTGCCCTGGTCTCCGCCGGAGCCCTGGTCCTGGTATCCGCCGGCGCCGCCCTGCGTGGGAACCCTGCCGCCGCCGGCCTTGGAACCGTCGGGTGCGACCGCGAACCAGGTGCCGCCCACGCCCTGGCCGTCCAGCCGGCCGGGACCGGTGTCCTTGGCGTAGGTGTAGATCGGCCAGCCGTTGACAGTGGCCTGGCAGATGCCGTCCTTGGTCATGATGTTGCCGATGGCCGAGCGGGGAATGCCCGCCAGCTTCATCTTGCTGGTGAACTTCACCGGCGGCCACAGCTTGGCGCAGGCGCCGAAGCAGTTGGAGACCGGCGGCTTGGCGGTGTCCTTGTCGAACCGGTAGAGCGTGAACCCCTTGCCGTTGACGACCGTCGTGCCGAGGATGTCGTTCCGCGCGGCCGACAGGGCGAGCCAGCCCTTCCAGTTCCCCGCGTTCTGCCCGTTCTGCCCGCTGACGGGCACGCCCTGCGGCTGAGCCGGCTTGGCGGTCGCCGGGGCGGTCGCGGCCACGGGCACCCGCACGCTCTTCGTGTCGGCCTTCTTGTCGGCGGAGCCGCCACCGGCCGCGCCGCACGCGGCGAGCGTCAGTCCGGCCATGGTCGCGGTACCCGCCAGGGCGATCCGGCGCTTCATGTTCATCGCGTTGATCCCTTCCAATGCTTCGGTGTCGGCCAGCAGTACGCAGTCCTTGACGCGAAGGGTTCAAAGAAAGGTGGAAATCATCCGGATTTTTCTTTTTCCAGGTCAGCAGGGGTACGGCCGACCGCGGCGGCGCTCAGCGGGGCCGGCGGCGGCCGGTGATGGCCAGCACCTCGCGGAGGGCGTCGGCCGCGTGGCGTACCGCCTCGTCCGGTACGCCGGACAGGACCTCGCGGTGGGCTCGGGCGGAGGCGTCCAGCGCCTTGGCGGCGAGTTCGCGCCCCTCGTCGGTGAGCCGCACCCAGCGGCTGCGGCCATCGCCCGGGCTCGCGCCGCGTTCGACGTAGCCGGCCATGGTGAGGCGTTGCAGGACGTTGCTGATGCCGCCCGAGGTCAGGAAGAGCGAGCGGGACAGCTCGCTGGGCTTGAGCCGGTACGGCTCGCCGGTGCGACGCAGGGCCGCGAGCACGTCGAACTCGGCGTACGTGAGGCCGAGCCCGGCGAGTTCCGCGCGTACGGCCTGTTCGAGCAGGCCGCCGATGCGCGAGACGCGCTTGCTGAGCTCCAGGGCGGCGACCAGGTCCGGCGGGAGCGCGGCCGCCCAGCCCGGCACCAGGGCGTCGACCTCGTCTCTCGTCCCCTCATCGCGCACGCCCGCCACCATACTGTCCATTTCTATAGCTTTCTCAAAAGCTTTTCTCTAAGGTACCGAGTCATGACGACTCTCATCAGCGGCGGCGTCCTGCTCGACGCCACGCTCGTCCCCGTCCCGCACGACCTGCTCATCGAGGACGGTGTGATCGTCGCCGTCGGCCCCGGCCTGCGCGCGCCCGAGGGGGCGGAGACGATCGACGCGACCGGCCGCATCGCGGCGCCCGGCTTCGTCGACACGCACCGCCACACGTGGCAGGCGGGCATCCGCGCCCTCACCCCGGACACCTCCTTCCACGGCTACCTAGAACGCGTCCTGGGCACCGCCGCGACCCGCCACCGGCCCGAGGACGTGTACGCGGCCGGCCTGGCCGGCGCGCTCGAATGCCTGAACGCCGGCATCACCACCCTGGTCGACTGGTCGCACATCCAGCTCACGCCCGCGCACACGGACGCGGCGGTCGAGGCGCTGCGCGACTCCGGCATCCGCGCGGTCTTCGGCTACTGCCACGGCGGCGCGTACGCACCGGACGGGCTCGCCGCGGAGGGCCGTCGCGTCCGCGGCGCGTACTTCGACGGATCGGACCCGCTGCTGACGATGGCCGTGGCCGCGCTCGGCCCGGAGATCGCCGGAGAGTCGCGCGCACTGCACGAATGGCGGCTCGCGCGGGAACTGGACCTGCCGGTGACCGTGCACATGGGCGGCCACGGCCGCGAGAGCGCCGAACGCGGGCTGGCGTTCCTGCGCGAGAACGGCCTGCTCCGGCAGGGCACCACGTACGTGCATCCGAACCACTACACCGGCGAGGAGCTGAAGCGGATCGCCGGCAGCGGCGGCACGGCGTCGGTGTCCCCGCTGGTCGAGGCCGAGCTGGGCATCGGCTATCCGGCGACGGGACGCACGCGCGCCGCCGGCATCGCGACCGGCCTGAGCGCCGACACCGTGACGAGCGGCCCGGGAGACATGTTCAGCCTGATGCGGGCGGCGTACGCGCTGGAGCGTGCCCGCGACGGCGGGGCGGAGTTCACCACGCGCGACGTGCTGCGGATGGCCACCGCGGAAGGAGCCGAGGTGGCCGACCTGGGCGCGGTGACGGGCTCGCTGTCGGCGGGCCGGCAGGCCGACGTGGTGCTGCTGCGCGCCGACACCCTGGGGATGGCGCCGGCGCATGACCCGGTCGGCGCGGTCGTCCTGTCCGCGGACACGAGCTGCGTCGACACGGTCCTGGTCGGCGGCCGCGTGGTCAAGCGCGACGGCCGGCTGCTGCACCACGACGTTGACGCGCTGGTCGCCACGCTCGGGCGGTCCGCTGCCCGTCTCGCCGGACGATGACGCCGTCGCGTACGCCCGCGGGTGCTCAGGCGCCCCAGGTCAGCGGGAGCGCCTCCACGTTGTAGATGCCCTCGACGCCGCCGAGCTCGGCCGGTCCGTCCGCCGCGAGGCCGGGCATCCTCGGCGCCAGGAACCTCAGCGCCTCCTCCAGCTCGGCGGTCGCCAGGTTCGCGCCGAGGCAGTAGTGCGCACCCGCGCCGAAGGTCAGCACGCGCCCGTCCCGTTCGGCGGTGATGTCGAAGTCCTCGCCGGAGTCGCGGTTGGCCTGCGCCGCGCAGATCGCCACGATGCTGTCCGCCGGGAACTCCACACCGCGAAACTCCACCGGCTCCACGCAGATCCGCGCGGTGAACGGGGTGATCGGCTCGAACCGCAGCACCTCGCGTACGGCCGGCACCGCCAGGCCGGGGTCGCGGGCGAGCAGTTCCCACTGGCCGGGGTGCTCGGCGAACAGCCGCAGCGCGTGCGACAGCTGCGCCTGGGTCGTGTCGACGCCGCCCGCCAGGACGTTCACCACGAGGTTCACGCACTCGTCGTGGGACAGGCGGTCGCCCTCGGCCTCGGCGGCCAGCAGCGCGCTCAGCAGGTCATCGGCCGGTTCGGCGCGGCGCTTGGCCAGCAGCGACTCGACGTAGTCATAGACCTCCGCGCACGCGCGCTCGATCCGCGGCAGCTCGGTCGACAGCGACCGTACGTCGAACTGCCGCTGCACCCAGTTGGACCACTCGTGCAGGCGCGGGGCGTCCTCGACCGGCGCGCCGAGCACCGCCGCGATGGTCATCGACGGGTACGGCTTGGCGACCGCCGCGACGAAGTCGGCCGAGGTCGCGTCCTCGTCCCACAGCCGGCCGAGGAACTCCCGCATCACCGGCCGCCAGCGGTCCGCCGCGCGCGGCGTGAACGAGGGCCCGACCAGGGCACGCAGCCGCCGGTGCCGGTCGCCGGTCTGGTTGAGGACGTTCGCGTCGATCTGCTCGCGCAGCCGTCCGCTCGTGACGCCGAACAGGTCCGCGATCTGGCGGCCGGGGAAGGCCGTCGCACGCGACCGGAGGAAGAACTCGCCCGCCTCACGGTCCAGCACGATGTAGGACAGCGGCCCCTGTGCCAGCCAGCCACGCTCGCGCGTCTCGGCGAGCCGCCGGTGGTAGACCGCACCGGTCAGGTCGGGCGCGGAGTAGTCGAACGCGGGCAGGTCCAGCTCGGTCACGTTGGTCATGTCGCCTCCTGCGGACACGTTCTCATCCGCCGGGGCGACGCGGTATAGGCCGACGGCGGCGCGCGTACGGGGGCGCTCGTGCCGGTGGGCCGACCTCGGCGTTCCTCGGGGTGGCCGCGATTCACCGAGCGGGCGTGCTCACCCCGCGGGCGGCGGCTGCGGCCCGGCCTCGTCCTCGGTGTGCACGTGCTGGGCCGCCGCGGGCGCGGTCTGCACCGGACCCGGCCCGGCCCCCACGGGACCGGAATCGGCCGGCACGGGACCAGGCCCGGCCGGTACGGCGTGGGCGGTCGCGGTCACCATTCCGGTCGCCGTGGCCGTGGCCACGGCGGGCGCTGCGATGTCGCGCGGGCCGACCGCGGAGGAGAGCACCTGGGCGTTGGGCAGCCGGAACTCCCCGCTCGCCGCCTCCAGCCGTACGTAGGTCAGGCCGATCTCCAGCACCGTGCCGTCGAACTCGCCGCCGAGCGGCCCGGACCACAGCCGGATGTCGTCGCCGACGACGAACGGCTTGGACAGCAGCAGGATGATGCCCGCGAACAGGTTCGCGAGCGTCTGCTGCGCCGCGATGCCCACGAGCACGCCGGTCAGCGCGCCGCCGAGGACGAGCTGGCCGACCGGCAGGTTGAGCAGTTGCAGGGTGACCACGAGGATCGTTAGCGTGCCGACCAGCACGACCACCAGCCGTACCATCGTGGCGTGCGCGTTGCCGACGCGCGGGAGCAGGATCTCGCGCGCACGGCCCGACAGTCCCATCGTGGCGCCGAAGCCGAACACGAAGAACGCCACGGCGCAGCCCGCCGCGACGAGCTCCAGCGGGAGCTTGTCGTTCAGATCGCGGGACTGCTCACGCGCGAGGATCGACCCGACCATCGCGCAGGCGGCCAGCAGCAGCGCGAAGATCGACCGCCATGGCCGCGCCCGTCTGCGCACTTTGGCCACCTGTTCCGCCAGTTGGTCGACGACCTGCGTCTGGTCCACCCGCATTCTCCCCCACGGCCTTTGATGTCGGCCAGTGCACGCCGAACAGTGCCACACGCTACCGGCGGCGAACGCTCGCCACTCCCGCTCCCCCGATGGTTGTCCACAACTCCTCGCGCCTGCCTCACGCGTGCCCCATGCTCCTCGTAGAGTGGCGGAATGACCGCCCCCGATTTCGCGCCCACCTATGACGACGCGCCGCAGGTGCTGCGGCGGGTCTTCGGCTACGACGAGTTCCGCGAGGGGCAGCAGGAGATCATCGAGCACGTCGTGGCCGGCGGCGACGCGCTCGTCCTGATGCCGACGGGCGGCGGAAAGTCGCTGTGCTACCAGATCCCCGCGCTCGTGCGTAAGGGCGTCGGCGTGGTGGTCTCCCCGCTCATCGCGCTCATGCAGGACCAGGTGGACGCGCTGCGCGCGCTCGGCGTACGTGCCGGGTTCCTCAACTCGTCGCTCGACTTCGACGAGCAGCGGGTGGTCGAGGCCTTGTTCCGCGCGGGCGAGCTGGACCTGCTCTACCTCGCGCCCGAGCGGCTGCGGCTCGAGTCGACGCAGCGGCTGCTCGACGGCGGCGACATCGCGCTGTTCGCGATCGACGAGGCGCACTGCGTCTCCCAGTGGGGCCACGACTTCCGGCCCGACTACCTCGCGCTGTCGGCGCTGCACGAGCGCTGGCCCGACGTGCCGCGGATCGCGCTCACCGCGACCGCCACCCCGGCCACCCACGCCGAGATCGCCGCCCGGTTGCGGCTCGAGGACGCCCGCCACTTCGTGGCGAGCTTCGACCGGCCCAACATCCAATACCGCATCGCGCCGAAGGACGAGCCCAGGCGCCAGCTCCTCGACCTCCTCCGCACCGAGCACGCGGGCGAGTCCGGCATCGTCTACTGCCTCTCGCGGGCGTCGGTGGACAAGATCGCCGCGTTCCTGGTGGACAACGCCATCTCCGCGATCCCCTACCACGCGGGCCTGGACGCACGCGTACGCGCGGCCAACCAGTCGCGCTTCCTCCGCGAGGACGGCGTCGTCATCGTCGCCACCATCGCTTTCGGCATGGGCATCGACAAACCGGACGTACGCTTCGTCGCCCACCTCGACCTGCCCAAGTCGGTCGAGGGCTACTACCAGGAGACCGGCCGCGCGGGCCGCGACGGCCTCCCGTCGACCGCGTGGCTGGCCTATGGTCTCCAGGACGTCGTGCAGCTGCGCAAGATGATCGACACCTCCGAGGGCGACGACGCACACCGCCGCCGGCAGAGCGGGCACCTGGACTCCATGCTGGCCCTGTGCGAGACGGTCGAGTGCCGCCGCGTGCAGCTGCTCGCCTACTTCGGCCAGGAGAGCAAGGCGTGCGGCAACTGCGACACGTGCCTGACGCCCCCGGAGTCGTGGGACGGCACGGTCGCCGCCCAGAAGGTCCTGTCCACCGTCTACCGCCTCGACCGCGAGCGAAACCAGCGCTTCGGCGCCGGCCACGTGATCGACATCCTGGTCGGCAAGAAGACCCCGAAGGTCATCCAGTTCGACCACGACACCCTGAGCGTCTTCGGCGTCGGCGCCGAACTGGCCGCGAACGAATGGCGCGGCGTCGTGCGCCAGCTGCTGGCCCGCGGCCTGATCGCCGTCCAGCCCGACCACGGCACCCTGGCCCTGACGGAGGCCAGCGCCGCCGTCCTCCGCCGCGAGCGCGAAGTCCCCATGCGCCGCGAACCCGAACGCCGCGCACCCAAGACCAAGGCGGCCAGGTCGTCGACCAAGCCCGGCGCCACCGCGGCGGCCGCCGCCGACCTGACCGAGGAGGCGATGGCACTCTTCGAGAAACTACGAACCTGGCGCTCAGCCACCGCGAAGGACCAGGGCGTCCCTCCATACGTGGTCTTCCACGACAAAACCCTCCGCGAAATCGCCACCGTCCGCCCGTCGACCCTCGACGCCCTCAGCGCCATCAGCGGCGTCGGCGAGAACAAGCTCGCGAAGTACGGCCAGCCCATCCTGGACACCCTCGCCGAGTAGAAGCCGGACCACCGCCCAGCCCACACCACAGCACCCCCGCGCTCCCATGCCACCCGCGCCCGCAGCGTTCCCGGTCGTCCGGGCCAGGACCGCCTCCGGGGCTGGAAACGGCTGGGGGCGGGTTGACAGATGGTCATCGGACGGAAGCATGGCGAGCCTGAGTGACCTGGGCATACGGTGGAAAAATGGTGTTTCGACGGCCGGCTGTCGTGCCGGTGGAGACCGGTGTCGCCAGCACGTGTCTGTGCGGCGACCCGGCGGTCTTCGTGGTCGACATGATCTGGTTCGGCGGCCGGCATTCCCGTGATCCAGTGTGCGAGCAGCACGTCACGGACGTCATCGAGGCCATCGCGCGTGAACAGGCGCGGCGTGACGGAGGGTGATTGTCCAGGGGCGATTCCCCGGTCGCCGAACTCATCTCACGCACAACGCATGGCCGGACATCTCCAGGGAACCGAACTCCTGGTTACGCCGTTGATTCCCACAGCGGCGGTCATATCCGCGAGCTCCGAAGTCGTGGAAGATGGTCACCGCGATCGCGGCCTTGGTCGCAGCAGCCCGTAACCGGTGTGGCACCCGACCGGAGGAGATCCGATGGCATTCCGCGCCGAGAGTACGCCTGCGGCCGCGCGTGGCAGTGACTACGCCGTTCTGTGCCGCCAGGTCAGAGACGCCGGCCTGCTCAGGCGGCGGCCCGGCTACTACAGCGTGAAGATCAGCGCGAACATCCTGCTGCTCCTGGCCGGCGTCACGGCCTTCGTGCTGCTGGGGCGTTCGTGGTACCAACTGCTCGTCGCGGCCTTCCTCGCGTTCGTCTTCACCCAGATCGCGTTCGTCGGGCACGACGCCGGCCATCGGCAGATCGCCGGCTCGCGGCGCATCAACGACCTGCTCGGCGTGCTGCACGGCAACCTGCTCGTCGGGCTGAGCTACGGCTGGTGGGTGGCCAAGCACAACCGGCACCACGCCAACCCCAACCACGAAGGCCGCGACCCCGACCTCGGCGGCGGCAGCGTGGTCGCCCTCACCGCCGGCCACGCGCAGGCACGTACGGGCCGGCCCGGGCGGGTGCTGGCGCGCGCGCAGGCGTACCTGTTCTTCCCGATGCTGCTGCTCGAGGGCCTGCACCTGCACGTCGCGAGCGTACGCGCGCTGGTCGGCGGCCCCTCGCGCCGTTCGCGGGCCGCCGAAGGGCTGCTTCTCGGCGGCCATCTCATCGGCTACCTCACGGCGTTGTTCGTCGTGCTCTCACCGCTCCAGGCGGTGGCGTTCATCGTCGTGCACCAGTGCCTGTTCGGCCTCTACATGGGCTGCGCGTTCGCGCCCAACCACAAGGGCATGCCGATCCTGACCGACGAGAGCAGGCTGGACTACCTCCGCCGGCAGGTGCTGACCTCGCGCAACATCCGCGGCGGGCGGTTCGCCGACTTCGTCCTTGGCGGGCTCAACTACCAGATCGAGCACCACCTGTTCCCGAGCATGCCCCGGCCGAGCCTCCGCCGCGTCCAGCCGCTCGTACGCGCCCACTGCCGGCGCCACGACCTGGCCTACCTCGAAAGCACGATCGTCGGCTCCTACACCCAGGTCCTCCGCCACCTGCACACCGTCGCCGCCCCACTGCGCGCCGAATAGGCCCCCACCGGCAGGGTCGTCTCCCGCAACCCAGCGACCGCACGCGACCCCCGCACCTGCGCACCTGCGCACCTGCGGCAGCATGGTGGACGCCGGAGTCCCAGTGCTGTGGTGCGGTCGAGGTGCGACGGACGGCGACCTGGCCGACCGGCCTGCGCCGGCGCAGGCACCGCCGAAGCTCCGGCAACCGCGACGCCACCGCCTAGCCCGCGAGTTCGGCCAGGTTCTCCTCCGTCAGGCTGAGAGCCGCCGCGGCGACGTTCTCCTCCAGATGCGCGAGCGAACCGGTACCCGGGATGGCGAGCATGACCGGGGAGGTCGCCAGCAGCCAGGCCAGCGCGACCTGAGCGCCCGTGGCACCGTGCCGGGCCGCGACCTTCTCCAGGCACGCCGTGTCGACCGGGCTGCCGCCTCCGCCGAGCGGAAAGAACGGCGCGTACGCGACGCCGAGGCCCGCGCACTCCCGCAGCAGGTCGGCGTCCCCGGCGTGGTGCACGTGGAAGTGGTTCTGCGCGGCCACGACGGGTGCGATCGAGCGCGCCTCCGCGAACTGCGCCGTGTCCATGTTGCTCACGCCCAGATGCCGGATCAGCCCCTCCTCCCGCAGCGCGGCCAGCGCGGCGAACCGCTCCGCGACCGACTCGCCGCCGGGCTCCGCCATGCCGCCGACGCGCAGGTACACCAGGTCGAGCCGGTCGACCCTGAGCAGGCGCAGGTCGCCCTCGACCAGCCCGCGCAGCTCGTCCGGCCGCGCCTGGCCGGTCAACCGGCCGGCGGAGTCGCGCAACGGCCCGACCTTGGTCGCGATCACCAAGCCGTCGGCGTACGGGGCGAGTGCGCGGCGGACCAGGTCGCTGGCGTTGACGCCGCCCAGCTCGTAGAAGCCGGCCGTGTCGATGTGGTTCACGCCGATCTCCACCGCGCGGCGGAGCACCGCGATGCCCTCATCCGGATCACGGGGCGGTCCCCCGAACACGCCCATGGGCAGTCGCATCGCACCGAAGCCCATCCGGTTGACTCGCAGGTCGCCGCCCAGGGCGAGGTCGCCGCTCGCGGCGGCAGTGATGTTCGTCATGGGTCCGACTCTCCCGAGAGCGGCGGCGGCCCGCCATTCGCTGACAGCAAACTGCCATTGTCGGCTCGTCCCGCCACCACCAAAATTGGCGACATGACGGACGCTCAGGTCATGACCGTACGCGGCGAGGGCGACTTCGTGGCACGTGCCGGCCACCTGTTCGCCGAGGTGCGCTCCGAGTTCCTGTGCGCCGCCACCGACCTGAACACCTGGTCACGCCCCGGCCCGCGCGAGGGCATCGCCGAGCGGATGCGGCCGACGATCCTCGGCGGCGTCGAGGTGCGCAAGCTCTACACCTCCATCGCGCTGGCCGACGACGAACAGCGCGGCCACCTCCTCCAACTCGCCGCCGCGGGCGCACGGGTGCGCATCTGCGAGGCCGGCCTCCCGCACGAGACGATCATCATCGACCGACGCGTCATGGTCCTGGCCGGCCCTGTCGTCCAGGGCGACCGCGAGTTCACCGTGACGACGGCACAGACACTGATCGCCGGCGTGTACGCGCTCTACGACGCCACCTGGGCGACCGCCGTACCCCTGGCCGACCGCGCGGATCTCCTCTTGATCACCCCGGGCGCCCGCGCCATCCTCCGCATGCTCGGCGACGGCCTCACCGACGAGGTGGCCGCCCGCCGCATGGGAATCTCCATCCGCACCTACCGCCGCCGCGTAGCCGAGCTGATGAAGACCCTGAACTCCGGCAGCCGCTTCCAGGCCGGCCTGCGCGCCGGCGAACTGGGCCTCGCCCCCTGACCGCCCGCGTGCCAGCGGTCTCGTCAACGTCCGTCAGCCGACCCGGCCGAACTGCGGAGAGACCACCAGCACGCTTCCGATGACCGGACGCGGCGTGTTCGGGAGGCACCGCGCGGTCAGGGTACCGATCCGCCCGATCCGCGCAGTGATCAGTACACCCCCACCGCGCAGCCGCTTCATGCCACTGGTGTCGGGTCTCCAGGAGCCGTAGAGATCGCCGGTGATCGGTTGCCGCGGCGTCACCGGCCCACCAGAGCCGGTCATGCGAAACGCGGCCGACTGCGTACCGGCAACACCGATCGCCGCAACGGCCGTCCAGGAGTCAATGGTCAGCGGCGCCTGCAGACTAAGACTCGCGATGTGCAACTGAAACCGCACCACCCGCCCAGCCACCGGATACACCGTAGACGCGGCCAACGAACCACGGATGACGAGCGGCCGAGTCCCAAGCACAGGCACCGCACAGGTGTAGCCAGCAGCAAACGTAGAAGCCCCCGCACCCGACGACACTCCAACCGCCCCCACACCCCCCAACAAGAACGCCGCCACAACACGTCCTGCGAAAAACCTACTCATACCCAACCCCCCGCCAACCCGCCTCCCCGGACGCCCCGAAAGAGGTCACCCAGCGACGTCATCACGACCAAGCCCCACCCCACCCCCCTTTTGCCCGTGGCAGTAAAGATCAATACCCGCCAATGAACGCGAGATCGAAGACGCAGGGGATGCAGGGGCCAAGACGCGGGGAACGCGAAGAGCGCGAGGGACCCGGGAAGCGCAGGCAGCGCAGATGGACACGCGAAGCGGGCCGCGCGGACCTCCAGGGAACGCAGGCGTGCAGGAGCCGAAGACGCGATGGGAAGCATGCCGAGTCACGAGGTACGCCGAAGGCCAACGAGACGCGGGAGCACGAGCCGCCGAAGCCGACGAGGACCCGAGAGGCGCGAGCCGCCGAAGGCGCGAGAAGCCGCCGAAGGCGCGAGAAGCCGCCGAAGGCGACGAGGACGCGGAAGTCGAAAACGAGGCGCCAAAGGCGACGAGAGGGAAGAACCGAGCCGCCAAAGGCGACGAGAGGGAAGAACAAACGCCAGCCCACCGGGGGGCGTGGGGGGCGAAGGCCCCCCACATTGGGGGGCTCGGGGGGTCATCCCCCCGAAAGAAATGACGAAGGACCGCGACGAAAGCCCGCTCCCCGAAGGGGAAAGGGCGACCATAGCGATCCCCGGATCCGAGTGGAGCTATGGGGATTCGAACCCCAGACCTCCTCCATGCCATGGAGGCGCGCTACCAACTGCGCCATAGCCCCGCGCGTCGATCAGATGTCTGCCGAACGCTCCGCCAGTGTATCGGACCTTGCGGCCAGACCTGTAATCGCTTTGCCGGGTCAGCCGTCGCTCGCGGCACGGTCGTCGCTCAGCACCGGCTCGGGCAGGGTGCCGGCGTTGTGCTCGACCAGGCGCCAGCCGATGCGGCCGTCTTCGAGGACGGACCAGCAGCAGTTGGACAGGCCGCCGAAGCGGCCCCACAGTTCTTCGGGGAAGCCGAGCCAGTTGAGCATGCCGATTCGGATCGCGGCTCCGTGGGACACGACCACGAGCAGGCCGTGTTCGGGGATGCGTTCGAGGGCGCGTTCGAGCGCGGCGGCGAAGCGTTTGGCGACGTCCTCGACGGTCTCGCCGCCGGGTGGCTGCCAGATGGCGTGCTCGCCGGGGAAGCGGGTGCGGATCTCCTGGTTGGTGAGGCCCTCCCAGGCGCCGCCGCCGCGTTCGATGAGGTCCGGGTCGTGAAGAACGGTGAGGCCGGTGACGTCGCCGAGCGCCTGTGCGGTCACGGCGGCGCGCTGGAGCGGTGAGGACACCACCGCGTCCGGGGCGAGCGCGGCGAGCAGGCGCGCGGACCGTGCGGCCTGCTCGACGCCCGTCTCGTTGAGCGGGATGTCGGTGGTGCCCTGGAAGCGGCGCTCGACGTTCCACTTCGTCTGGCCGTGCCGCCACAGCACGATCTTGCGCGGCTCGCTCACTGGCCGTCCCCCGCGCGTACGCGCTGCGCCAGGTGGGCGGTGACATCCTCGGGCAGCGGCAGCTGCGGGCAGTCCTTCCAGAGGCGCTCGAGCGCGTAGTAGACGCGGTCCTCCTCGTGCTGGATGTGCACGATGATGTCGGCGTAGTCGAGGAGTACCCAGCGCCCTTCGCGTTCGCCCTCGCGGCGGACAGGTTTGGCCTCTCCCTCCTCGCGGAGGCGCTTTTCGATCTCGTCCACGATCGACCGCACCTGCCGGTCGTTGGCGGCCGAGCAGAGGAGGAAGGCGTCGGTGATGATGAGCTGCTCACTGACGTCGTAGGCGATGATGTTCTCGGCCAGCTTCTCGGCCGCGGCGTCGGCGGCGAGCTGGACCAGCTGGATGGCCCTGTCGGATGCGGTCACGGTGCTGTCGTGTTCCTCCCTGCGGGGGTTCTACCGTCAGTCGTCACGATAAAGCCCTCGTTTGTTGATGTATTGCACAATTCCGTCCGGCACGAGATACCACACCGGCTCCCCTGCCCGTACGCGCTCGCGGCATTCGGTCGAGGAGATCGCCAGGGCCGGCACCTCGACCAGGCTCACGCCGCCGCCGGGCAGGCCGGGGTCGGCGAGGTTGTGACCGGGTCGGGTACAGCCTATGAAATGCGCGAGGGTGAAGAGCTCATCCGCGTCACGCCAGCTGAGGATCTCACCGAGGGCGTCGGCGCCGGTGATGAAGAACAACTCGACGCCGGGTCCGTGTATCTCGCGCATCTCCCGCAATGTGTCGATGGTATAGGTCTTCCCGGGGCGCTCGATGTCGACTCGGCTCACCGAGAACCTCGGGTTGGAGGCGGTCGCGATGACCGTCATGAGGTAGCGGTCCTCGGGGGCGGACGTCTTGCGGCCCTCTTTCATCCACGGCTGGCCGGTCGGCACGAACACGACCTCGTCCAGCGCGAAGAGGTGTGCGACCTCGCTCGCGGCCACCAGGTGGCCGTTGTGCACGGGATCGAACGTGCCGCCCATGACCCCGAGGCGCCGGCCCTCCCCATCGGTGCTCATGGCGCGACCCTAGCCAGCGGCACCGACGGACCGGCGTCGAACCCCCGCGTACGGCGGATCGGCCGGCTCAGTGCTCGGCCGCGTTCCGCAGGTCGAGCATGGTGCCCGACAGCGCACGTGCGTTGTCGCTCCGCGGCGAGAGGAGCATGCCGACGGTCGAGGAGTCCGCCCAGGCGCAGGCCGCGGCGTCGGAGCCGCTGAGCGACCCGGTCCCGCAGCGGAGCAGGCCGCCGAGCGGCCCGGCCGCGTAGTCCTTCGTGTTGCCGACGTTCATGCCGAGGAACAGCGCGTCGAGCACCTGCGACGGCGAGCCCGACTTCAGACCCGAGGAGATCTCCGGGCTGTCGTCGCCCGTCAGGCCGACGAAGACCAGCGGGCGCGCGGGGTCGCCGTTCTTCGAGTAGATGGCGATCCTGGCCTTGGAGTACACCGCGGCGGCCTTGCCCGACCCCGCGGCGGCCATGGAGCGGCGCATGCTCGAGGCGAGCCGGTCCGCGACGTTGCCGGTGAGGCGCTGGTAGTCCCCGACGGACTTCGGGACGGTGAGCGAGTGCGGCGCGTCGTGACCGACGTCGGCCGGCTGCGTGTCGGAGGGCGTCGGCGCCGCGGAGGCCGCCGACGCGGGCTTCCCGGCGTCGTGGGAGGAGGACGACGACAGGCCGAACACCACGGCCCCGCCGCCGAGCACCACCACGGCGCCCAGCGCGACCAGGCCGGCGATGAGCCCGGTACGGCTCTTCTTCGGCGGTTCGCCGCCGTACTGCCAGGGGGTCTGCGCGGTGTGCCCGCCGAACGCTCCCGGCTGCGTACCTCCTAAGCCACCCGGCTGGGTGCCGAAGCCCCCGGGCTGTGTGCCGCCGAACGCGCCCTGGCTCCCGTACGGGTCCCCCTGCGGCGGCCCGTACGGGGATCCGCCGCCCTGTGAGGGTTCCTCGCCCGGCCACCGGCCCCCGGCCGGCGACGAGTAGCCGTCCTGTCCACCGTTCACGCGTCCCCGCCCCAAACTTCCCCGATGACAGTTGTCAGGAGGCCAGTATCAGCCCCAACTCACCGCAAATGGGAAGTAATTCCCGGAAATCACAGACCGGGCAGCGGCGGCTCGCCCGACTGCCAGGTGACGACGCGCACCGCCTTGCCGATCTCCACGCGGGGCACGGTGCCATGCGGCAGGACGCGCACGTCGCACGACAGGCCCAGCTCCGCGGCGAGCGCCGGCCCCAGCACGTCGTCGGCCTCCTCGCAGGCCACGATGAGCCGCGGCATCGCGGCGCGACGGTCGATGACCACCTGGTAGTGCGGCGAGGCGTGCCGCAGCAGGACCGACTCGATCTCGCGCGGATAGACGTTCACGCCGCGGATGACCAGCATGTCGTCGCGGCGACCGAGGACCTTGCTCATCCGCACGAGAGTACGGCCGCAGGCGCACGTGGCGCGGGTGAGCGAGGCGACGTCCCCGGTGCGGTATCGCAGGAGCGGCATCGCCTCACGCGGCGTGCTGAACACCAGCTCGCCGGGCGTGCCGTCCGGCACCGGAGCGCCCTCGACGTCGACCGCCTCGACGAGGAAGTGATCCTCGTTGACGTGCAGGCCGTCGCGTTCGAGGCACTCGGTGGCGACCCCCGGCCCGATCACCTCCGACAGGCCGTAGATGTCCAGCGCGGCCAGGCCCAAGAGTTCCTGGATGGTGCCGCGCAACTCCTCTGACCACGGCTCGGATCCGAACAGGCCCGCCTTGAGGCTCAGCTCCACGCCCGCATCCCGCGCCGCCTCCCCGAGCCGTACGGCGTAGGAGGGCGTGCAGGTCAGGATGTCGGGCCGCAGGTCGGCGATGAGACGGATCTGCCGCTCGGTCATGCCGCCGGACATCGGCACGACCGTCGCGCCGAGTGCGATCGCGCCCTGGTGGATGCCCAGGCCGCCGGTGAACAGGCCATAGCCGTACGCGTTGTGCACCACGCTGCCTGGGCCCGCGCCCGCGCAGACCAGCGAACGCGCGCACATCGCCGCCCACAGGTCCAGGTCGCCGCGGGTGTACGCGACGAGGGTGGGCCGGCCGCGCGAGCCGCTGGAACCGTGCACCGCGACCACGTCGCGCAGCGGCACGGCGAGCATCCCGTGCGGATAGTTGTCCCACAGATCCTGTTTCGTGGTGAACGGCAGCTTGGCCAGGTCGTCCAGGCCGACGTCCGCGCCGCCGGCGACGCCCGCCTCGCGCAGCCGCTCGCCCTGCACTCCGCCGGCCGCGACCAGCCGGTCGAGCAGTCCGCGGAGCCGGGTCTGCTGAAGCACGGCCCGTTCGTCCCGCGACATCGTCTCCTCGGGCCAGGGCCCGTACGACTCCGCCATGAGTCGGAGTAGACCCCCATGCGACCTCGCCGCGCAAGGGGAACCCTGGTGGCCGTGAACTCGTCGGAAATAGCATGCCGGACATGACGAGCAACACACCTGATCGATCACGCACCCGTTTTCCGGGCATCAGCTCCCGGGCCTACGAACACCCCGCGGATCGGTCGGCGCTCGTCGCCCTCCGGTCACTCTCGGGGTTCGACACCGTCCTCAAGCGTCTGGCGGGCCTCTTCAGCGAGCGCGCGATCCGGCTGATGTTCCTCGGCGGCAGCGTACGCGCGGGCGAGACGCAGTTCCGCAACATCAACGACATGGTCCGCGACAGCGCCTACATCCTCGACCTGCCCGAGGTGCCGGAGCTCTACGTCGTGCAGGACCCGGTGCCCAACGCCATGGCGATCGGCACCGACCACCCGTTCATCGTGCTCAACACCGGTCTGGTGGACCTGCTCGACGACGAGGAGCTGCGGTTCGTCGTGGCGCACGAGGTCGGGCATGTGCTGTCCGGGCACGCCGTCTACCGCACGATGGCGCTGATCCTCACCAGCCTCGGCGCGCGGCTGGCCTGGCTCCCGTTCGGCAACATCGCCATCTCGGCCATCCTCATGGGCCTGAACGAATGGCAGCGCAAGTCCGAGCTGTCCGCCGACCGCGCGGGGCTGCTCGCCGGGCAGGACGTCGAGGCCGGCAAGCGCGCCCTCATGAAGATCGCCGGCGGCGGCCGGCTGACCGAGATGGACGCCGAAGCGTTCCGCGACCAGGCACGCGAGTACGACGCGGCCGGCGACGTACGCGACGGGTTGCTGAAGTTCCTCAACCTGCTGACCCGCTCGCACCCGTACGCGGTGGTGCGGTTCGTCGAGCTGGAGCGCTGGGCCACCGACGGCAGCTACCAGCGCATCCTCGGCGGCGACTACGAGCGCCGCGCGGACGACTCCAGCGCCTCGATCTCCGATGAGATCAAGAACGCCGCGCGTGCCTACCGCGAGTCCTGGGACCGCAGCTCCGACCCGTTCATCGGCGTGGTCAAGGGTGCCGCCGAGGGCGCCGTCAACGTCGGCGAGAAGATCTTCTCCAGGTTCGGCCGGGGCGGCGACGACCAGCGGAACCAGCAGAACCGCGAGTCCTGAACCGGGGCTCCGCAGTTGCCGGGGGGCCGGCCGGCCCCGCGGCGATGCCGGTCGCCCGTAACATTCCGTAACCAGCCAGGTCGTCGAAGCCCCGTCGTTCGCGCGTAACCTGTGGTTCACTTGTTGAACGCGGCGAGGGCGCGGGGAGAGATCGATGACGACGCCAGGATCACAGACGTCGCTCCGTGAGGCCAACCAGCGGCGCGTCATCCAGGCCGTTCGCGACTCCGGCGCGCCGACACAGGCCGACATCGCCCGCAGCACCGGGCTCTCCCGCGCCACGGTGTCCAACATCGTCCGCGAGCTCGCCGCCGGCGGCCTCCTCCTCGTCACGCCCACCTCGGCCGGCGGACGCCGGGCGCGCGCGGTCTCGCTCGCCCCCGGCGCCGGGCTCGCCGTCGGCGTCGACTTCGGCCACTCACACCTGCGCGTGGCGATCGGAAACCTGGCACGCGAGGTTCTCGGCGAGCAGTCGATGCCGCTCGACGTCGGCGCCTCGGCCGCCGACGGGCTGGGCGCGGCGACGCGGCTCATGGACGGCCTGCTCGCCTCCGCCGGGGCGACCAGAGAGGACGTGATCGGCATCGGGCTCGGCGTGCCCGGCCCGGTCGACACGGTCTCCGGCACGATCGGGTCGAGCACGATCCTGCCCGGATGGGCCGGCATCCACGCCGTCGAGGAGGCCACGCGCCGCCTCGGCCGCCCCGTCCACGTCGACAACGACGCCAACCTCGGCGCGCTCGCCGAGGTGATCTGGGGCGCGGCGCGCGGCCATCCCGACGCGGCGTACATCAAGATCAGCTCCGGAGTGGGCGCCGGCATCGTCATCGGCGGCCGCGTCTACCACGGGCCCGGCGGCACGGCGGGCGAGCTCGGGCACCTCACGCTGAATGAGAGCGGGCCGATGTGCCGGTGCGGCAACCGCGGCTGCCTGGAGACGTTCGCGGGCGGCCGCTACCTGGCCGAGCTGCTGCGGCCCGCCCACGGCGACGGTCTGACCACCGCGCGCATCGTGGAGCTGGCCCTCGCCGGCGACGCGCCGTGCCGCCGCGCCGTGGGCGACGCCGGGCGCTACGTCGGCGCGGGCGTGGCCAGTCTCTGCAATCTCCTCAACCCCACGCGGATCGTGGTCGGCGGCGATCTCGGGCGGGCCGGCGACCTGCTGCTGAAGCCGATGGCCGAGGCCGTACGGCGGTCCGCCATCGCCAGCGCCGCATCGCTCCTGTCGATCGTGCCCGGCGTCCTGGGCGACCGCGCCGAGGTCCTCGGCGCGCTCGCGCTCGTCCTCCAAGCGTGGGAAATCGTTTAGTTCTTGAACGATCCTGGCAGACTCCGGCCAAACTTAGTTCACGTCTTGATTTGATCTTCAGCTGGGTCTTTGATCACAGAGCCTCTTCCCTGCTTGATCCCCACCGCCTGGAGACATGCGTCATGAGACTGAGGTCCAAGGCCGTCCACATCGGGGTGGCCGCCACTCTCACTTTGTCCGGCCTGGCGTTGAGCGCCACCGGCGCGAGTGCGCAGTCCGGTTACCAAGACCCGCACGCTTCGATCGCCTCCCGGGTGTCCGACCTGCTCAAGCGCATGACGCTGGAGGAGAAGGTCGGCCAGATGACCCAGCCCGCGGTCGTCAACATGCAAGGCGACTGCCAGTGGTCCGGTGGCGCCCTCGTCGAGTCCTGCATGAAGCACATCCTGGGTGACCTGAAGTCCGGTTCGGTGCTGTCCGGCGGCGGCGAGACGCCGGTGGTCAACACGCCCAAGGACTGGGCCGACATGGTCAACGCGGTGCAGAAGTACGCGATCGACAACTCGCGGCTGCACATCCCGATCGTCTACGGCGTCGACGCCGTACACGGCCACAACAACGTGCTCGGCGCGACGAAGTTCCCCCAGCAGGTCGGCGTCGGCGCGACGTGGGACCCGCAGGTCGCCGAGGCCATGGGCGAGTCCACCTCGCGCGCGGTCAAGGCGACCGGCCCGCAGTGGGACTTCGCCCCGGTCGAGGACATCGCGCGCGACACCCGGTGGGGCCGCTACTACGAGACCTTCTCCGAGGACCCGTACCTCGCGGGCTCGCTCGGCGCCGCCAACATCCAGGGCCTGCAAAAGTCCGGCCAGGTCGCGGCCACGGTCAAGCACTTCGCCGGCTACTCGGCGCCGTTCGCCGGCCACGACCGCACCGAGGCCCACCTTGACACGCGGTACTTCCAGGACACGTTCCTGCCCGCGTACAAGGAGGCCGTCGACGCGGGCGCGCAGACCCTCATGGTCAACTCCGGCTCCGTCAACGGGGTCCCGGCGCACGCCTCGCACTACCTGCTCACCGACCTGCTGCGCCGCCAGTGGGGCTTCAAGGGCGTCGTGGTCAGCGACTGGAACGACGTCCAGAGCCTCCAGACCGCCTACCACCTGAGCGACACCTACGCCGGCGCCGCGGCCATCGCGGTCAACGCCGGAGTGGACATGGCGATGCTCCCGCCGGGTACGGTCGACGACTACGTCAGCGGCCTGATCGCCGACGTGAAGAACCACAAGGTGTCCAAGTCGCGCATTGACGAGGCCGTCTCGCGCATCCTCACCCTGAAGTTCAAGCTCGGCCTGTTCGAGCACCCGTACGTGGACGCGTCAAAGGCCAACGGCATCGCGCTCGGCGCCGACAAGGACCTCGCGGTCAAGGCCGCCACCGAGTCCCAGACGCTGCTGAAGAACGACGGCGACGTGCTGCCCCTGTCCACCGGCCTCGGCAAGGTGGTCGTGACCGGGCCCAGCGCCGACTCGATCCCCAACCAGGACGGCGGCTGGACCATCCAGTGGCAGGGCATCCCGGACGGCGTCAACGACCCGGGTGTCACGGTCTTCCAGGGCATCAAGAACGTCCTCGGCGACCACGCCAAGCTCGTCACCGACAGCGGCGACGCGGTCGATCAGGCCAAGAGCGCCGACGCGGCGATCGTCGTGGTCGGCGAGAAGCCCGGCGCGGAGGGCGTGAACGACAACGAGACGCCCGAGCTGGCCGCCGACCAGCAGAAACTGGTCGATGACCTGCAGGCGACCGGCAAGCCGGTGATCGTCGTGGTCGTGGCCGGCCGTCCGCTGGCCCTGGGCAGCGCCGCCGACGCCAAGCAGCTGCTCATGTCGTGGCTGCCGGGCAGCGAGGGCGGTACGGCGATCGCGAACGTCCTGTTCGGCAAGGCCAACCCGAGCGGCCGCCTCCCGGTCTCCTGGCCGAAGGTCGCCGGCGACGAGCCGATGTTCTACCAGCAGCTGCCGGGCACCAACTCCGGCACGAGCTCCGGCTATGACCCGCTGTTCGCCTTCGGCACGGGCCTGTCCTACACCTCGTACGCGGTGAACGACGTCGCGGTCTCGGGCGGCAACACGGTGAAGGTCTCGGTGAAGGTCGCCAACACCGGTGCCAAGGACGGCGACATGGTGGTGCCGGTCTTCGCCCAGCAGCCGGTCAGCCGCATCGTCGTGCCGCCGAACCGCCTCGTCGCCTACACGCGCGTGTCGCTCAAGGCCGGCCAGTCCACGACCGTGTCGCTGTCCTTCCCGCTGTCGCGCCTCGCCGTGACGCAGGGCGACATCAACGGGTCCTCCACCCGGTCGGTCATCTCCGGCCTCTACAAGATCGTCGCCGGCGGCAAGTCCGCGGACCTGACCGTCCACTAGCCGGCGACCGACCACCGGCCCTCCGCCGGGAGAGGCGGTTGCCCCGACGGGCGCGCATCCCACCCGTCGGGGCAACCCGCCCCGCCTCCCCGGCCGCGAGGGCCATACGTTTCGATCCGGCCCGTGATCCATGGGCCGCCGATCTTCGGCGGAGAGGGCCTCGGTTTCGAGGGCGCGCTCGCCAGAGCTGACGTTTCAGCGGCGCCGATCCAGGGCCGCCAGTCCGGGGCCCGGCTACTTCAGGTGGCCCTCGCCGGTCACGACGTACTTGGTCGAGGTCAGCTCGGCCAGCCCCATCGGGCCGCGTGCGTGCAGCTTCTGGGTGGAGATGCCGATCTCCGCGCCGAAGCCGAACTCCTCCCCGTCGGTGAACCGCGTCGAGGCGTTCACCATCACCGCGGCCGAGTCGACCAGCGAGACGAACCGGCGGGCCGCACGCTGTGACGTTGTGACGATCGCCTCGGTGTGCGCCGAGCCGTACCGGCGGATGTGCGCGACCGCCTCGTCCAGCGAGCCGACCACGGCCGCGGACAGGTCGAGCGAGAGGTACTCGGTCCCCCAGTCGTCCTCGGTGGCCGCGACCACTTCACCGGAAATGCCGCCGGAGAAACCGCACACCTCCGCGTCGCCGTGTACGGTCACGCCCGACGCGTGCAGCGCCGCCAGCGCCCGCGGCAGGAACGCCGCCGCGACGTCGCGGTGGACGAGCAGCGTCTCGGCCGCGTTGCACACCGACGGCCGCTGCGCCTTCGCGTTCACGATGATGTCCACGGCCATGTCCAGGTCGGCGTCCGCGTCGACGTAGACGTGGCAGTTGCCCACGCCCGTCTCGATGACCGGCACCGTCGACTCCTCGACCACCGAGTTGATCAGTGACGCGCCGCCGCGCGGGATCAGCACATCGACCAGGCCGCGGGCGCGCATGAGGTACTTCACCGAGTCGCGGTCCCGGCCCGGGACGAGCTGTACGGCGTCGGCGGGCACGTCGGTGAGCGCCGACCGCATCACCTCGACCAGCGCCAGGTTGGAGTCGTACGCCGAGGACGAGCCGCGCAGCAGCACCGCGTTGCCGCTCTTCAGCGTGAGGGCGGCGGCGTCGACCGTGACGTTCGGGCGGCCCTCGTAGATGATGCCGACCACGCCGAGCGGGACGCGTACCTGCCGGAGTTCGAGGCCGTTCGGCAGGGTGTAGCCGCGCACCGACTCGCCGACCGGGTCCGGCAGTGTCGCCACGTGGCGTACCGCCGCGGCGATGGCATCGATCCGCTCGGCGGACAGGCTCAGCCGGTCGATCATGTACTCCGAGATGCCCGCCTCGCGCGCACGCGCGACGTCGCCGGAGTTCGCCTCGACGATCTCGGCCGACCGGGCGAGGAGGGCGTCCGCGACCGCGTGCAGCGCCGCGTCCTTGACCCCGCGCGGCAGCGGGGCGAGCTCGGCGGCCGCCTGCCTGGCGCGCCGCGCGACGTCGAGAACCTGCTCCTGGGTGCCCACGTTTTCCTCCTACTCCCCCGCCACGGACGTCGGCAGGGGCTCGGCCGCCAGTACGACCAGGTCGTCCCGGTGGATGATCTCGCGTTCGTACTCCGGGCCCAGCTCGCGCGCCAGCCAGCGCGTCGACCGGCCCATCAGCTCGGGGATCTCCCCCGCGTCGTAATTGATCAACCCGCGGGCGACCACGCCGCCCTGCTCGTCGCACATGTCGACCGGATCACCCGCGCTGAAGTCGCCCTCGACCCCGGTGATCCCGGCGGGCAGCAGCGACTTGCCGCCGCGTACGACTGCCTCGACCGCGCCCGGGTCGAGCCGCAGCCGGCCCTGCCCGGTCGTGGCGTGCGCCAGCCACTGACGCCGCGCCGAGGGACGCGCCAGCGGAGGATGGAAGTACGTGCCGACGTCCTCGCCGGCGAGTGCCGCGCCCACCGAGGCGGCGTCGGTCAGCACCACCGGCACGCCCGCGATCCGTGCCGCCTCCACCTTGGTCACCATGCCGCCCGTGCCGACCCGGCCGGACGCGCCGAGGCGTACGCCGTCGAGGTCGGCGGGGCCGCGGACGTGCTCGATGCGGCGCGCGCCCGGCTGCCGCGGGTCTCCCGTGTAGAGCGCGTCCACGTCGGACAGCAGGATCAGCGCGTCCGCGCGTACGAGGTGAGCGACGAGTGCGGCGAGCCGGTCGTTGTCGCCGAACCGGATCTCATCCGTCGCGACCGTGTCGTTCTCGTTGACGATCGGCACGATCCCGAAGGCCAGGAGCTGTTCGAGCGTGCGCTGCGCGTTGCGGTGGTGCGACCTGCGCATCATGTCGTCAGCGGTCAGCAGCACCTGCCCGACCCGCAGGTCATGGCGCGCGAACGACGACGCGTAGCGGGCGATGAGCAGGCCCTGGCCCACGCTCGCGGCCGCCTGCTGGATGGCCAGGTCGCGGGGGCGCGTGGCGAGCGTCAGCGGGCCCATGCCCGCGGCGATGGCGCCCGAGGACACGAAGACGACCTCGCCGGGCAGGCGCCGCCGGGCGGCCAGGGCGTCGACGAGCGCGTCGATGCGTGCGCCGTCGATCGCGCCCGCCGCGGTGGTCAGCGAGGACGAGCCCGCCTTGACCACGACGCGCCGCGCGCCGCGGATGTCGGTACGCATCAGCGTCGCCGCCTTCGCACGCGCCCCGTCATCGGCCGTCCAGCCTCCGGTCGGTGCCGCGGCGGCCCAGGCCGTGGTCGGACCCGGCGAGCACGTCGGGCTCCCAGTCGAACACGATGGACTCCTCCACGGTGCCGATGAGCACGGTCGCGCCCGGTTCGGCGCCCGCCTCGGCCAGGCTCCCCTCGACGCCGAGCCGGGCCAGCCGGTCGGCGAGGTAGCCGACCGCCTCGTCATTGGAGAAGTCGGTCTGCCGCAGCCAGCGCCGCGGCTTGTCACCGGTGATCAGGAAGGTGCCGTCGCCGAGCCGCCGGACCTCGAACTCCGGGCCGCCGACCGCCGCCGGCCGGATGACCAGCCGGGTCGGCTCGTCGGCCGGCAGCGAGGCCCGGTACGCGGCGACCATCTCGGCCATCGCGAACCCCAGCGCGCGCAGCCCTTCGCGGGTGGCGGCCGAGACCTCGAACACCGACAGACCGCGCTCCTCGAACTCGGGCCGTACGAGCTCGGCCAGCTCGCGGCCCTCCGGCACGTCGACCTTGTTGAGCACGATCACCCGTGGCCGGTCGGCCAGCGGCCGGTCGCCGAGCGCGTTGTACGCGGTCAGCTCCGCCTCGATCACCTCGAAGTCGGAGATCGGGTCGCGGCCCGGTTCGAGGGTGGCGCAGTCGAGCACGTGCACCAGGGTGGAGGCGCGCTCGATGTGCCGCAGGAAATCCAGGCCGAGGCCCTTGCCCTCGCTGGCACCCTCGATCAGGCCGGGCACGTCGGCGACCGTGAAGACGGACTCGCCGGCGCTGACCACGCCGAGGTTGGGCACGAGCGTCGTGAAGGGATAGTCGGCGATCTTCGGCTTGGCCGCGGACATCGCCGCGATCAGCGACGACTTGCCGGCGCTGGGGAACCCGACGAGCGCGACGTCGGCGACGGTCTTCAGTTCGAGGACGACGTCGAGTTCGTCGCCGGCCTCGCCGAGCAGCGCGAAGCCCGGCGCCTTGCGGCGCGCCGTGGCGAGCGCGGCGTTGCCGAGGCCGCCGTGACCGCCCTGCGCGACGACGAAGCGGGTGCCGGCGCCGGTCAGGTCGGCGAGGATCTCGCCGTCGAGCGTCTTGACCATGGTGCCGTCGGGCACGGCCAGCAGGAGGTCGCCGCCGTTGGCGCCGTTCTTGTGCGACCCCTGGCCCTGCTTGCCGCCGTTGGCCCGGCGGTGGGGCCGCTTGTGGTAGTCGAGCAGGCTCGCGGCGTTCGGGTCGACCTCGAGCGTGACGTCGCCGCCGCGCCCGCCGTTGCCGCCGTCCGGGCCGCCGAGCGGCTTGAACTTCTCCCGGTGCACGGAGGCGCAACCGTTGCCGCCGTTGCCGGCCTGGACGTGCAGGACGACGCGGTCGATGAACTGCGCGCCCTTGCCACCGCCCCCGGCGCGTCGGTCGGCCGCGCCGCCTTCGCCGTGGCCGTTGCGCTCACCCGCCTCGAGCGGCTCGGCACGATCCGGCATGCTCAACTCCTTCATGATCGAACAAAAAACGAGGGCGGACCGAATGAACGGTCCGCCCTCGTCCTCAGGTCTTGCTCGTCGCTGCGGCGGACCTACTCCGCCGGAGGGACGATGCTCACGGCGCGGCGGCCGCGGTAACGTCCGAACTCGACCGCGCCCGTGACGAGCGCGAACAGCGTGTCGTCGCCGCCGCGTCCCACGCCCGGACCCGGGTGGAAGTGCGTGCCGCGCTGACGGACGATGATCTCACCGGCGTTGACGACCTGGCCGCCGAAGCGTTTGACGCCGAGCCGCTGAGCGTTGGAGTCGCGGCCGTTGCGGCTGGATGAGGCGCCCTTCTTGTGTGCCATGTTTCCGCCCCCTCCTACTTCTTCTTCTCGCCGTTGATACCGGTCACCTTGACCTGGGTGTACGGCTGGCGGTGACCCATCCGCCGCTTGTACCCGGTCTTGTTCCGGTAGTGCATGATGTTGATCTTGGGACCCTTGACGGCGCCGAGGATCTCGGCGGTGACCTCGTACTTGGCCACATCGGCGGGCGCGCTGACGACGTTGTCGCCGTCGACGACGAGGACTGCCGGCAGCATCACCGTCGAGCCGATCTCACCGGCCACCTTGTCGACGGCGAGCACGTCGTCGACGGCCACCTTCTCCTGCCTGCCGCCGCAACGGACGATCGCGTACACCGCGGAACCTTTCCTTTGCGTGCCTCGGGCACGACTTACCGAACAGAAGCTCATCTTCGGAAGCTGCTGCCTGCATCCCAAGTAACCAGGGGCGACAGGCGCGCTAACAGCGACGCAAGAGCGCCGGGGAGCCCCAGGATACCGGATCCTGCCGCCCTAGGGCGAACCGGCACCGTTTCGGCCTCCAAGCGGCCTCAGGCGGACCACAGTCAGACCCCAGGCGGGCCCAACCGGATCAACTGTCTGGCCACCGTCGGGCCGCGGTCGCGAGACCGCGGCCCTCGGGCACGTCAGTCGGCGGCGGCCTCGGACTTGGCACGCGGCGAGCGGCGAGACCGCCTGCGGCGGCCGTTCGCGGTGGGCTCGCCGTCGGAGGCGTCGGCGTGGTCGGCGTGGTCGGCGGCGTGGTCGCCGGCAGGGTCCGCGTGGTCAGTGTGGCCGGCCGCCGCGGAGGGCTCCTGCTGGGCCTCGTCGGGCGCGGCGTCGTCCTTGGCGGACTTGGCACGCTCGGACCTGGCCACCTTGTCCTCGACGGCCTTCTCGATGTCGCCCTTGCGCTTTCTGCGGCGGCTCGGCCCGGCCTTGTCGGCCTTGGACTCGACCGGCGAGAGCGTCACGTGGATGCCCCGGCCGTTGCAGCACTCGCACGGCTCGGAGAAGGACTCCAGCAGCCCGCCGCCGACGCGCTTGCGCGTCATCTGCACGAGGCCGAGCGAGGTCACCTCGGCGACCTGGTGCTTGGTGCGGTCGCGCGACAGGCATTCGAGCATCCGGCGGAGCACGAGCTCGCGGTTGCTCTCCAGGACCATGTCGATGAAGTCGATGACGATGATGCCGCCGATGTCACGCAGCCGGAGCTGGTGCACGATCTCCTCGGCGGCCTCGAGGTTGTTGCGGGTGACGGTCTCCTCGAGGTTGCCGCCCTGTCCAGTGAACTTGCCGGTGTTGACGTCGACGACCGTCATGGCCTCGGTACGGTCGATCACCAGCGAACCGCCGCTGGGCAGCCAGACCTTGCGCTCCATGGCCTTGGCGATCTGCTCGTCGACGCGGTAGCCGCCGAAGACGTCGTCGCCGTCGGCCCACAGCTCCAGCCGGTCGGCCAGGTGCGGCGCGACGTAGCCGACGTACTCCTTGACCATGTCCCAGGAGTCCTCGCCCTGCACGACGAGCTTGCTGAAGTCCTCGTTGAAGATGTCGCGCACGACGCGGATGGTCAGGTCCGGCTCGCCGTAGAGCATCGCGGGGGCGTTCGCGGTCTTGGACTGCCGCTTGATGTTCTCCCACTGCGCGGACAGCCGTGACACGTCGCGGGCCAGTTCCTCCTCGGCCGCGCCCTCGGCCGCGGTACGTACGATCACCCCGGCGTTCTCCGGCATGACCTTCTTGAGGATCTGCTTGAGCCGGGTGCGCTCCTTGTCGGGCAGCTTGCGGCTGATGCCGGTCATCGAGCCGTCCGGGACGTACACGAGGTAGCGGCCCGGCAGCGAGATCTGGCTGGTCAGCCGGGCGCCCTTGTGCCCGAGCGGGTCCTTGGTGACCTGCACCAGGACGGACTGGCCGGACTTGAGCGCCGACTCGATGCGGCGCGGCTGGCCCTCCAGGCCGGCCAGGTCCCAGTTGACTTCGCCCGCGTAGAGGACGGCGTTGCGGCCCTTGCCGACGTCGACGAACGCCGCCTCCATCGAAGGCAGGACGTTCTGCACCTTGCCGAGGTAGACGTTGCCGACGTAGGACTGATGGCTCGACCGGTCGACGTAGTGCTCGACCAGCACGTTGTCCTCGAGGATGCCGATCTGGGTGCGCTCGCCCTCCGAGCGGATCACCATCACGCGCTCGACCGACTCACGCCGGGCGAGGAACTCGGACTCGGTGACGATCGGCGGACGGCGGCGGCCCTGCTCGCGGCCCTCGCGACGGCGCTGCTTCTTGGCCTCCAGCCGCGTGGACCCCTTGACCGCCTGCACCTCGTCCTCGGCGGCACGGGGCTCGCGTACGTGCACGACCGTGTTCGGCGGGTCGTCGCCGGACTGGTCGTCACCGTCGCCTCCGCTGCGGCGGCGACGACGGCGACGGCGGCGGGTCGAACCGCTCTCGCCCTCGTCGGTGTCGTCCCCGGCCTCGTCGTCGGCCTGGTCGGACTCCTCGCCGTCCTTGCCGGTGTCCTCGCCGTCCTGCTCGTCGCGCACCTTGCCGCGGCCACGGCCGCCACGGCGGCGACGGCGGCGGCCGCTCTTGTCGGTGCCGTCGTCGTCATCGCCCTGGTCGTCGGACTCCTCGGCCTTGGCCGGTGCGCTCTGCTTGGCCTCGGTCCTCGGCTTGGCCTCGGCAGCGGGCTTTTGCTGGGTCTCGGCCTTGGGCTTGGCCTTCGGCGCGGCCTCCACGATCGCGGGCGGCTGGAAGACGACCATCGGCGGCTGGAAGCCCGCCTCGGGCGCCTCCTGACTCGCCTTGGCCGCCGGGGCAGCCGCCTTCGCCGCCTTCGCCGGCTCCAGCTTGGCCTCGGCCTTCACCAGGGCTGCGTCGGCCTTCGCGTCCGCCGCGGCCTCGATCTTGGCTTCGGGCTTCGCGTCGGTCTTGGCTTCGGCCTTCGGCTCGGTCTTGCGAGTCGTACGGCGCGTGCGGGTCGCCTTCGCGGGCGGTGCCTCGGCGCCGTTCGACTCGGCGCCGACCGCACCATCTGCCGCGGCGGGCGCGGCGGGCTCGGCGCTCGCCGGGGCGGCCTTGGCCGATGCACGCGTGGACCGCGTGCGCGCGGGCTTGGCCGCCGGCGCGGTGTCCTCTACGGGTTCAGGAGGCGGACCGGCCGGGCGGCTCGCCCGTCGCGGGCGGCTCGCCGGCGCGGTATCGCCGGTGTTTCCATTACCGGTGTCAACGGTGCCGCCTGTCGCGTCACCGATCTCGTTGTCAAGCATGCGGGCGTTCTCCCGTCAGCCCCCGGGCGCGACCCGCGAGGGTGCGCCGCACAGGGGCAATCCTTTTCTCGTTGTCGCCGGCGCGGCCCAACGGGTCGTGCCGACAAAGTCATCAGGGGCGTGCCCGGCCGCCGGCGAGAGTCCATGCGTGGCATGGACATCGCCTAAGGCTGGACACCGACGGCGTCCGGCTCCGCCTTCCGCACGGCGTCCGCGGTCTCGACGGCAGGATCTGCCGGTGCGGTCTGCCGGTCGGGGGCCAGCGGGTCGGTGAGCTCACCGGTGGAATCGTCGAATGACCCCTGCGCCAGCCGCGTCACCAACGGAGGCGATGGCGGTGCGAGGTCGGCCACAAGTCGAAGTCCGGTGAGGACGTCGTCAGGTCGAACGGCGGGTGTCGTGTGCCGAACAACCATCCGAAGTATGGCACACTGCGCATCCGCGTCCTCGGTGGCACGCCGGTCGAGCTCGCACGCGATGACCGCGGCACGGGCGTCGAAGCGCCGGCGTCCCTTTTTCGTGAGGCGTTCGACCTCGATCTCGCCGGCCGCCATGAAGGCGGCCACGGCCGCGCCGGCCGTCTCGGGGGCGACCCCGTCGAGACGTATCATCCAGCGCGATGCCTCCAGCCCGTCCGCCAGCGCTCCGGTCCGTGCCTCGACGACGTCGAGGATGTCCAGACCCTCGGGAAGCGCGTCGTCAAGACCGGTCCGCAACCGGTCCGGATCACAGGGGGCAGCAAGCCCGATCTCCAGGTATTCCGCCTCACTGGCAACACCAGTCGCCGCCGCACCCGCGTAGGAGATCTTCGGGTGGGGTGAGAATCCGGCGCTGAAGGCCACCTCGATCCCGGCGCGCCGAATGGCGCGTTCCACGGCCCGGGAGATGTCTCGGTGGCTGGTGAACCGCAGCCGGCCGCGCTTGGCGTAGCGAACGCGAAGCCGCTGGGTCACGGGGGCCGGCGCCGGGCCCTCCGGCATGGGTGCCAGTGTTTCGATCCTTCCTACTCGTGCCAGGTAATGAAGTCCTTCTCTAAGAGTACGGGGTCACGGACGCCTTGCATCCAGGCCGAGCGCACGGGAAACCGAACGCGCCGCCACACGTGCCGGTTCCCACACCCGCACGCGCACCCATCGCGCCGCCGGCGTCACCGTCGCGCGCCACGCGTGGCGCGCCGCGCGCAGCACCGGCAGCACCAGCACCCGCCACACCTGCCGTACCGGCCACACCAGCAGATAGAACAGCACGACGCCGGCCAGCCGCCAGACGTACGCGAGCAGCCGTCCGGCGGCCACGAGAAGCGGCCAGAGCGCCACGAGCCCCCGGCCGATCCACCGCGCGGCGTACGCGATCGGCGCGCGGATCGCCATGAGCGTCCAGACGAACGCGATCCAGGCGGGCCGCAGCAGATAACGGAACGCGAACCGCGCCAGGGCGCGTACCGGCCACACCAGCAGGTAGTACAGGGCGAGGCCGACCAGCCGCGCGGCGTACGCGAGCGGTGCGCGGACCGCCGTGAGCAGCCAGGCGAACGCGGTCCAGGCGGGCCGCAGCAGGTAACGGAACACCAGGAGCCCCAGCGGCATCAGGAGGCTCCGTCCCACCCACCGCAGCAGCGACGCGACGGAGCACAGGACCCACCAGAGCGGACGCAGCACCGCCTCGCGGAGCAGCCAGGCGAGGGGGAGGAGCAGAGCCTGGCAGAGAAGCCATCCGATCGGCCGAACCACGTACGCGCCCACGGCGCGTACGGCCGCCGAGCAGACCTCCCACAGGAGCCGTATCGGCACGACGACGATCAGCACCGGGATCGCCACCCAGCCGGGAGGTTCGTTGTCCACGCCGATACGACGCGCGGCGGGGCCGCGGGTTCGCTATCCGGGCGGGGCGGTCGTGCGGCGGATGACGAGGTGGTGCTCCATCAGCACGCACGGGGACGGATCGTGCCGCGACGGCTCCAGCAGCAGCCGGCCCGCGGTCGTGCCCTTCTCCGTGATCGGCTGGCGCACGGTCGTCAGGCCGGCCGGCTCGGCGGCCGGCACGTCGTCGAACCCGACGACGGACAGGTCGCGCGGGACGTCGATGCCGCGCTGCGCCGCGACGTCCATGACGCCGAACGCGATCTCGTCGGTCGCCGCGATCACGGCGGTCGGCCTCGGCCGCAGGTCGAGCAGGTGCTCGGCGGCACGGCGCGCGATCTCCCGGTCGTTCGTGGTCCGGTGGATCGGCACGTCACCCCAGGCCACGCCCGCGTCGAGACACGCGTCGTGGTAGCCCGCGAGCCGCGCGCGGCCCGCGCCGAACCGATGCTCGCCGGCCAGGTCGACCTCGAGCCACCCGGTCCTGGACTCGGCCGGCCGTACCTGGACCGCCATGGGCTGGGCGGCCACGATCGCGATGCGCCGGTGGCCGAGGTCGAGCAGGTGGGCGGCCACCTCGCGCGCGGCGATCCGGTCCTCGATGCCGACGAAGGGCACCCCCGGCACGTACGGGTGATCCACCGTGACGACGGGCATGCGGCGGCGCAGGACGGTCTCCACCAGCGGGTGGCCCTCGGGCGAGAACAGGCAGAAGCCGTCCACGACGGCATCGCCGATCACCTCCTCCGCGACGCCGGGCGAGGGCCAGCCGATGAGGTGCAGCCCGGTCCCCGACTGCTCCGCTACGCGTGCCAGCCCGCGCAGGAAGCCGACGGCGTAGGAGTCGGCGAACGCGTAGGACAGCGCCTCGGTGAAGACGACGCCGATCACCCCGGCGCGACCGCGCCGGAGAGTGCGCGCGGCGGGGTTCGGGCCGGGGTAACCAAGGTCCTCGGCGACCTCCATGATCCTTTGGCGCAGCCCCTCTTTGAGCTGGTCAGGACGGGAGAAGGCGTTGGAAACGGTGGTTCTTGACACGCCGACCCGGTCGGCGATCGTCTGGAGAGTGACGCGTTCCACAGCGGGAACCCTATTTCTGAATTGATTCAGAAGCGAACACGGCGTACGCTCGTGCTTGGTTCTGAATCGATCAAGAGACCTGAGAGGGGCAGATGGAACCGCTGCAGTTGATCTCGTTCGAGTCCACCGGCCAGGCACGTCAGCGCCTGCACGACTCACTCCCCGGGGCGCCTCTGGTGCCCTACCGCCGGACGCGGCGTCAGGACGCCGTCGCCGGCGTACGCAACGCCGCCCGCATCCAGTTGGCCGGCCTCCTGCGCCGTACCGCCGACCACGTCGAACCGTGGGCGGCACCGTACGCGAGCTGACCGCTCCCTGATCCGGCGACCCGTCCGCAAGGCCGGGGAGCCCCGCCCGCGCGCCGACCCGTTCGGCGCACACGGGCCGAACACTCGGCCCCGGCGACAACGCCGGTGAGCTGAGCCGTACCGATCCGGCAGCCCCCACGCACGAAGCCGTGCGACCTGCCGGATCCCCCAGACCTCGTCGCCGCTCCGAGGCCGCCCGGCCCGACGGCGACCGGCCCTGTGAGGCCCTCTCGGCCAGCCTCTGGCGAGACCCTCACGGGGCTTCACTGTTTTCTCCGCCCCGGTCGAAAGCGGGGCTCGCTCCCCGCGCCGCCCGGTCAGATGACCGTCAGCGGCAGGAGACGCTTGCCCGTCGGGCCGATCTGGATCTCGGTGTCCATCGTCGGGCAGACGCCGCAGTCATAGCACGGGGTCCAGCGGCAGTCCTCGACCTCGGAGCCGTCGACGGCCTCCTGCCAGTCCTGCCACAGCCACTCGCGGTCCAGGCCCGCGTCGAGGTGGTCCCACGGGAGGACCTCGACCTCCTCGCGCTCGCGCACGGTGTACCAGTCGAGGTCGACGCCGTCGAGGGCCTTCTCGGCGGCGTCGCGCCAGCGCGAGAAGGAGAAGAACTCGCTCCAGCCGTCGAACCGGCCGCCGTCCTCCCACACCGCCTGGATGACCTTGCCGACCCGCCGGTCGCCGCGGGACAGCAGTCCCTCGATCACCGACGGCTCGCCGTCGTGGTAGCGCAGGCCGATCGCACGGCCGTACTCCTTGTCGCGGCGCAGCGTGTCCTTCAGCGCCCGCAGCCGCCGGTCGACGGTCTCGTGGTCGCACTGCGCCGCCCACTGGAACGGCGTGTGCGGCTTGGGCACGAACCCGCCGATCGAGACCGTGCACCGGATGTCGCGGCGGCCGGTCGCCTCGCGGCCCGCCTTGATGACCCGCCGGGCCATGTCGGCGATGGCGAGGACGTCGGCATCCTCCTCGGTCGGCAGCCCGCACATGAAGTAGAGCTTGACCTGCCGCCAGCCGTTCTCGTACGCCGTGGTCACGGTGCGGATCAGGTCGTCCTCGGAGACCATCTTGTTGATCACCCGGCGCATGCGCTCGGAGCCGCCCTCCGGCGCGAACGTCAGCCCGGAGCGCCGCCCGCCACGGGAGAACTCGTTGGCGAGCGTGATGTTGAACGCGTCCACCCGCGTCGAGGGCAGCGACAGCGACGTGTTGGTCCCCTCGTAGCGGTCGGCCAGGCCCTTGGCGATGTCGCCGATCTCGGAATGGTCGGCGCTCGACAGGCTGAGCAGCCCGACCTCCTGGAACCCGGACGCCCGCAGCCCGCTCTCCACCATGTCGCCGATCGCGGTGATCGACCGCTCGCGTACGGGCCGGGTGATCATGCCGGCCTGGCAGAACCGGCACCCGCGCGTGCAGCCGCGGAAGATCTCCACGCTGAACCGCTCGTGCACGGTCTCGGCGAGCGGGACCAGCGGCTTCTTCGGGTACGGCCACTTGTCGAGGTCCATGACGGTGTGCTTGGCGACCCGCCACGGCACGCCGGGCCGGTTGGGCGCGACCCGCCGGATCCGCCCGTCGGGCAGGTAGCTCACGTCGTAGAACCGCGGCACGTAGACCCCGCCGGAGCGCGCCAGCCGCATCAGCAACTCGTCCCGGCCGCCGGGCCGCCCCTCGGCCTTCCACTCGCGGATCACCTCGGTGATCGCCAGCACGATCTCCTCGCCGTCGCCGAGTACGGCGGCGTCGAGGAAGTCCGCGACCGGCTCGGGGTTGAACGCCGCGTGCCCGCCGGCGAGCACGATCGGATGCCCGTCCGTACGGTCCCGCGCGTGCAGCGGTATCCCGGCGAGGTCGAGCGCGGTCAGCATGTTGGTGTAGCCGAGCTCGGTGGAGAAACTGATGCCGAACACGTCGAACGCACCCACCGGACGATGCGCGTCCACGGTGAACTGCGGGATGTCGTGCTCGCGCATCAGCGCCTCAAGGTCGGGCCAGACGCTGTAGGTGCGCTCGGCGAGCACGCCGTCGCGCTCGTTGAGCAGCTCGTAGAGGATCTGCACACCCTGGTTGGGCAACCCCACCTCGTACGCGTCGGGGTACATGAGCGCCCACCGGACCTGCGCGCCGTCCCAGTCCTTGACCGAGGAGTTCAGCTCACCGCCGACGTACTGAATCGGCTTTTGCACCGCGGGGAGCAGCGGCTCCAGGCGGGGGAACAGCGACTCGACGGACATGGCGAAAGCCTCCGGAGAACAGAATGGGAATCAACGACCGAGCCTACCGCCGCCCGCCCGCCGCCCCGGTCAGGACGGCGGGCGGCGGTCAGATCTGCTGGACCAGCGGCGGCATCCTGAGGCCGGTCGCGTCGACCAGGGCCTTCAGGTCGCCCGGATCGGACGTGAGAATCATGGTCGCGCCACGCTCGATCGCCGTGGCCACGACGAGCGCGTCGACCGCGTCATTCGTGCCGGTGCGTCCGAGCAGCTCTCCGGCGCGCTTAGCGGTCTTCTCGCTCGGGGTGTCGATCACGCACCTGCGGAGGAAGCGGTTGATGACGGCCTGCCGCCGCCCGTCGCGCCAGACCTGGGCGAGCACCGGCGTGGTGACCACGAGCTCCTGCCCCGTGCTGAGGGACTCGTCGTAGACGGTCCAGATGACGCGGCTGCGGGACTCCGCGGAGATAAGTGACCCCGCGTCGAGGACTATCGGCCGGACGCTGGTCATCAGCCGACCTCCCTTCGCCCGGCGGCCGCCCGCTCCATCTTGCGCTGGTGCTCGTCGGCGGCGTCGAGGATCGCGCGCGCAGCGGCCCGGTCCTCGGCGGTGAACGGGCCCTCCTCTTCCTCGAACCAGCGCACGGCCTCCTCACCGGCTCGGCGGCGGGCGGCCGCGGCCAGCTCGTCGGCGATGACGGCGGACACCGAGGTGCCCTCCTCCTCGGCCCGTTGTTTGACCATCTCCGCCAGCTCGGCGGGCAGGGTGATGGACAGCTTCTTCATCGCCATGTCATCGATCCTACTTCGGTAGGATTGCTCTGGCCAGGCGAAATACGTGTGCCGCACCAGGGCGGCCTCAATGGCTACACTCACGCGGAGTAACCCAGCCGTCACTATCGAACGTATCCACGTGTTTACACGAAGTTACTCATACGGGTTGTGGCGCAGGTGGACGGCCTCCAGGAGGCCGATCGCGACCATGTTGACGAACGTGGCCGAGCCCCCGTACGACACGAAGGGCAACGGCAGGCCGGTGATCGGCATGAGGCCGACCGTCATCCCGATGTTCTCGAACGTCTGGAACGCCAGCCAGCACACCACCCCCGAGGCCACCAGCAGCCCGAACAGGTCGGCCGCCCGCATCGCGATGCGCAGCCCGCGCCACAGCACCACGCCCAGCAGGGCCGTGATCGCCGCCGCGCCGACGAACCCGAGTTCCTCCCCCGCGACCGTGAAGATGAAGTCGGTGTGCTGCTCGGGCACGAAGTGCCCGACCGTCTGCTCGCCGTGGAACAGCCCACGGCCGAAGAAGCCGCCCGACCCGACCGCGATGCGCGCCTGTTCGGCGTTGTAGCCCGCGCCGCGCGGGTCGCGGGACGGGTCGGCGAACGCGGTGAAGCGGTTGAGCTGGTACGGCTTGAGCAGGTGCAGCCGCCACACCGCCACGGCCGCCGACACCGCGCCGGACAGCAACCCGAACACCCAGCGCTTGGGTGCGCCCGACACCGCGAGCATGCCGATGACGACCGTGCCGAACACCAGCGTCGTGCCCAGGTCCGGCTGGAGCATCACCAGCCCGGCCGGGAGCGCGGCCAGGCCCAGCGCGATGAGGATGTCGCGGCGTCCCGGCCCGATCTCTCCGTCGCGCGGTTCGCCGAGGATCATCGCCAGCAGCACGACCATGCCGACCTTGGCGAACTCCGACGGCTGGAGCTGGAACCCGCCGCCGACCGTGATCCACGAATGCGAGCCGTTGACCGTCGCCCCGAGCGGCGTGAGCACGGCGACCAGCCCGGCGCACGCCGCCGCGTACACGATCGGCGCGTACGCGCGCAGCAGCCGGTAGTCCAGCGCCGCCGTCACCCCGCCGAGCACGAGCCCGACGGCCAGGTTGAACAGATGTTTCTTCAGGTAGGAGTACGGGTCCTCGCCGGCCGTCGCGCCGCGCGTCGCGGCCAGCACCAGGACCGAGCCGATCGCCGACAGCGCGGCCGCGGCGCAGACCAGGGTCCAGTCCAGGCGGCGCAGCGGCGAGTCCGACACCCGGCCCAGCCAGGAGCGGCTCTCGACGCCGTACCCACTGATCATCTGCGTCTCCCGCGCACATGCGCGTGCGCCGGCTTTCGCGCGCGCGCCGGAGGGCCCGCCGCCACGGCCGTGGGCCGCTCGCCCGTGTCGCCGAAGCCCGGCGGCGCGACGACGGTGCCATCGGCGGCCAGGCTGGGCAGCCGGTCGGGCACGCGGCCGTCCGGCAGGTCCGGGATGGTGCCCTTGCGCAGGCCGTACATGTCCTCCCAGATCTCGCGTACGGCCGGCGCGGCGGTGGTCGCGCCGGTGCCGGTCTGGGTGACCATCACGACGACGACGTAGCGCGGGTTCTTGGCCGGGGCGTAGGAGGCGAACCAGGAGTTGTCCTTCTTGCCGTACACCTCCGCGGTGCCGGTCTTGCCGGCGACGGCGAGTTTGTCGAGCGGGAACCCGCCGAACGCTCCGGCGGCGGTGCCGGACTTGGGCACGTCGGCGAAGGCGCTCCGCATGTACGCGAGGACCTTCGGCGCGATCGGCAGCGTGCCCGCCTTCACGGGTTCGATGCGGCGGGCGACGGTGCCGTTCGGCGCGAGCACGGCCTTGCCGACGCGCGGGCTCCACAGCGTGCCGCCGTTGGCCACCGCGGCGTACGCGCGGGCGAGCTGGAGCGGAGTGACCAGCACGTCGCCCTGGCCGACCGCGAAGTTGGCCGCGTCGCCGGCGCGGAAGACGTAGCCGTCGACGCAGTTCTCCGAGGCGATGGCCTTGAGGTAGGCGGCGCGTGTCGGGTCGGTCTTGGCCACGTCCGGGTAGCCGGTCTTGCCGTGCTTGCAGTCGGCGGCCTTGGTGTCGTTCCAGTACTCCTGCTTCCACGCGCGGCTGGGGATGCGCCCGGGCGACTCGCCGACGATGTCGACGCCGGTCCGCCTGCCGAAGCCGAACGCCTTGGCCATCTTGATCATGGGGTCCTTGGGGTCCTTCACCGGGCGCGTCGCGCCGTCGCGCTGCCACTCCTCGTACGCGAACCGGTAGAAGATCGTGTCGCAGGACATCACGATCGCCTGGTGCAGGCTGATGTCGCCGCCGGACTCGCCCTCGAAGTTGCTGAAGGCCCGTGCGCCGACCATGTACGACGAGGGGCACGGGTAGATGCCGTGCAGCGAGTAGCCGTCGCGCACCGCCGCCGGCAGCGAGGAGACCTTGAAGGTCGATCCGGGCGCGAACTCGCCCTGGGTGGCGCGCGAGATCAGCGGCTGCCCCTTGCTCTTGTTGAGCAGCGAGTCGTACTCGCTCTGGGAGATGCCGCCGGTCCACACCGCCGGGTCGTACGTCGGGTAGCTCCCGAGCGCGAGCAGCCGCCCGGTGCGGACGTCCATGACGATGCCCGCGGCGGAGTCGGCCGGGTCGCCGCGTTTGCGCGCCGCGTCGATGGCGTGCTTGAGCGCGGCCTCGACGTCGCCCTGGACCTTGGCGTCGATGCTGGTGACTAGGTTGCCGCCGGAGACCGCGGGCTGTTCGGAGGCGATGCCGGTGACGCGGCCCTGGCTGTCGACCAGCACCCGGCGTACACCCGGCTCGCCGCGCAGGTCGCCGTCGTAGACCGCCTCGAGGCCGTCGCGGCCGATCAGGTCGACGCCGCTGTAGCCGGTGACCTTCATGCCCTTGCGCTTGTTCAGCTCCTGCTGGGTGATCGGCTGGAGGTAGCCGAGCGCCTGCGCCGCGGCCGCTCCGTCCGTACGCGGGTAGTCGCGCACCGCCTGGAGCTGGGCGTTGATGCCGGGGAAGTCCTCCTGGCGCTCGCGGATCTGTAGCGCCTTCTTCGGGTCGGCGTGGTCATCGATCGGGATCGGCTGGTACGGCGAGCCGGTCCAGCAGGGGCGCTGAACGCCCGATCCGCACAGCCGGATCTTGGCGGCGATCTGGGCGTACGGCACGCCGAGCACTCTGGCGAGCCGCGTCAGCACGGCACGGCCGGAGTCCTTCTGCCGCATGAGCGTCGTACGGTCGGCGGACACGACGAGGGCCGTGCGGTTGCGTACGAGCGGGCGGCCCACGTCGTCGAGGATCTGCCCGCGCGGCGCCGGCACGATGATGTCGCGGATGCCGTTGTCGGCGGCCACCTTGCGGTAGTGCGCGCCGTTCATCACCTGGAGGTACCAGAGCCGGCCGCCGAGCGACAGCAGCAGCGACATGACCAGCACGTGCAGCACGACGAGGCGCAGGTGCGAACGCGAGCCCATGCGTCTCCTATCTGGCCCGGTAGAAGCCGGGCACCGGGTCGAGCCCGGCCGAGTCGCGCGGGCGTTCGGCGCGGGTCGTCAGCCGCAGCACGATCCAGACGACGAACGGGCTGGCGACGATGTCGTAGAAGACCTGGAGCGGGAGGATGTGGGAGACGACGGACCAGCGGGCCCGCGGGTCGCCGAGCGTCGCCCCCACCAGGACGTACAGGACGGATCCGGCGAGCGCGCCGAGCGCCACGGCGACGAACGGCAGCAGCGGCGCGCGGTCCATCTCGACCGCGACCGAGCCGCAGATGTAGCCGATCAGGCAGTAGACGAGGGCGTAGCGCCCGAGGGTGTGATCGGCGGGCGGGACGATGTCGGTGGCCAAGCCCGCGCAGAACCCGGTGACGAGCCCGCGGAGCGAGCCGTTGACCAGCGCGAGCGCGACGACGGCAAGGAGCACCAGGTCCGGGACCGCCGAGCCGGGCAGCGGCAGCCGGTTGGCGACCGTGACCTGCAGGATCAGCGCGGCGACGATGACGAGTGCGGCGAGGACGTTGCGTGACACGGTCAGTCTCCCGGCGTCGTGGACGGGGCCGGCCGTGACTTGGGCCGGGTGGGCGTGCCCGCCTGGGCGGGCGGAGGTGCCGGCGTGGCGGGAGCGGGCGGCGGGGTCGGCGACACCGTGGGCGACGGCTTGGGCGGCAGCACCGCGTCGCGCGGGTCGCGCCGCGGCGCGCCGACCACGACGCCGACCACGTCGAGTGAGGTGAAGCGCGCGAACGGGCGGACCAGCGCGGTGCGCGTGAGCGATCCGGAAGTTCGCTCGATCTTGGTGACGGTGCCGATCGGCACGCCGGGGACGTACGGCCGGTCGTGCTGTGAGCCGAAGGAGACGATGCGCTGTCCCGGCGTCACGGCCACGGTCGAGTCGAGCAGTTGGAACCGCAGCGCCGAGCCGCCACGCCGTCCGGCGCCCTGCACGATGCCGATCTCGTTGGAGCCCTCCAGCCGGCCGCCGACCGAGGACGCGGCGTCGCTGGCGAGCATCACCGTCGAGGTGGTCGGGCCGACGCGGGTGACGCGGCCGACCAGCCCGTCGCCCGAGAGCACGGTCATGTTCGGCCGTACGCCGCTGCCGCTGCCGGCGTCGAGCGCGACGGTGTCCTCCAGTCCCTCGCCGGAGGAGATCACCTCGGCCGGGACGATGCGGTAGCCGCCGAGCCCGGACGCGCCGAGGAGGCGGCTCAGCTCGGCGGTGCGGCGGGCATCGACCTGGCGGGTGCGCAGTTGGAGGCGCAGCCGCTGGTTCTCGCGCTCGAGACGGCCGATCGTACGGTGTGCGGCGGGCGCGCCGGTGAACGTGTGGAAGGTGCCGGCCACCGGGCGCACCACCGCGGCGGCACCCTGTTCGATCGGGCCGAAGATGGCCTCGCCGAAGCCGCGCAACGCGCTGAGCGGCGAGCCGTCCCCGCCGCGGTAGTCCACGGTGATCATCGCGAGCGAGACGAGCAGCAGGACACCGAGAACGGCGCGGGTTCGCCGGGTGTCGTTCACCGGCCGGATTTCCTAACGCCTGGGTTCGGGTACGAGGACCTGCCGTAGCGCCTCGAAGTCCTCGACACACTTGCCCGAGCCGAGGACGACCGAGTCGAGTGGGTTGTCGACCATGTGGATCGGCATGCCGGTCTCTTCGCGCAGCCGTTCGTCGATGTTCTTGAGCAGCGCGCCGCCGCCGGTGAGCGCGATGCCGCGGTCCATGATGTCGCCGGACAGCTCGGGCGGGCACTTGTCCAGGGTGGTCTTGACCGCGTCCACGACGGTGTTGACCGGCTCCTCGATCGCCCGGCGAATCTCCTCGGCGGAGATCACGATCGGTCTTCGGCAGGCCGCTGACGAGGTCGCGGCCGCGGATCTCGGCGTGCGGCTCGTCGTCGAAGGGGTACGCGGACCCGATCGCCATCTTGATCTCCTCGGAGGTGCGCTCCCCGAGCATCAGGGAGTACTCCTTCTTGGCGTACGAGATGATCGCCTGGTCGAGTTCGTCGCCGCCCACGCGGATCGACTGGCTCGTCACGATGCCGCCGAGGGAGATGATCGCGACCTCGGTGGTGCCGCCGCCGATGTCGACGACCATGTTGCCGGTCGGCTCGTGCACGGGCAGCCCGGCGCCGATCGCGGCGGCCATCGGCTCCTCGATGATGTAGACGCGCCTGGCCCCGGCCTGGTAGCCGGCCTCTTTCACCGCGCGCTGCTCGACGCCGGTGATCCCGCTGGGCACCGCCACGACGATGCGTGGCTTAGCGAAATGTCGGCGTTTATGCACCTTTTGTATGAAGTAGCGCAGCATCCGCTCGGTGACGTCGAAGTCGGCGATCACGCCGTCCTTCAACGGACGCACCGCGACGATGTTGCCCGGTGTACGGCCGATCATCCGTTTGGCCTCGATGCCGACGGCGACGATTTTGCCCGTGTTGGTATTGATCGCCACGACAGAGGGCTCGTTGAGCACGATGCCGCGGCCGCGGACGTAGACCAACGTGTTCGCCGTACCCAGATCGACCGCCATGTCACGGCCGAGGAACGACAGCTTGTTACCCATGAAGAAAGGCAGCCCTTCGAGATTGGCGGGCGTCGGGAGCGCATTGTCATGGTAACTCGGAACACGCCAGTTGATGCAGGACCAATCGTCGCGCGTCGCGGATCGGTGAAGCTCCGGTCAGGGGCCGGTCATGGTAAAACAAACGCGCGGACCGGAATCGCTCCGGCCCGCGCGAGTTAACGGCGTGATCAGAAAAGGTTCGGGAAGAAGAGCTTGATCTCACGCTCGGCGGAGTAGGCGGAGTCGGAGCCGTGCACGATGTTCTCCTGGATCTCCAGGGCGTGGTCGCCGCGGATCGTGCCGGGAGCGGAGGCGACCGGGTCGGTGGCGCCGGCGAGGGCGCGGAACGCCTCGATCGCGCGCGGCCCCTCGACCACCAGGGCGACGAGCGGTCCGCCGGTGATGAAGTCCACGAGCGACCCGAAGAACGGCTTCTCCCGGTGCTCCTCGTAGTGGGTCTCGGCGACCTCGCGCTCGAGCGTGCGAAGCTCCAGCGCGACGAGCTTGAGTCCCTTGCGCTCGATGCGCGCGATCACGTCGCCGACGAGCCCCCGGCGTACGCCGTCGGGCTTGACGAGGACAAGAGTGCGTTCGGACACGGGTGATTCTCCTCGCGTTCGTGGGTTGCGATGGGCGGCGCGGTGCGGTTGGGGCGTGCGCACCCGGTGCCGCCCGGGATCCGCGGCAGTGGCGGCTCGCGGCCCGGTGTGGTGGCGATCCTACCCGGCGTGCAGGGGCGCGTCGCTCGGCTCGACGGCCGGCTCGACGGCCCCGCCACGGCGCGCGCCGCCGCGCGCCGCCCAGGCGCTCACGACCGCGAGGACCACCGCGAGCACGCAGGCCACGAGGAGCCACATGCGGTAGGCCTCCGTCAGCGCACGCAGCGCGTCGGCCGCGCCGCCGCCCGACTGAGTGACCGCGCCGACGCGTGCCACCTGGAGTGGCCCGACGACGAGGTGACCGGCCAGTACGGCGGGCACGCAGAGCGTCAGGCCGAACAACCCCGGGCCCGGCTCGGCGGGCCGCATCGCGGTGCCCAGCGCCAGCCCCACCCCGGTGCCGAGCGCGCCCAGCGCTCCGGACAGCTCCCAGCGCCCCGCGCCCGCGCCGGTCCCGGCGCCCATCGCCAGGAACGCCACGAGCGCCGCGACCACGAGGCCGTAGCCGCAGATCACCGCGCCCCGACCCGCGGCGCGCGCGGACAGGGTGGCGGTCAGCACGGCCAGCGCCGCGCACCCGGCACCCGCCGCGAACGGCCCGACCGGTACGCCGCGCCCGCCCAGCAGGCCCGCGAGCGGCCCGGTCACCGGCATCGTCAGCAGGCCCACGGCGACCATCACGACGGCGTACCCGAGCGGGCTGCCGGTGGCGCCGCCGCGCGCGCCGGCCAGTGCCAGGCCGAGCAGCGCGGCGAGCGCGCACGCGGCCAGGATGAGCTGGCCGCCCGGCGACCAGTCGTAGGCCGTGAGCACGGCGAGGAAGGCGAACCCGGCGGACGGCGCGACGGGCAGCAGCAACAGCACGCGTTCGCCGCGCCCGTCCGAGGCCGAGGGCCCCACGGCCGCGGATGCGCGCAGCCGGAGCAGCCCGAGGAGTCCCGCCCCGACGAGCGCGGTCGCGCTCAGCCACCAGTACGGATGCAGGATCTCCCGCCACGCCGCGGCGTACGCGGACGGGCCGTACGAGGCGGGCGTCGCGGAGAGCACCGCGGGGGTGGCGATCAGCAGCGCGGCGACGAGGGCCGCGCCCCACGCGCCCGCGGTGAGACGGCGCTCACGTCGCTCCCACGCGAGCACGAGCGCGGCCGGCAGCACCGCGCCCGCACCCGCACCCTGGACCACGCGCAGGAGCCCCGCGAGCGGCACGGAGGTCGCGTACGCGGCCGACGCCTGCGCCACGAGGATCAGGGTCAGGCCGGCGAACAGGACGCTCCACGCGGGCGCACGGCGGGCGAGGACGGCGGCGGGCGGGGTGGCGATCAGGAAGGCCGGCAGGGCGAGGCCGACGGCGCGTACGAACCCGGCCGCCCCGCTGCCGGGCAGGCCGAGGTCGCGCACGGCCAGCGGCACCACGTACGACGCCGTGTTGGGCAGGACGAGCACCGCGGCGGGCACCGCCGTGACGAGGACCACCAGCAGGACGGCGAGGCCGGCCGCGTCCCGCCTTTCAGGGGGATTGGGCATCGGGACGTCCTCCGGGTCGAGACTCCCCCGCCGCCTATCTGATAAATGTCCAAATTTGTGGAAAAAGGTGGATTGATTCAGCGGGGAACGCGTAATGGTCAATAAGACATTAGCGCGCCGGCGCGCTCTCGACTCGGCGTCCGAGCCAAATCGCCGTAACCCAGAGGGCCGCGAATATGATCCCAAGGAAAAACATCGCGGTAACCATGAAACCGGTAGCAATTACAAGAATCTGCAAAACACTCCCGGCCACGTACGCCCAGCGGTACCGCAGCAGTCCCGCGATGAGCACCCCGGCGACCGCGAGGGTGCCGCCCACGAGCCCTGCCGTAGTGCCGTCGGTGTGCCCCACGGCGACTGCCACCGGGATCGACAGGGCGGTCACCACCGCCTGCAGGGCGAGCACGACGGCGCACAGTCTCTTCACACGCAACCTGTCTCTAGGGCGCGGGGCTCCGGCCACGCGCCGGTCATTCCGGCGCCCTCATGAGCAGCCGGGCGTCGCCCGCCGTCGTGACCGATCCGGTGATCAGCACGCCGGCGCCGGCGAACTCCCCCGCCTCGTCGGCGAGGCCGATGGCCTGGTCGATCGCGTCGTCCAGCCGGGGCACCAGGTGCACGCGGTCCTCGCCGAACATGTCTCGCGCCACCTCGGCCAGCTCCTGCGCCGGCATCGAGCGCGGCGAGGAGTTGCGTGTCACGACGAGCTGGTCCACCACCGGCTCGAGCTCCTCGAGCAGCCCGGCGACGTCCTTGTCGGCCATGACGGCGAGGATGGCCACGAGCCGCGTGAAGCCGAACTCCTCGGTCAGCGCGCCCATGGTGGCCGCCATGCCGGCCGGGTTGTGCGCCGCGTCGACCAGCACGGTCGGCCCGGTGCGCACGACCTCCAGCCGGCCCGGCGAGGGAGCGTTCACGAACGCCGCGCGTACGAGGTCGGCGTCGAGCTGGTCCGGGTCCGCCGACTCGGACTCGCCCGCGGACTCCCCGAAGGGACGCGCGCTCGCGAACGCCTCGACCGCCGCCAGCGCACAGGCCGCGTTGCCCGCCTGGTAGTCGCCGAACAGTGGCAGGAACACGTCGTCGTACACGCCGCGCAGCCCCTGGAGGCGCACCCGCTGGCCGCCGACGGCCAGCTCGCGGTGCACCACGCCGAACTCGATCCCCTCGCGCGCGACGGTCGCCCCGACCTCGGTGGCGCGGCGCAGCAGCGTCTCGGCCACCTCGACCGGCTGCTGCGCGAGGATGGCGATGGATCCGCCCTTGATGATCCCGGCCTTCTCGCCCGCGATCGCCTCCAGCGAGCCGCCGAGCAGCTCGACGTGGTCGAGCCCGACCGGCGTGATGACCGCCACGGTCGCGTCCGCGATGTTGGTCGCGTCCCACGTGCCGCCCATGCCGACCTCGACGACGGCCACGTCGACCGGGGCGTCGGCGAACGCCGCGAACGCCATCGCGGTGAGCAGCTCGAAGAAGGAGACGCGTACGCCGTGCTTGGCGTCGATCATCTCGGCGAGCGGCAGCATGTCGTCGTACAGCTCGGCGAACCGCTCGGCGCTCACCGGCCGCCCGTCCACGGCGATCCGCTCGCGCATCGTGTGCAGCTCGGGGCTGGTGTACATGCCGACGCGCAGCCCGCGTTCGCGCAGCAGCGAGTCGATCATCCGGGCGGTGCTCGACTTGCCGTTCGTCCCTGTGACGTGGATCACCGGGTACGCGTGCTGCGGCGAACCCAGGATGTCGGCCAGGTCGCCGATCCGGTCCAGCGTCGGGTCCACGTCCCACTCGACCCCGCGCGCCCTGATGCCGAGCATGGCCTCTTCATAGCTGCTACCGGTCACGACCAGAGCCTACTAACGCCACCGGCGCCCGCAGCCGCGCCCCGCGGCTATCGTCGGCGGCCGGGGTGATGCCGATGGAGACCGCCTTCTACGGCGAGTGGCTCGGGCGCGGGCCCGGCGATCGACGGAGCGTGCCGCGCGCCGGGCTGCTCGCCGCCGCGCTCGGCGTGACCGTCCCGGCGGCCCCGGTGCTGACCGTCGTCGGGTCCAAGGGCAAGGGGACGACGGCGGCGTACGCCTCCGCGTGGCTGGCGGCCGCGGGATGCCGCGTGGTGACCGTCACGAGCCCCGCGCTGCGGAGCGACACCGAGCGGATCCGCGTCGGCGGAGCCGCGATCTCCACGGGTGAGCTGGCCGGCCTCGGGCGCCGGCTCGCCGAGGCGTCGCGGTCCCTCCCGCCGGTACGCGAGGGGTACCTGTCGCCGAGCGGGCTGTTCACGCTGGCCGGGCTCGTGCACGCGCGTGACGTGGCCGCCGGCGTCATCGTGCTGGAGGCGGGCATGGGCGGCGTCTCGGATGAGGTGAGCCTGTTCCCGCCCGCGGTGCTGGCGATCACCGAGGTGTTCGGGGAGCATCTCGGCGTGCTCGGCGACACTCCCGCGGAGATCGCCGCGGACAAGGCCGGGATCGCGGCGCCCGGCGCCGTGGTCGTCTCGCTCCCCCAGACGCCCGTGGTCGCGGCCGCGATCAGGGCCCTCGCCCCGCACACGGACTTCCTCGACGTGCCGGACCTGGCGAACGCCGCGCTCGGCCGTACGGCGGCCCGGAGGCTGGCCGAGATCATGGGTCTGCCCGACCCGCCGCCGGAGCGCCTGAACGCGGTCCTGGGGTCCGTACGGCTCCCCGGGCGCAGGTCCTGGCACGCGATACCCGGCGCGAGTCTCCTGGTCGACTCCGCGGTCAGCGGGAAGGGCGTGCGCGCGGCGCTCGCCGAGGCGTACCGGCGCTGGGACCGGATCGACCACGTGCTGCTCTGCCTGCCCGACCACAAGGACCTGCCCGGGGTCACGGCCGAGCTCGGCGGCCTGGACGTGACCTTCGTGCGGATGTCCGACCGGGAGAGTCTGCGCTTCACCCGCAGCCCCGGCGCGGTCGAGGCCGCCGGTCTCACCCGCGAGAGCCTCGCCGCGTACGGCGGCCGGATCCTCGTCCTCGGCACCGGCTACTTCACCGGCCGGATCCTCGACCTGGTGGACGCACCGGCCGGACGCCTGTTCGAGGCGTAGGGGGTCACTCCTCGATGCGGAGCACGATCATCGCCATGTCGTCGTGCGACGGCTCGGTGGAGAACCCGCGTACGGCCCGGCTGATCCGCGCCGCCACCGCGCCCGCGCCGAGCCCGGCGCAGCCCGCGAGGATGCCTTCGAGGCCCTGGTCGTCGCCGAGCAGCCGGTCGCCGTTGCGCCGCTCGGTCACCCCGTCGGTGAAGCCGAGCAGGAGGTTGCCCGGCTGAAGGGTCACCTCCTGCACCGAGAAGACCGCCTCCGGGAACACCCCGAGCATCAGGTCCGACTCGTTCTCGTCCCCCCCGACCGCGCCGGCCGGGCTGAGGAACAGCGGCGGAGGATGGCCGGCCGTCGCGTACGTCACACGGACGCTGCCGTCGCCGAGCGGCTCGACCTCGCCGTGCAGCAGCGTCAGGAACCGCGACCGCGGCCCCTCCTCCAGGATCAGCGCGTTGAGGCGCGCGAGCACCTCGGGAATGGGGTAGTTCTCGCCGCCGAGGATGCGCAGGGCGTGCCGGGCCAGCCCGGTCACCGACGCCGCCTCCGGCCCGGTGCCGCACACGTCGCCGATCGCGAACCGCCACCGCGGCCCCACGGTGAACACGTCGTAGAAGTCTCCGCCCACCTCGCTGCTCTCGCCGCCCGCCGGCTCGTACACCACGGCGAGGTCCAGGCCCGGGATCACCGGGATCTCGGGCGGGAGCAGGCTGCGCTGGAGCGTACGGCTCATGTCCGCCTGCTCCTCATAGAGCCGCGCGTTGTCGATCGCGAGCGCCGCACGACCGGCCAGGTCCTCGGTCAGCTCGAGCATGTCGCGGGTGAACCGGGCGCCCTTGGGGCCGCCGACGACGAGCATGCCGATGCTCCGCCCCCGCGCCAGCAGCGGGAACACGTGCGAGACGTCGCCGGTGACCCGGTGTGCCGTGGCGGGCATGCTCTGGCCGCCGGTCGGCGTGAAGCCCTCCCACGGGCCGGGCTCGGCCGGCGGCGGGGCCGAGACCAGCATGCCGAGCATGGTGCGCAGGTCGGCCACCATCGTCTCGTCGGCGTGCCAGGCGTACGCGGGAAGCGCGACGCCGGTGTCACGCACGGTGAACAGCGCGCACCAGGTCGCCAGCCGCGGCACGATCAACTGCGCCACCAGCGCCATGGTCATCTGCTGGTCGAGCGTGCCGGCGAGCAGACTGCTCGCCTCGGCGAGGAAGCCGAGCCAGCCGCGCCGTGCCCGCTCCAGCTCCATCAGCCGCGCGCGTTCGAGCGAGGGCGCCTGGCGGTCCGCGACCTGTTGAAGGCGCTCGACGTCGCTCTCGTTGAAGTGGGCCGCGTCCCGCGAGGCGGCGATCAGCAGCCCGATGCCGCGGCCGTCGATCACGAACGGCGCGGTGACCAGCGACCGGATGCCCGCGGCCCGCAGCGCCGGCAGGTTGTACGGGCTGCCGCCCAGGTCGGCGTAGACCCCGCGGCCACCGGCCGGCGCGCCATCGAGGCCGATCTCCAGCTCGGCGCCCTCGGGCCGTACGCCGGAGGTGGCCTTCAGCACCATCTCGGCGTCATTCTCGGCCAGCAGGACGTAGACGCTGTCGGCCCCCAGAGCGTCCTGCGCGGTCTGCGCGGTGCGGTGGGCGAGCTGGTCCACGCTCGTACGCGCCGGTCGCGGCGTGGTGATGACCTCCTCGTACGCGGGCGGAGGCGGGGCCTGCCGGTCACCGTCCGTGCCCGGCATGGTGAACCACACCTGTTTGTCGCCCTGGCCGTACGTGATCCCCCAGGAGGTGGCGAGCGTCTCGGGGAACAGCAGGCCGCGGCCGCTCACCTGATCGCCGGGCACGGGTATCCTTCGTGCCTGGTGCCGATCGTGCACCTCGACCCTCACCTGCCCGGGGAGCGCCTCACATACGACCTCCACCTCGGTCCCCGCGTGCACGATTGCGTTCGTAACCAGTTCGCTGGTGAGTAGCATGGCGTCGTCCACCTCGTCGACGCCCCAGTTACGAAGCGTCTCCCCGACAAAACGCCGTGCAGCCGCGACAGACGCGACCTCCGGCGGGAAGGTCGCGTACCTCTTTGGGTTCTTCTCCACGGCCACTTGGATTCGTCTCGGGGATGCACGACGCTGCCATCGTGGCAGATTCCCCGGGTGGACTGTACATATCCCCGACCACGCCGCATCGAAGGCGAGGTACACGGTAATGCCTCGAAGCACGTCCCAAGCACCGGTGAGCGCCCATCACGACGAGGCAGGCCTCCGGCACCTCCTGGGGGCGCTCAGCGCCCTGCGCGACGGGGATTTCGACACCAGGCTCGACTCCTCGGGCGAAGGCGTCATGGCCGAGCTCGCCGCGGTATTCAACGAGGTCCAGTCGCGTGCGGGCCACCTCACCGGGGAGCTCGTACGCGTCCAGCGTGAGGTTCGTCACGAAGGACGGATCGACGAGCGCCTGGGTGCGGGCGGCGAGGGGGCCTGGGCGACGGGCAACGCCGCCGCCAACGCGCTGATCGACACTCTCGTCCAGTCCGCGACCGCGATGGCACGCGTGGTCGACGCGGTCGCCGACGGCGACCTGAGCCAGCGCATCGAGCTGGACACCGGCACCCGGCCCTGGCGCGGCGAGCTGCTGCGGATGGGTACGGGCGTCAACCGCATGGTCGAACACCTCGACGAGTTCGCCGCCGAGGTCACCCAGCTGGCCCGCGAGGTGGGCGCGGAGGGCCGCCTCGGCGGCCAGGCGATGCCTCGGGAGATGTCGGGCCGCTGGCGCGACGTGACCGGCGCGGTCAACGCCATGGCGAGCCGGCTGACCGGCCAGGTACGCGACATCGCCCTGGTGACCACCTCGGTGGCACGCGGCGACCTCACCCGCAAGGTGACCGTCGAGGCGACCGGCGAGCTGCTGGAGCTGAAGGAGACCGTGAACACCATGGTCGACCAGCTCTCCTCGTTCGCCGACGAGGTCACGCGCGTGGCGCGCGAGGTCGGCACGGAGGGACGGCTGGGCGGCCAGGCCCAGGTCAGTGGCGTCAGCGGGGTCTGGAAGGACCTGACCGACAATGTCAACTCCATGGCCGGCAACCTCACCGGCCAGGTGCGTAACATCGCCCAGGTCGCCACGTCCGTCGCGAACGGCGACCTGTCCAAGAAGATCACCGTGGACGCGCAGGGCGAGATCCTCCAGCTCAAGGACACCCTCAACACCATGGTCGACCAGCTGTCGGCCTTCGCCAACGAGGTCACGCGCGTGGCACGCGAGGTCGGCACCGAAGGCCGTCTCGGCGGCCAGGCCCAGGTCGGCGGCGTCAGCGGAGTCTGGAAGGACCTGACCGACAACGTCAACTCCATGGCCGGCAACCTCACCGGCCAGGTGCGCAGCATCGCCCAGGTCGCGACCGCGGTGGCGGGCGGCGACCTGTCCAAGAAGATCACGGTCGACGCGCAGGGCGAGATCCTCCAGCTCAAGGACACCCTCAACACCATGGTCGACCGGCTCTCCTCGTTCGCCGACGAGGTCACGCGCGTGGCGCGCGAGGTCGGCACGGAGGGCAACCTCGGCGGCCGCGCCAAGGTCGGCGGCGTCAGCGGGGTCTGGAAGGACCTGACCGACAACGTCAACTCCATGGCCGACAACCTGACCTCCCAGGTGCGCAACATCGCCCAGGTCACCACCGCGGTCGCCAACGGCGACCTCACCAAGAAGATCGACGTCGACGCCCAGGGCGAGATCCTCCAGCTGAAGACGACGATCAACACGATGGTCGACCAGCTGTCCTCCTTCGCCGGCGAGGTCACGCGTGTCGCCCGTGAGGTCGGCAGCGAGGGCCGCCTGGGCGGGCAGGCCGAGGTCGAGGGCGTCTCCGGCACCTGGAAGCGGCTCACCGAGAGCGTCAACGAGCTGGCGAGCAACCTGACCCGTCAGGTACGCGCCATCGCGTCGGTGGCCAGCTCGGTCGCGCGCGGCGATCTCACCAAGGCGGTGTCGGTGGAGGCGCGCGGCGAGGTCGCCGAGCTCAAGGACAACGTCAACCTCATGGTGGCGAACCTCCGCGAGACCACCCGCGCCAACCAGCAACAGGACTGGCTCAAGACCAACCTCGCCCGTATCGCCGGCCTCATGCAGGGCCACCGCGACCTCATGGAGGTCGCCCGCCTGATCATGAGCGAGGTCACCCCGCTCGCCTCCGCCCAGTACGGCGCGTTCTACCTGGCCGAGGAGACCGAGGGCGAGCGCGAACTCGTGCTCAAGACCGGCTACGGCGTCGGCACCGACCAGGTGGACAAGGTCCGCTTCACCTTCGGCGACCGGCTCGTCGGCCAGGCGGCCGTCGAGCACAAGCCGATACTCGTCGACGACCTGCCCGCCGGCTACATCACGATCGGCACGGGCCTGGGCCAGGCGTCGCCGGTGAACGTCATCGTGCTGCCGATCCTGTTCGAGAACCGCGTGCTCGGTGCGATCGAGCTCGCCTCGTTCAGCCCGTTCAGCGAGGTCCACCTGGCCTTCTTCGACCAGTTCGTGGAGACCATCGGCGTCACGATCAACACGATCACCGCCAACTCGCGTACGGAGGCGCTGCTGGCCGAGTCGCAGCGGCTCACGGTCGAGTTGCAGGATCGCTCCAGCGAACTCCAGCGCCAGCAGGCGGAGCTGCGGCGCTCCAACGCCGAGCTGGAGGAGAAGGCCGCGCTGCTTGCCAAGCAGAACCGCGCGATCGAGATGCAGAACTTCCAGATCGAGCAGGCACGGCGCACCCTGGAAGAACGCGCCGAACAGCTCGCCCAGTCCTCGCGCTACAAGTCCGAGTTCCTCACGAACATGTCCCACGAGCTGCGGACGCCGCTCAACAGCCTGCTGGTGCTGGCCAAGCTCCTGTCCGGCAACCCCGACCGGAACCTCACGCCCAAGCAGGTCGAGCTGATCAAGACCATCCACGAGTCCGGCAGCGACCTGCTCCGGCTCATCAACGACATGCTCGACCTGTCCAAGGTCGAGGCGGGCAAGATGGAGCTGCACCCGCAGCGCATCCCGCTGGTCGAGCTGGTCGACTACGTGGACGCGACGTTCCGCCCGATGGCCGCGGACAAGGGCCTCGCGTTCGACGTGTACGCCGAGCCGGGCCTGCCCGATGAGCTCTACACCGACGAGCAGCGGTTGCAGCAGGTGCTGCGCAACCTGCTGTCCAACGCGGTCAAGTTCACCTCTTCCGGCGAGGTACGCCTGACGGTACGGCGCCCAGAGAACGTCGCGTACGTCGACCGGACCCTGGCCGCGACCGGGGACGTCATCGGCATGTCGGTCACCGACACCGGCATCGGCATCGACGAGCACAACCTGCGGTCGATCTTCGAGGCGTTCCAGCAGGCCGACGGCACCACCAGCCGCCGCTACGGCGGCACCGGGCTGGGCCTGTCGATCAGCCGCGACATCGCCGCGCTGCTCGGCGGGGAGATCCACGTCTCCAGCCGCCCGGGCGACGGCAGTACGTTCACGCTGTACCTGCCGGTGAGCTACGCGGGGCCGGTGGACACCGCGCTGGCCGCACCGAGTGAGCGGCGCGTACCCGCCGCCGTGCCCCCGCCCCTCGCCGAGACGCCGCTGGAGCTGACCGAGGGCGAAGATGCCTATCCCGAGCAGCCCGTCGACGACGAGGTGCTGTCCGGCCGCAAGATCCTCATCGTCGACGACGACGTGCGGAACATCTTCGCGCTCACCTGTGTCCTGGAGCAGTACGGCATCGAGGTGCTGTACGCGGAGAACGGCCGTGAGGGGATCGACACGCTCGATCGCAACGAGGACATCGACCTCGTTCTCATGGACGTCATGATGCCCGAGCTCGACGGCTACGCGACCACGGAGGCCGTACGCCGGATGCCGCAGTTCGCGGACCTGCCGATCATCGCCCTGACGGCCAAGGCGATGAAGGGCGACCGGGAGAAGAGCATCGAGTCCGGTGCATCCGACTATGTACCCAAGCCTGTCGACGCGGACCACCTTCTTGACATCATGAGGGCGTGGCTAAGTCGGCCGCGTACATGACGGAGGGTTGATCGTGGCCGAGAAGGCGAACATTCTTCTGGTCGATGACCGGGACGAGAACCTCGTCGCGCTCGAGGCGATCCTGAGCTCCCTCGACCAGAACATGGTCCGCGCACGGTCCGGGGACGAGGCGCTCCGGGCCCTGCTGACCAACGAGTTCGCGGTGATCCTGCTGGACATCGTGATGCCGGGGATGGACGGGTTCGAGATCGCGCGAGCGATCAAGCGCCGGCGCAAGACGCGCGAGGTGCCGATCATCTTCCTGACCGCGATGGACGCCGGGCCGGACTACGCGTTCCGCGGGTACGCGGCCGGTGCGGTGGACTACATCGCCAAGCCGTTCGATCCGTGGGTGCTCCGCACCAAGGTGTCGATCTTCGTGGAGCTGCACCGGAAGAACCAGCAGCTGCGCGAGCAGTCGGAGATGCTGCGGACCCAGTTCGCGGCGGCGCCGGCCGGGGAGTTCGCGGCCGAGCTGAGCGAACGCCTGGCGGCGGTGGAGGATCAGGTCGGCGTCGTGGGCGCACTGGCGGCACGGGACGAACGCGCGGCCACTGCGGTGGGGACGCTCGAGGAACGGATCGGCGAGCTACGGACGGCGATCGATACGTTGCGGGCGCCCTCCGACTAGCCCGGTCGGGCGGGGCCCGCCTCGTCGACCGGCCTAGCCGTTATTGGTCGTTGAATTAAAAAAAGGAAACGAGGAGGACCATCCCCTTTTGCTGGGGGGGTGGTTCTCCTCGTTTCCTGTATATGTTTATGTCCGGCGGTGTCCTACTCTCCCACACCGTCTCCGGTGCAGTACCATCGGCGCTGGAGGGCTTAACTTCCGGGTTCGGAATGGGACCGGGTGTTTCCCCACCGCTATGACCACCGAAACACCTGAGGGAACACGGTGTCGATGGAACCTGTGGTTCCCGGTCGTGTTCCGGGAACCGCATAGTGAACGCGAGTCTGTTGCGCAGTCTTTCTGGTTACCGACCCCTTTTTGCGGGGGTTGGTGTGTGTTCAAGTCGCTCGGCCTATTAGTACCGGTCGACTTCACACCTTGCGGTGCTTCCATCTCCGGCCTATCAACCCAGTCGTCTAGCTGGGGGCCTTACAACCCCTAGGGGTTGGGAGACCTCATCTCGAGGAAGGCTTCCCGCTTAGATGCTTTCAGCGGTTATCCCGACCGAACGTAGCCAACCAGCCATGCACCTGGCGGTACAACTGGCACACCAGAGGTTCGTCCGTCCCGGTCCTCTCGTACTAGGGACAGATCCTCACAAGTCTCCTGCGCGCACAGCGGATAGGGACCGAACTGTCTCGCGACGTTCTAAACCCAGCTCGCGTGCCGCTTTAATGGGCGAACAGCCCAACCCTTGGGACCTACTCCAGCCCCAGGATGCGACGAGCCGACATCGAGGTGCCAAACCTTGCCGTCGATATGGACTCTTGGGCAAGATCAGCCTGTTATCCCCGGGGTACCTTTTAGCCGTTGAGCGACACCCCATCCACACGGTGGTGCCGGATCACTAGGCCCTGCTTTCGCACCTGCTCGACATGTCTGTCTCACAGTCAAGCTCCCTTGTGCCCTTGCACTCGACACCTGATTGCCAACCAGGCTGAGGGAACCTTTGGGCGCCTCCGTTACATTTTGGGAGGCAACCGCCCCAGTTAAACTACCCACCAGGCACTGTCCCCCACCCGGATCCACGGGTGCGGGTTAGACGCTCGAACCGACCAGAGTGGTATTTCACCAATGACTCCACCAGCACTGGCGTGCCGGCTTCACAGTCTCCCACCTATCCTACACAAGACGCTCCAAACGCCAATGCCAAGCTATAGTGAAGGTCCCGGGGTCTTTCCGTCCTGCTGCGCGTAACGAGCATCTTTACTCGTACTGCAATTTCACCGGGCCTGTGGTTGAGACAGTGGGGAAGTCGTTACGCCATTCGTGCAGGTCGGAACTTACCCGACAAGGAATTTCGCTACCTTAGGATGGTTATAGTTACCACCGCCGTTTACCGGCGCTTAGGTTCTCAGCTTCACCCACTCCGAAGAGTGGATTAACCGGTCCCCTTAACGTTCCGGCACCGGGCAGGCGTCAGTCCGTATACAGCGTCTTACGACTTCGCACGGACCTGTGTTTTTAGTAAACAGTCGCTTCCCCCTGGTATCTGCGACCCCCACCAGCTAACGACGCTAGTTCGGTCACCAGCAGGGGCCCCCCTTCTCCCAAAGTTACGGGGGCAATTTGCCGAGTTCCTTAACCACAGTTCACCCGATCGCCTTGGTATTCTCTACCTGACCACCTGAGTCGGTTTGGGGTACGGGCCGCCGACACACATCGCTAGAGGCTTTTCTCGGCAGCATGGGATCACTCACTTCGCCTAAATCGGCTCGGCATCACATCTCACCCTTGGTGCGCCACGGATTTGCCTATGGCGCGGGCTACATGCTTACCCCAGGACGACCACCGCCTGGGCTGAGCTACCCTCCTGCGTCACCTCATCACTTGCCTACTACCACCTCAGGTCCACTACTCCCCGGCCAGCCAGCCCGAAGGCTGAAAGACCAGCTCACAGTGTTAGTGTCAGTGGGTTCGGCATGGGCGCGTGCCAGCGGGTACGGGAATATCAACCCGTTGTCCATCGACTACGCCTCTCGGCCTCGCCTTAGGTCCCGACTTACCCTGGGCGGATTAGCCTGCCCCAGGAACCCTTGGTCATCCGGCGGAGGGGTTTCTCACCCCTCATTCGCTACTCATGCCTGCATTCTCACTCGTGTGGCCTCCACGGCTGGCTCACGCCGCCGCTTCACCGCCCACACGACGCTCCCCTACCCACCCCAACCCCTGAACCACACCCGCAAGGAGTGTGACTAGGGACGTGCTGGGGTGCCACGGCTTCGGCGGTGTGCTTGAGCCCCGCTACATTGTCGGCGCGGAATCACTTGACCAGTGAGCTATTACGCACTCTTTCAAGGGTGGCTGCTTCTAAGCCAACCTCCTGGTTGTCACGGCAACTCCACATCCTTTACCACTTAGCACACGCTTAGGGGCCTTAGCCGGTGATCTGGGCTGTTTCCCTCTCGACTACGAACCTTATCGCCCGCAGTCTCACTGCCACGCTCTCACTTACCGGCATTCGGAGTTTGGCTGACTTCAGTAAGCTTGTAGGCCCCCTAGGCCATCCAGTAGCTCTACCTCCGGCAAGAAACACGTGACGCTGCACCTAAATGCATTTCGGGGAGAACCAGCTATCACGGAGTTTGATTGGCCTTTCACCCCTACCCACAGGTCATCCCCCAGGTTTTCAACCCTGGTGGGTTCGGTCCTCCACACGGTCTTACCCGCGCTTCAACCTGCCCATGGGTAGATCACTCCGCTTCGGGTCTACAGCATGCGACTGAAGAGATTACCGAAGTAAACTCATGCGCCCTATTCAGACTCGCTTTCGCTACGGCTCCCCCACACGGGTTAACCTCGCCACACACCATAACTCGCAGGCTCATTCTTCAAAAGGCACGCCATCACACCACACCGCTTCCGAAGAAGAATGCGGGAGCTCTGACGGCTTGTAGGCACACGGTTTCAGGTACTATTTCACGCCCCCTCACCGGGGTGCTTTTCACCTTTCCCTCACGGTACTAGTCCGCTATCGGTCACCAGGGAGTATTTAGGCTTACCAGGTGGTCCTGGCAGATTCACACGGGATTTCACGGGCCCCGTGCTACTCGGGAAACGTCATATGAAGACGAGAGGGTTTCACCTACCGGACTATCACCGACTACGGTCGACCATTCCAGATCGTTCGGCTACCCTCACCGTTTTATCACTCCACACCCGGCCGGGCGGACCAGGTACAGACGCTCCCACAACCCCACACACGCAACGCCCGCCGGCTGTCACACGCGCATGGTTTAGCCCCATCCCCTTTCGCTCACCACTACTCAGGGAATCACTGTTGTTTTCTCTTCCTGCGGGTACTGAGATGTTTCACTTCCCCGCGTTACCACCAACCGCCCTATACATTCAGACGGCGGCAACACCCCATGACGAGTGCTGGGTTACCCCATTCGGAAACCCCCGGATCAACGCTCGGTTGCCAACTCCCCGGGGTATATCGCAGGCTCCCACGTCCTTCATCGGCTCCTGATGCCAAGGCATCCACCGTGTGCCCTTAAAAACTTGAACACAACAAAAAGTATCTACAAGATGCTCGCGTTCACTATGCAGTTCTCAAAACACGAACGGACACCAACCCACAAAACCACCACCAACACCCAACCCCGACACCCCCAGTGAAGGAGAAACCCTCACAAGAGACACAGGTAGCGAGTGTGGTTTGGCGGCCGGACCGGCCCGCACGCCCGGACCCACCCCGCAACCAGCGGAATGAGTCGTTAGGCGGCCTGAAGACAACAGACAACCAGGAAAACCCTGGTGCCCGTTCCCTCAGGACCCAACAGTGTGCCCGGAACCCCCGCCCCGTCTGTGTTCGTGTTCCTGAACCCACCCGCGAGGGGTGGACAGTACTGACGGCGCAGACCGAGTAGGTCGAACCGAATAGCCAGTGCTCCACTAACGAGCAGGCCCACCCACGAGACGATCGCTCGTGGCGTGAACCAGTCTGGACCTCGCCCTGACCGCGTGATGCGGCCTGCGGGCTGTGAGGCCAGGTTCGCTCCTTAGAAAGGAGGTGATCCAGCCGCACCTTCCGGTACGGCTACCTTGTTACGACTTCGTCCCAATCGCCGGCCCCACCTTCGACGGCTCCCCCCACAAGGGTTGGGCCACCGGCTTCGGGTGTTGCCGACTTTCGTGACGTGACGGGCGGTGTGTACAAGGCCCGGGAACGTATTCACCGCAGCGTTGCTGATCTGCGATTACTAGCGACTCCGACTTCATGGGGTCGAGTTGCAGACCCCAATCCGAACTGAGACCGGCTTTCCGGGATTCGCTCCACCTCACGGTTTCGCAGCCCTTTGTACCGGCCATTGTAGCATGTTTGCAGCCCAAGACATAAGGGGCATGATGACTTGACGTCATCCCCACCTTCCTCCGAGTTGACCCCGGCAGTCTCCCATGAGTCCCCACCATTACGTGCTGGCAACATGGAACGAGGGTTGCGCTCGTTGCGGGACTTAACCCAACATCTCACGACACGAGCTGACGACAGCCATGCACCACCTGTCACCGGCCCAAAAGGACCCCGCATCTCTGCGAGTTTTCCGGTGATGTCAAACCTTGGTAAGGTTCTTCGCGTTGCGTCGAATTAAGCAACATGCTCCGCCGCTTGTGCGGGCCCCCGTCAATTCCTTTGAGTTTTAGCCTTGCGGCCGTACTCCCCAGGCGGGGCGCTTAATGCGTTAGCTACGGCACGGAGTCCGTGGAAAGACCCCACACCTAGCGCCCAACGTTTACGGCGTGGACTACCAGGGTATCTAATCCTGTTCGCTCCCCACGCTTTCGCTCCTCAGCGTCAGGTAAGGCCCAGAGAACCGCCTTCGCCACCGGTGTTCCTCCCGATATCTGCGCATTTCACCGCTACACCGGGAATTCCATTCTCCCCTACCTACCTCTAGTCTGCCCGTATCCACCGCAAGCCACGAGGTTAAGCCTCGGGTTTTCACGGCAGACGCGACAGACCGCCTACGAGCTCTTTACGCCCAATAATTCCGGACAACGCTTGCGCCCTACGTATTACCGCGGCTGCTGGCACGTAGTTAGCCGGCGCTTCTTCCCCACCTACCGTCACGTTAGCTTCGTCGGTGGTGAAAGAGGTTTACAACCCGAAGGCCTTCATCCCCCACGCGGCGTCGCTGCGTCAGGCTTTCGCCCATTGCGCAATATTCCCCACTGCTGCCTCCCGTAGGAGTCTGGGCCGTGTCTCAGTCCCAGTGTGGCCGGTCACCCTCTCAGGCCGGCTATCCGTCGTCGCCTTGGTAGGCCATCACCCCACCAACAAGCTGATAGACCGCGAGTCCATCCCCAGCCGAAAAATCTTTCCACCACCCGACATGCATCCGGTGGTCATATCCGGTATTAGACCCAGTTTCCCGGGCTTATCCCAGAGCCAAGGGCAGGTTACTCACGTGTTACTCACCCGTTCGCCGCTCGAGTACCCCGAAGGGCCTTTCCGCTCGACTTGCATGTGTTAAGCACGCCGCCAGCGTTCGTCCTGAGCCAGGATCAAACTCTCCGTTAAGGCACAACGACAACCATCCCGGCGAAGGGGTGGCTGCCAAACCTTCGGAAACAATCCCGGCAAGAAATCATCTTGCCAAAGGAATCCAAAACCAAACAAACCCGCCACAAGGAACGAATCCTTGTGAAGAGCCGTCTGGTCGAGGACCAAAAGGCACTGGCTTTTAGCACACTGTTGAGTTCTCAAGAAACGGACACACACCGTTGGGAGTCTTTTCAGATCCCCCGCTGGGGCATTTCCTATCCTAGCCTTTTCTGTTTCCTTTGTCGAATTGCTCCGACTTGGGAGACGAATGCTCTTTTGGAAGTCCTTCCGAACTCCCTTGGAACACTTTCCATCTTACCGTTCTCGCTGCGTTTGTCGAATTGACCGGCAGAAGCAAAGCGATCTCGGCCCGCCCAACACTCAGTTTCGCAAGCCAAAGTGACTTCCGATGCCGATGCGGGGTGGTTCCCGGAGATCACTGACATCTGACGATGATCTGCAACCCGAGCCGGGCCGACACATCCAGTTGGTTCGTGACAGACGAAATCCATCACGACTCTTCGTTGGGGGTGTCTTGCGCGAGGCCGGCCGTCTGAATGACGTCCCGCTCCTCGCAGGCTTGGCAAGCTTAAGACACCCGGGCGTCGAGGTCAACCCACGGCGCGGGCACGAGTGTCACCACAGGCAAATCCTGTGCGTTCGGCTCATGCCCCACCCCTGCGTCCCTCAAACAACACGACTCGAAAATTTCGTCGTAAGTCGAGTCGTCGCAGGTCAAGGGCGCTAGCGACAGCCTCATTCCGACGGGAGCGCCGCGAGACGACCTTCGAGACTCTCCGCGTCGAGCCGTGCCTGCGCCAGGCGCGCACGTGTCTTCTCCACCACCGGTCCCGGGGCCTTCGCCATGAACTGCTCGTTCCCGAGCTTGCCCGACGCCTGCCCGATCTCCTTGCGCGCCGCGGCGAGGTCCTTCTCCAGCCGGGCGCGCTCGGCGGCCACGTCGATCACCCCCGCCGTGTCGAGCCGCACGGTCACGGCGTCGACGGGCAGCGACGCGGTCGACCGGAACGCCTCGTCCGGAGGCGTCAGGCGCAGCAGGGCGCGTACGGCGGCCTCGTGGCCCGGGTCGATGCCCTCCAGGGACGCGGCGACCTTCTGCCCCGGCTTGAGGCCCTGGTCCGCGCGGAACCGTCGAACCTCGGTGACCAGACGCATCACGCCGGCGATCTCCGCCTCCGCCGCCGGATCGGCGTGATCGCCGGACTCCGGCCACTCCGCCGCCACGATCGTCTCCCCGCCCGTCAGCGCGACCCAGAGCTCCTCGCTGACGAACGGCGTCAGCGGGTGCAGCAGGCGGAGCAGGACGTCGAGCACCCGGCCGAGCACGGCGGGCGCGTCGGCGCTCATGCCGGGCACCTTGGACAGCTCGACGTACCAGTCGCAGAACTCGTCCCAGGCGAAGTGGTAGAGCGTCTCGCACGCCTTGCCGAACTCGAAGCTCTCGAAATGCCTGTCCACCTCGGCGGTCACCGACGACAGCCGCGACAGGATCCACCGGTCCGCGACGGAGAGGGCGGCGGGCAGTTCGCGGATCGTCGCGCCGTTGAGGAGCGCGAAACGCGTCGCGTTCCACAGCTTGTTGCAGAAGTTGCGCGAGCCCTGCGCCCATTCTTCGCTGACCGCGACGTCGCTGCCCGGATTGGCGCCGCGCAACAGCGTGAAGCGCGTCGCGTCGGCGCCGTACCGCTCGATCCACAAGAGCGGGTCGACCACGTTGCCGAACGACTTGGACATCTTCTTGCCGTACTGGTCGCGCACCATCCCGTGCAACGCGATCACCTTGAACGGCTCGACGCCGTCCATGGCGTACAGCCCGAACATCATCATCCGGGCGACCCAGAAGAACAGAATGTCGTAGCCGGTGACCAGGACCGACGTCGGATAGAACGCCCGCAGCTCCGGAGTCTCCTCGGGCCAGCCCAGCGTCGAGAACGGCCACAGCGCCGAGGAGAACCAGGTGTCCAGCACGTCACTGTCCTGGGTCCAGCCCTCGGGTGCCTCCTCCCCGGGTCCCACGCACATCACGTCGCCGTCGGGGCCGTACCAGACCGGGATGCGATGCCCCCACCAGAGCTGCCGGCTGATGCACCAGTCGTGCATGTTGTCGACCCACTCGAAGTAGCGCGGGGCCATCTCCGGCGGGACGATACGGACGCGGCCGTCGCGTACGGCGTCGCCCGCGGCGCGCGCCAGCGGCTCCACCCGTACGAACCACTGCAGCGACACCCGCGGCTCGATCACCGTCTTGCACCGCGAACAGTGCCCGACCGCGTGCTTGTACGGGCGGGTCTCGGCGACGATGCGGCCTTCTTCGCGGAGCGCGTCGACCACCGCGGGACGCGCCTCCAGGCGGTCGAGCCCCTCGAACGGCCCGTGCGCGGTGATGACGCCGCGCTCGTCCATGATCGTCAGTACGGCGAGGCCGTGCCGCTGCCCGATCTCGAAGTCGTTCGGGTCGTGGGCGGGGGTCACCTTGACGGCGCCGGTGCCGAACTCCGGGTCGACGTGCGCGTCCGCGACGATCGGGATGTGCCGTCCGGTCAGCGGCAGCTCGATCTCCCGGCCGACCAGGTGCGCGTAGCGCGAGTCCTCCGGGTGCACCGCGACGGCGGTGTCGCCGAGCATCGTCTCGGCGCGCGTCGTGGCCACCACGATCGCGTCGTCGCCGGCGCCGTACCGGATCGAGACCAGCTCGCCGTCGTCTTCGGAGTGCTCGACCTCGATGTCGGACAGCGCGGTCAGGCAGCGCGGGCACCAGTTGATGATGCGCTCGGCACGGTAGATCAGCCCGTCGTCGTACAGCCGCTTGAAGATCGTCAGGACCGCGCTGGACAGGCCGGAGTCCATTGTGAAGCGTTCGCGGGTCCAGTCGACGCTGTCGCCGAGGCGGCGCATCTGGCCGAGGATCTTGCCGCCGGACTCGGTCTTCCACTCCCAGACCTTCTTGACGAACGCCTCGCGGCCGAGGTCGTGCCGGGACAGGCCCTGCTTGGCGAGCTCGCGTTCGACGACGTTCTGCGTGGCGATGCCCGCGTGGTCCATCCCCGGCAGCCACAGTGTCGCGACCCCGCGCATGCGCTGCCGGCGTACGAGCGCGTCCTGGATCGAATGGTCCAGCGCGTGGCCGACGTGCAGGGAGCCGGTCACGTTGGGCGGCGGGATGACGATCGAGTACGCGGGCGCGCCGGGCGTCGCGGCGGGCGTGAACCGGCCGCCGTCGACCCAGCGCTGGTAGAGCCGTGCCTCGACGTCGGCCGGGGTGTACTGCGTCGGCAGATCATCGCGGGAAGTCACGCGTCGGAGTGTACGGAGGTTCCGCCGGAACCGTGGTCTCGCCCCGCACATCCTGGGAAGTACGGCAGAATGCCGGGTTCGACGACGTCCCGGCGGGAAGCATCCGCAAGTGCAGGGCGACATGACCGAGACCCGTCTCGCCACTGGGGTGGCAGGGTCTTCCGTAGGACAATGTGACGGACGGCGATCGGGCGGACGGGGCCAGATGATGCGACACAGGTCGACCGGCGGAGGGGTGCGGGGATGAAGACGCTCCTGGCCGTCGCCATTCTCGTGGTCGGCGTCGCCATGCTGGCACTCGCCGGCGGATTCGTGGCGGGCGCCATCCGGCGTACGCGCGCGAGCGAGGCGGCCGGGGACAGCCTGCGGTTAGCCGCACCGCCGTACGCCGAGTCGCCCGAGTCGCCCCGCAGCCTGTGGGCGGGCGCCGGGATCAGTGCCCTGCTCGGCATGGGTGCGCTGGTCGGCGCGGCCATCGTGTTGATCTCGCTCATGGCGGCGCCGACGCGAGTGCTGCACACCCCGGCGCAGGCCGGCGGTCTCCAGCGCGACGACTCGCCTGGCACGCAGCAGCTCGCCACACGGCAGCGGGAGCGTCTCAAGGCGGCCGGCATGCCGAACCCGCTGACCGCGATCTACCATCGGCCGGCCGAGACGGGTGCCGCGGTGCTGTTCATCGGGGCTTCGGGTCACATCGACCAGCCGGCGGCGCAGCTCAAGGAGCTCTTGGGCGGCCTCGCGCAGAGCACCGGGTCCGCCGGGCGCAGGCCGACCGGATACCCCGCGGGCCACCTGAAGGGCACCGTCATGTGCCTGGACCAGCTGAGCACCGGTCAGGCCACGCTGGCGAGCTGCGGCTGGGCCGACGAGGGCACTCTCGGTGTGATCACGACCGACGCGGGCGACGCCGCGCACACGGCAGGACTGCTCCTGGCGATGCGCGACGACATGGAGAAGAAGCCCTGATCAGGCGGACTTCTCCCGCGGCTCCCGCTTGGTGCGCTCGCGGGGTACGAGTGTCGGGTTGACGTGTTCGAGGACCGCCTCGCGCGTGATCACCACACGGGCGACGTCGGCGCGGCTCGGCACCTCGTACATGACCGACAGCAGCACCTCTTCCATGATGGCGCGCAGTCCGCGCGCGCCGGTGCCGCGCAGGATCGCCTGGTCCGCGATGGCCTCAAGGGCGTCGTCGGAGAACTCCAGGTCGACCCCGTCGAGCTCGAACAGCCGGTGGTATTGCTTCACCAGGGCGTTGCGCGGCTCGGTGAGGATGCTGATCAGCGCCTCACGGTCGAGGTTGTGCACGCTCGTGATGACCGGCAGCCGGCCGACGAACTCCGGGATCATGCCGAACTTGAGGAGATCCTCGGGCATGACGTCGGCGAACAGATCGGCCATGTCGGCTTCGTCGGCCTTGGTGCGCAGGACCGCGTTGAACCCGATCCCCTGCTTGCCGACCCGCTGCTCGACGATCTTCTCCAGACCGGCGAACGCCCCACCGCAGATGAACAGCACGTTGGTGGTGTCGATCTGGATGAACTCCTGGTGGGGATGCTTGCGGCCGCCCTGCGGCGGAACGCTCGCGGTGGTCCCCTCCAGGATCTTCAGCAGCGCCTGCTGGACGCCCTCACCGGACACATCGCGCGTGATCGAGGGATTTTCGCTCTTGCGAGCGACCTTGTCGACCTCGTCGATGTAGATGATGCCGGTCTCGGCCTTCTTGACGTCGTAGTCGGCCGCCTGGATCAGCTTCAGCAGGATGTTCTCGACGTCTTCGCCGACGTAACCGGCCTCGGTCAGGGCGGTCGCGTCGGCGATGGCGAAGGGGACGTTGAGCAGTTTGGCCAGTGTCTGCGCGAGGAGCGTCTTGCCGGAGCCGGTCGGGCCCAGCAGCAGGATGTTGGACTTGGCGAGCTCGACGCTCTCGTCCCTGCCGCCGCTGCCGCCGCTGCCCGACTGGATCCGCTTGTAGTGGTTGTAGACCGCCACCGACAGGGCCTTCTTGGCCTTGTCCTGCCCGATCACGTACGAGTCGAGAAACTCATAGATCTCGCGCGGCTTAGGCAGATTGTCCCACTTGAGGTCGGATGATTCGGAGAGCTCTTCCTCGATGATCTCGTTGCAGAGATCGATGCACTCGTCGCAGATATACACGCCCGGACCCGCGATGAGCTTCTTGACCTGCTTCTGGCTCTTTCCACAGAACGAGCACTTGAGCAAGTCACCACCGTCGCCGATGCGTGCCACCCTGTCTCCTTTACGTGGGCCGCTCACCCTCGAATAGCGGGGCGAGGGAGCGTGCTGAGGCTCTCGACGTTGTATCGACGTTACCGCCTGGCGGGCGGTGAGTGAGCCCTCCGATGTCGTCAATGTGGCAACACCTGAGGGTCGCTCAAGGGCCGCTTACGACGACACTACCTCGGAAGGACGCTTCTTGCGGCTCTCGATGATGTCGTCGATGAGACCGTAGGTCTTGGCCTCCGACGCCGTGAGGAATCTGTCTCGCTCGATGTCGCGCTGCACCTGCTCGACGTCCTGTCCGCTGTGGCGCGAGAGGATCGACTCCATCTCCGCGCGGATACGGAGGATCTCGTTGGCCTGGATCTCGATGTCGCTCGCCTGACCGTAGCCGCCCTCGGTGGCCGGCTGGTGGATCAGGATCCGCGAGTGCGGCAGAGCTGCGCGCTTGCCCTTCGTGCCGGCCGACAGCAGCACCGCCGCGGCCGAGGCCGCCTGGCCGATGCAGACCGTCTGGATGTCGCAGCGGACGAACTGCATCGTGTCGTAGATCGCTGTCATGGCGGTGTAGGAGCCGCCAGGCGAGTTGATGTAGATGCTGATGTCACGCTCGGGGTCGATCGACTCCAGCGTGAACAGCTGGGCCATGACGTCGTTGGCGGACGCGTCGTCGATCTGGACGCCCAGGAAGATGATCCGCTCCTCGAAGAGCTTGTTGTACGGGTTCATCTCCTTGACCCCGTACGTGGTGCGCTCGACGAACGACGGAATGATGTAGCGGCTCTCCATGGGCTGGATACCGGCCCGGATCTGATCGCTCATCGGGTTCAGTCCCCTCCGGTCAATGTTCATGACACCGTGCCCTCAGAGGAGACCTGAGTGGCGTTGTGCACGACGTGGTCGATGAAGCCGTAGTCCTTCGCCTCTTCGGCCGTGAACCAGCGGTCGCGGTCGGAGTCGGCCTGGACCTGCTCGAGCGGCTGCCCCGTGTGGAAGGAGATCCGCTCGGCCAGCGTCTGCTTCACGTAGAGCATCTGCTCGGCGAGGATCTTGATGTCGGACGCCGTGCCGCCGATGCCGCCGGACGGCTGGTGCATCATGACGCGTGCGTGCGGCAGGGCGTAGCGCTTGCCGGCCGTGCCCGCGCAGAGCAGGAACTGCCCCATCGAAGCGGCCAGGCCCATGCCGACCGTCGCGACGTCGTTGGGCACGTACTGCATCATGTCGTAGATCGCCATGCCCGCGGTCACCGAGCCGCCGGGCGAGTTGACGTAGAGGTAGATGTCCCGCCGGGAGTCCTCCGCCGCCAGCAGCAGCAGCTCCGAGCAGATGCGGTTGGAGATGTCGTCGTCCACCTGCTGTCCGAGGAAGACGATCCGCTCGCGCAGCAGTCGCTGGTAGAGCTGGTCGCCCAACGGCAGTAGGGGCGCCTCGGCCGTGCGCGCCTGAACGGGCGCCGGCGGGTCGAAGGTCGGAGGCGTGGTCACTGCGTCACCTGCTCCGGGATCGTGGTTCATGGTCGGTTGCTTGCGACATTAACGCGCTGCGGCGAGGGCTTTGGCCGCCAGGGTCGGATGTTCGCTGTCGGCGTGGAAGGTCGGCCGGCGGGCGCCTGAGAGACGCGAACGGGCCGGCGCGCGACGCGCCGGCCCGTCAGGTCACGCGTGGATCAGGCGTCGGCCTTGGTGCCGGACTCGGTCTCCGCGGCGCTCTCGGCGTCGCCTTCTCCGCTGCTCTCGGCGTCGGAGGCCGCCGGAGCCTCGGCCGCCTCCGGCTCGACCTCGGCGTCGGTGTCCGCACCGGACTCCTGCCGCTGAAGGGCCGCGATGTCCACCTCGGCGCCGCTCTCGTCGGTCGCCTTGACGTGCTCGACCACCAGGTTCAGCGCCTTGGTGCGCAGCACCTCCGAGACGATCGCCGGGATCTGGTTGTTCTCGGTCAGGTGCTTGGCGAGCACGTCCGGCTGCACGCCCATCTGCATGGCATTGCGTACGACGTACTCGGTCAGTTCCTCGTTCTCGACGGTCAGCTGCTCCTGCAGGGCGAGCTGGTCGAGGATGAAGCCGCCCTTGACCGCCTCGCGCGCGCCCTCCTGGAGCTCCGCGTCGTGCTCCTCCTGGGACTTCTCCTGGTCCTCGAGGTACTTCTCGCGGGTCATGCCGTACATCTGGAGCTGCTGGTCGAGCTGCTCGCTGCGGCGCTGGACCTCGTTCTCGATCACGCTCTCCGGCAGCGGGATGTCGAGCTTGTCCATGAGCGCCTCGAGCGCCTTGTCGCGCGCCTGGCCGAGCTGCTGGCCGCGCTTCTGCTCGCCGAGCCGCTTACGGATATCCTCGCGCAGCTCCTCGATCGTGTCGAACTCGCTGCCGAGCTGGGCGAACTCGTCATCGAGCTCGGGCAGCTCCTTGATCTTCACGCTGTGCACGGTGACGGTGACCTCGGCGTCCTTGCCCTCGTGCGCACCCCCGACCAGGGTGGTGGTGAAGGTCTTGGAGTCGCCGGAGTTCATGCCGACGAGCTGGTCGTCGAGGCCCTCGACGGAGCTGCGGCTGCCGACCTCGTAGGAGTAGCCGCTCGTACGAGCGTCCTCGACGTCCTCACCCTCGACGGTCGCGGCGAGGTCGATCGAGGCGAAGTCGCCCTCCTCGGCGGCACGATCGGCGTTCGTCAGCGTCGCGAACCGCTCACGGAGGTTCGAGAGCGTCTCCTCGATCTCCTCGTCGGTCACCTCGACCGTCTCGACGGTGATCTCGAGGCCGTCGTAGTCCGGCACGTCGAACTTCGGCCGGATGTCGACCTCGGCGGTGAAGGCGAACTGCTGGTTGTCCTCGAGCTCGGTGATCTCCACGTCGGGCTGGCCGAGCGCGAACAGCTCGGTCTCCTCGACCGCGCGGCCGTACAGGCCGGGGAGCGCGTCGTTGACCGCCTCCTGCAGGACCGTGCCCCGCCCGACGTACTGGTCGATCAGGCGTGCCGGCACCTTGCCGGGGCGGAACCCCTTGAGGCGCACCTGCTGCGAGAGCTCCTTGTACGCCTTGTCGAGGTTGGGCTTCAGCTCGTCGAAGGGAACCTCGACGGTGAGCTTGACCCGTGTCGGGCTCAGCTCCTCCACATCGGTCTTCACTTGGGCGGTCTCCTTGATCCGGCCGCGGCACGGATTCACATTGGATGTCGTGGGCGGCTGCTGTAGTCAGCCGGGACGCGGGCACGTCAAAGTGCGTCGCCGCGCCTTCGCGCGCCAAGTCTATGGTGTTCCGGCGTGCGGGCGGACAGGTGGGGCGGCAATGCGTCGCCAAGTATTCCGAAAGGCCCGCCTTCGCCACCCCTTGCGGAGGACCCCGCGCGTCACCGGACCCCGTACGTGCCGAGCTTGCGCCGTACGACCTCGATCTCCGAGTCCGCCAGCAGCCGCGGCCGCCCGGCGGCACTGGCACGCAGGTAGACCTCACAGATCCACTCCAGGTAGACGGCCTGCGAGTAGGCCGCCTCAAGGGTGGCCGCGTAGGTGACCGCCCCATGGTTGGCGAGCAGGCAGGCCGTACGGTCCCGCAACGCCTCGGTCATCACCGCAGCGAGCTCAGGCGTGCCATACGTCGCGTACGAGGCGACACGCACCGCCCCCCCGAACATCGCGATGAGGTAATGAACCGGCGGCACCTCGTCCACGAGCGTGGAGAGCACAGTGGCAGCCGTCGAGTGAGTGTGCACGATCGCCCCGGCGCCCGTACCCGCGTAGACCGCAAGGTGCATGGGCATCTCGCTGGTAGGCGGCAACGGCGCGTCAACGACACCACCGTCCAGCCGATGCACCCCAATCGAACCAGGCGTCATCTCGTCATAGTCGACCCCACTGGGACTGACCACAACGAACTCACCAACACGCACAGAAACATTCCCCGACGTACCAACCACAAGCCCCTCACCCCGCATCCGCCGACAAACCCCAACCACCCGCCGCCGCACGTCCTCAAACTCCACGCACCGAGTATCCCCAGAAAAAACGCCGCAAAGCCAAAGGCAAGCCAAGGAACAGCAAGCCGAGGAGAGCCGAAGCCGAAGGCGAGGAGAGCCGAAGGCGAGGAGAGCCGAGGAGGGTGAGGCAAAGCCGAAGGCGAGCCGAACACCGGGGGGCTCCGGGGGGTCGTCCCCCCGGGAGGAATCGCGGGCCCCGGCGAAGCCGCCCCGCGGCAAGCATGCAAGGCCGCCTCGTCGGGCTGGCCGGATTTGAACCGGCGGCCCCCGCGACCCAAACGCGGTGCGCTACCAAACTGCGCTACAGCCCGTGAACGAGTTGAGTGTAGCCCGGCTGGGGCGGGGCGGGGGACAGATTATCCAGCGATCATGGTCGCGGCCTGGCGCGGGGCACGAATATGGTGCGCGCCGACAGCCGGACAACCGGTACGCTACGCGGGTGACGTACTGAGACGGGGCCGTCGGGCCTCGTCCTCCTCGTACACGCGGGCGTAGCTCAATGGTAGAGCCCCAGTCTTCCAAACTGGCTACGCGGGTTCGATTCCCGTCGCCCGCTCCCAAAAGCCCAGGCCAACCCACACGTGAGCGCCTGGGCCCTCGGTCTTCATCTAGTTCTCCGCGTCAGCCTCGCTCAGGAGTTGGCGCAGTTCACGGTCGAGGGCGGGCAGTCGACATATCTCCCCGCTGATCGTGAACCAGTTGTAGAGCTCGAGGGCGAGCGCGATGCGGTAGAGCGGGAGACGAGAGCGCCAACCCTCAGGCCATTCACCAGGCCGCTGTCCAGGTGCGGAGACGCCGTAGCCGGACAGCAGCCCAGCCATTTTCGTCGCATCGCCGTGAATCGAGAACGCGTCGAGGCGCACGAAGTCCATCAGCGGGTCGCCCGCATGCATGTTGTCCGGGTCGAGCAGGCCGGTCAACGAGCAGGTGCCGTCCCCGGCGACCTCTGCCAGGAGATTGGGCTCATGCACGTCGCCGTGACAGTAGGCGGACCGGGGGCATTCGGCGAACGCCGAGGCGTGCCTGGCGAGGTGCACGGCGAGCTTGCCGGCCAGGACCGGGTCGCCATTCTCACGGAACCCCCGCAATTCACGTTCGAGCATGCGGCCCATGTGCGCGGAGTTGTCCGGCAGCGGGTCGCGGATCTGGCCGTTGACGTAGCCGTAGCCGTCGGCGGGAATGGCGTGCAGGCGCCTGAGCACCTCACCGAGCTGCCGGTAGACCTCATACCGCTGCGCGCGCGTCAGCTCAGCGTCGAGATCCGTGAGCGTGCGGCCAGGGCGAAGTGAGCAGACGAGGCACGGGCGGCCACCGATCGCCCCGGCGGACCTGCCGAAAGCCAGGACTCGGGGCGAGACATCGATGCCGTTGCCGGTCAGGAACCTCAGCGCACGCGCTTCCTTGGCCGCGAACCGCAGGCTGTGAGCTTCATAGATCTTCAGCACGACCGGCGCCGAACCGGCGCCGGCGAACTCGATACGGTACGCACCGGTGACAGAGCCCTCGGCGAACCGTGAGACGGCGCGGACCGGGCCGTGCCCGGGTAGTAGTTTGGTGAACAGCTCACCTGCGCGTTCCACGGTCAGCGCTTCGAGCACACGGGGAGTATACGAACCTCCGCCGTATGGGGAATCGCGGGGCGCGAGTGTCCTCTATCGGCGCCCAAGGGACCCGGCCGTGCCAGATCCGTGCCAGACCGGTCGGTCGCTGGCTGGGACTCACGGGGAATGACGGTGACAGAGCCGGGGCGGCGCAGGTCAGCGAACGCCCAGGTGACGGCGTATGGGTGCGCCTCTACTTCCAAACCGGCTACGCGGGTTCGATTCCCGCCGCCCGCTCCCTCTCCCTAAAGCCCAGGTCAACCGGTATCTCGGTGCCTGGGGTCGCCGTCAGCGGACATACCTGCGGACGCGGAAGCGCAATCCGGATGTCGACGGCAGCCAGCCGCTGTCCTCGGCGACTCTCCACGTCGGATCCAGTCTCGGGGCGTAGGTGTCGCCGTGCACGGTCGAGTCGACTTCAGTGACCGAGAGCGTCGTGGCATGTCCCAGGGCGGCACGGTAGACCTCACCGCCGCCGATCACCCATGCCGTGGCAGGTGGGATCGCCTCCACTGGCTCGGCAGCGAGTTCCAGCGCTTTGGCGATGGATCCGGCGCCCTTCGCACCCTCGGCCGCCCACTGAGGATTGCGCGTCACCACGATGTTGCGCCGGCCGGGCAGCGGACGGAGTCTCGGCGGCAGCGAATCCCATGTTCTGCGGCCCATCACCACGGGAAGACCGAGGGTGGTCGCACGGAAATGCGCCATGTCCTCAGGAATTCGCCACGGGACGGCGTTTCCCGCGCCGATCACGCCATCAACGGTCTGCGCCCAGATCAGCCCGACGTTCACACCGCGACCGGGGCCTTGATGGCCGGATGGTGCCGGTAACCGAGTATTTCCACGTCGGAGTACGCGTAGTCGAAGAGCGAGTCGGCTTGGCGCAGGCGCAGCGCGGGGAACTCGTGCGGGGTGCGCGAGAGTTGCTCGGTCACCTGTTCGACGTGGTTGTCGTAGATGTGGCAGTCGCCGCCGGTCCAGATGAAGCTGCCCGGCCTGAGCCCGACTTGCTGCGCCACCATGTGCGTGAGCAGGGCGTAGCCGGCGATGTTGAACGGAACGCCGAGGAACAGGTCCGCGCTGCGCTGGTACACCTGGCAGGAGAGCTCGCCGTCGGCGACGTAGAACTGGAAGAAGGCGTGACACGGCGGGAGTGCCATCTCTGCCAACTCGGCGACGTTCCAGGCGGAGACGACCATCCGGCGGGAGTCCGGGTCGCTGCGCAGAACGGCGAGGACCTCGCTGATCTGGTCGATGTGCCGGCCGTCCGGGGTGGGCCAGGAGCGCCACTGGACGCCGTAGACCGGACCGAGCTCACCGTTCGCGTCGGCCCACTCGTCCCAGATCGTGACGCCGTGCTCGTGCAGCCAGCCGATGTTCGAGTCGCCGCGCAGGAACCACAGCAGCTCGTACACGACGGACCTCAGATGCACCTTTTTGGTGGTGACCAGCGGAAATCCTTGCGGGAGTTCGTAGCGTAGTTGGTGCCCGAAGACACTTCGGGTGCCGGTGCCCGTCCGGTCGGTCTTCGCCCTCCCGGAGGTGAGCGCCAGCCGCAACAGGTCTTCGTACTGGGTGTCCGCCACAGCCGCCGAGCTTACTGGCGCCCAGAGCCGACGGCCTGGAAGGTAGGAGGGGCAAGAGCGGGTCGCAGCCGGGCGAAGTCGAGGTGTGTCGTGTCACGTGGACAGCGTCAGGGCGAGAGTCTCATGACGGCTCTGTGGGTCTTCTGGGCCACGGCCCTCGGGGTCGTCGGCGGCCTGCTCATCCTGGCCGAGCTGGTGGCCGTGACGACCGCGTTCGGCTCGGGTCCGTTCAAGGGCTCCTCGAGGGGGATCGCCGTGTACGTGGTCCCAGCGATGATGGGGCTCTTGGCGGCCGTGGGCTACCTGACCGTCGTATGGCCCGCGCTCGAGCGGAAGCGGCGTCGGCGGGGCGGACGGGTGTGAGGGTGTGGAGGGTTCGGCCGCCAGGTGAGGGGCGGGCTCACCTGGCGGCGTGGCGGTCAGCGGGTCAGCCTGTCAGCGGCTCAGCGGCCGATTCCGTGTTCGAGTGAGTCGCCCACGCGGAGGGTGGCGTGGACGGCGCCGGTTTCGGTGTCTTCCCAGATTTTCGCGCCGAGGGTGCGCAGCGCGCCGATGGCGGCTCGGTTGTCGGAGTTCGTCTCGGCGACGAGGGCGGACGTTCCCTTCGCGCGTGCCTCTTCGATCAGCAGGTGCAGTGCCTCGACGCTGTAGCCCTTGCCGCGTGCCGTGCGGGCGAGCCAGATGTCGATCTCGGCGGCGCCCGGGGCCTCGGCCGGGGTGAGGCGGGTCGCTCCCACGATCTCCTCCTCCTCGCCCGCCACGATCGCGTACGACGCGCCGGGTGCGGAGCGGAGGTGGTCGGCGAACGCGGTGCGGCGGTCGGCGGTCCAGCCGGGTGGGCCCGGTACGTGAGGCATGGCATCGGCGGGGTCCACGCCGGAGGTGGCCACCTCGAGAAGACGCGGCAGGATTTCCTCATCGACGGGCCGCAACGTGACGGTGCTCATGAGATCAGCCTGCCAGGTATGCGGTGCACACGCGCGGCGACACGAGCCGAGGACTCACTTGCGCCAGATGAGGACCAGTGCGCAGTCGTCGTCGCGGCTGGCGGCCATTTCGGCCACGAGTTCTTCGGCGCCCTCGCGGAAGCCGCTCGGGATCAGGCGCTCGGCCTCGCCGACCAGCCGGTCGATGCCGGCGTCCAGGTCGCGGCCGGGCGCCTCGACCAGGCCGTCGGTGTAGAACATGAGCGCGTCGCCCCGGCGGAGCGTGCCGTGTTCGGGTTCGGTGCTCATCTGGGGCACGACGCCGAGGACGATGCCCTTGGCCGCGCTGACCTGCCAGGTGCCGCTGCCGCCGTCGAACTGCACGGCCGGCGGGTGCCCGGCGGACTCGACGACGTATTCGCCGGAGGCCAGGTCGATGACGAGGTGGACGGCGGTGACGAAGCCCTCGTCCCAGCGCTGCCGGTGGAGGTAGTCGTTGCACGCGGGCAGGAAGCGCTCCGGCTCGACCGAGCCGAGCAGGCCGCCGAACGCCCCGGACAGCATCAGCGCGCGGGTGCCGGCGTCGACCCCCTTTCCGGACACGTCGACCAGTGCCACCTCGAGGGTCTTGCCGTCGCAGACGGACACGACGAAGTCGCCCCCGAAGGAGGACCCGCCCGCCTGCAGGAGCACGACCTTGGCGTCCCAGCCCTTCGGCAGGGCGGGCATCTCGCCCTGCCGGCGCAGCCGGTCGCGCAGTTCGAGCAGCATCTGCTCGCCGCGCAGGCCCGGGACGCCGAGCTGCTGGCGGCTGCGCGCCAGCACGGTGGCCAGGATCGCGGTGACGACGATCGTGGCGATCACGCCGGGGCCGACCTTGCGGAAGCCGACCGCGAAGGCGTCGTAGACGAGTGCCGCCGCGACCACGCCGAGCAGGACGCCGAGGCTGCGCATGCGCAGGATCAGGCCGCCCGCGAGGACGGTGAGCACGACCGCGCTCGGGGAGAACCACGTCTGGGAGGCCGGCGCCGAGATGGCGAGCGCGACCGTCACGATAATCAGGGCGATCAGTGCATTTCGGTCACGAGTGAGATGCCCGCGCCGAGCCCACCGGTACAGCCCCACGAGGAACGGAATCCGGCGCAGGAACACGCGGACTCTCGGCGGCAGGAGGTGCACCAGACGGGTAAGCATGATGCGGGCACTGTACCGAGCATCGCGTCGTCCGTGCTGGAGGGCGGCATACCCTCCACACCCCGCGAATGACCGTAATCCACTTGCCGAATCCGGCCGAAATCCCACGACCACCGTACGGGCGGCGCGGGGTTTCGCCCGACTCGCCCCGGGGAGATCACAAGCACACCGCGATCGGGAGGCAGACGATGGGCCAGGGGATGCGCGTCACGGTCGACGCGGCGATGCGGGCGCGCGACGTGTCACGTATCCGCCCGCAGGACGAGGCGCCGCCGCCTGCCGACGACACCGCGCAGGCCGCCCCGCAGCCCGCCCCGACCCGCGGCCGCCGGGGCGAGAAACGACGCCTCGCCAAACGCCGCGCCGCGAAGGACTGACCCGCGGCCCCGCCCGCGCCGCCGGTCTCAGGACCGTGGTTCGGGCAGCCGCCCCGTCTCCTCGTACGCCGACAGCATGGCGATGCGCCGTGCGTGCCGCTCGGCGCCGGAGAACGGCGTGCCGAGGAACAGCTCGACGAACCGCGTCGCCTCCTCCATCGTGTTCATCCGCGCGCCGAGGCTGATGACGTTGGCGTCGTTGTGCTCGCGCCCGAGGCGTGCGGTCTGCTCGTCCCACGCCAGCGCCGCGCGTACGCCCGCGACCTTGTTCGCCGCGATGGCCTCGCCGTTGCCCGAGCCGCCGATGACGATGCCCAGCGAACCGGGGTCGGCGGCCACGCGGGAGGCGGCCAGCATGACGTGCGGCGGGTAGTCGTCATCGGGGTCGTACACGGCCGGCCCGCAGTCGAAGGCCTCGTGGCCGTGGGTGGTGACCCACGCGGCGAGGTGCTGTTTCAGCTCATATCCAGCGTGGTCGGAACCGAGATAGACGTGCATGACGCAGAGTCTGTCAGGTGTGGCCCGCACGACACACCGGCGGTCAGAGTCAAAGCTGGAGCGACTTCAGCTCCAGGAACTCCTCGAGCCCGTGCAGGCCGAGTTCGCGCCCGTTGCCGGAATGCTTGTAGCCGCCGAACGGGGCGATCGGGTTGAATCGCCCGCCGTTGATCTCGACCTGCCCCGCCTTCAGCCGCCGCCCGACCGCGACCGCGTGGTCCTGGTCGGCGGACCACACCGCGGCGGCGAGGCCGTAGGGAGTGTCGTTGGCGACGGCGACCGCCTCGTCCTCGGACTCGTACGCGAGGATCGCCAGGACCGGGCCGAAGATCTCCTCGCGCGCGATCGTCATGGACGGCGTCACGTCGGCGAAGACGGTGGGCGGCACGTAGTAGCCGCGGTCGAGTGTGGTCTCGGTGCCGCCGGTGGCAAGGCGCGCGCCCTCCTCGACGCCGAGGTTCACATAGCCGCGTACGCGGTCGAGCTGGGCGCGTGAGGCGAGCGGGCCCAGGCGGGTCGCCTCGACGAACGGGTCGCCCGGGGTGTAACGCTCGGCCGCCTTGACGGCGAGGCCGACCGCCTCCTCGTAGACGGGTGCGTGCACGAGCATCCGCGTGAGCGCGTTGCAGGTCTGCCCGGAGTTGACGAACGCCTTCGCGACGCCGACCTTGACCGCGACCGGCAGGTCGGCGCCCGGGAGGATGAGGTTCGGCGACTTGCCGCCGAGCTCCAGCGCGACGCGTTTGACCGTACGCGAGGCCAGCTCGGAGACGCGCTTTCCGGCGCGCGTGGAGCCGGTGAAGGACACCATGTCGACGCCTTCGTGGGCGGCGATGGCCTCGCCGACGACCGGGCCGGCGCCCGAGACGAGGTTGAAGACGCCCGGCGGCAGGCCGGCCTCGTCGATGATGTCGGCGAGCGCGTACGCGGCGAGCGGTGCGACCTCGCTCGGCTTCAGCACGACGGTGCAGCCGGCGGCGAGCGCCGGCGCTACCTTGGCGACCACCTGGTGCAGCGGGTAGTTCCACGGCGTGATGGCGCCGACGACGCCGACGGGATCGCGGACGATGAGGGAGTTGCCGCAGCGGCGGCCCGCGAAGTCGTACGCGTCCAGGATGTCGATGATGCCGGTCAGCACCGCGATGGGCGTGCCGACGTGGACCTTCAGCGCGACCTGGTACGGCGCGCCGAGGTCGGTGGCGATGAGCGTCGCGAGGTCCTCCTGGCGGGTGCGCAGGCCGTCGAGGATCGCGCGCAGGAAGGCGGCGCGCTCGGCGGGCGGCGTGGTCTCCCAGCCGGGCAGCGCGCGGCGCGCCTCGGCCACGGCGCGGTCGACGTCGGCCGCCGTGCCCGCGGGCACCCGGTCGATGGTCTCCTCCGTCGCCGGGTTGATGACCTCGATCGTCTCCGAAGCCGAGGAGTCCGCCCACGCACCGCCTGCATAAATCACATCGCGCATGTGCTCATCCTTCCCCCGCCGGAGGGCGCGGACCACCCACAACGGTGAACGAACCTCCGGGTTCCGATGGCGCGCCGGTGGCTGTTGCGAACTATTCGCAACAACGATTGAATGGCGGCATGCCCCCTGAACTCGCCGCCGCAGTCGCGAAACGATCCGCGCGGCCCAGCCGCGCCGAGTGGGGACGACTGGCCGGGATGACCGGTTTCGTCGCCTTGCTGCACGTCGTCGGGTGGGGACTGCTCTTCCTCGTCGTCGAGCCGGGCGGCTACCGCCTGGGTGACGGACGGCTGTTCGGCGTCGGCATCGCGCTGACCGCGTACACGCTCGGCATGCGGCACGCGTTCGACGCCGACCACCTCGCGGCGATCGACAACACCACGCGCAAGCTCATGTCCGACGGGCAGCGTCCGCTCTCGGTCGGCTTCTGGTTCTCACTCGGCCACTCCTCGGTGGTCTTCATCGCGTGCGCGCTGCTCGGCTTCGGCATCAAGGCGCTGTCGAACGGCATCTCCGACGACGGTTCCAGCCTGCACACCGTGACGGGCACCATCGGCCCCACCGTGTCGGGCCTGTTCCTCGGCGTCATCGCGATCATCAACCTGGTGATCCTGCTCGGCATCCTCAAGGTCTTCCGCGAGATGCGCGGCGGCGCGTACGACGAGGCGGCGCTGGAGCGGCAGCTCGACAGCCGCGGCTTCCTCAACCGGGTGCTCGGCCGGTTCACCAAGGCGATCACCAAGCCGGGGCAGATGTACCCCCTGGGCTTCCTGTTCGGGCTCGGCTTCGACACGGCGACCGAGGTCGGCCTGCTGGCCCTCGCGGGCTCGGCGGCGTCGGCGGCCGCACTGCCCTGGTACGCGGTGCTGTGCCTGCCGATCATCTTCGCCGCGGGCATGTCGCTGTGGGACACCCTCGACGGCACGTTCATGAACTTCGCGTACGGCTGGGCGTTCTCCAACCCCGTACGCAAGATCTTCTACAACATCGTGCTGACCGGAATCTCAGTGGCGTTCGCGCTAGTCATCGGCGGGACCGAGCTGTTGCAGGTCGCCCAGGACCGGTTCGGGCTGCACGGGATGTTCTGGAACTGGGTCGGCGGCCTCGACCTCAACACCGCCGGCTTCGTCATCACCGGCCTGCTGCTGGTGATGTGGCTGGGCGCGCTGGCGGTCTGGAAGTTCGGCAACATCGAGCAGCGCTGGTCGGCCGCACTGCGCGACGACGCCTGAGGGCGGCCCCGGCGCGGGGCCGCCCCGATCGGACCTCGGCGGGCGGCTAGTCGAAGATGGGGTCGCGCGTACGGCTCCGCTTGAGCTCGATAGAACCCGTCCGTCGCGGCGACGAGGCGCACGCCGTCCCACAGCTTCGCGGCGGCCTCGCCGCGCGGGATCGGCGTGATGACCGGGCCGAAGAACGAGGCGCCCTCCACCGAGATCACCGGCGTGCCGACGTCGTAGCCGACCCGGTCGATGCCCTCGGCGTGCGAGGCGCGCAGCGCGTCGTCGCGCTCGTCGGTGTCGGCGGCGTCGGCGAGGTCGCGGTCGAGGCCCGCGGCCTCCAGCGCCTCCTCGATCAGCTCGCGGCTCTGCGGGTTGCCCTCGTTGTGAATCCGCGTGCCGATCTCGGTGTAGAGCCGGCCGAGCACCTCCGGGCCGTACTTCTGCTCGGCCGCGATGCAGACGCGCACCGGTCCCCACGCCTCGTCCAGGAAGGTCCGGTACTCCTCCGGGAGTTCCTTGCCCTCATTCAGCACGGACAGGCTCATGACGTGCCAGCGCACCTCGACCGGGCGCTCCTTCTCCACCTCGTGCATCCACCGCGAGGCGATCCAGGCCCAGGGACATCTCGGGTCGAACCAGAAGTCCACCGGCGTGCGTACGGTGTCGGCCACCGTAACCTCCAAAAGCGTTCGGACGTGTTGTCAATGCACGCAACCCGCGTACGCTCCTGAGCATTCCAACCTTAGGGTTTGCTGAGAGTTTGGACCAAGATCCTGATTCGGCGGGTTAGATGGTGTGCGGCCTGCCGTTCCGCGCGCCCATCGGCGGGCCGTACGGTGGGGTCGACAATGACGTCGCATTAACGCATTCGAGGCGAGGGAGTTCACTTGGCTGGCAACCTGACGCGCGATGAGGCGCGCGACCGCGCCCGGCTGCTCACCGTCGAGTCCTACCACGTCGATCTGGACCTGACGTCGGGGCCGGAGACGTTCGTCTCGGACACGACGATCAGGTTCGGCTGTGCGGAGCCCGGTGGTTCGACCTTCGTCGACCTGCACGGCGCGAAGGTCCGCGAGGTCACCCTCAACGGCCAGAGCCTCGACCCGGCCTCCTACGACGCGGAGCGCGGCCGCATCCCGCTCCCCCGGCTCACCGCGGCCAACGAGCTGCGCGTGGTCGCCGACGCGGCCTACTCCCGCACCGGCGAGGGCCTGCACCGGTTCGTCGACCCGGTCGACCAGCAGGTCTACCTCTACTCCCAGTTCGAGACGTGCGACGCGCACCGGATGTACACCTGCTTCGACCAGCCCGACCTCAAGGCGCGGTTCGAGCTGAGCGTGACCGCACCGGCCGACTGGGAGGTCATCACCAACAACGCGCCGGACTCCGCCGAGAACGGCCGCTGGCACTTCCCGCCCACGCCGGGCATCTCGACCTACATCACGGCGCTGGTGGCGGGCCCGTACCACGTGGTGCGCGACGAGTACGTCGGCCGCGACCGTCGTTCCGGAGGCGCGCAGGGCGAAGAACAGCGGATCCCGCTGGGGGCGTACTGCCGCGCGAGCCTCGCCGAGTACTTCGACGCCGACGCGATCTTCGAGGTCACCAAGCAGGGCTTTGACTTCTTCCACAAGACCTTCGCCCGTCCGTACCCGTTCGACAAGTACGACCAGCTCTTCGTGCCGGAGTTCAACGCGGGCGCGATGGAGAACGCCGGCTGCGTGACGTTCCTGGAGGACTACGTCTTCCGTTCCCGCGTCACCGACGCCGCGTACGAGCGCCGCGCCGAGACGATCCTGCACGAGATGGCGCACATGTGGTTCGGCGACCTCGTCACCATGCGCTGGTGGGACGATCTGTGGCTCAACGAGTCCTTCGCCACCTACATGAGCGTGCTGTGCGAGTCCGAGGCCACCAAGTGGACCGGCTCGTGGACGACGTTCGCGAACCTGTGGAAGACCTGGGCGTACCGGCAGGACCAGCTGCCCTCCACGCACCCGATCTCCGCCGACATCCCCGACATCCGCGCGGTCGAGGTCAACTTCGACGGGATCACCTACGCCAAGGGCGCGAGCGTACTCAAGCAGCTCGTCGCCTACGTCGGGCGTGACAACTTCATCAGCGGCGTCCGGAGCTACTTCGACCGGCACGCGTGGGGCAACACCACGCTGGCCGACCTGCTCGACGCGCTGGAGGAGACCTCCGGCCGCGACCTGACGTCCTGGTCGAAGGAGTGGCTGGAGACGGCCGGCGTCAACACCCTGCGCCCGGCGTACGAGCTGGGCGACGACGGCGCGTTCACCGCGTTCGCCGTGCTCCAGGAGGCGCCGCAGGAGTACCCCACGCTGCGCTCGCACCGCGTCGCGATCGGCCTGTACGACCGCACCGCCGAGGGCATCGTGCGCCGCAAGCGCGTCGAGCTCGACGTCGTCGGCGCGCGTACGGAGGTGCCGGAACTGGTCGGCGAGGCGCGTCCGGACCTCGTGCTGGTCAACGACGACGACCTCACCTACGCCAAGATCCGGCTCGATGACCATTCGATGCGCACGCTCATCGACGGTGTCGGCGACATCGCCGAGGGGCTGCCGCGCGCGCTGTGCTGGTCCGCCGCGTGGGACATGTGCCGCGACGCCGAGGTGCCCGCGCGCGACTACGTACGGCTGGTGCTGTCGGGCATCCGCGGCGTCACCGATGTCGCCGTGGCGCAGTCGCTGCTGCGGCAGGCGCGGCTGGCGACGCGTCAGTACGCCGACCCGGCGTGGCGCGACACCGGATTCGACCTGATCGCCGCGGCGCTGCACGAGCTGATGACCGAGGCCGAGGCCGGCTCGGACCGGCAGCTCACCTACGCGCAGGCGTTCGTGTCGGTGGCCACCTCCGAGGAGCACGTGGCCTACCTCCGCGGGCTGCTCGACGGCTCGGTCGAGCTGCCCGGGCTGGCCGTCGACACCGATCTGCGCTGGTCGCTGCTGCGCCGCCTCGTGGTGCGCGGCGCGGCCGGCGAGGACGACATCGCCGCCGAGCTGCGGCGCGACCCGACCGCGGCCGGCGAGCGCCACGCCGCGGGCGACCGCGCGGCCGTGCCCACGGCGGACGCCAAGGCCGCCGCCTGGGACCGCATCGTCGCCGGCGACCTGCCGAACGCGGTCTTTCGCGCCTCGCTCGGCGGCCTGCTCGACGTGGACGACACGTCGCTGGTCGAGCCCTACGTCGACAAGTACTTCGCCGAGGTCGGGCGGGTCTGGTCGGCGTGGTCCAGCGACATGTCCAGCACGTTCGCCGAGGTCGCCTACCCGTTCCTGGTGACCGAGCAGAGCACCGTCGACCGCACCACCGCCTATCTGGAGGAGCAGGACCCGCCGCCGGCGCTGCGCCGGCTCCTCCTGGAGGGCCGCGACGGCGTCTCGCGTGCCATGCGCGCGCAGGCGAAGGACCGGCGTTCTGCGAGCTGATTCACACCGGATCGGGGCGGCCGCACCGCACCCGACCGTGACAGAGTGAACGGGTGGAGACCGCCCGCGAGGTTTTGACGACGCTCGCGCGGCGGTACGCCTTCGCCGATCTGGCCGCGCTGTGCGAGGCCGGAGCGGCGGGGCTGCCGCCGCACGTCGCCGCCGAGGTGCGGCTGCTGTGCTCGTTCGGCCAGCGGCTGATCGACCTCGACGCCGAGGACTTCGGGATGCCCGAGCGCACCGGCGACCCGGCCGTCGACGTGTTCCGCGTGCCGGAGGGCCTGCTGGCGCACGCGCGCGCCAGCAGGATGCCGCAGTCGGCCAAGGAGCGCTCCCGCGGCGCCCTGCGCACGCTGCGCCCGGCGTACGGCCTGCTGCTCGAGGTGATCGCGGCACGCTGGATGCGGCGTGAGATGGCGGCGCTGGTGGCTGCGGTGCACATCGCGTCGGAGTACCTGCCGCTGCTCGCGTGGGAGCCGGTGCTCGGTCACGCCGGGGATCCCGCGCTGCTGCCGGAGTCGGTGTCGGGACCGGGCAGCCGGTTCGGGGTGAGCGGAGGCGGCGTGCGCCCGCGCGACTGCTCCCTCACCCGCCCCCAGCAGTCCGCCGCCGAGCGCGCACTCCGCGTCGCGCGCGAGCCGGGGCCGGGCTGGCGCAGCTACCTCGACCGCCAGCACAGCACGGTCGCCTCGGCGCTGTGCACCTGCGCGGTGTCCTGCCGTACTCCCTGCGACGTCATCACGCGCCTGGACCCCGACGTCATGGGCGCGCTGACCGAGCGCTGCCGGCTCGCGCACGAGTTCGCCGAGGGCGCGCTCGTGCGCCTGCGGCACGCGGCCCCGGTGGGGCACGGGTTCGGCGTGCCCAACCCCGAGGAGGTCTCCGACGCGTGGGAGCGCACCCGCACCTCGCTGGGCCGGATGCCCCTCGGGCGGCGCGCCGCCGGCGCCGACGTCGCGGACTACCCGCTGCCCGGCCTGCCGGAGGCGTTCTCGGCGGCGGCGGGCCACGAGATCGTGCCCGACAGCATCCTCAGCGACGTCGCCGGCCGTCTCGTGGGGATCCTGGAGCGGTAGTCACCGCTCCGGCGGGCGTACGGGCTCGACGGTGGCGAGGACCCGCGGGTCCTCGGGCAGGTCGTCGAGGAGCACCGGGTGTCCGGCGGCGTCCGCGAGCGGCACACGCCAGTTGGGGTACTCATCGGTCGTGCCCGGCTGGTTCTGGGTGCGGCGCTCTCCCGCCGCGTCGGCCAGCGAGACGCCGACGAGCCGTGCGGGCGTACGCGCGAGGAACCCGTGCAGCGCGGCCGTCAGGTCCGCGGGGTCGAGGCCGAGGGAGGCCAGCAGGTCACGCCATTCGCGCAGCCAGTCCTCCAGTTCGGCGTACTCCTCGGCGGCGGGCCGAGTGAGCAGGCCCAGGCGCTCGCGCAGCTCGACGTGGTCGCCGTGCAGGTAGCCCGCGACGGGCGGCATGTCGTGCGTGCCGACGGTCGCCAGGCACAGCTCGCGCCACTTCTCCGGGGGCAGCGGGCCGCCGCCGGAGTCGCGCTCGAACCAGGCCATCGACGTGCCGAACACCCCGCGCTCGGCGAAGACCTCGCGCATGTAGTCCTCGACGGTGCCCAGGTCCTCGCCGACGACGACCGCGCCGGCCCGGTGCGCCTCGTGCAGCAGCACGCCGAGCATCTCGTCGTGCGGGTAGGCGACGTAGGTCCCCTCGGCGGCCGAGGCGCCCTCGGGCACCCACCACAGGCGGAACACCTGCATGGCGTGGTCGAGGCGCAGGCCGCCCGCGTGCCGCAGGACGTGGCGCAGCATGTCGCGGTACGGCGCGTAGCCGGCCGCGGCGAGCCGCTGCGGGTGCCACGGCGGCTGGCCCCAGCCCTGGCCGCGCTGGTTGAACGCGTCCGGCGGCGCCCCGACCGTCATCCCCTGGGCGAACAGGCTCTGATGCGCCCAGGCGTCCGCGCCGCCCGGGTCGACGCCGACCGCGAGGTCGTGGATCACGCCGATCGGCATCCCCGCGGCACGCGCCGCCGCCTGCACCGCGCCGAGCTGCTCGTCCAGCAGCCACTGCAACCACGAGTGGAAGCCGACACGGGGCTCGAGACTGTCGCGCTCGGCGGCCACGGCGGCCGAGGCGGGGTCGCGCAGGACGGCCGGCCACCGGCGCCAGTCCGCGCCGTGCAACTCGGCCAGCGCGCACCAGGTCGCGTACGCGGTCAGGGCCGCGCCCTCGCGCTCGCGGAACGCGGCGTAGGCGGCCGCACGGCCCGGCGTACGTGGCTGGGCGTAAAGCAGCTCCAGCGCGGCGCCCTTGGCGGCCCAGACCGCGTCGCGGTCGAGGTCGGCGGCCGTGTGGTCGCGCGCCTTCGCGGGCGCGGCCAGCTCGTCCACGCGGCGGCGCACGCCGGGGTCGGCCGCGGCGTACTCCGGCACGTCTTCGGGGCGCAGGTAGAGCGGGCTGGTGAACCGGCGGCTCATCGGCAGGTACGGCGAGGGCCGGATCGGCGCCGCGGGCTCCCCGGCGTGCAAGGGGTTGACCAGCACGAACCCCGCGCCGAGCGCGTCGCCGCTCCAGCTCGCCAGCGTGCGCAGGTCGGCCAGGTCGCCGAGGCCCCACGAGCCGCGCGAGCGCACGGAGTAGAGCTGGGCCATGAAGCCCCACGCACGCACGCCCGGGTCCGGCGCGCGCGGCGGCACGACGAGCAGCGGCGCACTCGCCGTACGGTCGCCGAGCCGTGCGTGCACGGTGTGTTCGCCGAACGGGACGTCCGGCGGCAGGCGGTAGGCGGCCCTGTGGTCGACGGGGCGGTCGACGGGGTGATCGACGGGGTGGCCTGACGGGCCGCCGGACGGCGCGAGGGCGACCTGGCCGCCGCCCGCCAGCTCGGCGCGCAGCTCGGCCCCTGCCGCCGCGTGTACGTCCTCGCCCGCGTACGCGACGAGCGTCGGGGGCAGCAGCCGGGTGCGCTTCTCGTGGTCGAGCCGGGCCAGCTCGGCGCGTACGGCGGCGGCGGAGGTGACGTCCGCGCCCAACGCGGTCAGCACCGCTCTGATCGTGTCGGGCGAGACGTCCACCGGCCGCCTGCGCCAGTCGGTGTAGGCGGTCTCGACGCCGTACGCGGCGGCCAGCTCGTTGAGATCGTTCACGGTGTCAACGATGCCCGCAGTCCCGGCCGCGAATCCGGCGTCAGTCCCAAATCGGCGGACGCCGGTCGGCCCAGGGGCGCGCCTCCTCGATCTGGGCGGACAGCGAGACGAGGGTGTTCTCCTCGCCCATCCGCCCGATGAACATCACGCCGATGGGGAGATTGCCCTCGGTCCAGTGCAGGGGGACGCTCACGCCCGGCTGGCCGGTCACGTTGTAGATCGAGGTGTAGGGGGTGAAGAGCTTTTGCCGCTCGAAGTTCTCCGCGGCGTCGACGTCCTCGAAGTAGCCGATCGGCACGGGCGGCAGCGCGAGGGTGGGGTGGAGGATGACGTCGTACTGGTTGTAGACCGGCATCGCCAGCCGCATCGCGAGCTGCAACGACGCCTGCGCGGCGAACAGCTCGGGCGCGGTCACGAGCTTGCCGCGCTCGCGGAGGTAGGTGGTGAGCGGCCGCAGGCGGTCCTCGCGGCCGGGCGCCACCGGGGAGAGGGTGGCCATCGACGCCCACAGGGTCTCAAAGTGCGGGACGAGGTCCGAGGTGAACGGCAGCTCGAACTCCTCGACCTCGTGGCCCAGCTCGACGAGCAGCTCGGTCGCGGCCTCGTAGGCGGCCATGCAGTCGGGGTGCACGGTCGCGCCGGGCACGGCGGTGGCGACGGTGCGCCCGACGCGTAGCCGGCCCGGCTCGCGGTCGGCGGCCGCGAGGAAGGTCCCCTCCTGCGGCGATGTGTAGTACATGTCGCCCGGCGCGTTCCCGGTCATGACGTCGAGCAGCAGCGCCGCGTCGCGTACGTTGCGCGCGAGCGGGCCGTTGGTGGAGAGCCCGGCCAGGTCGGGCACGATCGGGCCGTGGCTGACCCGGCCGCGGGTCGGCTTGATCCCGAACAGGCCGCAGATGCTGGCGGGGATGCGGATCGATCCGCCGCCGTCGCTGCCCTGCGCGATCGGCGCGAGGCCGGCCGCGACGGCCGCGGCCGCTCCGCCGCTCGATCCGCCGGCTGAGCGGGAGAGGTCCCAGGGGTTGCGCGCGGGCGGCGCCACGGAGTTCTCCGTATAACAGGGCAGCCCGAATTCTGGGGTATTGGTCTTGCCGAGAAGAATCGTGCCCGCCTCGCGAAGCAACGTGACCACATGGTCGTCGGCGAATCCGACCAAATCGTCGAACGCGGACGAACCGAGTGACATCGGCACGTCCTTCACCATGTTCAGGTCCTTGATGGGGACGGGGACCCCCAGCAGCGGCGAGTCGGACTCGCCTTGGACGACCGCCTTCTCCGCGGCCTTCGCCTGGTCACGGGCGATCTCGGCGGTGACCGTGACGAAGGCGCCGATCTGGTCGCTCAGACGGTCGATCCGGTTCAGGTAGTGTTCGGTGAGGTCGACAGGTGAGAGTTCGCGGTCGCGGATGGCGGCGGCTTGCTCGCGCGCGCTGAGATCATGAATTTGCGTCACAAGTGAAGACGGTACGCCCACCGAAAGTTGCACGGCCAGATTGGGGACGATGCGAAATCTACCCTGGCCGGCAGGGCGTGAATCACCATGGCGGGAGACAATAGTGTCGACCTGACACGCCTAGGCGTCTCCGCGATGGCTGGTTACGCTTTCTTTGATAGATCATGTGTGCTGCTGTCTATTGAGCACGGAGTGTCGATAATGGCCCCTGTGGAGCGGGATACGCCCACTCACACCTCCACACGCGAAGGCGACCACGAGCGACCCCCCGAGGAGAGCCCGTTCGAGCGTCCGCGGGAGGAGACCTACGGCGACATGATCGGCGACCCCCAGGTCCAGCAATGGATCCGCCGGTCCGTGGCCGCCGTCGCCCTCGGCCTTCTCTTCGCACTCCTCGTCAACGTCCCGGTCGGCCTGATCGTCGCCATCCTGGTCGTCGTCCTGGACGCGGTGCGAAAGAACCGCAAGGCGTCGAGCGTCGAGGCGTGGCGCAAGCCGTCCGTCGCCGAGCGCAAGACCGAGCGTCAGCTTCGCGGCATGGAGAAGTCCGGCTACCGCACCCTCCACGCACGCGCCGTCCCGCGCGACGACGAGGGCGTCAGCGACGGGCAGATCGACCACCTGGTCATCGGCCCCACCGGGGTGTACGCCGTCGACTCCGAAAAGTGGGACAAGCGGCTGCCGGTACGCGCGATGTCGCACCGCAAGCTGTTCCTCGGCCCCTTCAACAAGAAGGAGCGCCTCGACGAGGCGCGCTGGGAGTCCGAGCAGGCGAGCCGGCTGATCAGCGGCGAACTCGGCTACGAGGTCCCGGTGCAGTCGTCGCTGGCCATCTACGGCCCGGCGATCTCGTGGAAGGTGCTGATGGTCCGCGAGGTCGACGTGTACGCCGGCGCGCGTGCCCGCAACTACCTGCGCCGCCGTCCCAAGATCCTCACCTCGGTTGACGTCGACCGCATCTACGACGCCGCCTCGCGCGTGCTCCCGCCGAAGTACCCGGAGAGCTGACCGGCCTCGTGCGTGGCCTCACCTGAGCCTCAGGTGAGTGTCGTCGTGCCGCCGAGGATCGCGGTCAGGCCCTGATCGCCCGTACGCAGGTCGAGTTCGACGCCGAGTGCGGTCAGGCGTGCGCGCGCCTCCGACGGCCGCGGATGGGCGCCGGTGAAGGCCGTGAGCGGCACCACAGGGAGCCGCCGTGCCGGGTGCGGCGTGCGTCCCCAGTCGATCAGGAACGGCACCACCGGCTCGTACGGGAAGGTCAGCCGCCAGCGGAGCACCTCGCCCTCGGGCGTGCGCCGGAACAGCGGCTCGATCGGCCCCGGGTCATAGCCCAGGGTGCGCGAGCGAGCGACGCGCGCCTCGATGTCGGCGGCGCGCACCGCCCAGGCCGCCAGCCTCGGCTCGGTGAGGTCGTCGATGCCGAAGGGGCGCGGGCGCTCGGGCGCGGGCTGCCCGGAGTCGGGTCCGATGATCTCCAGATAGCGCAGTTCGCCGAGACCGAGCAGGTGGTTGCGGGTGCCGAGACCAGGGTGCGGCCCGCCCTCCACCGGGCGTACGCCGGTCAGTTTGGCGATCAGCCGGACGCTCTCCTCCAGGTCAGGTGTCGCGTAGACGAGATGGTCGAGTGTCATGGCATCCCTTGATCTGCCCGCGATGTAAGACGGCCTGTCTCAGCCCTGTGCTCCTACCCCGTACGATCGAAGTCTGAGCACAAGGGATGGAGATGTCATGCCACCGCTGAGGTCACGAACGGTAACGCACGGCAGGAACATGGCCGGCGCGCGAGCTCTGCTCCGTGCCACCGGCGTGGCCCGGGAGGACTTCGGCAAGCCGATCATCGCCGTGTCGAACAGCTTCACCGAGTTCGTGCCCGGTCACGTGCACCTGCGCGAGGTGGGCCAGGTCGTCGCCGCCGCCGTCAAGGAGGCGGGCGGCATCCCCCGGGAGTTCAACACGATCGCGGTCGACGACGGCATCGCCATGGGCCACGGCGGCATGCTCTACTCCCTGCCGTCCCGCGAGCTGATCGCCGACTCGGTCGAGTACATGGTCAACGCGCACTGCGCGGACGCGCTGATCTGCGTCTCCAACTGCGACAAGATCACGCCCGGCATGCTGATCGCGGCGATGCGCCTCAACATCCCGACCGTGTTCGTCTCCGGTGGGCCGATGGAGGCGGGCAAGCCGATCGAGGGCACCACCAAGCTCGACCTGATCGACCCGATGATCGCCGCGGCGGACGAGTCAGTGTCGGATGACACCCTCGCGCAGATGGAGGAGAACGCCTGCCCGACCTGCGGCTCCTGTTCGGGCATGTTCACCGCCAACTCGATGAACTGCCTGACCGAGGCGCTGGGCCTGGCGCTGCCCGGCAACGGCACGATCCTGGCCACACACAAGGCGCGCAAGGCGCTGTTCGAGGACGCCGGCCGCCGGGTCGTGGAGATCGCGAACCGCTACTACGCCGATGACGACGACTCGGTGCTGCCGCTGAACATCGCCACGCGCGACGCGTTCGAGAACGCCATGGCGCTCGACGTCGCGATGGGCGGCTCGACCAACACGATCCTGCACCTGCTCGCCGCCGCGCGCGAGGCCAGCGTCGACTTCGGCCTCAAGGAGATCGACGAACTGTCGCGCCGCGTGCCGTGCGTCTGCAAGGTCGCGCCGGCCACCGCGAAGTACCACGTCGAGGACGTGCACCGGGCCGGCGGCATCCCGGCCATCCTCGGCGAACTCGACCGCGCCGGGCTGCTCAACCGCACCGTGCACACGATCCACGGCGACTCGCTCGGCGCCTTCCTGGACGCCTCCGACGTACGGTCCGCGACCGTGTCGGCCGACACGCTGGAGCTGTTCCACGCCGCGCCCGGCGGCGTGCGCACCACGCGGCCGTACAGCCAGAACACCCGGTGGGACTCCCTCGACCTCGACCGCGAGAACGGCTGCATCCGCGACGTGGAGCACGCCTACACCAAGGACGGCGGCCTGGCCGTGCTGTACGGCAACCTCGCCGTCGAAGGCGCGGTCGTCAAGACGGCCGGCGTCGAGGAGGAGCTGTGGCGGTTCGAGGGTCCCGCGGTGGTCTTCGAGAGCCAGGATGACGCGGTCGAGGGCATCCTGGGCGACCGGGTCAAGCCGGGCGACGTCGTCGTGATCCGCTACGAGGGCCCCAAGGGCGGGCCGGGCATGCAGGAGATGCTCTACCCGACGTCCTTCCTCAAGGGCCGCGGGCTCGGCAAGGCGTGCGCCCTGGTCACCGACGGCCGCTTCTCCGGCGGCACCAGCGGGCTGTCCATCGGCCACGCCTCACCGGAGGCCGCGGCCGGCGGCGACATCGCCCTGGTCGAGGACGGCGATCGCGTCGTCATCGACATCCCGGGCCGCGAGCTGCGCCTCGACGTGCCGGCCGACGTGCTGCGCGATCGGCGCGAGCGGCTGCTGAAGGACCTGAACACCTACCGCCCGCGCGACCGCCGCCGTACGGTCAGCGCAGCGCTCCAGGCGTACGCGGCGATGGCGACCTCGGCCTCCACCGGCGCCGTACGCGACATCTCCCAGCTCGGCGGGCCGCGCTGACGCTCACGTACGCGTGGCGCCGGCGAACTGCATGAGGCCGTACGCGCGGCGGCGCACGCCGGCGAAGCCCGCGGCGGCCAGCGCGTCGGCGAGCTCGCCGGATCCGAACATCCGTACCCCGGTGAGCCCGCTGAGCGCGCCCATCCCCCGGCCGACGAGCGGCAGGCGCGGGCGGCGGGTGGTCAAGACGACGATGCGGCCGCCGGGCCGCAGCACGCGTGCCATGTTCGCGAGCGCGGCCCAGGGGTCCTCGAACAGGTAGAGCGCGCCGTAACAGCAGACCGCGTCGAAGGCCCCGGCGCGGAACGGCAGGTCGACCGCGTCGCAGCGTACGTAGGTCACGCCCGCGTCCGCCGGCGTGTCCGCGACGGCGCGGCCGAGCATGGTGGCCGAGGCGTCCACGCCGACGACGAGGCCGTCTCCGCCGGTCGCCAGCGCGCGGGTCACGTTGCCGGGGCCGCAGGCGACGTCCAGCACGGTCGCGTCCGTGCCGTCGGCGAGACCGAGCCAGTAACGGGCCAGGGCGTACTCCTCGGCCGTGCTCGGCCCGAGCGGGCCGCCCTTGGACAGCCCGAACATCACCGGCCGCCAGACGCGCTCGTAGACCCGCGGCAGCGCGCCCGAGCGCATGATCCGCTGGGCGACGGTGTCGTGCGGCTCGGTCACCTCGCCGAGCAGGTCGAGGTAGCCGCGGCCGGCGTCCGGCTCGGCCGGGACCGTGTCGAGCAGCCCGAGGACGCGGTCTATCGGGCACCATCCTCGATGACCAGGCCCGTGTGGGCGGCCGTGAAGGACAGGGTGTCCACGTTCAGGTCCACCGAGCGGGTGATCGAACGGGAGCCGTGGCCGACGTCGGCCTCGTTGCGGAGCAGGATCGGCGTGTCCGCGGCGTTGGCGTACTGCAGGGCCGCGCACATCTTGCGCGCGTGCAGCGGATCGACACGCGTGTCGCTCTCGAACACGGTGAACAGCGTGGCCGGGTAGGCGACGCCCTCGTGCACGTGATGGTACGGGGAGTAGGCGTAGAGCCACTCGAACTGCTCGGGATCCTCGGCGGTGCCGTACTCGACGTTCCACGTCTGGCCGAGCCCGAACTTCTCGTACCGGACCATGTCGAGCAGCGGCGCTGAGCACACCGCGGCGGCATACAGGTCGGGCCGCTGGGTGATGGCCGCGCCGACCAGCAGGCCACCGTTGGAGCCGCCCGCCACGGCGAGCCGGTCCGCGGTGGTCCAGCCGTCGGCGATGAGGCGCTCGGCGGCGGAGTGGAAGTCATCGAAGACGTTCTGCTTGCGGTCGAGCATCCCGGCGCGGTGCCAGTCCTCGCCCTCCTCCGAGCCGCCGCGCAGGTTGGCGACCACGTAGACGCCGCCGGCCTCGACCCAGGCGAGGATCGTCGCGGAGTACGCGGGGGTCAGCGGGATGTTGAAGCCGCCGTAGCCGTACAGGATCGTCGGGCGCGGGCCCTCGCGGCCCTCCGGACGTGCCACCGCGATCATCCGTACCTCGGTGCCGTCGCGCGAGGTGTAGGTGATCTGGGTCGCCTCCACGTCGGGGACCTCGACCGCGCCGGGCGCGGACGCCCAGAGGGTGAGCTCGCCGGTGCGCGCGTCGAAGCGGTGCACCGACACGGGCGTGGTGTTGTCGGAGTAGACGAACCAGGACTCGTGCCCGCCCTCGGGGCGCTCGCCGAGGCCGCCGACCGAGCCGAGCCCGGGCAGCGGCACGTCGCCGATGCGCTCGCCGGTCGCCAGGTCGTGGATGCTGATCTCGCTCAGCGCGTGGCGGGTCCAGCCGGCGAGCAGGACCGGCCGGTCGAGGTCGTCGAGGATGGCGAAGTCGGTCAGGACCGCCTCGGGGTCCTCGGGGATGAGGTCGCGCCACGTCTCCTCGGACGGGGTGGCCGGGTCGGTGACGCACAGGCGGCTGCGCGGCGCGTGCCGGTCGGTGAAGATGTACGCCCGGCCGTCGCGGCCGATGTGCAGGCCGGTCTCGGCGTCGACGCCCTGCTGGACGACGTCGAACCGGGGCGCCTCCAGGTCCGACGTGCGCAGGTCGGCGATCCACAGGTCGTTGCGCGGCGCGGTGCCCTGCGAGGACGACATCGTGAGCCAGTTGCCGTCGCGGCTGACGCCGACGCCGTAGTAGTTGGTCTTCTCCAGGCCCTCGCCGAAGATCATCACGTCTTCGGTCTCGGGGTCCGAGCCGACGCGGTGGAGGTAGACGCGCCGGTGATATTGGTCCTCGCCGGCGGGCACCTGGTCGGCGGGCAGCCGGCGGACGTAGTAATACGCCTCGCCGCCGGGCAGCCAGGCGATCGGGGTGTAGCGGCACCGCTCGATCGGCCCCTCCACCGTCTCGCCGGTGGCGACGTCCATGATGTAGAGCTTGGACTCCTCGTCGCCGCCGTGGGAGAGCTGGTACGACAGGAGCCGGCCCTCCTTGTCGGGCTGCCAGGAGTCGAGCGTCGTGGTGTGCGAGGGGTCGAGCGCCATCGGGTCGATCAGGACCCGCTCGGTCTCCTCCGCGCCCGGCGCGGGCGGGTCGACGACGTAGAGGACCGCGTGCTCCTGCTCGGCCGCACGGCGCATGAAGAAGCGGCGGTCGCCGCGCCAGACGGGCGCGCCCACGGTGCCGGACCCGAGGAGCTCCCTGATCCGGGCGCGCAGGCGTTCGCGGCCGGGCAGGCCGTCGACCTCGTGATGGAAGAGATCGTCCTGGTCGGTCAGCCAGGACTTGGTCTCCTCGCCGTGCGGATCCTCCAGCCACCGGTAGGGATCGTGCACGGCACGGCCGTGTACGTCCTCGACGAGATCGTCACGGCGAGCGGAACGGTACTGCGGTCGGCTCATGAGCGCACTCTACGAGGTCATCATCCGCCTCAGACGCGGCCATGCCGCTTTAGCGGCAAATGTAGGTCAGAGTTCCTGTGATCAATGATGCGGAACATCACCCGAGTAGCAAAAAGGGGCGATATGCGCCGTCAGACAGGCGGGGGTGCTGGACATGTCGTGACCGAATGATGGCCAACATTGGCGGTCCGCGACGGCGGCGCGGAGGGCCTGGACGTACGGCGGCCCCTAGCCTGGTTGGTCTTGTCGCATCGATCGGGGGGTTGGACATGAGAGGCAGTATCGCTCTGCTCGCGTTTCCGCTACTGGCGGTCGCGCCGCACGCGCACGCCGGTGACCGGCGGCCGACCGCGGATCTGCGGATGACGTACGAGAACACGGAGATCGCCAGGGACAACACCAGCATCACGTGGCACTGGGTGCTCACGAACCGCGGCGCCCTCGGCGCCGAGGGCGTCGTCGCCACGCATCGGACCTCGGGGGGCCAGCGGATCACCGCGATGTCGGCGCCCTGCGCGGGCGAGGGCGGCGACGCCGTGTGCCGGTTCGCCTCGGTCGCACCGGGGCAGAAGCTGACCGGCTGGATCAGGACGAAGATCACCTCGACGGACCAGACGCTCCGCCTCAGCGGCCAGCTCACCTGGCGGGAGATCTCCGTCGTGCCGCCACGCCTCCGCGGCCCGGGCCACGCCGGGTCCACGCCGAGGACGGGCTCCCGGCCCCCGCGGGCCACCGATCCCGGACGCCCGCCGGTGACGGACTCCGGGCCGAACTCGGGGCTCCCGCCGGCGACCGTGCCCGTGGCGCCGCCCGCGGCGGACTCCGGGCCGCCCGCGGCCGACGCCGGGGCACCGCCGCAGACCGATGCCGGGGCACCGCCGCAGGTGGGCGCAGGGGCGATTTCCGGCACGCCCGTCGTGCCGGATATAGCGCGGCCGACGCCTCGCTGACGGATCCGCGATGAGGACGCCTTTACAGCGAATGCCCGCTAATGGGGTAGCGAAATCCGCATCTCAACGGCCACACTGATTTCAGTTCGGGTATCGCCCGTGAGGAGGTCCTCGTGACGGGTGCGCTGGTGCTGAAGATCGTCAAGCCTCATCCAGAGGCGCGCTGGAGCGTGCCCCGCGGGGCCACCGGCGCCTGTGTCCCGGAGGCCGTCTGATGAGACAGGTTCTGCTCCTCAACGCGACATACGAGCCACTCACCACCCTGCCGTTGCGCCGGGCCGTCTGCCTGGTCCTGCGGGAGAAGGCGGAGATCGTCCACCACGACGTCTCGGGCGCGCGCCTGCGCTCGGCGACGGTCGTGGTGGAGATGCCGTCGGTGATCCGCCTGTTGCGCTACGTCCGGATCCCTTACCGACAACGGGTGCCGCTGACCCGGGCCGCCCTGATGCGGCGCGACAACTTCCGTTGCGCCTACTGCGGGCGGCGCGCGGAGACCATCGACCACGTGATCCCGCGCAGCCGGGGCGGCAAGCATCTGTGGGAGAACTGCGTCGCGTCCTGCATGCCCTGCAACCACCGAAAAGCAGACAAATTGCTGGAAGAACTGGGCTGGCAGCTGCCGATCGCCCCTGCCGTCCCGCGCGGCGCGCACTGGCGGCTGATCGGCCTGGTTCACGACGGCGACCCACAGTGGGCGCCCTACGTCTCCGAGCCGGCCGCCTGACCGTACGGCAGCCCGACCGCATCTGCCGCCTGAGCGCACCAGGACGACGTATCCTGGGCACGTGCCACGCTATGACTATCGCTGCCGCGCGTGCGGGTCGACGTTCGAGCTGAGCCGGCCCATGAGCGAGGCGTCCGCGCCCGCCACGTGCCCCGGCGGCCACGACGACACGGTGAAGCTCCTGTCCACGGTCGCGGTGACCGGTGGAGCCGCGTCCGCCCCGCCGCAGGCCGGAGGTGGCGGCGGCTGCTGCGGGGGCGGCTGCTGCGGCTGACGTGCCGCCCGGCTCAGCGGGCCAGGCGTTTCTCGAAATACACCGTGACGGTCGCGCCGGTGACCTTGCGGTTGATCTCCCGCCAGCCCGACGAGCGGTACAACTCCATCGCCACCGGCTGCTTGACCGTCGTGTCGGCGTGCAGCACGCGGTAGCCGAGTTCGACCGCGCGCTCCTCGAGTACGGCCACGATCGCGGCCCCGTACCCTCGGCCCTGCTGGTCGGGGCGGACGCGCAGCCGTACCATCTCGGCGATCACGTCGTTGATCCGCCGCAGGCCGCCGATCGCGGTGATCACGCCCTGCACCTCCCCCACCACGAACTCCCCGCGTGCGCGCAGGTAGGTCTCCTCCACTCGCGCGAAGTCGTCGTCGTAGTAGACCCCGTCGCCCGGCCGCAGGCCCACCTGTGCCAGGCACTCCTGGTGGAGGGCGAACACGGTGTCGTAGTCCGCCGCGGCGTACCTGCGGATGCGGAGCGCGGCGAAGGTCCACAGCGGAGGGTCCTTGCGGCGTCGCCGGGGTGCCGCGGCGGTGCCCAGTACGCGCGCCACCGGCTCAGACCGGCTTCTCGTCGACGCGTACGACCGGCGCCGCCAGCACCTCGCGGAACTCCCGCACCGCGCTGATCTCGCCGTACCGGGCGGCCGCGGCGCCGGCGAGCTGGCGCGCCCGCTGGGCGATGATGTCGGTGAACTGCCCCGGAGACAGCGCGAGAACGGTGTCCTTGGCGGTGTGCATGGCCGCGTCGGGCTCGCCCTCCTGCAAGCGGCACGAGGCGCGGTCCAGCATGACGAGCGTGCGGTCGAGCTCGGAGGTGCCCGGGTAGAGCGCGAGGGCGTGGCGCAGCGACTCCTCGGCGTGGGCGTAGTCCCCCATGTTGGTGTAGGTGTCGCCGACGTGGAAGGCGAGCTGCCGCTCGGTGTAGCCGAAGGCCGTGTCGGTCACCTGGTCCTTGCCGAGCTGGCCGAAGACCGCCTGCCCCCGCGCGATGGCGCGCTTGGCGCTGCCGGCAGCGTCGGCGCGGCCGCGCTGGACGAGCATGCCGAGCGCGCGCGCCTCCACGATCGGCGCCATGGCCGCGGCGGCACTCGGCGTACGGCCCGCGAGGTCCTGCGCGCGCCGGGCGAGGTGCAGCGACTCACGCGGGTCGCCGTAGTACATCGGCACCAGCGCCTCGCGTACGCTCACCCACGACCGCAGGCCGCGGTCGCCGGTCTCGTCGGCGGCGGTGCGTGCCGTGCGGAAGAAGGACCGCGACAGCCGGTGGTCGCCGAGGTTGATCATCAGGGCGCCGGCCAGGCCGGAGAGCTGCGCCGCGAGGCGGCAGAGGCGTTCTTGCAGCTCGATCGGCTGGCGCCGCTCGCACATGCGGCGTACTTCGCTGAAGTCGAGGAGCACGTCGCACAGCAGCCGCAGCGGCGGCGTCGAGGTGTACTGCCGGCCGTAGCCGAGCGTGGTCTCCTCCCACTGGTCGAGCATCGTCGGGGATACCGAGGCGTTGACCAGGGTGTCGTCCATCTTGCGGCGGACACCGTCCACCGCGCCCAGGATCTGGCCATCGAGCGCCACGCCCGCTCCGGCCAGGATCTGCAGAAGGGTTCGCCGAAGCACTGTCTCCTCCTCCTCTCCGCCACCGCCGCGAGGGTCCTGGGCGCGGTACTGGACCCCTGTGATGGGCGGGACGGAGAACGGGTGTCGTGTTGACTCGTCGTTCAGGACCAGGCCGGCGGGCCGGAGCACGCTGTCCGGCTCGCGCGGCGCAGCACTGTGAGAGCGTCCGCAGACGCAGGCCCCCGGTAAGCCGAGATCGACCGGCTCGACGCGGTAGACCCGGCAAAGATCATGAAGATAGGCCGGGCCGGGCCGCTTGAAGCCACTCTCGTACGCGGACAGGAGGGTCTCGCCGAGCTTGGGCAGCGGCCTGCCGTCCAGCTCGTAGAGCGCCCTGACCTGCGCGACGACATCGGAGAGTGCGATGCCGTGCGCGAGACGGTGCGCCTTGATCCGCGTGGTGCCGTGGATCGGGGCACAGCCGTCGTAGACGTCCTTGGCGATCTGCGACAGAGCGTGACCTAGCGCCAGCCCGCGTGCGCGGACGGCGCGTGCGATCTCCGCTTCCTTTCGTGGCGGCTCGCTCTCCTCGAGATCTGTCATTCCGGCCTCCTCAGGGGGGAAGAGAAGCCGACCGGCGATCGTGGCCTAGGGGAGATACTTGCGTACGCAGCGTAACCCCCCTGTCGCCGCACGCCAACCGGATCCACCGGAAACGCCACGAGATTAACTTCCCGGCGTTCACCGGATCAGAGGTTCTTCATGCGCCGGAGGAGAATCCTCACCCCAAGTCGGGTGAAAGTGGCCCATGAGCCAGGAAGCGCCCTTGACCGCGCCACCCGACCTTGCGATTCTCGCACCGCGTAGCCGAGCGCGTCCGCTGTGTGAAAGGGGAGTCACAGGAAATGCCGGATGAACGCCGGGTGGGATACCTCCAGGGGCTGGTGCGCGAGTTATGTGAGCGCGGCCTCACCGCAAGGGTGATCCGTTCCCGCTCCGGACCAGCCTTCTGCCGGGTCGTCAACCCCGAGGCCGCGAGCCTGTCCGAGAACGTCATGTGCGCGCCGGCACCCGGCGCCGCCGAACCACCCCCCTGGCTGTTCTGGTGGTCGTGGGGCGAGCCGATGCACGGTGTCGAGGACCCGTGCGGCGCCGCCGTCAAGGTCGCGCGTGTGCTGGAGGCACACCCGGGCTAGGGGGGTTGCACACGTCCCGCGGGGCCGCGACCGGTGGCGCGGACTGACCGGTCCCGCGGGGCCCGCACGAATTGCGGCCCCTCCCGCCGCCGAGCACGTACGGCGGGCACGGGCCCTCGTCGCCGAGCCGACCGACGCCACCCTCCGACGGGTCGCGTTCCCGTACGGCGGGACCGGACTCTCCTCACCCGAACCCGTCCGACGCCTTCCTCCGGGCGGGCCGCGCATTCCCGTACGCCTCAGAGCCGCAGGTCAGCGCCGCGGTGGGCGAGCACACACGCCGAGTGGGCACCCGCGCTCGCGGGTTCCCCTACGATCGGAGAGGTCCGCAAGCCAGCGGCCCTCGAGGAGAGAGGGCCTCGGGGAGGGTTTTCTCTGTGCTCGTGCTTTCTGCCTCTGTGCTCACGCCGTTTCTGGCGGACAGCGGAGAGGCGACCCGCTACTGCCGGACGCCGGTCAGCATGGGATGTCAGCTGACGTGGAACGTGAGTCACAACGGTGACGTCGCCCGCGCCTACAGCGACTGGCTCGACGGCGACAGCCTGATCACGCTGCTGCTGAAGATCATCCTTTGCGTGGCCATCGCCCTGCTGCTGCGCCGGGTCGTGAACCGGACGATCACCCGCATCACGATGCGGATGGCCGAGGGCACGATGTCCAAGCACATTCGCGAGCGCACCAAGACGATCTTCGACGGCAGTCCGGTGCTCATCAGCGAACGCCGCAGGCAGCGCGCCGAGACGATGGGGTCGGTGCTGCGCAGCATCGCCTCGATCATCATCCTCGGCACGGCGTCCATCACCGTACTCGGCTATATCGGACTGAACCTCACGCCGTTCCTGGCCAGCGCGAGCATCATCGGCGTCGCCGTCGCGTTCGGCGCGCAGAACCTCGTCAAGGACTTCCTCACCGGCATCTTCATGCTGCTGGAGGACCAGTACGGCGTCGGCGACGTCATCGACGTCGGCTCGGCCAAGGGAACGGTCGAGGCGGTCACGCTGCGCACCACGCGGCTGCGCGACGTCAACGGCGTCGTCTGGTACGTCCCGAACGGCGAGATCAAACGGGTCGGCAACGAGTCGCAGAACTGGGCGCGAGTCGTGCTCGACGTGCCGGTGGAGTACGACGTCGACCTCGACAAGGTACGTACGCTCCTGTCCGACACCGCGGCGACGATGGCGATGGACCCGCCCTGGGACGAGGTCATCATCGAGGACCCGACCGTGTGGGGCGTGCAGGCGCTCTCCGGCGAGGCGGTCGTCGTGCGCGTGGTCTGCAAGACGGCACCGGGCCGGCAGGCCGACACGGCGCGTGAGCTGCGCGAACGCGTCAAGAAGGCGTTCGACTCCGCGGGGCTCAGTGTGGCCACGTTCAAGCAGGACACCTCCGCCGCATAGGCTGGGCACGCCATGGCACAAGAAGTCACGTTCTTCGAGGCGGTCGGCGGCGAGGAGACCTTCCGCCGGCTCGTCCACCGGTTCTACGAGGGCGTCGCCGCCGACCCCGTCCTGCGCCCGCTCTACCCGGAGGAGGATCTGGGCCCCGCCGAGGAGCGGTTGCGCCTCTTCCTCATCCAATACTGGGGCGGCCCGCGCACGTACGGCGAGCGCCGGGGACATCCGCGGCTCCGCATGCGGCACGCGCCGTTCCCGATCGGCGGTCCCGAGCGTGACGCGTGGCTGACGCACATGCGCGCTGCCGTGGACTCGATCGCGCTGCCCGAGCAGCTCGACGCGATGCTGTGGGACTACCTCGTGATGGCCGCCAACAGCATGGTCAACACGATGCCGCCGCTATGACCTGTCCTCCGGGGTGCCGGTGGAGAGATGGGCGGGGATCAGCAGCGCGGCGGCCAGCGGGAACGCCACGACGGTCGCGAAGGCCGTGCCGTACGCCGTCGCGGTGATCAGCGCGCCGAGCGCCGGAGGGGTCGCGGCGGCCAGGAGGTTCTGGCCGGTGTTCTGGATGCCGAGGGCGCGGCCTGCCCAGGAGCGTCCGGCATACTCCGCGACGGCGGTGAAGGCGAGTCCGTTCGTGGTCACCGTGATCACCGCGGCGGCGAGCAGCGCGAACGTGGCCGCCTCGCCGCCGGACAGCGCCCCGAGCGCCAGCACCAGCATCGTGGCGCCGATGGCGACCGCGAGCGCGCGCATGGGCCGTACGCGACTGCCGGCCCGGTCCGACCAGTGGCCCACGGCCAGCCGTGCGACGGCGCCGCAGACCTGGGCCGCCGCCAGCGCGCGGCCCGCGGCCGCGCCGTCCCAGCCGCGCGCGTCGACGAGGTAGACGAGGGCGAACGCGGACACCGCGAACTGCGGCACCACGAGCAGCGCACTCGCCGCGTGGATCCGCCACAGCACCGCCGTACGGTACGGCGAGCCGCCCCGGTGGTCCGCGCCCGCCTCCGGGCGTGGTGGGTCGCGTACGAGCACGGCCACCAGCACGGCGGCGGCGAGGCAGCAGCCGGCCAGCAGGAACAGGCCGCCGGCGAGCCCCGCGGCGGCGGCCAGGGGCGGCAGGGTGAGCGCGGCCAGCCCGACGCCGAGCGGCTGCCCGGTCTGCCGTACGCCCATCGCCAGACCGCGCTCGTGCGCCGCGAACCAGCCGAGGATCAGCCGGCCGCTGGCGGCGTGGATGGAAGCGCCGCCGGCGCCGGCGACGAAGAAGCAGGCGCCCAGGGCGGCGGTGCCGGAGGTGGCGGTGGCGGCCAGCAGCGCGACACCGGCGACGGTCAGGCCGATGCACAGCATCAGCCGCTCACCCCAGCGGTCGACCGCGATGCCCCACAGGGTCAGCGCGACCAGGAGGCCCGCCACCGGGCAGGAGATGACGACGGCGGCCTGGCGGAGGGACAGGCCGTTGTCCGCGCGCAGCGCGGGGATGAGGTACGGCATGCCGTACTGGTACGCGCAGCCGGCGATCATCGCGAACAGCCCGACGGTGAGGACCAGCCAGCGCCTGTTCATAGTGTGATATTACCGTCTCGCATATTGAGACGCCGTTGAGGGTCCCGTCAGTGTGAAACGCCCGGCCGGGAGGTCCCGGCCAGGCGTTTCACCGAACGTCGCGCGCCTAGAGGCGCGGGTGCTGCGCCAGCACCGGGTCCTCGGTGACCTGCGGGCTGAGGAGCGTCTTCGCCTGCTGCGCCGGCGATACGCCTGCCCAGCGGAGCAGGTCGGAGGTGACCTCGGCCCGCTGCGCGGCCGGCAGGGTCACGATCAGGTGCGAACTGTGGTCCTGGCCCGGCGACACGAAGACCTTCGAGTCGACCGCGCCCGGCCCGACGCGGAACGGCTCGGCGCCCCACGGGTCGTTCTGACCGTAGATGAACACCATGTGCGACGCGCGGGTCCGTACCCAGTGGTCGATGTCGGCCATCGCCGTCGGGTCGAACTTCATCGGGATGTCCCGCGGAACGTACGTCCGCGGGACGTAGGTCTTCTCCCAGCGAAGCAGCGGGTGCAGGTAGGTGAACTTCGGCGACGGCCAGCCGAGCTGGGTGCCCGCCTGGTAGTAGTACGGGATGTACGGCTCAAGGCCCTGGTCGGTGTAGGTCAGGGCGCCGGAGATCAGGTCGAAGTAGTTGTAGAGGTCATCCGTCGAGGCTGTCGTCGGCGGGACGTCCGCGCACTCGGCCTGCAGGTGGTACTGCCAGAACGCCCACTCGAAGTCCATCACGGAGTTCTCGAAGGCGATGTCGACGGACTTGATGATGTTCCAGGTGTAGCCGGCCTCCTGGGCGGCGGCGGTCATCCGCCCCTCCATCTCGGGGCGGCGCTTGAGGAACTCCCGCTGGAGGGCACGCAGGTCGGTGCGGCACTTGGGGTCGGTGCCGACCGTCTTGAAGAACTTGTCGTACGCGCTGTCGTCCTTGTTGTTCACGTCGTTCGGCGCGACGTACGCGACCGTGCCGTCGACGTCGTTCGGGTAGAAGCGCTTGTGGTATGTGGCGGTCATGCCGCCCTTGCTCGCGCCGGTGGAGATCCACTTGCCGTGGTAGATCGTCTTGAGCGCCGTGATGATGTCGTGCTCGTCGGTCGCGGCCTGCCAGATCGTGTCCTTGGACCACTTGGTCGGCTGCGGGATCGAGGGCGAGAAGTACCGGTACTCCACCGAGATCTGGTTGCCGCCCACGAGCCCGGTCGGCTCGGAGAGGAACATCACCTCGGGGGTGTTGTAGCCACTCGTGTAGAGGACCATGGGACTGTCGTCGGACTTGTGCTCGAGCAGAATCCGCTGCTCGAACCAGCCCTTGCTCGGATGCCGGTGGTCCACCGGCTGGCGGTAGTCCAGCCAGAACCATCGGTAGCCGGTGAGGGTGGAGGTCTTCTCCTGCACCGTCATGCCGTGGATCGCCTTGAGCCTGGCAAGGATGTCGTCATCGGTCCGGGTCGACGCTGCGTGCGCGGTACCCGAGACGCCGCTGAGGCCCGCCGCGAGCAGCACGGCCAGCACCCCTCGTGAGACCTTCCGCATTCTCACCCCTTTGTGTCGCGCCAATTGCAGGCGCGACATTACGGGTCAGAAGGCGTAAAACGAACGCCCAAATGGGTTTGTTACAGAACTGTCGCCGGTCGCCTTGACCGTGCGTCAGGCGACTGGTCGCTGCCGATAGACCTCAAGGAAGGTGGCCTCGCCTTCGGTGAACCGCCGGGCGCGGGTGTTCTCGAGGTCGTACGCGACGATGACCGAACGGGCGCGAGCGTAGACGTGCTCGTCGTCGCGGACCTCATAGGCCAGGGAGAAGGACGCGGGGCGCAGCTCGGTCACCCAGCTCTCGACCCGTACGGGATCGGGCCCGAACAGGAGCGGCCGCTTGTAGTCGATCTCGTGCCGCGCCACGACGAGCCCCTTGAGCGGCTCACGCCCCTCCCGCATCGGGTCGAGCCGGAACATGGCGATCCGCGCGTCCTCGAGGTAGGTCAGGTAGCGGCAGTTGTTCACGTGCCCGAGCACGTCGATGTCGCCGAACCGGACGTGGAACTCATGGACGTGGCGGCGGCTCTCGTTCTCGCCGAGCCGGCCGGGTGCTGCCTGGACCATTGGCCATCCATCTCGGTCGTGTCCGGTCACGCTCTCGGCGCGGGGCCGGTGATCTTCGCCATTCGATAACGGCGAAATAGAGTCGTGGTCGGACATTGGAAGTCGTGGTGGATCATTGGACGTCGTGATCGGCCATTGAAAAGGTGCACGCCGGGCAGGTGACCTGCCCGGCGTGCACCGATTTGTCAGCGGGTGAGTTTGCGGTACGTGACGCGGTGCGGACGAGCCGCCTCCGCCCCGAGCCGCTCGACCTTGTTCTTCTCGTAGTCGGCGAAGTTGCCCTCGAACCAGAACCAGGTCGAACCCTCTTCCCACGCCAGGATGTGCGTGGCGATGCGGTCGAGGAACCACCGGTCGTGCGAGGTGATCACGGCACAGCCCGGGAACTCCAGCAGGGCGTTCTCCAGCGAGCCGAGGGTCTCCACGTCCAGGTCGTTGGTGGGCTCGTCCAGGAGCAGGACGTTGCCGCCCTGCTTGAGCGTGAGCGCGAGGTTGAGCCGGTTGCGCTCGCCGCCGGACAGCACACCCGCGGGCTTTTGCTGGTCGGGACCCTTGAACCCGAACGCCGCGACGTACGCGCGGCTCGGCATCTCGACCTGGCCGACCTTGATGTGGTCAAGGCCGTCGGAGACGACCTGCCAGACGTTCTTCTTCGGGTCGATGCCGCCGCGACCCTGGTCGACGTAGGAGAGCTTGACCGTGTCGCCGACCTTGAGCGCGCCTTCGTCCGGCTGCTCGGCGTCGGCCTCCGCCCCGTCCGGCGCGCCCGCTCCGGCCGAGCCGACGATCATCCGGAACAGCGTGGTCTTGCCGACGCCGTTGGGGCCGATGACGCCGACGATGCCGTTCGGCGGCAGGTTGAAGGTGAGGTCCTCCATCAGCAGCCGGTCGCCGAAGCCCTTGATGAGGTGTTCCGCGACGATCACCGTGGTACCCAGGCGCGGGCCCGGCGGGATCTGGATCTCCTCGAAGTCGAGCTTGCGGTATTTGGCCGCCTCGGCCGCCATCTCCTCGTACCGCTGAAGACGCGCACGGCTCTTGGTCTGGCGCGCCTTCGGGTTGGAGCGGACCCACTCCAGCTCGTCTTCGAGGCGCTTCTTCTTCTTGACGTCCTTTTGGCCCTCGACCTTCAGCCGCTCCGCCTTCTTCTCCAGGTAGCTGGAGTAGTTGCCCTCGTAGGGGTAGCAGCGGCCGCGGTCGAGCTCGAGGATCCAGCCGGCCACGTTGTCGAGGAAGTAGCGATCGTGGGTGACCGCGAGGACGGTGCCCTCGTACTTCTCCAGGAACTGCTCCAGCCACTGCACGCTCTCGGCGTCGAGGTGGTTGGTCGGCTCGTCGAGGAGCAGCAGGTCGGGGGCCTGGAGGAGCAGCTTGCACAGGGCCACGCGACGGCGCTCGCCGCCGGAGAGCTGGGTGACGCCGAGCTCGGGCGCCGGGCAGCGGAGTGCGTCCATCGCCTGTTCGAGCTGACTGTCGAGGTCCCACGCGTTGCGGTGGTCGAGCTGCTCTTGGAGCTTGCCCATCTCGTCGAGCAGATCGTCGGAGTAGTCGGTCGCCATCTTCTCGGCGATCTCGTTGAACCGGTCGAGCATCGCCTTGGTCTCGGCGACGCCCTCCTCGACGTTGCCCAGGACGGTCTTGTCCTCGTTGAGCGGCGGCTCCTGCTGCAACATGCCGACGCTGAACCCGGGCATGAGCTTCGCGTCGCCGTTGGAGACCTGCTCGAGGCCGGCCATCATCCGCAGCAGGGTCGACTTGCCGGTGCCGTTGGGTCCGACGACACCGATCTTTGCTCCGGGAAGGAAGCTGAGGGTGACGTCATCGAGAATGACCTTGTCACCATGCGCTTTGCGCACGCGCTGCATCGTGTAGATGTACTCCGGCATGGGGACAAGCCTATGGCCTCCGAGGCGGTGGCCTTAACGCGTCCGCGTTCCGTCGTACGACGTTCACCTTGGGACGTGGTATACGCGCGGACCGTACACGGAATCGAGCGTTCGCCGATCACCACGCCCTCTGAGGTGTAAGGCTTGCGGAGCGCAAGCCCCCACAGGCGCAAGCCCTGGTTACCGGGGATCCTCAGGCTTTTTGTGTTGCGGGGAGGCAGATGCGGTCGCGGCCGGACTTCTTGGCGCGGTAGAGGGCGAGGTCTGCGGAGGTCAGGAGTTCGAGGAGGTCCTGGCCGTGGGTGCGGAACAACGCGACGCCGACGGACACCGTTACGCTCACGGACTCGTCGTCGGCGGGGACGGACAGCCGCCGGACGCGGTTGCGGAGTCGCTCGGCCACGCGGCAGCCCTCGAGGAGGTCGGCGCCCGGCAGGAGGACGACGAACTCCTCGCCGCCGAACCGGCCGATCACGTCGTACTCCCGCAGCTGGCTGACCAGGGTGCCGGCCACACCGATCAGGACCTGGTCGCCGGCCAGGTGGCCGTGCGCGTCGTTCACGCGCTTGAAGTGGTCGATGTCGATCAGCAACAGTGCGAGGGACTCGCCGGTGCGGTTGGAGCGGGCGATCTCGGTGTCCGCCTCGCGCTGCCAGGCGGCGGCGTTGAGCAGCCCGGTCTTGGCGTCCGTACGCGCCGCGGCCTGGAGCTGCTGATGCATCAGACAACGCTGGAGGAGCATGACCGGCGGGAGCGCGACGAGGATGAGCGCCGGCGTGAGCGCGCAGGCGATCGTGACGAGAACGCCGAGGCAGAGCTCGACGACGTCGAGGACCAGGTGCTCGCGGTTGCGCAGGTGTTCGTGCCAGCGGTAGCCGGGTGTCGCGCTGTGCGCGGCCACCGCCACGATCGCGGTGTTGATCACTGTGAACAGCACGGCGCAGGCGACCATCGCCGGGATGATGGCGTCCAGGTCGGTGAGCCACTGCGCGCCGCCGCTCAGCGGATCGGGCACGACGAGGTGGAAGGCCCCCGAGGCGGCGGCCCCGGCCAGACCGTGTGCGGCAGAGACGATCGCCCGGCGGTGCAGCAGCGTGCGGCGTACGCGGAGTTGCAGGAGCGCCTGCATGGGGATCGGGATCAGCAAGGCGTACACGGGAGGTAGGAGCAATGCCACCGGAAGCCACCAGGCGGACAACAGGTCCCGCCCGATACCGGCGGGCATCCCGAGCCGCCGCGACGCCTCGATACAGATCGCACCGGCCGCCATGAGCGCGCCGAACGTCAACAACGCCGACAGCCGCCAGTCCGTGCGCACGGCCAGGGCGCCGATCAGGATGAAGTGAAGCCCGACGACGACGATGACGTACGCGATGACCGGGGCGGACCTGGTGAGAAGGGGCCACCTCGGCGGCTTTCTGGTCATGTCGCCCCGGCCCTCGGCGGCCGACTGATGCACTGCCGTCATCGTTCCCCCAACGGATCGGGCCGGAGCCGGAGGCCGGGACGGCCTCTGGCGGAGGTGGTCCCGCTCGTCTCATCGAATCACGTTCAGTAATAGGATAGTTGCAATGTGTGCGGAGTGGGCGGGAAAACCGGTACCTTCTTAGAGCGCCGCCAGATGGCGGACGTACGCTCAGGCCCGCAGGCGTTCATCGCCCTCCTGAGCGCCCCCGTACCCGTTCGGCCCAGTGCCGGGCGGGACGCTTTCCGGAAAGGGAATCAGGATGCGCGGAGTCTCCTGGATCTGACGCCCGACAGGACTAACGCCCCTGCCGCCCCGCCCGACCCCGCTGGTCGTCATCCATCTGGGCCGAGCCACTAGTTGCTGCACTGTTTCACTCGCACAACCACGTGGAACCGCCAACGGGCCGAACCGGCCCAAGGCGGGACCACATGCCCCCACCCGCCGCGACAACGACGCCGCACGCGACAACGACGATGGAGTATCCCGGGCTCGACGGTGATCTTCGCGGAGTGCCCAGGTGGCGTCGGTGATTCCCCCGGTCACGGCATTCGCCCACACAACGCCGCCGACCGCACGCCACAGCCGCACACCGCTGCCGCGCGCCGCCCACACGTTGCACGCCACCCGCACGACGCGCGCCGAGCCTGGGCGGACCTGGTTGCCCCTCCAATTCCGACGTGCGGAGACGGACCACCGCGCGCAGGTCGGATCCGAGAGGCGGGCGGCCCACACCTGGCACCGCTCCGACATGCGGAGGGATCCCCAAACCTGGCACCGCCCCGCGACATGCGGAGGGATCCCAAACCAGGCTCCACCCGACATGCGGAGCCGCTCCAGACCCGGCCCCGCCGACGCGGAGCGCCTACGCAGGCTCCACCCCGGTTCACAGAGGCAGAACCCGCACGCGGTCCCGCTCGGTGCGCTGGGATGGGGCCTGGGGGCGGGTCGGGCCCGGTGCTAATTCACGCCCAAGACACGCCCGCTCGTGTGTGGGTTTTCCTCTCCTCCCTCAGGGGGCCGGGGCTCATATGGCTGGTCGGTGTGGGTGTTGGGTGGCTACGCCACGGCGCGGAACGGGCTCGTCTCATCGGCTTGTTCCTCCGAATCGCCGCTCGTGTCTCCCGTCTGATTGCTGGGGCCCTCCGATGGTTCGTCCGGGGACTCCTCTAGCCACCGGTCGGCCAGGTCGTCCGCGTGCTTGCGGTCTTCTGGCAATGCTGTGGAGCGCTGGGTCCGTTGGAAACGCGCCACCCCTCGACTGAGGTCGTGGCCCACCGTCGTGGCCTCGATCTGGGCGGAGAGGTATCGCTGGCCGTCCCTGGTGTATTCGCGGATGCGGAGCCGGCCGGTCACGATCACCGGATCGCCCCGTTTCATCTCGCACGCCTGGAGGTTGTCCGCTAACGTGCGCCAGCAGTTGACCGTGAGGAACGTCGGCTCGTCGTCGCGCCACTGGCCGATGTCGCGGTCGTAGCGGCGTGGGGTGCTGCCGATCCGCAGTGACAGCAGCGACGTCCCGCTGCCGAGGACCTCGAAGCGGGGATCTTGGGCGACGAAGCCTACGACCGTGATGATTGCGTCGTTCATGAGAGGGTTCTCCGAATCTGTCCGCACGGCGGCGCCGGTGCCGCCGATGTGAGAACCACGTTGGCTGAAGAGGGCATGCCGAGACCAGACCCTTGGTGATCTGTGGATAACCCTGAGTAAGGCCAGCGGTCGCCGCTTCTGCCACGCCCAGGACGCCGGGAGCCGGGAGGCGGGAGGCGGGAGGCGGGACGCCGAAGCTGAGAGGCAGAGGCTGGAAGCCGAGGTGCCAGGAGGCGAGAGGCGGTAGCCGGGTGCCAGAAGGCGGGAGGCAGAGGCCAGGGTGGCAGGAGCCGAGAGCCGGGTGCCAAGTGGCTAGAGGCTAGGCGGCTGATTGGCGGCTACGGGACGAGGCCGTGTACTGCCGCCGAGACCTCCTTGCGGAAGCTCTCGTACACCGCGAGTTCCCGCTCCACCGGTTCGATGACCAGTGTTCGGGAGGATCTCGCGATGCCCGCTCGCATGCGCTCCTCCAGGCGTTCGCTGTGTCGTACCGAGGACAGGGCGATCATGTTGCGCGACGCCGAGCCCGTGAGGGCGCCCAGGCCGAGCATGCACACCACCAGCAGGCCCACGTAAGGTGCCACGGACGTGTCGCCGAGGAGCTTGATCGGCGCCTCACCGAGCTTGAACACCCCGTACGCCAGGATGGCGCCCAGCCAGGCCACGCCCAGTACGGAGGCGACCACCAGCACGTACTGCCACGCGCGCACCATCCACCACCACGCCGGGACCTGGTTGAAGCCCGGCACGACCTCCCGCAGCGAGTTGCCCAGTGCCTCGGGCAGCGCCTCCGCCTGTGACCGGCCCGCGTCGCGTACGGAACGCTGCCAGGACGACGGCAGGTCCGCCACGACGCCCTCCGTCACCTCCTGCAGCGCGTTGTCCACGTGAGCCTGCTGGGCGTTGACCGGGGTCGTGAAGGCCGCCCGCAACTCCTGGCGTAGCTCGCCCAGGCGCATGCGCCGCAGTGGGTCCGAATGCAGGCGGCCGGCCAGGCGGCTCAGGGGCCAGCCCACGTAGTCGAGGGCGCGCAGGGAGTACGCGCTCTCCATCGACTCGGCGACGGCCGGTACGCCGGCGGCGTTCGCCAGGGCGTCGGCCAGGGCAGCGGCACGGCGGTCGTCGACCGTGACGGAGGTCGGACCGTCGCCGTATTCGCCCTCGAAGCGCGCGACCAGCTTGTCGATATCGGCGACGAGGCGTTCGAGTCGCGCCTGGCGTGCGGCCACCGCGTCGGCGAGCACCTCGCGGAAGCCCTCGACACCGGTGCCGACCTTCGCGGACGTGGTCAGGATGTGCGGGCCGCCCATGCCCTCGGCCTCCAGCAGGCGCCGCAGGTCCTTCACGCACTCGCTGACCTCTTCGGGCTCCAGCCGGTCGATCTGGTTCAGCACGATGAGGGTGACGCCGGTATGGCCGGAGAGCTGTTCGAGGTAGCGCCGGTGCACGGCGAAGTCGGCGTACTTCTGCGGGTCGAGCACCCAGATGATCAGGTCGGCGATGCGGACGTATTTATCCACCTCGGCGAGATGCGCGGCGCGGATCGAGTCGTGGTCGGGCAGGTCCAGCAGGACCAGGCCCTGCAGGGAGCCGGTCTGGCCCTCGCCGTCGAGCGCGCTGGCGCGTGCGTAGCGGTGGCGAGACTCGATCTCCAGCCAGTCGAGCAGCGGGCCGGCGCCGTCGAGGCCCCAGACGCACGCGTGCGCGGAGCTGGTCATCGGGCGGCGCAGGCCGGTCGGTGACAGCTCAAGGCCGCAGACGGCGTTGAAGAGTGAGGACTTGCCGCTGCCCGTGCCGCCGGCCAGCGCGACGACCGTGTGCTCGCCGGACAGGCCCAGGCGTTCGCCCGCGCGGGACAGCAGCCCCGACGCGTCGGCCATCAGCGCCGCGTCGAGCCGGCCCTGGCCGAGTGTGACGAGGCGGCCGAGGGTGTCCATGCGCAGGGAGAGGCCCGTCGCGGTGGACCGCGGAAAGGCCTCGAACTGGTGCTCGGTCTCCGAAAGGGAGGAGACCGGCGGTGTCGTCGCCGTCATCGGTCGCGCTCCTCGTGGTGTCGGCGAGTCGCAGGAGACGAGCCGCGCAGGACGGGCTCGGTCACCGGGCGACCTCAAGGTTGTAGGTGGCCTGATAGAGCTGGACCGGCGTGGTCTCGTCGGGTACTCCGGCCCCGTCGAGCGCCTGCCCGAACCGGATGGCCTCCTCGTCGTAGAGGATCCCGATCCGGCTGCGCAGGTCGGCCCTGGCCTTGGCGCTCATGCTACGCAAGGATTCGGCACCGAAGAGTGCCTTGAGCAAACGCTGCGGCACCGCGCTGGTGCCGGCCTCGACGGCGACGTCGGCCGTGCCGAAGCCGAACAGGCCGACCATCATGACCAGGGACAGGGCCTCGTCGTCGTAGGAGACGAACTTGGCCACCGACCGCTTGGTGACGCCCTCTGTGCGGACCAGCTCGATGATGTGGTCCTGCCAGGCACTGACCGCGCGCGTAACGCGGCGGGACAGCTCGGCGGAGGCGCGGCCGAGCGTCTCGGCCCGCCCCTCGAGCAGGTCGGCGCCCGCTTTGCGGCTGCGCCAGCGGCTCACGACGTCTTCGGCGGCCCGCTCGGCCGCGGCCATGACCAGCGACTCCAGGCCGCTCCGCAGGGCCACCTTGAGTGCGCGTACGCGCGCGGGCGTGCGCCGGCGGCGCGCGCCGCCGCGGTGACCCGTGGGACGGCCCGACGTCTGCAGGGCGCGCTCGAGGTCGCCCGTGCCGGCGAAGTCCTGCCAGCGGGCGAGCACCTCGCCGCGCAGCAGCGAGCCGTTGCGCGTCGCCTCGTCCAGCTCGGCCAGCGCCGTGGCGTAGGTCGCCTCGACCTCCTCGCGCAGCATCGTACGCAGCGCGACCTGCTCCTCGACCCGCTTGGCGAGTTCGGGGACGCGAGTACGGAACGTGTCCAGCACGCTACCCAAGGTCGACCTGATGACCCGGGCTCGGCCATCTTCATCTGCGGTGATTCCGGTCAACCAGTCGCGGACCTCGTCGGCCATCTCCCTGGGCAGCATGCCGCCGGAGACCTTGGTCTCGGCGATGGTGAACTGCGCGGCGTGCTCCAGGCCGTTGTCCTTGAGCATCTCGGCGAAGTGTGCGACGACCTCCTCGCCGCCCTCCGGGACCCGCGACAGCACGATGCCGAGGGTGGCGCCGTGGTCGCGCGCGCGGTTGAGCAGCCGCCACACCTGGGCGTCGGCGTAGCGCGCGGCGGTCGTCACGCACATCCAGATGTCGGCCGCGGCCAGGAACTGGGCGGCGAAATCGTGATGTTCCTCAAAGACCGAGTCGACGTCGGGACTGTCGAGCAGCGCGAGCCCCCGCGGCACCACGTCGCTCTTCATGATCACGAGCTGGTCGCCGACCACGGCGTCCGGCGCGGGCCCAGGCACCCGGCCGAAACCAGGCAGGACGTAGCGCTCGTCGAGCCACCAGTCCGCGTCGTCGGGATGGCAGACCAGGATCGGGCTGCTCGTGGTGGGACGCAGCACGCCGGTGGCGCTGACCCGCGCGCCGACGAGCGTGTTGACCAGCGTGGACTTGCCCGCGCCGGTCGAGCCGCTCAAGACGACGAGCAGCGGTGAGTCCGTGCGGCGCACTCTGGGCAGCACGTAGTCGTCGAGCTGGTTCAGCAGATCCTGCTGGGTGAGGACCGCCTCCTCGGCGCCCGGCGCGTCAAGGACGAACCGGAAGGAGGCGATCTCGTCCCGCAGATCAGCCAGGACCTCGTCTAGTGGCAGGGAAGCCGCCCTGTGCTTGGCGGCGCCCTGATCAGCCGGGGGTGTCACGGAGGCGCCCCATATCCGCTCGCAGCATGTCGATCTCTTGTGCCACCTGGACGACCTCGCCGGCGACGATGATCGCCGGTGGCCGTACTCCGCTGGCCGTCATCTCGTCCGCCACCGTCGCGAGGCTCGCCATGAGCGTGCGCTGGCTGGCCAGCGTACCGTCCTGGATAACCGCGACAGGTGTGTCTGGCGACCGACCATAGCGCATGAGAGTGTCGGCGATCACACGCATCCGCTCGACCGCCATGAGGAGAATCAGAGTGCCCTGAGAGCGGCCGAGGGCCGCCCAGTCCACGGTCGAACCGGGTTCACCCGGCGCGACGTGGGCGGACACCACGTGGAACTCCTGGGCGACGCCCCGGTGGGTGACCGGAACGCCGATCGCGGAGGGAACCGCGATCGCGCTGGTGATGCCCGGCACGACGGTGACGGGGATGCCGGCACGCGCGCAGTGCAGCACCTCCTCGGCCCCGCGCCCGAACACGAACGGGTCGCCGCCCTTGAGCCGTACGACGAACCGGCCGGCACGCGCGTGCTCGACCAGCGCCGCGTTGATGTGGTCCTGGGTGATCGACCGGCCGTACGGGATCTTGGCCGCGTCGATGATCTCGACGTCGCCGGCCAGCTCGTCCAGCAGCTCGCGTGGTGCAAGCCGGTCGGTGACCACCACGTCGGCCTGGCCGAGGAGACGGCGGCCGTGCACGGTGATCAGGCCCGGGTCGCCGGGGCCACCGCCCACGAGCGCGACGCCCACCGGCTTGTGACGCGAGTGACGGGCGTTGAGCGTGCCGTCGCGCAGGCCGTCGAGCACGGCGTCGCGCACGCCCGCCGCGCGCCGCGGGTCGCCGCCCGCCAGCACGCCGACCGAGGTCTCGCCGACCCGGCCGCTCGCCGGGGTCCACGCGGCCGACGCCTGGGCGTCGTCCGCGCGTACGCACCAGATCCGCAGGCTCTCGGCCTCGGCCGCGACCGCCGCGTTGACCTTGCCGTCGTCGGTGCACGCCTGGACGAGCCAGGCGCCGTCGCAGTCGCCGGCGCGGTAGGGCCGCCGCTCCCACGTCAGCTCGCCGCGCGCGACGTGATCGTCGAGCGCGGGGGTGACGTGCGGGGAGACGAGCAGCACCTCGGCGCCGGCGGCCAGCAGCGCGGGCACGCGCCGCTGCGCCACGCGCCCGCCGCCGACGACGAGGGCGCGGCGGCCGTCGAGGCGCAGGCCGAGCAGATAGGGGGGCAACGCTCAGACTCCCGTGTCGGCCGGCGTTCGCCGCCGGCCATCGATGGTTATTCAGCACCCAAAGGTACTCGGACCTGGTCAGGTCTTGTCCGCGACACCTGCCGAGTCGAACGTGGCGACCTCGTGCAGCACGCGTACGGCGCCCTGCACGACGGGCAGGGCCAGTACGGCGCCGGTGCCCTCGCCGAGCCGGAGTTCGAGCTCCAGGATCGGCCGCAGGCCCAGCTGCGACAGGGCCACGGCGTGTCCCGGCTCGGCGGAGCGGTGGCCGGCGACGAAGGCGTCGCGCGCGTACGGGGCGAGTGCGGCCGCGGCGAGGGCGGCCGAGCCCGCGATCACGCCGTCGAGCACGACCGGGACCCGCGCGGCGGCCGCGCCCAGGACGAAGCCCGCGAGCGCCGCGTGCTCCAGCCCGCCCACCTGGGCCAGTACGGCCAGCGGGTCGGCGTCGGCGAGATCGCCCAGGTCGGCGCACGCGCGGTCGAGTGCGGTGCGGACGACCTCGATCTTTCGCGCGTGGGTGGCGTCGTCGATGCCCGTGCCGCGGCCGGTGACGTCCTCGGCGTCGCGGCCGGTGAAGGCGGCGACCAGGGCCGCGGAGGCGGTCGTGTTGGCGATGCCCATGTCGCCGGTGACCAGGCAGCGGTACCCCTCGGCGACCAGGTCGCGGGCGATCTCGATGCCGGCCTCGACCGCGGCGCGCGCCTGGTCGGGCGTCATGGCGGGCTCGGCCGTCATGTCGGCGGTGCCGGGCGCGACGTTGCGGGAGACGAGCCCGTCGGCGGGCGGCAGCTCCGTCTTTACCCCGATGTCGATCACGCGTACGTCCGCGCCGGTCTGGCGGGCGAAGGCGTTGACCACAGCGCCCCCGGCCAGGAAGTTCTGCACCATCTGGGCGGTGACCTCCTGCGGCCACGGCGTGACGCCCTGTGCGTGCACTCCGTGGTCGGCGGCGAACACCGCGACCGCGGCGGGCTCGGGCATCGGCGGCGGGCAGGTCCCCGCGATCCCGGCGAGCCGTACGGACAGCTCCTCCAGCGCGCCGAGTGCGCCGCGAGGCTTGGTGAGCCGGTCCTGGTGGGCGCGCGCCTCGGTCATCGCCGCCTCGTCGAGGGGGCGGATCGCGGCGATCGTGTCGGCGATGAGGTCCATGTCGCTCCTGGTGGGTCGAGGGTGGGGTGAGAGGACGGCGGCGAGCTCGGTCGTGAAGGCGTCGAGGGTCGCCTCGTCGCGTACGGCGATCCGCAGCCAGTCGGGGCCGAGGCCGGGGAAGGTGTCGCCGCGCCGTACCGCGTACCCGCGCTCGCGCAGCGCGGCGCGTACGCGCAGGCCGCCGGGCACCTGGACGCACAGGAACGACGCGCGGGCAGCCGGCACCACCCGCAGGCCGAGGCCGGTGAGGGCGGCGGCGAGACGCCACCGGCGTACGGCGAGGTCGCGGGCCCAGGCATCGGTCTCGGCCAGCGCGCGCGTGCCCACGCACGCCTCGGCCGCGACCAGCGCGGGCGTGGACACCGACCACAGCGGCTGCGCGGAGGCCAGGCGCGCGATCAGCGACGGCTCGGCCAGGACGTATCCGGCGCGCAGCCCGGCCAGGCCCCAGGTCTTGGTGAGGCTGCGGACGATGACGAGGCCCGGCAGCCGGCGGCCGGCGAGGCTCTCGGTCTCGCCCGGCACGCAGTCCATGAACGCCTCGTCCACCACGAGGACGCGCCCGTGACGTGCCAGCGCGGCGACGGTCTCGGCCGGGTGCAGGACGGAGGTCGGGTTGGTCGGGTTGCCGATCATCACGAGGTCGGCGTCGTCGCGGACCGGCCCGAGGCGGAAGTCGCCGTCCAGTACGTGCCGGTCGACCGCGTGACCGGCCGCGCGCAGTGCGCTCTCCGGCTCGGTGAACTGCGGGTGCACGACCACCGCCCGCCGCGGCGTCAGCACGCGCGCGAGCAGCACGAACGCCTCTGCGGCCCCGGCCGTGAGCAGCACCTCCTCCTGCGTACGCCCGTGCCGGCGCGCCACCGCGAGCCGGGCGCGCGCCGAGTCCGGGTACGCGGCGAGGCCGGCGACGCTGTCGCGCAGCAGGGCGGCCAGCCAGGCGGGCGGCGTGTCCGGGCGTACGTTCACCGCGAGGTCGACCAGGCCCGGGCCGACCTCCGCGTCGCCGTGGTGGCGCAGGCCGGCGTCAGTGGGCATGGGAGGGGTCGTGCGGATGGTGGTGCGGATGCTGGGGCGCGCCCACGCGGTCCTCGAAGCCGGGCATGGGGGTCCGGTAAACGCAGGAGTCGCAGTTCATCCGGATGTCGCCGCGCAGTGCCTCCTCGTACCGCTCGGCCACCAGATCGGCCAGGCCGTCGCAGTCGCCGATCACCTCGGCGCAACGCACCTCGGCGCCCGCGAACGCCCGCGCCTCGGCGGCCACGCGGTCCGGCAGCACTCCGGGGAACAGGAAGTAGGGCAGCACGACGATCCGGCGCGCGCCGAGCCGCCGGCAGCGTTCGAGGCCCTCGGGCACGCCGGGCCGCGCCAGCGACACGAACGCGGTCTCGGCCATGGCCAGGCCGCTGCCCTCCCAGAACAGCCGGGCGACCTTGCAGACCTCGGCGTTGGCGTCCGGGTCGGTGGATCCGCGCCCGACGAGAAGGACGGCGGTGTCGCCGCGATCGGCCGGGTCCAGCACGGCGTCGAGGCGTTCGGCCATGAGCCGCAGCAGAGCCGGGTGCGGCCCGAGCGGGCGGCCGTACGAGTAGGTCAGGCCGGGGTGCCGCTCGCGTTCGCGGGCCAGCGCGGCCGGGATGTCGCCCTTGGCGTGCCCGGCGGCCACCAGGACGAGCGGTACCGCCGCGACCTTTCGGTGCCCGGCGCCGTACAGGCCGGCGACGGCCTCGGTGAGCGGCGGACGGGACAGCTCGATGAACCCGCCGGCCACGTCGACGGGCAGCCGTACGCGCAGCCGCTCGACGAAGCGCGCGAACGCGGCGACGCCCGCCTCGTCGCGCGTACCGTGGCCGACCAGCAGCAGCGGAGTCATTCTTGGTCTCCGTCCAGGTAGAGCAGCGCGTTGAGCGCGGCCGCGGCGACGGCCGAACCGCCCTTCTCCGAGACGTTGCTGAGCGACGGCAGGCCGCTCTCGCGCAGCGCGGCCTTGGACTCGGCGGCCCCGACGAACCCGACCGGCAGGCCGATCACCAGGGCGGGTCCCACGCCGCAGTCGATGATCTCCATCAGCGCGGTCGGCGCGCAGCCGACGACCCACACCGCGCCGGGGCCCGCCTTGACGTAGGACAGCCGTACGGCGGCGGCGGACCGGGTGAGGCCGTTCGCCTCGGCCATTCCGGTGACGGCCGGGTCGGCGATCGAGCAGATCACCGGACGCGTCGTGATGCCGGCGGCCACCATCGCGACGTCGGTGACGACCGGAGCGCCGCCGCGCAGCGCCCGCAGGCCCCGGCGCAGGTGTGCCTCCTCGCCGACGAGGTCGGTGGCGTAGTCCAGGTCGGCGCTGGCGTGGATGACACGCTCGGCGACGGCACGCATGAGGGGCGGCTTCGAGCCGAGGTCGACGCGCGAGCGCAGGATCTCCAGCGAGCGCGCCTCGATCGGGTGGACGGTTCTCATGGCTCCTCGATGACGTCGGCGGGGCGGACCTCGGCGCGGTCACGGGCTCCGGTACGGCGGGCGGCGAGGGGAGGGGGGATCAGGCCCATCGATACCCCCTGGGGGTGACAAATCGCCCGGCTACGGTACGACTGCGGCTCGATCCGACGATCACGACGGTCAGCATGTCGACCACCGCCGGGTCCAGGTTCGCGAGCGTCGTCAGGGTCACCGCCTCGCCCGTACGCGTGGCGTTGCGCACGTGCCCGACCGGGGTGTCCGGCGGGCGGTGCTCGGCCAGGATGCGGAGTGCCGTGCGCAGTTGCCGGTCGCGCGCCCGGCTGCGCGGGTTGTAGAGGCAGACGGTGAAGTCGCCCTCCGCGGCGGCGGTGAGACGGCGCTCGATCACCTCCCACGGCGTGTGCAGGTCCGACAGGGAGATGTAGGCGTGGTCGTGGCCGAGCGGCGCGCCGAGGAGGTTCGAGGCGGCCACGGCCGCGGTGATGCCCGGCACGCCCTCGACCTCGATCCCGTGCCCGGCGAACTCCAGTGCCGGGCTCGCCATCGCGTAGACGCCCGCGTCTCCGGAGCCGATCAGCGCGACGGCGTTGCCGGCGGACGCCTCCTCGACGGCGGTGCGTGCGCGCTCCTCCTCCTGGCCGAGCCCGGTGGCGAGCACGCGGGTGCCGGGGCGCAGCAGGTCGCGTACCTGCTCGACGTACTGGTCCAGGCCGACGACCACGGAGGCGCGCTGGAGCGCGGCGACCGCGCGCGGCGTGAGCAGGTCGCGCGCGCCGGGCCCGAGGCCGACGATCGACAGGCGGCCGCGGGGGCGCGCGCGTGCGACGGCGGCCGTGGCGTTCGCCGACTTGTGCTTCTCCACGACGAGTGACGCGCCATCGCCGGCGGTCAGGAGCGCGGCCGCCTCGGCGACGCTGGGCGTGCCGACCTCGGCGCGTACGACCTCGGAGGGGTTGGGTACCGCGACGGCGGCGAGCGCCTCGGCGGAGTGGGTGACGACCGGCCAGCCGCGGTCGCGGGCGAACTGGAGGATGCCCGCTTCGTCGGCCTTCAGGTCGGCGGTGGCGAGGCAGCGTACGGACTCGTGCGCCAGCCCGCCCGCCGCCAGGGCAGCGTCGACCAGGGCGGCGACCTCCGCGGCCGGCACTCCGCGCGCCGAGCCGACGCCGACGACGAGAGACGCGGGGCGGTAGACGAGGGCGTCGCCGCTCGCCGCGGCCTCGTCGCTGACGACGATGCGTGGAGCGTCCGGCGGCGCGCCGGATGAGACGTTGGGCGGCAGCGGGGGCAGGGGGTGGCCCGCCGCGCCGTCGAGGCGCACCGGCTCGCCGGACAGCATCGCCGCGCCGACGCGTGCGAGGGGCTCGCGGTCGTGCACGGTGTAGCCGAGGTCCGCGCCGAAGGAGTCGAGCGGGGTGACGCCGGCGCGGTCGCTCGCGGTCGTCACCACGGGCCGGCAGCCGAGGACGGCGGCGAGCCGGTGCGCGAGGGCGTTCGCGCCGTGGTGGCCGCCGAGAACCGCGACCGCGAACGCCAGCGACTCGTCCACGCAGACGAGGGCCGGATCGGCGGCCTTGTCGCCGAGCAGCGGGGCGACGATCCGCACCGCCGCGCCGACGGCGAGGAAGCCGACCACGGCGTCGCAGGTACGCCACGCCTCGCGCAGCCCGTCGGCGGCCCGGTCCCCGGCGAACACCCGCACCTCGCCCGGCCACGCGTCCTGGAGCACCGCGGCCGCCGTACGGCCGCTCGCGGTGACGGCGACCACGCCGATCGGGCTCATCGGGTGGTTCCGGTCAGCAGGAACACCGGGTTCTGGGCGTCCAGGCGGAACGAGCCGCCCGGCAGGTCGGCGAAGCGCGACGCGGCCAACTGCACGCCCTCCACGGCATAGCCCGCGCCGGCGAGCATGCGGCGGGCCAGGGCGGCGCGGTCGACGGCGGCGTAGGTCGCGACGACGGTCTCCGGGGCGCGGTCCAGCACGCCGTTCAGCGCGTCGAGTCCACCGCCGCCGACGAAGACCGCGTCCGGGTCGGGCAGGCCGGCGAACGCCTCCGGCGCGCTCCCGGTCACCACGCGGACGTCCATGTCGCCGGCATTGGCCCGGATCAGTTCGCAGGCGGCGGGGTCGCGGTCGATCGCGATGACGGCGGCGTGGTGCGCGGCGCACTCGACCGCGACCGAGCCGCTGCCCGCGCCGACGTCCCAGACCAGCATGCCGAGCGATGGCCGCAGCCGGGCCAGCGCCACCGCGCGCACCTCCCACTTGGTGATCATCCCGGCGCGGTGCCGCAGGTCGTCGCCGTGCCACGTGCGCGGCGACGCGGCGGGCTGGTTGTGCGTACGCACCGGACCCGCGGCCGTCTCGCGTACGGCGAGGACGACGTTGGGCTCGGCCCAGTCGCGTGCCGAGGCCTCGGCCGGCGTGCACCGGGTGATCCGCTCGCCGGGGCCGCCGAGCCGTTCCGCGACGTGCAGTGTGCGGTCCCAGCCGTCGAGCCGCGCGCCCAGCTCGGCGGGGCCGCAGCCGGGCGCGGTGAAGACGGCCGTCTTGGCCATGGCGCGGCAGGCGTTGACCGCGGCACGCGGGTCGCGGCCGTGCGCGCTGACCACCACGACGTCGTCCCACGGCAACCCGATGCGGGCGAACGCGCCGGCCACCGAGGAGACCGCGGGCAACACCTCCGGGGCGTGCCCGCGCTCGCGCAGCGCCCGCACGATTCCGAAGAAGCCCGGGTCGCCGCTCGCGAGCACGACCACCCCGGCCTCCCCCGCGGCGTCGACCTGGTCGAGTGCCGCGGCGACGTCGCCCATGACGACCTGGCGTACGTGCGCGGGCGGGCGTGCGGCCGCCAGGTGCCGCCGCCCGCCCGTCACCAGCGCGGCGTCGGCCAGGCGGTCCATCGCCCGCTGCGGCAGCGGCGAGCCGTCGCAGCCCACGACCGTGATCATCGGGCCAGCCGCCCGTACATCGCGATCATGCGCCGGCCCGTGGAGTCGACCAGGACGACCTGCGCGGCGATGCCGGGGCCGCCCGGCGCGGCGGCGGCGGCGAACTCCTCCAGCGCCCCCGCGGCACGCCGGCACAGCTCGCGCCCGGCACGGCCGAGCAGCCCAGCGGCCTCCCACAGGTCGTACGCGAGGCGCCCCGTGCCGGCGGCCGCGACCTGCTCGGCGAGCGACGCGGAGCCGCCCATCGCCGTCGTGATCTCCGCGAGCAGTTCCGCATAGCCCGCCCCGCGCGCGCAGTGCGTCAGCGGCACTCCCGACGCGAGCCCGGTCAGCCGGCCGGCCATGCCGACGAACACGACCTTCGCGATGCCGTGCTCGACCGCGCGGCGCAGGGCCGCGCCGGTGAAATCGCCGGCCTCGACGAAGCACACGTCCGGAAGCCGCGGCAGCAGGCGCTTGGCGGCCGAGCCGCCCGCGCACAGAACCAGCGTCGTCTCTCCCTGCTCGGCCATCGCCGCGACCGACCGCTCGACACGGGCCCGCCACGACGCGGTCGAGTACGGGCGCACGATCCCGATAGTGCCCGTGACGCCGAGCCGCGCCTCGCCTGCGGGCGCCGAGATGACGATGCGCACTCCCCGAGTCCTCAGCTCCACCGGCTCCCCCATCGACTTCTCCACCATCGCGTACGGCATCGGGTCAGCCACCCTTCAGCACCTTCCGCGCCTGCGGCTCGGCTCGCCGGTGGCCGTGGAAGTGCCCGGGGTGGTACAGGTGCGAGCGCGTGCCGCCCGCCTCCAGCGCGGGGCCCACGAGCACCAGCGTGTGCTTCCAGAGCTTGTGCGCGCGCACGGTCTCGGCGAGCGCGTCGAGGCGGCAGTGGGCGATCAGCTCGTCCGGCCACGTGCACTGGTAGGCGACCACGCACGGCGTCGAGGGCGGATAGCCGCCCTCCAGCAGCTCCTCCTGGAGCTGCCGCGACCGGGCCGCCGACAGGAACAGCGCCATCGTCGTGCCGTGCCGGGCGAACTCACGTACCTCCTCGCCGGGCGGCATCGGCGTCTTGCCGCCGCCCAGGCGGGTCAGGATCACCGACTGGGCGACCTCGGGGATGGTCAGCTCGCGGCCGGCCGCGGCGGCGACCGCGGAGAAGGCCGACACGCCGGGGATGATCTCGGTCTCCAGGCCGAGCTCGCGGCAGCGGTCGAGCTGTTCCTGCACCGCGCCCCACAGCGACGGGTCGCCCGAGTGGATCCGCGCGACGGTGAGTCCCTCGGCGGCGGCGCGCTCGTAGTACGGCAGCACTCCCTCCATCGCCAGCCGCGCCGAGTCGACGATCTCCGCGCCGGGGCGCGCGTGCTCCAGGACGTCCTCATGGACCAGGCTCGCCGCCCAGATCACCACGTCCGCCGCCGCGATCGCACGTGCGGCGCGGAAGGTCAGCAGGTCGGCGGCGCCGGGACCGGCCCCGACGAAGAACACTCGGCCGGTCATGGCTCGCTCCTCCGCAGTCGTGCGCCCAGGCCCACGCGGCGCCCGGGCACGATCAGGGTCGACAGGTACGGCAACGGCCCGCCGGCCTCGGCGGCACGCCGTACGTCCTCGCCGGGCAGGCCGAGGCGCGCGCCGTACACCGCGTCGTCCAGCCGGCCGGCCTCGGCGACCGCGGTGAGCACCTCGTCGGCGATCCGGCCGAACTTGTAGGCGACGACCGTGTCGCCGCCCGCCAGCGCGGCGCGCAGCCCGGCCGTGCCGCCGGTGAGCGGCAGCAGGCACAGCGACTCATCGCCCTCGGTCAGTACGGTGCCGGACCGTGCGGCCAGGTCCTGCATCGCGGTGATTCCGGGCACGGTCTCGACCGCGACGTCCGGCGCACGGTCGCGTACGGACCGGGCCAGGTAGGTGAAGGTGGAGTAGAGGTTCGGGTCGCCGATGGTGGCGAACGCGACCGTGCCCAGGCCCTCGTCGAAGGCGCGCAGGACGCGGCGCGCGGCGGCCTCCCAAGCGCTCGCGCGGCGCTCGGTCACGCCGCCGCGGTCATTCAGCGCGAACACCACGCGCTCGGCCGCGCCGACGTGCGCGCGTACCACCGACTCGGCGCGGCCCTCCTCGCCGGGCGCCATCACCGGCACCAGCACGAGGTCGGCCTCACGCAGGACGCGGACCGCCTTGACCGTGACCAGCTCCGGGTCGCCCGGCCCGACGCCGACGCCGACGAGCCTCACAGCTCGCCCGCCAGCAGGCTGAACAGCACCATGTCCGCCCGGCCGCCGGGGACCGGCCGCGCCTGGCGCATCACGCCCTCGCGGGTGAAGCCGCACCGCTCGGCGACCCGCTGGGACGCGACGTTGTCGACGGCGGCCAGGAGCTCCAGGCGTACGAGGCCGCTGCCGAACGCGTGGCGCGCCACCGCGCGCAGGGCCTCGGAGACGTAGCCGTGCCGCCGGTCGGCGGGACCGATCCAGTAGCCGGTCTCGGCCACGCCGCTCTCCCAGTCGGCCCGGCTGAGCCCGATCACGCCGGCGAGGCGGCTGGTCGTGTCCGGCACGATGACGAAGTTGGCCTCGTGCCGGAGGTCGCGGTGCGCGTCGTGGGCGCACCAGCGCAACGCCCTGTCGCGGGTGTAGCCGGGTGCCCACGGCATCCAGTGCTGTACGACGTGGTCGACCGCCGCGAACGCGTCGCCGGCGTCCTGCGGGCCGGGCGGCCGCAGGGTCAGGCGCTCGGTGCGCAGCGTCGTGGGCTCGAATCCGGTCATCACAGCTCGCTCGCCAGCAGGCTGAACAGGACCGCGTCCGTACGGCCCGAGCCGATGAGCATCGCCTCGCGCAGCACGCTCTCGCGGGTGAAGCCGGCCTTGTGCGCGACGCCCTGCGAGGCGTGGTTCCCGATCGCGGTGAGCAGCTCGATCCGGTGCATGCCCTTCTCGAAGGCGTACGCGGCCGCGCCGCGGGTGGCCTCGACGGCGTACCCCTTGCGGCGCGCCCAGGGCGCGATCCAGTAGCCGACCTCGACGCGGCCATCGGTCCAGTCGGTACGCCCGAGGCCGATCGAGCCGGCGAACCGGTCGCCCGCGACGACGGCGAAGTTCATCGCGCGCGCCGGGTCGGTGTGCGCGTGCGTCGTGCACCAGTCGACGGCGCTCTGCCGGGTCTGCGCCGCCGCCCACGGCATCCAGCGGCGGATCACCGGATCCTGGCTGGACACGAGCAGCTCGCCCGCGTCGGCCTCCTCGAACGGCCGCAGCAGCAGCCGTTCGGTCTCCAGCAGAACACCCTCGTCGAAAGTCATGCGGCCGCCCCCACGAAACGCGTTGCCATCTGCGGCGTCCCAGCCCAGTGGAGATGGAGGTAAGAGGCAAGGCAATTCGCCGAGGTGAACCCATCCGGGCCGGCCTGCGACCACTGCCAGGCCGGTTCGGCGGAGGCACCGCGCGTCACGACGGTGCGGTGGAACTCGTGCCCGCGCACCCGCTCGCCCGCGCGCGCCACCGGCGAGTCGCGTACGGCCACGGCGTCGCGGTAGCCGAGCGTCAGCCGCCCGGTCATCCGCGCCTCGGCGTCGAGCACGCCGCACATCGGGGCGTCGTCGAGCCGCCGGGACAGGTACAGCAGGCCGGCGCACTCGGCGTAGATCGGCCCGCCGAACGCGGCCACCTCGCGCCGCAGCGGCTCGTTGGCGGACAGCTCCGCGGCGTACGTCTCGGGGAAGCCGCCGCCGATCACGACGCCCTGGGTGCCCGGCGGCAGCGCGGCGTCGCGCAGCGGGTCGAACCGGACGACCTCGGCGCCGGCGGCGGTCAGCAGCTCCTCGTTCTCGGCGTACCCGAACGTGAAGGCCGGGCCGCCCGCGATCGCGATCCGCGCCCGCGCCGGCGCGGCGCCGGGGTCCCACGGCTCGGCGGCGATCGGCCCCGCGGTGTGCGCGAGGGCGACGAGGGCGCGCAGGTCGCAGGACTCCGCGACGAGCGCGCCGAGCCGCTCGACGGTCGCGAGGGCCTCGGGGCGGCGTTCGGCGGCCGGGATCAGGCCCAGGTGGCGCGAGGGCGTCACGATGGCATCGCTTCGGCGCAGCACGCCGAGGACCGGCAGCCCGGTCTCCTCGATCGCCGCGCGGCAGATCTCCTCGTGCCGGTCCGACCCGATCCGGTTGAGGATGACGCCGCCGATCCGCACCCCCGGGTCGTACGTCACGAAGCCGTGCACGAGCGCGGCCACGGACCGGCCGGCCGACGCGGCGTCCACGACGAGCACGACCGGCGCGCCGAGCAGCTTGGCGACGTGCGCGGTCGAGGCGAACTCCCCCGCGCCCGCCGCGCCGTCGTACAGGCCCATGACGCCCTCGATCACGGCGAGGTCGGCGCCTCGCGCGCCGTGCCGGAACAGCGGCGCGACCAGTTCCTCGGCGGTCAGCCACGGGTCGAGGTTGCGGCCTGGCCGTCCCGCCGCGAGCGCGTGGTAGCCGGGATCGATGTAGTCCGGCCCGACCTTGTGCGGCGAGACGTCGAGGCCCTGGGCGGTCAGCGCGGCCATCAGCCCGGTGGCGACGGTCGTCTTGCCGCTCCCCGAGGCGGGAGCGGCGACCACGAGCCGCGGCGTCACCACTCGATGCCCTTCTGCCCCTTCTGCCCGGCGTCCATCGGGTGCTTGACCTTGCCCATCTCGGTGACCAGGTCGGCGATCTCGACGAGGCGGGGGTCGGCGTCGCGGCCGGTGACGATCACGTGCTGACGGCCGGGCCGCGCGGTGAGCGTGGCGACGACGTCCTCGACGTCCACCCAGCCCCACTTCATCGGGTAGGTGAACTCATCCAGGACGTAGAGACCGTACGTCTCGGCGGCGAGGTCGCGCTTGATCTGCGCCCAGCCCTCGCGCGCGTCCTCCGCGTGGTCCTCCTCGGTGCCGGGCCGCTGGATCCACGACCAGCCCTCGCCCATCTTGTGCCAGTCGACCCGGCCGCCCTCGCCGGACGCGCCGAGCACGCGCAGCGCGCGCTCCTCGCCGATGCGCCACTTGGCGGACTTGACGAACTGGAACACCCCGATCGGCCAGCCCTGATTCCAGCCGCGCAGCGCCAGCCCGAAGGCCGCGGTCGACTTGCCCTTGCCCGCGCCGGTGTGCACGATCGTCAGCGGCCGGTTGCGCCGCTGACGCGTGGTCAGCCCGTCGTCGGGGACGCTCTCCGGCCTGCCCTGCGGCATCAGGCCACCCTCCGGTCGCGTACGACGGCGGCCAGGCCGTCGGCCGCCAGGTCCTCCAGGCGTACGGCCTCGGCGCCGAGGCGTTCGGCCAGGCGTGTGGCCAGTCCGAGGCGCACCGGGCCGCTCTCGCAGTCGACCACCACCGAGGCGGCGTCGCGCAGCAGGTCGGCGGCGCGCATCGCGTCGTCCACCGAGCCGTGCGTGGCGCGGCCGTCGGTGACGACCACCACCAGGGGGCGGCGTGCGGGGTCGCGCAGCAGCTCGGCGCGCAGCACGAGCGCGGCGCGCAGGAGCCCGGCGGCGAGCGGCGTGCGGCCGCCGGTGGCCAGCTCCTCCAGGCGGCGCGCGCCCGCGTACACCGACGAGGTCGGCGGCAGCGCGGTCTCGGCCGTGCTGCCGCGGAAGGTGACCAGGCCGACCTTGTCGCGCCGCTGGTACGCGTCGAGCAGCAGGCTGAGGACCGCGCCCTTGACCGCGCTCATGCGCTGCCGCGCGGCCATCGAGCCGCTCGCGTCGACCACGAACAACACGAGGTTGCCCTCACGGCCCTCGCGTACCGGCTCGCGGATGTCCTCGGCGCGCACGACCAGGCCGGGCCCGTTGCGCCCGCGGGCTCGCTGGTGCGGCGCGGCGGCGAACAGCGTCCCGGTCAGGTGCACGGTGCGGCTGCCGGGCCGCGAGCCGGTCGTGCGGCCGTACGGGGTGCGGGCGCGCGACCGGCGGCCCGGCGCGCCCTCGCCGATGCCCGGCACGACGAACAGGCGCGGCCGGTACGCGGCGCCGGTCGGCGCGGACCGCGGCGCGTCCGCGTGCGCGGCCGGCGAGTCGCCCGCCGCCGGCGCCTGGCCGGCGTCGGCCAGCGCGCCCTCCTGCGTGCCGTGCTCGTCGCCGTTCTCGCCGCCGTCCTCGCGGCGGCCGCCGGGGCCGCCGGGGCCGTCGGGCTCGGGTTCAGGGTCGGGCTCGTGGCCCTCCTGCGTGGGCTCGTCGTCCGCGGGCCCCTGCGGCGGCGACCCGGGCCGCGTGTCCTCCTCGGCGTCGTAGTCGCCCGTACGGCCGAGGACGTCGTCGAGCTGCTCCTCGTCGAGCCCGGGGGCGTCGAACGGGTCGCGGCGGCGGCGGTGCGGCAGCGCGAGGCGCGCGGCGACGCGTACGTCCTCGGGCGTGACGGTGGTGCGGTCGTGCCAGGCGGCCAGCGCGATGGCGGCACGCGCCATCACCAGGTCGGCCCGCAGCCCGTCCACCTCGAACTCCGCGCAGACCGCGGTGATCTGCCGCAGCGCGCCGTCCGACAGGATGACCCCGCCGAGCCGGTCGCGCGCCTCGGTGATGCGCCGGGCCAGCTCGGCGTCGGCGCCGGACCAGTCCGCCGCGAACTTGGCGGGCTCGGCCTCGTAGGCGAGCCGTCGGCGTACGACCTCGGCGCGCTCGGCCGGGTCGCGCGTGGCCGCCACCTCCGCGGTCAGCCCGAACCGGTCGAGCAGCTGCGGCCGCAGCTCGCCCTCCTCGGGGTTCATCGTGCCGACCAGCAGGAACCGCGAGGCGTGCCGCACCGAGACGCCCTCGCGCTCGACGTAGGACTGGCCCATCGCGGCCGCGTCCAGCAGCAGGTCGACCAGGTGGTCGTGCAGCAGGTTGACCTCGTCGACGTAGAGCACGCCGCGGTGCGCGGCGGCGAGGAGTCCCGGCTGGTAGGCGCGTACGCCCTCGGTGAGCGCGCGCTCGATGTCGAGGGAGCCGACGAGGCGGTCCTCCGACGCACCCACGGGCAGCTCGACGAGCCGCGCGGGCCGCGCCCGGCCGGTGTCGCCGGGGTGCGGGCCGTCGGGACACTCGGGGTCGGGAGCGGCCGGATCACAGGAGAACCGGCAGTCGGCGACGACGGTCACGCCGGGCAGCAGCGCGGCGAGCGCGCGGACGATGGTCGACTTGGCGGTGCCCTTCTCGCCGCGTACGAGCACGCCGCCGACCGACGGCGAGACCGCGTTGATCAGCAGGGCGAGCTTGAGGTCGTCAAGCCCGGCTACGGCGGAGAACGGGTAGGTGTGCACCCGGCGATCCTTTCCGCGGGGTTGCGCGCCCGCAGGTGGCTGTCGTCGGCGGATGGAGTCTCCTGGCTCCCGGATCACCGCCCGTCACCGGCCGCCGGCTCACGCCGCGGCCTTGGCTGAGGAGGGACTTCCCGGTCACAGTTGCGCGACAGCCCCGGCCTCTCACCGGGTTCCTCCGCATTCCGCCGATGCACAGCATGACATATGGCCGATCGGCGGCCGCAGGGTGTGCGGGCGGGCCCGGCCCGGCCCCTGCCGCGTGCCGGTTCCGGCTGCTTGAATGGAACACGTTCTCATTCCAGGAGGCGCGCATGAGGCTCGGCATCAACCTCGGCTACTGGCAGCGAGACCCCGAGGACGACACCGAGACCGTGCTCGCGGCCGAGCGGCTCGGCTATGACGTCGTCTTCACCGCCGAGGCGTACGGCTCCGACGCCTTCACCACGCTCACCTGGTACGGCGCGCGCACCTCGCGGATCGGGCTGGGCACCGCGATCACGCAGATGTCGGCGCGTACGCCGGCCGCCACGGCGATGCACGCGCTCACGCTCGACGCCCTGTCCGGCGGGCGGTTCGTGCTCGGCCTCGGCGCGTCCGGCCCGCAGGTCGTGGAGGGCTGGTACGGCGTGCCGTTCGCCCGGCCGCTGGCGCGTACGCGGGAGTACGTGGGGATCCTGCGCGACGTGTGGCGGCGGGAGGAGCCGGTCACCAGCGAGGGCCCGCACTATCCGCTGCCGCTACGCCGGTACGGCCCGGCCAGCGGCGTGACCGGCCTCGGCAAGCCGCTGAAGTCGATCACGCATCCGCTCCGCACGGACATCCCGATCTACCTCGGCGCCGAGGGGCCCAAGAACGTCGCGCTGTCCGCCGAGATCGCGCAGGGCTGGCTGCCGCTGTTCGTGGACCCCGAGCAGATCGAGCCGGTGTTCGGCGCGTCGCTGCGCGGCCGCCGGGCGGACTTCGACATCGCGGCGACGGTCACCACGATCGTCACCGACGACCTGCCCGCCGCGCTGGAGGTCGCCAAGATCCCGCTGGCGTTCTACATCGGCGGGATGGGCGCACGCGACACGAACTTCCATCTGGACCTGATCGGCCGGCTGGGCTACGCCGAGGAGGCCGCGCGGGTACAGGAGTTGTTCCTCGACGGCCGGCGCGAGGAGGCCGTACGCGCCGTGCCGGACGCGCTGGCCGACGCGATCTCCCTGCTGGGCCCGCTCGGCCGGATCCGTGAGCGCCTCGCGCTGTGGCGCGGCTCGCCGGTGACCACGCTCCTGATCGCCGGAGTGAAGGACGAGCCGACCCTGCGGGCGATCCGCGACTTCGCACGCGACTGACCGGCGGCGGCGTGCGCACTCCGCTGCCGGGCACCACCTGTCCTGACCCAGGCGCAGAAGGCCGCCTCGTCCGCCTGGAGCTGATCGTGGATGACGTGGCCCCAGCCGCCGCGGCGCGGTGGTCCGATCGGCCGAGTGGGAGACGCTCGGTTCAGTCCCAGGCGCGCGAGAGCATCCAGCCGCCGCCTGCCTCGTCGAAGCGGAGTTCGTAGACGCCGATCTCCTTGTCCGGGGTGGCCTCGACCTGCCAGAACTCCCGTGCCGCGCGGTCCCCGGCGTCCGGGTTGCGGTCGCGCCACCAGTCGCGGGTGGTCACCCAGTGGTCGAGGACGCGCAGCACCGCGTAGAGGCGGCCGTCCCAGACGAACCGCGACGGCCGGCCGTCGACCAGCCAGACCTCCACCGGGTCGCCGAACGCGCGGCTCACGAGGCCGCTCCCGCGAGGTCCCGCGCGCCCCGCGGGCGCCCTGTCCAGATCGCTGCGCCCACGCGGGCCGCCCGCCTTCCGTGGCATGCCGGTCAGAGGCCCGGGGGAAGGCGGGCGTCATCGAACATACGTTCGCATGAGGGTTTTGGGAAGGGGGCTGGCGGGTATCGCCGAAGATCTTCGGACGGTCGATCTTCAGCGGCCGAGGAAGGCGGCGATCAGCTCTGCTGCACGTGACGGATCGTCGGCGGCGGCGAACCCCCCGCCGCTCCACAGATAGGACCAGCCGCCATCGGAGGTGGTCGTCGCGACGACCATCGTCGCGCGGCCGCTCGCCCGTGCCGCGATGTGGAGAACGTCACTGCTCGGACCGACGAGACGCGTGTCCAGCCCGCGCACCCGCGTCTCGTACGCCAGCGCCGCAAGGTGATGCCGCCGTGACACCGCGTATCGGTCCGCGTCACCGGCCATCAGACACCCCTTTCGGGGTTGTCAGTACGACCCAAAAGGGTGAGCCGCATAGCATTGAACAGGTAAAGTGCCATGTCGTGGCAAGAGGTACTCGAACGACAACCGTGAGTGACCTCAGTTGTCAGGATGACCTGCTTAAATGAGGCACGCAAGTAGTTTCGGACAAAAAATCCGACCGCCCACGCCAGAGGCCGCGTACGATTTAGCAGCGGACAGCATCTCAGGGCGGTCAATCCGTCGCCCTCCGCGGCCGCCGGCCGCGGCTCTCCGTTACGTCCACCGTCCCCTCACTCTTCCCCTCCCGTCCAGGACGGTCGCCCTGGAGGTGCTCGATGTCCGATTCTCAAAGCCCCACGGTCCGCCGCCGCCGCCTGGGCATGGAACTCCGCCGCTTGCGTGAGGCATCGGCACTCATGATCGAAGACGTCGCGAAACACCTGGAGTGCTCGATGTCGCGGGTCAGCCGCATCGAGACGGGCAAGTCCGTCGCTCGCATCCGCGACGTCCGCGACATGCTCGACCTCTACCAGGTCTCCGACGAGGGCCAGCGGGAGCAGCTTCTCACCCTGGCCAAGGACGCACAGCAGCGGGGCTGGTGGACCGAATACGAATCGGTGCTGTCCGCGGGCCTGGACACCTACGTCGGACTGGAGGCCTCGGCGGCCTCGATCCGTTCGTTCCAGACCCACCTCATCCCCGGCCTGCTCCAGACCGAGGAGTACAGCCGCGCGCTGATCAAGGTCGGCCAGCCGACCGAGAGCCCGGCCAACATCGACCGCATGATCTCGCTGCGCCGCCGTCGCCAGGCCATGCTGGCCGAGCCCGGCACGCTGGAGATGTGGGCGGTGCTGGACGAGGCCGTGCTGCGCCGGCCGATCGGCGGCCCCTCGGTGATGCGCGCCCAGCTCGCGCGGCTGCTCGAGGTGGACGAACTGCCGAGCGTCACCATCCAGGTGCTGCCGTTCACCCGCGGCGCGCACCCGGGGCTCGGCGGCGCCTTCACCATCATCGGCTTCCCCGACCCCACCGACCTCGACGTCGTCTACGTCGACTCACCCGCCGGCAACATCTTCCTCGAGAAGGACAAGGACGTCCGCCGGCACACCACCTGGTTCGACCACCTGCGAGCCGCCGCGCTGCCACCGGACGAGTCGGCCGACTACATCTCCGTTGCCGCCGACGAGCTCAAGAAAGCGTCCCCATATCCGCGGGGATGATCGTTTCCATCAGAAAGGAGCGCAAGGGATGAGTGAAGCACCCGATCTCACGGACGGCGGCTGGCGTACGAGCAGCCGCAGCTCCCAGGGCGCTGACTGTGTCGAAGTGCGTGTCTTCGACACTCCGGGGGAGCACTGACGAGGCAGCGGTCAGGGCGGCCGCGGGGGTTGACCCCCGCGGCCGTGTACGTCCGGGGCGGCGGATACGGTCGGGCCAGGTCCCGATCGAAGGAGATCAGATGCTGCCCTGGTCGGCCGGACTCTCCGGACGCCTGGAAGAACACGTCCTCACCAGCGAGCTGTTGCGCGCCAATCCCCTCGGCGACCCCTTCGAGCGGCCCGTGCAGGTGTACGTCCCGCCCGGGTACGACGAGGAGGCCGGCCGACGCTACCCCTCGGTCTACGTCATCCAGGGCTACACCGGACAGCTCGGCATGTGGCACAACCGCGCCCCGTGGCGGCTGACCTTCCCCGAGACGGCCGATCAGGTCTTCGCGCGCGGCGAGGCGCCGCCGGTGATCGTCGTCTTCGTGGACGCGTGGACCGCGCTGGGCGGCAGCCAGTTCCTCGACTCACCCGGCACCGGCCGCTACCACTCCTACCTCTGCGAGGAGGTCGTGCCGTGGGTGGACGCGCGTTACCGTACGCTCGCGAGCCGTGACCACCGGGCGATCAGCGGCAAGTCCAGCGGCGGCTACGGCGCGATGATCACCCCGATGCTGCGGCCGGACCTGTTCGGCGCGCTGGCCACGCACGCCGGCGACGCGCTGTTCGACGTCTGCTACCGCCCCGACTTCCCGAAGGTCGTCCGCGCGCTGCGCGGCTACGAGGGTTCGATGGACCGGTTCCTGGCCGACTTCCGCGGCCGGATCGCCGGGACCAAGGACACCGACCTGACCCTCATCGAGATGTACGGCTACGCCGCCGCGTACTCCGCCGACGACGACGGCACCGTACGGCTGCCGTTCGACGACACCGGCGCGGTGGTGCCGGAGGTCTGGGAGCGCTGGCTGAGCCGCGACCCCGTGCTGATGGCCGCCGAGCCGGCGCATGCCGAGGCGCTGCGGTCGATGCGGGCGATCTGGATCGACGCGGGCAGCAGGGATGAGTTCCACCTCGATCTCGGCGCGGTGGCGTTCCGGCGTGCGGCCGAGGCGGCCGGGGTGCCCGGCGACGCGGTCTATTTCGAGCTGTTCGACGGCGGGCACTTCGACATCGGGTACCGCTATCCGCTCGCGCTCGCCTGGCTCGCGGAGCGGCTCACGCCCTGACCGGCGGCAGGCTCGCGCGATAGACCGTGCCGGATCCGGCCAGTTCGATCGGACCGCCCCGGTGCCCGGCGAAGACCGCGTCGCCGCGGCGCAGCCCGGTCTCCTCGCCGTCGCGCCGCAGCCGTACGCCGCCCTCGGCGCACAGCAGCAACTGCGGCCCGGCGGCGTGCAGCACCGGCCGCGGGCCGGCGTCGAGGCGCGACAGCCGAAACTCCGGGGCGGGCGTGAGATAGACGTCCTCGCCGGGATGCCGCTCACGCTCGACCACGCCGGGCGCGCTCGGCTCGAACGAGGCGACCGACAGGAGTTCGGGCACGTCGACGTGCTTGGGCGTGAGCCCGGCGCGCAGCACGTTGTCCGACCCGGCCATCAGCTCGATCCCGGTGCCGCTGAGGTAGGCGTGCGGCCGGCGCGGTGGGACGTACAGCGCCTCGCCCGGGGCGAGCCGCACCTCGTTCAGCAGCATCGCGACGAGCACACCCACGTCGCCGGGATGTCGGGCCGCCAGCGAGGCGTACGGCTCGGTCACGGCCGCCTCGGCGACGACCGACTCCGGGATCGGCCAGGTCAGCAGCGCCTCGACCGCCGCGCGTGTGTCGGCGGCCGCGAGCAGGGCGGCCACCGGGGCGAGCGCGGGGACCCGGCGGAACAGCTCGGCGCTCTCGACCGGGTCGCGCAGGCCGCACAGCGCGTGGAAGTCGGTGAGCGCGCACAGGATCTCCGGCTTCGGCCAGTCGTCCTTGTAGTTGCGCGCCGGGTCGCCCTCGGGCGCGCTCTCGGCGGCGAAGCCGCGCTCGGCCTGCTCGCGGTCGGGGTGCACCTGGAGCGACAGCGGCTCGGCCACCGCGAGGACCTTGAGCAGGAACGGCAGCCGAGGGCCGTACGCCGCGACGGACGCGGGCCCGAGCGTCGCCTCAGGGTCGGCCGCGATCAGATCGCCGAGCGGCCGCCCGGACCGCAGCCGCGACGGCGCGCCGGGATGCGCGCCGATCCACAGCTCCGCCTGCGGGCGCTCCGACGGGACCGGCCGGCCGAGAAAGCGGGCGAGCACGGTGCGCGAGCCCCAGGCGTACTCCTGGATCGGGTTGTCGAGAATCTCCATGTCAGGCCGTTTCGGGGTGGTGGACCAAGGCGGCGACGCCGAGCAGGCCCGCCTGCCCGTCGAGCGCCGAGCGTACGACCTCGACCCGGCGTACGAAGGCGAGCCCGGCGTACGCGCCGAGCCAGGTGGTGAGCGGGGGCGAGAGCAGGTCCCAGGCGCGGGCCACGCCGCCGCCGATCACGACGCGGTCGAGGTCGCATAGCGCGGCGGCGGACGCGACACCCGCGGCCAGCCCGCGCGCGGACCGGTCGAACGCCGCGAGCGCCACCGGGTCGCCCTCGCGCGCGGAGGCGGCGAGCGCCTCGCCGCTGGGCGTGCCGCTCCAGCCGTTGCCGAGCGCCCAGCGCACCATCGCGGGCCCGGAGGTGATCGTCTCGACGCAGCCGCGTGCGCCGCACGGACACGGGTCGCCGCCGAGGTCGACGATCGTGTGCCCGATGTGCCCGGCGTTGCCCGTGCCGCCGGCATGCACCCGGCCGTCGAGGATGAGGCCGCCGCCGACGCCGGTCGAGACGACCATGCCGAGCATGGCTCGTACGCCGCGGCCCGCGCCGTGGTGGTACTCCCCGACCGCGCCGGCCACGGCGTCGTTGGCCAGCACGACCGGGCGGCCCGCCAGCAGCGCGGCGAGCCGGTCGCGCAGCGGGAAGCCGCGCCAGGCGGGGATGTTCACCGGGCTGACGGTGCCGGCCGGAGCGTCGAGCGGCCCGGCCGAGCCGATGCCCGCGCCGGAGACCTCGGCGTCGCCGATAGCCTCGGCGACGGCGGCGGCGAGCGCGGCCCAGACCGCCTCGGCGTCGCCGCCGGGGGTCGGGCGGATGGCGAGCGGGCCCAGGCGGCCGCCGGGATGGACGAGCGCGGCGGCGAGCTTGGTGCCGCCGACGTCGACCGCGAGCACACTCGCCGGCGGGCCGGTCGCCGCTCTCGTCGGCGCCGCCGCGGCCGCCCCACGGACGTCTGTCAACGAAGCTCCAGCACGACAACACCATACGGCTCCAGCGCCACCTCCTCCTGTGCGGGCGTGGCGCCGGTCACCTCGGGCGTGACCGTGAGCCGGGTGCCGGCCTGGCTCACGAGCACCGCGAACCGCCGGCCGTCGGCGTGCACCAGGGCGTCGGCCGAGACGCGGGGGTCGGGCACGGTGACCGGCCGTCGTACGCCGGCGAGGACGGCGAGTGCGTCGTAGAGCCGGTGCGCCGGCTCCGGGTCGACGCGCGGCGTGACCGCGGCCATGTGCTCCAGCGGATAGGCGCAGAAGATCACCTGGCCGTCGCCGCGGGTGCGGCGCAGGATCGCGGGCCGCCCGTGCGCGTCCTCGGCGACCACCTCGGCCCCGGCCGGGCGTACGGGCAGGTAGGAGCGGCTGTGCTCGGTGCCGGCGGCGCGGAAGGCGAGCGCCGTGCCGGCCGCGAGCGTGCCGAGGCCGGCGGTGAAGGTCAGCTCGACGACGTCGTCCTCGATCGGCTCGGCCAGGCCGTACCGCAGGCGGTGCTCGACGCCGAACATCGCGTTCATCCGGGAGTACCACGGGCCGCGCTGGTGGCCGTGCGGCCCGGCGCAGTAGGACACGTAGACGACCGCGCCGGCCTCGGCCAGCTCCTCCAGGCGGCGCCAGCCCGGTGCGGTGAGCTGCTTGGCCGACGGCACGAGGTAGAGGCGTCCGCCCGGCGCGATGCCGCCGGTCTCGCGGGTGAGCAGCGGCGCCAAGTCGGCGGACCGCGCGGTGACGTAGGCCTGCCGCAGCGTGCCGAAGGCGTGGGCGCGGTCGGCCGTCTCGGTGAAGGGGAACCCCGCCTCCATGACCGCGGGCACGATCAGCGCGGTGTCGGTCGGGGCACGCTCGCAGTGCTTCACGTCGATCGCGGCGAGGGTCTCGCCGAAGCGGCGCATCTCCGCGAGCGCCGGCTTGGGCGTGCCGTCGGCGAGCGTCAGACCGAAGTGCAGCTCGAACGGATGGTGGCTGTACGGCGGCTGGTCGATGAGGTCGAAGTCGGTGTTGTTCCAGGCGAGCCAGCCGGTCGCGCCGGCGACGAGGCTGGTGTGCAGCACCTGCCGGTAGTAGTCCGCGGCGTGGTCGTCGGCGGCGAAGTCGGAGGAGCAGCCGAACTCCTCCAGCACGACCGGGCGGCCGTACGTGCCGGCCAGCTCGCAGGCGAACGCGGCCGCGTAGTGCTGGCGCGTCTGGTCGTCCTGCATCGGGTACGCGTGCGGGCCGACGAAGTCGGTGATCGCGGCCAGCCGACGTACGGAGAAGCCGTTGTCCTCGCCGGTCACCTCGATGCCCCACGCGCCGTCGCCGATGGAGACCGGCTCGCGCGCGCCGCCGGCGCGTACCGCCGCGACCATGAGCCGTGCCCACGCCGTCACCTGCTCGGTGGCCGCGGGCCCGCCGTAGATTGGCATCTCGTTGCTGATCAGCCAGCCGGCGACGGCGGGGTGCCCGGCGAAGCGCCGTGCCATCTCCTCGGCGAACCACGCCTGCCGGTCCACCATCCACACGTCCGTGTAGAGGTCGCGGCCGGCCCGCCAGGAGGGATCCCAGTTCTCCCCCGACATATGGCCGACGATGAAGGTCGGGACGGTGGCCAGCCCGCGCTCGGCGTGCGCGGCGAGGAAGTCGGCGTAGTGCCCGGCGAGGGTCTCCTCGATCCGGTCCGGCTCGGGCATGAAGTCGGGCCAGTAGAAGAACGACCGCGTGAGGTTCAGGCCGTGCTCGCGCAGGACGTCGAGCTCCTCGCGTACGACCTCCGGGTCATACGACCGCCACATCAGCGGGCCGCCCGTACGCGACCAGAAGTTCGCGCCCAGCCAGGCGGGGCCGGGGAGCTTGGCGAAGTCGCGGTTCACGTGGTCCTCTCGGCCGGACTCATCCGCCCGTGCGCATCTTCTCGTCCGCGGCGGTGAGCTGGTTCTTGATCACCCGGTCGTCCACGGGGCGGCCGGCCGCGGCCTGGGCGACCAGCTGCTTCACCGCGTTGCCCACCAGTGTCTCGAACTGCGCCTCCTGCGGAATCATCGGCAGGGTCTCGGCGGAGTTCGCCAGGACGCTCTTGAACGTCTGGATCTCCGGCGTCTGGAACCTGGGGTCCGCGTACGCCTGCGGCACCACCGGCAGGTCGCCGAAGGCGCCGTTGAGGATCATCTGCTCGTCGGGGCCGGTGAGGAAGTCGACGAGCTTGAGCGCGCCGGCCTCGTTCTTGCTGTTCTTGAACACTCCGATGTTGATGCCGGCGACGTGGCTGGTGACCCGGCGGCCGCCGGGCGGCAGCGGGTCCGGCATCGGGATCGGCACGACACCGAACCGGCCGGCCTTCATACCCGCCTCCTGCACTCCGGCCGTCGCGTAGCTCTGGATCATCATCATGGCGAACCGGCCCTTGGCGAAGCCGCCCAGGATGTCGGCGTCGTTGACGTACTCGGCGTCGCTCGGGTCGACCACCTTGGCGCCGGCCATGAGGTCCACGTACTGCCTGACTCCGGCGACCATCTGCGGCGAGTCGAAGCCCGGCCGTCCGCCCTGGAAGAGCCGCGCGCCGTTCTGCGCGCCGAACATGAAGGCGAAGTGCGCGCCCTCGGTGTAGCTCGCGCCGAGCATGCCGACGCCGTACTGCTTCCTGGCCGGCACGGTGAGCCGTTTCGCGTCGGCGACCAGCTCCTGCCAGGTACGCGGGGGCGTGAGGCCGGCGTCGGCGAACCGCTGCTTGTTGTAGAACAGCCCGTACGCGAGGCCGTAGATCGGCACGAACGCGGGCGGCTTGCCCGGCGCTCCGGTGGAGGTGAGCGTCGAGGGGATGAACCGGGACCGCCCGCCGACCTTGGCCATGGTGGCGTCGTCGAACGGCTGGAACGCGCCGGTCGCCTGGAGCGAGGCCGACCAGGTGTTGCCCACGTTGACGACGTCGGGCCCCTGCCCGCTGGAGGCGGCGGCGAGGATCCGGTTGAGCAGGTCGGGCCAGCCGATCACCTCGAGCTTGACCTTGATGCCGGTCCTGGCCTCGAACTTCTTCAGCTCCGGGCCGAGCACCTGCTGGTCCTGCCGGATGCTGCGGCCCTGGTTGCTGGCCCAGTACGTCAGGGTCTGGGGAGACGATCCACTGCCTCCGCCGCCGCAGGCGGCCGATCCGGCGGCGAGCGCCAAGCTCGCCGCCAGCGCCGTGAGTCCGCGTGCCTTCACCTGTGTCTCCCATCAGCCGTGTCGCGGAGCGCCCCGGCCGGGGCACGGCCCGGCCGGGGCGCCCAGGGCTCGGGTGCGCTCCGGTGCCGGGTCCGTGGTCCGGTTCATGCATCGGACCACTAAACCGGTTTAGCGTCAACACCGCCCGTCAAATCATCGGGTCAGGCCGCCCGGGTCCGTCTCGGGTCCGCCCAGGGCGGCGAGGAAGGCGCCGAGCAGCCGTTCCTGCCGCTCCGGCGGGAACGCGTCCGGGGCGAAGAGGGCCTGGACCACGAGCCCGTGGGTGAAGGCGGCGCAGGTCGCGGCGAGGTCGGCCGGGTCGGCGGAGGCGGGCAGCCGTCCGTCGATCTGGGCGGCCTCGACGTGGCAGCCCAGGCGCTCGCGCCAGCGTTCGTAGCGTGCGGTCTGGCGGGCGGCCAGCGCCGGGTCCCCGAGCGCGCCGTCCCAAAAGCCGACCCAGACGCGGCTCATCGCGGTGGACTCCGTGGTGAGCGGCAACACGTCGAGAAGGGCCGCGCGCAGCGCCGCCAGGCCCGCCTCGGCCGGGACGCGGAGGTCGCGCTCGTCGGTGCGCTCCTCGGCGACGGTCAGCGCGTACCGCACCAGGGCGCGCTTGGTTCGGCGTTCCCCTTCGGCGGTGCCCGTCTCGACATCGAGGTCTGGGCCCTCCTGGCCGCCGAGTGGCCGCCGCCGGCGTGATCGCCCCTGGTTCAGCGGGGCGTGACGGGTCCGGTGCTGCCGCGCGGGGACAGGACCGGGGTCGCGTAGCAGGCGCCGTCGGCGGTACGGCCGGCGGCCAGATCGATCAGGCGCCGGGCGACCTCGGCGCCGTACGCGGCGATGTCCAGGCTGACCGCGGTCAGCGGCGGGTGGACCAGGCGGCAGAGCACCGAGTCGTCCCACGCGACGATGGACAGCCGGTCCGGGACGCGGACGTTCATCTCAGCGGCGACCGCGAGGCCCGCGACGGCCATGACGTCGTTGTCGTAGACGATCGCGGTGGGCGGCTCGGCGGAGGCGAGCAGGCGGCGCGTCGTACGTGCCCCGGCGTCGCCGGTGTAGTCCGTCGTGCCGCCCGAGGCGATGACGCCCAGCTCTCGCGCGGTCTCCTCGAACGTGTCCTCGCGGATCACCGTGTGCCACAGGCCGGGCGGCCCGACGACCCGCGCGATGCGCCGGTGGCCCAGTGCCACCAGGTACTCCACGACGCTGCGTACGGCGGCGCGCTCGTCGTTCCACAGGCCCGGCAGGCCGTCGAGGCCCTCCGGCCCGCCCACCACGATCGCCGGCATGCCCAGCTCGGCCAGCACCTTCGTACGCTCGTCGTCCACGCGCAGGTCGACGACGAAGACCCCGTCCACGCGACGCTCGGCCCACCAGCGCCGGTACGTCGCACCCTGGGCGGCCGAGTCCTCGGTGACCTGCAACAGCAGCGCGATGTCGCGGCTGGACAGCTCGCCCTCGATGCCGGAGATGAGCTGCATGAAGTAGGGCTCGATGCCGAGCGTGCGGGCCGGCCGGTCCACGACGAGCCCGAGCACGCCGGCCCGCCCCCCGGACAGGGCGCGGGCCGTACGGCTCGGCTGCCAGCCCATCTCTCGCGCGATGTCGAGGATGCGGGTACGCGTCGCGCCCGAGACGCCGGGACGGTCGTTCAGTGCGAAGGAGACCGTGCTCTTGGTGACGCCGGCCCGCCGCGCGATGTCCGCGATCGTCGGACGCTTCATTCGGCCTCCGTTATAACTTAACCGGTTTTGCGAATGGGTCCACCTTAGCGCCGATGTTTCGCGAATGACGGGCCTCAGATGCTCTTGATGATGCCGCCGTCGATCAGATACTCCGAGCCGTTGATGTTGCTGGCCGAGGCCAGGAAGACGATCAGCCGGGCGACCTCCTCGGGGGTGCTGATCCGGCCCGTGGTCGCGCCGAGCGACGCCGTCATCGTGGCCACGAACTCCTCGTGCGGCACGCCCTGCGCCTTGGCGATCTGCCCGATGAAGCCCTCCGGGTCGGTCCACACGCCGGTCTGGATCGGGCCGGGCGCGACCGTGATGGCGCGTACGCCCTGGCCGCCGAACTGCTCGGCGACGACCTTGGTAAGCGCGTTGAGCGCCGCCTTCGCGACGTTGTAGTGCGCGGGCCCGGCGCTGACGAGCCGTGCGCCGGCGGAGGAGACGTTGACGACGACGCCGCCCCGCTCGATGAGCGAGGGCAGCGCGGCGCGCGTCACCCGCAGAGCACTGTAGAAGTGCAGGTCGAAGGTCTGCTTCCACGCGTCGTCGGGGAGCTCGAGCACGGTGGAGACGGCGCCCTTGATCAGGTCGTCGACGTCGCCGATCCCGACGTTGTTGACCAGGACGTCGATCCCGCCGAGCACCGCCGTCGCGCGGTCGACCAGTTCGACCGCGCCCTCGTCGGAGGTCAGGTCGACGGCGACGTGCACCGCGCCGGTGGCGGCGAGTTCGGGTGTGGGGCGCCGGGAGGCGGCGACCACCCGCACGCCGTCGGCGACGAGCGCGCGGACCACGGCGAGCCCGGTTCCCTTGCTGCCGCCGGTGACGACGGCGGTCTTGCCGGTGAGTTGCAGATCCATGGTTTTCTCCTTTATCGGGTGGTGCGGGACCGGCTCAGTCCGGAGGCGGTCACCGCGATCCCGGCGAGGGACACGGCCAGCGGTACGAGCAGCGCGGCATGCAGGTCGCCGAGAAGTGCGGGGGCGTCGCCGGCGGGGCGGACGCCGATCACGGCCGTGACGACGGCGAGGACCAGGGCGGGGCCGAGCTGGAACGAGGTGTTCACCAGTCCGCCCGCGACGCCCTGTTCCTCCGGCGCGACGCCGTTGGTGGCGGCGATGTTCAGGGGGCCGAACGCGAACGTGAAGGCCAGCCCGATCAGCACGAACGCCGGCAGCATGCCGGTCGCATAAGACGACGAGGCGCCCAGCGGCAGCAGGACGGTGTACGCGAGGGCCGCCGCGCCGAGGCCGGCCAGGATCAGCTTCGTGGTCCCGAACCGCTCCACGAGCGGGGCGGTGACACGCGGCGCCACGAGCGCGACGATGAGGCCGGTGGGGCAGATGGCCAGGCCGGTGTGCAGGGCCGACCAGCCGCGGACGTCCTGCATGTAGAGCGTGAGGACGAACAGGCACCCCACCCAGCCGCCGAGCAGGGCGAGCGCGCCCGCGTTGGCGCGCAGGACCGTGCCGGACCGCAGCAGCCGCGGACGGACCAGCGGCGTACGCGCCCGGCTCTCGATCAGCACGAACAGCGCGAGGAGCGCCAGGACCGCGACGGCCGAGCCGATCGTGCGGGCCGATCCCCAGCCGGCCGACGGCGCGCGTACGAGCGTGAAGACGACCAGCAGCATCGCCGCCGTCACGGTCACCGCCCCAGCCAGGTCGAAGCCCGGCCGTGAGTCGGCGGCGCGGCCGGCCGGCACCAGCCGCACCGCGCCCAGGAGGACGGCGAGGCCCAGCAGCGCCGGGATGAAGAAGACCCAGCGCCACGACAGCGCCGTGAGCAGGCCGCCGGCCACCAGGCCGAGCGCGAAGCCGGAGGCACCGGTCGCGCTGTAGATCGACAGGGCGCGGTTGCGGCGCGGTCCCTCGGCGAAGCCCGTGGTGATGATCGACAACCCGGCGGGCGCGGTGAACGCCGCGCTGACGCCGGTGAGGAACCGGGCCGCGATGAGGACTTCTCCGGTCGGGGCGAGGCCGCCGGCGGCCGAGGCGACGACGAACGCGGCCAGCGACGCCAGGAAGATCCGGCGCCGGCCGAGCGCGTCCGCGGCGCGGCCGCCCAGCAGCAGGAGGCTGCCGAACCCGAGGACGTACGCGCTGACGACCCACTGCAACGCGTCCGTGGACAGGTGCAGGTCCGCGCCGATCGAGGGCAGCGCGACACCCTTCATCGACACGTCCAGGCCGTCGAGGAACAGCGCGCCGCACAGGACGAACAACATCCCCCGCGCCCGCGCGTCCAGGCGTACGGCGTTCTCCGGTGTCGTTCTCAAAGTGTTCACGCAACGGCCCCCACGTGCTCAAATGATTTGGACCGATCGGTCCAGGACCGATCAGTCCGTAATCCTGATACCTAGGGGAACCGCATGTCAAGGCGGTCGGACCGAACGGTCCGTTATGCTGGGGAGCAGGGGGTGGCGAGATGGCCCGTAGACCTGACCCGAACGCGCGCGACCGCATCCTGGCGACCGCGGTGCGGCTGTTCTCCGAGTACGGAGTGCACGCCGTGGGGTTGCAGCAGATCATCGACGAGTGCGGCTGCGGCAAGAACCTGCTCTACCGCGAGTTCGGCAGCAAGGAGGAGCTGGTCGTCGCCAGCCTCGGCCGCTGCCGGCGCGAATGGGACGAGATCGTCGGCGAGGCGATCGAGCCCTTTCCCTCCGATCCGGGCCGCCAGCTCGTCTCCATCGTCGGCGCCGTCGCCGCCCAGGCCGTGGAGGACGGCTTCCGCGGCTGCCCGCTGCGCAACGCGTACGCCGAGTTCCCCGACGAGGGCGACACGACACACGAGGTCATCGTCAGCTACTACACCGACCGGCAGGGTTTCCTGCGCGAGCTCGCCGGGCGCACCGGCGCGGCCGACCCCGACACGCTCGCCGACCGGATCGCGCTGATCATCGACGGCCTCAACGCGAACGGGCCGGTGCTCGGCAAGAACGGCGCCGCCGGCGCGGCCGTGGCGTTCGCCGAAGAGGCCGTACGCTCGGCGACGGCCTGAGCCGGGGGGTGCGGCGCCTCGCCGTACCGGGCATCCTGTCGGCATGCGGGTGCGCTGTGTGGGAGCGATCGTGCACGACGCCGAGGGGCGGCTGCTGGTGATCCGGCGCGGCCGGCCGCCCGGCGAGGGGCTGTGGTCGCTGCCGGGCGGCCGGGTGGAGCCGGAGGAGTCCGACGCGGCGGCCGTCGTACGCGAGCTGTCGGAGGAGACCGGCCTGCGCGTCGAGCCGGGACGGCTGATCGGCTCGGTCGAGCGGCCCGGCCCTGACGGGGTCACCTACGACATCCACGACTACGCCGCGATCGCGGTCGGCGGCGAGCTGAGCGCGGGCGACGACGCGGCCGAGGCCCGCTGGGCGACTCCGGCCGAGCTGCGCCGCCTGCCCACCACCGACGGCCTGATCGCGGCACTGACCGGCTGGCGGGTGCTGCCCGCTACGGAGTGAGCAGCAGCTTGCCCGTCGTACGCCGCGCCTCGAGGTCCTCGTGCGCCCGGCGCGCGTCGTCCAGTGAGTAGCGGCCGCCGATATGCACCGACAGGTCGCCGGCGGCGACCCAGCCGAACACGTCGCCCGTACGCCACAGGAGCTCCTCGCGCGTGGCGATGTAGTGGCCCAGGGTCGGCCGGGTCAGGAAGAGCGAGCCCGCCGCGTTGAGCCGCTGCGGATCGACCGGCGGGACCGGGCCGCTCGCCGCGCCGTACAGCGCGAGCAGCCCGCGCGGGCGCAGCACGGACATGCTGTCGTCGAACGTCGTGCGCCCGACTCCGTCGTAGACCACGTGCACGCCCCCGGTCAGGTGGCGTACCTCCTCGGCGAAGTTGTCATAGCGCAGCACCTCGTCCGCGCCGGCGTCGCGGGCGAGCTTCTCCTTCTCCTCGGTCGACACCGTGGCGATCACCCGGCCGCCGCGCAGCTTGACCATCTGGGTCAGCAGCAGGCCCACTCCCCCGGCCGCGGCGTGCACGAGCGCGATGTCGCCCGGCTTGACGGCGTACGTGGAGTGGCTCAGGTAGTGCGCGGTCAGCCCCTGGAGCATCACCGCGGCGGCCTGCTCGGCGCCCGCGTCGCCGACCGGCACGGCGCGGTCGGCGGCCACGACGGAACGCTCGGCGTACCCGCCCTTGAGGTCGGCCGACACGACGACATCGCCGATCGCCACGCCGACCACGCCCTCGCCGACCGCGCTGATCCGGCCCGCGCCCTCGCCCCCGGGGATGTACGGCAGCGGCTTGCTGTAGGTGCCGACGCGCTCGTACACGTCGCGGTAGTTCACCCCGGCCGCCGCGATCTCCACCGCGATCTCGCCGGGTCCCGGACGCGGGTCCTCATAGTCCGTGGCGGCAAGGACCTCGGGGCCGCCGAACTCGGTGACGACGATCGCGCGCATAAGACCTCCTGGAGCAGGCTCACCGAAATTGAGATGAGCGTCGGCGTGCTCCGTACTAAGTTAGCGACCTTGCGCCCACATCGACCGAGGGGTCTCGTCATGCCCGCGCAGGAAGAGGACATCGAGGCGGAGATAACCGCCGAACGCGCCTACCTGCGGCGTTCACGTACGGCACTGGAGCGGATGCGGCAGAACGTGCTGACGCTGGACGCCTCGCTCGCCGGCGACCCGGTCTCGGCCGACGTGCTCGCCGCCGACCTGGCCAAGCGTGCCGAGGCGCTGCGCGACGACCCCGCGACGGCGCTGTTCTTCGGCCGCCTCGACTACCACGACGAGCGCCTGTACGTCGGGCGGCGGCACGTGCACGACGACGGCGGCGAGCCCCTGGTCATCGACTGGCGCGCGCCGATGTCGCGGCCGTTCTACCGGGCGAGCACGGCCGATCCGCTGGGCCTGTCGATGCGCCGGCGGTTCGGCTACTCCGGCGGGGAGCTGACCGCGCTGGAGGACGAGGACTTCAGCACACGCGCGGAGTCGCGGATCCTGATCGAGGAGATCGAGCGCCCGCGCGTGGGCCCGATGCGCGACATCGTCGCCACCATCCAGCCCGAGCAGGACGAGATCGTCCGCGCCGACGCCGGCCACACTCTCTGTGTGCAGGGTGCGCCCGGCACCGGCAAGACCGCGGTCGGCCTGCACCGGGTGGCCTTCCTGCTGTACGCGTACCGCGAGCGGCTGCGCCGCGGCGGCGTGCTCGTGATCGGGCCGAGCGCGTCGTTCCTCGACTACATCCGCGGCGTGCTGCCCGCGCTCGGCGAGATCAACGTCAAGCAGCAGACCCTCGACGAGCTGCTCGGCGCGGTGCCGGTCAGCACGCGCGACGAGCCCGCGGCCGGGCGGATCAAGGGCGACGCGCGGATGGCCGAGGTCCTGCGCCGCGCGATCTGGGGGCACCTGCGCGAGCCGTCCGAGGCGCTCGTGCTGCCGCGCGGCACGCGCCGCTGGCGGGTGCCGGCCTATGAGATCGCCGAGATGGCCGAGGAGCTGCGTGCCCGCGGCGTCCGCTACGGTGCGGGCCGCGACCTGCTGTCCCACCGGATCGCGCACGCCATCCTGGTGCGCATCGAGTCCGCCGGCGAGGTCTGCGACGACCGTACGCACGAGGCGGTCCGCCGTACGCGGCCGGTGAAGGCCATGGTCGACCAGGCGTGGCCGGCGCTCGACCCGGTACGCGTGGTGATGCGGCTGCTGTCGGACGCGGAGTTCCTCGCGGAGGCCTCCGCCGGGCTGCTCGATGACGCCGAGCGCGAGGCGATCCGGTGGGCCAAGCCCGCCAAGGGCCCCAAGTCGGCGCGCTGGTCGCGGGCGGACGCAGTGCTCGTGGACGAGGCGGCCGACCTGGTCAACCGGACGCCGAGCCTTGGCCACGTCGTGCTCGACGAGGCGCAGGACCTGTCCGCGATGGAGTGCCGCGCGGTCGGCCGGCGCTGCGAGACGGGGTCGGCCACGGTGCTCGGCGACATCGCGCAGGGCACCACGCCCTGGGCGGTGGGCGACTGGGCCACGCTGCTGCGCCACCTGGGCAAGCCGGACGCCGAGCGCACGGTGCTGGACCGCGGCTACCGCGTGCCGCGGCAGATCATCGACTACGCGAGCCGCCTGCTGCCCGTGATCGCGCCCGGCCTGACGCCTCCGACCTCCGTACGGTCCGCGCCCGGCTCGCTGTACGTGCGCCGCGTCGCCGACGTCGAGGCCGAAGTCGTCCCCGCCTGCCGGGAGGCGCTCGCCGGTGACGGCTCGATCGGGCTGATCGCGGCCGACGCCGCCGTGCCGGGCCTGCTCGCGGCACTGGCCGGGGCGGGTGTCGAACACGTGCCGCTGGCGGCCGGGTTCGCCGGGGCGCGGCTCGTCATCACCCCGGCGACGCAGGCCAAGGGACTGGAGTTCGACCAGGTCATCGTGATCGAACCGGCCGCGATCACGGCCGCCGAGCCGGGCGGCCTGCGGCGTCTCTACGTCGTGCTGACCCGTGCGGTCTCCCACCTGACCGTCCTGCACGCGCTGGACCTGCCGGCGCCGCTGCGCTGAGCCTCAAGCCCGCGCACCAGGCGTACGGGAGGGTGTCATTTGTCAGCGGCTGTCATAACTTGCCATCAGGCCGTGTCCGCTGGAACCGAGGGGGAACGATGTCTCGACCGGTGACGCAGGGCTCGCTGCCGGCGACGCAGAGCGCTCGGGGCCAGGGCAGTCCGTGGCCGACGCTGGTCGCGGTCGCGCTCGGCGTCGTCATGGTCGCGCTCGATGGCACCGTCGTCGCCATCGCCAACCCGGGTGCTGGTGGCCGCGACCGACGTCATCGTCGGGAACGCGCCGGTTGAGCTGGCCGGCCTTCGAGGCCCAGCGCGGGAGTGATGTTCGCGGCCGCGCTGCTGAGCCTGCTCGACGCGCGGGACGGCAGGTCGAGGGCGCGGCCGCGGCCGCCTGAGGCGTCGTGCGCAAGCGCGGACCTGACGTGGTTTTCGTCACACGGCAGGCGTTCCGTCGTCCGATACGTGGGTAAACGTCCTATCGCTACAGCGCAGGAGTAACGCAGTCACCAGCCATATCGGGGGCGACAGGAGGATTTCATGGTCCTGGAGCCGGAGGAGGCTCGGCGAGCGACATCGGCCGACGACCGAGAACGCGGGTCGCAGGTCCGGATGGCCGCGATCGCGAGCGTGGTCGGCACCTCCATCGAGTGGTACGACTTCTTCCTTTACAACACGGCGGCCGCGGTCGTCTTCAAGGACGTCTTCTTCCCCAAGTCGAGCGACTACGTCGGGACGCTGTCCTCCTTCGCGACGTACGCGGTCGGTTTCGCCGCCCGGCCGGTCGGCGCGGCGATCTTCGGGCACTGGGGCGACCGGCTCGGCCGCAAGGCGACGCTCATCGTCACGCTGGTGCTCATGGGGGTCTCCAGCGCGCTGATCGGCGTGCTGCCCGGCACCGCCTCCATCGGCGTCACCGCGCCGATCCTCCTGGTCCTGCTCCGGGTGCTCCAGGGCATCGCGGTCGGCGGCGAGTGGAGCGGCTCGGTCCTGCTCTCGATGGAGTGGGGGAACAAGAAACGGCGCGGGCTGATGGCGAGCTGGCCGCAGATCGGCGTGCCGATCGGCCTCATCCTCGGCACGGTCGCGATGTCGTCGGTGGCCAGCGCGAGCGGCGACGCGTTCAAGAACTGGGGCTGGCGGCTGCCCTTCCTGTTCAGCCTCGTGCTCGTCGGCATCGGCCTCTGGGTGCGGCTGCGCGTCATGGAGACGCCGATGTTTTCCGAGGTCGTGCAGCGGCAGGAGGTCTCCAAGGTCCCGGTCGCCGAGGTGATCCGGCGCCACCCCAAGGAGATCATCCTCAGCGCGCTGCTGCGCTGCTCCGAGCAGATGCCGTTCTACATCTTCACCTCCTTCGCCCTGACGTACATGGAGAAACACGCGGGCCGGTCCGACACGTTCGCGCTGAACGCGGTCGCGGCTGCGGCCGTCGTGGGCCTGATCCTCATTCCCACGTTCGGCCATCTCAGCGACTCGATCGGCCGAAAACGGGTCTATGCCGCCGGGGCGATCCTGATGGCCGTCATCGCGTTCCCGTACTTCGCGCTGATCAACACCGGTACCGCGGTGGTCATCTTCCTCACGGTCATGCTGGCCGAGGTGCCGCATGCGATGCAGTACGGCCCGCAGGCCGCGCTGATCGCCGAGGTGTTCCCGACGAAGCTGCGGTACGGCGGCGCGGGCATCGGCTACCAGCTCGCCTCGGTGTTCGCCGGCGGCCCGGCGCCCCTGCTGGCGACCTGGCTGCTGCACGACTACGGCTGGTGGGCGATCTCGGCCACGATCGTGCTGGCCGCCGCGCTCACCCTGACCGCCACCATCCTGCTGCCCGACCGCGCCCGCGCGGACATCACCGACGACGCGGTCTACGCGTAACGAACTTCTCCGTACTCCCGCGACTCAGACACTGAGTCGCGGGAGTACGTCCGTTTAATGGGGAACCGCGCCGGTCGTCCCACTAGTCTTAGCGCTCGGGTGATACGGAGGGGTCAGACTGCTGTGACCGGTAATCACGTCATTAATCCGTTGCGGCCCAGCGATCCGCAGCGGCTGGGGACCTACCAGATCGTCGGGCGGCTGGGACGCGGCGGCATGGGCACGGTCTATCTCGCCGAGAGCGAGAGCGGCGAGCGTGCCGCGGTCAAGGTGATCAATCCGGACCTGGCCGACGACGAGACGTTCCGCGAGCGATTCCGCCGCGAGGTCGAGTCCGCACGCCGGGTCGCGCGCTTCTGCACCGCCCCGGTGCTGGACGCGCAACTCGACGGCGAGCCCCTGTTCATCGTGACCGAGTTCGTCGACGGCGCGAACCTCGACGAGTTCGTGACGAACAGCGGGCCGATGCGCGGGTCGAGCCTGGAGCACCTGGCCGTCGGCGTCGCCACCGCGCTCACCGCGATCCACGGCGCCGGGGTGATCCACCGCGACCTCAAGCCCGCGAACGTCCTGCTGTCCTCCGTCGGCCCCCGCGTGATCGACTTCGGCATCGCACGCGCGCTCGACACCGTGTCCGGTGCGACGCGTACGGGCCAGTTCATCGGCACTCCGGCCTACATGGCGCCCGAGCTGATCTCCGGCGGCACGGCGTCGCCGGCCTCCGATGTGTTCGCCTGGGCGTGCGTCGTCGCCTTCGCCGGGACCGGCACCGCGCCGTTCGGCGGGCCCACCGTCCCGGCGGTGCTCTACCAGATCTCCCACGGCGAGCCCTCGCTGGAGGGCCTGGACGAAGGGCTGCGGCACCTGGTCGGCCGCGCTCTCGCCAAGGACCCGGCGCAGCGCCCCTCCGCGCAGGAGGTGCTCGACCTGCTCACGGGGCGGCCGCACGCGAAGGCGGCCGAGACCGCCGCCACCGTGGGCCGTACGTGGGCGGTGCCCAGCGGCGGCCATACGATGCCGGACCCCGGCACGCAGGCCCTGCCGCCGCGGGCGAGCGGGCCGTCGCGGCGGCGTCCGCTGCTGGTGACCGCGGCCGGCGTCGCCGCGCTGCTCGTCCTCTGCCTCGGAGCGTACGCGGTGCTCGGCGGTCCGGACGGTCCGCCGGGCAACACCTCCACGGTCTTCGCCGACGACTTCTCCGACACCGGCTCCGGCTGGTCCGGCTCGACCTGGAGCTCGGGCAGCGGTTACTTTCAGGGCGGGTATCGCATCGACGCGGGCGGCGTCGAGCCGACCCGCTGGGAGACCTCGCCGTTCAAGGGCAACGTGCCGGACAAGGTCCTGGTCAGCGTCGACGCGACGGCGATGGCCGGCCCGCCGTACGCGCAGGTCGGGATGTGGTGCCGCGGGAGCGGGGACGGCCAGGACACCCGTGCGTATGTGTTCAGCGTGCGTGCCGACGGGCGCGGGGTGCTGATCCGCAAGCAGAACGGGCAGAAGGGCGAGCAGGAGCTCGTGCAGAAGAACTCGGCGCCGGGGTTCGAGAAGGGGAAGAAGAACCGCCTTCAGGCCGCGTGCGAGGCGGACGAGAAGAAGACACGCCTGCGCCTGTGGATCAACGGCAGCGCCGCCGCCGAGGTCACCGACTCGGACAACCCGGTGCCGAACGGCAGCACCGGCCTGGGTTCCCGGCTCGACAACAGCGGGAGCGGCGGCGACCTGCAGGCGCTGTTCGACAACTTCCAGGTGTCCTCGATCGGCTGAGGGCTCACAGCTCGAACCAGTAGGTCAGCCCGCCCTCGTCGGCGTGGAAGCCGGAGCGGGCCGACAGGTGCCGCAGCAGGAACACGCCGCGGCCGTCCTCGCGCAGGTCGCAGCGCTCGTGGACGGTCGGAACCGTGTCCGCGCCTCCGTCGGTGACCTCCAGGCGCAGGCCGGTGGCGATCCGCCGGACCACGACCGTGACGGTCGGGCCCTTGGTATGGATCACCGAGTTGGTGACCGCCTCGCTCGTCAGCAGCAGCGCGGTGTCGGTCTCGGGATGGCCGCGAAGGACGTCGGCCACGAAGCGCCGTGCCGCCGCCACCTCCTGCGGGCGGCGGGGCAGCGTCACCGCGCCGAGTAACCCGGGTTCGACCCGGCCCGTATCTCCCATATCACGATGGTCGGGATCATCGAACGGTGTTTCGCGCATGGCTGCAAACCCTTTCGGGGGCGGCTTTAGGGGGCGTAAAGCAACTATGGTTGTGAGCATACGACCACAATGTGTGACCATGCAACAGGGGGCCGAGTTCGTCTCGAACACCGGAGTGCCGATCAAGTGAACCTCAACACCCTCCACGAGATCGCCACGATCTCCGACCCGATCGAGCGCGCCTGCGCGCTGGGCCGGGCCATGACCGAGCAGCAGAACCTCGTCGAAGAGGCCGCGCGCATGCGCCGTCAGGCGATCGCCGAGGCGCGCGAGACCGGGCACCGGCTCGAGGAGATCGCCAATGTCCTCGGCGTCTCCCCCGGCCGCATCTCCCAGATGCGCAAGGGACCCGCCTCACGCGCGCCGCAGCCGCCGCCGGACGATCGGCCGCAGGTGATCGTGCACCGCGCGCTGCCCAGCGTGCAGGGCGTGGGCGGCCTGGTCACCTCGTTCGTCGCCGCCGCCGAGCGGCAGGGCCTGCGGCCCGGCATCCGCATCCTGTCGGTCGCCTGCGAGCCGTCGAGTGAGCACGTCGCGACCTGCCTGCGCATCCAGGCCGGCGACGAGGTCATCGCGCGGCGGCGGATGGTCCTCGCCGACGAGGTGCCCGTACGCCTGGTCACGTCCTTCTTCCGCGCCGACCTGTTCGCCGGCACCTGCGTCGCCGAACCCGACCTGATCAACCCGTCCCTGCAAAAGTGCCTGCGCGAGCTCGGCCACACCTTCGGGCACGCCGAGGAGACCCTGATGGCGCGGCCCGCCACGCGTTCGGAGATCGACGCACTCGAACTCGACCAGGGCGAGTGGGCGGTCCAGGTGCTGCGGGCCGCCTACTCCGCCGACGACACCCCCGTGCACGTGCTCGAATCCGTGTGCGCCGCGAGCCGGCACATCTTCACGGTGAGCCAGGCGGGCGGCGACAAGGAGTTCTGAGTCACATGTAGGCCGTCATCCACCGGTCCAGCTCGGCGAAGAACCGCGCACGCACCGGCTCCGCCGACAGCGACAGGTCGTGCATGCCGCCGTCGACGCGCACGCAGGTGACGTGGGGGCCGAGCCGCGTCGACCACCGGGCGATGTCGTCGGCGTTCAGCACCGCGTCCGCGCCGGCGTAGTCGCCGTTCTTCCCGCGGGTGCTGCGGGCCGAGGCCATCACCAGTACGGGCACGTCGACGGCGAGGCCGCCGTGCGCACGACGGTGCGCCCGCATGATCGCCGACAGCCAGCCCAGCCGCACCGGGAACCCCTTGGCAGGCTTCCACGCCAGGTCGAAGTCCCACTCGCCGTCGTGGTCACGGTGGATGCTGCGCACGTACGACTCCGACAGCCCGGTCGGGAACACCATCGTGGGGCGCACCCGCGCCAGGGCGCGTACCACCGGCCCGACCGCCGTGCGCACCGCGGGCGGGACGTTCAGTTGCAGGAACGGGCTGTTGAGGAACAGCCCGTCGACCAGGCCCTGGCCGCGGACGCGGTCCGCCCACAGGGCGGCGACCAGGCCGCCCGTCGAGTGCCCGTTCACCAGCAGCACGTCGTTGTCCTCCCGGATGAGACGCACGGCCTCGTCGATCTCCGGGAAGTAGTCCGCCATGCTGCGCGCGTAGTTGGGCGTCTGGTGCGGAAGCAGCGAACGGCCGTACTTACGCAGGTCGAGCGCGTAGAAGCTGTAGCCGCGCTCGACGTAGAAGTCGGCGAGGTGCTCCTGGAAGAAGTAGTCGACGAAGCCGTGGACATAGAGCACGGCACGGCGGCCCGGCGCGCTCCGCCGTACGAGCGTCGCCACGACCTCGCCCTCGGCGTCGTCCTCGAAGGTCAGGCGGAGCGATTCGTACTCCGCGCCCAGAACATCCGGTTCCATGGCGGATCAGCGTACGGGTCAGGCCCGCTCCAGCACCACGATGGGGATCACTCGGTCGGTCTTGGCCTGGTGCTCGACGAAGAACGGATAGGGCCCGATGAGCGTCTCCCAGAGCCGCTCGCGCTCCTCGCCCTCGGCGGGCGTCGCACGTGCCTCGTACTTCTCGTCGCCGATCTCGACCGTGACGTGCGGGTCGGCGACGAGGTTGGTGTACCAGGCGGGATGCTCGGGCGCGCCGGCGAAGGAGGCGATGACGAGCACCCGGTCGCCGTCGCGGTGGAACATCATCGGCGCGGTGTGCGCCTTGCCGGTCTTCGCGCCGGTCGTGGTGAGCAGGAGCAATCGCTCGCGGTGCATCCCCTCGATCTCCCCGCCTCCGCGGAACTGCTCGATCACCCTGCGATTGGTGTCCCTGATGTCCATGTGAGTTCCCCTCCGCCGGACGCGCCGCCCAGCAGCCCTGACGGTCACCAGATTGTCGCAGGTACGGCGGTGTCCCGAGTCGGGGACCTCACTCGCCGCCACACGAGTTGGAGGTGCGTCTGCGCGACCGGTCGAGCGTCCGGCCTCAGCCTGGTCGCGCGCTGAGGGGATCAGTCGATCGAGCTACTTTTCCTCTCGTACGCTTCGACGCGGCCGCTGAATGATTCCTTGATCCGCTCGAATTGCGCCTTGACGCGGTCAGGGTCCACCATGGAACGAGAAAGTGAGTCGATTCCTACCTTTTTTCCCATCAATTCCTGAACCTTGCTCTGGGCGTCCTCCTGAGCGGCACGAACCGCGGTGACGATCTCCTCGGCCACGGCTTCACTGCCACGGCGCATAGCGCGTGGGGCGATGGTGACGCCGGTGAGCCCGCCAGAGCCGTCGACGGTGGCCTTGATCATCCCGTCGGCCGCCTCGCCCTCGCCGGTCACCCCACACAGGTCGTCCACGACACCCTCGATCCGCCCCATCGCCTCCTGCGACTCCTTCGCGAGGCGTTCGAGGTCCCCCGGCCAGATTGCATTCGGGTCGAAATCGAACACTCAGGTAGCTCCTCATCTACGACCGTTGAACAAAACGGCCACTTACACTGTTCACACTAACTATTTTAGCTTCGCATTAATTTACCGTGAACTACTCACGTCAGTATCGCAACATATGCACAAAGAATAGATGAAGGATAATTCGCTTCCGCAGATGGCAGCTGCCGGACGGTGCTTGGATGGCAGTGAAGCATTTATTTGACGGATCTACCGGGCCTGCCGCACCCTAGTGGGGAGGGAAATCGCGCAAGCCAGGGGGGACATGACTCAGGAAGTGCACGTTACTTCTGCGGCGATCACAAAAATTCAAGCTCGGCTTCTGGGCACGACAAGGCCATTCATTGAAGAACTGCTCCGGGAGCTGGACGCAACCGAAGTCGCACCACTGCTTGGTTTTATTCCGCCTTTTTCGCTGCTCGGAAAACTTTACATCGAACCCATATATGATGAGCAGAGAAGCCATTCTCGCAAGCTCCTTGGTGAAGCAGAGGGTGCGCTCCGAGCCATCGATAACATCGTCGCCAAGCTTGATCAGGTCAAAGCTACCTGGAGAGCGGCAGAGGACGCCAATACGGTGCTGTACAAATAGGTATGCCGATTAGACCGTCTGACTGATAGGGCAAGGATGCCAGAAGCCTCTCTTCTTCCCGTGACGTCTGCCGCCGAAGCGCTCGAGTTGCTGAAGACAAGAGTTCCCATCATGCCGGGGCTGGCCTTGGGGGTACTTGCGGCGGCCGGAAGCCTCGGAAACGTCTATGGAATCTATCGTGCGCGGACAAACTGGCTAAGCGTGGCCGCTCGGCTCGACGGCGGCTGGAAGGCGGAAATCGCATCCGTCCTGGCAGCATCGAGATCCGATTGGATCGGTAGCGATCACGACACGTTTGAGAAAGCCATGGAGGACCTCCTCACGGAGACCGAGGCCGTGCGGGCCTATTTCAATGACATTGCCAAACATCTCGACGAGATCGGCGACGTTCTTCTGGCTTTCGAGATCGAGTTCACCCTCGTCGTTGCGTTCGTCATAGCGTACAGCACAATTTATCTCGCGATGCTGGCAACGCCGGCGTCGGCTCCCTGGGCTGCCGCGGCGCTGCAATTTCTCGGCGCGAGAGCGTCCAGTCTGATCCTCTTCATGTCTCAGAAGGTGGTCAAGTTCATCGGGCTGGCCACGGCCACGATCGGCGTGCTTGCGCCGAACATCATACAATTCAACACCCTTGAAGCACGCGGCGAAGCAGCGATTGATTTTACTCGGCTTTATGCCACGACATCGCCTCCTCTTCAATTCATTGAGCCGATTAGAAACGTAGCGGAGCCTATCAAAAATGGACAACCACCGCCGTCGGCCGCCACACCGGAGACAGTGACGATCCGACCGGGATCGGGGATGACCCTGTGGAAGATCGCCGAGCAGAAATATGGCGACGGTAGGCTGTGGACGGTAATTTATGAAGCCAACAGGAACCTCATCTTCGATCCAGACCATCCTCCAGAGGGCCTACCTCTGGTCATTCCGCCGAAACCCAAGAACTGATCTTGGTTATCGTCATCCGGGTCTCCGGGCGTCTCCGGGTGACCTGCTCACGGGTTTGGCCTATCCGCCCGCTTCTAGATCGCCCTCGAGTTGCAGGTAGATCCGGCGGAGCCGGTCCAGGATCTCCGGCTCGGGCTCGGCCCACAGCTCACGGTCGGCGGCCTCCAGCAGGCGTTCGGTGATGCCGCGCAGGGCCCAGGGGTTCGAGCGCTCCATGAACTCGCGGTTCTCGGCGTCGAAGACGTACTCCTCGGCCAGCTTCTCGTACATCCAGTCATCCACCACGCCGGCCGTCGCGTCGTAGCCGAACAGGTAGTCGACGGTCGCGGCCAGCTCGAACGCGCCCTTGTAGCCGTGCCGGCGCATCGCCGCGATCCAGCGCGGGTTGACGACGCGCGCGCGGAACACCCGATGGGTCTCCTCGCCGAGCGTCCGCGTACGCACCTGGTCGGGCAGCGCGGAGTCGCCGACGTACGCGGCCGGGCTGCGGCCGGTCAGCGTGCGCACCATGGCGACCATGCCGCCGTGGTACTGGAAGTAGTCGTCGGAGTCGACGATGTCGTGCTCGCGGGTGTCCTGGTTCTTGGCCGCGACCGCGATCCGGCGGAACGCCGCCTCCATGTCCGTACGCGCCTCGCGCCCGTCCAGGCCGCGCCCGTACGCGTAGCCGCCCCACACCGCGTACACCTCGGCGAGGTCGCCGTCGTCGCGCCAGTTGCGCGAGTCGATCAGCGGCAGCAGCCCGGCGCCGTACGCGCCCGGCTTGGAGCCGAAGATCCGGCTCGTCGCGCGCCGCCAGTCGCCGTGCTCACGCGCGTCCTCCAGCGCGTGGGCGCGCAGGTGGTTGTCCGGCTCGTCCAGCTCCGCCACGGTCGCGATCGCGTCGTCCAGGAGCGTGATGACGTGCGGGAACGCGTCACGGAAGAAGCCGGAGATGCGCAGGGTCACGTCCACGCGCGGGCGGCCGAGCTCCTCGCGCGAGACGACCTCGACCCCGGTGACCCGCCGCGACGCCTCGTCCCACACCGGGCGTACGCCGATCAGGGCGAGCACCTCGGCGATGTCGTCGCCCTGCGTGCGCATCGCCGAGGTGCCCCAGACGGTGAGGCCGACGCTGCGCGGGTACTCGCCCGTGTCGGCGAGGTGCCGCTGGAGGAGCGAGTCGGCCAGGGAGACGCCGACGTCCCAGGAGTTGCGTGACGGGATCGCCTTCGGGTCGACGGAGTAGAAGTTGCGGCCCGTCGGCAGCACGTTGACGAGCCCGCGCGTCGGCGAGCCGGACGGGCCCGCCGGGACGTACCCGCCGTCCAGCGCGTGCAGCACCGCGTCGATCTCCCCGGACGTCGCGTCGAGGCGCGGCACGACCTCCTCGGCCGCGAACTCCAGCAGCCGTATGACCTCCGGCACCGGCTCGCCGAGCACCTCGGCGCAGACCACCGGCGCCTTGACGGTCTCCCAGCCCAGCGTCTCCATGCCGACGACGAGCCGGCGCGCGACCGACTCCAGCAGGTCGACCACGTCGGAGCCGGTACGCGACGGGCCCTCGGCCAGCTCCGTGAGCCCGCCCGCGTCCGCCGCCTCGCCCGGCGCGGCCAGCAGCGCCTTCTCGTCCAGCCCGTGGCGGGCGGCGACGGCCGCGCGCAAACCGGGCAGCGCGCCGTGCCGGCCGGCCCAGACCTGGGCCGCCCGCAACACCGCGAGCACGAGGTTGACCCGCTGCTCCGCGTCCGGCGCCTGGCCCAGGATGTGCAGGCCGTCGCGGATCTGCACGTCTTTGATCTCGCACAGGTAGCCGTCGACGTGCAGCACGAACTCGTCGAACTCGGCCGCGTCCGGCTGGCCCTCGATGTGCAGGTCGTGGTGGAGCTGCGCGGCCTGGATGAGCGTCCAGATCTGCGCGCGCACTGTCGGCAGTTTGCCCGGGTCCAGCGCCTGCACGGTGGCGTACTCGTCCAGGAGCTGTTCGAGCTTGGCCAGGTCGCCGTACGTGTCGGCGCGCGCCATCGGCGGCACGAGGTGGTCCACGACGACCGCGTGCCCGCGGCGCTTGGCCTGGGTGCCCTCTCCGGGGTCGTTGACGATGAACGGGTAGACCAGCGGCAGGTCGCCGAGCACGGCGTCGGGCGCGCACTCGGCGGACAGGCCGAGGCCCTTGCCGGGCAGCCATTCGAGGGTGCCGTGCTTGCCGAGGTGGATGACCGCGTCGGCGCGGAACTCCCGGTCCAGCCAGCGGTACGCGGCCAGGTAGTGGTGCGAGGGCGGCAGGTCGGGGTCGTGGTAGATCGCGACCGGGTTCTCGCCGAACCCGCGCGGCGGCTGGATCATCAACAGGACGTTCCCGAACCGGAGCGAGGCCAGCACGATGTCGCCGGCGTCCGTGTACAGCTCGCCCGGCGGCTCGCCCCAGTGCTCGCGGATCCGCTCGCGCAGGGCCTCCGGCAGGGCACCGAACCATTCCTCGTACGAGGCCGGGGAGACCCGCGCGGGCGCGGCGCGCAACTGCTCCTCGGTCAGCCACTCCACGTCGTGGCCGCCCGCCGCGATCAGCGCGTGGATCAGCGCGTCGCCCTCCGCGGGATGCTCGCCGACCTGGTAGCCGGCCTCCTCCAGCGCGGCCAGCAGGCGAACCGCCGAGACCGGGGTGTCCAGGCCGACCGCGTTGCCCACGCGCGCGTGCTTGGTCGGGTAGGACGACAGGACGATCGCGATCCGCCGCTCGGCGGGCGGCGTGTGGCGCAGCCGCGCGTGGCGTACGGCGATGCCCGCGACGCGCGCGGCGCGCTCGGGGTCGGCGGCGTACACCGGGATGCCGTCCGGCCCCTCCTCCTTGAAGGAGAACGGCGCCGAGATCAGCCGGCCGTCGAACTCGGGGATGGCGACCTGCATCGCGGCGTCCATCGGCGAGAGCGCGGCGTCGGAGGCCTCCCAGACCGCGCGCGAGGTGGTCAGGCACATCCCCTGGATGATCGGGACGTCCAGGCGTGCCAGTGCGCCCGCGTCCCAGGAGTCCTCGGTGCTCGCGCCGGCCGCCAGTACCGTCACGACGACCGCGTCGGCGCGGCCGAGCAGTTCCATGAGGCCGTCGTCGGCGGCGCGCAGTGAGCCGCAGAAGACCGGGAGCGCGTTGCCGCCCGCGGCCTCGATCGCGGCTACGAGGGTGTCGACGAACGCGGTGTTGCCGGAGAGTTCGTGCGCGCGGTAGAAGACCACGGCCACCGTGGGACGGTCTTCCTTCAGCCGCGGCTCGCCGTGCACGCCGTACGCGGGCATGCGGCGCGGCGGGGCCCAGGGCTCCTCCTCGTCGGGCGACAGCATCCCGGCGAGGAACCGCCCGAGCTCCCGCAGGTTGTCCACGCCGCCCTCGCGCAGGTAGTCGAGGGCCTCGGCGGCCACGCCCGCGGGGACCGTGGACAGCGCCATCAGCTCGGCGTCCGGGCTCGCCTCTCCGCCCAGCGCGACGAGCGGCAGCCCGCGGCGGCGCAGGTCCTCGACGCCCTCGCGCCAGGTCTTGAGCCCGCCGAGGAGCCGCAGGACCACGGCGTCGGCGTCCGCGCAGAGCGCGTCCAGGCCGTCGAGGTCCAGCCGGGCGGGGTTGCCGGTGGCAAACCCGGCGGCACGGGCCGACAGGAGTTCGGTGTCGGCGGTGGAGAGCAGCAAGACGCGCACGTGAGTCCCTTCCCTCCGGGGGTCCTCGCCCCGGCTCGGGTCCGATCCGCGACGGCCGGAAGTGTCCTGGCTCCCAGGTCGAGGCGCGGCACCGGTCCGGGGGTGGACCGGCGCATCCCGCGGCCTTCCAGCTCGCCGCCGTGGCCCTGCGTTGCGGGTGCGCTACCTGATCACAGTTGCGGGACAGCCCCGGATTCGCACCGGGTTCCTTCCCCGCGCCGTCGCGCGCACAGTCTACGAGAGCCGTACCTGCCGTTCCGTCGTCGGCTCCGGCTACTGTGGCGGCATGAGCACGCTCATCATGGAGCGAGCCGACGTGATGCCGGCGGCCCGCCTGTCGCCGCTGGTCGCCCGCTATTCGGGCTACCGCTACGCGGGGTTGCCGCCCGGCACCCACCACGGGTTCCCCTCGCCCTACCTCACGATCGTGATCAGCCTGGGCGCGCCCACCCGCACCGCGGTCATGCCCGACCGGCGGCAGCCGCCCGCCGCGTTCGCCGCCCTCGTCGGCGGCCTGCACACGCGTGCGGCGGTGATCGAGCACGACGGCGACCAGTACGGCGTGCAGCTCGCCCTCACCCCGGACGGCGCGCGGTCCCTGCTCGGCATGCCCGCCGGCGAGCTGGCCGGGCTGGTCGTCCCGCTCGGCTCGCTGCTCGGCGCGGGCGAGGACGAGCTGATCTCGCGGATGGCCGAGGCGTCCTCGTGGTCGGCCCGGTTCGCCATCCTCGACGCGGTGCTGTCCCGGCGCGCGGGCCACCTCACGGACGCGCGCGCGGAGCTACGGCACGCCTGGCGGCTGCTGGTCGCCCGCGGCGGGCGCGTGCGCGTCGACGAGCTGGCCGCCGAGGTGGGCTGGAGCCGCCGGCACCTGGCCGACCGGTTCACCGCCGAATACGGCCTGACGCCCAAGGAGGCGGCACGCGTCATGCGCTTCGAGCACTCGCGGCGGCTCCTGCTGCGCACGGACCGCCCGCCGCTCGCCGAGGTCGCGGACGCGTGCGGCTTCTATGACCAGGCGCACCTGGCCCGCGAGTGGAACGACTTCATCGGCTGCCCGCCCTCGGCCTGGCTGTCCGGCGACGACATGCAGTTCCTGCGAGACGATACGGCCGCACCCACCACGCGGTGACCCGCCGCTCAGCCCGAGCCGGTGGTGCGGGCAGGGCGCTGACCGGCGAGGACTTCCCATTCGTCCAAGACGGCGTGCCCTGGCCGGGCGCACCATGGGGTCATGAGCGAAACCCGAATCTGGCCCGCACTCCGTTACGACGACGCCCACACCGCCATCCAGTTCCTCATCGACGCCTTCGGCTTCGAACGCGTCGCCGTCTATGAGACCGGCGACCAGGTCGACCACGCCGAGGTTCGCTGGCCCGGAGGCGGCGGCGTCATGCTCGGCAGCGCCTCGCGCGAGGACAGCACGATCGCCGGCCTGCCGCCCGGCACCGGCTCGGTCTATGTCGTCACCGACGACGTGGACGCCCTGTTCAAGCGCGCCTCGGCGGCCGGGGCGACCGTGATACAGGAGCCGCGCGATAAGTCCTACGGCGCCGGGTTCACCGTCCGCGACCCCGAAGGGGTGTTCTGGAGCTTCGGCACCTACGCGGGCGCGGGGAGCTGACCGCAGGCTACGGCGTCACCACCGGGCACCCGAGCCACTGCTCGACGCGGCTCGGTGGCGGCGTCGAGCCGTACGACACCGCCAGCCGCAGCGGCTCGAAGGTCCCCCGCAGTCCCTCGCGTGCCAGGCGGGTGAAGAACGCCGACGTGGACAGCAGCACGCTCGCCCGGTGCCGGCGTACACCCTCGGCCACGACCGGGACCGACCGCAGGCCCGAGTCGAGCACCGCGCTCGCGCCGGAGAAGAGCGGCAGGAAGATCGTGTTGCGCAGGCCCGCGGGGTCGAAGGTCTTCGGCACCGAGAACAGCACGTCGTTCTCCCGGAGGCCGAACGGCTCCATCGCCAGGTACGCCTCCTCCGGGTCCCGGTGGGCGTAGGTCTCGGCGTACTGCCGGTACGCGGGCGTGTCCGGGCGTACCGGGTACGGGTCGGCGGCGCCCGCGGCGGGCATCGCGTCGACCAGCTCGGCGGGCGTGAGCGCGTGCGGATGGCGGCCCGGCGCGCACACCGCGACGGTGGCCGGCGGCAGCTCGGCGGCTTCGGGATCGGCGAGCACCGCGACCGCGCCGATCCGCACCACCCCGAGGAACGCCCAGACGAACTCGATCGAGCCGGGCAGCGCGATCACCACCCGGCCGCCCGGGCCGGCGCCGCGTGAACGCAGCAGCGCCGCCACGCGCGCCGCGCCCCGATGCACCTCGCCGTGGGTGTAGACGTCGTCACCGCACAGGAACGCCGCCCGCTCCGACCAGCCGAACGCGTGAGTCCATTGACTGAGGATCTCCGACAGATTCGCATCCGGGGACGGTTCGGGCATGCGTGCTCCTCCCCTTCATAGGGCCCCTACGCGAGATTAGGCGTGGCGGCCGTGCCGGGACAGCCCCGCAGCGTGATCAAATGGTTCTCGATGAGGCCATCTGTGGACACCCTCAGGGTTGCGCTGATCGGCTACGGCACCGGCGGCGCGGTCTTCCACGCTCCGCTCGTCTCCGCGGCGCCGGAGCTGGAACTCGCCGCGGTCGTGACCTCCGACCCCGACCGCCAGGCCGGCGTACGCAGCCGCTATCCGCAGGCCGCGGTCCTGTCCGATCCGGCGGACGTCTGGTCGGGCGGGTACGACCTGGTGATCGTCACGACGCCGAACGCACGGCACGTGCCGCTGGCACGTGCGGCGCTGGACGCCGGCATTCCGGTCGTGGTGGACAAGCCGGTCGCGCCGACCGCCGCCGCGGCCCTGTCGCTCGCCGGCGGGCCCCTCGTCGTCCCGTTCCACAACCGCCGCTGGGACGGCGACTTCCGTACGGTCGCGGGCCTGTGTTCGGCCGGAGAGCTGGGCCGGGTGCTGCGCTTCGAGTCGCGGTTCACCCGCTGGCGGCCGCGGATCAAGCCGGGCTGGAAGGAGACCGCGGACCCGGCCGCCGCGGGCGGCGTGCTGTACGACCTCGGCTCACACCTGATCGACCAGGCGGTCACCCTGTTCGGGCCGCCGCGCGAGATCTACGCGGAGCTGGACGTACGGCGCGCGGACGCCGAGGCCGACGACGACGCGTTCGTGGCACTGACCCACGCGGACGGGGTGCGTTCCCACCTGTGGATGAGCGCGATCAGCGCCGACCTGGGGCCGCGCTTCCGCGTGCTGGGCGATCGGGCCGCATACACCACGTACGGCCTGGACGTGCAGGAGGAGCAGTTGCGGTACGGCCTGACGCCGGACGGCCACGGCTACGGCGTCACGCCACCTGAGGCGTACGGCCTTCTCGGCACCCCGGGGGACACGCGGCCGCAGCGCACCGAACCCGGCCGCTACCAGGACTTCTATCCGCAGGTCGCGGCCGCGGTCCGCGGTGAGGGACCGCCGCCGGTGAGCCTGGACGACGCGGTGCTGTGCCTTGAGATCATCGAAGCGGCCCTGCGCAGCGGCTGACGCCGCCACACTTGATCCTCATGGACAGGGAGCGGGCGGCCGCATGGGTCGCCGACTACCAGCGGGCGTGGCGGAGTCCGGGCACCGACGCTCTGGCCGAGATCTTCACCGAGGACGCCGTCTACCTCCAGGGACCCTACGACCCGCCGCTCGTCGGCCTGCCGGAGATCGCCCCGATGTGGGACGAGGAACGCACCGGACCCGACGAGACGTTCGCGATGACCAGCGAGATCGTCGCCGTCGAGGGCGACACCGCGGTCGTACGTGTCGAGGTGGTGTACGGCGATCCGGTGCACGAGGAGTTCCGCGACCTGTGGATCATCCACTTCGCCGAGGACGGCCGGTGCCGCTCCTTCGAGGAGTGGTGGTTCACGCCGGATGGGCCGGCCTGATGCCGTAGGCGACGGCCGCCGGGCCGGTGACGCCCGGGTCGACGCGGAAGATCCGTCCCGCGTCGGGTTCGGCGTCCCTGCGCTCCGGCGTCAGCCCGTGCCGCGACGTCGTGACGAACAGCGTCGCGCCGCCGGGGCCGCCGAAGCAGCAGCTCGACACGTTGGTCACCGGCAGGCGCACGGTGGCGGCGAGCCGGCCCTCGGGGTCATAGCGGTGCACCGCGCCGCCGCCCCACAGGGCCACCCACAAGAAGCCCTCGTCGTCGAGCGTCATGCCGTCGGGGTGGCCGCCCTCGACCTCGACCACCGGCCTGCGGTGCGACACCGTGCCGGTGGCCTCGTCGTAGTCGAACGCGTCCACGCGCCCGGTCGGGGTGTCGATGTAGTACATCGTGCGGCGGTCGGCGGCCCACGCGAGGCCGTTGGAGATCGTCACGCCGTCCAGGACCGTACGTGCCTCGCCGTCGAAGACGAGCAGCGACGCGATCGGCCTGGACTCCTCATAATCCATCGTGCCGGCCCAGAACCGGCCGGCCGGGTCGCACTTGCCGTCGTTCATGCGCACGGCGCTCGCGTCGGCGAGGTCGCCGGTCAGCGGCGTCAGCGTCCCGTCCTCGCCGAGCCGGCAGAACCCGGCGCCGGCGGCGAGTACCCAGCCGCCCTCGGTGTGCGGCACCGCGGCGCCGAGCGGGCGTCCGGCGTCGTAGGAGCTCGGCTCGGTGAGGGCGGTGCCGTCGTACCCGGCCACCCACAGCCGCCCGGCCATGATGTCGACCCACCCGAGGCGGTCGTCGTGCCAGAACGGGCCCTCGGCGTGCTCGGCCCGTACCGGCGAACAGGGTTCGGCCGTGAGTTCCGCCATGCCGCTTCCTTCCCTCGCCCGGTCTCCCATGATCCCCTCCTGGTGTCCGCCCGTGTGCGGCGGGCCTAGGGTCATGGCATGACGATCGCGAAGGGGCTGGTGGCCGGGGTGGCGCTGGACGCCGTTGACCGGCGACCCGCGCCGTGGCCACCCGGTCGCCGCCTTCGGCCGTACGGCGGGCGCGCTCGAACGCCGCTGGTACGCCGACTCCCGTACGCGCGGCGCGCTGTTCGCCGGCGTCTGCGTCCTGGGCGCGGCGGGCTTGGGCGCGGGACTGGCGGGCCCGGCGGGCCGGGGCCCGCGCCGCTCGGCGAGTGGGCTCGGCGCGGCGGGCCGGCGCGGAGCCGCCGGGCGGCGGGCCGGGGCGGTCACCGCGCTGGCGACGTGGGCGGTGCTGGGCGGAACCTCGCTGGCGCGTGAGGGTCTCGCGATGCGCGGGTCGCTCGACGACGACGACCTCGCGGCGGCGCGCGCACGGCTGCCGCACCTGTGCGGGCGTGACCCCGCCGCCCTCGACGCCGGGGAACTCACCCGCGCCACCGTCGAGTCGATCGCCGAGAACACCTCCGACGCCGCCGTCGCACCCCTGTTCTGGGGCGCGCTGCTCGGCGCTCCCGGCCTGCTCGGCTACCGCGCCGTGAACACCCTCGACGCGATGGTCGGGCACCGCAGCCCGCGCTACGCCACGTTCGGCTGGGCCTCCGCGCGCGCCGACGACGTGGCCAACTGGGTGCCCGCGCGGCTCACCGGGCTGCTCACCGTCGCCTGCGCTCCGCTCGCCGGCGGCTCGCCGCGCGCGGCGTACCGCGCGCTGCGGCGCGACGGCGCGCGGCACCCCAGCCCCAACGCCGGGCGTTGCGAGGCGGCGTTCGCCGGGGCGCTCGGGGTGCGGCTCGGCGGCGTCAACGTCTACGGCGACCGGGTCGAGCACCGGCCCGAACTCGGCGACGGACGCGCGCCCGAGCCGGCCGACATCACGCGTGCCGTACGCCTGTCGCGCGCGGTCACGCTCGCCTCGGCCGTCCTCGCCGTGGCCATGCGACGCGCGATCGATCGCCGCCGGTGAACGGGGCGCTGCTGGTCGCCGGGACCACCTCCGACGCGGGCAAGAGCGTGCTGACCGCCGGGATCTGCCGGTGGCTGGCCCGCCGGGGCGTACGCGTCGCGCCGTTCAAGGCGCAGAACATGTCGCTCAACTCCATGGTCACCGCCGACGGCGCGGAGATCGGGCGAGCGCAGGTCATGCAGGCCGCCGCCGCGCGCGTCGAGCCGTCCGCGCACATGAACCCCGTCCTGCTCAAGCCCGGCAGCGACCGGCGCAGCCAGGTGGTCGTGCTCGGGCATCCGGTCGCCGAGGTGGACGCCCTGGGGTACGGCGCGCACAAGGCGCGGCTGCGCGAGGTGGTCGCGGCCAGCCTCGCCACGCTGCGCTCCGCGTACGACGTGGTGATCTGCGAGGGGGCCGGCAGCCCGGCCGAGATCAACCTGCGGGGCGGCGACCTGGCGAACATGGGGCTGGCGCGGGCGGCCGAGCTGCCGGTGATCGTGGTCGGCGACATCGACCGGGGCGGGGTGTTCGCCGCCCTGTACGGCACGGTCGGGCTGCTCGAACCCGCGGACCAGCGGCTGGTGGCCGGCTTCGTGATCAACAAGTTCCGTGGCGCGCCCGAGCTGCTCGCCCCCGGGCTGGCCCAGATCACCGCGCTGACCGGCCGCGCCGTCTACGGCGTGCTGCCGTGGCTGGACGGGCTCGTACTGGACGTGGAGGACTCCCTCGCCCTCGACGGCCGCCGCGCGCCGGCGGTGGAGGGCGCGGGAACGCTGCGGGTCGCGGTCGTACGGCTGCCGCGGATCTCCAACTTCACCGACCTGGACGCGCTGGCCGCCGAGCCCGGGGTGAGCGTGTCGTTCGCCACCACGCCGGGCGGGATCGCCGAGGCGGACCTCGTGGTGCTGCCGGGTTCGCGCGCGACAGTGGCCGACCTGAGCTGGCTGCACGAGCGCGGGCTGGCCGCCGAGCTGACGCGCCGGGCGCGCGACGGACGGCCGGTGCTCGGGATCTGCGGCGGCTACCAGATGCTCGCGCGGGAGATCCTCGACGACGTGGAGTCCTGCGCGGGCGCGGTGCGCGGGCTGGGTCTGCTGCCGGCGCGGGTGGAGTTCGCCCCGGAGAAGACGCTGCGCCGCCCGACCGGCGAGGCGTACGGCGAGCCGGTGAGCGCGTACGAGATCCACCATGGCATCGTCGCCGCCGACGGCGGCGAACCGTTCCTGGACGGCTGCCGCGACGGCGCGGTGTGGGGGACGACATGGCACGGCGCGCTGGAGAACGACGGGTTCCGCCGCGCGTTCCTCGCCGACGTCGCGCGTACGGCGGGCCGCGACTTCACGCCCGCGCCCGACACCGACTTCGCCGCGCTGCGCGAGGCACAGCTCGACGCCCTCGGCGACCTGGTCGAAGACCACCTCGACACCGAGGCGCTGGCCCGGCTCATCGAGTCGGGCGCCCCGCCGGGCCTGCCGTTCGTGCCGCCCGGCGGCGCCCCGCCGATCACCGGCCCGCCGGGTGCCTAGCCCGCGCTGAGGGCGAACCTCGGGATCGGCGCCGCGCCCTCGACCAGGTCGGCGGCCAGTTCCCCGATGAGCGGCGCGAACTTCGCGCCGTGCCCGGAACACGGCGAGCAGACCACGAGCGGTCCCCGCCGGTCCAGGACGAAGTCCTCGTCCGGCGTGCGGGTGTAGAGACAGGTCGTCTCCGACCGCGGCACCGGGTCGAGGCCGGGCAGCCACGCGCGGACGTACGCGACGGCGCGCTCGCGCGCCGAAGGGTCCACCGTGAAGTCGCGGTCGTCGGCGGTGGTGACGGTGCCGTTGGTGTGCTCGCCGACCTTCACCAGCGGCCCTTCGGGCAGGGCGTACATCTCCAGGGACTCCGGCGACGACCCGTGCACGATCGTCGGCCACGGCCCGGGCACGCGCGGTCCGAAGTAGAAGACCTGCTGCTGGGTCACGGTGAGCGGCGGCAGCCGTACGAGCCCGTCCAGCAGGGGCCCGATCCACGCGCCCGCCGCGACGACCAGGGTCCGCGCCCGCCACATCCGCTCCCCGGCGCGGAACCGTACGCCGTCCGCGTCGGGTTCGAGGTCGCGTACGGGCGTGCCGTAGGCGACCGAGGCGCCGGCCGCCGCCGCGAGCCGTGCCGTCGCCGTCATCGCCGCCTCCGCGTCGACGACCCCGCCCTCCGGGTCGCGCATCGCCGGACCGGCGAAGCGGATGCCGGGCCAGAGCCGGGCCGCGTCCGCCCCGTCGAGCAGCTCGGCGGCGACGCCGTGCTCGCGCAGGAGCGTGGTCATGCGCTCAGGCTCGCGGCCGGGCCCGTGGTCGATGCCGCCGACCCGGTCGAGCACCGGCACACCGGCGTCGGCCTCCAGGCGTTCCCACAGCTCACCGGCACGCCCGGTCAGCTCGACGTAGAGCGGATCGAGGTAGGCCCGCCGGAAGATCCGCGAACGCCCGTGCGAGCTGCCGCGCCGATGCCCCGCCGCGTACGCGTCGAACGCCGCCACGGTGTGCCCGCGCCGCACCGTCGCCAGCGCCACCGCCGTACCGGCCAGCCCGAGCCCGACCACTGCCACGTCCACATGCCGCATGCACGCATCCCACCATGGGCCACGCCACGTGCCGCGCGCAGGCCGGGGGTAGGGCCCGCGCGCTCGCCGGCTCTGGCGCGCGTGGTCAAGGGGGTGGCGCGCGGGAAACTCGGGTGGATCCGTGAGGACCTTCTGACGGTCGGCAGCTACCTGATCTGCTTCGCTCCCACGCCCGGGTGATCGGGCCTAGCCGCGTTCGGCCTGGTCGATCGCCCAGGCGGCGTTGATCAGGCCGATGTGGCTGAAGGCCTGGGGGAAGTTGCCCAGCAGTTCGCCGCTGGCCGGGTCGATCTCCTCGGCCAGCAGGCCGACGTCGTTGACGAACGCGGCCGCGCGTACGAAGGCCGTCCGTGCCCGTTCGACCTGGCCGGACATCGCTAGGGCCTGCGCGAGCCAGAACGTGCACAGCAGGAACGTGCCCTCCTCGCCGGCGAGGCCGTCCACGCCGCCGTCGGTGCGATAGCGGTAGACAAGCCCGTTCTCGTCGGTCAGCCGCTCGTCGACCGCGTCGACGGTCGCCAGGACGCGCGGGTCATCGGCGGGCAGGAACCCGACGATCGGCAGCATCAGGTTGGCGGCGTCCAGGTCGGCCGAGCCGAAGTACTGCGTGAACGCACCGGCGTCCTCGTTCCAGCCGTCGCGCAGCACGGTCTCGCGGATCCGCTCGCGTACGCTCCGCCAGGTCTCGACGCGGTCGCCCGCGCCCAGTAGCCCGGCCAGGCCGATGGCGCGGTCGAGCGCCACCCAGCACATGACCTTGGAGAACAGGAAGTGCCGTGGTTCGCCGCGTACCTCCCAGATGCCCTGGTCCTTCTCCTGCCAGCGTTCGGCGGCGGTGTCGGCGCAGGCGATGAGGAAGCGGCGCACGTCCTCGTCGAGATCGGAGAGCTGGTCGGCGAGGCGCGCGGCGGCGTCCAGCAGCTCTCCGTACACGTCGATCTGCTGCTGGCTCCACGCGCCGTTGCCCACGCGTACGGGCCGGCTGTCGCGCCAGCCGCGCAGGTGCGGCAGCGTGCGCTCGGTCAGGTCGTGCTCGCCGCCGACGCCGAACATGATCTGGAGGGCGCGGTCCCGGCTCAGCGACGGCGCGGCCGTGGTGAGGAAGGCGAAGAAGTCGTTCGCCTCGTCGGGGCAGGCGGCCACCCACAGCGCGCCCATCGTCAGGGACGCGTCGCGTACCCAGGTGTAGCGGTAGTCCCAGTTGCGCTCGCCGCCGACGCCCTCGGGCAGCGAGGTGGTGGCGGCCGCCACGATCGCCCCGCTCGGCTGGAAGGACAGCGCCTGGAGCACCCGCCCGCTGTGGTGAACCAGTTCCTGCCAGGGACCCTCGTACGCCTGGTGGAGCTCCGACCACGATCGCCACGCGCCGATCGTGGCGTCGAGCCGGCCCGCGAGCTCGTCCTGGCTCCAAAGCCGCGCGGGCGTCTCCTCCAGAGTCGAGCGGTGCATCCCGAGGTGGAGCGTGTCGCCCGCGCGCATCGTACGGACGCCGCGGGCGGAGGAGTCGGCGACGTCCAGCGGCACCGGGCTCGTCAGCACCAGCCACTCGGCGCCGCCGCGCGAGGTCACGCCGCCCTCGACGCGGGACAGGATTGGGGCGATCAGCCCGTACTCGGGCCGGGGGCGGTAGTCGATCTCCACCGGCACCTGACCCTCGACGCAGGCGACGCGTCGGACCAGCACGTGCGGCGCGCCGACGCCGAGCCGGTGGCCGCCGTCGTCCGGCCCGGTCAGCAGCGCGTCGGTGAGGACGAGCACGCCCTGCCCGGTACGGAAGACGGTCTCCAGCACCATCGTCTGCGGCACGTAGCTCCGGGTCGCCTCGTACGGGACGGACGGGTGGATCGACCAGTGGCCGCCGTCGTCGTCGAGCAGCCGCGCGAACACCGACGGGCTGTCGAACCGGGGGAAGCACAGCCAGTCGGCGGAGCCGTCGATGCTGATCAGGGCCGCCGAGTGCCGGTCGGACACCAGTGCGTAGTCGGCGATCGGCGTCATACTCATGCGGCCCCCGTACAAGGAGATGGGTGCCCGAGCGTGGATCCGTGGCGGCGGGCGATGTGCCGGGACCGATGATAATCACCGAGCCGGGTACGCCGCGCGGGCCGTGACGCCACTTGCGTCGCGCTTTCTTCTGGCTTGCGCAGAATCGCACCGCACCGCGCCTTACCTGGTCAATGGCCGTTACGGGCCGCGAATACCCCCTGGCAGGTAAGAACCGCACATATTAAGGTACGTGTGCAGCTTGCACATAAAGATTCAAGGAGGGGCCAGGTGCGCCACCACCCCCACGCCGTCTCTCCGCCGAAGAACCCGCGATGAACGGCCCCGCGGCCGCCGAGACCGGGCGCACTCCGCTCGATGAGGCCGCACTCGGCGGCCTGCTCGCCGACGCCACGGCCGGCGACGGCGACGGCGTGATCCGCCTGGTCGGCGGGGACCTGCACGAACTCGCCGCCCAGCTCGTCACCGCGGGCCTGACCGTCGAGGCGACCGTGCCCGGACGGCGCGGGGCACGCGCCGTACGCCGGACGCTGCGGCGCACCGGCCGCCAGAGCGCCCTCACGCCGGTCGTCGGCGACATCGGCATCGACCTGCCGTTCCCCGACGCCGCGGCGGGCGTGCTGGTCTGCCGCCTGGACCCGCAGACCTTCCCGTTCCCCCGGCACACCGTGCGCGAGCTGGGCCGTGCCGTCAGCCCGGGCGGACTCGTCGTGCTGCTCACCGGCGGCCGCACGCCCTGGCCCGCCGGCCTGGTCGACGCGTGGGCCGTCTCGGCCGGGCTCGCTCCGCAGGTGGAGCGCGGCGTGGGCGGCGCGCTGCCCTTCGCCGGCGCGGTCTACCGGTCCCGGCTGACGTAGTACCCCGAGTGCGGGCGCCCCTGCCTGCGGCCGGAGCACGCTCGCCGGAAGCGGCTGCCCCGATGAACGCGGGACGCCGGGCCGCGGCCCGGCGTCCCGCGATGCCACGTCAGCGGCCCAGGCCCGCCACCGCCGGGATGACGTCGCTGCCGATCACCTCGAGCGGGCGGATCTTCCAGACGTCGACGACCATGCCGAGAGCCGCGTCGAAGCCCAGCTCCGAGAGGCGGCCGAGGTCATCGACCATCGCGCCGGTCTTCTCGCCCTTCTCCCCCGGGTCGAAGATGAAGTAGCAGGTCTTCTCGATCTCGTCGTAGTCACGCCCCTCGGCCTCGCAGTGGGCGCGGAGCACGTCGAGCTTGTGCGCCAGGTCGTCGCCGGGGAACAGGTTGGACGACTGGGCGTAGCGCGCGACGAGCCGCAGCGTCTTCTTCTCCCCTCCGCCGCCGATCATGATCGGCGGGTGCGGCCGGGTGAGCGACTGCGGCGAGTTGAGCGTGCGCCCCAGCGTGTGGTGCTTCCCGTCGTACGGCTCGTCGCCGTCGCCCCACATCTGGAGGCAGATCCGCAGCGTCTCCTCCAGATGCTCGAACCGCTCGGCGACGGGCGGGAAGTTCAGCCCGAGGCCGCGCGACTCGTCCTCGTTCCACGCCGCGCCGATGCCGAGTTCGGCGCGGCCGCCGGACAGCACGTCGAGTGTGGTCACGATCTTGGCCAGCAGGCCGGGGCTGCGGTAGACGGCGCCGGTCACGAGCGTGAGCAGCTTCGCGTGCGACGTGTGCGCGGCCAGGTAGCCGAGCGTGGTGTACGCCTCGAGCATGGCGTTCTCGGCCGGGCCGACCGCGCCGATCTGGAAGACGTGGTCCATCACCGCGATGCGGTTGAATCCGGCGGCATCGGCCGTGCGTGCCACCTCGGCCAGGTCCGCGCCGAGCCGGGACGGGCCGCCCGGCCAGGTGAAGTCGGGAATCTGAAGTCCGATCTTCATTGGTCACCTCCGCGCCCATGTAATCACGTAATGCCGTAAGCCGGGTCAGACCGGTACGGCATCGTGCGCGGGCTCGCCGAATCTGGCCAGCACGAGTGCCCCGGCCACCGCGAGCACGAACCCGGCGACCGCGACCCACACGAACCCGTGCCGGGTGTGATCGCCCAGCAGGAGCACTCCGACCAGGGCCGGCATCAGCGTCTCGGCCACGACGACGGCCGCGGTGGTCGTGGTCACCGCGCCGCGTTGCAGCGCCGTCGCGAAGAACAGCATCGCCGCCAGCCCGCCGCCCGCGACCGCGTACGTCGCCGGGTCACGCAGCAGGTCCAGCGGTGCGAGGCTCCGCACGACACGCGCGCCGACCGCGACGAACCCGAACCCCAGCCCGGCCGCCGCCCCGAGCCCGGCCGCACGCGCCGCGCCGCGCAGCCGCCCGGCCGCCGTACCCAGGACGCCGACCGCGACCACGCACGCGAGCAGCACGAGCCGGAACCGCAGGCTGACGTGGGCCGGGGCCTCGTGCCCGGCGGAGAGGCCGAGCAGCGCCAGCCCGGCGCAGACCGCCCCGACCGCCGCCCACTCGCCGCCGTTCAGCCGCACGTGCAGCACGCGTACGGCGACGACGGCCGTGACGGCGAGGTTGGACGCGACGGCCGCCTGCACGACGAACAGCGGCAGGGACCGCAGCGCGGCGAGTTCGGCGACGAAACCGAGCAGGTCCAGGCCGATGCCGAGCACGAACGGGAGTCGGCCGAGCAGCCGCACGAGCAGCCGCGGGTCGACCCCGGCCGACGACGGCTCCTCGCGCGCCGCGACCGCCTGCAACACGGTGGCCACTCCGAAGCACACGGCGGCGCCGATCGCGCCGAGGAGACTCAGCAGCATCGCGGGACCACCGGATGAGGGTTCATGGGCCGAGCCTACGGTCAGGCGGCCCGCCACAGAGAGGCGTACTGACCACGGTCGCGCAGCAGTTGGTCGTGGGTGCCGTCCTCGATCACGCGGCCCTGGGACATCACCACGATCCGGTCCGCGTGGCGTGCGGTCTGCAACCGGTGGGCGATGAGCACCGTCGTACGGCCGGCGGCGACGCTGTTCATCGCCCGCGTCACCCGTGCCTCGGTCGCCAGGTCGAGGTTGGCGGTCGCCTCGTCGAGCAGCAGGATCGCCGGGTCGACCAATTCGGCGCGCGCCAGGCAGATGAGCTGCCGCTGACCCGCCGACAACGACGCCCCCCGCTCGGCGATCTCGTGCTCGTAGCCGCCCGGCAGCCGCATGATCAGGTCGTGCGCGCCGACCGCGCGCGCGGCCGCCTCGACCTCGCCCGCGGAGGCGTCGGGGCGGCCGTAGGCGATGTTCTCGTGCACGGTGCCGCGGAACAGGAACGTCTCCTGCGGCACATAGCCGAGCCGGCTCCGGTAGGCATCCAGGTCGAGGCCGCGCAGGTCGTGCCCGTCGATGACGACACGGCCGTCCTGCGGGTCATAGAAGCGTGCCAGCAGCTTGACCAGGCTCGACTTGCCGGCGCCGGTCGCGCCCACCAGCGCCACCGTCTCGCCCGGCTCGATGGTCAGGTCGACGTCGGTCAGCGCGTCGTCGGCGACGCCCGGGTAGCCGAAGCGCACGCCCTCCAGCCGGATCGCCCCGGTCAGCGGGCCCGGGTCCAGCGGGTCGGCGGCCACCGGGGTGGCGACCGGCTCGGCCATCAGCTCGCTGATGCGCGCCATCGACACGCGTGCCTGCTGCCAGTCGTCGAAGACCTCCGAGAGCTGCTGGATCGGCGAGAAGAACAGGTTGACGTAGAGCACGAACGCGATCAGCTCGCCCGGCGTCAGCGAGTGTGCGCGCACCATGTGGTAGCCGAGCCCGAGCACGAGCACCGCCGCGACGCCCGCCACGAAGTCGACGAAGGGGAAGTACAGCGAGATCAGCCGCTGCGCCGCCAGCCGCGCGTCGACGTAGCTGCGCGTGATGCGCTTGAACTCGGCGTGCCGGCGGCCCTCCTGGGTGAACGCCTGCGACTCGCGAACGCCGGCCATGCTCTCCTGGAGGCTCGCGTTGACGATCGCGATCCGTTCGCGCGCCTCGCGGTACGGCGCGGCCGACAGCCGGCGGAACACCACGGTGGCGATCAGCAGCGGGATCAGCACGAGCGCGGTCGCGCCGGTCAGCACCGGACTCATGACCGCCATCGCCACCGCGATGCCCGCGAACGTGAACACCGAGGCGACCGCGCTGATCAGACCGTCCTGGAGCAGTGAGGAGAACGCGCTGACGTCGCTGGTCATCCGGGTCATGATGCGCCCGGCCATCTCCCGGTCATAGAAGTCGACCGACAGGCGCTGCAACTGCGCCCAGACCCGGATCCGCAGCGCGTACATCAGCCGCTCGCCGGTGCGCCCGGCCACGAGCGTGACGAAACGGGAGATCGCCAGGCCGGCGAGGGCCACGCACAGGAAGATGCCCGCGGCCTTGAACAGCGCCGGCTGTGACCCGGTGAGCACGCCGTTGTCGATGCCGTCGCGCGAGAGGTAGGGCCCGGCGACGCCGGTGAGCGCGTCGAGCACGACGAGCAGCAGGCCCAGCCCGAGCGGGCCGCGGTAGGGCCGCAGGAACCGCCGGAGCGTGAAGTCCGGCGCCGGCCGCGACTCGCGCTCGACGTCGATGTCCGGTGTGTCACGCGAGGGCGGCAGGGTGGCGACGCGTTCGAGCATGTCCTCGTGGGCGAACGCGCCGCCCGAGCCCGGCCCCCGGTCGGCGGGCTCGGCGGGCGGCGCCGTCTCAGTCGACGGCTCCAGGTCATCGCCCTCCCCGGACAGCAGCCGCCGGTACAGCGGGCAGCGCGCCATCAACTCGGCGTGAGTGCCGTCGTCGACGACCCGGCCCGCGTCGAGCACCGCGATCCGGTCAGCGAGCCGCAGCGTCGAGCGCCGGTGCGCGACGAGCAGGGTGGTGTGCTCGTGCAGGACGCGCCGCAGCGTCGCGTGGATGCTCTCCTCGACCTTGGCGTCCACCGCGCTCGTCGCGTCGTCCAGCACGAGGATGCGCGGGTCCGACAGCAGGGCGCGGGCCAGCGCGACGCGCTGCCGCTGCCCGCCGGACAGCGTGAGGCCGCGCTCGCCGACGACCGTGTCATAGCCGGCGGGCAGCCGCATGATGAACTCGTGCGCCTCGGCCGCGCGCGCCGCCTCCTCCACCTCGGCGTCGGTGGCGGCCGGGCGGCCGTACGCGATGTTGTCGCGCAGGGACTCGGAGAACAGGAAGCTCTCCTCGAACACCATGCCGACCTGGGAGCGCAGCGAGGCGAGCGCGACGCCGCGCACGTCGTGCCCGTCGATGCGCACCGCACCCTCCTGCGGGTCGTGAAACCGCGAGAGCAGCAGCGCCGCGGTCGACTTGCCCGACCCCGACGCCCCGACGAGCGCGACCACCTCGCCGGGCGCGATCCGCAGGTCGAAGCCGTCCAGGACCGGCTCGGACCGCCAGAAGCCGAACCGCACCGCGTCGAAGGTGATCTCGCCGCGCGGCTCGGGCAGGTCGTACGCGTCGGGTGCGTCGGTCACCGCGGGCGTCGTGTCAAGGAGTTCGATGATGCGCTCGGCGCCGGCACGTGCCTGCGGCGCGGCGCTGAGCATCCGGGCGATCAGCCGCGCCGGGTTGATCAGCAGGACGAGGTAGGAGGCGAAGGCCAGGAACGTGCCGACGGTGATCTGGTGGTGCAGGGCCAGCCAGCCGCCGAGGGCCAGTACGCCGACCTGCCCGAACGACGGGATCGACTCCAGCACCGGCTGGTAGCGCGCCTGGAGCCGGATCGCGCGCATGCTGGAGCCGTACAGGCCGCAGGCGGAGTCGGCGAGGCGCTCGAACTCGCGCTGCTCCTGGCCGAACCCCTTGACGACGCGTACGCCGGTCACGGCCTGGTCGACCACCTGCGCGACGTCGCCGGTGCGCTGCTGGACGTCCCAGGTCGCCGGGTAGAGGCGCGTCCGCATGCGGTAGGCGCCGAGGACGAGCGCGGGCAGGATGACCAGGCTGATCAGGGCGAGCAGCGGCGAGAAGTAGAACATCACGCCGAGCGAGGCGGTCATCAGGACGAGGTTGCTGGTCAGCGTCGGCAGCACGCGCAGCACGGTGAGCACGAGGCTGATGTCGGAGTTGGCGCGCGAGACGAGCTGGCCCGTGGCCATCCGCCCGTGCGCCTGAAGGTCGAGCCGTTGCAACTCGTGGTGGATCGCGCCGCGCAGCCCGAAGGAGACCTCCAGCATCACCTTCGATGAGTGGTAGCGGCGCGTGCGCGCGGAGACGAAGCCGACCAGGCCCAGCGCGAACAGGAGCAGCAGCCACGGGATCAGCGGTGACCGCGAGGAGAGGATGACGTCGTCGACGACGTGACGCTCGACCACCGGGACGGTCGTGCTCACGCCCGCCCAGATCAGCCCGGCGACGAACGTACGGGTCAGGCTGGCGCGCTGTTCGAGGACGAACGGGAGCATCCGGCGGACCCAGCCGCCGCGTGCGGGCTCAGTCATCGGCGAGCCGCTCCATCAGGTCGGCGGCCAGCCGGAGCAGCTCGCACTCGGTCGGCGTGAGCCGCTCGGCCATCGCCTTGGCCAGCCACGCCTCGCGCCGGTAGGTGTCCTCGTCGAGCACGGCCGCCCCTTCGCGTGTGATGTCGATCCGCACCTGACGCCGGTCGGCGTCGTCCGGGCTGCGGACGATCAGACCGTCGTCCTCGAGCCGGGTGAGCATCCGGGTCAGCGACTGCGGTTGCAGTCGCTCGGCGGCGGCCAGCGCGGAGGCCGTCATCGGGCCGCTGCGCGCCAGCAGGCCGAGCAGGCTCAGCCGGCTGCGGCTGAGGCCGTGGTTCACGCGTTCGGCGCGCAGCCGCCGGCCGAGCTGGGCCATCGCCTGCCGTAGCACGCTGGCGGTCGGCCGTGTCTCGTCGTCGTCCACACACTAAGCGAAGCTTATTATTCTTCGACTGGCAAATGCTTAGTTGTCCTAAATAGCGATTAGATTGTCACGCATTGCGTACCGTTAGGTATATGGAGTGACTTTCCGGTCGAGCACGAGCGCCGGGGCGGGGCGGGGCGGGCCGGAGCCGTCGTCAGGAGAGACGGAAGACCGGGTAGCCCGACGCGATCTCGAGCAGCTGCTCGTCGGAGGCGTCCGGGCCGACGCCGTCGAAGAACATCGCGACCTCGAACTTCCAGCGCTTGAGGTACGCGCGGAGGATGGCCGGCTTGTCCGCGTCGGCCACCTCCTCGGCCGTGAAGACCTCGACGCGGCGGCCGACGTGCAGCTCACCGCCGTGGGCCACGCGCATGTTCCGCACCCACTGCGTGTGGCCGCGCGGGGCGACGAGGTAGCGCCCGCCCTCGTGGACGAGCAGGTTGACCGGGGTGGTGCGCCACTCGCCGCTCTTGCGGCCGCGGACGTAGAGGACGCGCGAGCCCAGGAGGCTGATGCCCGTGCGGGTCAGACCGGCGACCAGCTTGCGGGAGAGACGGTCGGCGAGGTTGTTGCGCTGGATGACGCGGGGTTCGGCGGGCATCGGTGGCTCCCCTGGAGTTGTGAGCGGTGCTCTTGCTTAAGAGCAGTGTGCACGCGGCCGTGTCCGTACGTCAAGAGCAGTGCTCTCGAAAATGACGGACGCTCTCCCAGAAAGCCGAAAATGCCGCGGACTCCCCTAGCGGTCCGCGGCATTTCTCCATATACGGGGGGTTACGTACGGACCCACCAGGCGGCGGAGTCGGGGTCGAGCTCGGCGTCGTTCATCCGCGCGCTGGAAAGAAGGAGCGTTCCATCGATCGGCAGGCGTACGGGCGTACGGCCGAAGTTGACCGCGCACACGAAGCCCGGATCCCGCTCGAAGATCAGGACGTCGTCCGGGCCGTCGAGCCACCGCAGGCCGCCGTCGCCGAGCGCGGGCTGCTCGCGGCGGATGCGCAGCGCGTCGCGGTAGAGCCGCAGCATCGACCGAGGGTCGGCGGCCTGCGCCTCGACGGTCAGCTTCCGCCACTCCGGCGGCACCGGCAGCCAGCTCTCCCCGACCATCGGCGGGCTGAAGCCGAACGGCGGCTCGGCGTACGCCCACGGGATCGGCACCCGGCAGCCCTCGCGGCCCAGGCCGCTGCCCCACTGCGGGTCGAGGCGGTATTCGGCCGGCAGGTCGGTGACCTCGGGCAGGCCGAGCTCCTCGCCCTGGTAGACGTAGGTCGAGCCCGGCAGCGCCAGCGTGAGCAGGGCCGCGGCCCGCGCCCGTCGCGCGCCGATCCAGCCGCCGCCGTAGCGCGTGACGTGCCGCGGGACGTCGTGGTTGGACAGCACCCAGGTCGTCGGCGCGCCGACCAGGCCCGCGGCGCCGAGCGAGTCGTCGATTACCGCGCGCAGATCGGCGGCGGACCAGGCCGCCTTCAGGTAGTGGAAGTTGAACGCCTGGTGCAGCTCGTCCGGGCGCACGTAGCGCGACAGCCGCTCGGCGTTGGGCGCCCACGCCTCCGCGACGCCGATGCCCCCGTACGCGTCCAGCAGCCGCCGCCACGAGCGGTGGATGTCGTGCACGCCGTCCTGGTCGAAGTAGGGCAACTCGGCGTGGCCGAGCATGGCGATCTGCCCGGTGTGGCCCGCGTCGGGCAGGCCGTCCGCCTTGACCATGCCGTGCGCGACGTCGATGCGGAAGCCGTCGACGCCGCGCTCCAGCCAGAACCGCATGATGTCCTCGAACTCGGCGTGGATCTCCGGGTTCGCCCAGTTCAGGTCGGGCTGTTCGGGGGCGAACAGGTGGAGGTACCAGTCGCCGTCCGGCAGCCGTGTCCAGGCCGGTCCGCCGAAGATCGACTCCCAGTCGTTCGGCGGCAGGTCGCCGCGGCCCGGCCGGAAGATGTAGCGGTCGCGCTCGGGCGAACCCGGTCCCGCCTCGACGGCCGCGGCGAACCACGGGTGCGCGGCGGAGGTGTGGTTCGGCACGATGTCGACGATGACCTTCATGTCGTACCGGTGCGCCTCCTGGATCAGCGACTCGGCGTCGCCGAGGGTGCCAAAGCCCGGGTCGACCGCACGGTAGTCCGACACGTCGTATCCGCCGTCTGCCATCGGCGAGCGGTAGAACGGCGTGAGCCACAACGCGTCGACGCCCAGCCAGGCGAGGTAGCGCAGACGGCTGCGCACGCCGAGCAGGTCGCCCACGCCGTCGCCGTCGCCGTCGGCGAAGCTGCGCAGGTAGACCTGGTAGATGACCGCGTCACGCCACCAGCGCGAGCCCAGTTCGGACTCGGCCATCAGCTGCTGCGTCATGAGACTCCCTCTGGAACGGGCGAGGGCATGCGGCAGCCCCCGGACGCCATCAAGTTGCGCAGAACGTAACAGCGATGAAGCCTGAATGAAATACTTTGCAGAATATTTCTGAAACTACGCCGCCGGTTGCGGTGCGAATGATGGTGCTGGTCAGGACCGCACCGGGCCGGTCGACTCGCGCACCACGAGCTCGGGGCGGAACACCAGCTCGGTGTGCGGAGAGCCGACGCCCACCAGCTCGTCGAGCAGGCTGCGCACCGCGACCAGTGCCATCTCGCGCACCGGCTGGCGCACGGTCGTCAGCGGCGGGTCGATGTACCCCATCAGCGGAGAGTCGTCGAACCCGGCCACCGAGACGTCGCCGGGGACGCGCAGGCCCTGCTGGCGCACGGCGCGTATCGCCCCGATCGCCATCATGTCGCTGGCGCAGCAGATGGCGGTGCACCCACGGGCGAGCAGCCGCCGCGCCGCGGCCTCGCCGCCCTCGATCGAGAAGATCGTGTTGGCGATCCAGTGGTCGATCTCGGTGTGGCCGAGGCGCTCGGCCATGCCCTTGCGGAATCCTTGCGTCTTGAGGATCGTCGGGACGAACCGCTCCGGGCCGACCGCGAGCCCGATCCGCCGGTGACCGAGGTCGGCCAGGTGCGCCACCGCCAGCTCCATCGAGCCGGCCTCGTCGCTGGAGACGAACGTCGCGTCCACGCCGTCGGTGTAGCCGTTGATGAAGACGATCGGCAGGCCGCGGTCGACGAGCCGCCGGTAGCGGCCGTGGTCGGCCATCGAGTCGGCGTGCAGGCCGGAGACGAAGATCATGCCCGAGACGCCGCGTTCGAGCAGCAGATCGGTGTAGTCGTCCTCGTTGATGCCCGACGGCGAGCCCGTGCACAGGACCGTGGTGTAGCCGTGCGCGGCCAGCGTGCCCTCGATCACCTCGGCGAAGGCGGGGAAGATCGGGTTGGCCAGGTCGGCGACGATCAGTCCGACCAGCCCGGCGCGCGGCTGGCGCAGCCGGGAGTGGCGCTCGTACCCGGAGGAGTCGAGCACCTCGATGACGGCCTGCCGGGTGGCGTCCGCGACGCCGGGCTTGCCGTTGAGCACCCGGCTGACCGTGGCCTCGCTCACTCCGGCCTGGGCGGCGATGTCCGACAGACGCGCAGTCACGCGACCGAATGTACCGCCGGATGACCGCATGAACGCAGCCGTTTGCGGCAAGTGACCGCAAGGAATTGCGAAACCGGTCCGCAGGCCCCGTACGGCCCGGCGTGGCGCACCATGGCTGCGGGGGGAGAGAGTCCGCCGCCGGAGAGGGAGGCCGATGAGCCGGGAGTTCCTGTGGGGCGCGGCCACCGCCGCGTACCAGATCGAGGGCGCCGCGCAGGAGGACGGCCGCGTGCCGTCCATCTGGGACACCTACAGCCGTACGCCGGGCCGCGTGCTGAACGGCGACACGGGCGACGTGGCGGCCGACCACTACCACCGGTGGCAGCAGGACGTCGAGACGATGAGCGCGCTCGGGCTGGACGCCTACCGGTTCTCCGTCGCCTGGCCGCGGGTCCACGACCAGCGCGGGATCGACTTCTATTCACGGCTGGTCGACGCGCTGCTCGAACGCGGCATCGCGCCGGTCGCCACGCTGTACCACTGGGACCTGCCGCAGTCGCTGGAGGACGCGGGCGGCTGGCCGGTACGCGACACGGCGCTGCGGTTCGCCGAGTACGCCGAGCGGATCGGGGCCGCGCTCGGCGACCGGGTGCACACCTGGACCACGCTGAACGAGCCGTGGTGCTCGGCCTTCCTCGGGTACGCCGCCGGAGTGCACGCGCCGGGCCGTACGGAGCCGTCCGCCGCACTCGCCGCCGCGCACCACCTCAACCTCGCGCACGGCCTGGCCGCCCGCCTGCTGCCCGGCCGGGTCTCGGTGACGCTCAACCTCCACCACGTACGCGGCGAGGCCGAGGCGGTACGCAAGGTCGACGCGGTCGCCAACCGGATCTTCCTGGGCCCGATGCTCGACGGGGCCTACCCCGCCGACCTGCTGGAGGACACCGCGCGGGTCACCGACTGGTCGTTCGTACGCGACGGCGACGAGGCGGTGATCGCGGCGCCGCTCGACGTGCTCGGCGTGAACTACTACGCGCCGACCCTCGTACGCACCTGGCCGGGTGACGGCGGGCCGCGCGAGACCGCGGACGGGCACCGGGACGGCGCCGGGTCGCCGTGGGTGGGCTGCGACGACGTGGAGTTCGTCCGGCAGCCGGGCCCGTACACGGCGATGGGCTGGAGCATCGACGCCACCGGCCTGACCGAGCTGCTGCTGCGGCTGCGCCGCGATCACCCCGACACACCGCTGATGATCACCGAGAACGGCGCGGCGTTCGACGACCGCGCCGAGCCCGGCGGGCGGATCCGCGACGAGCCGCGGATCGGCTACCTGCGCGACCACATCGACGCCACCGGGCGCGCGATGGCGGCGGGGGCGGACCTGCGCGGCTACTTCGTCTGGTCGCTGCTGGACAACTACGAGTGGGCCTACGGGTACGCCCGGCGGTTCGGCATCGTCCACGTCGACTACGCGACCCAAGCGCGCACGTGGAAGGACAGCGCGCACTGGTATCGCGACCGCATCGCCGGGCTACCCCACGGGCCCGTACGGGATCAGAAGGGATAGGGCGCGATGTCGCCCTGCATGGTGACCCACTGGGTCTCGGTGAACGCCTCGATGTTGGCCGCCGGGCCGCCCGCGCGCCCGCCCGTACCGGAGATCCCGACTCCGCCGAACGGTGCCGGTGCCTCGTCGTCCACGGTCTGGTCGTTGATGTGCACGATGCCCGACGGGATGCGGTCGGCCAGGTCCAGCGCCTTCATCACGTCGCGGGACAGGATGCCGAGCGAGAGGCCGTAGTCCGTGCCGCGCGCCAGGTCCACCGCGTCGTCCAGCGAGGAGAAGACGCTGACCGGCGCGACCGGCCCGAAGATCTCCTGGAGGTACGCGGGGCTGTCCGGCGCGACGTCGGCGAGCACGGTCGGCCGGTAGTAGAGGTTGTCGTACGTGCCGCCCGCCGCGAGTCGCGCGCCCGCCTCGACGCTCGCGGTCACCACCGCGTGCACCTTGTCGCGCTGGCCCGCGTCGATGATCGGGCCGAGCGCGACCGGCTCGACCGCGGGGTCGCCGACCGGCAGCGCGTCCGCCTTGGCGGCGAGCCGCTCGACGAAGTCCCCGGCGAGGCTCTCGTGCACCAGGTGCCGCCCGGTCGTCATGCAGATCTGGCCCTGGTGCATGAACGAGCCGAACGCCGCCGCCGACACCGCGAGGTCCAGGTCGGCGTCGTCCAGGATGATCAGCGCGGAGTTGCCGCCGAGCTCCAGATGGGCGCGCTTGAGGTGCCGCCCGGCCAGCTCGCCGACCTTGCGGCCCGCCGCGGTGGAGCCGGTGAAGGAGACGATCGCCACGTGCGGGTCGACGACCAGCGCCTCCCCGGCGTCGGCGCCGCCGGGCAGCATGTGCAGCGCGCCGGCGGGCAGGCCGGCCTCCTCGAAGATGCGGGCGAGGACGACACCGCCGGAGACGGCGGTACGCGGGTCCGGCTTGAGCACGACGGTGTTGCCCAGGGCGAGCGCGGGCGCGACCGCGCGGATGCTGAGGATCAGCGGGAAGTTGAACGGCGCGATCACCCCGACCACGCCGGCCGGGACACGGCGGGCGAGGCTCAGCCGCTTCTTCGCGGTCGGCAGGATCTCGCCGGTCGTGTGCGAGGCCAGCCCGGACGCCTCGTAGCACTCCTGCGCGGCGACGTGCGTCTCCAGCGCCGCCTTGGGCGGGATCGCCCCGGTCTCGCGGACGATCCACTCCTCGACCTCGGCCGCGTGCTCCTCGAACAGCGTCCCCGCGCGGCGGAGCACCGCGGCGCGCTCCTCGTAGGAGGTCGCGGCCCACTCGCCCTGCGCGGCGGCGGCCGCCGCGGCGGCGCGGCCGATGTCGTCGGGGCCGGCCACGCCCGTACGGCCCAGCTCGATGCCGGTGGCCGGTTCGGTCACGGCCAGGTCGCCGGCGGCCGAGGGGTTCCAGCCACCGCTGAACACCGATCCGGTCCAGGTCTTGTCATCGAGAAAGCCCATCGTCTCCCTGCCTTCGTCCGCGGCCGTACGGGCCGCCGCGCCGGGGGCGCGCATGCCGCTCCGGGCCGGCGCCGAGGACCCAGCGCCGGCCCGGAGAGCTCTTGACCGTCGATCCCATCAGTGATCCGGCCGCGGTGGAAGACCAGGAGGCGATCACATCGCCGTGCGGTACGGCGGGCTCGCTACTCGGTCGTCTCGCCGGCGCGGTCCAGGTGGGCCGAGACGACCACGTCGCCCGGCGCGCCGCCCCGGCGTCGCACGTCGTCCACGGAGATCAGGCGGAGCTCCGGACGGTCGGCCACCTCGGGGACCTGCGGTTCCGCGCCCACGGAGTGCCGAACCGAGTCGACCCGGTACCAGGCGACGCTGTTGTCGTTCCGTACGACCTTCATCCGGTCGCCCTCGGCCACCCGCCGCAGCCGGCGGACGACGGGTCCGCCCCGGTCCGGGTCGACATAGCCGACGGTGTACTCCGGCGGCAGGCCGGTCTCCCCCGCGCCCCGGCGTCCCGCTCCGTACGGCGAGCGGACGCGTACCGAGCGGACCGGGATCCGCTCGCGGCCGAGTTCGACCCGCTCCGGGCTCGACCAGTGCCGTGCGTGCCAGGGACGCCGTGCGTACGCGGGGTTGCGTTCGTACGCGGCGTGCCCGCCCGCCGACCCGTGGAGGTGGGCCATCCCGGTGAGGACCGCGACGGTCATCATCAGCCCGGCGGCGGCGTTTCCGTTCGACACACAGGGCCGATACCCGAGCCCGTCAGGTGCGGACCGGGTGTGTCGGCAAAAGATGGCCCAACCGGGCCTGGGTCTGGGCCTGGAATTCGGCGGCCGGTGCGGGCGTTCCAACTGTTGATGGACCCTACGGTGCTGGCAGAACAGCTGGCCGCGGACCGCCTGAGGACACTCGAGCGCATCGCGGCGCTCGACCATGACCGCGACGGCATCATCGACTCGACCACGTCGGCCGGTGTGGACGACGAGCACGATCCCGAAGGCGCGACGATCGCCTTCGAGCGCTCCCAGATCGAGTCCCTGCTCGACCAGTCGCACCGCCACCTGTCCGAGCTGGACCGGTCGCTGCGGCGGCTCGACGAGGGCGGCTACGGCACATGCGAGACCTGCGGCGGCCCGATCGGCGACGACCGCCTCGCGGCGCGTCCCACCGCACTCACCTGCATCACGTGCGCCGCGCGCGGCTGATTCTCATCCGCGTTTAATGATCGGCTAACCGCCGGTCAAGCCTGGCCGCCGACTGTGGCCCGTGAGCGAGCCGACAGAGGAAACCACGCGCGTACGACGATGGTCCGGCGACCCGGCATGGGCGCGGCCGGCGCTCCTGGCGCTGCTGGCCGCGACGACCGTCCTGTACGTGTGGGGGCTGAGCGCCTCGGGCTGGGCCAACTCCTTCTACTCGGCGGCCGTCCAGGTGGGTTCGCACAGCTGGAAGGCGATCTTCTTCGGCTCCTCCGACGCGTCGAACTTCATCACCGTGGACAAGACGCCGCTGGCACTGTGGCCGATGGACCTCGCCGCGCGGATGTTCGGCGTGAACTCCTGGAGCATCCTGGTGCCCCAGGCGCTGATGGGAGTCGCCACCGTCGCCGTGCTGCACGCGACCGTACGGCGCTCGCTCGCTCCCTGGGGGCCGCGCGTCGCGGCGGGCGGCGCGCTGCTGGCCGGCGCGGTGCTCGCGACGACGCCGGTGGCGGCGCTGATGTTCCGGTTCAACAACCCGGACGCGCTGCTGGCGCTCCTGCTGACCACCGGCGCGTACGCCCTGCTGCGCGGGCTCGCGAGGGGGCGAGCACGCGGTGGCTGGTCCTGGCGCGACCTGCGTAGGGCTGGGCTTTCTCACCAAGATGCTCCAGGCGTTCCTGGTCGTACCGGCGTTCGCGCTGGTCTACCCGCTGACGGCGCCGGCGAGCCTGCGCCGCCCGCTCTGGCAGCTCGCGCTCGCCACCGGGGCGCTGCTCGTCTCGGCCGGCTGGTGGGTGGCGATCGTCGCGCTCGTGCCGGCCGGCTCCCCGCCCTACATCGGGGGTTCGCAGCACGACAGCGTGCTGGAACTGGCGTTCGGCTACAACGGCCTCGGCCGGTTGAACGGCAACGAGACCGGCGGCCTCGGCAACACGAACCAGGACGCGGGCTGGCTGCGGATGTTCGGCACCGAACTCGGCGGCCAGATCGCCTGGCTCCTCCCGGCCGCCCTGATCCTCCTCGCGGCCGGCCTGTGGACGATCGTGGCGGGGCGTGGGCCGCGTACCGGCGGGGGGCCGGACGCGCCGGTCCCGCTGCCCTCCCGCGGCTCGCGGCGGCGTTCGCGCTGTGGGGCGGCTGCCTGCTCGTCACCGGCGCCGTGTTCAGCCTGATGCAGGGGATCTTCCACGGCTACTACACGGTCGCCCTCGCACCGCCGGTCGCGGCGGTGACCGGAATGGGCGCCGCGGTCCTGTGGGCGGCCCGCCGCCGTACGCCGGCCGCCGTGGTCCTGGCGGTGGTCGTCGTGGTGACCGAGCAGCCGGTAGGACCACCACCGGTGCGGCCGTCGCGCTCGTCGCCGCGCTCGCCGCGCCGTCCGCGTACGCCGGTGATGGCGATCGGCGGCTTCAACGGCACGGACCCGGCGCCGAGCCTGGCGCGGTTCCAGCGGTACGTGAGCGCCGGGCGGATCCACTACTTCGCGGGCGGCTCGATGGCGCGCGGCGGCGGGAACGACCCGGCGCAGCAGATCGCGGCCTGGGTGGCACAGCACTTCACCGCGCGTACGGTCGGCGGCACCACCGTCTATGACCTGTCCGCCTCTCAGTGAGGCAGAACGGTCACGGTACGTGACACGCGAGGCGGGCCCCGGCCACCCGCGCCGTGCGCGCGGGGGCCGCCTCGACGGCCATCGCCGCAGCTCCCGGCACCGCCACCGAAGTGGTCTGCGTGCCGCCGAACTCTCAATGGCGATTAACGGCCACCGACATCACATCAACGCTCCGGAGTCCGTACACTCAGATCCGATCGACCGGCGCCCATAGCTCAGCCGGACAGAGCATCGGACTTCTAATCCGACGGTCGGGGGTTCGAATCCCTCTGGGCGCGCCAGGGGGCAGCGGCTCTCAACCCTCGGAATCAGACTCCCATCGTATCCCGCGCGCCTCCCCCGTACCGGAAGTCTCACGAAGCGCGCTTCGCGCCGATCAGTCGTGAGCCCACTGGACCGGCAGGGTGAGCGGCCGTCTGATCGCGGTGCCCTCGCTCCATTCGATCTCCTCCGGCGCGACGGCCAGCCGCAGGCCGGGGAGCCGTTGGGTGAGGCGCTCGATCGCGATGTTGAGCTCCAGCCGGGCGAGATAGGCGCCGAGGCAGAAGTGCGGGCCGACGTTGAAGGCCATGTGCGGGTTCGGGGTCCGGCCGAGGTCGATGCGGTGCGGGTCGGCGAAGATCTCCGGGTCGCGGTTGGCCGCGTCGTGGCTCAGCACGACGAGGTCGCCCTTCGCCACGGTCGCGCCGCCGACCTCGACGTCGGCCAGCGCACATCGCGGCAGGCCGTCCTCCGCGCCGACGGGCAGCATCCTGAGCAGTTCCTCGACCGCCCGGCCGATCCGCTCCGGGTGCCGGTGGAGGTACCGGTAGTACGTCTCGTCGCCCTCGGCGTGGGTGAGGAGCCAGAAGACGAAGTTCGTCACGGCGGCGGCGACGGTCTCCCAGCCGGCGAGCATGATCTCGATCGGCAGGCCGAACATCTCGTGTTCGGCGAGCTTGCCCGACTGGATCATCGCGGACAGGAGGTCCTCTTCTGGTTCGGCACGTCGTTGGGCGATGAGGCCGCCGAGGTACCGCATCATGCTCTCCTGCGCCGCGAGGGAGGCGTCCCTACTGGAGCTGGATGTCGTGAGGAAGGCGTCGCCCCACTGCCGGAACTGGAGGCGGTCCTCCTTGGGGATGCCGAGGACCTGTCCGACCGTGTCCATGGCGAGCGGCAGCGCGAAGTGCTCCAGGAGATCGGCCGGCTCGCCGTCCCGGCCGCCGAGGAGGAGTTCGTCCAGCAGCGCCTCGACGGCACGCTCGATGCCGGGACGGCGCTCGTCCACGGCCTCCCGGGTGAAGGCGCCCTTGACGACCTCGCGGAGGTGTTCGTGGTCGGCCCCGTCGCTGCCCAGCATGAACCCGGGCAGTGACGGATAACCGTCGATCTGAAGCTGGTCAGCCGCGGCCCGGCTGAGGCGCGGGTCCCGAAGACCGGCACGTACGTCCTTGTAACGCGTGAGGATCCATCCCGGCATTCCGCTCGGCATGAACGTCACTCTGACGGCGTCGGGAAAGTCGGCGTACTGCTCGGCGAGCGCCAGCGGGTCGCGGGATCGGAATGGATACGGGGGCGGTTCTGTCGACGGCGTCATTTGAGTGCGTGGTCCTTTCGCACAGACGGGCGTGGACGACTGAATGACCAGTTCAGGGTCGGGGTTACGGCGTGTCGGCGAAAGGGTGTCGCCGGAGGGAAGAGGATTAACCATTGACCGAGAGCGAGCTGGTGTTCCAGGTCGTCGAATTGCGCCACGCCGTGCCCATTTCTGGGCCGCATGGCTTTTCTCTGCTGCGCATTAAGATCATCAAACGGCCTGCCGGTTGTCAATCCCGAACCGGAACAATGACGCGCCTATTGTGGCCAAGCCGATATCGGGGAATCCAGCACGGCCACGGCAAGGCGTCAAGGGCTTGCGGCACGCCGCTGCCCGGGCGTGGTCCGGACAGAGCCGTGGCCCGCCCGTGATGACACGGACGGGCCACGACGAGGGCGACTTAGCGGTGCCAGTGGCCCGGGTAGCGGTTCCAGCCGCCGCCGTGGTGCCAGCGGTCCCAGCCATAGCCGGGGTAGTACGGCGTCGGCGGGAAGTACGTGGTCGGCGGGTAGTAGCCGGTCGTCGGGTTGTCGTTGCACCAGCCCTGCTGGTAGACGCCGGGTGCGACGTAGCAAAGGTCGGCCGGCGCCGCCTTCTGACCGGCGGAGACGCGGTCTGCGTTCGCGGGGCCGCCGAGCAGCATGACGCCGGTGGCCGCCGCCCCCACGATCGCCGTTGCGGTGAGCTTCTTGAGCACTGATTCCCCCTACATCGTGACTCTTCGTGGCCCGGTTCACCCGGACCACGACGCAAGAGGTATCCACTTCACCGCACCCGGCAACCGAGGCTCGACCATGTGTGATGAGTTCGTTACGCTAAGTGTCCAGCGTGCGGGCATCCGCACTGGATCGTGCCCCACCGACCTCCACACAGGCGACCGCTCCCCCGCCCCTCGCCCCTTGCCCTCCCCCCGCTCGCCCTTGCTCTCCCCCGCTCTCCGCACGTTAGCGAGTCAGCGATGAATGCAGCGGCCCGGCGGAAACGGGCGAAGGGCCGGAGGGCGTCGCCACCCCGGCCCTCCCCTGGGAGTCGGCCCGCTTCCACCCGAGACCGACTCTGATGCGTCCCCGTGTCGCCCGTCCGTAGCACCAGACCAAGCGAAGGGAATCTGCACAACGCCCCAATGACGTTGCGTCGTATTAGATCGCAGTAGGTTCGCGAAACACGACTGCAAGCATCACCACTAGCCGGGCCAAAACAAATCACAACGGAGACAAACGATTCCCGGCAGCGTGCAACGCGACCTGCACTTCATCAGTGTCCGAACACGCCCAGTATGACCTTTGCAGTTTTCTAGCGAGCAGACCGTCCCTAGGGCAGTATTGCTCTCCCCAGGCGTCACCCGATTGCTACTTCCACAAAGGCGGTCACGATGCCTTGGTCAAGTCCCGTCCGTAGCACGACAACCGGACCGACCGAAATGGAGATGCCCCATGGCCAAGGAACGGCCGGGCGGCCCGTCCGCCAAGGCGCACGGAAACCGCGATCCGCATAGCGATGCCATGTCCCTCGGTGTCCTCACCATGATCATTACCGTGTTCCTCTCGCTCATCGGTCAGGGGTACTCCCCCCGGGAGGCGCTGACCCTGACCATCGCCCTCGGGCTCGGCGGCGCCGAGGTGATCAGGCGACTGCCGCGCGGCCGCGACGACGATTCGAGTGCCCGCCGATGAATGCGACCGACAATCCTGCGCCGATCGAATGCGCGGAAAACGACGACCAAGAGCCGCCTATCGAGCACCTCCCCGAAGAGGAGTTGCGCAGCAGAATTCGCCGTATCGACGACGAGATGGCTCGGTGGCGGGCCAAACTGAGCCTGTTGCTGAACAGCGCGGTCCAGTACGAGCTCGACCGAGTCGGCGGCGAGGACGGCGTCGAGATCATCGCCTCCGTCGCGGGAATTCCGGCCAGCGCCGCCTATTCCATCCTGGCCGGCACCTATCGCGCGACGCCGGTGGTGTGGACGCGGCTGGAGCGCATTCTCATGCTGTGCCACGCGATCCGCGGTGTCGAACGCGTCGCCGAGGCACACGGCTACTTCCGCCGGCTCCTCGTCCTCACCGCGGAAAAGGACCGGGCGCTGAACCGGCGGATGGAGCTGAGCCGCCTCAAACGCGGCAAGGAGGCCGGCATCGGCACCCGCAGAAAATCCCTCGAACTCGACGCACGCCGCACCGATGCCGACGAGGGCACGAAGCCGGCCGAACCTGACGGCGTCGACTCCGACACTGAGCCGGATCCGCCGTTCACTCCCCCGGCGATTCCCGATCTGCGCGGCCACGACCAGCGGCCGGACCCGCTGCTGACGAGGACCCCGGCGAAGTTCGTCGCCGCCATGCGCGCCTACCACGCCTGGGCGGGCAACCCCAGTCTGCGAGAGATGGAACGCCGCTGCGCCAAGCAGATCTCCTACTCGACGTTCCGCACCATGCTGCACAGCGACTCCATCCCAGCGAAACTCTCCTCCGTCGAGACCTTCGTACGAGTACTGGGCGGCACCACCGAGGACCTCCAGCGCTGGGCCTCGGCCTGGCGCCAGATCGCGATGCACACCCACGGGCCAGACGAGGAGATCGAGGGCGCTCGCTGACCCGCACCGCACCACCGAACCCGAGCCGACGGCACTCGCTGACCCGCACCCCACCGAACCAAACCCCGAGCCGACACCACTCATCCCCCACACCGAACCCCGGCCGACACCGCCGCAGACCACCACCCGCCCCGAAGACCGGTTCTTGGCAGGTCAGCAGGGTTCGGCACAACCTTCGAGGCTGGTCAATCTGCAAGGTCTGCTGGGCAGGCCGAAGCCGGAAAGCCCGGTCGCGCACGGATCGTCGCGGCACACCACCACGCCGCCGGGGCGTCGCAGGTAGCCGCCTCGTACTGCCCGCGAGCCGGCGGGCTCCCCTCTCCGGCGGGGGTCCGGCGAGGGGAGCCCCGATGTTCAGTGGTCCCGCTGGGTGACCAGGCGGGCGAGGGTGGTCAACTCGGTTGCGGGACGTTCGGCCGGTGCCGCTGAGCGCAGGTGGCCCAGAGCCTCGGCGAGCAGCTCGTCGGCCTTCTGCTGGCACCAGCGCCGGCCGCCGGCCAGCTCGATGAGTTCGGCGGCGTGCACCAGCTCGGCGTCGGTCGGCGGGATCTCGCGGTGGTAGAGCGCCGCGAGCTCGTGACCGGCCGCCGTACCCGACGTCAGTGCGGCGACGACCGGCAGTGACTTCTTGCGCTGGCGTAGGTCGGCGTAGACGTCCTTGCCGGTGGCCTTGGGGTCGCCCCAGATGCCCAGCAGGTCATCGACCAGCTGGAACGCCAGGCCCAGTCGCTCGCCGAAGGCGTGCAGGCGGACGGCCTGGTCCGGGCGGCCGGCGAACAGCGCCCCCAGGCGGCTGGCGCAGCCCATCAGCGCGGCCGTCTTTCCCTCGGCCATGCTCAGGCACTCGGGCAGGTCGACATCCGCCCTGGTCTCGAACGCGATGTCCGCGCTCTGGCCGTCGACCAGATCCTGTACGGCGCCGCTCAGCCGCTGCATGGCCTCCGTCGCGACCGGATGCTCGCTGGCCGCGAGCACGTCGAACGCCAGGCTCAGCAGGGCGTCGCCGCCCAGAATCGCTGCGCCCACACCGAACGCGGCCCAGGTCGTGGGGCGATGGCGGCGGGTGCGGTCGCCGTCCATCACGTCGTCGTGCAGCAGCGAGAAGCTGTGTACGAGTTCGACGGCGACGGCGGCCGGCACCGCGACGGCCGGCTCGGCGCCGGCGGCCTCGGCGGCCAGGAGGGCGAATGCCGGGCGGATCGCCTTGCCCGCGTTGGCCTCGGTCGGCTCGCCGTGCTCGTCCCACCAGCCATAGTGGTGACCGGCAATCAGTCGCATCGAGCCGGGCAGGCGCCCGACGGCCGTACGGAGCGCCGGGTCGACCAGGTTGCGGCTCCAGGCCAGCACTTCGTCCGCGGTACGGGCGGTTGTCGACTCCTCAGTCGTGGTCATGGGCACCTCCTCAGCGGGAGACTTCGACATTCTCGAGGATGCCGAGGGCGTCAGGGACGAGGACGGCAGCGGAGTAGTAGAGACTCACGAGGTAGGAGATCACGGCCTGGTCGTTGATGCCCATGAACCGTACCGACAGGCTCGGTTCGATCTCATGCGGAATACCCTCTTGGTGCAGTCCGATAACCCCTTGATCGTCCACTCCTGTGCGCATCGCGAGGATCGAGGTCGTGCCGCCGTCGTCGATGGGGATCTTGTTGCAGGGGTAGACGGGCACGCCGCGCCAGGTTGAGACCGAACGGCCGTGCATCTCGATGCTCTGCGGATACAGGCCGCGGCGGTTGCACTCGCGCCCGAAGGCGGCGATGGCTTTGGGGTGGGCCAGGAAGAAGCGCGTCTTGCGGCGCCGGCACAGGAGCTCGTCCATGTCGTCGGGGGTCGGCGGGCCGAAACGTACCTGGATGCGCTGCGCGAGGTCGGCGTTGTTGAGCAGGCCGAACTCGCGGTTGTTGACGAGTTCGTGTTCCTGGCGCTCGCGCAACGCCTCGATCGTCAGACGCAACTGCTCCTTCGTCTGATCCATCGGCTGGTTGTAAAGATCAGCCACCCGCGTGTGCACCTGCAACACGGTCTGAGCCACACTCAGCTCATACTCCCGCGGCGACAACTCATAATCCACGAACGTCCCCGGCAACACCGGCTCACCCGAATGCCCCGACGCGAGAGTGATCTCGGCTTCCCCGTGCTTGTTCTGCGGAGCCTTCGGCGCGTTGCGTGCGCTTTCGAGGTGGGCCCGAAGTTCTTCGGACTGCTCGGTCAGTTCGTCGAATCGTTCACGGGACAATGACAAAAGGGTGCAATGGGTGGCCGCTCTGGCGGTGAAATCCCACGTCTCCTGAGACCCCGCCAACGCACGATCACCAAAATAATCACCATCGGCCAACACCCCCAACGCCGTCTCATCCCCATACTTACCAACCCCCACCCGCGACACCCGCCCATGCGCCACCAAAAACACCTGATCCGCAGGACGCCCCACCTCCACAATCACATCACCCGCATCAAACTCCTGCTGAACAAACCGCCCCGCCAACGCATTCAACGTCCCCTCATCCCCAAACCCCCGCAACAGCGGAAGCTCACACAACTCCGGCGGAACAACCCGCACCTCCGACCCCACCGAAGAAAAACTCACCCGCCCATCCCCCACCGCATAACTCAACCGACGATTCACCCGATACACCCCACCCGACGCCTGAACCCACGGCAACAACCGCAACAACCACCGAGACGAAATCCCCTGCATCTGCGGCGCCGACTTCGTCGTCGTCGCCAAATTCCGCGCCGCCGCCGTACCCAGACTCAGCGCCGAACCCTCACCCTCGACACCCGACAGAACCGACTCCGTCACAACACACACCACCATTCCAAATCGCTATCGACCACAGGGGGATGTCACACCGGTCGCGTACGGGACAGGCGCGGAGCGGCGGCTGGACACCGCCCCGCGCCTTTCATCACCGCTATTCGGCCGCGGGCGCGGTTTCCACGTTCTCGAGTACGCCGAGCGCGTCGGGCACGAGGACGGCCGCGGAGTAGTAGGCACTGACGAGGTAGGAGATGACGGCCTTGTCGTTGATGCCCATGAACCGCACGGAGAGCCCCGGCTCGTACTCGTCCGGGATCCCGGTCTGGTGCAGCCCGATCACACCGCGGTCCTCTTCGCCGGTGCGGACCAGCATGATCGAACTGGTCCGCGTGTCACTGACCGGGATCTTGTTGCACGGGAAGATCGGCACGCCGCGCCAGGCGGGCACCCAGTTGCCGGCCACGTCGATGCTCTGCGGGTAGACGCCGACGCGGTTGCACTCGCGTCCGAAGGCCGCGATGGCTTTCGGGTGGGCCAGGAAGAACCCGGGGTCCTTCCAGACCGTCGACAGGAGGTCGTCCATGTCGTCGGGAGTGGGCGGCCCGTTGCGCGTGTAGATGCGCTGGCCGAGGTCGGCGTTGTTGAGCAGGCCGAACTCGCGGTTGTTGACGAGTTCGTGTTCCTGGCGCTCGCGCAACGCCTCGATCGTCAGACGCAACTGCTCCTTCGTCTGATCCATCGGCTGGTTGTAAAGATCAGCCACCCGCGTGTGCACCTGCAACACGGTCTGAGCCACACTCAGCTCATACTCCCGCGGCGACAACTCATAATCCACGAACGTCCCCGGCAACACCGGCTCACCCGAATGGCCGGATGCCAGCGCGATCGCCGCCTCGCCGTACTCGTCCTGATCGCCGTCGGGACCGGTACGGAACCGCTCGAGGTGCGTGCGCAACGTGTCGGACTGGTCGACGATCTCCTGGAAGACCATGCCGGAGAGGGTGAGCACCGTGACGTGGGTGGCCGCTCTGGCGGTGAAATCCCACGTCTCCTGAGACCCCGCCAACGCACGATCACCAAAATAATCACCATCGGCCAACACCCCCAACGCCGTCTCATCCCCATACTTACCAACCCCCACCCGCGACACCCGCCCATGCGCCACCAAAAACACCTGATCCGCAGGACGCCCCACCTCCACAATCACATCACCCGCATCAAACTCCTGCTGAACAAACCGCCCCGCCAACGCATTCAACGTCCCCTCATCCCCAAACCCCCGCAACAGCGGAAGCTCACACAACTCCGGCGGAACAACCCGCACCTCCGACCCCACCGAAGAAAAACTCACCCGCCCATCCCCCACCGCATAACTCAACCGACGATTCACCCGATACACCCCACCCGACGCCTGAACCCACGGCAACAACCGCAACAACCACCGAGACGAAATCCCCTGCATCTGCGGCGCCGACTTCGTCGTCGTCGCCAAATTCCGCGCCGCCGCCGTACCCAGACTCAGCGCCGAACCCTCACCCTCGACACCCGACAGAACCGACTCCGTCACAACACACACCACCATTCCGTGTTCGTACCGACAATGGAAACCGATGAGTGCATGAATTCAACGGTCGGCCACGCCGAGAACGGCGGTACATTGGCCTGGCGTTGAATTACGCCTTTTCCCGCGATCGACATTACGTTGCGTTTCCGTCTGATTGCAATAGGCAATCACAAGTCGTTTTCCGCACCACCCCAGGTCTTATGGAGCGGCCGAGAAGGCCACCCCGGCGCCGGCCGCGATCACAACGGCGATCACGACGAGGACGATGGGCGTGGCCAGCGGATTCTTCCGCCGAGGCGGCAGCCCGGCGGCCTTCGGCACGATCAAGCGATGGGCCGACCTCGGCACGGCGTGAGGCGGTGGCGGGGGTTTTCGCGCGGCCGAGGGCGGTACGACACGCGCCGCGGGCGGCGCGGGTGGTGGGACGGCCGGTGGCGTGACCGGTGCGGTACGACCGGGCGGCCGCGCCGGTGGTGAGGCCGGAGGAGGGGTCGGAGGGGTCGGCACGGGCTGCGGCGGCGCCGGCGGTTTCGGAACTGGCGGCTTGGGTGCGGGCGGCTTCGGAATCGGCGGCGGCGCGGCCTGGAAGCAGTTACCCGGCCCAAGCTCCAACCCGATCCGCACGATGCCGAGCAGACCGACGTCGAGGCAGGTCGGCGCGCCAAGGCGCAGACCGACGTGTAAGAGCCCACCAGCCTCCAGGTCGGCGGCGACAAGCTGCCGCCGCGCGGGGCTGAGGGCGGAGATGTCGACGGACGCGAGCCGACGCCCCACCGAAACCCGTGCGTCAGCAGCCGCGGACCCCGGCCGCAGACTCACCGAGCCCGGCACGGCAGCATCCGCCGACCCCGGCCGCAGACTCACCGGACCGGGCACGGCAGTGGACCCCTGCCGCCGACCGACCGCACCCGCCACGGCACTATCGGCGAACCCCGGCCAGACACCGGCCGCACCGGGCACGGCGACCTCGTCGGACACCGGTCGCGGTCGACCGGCCGAGCCGCGGACGGCGACATCGGCAGAGGCTCGCCGCTGACCTGCGGAGCCCTGAGCGGCGGCAGCGACAGACCCGGGCCGCCGACCGGCCGAACCCCGGACAGCGGCATCGGCACCGCCCGGCCGCAGGCTCACCAGACCTGGCACGTCGACACCGGCAGACCCCGCCTGCCGACCAACCGGACCCGCCACGGCACCATCGGCAGATCCCTGCCGCCGACCGACCGAACCCGGCACGGCGGTGGACACGTGGCGGCCGTCTGCGGGATCCCGGGCAGCGGCGGCTCCGGACCCCGGCTGCCGACCCGCCGGACTCCGCTCACCGGCGGTGGCGGCGGTGGGGTGCCGGCGGGCGGCGGAGGCGGCCTGCCGGCCACCGGAACTTGGGGCGGCGGTGCCGGCAGTGGCTGGAACGGCGGCGTCCGGGGAGCCCGGGACTGCCGCGCCGGCCGCATCTGGCTGCTGCTGGTGCGCGGTGCGGGCGGTGGTGGAGTTGGCGGTGTCGGCGGCGAGCGCGGGCGTGGCCGTCAGGCCGGCGATAGCGCCGGCGGCGAGCACGGCGGTACAGGCAGTGGAGGCGGTACGCATGATCATCGGCTCTCGGGGATCTGCTGGAACTCCTGCTGCGCCGCCGTATAGGCGTCCGGTTTGACGCGCAAGGCACCGTTGAAGACGTGGGAGATGTCGAAGGCGAGGAAGATGCCGACCCCGAGCAGCGCCGCCATCACGCACATCGGCACCATCGTCCTGCGGCGTGGCCGCGCCCCGGCAAGGAACGGGAAGATCATCACAACCAGGCCGGTCACGACCGTCATGTAAAGGAGCCCGACCGGCGACTTCGCGTCGGCGTCCATCGCCCGCTGACCGCGCGCCGCCGACAGGGCTTGGAGTTGTTCGAGGACGGCGGCGCGGTTGGCCTTTTGGTCGTCGTTGGCCGCGGGCAGGCCGCTGACCTTCCTACGGAGGGCGCTCAGCCGGGCTTCGCCCTCCGCGGTGAGCCGCCCCTTCTTCATCTGCCGCCACTCTCTCCCGACCACAAGATTGGTGTAAGCGCGCAGGTCGGTCTGCACGTCGCGGCCCTCGGGGGCGGGCAGCGCCGATGCCGCCCAATACGCCTCGACGAGCGCGCGGCTCTCGCCGTAGGCGTTCTGGCGTGCTGAGTCGGTCGTGGTCCACGGGACGACGATCGCGATCGCGAAGACCAGCAGGAACAGCGCCGACAGCATCGACCCGGCATGACCCGCGGTCGTTCCGTCGGGTTCGCCGTCGTCCTGCCCGTGCCCGAACTTGCGGAACAACGCTGCGGCGATCACCACGACGCCGACCGCCGCGACGACGGCGAGAATGCAGACGAGCATGACCGAACTCCATGTCTCGGTGGAACAGGGATGCATGCGACCGGTGGCTGAGTGTTATTTGACTATCACATTAGGTGACGATGGTGAAACCGTCAGGCGTCGGACCGGCGAAGGCTCTCCCGCGTCGAAACCCCTCGCCATGCGCCCGATTTCGGTTAATTGCGGCGCTATGTCATTGCCGGAGCGGCGCGGAATGGCCGATCAAGGCGATTCGACACCTGGAATGTGCGACCGCTTCCGGACATCTCCCGCGCCGGAAGCTTGGGCGACAGGACCGGCCGAAAAGCGACGGCCGGATCGGCCAAATCGGCATTCTCAAGCGGTAGTGATATCGACCAGGGGAGTCCACCGGCGTTCATCCCGCCGTTTGTCCACAGGCTGCGGGCGGCCATTGCCGACGGTCGAGCGGTCTGCGGAGAATGCCGTGGGAGACCGCATAGGCGAGCCGCGGGATGACCTCAACGAAGGGAGCTGGTACGCGCGCTAGACCACGAGAGTCGAGAGCAGGGCCGACGCACCGAGCCACGCCAGCGGGGTGCCGGGAACACGGCGAGCCACGGCAGGCCCCACGACGAGCCGATACGGAAGGCCGATGAGGAATCCAAGGGAGGTGCCCAGGCGTGCCTCGGTTGGGGCGCGGGTGAGGCCGGGTGAGGCCGGGTGATGTGCGGACGGGGCGCTGCTGGCGACAGCGAGGCGGAGCGGCGGCGCGCGCGGCGTCGCCGGTGACGGCGGGTGGGTGGGACGTCGCCGGTGACGGCGGGGTGGGCCGGGCGTCGCCGGTGATGGCGGGGCGGGGCCACTTGCCATTCCTGGCGAGAATGTGTTCATTAGTGCATGATGCGCGCACGATTCGCGCACGAACGAGCATGTCGGGAGGCTGGGGTTGACGGGTTATCAGGTCGAGGCGGAGGCCGGCGGTCGTCGGCCGCCCTGCCGGAGGCAGGCGACCAGACGACTCCTCGGCCTACGCGCGGCACCGCCCCACAACGGCGACCAGGCCACAGCCCCTCAGGCGCGTGCGGCAGGCGAGGTCGGGCGAACCGTCGCCGGCGACACCGTCTGCCCACACATCCACTCGCCCGCAGGGAGCGCGGAAACCCGCTACGCGACCCGGCCGGCATCACCAGCCGCGCACCCGCGCACGGAAAGCCCGGTCCAGCGAACCGGAGAAAGCCACGCGACTCGGCAAGCCTCAACAGCCGTCCACCCACGCGCGGAAAACCCGGTCCAGCGAACGGGAGAAGGCTGCGCGACCCGGTCGGCATCAGCAACCGTCCACCCGCGCATGGAAAGCCCGGTCCAGCGAACCCAGGGCGGCTACACGGTGTGGGCGCTCGCCGATGCGTGCGCGGCGGGTGTGGGTTACGGGCGGCCCGGCTCGGTCGTGTTTTCATGATCGTCGCTCTTGACGTCGGCGGCACGTCGATGAAGGGCGCGATCATGAATCGCGACCTCGACCGGATCGCGACCGTACGCCGCCCGACGCCGCGCGGGGACGCCGCCGTGCCCGCTGTGCTCGACCTTGTCGGCGAACTCCTCGCGCAAGCGGACCGGCCTGAGGCGGTCGGTGTCGCCGTGCCCGGCGTCGTCGACGACGAAAGTGGCGTCGCGGTCTGGTCGGAGAACATCGGCTGGCGCGACGTGCCGTTCCGCGAGCTGCTCGAGGAGCGCACCGGCCTGAGGGTCGCCGTCGGCCACGACGTACGTGCGGGGGGTATCGCCGAGCTGCGACTCGGGGCCGCGCGCGGGACGCGCAACTCCCTCATCGTCCCGATCGGTACCGGTATCGCCGCGGCGATGGTGATCGACGGGCACCTGTGCGTGGGCAACGGCTACGCCGGGGAGATCGGCCATATGTCGGTAGGCGCGGACGAGCGATGCGTCTGCGGCGGCCGGGGCTGTCTGGAGGCGATGGCGTCCGGCCCGGCGATCGCGCGAAGGTACGCGCGCCGTACCGGGTGTGAGATCACCGCCGACAAGGTCGCGGCGCTGGTCGACGCCGGTGAGGCGGACGCGGTGGCCGTGTGGGCGGAGACGGTCGGCTGGCTCGGGACCGCGCTCGCCGCGGCGACCGTACTGGCCGCACCCGAGGTGATCGTGATCGGCGGCGGCCTCTCGCGCGCCGGCGACCTCCTCCTCACGCCGCTCGCCGCGGACATCGACGCACGCCTGACGTTCCACCGCAGGCCGCGGCTCAGGACGGCGCGGTTCGCCGACGAGGCGGGGTGCGTCGGCGCGGGACTGTGGGCGCTCGACCTGCTGGAGGCGCCATGACCGTGCTCAGCGCGGACAAGGTCATCACGCCCGACGGGGTGCTCGAACCCGGTTGGGTACGGATCGGGGACGGGCGCATCGTCGCGGTCGGCCGCGGTGTACCGGACGACGGCTCCGACGCGCACGGATCGTTGATCGTCCCTGGGTTCGTGGACGTTCACTGTCACGGCGGGGGCGGCGCGTCGTTCGACTCCGCCGACGCCGGGGAGTGTGTCCGCGCCGCCGCGTTCCACCGCGAACGCGGCACCACGACGCTCGTGGCGAGTCTGGTCACCGCGGCGCCCGAGGATCTCGAACGCCGCGCCGCCGTACTCTCCGAGCTCGCCGCCGATGGCGTGGTCGCCGGAATCCACTACGAAGGCCCGTTCCTGTCCTCCGCGCGCAAGGGCGCGCACGATCCGGCCCTGCTGCGCGACCCCGACCCGGTGACGGTCGGGCGGCTGCTCCGGGTGCCGCATGTGCGGATGATGACCGTCGCACCCGAGCTGGACGGCGGGATCGACGCACTGCGGCGCGTACGCGACGCCGGGGTGATCGCCGCAGTGGGCCACACCGACGCGACGTATGAGACCGCGCGCGAGGCGGTTGGGGCCGGCGCGCGGGTGGCCACACACCTGTTCAACGCGATGCGGCCACTCAACCACCGCGAACCCGGCCCGATCCTGGCCCTGCTGGAGGCACCCGACGTCGTGGTGGAGCTGATCGGCGACGGCGTGCACCTGCATCCCGCGGTCGTCGCGCACGTCGTGCGTACGGCGGGCGCGGAGCGCGTGGCGCTGGTGACCGACGCCATCGCGGCCGCCGGGATGACCGACGGCGACTACGACCTCGGCGGGCTCGGCGTCGAGGTCCGCGAGGGCGTGGCGCGCCTGTCCGGCGGCGGGTCGATCGCGGGCAGCACGGCGACGGCCGCGGCCGTGTTCCGGCGCGCGGTGCGCGAGTCCGGCGCTACGCTGCCCGACGCCGTACGGATGGCCGCGACCACACCCGCCATGCTTCTCGGCCTGACCGACCGGGGCGCCATCACCGAGGGCCTCCGCGCCGACCTGCTCGTCCTCGGCGACGACCTGACGGTGCGAAGAGTCGTCACGCCATGATCGTCACAATTACGCCCAACCTCGCGCCCGACGTCACGTACGAGCTCGCCGAGCTGCGGCCCGGGCACGAACATCGCGTACGCGCCGTGCGGTCGTGTGCGGGCGGCGAAACGGCATGATCGCCACAATTACGCCCAACCTCGCGCTCGACGTCACGTACGAGCTCGCCGAGCTGCGTCCGGGCCACGAACATCGCGTACGCGCGGTGCACTCGCGTGCGGGCGGTAAAGGGGTGAACGTCGCGCGGGTTCTGCGGTCGCTCGGCCGTGACGTGCTGGTCCTCGGTCTGGCGGGCGGCGCGACCGGCGCGGCCGTACGCGCCGACCTGGAGGCGGCCGGGCTGGCACACGACCTCGTGCCATGCGTCGGAGAGACGCGGCGCACGGTGACGGTCGTGGCCGGCGGCGAGGCGACCCTGCTGCGGGAGCCCGGCCCGGCGATCACCGCGGACGAGTGGGCGGCGTTGGAGGCGCGCATCCCGGCGGCCGACGTCATCGTGGTCTCGGGCAGCCTGCCGCCCGGCGTGGACGCCGGCGCCGTCGCCCGTCTCGCCGCACGCGACGACGTGCCGGTGATCGTCGATGCGTCCGGGGAGGCGCTGCGGCGTGCCGCGCCATATGCCTGGGCGGTCAAGCCCAACGCCGCAGAACTCGCCGCCGCGACCGGTACGGACGACCCGCTGGCCGGGGCGCGGTTGCTGGGCGCGCCCGCGGTGGTCGTGTCGCTCGGCGCCAAGGGCCTGCTCGCCGTCGCCGGGGAACACGTACACCGGGCGACGCCGCCGCGTGTGGCGACCGGCAACCCCACCGGCGCGGGCGACGCCGTGGTGGCCGCACTCGCGGCGGGCGCCGGGACGCCCTGGCCCGAGCTCCTCCGCGACGCCGCGGCGCTGGCGGCCGCCGCCGTCCTCGCGCCCCTCGCGGGCTCCTATGACGCCGACGCCTACGCAGAATTCCGCGCACGCCCGGCGCTGGAGCGGTAGGCACAGGTGGCCGGAGGAGGGTCCGTCCAGCCGGTCAGGCTGTGTGCCCGGCATCGCCGACCGATCGCCGACACACGTCGCTGAGGCGCCGTTCGAGGGCGAGGGGCACGTGGCGGGCCGTGGCCTGGAGAGCTGTCTGTCACTGGAGTGACAGCGTGCACCCGGCTCCGCCCGGAGCAGTGCCGTCCGCCTTGGGGGCGACGGGCGGGCTCCAGGTGAGACAGGGAGGATCGGGCATGGCTTTGCGGGCGGGATGCTGTTCGGGTTCGGGGGGCGTTCCATTCCCAGACTCTGACCGGCACGGCACCGCCCGGCCTGTGGGCGACGGGTCGGCTCGGGGTGAGACCGGGGGGATCGGGTCCGGCCTTCGGTGTCAGGGAGCCGTTCGTATTCGGCGGGGGTTCCGGCGTGTCCCCGTGCCTGGGACGCCCGGGATCCTCGTGACGCGCCGCCGCCTCACCGAATCCTTAGCCTCCGTGGCCTAGGATCGTCAAGACCCCGGACGCCCAACGCGGTTGAACCGATCAACCGAACCCCATTGGGTAGGTTCGCGTCTCCGGCTGGTCACGGGGGATGGGTGAAGGACATCAACGACGGCATCAGGGGCTGGGGAGCCCGACATGTCTGACAAGCACGTAAACGACGGTGGCGCGGAACTGCCGGAGGACGGCGACTCGCGGCCGGACCCGGAGCACGACGCGACGGTACGGGACGACGCGGGCAACGTGGGCGGCGCGGACGAGGGCCGGGATTCCTCGGGCGAGACGACCGGGACCACCTCGGGCGAGACGACCGGAACCTCAAGCGAGACGGCCGGGACCTCAGGCGAGACGGCTGGGAACGCATCCGGCGCGAACGGGTCCGCCGAGGATGGGTTCGCCGAGGACGAGGAATCCGCCAGGGCGGCCGACGCCCCCAGCGCCGCCGAGTCCGCCAGAGCGGCCGACTCCGCCACGGTCGCCGAAGCCGCCGACACGGCGAAGCCCGCGGCAGATCACGCCGACGACTACGAGCACGCGTCGGAGGACGCCTGGCGTGAGCCCGCCGGTTCGGCTGGACCGACTGGACCGGGTGGACCGGCTGAGCCCGCCGAGCCGACCATGTCGGCTGAGCCCGCCGAACCCTCCGAGCACGTCGAGCCGACTCTGTCGGCCGAGCCGGGCGGGCCTGCCACCGCGGCCCCCGAGCCGGGCGGCGCGGAAGACCGGGACGGGTACGAGACAACCGAGGACGCCAGGCCGGACATCGTTCCTCCCGTCGACGACAAAGAGGGCGAGAAGGGCGAAGACGGCCAGGAGAGCCAAGAACCGCCCTCCCCCGGCGCACGCCTCGCGGCCATGTCGGCCAAGGCCAAAGGCAAGGGCAAGGGCAAGCCGTACCGCAAGCCGCCGGACCGGCGTATCAAGTACGCGCGCCGGGCCGCGTACGTGCTCGGTGTGCTCGTGCTGCTGCCCGTCATCGGCTTCGTCATCGTCTATCTGATGACGCCGATCCCCACCTCGGCGCAGCCCACCGCAAAGGCGCAGCAGTCGGTGTTCCTCTACAACGACGGCAAGACGGTCATCGCACGCACCGGGAGTTTCGACCGCCGCCCCGTCGATCTCGCCGCCGTCCCCCGGCCCGTACGCGACGCGGTCATCTCGGCGGAGAACCGCAGCTTCTACAGCGACTCCGGCGTGTCCATGAAGGGCTCGGCGCGCGCGGTCTGGGCGACGCTCACCGGCGGCTCGATGCAGGGCGGTTCGACCATCACCCAGCAGATGGTGCGCAACTACTACAGCGGCCTCAGCCAGCAGCGCACGGCCGGCCGCAAGCTCAAGGAGATCATGATCGCGCTGAAGGTCTCGCGCGAGAAGAACAAGGATTGGATCCTCCAGCAGTACCTCAACACGATCTACTTCGGCCGCGACGCGTACGGCATCGAGTCGGCGGCGCAGGCGTACTACAACAAGGACGTCAAGAACCTGACCCCCGCCGAGGGCGCCTACCTCGCCGCCGCGATCCAGGTGCCGACGTACGCGGGCGACCCCAGCTCGCCCGGGACCCGTGCGTACATGCAGGCGCGTTGGCAGTACGTCGTGAGCGGCATGGCCCAGATGGGTACGGTCAGTGAGGCGCAGGCCGCCCAGATGCGGTTCCCGATGCCGAGCAGGCAGAAGCAAAAATCGATCTTCGCCGGTGACAAGGGCTACATGGTCAGCCAGGCGAAGGCCGAGCTGCGGCGCATGGGCTACACCGACAACCAGATCAACATGGGCGGGCTGCGCGTACGCACGACCTTCGACAAGAGCCTGATGGCCGCGGCGCGGCAGGCCGTGCAGAGCAACATCCCCACCGGCACCTCCAAGAAGGTCCTGACCGGGCTCGTCTCGATCAACCCGGCCAACGGCGAGATCAACGCCTTCTACGGCGGCAGGGACTACATCGACCGGCAGTTCAACAACGCCTTCGACGCGAAGGTGCAGGCAGGTTCGGGCTTCAAGCCGTACGTCCTGGCGGCCGCGCTGACGGACGGCGAGACCCTCAACACGTACGTGGACGGCAGTTCGCCGCAGATGTTCGCCGGGGTCGCGCTGCACAACGACCGCAACGAGAGCTTCGGGATGGTCAACCTCGTCACCGCGACGCAGGATTCGATCAACACCGCGTACGTCAACCTCGGCCAGAAGGTCGGGCTGGGCAAGGTGGTGCAGACCGCGGAGAAGGCCGGCATCCCGGCCGAGCAGCTCAAGCCGCACAAGGACGCGGACACGCTGCCGCTCGGCGTCGCGGACGTCAGCGTCGAGCAGCAGGCCGCCGGCTACGCGACCTTCGCCTCGGAGGGGATCTACCACACGCCGCATCTGATCAGGTCGGTCACCGACCGCGGCGGCAAGGTGCGCAAGGTCACCGTGCCGGGCAAGCGCGCGTTCAGCACGACGGTGGCGCGGGACGCGACGTACGCCATGCAGCGGGTGGTCGACGCGGGCACGGGGACCAACGCGAGCCTGCCCGACCGGAACGCCGCCGGGAAGACGGGGACGACGAGCGACGGCAAGCAGCTCTGGTTCAACGGCTTCATCCCGCAGTTGGCGACCTCGGTGGGCATCTTCCGTACCGACAACAAGGCCCTGACCATCCCCGGCTACTCCGCGTACGGCGGCGACCTGCCGGCCAAGATCTGGCGCTCGTACGTGGTCCAGGCCGACGAGGTGCTGGACCTGCCGGTCAAGTCGTTCGGCTCGCCGTCGGTCTACACGGGCGGCGGCGGGCGTGCGGTCACCGGCCCGGTGCTGCCGCGGCCGCGGCCGACCGGCAGCCGGCCGACCGAGGGCCCGCCGACCGGTCCGCCGACGCACCCGGTCCCGCCGCCGACCGAGGGCCCGCCGACGGTGCCGCCGACCGGTCCGCCGCCGACCGGCGCCCCGCAGCGCCAGACCGACCGCTTCCCCGACCTGTACGGCTGAGGCGAGGCTCCAGGCACCCCGAGACGGACGAACAGGACACCGCGAGCGGGTGTTGTATGATCCACCTCAGGTCACGAGTGCCAGCGTCAAGCCCCGGCTTGCTGGCCGGCAACCCTCCGTCCGTGGCGGGGTGCCCCGGGTGATGACCGGGTCCGGCACGACCGTGCCGGGCAAGCGCGGATCCCTCCTGGGGTCCCCTGGTCCCACCGGAGGTCTCGCCATGTCCGCTGTCCTCGATTTCGCCCCCCGCACCCGCTCGCCCCTTCGCGTGATCGGCGAGGACGTGACGGTACCGCTGGCGGACGGCCGCACCGTCGCGTACGCCAACCTCGACTACGCCGCGAGCGCGCCCTGCCTGGAACCGGTACGCCAGGCGATCGACGCGGCCCTGCCGTACTACAGCAGCGTCCACCGCGGCGCGGGCTACGCGTCCCAGGTGACGACCGAGCGGTACGAGCGCGCACGCGAGACCGTGCGCGCGTTCGTCGGCGCGTGGCGGCGTGACGCGGTCGTGTTCACCCGCAACACCACCGACGCGATGAACCTGCTCGCCCACGCGCTGCCGGCCGGCGCGACCGTCGTGGTCTTCGAGTCCGAGCACCACGCGAGCCTGCTCCCCTGGCACCGGAGCGCACGTGTCGTACGGCTGCCGGTGCCGGAGTCGCCCGACGTCGCCGTCGCGGCCGCCGCCGAGGCGCTGCGGTCGGCCCCGGCCGGGCCGCGGCTGCTCGTCGTCACGGCCACCTCGAACGTGACCGGCGAGCTGTGGCCCGTCAAGGAGTTGGCGCACGTGGCGCGCGAGCACGGCGCACGCATCGCCGTGGACGCGGCGCAGATCGTGCCGCACCGGCCCTTCGACATGGGCGCGCTCGACGTGGACTACGCGGCGTTCTCCGGGCACAAGCTGTACGCGCCGTTCGGAGCGGGCTGCCTCGTCGGGCGCGCCGACTGGCTGCGCGCCGCCGAGCCGTACCTCCTGGGCGGCGGGGCCACCGCGAGTGTCGGCGCGGGCCAGGTCACCTGGTCGGCCGATCCGCAGCAGCGGCACGAGGCCGGCACCCCGAACGTCCTCGGCGTCGTCGCGCTCGCCGCCGCGTGCGCGGCGCTGACCGACTGGGACACGATCGTCGCGGACGAGGAACGGCTGCTGCACCGGCTGCGCACCGGACTGGCGGCCCTTCCCGGCGTACGGGAGCTGTCGCTGTGGGGCGAGCGGAGCCCTCGCGTGGGCATCGTGTCGTTCGTCGTCGAGGGACGCCGGGCACGCGACGTCGCGCTCGCGCTGTCGGATCGGTACGGCATCGGCGTCCGCGACGGCAAGTTCTGTGCGCATCCGCTGGTGCGGCGACTGCTCGGCGCGGGCGGCGGCGGCTGCGCCGACGGCGACGGCACGGCCCTGCGCGCGAGCTTCGGCATCGGCACCACCGACCAGCACGTCGACCGGTTGCTGACCGCGCTCGGCCGGCTCGCGGGCTGACTCGACGGGTCGAATGGTGTGATGTCTCACATTCGGCCACCGAGATCGCGGCAGAGATATGCAGAGTCGGCCGTGGCGTCACGCTCGACTCGGCATACTCAGCAGCACCGCCGGTTTCATCCGGGTACGGTGGACGCGCTCCGCAATCGAGCTTCCGGGGGTGGCGACATTGACCGACGCGTGGGAGCCGGCGAACCAACTCGAACATCAGCTACGTGACGCCCTGCGCGACGGCGACCAGGACGCCTACTTCTCACTCGTGAGCGGTGCGGAGCTGTTCGTCCCGCTCACGGCGGGCGAGTCCGACGCGGCCGCGCCGACGTTCACCTGGCCTACGGCGACGCGCGAGGGACGCACGCACGTGCTCGCCTACACCTCCAGCGAGGCGGGCCGTACGTGCCTGGGCCCGACCTATCAGAGCTTCGCGCGGATGACGCTGTCCGACATGGCGCGCACGTGGCCGGACCAGGAGTGGTGGCTCGCGCTCAACTCCGGGCTGCCCATCGAGGGTTACCTCCCGGCGTGGTTCATCGGGCAGCTCACCGCGGGCATCGCGCCGATCCCCGGCGAGTCGCCGTCGCCGAGCTCGCCCGCCCCCGAGGCCGTCCCCGCGGGCACGGCCCCGCCGCCGGACGCCGTACGGCCCGAGGGCGTCGCCGGGGGCCCCGCCCTGGACCCGCGCCCCGCGGACCGGCCCGAGCAGGCACTGCCCGACGCCGCCCCGCCGCCCGCGCCCCCGCTCCCCCCTGCGCCCGAGGCGACGCACCTCAGCGGACCCGACGCCCCGTCGCTCCCCGAGAGCGTCTCCCCGACGCTGCCCGAGCCCGTACGCGACGAGGTCATATCCGACCCCGTACCGGCCGCGCCGAGCGTGCCCTCGCTCGAGGGTCCGTTCGAGGTGGACGAGGCGCCGGTCGTGCTGCACATCACCCCGGACGCCGACCTCGCACCGCTCGACGAGGAGGAGCGCGCGCTCCTCGACGCCGCGACGCGCGGCGACCGCAGGGGGTTCCTGCGCACCCTGCTCGGCGTACGGCAGATCTGGGTGCCGGTCGTCGAGAGCGGCGACCTGATGCTGGCCCCGGGCCGTCCGGGCTTCCAGTGGTACGTCGACGACGCGTCCGGCCGCCCGGTCGTGCCGCTCTACACCGGGCCGGGCCGGATGCGCGACGCGATGGGCAACCACCCGTTCGTGCTGTCCGACCTCGCCAAGGTGCTGCGCTTCTGGCCGGACCCGGCGCTGGAGCTGGTCATCAACGGCGGCACCGCGATCGGTGCCTCGATCCCCGGCGACCGCGTCACGCCCATGTCGGAGCAGGTGGACGCCGACGCCGCCGCCCGGCTGGCGAACGACTTCCCCGCGCAGAGCGACGCCGAACGCCAGATGTTCGACGTGCGCGACGACCCGGAGATGGTCGTCAAGGTGCTCATGGACACCACCGTGTTCCTGCCGGTCTGGAGCCGTACGCCGCCGGCCGTGCAGACGAGGCCTGGCGACCCGTCGTTCCCCTGGTCGGCAGTGCACGTACGCGGCCGGCTCTCGGTGCTGGCGTTCACCTCCTTCGACTGGATGAAGGCCGCGGTCGGCACGACCGGTTTCGTGATGCCGACCTTCGCCGAGCTCCTCGCCGGCTGGCCCGAACACGACTGGTCCGTCTCGGTCAACCCGGGCACGCCCATCGAGATCGCCCTGTCCGGCGAGCAGATCCGCACGCTCGGCTCCGCCATGGCGGGCCGCGTCGCCGAGGACATACCTCCCCCGATGGAGACGTCGCCGGAGCCTCCCCTGGAGCCGCCGCCCGTCGCCGCCGAGCCGCCGCGCCCCGAGGCCACGAGCACGGAGCCCGCGGAGACCGCCCAGGGCGGCGAGAGCGAGACCCCGGCGAGCCTCGACGCGCCGCCCGTCGCCGAGACTCCGCCGGCCGTGCCCGCCAGTGCGTTGCCCGGCCCCTGGGCGATCATGCAGAAGGTCGTGCCGCACGAGCAGGTCGCGTGGCATCTGAGCCAGGCGTACGACCGGGTGGCCGGCTTCGTGCACCGCGTGCAAGACGTCGTCGACCTGAACACCCCGCGGCTGCTCTATGAGGCTCTCGGCCTGCTGCGCGAGGGCTCGCCGTTCCGCACCGACGACGCCGAGGTGCACGTCATCCGCTGGCCCGCCTACCGCGCCGGCCTCTACCGCGTCCCGTTCGGCGGCGGGTCCGCGGAGGACCTGCGCGCCTGGGGCGACAGCGGCTGGGTCATCGAGCCTCCGCCGTTCGGCGGCGACGGCTTCGCGCCGGGCAGCGCCGGCAGCATCCGCGAGTACAAGATTGACAGCATGCGTCTGCCGCACGGTTCGGAGATGTACGCCATCGGCGGCGACGGCTCCGAACGCTTCGTCGCACGCTACGACGCCGACCGCCTGACCTGGGGAGACGCGGAGTGATCAGGGACGGGTACACCGCGCGCTGGCGCGGCACGGACTACGACGCGGTGCCGGGCGTGGACGGCGAGGTGCGGCTCTACGCCACGGCCGCGGCGGACGGCTTCGACGAGGTACGCCCCGGGCGGTTCGTGCGGATCATACGAGACGGCGAGGTCGAGGGCCTGACCTACGTGCGGACGTACTGCACGTGGCGGGGAGAGCCGTTCGTCGTCATCGGCGAGCACGGCGACTGGGTCCGCCTGGAGTACGCCGGCGGCCGCTCCACGGTCGCCACGACGCTCGGCCTGGACACCGTCGACGCCGGCGTTTACCAGATCTGGAGCTCACGCGACGAGATCGACCAACTACGCGAAGAGAATATTTGACGATTGCCGGATACAAGTGTGCTTGCCCGGTTGATTGATAAGCCTTGACGTGATCGCATGATAATTACCTGACCCATGGCGTCAGCCGGGGGTCAGCATCGACGGCGACTGTTGGGGAGGGTGCAGGCGGTGCTCACGCGATCGGTATGCGGTCCACTGATCATCGGGATCGGCACAGGAGTGGTCCTGGCCGGTGGCACCGCATCCGCGGCCCTGGCCGCGGCGACCCCGTCTCCATCGGTGTCCGCCTCGCAGACGTCCTCCGCCACGCCCACACCGACTCCGACGCCGACCCCGAAGCCGACGCCGACCCCCACACCGAAGCCGACTCCGACGCTCAAGCTGGCCTTCGCGAACCTGCCCAGCGCCTCGCACCCCGGCACGAGCTCCACGTTCGACGTCGTCGTGACACCGCAGGGCGGCGCCGTCAGCAACTTCGAGCTGACCCTGGCGAGCGACCGCGGCTCCAAGCCGACCTTCGCCAACACGACGCGCACCTACACCGTCAAGAAGCTCAGCGCGGCGCGGCACATCGCCGTCACGGTCGCCATTCCCACGAAGGTGAAGAGCGGCAAGGTCAAGGTCACCGCCTACGCGGCCGGTGACGAGCTGGCCAAGGCGATGTCGGCCGCGCAGTCGTTCACGGTGACGAAGCCGAAGTCGTCCTCGAGCGGCTCCAGCGGCGGTTCGAGCACGTCGAGCGGGTCGACCTCCAGCACTCCGTCGTTGCCGACGGGCTCCACGGCGACCACACCGTCGGGCGGCGCCGGCGCCGCGACCACCCCGTCGGACTCGGCGGTCCTGCCGTCGCTGGCCGCACCGCAGCAGACGCCGTCGACCGCGCCGAACGCCACCGTCGTGCAGAACGCCGGCAGCTCGCAGTCGATGCGCGGCACCCCCGTCGCCGACGACGAGCTGACCTTCGACAAGCTCGCCAGCACGCAGGCCGCGTGGCTGGCCGCGCTGCTCGTCGCGTTCTCGCTGCTGCTGACGCAGATCCGCCTCGGCCGTACGGCGGCGCGCTCGCCCAAGCACAAGGGCGCGCACCGCCGGGTGCGGCGCTCCAGCGCGCACTGAGCGACTCAGGTACCCATCAGGTCGTGGCAGGCGATGGCCGCGGCGGCCACGACGTTCAGCGAGTCGACACCCAGGTCCATCGCGGCCTCGCTCATCGGGATGCAGACCGGTTCGTCGGCCTCGTCCAGCCAGCGTGAGGACAGGCCGTCGCCCTCCGCGCCGAGCAGCAGGGCGGCGCGCTCTCCGCGTGCGACCTTGCCGATCGGCGTCGCCGACTGGTCCGGGGTGAGGGCCAGCAGCGTGAAGCCGGCGTCGCGCAGTTCGCGCAGGCCGTCGTGCCAGCCGGTCATCCGCGCGTACGGCACGGCGAAGACCGCGCCCATCGAGACCTTGACCGAGCGCCGGTACAACGGGTCGGCACAGCGCGGCGAGAGCACAACCGCCTCGACGCCCAGCGCCGCCGCGCAGCGGAAGATCGCGCCCACGTTGCCGTGGTCGACCAGGTCCTCGAGCACGAGGATGCGCCGCGCCGCCGAGGTCAGCGCGGCGACCGGCGGTAGCGGCAGGCGGCGCATGGACGCCAGCGCGCCCCGGTGCACCGGGAACCCGGTCACCGCCTCGGCCACCTCGTCGGCGACGACGTAGACCGGCGCGTCGCCGAGGACGTCGGCGAGGGGCTCGACCCAGCGGCGTGCGGTCAGCAGCGACCGCATGGGGTAGCCGGTCGCGACCGCGCGCCGGATGACCTTCTCCCCCTCGGCCATGAACAGGCCGTGCTCGGCCTCCAGGCTCTTGCGGAGGTTCACGTCGCGCAGGCGCGTGTAGTCGGCGAGGCGCGGGTCGGCGGGGTCGGCGATCGGGATCAGGCGGGCCATGTCTTCAGTATCGGGGTCCCCGGTATCAGGGCAGGCGCAGCTCGGCGAAGAGGGCCCGGTGGTCGCTGGCGGGCTGGAAGTACACCTTCACCCGCTCGACCGCGATCCGCCGGTCGGCGAGCACGTGGTCGATCGTGATCGGCGGCCACGGGCGGAACGTCGGCACGAGGCCCTGTCCCGTCGCGTCGGCGGCGTCGGTGAAGCCCTCGCCGATCAGGTGGCGCAGCGGCGCGTGGTCGAGGGTGGCGTTGAAGTCGCCGGCGACGATGCCGACCTGGCCGTGCGGCGTGGCCGGCGGGATCTCGGTGAGGTCGCGGCGCCACTTCGCGGCGTCCGGCCCGAGCGGCGCGGGCGGGTGCGCGGCGGTCAGCCGGATCGGAGCGGCGCCCGGCACCGCGAGCGTGGCGTTCACCATGGCGAACGTCGTCGGGCCCCGATCGGGCAGCTTCGTCAGCGGATAGCGGGAGTAGAGCCCGCTGCCCTCGGGGCCGCTGCGCGGATCGATCACCTGGTACGGGAGCAGCCGCTCGATGCCGGCCGCGTCGAGCCGGTCGGCGGCCTCCGGGGTGAACTCCTGCACGCTCAGCACCTCGGCACCCGTACGCCGGACCAGGTCGACCAGTGACGCGCCGCCGGCCTGGCCGAACCTCAGGTTGGCCGTGAGGATCCGCAGCTCCGGGCCGGTCGCGTGCGGCCGCCCGCCGCCGAACGCGCGGGGCAGCACGATCCCGGCGAACACCGCCGCGACCGCCGCCGCGACCCCGAAGGCGATCCAGCTGCGTGCCAGCGCGGCGACCGCGAGCGGGATCACGACGCCCGCCGCGACGTACGGCACGATCGCCATCGCCGGGATCAGCACCGAGGAGAACGCGGCGGTGCGGTCCACGCCGGCGAGGCGCGCGAGCGCGTAGAGCAGCCAGCAGGCCACGAGGACCCAGGCGAGCACGGTCATCCCCCGCCGCCGCGCGGCCGGGCGTACGGGTGGGTCATCCTGATCATCCTGCGTGGTCGCAAGATCGGTCATCCCGCCACTCCCCCAGTCGCCGCCGGCATGGCCCCGCTCCACTCTGCCCGACGAACCTGAGTACGAGGTTCAGGTTCACGCTGATACCGGAACGTATTCGGTCACGGCACGGGACGAACACACGTGTCCGCACCGCGAGTCACGGGATCTGATGATTTCCCTTACTGGCCTGACGCGTGAATGACGCAGGACACAAGGCCATCTGTCAAAGGGCGGGCTCGCGGCGGACGGCGGCCTCTTTACCGCCCGGGGCCCCGGCAGTCATGACCACCAGCCGCTGACCTGCGATCTTTTCCCGCAGGCCCCCTTTGGTCGCACCGTGAAGGAGGGCTACAGTGCCGGTTGGTATTCCCCCGGCATTCCCCCGGCCAGCGCGAAAGAGGACAACCGTGAGCGGAAGGCGCCGCAAGGAGATGCCCCCGGGCGGGGCGCACGGCGACGGGCGATCCCGCCGTACGGCGCCACCGGCCCACGGTGAATCCGATGAGTCCGATGCTTTCCCTGCGCGGCCCCCCGCGCGCGATCCGTACGTGAACCTCCCGGGCGTCGGCGGGCACCCGCGCCCGGCGGGCGATCAGGGCGCCGGCCACGACGGCTACGTGGGCCCGGGCCTCGGCCGGTCCGGGCTCGGCGGAGCGGGCCTCGGCGGCTCCGGCTTCGGCGGCTCCGACTTTCGCAGCCAGGGATACGGAAGCCCGGTGTACGACGCGCTCGACACCGGCCGGCCGGCCGGGGGCGTGGACGGAGCGAGCGGTTCCGGCGGCCCGCCGGACGACGACTGGGGCGGGCACGCGCGCGACGGGCGCGGCTCACGCGGATCGGGCTCGGCGCCTCGCGCCGCGGGCCGGCGGCGCGCGGCGCGGCGGCGGCGTTCGCCGAGCACGCTCATCGGGCCGTTAGCCGGCGCGATCGGGCTGGCGCTCCTGCTCGGCGCCGGTGTGTACGCGTTGGCCGGCACACGGGAGTGCGGTGGCGGCGCCGCGATCGACCTCGACGTCGCGGCGGCGCCCGAGATCGCCCCGGCACTCGGCGAAGTCGTGAAGTCCTTCAACGACCAGCGGCATCCCGTCGACGGCAAGTGCGTGGTGGCACGGGTGAAGTCGTCGGACCCGGCCGGCATGTCCACCGTGCTGTCCGGCGAGGGCTCGATGCCGGGCGAGGCCGACCCGGACGTGTGGATCCCCGACTCCTCGCTGTGGGTCACGCTCGTGCACAGCACGGCCAAGGGCGCGGCGAGCGTACGCCTGACGCCGGTCTCGGTCGCCAGGACGCCGATCGTGGTCGCCACCTCGCGTTCGTTCGCCGGCCGGCTGCACAGCCGGGGCATCCGCCCCACGTGGGACATGCTCCTCAAGGCCACCGACGCGCTGGCGCCCGGCGCGGTGAGCAGGAACGCCCCGCTCCCGGCCGGCTCGGTACACCTGCAGATCCTCGACCCGAACCGCAACGCCGGCGGCATCGGCGCGGTCGTCATGACCCGTGAGCTGCTCCAGGGCGATCCGAACGCCGATCCGATCTTCACCCAGATCGTGCGCCACGTGCAGAACAGTCTGTCGCCCACGCCGCAGGCGCTGTTCGCCAGCTTCCACCGCGACGTGCACGGCCGCGCCCCCGTGGTGATCGTGCCCGAGCAGGCGGTGTGGAAGTTCAACCGCGGGCGGCCCGCGACCCCGGCGTCCGCGGTGTACCCGAGCGAGGGCCTGCTGAGCATGGACTACCCGTTCACGCTCGCCACCGACGACGCCGCGAAGGTACGGGCGGCCGGGCTGCTCGAACAGGCGCTGGGCACCACACAGGCCAGGAACGCCGTCCACGCGCTCGGCTTCCGCACCCCGGACGGCCGCCCCGGCGACGGCTTCACCACGGCGAGCGGGCTCAGCCCGCGTATCCCGCGCGCGTTGCCCGCCCCGGCGGCCGGCGACGTGACCGACGTCATGCAGGCGTGGAGCAGGCTCTCGCTGCGCACCCGGATGCTGACCCTCCTCGACGTGTCGGGGTCGATGGCGCGGCCGGTCGGCAAGGGAATGACCCGCATGCAGGCGACCGCACGGGTCGCGCAGGGCGGGCTCGCGATGCTGTCCGACGACACCGACCTCGGCCTGTGGGCGTTCTCCACGAACCTGAACGGCGCGCGGGACTACCGCACCGAGGTGCCGATCGGGCCGCTGGCCGCCCAGATGGGCACGGGCACGCGCCGGCAGGCGATCCTGTCCGCGCTCGGCCGGATCCGCCCCAAACCAACCGGCAACACCGGCCTGTACGACTCGGTGCTCGCGGCCGTACGTTCGCTCCAGCGGACGTACCGGCCGGGGTACTACAACTCGGTTCTCGTGCTGACCGACGGCAGGAACGACGACGCACACGGCGTCTCGCTGCCGGGCCTCCTGCAGACGCTCAGGCGTGAGAGCGACCCGGACCGGCCGGTCATGGTCGTCTTCATCGGCTTCGGCCCGGACGTGGACATGTCCGCGATGCAGCGGATCGCGGTGCAGACCAACGGCGAGGCGTACCACGCGCTGAAACCCCAGGACGTACAGCGAATCTTGCTGGAGACGATCGCGCGGCGGATCTGCGCACCGCAGTGTCACTAACTGGTCGACACGAGTTCATATCGGTCTAATCATTCGCGAGAGGATTTTCTTCGATTAGTGGCAGGATCCTGTGAACCAGGCTCCCCAGTGCGGCGTCTTGTCTATGAAGGAGGCCCGACGGGAGCGGGGCGTCGGGCCTCCTTCATACTCTCCGGGGGCCTGTCCGGCATGACACTCTCGGGAGGATCCGTGGCCGGTTGGCCTAGTCTCGGGCGGGTCGAGGATCGTCGACTGGCGCAGGCGTTGCGTGACGGCGACGCGCTCGCGCTCGCGGAGATCTACGACTTCTACGCTCCGCGTCTCTTCGACTACTGTCATGCGCTGCTGCGTGACCAGGACCTCGCCGCAGACGCCCTGCACGACTCGCTCATCGCGACGAAACAGCACATCGGCAAGCTGCGCGAGCCGGAGCGGTTCCGCAGCTGGGTCTATGCGATCGTCCGCAACGAGTGCCTGCGGCAGCTCGCCGACCCCGACCGGCCCGAACAGCGGCACGAGGCGCCCGAGCAGTCCGAGGACGCGTTCCTCGACGCCGAGGAACGCCAGCGTCTCGAGGAGACGCGACAGCTCGTGCACAGCGCGCTGGCCGGGATGGCGGCGCGGCACCGCGAGGCGGTCGACCTGTCCGCGCGGCACGACCTGGCCGCCGAGGAGCTCGCCGGAGTCCTCGGCATCTCCTCACAGCAGGCGACCGAACTCGTCGCCCAGGCGCGCGACGACCTCGACAACTCCCTCGCCGCCGCGATCATCGCGCGTACGGGCCGCGGCGACTGCCCGAGCGTGGCCGCGCTCGTCGCCGAGGACGAGTGGCCGCTGCCGCCCGAGGTCTGCCGCAAGCTGATGCGCCACATCGAGTCCTGCCCGGTGTGCCGTGACCGCCGCAAGCGCAAGGTCTCCACGAACCGCCTGATGCAGGTGCTGCCGGTCGCGGCCATACCCTCGGACCTGCGGATGGCCGTGCTCTCCCTGGCCGAGGCGCCCGACCAGCACGAAAACCGCCAGCGCATCGCGCAGCGCGCGGAGCCGTTCGACGTCTGGGGCTGGCCGACGAGCCTGGAGCGGCGAGCCCAACCGGCGCGCAAGGAGAAGCGGGACCGCGGCGGCACGCCGCTCATGTGGCCGGCCGTCGGCGCGGCCGCGTGCGTCCTGCTCGTGGTCGGCGCGATCTTCCTGCTCACCCGTGGCGACTCCGGCGGCTCGAAGAACGCCGGCGACAAGGCGCCCGGCGCCGTCGCGGCGGCCCCGAGCGACAGCGCGTCCGATTTCCCCTCGCCCGAGGACAGCGCCCTGCCGTCCCCGACGAAGCACAAGAAGCGCCCGCCCTCGCCCACGCCGACCAGCAACACACCGACGCCCGCGCCGACCACCCGCCGGCCCAACCCGCCGGCGCCGCCGACGCACAGGCCGCCGACGCACAGGCCCCCGGCACCCGTCGGCACGCTGTCCGCCAGCGGCTGCACCATGACCGCGACCCAGCCCTCCTGCGCCATCACGATCACCGCGCACGGCGGGACGGTGCACTGGAGTGTCGCCAGCTCGGGCGGCGTCTCGGCCTCCGGCAGCGGCACGCTGACGGACGGGCAGTCCACGACGGTCTCCGCGTCCAAGCCCTCCCCGTGCACGGGATCCAGCGGCACGGTCTCCTTCTCTCCGGGCGGCAGCGCGACGGTGAACTACACCTGCGGCGGCCTGCTGTTCGGCGGCTGACGGGTGTTTACGTGATCGGCGGCCCGGTGCCAGGATGCGACACATGACGCCCGACGCCGCGACCTTCAAGGCGGCCCGCGACTTCCTCCTCGCGCAGGCCGACGACTACGACGCCGCTCGCAGCGGTTTCCGCTGGCCGGACGCGAGCGGGCTCAACTGGGCCGTGGACTGGTTCGACGGAGTGCTGGCCGCCGAGTCGCCGGACGCCACGGCGCTGTGGATCGTCGAGCAGGACGGCTCGGAGACGAAGCTGACGTTCGCGGAGCTGGCCGAGCGGTCCAGCCGCGTCGCCGGCTGGCTGCGGGTCAACGGGGTGGGACGCGGCGACCGGATCCTGCTCATGCTCGGCAACCAGGTCGAGCTGTGGGAGACGATGCTCGCCGCGATGAAACTCGGCGCCGTCGTCATCCCGGCCACGACGCTGCTCACCGCGGCCGACATCGCCGACCGCATCGAGCGCGGCGGCGTACGCCACGTCGTGACCAGCGCCGATGACACCGCCAAGTTCGAGGGCATCACCGGCGGCTGGACCAAGGTCTCCATCGGCCCGGTCGAGGGCTGGCTGTCCTACGCGGACGCGGCCGGCGCGGAGCCGTACGCGGGGAATGGCGAGGCGACGCACGGCGACGAGACGCTGCTGCTGTACTTCACCTCGGGCACGACCGACAAGCCGAAGCTCGTCGAGCACACCTACGCCTCCTACCCGGTGGGCCACCTGTCCACGATGTACTGGATCGGGCTGCGGCCGGGCGACGTCCATCTGAACGTCTCCTCGCCGGGGTGGGCCAAGCACGCGTGGAGCAACCTGTTCGCGCCGTGGAACGCCGGCGCCTGCGTGCTGGTCTTCAACTACACCAGGTTCTCCGCGCCCGCGATGCTGGAGGTGCTGAAGCGCTGCGAGGTCACCAGCTTCTGCGCGCCGCCGACCGTGTGGCGCATGCTGATCCAGGAGGACCTGTCCGCCTGGCGGCTGGGCCTGCGTACGGTCGTGGCGGCCGGCGAGCCGCTCAACCCGGAGATCATCGACCAGGTGCAGAAGCACTGGGGGCTGGCCATCCGCGACGGCTACGGCCAGACCGAGACGACCGCGCAGATCGGCAACTCACCCGGACAGCCGCTCAAGCCGGGGTCGATGGGCCGTCCGCTGCCCGGCTACACGATCGCCCTGATCGATCCGGCGACCGGCGAGGAGAGCGACGAGGGCGAGGTCTGCATCGACCTGTCCGAGCGCCCGGCCGCGCTGATGGTCGGCTACCACGGAGACGCCGAGCTCAACGATGCGGCGATGGCCGGCGGTTACTACCACACCGGCGACGTGGCCACGAAGGACGCCGACGGCTTCATCACCTTCGTCGGCCGTACCGATGACGTCTTCAAGGCGTCGGACTACCGGATCTCGCCGTTCGAGCTGGAGAGCGTGCTGCTGGAGCACGAGGCGGTGGCCGAGGCCGCCGTGGTGCCGGCGCCCGATCCGGTACGCCTCGCGGTGCCCAAGGCGTACGTCAGCCTGGCGGCCGGCCACGAGCCCACCGCCGAGACGGCGCGCGCCATCCTCGCGCACTGCCGTGACAACCTCGCCGCGTACAAGCGGGTGCGCCGGGTCGAGTTCGCCGAGCTGCCAAAGACGATCTCCGGCAAGATCCGGCGGGTCGAGCTGCGCGGACTGGAGGGCGACGAGCGCCGCGCGGATGAGTTCCGCGAGGACGACTTTCCCGACCTGAAGTCCTGACGCCGCGCCGCAGCGCTCCCGTCACTCATCGTCAGGGGTTCCTCGCGCGTTACCGGAGTCGGTCACCGAACGTGTGCGCCTATCCCTGTATTTGTCATCAAAGGCGCCACCGGGCGACCGTTTGATGGCAGGATCCTGTGAACCATCGTTTCCGAATGGGGCGTCCGCGACCGACGCGACGCCGGTTCCGCAGGAGGATCACGTGGCCGGGTGGCCGAGCATCGACAGGGCCGACGACCAGCGGCTCGCGCAGTCGCTCTACGCGGGCGACCCGAACGCCCTGCCGGAGCTGTACGACCGGTACGCGCCACGGCTGTACGACTACTGTCACGTGCTCCTGCGCGACCAGGCGGGCGCCGCGCTCGCCCTGCACGACAGCCTGATCACCGTACGGGAGCGGATCGGCGGCCTGCCGGACGCACGCCTGCTGCGCGGCTGGATGTACTCCCTGGCACGCGCCGAGTGCCTGCGCCGCCGCGCGTACGCCGACCTGCCGGCCGAGCGTCACCGCGCGCCGGAGGCGGCCGGGCTGGAGGCCGACGAGGCGACGCGGAGGCTCGTGCACGCCGCCCTCCTGATCCTCGGCGGCCAGCAGCGGGAGGCCCTGGACCTGTCGCTCCGCCACGAACTGGACCCGCACGAGCTCGCCGAGGTCTTCGGCGTGACGCCGCACGAGGCGTCCGTACTCGTCGCGCAGGCCCGGCACGACCTCGACGACGCGTTCGCCGCCGTGGTCGTGGCGGCGACCGGCCGCGACGACTGTCCCAGCGTGGCCGCGCTGGCCGGCCCGATCGACGTGCCGCTGGACCCCGCCACCTGCGGCAAGCTCGCCCGGCACATCGCGAACTGCCCGATCTGCGGCACGCGCGGCAACCGCAAGGTCGCCACCGCGCGGCTGCTGCACGCGATGCCGACCGCCGCGATCCCCGCCGCGCTGCGCCCGCGCGTGCTCAGCACCGCGTTCGCGCCCGAGCTGGCGGACCTTCGGGCCACGATCGCGATGCGTTCGGACCCGCCCGCCGAGCCCGAGCCCGAGGCCGGCCCCGAACGCGAGACGCCGCACCTGTGGCCGGTCCTCGCCTCCGTCGCCTGCGTCCTGCTCGTCGCCGGCGGGATCTTACTCATGCTTCCCGGTGCGGGCCGGGGAAAGGCGAGCGGAGAACCGCCGGTCGCCGACCCGAGCCGGTCCGGCGCCACCGCCGCCTCCTCCGGCGCGGCCCTCCCCGCCGGCTCGGCCGAGCCCAGCCCGAGCGAGGGCACCCGCTCGCCCAGCCCGACGCCGTCCAAGTCGAGCAAGCCCCCGACCCCGACGCCGAAGACACCCGCTCCGGGCAGTGCGCCGCCCGCGCCGCCGCCACCGCCTCCTCCTCCTCAGCAGGCCGGGACGCTGGCCGTTTCCGGCTGTCACATGTCCGGCTCGCGCCAGTGCTCGGTCACGGTGACCGCGCAGGGCGGCCCGGTCGAGTGGAGTGTCACCGGCACCAGCGGCAACATCAGCGCGTACGGCGGCGGCGGTCTCAGTGCAGGCCAGAGCGACTTCGTGACGGTCACCCGGCACGACGGCCTCTGCATCAACGGCGGCAGCGGGTCGGTGCGCTTCTCCTCCGGCGCCACCGCGTCGGTCACCTGGCGCTGCTGATGCGTAGTGGACCCGGCGCCCGTACGCCGAAGTGGCCCTTCAGCAGCGTGACCTCGGAGTCTACGGTCAGGGTCATGACCCTCACTGAGAAGGCCGCGCGACTGCGCGAGCTTCATCTCGGCGGACGCCTCCTCGTCCTGCCCAACGCCTGGGACGCCGCGAGCGCCCGGGTGCTCGCGAGCGCCGGATTCCCCGCGCTCGCCACCGCGAGCTACGCCGTGTCCGACAGCCTCGGCTACGAGGACGGCGAGGGCGCGCCGCCCGAGGAGATGTTCGCCGCGGCGGCGCGCATCACCCGCAGCGTCGACGTGCCGGTCACGGTCGACGCCGAGTCAGGCTACGGGCTCGCGCCCGCCGAGCTGGCCGAATGCCTGCGCGAGGCCGGCGCGGTCGGCTGCAACCTGGAGGACACCTTCCACGGCGAGGCGGCCGAGGGCGGCCACGCGCTCGCCGACCTCAAGGTGCAGGCCGACCGCATCCGCGCGCTGCGCGACGCCGACCCCGGCCTGGTCATCAACGCGCGTACCGACGTGTTCAAGGAGGACGCGCCGGCCGGGGAGTTCGTGGAGGAGGCGCTGGCGCGCGCCCGCGCGTACCTCGACGCGGGCGCGGACTGCTTCTTCCCGATCTCGGTCACCGACGAGGCGGTGATCGCCACTCTGGTCGAGCGGACCCCCGGGCCGGTCAGCATCCTCTACCGGCCGGGCATGCCGACGCTGGAGCGGCTCGCCGCGCTGGGCGTCGCGCGGGTGACGTTCGGGCCGGGGCTGCATCGGGCGACCATGGCGCTCCTCGGCGACCTCGCCGCCACGCTGCGCGGCGGCTCGGCGCCGTACTGACCGCTCAGATCGCGCCCTCGTCCAGCACGCGATGGGCGCGGTCGAGGAAGACCGGCACCGAGGCGCCGATCTGCTCGAAGCCCGCGCCCACCGTCGCCTTCTGCAGGAACCGCGCGTGGATCCCCTCGAGGATGACGGCCAGCTTGAAGCAGCCGAACGCCACGTAGAAGTCCAGGTCCGCCAGGTCGTACCCGGTCAGCTCGGCGTACCGGCGGGCGAACTCCCGGCGGGTCAAGAAGCCGGGCGCGCCGGTGACGGTCGAGCCGACGGTGGCCGGCGTACGGTCGGTGTCGCCGGCGTCGGCCCAGTACACGAGGGTGAGGCCGAGGTCGGACAGCGGGTCGCCGAGGGTCGACATCTCCCAGTCGACGACCGCGGCGATCTTCGGCTCCGGCAGCAGCCGTACGAGCGCGTTGTCGAGCCGGAAGTCGCCGTGCACGAGGCCGCCGCGCCCGTCGCCGGGCAGCCGCTCGCCCAGCCGCTTGACGAGCCGGTCGTACGCCTCGTCGGTGCGCCCGCCGGTGTCGGCCTGGTGCGACGCCTCCCACTGGCGGCCCCAGCGCCTGAGCTGGCGCATCATGTACCCCTGCGGCCGGCCGAACTCGCCGAGCCCGGCGGCCGGGGCGTCGACCAGATGGATGGCGGCGAGGGCCTCGGCGAGGCGTTCGGACAGTGCACGCGCCTGCGCGGCGGTGACGTCGACCGCGTCGTCGGGCGTGCGCAACACCCGGCCCTCGACGTACTCCATGAGGTAGAAGGGCGCGCCGATGACGTCCTCGTCGGCGCACAGCGCGAGCGGCGCCGGCACCGGCACCTCGCTGCCGGCGAGTGCCGAGAGCACGGTGTGCTCGCGTCTCATGTCGTGCGCCGTGGGCAGTACGTGGCCCAGCGGCGGGCGGCGGAGCACGATGCGGCGCTCGCTCTCGTTCTCGCCGAGCCGGAGGAGATAGGTCAGGTTGGACCGGCCGCCGGCGAGCAGCTCGATGGCCGCGATCGGCGCCTCGTCCGGCAGCTCCAGCGCCAGCCAGGACGACAGGCGGGGCACGTCGATGCCGGGCACCCCGGCCACCTGCTCGGTCATGCGCTCTCCTCGTTCGCCTCAGGCGTCTATTAGAACGTGACTCGGTGCGGTACGCGACCCTGCCCCGGGTCGGCCGGATCCGGCCCGGTGGGGGTGGCGGAGAGTCGCCAAGGGTACGCACTCGAACCGTTGACGCTTCAACTCGGACGTAAGAGGGGAGGCAACCTCATAAGCCCGCAAAACGTCACACAGTCAAAACTTGCCTGATCCAGGCGGAACAACCACAGACCAATCGGGGACCCGACCCGACTGGGGGGAACTCATCGTGGCCGACGCATGGCTGCCCGGTGCCGGAAGACTGCACTCCCGGCACGACGGCGGCCCCCTGCAAGGCGGCGCACCGCGCGCCGTCTGGCATACCAGTGAAAACGACCCGCTCTCGATCTCCGCGCGCTCGGTGGCGCAGCGGCTGGAGAAGGAAGGCCGGAACGCGCACGTCGTGTGGAACCCCTTCACCGGCGACGTCACACAGATGGTGCCCGCCACCCAGGCGGCCCTCCTGCTGCCGGACGGCGTCGGGCGCGAGGGACGGCGCTGCCTCCAGATCGTCGTGGTCGGCTTCGCGCGCGAGCCGTTCACCGGCGGCGCCATGAAGGGCATCGGAATGATCGTGGACTGGCTCGACGCATGGCAGGTGCCGCGTCGCTGGCCGGCCGGTGATCCGCTGCCCCCGCCGGAGTCCTACGACTCGGGCCGCGAACGGCGGGCGTGGGCGCGCGGCGGTCACTTCGGCGCCTCCCAGGTGCCGCACGCCGGCGGCCCGGCACCCGGGGCCATCGACGTCGCACGCATCACCGGCCCGCCGCTTCGGCCGGGAGTGTCCAAGATCACCGCCGGCGAGGTGACGCTGACGGCCGAGCCGGGCCCGCTGCGTACGCGGCTCATGCCGGGTGCGAGTCCTGGACCAGCTCCCGTACGAGCGAGCAGCCCGACCTGATCTGGGGAACGGTCGCGCCGCCGTAGCCGAGGACCAGCCCGTGCACCCGCGGCGTACCCGTGTAACGGTCATCCAGGGTCGACAGCAGCACGCCGCGCTCGGCGGCGCGCTCGACCACGCGGTGCGCCGTCCCCGCGGGCAGGCCGACCACCAGGTGCAGGCCCGCGGTGTCGCCGAGCAGCGGCAGGTGCCCCAGCGCCGCCACGACCGCGACGCGGCGCCGCCCGTACTCGGCGCGCATGCGGCGTACGTGACGGTCGAGGTCGCCGCGGTCGATGAGGCCGCGTACGGCCTCCTGCGGCACGACGGGGGTGCGGTCGCCCAGGCGCTCACGTGTCGCCACGATCGCCTCGACCAGGTCGGGCCGCGCCACCAGCCAGCCGACGCCGAGGCCGGGCGTGAGCGTCTTGGCCGTCGTACCGAGGTAGATCGTGTGGTCGGGGCCCATGCCGTACAGGGCGGGCAGCGGCGCCACGTCGTAGCGGAACTCGCTGTCGTAGTCGTCCTCGGCGATCAGCGCGTCGTTGCGCCGCGCCCACGCGAGCAGGGCCTGCCGGCGCGGCACCGGCAGCCGGCCGCCCAGCGGATATTGGTGTGAGGGCGTGGTGTAGACGAGACGCAGCCCGCCGGGGAGCGCGTCGACCACCAGGCCGTCCTCGTCCACCGGGCACGGCACGACCCGCGCGCCTCTCGCCTCGAGCACCTCGCGTGCGTTGGGGTACCCGGGTTCCTCGACGCCGACGCGGTCGCCGGGCCGCAGGACGGTCGCCGCGAGGAGGTCCAGGCCGCTGGTGGCGCCGCGGGTGACGAGCACCCGCTCGATCGGGCACGAGACCCCGCGGCTGCGGCGCAGGTAGTCGACCAGCGAGGTCCGCAGGCCCGCCAGCCCACGCCGGTCGGGCCGCGCCGCCGGCGCGACCGTGGCCGCGAGCCGCCAGGCGCGCCGCCACGCCGGCGTGTCCAGGTCGCCGACCCAGGGGATGCCGGGCCGCAGGTCGACCGCGGCGGTCTCGGTGTGGGCCGGCCGGTGGGGTGGCCGGCCCCTGCTCGTGGTGACGCCGGCCGGGGAGATGTCGGCGACGTACGTGCCCGAGCCGTGCCGTCCCTCGAGCCAGCCCTCCGCGTAGAGCTGCTCGTACGCGGCGGTGACGACGGTGCGGCTGACGCCGAGCGCCGAGGCGAGCGCGCGGCTGGAGGGCAGCCGCTCCCCCGCGCGTACACGCCCGTCGTTCATCGCCGCGCGCAGCTGCCGGCCGAGCTGGACGCTGAGCGGCTGACCCGCGTGCCGCTCGACGACAACGGGCAGGTCGAACTGGTGACGCGACAAAGTGGCTTCTCTTTTCAGCGTCTCAGTGGCCATTCTGCAAGGACCACTTGGGTTTTAGTCTGTCCGTATGAGCACCCCACCGGCGTCCGCGCCGCCGCTGTCGGCCACCGAACGTACGCGTATCCGCCGCCTGCCCGAACGCGCCGGCTCAGAACGCGCGGAACTGTACGACGTCCTCGACGCCGGCCTGGTCTGCCACCTCGGCGTCGTCGTGGACGGCTCGCCCCGTGTCATCCCCACCGGGTACGGCCGCGCCGGCGACACCCTCTACCTGCATGGTTCTACCGGTGCCACCAGCCTGCGCGCCACCGAAATCTGCGTCACCGTCACCCACCTCGACGGCGTCGTCCTCGCCCGGTCGGTCTTCCACCACTCGATGAACTACCGCAGCGCCGTCATCTACGGCCGCCCCCGCGTGGTCACCGACACCGAGGAAAAACTCGCCGGCCTGCGCGCGGTGGTGGAGAACCTCACGCCGGGCCGCTGGGACGTGGCCCGCCGCCCGTCGCGCAAGGAATTGGCGGCCACCACCGTACTGGCGCTGTCGCTGGAGGAGGCGTCCGTGAAGACGCGCACGGGGCCGCCGGGCGACGAGGAGCCGGACTACGAGCTCGACGTGTGGGCGGGCGAACTGCCGATCACCCAGGTGTACGGCACGCCGGTGCCCGACCCGCGGCTGAGCCCCGGCATCCCGTACGCCTGAGGTCTTTGCGCCCGCGGGTCTGAGGATCTGGGCTCTCCTCACTCAAAGTGTCGTGACAGGACTTATGGTGAAGGTCATGAACGACCGGCTGGTCTGGATCGACTGTGAAATGACCGGGCTCGACCTGCGGCGCGACGCGCTGATCGAGATCGCTGCCCTGGTGACCGATGGTGAGCTCAACATCCTCGACGAGGGTGTCGACCTGGTGATCAAACCGCCCGACGAAGCCGTACGCCAGATGTCGGAGGTCGTACGCGAGATGCACACGACCTCCGGCCTGCTGGAGGAGCTGCCGGCCGGGATCACACTCGCCGACGCGGAGACCAAGGTCCTCGACTACGTACGCTCCCACGTGCCGGGCGTGAAGAAGGCCCCCCTATGCGGCAACTCCATCGCCACCGACCGCTCCTTCCTCGCCCGCGACATGCCGGCGCTGGACGCCCACCTGCACTACCGCATGGTCGACGTCTCCTCGATCAAGGAACTCGCCCGCCGCTGGTACCCGCGCGCGTACTTCGCCAGCCCGCCCAAAAAAGGTGGACACCGCGCCCTCGCGGACATCACCGAGAGCATCACCGAGCTGCGCTACTACCGCGCCGCGGTGTTCGTCCCGCACCCGGGCCCGGACTCGGAGACGGCTCGCGCCATCGCCGCGAAGATCGATGACTGAGGAGCCGCCGAATACCGCTACACTTTCTCTGCGGTCATGGTGGGTGTAGCTCAGTCGGTAGAGCACCAGGTTGTGGTCCTGGGTGTCGGGGGTTCAAGTCCCCTCACTCACCCCGAGAGACGACGGTCCCCCGACGGGGGACCGTCGTTCGTTTTCCCGCCATCCCCGGTATTTGCTCCCCCCACGTCGCGCGTGTCCGGGTTATGCTCCGGCCTTACAGGCGCCCCCCGGAGGCCGGATGAGTTCGGTACCCCTTCGAGTCATGGTCGTCGACGGCGACCCCTCCCTAGTCTCACGACTCGACAGCAGCGCAGAGGTCGAGCTACTTTACGAACCCGGCTCGCCGCTGGAGGTCGCCGACCGCCTCAAACCCGACGTCGTCCTCCTGGGCATGGACTCCGCGGGCCACACCGCACTGCTGAGCCGTACCACCTGGGTGTTCCTCCTCTGCCCGGAGCCGTCCGCCGCCGCCCTCCGAGCCGGCGCGAGCGGCCACCTGAGCCCGGACCACCTGACCGCCGACGACGTGGTCCGCGCCACCCGAGACGCCCGCCGAGCCCACCTGGGCCTGTCGGCGAGGGAGTCGGAGGTGATGGACCTGATCGCCTCCGGCCGCTCCAACGGAGAGATCGCGCGGGAGCTATTCCTGAGCGAGAAGACGGTCAAGAACCACGTGAACCGGATCTACGCGAAACTGGAGGTACGGTCGCGGCTGGCGGCGATCACGTTGTGGCAGAGACAGCTCTGACCAGGGGGTTTCGCGGCAGATCTATCGATTCGCAAGGGTGGGGAGGGGGCTGCTAGAGTAACGGGCGTTGCAAGCGCCGCTAGCTCAATTGGCAGAGCAGCGGACTCTTAATCCGCGGGTTCGGGGTTCAAGTCCCTGGCGGCGCACCCGTTCTGACCTGGGCATTCTCGAAGATTTTGAGAGTGTCCAGTGCCCGTTATCGGGTGATTTTTTGGGCGTGGGTGCTCGGTGGGTGCTCGGATGTCGTGATCTTGTCATCGCCACCCGCGAACGTCGCCACCACGCAACGGCATATGGCCGGCCCGAAACGTTTCGCGCCTGGGACCTAAATCGGTGACCTGCCGGTCCCTGCGGGAGAACGGCGGCTGGCGTGAGGGCGTATGCCCCGGTCCGGTGGCGTCCTTCACCTCAGTCTTGATTCCCCAGAGCGCGCGAGCGGACGGCTTCTCCGGACGCGGAAACGTCTGCACCCTCCCACCAGCCGAACGCCGCGCTGACTCAGTTCAGGCGGCTAGGCCGAGCTGGCATCGCGACGCGGACGATGGCGGAGTGCATCGGTCGGCGACCAGCGTGGGTCGGTGCGATCTCGATGTCGGTGAATCCGGCCGCTTCGAGACCGCGCCGGTTTCCGGCGAAGGGAGAGGGCAGCGGCGAATGAAGGAAGCCGGTTCCACGCTGCTGGATTACCGCGAGACGATCCGCCCCGGGAGGAGCGGGGGCTGCCAGGCATGGCGCCATCCGGAGGGATCGGCCGGCTCGGTCATCCAGGCGGGGACGTCATGACCGGTGATCGCAGGGAACTGCGCGGTGACCGCCGCGCGATCACCGGTGAAGGCGCGCCGCAGCAGATCCACGATCGTGGCGAAGATGCCGCGCGCGTACTCGGGCAGGTCCTGAGCGGCCGCCAGCGCCTCGGCGAGTGGCGCGACCGCCTCACCGAACCGCGCGTCCTCGATCAGCACGTACCCCAGCGCCGTCAGACTCTTGGTGGAGGCGGGCAGTTTGTGCGGTCGCCGCTGGCGGCCACAGTCAAGGCTCAACTCTTTGACACGGACGTAGCAACTATTCAAGTTGGTCACCTCTCTGATCCCCCCGGCTTGACACAGAGAGGTGCCGAACGCTGGACGGACCCTCTTCGGGGGGGGGGACCGCCGGGGCGGTCCCCTCTTCCCCTTCCTACGCCTGTACGGGGGGTGGGGGCGGTCAGCAGGAGCTGGTCTCCTCGACCGTGGTGGCCCCGAGGACGCCGCTGGGAACGGTGAAGGCGCCCACGGTCTCGTCGAAGCGGTACGAGGTGTTGATCTGCGTCATCTGCGGCCCGTCGAAGTGAATCGGCCTGCCCACGTTACCGCCGCTGGGGCTCTTGAACTGGAAGGTCGCGTGCCACACGTCGGGGTCGGGGCTGGCCGTCGTCCCCACCACACCGACCCACCTCATGGTCCCGTTGACGATGTTGAGAACGATCGGCTGCTGATGAATCAGCCGGCAGTCCCCCGCGTCGAGCTCGCCGGGCGCCACGACGCCGATGTTCCCGTGTCCATCGGAGTTCAGCCCGAACGTCGCCCGGATCGGACTCGGCGCCGCGTTCGCCGTCCCCGAGAACGCCAGGGTGGCGGCCGCCGCGCAAACCGCTGTCTTCATGATGTGCTTGTACATGATCTCCCTTGATCTCCTCGGCGCAACTTCCTTTCACCTCTGAGGCGTTCCATGCCGTTCCGTCCCTGTTCCGCCCGGCAGGGGAAGGCTCGCGATCGGTGGATAACTCCTGAAGGCATGTGCTCGGCCGTGTCTCGAAGTAGATGAAGCCATTCGTTGATGGCGGTGATGTGGAGGGTGGCCTGGTAGCGGACGGCGAGTTTGTCGAAGCGGGTCGCGACCGCGCGGTGGCGTTTGAGGCGATTGATGCCGCATTCGACGGCCTGGCGGTTGCGGTAGTCGACCGGGTCGAAGGCGGGTGGGCGGCCGCCGCGGCTGCCCCGCGCAAGTCGATGCCGGGCCTGGTCGGCGGGTACCGGGATGGTGCATGCGATCTTGCGGCGACGCGGGTGAGCACGGATCGCCCGGGTGGAGTACGCCTTATCGCCCCCGTACCCGGCCCGGTCGGTACGGGCGCCCGGGCCGAGCCGGGCGACACCGATGCCGGCCATCACTGCCTCGAACAGCGGAGCATCACCACGCTTGCCGGCGGTCACCACGAACGACAAGGGTTTTTGCCCCTGCTCACTGGCCAGGTGCACTTTGGTCGACACCCCGCCCCGCGAGCGCCCTAATGCCTGATCGGCCGGCTCGGCGGCAACTCCGCCGGGCGGCGCCCGCTGCGACTCGCCTCGCCTGCGAGCTCCGGCGGCGTGCTGGTGAGCACGCATGACGGTCGAATCGACGTTCACCTGCCAACAGGATTGGTTACTTCGTTGCGTCCCCGACCGCGCACCTGGGTCGTCACATACACCAGGCAGCTCGCGGAGCACATCTTCCAACAGGGTCGAGCGAGCTCGTACGCAATTCCTCCCACGGGCCGGCAACTCGGCGGCAGGTAGAAAGACACGGCGGCAAACGCGGCGCATCGCCGGAGTCGCACTCCCCCTGCGGCACAATGCGCCCGCCGGGCCGCGAGGCGTACCGCGCGATCTCCAGCTCGTCCGGCGCCGCCTAGTCGAGCAGCTCGGCCACCGCGGTGGCAAGCGCGTCAGAACACGAAACGGCCGGCCGGTTGTCGAGGCAGAAAATTCGCAGCTCCGGCGGGCGCTTGCGCTCCCCCCGCAGCGGCCGGTCCTCCAAACTCGTCCCCGGACGCCGCCCGCGAGGCCCCATGTTTATTCCATGTGGAAAGTATCGAGGCGGTCCGCTGACCGCCCAAGCGCCATGAGCGCGAAGGAGGTCGCCTAGGACTGCGGCACCCGTTCGGCGAGGAAGTCCTCCCAGGTCCGCTTGCCGACCGTCGCGCCGTCCAGCGTCAGGTTCTCGCCGGCGCGGTAGGCCTTGCCGGCCTTGCCGGGCATGCGGAGCGGCATCGTCAGCCGGTGCTTGCCGCGCGCGTCGAGGTAACCGCGGCACAGGTCGCCGATCCCGTACACCGTGGGTCCGGCGAGGTCGGGCACCAGGCCGGCGGGTTGTTCGAGCGTGAGCTCGACCAGGCGCGCCGCCTGTGGGTGCCCAGAATTGGGCCAGCGGGTATGACCTGGGGTTTCTCGATCGGTACACAGACACGGCCGAGGCGCGGCAGGATGCGGATTCGTGGCTTTGCGACTGGTCTATCTGATCTTCATCCGGCTCCTCGGTGCCCCTGCCCTGTTCCTCCGCTCGGACGTCTCCAAGGAAGCCGAGATCCTCGTACTTCGTCACCAGCTGGCGGTGTTACGCCGTCAATCCGCCCGGCCCAAACCGTCGTGGGCCGACCGGGCCCTGATTTCGGCGCTGGCCCGGCTACTCCCGAAATCACGCCGGGTCGGGCTGCTGGTCACGCCTGGCACGCTGCTGCGCTGGCACGCCGACCTGGTGAAACGGCACTGGACCCACAAGCACAAGACGCCGGGGCGCCCGCCAACGAAACCAACGATCCACGCGATGGTGCTGCGCATGGCAGCCGAGAATCCGACGTGGGGCTACAGGCGAATCGCCGGGGAACTCTCCGGCCTAGGTCAGAACGTGGGCGCTGCCACGGTCTGGAGGATCCTGCACAAGGCCGGCATCGATCCCGCTCCACGACGATCCGGACCGAGCTGGGGCGAGTTCCTGCGTGTGCAGGCGTCCGGGATTCTGGCCTCGATTTCTTCCACGCCGACACGATCACCCTGGCCCGGCTGTACTGCTTCGCCGTCGTGGAGCACTCCACTCGCCGAGTCCATGTCCTCGGTGTCACCGCCAACCCGACCGCCGGCTGGATCGCTCAGCAGGCCAAGAACCTCATGCTCGAGCTGGGCGACCGGGCAGATGGCTTCAGGTTCTTGATTCGTGACCGTGACGCGAAGTTCACCGCGATGTTCGATGAGGTCTTCCGCACTGAAGGGATCCGGGTCCTGCTCACCGCGCCGCAGGCTCCACGAATGAACGCGGTCATGGAACGCTGGATCGGAAGCGTACGCCGTGAACTCCTGGACCGGATCCTCATCATGAACGCCCGTCACCTGCGCAAGGTCCTCGCCGAATATGAGACCCATTTCAACAGCCACCGCCCACACCGCGCCCTGAACCACGCCAGCCCCCTCCGGCCACTCCCAGACCCCATCGACGCCGACATCGAGGTCACACGACGAGACAGACTCGGCGGCCTCATCCACGAATACGCCCAGGTCGCATAGAGCGGCCGAATTACGGGCACCCACAGCCAGATCGCGTGAGGTGACACAATATTCGGCGCCCACACGCTCATAGCTGGCGTTCACCGCCGGGCCCAGGCTGTCCTCAAGCAGGATGAATTACCGCATCAGCCTGTGTGATCGGCTACACCACTGATGGACGTTTGGGATCAAGCAAGTTAGTGCCTGTTTTCTCAAGAATTTCTTCTAGCGCTTCACTTCCACGCTCTCTGACAAGCTGGGCTTCAGCATCGGAAATTGGGACAAGCCAAAGGTAGATGATTTCCTCCCTCTCTACTGCGCAAGACGCGGCTCTCGCATCTAGTGCGTATGGCCACGACACCAGCAAATGCCGATAGTCAGACCCTTCCAACCACGGGTGACCGAGATCTAGAACGTCACCGTGCTTCAGGTGATGCGTTTGGCGGCTGTGAAAATGGGCGACCATCGCAAGCGTCTCGACATGACGAGGAGACTCCACCGGCGACATGATGAAGAACTCACGCATCTGCTCTGATCCAACGCTGAAGGCGCCGACTGACAAGTAGATATATGAGCTACCTGGCCCAAGCGCCGACACTCGCCTGACCATGAATCCTGAGATAACCTGGCTGATCGGCCCCAGTGTCCATCGAAAGTCTTCGTGCTCACGGTCCGGCCAGCTCTCCGAGAGGTGGCGACGTAGAGTTTCGTATGTCTCGGTCGTCATCGTCTCATCCCGAATGCGTTTGCGATCTTTCTTGATATTTGTGCCATAACGGCACCTTGACTTCGTTGACAGGTCAGGCACGCGGCTCCGTCGATCCCGACCTGAGCGTATGCCTGCCTGGCTTCGTCGGTCATCTGCCAGCCGCCATGGAAATAATAGTGCAGGACAAGCGGCAATGCCATTTAGTTATGCCGCTGGATTGAAGAGATGTATTTCTGGCGGGTCTGGATGTCGCATGCCGTTATCTACTGATTTCTTTACTCGGAAAGAGTTGTGACGCTGGCGTTTGACGACCCGCGGGTAGGTACGCATACGGCGGCGGGGATTTGGTCGTTCCAGAATCTCGGCCAAGGAATCTGCTACGGCCCGGTCAAGGTGTTTCGGGGGAAAAATCCGCCGGCCCGGTGATCTGGCGGCGGACGACTCTGAGTGAGCGTATAAATGAGAGCCTGCCGGGGTCGATATCGGCCTGGTCAGCGGCCTCCACCATGAGTCTGCGGACGGCATAATGACTGAGCAGGAATCCCCATAGTTCCTGTTCTGCCAGCTCGGGTCCCTTCGATCTCAGGATAGCTTCCAGCCCCTTTTGATGGGTCTTCACCTCATCGAAGACGAGTTCGATCTCCCACCGCTCATGGTATGCCGCCGCCAATTCCGCCGCAGGTGCCTGCTCCGGATCCAGGATGGTGGTCACTAGAGTAAAGAGCTCTTCCTCGTCTCCTCGCCCGAGTACCTGGTACTCGAAGACGCGTACATGAAATCCGGGCAGGTCGGTGATCTTAATTGCGCCTTTGCGCAATCGTTCATAGGCCGCCATCTTGCGCCGCGGATCCGCCGAATATGAGAGGTAAGATCCGTCCGGCAGCCATTCTAGAACCGGAAGATCACTGGTCATCTTCGCTCTGAACAGGGCATCAGCGCCACCATCTTTGATTCGTTTCAGATTCTCGTGGCTATACATTCCCTTGTCGGCGATAATCAGCATGTCATCACCGACTGCATCCGTGGATAGCAAGCGGCCCGCCAGCACGATCTCAGTATCCCGTTGTGCACCGATCTCGGCGGCGACGATCGCATGCGTTCCACATTCAGCAAGTCCCGCGACCAGCGCCTTAGGGAATACTCCCTTTTCGTCCTTCTTTTTCCCGGAGAAGCCGAAGCGGTCGCCATTGGCAGGGCTATCAAAGACCTCCACATCGAAACCGTCCAGTGCCATGAGCCGCCATCGCCCCAGCCAGGCGCCTTTCGTGGAGCGCAGGGCGCAGGGAACCGCGACGCGCCCGAACAGCTCACGCATCACTTCGGCGCCCAGGCGCTGCCGGGCCTGGGTGAGCGCACCTGGCGTCGGAATCGCCCATTCAGATCGCCAGATCCCCAGCCAGCGCAGCCCTTGGACCAGCTTCCGCATGACCTCTTCGTAGGATTCCCCGTGAAAAATCGTCAGCGTCATCACGAAGTAGACAACCACGCGTGCGGGTAGTTTACGCAGCCGCTGCTCGCGCCTGCCAGATTCCAGTATGACCTCATCCACTAGCTCGCGCGGAACGATACGCGCCAACACCCCAATACCGATCCGCTCTGTCACAACTGAACCGTAACCACTGCCACCGCTGCCAGTATCAGCCATAGCCGAAAAATAGCCGAGTCAGCTCACAGCCGCCAACAAACACCGCAACGCACAACCTCACCTGTGGATATGTGGATATTGCGAGAACGCGTGCTTAACTAAATGGCATTGGGACAAG